>CBDCMO010000001.1:0-446532 GCA_965219125.1 Aequorivita sp.
AGAGTGAGAGTCAGATCGAGATGAGTGGAGTGGCTGATTGATTGGTTGGGAATTTGGAAAGAGAGGAAGGCAGTGAGGTTGCCTAGATGGATGGGTTGCGTAAGGTAGGGCTGGATGGATGGATGGATGGGTGGGTAAGGTGCTGACTGATGGACGTGGAAAGAGTCATTTCTTGGGGAGTTGCTACGTGTCGGGCTGAAGAAAGAGGGAGGGAGGAATATAAGAACGACTTCGACCTGATTTCTGCGTGACGATGCACAAGCAAGGATAGCTCATTTCTGCAATCGCTATGGTCGAGGCCCATACAAGATCAAGAACGCGTTGGCCGATTGAAGGAGTCTCAAGAAGTTCATGACAACTCTGCAAGCACCACATATGAAGCGTCAAGTCAATTACAATCAGGTAAATATCCTCTTCTCTCAATTATCTCACAAAGGAGCTCATATCCGTACAGAAGTACATGTATACTCTATCTCAGAGTCACCACCCCGTTGTCCCAACCGAAGTCCAATCCTCAATCGATACGCCATACGACATCAAAGAGTGTATTCCTCCACTCCCACCAAATCATCACCAGCAGGAAATATACACCTCGAACACCAAATACCTATCCTGTCTCATATTCCCATCAAAGCACATCACATCACGCACCCATGCCACATTCATCAACCTGCAAATTATTCACATGATACGTCTCCCAATTCAAGAAATCACCCAGATCATGTCCGAGATTAAAGCCCATCGGCACAACAGGCAATTCCGCAGCGCCCCCCTCCTTCTCCATATTCAGCATCTCACCGAAATCGATCATCGGACTGGGAGGCAGCGAGTCGGAGCTCATACTCAGATTCCGGGAATGTCGACTCGGATCGACCAGGTTTTCCTGCCAGACTAAGACGTATTTGTCTTTGTGGTACTCGAATTGCCACTGTCCGCCGCGGAACTCGAGACTGCTTTTGCGGGGCTGGAATTGCGAACTCCGCAGGTCACGAGGTCGACGACGTTCTTTGGATGGTGGTGTCAGTTGGATGCTTCGCCTCGCGCTCCTGCCCTTCTCCGCGTCTCGAGAATTTCGGATCTCGTCTGCGTTGATCCCGATCTCGACTTTCATCTTCTTCCTCCGTGGTGCTTGCACCATGCCTCCGATTCCCATGTCGAATCCGGCCCACCAGTCAAGCAAATCGTCCATCTCGTCTTCTTCTGTCTCCCAGATGTCGGTGTCGTCTAAAGTCCCGGCGATGGCGACCTGGAAGGCGGTCCAATCAAGCGCATCTTCTTCAGCAACGGAATCGTGCGTGGGCTCGGAGCGGGAGATGCGGATGGGACCGTTTTGGAAGGGGAAGGGAGATACCAGTGAGAAGGTCGTGGAGGGCAGGTCGATAAACTCTGAGGAAGGCATGTCGGGTGACTTGGTCCAGGTGCCGAAGGTGGGTTGAGGTGTCATAGCGAAGGGTGAGACTTCGGGGATGGTAGGTAGGAAGGTGGGACTGAGCTTCGTGGGACTGGGTTTCGGAGTGGAGACTCGAGGTGGGCAGGGGAAAGACATTCCTTTGATGGCTAGGCCTTCTGCGTCTTTGTCCTCTTCTGCTGCAATTTCCTCGGTTTCCTCATCCTCTGCACGTACTGGCTTGGCTTGTTGAATCTGCTCCTTGCTCTTCGGAGGTACCTGTGGTGGCACAACTGGTGGAAGTAGGTCCGGACTTGGAAGCAGAGAAGGCTTGGGCGATCCAATCTCCTCAAGCTGAACTCCGTCCTTCGTCGGGATGCCATCATCACTACTGTGCGCAGACTCCTCTGAAGACCTGTATTTGTCCTTACCCATGTCCTTCTTGATCTGCTCAAGCCTCTCAGGCGTCAACATCTCCTCTACATCCTGCTTGAACAGCTTTCCGCTGAACACCTCAGCCATATTGGCCGTCATCTCCGTCAGGGTCCATCTTGGATGATGCTCCCTTGTCGTAGGTGATTTTATTGACGGAGACAACTTCTTCGCCGTCTTATCAAGCAGCACAAGCTTCTTCTTCTCATGTTTCTTTCTTGACGTTGGACTCTTCAAGGAAATGGGTGATTTGAGCGCTGGCGACTTCAACGCCGGAGGTACGACAGTATTCGAAGTGGGTATGACAATCGGCGAACGAATAGGCGGAGGTGGAGCACCTACAGCTTTTCGAGTGGTACTCTTCGTCAACGAGCTCCGTCGAGGTTGTTGTGGGTCGTCCCTTGCCGCATTCCAGTCGTTGGTCACTGCCTTCGCGTCGGCTAGAGCGCTCCCCACAGCTTGAAAGGCAGCATCCGTCTCACGAATCAATTGCTCCACATTGTTAGACAAGTGCTCCAACTCCACATCTTCGGCCTTCCCGTTATCATCATCCACAACGTTGTATAGCAACGCCTCAACCTCGGCAAGAGGTTGGTCCATGATGGCCTCGATATCGGCCCGTGAGCCGCTTGAAGCCGGTGAGTGACCCCTCACCACCATGCTGCCGTCGACATTGGCCGTCGGTGCTGTTGTTCGTGATGCATTGGCATTCTCTTGAAAGATCAACCTCCACGTCTCTGCATCGCCAAAGAGCTTCATAGGCGATAAAGGTGGGATGATATGAGCATCCGAGGACGACTTCGGTCGGTCAGACAAAGAATCGCAGGCATGTTCGACCGAGTCCTGATGGGTACCACAATCGCAACTGCACAAAGAACTCTCGGAAGATCTCGACGTCCTGTTGGCTGCAGAGCATTGCGGAGAGTCGAGTGCGGCGACGATGTTGTCATGGCGATTAACCGCCGAGAAGACTGAACTCTGCGACAACCACGACGAGTCCCTTCGATGACTGCTGGTGGAAGTGGGTGAGAATGTCTGTTCCGTTGGACTCTCCTCCGTTGATCCCTTTCGAGCTTCCTCAAATGTACCGCTCTTCTGCGAGATCAATTGCTTGAAGCGCGTGCCCGTCTTCTGGAGAAACATGTTGGGCGGCGGTAGCTGCACAGCGCGTCTGCGTCTATACGGGGATGTGTGATGCAATTGCTCTGTAGACAACTTCTAACACAATTGCAACTCAATACAACAAAATACTCAGAGCTTCCATTCGAATCGTGCAGTAGCATAACATTGCACGCTCAACGATATGTTTGCGTCGGTGTAGGTGTATGTATGTGTAGGTAGGTGAAGGATCCGAGCACGAGGGGGCAGCAAAGGAAAGAAGGTAATTATTGCAAAGTAGGGCACACCGCGATATGGGGGACATGTGGTCCTTGCGGCACAGGAAGCTTTTCCTGTGCCATGCCCATCTCTCTCCTACGGTAGAGTAGATAGAGCCTTGTTACTTTGCACCAGCACCAGCACCAGCACCAGCACCAGCACCCGCACCCAGACGGGCAAAATAGGTACGGAGTACGGGGATAGGAAAACAATAAGCGCGTCTAGCTTGATCTAGTCTAGTCATTGCTTTGCTGACGATTATGCCTGTTATTATGATTATGATTATTATTAGGAGGAAGCTTAATGCTGGAGTGATCCATTCGTTGACGCGGTTACTACTCTCTGCATGCACTGCGCATACGGAGTATGTCAGACACTCACTTTCTTTTCTCTCGTTTCTTTGCCTTTCATCCTTCGCTGTTGATGGTCCATCCATGGTCCATCACACAGCAGATCCAGAACCGTGTCCAAACAGAGGCAAGAGAGGTGCCTGTGACCCGAAGGCCCCATTGTGGCGGCAGGCGGCAAAGGCGAGCCTAGAGCCCCACCAGCCCTGATCCAACATGTCCGGCTTCCATTGGCTCGACCTGGCTAGCCTGGGTGCTAGACGGAGTTGCCCCTCTCTGCCAGACGCTAAGTCCAGAGTAGTTTAGCGGTACCGGTCAGAAGGGACCCCAAGTTTTGCAACCCCCACCATCGCTAGCGATGGAGTAGAGTAGTCGGATGTGCACACCAACAAGGGACAATTGCCGATATCGCCGATGCAGTTGAATCTGCGGCTGCGCCTGACAGCCCACCACTACGGACTCACGGAGTAACCACCAGCCACCCCTCAGCGTCTATTCTATGCCTGCAAGAGTCAAGCTGAACAAATTGGACCGAAGAAAGCCTTGGAACTTACCTTAAGGCTTAATTTGGGAATCCAAGAGGATGGAACGAGAGGCGATGGGAGGGAATCTTTTTGCTCCTTCCCTTTCGTCTCTAAATATCCAGAGTTCAATGAATGGATGAATGAATGAATGAATGACTTGAGCTCTTTGCACTTTCTTTCCGCTTCCCTGTCTCCCATGCGGAGCTTCCCCATACCAATGTCATACAGCACTGCCCCAAGTCCTCACTACCACTCTGCACGCAACACAACGTCTGTCTATCGATCTCCACAAGCCCATCACGCCGCCTATCGCGACCGTCTGCTCCTCCTCCTTCATCAATTGCAATAACGACTATTGAAAGATCCCTATCCTCCTCGGTTCCTCCCCCAAAACCGTTGACGCGCTGCATATGCAGGACTCGCGTTTTCAATCTGGGTTCTTACCATGCTGGAGTACCTACATCCAGCAAGCACCTTGCAGTGGTGGCCCAAATCTCGATGCTGCAGGTAGGTCTGCAGGATGGGGTCGAGGGGACGTGGGGAAGTGGGAATTTCCCTTCTCGCGTGATGCGCGTGGGGAAGTCGTGGAATTGGCAATATACCACCGTAAGAACCGTGAGTGGGTTAGTCGTATTGAAGTGTTTTTTCCCAGGTCGCGTATGTGATACCAAAGCCAATTACGCTGCAAGCACGAAGGTGGATTATTAGAACGAGGGCTGGTTATTAAATCACCGACTCGTTCTCGTGGTAGGCACTGCACTGCACCTCACTGCTCTCCTTCCTGCCCCCAAGATCGCGGCTCCATCTCATGCTCCAACCGATCGATTTCATTTGCTGCCTACGCAATCGTTAGAATCAGCTCAGCATCATCAATAATAGACGCTTGTCATCCTCGATCTCACTCCAAGCGTCTACCAAACTACCAACACTGAGTAGTAGGGTATGACATCAGCCCCTCCTCCTCCTCATCACTCTCTTCCCCTCTCCCACCAAACCAACGCCAATGTCATCAGTGGAAGCAACCAACGTGACCTAGGATACCACAACCCAACTGGTCCGATCAGCGCAAACAGTGGCATGCGAGATGCAGGAGCTTGCGCAAAAGGCTCAAGTGGGCATTTTGCGGCGCGGCTATGTTGGTTGAGGTGGTTACTTTGTCATTACTGTTACCTCATGCCAATCTTCTCCGGTTGTTTCTGCAAATTGCCTTTTGCGGCCTTCCTGATTTGTCCGGTTCTTACTCTTAACATTCTACCGGTTGGTCTTTACCGTACAACTAGAGTATAGGATGGAGGAATCTCACGAGTCAGCACGAGAGCGAGCTTTTGAGGATTCTCGGAGTCTGCTACTTCGCCGTGAAGGACTGACTGGAGGCATAAAGAGTTATGATGGGTGGTGGTATTTATAACCCACTCTGCCCTCTTCTTCCCTCCCACCTTTCAACCCAAGCTCAATGGATCTTCATCTCCCCCATTAATTATTATATCATTTAGGGATCGAGTTCTGCATGCACAGTCAGAGAAGCCTGACATTTCCCCCTCGGAAGTAAACACGCCCAACTAGAAGTTAGTCTAGACGGTCATCTAGACGGGCTTAGAAGAGCTATCGTAAGGTAACTAGATTGACGGATATTCCCTTACCTTGCCACCCACCCACCCCGACCAAAGCGTGGGGAGCGAACTCGGAAGTCTACAGGTAGTTGGATCAAACCACAGACGGTTCGAGGACCGTTCGGAGACGGTGCGGTGTTGGGATGCGGAGAAAGATGATCGGTGCACGGCCTAGAGGACGGGTGTGTTCACTGCCACGAGCTGATCGACGGGGATGGTGTTCAAGTTTCAACGGTCTGAAAGTATGGTGCCTGCGCAGCCGTTCTTGTGGGACACCTTCAAGGCTGGAGCTTGAATGGGTGGGTGGTACGAAGTGGGTTGACAAATCGTGGCTACGGAGTTCAGGTCGTACAGAGTCGGGCTCTGTCGCCGATGATAAATATTGACCTTACCAAAGACTAGGTCAGGAGACTCGTCGTACCTGCGCAGGCACGCAGCGAACCCTTCGTCTGTGCGAGGTACGACGATGTTGTGCAGCAGTCGAGGGATGGAGACGATGGATGACTGTACCTGCATAACGTCTGTTCGCTTACACTCGTCTACGGTGCTATCTATAATAAGTATCTGAGGTGATTATTTTGATCAGATCCCCTGCACACTCCCCTTAGGTTCGTTCCTTCTTCTCCTCCATCCGAACGACCCATATCCATGACTCTCATACCCCCATCCATCCCGCTTCTCGTCACCTCCACTTCTTAGCAAGAGCCGACGTCGGTACTGCTTGTGATTCCTAGCTGCATCCGCTGTTCACTACCCGCAAGGCACTGAGACGCTAAACGCGGTGCTAGGGAAATGGATGAGTAGACAGCAGCGAGGCTGTAGATAGATCTTACGGGTTGCATTTCGTCTATTTGTCAATTCAATTGCACATCGGTGAAATATTCAAATTCCAAAACAATGAAGCAAAAGCTGAAATAACTCCTTACAGCAGATGAACATTAATAAACAGCAACCAACCCAGCCCAACATAAAAGCTCACGCAGCTCCACTCCATCCATTCATCCATTCATCCTCCCACCAACCTCTCATCCCCCAAACCCGGCATCCCCAATTCGAATTCCTTTCCAAAGCCCCCTTCCCTTCCCTTCCCTTTCCCCTCCTCCCCCCCAAAAAGATGAAAGACGAAGAGAGAACAAGAACAGGTAGGTAGGTCAACGTACAACAACCCACCCAGCCCAGCCCAGCCAAGCCAGGCCTCGCCACTTCCTCCAGTGGCCCAGGAATGTAAGGTAAGCAGAAGCAGAGGAGCAGCATGCACGCAAGTAGGTAAGCGCAGTTCGAACTACTAAGGTACTGTCCCACCTACTTCGTACTGTTGGGGGGAGTGGGGGTTGCGCCGCAATGTGGACTTTTGGTACTGGCGGTCGTGGGTGTGGACGAGGCTTGGAGGATTGGATCTCAGATTCGATGGGAAGGAGGGAGAGGAGAGGAGAGGTACTGGAGATGGGATGATTTGTGAATTATGACGTTTGGAAAGAGTTGAGGGAGGAAGTTAAGGAATTATGGTGTTTGTCTTTATAGTGTGTGGTGTATAGACGATTGACGATCTTTTTTCTGCTCGTAATATACTTGAGCATCATTTGCTCGTACAGTAGACTCAACAGCACCAGCCATCGGGAAGAACCAGAACCCCTTCAAACACCTTGGCGCCTCTCCATCTGACTCACAGCTTGCTTGAAAACAGCATCCAAACCCGCCACAGACCAGATTCATCCCTCTCTCCCCCTCCTCTCCTGCCTAATCCATTCTTCCCTCTCCAATCTCCATGCCTTACCTTCCCAAACCCCACAAGCTTCACAAAACCCCCATAAGGCTCGCCCTTGCCCTTGCCCAAATTCAAGTCCGAGCCTCAACCCATCAACATCAACCCCAGCACATCAAAACCCCCACGCACGTGTCTTCACACCAAGTAAGTATACGGCCAGTGGCGAGGAAGACGTCCGAACGTGGGACGGAAAGAGAGCATTTTTGTGCTGCAGTACCAAAAACATGCTATGTTGGGATGAGATGGGATGATCTTTGACTTGTGGGATGTGTTGATGGGGCTGAGTGGGCTTTGTCTGTTTTTGTTGGGTGAGGTGAAGTGAAGTGAAGGGAAGGGAAGGAAGGGAAATGTGATGGATGGGGTTTGGGTGGGTCGGGGATGCAGCGGGTGAGGGCGCGGGCCGCTGGTGGGTACTTGGCTGGGCTTTCTGGGACGGGTTTGAAGTCGGATGGGTTGGGAGGGTGGATGGCGAATATCTCTGGGGACAGGGGTGTGGGGTGGAGAAGGATTGATGTAGGTGTTGAGATGTCCGAGGTTGTCCGGAAAGCCGAGCTCGGGTTCTTGTGCTCTCATCTGGTTCGCGTAGGATGAGGAAGGCAGATATCATTGTAGCGCCTTCAAATTTCCTGCCTTTTCGATCGGAGTTCCTTCGGGGATGCCATCGAAAGTTAGCTGGCTCTTTCGAGGTCGTTGTTCTCTTCGCTCGTGTATGAAATTACGAGATATGGTAGTATCAGTATAGGATCTTGGCTAGCTGTCGTAGAGTCCAGGAGCTTCAATATTCGAAATCCGCTATTGATGTCAACAAACTAATTCCTTGTCAGCAAATATCCTTTCAGCCTCTCTTGAAAAATGGTGATGAGATATCCCTTCCAGATTGCCAAAGCTCTGGTTTCGGAATGTTGAAAAACTGTTAAGTGGCAGCCTACGGTATAACAGGCAGATACATCTAGCTCCCCTTTCTTGACAGTAGGAGCCGAGGCCAGGTCGCTTTGAAAGTGACTGGTTTTCCGCACAAAGTGGCGATGGTTCCGATGGGACTAGGCTGCAAGCTTAGATGTGTTGTGCAGTTCGATGACTAGATCAATTTACCACCTGCGTGAGTCAAAGGAAACACACATCACCCGTCAGGTCCTCAAAGTCAGCCTTTAAGATTGATCCAAGGCTGGTATCTATCTCTCTGATGATGACGAGCCCCGAACATGAGCGTTGTAATCACGGACAGATGTAGGAGATGGCCTTTGCAGCCCACGGGGCATGGAACTGCATAGCTCCTTTCATATGCGAGTCATGTATCTGAGGATGTGTACGAAATATCATCTTGGTTCTGACGCGATATAGTTGGAGATTGATGTCGACCGTTAAGGGCATTTGGCCGGATCCAGATGTGCAACAAAACTCTAGATGAGAGGCTACCATTGACGGAAAGTTAGGTAATGCCGAAAAGTGAGACGTGCAACAAGACAGAGTGCCCAGGCTGATGTCGACCGTTAAGGGCGTTCGGCCGGGTCAGATGTGCAACAAAACTCTATATGAGAGGCTGCCGTCGGCGGAAAGTCAGCAACGGTCGAGATGTGAGACGTGCAACAAGACAGGCCAAGGCTGATGTCGACCGTTGGCGACATAAGTCGCGACTGAGATGTGCAACAAAACTTGACTTACGGCCGATAGTCGATTATTGTCGGGACTGAGATGTGCAACAAACCCAAGTGGTCCTGCCCTGAGAAGCTTGAGGGAAACGGGAAGAGTTGCCATTCGCAAGAGGATAATATGTCGCTTTGCACAGCATGTACATGTTCGAAACCCATCTGAGTAGCAACTCAGCTCTACTACCATATGGAACTAGTAGAAGCGGAGGTATACTGAAATTCGAACGCATCGTATTCAGTAACGACGTTTTCTGGCAAATAGTCAAATCATGAACGTGTCATTATTGCTAGCCCTTGTTGACAATTCGTGTGCTCAAGTACCAATCTGGCTCGCCAGAACCTTGAGTCAGTCGACAAACACCGTCAGGCCTAACACTGTGACGTAGCTCGAATGTTTGTATCTTAGCCTTGCCAAGTTCTGATACATAGTCAAAGGAAGGTGACGACTCTAGACCTTCTCAAGTGTTGATAATAGTTCAAGTGCTCTCACGAAATGGTATTTCTGGATAGCGATGGTCACATGAGAAACGCATGATCAGTTCATCTTCTGCCTTCCACCTAGCTTGTGCTAATGAAAGTAATGCTCATGAAGCAGATACTTCTCAGGCTGTCTGGCTTGGAGAAGCTATCCTTACATGTGAAGATGACTGCAAGCAGCTTGATCGCCACAGCATCCCGTCTACTCATCTCCGACGCACCATATAGGCGGCCAATCCGAAATCGAGCAGGGGAAAGCCCATGCAACGGAGTGTACGAAGCGGACGAGACACCATGCTACACGATGTGAAAAAGCCAGTCACATGATATGAATTTCTCGCAACTACAAAGCACTCCAACTGACATACGATATGGAGTAGGAAGACTCACATGGCACGTCCATTGTTGTAATCATCAAAATCATCGAAGATAGGAGCTAGCAAATCATGTTCTTGAGACAATAGCAAGAACGTCGCGCATACAATATCAAAGGCTTCCATCAGAAACTTTCCTGACTGCTATCGATGTATAATTTGGCTGCGTGAAGCACACTTACCACAAAGGCTTGGAGGTAGCAAGAGGCGCTAGGCTCAGATTGTATGCACCATTCAAAGGCTCTGGAAAAGCTAGAAACGAAAGCTCTGCTTGTGTCCTCGACACCAAAAACATCATCACGTCCATATTGACCGACGCCAACAGAATGGAAATAAGTCTGCAAACGATATGAGAATCCAATAAGCCACGAAACTGGCTACATGACTGGTCGATCAAGATAGAGGTTGTAAGACTATGAATGCATGGCACTCGAAACGCCCAGAAATGACCAATAGACAGAAATCGATTGACGTAAATACAATTCAGAGTATTCTTGGTTCCCAACATATTGATGGAGTCCCATTTGACATCTCCCTTCCAGCTGAGATGATGTTCTAAATCTGGCATAGCAGCTCGCTTAATCGTGGGTAGTATGTTGATGCGCTTCCGTCAGCCAATGAAAGCGGGGTATCAGATCTGCCCGCTGCACCTACACTTTAAAACACCACCCCCCTCCCTTCTTCTCCATCCCTCTTACACACTCTCCTCATGGTGTGCAATCCATCAAAAAGTCCATATTGATCATCATCGACCATCTTGAAATTCATCATAAGGCCTCAGGACCACTTGACTGAGTCTTATCAGGACTTATATATTGGTACCCTCGATCCTGGCCTCGTCATCATCGACTGACCCCTCAGTGTGGGTTGGCCACACATACTCAGCAACCACCACCACTTTATCATCATCACGCATGAGACCTCATCGTTTGTGCATCGCATCCTTTCAAAGGGCTTTCATCGGGAGTCTACCCAGGTACCCTCCACTTGGTGAGGCTTTCCCTGGTTCACCGCCCACTTCAGATTCGGCCAAAGCCCTGAGTCATCAATTATCATCAACTCCCCGATCTTCTTCAGCCATTCCTCATCAGCACAATCATCTGAGCGAAGCTTGAGGCTACAACACATCAACATCATCAAAACATATATAACAACTCAGGCCAACCGGTCTCCGTTGACGATTACAGTACCAGAACACCGCTGAACTAGATAAGAGAATGACCTGGGCAACAGACTCCTGTGCCCCATCAAAGAGCATAATGTCAACGTACATGCTCCACTCCTTTACTCTTAGACACCCAAGAGTTCATTGGGCTGCTGATGTTGTGGACAACGAGCACAACTCTCCTTTTAGTGACAGGCTAGCGGGTCAAGATATCGATGACTACAAAGCCCAAGGCAAAATTTCTCAATATGACAAGCAAGCACACCGGGAAAACATCGGCTATAGAGCCAAAGGCAGGACTTCTCCACTTGGCAAGTTTGCGGACCGGGACAATATCGGCAGTAAAGCCAGCAGCAAGACTTCTCGACGAAACAGGCTAGCGTACCTAGATGCTGCTGGCTATAAAGCCAGAAAAGAGGAGTTCGACCAAGCTTCCCAACTTTCCAAAAACAAACATTCCATATCTTCATCCTCAACAAAGCCACGCCCTTCTGCAACCATGTCTTCATCAGACAGCGACAAAAAGAACACCACCAAGAAACATCACAAGTCATCTAAGAAACTCCAAATCGTCATTAAGTTGGAGACACCACCTCAGGTACCTGACCCACCTTTTTTCAGAGCACCAACTCCACCACCAGCACCAAGACCAGCCAGGCTCCCAACCCCCGATCTCCCGGAGATCAGTCAAGAGATGAGCTTCTGTGATTGCTATGCCTGCTATCGGGCCTCTTTCGATAGCCAAGAGCGCACAACGACTTCCAGGATGGAGGCGCAACGTAGGATCTCCGGGCTAACTGTTGAGGCATAGCTGACGATAACAGTACAAGCAGCCAGAAGCTACATGAACCTAGCAAGAGCGGAGGAGCAGATTGAGAATAAGACGGTAGGAGGTAGGAAGTAGCTTTATGATTAGTATGGTCGAAATAGGGTTTGGTATGCCTGTGGTACGTTTAAGACCCTCGTGCTATGACGCTATCTGACCAATTTCCATAGGCTTGATTGATGACTGATGACGGATGGTTTTGCCTTTGAGTAACAGACATTCTTAGCGAGTAATATGCGTATGACCTTCGGGGATGGTGGGTTTGACGGCAGAAACATGATATCGTTGTTCTTAGATAAAGCTGTACTGGATCCTGCTCTACCAATATATGCGTGGACTTCCAATGCGTTTCCCGGTCATAGTCGCTGAGTCGAAAACATCATGTCTTTGATGCAGCAAGAAGGTGAGATTCGATGATTTGTCGTAGCTTTGAGGTCTGCCACCAAGGTGGTAGATATGTACTTGTCCAGAGAAAATGCCAGGCCGGGAGGTGTTCATGGAGTTGGCAAACACGCCTCGAAGCAATAGACTGCTGGACGACGAACGGAGTCGAAATGATATGCTAAAGGCTGATAACGTAAAGGGTATTGCGCTTTCTCGAAAGGTCTTCGATGAGGTGAGGTCTTGGAGTGTAGTCGGGTCGGTGAAATGATTTCCCGCGTCTTGGTCTGAGGGAACGGGAGACAGGACTCCGATATCGCTCACTATAATCGTGCTACGCCCCCACTTTAGGTTCAGCTCGTTCCTCCCACCACCTAAAGTTGGTGCTAACCACACTTATAACCTACCCACACTTATAACCCATTTTATAAATAAACCATTAAAACCCTTTGATTAAACCACTAATATATATATAAAATACAATCCACTTATTAAATCTAAACTTTTAGAAGCTCTTGATTATATAGAGCAAAATCCAAATGCAAAAGTATAAGCGGTTACAAAGAAATTTAGAGTTACTTACGGTTAGTTATAGTCTTAATTAGATAGCCACGCACCTCCCAGATAGGAATACTTAATAAATACAAAGCTTATAGCCTAAGAAGAGAAAGCAATTTATTAATATATTAATTGGCTAGATACTATAAACCTTTATATATAAAGAGAATTCGTTATTAATACTACAAATACTCTTTTAGTCGAAAGAGCAGGGAAGAATAATACCCCGCGAACTATAGGAAAGCATTAGATTAATCGATTTCTTAAATATTACAAATATAACCTTATTAAGCAAAAGGTTTTAGAACAAAATCAATAAGTTATAAAAGACCTAGAAATTATATAAGCGTAGTTCTAAAAGTTATAGGCCATAATACTAGCTAAAGGTATTCTTATAGACGATATATATAATATAAACGAGATAGGTTTTCAAATTGGAGTTAGTAAAAACCAATTAATTATTACAAAAAGGAAGTAATTTTATTACTTTAAACTTCCTATAAACCGCGAATTAGCTATACTTATTAAAACAATTCAAGGAAACAATATAGTTATACCTCTGTTTATAATACTTAGCGGGTTTATATATATAGCAAAATAGTATTTAATCGATACTTTAGATCCAAAGACGTTTATTACTATATCTTTTATTAGTTATATAAATAATAAAATTAGTTTAGCTTAGTTAAAGCACTTTAACGCTTATACGAAAAACTAAACTTACGAACGAGCTAGGTTATTAATTATAAATAGTTACAGGTTATATTATATAAGGTAGTTTTTATAATATTATAAAAATAATTATATAATACCTTTCGAACTACCTCTATATCTTATATATATTTTATAACTATTAGATATTTATTGCTTTTAGCTATATAAGTATTATTATACTAAAGCTTTAGACTTAGTTATACAAGATAGTTATACGAATATTTCGAAGGTTTATATAAATATATTTCTAATAACTTTTATAATAATCGATTAGTAAATGGATTTTCTATAGCTTATTAAAGGCGTATAGAAATAAGCTTTTAAACCTTCTATAGTTCTTTCTGCTTTTAAAAGAATTAGGATTATTCTATTTAATCCTAAAGTTATACTTAATATACTTAAAGCTTATTATTTGTAAACGCTTTTATTAATTCTTTAAAACCACTAGTTGCTTTTCTTATTGCTATTCTTTACTTCTATTACACTTTATTAAGTTAATAAAGTTATAGACTAAATATATATAGAGCTTAAGAATACTAATAGTGTTCCGGATACTTTATAAATAAATATTAATAAACTTATAAGTGGAAGTTTTATAAATATAGCTAAATTGATTTAAATAAAACGCAACTTAAGTTGTAAAAGGATAAATAAACAGTGTGCTTTAATATAAATTCTAAGACTAAAGCTTAATTGCTACACTTACAAGAGGGAGCCAATATATATATAATATAGGCCTATTAGCTTAGGTAAACCTATATCCTATACACTTAATAATTACCTCCCCCTCTAGGTTTAAGTCCCTATAAACAAAGTACCGCTTCTCTAAGTGAAATACAATAGTAGTAAAGGTATAAGATTTAGGAGTATAATATCCAAGAATAATATAAATAGCTAAGCCCTTTGTAATATAATAAAAAGAGATATAATTAACTTCCCTAGCGCTAATATAGTTATAATACCTTTCTATTAACTAGCTAGTGCAATTAGGCTATTGTTTACGCGCCTTTATTACTATACTATTATTAATAATAGTGATTTATTTCCAAATAGTAACTATTAGGACTAGTAATTATAATACTAATAGACGATATAATATAGGCTTAAAGCAAGTTCTTAGAATACTATTAGAATAGCAATAGTAACTAAACTAACTCTTACCCTTTTACTAAAACATAGGAATAAGCCTCTATAAGCTATAACCCCACTCTATGATATTAGTAGTTGCATAACCTATATATTATATAGCTTAGAGCTTGCGCCCCAATTAGTGGTTATATAACCCATGTTATATAGTTAGGGGCAAGGGGCTAGATAGGCTCTAATAAATACCTCTCCCTCTAAGGCTTTTAACCTTAGAAGAAAATATTTGTTTTGGTCACGTGAGTTTGTCGTTATTAGCGCTTCGGCTCGCCGTCGCAAAGTTGGAATAACTTTAAGTGGTCTAAGCTTTAAGCGAGAGTTGCGCTCTCCTATCGCTTAGCGGGTATAAAAGAAAGTTTTGCGTATTAATAAATCCTTCTTTACAATATAATAACAATAATAATAATAACGTTAATATACCTCCCTGTAACACAATTGCGGCGCGCTTTGCATTAGCGCCTACTAAGTTAGTTTATTGTGTTCGTTGTGCGAAGTTTATTTCCAAAGACCCTAGTATTATCTATAAGACGAAGGCTAGTGTTTATCGCTACAGTCGATGCTTAAAGATAAATAAGAAATATATTTCAATGCCTTTGCGCTTTGCACTTAGATTAAAACATCTTTAAGCTTTAGCCTAAGAAGTTGCTAATAATAATAGCAATATAGTAAGTTATATTCTTACTTATTATCTATTATACTAATAATTTATAGGCTCTTTAAAAGCGCTTATAAAAGTAGTAATATTCGTTCACCTATCTCGTTGTTAGTTACCTTTGCGTTCATAATGTTAACGTATATAACATTTTCAAAGTTATAGTAAATATTAGCGTTAACCTTAGTTATATCACTAATATATTAAATAAGCTATTGGATATTATATAATTTTTAGTAAGTTGTATTCCTCTCTAGCTATTTTGCCTATTATTTATATATAACCTATTACTAATAAGTAATAGAACAATCTGCCCCTTATCGCTAATAATAATAATATAGATATTAATAAGAATAATATTAATAATAATAATATTAGTGCAAGTAGTGGGAAGTTTAATATAAGTAAGTAGGTTAAAGCTATAGCGAAGGAATAGTTGCTTATAATAAATAATCTTAATAGCTTTAAATGAAATATAATTATTAGTGTTTTGAACTTTATATATAGGTCTTTGCTTTTGAATATTATAAACCCGGCTTATTAAAGGAATAAGAATAATAAATTAGAAATTCCAAGCTAGTATATATTTTGTAATATTAGTTTTATATATTTAGAATATCGTTAACACTAGCGCTTTATAAGCTTACGTTTATCTCTAATATCTTTAGCTACTAAAGCTTTATATTCCCTAACTATATTAGATGTATTTTATAGATTTTTAGTAAGCTCCTATGTATTATTAGCTAGCAAATAGCCTTTTTACTATACTAGATACTTCTTGTTTCTAGCTATACCTTAGTAATTTAAAATATACTATACCTCCTATTCCTTTTATTTTAATATAACTTCTAGTATCTAGAAGTTTAAGCTAGTATTACTACTTCGCTAATATAGCTTTAACAAAGATATATAGAATATATTATATATTTTCCAATGTTCTAGTAAAGCTAATTTATATACTATACTACTAGAAGTAATTCTAGTTATTTTAAATAAGCTAGTATATTTGTTAGTAAGCTTTCTACTTAGCTGTTTTAAATATAAATGTTTAGTGGAAAGTATAACCTTGTCCTTAACCTTGAAACTTATTAGTATTTGCCTTTTGTTATAGAACTTCTTTTACGCCTTTATAGCGGCTTCCTAGTATTTATTAGCTTTATCTCGTTTGGCTTAAAGTATATTTGCCCTATTATAAGCTGTAACTAATATACTATTAGGTATAGTCTCATTTATATTTATATCGACTTGCAAATAATAACTATAAAGCGCAAAGAATAGCGTAACCCTAGTAAACAAATATATACTATTATTGTATATAAATTCAACTAAAGCTAATTTCGATACCTAATTATTTTGTTTGTAATTTGTATATGTTCGCAAATAGTGCTCTATAGCTTAGTTCTAAACTTCTATTTAATTGTCGCTTTATAAGTAAAACGCTATTAATAGATTTCTTTTGATTTTTAGGTAGTAGTATAAAGAGGACTAGAAATTGCTTATAAATTACAAACCCCTATCTAAGATAATACTAGCCGGTAGGCTAAAGTATTGTATTATATATTCTAGGAAGTACTTAGTAAATTCTAGTGCAAATGTCTTTTTTATACAAGGTATATATCTAGTTATTTTCGTGTACTTATTAATTACTATAAGTATTGCATTATATACTTTATTGTGAAATTTACTTAGTGGAAGTCCTATAATAAAGTCTATTAACAAATGTATCTAAGGTGAGCTCGCTAGATCCAAAGGTTTTAATTGTCTATATAGACGATATCGCTTTACCTTTGTCCTTTAATATATCTAATAATATTTGTAGTATTTTTTAATATACTTCTTTATACCTAGCTAGTAATATTTTCTTTAGACTAGTTTAAGCGTTTTGCTTACACTAAAATGGCTTGTATATAGATCGTTATAATTTCTTATTAAGATTTTACTCCTTATTGCTTTGTTTTAAGGTATATATATTTTGTTTTTGAATCTTAAAAGACCTAATATATCCTTAGACTAGTTTTCTTAAATCGTTGCAAAGGATACGCTTACTCTAAGGTCGCTATTACTCTGTTTCTTATTGGAGTTAAAGGGAATATAACCCTTATTTCGTTTCTCCCTAGCGCGCAACTTACTTGCCTTTATCGCTAGCTTTTATTTCTCTCTTTAAATAAAAGCGTCCCCTTACTATAAAGCTAAAAGCATCTTTACTATTAACTTAGATAGCTTGTTATATACTATTTCAAGCAGCTGGCTAATAGCTAATAACGTTTATAGTATAAAGTATTTGTAATTACTCCTTTTAGTAGTAGCCTTAATCTCTCTTTTAGAGATACACTATACTAAATAAGCCTTACTACTTATATATATAGTAGTTTTATTTTGCTAAGGGATTTCACTCCTTTTAGCCGTTTACTTTTTAGGCTTTAGGTAGTAGCTAGCTCCTTTATTAAACTATACTTCTTGGCTTATATCTAGAAAATCTTCTTAATTAATAAAGCGTATAGTATATATTAACCTAGTGTATATATATTACTCTTCTTTACTTCTTTAAACATAATGTACTATAAGGCCTCTATATAACTTATTGCCTAAAGTTGGAAGTACTTGCTTTGTCCATTGGATTATACCTAGTGTATTACTAAGGTTTTTATATAGGGATGCCTCTTAGATTTTCTTTTAAAGACTTAAAAGCACTTCTTTAATAATAACTTTGCTATTGCTTTAATAGTTTAGTTGCCTAGATAGGGCGTTAGCTAAGTTACTTCTACTTATTCTATACTTAATACTAAAATCAAATTCAGCTAGCTTCTTAGCCTATTGGATTTAGTAGCTATTTAGCGTAGCTTTTATTATAAACCCTCGAAGGTTGCTATAGTTTATTAATACTTTAATAGGGTTTAAGCTATAGGCTAAGTAATATCGCTACGCTTTGAAAGCTTTAATAATCGCTAGTAGTTCTTGGTTATAAACCTTATATTACTACTAGACTAAGTTTATTTTCTTAGAAAAATAAGTAATTAAATACTAAGTTTAGGAGCTATTATCTAGAAACAATTGCAATAGCATAGCGCTAGTTGCAATACTTAATGCATTAGACTTAATCCTAAGCAATAGCTATAGGTTATAGTGCTATAGTATAAGCGCTATTATAAAAGTAATCTTTAACCTTTAAAATAATAATTAAGCTTTTTTCCTAAAATAAAAGCTACGCTAAACCTTTTTTAGTAAATCGGTTATAGGCGTAGCGATATATAAGTATTAGCAAATAAAGCGTTAGTAAAAGTTTGCAAAGCCTAAAAATATCTAGATATCTTTAACTATTATAGGCTTAGGCTAATCCTTAATAGCTATAACTTAGCTCCTTTTTATCTCTACACCTTTATTACTAATAACGAACCTAAGAAACTCGACTTTTGGTATATTAAACTTGCACTTTTGTAAGTTAGTATATAGCTAGTATTAGCGCAATCGCTTAAGAACTTTATATATATCCTACTTATACTTAGATATATCCTTGGAATAAACTAAAATGTCGTCTAGATAAATTATATATTTTGTATCTATAAGACTAGTTAGCGCCTCACTAATGTATTATTAGAAGGTGCTTAGAGTATTATAAAGACCAAAAGGTATAACTATATATTTAAAATGTCTATATTTTATATAAAAAGCTATTTTCCACTTGTCTTTAACCTAAATCCGAATATAATTATAGGTATCCTTTAAATTTAACTTTGTAAAAACTATAGCTTAAGCTTAAACGATCTAATGTTTTTGAAATAAATAGTAATAGTATACGATTTTTAATTGTAATCCTATTAAAACTATAATAGTTAATATATAGTTGCAAGCCTTTATTCTTTTTAGGAATAAATAGAACTAGCGCACCCACTAGGCTATTTAATTACTATATTTACCTTTAATCTAATTAATCTTCTAAATATTCCTATAGCGTATCTAATTCCTTTTAGGCAAGCTAATATAGAGGGGCCTAAGGGGGAGAAGTATTTAGTTCTAGATTAATTTAATAAGAGATATTTATATCTTTTAGAAGTTCTTTTACTGCAATATTATTAAATATATCCTTAAATATTATATAACTTATTGGAACTTTACGCCCCTTTAGCGCTTTACTAGTGCTACTATTATCCTATCCACTTGTCCTTGCTTTAGTTATAAATATATTACACAAAGTTATAAATATATTATATAAAGAAGTGTCCTTAGTAAAGGCTTTAATAAAGCACTTTGCATTAATAACTTTAAGGTTATTAAAATGTTTTTTGAAATTAAAGGTTTTTTTATTAAAATTAATATAAACTAAATGCAACTATAGATAGCCTAAAATAAAGTTATAAGCATTAATATTATAAGTAAAAAACTCTAAGTATTATTCCTAACTATTTAAAGACAAATTAATAATAGTAGTATTTAAATAATAAAGATCCTAAATAAAAATAAAATAACTATTAATAGTTTAAAGTTAAGCTAGCTTTTTCTTAAAAGAAACTAAACCTATACCTATAGCTATATATTAGGAAATAGTATTAACCTTAGCACCTAAATCTAGTAACGCCCTAAGTGTTTTTATTTCCCCTTATATATCTAGTAATTAAATAGTAATAACTATTTGCTTTTTACCTTTAACGTTTTAGTTTAAAGTTATTAAAGCTACTTGCCTTAAACCTATATGTTTTCTAATATATTCTATAAAGGCGCTAGCTCCTTATTATCTCTATAAGTTTATGCAAAATAAGCTACTACTATATAGTTAGTATATCTATATCTAGTATAATTTTATTCTAGAATTAAAACTTTATCTTTATACTTAGAAGCACTTTCTAGCTATATAACTAGGCTTACTATATTTATAGCAAACTATTATACTAGTTCGTCCTTATCGCAAAGGAGCGCTATTATTAATAGGCGTAGCATTAGAGCTTCCTTAGTAGCTACTAAGGAAGCTTTATTACTTACTACTTATTAATTTAGAAATATTTTATAAAGAGAGTAAGTATTATTATTTTAGCTTTATTTGCTTTATTTATAGTTACATAGACCTAGTATATTATTATTGCCCTTTTGGCGCTATTGCCTCCTTTAATTATTTTAATTTTATTTTTCTCTTTATTAAAGCAATAGTTTTTATTAATAGGTTATAAGTGCAATTAAGCTATTATATATAATTAGTATTTTATCCTTCTTTAAAATCTTAATTCTAAGATCCTTATTTAACTTAGTAAAAAGCTTATTCTTTAATATCTCTTTGCCTTTTAGTGGAAGTTCTTTTAATAAGCAATTAAAATATCTAGTAAAGTTTTTTACTAATTAGTTATCTCTTTACTAAGCCTTTTTATACTCTTTAATTATATTAAAATAAAGGTTTACTAGATTACTAATATATAATTGCATTATTTATAAGAATTCTATTTAAGTAATATTTATATACCTTTTACTATACTCTCTTTATTACTATATAGCGCGTAGCTTACTACTAATAAAACCTATAGTATAGCTAATTGTGTTTTAGTTTATAAAGTATAAATTAGGGACCTTTTGGAACTCTAGCTTATATTCCTATTGAAAGTTTTAGAAGTCTTATAGCTTTCTCCTATAATATATTAATAGGGGTAAAGTATAAGTAAGCTTAGCGCTACTTTAGTATATAGAAAAAGGGATATCTTTACTTCCTTATATATTCTCTTTTTGCCTTTATACTTCTTCCCTAATTAATCTATTTCGCTTAATAGTAGGACTTCTTGCTACTTGCTTTAACTATTTTATTCTATATATTATAGTATTTATTATCTCTTATATCTTTATAATTAAAGGTAAAGGGACCTTTACGCTTTAAGCTATAGTTGCGCTATTTCTATAAAGAGTATTTGTACTATCTTAAGTATTAGGTGTATTTAATAAGCTTTATTTCAAATTACTACAAAGACTTTTACTTACTATTACTACACTGGACCGTTCTCCTTTAAAAAGAGTTAGAATATTAAAACTAGTAATTATAATACTAATAGATAATATAATATAAGCTTAAAGCAAGTTCTTAGAATATTATTAGAATAGTAATAATAATTAAACTAACTCTTACCCTTTTACTAGAATATAGAAATAAGCCTCTATAAGCTATAACTTTACTCTATAATATTAGTGGTTATATAACCTATATATTATATAGCTTAAAGCCTACGCCCTAATTAGTGGTTATATAACCTATATTATATAGTTAGGGGCAAGGGGCTAGATAGGCCTTAACACCTACTAGGCGAAAGCACCTTTAAAAGCACTTATAAAAGCACCCTATTAAGTAACTTTACACTAAGGTTATAACTAAGCTATTATACTACTAGTAAGGATTTAATATTAGTATATAATAGTTAAATTAGTTTTATATTAATTTAAGGATTATATAAAGAATATTAAGATTAATTAAATCCTAAATATCTCTATAAAATATAATAGTTTTAATAATTTCAATCTATTTATTTTAGTTAAAGTAAAAAGTAAAAGTAACTTTATATTTATTTTTAATAAATACTATAATAAGTAATATATATAAGTAATATTATATAGAAACTATAAAGTTAAATAAAACTATAAAATATTATATAGTTTAGAAAACTACTAGGCTTATAACTCTTAAATAGTTAAAAGGAGGAACTAATTTAAAGTAAATAAAATATTTATTTAGCTATTTATATATAATATAGAAAGCTATATATATATATAATAAGAGGTAAGAAGTAAAACTAATTGCTCCCTAGAGACTTTATATAGCTAAAAGAGCTTAGCTAAACTACTTTGTATAAAGCTTAAAGAGCTAAATAAACTATAAAGAGCTAAATAAAAGAGCCTTAAAGGGTAGCGAAAGTGTTAAGGTATTAAAAATAGCTCGAGGGACGTTCCGCTAGATTATATAACCTCTAAATCATCTAATATATACACCTATAATCTCCGTGAGACTTCACTAAGTTTATATACTTAGCGGAATAAGTAATACTGTAATTAAACATAGAACTTTCGCTAACTTAAGTTTAGCAAAGTAACAAATAGCAAGTGAGCAAAGAACAAGAGGGGGCTCTTTGCTTAAACACAAACACAAACAGCATAGCTCCTAGCATTAATTAACAATTTACTATAATGCTCTCCCGGATCTAGTATTAAACTATCACTACAGGTTCAGAAAATCAAAGCAACTTCAAGCCGCTAATACGAAGCAGATCATTTTCTTCCAATCAAGTATTCTTCTCTTATTAAGCAAATATAGAAACAAGAAGTACAACTCATTAAGCAAAGAGTTATTATATAAGCATTCGTAGCCTTAAGACTTCTTTGAGAAATATATTCCAAGGCCGGCCATCAATATCAAAGATAACCTCTTGACCACGACCGCGTTTGGAGAACTGTCTTGATAGATTGCATTAACTAGGGGCAAATTTGATTCGCTCATCGGACCATAAATTGAGTATACGTAGAACCTACTCTGTATCTTGAAGACAGTCCATGAGATCTCTTCCAGCATACGCCAATGCTCCACACCATGGCTGCAATCCATCACCACCCCGCCCACACCAACAACCAACCCATCAAATACCCAATAACCCTATCTCGCACCCCCATTCGTTAGTGTTGAAACTCTCGCACATGACCCCGACCCACTTCCACTCCTAACTCCCCTTCTCGTCCCCATACCAAGTAGTCGTAATGCATGACCAACCAAACGATGAAGCCAACTAGAGAGAAGAAGAAGATGGCGACGCCTTGAAGTGTTGTAGAGGGGTCGGTGGAGAATAGTGCTGTGCTGAGAAGCATGGCGATGAGGAGGATGTCGATTGTGAGGAGTGTGCGGGGGATGAGGACGAGTGCTGGCATGTTGGTTGTGAGGAGGTTGATCGGCGATTACAGAGTCTAGGAGTTAGTTTGAAGTCTTTGTACATGGGAGATGGCCAGAGGGCTTACTTCTGGGATGGGAGGTACAGTGTATATGTCTTGAAGGGAGAACAGATAGTTAATTTGAGTGGTACGTTGACTCAATGATCCTGTTGTGTTGAAGGGTGTTATGTGGTCTATCTGGAAAGATAGTGAGAAGAGAATGCGTGAATTGGGAATTAGGCAATGATTCACCGCAGCGGGTTAGCAAAATCGTTCGAAGAGTAATGCCTGCCGAGTAGTGGTTTTGACATTACATCTCAACTCGCAACAGCCACGAGGATGAACTCGGTAAAGTACATAAGGATTGCTCACTCTGCCCCTCGCAACTCTCCCAAGCTCATCGTCTATACTCCTCCCTACCTAGAACCCATCTCCCACGACCTCAATTGTCATACATTCGGCCAACCAAAACCATAGCAGGAGATATATGACGAAGTAGAACCATCTATCCACTGAACCGGCGATGAATTGAACATGTATACAGAGGCCGAGAAGGACGACTATGACATCGAAATCGAAAATAAGCCATTAAGCAATATTATGCCGCAGCAGATCTTTAGTTGCTTCCCAGGCGACGATGAGAAGTACGTCCAAGATGAGAACCGCACCAAGATCGACAAAGACCATTAGGATGTTGTCCATGATGGGGTCCATGTTGGCAGTTGAGGGAGAATAGCTGAACATTTGACGTGAAAAGGTACTGTGGGCCAGGTATTCTGGCAACTTGCGATGTGGTTGGGGTAGAGTGCGGTAGTGTCGTTTTCTTGAGAAGGAGTACTTGTTAGGTGTGCTGTATTACATCGACTGCAAGAAGTTGAGGATTTGCGGAGGATGGAGTAGTCAGGGTGAAAATTAGAACAGTATGAACAAGGAAGTAGAAGTGTCATTCACCAAGGCCTAGGCATAGTTTATCTCTCAGTAACAGCGAAGACATCACAGGCAAGCGTCTCTTATATTCAAGCCCAAGCTAGTCCCCCATCCATCAGCCATCGCATCATGTTGAGCAGATGCCTCACATTCAACAGCCGACAATCTGATCAGTCAAATATCCTTAGTCCATAGCCCATAAATCTGCAAACGACTTCATCTATCGCATCTCATCTCTCGTCTCGCTTTCCTTCAAAATGTTCAACCAAAGGCAACTCGCCAACAAGCTCTAGAGCACGTCCCCAAGGCAGCATTGCAAGCCAAGATAGCAGGTGGAGCCACAACGCTCGCTATGGCACCATATGTAACGCCAGCTGCTGAGTAGCAAGCTAAGACGAGAGCAGCGCACCCTGCTCGGCAAACCCCGTATGCGTTCGACAGTGTAGCTGGTGCGATAGCTGATGCGATAAGTGTGGCGAGGACAAGTAGAATCATGGTAGGACGATGTTGCTTGTGTTGTGTTCCGTGTAAATAGTTGGTTGATTTTGAAGCCAAAGTCTATTGACCTGCTGAGCTAAATGCAGTAATCGTAGATGATTGTGTTGAGGTATGTGCCGGACAACGATCAGATCTATTTTCTGGGCCAAGAAGCTATGGGGTCTTCGTTGTGGGAGTGGACCTGGATACTTATATATCCCGACGGAAAGCTCGATCCTTGCGGTGAAAGAGATGAATAGATCAAAGTTTCTGGCAGGATCGTGCAGGAGCCAGAAGCTGGTCGCTTTGACTGCGGATCATGCCAAAGGCTTTCGAGACATTCTGTTCCAGAAGGTCTGAATCGTAATGGCTGGAATGCAAGGCCAGCATTGAAGCGAGCCAGAATGTTCCAGAGTCCGTGGTCATGTTGTTGCGTACTTTGTTCGTAGATTTGTTTCCCAGCTCAAAAAGTAATATGCCTTTTCCTCCCCGTATACTTCGAGCTCCTCTTGACCACCTTCCCCTTCCTCTCCATCTGTTCTTTCTTCCCCAATATCCACGCCTTCCCTCCTTTCTTTGGCTCCCTCCTCCCCTTCTCCCTATGCTTCCTCCTCTCATCCAGCACATCCACATCCTCCAACTCATTCACCACCCCCGTAATATCACCTCTCCCCTCTTCCCGCCCTCCCACCGTAAGTACCAGATAAACCTTCTCATTCTTCGTCCCTGGATCATCTTCCAATATTCCCGCTCCGAATCCAGCTTTTATAGCAGCCCCGCAAATCATCTCTCGCTGCACGTTGTTCTTCGGATAGAATTGACATACCGCCCTCCCACCTCTCCTTATACTCTGATACAACCCATTGAAGAATCTATTCAACCGTCCAGCAGCAGAGACTTCACTAGCTTCTGCATTGCAAAGCCATTGTATAGCACTTATCGAAATCGCGGCATCAAATGTGCCTGCTCGAAATGGGATCCCTTGTCCAATATCCGCGAGTAGGAGATCGCCTTCGACATCTCGCTGCAAGGCGGTGTCGAGCATGGATGCGGATATGTCCATCCCGATCCAGACGTGAGGTCCGTGTTGGGAAGGGGCAACGGACGAGAGGATCTCGCCCGAGAGACCGGAACCGCAACCTATGTCGAGGATTAAAGAGGGGTGGGGGAGGGAAAGAAGCTCGAGTGCGCGATGGGTCATTGATGCTTGGATTGTCTGGATTCGCGAGGAGGTGGTGTATTTGCGGGCTTCGGTGTCGTTGTAGTGGAGCTCGGGTGGGCTGTTCTGTTGTCAGTAAGGAGCTGACGGAGAGGTAAGGGAACATACAGGAGGTCTTCAGGCCGAGACATCTTGCCTGTATTTCAATGTATTACTGCTTCGTAGAGCTTCTCAGACCGGAGAGGAGAGCCAGATTCCTAATGTAAAGTATATCTGCAGATGCTCACAGTCGTCCCCACCTCGCACACCTGGTGCACCTCAACCTCCAAATATTTTGGTGGGGCCCTCCACGATTGCCGAAGATCAGCCGGTACCTGCCACGAGCAACTACACGTCGAGCTTGATCTGTCCACAGCTCTCAGCTCTCACTAAACCATGAAGCAGAAAGTGTAAAGTCTCAGTTCTTCGAAATGTGGATCTTACCCCTAGTTGGGTACCTAGGCATAGCCTTTGGGTTTGCCTTCCTCACCCTTGCTATCGGTATGCTCTGTGCTTAGCTCCCCATTTCTCCCTTTCTCTACTGACCTCCTCCCAGCTTCAGGACTCTACTACCTCTCCGAACTTGTCGAAGAGCACACAGTGATCGCGAAACGCCTCCTCACTCGGTTGATATACTGCGTCATAGTTCTACAAATATTACTCTGCGCAGTCGACAAGTTCCCTCTTAAGCTCTCCCTTCTTAGCGTCGTCTCGCATGTCGTATATCTGGGAAACATGCGGAGATTCCCAATTGTGAAGCTGAGCGATCCTTTATTTATTACTTCATGCAGTATGTTCTCCCACTCTCTTTCTCCCTTCCTCGAAGCCTTCAGCAAGAAGGGTTCAGCCAAGCTAACAACTAAACAGTATTAGTACTGATAAACCACTACCTCTGGTTCGGGCATTTCTCCCGATTACAAGCCACAAACATAAACTCCTACTATGACCGTCCCGAGATGCCTACCTTCTCCGAAGTCGCCTCTTACTTTGGATTGTGCGTTTGGTTGGTGCCGTTTGCGTTGTTCGTGTCGCTGAGTGCGGGCGATAATGTGTTGCCTACGATGGGGAGTGAGGAGCCGGCGGGTGTGGGAGCCGGCATAGGACCCAGTCTAGGAGATGGGAAGAATAAGAGGCAGGGCATGGTGAAGGTTCTGGTGGATCAGGTGAGGGATGGAATTGGGGAGGTGGTGAGGATGGTAGGGTGGTGGATAGAGGATAGGAGGTTTTGAGGGCTGTAGAGGCTGAGATGATTAAATGGTATAGGCGTTCGGGGAAGTGATTGCATGTATGATACCGGCCTTGAATGTCATTATAGCAGATAGAGTTTGAAGACGTTCAATGATCTTTATGTTAGAAATGTAGTAAAAGCTAAGGGGTCTCTGTCCATCAGTCCATCCGCAACGCCATATAGGTCGTATCTTGATCAGTAGATATAGCAAATGATGTATAGCAACACTCCAGTATCTCTTCGCAGGTATTCTCCGAGCTGTTAGTTGAGCAAGCTTGAGGGTTTCGAGAAGGGTATTCTCAATCAGCTGTCCCCAGTACCAAGCTCACTGGAGCGCGGTCTGAGCATTCTCGAGATCTTCCAGTCTCCCCATCAGCATCGCATTAAGTTCTTTCGCCATGTTTGACGTCTGAACTTCAATAAAAGCCATACTCTTCAGGATCCGAGCTTCTAAGGCTTGGCGTCTCTTGTTCAGATCTTGAAGTCTCTGCCACTGAGCACGTTGAAGCTTGGTGCTATGGAGCTATCAGCAGGAATTCTGAAGCTCTTACGATTAACAAAAACTCAGAGCGCTTACACCCTCGAATTTCTCGTCTCGAATAAAGTACTCATCTTGCTTCTAAGATCTTCGGCGCGTTTGAGGTGCTCATCATGTATGGCCTTGCGTTTGGCTTCTTTGCGTTTTTTGGCCTGCGTGATATATCAGTAAATTCCGCTTTAGCGAAGACTGTCTTCAAATCAAGGTCAGATACATTGGCCATCAACTTGTTCGCTCTGTTCAACGCTTCAGCAGTATCGTCCTCCTCAGACTCGTCATGATCATCGAGATATACAGGCTCAGATTGCCGACCTCCGGCAGGTGCCATGATGCTCTCCAAATCGTCCCCTTCTCTTAACACCACACGATTAGAGTCTTAATGCGCTGCGGAAGTGAGCTTCGTGTCTGGCTGGCGAGGATGAAGTTCGCGATCGTCTTTCAAGTGAAACTCGAGAAGCAGCTCGGCTTCTCCTTCCCGATTCGGTCAAGCGTCAGCGCGACAGCCCCACCAAAATTTTCGACATCGCAACGACAACTCTCAGGATCACAAGCTGCTTGTCCACCACCCAATCGATGAAATGGGTCTTGCAGCACCCAAGAAGTAAGTATTATCTACCCCTCAGTTGCAATACCTCACTAATACAATGACACAGTCGAATCAAACTTTCCCATGACCCGAACAACACCACCTGGTCCAGCAATCACACTACCTTCGGGCAGCGCATCCTACGCTCCCAAGGCTGGATACCAGGGCAATATCTTGGCGCACAGAATGCCTCGCACGCAGATCTTCATACCGCTGCCAATGCATCGCATATCAGAGTTCTGGTGAAGGATGATAATTTGGGGCTTGGTGCGAGGAATGGAGGGGAAAGGGCAGGAGAGTGTACGGGGTTGAATGACTTCAAGGATTTGCTTGGGAGGCTGAATGGTGAGAACGAACAAGATATAGAAGAGCGGCGGGAGAAAAGGAAGGATGCGAAGATAAGAGTATATGTTGCGGGACGGTGGGGGGGAATGAGGTTTGTGAGCGGCGGCTGGTTGATAGGCGATAAGATCCAGGGATTGATTGAGGAAGAGAAGGAAAGGATCAGAATGAAACGCGGGGAGGAAACTGAGTTCGTGGCGAAAGCGGACGGCTCAGAGTCGAAGAAAGAAAGGAAGAAGCGGATGCGGGACGTTCTAATGGAGGAACCTCAGGTGGAATCCGAGAACAAGAAGTTGAAGAGGCGAAAAGGAAACTCAAGAGAAGCTCAAATTGCATCGCAAGGTCAAATTAAGGTGACAAAGAAGGAGAAGAAGAAGAAGAAGAAGAAGAAGAAGAAGAAGCGAAATGGATTTTCTGATGAAGCTCCACACGTGTCAGCGGAGAAGTCACCACTTGGAGATGTCAAGCCTGCGAGGGTAGGAAGGCGGAAAGATTTTGGAGAACAGAACCGGGAATCTCCGGAGGTTGTTGCCGTCAAAGTCAAGAAATTGAAGGACAAGAAGGTTAAGAAGCGGTCAAAATCGGACGAGAAAGCTCCGGAGCAAGCCGCGAATGTCATAGAAGCAGATCCAGACGGTGTTGCTCACAAAGCTACTAGGAGGAAAGACAAGAAGCCTAGGCCGCTACCAGAAACATCAATATCCAACCATGACGCCCAAAAGATACTCTCCAAGAAGCATCCAGAAGCCAAGGAAGGTCCTCTTGTTGATGTCCCTGATGGCGCAGCTCAGCAACACAGGCAAGTGTTACCGATCAATAAGCTTTCAACATCACCAAACACGCACTCCATCACCTCCAGTGCCCGTTCAACGCCCATCATGGCAGGTCGACATGCCGTGCGATCTCGAAACATTGCCCAGAAGAGGATGGCTTGTATGGATGCTACGGCTCTGAATCAGATATTTATGATCAAGGGGTTAGTTTGAGTCTATCTTTCTACATTCTCCACAGGAAATCTCCCGGTATTGGTGTTGTATGGCAATGGTATAGAACTGTAGATAGACTATCAGAATCACGTTGGATGAAGCCCCCTTCGTGCATCATTACAAACTATTCAACATCTCATTTCCATAAAGTCCTCAAGTGAGGCTCTCTAACTCCGTCTTATCACCATCATACCTCCTCCTCCTTACCTTTCACAATTCTCTCCCTCTCCAAGCGGACCGTGCACGCCAAACCAAGAGCCAGTGGCAGCCTTGCCCATACGATGTGCAACAAAGCCAACTTCTTCAAACCGGTATTGGCTGCTTTCACAGCTAGAGATAGGCGAGAGAAGGTTACGCCGTTTATATCTTTGTTGATGTGGCGTCTAATGGCAGCCTTGGCACTTGCGATGTGCAACAAAAGCCAGCTCTTTGGATGGACATTGGCTGTTTTGTATATACGAGCAGGAAGCGAATGGAGGTTACGTGTCTTAGATCTGGTAGATGTGGCGGTTCTTGGACGGATATTGGCTGATTTATCTTGACTATATCTTGACGAGAGCAGGTGACGCTGCGCCCTTTCCTCCCAACTCCCAACTTTGGTCTATATTCGTCGGCACCCTCTAACTGAAGGGGATAAGACCATGGAGGGTTGTGGTAGCACACATAGCTTCCCCTCTTCTCTTCTACAACTGCACTCTTTGAAGTTACTAAATTGGGCAGAAGGCAAGGCAAGACTCAAGTCCTCCTTGACCAGATATCGTCCGTGCTCTGTAGCGAGAGCCAATGGCAGCCTTGCTGATGCGATTTGCAACAACACAGAAGTATTTCTGAGATAGCCATTGGCCTGTCTAGTTATTGGATTCAGTTTTCTTCTAAGCTTGGTTAGCACCTTTGTTTGTTCCTGACCAGACATTGTCCTTTTGACCTTTAGCCTTGCCATGCAATGTGCAACAAATAATTAATTCTTGAATCACTAATGGTCTGCCTGGCAAGCTACAGAAGTTTGTGTTTAAGCTTGTCCTATCAGCTTTGTTTATGATTGACTTGATATCGTTCGTGTCGTCCTTTAGCTTTGCTCTGCAATGTGCAACCCGAGATTTATGCCTAGAGAAGAGGCACTTTTGCTATTTCTATGCTTCTATGTGTAGGTATCTTTAAAATATTCACTAGAGTCTCAGCCTTGTTAGTACAATGTAGAACGGTACACTTCATTCTGGATTAGCGACAGACTATGTGACTAGCCAGAGTTTTCTTGGCCCCTGAGCTTCAAGTAAACATTGGACAACGTCTCAAGTAAGTGTCGAATGTAGTCAATCAACCTTGCACCAGATCACTAGCTTAGAGTTTCATTGACTTGCTTAATAAGAAATGAATTCTCCTTGAGTTTGACTCTCATGCCAGCCCCTGAAAGTCAACAAATGGTTCGTGCGCATAAGCGAGGGTAAACAAATTGGGAGATTGACTGTCAAGCTTGCCAGCTCAAATTCGCCTTATAAGGGTGACCACCGGATATGAAAAGTAAATGCTCTCTTTAAGACTGTTTGCTTGATCTGAAAATATTTTCTAATGTCTATTTTTGCTCTGCTAAATGATTATTGCAATGCCAAGAATTGAAGGAAGTACAACACGTTATGAAAATTCAAATCAGAGAAGGGGATCTGGACTTAGACTGGAGCTCAAAGAGCTAACATAGTAGTATTTACGTAATTTTGAAAAGGCAAGACAGCTGGGGTACTTTTTGCTTTGGCAGCGTGATCTATACTCTTGTTCAAGTCTCTTTGGAGTCCTGTTTTAAGCATAATCAATTAAAGCGTATGGCTTATCACTACCTACACTCTGGTCAAAGGAATTCCAGCAACTTTATATGATCCCTTCCAAGTTTGTTCAGAGCTTTCTGAACAAGATCTTGGCTATTATTCAAGCTATTCAAGTGATTTACAAGTTTTAAGAGCCTTTAGCAATGCAAGCAATTTCATAGCACCAACGGTGCAAATCACAACCTAGAAACACTTGGTTTTGCTTTACTTTTGCCTTGCAAAGTAAAAACTCCCCTTCTTTGTACAACATTGGAAACTTGATTATGTTAGGTGTTCGCAAATACTATAGATCTAATATAAGTAAATTTTTGCGTGGCAATATAGCTTATTTCACTCGAATACCATTGATATCCACTAGCTATTTGTATTCGCTCAATAGCATGGACGCTAAATATCCAGATATTAGTCTCATGGCGCTACGGTAGTAATTATTTTGCAACCCAGCTCGCTTGCCATGTTGGAGAAGAAGTTTCGGGCACTAGAAGAGCTATGTAGGCAACCCGATCCACTTGTGTAGCCTTATGGAAAACATCCTGGCACGCTATTAACGAAATTCTTAATACACTAAAAAAATAATTACCCTACTACCCCGCTATCTATAAATATTAGAATACACTTAATTTTATATATAAATTAATGCAAATTAATGCAAATTCTAAAATAATCTATTATAAATAATTAATACTTAGTTAATTGCCCTTTTAGCTTAATAATATCCCTTAATTATTATAGGAACCTATATATAAACCTATTAATTATCTTTTACTTTAGTTCTATTTACTTTTTTTATATTACTTTTATAAATATTATATTATTAAAGTAAAGGTATTTGCAAAGAGCTTATTCTAGTACTTACTAGTAATTCTTAATAATTACTAAGTTAAAAGAGCTAAAGAGATTAAAAGAGGTTTTAATTTTATACTTTTTTTATTATATTTATATAGGGTTTAAAGTAAATATATTATACTTAAAGTTTTTTTTTTAATATAAAATTCTATTTATTATTAATTTATTTTTATATAATACTATATAATATTCAATTAATATATAGTACTTTTTAAGTTATTTTACTATTAATATTTATAAAATATTATACTATATTAGCTTTAACTTAAAATTATACTTTATAGTACTTTATATATATTTATACTTATAGTTATTCTCTTTAAATATAAGTTTATATTCTTTATAAGAAATATACTTAGGGCAATATTAAGTTTTTAGCTTATAAGTAATATAAACTTACTTTTTAAACTTATAACTAAAGTGTATTTTATTACTATATTATATATCTTTATAGTACTTTTAGTTTAAATACTTTTTAAGGATTTTATTAATTTATAAAATATAATATTAAGCTAAGTTTAAATTTACCTAAAGCTTATTATATATAATATAGTAATAGTTATTAAGCTTTTATATACTTTTATATATATAAGTATTTAAAATATTTAATTTAACTTTATATACTAATTATTATTACTTTAGTATTTTATTTTTAAATTAAATTAATTCTATTATATTATTTATATTCTTTAGCTTTTATAAACTTATTAAATATAATTAGCTAATTAAGTATAAAGTAATTATTAAAAAAAGTATATAAATAAGAGAATTAACTAAAACTTTATAGTTTAAACTATATAAAATATTAAAGAAATTAAAAATATTATTTTTAAAGTATATAATATTTTTAATATTTATAAATATAACTATACCTTTTATTTAATACTTAATTAGTATTATTATTTACTTATTAAATATATTTAGCTCTTTTAAAAGCTTTATATATTTAAAAGAAAAAGAAAAAAGTTCTTTATAAAACTTTTAATTAATTTGTTTATTAAAGAGTTTTTATTTAAAAAACACTTTATAAAACTTTAAAAATATAATTTAAATAATTAAATAATTAATTCTAACCTTTAAATTATTTTAATTATATTTTTAGAAGTAATTATAATATAAATTTATATAGAAAATAATATATTTTATATTTTATTAATAGTAAAGCAATAGGGTTTACTTATTTAGTATATTAGGAATTTTATTAATAATATATTTAAAGAAAAAAAATATTTAATTATTACTAAACTAAAAAACTTTTCCTTTACTATTTCCTTTAAAAAGGAATTATAAAACTATATAGAAAGAAATAATAAAGTAAAAGCTATAATAGTAAATTCTTATACCTATTAGACCTAAGCTATAAGGAGCGTACTAGGTTTATATAAAATAGCATTTAGTATATAGAAAAGTAACTATTTAATAAATTAAACCCTTTTTATATTTAATTATTTCTTTTATAATTTTATAACTATATATATATTAGTTTTACTTAAAGTATATTTATAAAGCTATACTTTATATTAACTTTTATTTTATTACCCTTTTACAAATAGCTTTGTTTTTTCCCTATAGCTCTCTTTATAGTATTTATTATATACTTTTCTTTTAATTATATATATAGTAATAATAATAACTATTTATACTATAGCTAGAATATACTTTTAGCTTTATAGCCCTTATACCTATTAGTTTAAGGAGTAGCTAGCTAATAGAAAAAACTTATATATTTAGGTAATACTTATATATTTAGTTTTATAAAATATAGGTTTTAGTAATTAAAGATTTAAATTTTACTTAAATTAAGTAAATAGTTTAATAAAAGCACTTAATAGTAATAACCACTTTGCTATTATATTAAGTAAAAACCAGCAAGACCTTACAATGGGTTATTGGCAAGCAAACTTGGATAAGTTAATTGCTTTTAATGAATTTCCGGTACTTAAAACCGTAGGCAAGATTAGCCATAAAGTGATGGAAAAGAAAGTGGAAGCACATTATACCGCCTTTGATAAATTGCGAAAAAAAGAAGCCGCACAGCAAGCAGACCTAAAGGAAATGGAAGAGCTAAAGGCACTTGCCGAACAGATTAAAAAGAAAAAATAGCATTATGCAAGTAACTACTTACTCAAGGAAAGTAAATATTAGGCAAAAAATATGACCCTTCAATACGCATCAGACTTGCATTTAGAATTTCCAAAAAACAGGGATTTTTTAAAGGAAAACCCTATCCTGCCAAAAGCAGAGATCCTTATTTTAGCGGGCGACATAATGCCTTTTTCGCAAATTGAAAAGTATGATTATTTTTTCGATTATTTGGCGGCTAATTTTACTCGCACATATTGGTTACCCGGCAATCACGAATATTATGGAGGTGATGTGTTAAAGGACAGCGGTACTATAAATAGAGAAATAAGGAGCACTGTTTATTTGATAAACAATAATACGGTAGTGGAAGGAAACACCACTTTGGTATTTACTACTTTGTGGACGCATATAACACCCGTAAACCAATACCAAATACAACAGCAGTTAAATGATTTTAACTTGATAAAATATGGAACGGAAACGTTTACGGCGTTTCATTACAACAGACTATATCAAGAAAATATGGATTTTCTAAAAAAGGCATTGAGTAACAACACAACCGAAAAAACAGTAATAATAACGCACCACGTACCTACATTTTTAAAATACCCAGAAATGTATAAAAATGACCCATTAAACGAAGCCTTTGCTGTTGAACTTTTTGATTTTATCATGGAAACAAAACCAGACTATTGGATTTTTGGCCACCATCACACCAATATACCCAATTTTAAAATTGGCAACACACAGCTTTGCACAAACCAATTGGGCTATGTTGATTATAATGAACATAAGGGCTTTGACCCAGAAAAGACTATTTTAGTATGAAGATGGAAACCGAAAATATAGTGAAAGATAAATATGACCTCGAAGGGACTCAAACCCACGACCTTTTAAAAAACGAAGGACGCAACGGCTATAAAAAAACCAAACTCGGGTGGATTCCGGAGGAGTGGGAAGTAAAAAAATTAAAAGAATGTTCGAAAATAGATTCAAGAAGTCTAAATAGCAAAACCGAAGATACATATATATTTAAATATATTTCTTTGTCTGATATTGGAAACGGACTGATTAAATATGACTTTTTGGAAGAGTACTCATATGGCAATGCGCCCTCAAGAGCACGAAGAATAATTAAGAAAAATGACATACTTATGTCAACTGTTCGTCCAAATTTAAAAGCTTTTGCAATTATTGAAAATGAAATTGAAAATGTGATTGTATCAACAGGATTTGCAGTAATTACCCCATTAAAAATATTAGATTCAAGTTATTTATATAATTATCTTTTTAGTAATCAAATGGAGGCTCAATTATACAATTTAGTAGTTGGGTCAAATTATCCAGCAATAAATTCTTCGGACGTCAAAAATTTAAAAATTTTATTGCCTAAAATAGAAGAACAAACACTAATAGCAACCTGCCTTTCCACGTGGGACACCGCCATCGCAAGCCTTACCCAACTTATAGCCAAAAAACAAGAAGCCAAAAAAGGCCTAATGCAACAGTTGCTTAGTGGGAAAAAGAGATTAAAGGGGTTTGAGGGGAAATGGGAAGAGAAGAAAATAAAAGATTTATTTAAGGAAATTAAAGATAAAAATGATGATGAGGAACATTTGCCTTTATCAATATCTGCCGGAAAAGGTTTTGTTTCTCAGCAAAGTAAGTTTGATAAAGTAATTGCAGGAAGCAGTTTATCCAATTATATATTATTAAAAAAAGGAGATTTTGCTTACAATAAAGGAAATTCTAAAACCTATAAAATGGGATGTATATATTTACTTGAAAATTTTACTACTGGACTAGTTCCGTTTGTTTTTATAAGTTTTAGACCCAAAGTCTTTACACACTCATTATTTTACAAGCACTTCTTTATTAATCACGGATTAGATAGACAGTTAAAAGGGATAATATCTTCTGGTGCAAGAGGTGATGGACTTCTAAATGTAAATAAGAAAAGTTTTTTCCAACTTAAAATACCTTATCCAAAACTCAATGAACAAATTGCAATCGCCCAAATACTGCAAACCGCAGATAACGAAATTACCCTGCTAACCAAAAAGCTGGAAAGTATAAAAGAACAAAAAAAGGGGTTGATGCAAGTTTTGTTGACGGGGAAAAAACGGTTGAAATATTGAGAAAATAAAATAGAGAGATTTAAACAAAAAAATGAATTATGACCTATAACCTATTTGTTGATGAAAGTTGCCATTTGGAGCATGATAAAATTCCGGTCATGTGTATTGGTTATACAAAAATACCAGTATTGGCTTATAAAGAACTATATGGAAAATTTGAAAACCTAAAAAAACAGCATAGAACGCTTGGCGAAATAAAATGGAACAAATTTTCTAAATCTAGACTGCCATTATATAAAGCAATGGTAGATTTCTTTTTTGAAAACCCTATTGAGTTTCGCTGTATACTTATAAAATATAAGGATAGGCTTAACAATGAGGATTTCAATCAAGGTTCTCACGACAATTTCTATTATAAAATGACGTACTTTTTGTTAAGACCAAATCCTAAAGGGGTTCACTACCGTGTTTTTTTGGATATAAAAGATACAAAGGGAAAACAAAAACTGGAAAAGATTAAAGAGGTTTTTGAGAATTATCATCACGGAGAATCTCCTTTTATACATTTTCAACATTTAAGGTCCCACGAAAATATTTTTTTTCAGATAACTGATTTATTCATTGGTGCTATTTCATATAAAGCCAGAATAACAAATGGAGAATTTATTCCAAAGCCCTCAAGATTGGAATTTATAAATTATTTGGAAGCAAAATCTGGATTTTCATTAAATGAAGGAACTGCACCTTGGGAAACCAAATTTAATATTTTCGATCATCAGCCAAAAGTCAAATAATGAGAAATTTATTTGATTTAGATGAATTGATTTATGGATTGGGAATTGATCCAACTGTGGAAGAATTGAAAAAACTTTTTGAAGAGTTTAAAACAGATTTTATTGATTGCAATTTTCAAATTGATGGGTTAGAAGTAAAAGTGGTATTGAAAAATTCAAAATTAAAAGGGTTTGAAGAATATCCAGAAACCTTTGTACATCTCATAACTCGAAAAGTAAATTCTAATAAAAGAGTTTTTGATCGCAACAGAGCCAATAAAATACATTGGGTAAGATGTATTTTGGAAAATAGAAATGAAGAAGAAATATTATTTTTTCAATATCCTGAAACCAGTGAAGTTATGCGGGATTATTTTTGGTATAAGGATGGTAAATTTTTGGTAATTATGGAAAAGATTACTCCAGACTATTTAATAATAACCAGTTTTCATATTGATAGTAGTTACAATGAGCGGTATTTTGAAGATAGATACAATTGGTATCTTAAAAATAAACCATAAAAAAAGCCGCAATTACGGTAATGCGGCCCACCAGCTCCTTTTCCCTCTGGGAAATGAGTAGGCAAATATAAGACAATTTTCGACATTTAGGAACATTTAGGAACATTTAGGAACATTTAGGATATTTAGTAACAATAGTAACAATAGTAACAATAGTAACAATAGAAACAATAGAAACAATAGAAACAACAGCATCAATCAGCATCAACAAGTATCAACAGTATCAATAGCAACAATAGAGACAATAGAGACAATAGAGACAATAGAAACAACAGAACATGACCACCCCATCCTTTAAAGAAGACGACATATCCCAAATCCCAGCACTCCAGTTGCTTATAAATATGGGCTATACGTATCTTAGTTCAGAAAATGCGCTTTCGGCACGTATGGGCAAGACCACAAATGTATTGTTGGAAACGGTCTTGCGCCAACAATTAAAGGATTTAAACAGCATTCGCCTTTCCTCAAGCAAAACCAGCTTTTTTAGCGATGGCAATATAGAAGCAGGCATAAATGCGCTAAAGGAAATACCCTTGGTAAATGGTTATATAGCCGCCACAGAAAGTGTGTATAACCTGCTAACGCTCGGCAAAACCTTAGAGCAAAGTATAGACGGCGACAAAAAGAGCTTTACCCTGCATTATATAGACTGGAAAAACCCAACCAACAATGTGTTCCACGTAACCGAGGAATACGCGGTAATGCGTTCCGGCAGCAAACAACATCAAATCCCAGATTTAGTACTCTTTATAAACGGCATCCCATTATGTATTATAGAATGCAAACGCCCAGACAGTAAAAACCCCATAAAACAGGCAATAAGTCAACAGTTGCGCAATCAGCAGGAGGATGGTATCCGGTCGTTATATATGTATGCACAATGCCTACTTACTATTTCGGTAAACGAGGGACGCTACGCCACCAACGGCACGCCAATCAACTTTTGGGCGCATTGGGAAGAAAAAGCTATTAACACCACAGAACAGGAAAAATACAATAACCAATTAACCCACTTAAAAAACACCCCGTTAAAAAGTTCGGTAAAAGACACCCTTTTCACAGGTCGCTTTAAGTACGTCCGCGAATATTTTGATGCCTTAGAGCAAGAGCAACTATTGCCAACGCCACAGGACGAATATCTGCTATCTCTTTGCAGCCCAGAAAGGCTAATGGAGTTTACTTTTAAGTATATTTTATTTGATGAAGGCACCAAAAAAATTGCACGCTATCAACAGTTTTACGCCATTAAAAAAGCCATAAAACAAATTAAACACTTAGAAGGCGGCAAACGTATGGGCGGGGTTATATGGCATACCCAAGGCAGTGGCAAATCCTTAACTATGGTCATGCTTGCACAAGCAATTGCCTTGGAATCAACAATTCTAAACCCCAAAATCGTACTCGTTACAGACCGTACCGATTTAGATACACAGATTACGGAAACCTTTCGCAAATGTGGCATGTTGGTAAACAATGCCAAAACAGGTAGGCAGTTAGCAGAGTTATTACAAAGCAATAGCGATGCGGTAATTACAACCATCATAAACAAGTTTGAAACTGCCGTAAAAAAACTGCCACAGCCATTGACCAATCCCAATATTTTTGTTTTGGTAGATGAAGGCCACCGTACCCAACACGGTATTTTTAATATTGGGATGCAAAAAACATTGCCAAATGCCTGTTTTATTGCCTTTACGGGTACGCCTTTATTTAAAAAGGATAAAAGTACCCTTGCAAAATTCGGCACCTTGATAGACTCTTATACCGTAGATCAGGCGGTAAGGGATAAAGCCGTGGTCCCTTTATTATATGAAGGTAGGCACGCGTACCAAAAAGTAAATGAAAATGCGTTGGATAACTTTTTCAACCTAGTTTCAGAACCGCTCAATAATTACGAAAAGGCAGATATGAAAAGAAAATTCAGCCGTGCGGATCAATTGAATATTGCCGAGCAAAAAATATATGCTATCTGTTGGGACATCAGTAAACACTTTCAGCAAAACTTTCAAGATACCACGCCCTTTAAAGGTCAATTGGTATGTCAGACCAAAAAGGCAGCAATTAGGTATAAGAATTTTCTGGACGAAATAGGCATTGTTTCTTCCGAAGTAGTAATGTCCGCCCCAGACGATAGGGAAGGCGAGGAAAGCGCTTATGGCGAAACCAGTGATATGGTAAAGCTGTTTTGGAAAAAGATGATGGACGAGCACAGTACCCCAAAAAAATACCAAAAGAACATTGTTAATCGCTTTAAGCATCAAACAGAACCTGAAATCATCATCGTAATAGATAAACTGTTAACAGGTTTCGATGCGCCAAAAAACACGGTAATATATCTTACAAGGAAATTACAAGGTCATACATTGCTACAAGCCATTGCAAGGGTAAACAGGATTTTTCGCGATAAGGATTACGGCTATATTATAGATTATTATGGTGTTTTGGGAGAATTGGACGCAGCTTTGGAAGTATATTCCTCATTTGAAGAATTTGAAAAAGCCGATTTGGAAGGCACGTTGACCGATATAAAAGAAGAAATAAAGAAACTTCCCCAAGCCCATTCAGAATTGTGGGATCTTTTTAAAACAATAACAAACAAGCGCGATGCCGAAGCATACCAACAATTATTACGGGATGAAGCAATACGAGTGCTGTTTTATGCAAAATTAGCTGCCTATGCCCGTATATTTAAATTGGCACTTTCGGCAATAGATTTTCACAACAATACCGATGAAAAAACAATCAACAAGTACAAGGAAGACCTATCCTTCTTTTTAAAGTTGCGGCAGGCAGTATTACAGCGGTATTCAGATGCCATAGATTATAAGCAGTACGAAGGGCAAATCCAAAAATTGATTGATACTCACATCCACTCCGATACCGTTGAGGTCATAACAGAGTTGGTAAACATATTCGACAAAAAAGCCTTTCAAGAAGAGGTTGAAAAAACATTAGGCGAAGCCGCAAAGGCAGATAAAATAGCCTCCAGGACGGACAAGCATATTTCCGAAAAAATGGAAGAAGACCCTGCCTTTTACAAAAAGTTTTCAGAAATGCTTAAAGAAACCATTCAAGAGTACGAAGCACATCGTATTTCAGAAACAGAATATTTAAGACGGGTTAAGGATATTATGGAAAGGGTACTCAGCAGGACAGATTCCGACATTCCAAAAATCTTGGATAACAAAGATGTGGCAAGGGCTTATTATGGTATTGCGTTTGAAGACCTCAATATAAAATGGAAAGACCAAGCTTCCTTAAAACCCATTGCAGCCGAAATTGCCTTGGCTGCAGACGGTATAATTGAAAAACAAAAAATCGTGGACTGGCAGCACAATATTGATTTGATAAAGAAAATGGTCTTTTTAATTGGGGATTATTTAATTGATGAGGTACGGGATAAATATGAAATAAAATTGACTTTTGAAGAAATTGATGACCTAGCGGCAAAAATTGTAGACGTAGCAAAAATAAGGTACAAATAGCGATGGAAACCTTACAATTTGGCTCACAACTTATAAACTACCAACTTTCATTTTCAGATAGAAAAACCTTGGGCATCACGGTAACTTCAGATATGGAAATAAAAGTAACCGCGCCTGAAAATACTCCAAAGGAAAAAATAGAAGAAAAAGTAAGAAAAAAAGCTCCTTGGATTCTTAAACAAACAAGTTACTTTCTAAGGTTTCAGCCCAAAGCTCCCAAAAAGCGATTTGTAAGTGGCGAAAGCCATCTTTATTTGGGAAGACAATATAGGCTGCAAATAATAGAGGGAAATAAAGATGAGGTTAGATACAAAGGCAGAAGCCTACAAATAACCACAGACCCAAAGAATAAAGCAGAGCAATTATTAAATGCTTGGTACAGAGAGCGCGCAAAAATAAAATTTGCAGAAATGGCCGAGCCGCTAATTACCCGATTTAAAAAATACAAGGTAGAACCAACAAACATCTATCTACACAACATGCCAAAAAGATGGGGCAGTTGCACGCCCACAGGCAAAATAATACTAAACCCAGAATTAATAAAAGCCCCAAAACCCTGCATAGAATATATAATAATACACGAGCTATGCCATTTGGTACACCGCAACCACAACAAGAAATTCTTCGACCTCCAAACCAGAGAAATGCCCGATTGGGGAAAGTGGAAGGAGCGGTTGGAGGTTTTGCTTTCTTGAAAGAAGGATTAGAGATAATATAATTGGTTATCATTTATGCAGGAATACATAGATAGAAAAAAACAGCAAGTAAAATTTAAAATAGACAACGCAATCAACAAGGATACCGTTGAAAAGTTAGTGTTGAGTTCAGTAAATTTTGCAATAAATGACACACGCTCCAAAAAGTTTCAACAATATTATTTTGAAACAATAAACAATACCGAAAACTATTACAAAGACAATAGATTTTTCCACAACTTCAAAAGCAAATATGCCTTACAAGGTATTGACAATGCTTATTTAGATTTCTTAGAACAAAATAAGCAAAACATAATGCTCCATTTAAATGATGAAAGATTAACAGAACTATATTTTGTTTATTTTGCTAAAGCAAAATTGCAGCGAAAAGAAAAAACTGTAAATGTAGATTTAGGCTCATTTTTCGCAAAACTAGTACATACATTTAAACCAAAAGAATATTGCGCTTTAGACAATCCCATAAAAAATTACTTTGGTCTAGAAAAAGAGAGTTTTTATATAGCATTTAAAATTATAAGTTCAGAATATAAATCTTGGGTAAATAAGAATCAATCAATCCTAAGCCTCGTCAGAGAGCAAATTAAAAATATTGATAAAGAAGAAATCTTTAAAGACGGAAAATTAGCAGACATGAAAATATTAGACTTGTTGTTTTGGTCTATTGCAAATGAAAAATAAGATGGTCTTAGTTTAAATTATGGCGGATATTTTTAAAAATATTGAGGCAATAGCTTAACTTAGATTTTTTGTGATTGTAAAAAATTGTAAAAATAATAAGTAAATTTATGGTAGATAGTCTTTGGTATGAGCAACAAATAGTCATCTATATTGATAAACTGAAAGCATGGCAAGATGATACCATTAATAATCATGTAAAACAATTTTTTGAAGATAAAATTAGTACATACACAATTGAGTTAAGAAATGCTCGATTAAGGGAAATTGACGAATCGATTAAAGACGAAGAAAGTCGTACAAAAAATAAAGAGCCTAACACAGCATTATTTCTTGTTTACAAATTAATTGAAATAACAGATAAAGAAATAGTAGCCTTAAAAATAGGGGCGGAAGATGCCCAAAAAAACTCAGACAATTTATATTCTCTAATCCACAATGAATTTCCTAAATTTCACAAAGAGTTGGATGTTTTAAATAGTTTTAAAGAAGAGTTAGTAAAGAGGTTGGGAAATGATAAAGAATAAATGATAAAATTTTAAGTGCTACATCAAATAAAAATAATGCTTATAAAACAATTATTATAAAATGACAATAAACGAAATTACGCTACTAAAAGCAAAGCTGCCACAACTACCAAAGAGGCCAAGAAAAAACCTCTTTGATATTTTAAAAATTCAACATAGGGAAATCCGAAATAGTAATATACTTGCCTATTTTTTTGACCCGAATGAGGAACATAGTTTTGGATCATTATTTTATGATGCCTTGCTGGAAATCATTATAGATAAGATAACTACTTTAAAAATCACCCATCCATATATATCCTTTGAAAGTATCAGTTCGTTTGATGAGGTTAATTCTGTTAGAACCGAAGAGCAAACCAGTGGAGCCAAAAAAGAAACTGTTAAAAGTATAGATATTGTTTTAGAGGGGAATAAATGGGTAATTGGCATTGAGAATAAAATAACCCATAATTTGGTCAATCCGCTAGATATTTATTGGGAGCATTTGCAGAGCAAAAACAAAGCTATTATTGGAATAGTATTAAGTCTAAAATCATACAAACCTGAAGAATGTAAAGCTAATGACCACAATTATTTTTTGAATATTACACATCAAGAACTTTTAGAAAAAGTGCAAAGTAATATTCAACTTACAGGAGAATTGGGTAGCACAGATTTGTTTTACCTAAGAGAATACTTTAAAAATATTGAAAGTCATTATTATCATTTAAAAGAAACCCCCGAAATGGATAAAATTGTTGAACAAATTGTCGAAAATTATGCTGCCGTAAGTGAAATCATAAATAAAAAAGAAGAATCAGAAAAACATATTGAAGAGGCTATTGATTATATTTTTAAAGAATATAAATATGAGAAAGCAGGCAAATGGTACAGGCGTGACGATAAAAAGTTTGATCTTTATTTTTATATTCAACCAGCATCAGAATTGATGCGTATGCATGCTATTTGGCTATGTTTCGAAATTAGAAATAGCACTAACGACGAAGTAAATAATGAACATTTTAAATCACATTTTAAAGAAAAATTTGAAAAGATTCCTAATTTTAATCAAAGTAACTTAGAGATAAGAAAAAATCATACACATGCCTTTATCTATTATGAAGATCAAATATTCACCAAAAACATTTCATTTAAATTAAAGTTTAAGGAAATTCTAGAAAGTCTTATTGGTATAGAAGAAGCTCCCGTTAAGAAAGTTGAAAAATATTTGGATGAGCGAAAGATTTTTAAAGTAATTAAGTCCTAAAAAAATGATCAATTCAATTTTACATCAGATAATATACTTCTAACCAGCAATCAAACGTTTAAAAAAATGTCAAAATCAAAACAAATAGCCACTAAAACTATATACGCCACACTTCAAATTCTAAAAGAAAATGATGGGGAGTTAAGAGGACGAGAAGTTGTAGATATAGTTAGAAAAAGGATTGAATTTAATGAATACGAAAAACATGTTTTTGAAAAAACTGGATATGTTAGATGGGAATCAGTTTTACACTTTTATACTATAGATGCCATGAAGGCTGGCTTAATGCGTAAAAATAAAGGTCTTTGGTCAATTACTAGCGAAGGTGAAGAAGCAGTTGCAAATAACACACCAGAAAAATTATATGAATTAATATCAAAAGGCTATAGAGAGTGGGAAGCTGCCAATAAAAAAGATAAAAAACAATTACAGGATTTGGATGAAGATGAAGATGTTGTAACCAACTTTATCCAACAACAAAAATCAATTATAGACCAAGTTGAAGAAGATGCAAGCGCTGGCATTAGGTCCTATATTCTTCAAAAAAATCCATACGAGTTTCAAGATTTGGTTGGTGGTCTTTTGCAAGCAATGGGATATCATGTTTCAAGTATTGCAGAAAGAGGTCCAGATGGTGGAATTGATATTATTGCATATACAGATCCTTTAGGAACAAGACAACCGCGGATAATTGTACAAGTAAAGCATAAGCCAGAATCAGCAATATCTTCTGATGAAATCCAGAAACTAGCAGGAACATTAAAAAGAAATGGCGATGTTGGCATATTTGTGACCTCAGGTAGATTCTCTAAGCCATCAGTTAAAGAATCCGTTCATTCGAGAGAACATATTGAATTAATAGATTTTGATCGCTTTATCGCTTTGTGGCAAGAATACTATTCTAAAATGAATGATGAACAAAAATCCTTACTACCATTACATCCAATATACTTTTTGGGGACTGCTCAATAAAGTTAAAGACTTGCTGTGCTATGCTGGGTCTTCAAGTCCTCTAATTATTCCTTTAAGCAATCCCTTCCCACTACAGAGCTGTGTTAATACATATTTTAAATAGGGTAAGCCTTCGTAAATAAGTTATACAATTAAAAAATTATAACTATAAAAAATACAAAAATCTTTCTATCAGTGGCGTTTTTATCCCTAGTTACCACAATGGCAACCACGGCACAAAATACAGCGCAGACTACCCGTAAAAATACCGTAAGGCAACCACAGACGATAAATAATGCTAACTTGGTAAACAATGTAAACAGGGCTACCAATGTAAATACCGTAAATAGAGCAAACCCGGTAAATTCGGTAAACCAAACCAATAGTGCTGCCACCACTAAAATTACAGCTGGCACCAATAATAACATTGCCACCCCAGAAGACCAAAATGATGCTATTAGTGAGGCAATTGGACAGGATAAAGTAACGGCCAATATTCAAAATGTACGTAGAACCAGTATGTACAAAACCGTACTAATTAACGAAGATTAAGTAAGACGCTACGAATTGGAATATAATAATATAATGGCAAATTGGAACAAAGCCAATCCAAATAGGGTAATGACCAACGCAGAAATAGCGGAATATAACTGCAGTATCCTAAGACCTATTTTGGATGATACCCAATATAAAAACTACCAAAATTGGCAGACTGGATATCCTAATAATTTGGAAATTCAAATAACCCAAATAAGATTAAGCCGTTACAATTTTTCTATTGTAGTGGTTTTTTTATGCGCGGTAGTAAGATTCAATTATAGCAACTTTTATAAAAATAGGTAACCACATTCCACCAACAACCCATAAAACCAATCAACTAAGTAACAAATCCCCAATCCCCAATGCTTAACTCTTTACTCCTAACTGTGAACTCTTGATTCTGTTTCTTAATCCATCCATCTTAAATCTTAAGTCTTAATTACTAGATTTTCCGTCCTAAGTCCTAAGTCCTACGTCCTACGTCCTATGTCGTGCATCGTTCATCGTGTTTCTTGATTTTTAACCCTAATTAACCAATTAACAAATCCCCAATCACAAATTAACCAATTAACCAATTAACAAATCCCCAAAACTTCAACCCCCACAGCCTTCTGCCCCAATAAAGCATATTCCTCCTCCCCAAGAACCTCCATAAACCGTAACCCCAAAACCAAGATATACAGCAACCCTTCCTCTTTAATAATAACTTCTTCCGTCTGCATCTCCAACACTTCAATCAAATCTTTCTTAGCCCTTCTCACTGGCCTCGCAGCATAAGTCCTAAATAAATTCCGCTTCCCATAGTAGGCAAGCACCAAATAAGTAAGTTCTAAATGGGTCGCGCTATTTGGCCATCGGCTAGGCGAGGGGTCAAAATTCTTCCACACCAAACTAAAATCCTCCTCCATAATCTTGGGGTTACCTATCAGCTGCCGTATCCCAACCTTGGGCGTAAACACAAATTGCTGCAACAAAGTCTGCCCTTTCAAAGTCTGTAATCCTTCATAAACGTTGAGGTAACCTTTATCCGAATTCCGGTCTAGCGCCTTTATTTCCATAAACAAACACATCAACCGTTGGTGCAGTTTCCCATCTTGTAGATACTTCAAAATTGGCAGTAAACCAATCTTAAATTCCTTTACAAAAACACTGCACAACCTAAATTCATCCGAGTTTTTGTAAATCTTAGGATTATTTTTATTATTTTCGTTCGTAAATCCTCCCATATCGTTCAACATATTGGTACATACGTAAATATACCCACTTTCTCCCAACAAAAAAAATCTCTAAGCCGACTCTAAGCCGACCTGAAGCCGAGACCAAGCCGTCTCCATGCCGACTCATACCGATGTTACTCCATACGTACTATATAAATATGGTATAGTTAAACGCACAATATCTATAGTATTTAGGTGGTTATTTTAATTAATGTAAACCCGAAAATGACAAGTCGCACCTTCCAGCGCGCTCACAATAAGCTAAATTCAAAAGCTAATAATTAAATGCCAATGTCAGAGTATGCAGGCTTGCCTAACAGAGCCCAAGTACAGTCAACCCACAAGGAAACCATCGGAATACAAGAGAAATCGTCAAAGCTTTAATACTTAGTTATACAATATCACTTCGACTGCAACCAGTCAAACAGAATTTATTTAATGCAAGTTCCCAATGTCAGGGTGATTGTGGTTGCTGAGCGGAGCCGAAGTACAGTCGAACCTCTAATGAAGCTACACCAATATAAAATGCACTACCAATACTACGTTTACATATTAGAATGTTCAGACCAATCGTATTACAAAGGTATTACAAACAATTTGTAAAGAAGGTTGGAAGAGCATCAATCGGGCGTAAATAGTAGCTCTTATACTTTTAAAAGAAGGAGGGTAGACGTGGTTTTCCATCAAGAATTTAATGATGTATTACAAGCCATCTATTTTGAGAAGAAAATTAAAAGATGAACAAGAGCAAAGAAAAAAGCTCTAATTGATGGAGATTATAATATACAACATATTTTAGCAGAATGCAGAAATGCTACACATTATAAATATAATCTGGGAAATGATGGTGAAATATAAAATAAAGACGATGTTCTAATAGCAAGGTTATTATCAATATGTCAGCTTGATCCTGCCTCGTGCCTTGGCATATGTGAACAGTCGAAGGCCAATGAAATTAAAAAAATAATAATGAATCCGTAAAGGGGGATTATTGCGTTTTACAAATGCACTTAGACTAAGCTCAATGTGGCAGTGGTTATTATTAACATCCAACATCCAACATCCAACCTTACAAACTTGTGTTAATAATAACGCTCGGTTAAACTTCTCACCGTAAATTAGTTAAAAATAAAAAACCTAAAACTATGAAAACTTTAAAAACAATAGCAGCCCTTGCCTTCCTCTCGTTAACAATGGTTTGCGGAGTTACGGCACAAACAAACAATACACTGAAAAATAATGGGGTGCAAAAACCTGCATCGGTTAACACAACAAAGCACACGGCAGAAATTAAAACTACAAGCGGGACAAACAGCAATGTTGCTACCACAAACCAGCCAAATGACCCTATTACCCAAGCCATACAACCAAACAACAACACGGCAAATGTGCAATTGGAGCGCAGGACCAATATGTACAAAACAGTGGTAATGGATAAGGATCAAGTAAAAAGGTATGAAACGGATTATGAAACCAATATGGCCGTTTGGAGAAAGAGCAATCCAAATAGGGAAATGAGCAATACCGAATTATCTGAATATAATAACCGCACCCTAAAGCCAATTTTAAACGATAAGCAATACACCGCATACCAACAATGGGAAACGGGTTATCCGCACAATTAACATACAGTCATAAATAAAAAAAGTAGTAAGCCGCAACAATCGATAGATTATTGCGGTTTTTTTTAGTATAAATTCGTTTAAAAAGGTTGTGGCTACAATTAATATTTCAAATGACATATATTGCGAGTTACAAATAGGAATAAGGTTATATTAAAAAGCAGTAATGCTTGTTAAACTTGAAAGTTTAATTGCGCAAACAAATGGCTTCACGTTTATACACCATCAAAAACTTTGTTATTTTTACTCTTTATTTTAAACATTACAATAACAACAAAATACAGATAAAAGGAATTGTTGCATTACTTATGTTTTTCACACTTTTAATTTGCTGTAATACCCAAAAGGCCTATCCAAATAGGTTTACCATTACAAAAATACAAGCTGAAAAAGACGGGCAGACCTTGTCCTAAAAAATGATAAAGGCGATGTTTACACTACCATCATAAGTATTCCCAATGGTAATTATATTAAGGTAATATTATAACGTTTGATGTGCAGGACACCCTAATAATGAATCCGCCTGCCTTGATATCCAAGAATATTACCATTGTATCGGAAAATAAGTAAGCTATACGCATATATTTTTTATGTATTGCAGCCTTTTAAGAACTCGCCAGATTAAGCATTTCAATATCCTGGGCATCCAATTTTAGTTGTGGTGCTTTAATAATAGATTCCATTTGTTTTAAACTGGTAGCACTTACAATTGGAGCGGTGATTGTTGGTCTTGCCATTAGCCACGCCAAGGAAACTGCCGCTTGTGTTGTATGGTGTTTTTGTGAAATGGCATCCAGAGCTTCCAAAACTGTTTTTCCCTTTTCATTTAAATACTTTTCCAAACCACCACCACGTATGCTTTTATCCAAATCGGTCTTGCTTCGGTATTTTCCGGTTAAAAATCCAGCTGCCAAGGAAAAATAACTAAGCACGCCCATATTGTTTTCTTCAATTATTGAACGCAATTCCTTTTCATACGGTTCGCGCTCCATCAAATTATATAAAGGTTGCAGGGTTTCATATTTGGGTAAGCCATCAGTCTTAGCCGCTTTTAAAGATTCACGGATTCGCTTTGGGCTCATATTACTGGTACCAATGGCGCGAACCTTGCCTTCTTTTATTAATTGTTGATAGGCGGAAAGGGTTTCTTCCACGGGTGTATTCTCATCATCAAAATGTGTTTGATACAAATCGATATAGTCGGTTTTTAAACGCTTTAGGGATTGCTCCACACTTTCAAGAATAAACTTTTTACCCACGTTTATGGGTCGCTCGCCATTCTGCGATCCCACTTTGGTTGAAAGGATTATGCGGTCGCGGTTCTTTCTATCGGCAAACCAAGCACCTATAATTGCTTCGCTTTCGCCACCTTTATTGCCATCTGCCCACCAAGAATAGGTATCTGCCGTGTCTATAAAATTGAAATCGGCATCTACGAAGGCATCCAACAGTTTAAAGGACATCTTTTTAGCTACCGTCCATCCAAATACGTTACCACCAAAGGTAAGTGGTGCCACTTTTAATCCTGTTGTTCCAAGTTCTCTTTTCTCCATTTTTATCTTTTTGCATAAAATTAAAGGAAATTCTCTAGAGTTTGTGTGAAGATTTTTATAATTATTATTTATGAGTTCAGAGTTCAGAGTTTCTTGGTTTTAAATTATACATACACCTAAATTATTAGTTTTCTACTTCTGATTTGTACATATTTAAGACGAACAAATACAAAGTAACAAAGCAATCAAGTAACCAATAACCCAGCAACCAATAATGCAGTACAAAATAACCTAGTAACCAATAACCCAATAACCATAAATTTTTTATGCTCACATTTCAACCCTTATCCGATGCATCATTAAACGTAACACCTATCAAATGGAAACAGATATTTTAATAGACGACTTGTACCAAACAGTTATGAATCCAAACATTCCTGTTAACCCTCAATATTTTCAACAATACAACTTATCGCCTCAAAGCATTCAAAAAATAACAGAGATAAATGCAACATTGGCGCAACAAGCGCTGGCAATTAAAAATCTAAATACGCCTTTGGGAAAAAAACAACTGCATATTCAGCTGCTGCAAACAGATGATATGTATAAATCCTTAAAACACACCTTTACGGTAATCCACGATTTAAAGCTTAGTTTACAGGACACCCTAAAGGCAAATAAAACCTCACAATCTATTACAAAATATATGTATATAGCCTCCTTTATATTGGGGATGGCCTTAATAATTACGGCAGTGGTTTTTGCTGCAATGGACAAAACGATATTGGCAATTGCCTTTGGCTCTTTTGGAATGTTGGACATTGTGGCGCATTTTATTGCAGATCCACCAGCGCGATTGCAGGAAAGTAGGAGCAATTATGCACAACTTACCGGCCTAACCTTAGCTTGGTTTAAGGAAACAATAAACAATGATGCCTACATAGCCAATTTGGCATCTTTAAATCCAACAATGTTGAAGCATTTTAATGCTTTATCAGATAACTACGTAACAAATACCGGGAAATTCTTTAAAATGATAGAAGATCTTGCCGAGCCACAGAATAAGAAAAAACATAAAAGTGCAAAGAAAAATACGGAGGTTGAAGTGGAAAAATAACGCTGACAAGATTAAACTGTATCATATAATATTCTTCAAATAGTCAAAAGCTGAACAAAATATCCTATTTTTATATTGGTTTGTAAGTCTATATTTTATTTCCCACTAAGCCTAAAACTTCAATAACCCCTATAATGAATTTTGTTTACCAAAACGCTTTAGAAGAAAGTAACATTCACCTTACCGATTTTAAAACTACCAACAGTCTTGGCCTGTTGGCAGAGAAGCAGTTTTACAAAATCATTTGGGCAATGGAAGATGTGGATGGTTTTTTGATAGACGGCTGTACGCTCAAATTGGAAAAAGATGAGGTTGTTTTTTGTACGCCCTTAAACCACGTGCAGTTACCAAAGCAACGGGATGGTATTTCGGCAATCATCTTTAACAGGGAATTTTATTGTATTCGTGATAATGACGAGGAAGTTTCCTGCAATGGCTTTCTATTTTACGGCTCCTCCTTTCCGGTAATAATAAAGTTGAATACAAAGGAAATGGGCGACTTTGAATTGATTTACAACATCTTTCAGGAAGAATTTGAATATAGGGACAAGTCGCAAGGCGAAATGCTGCGCGCTATGCTTAAAAGGCTTATCATTAAAAGTACGCGTGTGGCACTTAAAAAATATTATGAAGTTGAAATGCCAACAGAAAAGTATGACCTAATTCGGAAATACCATATCTTGGTTGAAAAGAACTTTAAACAAAAACACCACGTAAGCGATTATGCCGACCTGCTCTGTAAATCGCCAAAAACCTTGGCAAACGTCTTCAACAAATACGGCGGTGAAACTCCGTTACAAATTATAAATGAACGCATTTTATTGGAATCAAGAAGGTTATTGCTTTTTTCAAATATGACTTCTGAACAAATAGCATATCAATTAGGATTTAACGAACCAGGACACTTTTCAAAGTTCTTTAAAAAAAACACCAACCTCTCTCCTCTAAATTTCAAAAAAGAAACCCTTAAAGCGAAAGAAGGGAAAAATCTACAATAGTTAGGGAATTATCATCATTTCAGCTTCACAAAGCGGCATTTACCTTTGTTTAAAATAATTTGGGTGAATTGTGCTTGCTTCAATTTTAGGGTTTTGGAATAAATTCTATAAAATAAAATCTGCCCATTTGCCTACACCTAACAAGTAAAACTTTAAAATATTATTTATGAGAAATTTGATTAATCTACTATTCTGCGGAATAGTGATGGCATTTACAATAAGCTGTAATGATAATGATGACAATGGCGGCACAGGCGGCGATGATAACCCAATCGCAGGCTTTATTTATACAACAACCAACGGTGAAGGTATAAACCAAGTTGTGCGATTTACCAGAATGACGGATGGTAGCTTGAGCAATGAAACGGCCTATTCCACCAACAGTATGGGAGGCGCAAACGTTGCAGCCGGAGGCGATGCGCATGGAGATTATGACTTTCAGGGATCGGTTAAAATTATTGGTGATTATCTTTTAGCGGTAAACGCCGGTGGCAATGATGTTTCCGTATTTTCGTTAGACAGAACAAATGGCGACCTAACGTTCAAGGCAAATACACCTTCTGGGGGAAAGCGTCCAGTAAGTATTGCTGAAACTCCAATAGCAGGAAGCCCAAACCAATTTTGGCTTGTTGTTGGTAACCAATGGGATAACCCAAATGTTCAGAAAGATGTACCAAATATTCAGCGATTTCCAAATGATGATTTTTTTGCCCAAGACCTTACACAACCAGACGCAAACGACGCCCTTAGAAATATTCAGTTATTTCGTTTTGACGCTTCAAATGGAAGCTTGACAGCAGTTAACCAATTAGATACGTATGTACGTGAAAACGGTGGACCTACATGTGTAAAGTTTTCAAATGACGGCAGCAAAATAGCAGTTAGTACTTGGGGTATTGCTCACTTTGGTACTCCAAACCCATTGTTGACAGAGCAACACGCCAGTAGAGTATATTTCTACGATTTTAACGCAGGACAAGTTTCAAATAAACGCTTCTTTGAAGAGCAAGGAATCGCAGGAACTATTGGTATTGATTTTGCGCCATCCAGCAATAACATATTGTACGCATCCAATTTTAATACTACGGTTGCAAAAACCAATAACAGTCTTACCGTGTTAACGGATAATGGAAGTACAATAAGCAAAACAAACAACGCCACAACAGGTACGGAAACCGATTTAGACGAAGCTTGTTGGACGGCCATTAGCCCACTTGGGGATAGATTATATGTTGCCAGTTTTACGGGCAATGTAATTACTCCATTCTCATTGGATGGCAATGGAAATGTAACCGGCAAACTTCCTTTTGAAGCTCGTGGTGGCAACGCACCTGCAGGAGATTCAAAAGAGCTTTATATAACGTCCGACAATAAATATCTGTATAATACAGGAGCGTTACAATCATTCTCAATCAACATTTTTGATATAACCTCAAGTGGCGTAAATTATAGGGAACAAGTGGTTTTGCAAACTACCCAAAGTGGTATTGGTACAGCTGGTAAGTTCGATTTTATGGGTTTAACAGGTTTTGATCTGTAATATAAATAGTAATCAACCAATCAAGTAATACAATCATGGAACAGTCAACAGCAAGTAAATTTAAAAATAGCGGTGCTTTTATAATCCGTTATGGCTTGGTATTAATATTATTATATGTGGGAGCACTGAAGTTTACCTCTTATGAAGCCGAAGGAATAAAACCATTAGTGGAAAACAGTTTTATAATGTCTTGGGGTTATAGCGTAATGAGTATATACTCTTTTTCTGCCCTTATTGGTGTTATTGAAATATTGTTGGCCGTTCTTATTGCAACACGTTCCATTAATCCAAAACTTTCAGGTTATGGTAGTTTGGGAGCTATTATCATGTTTGTAATTACACTATCGTTTATGTTTACAACACCGGGAGCTTGGCAGGAAGGTTATGGCTTTCCGTTTCCATCACCCATGCCTGGACAATTTGTTTTTAAGGATATTTTGCTTTTAGGCGCGGCAATTTGGACAGCTGGAGAGGCCTTTATGGCATCAAATGTATTAACTAGAACACAACAAAATTATGCATAGTTAGTTTTCTCTTTTCGTTTTGAGAAATATAGTTTAGTCAATTAGACTCTAAAAACCCATTACGTATTTTTTTGATTTTCATAAGATTATTGTTAGAAGATAATTTGAGAATCATAATACTGAAATGGGTTTTTTTGTTTGAAGTGGAGTTTCAAAAATATACATCCACTTTAATAACTTTATGATTAGGATTGAGAAAAAGGAAAGGAATGTGCTACTAAGAAGTTTATAATAAACTAATTATTGCAACTTAAAATATTTTCCAAAAAAAAGGCTTCCATATTTGGAAGCCTTTTGCTTTATGCAATTGCAAAATACTATTTCTGTTGTTCATATTCTGCATCCCAATCATTGCCATCATCGCCTTTTTGGCCGTCAAGCTTAATTAGGAAGTTTTTAGCAGGGAAATAAGGTTTCATATGTATATCAAGATAAACCCTATCTTTTTGGTTGGGATCTTGCTCAAAACGTTTAATTGAGAAGTCTTCAATTAACTTGTCCGGACCAGTAATGTTATCAAGGAATTTAACAATCTGTCCCATTAATTCTTTTCGTGTTCGTGCATTAAAGTTTTCAAAAGCTCTTCGGTTTAAGAAGTCCATTAAAACTTTGGTAACATAATCAAAAACACGCACTACAGAATAAGTTTGTAATCCAAGGTTGTCGCCATTAAACAAAGTTTTGGCAGAAAACGCCATTACTTTACCATATTCATTAACCATTGGCACCAATCCCATTTTTTCAAGACTGGCAATCTCACTTTTCTTAAGGTCAAAGCGGACGCCGCTTATCTCATTAATACCACCAAACTTTTTACCTGCAGTAACTTGAGACATTAATGTTCTATAAATTTTACCTGCCAATGCTCCTGCTGGTGGTACATAAAGGTCATCTTCTTCACCAACTTCATCTTCTTTACCGCGACCAACCAACCAATTACACGTCATGATAACATTGGAACGATGGTTTTCGCCTCCTGTAAGATTGGCTGCTTCAAACATTTCCATAACATCATCCGGTTCGTCTAAATGTTCAAAATCTGTAACCAGCATTACTTTATTCTCGTAAGCAATCTTTGCCCATTTTTCAACAACTGCATTGCCACCCAAATATCCGGGAATAACCATTAAACCATAGTTGTCTCGTAAGTCTAAACGGTCATAACTATTTTTAAGTTCATCTGCAATGGCATCAGTAAAACGGGTATTATCCAAATCTTTAATTTGCTCAAGATCTGCATTTACAATTGTAATATTTTTAATTTTATCTGATTCTGTGTTTTTATAGAACAACGCCATTGAACGGTACGAACGTTCAAGATCGCGTGTTTCCTTGATTGCTCTACCAACATTTTCCTTTAACGTTTTGTCTGCCGAATGTGATTTCTTGTCAGAATTCTCTATCATCTCCGTTATATCGCTAGATTCAGCTAGAATGGATTTCCAAATCTCAAGGGTTTTCTTGACTTTTTTTCGTTCTTTCGCTTTTGCGGCTTCACTAAGAAAGATCTTTTTTCTGGCCTTTCGTTCCGGGTTCATATTTTGAACACCATCTATCGTTGCTTCAAGAAGATCAAACCCGCCATATTTTGCTAGAGTTTCGCTACTTTTTTCAAGTTGTTTGGCAGGATTTTGTGAACTGGTCTGCTGTTGCTGTTGTTTTTCTACTTTCGCCATAATTATTTGCTTTGTTCCAGTTCTGAAATTAATGATTGTAAACTATCCAACAGCGCTTGTTTTGCTTCAGGATCGGTTAATGCCGCACGTAAAATTTTATTGGTTTTTAATTGCTTCACAATCTTTACGTATTGTTCCTTTTCAGTATCTAGGTCTTTTAAAAAATCACTTTGATTGATAATTCCATTTTTACCAAAATCGCCCAAATGTGAAAAACGTAGTTTTTCTTTTTGAATGACGCCATCTTCCGTGCTAAATTCCATATCTACATTTGGTTTATAATGGTCAAAAACTTCTTCTACAGTTTTCAATCCTTTAACCATTTCGGCTTTTACGGGTTGGTTATGGGTTAATTTTTCTACCAACAAGGTTTTATTTTGCGGTATTTCTTGAAGGGCTTCGTTGGCATCTAGTTTAACCTCAGTACCACCAATGCCATAAGATTTATCCATCATAATTTTCAGATTTTTTTATTATTAAATAAATATAGGGAATTTTATTATAAAGTTAGGTAGTAATGCCCCATTTTAAGTTGTTATCATCAAGTGTTACAAAAACTTTGTTGCCTTTTCCAATTTTACCTGTAATCAGCATACGCGATAGTGGACCTCTTAATTCTGTTCTAATTACACCACGTAAAGGTCTTGCGCCGTATTGAGGTGTAAAACCTTTATTGGCAAGATATTCATAGACTTCGTCAGACAATGTTAATGTAATTTCTTGTTTATCAAGCGCTTTCAACAAATCTTTTAATTGAATCTTGAAAATCTTGACTATATTTTCTTGGGTAATTGGGGAGAAGGGAACAATTTCGGTTAATCTGCCCAAAAATTCTGGTCTAAAATGACCGCCCATCATTTCCATTAAATCTGTGGATTCTGGTATTATTCCTTTTTCGAATGAAGAAACAACGTGCTTACTACCCACGTTTGATGTAAAAAGAACAACAGCATTTGAGAAATCGCCCGTTTTCCCCAAGCGATCGTGCAATTTACCTTCATCCAAAATTTGGAGAAATATATCAAAAACCGAAGGATGCGCTTTTTCAATTTCGTCAAAAAGCACGATAGAGTAGGGCTTCTGCCTAATTTTATTTACCAATAATCCACCTTCCTCATAACCCACATAACCTGGAGGCGCACCGTACAAGAGTGCTGCGGAATGTTCTTCTTTAAATTCAGACATATCAAATCTGATAATTGAATCTTCCGTTTGAAATAGGAATTCTGCCAACGCTTTCGCAAGTTCCGTTTTACCTGTTCCCGTTGGTCCCGTAAAAAAGAATGATCCAATTGGCAAACCCGGCTTGCTTAAGCCTGAACGTGATTCTAAAATAGCTGCCGTAATTGTTTTTACAGCGTGGTCTTGCCCCACAACTCTTTTCTTTAAATGTTCTTCCATTGAAAGAAGTCGCTCTTTTTCATCTGCTAAAAGGTCTCCAACCGGGATTCCTGTTTTGTTACTTATGGTTGCGGTTACATCTTTGGTGCTAATTGTATTTTTTTCAACTTCTGCTTCAGCAAGTAGAATGTCAAGTATTTTTTCTAATTTAAGGGAAGTAGTTTTTGATTCGGCATTTATATCAAATAAGGGATGATCTTCTTCTTTCAAAGCGGCAAAAAGCAAGTAGCTTACGCGGCTTGCCAAACTATTATAAAACCACTGTAGCTCTTCCATTTTTTTTGCCTCAGAAAAATCATCGTGTTCGTTTATGGCTTTTAATTCTTCCCGCAATGTCACAATAACTGGCGATGAGGTTTCCATCATATATCTGCCGGCAGACATTGTCCTGTCTATTAAATCTATAGCCGCATCTGGTAGACTTCGCTCTTTATTAAATCTTTTTGAGAGTTTTATAGCTTCGTGAATAGTTGGTGTTTCAATAGTTAGATTATGATGGTTTGTATAATTTTCGATGATGTAATCTATCATTCTTGCCGTTGTCTGCTCACTTGGTTCTTCAAGACTAATTACTTCAAACCTTCTTGAAAGTGTATCGTCGCTCTCCACATTTTTACGGAATGCATCAGTAGTCATACTGGCAATAATGGTAATATCGCCTTTTGCCAATTCAGACTTTAAAATATTTACCAATCCTTTATGTTGGCTATTTTTATCTAAAAGATTATCGAGTTCGTCAATTAATAAAACTGGTTTGGTAAATTGTTTTATCGAACTTATTATTTTTTTGAATCTATCTTCAATCTCTCCATTGTAACTAGCACCCGAAATAAGTTCAATAAATTCCAACTCATAAATTTGTGCATCTTTAAGCGATTCCTGCACACTTCCATTAGTTACGGCATTTGTAAAACCATCCAAAAGTGCAGATTTACCAACGCCAGGTTCACCGGTAATTAAAACGTTCGGTTTGGAATGCCTACCTAAAATTTCGATAATCATTTTTATTTCGGCATCTCTCCCATAAACTTTTGAAAGTTCGTGATTTCTCGCATGTATAGATTTATCGGTACAATATTTTGCAAGCACATCCAAATTTGCACCGTTATTTTCAGGTTTTGATGTATTTGGGTTTGTACCGTTGAACGAAGTATTCTGTGCGTTTCCTGAAAATTGAGCCAATAAATCTTCTCTTTTTAAAGGTAAGGTCTTTAACTGTTCGTATGTAAAACCAACACCTGGCGTGCAGATAGCTATTAGTAAACTAGTAGGTGTAATATCATCCAAGCCTAATTTCAGCTTTACCATATCGGCCTCATTGAAAATTGCCTCAATTGTTTCGTCGCCTTGTAATTGATCCGGCACTTTCCCGGAACGGGGAAGACTTTCCATTCGCACGTCTGCCCATTCTTCAATGTAATAAATGTCATCGCTCACCTTTTCAATCAAATCGCGAAGGCCAATATCCTTATGTAATAGCGCTCTCAATAAATGTGAAGCATTATATTTTTCGGCGTGGTAACCTTTTGCATTAGCCTCGGCAATATGCAAGAGCTCTTGTGTTGCGTTGGAGAGGGGATAGGTAAGTTGGTGCATAATCGGGATGCTTGGTTGAATCAGATTCTAAAACTAAACTTTTTTAGAAAACTACGGGTTATTACGGAGGTAAAGATTTTGTTAAAATAATGATTTTGAAGAAGTTTTTGTTTTGATAGTTTCGAATTATTGTTTCTCTAATCAATATTTTTTTCAATTAATGCTTATATATTACTTATCTTATAAGTAAGCTCTTTTTTCAAATTTAAAATTTTTATTCAAATCGTGTTTTTTTACTCTTTCCCAAAACTTGCTTAATTTACTTTTTATCTTTAAAATCATCCGTCCACTTTGACAATTCTGCCGAATTAAACGCATAAAAAATGGAACTGGAAATAAGTAAAACGAACCAAATAAAAATTAATTTTACTCCAGAAACGCCGCAGAACAATAATATAATAGAAACAACAAAACCTAAAAGCCAAGTGATAATCAAGATACTTAAAACAATTAGTAAGAGTTTTGTTTTAAATTTTTTAAAAGGTATTAAAGCGGAAAGTAATGTAAGCAAAAGCATAAGTAATGGTACTCCAAAAGCTGCCCACATCACCACAAAAATTGGTTCATTATTTACTTTTTTTAAAAGCTCAAAATATTCAAAACTGAACTCCATTGTATTTTTTTTCTTGTTCGGAAATATGAAGCAATGTTTTTTCTCTATAGCCAATTGGGCTTGCAATCAAGACATTCGGAAACTCTTTTATGCCAATATTATACATTGTAACACTTTCATTAAAAAATTCTCTTCGGTCTGCAATGTGGTCTTCAAGTTCTGAAACCCTTGTCTGTAATGCTAAAAAGGAATTATTTGCTTTTAAATCTGGATAATTTTCTGCAATAGCAAAAATTTTTGTCATAGCAGTTTTTAATTCATTGTACTTTTCAATTTTATCATTAGGATTTTGGGCATTTAAAAATTGTGTTCTAAGTTCAGTGAGCTTCTGCAATGTTTCATTTTCGTACGTTGCATACTGTTTTACAGTGGTTATAAGATTAGGGATTTCATCTGCACGTTGTTTTAAAAGCACATCGATATTTGCAAAGGCTTTGTCAACATTAAACTTTAGCATTACCAATCTATTATAAACGCGAATTATTACGCCTATAAAACCCAATAAGAGTATTATAATAATTGCAATTGCGATAAGTTTTTCCATATTTATATTTTAAAAAGGATTAAGGTTTGAAAATAGTTCAGAGCCAAATATAAAACGAATGGTTACATCATTATCGGTAAATTCAAATTTTGCAAATAAAATTATTGCTATAAATACTGCGGTTATCGCTGCAAAAGTAATGGCCGATTTTCGGAGCGGTGCATATGTATTCCAACTATTTACCGCAGATATTGGCGAGAGTGCAAATATGTTTTTTATAATTTCTTTTTCTAAAACGGTTATTTGGTTTTTGGAACTGGCCTTTCCAATTAACAATACTTCGATTTTGTCTAACAATACCTTTGAAGTGTAGCGTTTTCCACTGCTACGATACGATTTGTCTTCTGCAAGATTAAGGAGATCCAAATCGGTTGGGAGTACTTCCACTGTACCGCTATCATCTCTAATTTTAAAAGGATTACATTCGGTTTCAAACAAAATTGTGCTAAAAGACTCTTTGCCATCTTTGTCTCTAGAAATTGACTCGATCCGGTAAGTGTAACCAATACATTCTGTTTTTCCTATTTTGGAAATTAATGGCTCCAACATTATTGTAGTTCCCTTCACTTCAACCAACCCCATTGCCATCGATCTAATTTTTGATGTAGGTAGTGTTGCTTGAAAATTTAGAAAGCGATCCTTGTTATCTTTACATGCTACTTTTGTAAAAATTATGATGAATATAATAATGGGTATGGCAAAAGGCCCTGTTGCTAATAGCAGTAATCCTAAAATAAGCCCACCAATTGATTTAAGAATATCCAACCTAAGGGGTTTTTTAGTTTTTGAAATCTTTCTTCTTTCTTTTAGGTTTTTGTAACCATTGGTGAAACTATTGTAAATTCCGCCAATAATCCCTAATATAAAAACACCTGCTACAATTAATACAAACACCAATAATACAGCCGGACGATAAATAATGGCTACTGAAAGAATTAATGAAGGTAATAGTATAAAAAACAGCCATTTTGGTCTATAGTCAAAATTCAGCAGGTTTGAAAATATGACGCTATAAAATAAAGCAAGGCCCAAAGAAAAAATCATAAAAAAACCAATGATAGGCCAATCTAATATTTCAAAAAAAGAAAAACCTTGTTCACCCATTATATCACAATAAGCATTTCAGAATATACATTTAAATTATCGAGTAAATTGATTATGATTTAGATTGGTTAAAATAAGACTTGACTGAAAAGACACTTCTCGAAGAACAATTTTCTTAAAATATGAACAAACTGGTATCCAGGATTGCTTCACTAAAATAAGTATATTGTGGAACATTGGCATAGTTTTTCGCATAGGTCAATGATATTTGCTTATCATTATTTTCCCAGCTATATTCGTGTCCAAAATCATTTTCAAAGACTTTTTTTTGAACACCATATTTTTGCGATAATTGTCTCAAGTAATTTTCTGCCTTATCTGTTCCATCTATTTTTATAGTATAACCTATGATTTTTTCGTTTTTACAGAAAACAAATGCCTGTTGTCCCGAAACTTCAGAATGCGAAAATTGGGATTTCTGTAAAATATAATATGAAAAATCCGAATCACCTTCAACGGGAAATTCATCCAGAATATTTCCACTTTTTCCAATATTATCTTCAAGAGCAAATTTTTTATCTGAACAATAAACGAGAGAAGATGAAATAAGAATTGCTGATGAAAATAACGTTGTATTTTTTATAAATTGCCTGCGATGCATAGAATTTTTTTTACATAGATAGGTTAAATTATAGTGAAACCTGTGTTTTCTAAACGTTTATGAAGTTTAATTTCAAATTCTACATTTCCAGTTTCTTCTGGTGTTGGAGATTTGAATTGAATGGCTGAACTGCCATCATCTCTTACGAGCCTAACTAATTTTCCGTGTCCTAAGATCTGCAATTTTAAAGTAGAAGGATTTGGAAAATCAATTTCCAGTTTTTTATCGAAGAGAGCTAAAATACTATTTTTAAAACTGGATTTTCTTTCATCTGAAAAGTAAAAAGCTTCTTCTTGAAGTTTCATTTTTTCTTTTGAAAGTTCCAAAAATTTTGCAGCATTATTTTGAGCTAATACTGCGTGTATTTGATTGTAAGTAGTTGAGACTTCTTGTAACAAAACATTTAACTTCATATCTGATAAATTAATAGAATTTTGCCAGCCATCAAGTTTAAATTGAAGTTCAGTAACTTCAAAATTTTTCTCCATTTCAAAAGTTTTACGATTTTTAAAGGCATCATTTACAAACTTTTTTTCTTTTTCGTTCCATTTGCCAATTGGATTTTCGAATGTTGAGAGTATTTCAACTTTCGTTCTCAAATCATCTACCTCTCTACATTGTACGTTTAGGGCAAAAATATCCTGCGATTCACTTAAATCGAGCTCATCAAAATGGTATCTTGGTTTTAAAATGCATTTTAAAAAATAGCTCCCGTTTTCAAGTATTGCTTGGTTTATTGGTATTTCACCATTATATACACCATCCTTCGTTTGGGGTCCACTCCAGTTTACTAAAGGAACATCATTAACCCATATTTCGCCTGCACTTAATTCATAGGCATAAACAAAATAATAGGGTTTTTTAAAATTTCCGTATGTCATAATATCAATTTTTTTATATAAAGTATTTTTTGCCAAGATCAAGCGTACTAGAATCAATTATTACTTCTTCTAAAGTATAACTAAACCCAAGCCAACTCCACCAACCAAATTCACCTTCTATCTCTGCAGTAATTTTGGCTCCAGAAAATTCAACTTTTGGCTGGCAATATAATCCCTCCTCGTCAGAATCTACCGTTAGGGAACCACCAACACCAATCTCTACAGCTCCTTGGACCCGAAGTATAAAAGTAGGTTTTTTTGAGTTGATTTTTCCAGCTTCTAAAGACATGCCCAGTTCAAAACGAATTGAAAAACGCCCACCTAAAACGAAGCCTCCTTCAAAACTTACACCTTCAATACTGTTAAATTTTAAACTTGGAAATGCCGCGTAAATTTCTCCGCTTAAAATCATGTCAAAATTAACAGTAGCACCTAAAGTTTCTACACCTCTTCTAAATTTATCAATTAATTTAGCAACCGCTGGGCTTCCAGTAGTGGCAGTACCTGCTACAGCAATTGTTGCTGCAATTAAATCAATAGTTCCAGTTGCTCCAATTACCGGGTCGGCAGCTAGACCAATTTCTCCAACAGAGGCTATTTCACCATTTGTATTTGAGCCTTCAGCATACCACGAGATACCAATAGCAAATTTTGGATATTTTAGATCAAAAGACATAGGTACTCCAGTACGTCTTGCTGCAGCTTGAGCCCAAGTGCTTGCTGTGTCCAATACATTGACAATAGTAGAGACCGCTCTTGTAAGGTGTCTGATCTTTTGTTCAATATCTACACTAAATTTTCGAGTGGACGTTTTATTATTCCATTCAGCTTCTAGGCCAATTCCCCACTGAATTGGAACACCTGCACTTGGTGTAAGATTACCTTGATTATTTCTTCTATCAATTAAGCTTCTACTAACACCAGCGGCTCGAGCGCTCTCAAAGTGCTTAGCCCATAATTCACCTGCTGGCATATTTGTACCGTGCTCGTTTGAAACATTAATGGCAAACTCAACCGCAAATTTCCATTTTATGTCAGGATAGGCTTGGATAATCAGTGTCGCTTCATTTTTATTTGAATAATAGCGACAAGAATTTATATGAAAATTAAAATTATGGTGCCGCGCACTAGAGGGCCATATATATTGGAAAGGATAGTAATTGTTAGCGCTAGTTATGTTTGAAGTTTCGGGCAAAGGAGAAAAAACTCGATAAGTAAAGCTGTTACCAGATTTAGTAACCCTTTGACTATCTGGACTTAAAATTATAGTTTGAGCGATATGCTTATCTGTGGCTCTATAACAATCTGTTGTATTAAAACCTGGAATATCTACTGTAATGTTTGATCCGTGAGATCCACCTCCTGCAATGACTTTGAAAATTATTGAATTTGCATCGTGGCCTTCAAAAGTAAAAGAAATATCTACCCGTCTTGCCTCAACATAAACCCGCTCATTTCGTCTAGCATAATCATCGGGACTATTAATATTAAATTCTCCCCGACCGCGGCTAATTATACGACCACCATCTAGACCTCCACTAACAAAAAATGCTTTTACTGCGTCTCCCCGCATTTGGGATAACTCCTCATTAAAACTTCTGTCTCCTATTACACATGCATAACCGCTCATTCTCATCTGTGTACCTCTATGGTCTAGTAGAAAACCTAAAATATTGTTTAAAATAGTTTGTGATGCGGGCGAAATACTTGCATCATTAAAGTCGAAATACACGGTTCTATTTATAGTCTGTTCTGGTGCATTAATTCCTGTTAGTCTTTGATTGTTAAGTTTTCTACCATCACTGAAAATAGAAACAGTTTTTAATTCTACGTGACCATCTGTTTCTTTTGGAGTAGTAACATTAATCTCATCAAATTTACAAGGTTCAAATCTTTGTGCATTTACCTGTGCCCTATATACTCTTGTAGGCGTAAGGTTTCGAGATCTTTCCACTTGAGCAGTTACTAATTCATTTTTAACATTTAAGTAAATGGCGTGGTTGGAATCGCCTAAATGGTCGCTAATATATGTATTACCTTTTTTTGCTCTTATGTAAAATTGTTCAATATTTTCAATATGATTAATACGAGCCATCCACCCGGAAGTATTTCCTATTCGTAACAGAACTTCACCATTGGTAACTTGAACAGCAGTATATGTTGCAATAATATCGTCATCACCCAATGCTTGGTTATAAACCTCTATGGTTATATTATCCCCATTTAAGCCTTCTGTATCTAACCATAAATAAACTATATGGCCATAACTAATATACGGTCCATTTTTTATATTACTACCATTTGGTTGTGTTCGCCATTGGCTTCCTTTAATAAGTTTAGTTGAACGTCCGTTCACGAACATACCCGCCGGATTTGTAAAATCTCGCTGACCAGAAAGGCTACCTTCAAGATAAAATTGGTAGGGACCGCTTAACTTTTTAGATATGGTGAAAAGGCAAGACCTTGAATTAATTCTATTAATTATTGTTCGTCTATTGCTATTTTGTTGAATCCAATAAATGGGTCCATTTCTTTCTGCAGTAGTTGTACCTTCAATCCATTCCTGAACAATGAATGTTGCTTGAACAGTTGCTGGAATAGTAACTTGAGTATTTATGGGATTTCTTCTACTACCATAATATCTTCCCTCAGACATTCTAACTTTCTTAACTCCTCTAGACATATAATGTTAGTTTAAGGGTTCTAATTTATTGTCGTCTTTTATTTGATTTGGTTCAGAATTATCAACCATAGGATTTAATTGAGCTTGCACATCTTCGTCCGCATTTTTCAAGTTTTGGCTACTGGGTTCTGCAACTTGGCCGTGGGTCTTAAATTTCACCACTGGAGAACCTGCGATAGCGCAAATACCTTGACTATCCTCTGTTAGAATATTTCCACTATTTTTTAGGGTTACATCCTTATAAAAATCTTTCCAACCTGTAATGGCTGGTTGGCAAGGCTTATAACTGCTTCCCATGGGCTGCAATTTACACTGACCAAAAGTCTTGTTTTGAAAAGGTTGTCCCAACTCCAAAGTGGTGCCAATTAGCTTTTGGCTGCCTTCCTTATCATTGGCGTATTCATATTCGTGTGATTCAACCTTTAAAATATCTGGTACAAAACCTTGAATACATTCACAAATTGCTCCTTGTACTACAACGTGTTTCTCACTCATAATCTTTTCTTTTTATGAAAATATAGAATTCCAAAATGATTTTTTTGCTACTTCTTCCCTTTCCATAATAATTTTTGAATGTCTTGCCACTTCATCGTCGGCACTTGCGTTTATTTTTGAAATGGTAATTGCAATAGATTTCGGTTCATTTAAATCTAAATTACAAAATATATATGCAAATTGAATACTATTATCTTTAGGGTCTAAAAAATAAGATCCTTTAAAATCGCCACCAACCGTATTTACTTCTACAGATTCAATAGAGGGGAAGTAAAACTTGCTTTCCAATTCAATTTTGCTACGTAAGTCGGAACATCTTCCTTTAAGAAAAACTTTTATCCGGTTGTTTACAGAAAATTGTTCTGCCCGCTGGTCTAAAATATATGACACGTTTTTGGTGTTTGGTAAGATAGGAAAATCTATTTCCTTGCCGATATTGGTTTGATTGTCATAAACGGAATAAATATCATTGAAATAGGCAGTAAAAAACCAATCACTTTGTAGTCTGTGAAATAGATATTCTTTCTCTTCCAAAGATTTTTCGAAAAGATCAAAATAGTTTTCTGCTACTTCACCTTGAAAATATTGGAGTTCATTTTTTCTCTTATTGTTCCAACGGCTTAAAATTTCGGAATGATTGTGAATATTGATCAAGCGGGCGTTGTTATCAATTTCGAAAAGAACAGGGTAGAGGGCATCAGTGCAGGCAATTGCCATTTCATCTGCCATCAAGGAAGGTTCTTCGTCATTTATAAAGGTTTTCGAAATTTTATCTACCGAAACAAAAAGATCGCCATCTTGATCTTTTGGATAAAACCGAACGCTCAACTTATATTTTATTGTATTTTTTTTTGTGCCATTTGTGATGGTTTTTAAAACGCCATAAATAAGGTTATTTTCAGATGGTGTAAATGGAAGTTTTCCGTGAAATTCTTCTTTAAGCACTTCTGGTTCTGCTTCATTACTGTTTGTCCAAATTTCTGTTCCGTTTCTTAAAATAAAACCTTCCGGCGGTAATATTATTTCCTTCAAATATTGCGGAAGCCGAAGCCTGATTTCATCTTGAATAGGCGCACGCTTGTTATGATACGCTTTGAGTTCTTCCAAGTCCAATTTGTATTCTTGGGCGATAGAAGCTAAGGTGTCCTGTGACTTTACTTTGTATGCTCGGTAAATGGTTGGCACTTTTTATTACATTATATAATTATAATTAACATATAAAAGTTTTCATTCTTTAACCTCCTATAGGTGGAATAGTCCATAATGCAGCAATCCCCACAATTCCCGGTCTCTGTGTAAAATGATTCTTTTACAGAAGTGGTGACAATAGTTTTTGGGTTGGTTTACAAATTAAAAATATTTCTAGCAGGTACACAATTCATCTTACCTTGAAGATAAAGTTCTGTCTATCCAAATTGCTCATATTCATTATTGCCTTTTTCCAAATTGTATAAAAATTGTCGTATTGTAATTTTTTCTTCTTTTTCATCGCCTTCAAGAGTCATTTTACAACGCACTGGATCAAATTTTGCAGAAATTTCCTCAATATTAGCATCTGAAATTCGATCAGTTATATCATATTTTTTTGATAATAATTCTGTGTCTACTGCTGTTGCTAACTCCATTCGGTATTTACCGCTCCAAATATCAACTTTATTATTTTTTAAATTTTGAACAGTACTGTTTTGACCGAATAGGCTGTTTAAAAAACAAGCAAAAATGAATATGGTACGTAATTTTTCATTGTTATAAATTGTATTGAATCAAATGGATTTTTATTTTCATCGGAGATGGAAATAAAAGTATCCTTCGGTTTTAAATTCTATGTACGGTAAATGGTTGTCAAATTAGTTCAATAATTTTTTCTTTTTTATTAAACAATTTATATAGTTTTCAAATTCTTTTGTCATTTGGCCAAGGTATAGGCACGGATTATAAATATTGCCATCTTCTTCTTGTACGTTTTTACAATTTTGTTTGCTAACAGATAAGTTTTTGGTATTTGGACTTATTGTTATGTTTTGAATGACTGAGTTGTTTCTGTAAAAATTGATTACAATATTCGTATTACTGTCCATTGAATAAATGGGTATTGTTTTTTTTTGTAAAATTTTTGTCAGTTCTTTTATTTCTTTTTTTGTTAATTCAGCTTCTCCTAATATTTTAGTCTTTTCGTTTCCATTTTCATTAAATTCTGTATTTGATGTTTTCTCCAAACTATCTAAAGGCACTAATTTTGTAGGTGGCGTGGGAGAAGATGTTCTATCAAAAATAGAAAAATAGGAAATAGTTACCTTATCAAACTCTCCATTATCAAAAAAATCGATGGACGAAGATTGTTGCGCATAAATATTTGTTACACACAAGAAAAATATAAGAATTGGGATGTAGTTTTTCATTGGATTAAATTTCATTCTTTATGTTGCCAATTTATAGATTTTTTCAAATTCTGAACGGTTATAAATTCCATAATTTTCTGAATCTACCTTAACTTTCAAATGTGTTTTATAGAAATCTATATTTTGCTGGGTCTTACTGCTTATTTTAAAAGAAGGTGTAATTTCGGCATATGTTGCAGGTAATGCGGCATGAACAATAATGTTTGCATAATATGCCAAGTGTGCACCATAAACACCTATGTAATCAAAAGCTGCGATGGCTTTTATTTGTTTAAATGTGAGATCAATTTTTTCATCAACTTTAAACTTTGTTTGAAGTATGCTATTTATAAAGCCAATTAAATCTAATTCTTCTCCATTGAGATTAAAAGCAAAATGTTTTGAGGAATAGCTAAAGATTTCGGTATCGGCAATTTGTGAATTTTTATATTTTGGATTTTTTCTTAATCTAGAATAAAGAGCATTTGATAATGGCGGGAAACTACAGCCCCATATTTTCACATAACCGTTGGCATTTGTTGCTGCGGTAAATTTTGAAGCTACTTTAGGAATTTCTTTTTTACGCATGTCAATATCTACAGGATCTGTTTCGAAGGTATCGGCCAAAATTGGTCCATTCCAATACGCATGTGAAAATATGTGCATCTCCATCATTGATTTCGAATAATTTGAACCTATTTCACCAACTATATTATAAATTGTGTTTTTAGTAATGTAATTGGTTTTACCCAAGCTGTCAAATATGTGGCCCGAATAATTCGCCTTCGTTATTTTTTCATAATCAGTTATCTTCTCAGTAACTTTTCCTTCATCTTTTTCTATTCGGGTTATTTTCCCAGGAAGTATATCAATTAAATAAATTATTTGAATTTCTTCGTTATTTGCTAATGCATCAATTCGTTTTTTCTCAATTAACGCATATTTGTTAAAAGACCATATATCATGATAGTCAAGCCCAGATACAAGAACATAACTTTTCACTGGTTTTATAAGGATATCTTCCCGTTCTTTTACCACATACTCTCCAAATCTAACTTTCACATCCGCCATTGCTTATCACTTTTTTGTTGCTTGCCAATATTATGTTGCCATCTGAGAAATTTATTGTTGACTTATCGCTAAAATTTCTTCTTTAATTTTTCTGAGGCATTAAGATGATAGAATCAAACCTAACTGTTGTGTCTTTATCAATGATTCTCTTTCCGTAAAATTGACTTATCAAGGTGTCAGAAAAGTTTTTTTTACGTAATAAAAATTGAATTAAGTGTTTTTGATCTGGAGTTCCTGTTTTCGTATTTTGTTTTAATATGAAATGTCCTTTAGTATCGCTATGGGTTTCAACTTCATAATCTTTTCCGTTCCATGTTAATATTTCTACTCCTTCAATTTGTTTAGATTTTATATCATATATATTGCCTTCAATCTTTGGTCTGCTTATATTTACAGAGCAAGAAGCCAAAATGACTATCGATAATATTATAATTATCAGTTTTTTCATATTAACTTATTACAAGTTTGCTTAACCAGATTAATCCAGAAGTGTCTTTCTCTGTTGCGGCTATATTTTTCTTATAACTATATCCTATACTATTTTGAAAATACTTCATAAGATCAATTTCACCTTTTACGGGGTGATTTGGCTGAGATGATAAAACGCTTTGTGTAAAAAGCGTTGTTGATCCTTTATGTTCTTTTGAATAGGTGTGTCCTCCATAATATTTTAAGATTTCATGACCAATTTCATGTGCAGCTGTCTCTTTATAATCTTCAACTGAATGTATTTCATTTTCAAAAAACCATCCATTTGTATATTTTAAAAACCCTGTATTATAAAATAATATTCTTGATAATTCCCAATTTCTAGACCTACCTGGTTTTTTATTTGTTATATAGGTTATTTCTGGTGAACTCATTGAATTATTGACATCATTTACAGCATGTATAAATACTTCAAACTCTTCCCCATTTATTTTTAATTTTTTAGCTACAGAATGATTATGATTTCTACCCCAATGATATTCTAAACCTTTTAGTGCCAAAGATTTTAAACTTTCAAAAGTTTTTGTACGTTTTTTTATTGGTTTTTCCCCACTACTTTTTAAAACAGCATCTGGAATATCATCCCAAGGACATTGGGTGACTGCAACACGAAATTTAGGATCGGGATCAATATCTCTTTCAAAGCACTTAATACCTTGTGCTCCGCCATCCGTAAAATTTACTCGAAGGGTTACATCAACAATTTTTGTATTGATGTTAATTTTTACATCAACCCAATTTACTTCATTATATTCACAGTTAAATTCTTCACTTTCTGATGTTTTTTGTTTTCCGTTTAAAAATCCTGTTATTTTATATTGTAAAGTACCAGATGTGAACACGGTACTATCATACTCACCATTGCTGTCAAAACCATCCCAGTTTATTGTATGCTTACCAACAGGATATGGCTCATTATTATAATCGTTATTGAAAATTCGATTACCATCACGCAATATTTCCAATCTCATATTGTCTATTGCATTTCCTATAATCTCAACTTCATAGGGTAAAAGATTATTTTCAGCATTTCCATCAAAACTTGGTATTCCCAATGGGACGTAAGTGTCTTCTCCAATACGAGTTATAGTGATGTCAAAGTCATCGCTAATTTCTACAAGTCTATCTTTAGCCTTATACTCCCCAAATCTAACTTTCACATCCGCCATTGCTAATCACTTTTTTGTTACTTGCCAATGTTATATTGCCATCGGTAGCATCTATGTTTATTTGGTTGGCATACTTGCTTAATTTTCCTCCAATAATGGCTTGGTATTTGTTTTTTGCCACTACTTTGTAATTTTTTGCTTGTCTTGTGATAGCCATAATTAAAATAGTTTACTTTTTTCTGCGCTGTTAATGTCAACTATTTTAGAACTTTGGATAGTCAAATTTTCTTCAGCACTAAAAATCGAAATCTCTTTTGCATATTCATCTGATGTTACAGATTGTCTGCTAAAGTCTTTGTCTACAAAATCCTTTCTGTTATCGGATACTTCCGTCATATCATTTGCAGCGTTTAAAAGCATATCCTTTCCAGCTACTACTGAAACATTTTTCCCAGCACTTTCAGACAAATTTTCACCCGCACTCATAGAGATGTTCTTGCCGGCAGTTATAGATATGTTTTCACCTGCGTTAATACTAATGTCCTTGAGAGCATTTATGGTTATAGTTTCGCCTGCAGTGTCAATAATTATAAGATTACCCTTTTTATCGGTAAGTGTAATACTCTCAGACCCATCGTTATCGTTAAATTCCAAAGTGTGTCCACTACGTGTCCGCATTGCCTTAATATCGTTTTTCTGAGTTTTCCAACTCTGCGGCCTGTGGTTGCTATGATAAAGACTCCCCATAACATAAGGCCTCTCTGCATTTCCACCCTCAAAGCCAATAAGGACTTCCTCACCATTTTCGGGAATAAAATGAAAACCTTTATCGCCGCCGGAATGTGGCGTTACAATCCGTAACCAAGGTGTACTGCCGCCAAATTTTTCCTGCCACGGGAACTGTACTTTTATCCTGCCCATTCCATCTGGGTCGGTGTTTTCGGTCACTACGGCGGTTTGGGTTTCACTTCTTGGAATGGCGTTAAAGTTTGTGTGGGGATACACATCCATCTCGGCGCTTACTGCCTCAAAATGATTTTGATAGCGGCCGTTTTCGTTCGCGGTGTGGGTTACTTCCGTAATGCGATAGCTGCCGTAATGCTCGTCCGCGCCTATTATCTTAATTACCTTGCCAAGTGCCACGCCAGGATTATCACTTGTTCCCTTTAGGATTACCTGCCTTTGGTCAGCTGCCTTCTTTTGCTGTTCCACTTGTTTGTCCAACCTGCTCTTTGCCTGTGGGTCGCTGTAGCCGTTTATGAAAACATTTGTCTCCTTGGCATACATTTTTGCTGATCTTTCACTTGCGAACCCGTTGTAACCGCTACCGTTGGCAACCTCGGAAGTTTTCTTTTCGTGCTGGTCGTTTACAAGATAATCATTGGTAAAATAGTTGAAGTTATTAGGCTGAGGGTTCAGTTCCATACTAAATTCCTGCAGATCGTGTCCGTAGGTTAGGGTAGTGGCCTCACCAGAATCTGGCTTGCCGAATATCAATTTTTTTCCATCGTAATAAAACCATTCACTGTATTGGGCAGCCAAACGTACTGCGTATTGCCACGAGCTCTCATTGTTCTGCACAGAATAATGTAACGGGGCGGGATTGCTCGGCGCAAATACTGTTTCCAGCATCGATTTGTCATAGCCAGAAAAGGTCTGGATAAGGATATCCTGAAGGCCAACGTCGTTGAAGGATCCATAATGTGAGCCGTCGTCAGAAATTATCGTGCTGCTGTGACCTCCTATTATTACCATATCGCCACCCTTGTGGTTGAAAGCCTTGAGGCTGTTTATTGAGGTTACTATGCCCTTGAACTGTAGTTCCTTATAGCCCGAAAAGCCACCCAATGAACTTGCTTGTACAGAGATGGTCTCCCCGAGATAGTTCTTGGTATTCTCAGCAAGGCCGCCGCCGGAGAATTTCTCAAGCACGTCCATTCTGCAAACCAGTTCAAATTTGTGGTGCGTACCAAGATGTTGGTTTAGGTGAAACTCATGAAATGCCGTAATCGGATTGCCTGCAATGTATATATGTATTTCGCTTTGTAGTGCCATAATAATTTTTTATAATTCTGTTTTTTTTTAAACTTTATTCATCAAAAGCGAACTCGTTTCCCATATTTATAAATATCAATTGGCTGCCAATTCATTTTTTCTTGTTTGTACCAAACTGTAATATAGTCGCCATCTTTTCCCTCCCAAGTTACTTCCTTTAATATAAGACCGGAAGCAAGTTCCTCTTCAGAAAAAATGTTGCCCAAGTTTGCTCTTAATCCAAATGGTTTAATTCCGTTAAGCGCGAATTCTTTATCTCCAATGGTAAAGCTACATATTTCAACGGCTTTTTTGTAAGTTGAATTTTTTAAAAACTTAACCGTTAGACTGTCCACAATGCAATTTTGGGTTGAAGGTGTTTTTTGAATATTTGAAGTGAACATATCATCCTTTTTGTTATCAACGCAGGATAGCCAAATAAAGGGAAAGGTGAATAGCAATAGGATTAAACCTTTTATGACTTTTTTCATATTCAAATTATTTAAGTAGGAATGCAAATTTTATTTGGGGAATCATACTGTTAAGAATGGTATTTATATCTCTCACATAACGAGTCCGCAATTCCTCTCCAATGTTCATCATTCCGCGAAGATCTGCTATGTAAGGACCATCTACAGTATTACCATAATCTTTGCCATAATCATCTGTATAGTAAAATGTGTGGCCGTATTCGTGCTTGAATGTGGTAAAGCGTATATCTGGCTTTTTGCTGTCTATATTTTCTGACTTCAGATCTGAAGTAATAACGTTTACAATATGGTTGGTTGTATCCACATTGCTGCGATAATAGGTTCCAGCAGGTACTCTCGTCACGTTTGCCAGCCAATGTTCGTGGCTTAGCACCCATTCAATATCAAACTCTATCTTAAAAATTTTTCTGTGTAAATATTTATTAGCCTGCGTTCCATCCATTGAAACGCTAATTGCCTCATATCCATTTCCCCAAGAGTTCCAAATTAATGTATCTGCTTTGTTGTGCCAGTCTCTTTTTTGCACGTACGACCAAGGTTTTACCTTGCCAGATGTAAGCCAATTATATTTCCAACGTTGCCTAATCACAATAGTATTGCGATCTGGTTCAATATAAATATCCATTGTTTTGGTACGTTTTATATAATTCATAAAACTCAGGTTTACACTTTACTCGGCCAATTGTTCTTGAAGGTTGTACCTTTTACCTTTATCTCCTCGGCGGATAGAACGAGTGATATCTTCAGTGGCTGGTTGTCCGTTGCGTTGAAACTCTCTGAATATTCAATGCAGTGTGCCCCGCTGAACTCTATTTTTTTCAGCCCGCTCATGGTATCGCGCCTGTAAAATGTGATGGTTCCCTTCTTGGTCAGGTTCGGCTGGATCACCCATTCAAGGAAATCCGTCTTGGCGGTCCCCTCTATGAGCAGGCGCAGCTGGCCGCCGCGCGGCTTCTCGCTCGGCCTGCCTGTGTAGTCGGTGCCTTGGGTGAATGTGAAGGAGCAATCCAATAGATTGAGCTCCTCATCGTCTAGAATGAGTGTTGATAGGAATGACATTGGGAACGTTTTTTAAGTGGTTTGTAAAAAAAAGGGGGCGCACATTGCGCCCCTTTTGGTATTGGGAACATTGCGTTATTTGCAATGTGGTATCTAACGGACTATGCCGGCCAGTCGTTAACGTGCTCTCCGGTGCCCATCGAGATGGAGCGGGCGGAGATCACGAGGCTCTCGTTCATCGGGTTGTCGCCTGTACTGTCAAAGTTCTCGATGTACTTTACCATGTAGCCCTCGGTGAACTTCAGTTCCTTGGCGGTCGCCTCGTTGTCGCGCTTCAGGAACTTTACCGAACCGTCGCGGCGCTCGAAGTTGTTGAACATCCACTCGGCAAGGCTGGTGTCCGCCGTGGACTCTACCGTAAGCTTTACGCGTCCGCCTCGGGTTACGGAAGATGGTCTTCCGGTTGCGTCAGTTTCCTGGAAAAGATCGTAGCTACAGTTCAGCACGTTGTACTCTCTTCCACCTACGTTTAATTTTGCTTTAAATGACATAATATTTGATTTAAGTTAATTAATGGCAATATTGCCTCATAAATATTAAATATTACCGAAAGATATAAATCTTGAATTAAACAAATGTTAAGGTAAGTTTAAAAATGTTCATACATTTTCAAAATACTTTATGAACATCAATAAAATAAAAGGTTTTTAATAATGTTAAATTTTTGAAAAATTTATGTTTAATTATTTTGATTGAAACATAAAACTCTCTTTCTTCTACTTCATTGACTTTAAATATACTGTCTCGTTTTTTTCAAAAAGTCTTCATTTCAAAGTTTATTTTATAGGTTGTTCACTTCTCAAATTATAAAAGAAGTCTTCAGTTAAGTCTTCAAATTTTACTTTTCCAAAATCTTTTGTTGTCCAGATTTTGGTTGGAATTTCTCTGTCGTGGTCTGCTTTGTCGAAATATTCTTCCCCATATTTGTAAAGAAAAATCTCATCGCCTAAAATTTTGAAAGTGATATAGCTAGAAATTGAGATATAATTACTACACAAATTTTGTTCGACCGTAAAAAAATTATTTTTGGTTTTAATTTGATCGAAACCTTCTGCAATACAATTTGAATTGGTTGGGAAAATTATATGGTTGTTGGAAACCCATTCGGTAAAACTATCGTTAGTGCCTTTGTATATTTTTAAAGTCAGATTAAAATGTTTTTTTTCAAAATCATCATTGCCATTTTGGTCTTCATAAACCTCTATTTTGTCCTTTATGCCGTCTCCGTTTAAATCTACAATTTGTTGATAAACTTGAATATCTAAAACTTTTACTATTTTAAGTTGTTCAATACTTATTATCCTGTATGCATTATCTTGTTTTTTTACTGCTACATAAATTTCTTTTTTTACTTGATTATCTAAAATGGAAATTAAATAAGTAGAATCCTTATTATCGACCTGTGTAATTTGAATATTTTGTAGCCAATCTATATTATAGTCTTGTGCATTTACAAATGGATCATAATCTAGGTTTTCATTACCGAGTTTTTCTAATAATTCTTTAGATACATATTTTTCTTTTAATTGAAGAATATACTTTCTATCAACATTATTTTTAGCGTTTTCAGAAATATATAGATGATAAAATTCTTTTAAGAAAGTAATAATTTCATTATTTTCTGAATGATTTAAAACTTTTGAGTCTTTTAAATCTAATTGACTAATTATAGGTTCCTTGTTTTTTTGAATACAGGAAAATACTAAAATTGAAAACAGTATTATGATTGCATTTTTCATTACTCTTTATAAATTTAATTCATTGAAAGCAACGTGATAAGTATAGAATTCTCTGCAATTACTAAATTTATTATCCCCCAAAATCTCCGCAATCAACTTTAGAAAATTTTTCGGGGTTTGTTGTGAAAAAATTCTTTAAATCTGTACCAACATATTTATTTGGAAAGTTACCTTTTACTGTCATTTCATAGATTGGAAAATTCTCAATTTTGGTAAAAGTAAGATGTAGATTTGAATCTGTAGTTACAGTCATATTACCATTAACCAATTCCATTTTTGTTATTCTAAATACAAAGCGTTTTTCAATTTCTTTTGGGTCATCATAATTTACACAGTAATTGAAAATAGTTAATTCATTCTTTTGTTCATCAATATAAAGTGAAGGAGAATTACAATAGCAGATTGTGGAAAAATCTAATCCAAATTTTTTATACAGATTTTTATTTTTTTTATCAATAAATGCTATGCCAATTAGAGTTTGATTATAAAATTGTATCGAACCACTTGTTATTTTTTTTATCTAGACTATTTTGAGAAGTTAATATATTTACATAAAATATTGAAAATCCGTCTTTCTCTATTATAAGAAAATCATTCGCCAAAAAAGCATCATCAAAAAAGGGTTTTAAAATTGATTTTTTTTGATGTGCATTCTTATTTCGGATTGAAGTAATTGAATCTGGAAGACTTTCTTTATAATTTTTGTAAAATAGGTTCTCATAATAATCTTTTAAATAGTCTTGCTTGAAATATTTTTGGGCAGCTAATTTATTCGAATAAATTTCTTCATTTCCAATTCCAATAATCTCTATACTTTGAGTTTCTAATTTGAAAGAAACATTTTCAAAAAAGGTACGGGTAGAATTTATATTCGTCGTATCAAATGATCCTATTGGATAAATTGCACTAAATTTCCATATATGTTGACTTGAAGTGTCAATTTCAATTTTTTTTAACTGGTTATCTTTTTCTTGGGCAAAATTAGTCTTGTTTTTGCAAGCCAATATTGTTGCCAAGGCTATAAAAAACCAAATGTATTTAACGTGATGAATCATGTAAGTCGTTTTCCGTACCCAATAATCGCTAATTTGTTTTCAGTTTCATCAAAAAAAGTAGTTTCAACAAATGAATCTACAGGGAGTAATTTAGTTTTCTCATCAAAATTTATATCTTCTAAATCAGATAAAGTTTGATTGGTAAGGGTATAATTTTTAAAATAAATTCGTGACGATTTTGTTCCTTCACGCCCATAGCTTATACTTTCTTTGTAAATTAAATAGGTGTTTTAATTATGATAAAATTTATAAGCAATTTGTCTTTTATTGGCAGATGCTGAATACTCATAGATTAAATAAAAAATATTCTCATCTTCTATAACTAATGTGGTATTTAGAGACATTTCATCGTAAATTAGTTTCTCGTACTCTTTTGCACCTTGCGGATTACTAATTACTAAGACATCATTTTTTAAATAAACTTCATTGGATTCTACAGATTGCTGCTTATTTTCGTTAAAATTATTATATATAAACTTTAATTTTTTCGTCTTTTCAAAACCATTTTTTCTATAGGTTATTGCTAAGTTGAAACTTATATTTTCATAGCTAACGAATAAATCAGCTAAATTGCTGATTTCAGTTGAATTTATATTTTGAAGGTTTTTTTCAGCATTTGTTTTTTCTTCAGGAGAATAACCTTTGTTGCTTAAAATTTCTTTTTGAAAATTTTTATAAAATGCTACTGATTTTTCTAAAACTATCGGTTCTTTTTTTGAATTTTTAATTAACGGGATTTTATAAGCGGCATTTTCGAAAGTAAGAAGTATTGTATCTGTTTGTGCTAAATTAAGAGGCTTTTTTAATTTTTCATCACCGTTAAAAACATAATCATTAACGGTAATTACTTGAATACTCGAAATGCTACAATTATCCGATTGTATTATAAATTTTTTTTCAAGTAAATTATCAGATTCTAAAAAAGCTCTTTTAACGATAACTTCGTCAGGATTTTTGCTTATTATAAAATCATTACTGGGGTTATCATTTTGCGCTAGTTACATTATGAAAAACTAGCGTAAAATCATCCATCTCTATTTAAAAGCTATTAGTTTTATCTACAGCATTATTTAAACTTTCCAAGCATTTATTTTCTTGACCTTTGCAGGAAATTAGAGATAGTAAGAATAAGTATATTGCAAAATTTAATTTCAATTTTTTTAATGATTTTAAAATTCGGAAAGGAAATAATAGATATGATATTGATTAAGTTTTTTAAATAAAGTTTAAAAACTTGTGAAACTTATTTTAATTGCTTTTTTATTTTGTAAAGTCTACTTTCAGACTCACCAGTTATGGAATCTAAATATTTACTTGTTAAGAAAAATTCCTCATTCTGATAAATTATCTTACCAAAATCTTTTTGAACTTTGTTCTTGTTCATGTTTTGCTCAATCAAAACTAGATTTGTTTTATTGTCTTGCGCATAATTAAGTTTTTTATGCACTTCTTCTATATAACTATATAAATCAAAAGTTGCTAAATCTTTTTCAATTGTTAAACGAATAGTTGCCATTGAGCGAGGATCTCCTGATTCTTCTTTCATTCTTAAAAACGTACCTTCATATTTACCAATCCATAACTTGCTAATTTTTGAGAGATTATTATTTTTAAAACTCCAATTTTTTATTAATTTACCATCTTCAGTGACACTTAATATACTTTTATCTTCAACAACTTTTGTAGCTACTATTATATCTGATGATTGTAAATTTAAAGTATCAAAAATAACATACTGTTTTACGTCGTCATTTTTTATAAATCTCTCCAATGAAAAGATAATATGTCCATCTTTTCTAGTTTTATAGAGACTATAGTTTAGACTATCAATTTGAGTCTCGTGGGTTGAGATTACAGTTACATCATTTAATTCTTGACCAGAATAAATCTCCCGATTTATAAAAATGTCTTTTTGTGAATGCGATGTTTGGGGCATCGCTACACTTTTTTCTGATTCTGAATTTGAAAGTTGATTTTTACACGATATTGTGGAAAAAACTGTAAAAATTACAACAATAGCAATATTTATTTTCATAATTAAATTCCTGTTTGTGAAGTTTGATCTGGAGTTGTATCTACGTCATTTTCCAATTCATCAATAGTGGCTAAAGGGTCTATCCGATCTCCAGTTCTACTATTTGACGTTCTTACTTCAAAATGTAAATGATTCATTTTTGCTTCTTGTCCAGACGCGTTACCTGATTTGCCCGTTTTCCCTATTAAGTCACCTGCTTTTACTATAGCTCCTTTTACAACGTCCCTTTCTGACAAATGAGCGTAGAAAAAATAATATGTGGTTCCGTTATATTCTCCTTTTATGCCTAATGTATTACCATAAGATGTTGAAATATAATCGTCATAAATCTCACCATCTACACAAGCATATATTTGAGTTCCTATAGGTGCGTATAAGTCTAAACCATCGTGATGTTTAGAAATTCTAATGTCTGCATCTCCATGATCACTGGAATCAGGATAGAAGCCACTATTATACCAACCTCTTAATTCCATTCTATCTAGTGGATGATGCCATTCCGAAGATTTTTCATCACAACAATTATATCCAAATTCTTTTAAAAAGCCTGGTTGAATATATAAATCACTTTCGCCCTTCATTTCTTCAGCGAAATATTCATCGTAATGATTTAAGGCTTCTGTCATTGTTTCCGCAGGCTGCCCATAACGACCTTCAGTTTCATTTTTAGGTAAGCTAGCCCATTCTCGGCTACCATAATCTGCTGTGGCTTCCCTGATTTTGCCATCAACTATTAAGTCTAACATCCCAGAACGTTTATATTTGAATAAGATCACACAAAATCTGTCTTGGCTCAATTTGGAAAAATCTGTGATGTTATATTCATTTCTTCGGGTTATCATATCTGAATCATCCCAAGTATATCCCATCACTTGGTAAGCACCAGCAGCACTCGAGGTCGTTTCACCAAATGGACGTTGGATTTGTGGGTGATCAGACATGTCCTTATTATAAGGTTCAGCAGTAAAGCTAACACCTCCGAACAAGGTGGTGTAACCTTGGTCTCCAACAGTTCCTTCACCTACACGCAACATTCTCATATATGCACGTACTCTTGCTTCACAAATACAAATTCCACCAATTTGAAAATACGAAGTTTCACTCTCATTCAAAAACTCCTTCTCATGCAATTCCTCATCACCCTGCGCTGAAGCCTTTAACCAAAGTTTTTCAACTAATTTTTTAAAGACTGGGAAGTTAATTGTATTTCCTTGATCATATTTCTTTAATTCCAATACGGCTTCAACATCATCTGCATAAGCCTTTTTTCCGTCTTCAATTTTAGTGTTTCCTAAATTGCCTTCGTTTGTATTTTTTGCGATAATTCCTGCAAATTTCGTTTTATTTTCAGCTGTAATGGTGGTTCCGGCTGTGTTACCAAAAGTATAGGTGTATGTTCCATCTTCTTTACCTTTTGCAATTTTATCCTGCCATTCTTTAAAATCTTCATCAGATTTTGGTCTTAGTCGTATTGGTATTGAGACAGTACCTTCATCAATTGTAGCTTTTAATTCTGTAATCTCTTCTAAATCTTCAGATTTTTGAACTTCTTCAACTGTATCATCTCTCTTAAGAACAGGAAGCGCAGCATTGGCGCCTACCAAAAGTTCTTCTTTTTCTTGAATAAGTATTGTAATTTCTTTGCCATCCAAATTTCCAGTTTTGGCAAAAACGTATATATCGCTTTCTAAAGCGGACGAATCTATTTTTTCAAATTTTATTTGATCTTCAAGTTTTTTTGTTGGAATATCCTGGATACTTTTGGCTAAATATTTAATATTTTGTAATGCCGTTAGTACCATTGGCACAGCGGTATATTCATTTCTTGCTTCTAACGCTGATTTTGAAATCTTAACTATATCTTCGGCAATCCCATTTCTATTTGATGCGGTTACTGTATGCTCACCATTAAATTTATACGGATAAGAATTTCCTGCCTCTTCCGTTTGTGCTTTTACCACTGTTTTTTTTGCGAAATAAGCCTCAATAATACCATCTTCCGTTGCATCGTTTGCTGCTGTAGAATTCATTGCAGGCGCCTCTTCTGCTGTTTCAGGGGCAACAGTTTCCGCTTCTGCCGTTTCTGGTTCTGTTTCCACTTGTGGCTCCGGCTCTGCAACTTGCGGTTCTACAGACGCAACAGGCTCATCTTCAACTATACCTATTTGTTCTAACGGACCAACTTCAACTGAAGCAACAGGTTCGTTAGTAGGAGTCGGGTCTTCATCTGAACTGAAAAGACCACGTATCCAGCTCCCAATTCTGCCAAAAAATTTACCGATTGCTTCAAACATTTTATACTATTTTGAAAATTAATTTTTCATATTCAAGGCGTTACTCCATCAACATCAGAAGCTTCCATACTATCAACTTCAGACTTTTGGATGTGGTCCTTAATCTTAATATCCACACCGCCGTAGCTGCATTTTATGGTGCTAATTTCCAATAATGCTTTGTTTCCTTGAATGAGAATTTCACCTGTATTTATCCATTTTACGGGTGTTATCAATGACACACATGGTTGGCTGGAATTGTTGCTCTTTTTACAATTACCCTTAAATTGTAGGTTCGTTTTTTTACTGTCTTTTACCGTAGCCCACGTTTTGTCCTGTAATTTAATTTCGTTGGAAGTTACTACCAATTTACCTTCTGGAGTTGTACAAAGACTACATTCCAGTTTTGCATTATTACATACATATTTTTTCCCTGCCATTTTTCCCTATTTTTATTCTTGGGTTAAACTGTAATTTATGGTCTTTTGAAAATCGGTTCCATAACTCGAGTTTATTTCAAGTTTCATATTATTTACAATGCTCGATTTCCTATTTAATGAATATGTGCCCGAATAATTCAGCAATGTTGAGTTTTCAATTGTATCGATATTTCTATTTTTAAATAAAGTTCTAACTTCTTCGGAATTGTTCTTTGAATCGTTAAACCATCCATTTATTTTAAGCGAAATATCTTCCGAATTTATTTTATCCAGTAAAATCACTTCCTTAAAATTGACATCTTTTTCGAATATAAAATTTTCAATTTTTCTTTCTCTTCGGTTGTATTTTGAATTAATTGAACTGTGTTCAAAATAAAGTTTGTTGAACAGCCCACCAAAAAGGCGATATTGCTTAAAATCTTGAAGCAAGGCATCGTGATTTTCCATCTTTTTTTCTACTCCAATTAAATACTTATCGAACGCTTTTCCACTAAATTGGTTTTCCAATTTTTCTCTTACAGAATACCACTTTTGAAAAATCTCTTGATGATTTTCAATTTTAATTATCTCACCGAAAGCATCAATTCTCAATTTTACATAATCAATTGTTTTAGCTACTTCGTTCGAAATATTTTCCTGCTTTCTCAATACAGAATCCAATGTCAACTTCATTTTTTCCGTAGTTATCAATACAATACAAATTCTAGTTTCCTGCGGAATTATCTCAACTTTTAAGCTTCTGGTAATTTGTTGTTTTTTTCGTTTCTTCTTTATGACCGTTTCAGACTTAACATTTTGAATATAGCGGGACGTTACAGCTATTTCGGGCATTGAAAGTTGAAAATATTCCGGTACAAATTTCATAACTGTTATCCCTTACTAATTTTTACATCTGCATTTCCTTGAAAAGTTGAAACTCCTTTGGAATGTATCATCATATCACCCGCAGTTGCAATAAGATTTGCCGAAGCCGAATATTGGTTGTAAAGCGTACCGACATTAACTGATTTAGCCTGTGATACCATTTCAAAACTGTTACTGCTATTAATGTTATGATTTTGGCCAATGCTTTCCAATTTGTTCTGTCCAATGTTTAACTGCATATTTTCTACAACATTAAATTCAACGTTCTTCGCATTAAACGTCATTTTCTCATTTGCGGTTACTTCAATATTATTGTTGGCCGTATCAATAAATATAGTATTGCTGTTTTTATCTACAATTGTTATAGATTCTGCACCATTACTATCATTGAATTCGATTGTATGGCCACTGCGCGTTCGGATAGCTTTTATATCATTCATCTCCGTTTTCCAACTTTCAGGTTTATGACCGCTATGATAAAGACTTCCCATAACATAAGGGCGTTCGGCATTTCCGCCCTCAAAACCAATTAACACTTCCTCACCATTTTCAGGGATAAAATGAAAACCTTTATCGCCGCCGGAATGTGGCGTTACAATCCGAAGCCACGGCGTATTGCCGCCCAACCGTTTTTGCCAAGCAAACTGAACTTTGATCCTGCCCATTCCTTCCGGATCGGCATTTTCGGTAACAACGGCCGTCTGTGTTTCGCTCCTTGGGATTGCGTTAAAGTTGGTGTGCGGATATACATCCATCTCGGCAGTAATTGCTTCAAAATTATTTTGATACCGGCCGTTTTCATTCGCGGTGTGGGTTACAGATGTTATACGATAACTGCCAAAATTCTCTGCCTCGCCCACAATCTTTACCACCTTTCCAAGAGTTACGCCGGGGTTATCGCTGCTGCCTTTTAGGATAACCTGACTTTGGTCCGCAGCTTTCTTCTGTTGTTCTACCTGTTTGTCCAATCGGATTTTAACCTGCGGATCGCTATAGCCGTTTATGAAAACGTTGGTTTCCTTTGCATACATTTTTGTAGCCTTTTCACTTGCAAAACCATTATAGCCGCTGCCATTTGCAACTTCGGAAGTTTTCTTTTGATGTTGATCGTTTACAAGATAATCATTCGTAAAATAGTTGAAGTTGTTGGGCTGCGGATTCAATTCCATACTGAATTCCTGCAAATCATTGCCGTAGGTTAGGATAGTAGCTTCGCCGGAATCTGGTGTTCCGAATACCAATTTCTTGCCATCGTAATAAAACCATTCGCTATATTGTGCAGCGAGCCTACTAGCATATTGCCAAGAACTTTCATTGTTCTGAACAGAATAGTGCAGGGCAGTAGCATTATTGGGTGCAAAGGCCGTATCCAGTTTCGATTTTTCATAGCCCGAAAATGTCTGCATTAAAATGTCCTGTAGGCCAACATCGTTAAAGGAGGCGTAATGTGGGCCGTCGTCCGCTATTACGGTTGTACTTTGAGCCTTTATCACTACAGAATCACCCTTGCTCTGGTAAAATCCTTTGGTACTGTTTATGGCAGTTACAATACCCTTAAACTGTAATTCTTTATAACCTTGAAAGGCACCTAATGATACTATTTGTACTGAAATTATCTCGCCCAAAAAGTTTTTAGTAGCTCCGGAAAGTTCTCCGCTAAGTTTGTCCAGCACGTCCATACGGCAGGTAAGCTCAAGATTGTGGTGTGCATCAAGTTCTTGATGTAGCGTTAGTCGCTGGAAAGTTGGAATAGGACTGCCTGCTACGTATATTTGTATTTCGCTCTGTAGTGCCATTTTCTTATTTTTGTATATTATTTATCTTCTATTTTATTGAATTTTCCATTTTTATAATGAAGTTTTAATATGCTGTCGGTTGTTTTTACAAAACCAGTATCTTCACCATCCTTAATTACAGTTATTTGGTCTGGATATGCTATTGTTTTGGTATCTTCATCATATTCTATAGATACATCTTCGGCTTTCCATTTTTCAAGAGCTAAGGTTTCATTACCGGCAAAGCAGGATTCACAGTCAGTAAGTTTTCCTTCGTATAATAAAAGTTTTCTTAATACATAAAAATCATTTCCACCACCATGGGTCCCATAGCCTTTTATAAGATAACCATTGTCTGGTAATTTATTTATTTGGTAATAATAACCATCTTTAAAAGTGCCTTCAGTATCATCCTCTAGATATAAATATCCTGTATATATTTTATCTCCTTCCATATAGCGGTACATTGATTCAAAAATTTGCCACGTTCCGTTGTTAAACCAATCCCAAGAAATGATTGTTAATTTTCTGTCTTCTGAGGTGGCAACATGAAAATTTTTATCGAGAACTGGAAAATCCGAATCCCTATAACTTGGGTTTGAAAATGTGCTTAGCAACTGCGTTTTGAATTGTGCCAGAATAGCACCTCTCTTTTCATATTCGTATCTGTTTTCATTATATTTTTTATAGAGTAAAACAGCTTGATCTTCTTCCTTACGTGAATCGTTCTGGGGACTACAGCTTAATGGCATTAATAAAAACACAGGCAAAATAAATATGTAGAAAGACCTTATCATTTTGAGAATATTTTGGCTGTTTGTAAATATCTCCAAGAGGCAAGATTGGATAATGCAACATCATTGGCATCCCGTTTGTGTTTAGTTATTTTGTAACCCTTGCTGTTTAAAGTGTTTCGATAAAATATATTAAGCCCTCCGGCTTCTTCGAGCCATCTTCTAGCCTTTCCTTCTCCTTGATAGTATACATAATTCCAATAAGCAAGTTCATCTTCTGAAGGCTTGGGATATCCAAAATCCTTAACTGCTTTGAAGAAAATTTCCCTACGATGTGCCAATGTTGCTCCACAGGCCCAAATCATACTTTCCATATTGCTGAAAATAGCAGAAACAACTTTTTCACCTTTTTCGTTGATCTCTGTTTTTTTTCTGAATTCAGCGCCACTTCTTAAATCTGAATCCGAATAACCTTCGTTGTAATCAGTTGGTAAGTATTTTTTATATCTAATAAATTCGCTTCCAAAATCATCAGTACCCGCTCCCATAAAACCATTTATAATTTTATCATTCCGAATGTGAAAGGGTGGCGAGCTGGAATAAGCTGTGGGATCATCTAAATACCATATACCCAATCCCTCTGTTAGAATTATAGTAGCGAAATAAGAAGGTATAAACCCATAATTTTTAGCAATCTCTTCAATTAAATCTTTAGCTAATTCCTCCTCTTCGAAATTTACATAGCCAGATACTCCTAATACTTTCCATGCCTCATATTTTTTTCGTAATATTTCCTTTTGAGAAACATCGGATATTTTTTCTTGCTTACCCATAATATTTCTTACACTTTACTGGGCCAGTTGTTCTTAAAGGTAGTACCCTTAACTTTTATTTCTTCCGCGGAAATTATCAGAAAAATCTTCAGTGGCTGGTTGTCCGTTGCGTTGAAACTCTCTGAATATTCAATGCAGTGTGCCCCGCTGAACTCTATTTTTTTCAGCCCGCTCATGGTATCGCGCCTGTAAAATGTGATGGTTCCCTTTTTGGTCAGGTTCGGCTGGATCACCCATTCTAGGAAATCCGTCTTGGCGGTCCCCTCTATGAGCAGGCGCAGCTGGCCGCCGCGCGGCTTCTCGCTCGGCCTGCCTGTGTAGTCGGTGCCTTGGGTGAATGTGAAGGAGCAATCCAATAGATTGAGCTCCTCATCGTCTAGAATGAGTGTTGATAGGAATGACATTGGGAACGTTTTTTAAGTGGTTTGTAAAAAAAAGGGGGCGCACATTGCGCCCCTTTTGGTATTGGGAACATTGCGTTATTTGCAATGTGGTATCTAACGGACTATGCCGGCCAGTCGTTAACGTGCTCTCCGGTGCCCATCGAGATGGAGCGGGCGGAGATCACGAGGCTCTCGTTCATCGGGTTGTCGCCTGTACTGTCAAAGTTCTCGATGTACTTTACCATGTAGCCCTCGGTGAACTTCAGTTCCTTGGCGGTCGCCTCGTTGTCGCGCTTCAGGAACTTTACCGAACCGTCGCGGCGCTCGAAGTTGTTGAACATCCACTCGGCAAGGCTGGTGTCCGCCGTGGACTCTACCGTAAGCTTTACGCGTCCGCCTCGGGTTACGGAAGATGGTCTTCCGGTTGCGTCTGTTTCCTGGAAAAGATCGTAGCTACAGTTCAGCACGTTGTACTCTCTTCCACCTACGTTTAATTTTGCTTTAAATGACATAATATTTGATTTAAGTTAATTAATGGCAATATTGCCTCATAAATATTAAATATAGATTAAAGGTACTAAAAGGAAGTTTAATGGTATGTTAAGAGAAAATTAATTATTCAAAATTGTTAAAAACTTTTATACTAACACACAGTTATTCAGGTTATTAAAATTTTTAAAAATTTATTAATAGCAAATTTTATAATAGAATATGGAGTCAATCCGTTATCAATCAAATATTTGAATAATGATTAATCTACTATTTTTATAGGGTCGGGTTCTATTCTTTGGCAGATAATAACATTGTCCTCTCGCACGCCATTGCTTTCAACCGTGCGTATAAAGTCTATATATTTCATAAAAGAATACCAACTAGGCTTTTTGTAGAAAATCCAACCGTGCGGTTCATTTTTGGAGTCTAAATATGCAATTTTGCTTTCAGGATGGCGATCGTTATAATCATTGATAAAGAAGTAGAAAAGCCTTCCAAACTCCATCTTTTCTGGAGCTTTAAGTCTAAAGTTTGTAAGCTCTGATGTTTTTTCATCTTTATGAAATTCAAAAGAAATAACTTGAGGATTTATGAGCTCTTCATCTTTAGGATCTTTAATATTTTTTCCAACAGGATAATACCATTTTTTATAAACGGGAAGTGGTATTGTCATTGCAAATTCATAAGTCTTTATCACTAAAATTGGAACCAAAAACCAAAGCGCCGAACCTAGAAAAACAAATTTATATTCAGGTTTGTAAAGATTTGTTATAAAAAAGAATGCGATAAGCGCGATGCAGGAAAGTGCAACCGTAAAAAGAAATTCTGACCAGAAACTACTTGTTTTTTCTGAGAGAGTTTCAAAATATTCTCTTGATACATAAAAGTGCAAAATTCCTAAAAGCAAAAATATAAATTGAAAGGCGAAGAAATTATGTAATGGTATATTATTAAGAACCATTGGATTACAGAGCAGTGCAGTTAAAGCGAACAGTAATACAAGAACAAATAAATATATTAATACTTGCTTTCTTTTTTTTGAAAAAAGCTTTTTAATCCCTTTCATAAAAATCATCAACAAAGTGCCTACTATTAAAAAAATGATAGACATTTTTATGACTTCTGGACTAAAATGTGAAAATCTGGATACTATCATAAAGCGGTAGTTAAGCCCATAATTGCGGGTTCGGTTTCGTTAAGTGTAAAGTTGTTGTCAGATCTTTCTGTATGAATATGTGTATGGACTTCCAGCTCCATTGGTAAAAAATATTTGTAAAAGGTATCAATAAATTGCATCCAAATACTACCTTCAACAAAATTTGATGCTTCACTTAATTTTATTGGACCTATTGTAACTTCAATTTCTGGAAGTAGAATTGTAGATTCATCTACTCCCAAAACGTAATTTACGCCCAATATGTCTGCATTTTCGCCTTTATTTTTAAATACTGAATAAGACCTAAGTTTTTTTACAAATTTTACTTTTTTCCCAATAATTTTTTCTAAACACAAAGCAGCCAAATCTAAATTTCCAGAAATTTTATAGGCAAATGGCAATAATTTTATAATCTTAAAAACGAATTGAGGCGGAAAATTAGCGTCAATCTGCCAAAATCTGAGAAGAAAATTGTTCTTAATTTCCGAAAATCTATTAATTGAAAGTCTCTCTGTTTTTTCAATTTCTAAGTATTGATTGAAGATTTCATTTTCAATGGGTTGAAAAAAAATTCGCGCATCCTTCTCTTCTATTTTTTGCCTTTCACGCTTTTTTTGATGTGACATACCTTTGAGTGAAGGATCTGACGCATCATGAAAAACACCCTCGGGCAAACTATCATAAATGCCGTTTCTTGAAAGGTTTAACTGTAAAGTATAATCATTTGTAGAAAGAAGCGAATTTTTTAGATCTAGAATATCCCTACTATACGGCCTTTTAAAAGTGCTCAGATTTTGAATTGTGAAATCCACAACTTCGGCGGTAGAATTCTCGGTTATTTCGGTAACTAGCGCTTCTGCCCTAATATCTGTATATACCGATTCCAACTCTTTCAGAATTTTTTCAAGATCATTTTTGGCCATTTCTTTATTCTTCTGTAAGATAAATAGGAAGCGGTTTTCTGCCAGCCTTAATAAATCGTTCCTGCCACCAAGGATCTGATAAATCGCTAATTTTTACTCCTGTAAATTTTTCAGGGCCAGCATATCCAGATGCGCTTACAAACATATTATTTCTTAGATATACCCCCACGTGAGTTATTGTTCTGTCTCTAGAATTCGGTTTTTTGAAAAATAAAAGATCGCCTTCCTTTAAATATTCTTGGCCAAGAAAACTATGGGTAGATTTTGCCTCTGCCATTCTATTGGCAGTTCTTTCGATTCTAAAAGAATAGCCATCAACGTATAAATATTGTGCAAAAGCTGAACAATCAATTCCATTTCGGCCTTCTCCACCCATTTTGTAGGGAACATTTAGCCAACTATCAACAAATTTATAAAGCTCTATATTGGATAATTTCTGTGGTTCTACACCTAAAATTTTCCCATATTTAATTTGAACGGAATCTAATATTGGTTTTTTTACTACGAGTATGGTAGTGTCTATTTTATCGTTATCTGGTTTCTCTGCTACGGCATTTATAGATTTGCCGCAATTTGTTAAAAATATACCTGCAAGTATAGCTATTGTGGGGATGTAAATTCTCACCTTCATAATCATGTAGTTTTAATCACAAATATATGCATTGCCCTATAAATTTATCAAATTTTATTTTTTTAAAGATTGATAATAATAATTTAATTTCAAAGTATTAATTTGCGTCGTGTTCCAATCAACTAAATAAAAATGGCTAAAAATTTCTACACACTTCCGCTGAGACCAAAAGCTTTTATTACAAATAACGAGCACGAAAAAGCTACAATTAAAGATTCTATTTCTTCTTTTTTGCATTTACTTGCTACAACTTATTTTGGTGAATGTACTTTTGATGAAACATTTGGCAACGCGCTTTGGGAAATAGATTTTGACAATTTAACCAGTAATGATAGGCTCCGCGGAATAATTACAGAATCTATGCTTGATAGTATAGTACAATATGAAAAGCGGTTGAGTGATGCCAATGTTGAAATAAAACTGCGGCAGGAGACAAATTTAATAAACAATAATCATCACTCGGCCAGGAAAAGAATTGATATTTTTATAACAGGAAAAATTAAGCAGACCAACGAAGATTTTTCCTATGTTGAAAGCTTCTATATAGCTCCTATTTCATTTTAATTTTTTATGGGACAATCTAAAGCTTAGAAATTTGAATGGTTACAAATAAAGTAAAATGTGTGCTCAAATTAAAATATAAAACAGCGTAATTTGTTGTTTATAGATGTATTTTTCAACGATAGTTTAATTTGTAATTCATTCCATAAAAAATAATAAACTATATAAATGTACGCAAATAACGAAGAAGATATAAGATCGCGCATGGTTCAAAAGGCTGCCTCTCTTTGGGGGATTTCTCCTAAAGATATTGATAGTTCTTTTGATCCTTTGGTATCACTTTTAATAGGTGCGTGTGCCAGTGAAATTGGTAAGATTGAAGGCGAAATTCATAATTCTCAAACTAGAATTACCGAGCGGCTAATACAACTGATGACGCCAGAAGCTATTCACGGTGCAAATCCTGCACAGGCAATTGCGTATGCAGAGCCCGTAGATAAAGTTTTTACGCTTAAACCGGAAAACCAGCTTTATTTTTCAAAGAAGATGGCAACGTGGGATTCTGGGAATATTCAAAAAAATATTTTTCTGTCCCCTTCTCGTAAAATGCGGCTTATTGATGCGCAGATAACACACGTAGTTTGTGGGCAATATTTATATAAACAGCAAGATAATGCCAATAAAATACGTTTGGCAAAACTAGAGAAGACCCAATCAACATCAACTTTATATTTAGGTATTTACAGTGCATACGAAAATTTACCTATTAAAGATATTTCACTTTATTTCGAATTACAAGATCCAACGCTGATTGATCTTTTTTACCATCATTTAAAAAATTCAAAATACCTTTTAAATGGCGTTCCGCTATCAATTCAAGAGGGATTTTTTGATAGTAATGATAGTGGCCGTAATACGATTGAGGCATTATTTGGTTCAATAACCAATAAAACCAAAAGTATCGAGGATAGAGCGAACCAATACTATAAGAAGAATTTTATGTCTGTAAAATCCCTTTCCTATCTTTCGAAAAAGGGTGTTGCTCCCGAAAGTTTTTTAAGTAGAGTAGAAGTGGAAAAATATACAGATCTTAAAGATTTAAATTGGCTGGCAATAGAATTTCCCCGAATTATTGATGCCACCGTTTTAGAGAAAGTTAATTGTAGTTTAAATGCCTTTCCGGTATTAAATAGGAAATTAAATTCATTTTCGTACCAGTTAAAGGATTTTATAAATATAATTCCTATCCAAACAAACGAAATGTTTTCTGATATTAAGAAAGTAGAGAATACAGATGGAATTGTTTACGAAATGCGCCATAATAGCACAACCGATAGTCAAAAAGGAACATTTGTAATACGCGAAGATCAAGCAGGGAAGTTAGATTCTAGAAACGCAAAGCAATTTATAAGCCATATGATGGAACTTATGAAAGAAGAAAGCGCGTCTTTCTCTTTTTTGGGAAGTGATTTTTTACAGAGTAACATTAATAAATTGAACCAAACAATTCTTTTGCTTGAAAAACGGGCAGAAGATCTTACCGATAAAAGTAAGGAAACTGTATACCTTTCCTTAAAACCATATAAACCGAAAGAAACGCTAGTTATTGAATATTGGACAACATCTGGTGGGATGAGCAATAAAGTGAAAGCCGGAACAGTATTAACCAATTATGAAGGTACAGATCTTAAACAAAAGGGCGGCAAATTATTGACACCAACATTTAACGGAAAAGATAGTTTGAGTATGGAGGAAAGACTCAATAATTACAGAAGTTCGTTACTTTCCCGGGATCGAATAGTTACTAAAAAGGATGTTGAGGTTTTGTGCCATTCAATATTTAATGATAAAATTGAAAAAGTTGAGGTAATGCGAGATTATACGACAGATATTTCTACGAACAAGGGAGTTGTTCCGTGTATGAAAATTTTATTATATCCCAATAATCAAAATAAATTGAGCACTAAAGATTGGCAATTGCTAACCAATAATTTGTTAACTATTCTTGAAAAAAAGTCAGTTAGTGTCTTTCCATACATTGTTAAAGTTGTTTAAGAATAAATGAAACACACAATATTTTTTATAAATTTTGATAAAAATTCGCTTACTTTTCAAAAGTGTATTAACTTTGAGGTAATACTATTTAAAAGTAATCCTTTATTAAGTTAGCATAGGGCCAACGAAAATATAGTATTTGTCCGCAGCCTCTTGGCGCTATTTGGGTCGGAAAACTTAGCAAACCTTTTTAAATATTACAGACTTGGAAAAGCCAAACACTCCCTACAATTATCATTTAGATAAGTCTATCCTTTTATTTTTTGCAATAACAATTTTTGTATTTGGCTCTATATTCGCCTACAAATTAGGGACAAAAGAGGATTGTGGTATCGTGCAATTTAAATATGACGGCAATTCCTTTAGGGTTGGTGAGCTTATTCGCTTTACAGATTATACTATAGGTGCAGAAAAATGGATTTGGAATTTTGATGACAGTACCGCAGTGGGAACAACTAGAAATCCATTTCATACATTTTCAAAACCCGGCAAATATGATGTTCGTTTAATCGTAAATAAAAATTGCGAAATCACTAAAACGATAACCATTGAAGACAGAATATTTGTTTTAGACTCCACAAAACTTCCGCTTTTTGAAATTCCTACAGAAACTATGGTGGGCAAAACAATTAAGGTTAAAGATAATACATCGCGCGCCACAACGTGGGAATGGAGATTTGGTGAAACTGCCAACGTTAATTCTTATGAAAAAGAGGCAGAATACACGTATAAAGAATCCGGTTTAAAAACTGTTTCACTCGTTATAAATGGGGAATTGCAATATATTGGAAAACGGAAAATTAGAGTGTTGCCATTACCAAAGACAAAAGAAGATATAAGTTTTTCTAAAACGGAGAGATTACCGGATGACATTACCTACATTCCAGATATTGGAGTAGATAAGGACGCAGATAAAAAAGTAAAAAAAGCGCCAGACATTTCTCCAAACCAGTTCGGAGAATTTCTCACCTTAATTGCAGACGAAAAAGCAACTGCAGATGTTTTCAAGCCATATTTCTGCAATCAACTAAGTTTGCCTGTGGTTGTAAATAAAAAGAAACAAGATTTTCTGATATTTTGCCAAAAGATTAGAGGTAAAAAAATTAAAGTAAAGAGCGTTCAAATTTATACCGATAACAATAGTAATTGTATAACAAATGTCATTATTGATATTTCAAAAGGGTGGTTTTAGTCTATGAACAAACAAACAACTAAATACAGCAGGATAAACTGGATTGATGGGATGAAGATTAATAAATCTCATTTCATTGGCCAAGACAATGCGGTAGTACAGCAGTTTAATGAATTTTTATCGAAGGATATTTCGGCAATTAATTTTGGACTTCTACCAGACCCAACAACAGATGATGCTGTTGATTTGGTATTATCAATGGATGGGCAAAATACGGTTCATGTTACCTTAAATAAGTGTAGAGCAGTAACTCAAGGTGGATTTATTATAAATATTTCCAAAGAGGAAAGCGCACAATTAAAAGATGGAAACAAAGTAATTAAAGGAGAGTTTATTTTTAAAGACGACATAACAGATTGTTATATTGTTTTAACCATTCATCCTTTTAACCGTATTCCGTTTGGTACATCAGATGAAGATGAAGAACCACCGCGCCATCCACATATAATGCCAGAATATACATTAGACATCATTCCATCTGAGAGTATTAATAAAAACGAATTTGGTCTATACCATATCACAATCGGTAAAATTTCAAATATTGATGGTAAAATTGAACTTGAAGAAGATTTTATTCCACCGTGTACTTCAATACAAAGCCATCAGGATTTAAAATACACGTATGTAGAAATAGATACATTTCTAAATGCAATGGAGCGGTATTCGCTGCAAATAATTCAGAAGATTTTTCAGAAAAAGCAGGCAAATGATCTTGCCGTTATGGTAAAATATATAACTGAAAATGTAGTATTGCACTTGGGCGGCCAGCTTTCCGAATTTAGACTGCAAGATAGATTCAACCCGCCAATAGCAATGATTGGTAAACTTATGGCTCTTGCAAGAGTTATAAAAAATAGTATAGATGTTTACGTTGGTACAGGAAAGGAAGAGTTGCTCAATTACCTTTCCGATTGGTGCGATGTAAACCAAGGTGCCTTCGAAAATGTGCTTGTTGAAATGATTGAGTTGGAATATCAGCATACCGATATTAATAAAGCGCTGTCCAAAGTATCTGCGTTCACCAAATTAATGTTATCATTGTTCAAGAAATTGAATGAATTGGATTATATAGGGAAAAAATCCGATTCAAAAATATTTGTGAAAGAAGAGATAATTGCAAAAAATGAGGTTAAGAATAGAAGAAGTTTCTTACTCGATTAATAGATATCCCCACACTTTATGAAAGCAAAAAACAGTAAAGCTCGCACAAGTAGCTTCTTAAGATTTTTTTTACTCTTTGTCGTAACCGTAGCGATAATTTCGGTCGCATTATTCTTTAACTTCAAATTGATGCCTTTTAAGGAAAACAAGGTGTTGCGTTCCCAATCTGCCCAAGTTGAAAAAGAAATAGCATTTCAAGAAGGTTTTTCAGAAGACATTACAAAAATAAGAGGTATGATAGATTCTTTGGATATACCAGGCCAAAATCAAGCATTTTTAAACTCTCTGGTAAGCGCCCAAATTGTTAAGTTAAAAGAAAAAATTCCAGTGAAAGATAGTACGTATCGTTATGATATGTATAATAATATTGTAAACTCCTTTGCTGAAATACAAAAGTTGAAAGAACAAGTGGCATCCTATTCTGATGTTGAAGAACGTATTGCCGAATATAAAGATGAGCTGGAGAAATGCCGAGATGACCTAAATGAAGCCGAAAGAACTGTAGATGCGCTAAGAAGAAGTAATTAAATTAAATTATTTTGTACATAATGTCCCGTCCTAAATAATCGATACAGATTATTAAAGGATTAAATTTATAACTTAAAGCTTAACGATGCTAGCATCGTTAAGCTTTTTTGATTTATACTGTTTTCTTTTGAGTTTATTTTGTTGATGCATTTGTTTTGGAGTTAGCATATGATTGGATAAATGTGGTCTTTGGTTATTATAGATTTCGATTGCATTTTTGATTAATTGGCTCTTCAGCTCAATATCGTTGATGCTTTTAGCTATATTAAATTCTTGCTTGAGTATTCCATTGATTCTCTCTGCTATCGCATTCTCATAGGGATCATACTTCTCTGTCATGCTTGCCTTGATATTGTTTTTGCTCAATAACTCTTGATAGTCATCAGAACAGTATTGCAAACCTCTATCGGAGTGGTGTATTAAAGGTTTTTCCTTATCTATTCTGTGTTTTAAAGCCATATCCAGCGCTTGAACAGAACCATCTACTGCTAATGTGTTAGATACATTATATCCCATTATCTTTTTTGAGTAGGCATCTGTAATCAAGGCTAGATATGATGGGTTAATCCTAGTTCCTACGTAGGTGATGTCACTGACCCAGATTTGTTCGGGACGTATAATATCAACATTGCTAACTATATTTTTATGCTTTCTAAATCGGTGGTGCGAGTCTGTAGTTATGTGATAACTTCTCTTAGGTTTTATAAGCATGTGATTTACTTTGAGTATTCTAAAAAGCTTGTCTCTCCCTACTTTTAAGCCAGAGAGTTCTTCTCTTAAGATATGATATAATTTTCTGGCACCAACTTTTGGCATAACATTGCGCACACCCCTGACTAAGGTTATGACTTGTTTTGCTATGGACTGATTATGTCTTCTAGACCTAATAGATCGATAATATACCTGTCTATCCAGCCCGAGTAAGTTACAGGTAGAAACTAGTGTTTCCTTGTGTTCTTCTTTGAAGATCTCGATAACTCGGGCGTGTAATTTTTTCTGATTTGAATGTCGTATTCCTTTTCTGCCATATCAACGAGCATATCAAAAATGATTGCCTTCTTGTCCGCTCTCTCGGCTAGATGTTCTGCCCTAGCTTTTTGCTTTTCAAGAAGCTTTACTTTGGCCTCTAATTCGATAATTTTTTGTTCTGGTGTCTTTGCCACGGTTACAACGGATAGGTTTTCCCAATCAAAGGTACCATATTTGCGCAACCAAGAGGTTATTGTCGATCTAGCTTGGATGCCATATTTAAGGTGAGCCGAAAGTCGATCTAACGCTCCCGACTCGATTTCATCTACGACTTGCAGCTTAAAAGAAAGCGAGTAGTCTTTTTGGGTTCGTTTTGCATAACCTCTGTTTACTGATGTTTTCATTACACTAAGGTTTTAGTGTATCGCTATTTCAGGACGGGACATAATTTGAAAATAAAAACCCACGATTTTTTTGGTCGTGGGTTTTTAAATACTTGTGGAGCCGGGGAGAGTCGAACTCCCGTCCAAACGCGCAATGTTAGCGCTTTCTACATGCTTAGTTTCCATTTGGGTTTTCGTGGGCTTGCCGGTTAGAAACTACCAACGCACCCCTTATCTTTACTTGAGCTTCACGGCAACATCAAAGCACTATTGCCGCTAGGTTTACTTTTACGAAGCCTCTATATCAACCGCCGCAAACCAAGGCCGTTGAGAGACTTCCTGCTTTCCCACCTTGTGGGACGAGGCGTAATCCTACTGTAATTCGGATTATGCAGCTAGGGCGTAGTTATTCTCGCCGTTTAAAAAGTGTGAAAAATGAGATTTACGAGCTATTTCCCAGCGCTCGGCATGCTTACACTACCATTAGTCCCGCTGTCAAAACCAGTCGGCCCCGTTTTAAAAAGTAATCAGTTTTCAGTTGCAGTATGCAGTGAAAAACTATTACCAAAATTTCAATTTGCTAACAATTTTAGGCTGCCGAGTGATGCTGCTTTTCCGCAGCATTGTACCGAGGCGGCATCAATGTATCGAGTTGGGTGTGCCTTTTTTCACCTTCGCAAAAAAGCTACGGAAAAAAAAGTCGGGCTATCCGCTGTATCTTTTATGCCCTAAATAGGCACAAAAGGATGCCGCTGCTATCCCTCACACAAAAAAAGTATTCAGTTTTCAATCGCAGTATGCACTGAATTCTGAAATTAAATCTCAAATCTCAAATCTCAAATCTGAACTCTGAACTCTGAACTCCGAACTCCGAACTCCGAACTCCGAACTCCGAACTCCGAACTCCGAACTCCGAACTCCGAACTCCGAACTCCGAACTCCGAACTCAAATTAGGACTGCAAAGATACATGAATTCTATTATCTTTACCCGACAAAGTAACCGACAAAAACAATCCCAAATGCCAATAACCTTTGCCATAATAAAAGAACGAAAAAATCCGCCAGACCGTCGTGTTGTTTTTTCCCCTTCAAAATGTAAAGAAATTGTCAAGCAATTTCCTGATACTCGCATTATTGTAGAATCTTCAGACATTCGCATATTTCCAGATTCAGCATATAAAAAAGCAGGTTTTGAAGTTCTGAAAGATGTTTCAGAAGCAAATGTTATGTTAGGCGTTAAAGAGGTGCCTGTTGATGCTTTAATTCCGAACAAGAAATATTTTTTCTTCAGCCATACTATTAAAAAACAGCCATATAATAAAAAGTTGCTTCAAGCTGTTCTTCAAAAGAAAGTAGAGCTTTTTGACCACGAAACAATTGTTAAACAGAATGGTGGCAGACTAATTGGTTTTGGCAGATATGCTGGTTTGGTTGGTGCTTACAATACGTTTAGGGCGATGGGACTGCGTGATACTCTTTTTGATTTACCAAAAGTAGAAAGTCTTCGCGATCTTAATGAGGTTAAAGCGGAGTTGGATAAAATTACAATTCCGAATATTAAAATAGCGCTAACCGGCACCGGTAAAGTTGCAAATGGCGCAAGGGAAATTTTGGATCATTTGCGTATTAAAGAAGTAAGTGATGTTCTTTATCTAACTGCCATTTTCACAGAACCGGTTTATTGCTTGATTGATGTTATGGAATATAACAAGCGCAAAGACGGCAAAGTAGGCGATAAGACTAAATTTTATAAAGATCCGTCCGGTTTTGAAAGTAACTTTATGCCATACGCCAAAGTTACAGATGTACTTATTACAGGACATTTTTATGGTAACGGCGCACCTTATTTATTCACCCGAAAGAATGCAAAGAGCAAAGATTTCAATATAAATTTGGTGGGAGATATAAGCTGCGATATTGATGGGCCAATTGCGTGCACCATTCGCTCGTCAACCATTGCAGACCCTTTTTACGGCTACAATGCTAATACTGAAAAGGAAGTTGTTTTTAATGCGGAAGGCGCAATTACAGTTATGGCTGTAGATAATTTACCGTGCGAACTACCAAAAGATGCAAGTGAAGGTTTTGGGGATATGTTTTTAGAAAATGTAATTCCGGCCTTTTTTAACAACGATGAACGCGGAATTTTAAAAAGAGCAAAAATGACTACCGCAGATGGAAAATTAACAACTCGATTTGCATATTTGCAGGATTATGTGGAGGGGAAATAGGAAATCCCAAAAATTGAAATAACTAATTTTAAATCACGAATCAAAAAAATTAAAATTATAAAAAATTAGGTTTTCGTAACTTCATTTTTTAGTTGGTAAAGATAATAACGCAAAGCTCAAAAAAAAATCACAGTTTTGTCAATACTATTGCTTCTTCATTTTGAAACTTTATAAAGTTTGTAAAAAATTCTTTTAAAAAAGGATATGCTTCAACAGGAAAAGTATGTGCGTTTAATTTCATATTTAAGCGCACGTTAATTTTGCTTCCACTTACATCATACGAAACCGAAAGTTCGCCATCGCCTTCAGCCAATTTCACATTTTTATTTTCGGGTAATTCCGTTACTTTGTAAACGTCTTTTAAATCTATTGTGACAACATATGTATTGGTAAACGGATAACCAAAGTCCATTGTATTTAATCTTTTTTCGGCCTTAAAAGGGTTTTCATCTATATAATGTGAAGTGAAAAATGGGTAGAGATAAGTGTTATTCGAAATTACTTCGGGCGTGACAATTACATCATATTTATGATTGTATGGTTTGTCCAACTCTTTTTGATTTTCAATTGTAAAGTTAGTAATATCTATAGTTTCATTATTGCGCTGTTTTTTTTGATTACTTTCAGCTCGGGTTAAATCTTTATACTTTTCACGTTCATTCATCCCAACATAACCGGTTGCAATCTGGCTTACCTTACCTGTAAAATTACCGTCCGCATGTGCTTCCAAAAAGCCATTGGCATAATGCACGTTTTTGTTCGTTGGAATAATATTTTTCCAATAACTTCCTTTTTTGAAATCCATTATCCGTGCAAAAAGGTTGAGGTCTCTAAATGGTAAAATTCCAAATGGTGCTAGCTTATCGGTTGCATCCAAAAAATAATCCTCATTATTGATAGTGGCGGCGGCTATTATAAAGTTAAAGTCACTTATTACTGGATAGTTTTGCGTTGGTAAACCATTGGCACGCGTTGATATTAAAGCAATTTTAGTTTCTATATTGGCAACGTGCAAGGCATTAATAAGTGCTAAATTTATTTCGCTATTATTTCCTGTCTTCTCATTAAACGCGTCTTTTACCCTTATTTGAGAGGTGAGCCTATAATTACCATTCCACTTAAAATGATTTTGGATAAAATAATAAACTGCTTTTGCCCTTTCTAAATCATCTTTTATTTCAAGTATGCTTGAGGGTAAATTTTTTTCGAATAAGCTATTATTTTTTATTTGACTCCCCACGTCTTTATCGTATTTAAAAAATGTATCTATCTCGTCCCAACTTCTTGTAAAGCTTGTCTTTCCGCCATTTATAGATGTAATCTCAATCATCTCATACGTAACTCTTGGGCGCACATCCCTGCCGCCAAGCATGTATGGTTCTTCGGTAAATGCGGGCACATCCATCATTGCATATGTTGCGCGATCACAATCTCCGGAAACGGCATAACCGGGCAGCGAAAAACATTTTTTCTTAACATCAGATTTATTAATATATAATGGTAAATATCCGTGAAGCGCTCTTTTGTATCTGTAATTGCCGGGTAACTCGGTATGAAGTTCGCTATAGATTGTAGGAACATCGTTTTGAAAAATCCATCCTCCCAAACTTCCAAAATAGGGAGATTCTACCCTATATTTATATTCTAAAATGCTACCATCCTGCACATTTGCGAATGTAAACTTCTTCTCTCTATAATTCGCCGAAAGGTCTACATCATAAATTTGGCTAGGGATTATATAGGTTTTAACTGGTCCGTTGTGTGTAAGTACCGTCACATCCCTAACATTTTCTCCATCTTTACCATCATTGTAATACTTGATACTTTTTACGGTATTGTCGTAAGTCTTCGCATTGAAAACCTTTGTTTTAGTATAATATTCTTTAATAAGCATGATATAATCTCCAACCACATCTACATATATGTTGGCGCTTTCAAAAAGTACAACTGCTGAAGCCTCGGGATCTTTGGGATAGTTTGTCATAGCAAACTCTGCGGCCGTTGGCTCGCCAAAAGTGGAAGTTTTCCGTTGTTGTGCAATTGTAATATTGGTAAGCATAACAAATAAAACAAGAATGCGGAATCGTAAAATCATAATTTGTGGATTTTAAAGTTTTTTAAGAGTAATAGGTTCATTTTTTAAGGCTGAAATCATTGCTGCAAAAAGCTCTTTTAAAGATTGATAGGCTTCGGGTTTGTAGCGATAGGTTGAAAGTTTAAAATTTAATCTCACATTTATTTTTGTGCCTTCGGTAATATAGGTTACCGTAAATTCGCCATCTTCATTTGGCAATTTTAACGTGCGGCTTTCTGGCAGGCTTTCAACTTCATACGCATTTGCCAAATCTATCGAAATTATATAGGTGTTTGTAAATGGAAAACCGAGGTCTATTGGAAATATTCTTTCATCTTCAGTAAAGGGATTTTCGGAAAAATAATTCTTCGTAAAAAATGGATATAACAAAATTTTATCACTGGCTATTTCTGGTTCAATTGAAATGTTATAGTTTTCTATTAAAGGTTTTTCGAGCTCTTTTATATTTTTAAACTTATAATCTTCAATTTCAATACTGCTATCCGAAGTAAGTTTTTCGCGCTTATACGTTTCAATATTTTCTTGCGCAATATTTTTGCGTTCATATAAAGCAATATAACCATAATTTGAAATGCTCACATTGCCGTAAAAATTACCGGCTGTATCTGCCGTTATCTGGGCATTTGCGAAATAGATGTTTTTTGCAAAAGGTTCAATATCCATCCAATAACTGCCATTTTTTATATCCATCGCTCTGCCCTTTACGTTAAGTGCCTGAAATGGGATAATACCAAAAGCGGCTTCTTTGCTGCTCGCATCTAACAAATAAGATTGATCGCCAATTTTTAAAACAGCGATTGTGTAATTAAATTTATTTAACACTGGATAGAGCTCGATAGGCAAACCACTTTCTCTCGTTGAAAGCAACATTAAGTTGGCATTTAAGTTTGCCGCTTTTAGTGCATTTATCAATGAAATATTGATTTCAGGGATACTTCCGGTTTTTTGGTCGAAGGAATCCTTAACCAGCATATCTGGATTGTAAAATGTTCCATTCCAAGAATAATGGTCTTGTATAAAATAATAAATAGCTTTTGCCTTTTCTAAATCGTCTGCTATTTCGAATAAAGCATCGGGCAGTTTCCTTTTAAAAAATCCTTTCTTGCTTAACTGCGCACCAAAAAAATCGTCCTTTGCAAATTGTTCATCTATATTTTGCCACGTGCGAGCCATATTTTTTATTTTGCCGCCATTTCCTGGCATTAAAATTTTATCAGTCTCAAGTTCTACACGCGATATATAGTTTTTGGGAGAGAGCATATAATCTTCTTCAACAAAAGCCGGCACATCTTTCATGGCATACCAAAATTGTGGACAACCTCGGTTAAATGAGTTATAAATATCAGATGGAACAAGCAAATTGATAAGTCTAACACAATCTCCAATAGTTTTATTCTCTTTAATATCGAGTGGTTTACTCCCGTATAACACACTTTTAAATGCTACTTCAATTGGCGTCGTAAATAAAAATTCGCTGTATATTTTTGGAATTTCTGCTTGAAAATCCCAACCTTCAAAGCTGAAAAGAAATGGAGATTGAATACGGTAGGTATATTCAATAATACTTCCATCTTGGACATTTGGAAATTCAATACTGAAAACTTGCCCATATTCTGCCTCGCCATTTAAGAAAACTGCATCATCCTTAACCTCACTTTTAATCGTATCATTATAGGTAAAGGCTGAATAACCTGCAACAATTTCACCGCCTTCTGCCGTAGTTTGCAATGGAATATTAATGGTGCTACCGTTAAATTTTTTAGAATCAAAAATCTTTATTTTTTTGTAAACATCCTTTGTCAAAATAATATTTCCGCCTACATTTCTATAGTAATAATTGCCCATTTCGAATAAAACCACGGCAGCGGCCATTGAATCCTTTTCGTAAATTTTAAGATCGAAATCACTTTGGGAAGGTCTGCCAGAAATAGCTGTAGGCCTGTCTTGCGAAAAACCTAAAAGATTCCCGCAAAGAAATAATAACAAGAAATAGTATTGAATACGGAACAAGCTAGCAATTTTTTGGAATGGTACAAAATATAAAAATTATGTTCTACAAAAAAACTCAAATTCGAAATTTAAGAAAGTTAGAAAAATTAAACCTTTCGCAGCATTTTAAAAATCCAATATCCTAAAACTAAAAATAGTGAAAAGCAAACGGTAAATGCCCAAGCTTCAAAATGTGATTTCGGACTTATTAGTATCGAAAAAATATTCTGAAATAACAACTGCGGATTTTGCAAAATATCCCAAGAATTGAAACGTAAAAATCTACCAATATAAACTCCGAATGCAGTAAGAATTGAGATAAATACAACAATATTAAGGGTAGACTTTAAATGGAATTTTTTCCGGATTATTTGCTCCATATCTAAAATTGATAGAAAATATAAAACCAAACCGTTAAGCGCGAAAGATAATAGTAGCAAAACATCAAACCATCCCCAAAACGGATTTTCTATTTTTAGGTGAATTAAATCTGTAACAATATACGGCGCATTCGGCAAAAAAAGCAACCAAAGGAACAGCCATAATAAAAATTTTAATTTTGAAACTTCCTTTTTTGCAAATAGATATGTTGTGATAACATACGGTATCACGGCCAAAAATAGATTCCAAACTAAAAAGAGAAAGAAGAATGAACCCGTAATTTTTATCCTGAGCATTAATAAACACAAGCTCGCAAAGCTGTAAATTAGTAATACGGAAAGGAGTTTAAATCTGGTTTGAAGTAAAATAATTAGGTGCATTGTTTGTAGGTTTTATGGTAAAATTCGAAAGTTAGAACGATTAAATAACCCAAGAAATAGGCCAACAAATCGGTAACTTCAAAAGAAGTTCCTATAATAATTCTGATGACTTTTGATTGAATTTGCAACAAATCTGCAAATTGAAAATATTGAAGGATTTCAACAAAAATGGCAAAAACCAATATTCCAAACGCCAGTTTTTTGGTTTTGAAATTATAAAAGCTTTTCAATAAACAATAGAGAAAAATTACAACCAAAACATCGCCAACAAACCCGCGGATAAATGGATTGAAGTAATAAATGGCGATAAGCAATTCAATTGAAAAAAGGACGATTGCGAGTATTGCATATGTACTATTAAAAGTGATTTTCATTTTTATTTTTATTTTGAATTATTGAGTAGAAATCTGCCTTTAACAACAGATTTCTACTTTTTTTAATTGTACTTAGGCTCCGCTTAATAACTAATTTTTTGACTTGATTGGCACTTCGACTCCGATCAATGACCGGAATTCTTATTGGATGCCAATTTTGCTGAGCCTGAAAACTGCCACTGCAGACTGCCACTGCGACTTAATTTTCCCCGTTATTCCAATCTATCTGTCGTGAAGCAAACATCACAATTGCTAATATTAGGAACAACCCAATGCTGCCTACCAGTAGCGCATAATTTTCAAGCTGAATAATTACATAAATAAAACCATACAAAGAAGCGAGCGAACCGCAGACCAACAATGGAAATTTAAAGCCCTTTAAAATTGCTCGGGAATAAATCGTTATAAGTGCTAATACGGCAATTGCAGCGGTAGCATAAGCTTTCAAGAAATTGGAATGTTCGGAAATTGAAATCAGCAACGTGTAAAACATAACCAATGCCAAACCAATCATCACATATTGAAATGGGTGAATGTAAATTCTGCTCACCAATTGAATTAAAAGAAAAACCAAAAGCGTAAGCCCGATTACCATAAAACCATACTTGGCAGTGCGTTCACTTTTTTGATATTCGTCAACAGGAATTATCAACTTTGTGCCAAATGCAAATGAAGAAAGATCGGGCAAATCGCCAAAAAATGATTGCTCAAATTGTCTGTTAAGTTGATAGACTTCCCAAGATGCTTTAAAACTTTTATCGGTAATTTCCCTACTACCATCTTTTGGTAAAAACATACCGTCAAAACTTGGCGAGCCCCAATTTGAAGTCATCGAGGCTGTGGTTTCTTTACCAACTGGCACAAAGGATAATTGCTCACTACCATTTACTTTAAGTTGAAATGAAAAAGGTATTTCATTTTTGGATAATTCGCTCAAATTTTGAAAAGGTTTTGTTTGGATTGTATTAAGATATTCGCGGTCATAGAGTGGCGCCATTTCGAGCTTTTGCTCGTTAATTTGAACGGTTGGCGTATTTTTAATTCCCTTTAAATTTGAGGTTTTCAAAATTACGGTTGCTTTATCCCAAAGAATATTTTCAGGTTTTATATCGGTGGTTGAAAAATCTATTGCGGGAAAGCTACCAGTTATATTCATATCTGCAGTAAATACGATGCTTTCGTAAATACTTCGATTAAGCGGTTTTGTTGTTACCTTACTTTTTATATCTAACTTTTCCGGCAAAAAATAAGCGGATTCAATAACCTCATTTTTAAGTGTTGTATAATTTTTTGTATTCTTGTCATAAACTCTTTCTTCAGTAATAGTTTTATACGGAATTTTTATAATTGGGCCAGAAATTAAGACTTCATTTCCCCATTTTTCATTGGTCTCGTGAATTACCTCTTTTTGCCGGAAGCTACGTTCTGCTATAAGTTGCTTAACAAATTCCAACGGGATTAGCAGCACTAATAGTAGAAAGCCTACAACAAGCATTCTAGCAGTTATTGAGTTGTGCATCCAGTTTCCAAATTTACTTAGTTGTTTTTCCATGATTTGAGGGTTTTAGTTTTATAATTAATTGTTTCAAGTGTCTAGTTTAATTTTTTAGTTGTTATGCTATTGCATACCGTATTTAAAGTACTTTGAAATTCAAAGTAATAATTCAAAAAAAAGTCAATTATTATTTATTCGTTTTAGAAATAGGGTATATGATCAGCTTTTCAAGCGCTTCAATATGTTTTGTAAATTCCATTTTGCCCAATTTTGTAATGCTATAACTTGTGTTTGGTTTTCTTTCTATAAAAGATTTTTGAACATTAATATATTCGGCAGTTTCTAGCGCTTTTATGTGGCTTGCCAAATTGCCATCTGTCACGCCCAACAATTCCTTCAACCTTGTAAAATCTGCATCTTCGTTCACGCTCAATACGCTCATAATCCCCAAGCGGATTCGATGGTCAAAAAGTTTGTTTATGTTGTCTATTATCCCCAATTTTTTTATCTGAATTTAATAAAAAATGTCTAGTGTTAATATTTTTGTGCCTTTTCATTTCGATACATAATACTGCCGTAAATTATGTGCATAACGCCAAAGCCGAATACCCAAAACCAGAAGCCATAACCCGGCAAAGCTGCGCAGATTAAGCCTAAAACAATTTCAACATATCCAAGATATTTTACATTACCAACAGTAAATTTAGATGCGTTCACAAGAGCCAAGCCATAAAAAATCAACATTAAGGCCGCGCTAAGTCCGTATTGTTGACTTTGTAATTTTATAAGAATGTAAATTCCACCAGTAACCAGCGGAATTAAAAAATTGAGTAATAATCGTTTTGTGGTTGCATCCCAAATTTTCTCATTGTTCTTTTTGGCTTTTTGGGTTGTAAGAACGTAGGCGGTAACTACGCTTAATAACGCTACAATAAATAATAAAAGCAGTAAAAGTTTAAAATTCCAACTATGAAGAAACAAAATTTCTCCGTCTTTTGGAAAAAGTGCGAAGTATGCGAATACCGCGCCGACTATTGCGTAAACACCTGCAAATATTCCAGAAAGGCCACTTAGGGATATAAATTTTGATGAACGCTTCATCAAATCCTTAATCTCGCCTATGTCGTTTAAATAATTTTTATTTGTCATAAAAAAGTACTTTGAAATGCAAAGTAAAAACATTTCTTTTAATTTCAATGTTTTTTAAAGAATTTTTTTTAAAAAAAACATATTTTTACGTTGTGAAAGATTTAAAAGGCTCTTTTGAAATAATTAAGCCGGATTTAGCTGCTTGAAAATTAATCGGTTAAAATACACAATGGGGTAAATACCCCTTTTATATTAGGGCAAAAACCCCTTGTAAAAAATAATGGCTTATCTAATCTTTGTATAAGCTTTTAATTGGGGAGTTAAATGGCGGATTTGGGGCTGGCTTATTAAAGTTGGCCTTTTTTTTAGATATTCTTTCAGCTCAAAATTTGAGTTTTATAGTTTCTCCTTCATAAAAAGTCTCAAGTAGCATATATTAAGGAAAGCATTGACTGAATTTTTTCTGGCACGCTCGTTTCCAATTTTGCTAAGTTGTCTTGTTGAGTGGGGATTCAATGAGATTAGCTTAGTTTGAAAGGCTGTTCTTTTTGAACGGCCTTTTGTTTGTAAACGAGTTGTCCATTTAATCAAAATAGCAATTTTTATATCGTCAAAAATAGAAAGCATATAAAATCACTTCGCTATTTTACTATAGTGAAAACTGATGAAATCTTTTAAATTTAAGTTTTAAAGGGCTTGTAATTTTAAGTGTAAAAAAGACTATAATTGATTGATGGTTTTTCTAATAGCAACCAAATCTGTAAGTAATTTTTCCAATTTATTTAAATCCAACATATTGGCTCCATCGCTCTTTGCATTGGCTGGATCAAAATGTGTTTCTATAAAAATGCCGTCTGCACCTGTAGCTATCCCTGCGCGGGCTATTGTAGATATCATTTCCGGTCTTCCGCCCGTAACTCCAGCGCTTTGATTTGGTTGTTGAAGACTATGTGTAACATCTAAAACTACGGGTGCAAATTGTTTCATTGTAGGAATTCCACGAAAATCTACAATCATGTCTTGATAGCCGAACATGGTTCCGCGATCTGTAATTACAACTTGGTGGTTATTGCAATCTGTAACTTTTGTAACTGCGTGTTTCATACTTTCGGGACTCATAAATTGTCCCTTTTTTAAATTGACAACTTTACCCGTTTCTGCTGCTGCAACTACTAAATCTGTTTGGCGCACTAAAAATGCTGGAATTTGCAATACATCAACATATTCTGCAGCCATCGCAGCGTCACTACTTTCGTGAATATCGGTTACTGTAGGTACATCAAAAGTTTCCGAAACTTTACGTAGAATTTTTAAGGCTTTTTCATCGCCAATACCACTAAAACTATCAATTCTACTTCTGTTTGCTTTTTTGAAACTTCCTTTAAAAATATATGGAATTTGAAGTGTATTGGTAATCTTCAAAATCTTTTCAGCAATTCGCATCGCCATTTCTTCACTTTCAATCGCGCATGGACCAGCTAAAAGGAAAAAGTTGTTTGAAGTTGTATGTTTTATTTTTGGGATAAGTTCAAGTTTCATAGTTGTAATTTGATTGTAAAGATAATTGAAACTCCAGAGATTATTTAACAATTGAATAAAGCTACATCTAATAAATTTAATAGAATGTAAACTGTTTAATACGCTACTTAAAGAACTCATTTCCAAAGAATAAAAATAATTCACAACAAGTATTTGTAATCCACTAATAAACACTACTTTTGCACCCGCAAACGGGATAAACCATTAAGAGGCAAGATAAATTGCTGATGCACAATAACTTCCGTAGCCAAAAACGCAATTTTATGAAAATTAAAAACATTGCTATTATAGCCCACGTTGACCACGGTAAAACTACCTTGGTAGATAAAATAATGCACCACTGTAGCCTTTTTCGTGAAAACGAAACTACCGGCGACCTTATCTTGGATAACAACGACCTTGAACGTGAACGTGGTATTACCATTACGTCTAAAAACGTTTCGGTTATTTATAAAGACACAAAAATTAATATTATAGATACGCCTGGTCACGCCGATTTTGGTGGTGAAGTAGAACGCGTATTGAATATGGCAGACGGCGTTTTGTTGTTGGTTGATGCTTTTGAGGGCCCAATGCCACAAACCCGTTTTGTACTTCAAAAAGCAATTGACCTTGGTTTAAAACCGTGTGTTGTTGTAAATAAAGTAGATAAAGAAAACTGTACGCCGGACGAGGTTCACGAAGCTGTTTTCGACCTTATGTTCGAACTTGGTGCTGAAGAATGGCAATTAGATTTTCCAACTGTTTATGGTTCAGCCAAACATAATTGGATGAGCGACGATTGGAAAAAACCAACAGACAATATAGAGCCTTTATTAGATATGGTTTTAGAGCACATTCCAACCTTTGAAATTAAAGAAGGCAGTTTACAAATGCTTATTACTTCTTTAGATTTCTCTTCATTTACGGGTCGTATCGCGATTGGTAGATTGCAAAGAGGCGTTTTAAAAGACAATATGCAAGTTGCGTTGGTAAAGCGTGATGGCACTATTACAAAATCTAAAATAAAGGAATTACACGTTTTTGAAGGTCTTGGCCGTAAAAAAGTAGATGCTGTGCAAGCGGGAGATATTTGTGCCTTGGTAGGTCTTGAAGGTTTTGATATTGGCGATACCGTTGCCGATCTTGAAAACCCGGAAGCGCTTAAAACCATTGCGATAGATGAGCCTACAATGAGTATGATGTTTACTATTAATGATAGCCCTTTCTTCGGTAAAGACGGAAAATTTGTTACATCGCGTCATATTAGAGAAAGATTAGAGCGCGAGCTTGAAAAAAATCTTGCTTTAAGAATGGAACCAACCGACAGTGCAGATAAATTTATGGTTTTTGGTCGTGGTGTTCTTCACTTATCAGTTTTAATTGAAACAATGCGTCGTGAAGGTTATGAACTTCAAATTGGTCAACCACAAGTAATTATTAAGGAAATTGATGGTGTAAAATGTGAGCCAGTAGAGGAAATGACGATAGATTTACCAAAAGATGTAAGCGGTACAGCCATAAACATGGTAACCATTCGTAAAGGTGAAATGATAAGTATGGAAGGAAAAGGCGACCGTATGATCTGTAAATTTATAATCCCATCTCGTGGTATAATTGGTATGCGTAACCAATTGTTAACCGCAACTGCTGGTGAAGCAATTATGACGCACCGTTATTTAGAATATCAGCCGTTAAAAGGTGGTATTCCTGAAAGACAAAACGGTAGTTTGGTTTCTATGGAAAATGGAAACGCTATACCATATTCTATCGATAAATTGCAAGATAGAGGTCGTTTCTTCGTAAACCCAAACGAAGATATTTATGAAGGACAGGTAATTGGTGAAAATAGCAGACATGATGATATGACTGTGAATATTACCAAAACCAAAAAGCTTAGTAACGTACGTTCGTCTGGAGCAGATGATAAAGCTAGAATTATTCCGGCAATAAAATTTTCTTTGGAAGAAGCTTTAGAATATATCCAAAAGGATGAGTATGTTGAGGTTACACCAAGCCATTTACGTTTAAGAAAGATTTATTTAAAAGAAACAGATAGAAAAAGAGGAGCAAAGGTTTAGGTTGCATTTCTAATTTATAATAACCCTTCAATTTTTCTTTTTTTGGAAAAATTGAAGGATTATTTATTTAATACCGCATATTTTCAGTTTATTTGCTTTAAAGTATCAAAAACTTATACCAATTTAAATTTAGAATTATGAATTTTTTATATTTTGATCCAGGAGTTGGAGCAATGATTCTGCAGGGTATTATTGCAGGAGTTGCTGGCGTTTTACTGTTTTCAAAAAATCTTTGGTATAAGGTTAAGGCCTTCTTAGGAATAACGAAAGAGTCGGATGATATGTATGATGAGATAGATGTAGAAGAGAACGAGAATGAAACAGATGAAAAATTCAAATAATACGCATGAAGCCTCGTTTAGAGATCCTTCAGGGTTTATATTTTTTGAAGACGGTGTTTTAAAGAGAAAGATAAATCCAATATACTTTCCACAATATAGAAAATTAACCGATTCGGGTTTCTATAAAAATCTTATTGCCAACAAACTACTTATTCCGCATAAAGAAACTTTTTCTTCAAAGGAAAAAATTGTACTAATTCCAGAGCAAATTCCTTTCATCACCAATCCGTTTGAGTGGAGTTTTCAGCAATACAAACACGCAGCGCTTCATACCTTAAAAGTGCATAAATATGCGCTTTCAAAAGGTTTTATTTTGAAAGATGCATCGGCTTACAATATTACGTTTCATAGAGGAAAACCTATTTTTATCGATTCACTTTCATTCGATTTCTACGAAGAAAACAAACCTTGGCGTGCATATAAACAGTTTATAACCCATTTTTTGGGTCCATTGGTTTTGGCAAAATATCACGGCACCGAAATTTTTAAAATGATGCAAACGCATATTGATGGAATTCCAGTAAAGTTAATTGCCTCATTACTACCTTCAAAATCAAAATTAAGCACTTTGCTGTACACCAATATTCATATGTTGGCCAAAATGGAGGAAAAATATAGCGACGACTATAAAGCCGAAGCCAAAATAGCCAAACTTTCAAAAAAAGCGCAAGAAAATATTGTTGAAAGTCTGTACGATTATGTTAAAAAACTGGAGTTAAAAGAAGTCTCTGAATGGGGAGATTATTATACAAAAACCAACTATAACGACAGCGCTTTTGAAGCAAAGAAAAATCTGATAAAAGATTGGATTAAGCCGCTAAACCCTGAAAAATTAATTGATATGGGCGGTAATGACGGCACATTTGCCCGTACCGTTTTAAAAGATATAAAGCATGTTATCGTTACCGATATAGATAGTAATGCCGTAGATTATAACTACAAACAACTTCAAAAAAACAACGAAGAAAATATGTTGCCTTTTGTGTGCGATGTTTTACAACCCGCACCAGCAATTGGGTTTAATAATAACGAAAGAAATTCTTTAATTGATAGATTACAGGAATACGCGCCAAATGTTACAATGGCTTTGGCCCTTATACACCACATCACGCTATCAGGAAATGTGCCTTTTGAAAAATCGGCTGAATTCTTTGCAAAATTTTCCAATAATTTAATAATAGAGTTCCCAACACGTGACGATAGCTGGGTCCAGTCGCTTTTAGTGAGGAAGCGCGAATTTATTGAGCATTTCAACTTTTATAACATTGAAGAATTTGAGATTGGTTACTCAAAATTCTTTAACCTAGAAAAAAAGGAAGTGATTCACGGAACAAAACGTATCTTGTATTTATATAAAAACAAAAATAATGAATCCTCAGAAGCCAATTAGAGGACATAGGTTTCCTTTAACTTTTACTAAAAGACTTGCTGTCTTGGCAGGGCTTGCAACAGGGCTTTATCCACTATTATTTTATTTTACCAATAATTTTATGATGATTAATTCATGGAAGCATTTGGTTTTTTTTCTGTTTTCGTGCGTTTTATTTCCTGTTTGTTTTTTCCTTTTTCTGCGTTATTTTTTTAAAGATAAAGATGTAACATTAACGCTACGAGCATTTACTTTTTGTAATGTTTTAGGGTTTTCTATTTTTATACAAGTTTGTTTAACGGGTCAAATTCATTTTTTATACGTCCTTGTTTCTGTATTTTTTGCGTTTGTTATTGCTTATTTTTTTTATAAATTTTTAAGAAAATTTATAGCATTACAACTTATCTTGGCAGTACTCGGTATTTTTTGGTTTGTACCCGTAATGTATAAATATCTAATTTATACAGATAAATGGATGCAACAACCAGATTCAATTACGGAAGCAATTTTTATAAAACGCCCAAACATATATCTAATTGAGCCCGACGGTTATCTAAATCTATCGGAATTTAAACAGGGCTACTACAACAAAGATTCTGGCGGATTTAAGGAATATCTTGAAAGTAAAAATTTTACGCATTACGACAATTTTAGAAGTAATTATAATGCTACGTTGCCAAGCAATACATCAATATTTGCAATGCGTCACCATTATAATAACATAGGCTTTAATGAAAGCGAAGTTTTAAATGGTCGAAAAATAATTATAACAGACAATCCCGTTTTACAGATTTTCAGAAATAATAATTATAAAACACATTATTTAGCTGAATGGCCCAATCTAATTTCAAATTTACCTGAAATGGGCTATGATGTATGTAATTACGACTATAATGAAGTAGGTTATGTTGGTGATGGTTATTATGAAAAAAAAGATATTGTTCAACCTTTAAAAAGATACATTAACGAAGAATCTGAAAGATCAAAATTCTTTTTTGTACACGTTTTCGCGCCAGGACATATAAATTTTAGCGAAAATAAAGCTATGGGAGCCAAAAAGGAAAGGGATATGTGGTACGCAAATCTTAAACAAGCTAACGAAAAACTTGAAGAGGTCATCAATATTATAACCGACAAGGATCCAACTGCATTAATTTGTATAATGGCAGATCACGGTGGTTATGTAGGTTTCGATTATATGAAACAAATTCACACCAAAACCCAAAATATAGATTTATTACACTCGGCATATTCTACAATATTTGCAATAAAATGGCCTAATAATGAAAGGTTTGAGGAAGATTCAAAATTTAAGAGCAGCGTAAATGTCTTTCGTATTTTGTTTTCTTATTTATCAGATAATAAAGAATATTTAGATTATCTAGAAGAAGATTCGAGTTTTATAAAAATAGAAAAAGGTGCTGAAGTTGGTGAATATAAAGTATTGGACGAAAACGGAAAAATGGTATTTGAGAAACTCTGAAAGTTATTTATGATTTTGAATAGAGATTTTGTTATTTTTTAATATTTAATGATGCTTGCAGAAAAATATAGAAAAAACTTTATAACCAAATACCTTAACAGCGAAAGTAATTTCCCCGCAGTAGCTGGTTTAGCTTCTAGTTTATATCCTGTTCTTTTTTATTATTCGCAGAATCTTGAAATGCTTGACTCTTGGGGTCATTTTTTATATTTTTCAGGAATTTTTATTATCGTTCCAATTTTTATTTTCGTTTTTTTGAATTGGATTTGTAAATTTTCTATTTTGAAAAACTATAGAAAATATGTAATTCCGTTCTTTTCTCTTTTTGTTTTTCTGTTTATTCTCAAAACTCTTTTATTTATTCCTATTGAAAGAAAATTAATTGTGTATAGTATTATAGCTTCTCTATTATTTTCTTTTTTTCTTAATAAACACTGGAAAAAACTAATTATTCTACAATTATTATTAGCGCTTCTCGCAATGTTTTCATTAGGGCAAATCTTGATAAAAAAGCTGTATTATGATGAATCATGGAAACATCAACCTGACAATATTGAAAATGTTGTATTTACAAAAACGCCCAACGTATATTTTTTTGAGCCTGATGGTTATATTGGTTTCAAAGAACTGGGTAAGCCACCTTACAGTTACGATAACACTTTATTTGAAAATTTCCTTTCCGAAAACACCTTTAAAACGTACCCTGATTTCAGAGCAAATTATGTTACTACTTTAGCTTCAAATGGGGCTACATTTTCAATGAAACATCACTATTATGATTTTAATTTGAATATTGAAGAAGTAAATAACGCCAATAACATAATAATTTCAGATAATCCGGTACTTAATGCGTTTAAAAAAAATGGTTATGAAACCTATTTTTTATCTGAGTCCCATTATTTTTTATTAAATAGGCCTAAGATGGGTTACGACCATTGTAGTATAGATTTTTCAAAAATTTCCTATTTACATAATGGTATGGGAGAACGCGAGCTAGTTGTGCAGCCTTTTATCAAATATTTGAATGATAATATTAAAAAACCTAAGTTCTTTTTTGTTCAATTGATGCACCCTTGGCATATTAATAGTCATAAAAACGTTTCAGAAGGGGTTGAAGTAGAAAAGAAAAAATATTTTGAAAGACTGGAAGAAGCAAATAAAATGCTTAAAAAAATGTTTGAAGAAATACTAAAAAATGATCCAAACGCACTAATAATAATGATGGCGGATCATGGTGGCTATGTTGGGTTTGAATATACCAAGGAATCTTACAGTAAAATAGAAAAACCAGCATTAATTAACTCTGTATTTAAAGCAAATTTAACTTTACATTGGCCGGAAAATTATTGGCCGGACTATGACGATGAACTAAAATCATCTATAAACGTTTTTAGAATTTTATTTGCCTATCTATCTGAAAATAGATCATATTTAAAATATTTACAGCCTAATGAAAGTTACATAATTCATAAAAGTGGTGATGATACTGGTGTCTATAAATATTTTGATAATCTGGGTAATAACGTTTACGAAAAAATTAACGATCCGAAAAGAGATTAGAATATGTTAAATAAAATTTGAAATCTTATCAATTACCTTTTAAGCCCCAAAATACTAAAGAACAAACTAAAAAGAATAATCTGAATTCCTAATAGAATCAATGTTATTGCAGGAATAATAATTCTAAAAACACTTGTTGTAGCAATGTTTCCATAATTTAATTGTTGCCAATCGCTAATGGCCCAAAAACTTAAAATTATCCCGATAATTACAAGGATAAATCCGCCAATTAGTCCTTTTTCTAAATTGATAAATTTAAAAAGTCTGTCATATTTTTTCGATTTTGGAAGCAGTTTATTTTCAACTGTAAAAACCTTGGTGAGACCGTAAAAAAGTATAAACTGAAAACCAATTAAAATAAAAGCGCAACTGTATAGAAGTGTGTGTGCATCGAACGTCACATTACCTATTACTACAGGATTTACTATCAAAACCGTGGCTGTTACTAGGCCGAAAACCATCAATATTATTCCAGGAATACAAAACAACCAATTTGGGCTGTATATGGTTAAGAATCTAAGATGTCGCCAACCATCGCGCCACGTATTTAAATGTGGTGGTCTGCTCCGCCCATCAGGTGAAAGTATGGTTGGCACTTCGGCAATTTTCATATTTTTAAGACTTGCCTTTACAATCATTTCGCTGGCAAATTCCATTCCTGTGGTTTGCAGATTCATTTTAAAAAAAGCCTCTTTACTAAAACCACGCAAGCCACAGTGAAAATCGCCAATATTTGTTTTATAAAACAATCGACCGATAAAGGATAAAACAGGATTTCCCAAATATTTATGCAAAAACGGCATTGCTCCTTTTTTAATTCCACCCTTAAAACGGTTTCCCATTACCATATCATTTCCCTCCCGAAGTTTTATAAGATACGGCATAAGATTAGTAAAATCATAACTATCATCCGCGTCTCCCATAATAATATATTTTCCGTCTGCGGCTATAATGCCGCCTCTTAAAGCGCTTCCATAGCCTTTCTCAAGAACATTTACTATACGTGCGCCACATTTTCCAGCAATGTGTAAAGAATCATCCGTACTGCCGTTATCTGCAATTATTACTTCGCCAATAATATTTTCACGCTCAAAAAATTGAAATGCTTTTTTGATACAAATTTCCAACGTTTCGGCTTCGTTTAGGCAAGGCATTACTATTGATAGCTCTATATTCATTTTGTAGTGGTTATTTTCTTGAAAAGAATTAAAAGTATTAAAAATCCTACGCAATAATTATAAAAAAGATAGCGCTGAATGCTGTGACAAGCTACTGCGACCAGTGCAGCGTTTGAGAAAATTAATAAAGTAAAGAGTAGTAAAGAGGCATTGAGAACTGTTACTTTTTTAATACAAAGCCAAACGGAATATAAAAATACCAAGAATACAAATATCGCGATGTAAATAGATTGGAATCCGTGGAAAACCCCTGCAAAATATAGCGATATATATTCTTCAAAATTTTCTTTGATTAGAATTGGAAAAAGCCGTTTGCTAGTTTGTTCAATTTTTACCGAAGAACTTGTGCTAATTCCATCTTGATCATTAAAATATTCAATTCCGTGTACAAAAATATTTTGGTTGCAAATCTCAGGGAAATGCTCGTGAAAAACCATATATTTTTTGTTAGCATCGCCTTTTACTTGTTTACTTCTTAGTCCCGCAGTATCAATTTGATGTAGTGATTTTTGAAAAATTAACTTGTCAACCTCATTTTTTATTGCTAAACTATCCTTTTCGGCAGCAATATAAAGCGGCAAAGTAACAGCATTAATATAGCTAAAAGGTGTTGCAACGTAATAACCATAAATAATTTTATTATAGGTTTTATTTACGTTACTTGTTACAAGTGGAAGTATAAGCAACACAATAAAATAACGGATATTTAGCCTTGAGAATGTGTCTTTTCTATTTTGAAGTAAATAGATAAGAGCAAGTAGCAACGGCACCAAAATAAATTGTCCACGTGTTAGTGTGAGCAAAGTAAAACAAATTGAAAGATGCCAAATTTTGTGAGTCTGTTTTCTGAATAAAAAATCTAGTGAAAAAGCAATAAGAAGTAGATAGAAAGCATACGCAAAGCCTTCTGAAGTTATATTGTTCGCAACACTCTGCTCCGGAAAAAACGGATAAACAAGAAGCACAAACATTGCAATTTTTAACCAAAAATTCAGTTTAAAAAGGTTGGATGCCTTTTGTAGAAATATAAAAACGCCCACAAAACCCAAAATTAGCTGAACTGCAATTACAGCAGTATTAAAATAAGCTTTAAAAACTATAGTAAAAATTCTTGTAAAAATTACATAACCCGGAAATCGCTGAAAATCGCCACGTAAATAACCGTAACTGTCAGGAGAATATAACGCAGGTTGAAGAATAAAATAGATGAATAAACCCAAAAAAACGGCCAACATTAAAAGGGAAGGCAAACTATATTTTCTGCTGAATACTTTTTTTAAAAAACCCAATCGTATTGTTTTGCTGGTTATTGATTGATAAACGTAAAAATAATTTTAGTTTTACACTAATTGATACTTAATTCATTTTTTTTGAAAAATAAACCTTCCAACGGCACATCTGAATTTTTGGTTAGACGATACACTTTTACCGAAAGCGAAATTTGGAACGTCTTTATTGCCAATTCAAAAAATGCGACTTTCCTATTTAATCGCAACTTTATGGATTATCATAAAGATCGGTTTATAGACAATTCTTTGTTAGCTTTTAAAAATGATAAATTGGTTGCCGTACTTCCAGCTAATGTTGTGGGTAATAACATTTACAGCCATCAGGGACTTTCTTATGGCGGATTAATTTTAGACAGAAAGACAAAATTTAAAGATGCGTTAAACATTTTTAAGGAGATTTTAAAATTTTTAAATTCAGAAGGAAAAGATAAATTACAGTTAAAGCAACTGCCTAATATTTATGCTAATCAACCAAATGATGAACTAGAATACCTGCATTTTTTAACTGAAGCAAAAATGATAAGAACAGATATCTTAAGTATAATAAATTTAAAAAATCCGTTAAAGATTGCCTCAAATAGAATGGAAGGTGTAAAAAAAGCAAACAAGTTAGGTTTGAAAATTCAAGAGAATAACGATTTTGAAGCTTTCTGGAATTCAATCCTAATTCCAAATCTGCAAGAAACGCACAACGCAAAACCCGTTCATTCAGTTGAAGAAATTAAAATGCTTGCAGAAAAATTCCCAAAAAATATCCTACAATTCAATGTAATGTTGAATGATAAAATTGTTGGCGGCGCAACCATTTTCGGAACCGAAAAAGTGGCGCACGTTCAATATATTTCTGCGGATAATAATAAACAACAATACGGAACATTGGATTTTCTTTTTCACTATTTAATTACCGAACGATTTGCAAATAAAGACTTTTTCGATTTTGGAACGTCAAATGAAAACGCTGGAAAAAATATAAATGAAGGTCTTTTATATTGGAAAGAATGTTTTGGCGCACGCAGTATTTCACAATCTTTTTATGAGGTGAAAACCGAGAATTATATCCTTTTAGATACCATTTTTATATGATTCCATTTTTAGATTTAAAAGCAATCAACAAAAGATTTGAAAGTAAATTTCAAGAAGCGTATGCATCTTTTTTGGAAAGTGGCTATTACATTTTAGGAAACCAAGTACAAAGTTTTGAAGAGAATTTTGCCAACTTTTGCGGTGTAAAACATTGCATTGGCGTTGGTAATGGCTTGGACGCGTTACGATTAATCATAGAAGGTTACAAAACTTTAGGAAAATTGAAGGAAGGCGATGAAGTTATAGTTTCCGCAAACACCTTTATAGCTACTATTTTAGCCATAAAACACGCTGGATTGAAACCAATGCTTGTTGAAGCAGAAGCAGCAACCTTTAATTTCGATTTAAAAGCTTTGGAAGGAGCAATTACAACAAGAACCAAGGTGATAATGCCCGTGCATTTATACGGCCAACTTGCGCCAATGGATTTTATTTATAAGCTTTCTAAGAAACATAATTTTCTAATAATTGAAGATGCAGCCCAAGGTCACGGTTCAAAAAATGAGAAGAAAAAAAGAGCTGGAAGTTTGGGAAATGCAGCTGGTTTCAGTTTTTATCCCACAAAAAATTTGGGTGCTTTAGGTGATGGTGGCGCAATTACCACAGACGATGATGATTTGGAAAGTGTTGTTAGAAAACTAAGAAATTACGGAACTTCAGCAAAATATGTGAATGAATTTATCGGTTTCAATAGTAGATTAGACGAAATTCAAGCTGCTTTTTTGAACGTAAAATTACCTTCTTTGGATGAGGACAATAATTTCCGAAGAAAAATTGCAAAAAGATATATTTCAGAAATAAATAATCCGATTATTAAACTTCCATTTTACGATAATTCAGAAAATCATGTTTTTCATTTGTTTGTAATTCGAGTTAAAAATCGGGAACATTTCTTACAATATTTAGATGAAAATGAGATTGGTTATTTAATTCATTATCCCATTGCGCCACATAAACAAAAGGCACTTTCTGAATTAAAACATGTATCGTTTCCAATAGCTGAAAAACTGCATAATGAAGTAGTAAGTTTACCGATGAGCCCTATACTTTCAGATGCAGATGTATCAAAGGTAATTTCCGTCCTAAATGAGTATTCAGAATAACTTTAACCAATTTATAAAAACCTTCGATTGAAAATTCCACAGTTCATCAGAAATAATATGCTTTTAAAGATGACGTCTTTAAATGCTGGTGTTGTTGGTATTCGGCTACTTATTTCTTTTGGGTTGCAACGCCTAATGTTCGATTATGTTGGTGGTAATGCTGGTATGGCAAAAATTGGACAGTTGCGGAGTTTGTCTCAACTTTTAACATCAATAACTTCACTTGGCTCATTTAATGCCGTTGTAAAATATTTAGGAGAACATCGCGAAAATGAAAAGGAACTACAAAAATTATTTTCAACCGTTTTTGTCTTCACATTAATTGGCATAGTTGGTAGCAGTTTGGTGCTTTTATTTTTCGCCAAAAGCATCAGTATTTCCCTTTTTGCGACTGATGATTTTACATACATCATAAAACTTATTGCCATTACCATTCCATTTATCGGGCTTCAACGCGTCTTCAATGGCGTAATTAATGGTCTTTCTGAATATAAAAAGTATTCCACAATAGATTTGGTCAGCTATTTAGTAAGCGCATTACTTTTAGTAATTTTTCTATTGAATTATAATCTTGACGGGGCATTAATAGCCATTGCTTTAGCTCCAGTCATTCAATTGATAATTTTGCTTTTCTTTTTCATTAAAACACTTAAAGAGTATATAAATTTCAAAGAAATTTCCTTTAAAACTCCTTTGGCAAAAAGCCTTTTGGCATTTACATTAATGTCTGCTGTTTCATCAATTTTATTACCCATTGTTGAAATTGATATTCGTGCAATGCTTGAAGCAAAAATAAGTGGTTACGAAGCTGGAGTTTGGACCAATATTGGTGTGCTTTCCAAAAATTATATGGTTTTTGCAAGTTCAATTTTTGGCTTATATGTGATTCCAAAATTTGCCGGAATATTTACGGCAAAAGATTTTAAAAAGGAGGTTTTTACCATTTATAGAACACTGTTACCGCTATTTGCAGTAGGAATGTTTATCATTTTTGTATTCAAAGGATTGTATGTAAAACTACTTTATCCTGGTACAATAGAAATGCTGCCGCTATTTAAATGGCAACTCATGGCAGATTTTATCCGTTTGGCGGCTTTAATTTTGGCACATCAATTTTTGGCGAAGAAAATGGTGCTCAACTTTATATTTTCTGAGATCTTTTCAATTGCATTATTTTACTTTTTGGCCAATTATTTAGTCGATATTTATGGGGTTGAAGGTGTTGTAATTGCAGATTTTATACGATATATTCTTTATTTTATAGTAGTTGTATTCTTGTTGTACCGTTACTTTAACAAGCAAAGAAAGCAGAAAATTAATTAATGATATACTATTTCATTTCAACATCCTTTTATTTTGTAGCTTTATACCAATAAATATTTTAAATAGAATCAAGATGAAAAAAATTGACCAAGTGGCAAAACGCAACCTTTCGGCTTTTATAATTTTATTTGTATCATTCTGTTTTACTAGCAATGCGCAGAATGATAAAGGCATTACAAAGTTTAAAATAACATTCGAAAACACAGATTCAGGTTTAGATTTAAAATGTACTGAAGGCTGCGCATGGCAGACCCTTTCGTTAAAAAGTGATGGAAATTCTGCAGGCTATAAAATTGATGGCTATGGAATTGTAACCGGCGAAAAAAGTAATCAAGCAAAATTGCCGACATTTGGATTTATGGTAAAAAAATCTGGAAATGAAGTGATGTTAATTGGGATGAATGGTACTTCGTGGAAAAATATTACATTTCCGTTGTTGACAGATAAAACTGTTTCGGTAGATGAAAAGGGCAAAACGAAATAGATACTTATTTTGTCTGATTAGTAATAAATTAACTAGTTTTCCAAATTTCTAAATATTTTCCAGCAACCTTTTTATAATTATGTTCGCTTTCAACAAATTCACGGGCATTTTTGCCTATCTCTGTAATTTTTTCTGGATTTACAATAAGCTTTTCTAAATCTTCCGCAATTTTTTCTGATTTTGGTACTGCGTTTATTACTACGGTTTTTTCAAGTTTATAGTAATCTAAAAACTCCTGTTCAGCTCCTGTAAATACTACTTTTCCCTTTGCCATTGCTTCAAGCGCGTTATAACCTTGATCGTAGCATAAAACTTGATCTAGCAGAATGTGAGCGCGGTTATAAATTTTTATATATTCAGAATAAGGCAAATTTTCAACAGTAAGAACTTCAACTTTATCGCCGTATTTTTCAATTATAATTTTTAAAGCTGCTTCAAAAATGTCGTTTCCTTTTTTATAGTAATTATTTCGATTAATTCCGTGGAAAATAATAATTTTATCTTCAACCCTATTCTCAATAAATTCAATCTTATCAATATTTATTGGGTTTGCAATCATTCCCAAATATTTTTTATTTCCTTGAAGTGGAATATGATAATCTAAATCTGAAGCAATCACACCATTTACGATAGAATATAAATAATCGTGTAATTTTTTATAAGAAGGTTTAAGGTATTTTGTAATGTGCCAAAACTCTTTTTCAGAAACCTTTCCGTTAAAATAAGGATCGAGAATAGAGTATCTAAATTTTTTATCGTAAGCATAACGAACGCTCGCATAATCGTTACCACAACTAAGTAAAAAGAGTTTTTTGTTATGTTTTTTAAGATAGGATGCAATTTTTTTTTCTGAATTTGCTGAAGCCGCAAAGGAGCTTTCATTTATAAGTTGAACAACATCAAAACCTTTGAATTTATGGGCATTTTTAAAGAATTGATTTTTAATATCAATCCCAGATATATCAATACCTGAAACTCTGTAAAGGGCAAGTTTTAAGAATTTACCAAAACCTTTGTTAAATCGTTTTTCCAACTTAAAATCTACCGGAAATTGTTTAAAATGGTCGCCGCTTCCAATAAGTAAAACTTCGTGGCCAAGTGCAACCAAACCTTCCTTTAAGGAATTGTGCAACCTACTGTATTCGCCCACTAAAAGTATCTTCATAAAAGCTATATTTGCCTTGTGCAACCAAAAATACACAATAAATAACGATGGCCGCCATAAAGAAATTTAAAGTGTGCTTAGTTTCTATATCGCTTGCAAAAGGTGGTTTAGAGCGGTCTTGCTCCATGCTTTCCCAAATGTTAACGTCGCAAGGTCACGACGTGCATTTGGTTATTTTGAATGATGCCGTAGATTATGAATATAGTGGTAAACTATTTAATTTAGGGAAGGAAAAAAAATTGCACGATTCTGGTTTTTCACGTTTAAAACGCTTTGTGAAATTTAGAAAGTTTCTAAAATCCGAAAATTTTGATGTAATTATTGACCATCGGCCCAAAAATAATTATAAGCGGGAATTGTTTTACACAAGATATATTTATCAGAAATTAAACACAATTTATGTGGTTCACAGCTCAAAACAAACTGAATATTTGACCGAAAATCCAACTGCGTTTGCAAAAATATACCGTATAAATTTGTTGAATATTGCTGTTTCAAAATACATTGAAACTGAAATTTTGAGAAAAAATGGAATACAAAATAGCGTTACAATACATAATGCGTTTAATCCTTGTTGGGCAGCTGAAATTGGCAGTTTTCCTGAGATACTTCAAAATAAAAAATATGTACTTTCTTATGGAAGGCTTGACGATTCAATAAAAGATTTCTCGTTTTTAATTGAGGCCTTTACAAAATCCAATATTTGGGAAAAAGATGTAAAACTGGTTATTTTAGGCGATGGTAATGACAAAGAAATGCTTCAAAAATTAGCGGCTTCTCAAAAAAGCGCAGGTCATATTTTGTTTTTGCCATTTACAAACAGTCCATTTACAATCATAAAAAATGCTTTATGCACTACTCTTACAAGTAAATATGAAGGCTTCCCAATGGTACTTGTAGAATCGCTTTCTTTGGGAACCCCTGTAATTTCTTTGGATATAATTTCTGGGCCATCAGAAATTGTGCAGCACAATACGAATGGTTTGTTGATTAAAGAAAGAAGTTTGCCGTTATTTGCAAAAGCATTACAAGATATATGTTTTAATGTGGAACTTTATAAAAAGCTGAAGGATAATGCAAGTTCTTCAGTTGAAGATTTTTCAATGCAGACTATTTCTGAAAAATGGAACAAAACCTTACGAGATGCAATTTGTTGATATCAATAAAATAGAACTTACAGAAATACCCAAAATATCCGATCCTGATGGCCGCGGTAACCTTTCAGTAATTGAAAAAAATGTATTGCCTTTTGAAATAAAAAGGATTTATTATTTGTATGATGTGCCAAGTTCTTCAACCCGTGGAGGTCACGCCCATAAGGAATTACTGCAATTTTTAATTGCATTAAGCGGTAGTTTTGATGTTGTTTTGGATAATGGGGATTCTCGAAGAATTATAACCTTAAATAAACCAAATATGGGTTTATTAATACCAAACAGCGTGTGGCGCGAATTGGAAAATTTCTCATCCGGCGCAGTTTGTTTATCATTGGTGAGTGCCGCTTATAATGAAGAAGATTATATTCGGGAATACTCAGATTTCAAGCTATTTAAAGGTGCCTAAACGTAAACCAAGTTTTTCTAGATAGTTTTTTGTTTTCAGCATATTTTTTAAGACTATTTTGTTCTGGCGAAGCAAAAATTGTTGTCTTTTACTTAGATTTTTGAAATCTATCTTATCCAGATTTTGTTGAAAAGCTTTTGAATTACCTTCAAGTTTCGCAATTATGCACAAAGAATATCTGTTAAGATCCAAAAATTTTTTTAGAGGTTTATTTGAAGTTTCAAAAGTTTCATAATTTTCAAAAGAAGCTCGGTCATCAGTATTTTTGGTAGTTTGAAATAGACTATTTTCTCTTGTAATATAAATAGCACAAACTTTTGGATTAAATACTATATCAAACTGCAATCCCATTCGAATATATAAATCTGTATCCTCGCCGCTTTTAATATTTGGATTATATAAACCTACATCTTTAAAAACTTCTGATTTTACTGCAGTTGACGAACTATGTAGCAAAGAATTTATCAAACTTCCTTCAAAATAATTATAACGGTCAATTTTAAATTCATTCGCATTTATTGAATATTTATTTTCAAAGGTTTTATTATTCTTTCGCAAACTTGTGGCTGTCGCAAAAACGAATTCTTTCGGAAATTTAAGTATAGCTTTAAGTTGTTCTTCCAGATAAAATGGAAACCAATAATCATCGGCATCTAAAAGAGCTATAAATTCTCCTTTAGCCTTGTTAATCACATAATTTCTGCCAGCAGCTGCGCCCATATTTTCTTCAGAAAAATATTGGATTCTTGCATCTGTAAATTTTAGGATTTCTGCTTCGCTATTGTCTGTTGAGCCGTCGTTTAGGATTATAATCTCAAAATCGGTAAACGTTTGCGCAAGCGCGCTTTGCAATGTCTGTGCAATATATTTTTCTTTGTTATAAACCGCTATTACGACTGAAAATTTCAAAACATTTTTTTATTTTAATGAAATATAATAACCCAAACGATAAACATCAAATATAAACAAAGAAGGTTTTTTGGAAAGCAAATGGTTTTTCATTGGTATTCGAAATATTTTGTAAAACCATTTCGCCATAAAGCCAATTTTCAAATTTTGTAATTGTTTGGCACGTTTAGAAAGAGAAGTTTCTTCAGCCATGATCAGTTCTTGATTTACGAAGAGAAATAACGCTTTCACCGACTCTTCAGACTTTTTCAGAAATATTGCACTATCTTCCAAGCCTAAGTGAATAACGGGATTATCAATATGTTGGATATTTATGTTCTTCTTTTTCGAATCCAAAGCAAAAAGTGTGTCTTCGTGACGAGAATTTGGGATTTCTTCATTAAAGGAAAGTTCAGAAAAAACGTTTTTTTTAATTAAAAAATTGAGTGTTAAAAAGCGTAAATGTGGTTGCTTAATTCTTTCTGAAACCGGCAATGCTTCCCGTTTGTTGCCATAAATCCATCGTAATAATTCCTCTTTTTTTGGTGGATTTTTTTGGTATAAAATTCCACCGTAAATAATTTTGGCGTTTGGCTTTAAAGCTATTATATACTTTTCAATAAAGTCATTTTTTATAATCTGCGTATCAGCATCCAAGAATAGCAAATTTGCATATTTTGCATCATTCGCTAATTTATTTCTTATGGCACTTCTGCCAATATTCTTAGCGAGTTTTATATATTTCGTACTTGAAAGTTTATTAATTTCCTCATTTTCATCTGATGGGTTTGGAGAGCAATCATCATAAACTAAAATCTCGAAATTAATGGCAAGTTTTTCAGTTTGATTGTGAAGTTCAGTTACCAAAGGCATCACATTGTAATTATATGTAGGGATAAGAATTGAAATCATTTTGAGGCGATTAAAACGATTTCAGCCGTAAAACCAAATCTCTTGTTTTCGGGAAAATTTTTCACTTCAACATTTTTAAAACCGCTTAGCAACAATCTATCCTTCAATCCTTCAACTGAATAAATACGAACATGATCGTCTTGTCCAAAAGCTTCAAGTCGCTCCTGTTTAGTGGTTTTTGCATAGTCTTCATAAATACTGCCTACTTTAAATGGTGTTTGAATTAGGCATTTTCCACTAGGTTTTAACACTCTCGATAATTCTGCCATTGCTTTTTGGTCAGCCACAATATGTTCTAAAATATGATAACAGATTATAAGATCGAAAACATCACGTTCTTTTGGTATTGCTGTAATGTCGTAGTTGTATTGCGCTATAAATTGATCTTCAAAATCGGTACTGAAATAAGCTATATTTTCGTTCTTCGCCAAAATTCGATAGATACTTCTTGAGGGAGAAAAATGAAGAACATTTCCATATAAAAGATTCTTTTCAGTTAAATAGGAGTACAGTCTGCGCGTTCTTGCACGACTTCCGCAAAAAGGACAAAGCAAATCATCACCCGGAATTTTAATAAATTGGTTATTTTTTTTCCCACAGACCGAACATTCGTACTTTTTACCACGATATTTAAACGAAAAAACAGACCGAAAAAAAAGTTCATTTTTAAAAAGAAACTTTTTTGGAACTATTGCAAGCGCTACTTTTTTTAATGCGTGATACATAATGCGAAAATACAGATATCTTTCGGGCATTGAAAAAAATATAACACACCTGTTTAAACGTTTTAAAATATTGGCTATCTTGAGGCCTATTATTTACTTATGAAAGCGATATTTTTTACACTTATATTTTTTTGTTTTGCAACTGTTGGATTTTCGCAAAAGGAGACCTGGTTTTACATCCGCGTGAAAGATAGTTTAATCGAAATTCCTTTTAAAGATGCAAATGGAAAAATTGATTATGTTGGCAATAACAAGAAATTGGGGCTTATCTTTAAAAATTATAAAATTAAAACGTTCAAAAAAACACAGCGAAAGGCTAAAATTTCTTACTTAAAAAAGACGTTTTTTGTGATTGCAGACAATGCTGCTTTGCTTACCGATTTGCTTCAAAATGCTTCAGATATTTTTGTTTCTGGAGAAATAGTTCCATTGGAAGACAGAAAAATTTATGAACCTAACGATTATGGACTAACAAGTACATTAGGTGACAATTTGGGTCTTCAAGTTCATTTGGATTATTTGGATGTCTTGGGCGCTCCAGAAGCTTGGTACTATACAACAGGTTCAAACAGTACAGCAATTGGGATTAGCGATGGCCAAGTGGATACCACCTTGACAGATTTTGCTGGTAAAACACGGCTTTTTAAAAAGTCATCTTTGTCGCAAGGTCACGGATTATCAATAGCTTCTTTGGCTGCCGCAAAAGGGGATAATGGTTACGGCGTACCTGGTGTTTGTTACGACTGTTCAATATTTGCCACTAACTATGGCGATTTTAGTGGTTTTAAAGAAGTTAAAGAGCTTTCTGACGCCGGTGCTAGGGTGGTAAATTGTAGTTGGGTGTCTTTTAGTCCAAAAAATGGTGCACAAGAGTATATAGATAAAATTTTTGATACTGGTACCATTATTGTTGCGGCCGCTGGTAATAGGGATTATACTGTAACCAAAGGTAAACAGTTTGGTTATCCTGCTTCTTACAATCACGTAATTTCAGTATCTTCTGGTATGTATAAATATCCCACTCCGGCAGATAATTTGAATATGTTACCAAATGGGTATCGCTATGCAGAAAATATTTTTGGATACATAAGCAGAACATTGGGCTTTGTTGATAATGATACACTTAAACAAGCCGTAAACAACCAAATTAGCATCGCTACGTTAAACTCTGAAGTTGATATTTTGGCGCCATCACCTGGGCTGTTTCTGTATTCAAATTATGTACTTAAAAATGAAATTCATTATTTTGGCTTTAAGGGAACATCAGGTCCAACACCACTTGTTTCAGGTACTCTGGGCCTAATGTTTGCCTTATATCCCTGTCTGAAAACTGAAGAGGTTGAGCCGATTTTAAAAATGGCATCAACCAACATAGATAGCATAGAAGCAAACAAGCAATATGCAGGACAGTATGGAGCCGGCTTACTGAATATTGGTAAGTCTGTAAAAATGGTTTATGAACTCCATTCTCCTGAAAGAACTGCATATATTGAAGACCAAGATTTTTCTAGGTGGGATTTTCCAATTACGGCAACTTCAAAAGAAGTTATTATTCGAAATCAAAAATTTAGGGAAAGCGCAACTCTTTCACTTTGCGCAAAAAATAAAATTGTGATTAAAGCCAATACAGTTTTAAAGCCGAATACGGATGGTTTTATTAAATTGAAGATAGATAAAAGCCTTAAAAACGAATGTGATTTGGTTTTAAGAGATCCAAATATATAATTTTTTAGACTTTCAGTTTTTCAAATGTTTATAGCAAAACAACTTCATATACATTTACAAAAACATTTATTTTTAAAATTGTGCTTAAATAAGTAACTGAAAACTCACTGAATTTGGCTATTTCCATCAAACAATTATAAAAAAAGGTAAATTTATAAATTCGAATAAATACGAATGTTATTTAACACAGTTGATTTTGCAATATTTTTTCCCATTGTTTTGGCGCTTTATTGGCTTGTTTTTAATAGATCATTAAAACTTCAAAATTTCTTTCTACTTATTGTAAGTTATCTTTTTTATTCCTTTTGGGATTATCGTTTTCTAAGTCTAATTTTTGCAAGTTCGTTGGTAGATTATTTGGTCGCGCTGAAACTGGGAACTACCGAAAAGCCGAATAGGTGCAAAATATTGCTTTCCATAAGCCTTATTTTCAATATAGGATTATTGGTCACTTTTAAATATTTCAATTTCTTTGTCGAAACATTTGTAGATACATTTTCGTTGTTCGGCACCAAGTTTAACAGTCATACCTGGAATATTTTGTTGCCCGTCGGCATTAGTTTTTACACATTTCAAACGCTTAGTTATACTATTGATGTTTATAAAAAAGAACTTCAGCCAGCAAAAAATATAATTTCATTTTTTGCCTTTGTTTCTTTTTTCCCGCAATTAGTTGCCGGACCAATTGAGCGCGCCTCAAATTTATTACCGCAATTTGAAATAAACCGCACCTTTCAATATCATAAAAGTGTTGATGGACTGCGATTAATTTTATCGGGACTATTCAAAAAAATGGTAATTGCAGATAATTGTGCGCTGATTGTTAACAGTATTTTCGAAAATTACACAGATGCTTCGGGCAGCACGCTGTTTTTTGGAGCTGTGTTTTTTGCGTTTCAAATTTATGGCGATTTTGCTGGTTATAGTGACATTGCAATTGGTACGGCACGTTTAATGGGTTTCGATTTAATGAAAAACTTCAATTATCCATATTTGGCTCAAAATCTTTCAGACTTTTGGTCGCGTTGGCATATTTCGCTTTCCACTTGGTTTCGTGATTATGTTTACATTCCATTGGGCGGAAATCGAGTTTCGAAACCACGACTTATATTCAATATTTTTGTTGTGTTTTTAATAAGTGGCTTTTGGCACGGCGCTAATTTAACCTTTGTTTTTTGGGGATTTATTCACGGATTATTTGTTGCGCTGGCAATATTATTCAGTATTAAAAAAACCAGTTTTGATACACATCATTATTTACCAACCTTAAAACAACTTGTAAATATTGCAGTCACATTTGTAATTGTAGTGCTGGCTTGGGTATTTTTTAGGGCACCGAGTATTACAGATGCAATCAGCTATATCTCTATTATTTTTTCAAAAAGTCTTTTTACAATGCCTGTAATTCCTAGAGGCGGTTTACTATTGCTTTTTGGCTATATGATTTTGGAATGGTTGCAGCGAAATGAGGCACACATTCTCGATATTTCACGAATTAAAATAAAGACGTTGCGATATGCTATTTATTATGTTGTATTATTTTCGGTATTTTACTTTGCTGGAAACTTGCAACCGTTTATCTATTTTCAATTTTAATTATGAAGAGATTTTACACTAAAATAGCGTTTTTCTTGATTCCCTTATTTGTGGTTTGGGCTGTCGTTGAAATATTTTATAGAAGTGTCGAAACCAATTATAGTTATAAAGCTGAAATTTTAAAAGAAAATAGAAAAGATACAGAAGTACTTATTTTGGGAAGTTCGCACGCATTTTATGGTATAAATCCAGAATATTTTGAAGCGAAGACTTTGAATATGGCAAATATTAGCCAAAGTATTTATTTTGATGAATTGATTTTTGATCAGAACATTGAAAATCTTACTAATTTGAAATCGGTGGTTTTAACAATAAGCTATTTTAGTCTTTCCCAAGAAGATAATACATCTGAGGATGCTTGGCGAAAATATTTTTATCAACAACAAATGAAACTTGATGTACCAATTGTTTCACCTTTTGACATTCGAAAATATAGTCTTGCATTGGTGCGTCGTTTTAAGAGTTCTGCCGATTTAATAAAGGAATATTTTGAAAAAGGTACGGTAGTCTCAAGCTTTCAAAATGGTTATGGAATGCAAGATGAAACTGATATTGTACCTAATAAGGACGCAATTGCAGAACAAATAGCAAAAAAACATGAAGATGGATTAATGGATTTTTCGTTGAATATCAGAAAATTGAATAGGATTATTTTAATGTGTAAAAAAAATAATATAAATGTGTATTTAGTTGAAATGCCAGTTTACAAAAAATATTACGAAAACCTACGTTTCAATAAAGAGCAGAAAATTATTAAAACCTGCCAAAAATTAGCAGCTAGTAATGAAAATGTAATCTATGTGAAATTATCAAGAAGCCCAGAATTTACAAATGACGATTTAAGAGATGCCGACCATTTAACGAACGAAGGCGCAACTAAGGCGAGTAAGATTTTAAATAAGATTATTGAAGAAAAGAAGTAATTTATTTTTTTGGCACTTATACTAAAACTTCCAAGATGTAAGTTAAATCTTGCTATCTAGCAATATTATAATTTTTCCAAGCTATCTGTAAACTGAAAACTGCGACTGCAAATTATTTTAAACGGTTTTCTGCACAACTTCAAAAATCTGATTTTCATCACATTTCAAGGTTTTGCTTGGGTATTTTAAAAGCAATGCATAATCGTGTGTTGCCATTAATATGGTATTTCCGTTTGCGTTTATTTCCTGTAAAACCTCCATTACTTCAACACTGGTTTGCGGGTCAAGGTTTCCTGTTGGCTCGTCTGCAAGTATAAGTTCTGGGTCGTTTAATAGTGCTCTAGCAATTGCAACACGTTGTTGTTCGCCACCCGAAAGTTGATAGGGGTATTTAAATGCTTTGGTTTTCATCCCAACTTTATCTAAAACCACATCAATTCTTGCAAGCATTTTGTCTTTTTCAGTCCAGCCAGTTGCTTTTAAAACAAAATTCAGGTTGTCACTTACGGTTCTATCATTCAACAATTTAAAATCTTGAAAAACAACACCCAATTTCCTTCTTAGAAATGGAATATCCTTTTCTTTCAAAGTAGGCAAATCATAACCAACTATGCTTCCTTCACCTTCTTGAAGAGGTAAATCGCCATAAAGTGTCTTCATAAAACTACTTTTCCCCGTTCCGGTTTTACCGATTAGGTAAACAAATTCGCCTTTTTCAACACTTACTGAAACATCAGAAAGCACAAGATTATCACCTTGATATATTGAGGCATTTTTTAGATGTAATACATGTTCGGACATTTTTTTTAATTATGAATTGTGAATTATGAATTATGAATATTCGAATTATAAAAATCCTTCTAATGTAAAGATTTAATCACGTCGAAGGGCAAAAGTATATTGATTTATTCACTAAACAAAGAAATAAACGTACGTAGAAAAATAAATTTATTCATAGCTTCTATTTCTTGGACTGTTTTGCCTTGCTATTAAAATCTAAACAAAGGTTTATCCAAAATTCAAAATCTTGTTTCTTTTGAAAACCAAATGGCTCAACATAACAATATCCGGTCATTTCTTTGCCTTTCATAATCATAGGTTCGAAACCTTGTTTTTCTGAAAGTTCTTCAATTAATAACGGATTAAAACGGCACATTAGTCTATCGCCACTCACATTTACACACATTTTGCCATTAACCAAAAATGCCAAACCACCAAACATTTTCTTCTCTTCAACTTTTATATTTTGAATAGTTGAAAGATATTCCCGAACTCTATTTGCAAGATTTATGTTAAAAGGCATTAGGTATTTGGGATTAGGAATTAAAGGTAAAAAAATAAGCCCTATCTCTGGAAAATCGGTGTTCGAGCGAAGCCGAGGACAAAATTGAAACTGAAAATGTAATTGAAACCGAAATTGAAGAATCTAATCTTGAACTTTGAATTTTAAATCTTGAATCTTTTTCAACTCATCAATCTCTTTCTGTTGTTGAAGCGTATAAAGTGTTAATTCCTCAATTTTTTGAAGCAAAAGCAAATTCATTTCTTTTAAATTCATTCCCTCGTTTTGCATTTCAGCAGCAGATTGAACGTTTGGTAGATGGTAGTTTTCTTCAATAAATTTTTCAAGGTCTTGCAGAGAAATTAGTTTATAATCTGGTTTCAATTTAGAAAAACCGTTGTAATAGCTTTCAAAAACATAATCGGGCGCAACGGCGCCGTCTAAATCTACCAAAACTTCTTGGGTGTGGATTTTTCCTTTTACGGTTAGCGTTTCATCGGGATTTGTTGTGCCAATTCCAATTTTATTGTTTTTTTCAGTGAGATTGCTAAACGGATTGCGTTGTGCAGTCGCCATTATGGTTGAAAGCAGCAGAATTAATAAAAAACCCTTTTTCATAATTTGAAGTTTGGGATAAACCTTAAAAGTACATTATTTTTTGAAAACTCAGAATTTTGCGCCTTTGCGTCATTGCGAGCCAATTTTTCACGCAGAGGCGCAAAGACGCAGAGAAGCACAGAACGAAGAGAACTATAACTGCAAATTAGGCTTTAAAACTAATAAGTAACTATAGAAACAATAGAAACAATAGCTGCAATAGCTGCAATAGTAACTACAGCAACAACAAAATCAATAGCATCTAAATTTTTTCCAAACCTTCACATACTTTCCCAAAACTTCAACCGTTATAAAATCAATAAATACGTTAATAACCCCGTTAATAACTCTTTTAAATAGGTAACAGTATAGCGAAAACTACTTTTTAGATTAAATATCTTTACGCAAAAATACTACAACCTATGGGCAAGAAATTTGGTTTCTTATCACTCTTCGTAATTCTTTCATTTTCAACATTCGCGCAGCAATCGGCGGCTTTTACCAATAGTCTTGTGGACTATAATCAGGCAGTTGAGTTGTATAATAATCAGCAGTATTTGGCGGCTCAAAATCTGTTCGCCAAAGTAAAAAATACGGCCGATAATGAAACAATTGAAAGCGATTGCGCTTATTATGTTGCCAATTGCGCCGTACGTTTAAACCAACAAGACGCCGACCAGTTAATGGAAAGTTTTGTTGAAGACTATCCAACCAGCATAAAAAAACAAAGTGCATATTTAGATGTTGCCGATTATTATTTCGCCAATGGCAAATACAGTTATGCCCAAAAATGGTACGATAAAGTTGAAGTTTCAAATTTATCGCGTGCCGAAGCGGAAAAATTCAACTTCAATCAAGGTTATGTGTTTTTTACGAGCAAGCGATATGATAATGCAAAACCATACTTTAACCAAGTTTCAACTTCAGAAAAATACGGTTCGCAAGCAAAATATTATTTGGGTTTTATAGCGTATGAAGGCGATGATTATAAGGAAGCAAACGACAAATTTGAAGAAATAAAAGGTGAGGAGCGATACAGCGAAGGCTTAAGTTATTATCAAGCAGATATGAATTTTAAGCTTGGCAATTTTGAGAAGGCAATTGCAATGGGCAAGGAAAAATACGAAAGTAGCAGTCCGGCAGAAAAAAGTGAGCTTTCAAAAATTATTGGTGAAAGCTATTTTAATCTTCAAAAGTATGATGAAGCTGTTCCGTATCTTAAAAATTACAAGGGAAAAGGTGGAAAATGGAATAACACAGATTACTACCAATTGGGCTACGCATACTACAAACAGGGCGATTATAACAATGCAGTTGGCGAATTCAATAAAATTATTGGTGGGAAAAATTCTGTTTCACAAAATGCATATTACCATTTAGCTGAAAGTTATTTGAAGTTAGATAAAAAGCAAGAAGCTTTAAATGCTTTTAAAAATGCTTCAGAAATGGATTTTGACGAAACAATTGCTGAAGATGCCTATTTAAACTACGCAAAACTGAGCTATGAAATTGGAAACAGCTACAAAAGCACGCCGCAAGTTTTGTTGGCTTTTATTGAAAAATATCCGAAAAATGAAAATGTTTCTGCTTTAAAGGAATTGTTGATTGACAGTTACATTACTTCAAAAAATTATAAGGAAGCGATGAATTTGTTGGAGAACAATTCAAATTTTAAAGACAAAGCTGCGTATCAAAAAGTTGCGTTTTTCTATGGAATTGAATTATACAACGAAAGTAATTATACGGAAGCAATCAGTTATTTCAATAAAAATTTAAAGGAACCAAGCGATTCAAAATTTACGGCAAGAGCAACCTATTGGAAGGCTGAAAGTAATTTTCAGTTGAATAATTTTGATGAATCGTTGGCAGGTTATAAATCGTTTTTACAAAATACTTCGGCCAAGTCAACGCCAGAATATGCGAATAGTAAATATAATGTAGGTTACAATTATTTCAAACTAAAAAATTATCCTGAAGCGATTGAAAATTTCAATGCTTTTACAACTTCTTCAACAGCAGATGCAACCCGAAAAAAAGATGCTTTTCTTCGTTTGGGCGACAGCTATTTCGTTACCAGCAAATATTGGCCAGCAATGGAAAATTACAATAAGGCAATAGAATTAGGTTCGGGAAAAGATGATTATGCAAGTTTCCAAAAAGCAATAAGCTACGGATTTGTTGATAGAACCGACACGAAAATTACAGAGCTAACTTCATTCATTTCAGCTTATCCAAAATCAGTTTATAAAGATGATGCGCTTTACGAGCTTGGAAATACATACGTTGCCCAGGAAAAAAATGGGGAAGGAATAAAAGCCTACGACCGTTTGATTGCTGAAAATCCGACGAGTAGTTTTATTTCAAAAGCACTTTTAAAGAAGGCACTTATTTATGATAACACAGGAAAAAGTGATGATGCTTTAAATATTTTCAAAAGAGTAGCCAAAGAATATCCTTCAACACCCGAAGGATTGCAAGCTGTTGCAGCTGCCAAGAATATTTATATAGATAAAGGTCGTGTAGATGAATATGCAACGTGGGCAAAATCCTTGAGCTACGTTCAAATAGAAGATGCAGAATTGGACGACGCGAGCTACAAAGCTGCTGAGCAACCTTATTTAGATAATAAAAGTAGCCAGGCAATTTCTCGTTTTGAGGATTATTTAAAACAATTTCCAACCGGCAGAAATGCTATGAAAGCTCATTTTTATTTAGGTCAGTTATATTTTGCCGATGGTAAAAATGATAAGGCAATCCCAAATTTTAAAATTGTTGCCGATAAAGAACGCAACAAATTTACCGAACAAGCTTTGGCAAGAGTTTCAGAATTATACTTGGCGAAAAAAGATTACGAAAATGCGTTGACTTATTTGAAGCGTTTGGAAACAACGGCAGATTTTCCGCAGAATATAATCTTTGCACAAACCAATATGATGAAAGCAAGCTACGAATTAAAGCAATATTCCGAAGCCGTTGGTTATGCCGAAAAAGTTTTGCAAAACACCAAGATTGATAATTCCATTAAAAGTGATGCGCAGATAATTATAGCCAAAGCTGCAATGAAAACAAACAACGAAGCAAAAGCTAAAACGGCTTATGCTGAAGTTGCAAAAATAGCAACCGGAAGTTTGGCTGCCGAAGCTTTGTATTATGAAGCCTATTTTAAAAATAAAGACTCGAATTTTGAAGCATCGAACGCATCAGTTCAAAAATTGGCGAAAGATTATAGCGGCTACAAAATTTGGGGCGCAAAAGGTTTGGTGCTAATGGCGAAAAACTTTTACGCGCTAAAAGACGCTTACCAAGCCACTTATATATTAGAAAGTGTAACCAAAAATTTTACGGATTTCCCAGAAGTTTTGGATGAAGCAAAAGCTGAATTGTCAGTTATAAAGGCGAATGAAGCAAAAACAAATTCATCTGTAGAAACGGGGAATTAGGGAGGAAATCGAAACTGAAATCGAAAATGAAATCGAAAAATTGATACTTTCAGTAACCGCTGTTTCAAAAATATAATTAAAATTAATTAACCGGTGGCTGAGCGGAGCCGAAGCCGCAATGTCATTTCGGCTTCGAAGAAGTTTATCTTGAGCTTGTCGAAAGGCTCAATGACCGGATTAGTGAAAATAACAAGAAACGAGAAACAACAAACCATAAACTTGACCAAGCTGTAACTATATGTCAAATTATAAATTTTCAATATTATTACTTTCAATCCTTTTTTCTTCAACCGCAATTTTTGCGCAAGAAAAAGACGATTTAGATACTGAAACGGTAACGATAGTAAAACCGTATTCGCCAACAATTTCGGATGCTTTTAAGGTAAAGGAAACGCCGACTTTGAACGATTCGGTTACAACGACCAAAAAGAACATTGATTATAAAATATTTTCGGTGCCTGTTGCTTCAACTTTTACGCCTTCAAAAGGAAAAGCTACAACGGTTGAAAAGGCTAAACCAATTAAATTATATGACAATTACGCAACCTTTGGCCTTGGAAATTATACTTCGATTTTAGGTGAATTTTTCAGCAATTTTCAGCTGAGCAGGACAGATGCCGCTGGTTTCTTTTTTAAACATAACTCTTCGCAAGGCGATATAAAAGATGTTTATTTGGACAATAAATATTACAATACAAGCTTAGACGCCAATTATACAAGCAGACAGAAAGATGTTGCATATCGGTTGGATTTTGGTGCGAAACATCAACTTTTTAATTGGTACGGTTTGCCTTCAAATTTTTCTGAAAACGACTCAACGTTTATTTCAAATATTGATGCTGCGCAAAACTATTTCAGCGGAAATTTGGGTGGAAGTATAAGTGTTGAAAATTCATATTTTGAAAAAGTTTCAGCAAACGTTCGATATTTGGGTGATTCATATTCTTCATCAGAATTTAATATCACCGCTCAACCAGAATTCGCTTTTCCAATTTCCGATTTAAATTTCAAGCTAAAAGCGGATGTAGATTATTTGAAAGGGAAATTTGTAACCAACTATTTGGATACTAAAGGTATAGATTATTCATTTTTAAATGTTGGTATAGCGCCGTCTTTACTATATGTTGCCGACGATTTTACGGCAGCTTTTGGTGCAAAAGGATATGTAAGTTTAGATTCAGAAAACAGCGAAACCAAGTTTTATATTTATCCGAATGTGCAACTTTCATACAGATTGTTGGAAGAAATGGTAATTGCTTATGGCGGTCTTGAGGGCGATTTAGACCAAAATTCGTATTATGGTTTTAAGGAAGAATACCCGTTTGTTTCGCCAACGCTAGACATTACACCAACCAGCAAAATATTTGATAGTTACGCAGGTTTAAAAGGTAAACTATCCAACAGTTTTGGGTATAATGTTCGCGCTTCCTTGGCAAAAGAGAATGATAAAGCATTGTTTCAAAACAATTCATATAAAGGAATGAACGCCGATTTTAAAGGTTATGAATTCGGAAATTCCTTCAACGTGGTTTACGACGATTTGAGAACTTTAGACGTTTTTGCCGAAGTAAAAGTTGAAGTTTCAAATAATTTCACATTAGGAATTAACGCCGATTTTTATGCATACGAAACCGATAAGCAAGAAGAAGCGTGGAATTTACCAACCTTAAAAGCATCGTTATTCTCAAACTTCAATATTACCGAAAAACTATATGGCGGCGTTTCGTTGTTCTACGTTGGTGAAAGAAAAGATTTGTTGACTAACTCTTTTAATTTGCTTCAAAATCCTGAAATAATTACTTTAGATTCATATTTAGATGCAAATTTGCATTTGGGATATCGAATTACAGACAGACTTTCAGTTTTTGTAAAAGGCAGTAATTTGTTAAGCGACAATTATCAAAAATGGGTTAATTATCCAGTTCAGGGAATTCAAGGTTTGGGCGGTGTTACTTATAAGTTTGATTGGTAAATTTTTAGCGAATACTTTCAAATTTTAATTGAATCTTTTAAAAAATTAATTATCAAATTTCGATACTTTAAAATGTTTTTTTGGCTTGATTGAAATTATTGAGTACATTTAAATATGCAAATCGAAAGAACAAATAAGGAAATTTTAATACGACTTTCTCCTGAAACGGATTTAGTCGGTCTGCAACGAATTTTAGATTACCTAAAATTTCGTGAAATAGCATCTAAAAGTAAAGCATCTCAAAAACAAATTGACGAGATTTCTACCGAATCCAAATCTTCCTGGTGGGATAAAAATAAAAGTCGGTTTGTATAGTGAAAATCGTTGTTGATACTAATATAATCTTTAGCGGACTTTTAAAATCCAAACGGAAAAATAAGCGACATTCTTCTTAATTCATCAAATATATTTGAGTTTTATGCTCCAACTTTTTTGTTGGATGAACTTAAAAACATCAAGAAAAACTTTTAAAAATATCTGGTTTGACGGTTAATGAATTAGATTTTTTGAAAAGGATTATATTTAAAAAAATTGAATTGATTAATATGGAATTTGTTAGAGAGAAGACTTTTAAAAGAGCCGTTGAACTTACAAAGGATGTTGATGAATTTGATATACCTTTTATTGCGCTCGCTATAGAATTAGATACTCCGTTATGGACAGGCGATAAAAAATTAATAATGGGCTTGAAGAATAAAGAAATCGATTGGGTATTTACAACCAATATAATTTCTGAAATGCGAGATAAAGAATAAATTTTACAAATAATGTCTTACGTTCTCCAATAATGAGATGTAAAAAATGTAATTTTATTCGTTTTATTTTCTTTCCTTATTTTTACCAAAATAACCATTTCAACCAAATGAAAAATATACTTTTTGTAATCTTCGCATTTCTAATCTTTTCGTGTGCGCCCGATAAACTTCCGGCAGATTTATTAATTAAAAATGCAACTATTTACACCGTAAATGATGCTTTCGAAACTGCAAATGCGCTAGTAGTAAAAGATGGAAAAATTTTAGAAATCGGTTTAAAACCTGAGTTGGAACTTAAATATAAAATTAAAGAAACGTATGATGCCAAAGGCCAATTTGTATATCCAGGTTTTATTGATGCACATTGCCATTTATATGGTTTGGGCACAACATTACAGCAAGTAAATCTTGTTGGCACCGAAAGTTTTGATGACGTGATTGAAAGGGTTGTTGCCTTTCAGAAAGAAAAAAATGTTGATTACATAAGAGGTCGCGGTTGGGACCAAAATGATTGGGATAGTAAGCAATTTCCGAATAAAAAAATCCTTGATTCCCTATTTCCAGACACGCCAGTTGCTTTAACCAGAATTGATGGCCACGCAATGTTGGTAAATACTGCCGCTTTAAAATTGGCAAATATTACAACCAAAACAAAGGTTGCAGGCGGAGAAATAGTGGTTGAAAATGACGAACTAACAGGGATTATTGTTGATGCGCCAATGGCATTAATTGGTAAAACATTTCCAATGCCTACAAATGATGATATTGAAACATCTTTATTAGATGCTCAAAAAATCGCCTTTAAAAATGGATTGACAACTGTGGACGACGCTGGTTTAGGTAAAGAAGTTATTGACGTAATAGAAGCACTTCAAAAATCTGAAAAGCTAAAATTGAGAATGTATGTAATGGTTGCCAACAGTAAAGCCAATTTAGATTTTTACCTCAACAACGGCAAAATTGAAACCGATAAATTAACCGTTCGAAGTGTGAAAGTATATGCCGATGGCGCTTTAGGTTCACGCGGAGCAGCAATGCGACAGTCTTATAGCGACCAAGCAAACCATTTTGGAGCGATGATTACAACCGCCGACAGTTTGCAATACGTAGCCAATAAAATTGCCGCTGCAGGATTTCAAATGAATACTCACGCAATTGGAGACTCTGCAAACATTGCTGTTTTACGAGTTTATAAAGAAGCATTAAAGGGTAAGACCGATGCAAGATGGCGGGTTGAGCACGCACAGATTATGTCGCCCGAAGGTTTTGATTATTTTTCAAAAAACATTTTGCCAAGCGTACAGCCAACCCACGCAACTAGCGATATGTATTGGGCGGAAGATAGAGTAGGAGCTGAGCGGATGAAAGGTGCTTATGCCTACCAAACCTTACTTAAGAAAGCAGGAATTATAGCTTTGGGAACAGATTTTCCGGTGGAAGATGTAAATCCGTTATACACTTTTTACGCCGCTGTTGCCAGAAAAGATTTAAAGAATTATCCAAAAGACGGTTTTCAAAAAAGTGAAGCCTTAACAAGAGAAGAAGCGTTGAAAGGAATGACAATTTGGGCTGCTTATTCCAATTTTGAAGACAAGAAAAAAGGTAGCATAGAAAAAGGAAAATTCGCTGATTTCACCATTTTAGATAGGGATATTATGACGATTGAAGAAGATAGTATTCCGAAAGTAAAAGTGATGGCAACTTTTATTGGAGGAGAGAAGGTTTTTAGTTTACAGTCTCAGTAGCAGACGCAGACTCAGTCACAGTAAACCGTTTAATGTAATTCTAAAATTTACTGCTTACTGCGACTGCGACTAAGGACTTTTTCATTTCCCGCCTTTCGCCCTTAGATCTGCTTTACACAAATCATCAAATTCAGGAACAGGTGCTCGGTTTGTAATTCGTTGCATAATCCGTAAAGGATTTCTACTTTCAAAATACATTAAGCAATTTTCAATTACGCAATGTTTGGCGTGCATTGTGTCTTCGTGGTCGGCTGGATGGACGTCGTCATTTTGAACATTTACAAGACCGAGAATATGCCCAAATTCGTGGTGAATTGTATTGGATTCTAAATATAGAAGTGCTTCGGCTGGATTTATTGTTCGGTTTGCCAAATCCATCAAAGTTTTTTCATACACAATCATAGATGTATTTTGGTAAGCTGTGCCCAACGTAACGGAGGTATTCGTATCATTTGTAGAGCTTCCGTTGGCAAAGAAAACATAGATTGCAAGATTTTTACCTGCCGTATATTTAGTTCGATTTGCATCTTCAATACTATTAATTTCATCGGTAGTAAATGGTACATTATCAGGAGTGTTTATTACGGTTTCGTTAAAAGTTATACCGCCGGGTTTATTAATCGTGTTTTCTAAAAAGGTTCTAAAAGCATTTATTGAGGCATCTTGAGGGCGGAATCCATTGGAGTAAACAAATTCAACCGTAAGTTTATCATAAATATCGGCGGACAAAATATTTGCCGCAGAAAGGCCCAAGGCTTTTCTATTTTCAGCTTTCGGATCGGCATTAGTATCGCTATCATCCTTTTTACAGCTAATAATTAAAGTTGTTATGGCAAAAAGCAATAGAGATTTATGTAGAAAAGATTTCATTTTTTTCAGCAATTTATTTTTTGGTAATATATTCATTAAATATCAGTAACAACTTTTCAAGTGTTGAAAATAGTCATTTCAATGATTTTGCAACGTATTGGCAGTTAATACTAATTTTTTTCTAAATTCTAAACGCGTCTAGCGTCGATTTATTTTTATGTTACTTTTGCTTTATGCAGGAAATTATAAATTCGCTTCCTCAAAAAGCAAAAGAAGTTGAGACAGAAAACAAGAAGTTTTTTGCAAAGCTTAAAAAAAAGCCGCCAAAACATTTAGATAGTTTGATGCAAGATTTGCACGAAGCCGAATTTAAACGGACAGATTGCCTAAACTGTGCCAATTGCTGCAAAACCACCGGACCACTTTTTACGGATAAAGATGTGGAACGAATTGCTAAACATTTTAAACAGAAGCCGCAGCAATTTATTTCAAATTATTTAAGGGTTGATGAGGAGAACGATTATGTTCTAAAAAGTGTTCCGTGCACTTTTTTAGGTTCAGATAATTATTGCAGTATTTATGAAGTGCGACCAAAAGCTTGCCGCGAATTTCCGCATACGGACAGAAAAAAGTTTCAACAAATATCAAATCTTACCTTGAAGAATATTGAAATTTGTCCGGCTGCCTTTAATATTGTCGAAAATATGAAAAAGTTGATTAAGTAGAGATTCCTAATTATATAAAATTCAATGTTCAAAATTCAAGATTGAAAAATAATTAATTCGAAATTTGATTTTCAGAAATCTACATTCATCATTAATTAAATCAAAAATCGTTAATCTTCAATCGTTAATGTTTCCAAAGCCAATCTTGAACCTTAAATTTTAAATCTTGAATTTAAAGTTATTCATAAAGTAAATATTTTGCGCGAACCTTCCCAAATTCGGAAAGCCCTTTTGCCCAAGTAGCACGAATTTCTGCGGCAGAAAGTCCTTGCTCAATTTGTAGCTGCAACTTCTTAGTTCCCGCCAAATTCGTAAAAAAGTTATTAAAGAAATCTTTCTTTCCTGCCTTGCCGGCAGGCAGGTTTCCAGTGGAATTGTAAGCATCAATCAACCATTCAAGATTTATTCGATTCATTTTTGGTTCTTTCCGAAGATCTTTACCATAACATTTTTCACCTTTAAATTTTGGAGATTTTGCGCCTTCATTGGATTGCGGCGTATAACTGAAAGTATATTTATCTTTTGGAAGTGAAGGTGCTCCAAAAACCTGAAATTGCTTATCGGTCCCGCGACCTGCGCTTATAAAAGTGCCTTCAAAAAAACACAAGCTTGGGTATAGATTTATTGCTTGGTCGTTCGGCAAATTGGGTGATGGTTTTATAGGCAGCGAATACGGCGTTTGGTGCGTGTAATTCTCCATTTTAATAATGGTTAAATCACAAGACAATTTTTTCTTCAACAATTCATTTTGTTGATTATTCAGCCAACCTTCGCCATTTATCATTGTTGCATATTCGCCAATTGTCATTCCATAAATCACGGGAACGGGATGCATGCCTACAAAACTTTGATATTCCTTTTCCAAAATTGGCCCATCAATATAATGTGCGTTCGGGTTTGGACGGTCAAGCACAATTACTGGAATTCCAGCTTCCGCGCAAGCTTCCATAACATAAGCTAACGTTGAAATGTACGTGTAAAAACGTGCGCCAACATCTTGAATATCAAAAACCAAGATATCAATTCCTTTAAGTTGTTCGAGGGAAGGTTTTTTATTATTTCCGTACAGTGAAATTATTGGAATGCCCGTTTTGCTGTCAATACCATCTTTAATCTTTTCGCCAGCGTCTGCTTCGCCCCGAAAACCGTGTTCTGGAGCAAAAACCTTTTTTACTGAAATATTTTTTGAAAGTAAAAAGTCTACTAAATGAGCGTCAATTATAGGTGTATTTCTTTCTGCATAAATTTCTGCTCGTTCAGATTCTTGGTGAACAATTGACGTTTGATTTGCAACTACGCCAACATTTTTTCCCTTTAATAATTCAGAATACAAGTGAAATTTCTCGGCACCAACTATTATTTCAGAATTATTTTTCTTCGGTTTTCCTTTATGCTTCAACAATGAATCTTCTGTTGCTTTTTCTGCTTTCTTTTCTGCTCTTTCAACATCTCTTTTGGCATCATCCTTTACATCTTTACCAATTTCAATATATTCGTTCAACGAACCGTTATCTTCTAAATTAGTATTTGTTGAATTACTTCCGCAGGAAAAAGTAGCGAATACAATAAGTAAAACAGTATTTTTGAAAAAAAGTAAGCCCATAATTTTATAGTGAATTTCGAGTTTTTTATCGCCAAGCGAATCATTGCGTCCAAAGACCATAAAAGTAGTATTTCGGCGCCGATAATAAAAATTGCAATTACAGCAATAGCTTTGGGTATTATCGTTATGTTGGTAAGCATTGCCACGACGGCCGGTCTTCAAAAAAAGATTCGCGAAAAGGTTTCTGCCTTTAATGGCGATATAATTATTACCAATTTTGATACCAACTTTAGCAACGATTCGCAAAATCCTATTTCAAAAAAACAAGATTTTTATCCTGAATTTAAAGGTGTTGAAGGTATAAAACACATTCAAATTACCGCAAGTAAAGGCGGCGTAATTATAACCGATACCGATTTTGAAGGTGTTGTGGTTAAAGGCGTTGGCGCAGATTATGATTGGACGTATTTCAACGATTTTCTGGTTGAAGGAAAACTACCCGATTACAAAGGCGAATTAAATGACGATATTTTACTATCCACTTATCTTGCAAATCGCCTAAACATAAAAGTTGGCGATAAAGTAGTTACCTATTTTCTGGATGAAGAAAGCTCTCAAAAAAGGAGAAGCCGAGGTTTTACGGTAGTTGGTTTATATAATAGTGGCTTTCAACAATTTGATGAGCAATTTATGATTGCAGACATTCGGCATATTCAAAAATTGAATAGATGGACCGATGACCAAATTGGTGGATTTGAAGTCTTTGTAACCGATTTTAATAACATTCAACAAGTTGGCAACCAGGTATATCATCAAACCGAAAGTACGTTAGATACTCAGACAATCCGCGATAAATTCGGTTCTATTTTTGAATGGCTAGATCTTTTCGACTTTAATATTGCGCTGATAATTGGAATTATGGTTTTGGTTGCAGGTATAAATATGATAACCGCATTATTGGTACTTATTTTAGAAAGAACCCAAATGATTGGCATTTTAAAGGCTTTGGGAAGCAGCGATTGGAGTGTAAGAAAAGTATTTTTATACAACGCAATGTATCTAATTGGCGTCGGCCTTTTTTGGGGAAATGTAATTGGACTCGGAATTTTATTAATTCAAAAGTATTTTAAAATTTTTAAACTGAATCCAGATACGTATTACGTAAACGAAGCCCAAGTTTATTTAAGTTGGGATTATATTTTATTGCTGAATGCTGGCACATTTCTACTTTGCTTACTTATGCTTTTGGTACCGAGCTATATAATTGCGAAGATATCTCCTGTGAAGGCTATAAGGTTTGAGTAATTGCGATACAAATTGCGAGGCACAAAGCAATCTGTAAAGTCAAACTAACCAAATCATAATGCATTTAAAACATCAAAGTTTAATATTATGCTTCCAATAATATAAGTGTTGTGCGTTCAAATTGCCAAACAATCCAATAATCCGTATCTTCGCCCCACGAACAAAAAAGACTCAAAACTAAGCCGTTCGCCCACAAAAAATTCTATGGATTACGCAGAAAATATATTAGGTACAATTGGCAACACGCCAATGGTTAAGATAAATAAACTTATTGAAGATATACCAGCGTTGGTATTGGCAAAATACGAGACTTTTAATCCGGGAAATTCGGTGAAAGACCGTATGGCGGTTACGATGATTGAAGATGCCGAAGCCGATGGTCGCCTAAAACCAGGCGGAACAATTATAGAAGGAACCAGTGGAAATACCGGAATGGGTTTAGCCCTTGCCGCAATCGTAAAAGGCTATAAAATGGTATGCGTAATTAGCGATAAACAAAGCAAGGAAAAAGTTGATATTTTAAAGGCTGTTGGTAGTAAAGTAATTGTTTGTCCAACAAACGTTGCGCCCGATGACCCAAGAAGTTATTACAGCACTTCAAAACGTTTGGCTGATGAAACGCCGAATAGTTGGTATGTAAACCAATATGACAACCCAAGCAACGCGAAGGCTCATTACCAAAGTACAGGTCCGGAAATCTGGAATCAAACCGACGGCAAAGTAACCCATTTTGTTGTTGGAGTAGGAACTGGCGGAACAATTAGCGGCGTTGGAAAATATTTAAAAGAACAAAACCCAAACGTAAAAATCTGGGGAATTGATACCTATGGAAGTGTTTTTAAAAAATACCACGAAACAGGCATTTTTGATGAAAATGAAATCTATCCATATATAACCGAAGGAATCGGCGAAGATATTTTACCGAAGAATGTTGACTTTTCAGTAATTGATGGTTTTACGAAAGTGACCGATAAAGACGCTGCAATCTACACCCAAAAATTGGCAAAAGTTGAAGGCTTTTTTCTTGGAAACAGTGCAGGAGCAGCAATGAAGGGTTTACTTCAATTAAAAGAACATTTTACAAAAGATGATGTTGTAGTGGTTCTTTTTCACGATCACGGCAGCCGTTATGTAGGCAAAATGTATAATGATGAATGGATGCGCGAACGCGGTTTTGTTGAAGAAGAAGCAAAAAATGCAACCGATTTAATAAAAGAACACAGCGACAAACCACTTATAACTGTAAAAACCGAAGAATTGGTAAGCCACGCCATAGAGCGTATGAGAAAATACAAAATCTCACAAATTCCGGTTGAGGATACTTCAGGATTTGTAGGCGCTTTGGATGAAACAGATTTGCTTCGAAAATATTTAGAAAACAAAAACGTAGCAGATTTACCAATCAAGGAAGTAATGCACAAACCATTTCCAATCGTTAAAAAAACCGCTTCAATTGAAGAAATTTCAAAATTGATACACAAAGAAAACAACGCGGTTTTGGTAGATTTGGGCGATGGAAAATATAATATAATCACGAAACATGATATTATTAGTTCGCTGTAATTTGTTTCCAATATTTTTCTATTCGAGCGCAGTTTAAAACATAATTGCTTTTAATTAGGTTTCGACTGCGCTCAACCTGACATTTTTTTTAACTCATAACTCATAACTTGAACCGAGCCCAAAAATTATTCAAATTTCTTCGCACCAAGCCTGTTCCAATAAATACGCGGGAAATTTTGGCTTTGGAGCGCACGCGGTTGGCTAATGAACGTACGTTATTATCGTATATTCGTTCTTCGCTCTATCTACTTTTGGGCGGAATTGGAATCTTGCAGCTTAACGATTTTAGACGGATACGTTGGTTGGGTTACGTAGCTTTGGTTGTATGTGTGGTATTTTTAGTAATCGGTATTTTTAGATATTTTTTGCTTAGCAGCAGACTCAGGAATTGGAATAAAATACTGTCGGCAGATTTAATTACCGATCAGATTTCGAAACCTGTTGAACAAAAGGAAAAAATTGATGGCGCTTAGTCAAAATCTTCAGTATCTTGGTTGTGTAAACCAACATTTCAAAACTTGAAAGAAGATTTTCTTCATTACCTGTGGAAATTTCAAAAATTTGATTCTTCAGCAATTAAAACATCTGCGGGAGATTCGGTAATTATTGTTGCTCCGGGAATTCACAACCATAATTCGGGTCCAGATTTTTTTAATGGAAAAATTTCAATTGGCGGTCAATTGTGGGCGGGCAATATTGAAATACATATAAATGCGTCAGATTGGTATGCACATTCCCACGAAACAGATCCTGCGTATGAAAATGTAATTCTTCACGTTGTTTGGAAAAACGACGCTGAAATTTTTAGAAAAGATAATTCCGCAATCCCTACTATCGAATTGAAAAAATATGTTTCAGAAAATTTGCTGCATTCATATAAAAAACTTTTTTCAGCCAACCGAAAGTGGATTTATTGCGAAGCTGATTTTGCTGAGGTTGATGAATTTGTATTTGAAAATTGGCTTGAAAAGCTCTTTATTGAAAGGCTTGAAAAAAAGAGTAATCTTATTTTAGACGAATTAAAAAAGTCCAACAATCATTGGGAAGAATTGTTGTTTAGATTATTGGCGAAAAATTTTGGATTAAAAGTTAACGGCGAAGCATTTTATAGTTTAGCAAATTCGGTTGATTTTTCAATAATAAAAAAGGTAGTACACAAACAACAGGATTTAGAAGCTTTGTTATTTGGACAAGCTGGTTTCCTAACTGAAAATTGGGAGGACGGTTACGCCAAGCAACTTTTGGAGATATATAATTTTCAGAAAGTTAAGTTTTCGCTTGATAATTTGGCCGTTATTCAACCAAAATATTTTAGGCTTCGGCCGCCAAATTTTCCAACAATCAGGCTTTCACAACTTTCGGTTTTATATTCGGAAAAGGGAAATTTATTTTCTGAAATTATGGCAGCAAAGACAATTTCAGAATTGTATGCAATCTTCAATATTTCGGCGAGCGATTATTGGAAAACACATTACAATTTTGGTGTAGTTTCTAAAGAATCTAAGAAAAATTTGACAAAATCCTTTATAGATTTGCTGATAATAAATACAATAATTCCCTTAAAATTCTGCTATTCAAAACATATTGGAAACGATGAAACTGAAAATATAATCAGTTTGATTTCAGAAATTACTTCGGAAGAAAATTCGATAATCTCAAAATTTAATTCTATTAGACCTATTTCAAAAAATGCGTTACATTCACAAGCGTTAATTCAATTAAAAAATGAATATTGTGATAAAGCAAAATGTATGCAATGCGCCATTGGTAACGCAATCCTAAAAGTTTAGTTATTTTTGGAGGAAAACCGTACAAATTCAAAATTTTAATAATTAATCACATTGCAAAACTCAGTTTCCAATCTTCGCCATTACCTTGAAAGAAGGGGTTATTATGTTTCGTCAAGACTTGCCGACAGGCTTGGAATGCGTGCAAAAAGCGTTAGACTGTTTTTTATTTATGTGTCGTTTGCAACATTAGGCGCTTGGTTCGCCATATATTTGACGTTGGCATTTTTATTAAGATTGAAGGATTTGGTATTTACAAAGCGCAGTTCGGTATTCGATTTATGATACGGTTATTTAATTCAAAAATTTCTGGGGCACTCGTGTTACTGTTGGCTGTTTTTTTAACAGGTGGCTTTGGCTTCAAATTTTTGTTTGAATATACTTGGATAGATGCCTTTTATATGACCGTAATTACAATAACAACGGTTGGTTTTGGCGCTTTGCATCCACTTTCTCCAGTTGAAAAAGTATTTGTATCGGTACTAATTCTATCTAGTATTTTTATAGTTGGTTACGCTATTAAGGTTATTTCAGAATATGTTTTAAGCAAGAATAATATTGGTAATTTACGACAGAAGAAAGTACAAAAAATTGTAAAATCTATGAATAAACACGTAGTTGTTTGTGGTTACGGCCGCAACGGGAAACAGGCAGTCGCAAAATTGCAGGCTTACAAACAGCCTTTTGTAATTATTGAAAAGAATGAAGAAGTTATAGACAGATATTCCGATGAAAAAACACCTTTCATTTATGGCAATGCAAGTGAGGATGAAATTTTAATTGAAGCTGGAATAGACCGCGCATCAACATTAATATGTGCTTTGCCGAGTGATGCAGATAATCTTTTTATCGTTCTTTCTGCGCGCCAAATTAATAAAAATCTAAAAATTATAAGCAGAGCAACTGAAGAAACCAGCTATCAAAAATTGAAATTGGCTGGAGCAGACAACGTAATAATGCCAGACAAAATAGGTGGCGACCATATGGCAAATCTTGTTGTAACGCCAGACTTGGTTGAGTTTTTGGATAATCTTTCCGTTTCTGGCGAGCACGATAGTATAAATGTAGAACAGGTTTCGTTTGAAAAAGTATCGCCAGACGGCAAGGAATATGCAATTATGGATCTTGATATACGCAACAAAACAGGCTGTTCTATAATTGGTTACAAATCTCCCGACGGTGAATATATTGTAAATCCCGAACCGTCACTTATTCTTAAAAGAGGTTCAAAATTAATATTAATCGGCAGACCGAATCAAATTGATAATTTGAAAATGCGCTATAACGTTTAAGAAGGTCTTAACAATTTAACTCCCAAAAATTTGAATTCGTTAAATTTTTTAGCATCTTGCTTGCTTTAATCGAAATATCAACCCAACTACCTACATAATATGAAGAAAACACTTCTTTTTCTGTTTACACTTTTAACTCCAATAATACTTTTCGCACAAGATGCCGTTCCGGCAGAAGTGGGAATTGATGAAAAAATAAACCAAGCATTTTTGCCGGTTTCAAATTTCTTCTCGAAAATCATATTTTTTCAAGTATTTGGTATTCCATTCATTTTAATTCTTTTGGTTTTTAGCGCATTATTTTTTACGCTTTATTTTGGATTTCCAAATTTCAGATATTTTTTTAGAGCAATACAGACCGTTCGCGGAAAATATGAAGATATTGAAAAGCATGGAGCTACAATTTTGTACGGAGAAGATGGCATAGCGCACGGAACAGATATGAACAAGGTTGATGATATAGATCATCACATAGGAACTTTAGATGACAATCTCGCAATAGACGGCGATATTGCGGATACTATACGTGACGAATCTTCCGATGGAGAAGTTACACACTTTCAGGCATTGGCAACGGCAGTTTCTGGAACTGTAGGTAACGGAAATATAGCAGGTGTTGCATTGGCAATTGCACTTGGAGGGCCAGGCGCAACTTTTTGGATGGTAGTATGTGGATTATTGGGTATGTCTACCAAATTTGTGGAATGTACCCTAGGTGTTCAATATCGTGATGTTGGGCCGGACGGAACAGTTTATGGTGGACCAATGTATTACTTAAGCAAAGGTTTAAAGGAAAAAGGATTTAAAACGTTGGGGAAAATAACCGCAGCAATTTTTGCAATTTTTTGCATTGGTGGATCTTTTGGTGGTGGTAACGCTGCACAATCCAATCAAGCTACAATAGTTTTAAAGGATTTGTTTGATTTACAAAGTACCGCTGCGGGATTTTGGATTGGCGTTCTACTTGCAATTTTGGTTGGTATTATAATTATTGGAGGTATAAAAAGAATCGCACAAGTTACCGAAAAGGTTGTTCCTTTTATGGCAGTAATGTATGTAGTTGCTTGTTTATATATAATTTTCAGCAACTTTAGTTTACTGGATGATGCTTTTAGTTTAATATTCTCTGAGGCATTTAATCCGCAAGCTATAGGTGTTGGTTCAATAATTGGTGTTATACTAGTTGGTTTTAAACGTGCAGCATTTTCTAACGAAGCTGGTGCAGGTTCTGCATCTATCGCTCACAGTGCAGTGAGAACAAGATATTCTGCAAGCGAAGGTTTGGTAGCCCTTTTAGAACCATTTATTGATACGGTGGTAATCTGTACTATGACGGCTTTAGTAATTATCATTTTTAATATGGGAGGCTTTTTTGAATATGGCGATGCCACAGGACAAGGCGTTGCAATTATAAATGGCGTTGCGTATGAAGGTTCCGGAATTACGGCTCAGGCATTTCACCAATTTATTCCATATTCAAAAATATTCTTAACAGTCGCGGTATTCTTGTTCGCTGTTTCAACTATGATTTCTTGGTCTTACTACGGTCTACAATCTTGGAAATATCTCTTCGGAAGAGGAAAAACTATGGATATGGTTTACAAAGTTCTTTTTTGCATTTTTATAATAATCGGCGCTGCAGCGAATATGAGATCTATTTGGGACTTTTCCGATGCTATGATTTTCGCAATGATATTCCCGAACATGGTCGGTCTTTTCTTCTTGTTCCCAGTTGTTAAAAAACAATTGAGAAGGTATCTTGATGCTATCAAACTTAAAAGAGAAGCAATTTCGTAACATTTAATTTAATGAATAATTTAAAATCCCACCTCAGGTTTACAAATGGCCAACGAGGTGGGATTTTAGGTTTAGTAGCCTTAATTATCGGGCTACTTTGTATTCTATTTTTTGTAGATTTTTTTTCGGAAGAAAAGCTTGATATAGATTCGGCAGAAGTTTTGGCGCTTCAAAAAAATTTAGATTCAATAAGATTAGCTTCGCTTGAAAGCAAGAAACCGAGGATTTATCCCTTCAATCCAAATTACATTACAGATTATAAGGGCTACACATTAGGTCTTTCGGCTGAAGAAATTGATAGACTTTTGAAGTTTCGGGCAGAAGGAAAATGGATAAATTCGATTGTAGATTTTAAGAATGTTACCAATGTTTCAGATTCGGTTTTAGAAAAAATTAGTCCGTATTTTAAATTTCCAGATTGGGTGACAAATCCAAAATTTGCGACTGGTAATTTCAAGGATTTCAAACCCCAAAAGTTTACCGGCCCAAAAACAGACTTAAATACTGCAACCAAAGAACAGCTTATTGAAGTAAGCGGAATAGGGGAAGCGTTAAGTAATCGGATTATTGAATACCGAAATAAATTGGGTGGCTTTTCAGATGACATTCAACTTTATAATGTTTATGGATTAGATCCAACCGTTGTACAAAAAGCTTTGGAACGGTTTACGGTTAAGACTCCGAAATTACTTCAAAAAATAAATCTCAATAAAGCTTCGGCTTCAGATATTGCCACAATTCCGGGAATCAATTATGAACTAGCCAAAAAAATCTGGGAGTATCGCAAACTTAGAGAAAAAGTAAGCAGTTTGGATGATTTACAAAACGTAGAAGGTTTAACGCCCAAAAAATTAGCTGAAATTAAGTTATATTTGTCGCTTGAGTAAATAGGTTTTAAATACAAATAAGAATAAAGGTTAACAGCTTAAAATCGAAATAACTAGTTTAAACAACTTTATGAACAATTCATATTTTACAGAAGAACATAATTTTTTTAGAAAAAGCTTTCAAGATTTCCTTCAAAAGGAAGTCGTTCCACACATAGAAAAATGGGAAAAAACAGGCCATATTGAACGTTTTATATGGGAGAAATTTGGTGAGATGGGTTACTTCGGAATTTATCAACCGGAAGAATTTGGTGGCTTGGATTTAGATTTGTTTTACACGGTAATTTTCTTGGAAGAACTTCAAAAAATAAACAGTGGTGGCTTTGCTGCTGCAATGTGGGCACATGCTTATCTTGCACAAACCCACTTAAAAAAAGAAGGTAATAAAGCGCAAAAAGATAAGTATTTGGCACCAAGTATTACGGGAGAAAAAATTGGTTGTCTTTGTATTACAGAACCTTTTGGTGGTAGCGATGTTTCGGGAATGCGAACAACGGCAGTAATTAAGGGCGATAAATACGTGATTAATGGCTCTAAAACTTTTATTACAAATGGAGTTTATAGCGATTATCTTATAGTTGCGGCCAAAACTGCGCCGGAATTGGGCAATAAAGGTATCAGCATATTTGTGATGGATCGGGAAACAAAGGGGATAAATGCTACCAAACTTGATAAATTAGGTTGGCGAGCAAGCGACACGGGCGAAATTGCCTTCGATAATGTAGAAATCCCACTCGAAAATTTAATGGGAGAAGAGAATGCAGGTTTCCCTTATATAATGCAGCATTTTGCTTTAGAAAGGTTGATTATGGGCATAAACGCACATGCACGTAGTGAGTTTGCTATAGACTATACAATAGCATATATGAAAGAACGCACGGCGTTCGGAAAAAGCATTTCAAAATTCCAAGCATTAAGACATAGAATGGCCCAAATTGTGAGTGAAGTAGAAGTTGCAAAAACCTTTAATTACGTAACGGCAAAACGATTGAATGATGGCGAATATGTTGTAAAGGAAGCTACAATGAGCAAACTTATTTCAACCAAAGTTTCGGATGAAGTTATGACGGAATGTCTTCAATTTTTAGGCGGTTATGGTTATATGGAAGAATATCCATTGGCACGTTTAATGCGCGACAGTAGGCTTGGCCCAATTGGTGGCGGTACTTCGGAAATCTTGCGTGAGATAATTGCTAAAATGGTAATTGAAGGTAAAGAATATAAGCCTGCCACCTAGATTCTAGATTCTTATTCAAATATATTAAAACAACCTTCAGCAATTTACTAGTTGTAAATATGAAAAATAACTTCGTAAAATTTATTGTCTTTTCATCTATCCTAATTTCATCGTTTTCAACCTTCGCCCAAAAAGATGTAAAGGGAAAGGTTACCGATTTTTTAACCTACGCAACTATTGAGAGCGCGAGTGTTTACATTCAAAATACAACTATTGGAACCGTAACAAATAGCAATGGTAAATTCTCGCTGTACGTACCCCAGGAAAATATGAATGATACGTTGGTCGTTTCTTCAATTGGATATAAAAGTTTTAAAACTTCAATTTCAGAATATACAAACCCAACAGATATTTTTTTAGAAGAAGAATTAGCCTCTTTGGATGAAGTTGTAATAAAAACCGACACACGCCCAAAAACCGGAAATGATATAGTTTTAAGGGCATTAGACAGATTACCGCGAACGCTCCCGGACCAACCATATCTCGAAAAAGGATTTCTTCGCCATAAAGAGCGTAATAAGAAAGAATACAAATGGTTAATTGAAAGTGCCATTACTTTTTACGATGAAGGTTATGACAGTCTCGCAAAAAACAAGCTGAAAATAAATGTAGATGAAAATAGGAAAAGCTATGATTTACGGGATGTTGATAGCCTTTTTGCTTATACGTCATATTTAAAATATAAGACAAATGCAAAATTAAAATCGAAATCAATTAGGCGTGATACTATAAAAACTTCCAATTTGGTGAAAGCTATAAAATGGAACGATCAGCGTGTAAATGGGTTGGATAATCTTTTTAACGGCAATCTAAATTTGGTAAGAAATGCCAATCTCAAAAAAGCATTATTTGGAGATAAAATGCTAGATGATCACCAATTTACGTTAGATACTATTTTGGTAGATAATGGCCGAAAGCTATATAAAATCAAAATAGAAAAAGGAAAGGACTTTGTAAATTTAAATACACCAAACATTTTTAACGATGGTTTTGAGCCAAAGGGATTTATCTACATTTATTACGATAATTATGCAATTAAGAAGATTGAGTACCAATTGGTTGCAGCGAGCGAAACACAGAAAAAAAGAAGCAAAAGTCTTTTCGATACCTATTTAAACCACAAGTTGATATTGAATTACAAAGATTACGATGGTAAAATGTACCTAAATTATATGTATTACGAAACTCCGAAACTTGTAAATGCGGGCGACAGGAGTACAGATAAAACTAAGGATGAAGATGAATTGGAGAAAATGAAGAACGAACAATTTTATTATACAACCCAAGAAATTCTATTTTCAGATATAATTTTAGATCCAACTGAAATTGCAGCTGAAAAGCCAACAAACTGGGATGATGACATTTTTGCGCCCCGAAATTATAACGCCGAATTTTGGAAAAACTATAACGTTTTGTTAGAAAGTGAAGAAGAGCAAAAGCTTATTCTAGATTTAACAAAACGGGCAACACTTTTCAAACAGTAAAATATAATTTAGCACTCAAAATTATCGAATAGTTCGATTAGCGAATTTAGCTAATTATTTTGGAAAATGAGTTTTTTTCATCAAAATTGAAAAAAACTCATAACTCATAACTCATAATTCATAACTAATTTATATTTTTGCCGACCTAAAGAGAGGAGGTTAAGACACTATGTTAATAATACCAGTAAAAGACGGAGAAAATATCGACAGAGCCCTAAAGCGTTTCAAGCGTAAGTTTGATCGTACAGGCACTATGCGTCAACTACGCTCAAGACAAGCTTTTAGCAAGCCTTCAGTAGTAAGAAGAGCACAGATTCAAAAAGCTGAATACATTCAAAACCTTAGAGATAAGGAAGATATTTAGTCAATTTTAGCGCAAGCTAAAAGTTTATAAATTCAAATCCGTTGGAGCTTTCCAACGGATTTTTTTTATTTACCTATCCAATTAATCCTCAACAATTGTTTTATTCTTAGTCTTTAATATTTATTTTTAACTCATAACTCATAACTCATAACTCATAACTCTCAATTCATAATAAAAAAAATGTCTTTTCAAGCCTTTACAGACTATCTTCAATTGGAAAAAAAGTATTCCCAACATACGGTGACCGCTTATGTAAAAGATTTGGATGCATTTCAAAATTTCGCTTCAATTGAATATGAATATTCAGAAATTTTGGAGGTCAACTATTCAATCATTAGAAGCTGGATAGTTTCATTGGTAGATTCTGGCATATCTAACAGAACCATAAACCGCAAAATATCTTCGCTAAAATCATTTTATAAATTTTTGTTGAAATCTAAACAAATTGAAATTAATCCGTTAGCCAAACACAAAGCTTTAAAAACTTCAAAAAAAGTACAAGTGCCCTTTTCACAAAAGGAAGTTGAGGGCGTTATTGAAATTCTAGAAAATGATGATAATTTTGAAGGTATCAGAAATAAACTGATTGTTGAATTATTTTATTCAACAGGAATAAGGAGGGCAGAATTAATCAATTTGAAAATAGCCAATATTTCACTGTCACAAAAAACAATTAAAGTTTTGGGCAAGCGCAATAAAGAAAGAATTATCCCGCTATTGCCCAGCGTAAAAAATACGATTGAGAAATATTTGGATTTTAGAGATAAGTTGGAAAATATTGAAAGCCCAGATTTTGTCTTTCTAACAAGCAAAGGGTGTAAAATTTATGAAACGCTTGTTTATAGAATAATAAACAGTTACTTTAGTAAAGCGTCTGAAAAGGTTAAAAAAAGTCCGCATATTTTGCGACATTCATTCGCGACACATTTATTAAATGAAGGTGCGGGCTTAAATGCTGTAAAGGAATTATTAGGTCATTCAAGCTTGGCATCAACGCAGGTTTACACACATAACAGTATAGCTACGCTGAAATCAGTTTACAGTAAGGCGCACCCTCGAAACAAGAAATAGTTTAAACCAGAATCAGTATAATTTCGATTTTAGAATAAAATTTTTTCAATTGAAAAGTAATATTGGTTCTTTAATATGTATATGTTATGAAGATAAATATTGAAACCCCAAACTTTGGAGCAAAAGACGAACTCATTCAGTTTGTTGAAAAACGACTGGAAAAATTAGAACAATTTTATGACAAGATTATTTTTGCAGATGTTTTTTTGAAAGTTCAAAAAACAAGTGAAAAAGAAAACAAAATTGTTGAAGTTTTACTTAGTATCCCCGGCGGCGATTTAATGGTAAAAAAGGAGGCGAAAACTTTTGAGGAAGCAACCGATTTGGCGGTTCATACTTTAGAAAGACAACTGAAGAAGAAAAAGCAAAAACAAAAGGAATATATTTAGCAATATTTTTTAAAAAATGTTTTGTGGAAATAATATTTTTTCTACATTTGCAGTCCGTTAGAAATAGCGGACTTTTTTATGGCTTCGATTTTAGCCTAAAAAAGGTAAAAAGCCGATGTAGCTCAGCTGGCTAGAGCAGCTGATTTGTAATCAGCAGGTCGTGGGTTCGAGTCCCTCTATCGGCTCTTTTTATTTCCTGCAAACAGGAGTTTGAAATTTTGGAATTTGGAATTTTCCTTATTTGGATATTCCATTTTAGGGGAGATACTCAAGCGGCCAACGAGGGCAGACTGTAAATCTGCTGACTACGTCTTCGCAGGTTCGAATCCTGCTCTCCCCACCAATTGAGCATAATGCTGAAAGATTGCCTTTTAAGGTTCTCCCGACGCTTCGGGATTGCTCTCCCCACTTTTGTAATTCAGAATATTGAATTCAGAATTATTAATTGTTGTTCTTGAAAATATTGAAAACCTTATTATGAATCTAATATTAGATTTATAATTAAAATGCGAAAGTAGCTCAGTTGGTAGAGCGTCAGCCTTCCAAGCTGAATGTCGCCGGTTCGAACCCGGTCTTTCGCTCAACTGAGTTTCAAGTGTCTTGTTTTATGTTAGCTAACGTAAAATTTAAGCTGGAAACTACAAGCCGGTGTAGCTCAGGGGTAGAGCGTTTCATTGGTAATGAAGAGGTCATGGGTTCAATTCCCATCATTGGCTCAAAGAAATGAAATTATCAGCAATTTTGTTTGCCTAAAGCTTATAGAATTATAGATTTTTTCAACTTCGATTTCAGATTCGATTTCGATTTCATAGTAAGTAGAATACAATAGATTACTAATATATAACTAAGATTAAAATTAATACAAAATGGCAAAAGAAACATTCGATCGGTCAAAACCACACTTAAATGTTGGTACAATAGGTCACGTAGATCACGGGAAAACGACTTTAACTGCAGCTATTACTAAAGTAATGGCCGATGCGGGTTATTCGGAAGCCAGATCATTCGATCAAATTGACAACGCTCCTGAAGAAAAAGAAAGAGGTATAACAATTAACTCTTCACACGTTGAATATCAAACAGCAAACCGTCACTACGCTCACGTTGACTGTCCAGGTCACGCGGATTACGTAAAGAACATGGTTACTGGTGCTGCCCAAATGGACGGTGCTATCCTTGTGGTTGCTGCAACAGACGGACCAATGCCACAAACTCGTGAGCACATTCTATTAGGTCGCCAAGTTGGTATTCCTCGTATGGTTGTATTCATGAACAAAGTGGATATGGTTGATGATGATGAATTATTAGAATTAGTTGAGATGGAAATTCGTGACCTTCTTAGCTTTTACGAATATGATGGTGATAACGGACCGGTAATTCCTGGTTCTGCTCTTGGCGCACTTAACGGCGAACAAAAATGGGTTGACTCTGTGTTGGCACTTATGGAAGCTGTTGATACTTGGATTGAACTTCCAACACGTGATGTTGATAAGCCTTTCCTTATGCCTATAGAAGATGTATTTTCTATTACAGGTCGTGGTACTGTTGCAACTGGCCGTATTGAAACAGGTATAGCAAACACGGGTGATGTTATTGACATCATCGGTATGGGTGCTGAGAAATTAACATCTACAATTACAGGTGTTGAAATGTTCCGTAAAATTCTTGATAGAGGTGAAGCTGGCGATAACGTAGGTATCCTTTTAAGAGGTATTGAAAAGAACGACATTAGCCGTGGTATGGTTATTTGTAAAAAAGGATCAGTAACACCACACGCTAAGTTTAAAGCTGAGGTTTACGTTCTTAAAAAAGAAGAAGGTGGTCGTCACACACCATTCCATAACAACTATCGTCCACAGTTTTACGTTCGTACAACGGATGTAACAGGAACAATTATGCTTCCCGATGGTGTTGAAATGGTAATGCCAGGTGATAACTTGACTATTCACGTTGAATTGTTGCAACCAATTGCAATGAACGTAGGTCTTCGTTTCGCTATCCGTGAAGGTGGTAGAACTGTAGGTGCTGGTCAAGTAACTGAAATAGTAGACTAAATATAATTTAATAAAGTCTTAGGGTATCCCGAATTTATTCGGGATGCCTTTGACTTTTATAACGGGTTTAGCTATTTTTTTAATATTTAATCCTATTGGGTTTCGGTGGTATACTGATACATGTTTGAAATCTAAATTTTTATTCACAATTCTCAAATTTGAATTTTGAATTTAAAAAACGGGTTTAGCTCAGTTGGTAGAGCACTGGTCTCCAAAACCAGGTGTCGTGAGTTCGAGCCTCGCAACCCGTGCAAATAAAATTGACAAATTTAAGTTCGAGGCTAGAAGTTTATGCTGAGTAGGTTTTCTTTTTCTGAAAACTGTACCGAAGTAAGCCTCGCAACCCGTGCAAATTGAATAAACAAAGTAAAGTTTAGTTCCTGAGTTTTAAATTAGAAAAAGTCTTTATAAAAAAATCTTCTTTCAAAAGTTGGAAGTTTAAAAATCATTATAAGCTATGATAAACTATATTACAGAATCTTACAACGAGCTTAAAAACCACGTTACTTGGACACCTTGGCCGGAAGCACAACGCCTTACAGTGATTGTTGCTCTTTTCTCGATTATCCTAGCTCTTGCAGTTTGGGGTATAGATACAGTATTCAGTAAGATTATAGGTTTATATTTTGAATGGATCAAGTCGTAAGTTATGACTGAAACAAAAAGTGCACATAATTGGTATGTAGTTCGCTCCGTAAGCGGACAGGAAAACAAGATAAAATCGTATATCGAGTCTGAAATAAAAAGACTTGAGTTAGAAGATTTTATTGAGCAAGTTCTTGTTCCTACTGAAAAGGTTATACAAATACGAAACGGTAAAAAGGTTCATAAAGAACGTGTTTACTTTCCGGGTTATATAATGATACAAGCCAATATTGGTGGAGAGATTCCACATATTATTAAATCAATTAACGGAGTAATTGGCTTTTTAGGTGAAACCAAAGGTGGAGATCCTGTGCCATTGCGCCAAAGTGAAGTTAACCGGATGTTAGGTAAGGTTGATGAACTTTCAGTTAAAGATGATAACGTAAATATTCCATTTATTTCTGGTGAAACAGTAAAAGTAATAGATGGACCATTCAACGGCTTTAACGGTACGGTTGAAAAAATAAATGAAGAAAAGCGTAAACTTGAAGTAATGGTAAAAATCTTCGGAAGAAAAACACCATTAGAGTTAAGTTATATGCAAGTAGAAAAAGTTTAATTGTTACGCCCTTAATAGTTTTTTAGAAGCTTCCACTTCAAAAGAACAAAATCAAATTTTTAAAAATGGCAAAAGAAATAAGTAAAGTAGTTAAGTTGCAAGTTCGCGGAGGTGCGGCAAACCCGTCTCCACCAGTTGGACCTGCTTTAGGTGCTGCCGGTGTAAATATCATGGAATTTTGCAAGCAGTTTAACGCTCGTACCCAAGATAAAGCTGGTAAAGTATTGCCAGTTGCTATTACGGTCTTTAAAGACAAGAGTTTCGACTTTGTAATTAAAACTCCTCCAGCAGCTGTACAAATATTAGAAGCAGCAAAAGCAAAAAAGGGTAGTGGCGAACCGCACGCAAAGAAAATTGCAACTATTTCATGGGATCAAATTAAATTGATCGCTGAAGACAAAATGCCCGATTTAAATGCATTTACCGTAGAGTCTGCTATGAAAATGGTAGCCGGTACCGCAAGGTCTATGGGAGTGAAAGTAAAAGGTGATGCACCTTTTTAATCAGAAAAAAAGAATCTAAAAATGGCACAAGTAACAAAAAACCAAAAAGAAGCCCGCTCTAAGGTAGACTCTAGCAATTTGTATACCGTTGCAGAAGCTTCAGCTTTGGTAAAAGAAATAAGCAATGTAAAGTTCGACCCTTCGGTTGATATTGCAGTGCGCTTAAATGTAGATCCACGTAAAGCCAACCAAATGGTAAGAGGTGTTGTAACCCTTCCACACGGTACTGGTAAAGATGTAAAAGTATTGGCATTGGTAACTCCAGATAAGGAAGCTGAAGCTAAAGAAGCTGGAGCAGATTACGTAGGTCTTGATGAGTACCTTGAAAAAATAAAAGGTGGTTGGACAGATGTTGACGTTATTGTAACAATGCCAAGTGTAATGGGTAAATTAGGTCCTTTAGGCCGTGTATTAGGTCCTCGTGGCCTTATGCCAAACCCAAAGACTGGTACCGTAACAATGGATGTTGGAAAAGCTGTGGCAGACGTAAAAGCTGGTAAAATTGACTTTAAAGTTGATAAAACCGGTATTATTCACGCATCTATTGGTAAAGCTTCTTTCGAAGCAGATAAGATTGCAGGAAATGCAAGAGAATTATTAACAACTTTAGTTAAACTTAAGCCTCAAGCTTCAAAAGGTGTGTATATTAAGAGCATCTCTATGTCTAGCACAATGAGTCCAGGAATAACTATCGATACCAAAAGGTATACTGAGCAGTAAAACTTGAAATTATGACAAGAGAAGAAAAATCACAAGTAATTGAAAACTTAACTGCACAGTTGGCTGATAATGAAATAATCTATTTAGCAGATATTTCAGGTCTTAATGCAGGAGCCACAACTAACTTACGCCGTGCTTGCTTTAAAGCAGGTATCAAGCTTGCAGTTGTAAAGAACACCTTGCTAAAAAAAGCAATGGAAAGTTCAGACAAAGATTTTGGTGAATTAGCTAATATCTTAAAAGGAAATACATCTTTAATGTTCTCTGAAACAGGAAATGCTCCTGCGAAGGTTATTAAAGAGTTCCGTAAAAAATCCAAAATGCCTTTATTAAAAGGGGCGTTCATTCAAGAAGGAATTTATATAGGTGACGAACAACTTGATAAATTAGTTGATCTTAAATCTAAAGACGAACTTCTTGGAGAAATTATTGGATTGTTACAATCTCCTGCCAAGAATGTTATTTCGGCTCTTAAATCGAGCGGTGGTAAACTTGCAGGTATCTTAAAAACGTTATCTGAAAAAGAAGGATAACATTCAATTATTGCACTAATTAAATACAAATAAATACAAATTACTAAAAACGATTAAAATGGCAGATTTAAAAGATTTCGCAGAAAAATTAGTTAACTTAACTGTAAAAGAAGTTAACGAATTAGCAACTATATTAAAAGATGAGTACGGTATCGAACCAGCAGCAGCAGCAGCAGTTATGGTAGCAGGTGGTGGCGCAGGTGCAGATGATGTAGCTGAAGAAAAATCAGAATTCGATGTAATCCTTAAAGCAGCTGGTGCCTCTAAATTGGCAGTAGTAAAATTGGTTAAAGAATTAACCGGTGCTGGTCTTAAAGAAGCAAAAGAGTTGGTAGATAATGCACCATCTCCAATTAAAGAAGGTATTTCTAAAGATGAAGCTGAAGCTTTAAAAGCTCAGTTAGAAGAAGCTGGAGCTGAGGTTGAGCTTAAGTAAGCTACCCACATACTCCAAACCTTAAAGGTTTAGGTCTTCTGGATTTGTGTCCGGAAAGACCTAAACCATTTTGCGTATAATATGTTTAAGTACTTTTTATACGTTTTTACACCCATTTATTTTAATTAAAATTCCGTCCATAGATGTCAGCAACGCAAACTGAAAGATTGAATTTTTCCTCTGTAAAGAACAAACCAGCATATCCAGACTTTTTGGATATTCAGATTAAATCCTTCCAGGATTTCTTCCAGTTGGAAACCAAGTCAGAAGAAAGAGGCCAAGAAGGCTTATACAAGACCTTCTTAGAAAATTTCCCAATTACTGATACACGTAATCAGTTCGTATTAGAATTTTTAGACTACTTCGTAGATCCACCAAGATATTCTATTCAAGAATGTATTGAGCGCGGTCTAACGTATAGTGTGCCGTTAAAAGCCCGTCTAAAATTGTATTGTACAGATGCAGAACACGAAGATTTTGAAACCATCGTGCAAGATGTGTATTTGGGTACAATTCCTTACATGACACCAAGTGGTACTTTCTGTATCAACGGTGCAGAAAGGGTAGTTGTATCACAGTTACACCGTTCTCCTGGCGTATTCTTTGGACAATCGTTCCACGCCAACGGAACAAAATTATATTCAGCCCGAGTAATTCCTTTTAAAGGTTCTTGGATTGAATTTGCTACCGATATTAACAGCGTTATGTACGCATATATCGATAGAAAGAAAAAATTACCAGTTACAACACTTTTCCGTGCAATAGGTTTTGAAAGAGATAAGGATATTCTTGAAATCTTCGACCTTGCTGAAGAAGTAAAAGCATCAAAATCTGGTCTTAAAAAATTCATCGGCCGTAAATTGGCTGCACGTGTCCTTAAAACATGGCATGAAGATTTCGTAGATGAAGACACAGGCGAAGTTGTTTCTATTGAACGTAACGAGATTGTTTTAGATCGTGATACGGTTCTTGAAAAAGAGCATATCGACGAAATAATCGAGTCTGGTTCAAAAACAGTATTGCTTCATAAAGAAGACAACCTGTTGGCAGATTATGCTATTATTCATAATACATTACAAAAAGATCCTACCAACTCAGAAAAAGAAGCGGTAGAACATATTTATAGACAATTACGTAACGCTGAACCGCCAGATGAGGAAACTGCTCGTGGCATAATCAACAAGTTGTTTTTCTCAGATCAGAGATATAACCTTGGTGAAGTAGGTCGTTACAGAATGAACAAAAAACTGGGTCTTGATATCCCTATGGACAAGCAAGTGCTTACCAAAGAAGATATTATAACCATTGTAAAATACTTAATTGAGCTAATCAACTCTAAAGCTGAGATTGATGATATTGATCACTTATCTAACCGTCGTGTACGTACAGTTGGTGAACAATTATCACAACAATTTGGTGTTGGTCTTGCCCGTATGGCACGTACTATTCGTGAAAGGATGAATGTTCGTGACAACGAAGTATTTACACCTATAGATTTGATTAACGCCAAGACTTTGTCTTCGGTAATTAACTCATTCTTTGGTACAAACCAGCTTTCACAATTTATGGATCAAACCAATCCACTTGCAGAGATTACGCACAAGCGTCGTCTTTCAGCTCTTGGACCAGGTGGTTTATCTCGTGAAAGAGCAGGTTTTGAGGTTCGTGATGTTCACTATACTCACTACGGTCGTCTTTGCCCAATTGAAACTCCGGAAGGTCCAAACATTGGTTTGATATCTTCATTGGCGGTTTATGCAAAGGTGAATAACCTAGGGTTTATTGAAACTCCTTATCGTAAAGTTACAGATGGGAAAATAGATCTTAAACATGATCCAATTTATCTTTCTGCGGAAGAAGAAGAGGCAATGCACATTGCACAAGCAAACATTCCACTTTCTGATAAAGGTGTAATTGAAACAGATAAGGTAATTGCCAGAATGGAAGGCGATTTTCCATTGGTGGACCCAAATATTCTGAATTATGCAGATGTTGCGCCAAACCAGATCGCTTCAATTTCTGCATCGTTAATTCCATTCTTGGAACACGATGATGCAAACCGTGCTTTGATGGGATCTAACATGATGCGTCAAGCCGTACCTTTATTAATAGCAGATTCACCAATTGTTGGTACAGGTCTTGAAAGACAAGTAGCTAGTGATAGTCGTGTATTGATAAATGCAGAAGGTGCTGGTGTTGTTGAGTATGTTGATGCTAATGAGATTACTATAAAGTATGATCGTACAGATGAGCAACGTATGGTTAGCTTCGAGCCTGATGAAAAGAATTACAAGCTTGTAAAATTCAGAAAAACAAACCAAAGTACTTCTATTAACCTAAAGCCTATTGTTCGCAAAGGCGATAGAGTTGTAAAAGGACAAGTTCTTTGCCAAGGTTATGCAACCGAAGCAGGCGAATTAGCTCTTGGAAGAAATATGAAAGTAGCCTTTATGCCTTGGAAAGGGTATAACTTCGAGGATGCAATCGTTATTTCAGAAAGAGTAGTTCGTGAGGATATTTTTACTTCTATTCACGTTGATGAATATACACTTGAAGTTAGAGATACTAAATTAGGAAATGAAGAATTAACAAATGACATCCCGAACGTTTCAGAAGAAGCTACAAAAGATCTTGATGAAGCGGGAATGATTCGTATTGGTGCCGAAGTAAAACCTGGCGATATTCTTATTGGTAAGATTACACCAAAAGGTGAAAGCGACCCAACTCCTGAAGAAAAGTTATTACGTGCAATTTTCGGTGATAAAGCGGGTGATGTAAAAGATGCGTCTTTAAAAGCGTCTCCATCATTACACGGTGTTGTTATCGATAAAAAACTTTTTGCCCGTGCGGTAAAAGACAAGCGTAAACGTGCTAAGGATAAAGAAGATATAGCAGAATTAGAAGCTAAATACGAAGCTAAATTTGTTGAACTTCAAGATATTCTTGTTGAAAAACTATTTACTATCGTTGGCGGTAAAACTGCACAAGGAATCAATAACGATCTTGGTGAAGTTGTTTTCCCGAAAGGAAAAAAATTCACTTTGAAAATGTTAAACTCGGTTGATGATTACACCCACTTAACTGGTGGTGTTTGGACAACTGATGATGAAACAAACGTATTGGTTGCAGATTTAATGCACAATTATAAAATTAAGGAAAACGATCTTCAAGGTAACTTGCGTCGTGAGAAGTTTACAATCTCTGTAGGAGATGAGCTTCCATCTGGTATTTTAAAACTTGCTAAAGTTTACATCGCTAAAAAGCGTAAACTAAAAGTTGGTGATAAAATGGCGGGACGTCACGGTAACAAAGGTATTGTTGCACGTATTGTACGTGATGAAGATATGCCTTTCTTGGAAGATGGAACACCAGTTGATATCGTGCTTAACCCACTTGGGGTTCCATCACGTATGAACATTGGGCAGATATATGAAACGGTTCTTGGTTGGGCAGGACAAAAATTAGGTCGCAAGTTCGCAACCCCAATTTTTGACGGTGCAACTTTAGATCAGATAAATGAATATACAGACGAAGCAGGTATTCCACGTTTCGGTCATACCTATCTATATGATGGTGGTACAGGCCAGCGTTTTGATCAGCCAGCAACGGTAGGTATTATTTATATGTTGAAATTAGGCCATATGGTAGATGATAAGATGCACGCGCGTTCTATCGGACCATACTCACTTATTACACAACAACCTCTTGGTGGTAAAGCACAATTTGGTGGTCAGCGTTTTGGTGAAATGGAAGTTTGGGCTCTTGAGGCATATGGTGCTTCTGCAACCCTTAGAGAAATTTTGACAGTGAAATCTGATGATGTAGTTGGTAGAGCAAAAACCTACGAAGCAATCGTAAAAGGTGAAACAATGCCAGAACCAGGTTTGCCAGAATCTTTCAACGTTTTAATGCACGAATTGAAAGGTCTTGGACTTGATATTAGGTTAGAAGAATAAAGTAGTCATCCCCGCGAAGGCGGGGATCTCTTCATTCTTTCAGAAATCTTTAAAAAGATTTCAATTCAACAAACAAAGTTTATTACTCAATATTATGATGAACAGAAATAAAGAAAACACAGTACAGAAGTTTGACAAGATTTCGATTGGTTTAGCTTCTCCAGAATCTATCCTAAAAGAATCCCGTGGTGAGGTGTTAAAGCCGGAAACCATTAACTACCGTACGCACAAGCCAGAGCGTGACGGTCTTTTCTGTGAGCGCATTTTCGGACCTGTTAAGGATTACGAATGTGCCTGTGGTAAATATAAAAGAATACGCTACAAAGGCATCGTTTGTGATCGTTGTGGTGTAGAAGTTACAGAGAAAAAAGTACGTCGCGATCGTGTTGGCCACATTAATTTAGTGGTACCAGTTGCACATATTTGGTATTTCCGTAGTCTTCCAAACAAGATTGGTTATTTATTGGGCTTGCCTTCAAAAAAGCTTGATATGATTATTTACTACGAACGTTATGTAGTAATCCAGCCAGGTATTGCCAAAATGGAAGGTGGCGAAGATGTTAAGAAATTAGACTTTTTAACTGAAGAAGAATATCTTGCAATTTTAGATACTATTCCTCAGGAAAATCAATATTTAGATGATTCAGATCCAAACAAATTTATCGCCAAAATGGGTGCTGAATGTTTGATTGATCTTTTAAATAGAATTGATCTTGACAAATTAAGCTACAATTTACGTCACAAAGCGAACAATGAAACTTCAAAACAACGTAAAACTGAAGCGTTAAAACGTCTTCAAGTTGTTGAAGCTCTTCGTGATTCTAACAAAAACCGTGAGAACAAAGCAGAGTGGATGATTATGAAGGTGGTACCAGTTATTCCACCAGAATTACGTCCGTTGGTTCCTCTTGATGGTGGTCGTTTTGCAACTTCAGATTTAAATGATCTTTACCGTCGTGTAATTATACGTAACAACCGTTTGAAGCGATTAATGGAGATTAAAGCTCCAGAAGTAATTCTTCGTAACGAGAAGCGTATGCTTCAAGAATCGGTAGATTCATTGTTCGATAATACTAGAAAATCTTCTGCGGTAAAAACTGATAGTAACCGTCCATTAAAATCTCTTTCAGATTCCTTGAAAGGTAAACAAGGTCGTTTCCGTCAAAACTTACTTGGTAAGCGTGTTGATTATTCAGCCCGTTCGGTAATTGTTGTTGGACCAGAATTAAAATTGTTCGAATGCGGTATCCCAAAAGATATGGCGGCAGAACTTTACAAGCCTTTCGTAATTAGAAAATTAATTGAGCGCGGTATTGTAAAAACTGTAAAATCTGCAAAGAAAATTATAGATAAAAAAGAGCCAGTAGTTTGGGATATCTTGGAAAACGTTCTTAAAGGACATCCAGTTATGCTAAATCGTGCGCCTACGCTTCACCGTTTAGGAATCCAAGCGTTTCAACCAAAACTTATTGAAGGGAAAGCAATCCAGTTGCACCCATTAGTTTGTACGGCTTTTAATGCGGATTTTGATGGTGATCAAATGGCAGTTCACTTACCATTAGGCCCAGAAGCTATTTTAGAATGTCAATTATTGATGCTTGCATCGCACAACATTCTTAACCCAGCTAACGGTAGCCCAGTTGCAGTACCTTCCCAAGATATGGTTTTGGGTCTTTATTACATGACCAAATTACGCAAAACAATGGGCGATGTAGTTGTAAAAGGTGAAGGCTTAACATTCTATTCAGATGAAGAAGCTGTAATTGCTTACAATGAAAAGAGAGTTGATTTAAATGCTGAAATTAAAATCAGAACTATCGATTTTAATGAAAACCGCGAATTAGTTCCACAAATTATAACCACAACTTTAGGACGTGTTCTTTTTAACCAAAGAGTACCGAAAGAAGCTGGTTATATAAATGAAGTACTTACCAAAAAATCATTACGTGATATTATTGGTCGTATTTTGAAAGTTACGGATGTGCCAACAACTTCAAATTTCTTGGATGAAATTAAAGGTTTGGGTTACAAATTTGCTTTTGAAGGTGGACTTTCATTTAGCTTGGGTGATATTATTATCCCGGCCGAAAAACAAAGCATGATTGATAGTGCAAACACGCAAGTGGATGGAATTATCAACAGCTACAACATGGGTCTTATTACAAACAACGAACGTTACAACCAAGTTATTGATATTTGGACTGCCACAAACGCTGAGCTTACCGAACTTTCTATGAAACGTATTCGGGAAGATCAGCAAGGTTTCAACTCGGTTTATATGATGCTTGATTCTGGTGCGAGGGGTTCTAAGGAGCAAATCCGTCAGTTAACAGGTATGCGTGGATTAATGGCGAAACCGAAGAAGTCGAATAGTGGTGGAGGTGAAATTATTGAAAACCCAATTCTTTCTAACTTTAAGGAAGGTCTTTCAATTCTTGAATACTTTATCTCTACTCACGGTGCACGTAAAGGTCTTGCCGATACCGCACTTAAAACTGCCGATGCAGGTTATTTAACCCGTCGTTTGGTAGATGTTTCTCAAGATGTAATTATCAATATTACAGATTGTGGTACATTAAGAGGTATTGAAGTTTCAGCATTAAAGAAAAATGAAGAAGTTGTTGAAACATTAGCAGATCGTATTGTTGGTAGAACATCAGTAAATGATGTTATTAACCCACTTACAAAAGATTTGTTAGTAGCTTCAGGCGATCATATTGATGAAGATATTGCAGCAGCAATCCAAGCTTCACCAATTGAAACAGTTGAAGTACGTTCAGCATTAACGTGTGAGGCAAAACAAGGTATTTGTTCAACTTGCTACGGTCGTAACCTTGCAACCAATAAAATGGTTCAAAGAGGTGAAGCTGTTGGTGTAGTTGCAGCACAATCTATTGGTGAGCCAGGAACGCAGTTAACGCTTCGTACTTTCCACGTGGGTGGTATTGCAGGTAACATTTCAGAAGAAAACAAACTTGTAGTTCGTTTTGATGGTAAAGCAGAAATTGAAGATCTTAAAACTGTAAAAGGTGAAGATAATCAAGGTAAAGCTGTAGATGTTGTTATCTCACGTACATCAGAAATTAAGTTAATCGATAAGAAAACTGGTATTACGTTAAGTACCAACAACATTCCTTATGGTTCATTTATTTATGTTAAAGATGGCGACAGTCTTTCAAAAGGCGATGTAGTTTGTTCTTGGGATCCTTATAACGGTGTAATTATTTCAGAATTTGCCGGTAAGATCAAGTATGAGAACATTACTCAAGGTATGACTTTTCAAGTGGAAATAGATGAACAAACTGGTTTCCAAGAAAAAGTAATTTCAGAATCTAGAGATAAACGTAAAATCCCAACCCTTCAAATTTTAGGGAAAGGTGACGAAGTAATCCGTTCATATAACTTACCAGTTGGTGCCCACTTAATGGTAGATGATGGTGACAAGATTAAAATCGGTAAGATTTTGGTTAAGATTCCACGTAAATCTGCTAAAGCGGGTGATATTACAGGAGGTTTACCACGTGTGACTGAGTTATTTGAAGCACGTAATCCTTCAAACCCAGCTGTTGTTAGTGAAATTGATGGTGTTGTAAGCTTCGGAAAAATAAAAAGAGGTAACCGCGAGATTATCGTTGAGTCTAAAATAGGTGAATTGAAAAAGTATTTGGTAAAATTAAGTAACCAGATTCTAGTTCAGGAAAACGATTATGTTCGTGCAGGTATGCCACTTTCTGATGGTAGTATTACACCAGAAGATATCTTAAGAATAAAAGGCCCATCTGCTGTACAACAGTATTTGGTGAATGAAGTTCAAGAAGTATATCGATTACAAGGTGTAAAAATTAACGATAAACACTTTGAAGTTGTTGTAAGACAAATGATGCGTAAGGTTCAAATTGAAGATCCGGGAGATACTACTTTCCTTGAAAACCAATTAGCCCATAAAGACGATTTTATTGAAGAAAACGATAAAATCTTCGGAATGAAGGTTGTTGAAAACGCAGGCGATTCTGAAAATCTGGTTGAAGGTCAAATACTTTCATCAAGAGAGTTAAGGGATGAAAACTCAATATTAAGAAGAGCGGATAAAGTTTTAGTTGAAGCGCGCGATGCGGTTAATGCTACGGCAACGCCAATACTTCAAGGTATTACAAGAGCGTCGTTACAGACTAAATCGTTTATCTCTGCAGCATCTTTCCAAGAAACTACTAAAGTATTAAACGAAGCAGCAGTAGCTGGTAAGGTTGATCATTTAGAAGGATTGAAGGAAAATGTAATTGTAGGTCATAAAATTCCGGCAGGAACGGGTATGCGTCGTTACGATACAATTATCGTAGGTAGCAAACAAGAACTTGAAGAAATGACCCGCGTAAAGCAGGAAGTTAATTATAACTAAATATTAATATTACAAGAAAGGTGCTTCTGAATAGGAAGCACCTTTTCTATTTAAATTTATTTTTCATTACTCGAGTTAACTCGTTGTTTTAAAAGAATAAATTTTGAATATTACCTCTAACGATCATCAGTTTTCATTTATTCGGTAGGCTTTGTCGTAAGTAATTTGGTCTTATGTCATTTACCTATCATTCAAAATTTCATAATTATGTCCGACGATAAAAAACAACCCCAACAACAAAATCAAATAAATATTGAGCTAGATGAAGCTATTGCACAAGGTATTTATAGCAACTTAGCAATTATAAACCATTCAGTTTCCGAATTTGTAGTTGACTTTGTAAGTGTGATGCCCGGCGCTCCAAAAAGTAAGGTAAAAAGCCGCATTATTTTAACGCCACAACACGCAAAGCGTTTGGTAAAAGCCTTAAATGAAAACGTAAAACGTTTTGAAAAGGCTCACGGTGAAATAAAAGATTACGACCAGCCACCTATTCCCTTAAATTTTGGACCTACTGGTGAGGCATAAAATAGAATACTGCTTAGTGCCAGGTTTTTTTGAAACAAGCGTGTATTTGATTGGTTTGGAAGAAATTCTTGAGTATTTAGAGATTATAGCTTAATTCATATATTTCTATATTTGTAATTTATTTAAATCACATTACCAATTTTATTTAAGAAATTTTCATCAAAAATTTTGAAGAAATTTCTTAAAATCATATAACTAATTATAAGATTCTGAATATGCCGAATCAAAGGGCTTCAAATTTATTCGATATAGTTGAAGGTGCGAAGATTGCGGTTATTGGTCTCGGTTATGTTGGCCTTCCATTAGCTCGCCTTTTTGCAACGAAATATCCAGTAATCGGCTTCGATATTAATGAAAGAAGAGTAGAAGAATTACAGGATGGTTACGACATAACTTTGGAAGTGGAAGATGATAAATTGCAACAAGTGATTTTATTTGAAAATCCTTTTAATTCTCCAAATAAAAAAATAAAAAATGGACTTTTCTGTAGCGCATCATTAGTTGATCTTGATGTGTGCAATTTTTTTATTGTTACCGTTCCCACTCCGGTAGATAAAAACAACCGCCCTGTTCTTAACCCGCTATATTTAGCAAGCCAAACAGTAGGAATGGTGCTAAAAAAAGGTGATATTGTAATTTACGAATCTACAGTTTACCCGGGTGTTACAGAAGATGAGTGTGTGCCTTATTTAGAAAAGGAGAGCGGCCTGAAATTTAATGAAGATTTTTTTGTAGGCTATTCACCTGAACGTATAAATCCTGGAGACAAAGAGCATACAGTAGATAAGATATTGAAAATAACGGCTGGTTCAACCCCTGAATCAGCTATAATTATAAATAAATTATATGCCTCTGTAATTACAGGTGGTACTTATTTAGCACCTAGTATTAAAGTTGCCGAAGCGGCGAAGGTTATTGAAAATTCGCAGCGCGATATAAATATTGCTTTTGTAAATGAACTTGCCAAAATATTCAATCTTTTGGAAATTGATACTCATGAGGTTTTAAAGGCTGCTGGAACCAAATGGAACTTTTTACCTTTTAAGCCAGGCTTGGTTGGCGGCCACTGTATTGGAGTAGACCCATATTATTTAGCCCAAAAGGCACAAGAAAAAGGCTATCATCCTGAAATAATTTTGGCAGGAAGAAGATTGAATGACTCGATGGGTGAGTATGTAGCCAGTCAGGTTGTGAAATGTATGATAAAAAATGGGGTCGCCATTGGCGGTTCAGAAATTTTAATGTTGGGAATAACGTTTAAGGAAAATTGTCCCGATGTGCGTAACACTAAAATCGTAAATGTAATTTCAGCATTACAAGATTACGGTATAAAAGTAACTACTTACGATCCGTGGGCCAATGCAATTGAAGTATTGCGCGAGTATAACATTGAAAAAATAGACTCACTTTCCAACAAAGTTTTTGACGGTATCGTTTTAGGTGTTGCACATACTCAGTTTTTGGAAATGGATTTAAGGCCTTACAAAAAAATGAATGCAATTGTTTATGATGTAAAAGGAGTACTAAAAAATCCTACTGGAAAATTATAGAATTCCAATTTTTGTAAATTTGATTCATTAGACGCAAATTTAAAATGAAGTGTTTTAAAAAAAGTTAGAGAATTCAAACAAATAAAATCAAAGAATAAAAGTTGTTTAATGTAGCATATCCCAAATATTCTTCACATATGAATCAAGAATCAAAATATTGAAATGAACTTAGAAAAATTCAAGTCTTTAGAAAATAAAAATGTTTTGGTGACAGGAGGTGCTGGCTTTATTGGTTCAAATCTTTGTGAAGCTTTATTGAAGCTGAATGCCAATGTTACCTGTTTGGATAATTTTGCAACTGGGCATAGGCATAACATAGCACCATTTTTGGACAATAAAAATTTCCATCTTATTGAGGGCGATATTCGAGATTTGGATACCTGTAAGGAAGCCTGTAATCATCAGGATTTTGTGCTGCACCAAGCGGCTTTAGGCTCTGTGCCAAGGTCAATTAATGATCCAATTACTTCAAATGATGTAAATGTTGGCGGATTTTTAAATATGCTAGTTGCCGCTCGCGACGCCAATGTAAAACGGTTTATATATGCAGCCAGCAGTTCAACCTATGGAGATAGTGAGGCCCTGCCAAAAATTGAGGATAATATTGGTAAACCTGTATCACCCTATGCCATTACAAAATATGTGAACGAGCTTTACGCTGAAAACTTTTTTAAAACCTACGGACTTAACACAATTGGTCTTCGGTATTTTAACGTTTTCGGTCGTCGCCAAGATCCCGATGGAGCTTATGCTGCAGTTATTCCCCTTTTTGTAAAGCAATTTATGGCACATACAAGTCCTGTTATTAATGGTGATGGAAGTTATTCACGGGATTTTACATATATAGATAATGTGATACAGATGAATCTTCTGGCCATTACTACAAATAATAAGGAAGCCTTAAACCAAGTTTATAATACTGCAGTAGGCGATAGGACTACTTTATCTCAGCTTACAAAATTGCTGAAAAAACATTTAAGTACCTTAGACCCCAAAATTGAAGATGTCGAAATCATTCACGGACCAAACCGAAAAGGAGATATTCCTCATTCTTTGGCATCAATTGAAAAAGCAAAGAGACTTTTAGCCTATAATCCGTCCCATACAATTAGCGAGGGAATTGAAGAAGCTGTCAAATGGTATTGGGCTAATTTATTGTAGCGGATATTCTTGATATACAATGTTTATATAAATAATTAAAATCAATTTATCTTCTTTCAAACTCACTTACGGCGTGGAAGATAATGTTGGGATATTTTTGTTGTGTCATTTGCTGTGTAAATGGAGAATCTGCAAAAAATACAAGTTGATTGCGCTTGTCCTTGGCCAAGAATTTAGCTTTAACTCTTTTAAAATCTGCGAACTCATCACTTTTTGCATTTTTTGGCTCCACCCAAAAAGCCTTGTGAACGTTTAATTGTTCGTAACTGCATTTTGCTCCATATTCGTGTTCCAAGCGATATTGTATAACTTCAAATTGCAGGGCACCAACAGTTCCAATTACCTTACGCCCATTAAGTTCAAGCGTGAAAAGTTGCGCGACACCTTCATCCATTAATTGGTCTATTCCCTTTTCGAGCTGTTTGCTCTTCATTGGGTCGGCATTATTTATGTATTTGAAATGTTCGGGTGAAAAGCTTGGTACACCTTTATATTGCATTTCTTCACCTTCGGTAAGCGTATCCCCAATTTTAAAATTTCCGGTGTCGTGAAGGCCAACGATGTCTCCCGGATAGGAAATATCAACTATCTCTTTTTTTTCAGCAAAGAATGCATTGGGACTTGAGAATTTCAATTTTTTCCCTTGTCTTACATGCAGGTAAGGTGTATTTCTTTCAAAGGTACCGGACACGATTTTCACAAATGCCAAGCGGTCTCGGTGTTTTGGATCCATATTTGCGTGAATTTTAAATACGAAGCCTGAAAATTCTTTTTCCGAAGGACTTACAATTCGTGAACTACTTTCTTTGGGACGTGGAGTGGGGGCGATTTTCACAAAACAGTCCAGTAATTCGCGAACACCAAAATTGTTGAGGGCTGAACCAAAAAATACAGGTTGTAATTTACCTTCCAGATATTCTTCTCTATCGAAATCTGGATAAACTTCGTAAACCAATTCTAATTCGCTTCGTAATGTTTTTGCTGCCTTTTCTCCAATTAAATTATCCAATTTTGGATTTTGAAGATCTTTGATTTCTATAGTTTCTTCAATATTCTTGCGACTGTCGCCACTAAAAAGATTTACATTTTTTTCCCAAATATTATAAATTCCCTTAAAATCGTAGCCCATTCCTATAGGAAAACTTAGAGGCGTTACTCTGAGATATAATTTTTGTTCTATTTCATCCAACAGATCAAATGCATCTTTCCCTTCCCGGTCCATCTTGTTGATGAAAACTATTATAGGAATATTACGCATCCGGCATACTTCTACCAATTTTTCAGTTTGCTCTTCAACACCTTTTGCAACATCAATAACTACAATTACACTATCTACGGCTGTTAATGTTCTAAAAGTGTCCTCAGCAAAATCCTTGTGGCCGGGCGTATCGAGTATATTTATTTTTACACCTTCGTATTCAAAAGCGAGTACTGAAGTTGAAACCGAAATGCCACGTTGGCGTTCAATTTCCATAAAATCACTGGTCGCGCCTTTTTTAATCTTGTTGCTCTTTACTGCGCCAGCTTCTTGTATTGCACCACCAAATAACAACAGTTTTTCGGTTAAGGTTGTTTTTCCGGCATCTGGGTGCGAGATTATGCCGAACGTTCTACGTCTATTTATTTCTTTTTGTAAAGACATTGATGTATTTTTCTTTTAACCCTGCAAATATACATTTTGTAATAATTGGTGGAGGGGAGAATATTAAATTTGAAAGATAAATTTTCCATAACTATTAATGTATGTAAAAGTTCGTTTTCAAAAAGTACTATTTGTTTATAGCAATGATTTTTTTGAAAGAATGAAAAATTCAACTTCAGTCCTATTTCAGTCTCTCTTATATTAAATTTTGATATAATTCCTACAACATTTCAATTTTAAGCACTGATTTTGGTCTCAGATATTTCTTACAAATGTCATTCAACGAATATTTTTTGCATTTCAACTAATAGTTATAGAGTTATTAAATGTAACTGTTCTAACTAATTACATTTGTCAAGCCAAAAAAATAATGTGATAGTCATTTGGCGAAAAAAACGAATTAGCTCCCCATCAAAAATTCTTACAGTATGACCGTTTTTAGTTATTTATCAAGCAAATTAATGTCAAAATCAAAGTTTTTGCTTTGTACATTATTATTTTGTGTAGGGTTTATTAATGCACAATCCTGCAAGGCCGAATTGGGCGTAGCGCGAGATCGTAACTACGATTCTGCAACAGAGAGTGGAGCATTGTTCGAGATGGAGCTAAAGAACAATGGGAATAGTCCAGAAGTTTTTAACATTCAAACTGCATTCTTAACTGAGTCCTGTTCAAATGAATCCTTAAAGACATCATCTGCAAATGTGAAGTTGGATATTTTATATCCAAATTCTAGCGGCAAAGAAGTAAAGCCTAGCAATATTACAATCAAAGCTGGAGAAACATATAGATTTAAAATGCAGATTAATGTACCCGCCGGAACTCCAATCAAACGATGGAGTTGTATTGAGGTAAGTGCAGTTTCTAAGAATTGCAAGACGGCCATAACTTCCACTGTGCTTCACGTATTTGTTCCAGACAACACAGAACAATAGGTTAGAACAATATAACTTTTCGAACATCATAAAGTAAATAATATGAAACAATATTTACCCACCAAAAAAAATTCCATCACTAATCAAGTAAAGAAACTAATATATTTAGTTAGTTTTTTAGCTGTTTCTATTGGTTTTGCACAATCCGGGGTTACCATTAACAAAACAATTGTACCTAATGCTACAATCTGTAATAATTTTGATGTACAAGTTAGGGTAGTTGGAGTAGCGCCTGTTAAACCACAAGAGGTTGTCTTGGTTATTGACCGTTCTGGTAGTATGGGAAACGGCGGAAACCCTAAGCCAATTGTTTACGCCAAAAATGCAGCAATTGATTTTGTGAACAACATCTTCTTGGCCGCAAACAATCCTACTGGCAATAACAAAGTTTCCATTGTAAGTTTTGCCGATTCCGCTAATACAGATATTGTACTTACGGGTTCCGCCGGAAAATCAAATATTATAGCTGCAATAAACGCTTTGGTTGCGTCGGGAAACACAAATACCGAAGCTGCATTAATAAAGGCTCGCCAGGAGTTAGTTGCACACGGTACTTTCGACTGTCTTACCGCCAGGAATATCATCTTTTTATCTGACGGATTACCAACAAGAAGCGCGGATGGAACTGCTTGTGGAGAAACTTCCTCAAATACAGTTTGCCAACAACGTGCTATTGCTGCTGGAATGGCAGCCCAAAACATTAACGTGGGTGGGACAAATTATAACACAAGCGTTTTTTCAATAGGTCTGATAGGTGCTATAAGCGGAGCCACCGAAACTTTGGCAATTAGTGTTTTGAACCAAATTCAAAATGCTGGTTTGTATACAACTGAAAATAATGCAGACCTAAATGGTATATATGCCGATATATTAAATAGGATAAATTATGCTGCACAACAAGATGGAGCACAAGCTTTTATAGATAACCCTATAAGTTCGGGTTTTGAAGTTGTTCCAGGCTCAATATCTAGCACTAAAGGCACAACAACTTACGCTTCAAATACGTTGTCTTGGTTTGTTCCTCAGGTAGTAACTGAGACTATATTTTTACGATACAGATTGCGACCAACAACGGCAGATGATAATTGTGGACAGCAAAACCCTAGTAACACAATAATTAGATACAGAAGTGGTACTACCTGTCAAATTGTTACGCAAACTGTTCCTAGTCCACAAGTTTGTGTTCCATGTCCACGTGTGCAGACGGCAGTTGTACAGGCTGGGTGTACGAGTTTTAGCTATGACGGTACTTTTAACCAAGGCATTTGTGGAGCATTTACAAGTGCATTTAGATGGGATTTCTTTTTAGGAACTACATTAATAGGAACTTCAAATACATTGGATGGTACATTTACATATACTGGCACAGATCCATTTGTCGGTCAATTAAGATGTGTTCTTACTTTTACGGGTACTGGTGGAGCTGGATGTACAGTTCCCAACATTACCTCTCAATCAATAATAACATTACCACCTCCGCCAACTGCAACAGCTACAATAACAAATGTTTCATGTAATGGCGGTAGTGATGGAGCAATTGACATAACACCTACGGGTGGTCAGACACCATTTACATATGTTTGGACTAGAAATGGCAGCCCAATTTCAAATACAACACAAGATTTAAATAATATACCTGCTGGAAATTATTCAGTAACTATTACTGGTGCAAATGGTTGCGGAGTTTTGGTAAACACGGGACTTATTGTAACAGAGCCTACTGCTTTAGATGCCACTGTGGCTGTAACCAATGCCACTGCAACTGGACTTTGTCTTAATGGTAGTGCCACAGCAAATCCAACCGGAGGAACTCCTGGCTATACTTATTTATGGAGTGCAACTGCAAATAACCAAACTACGCAAACTGCCAGCAATTTGCCAAATGGCAATCATAGTGTTCGCATAACAGATAGTAAGGGTTGTTTTATAAACAGAACTATCACTATAAGTTGTATTCCGAACTGCGATACTCAAATAAGCAATCCAACTATTACCAATGTTACCTGTAATGGGTTAAGTAATGGTAGTATAGCAATTACTGCGTCTTCTGCTTTGAATAACAATGCAACGTTTAATTTTATTTGGAATACTGTTCCTGCTGGAGCGCCTATACAAATAAATAATGGTGTAACATCTAGTACGTTGGCAAACAGACCAGCTGGCAATTATACAGTTAGTGTTACGATAAATGGCTCTCTATGTACGCCAATAACAAGAAATTACACGATTACACAGCCACCAGTACTATCATCGGAAGCAACCACAATAACCCCTGTTTCTTGTAGAGATGGTGCAAATGGAGCAATTGATTTAACGGTTAATGGAGGAACACCAAACTATACATATTCTTGGACAAGAAATGGAAATCCAATTTCTAATACAACTCAGGATCTGACAGGTTTAACGGCTGGAACATACGCTGTTATGATAACAGATGCAAATGGTTGTACAGCGACTAATTCTTTCGACGTTACTCAACCGGCAAATGGATTAAGCGCTACTGCTACAATTACTTCCGTTGGCTGTTTTGGGGCATCTACCGGAGCAATTGACTTAGAAGTTGCTGGCGGAACACCTGGTTATAGTTATTCTTGGAGTAACGGATCAACCACTCAGGATATTACAGGTCTTTTAGCTGGTGATTATATTGTAACAATTACAGATTCAAACTCTTGTACATTGGTAAAGACCTATACTGTTGGGCAACCTGCATCTGCACTATCATTAATGACTACTGATGTCGATATTTTATGTGCGGGAGCAAGCACAGGTTCAATAGATTTAACAGTTACGGGTGGAACACCACCATACAATTATTTATGGTCGAATGGTTCAACCACACAGGATCTTTCAGCTATTCCAGCAGGTGTTTATAATGTGACAGTAACAGATGCAAATGGCTGTGCAGCCGTGCTGCCAGTTGGCGTAAATATTAGTCAACCGGAACCAGTAACTATAGTTATTACCAAAACAAATGCTACCACAGGTCAAGCTTGCGCAAATGGAACAGCAACTGCAACTGCTACAGGAGGGGTTGCACCTTATACTTTTATTTGGAGTTCAGGAACTCAGGCAAATGCTTCGGCTAATCCAAACTTAGTAACAGGCTTATCCAATGGAACACATTCGGTAACAGTTACCGATGCCAATGGCTGTATATCAACCCAAAGTGTGGTTATAGATTGTACAAATACTTGTGATGCTGTTATAATTGTAAACAGCATTACCGATGTTCTTTGTACAGGTTTAGAAACAGGTTCTGCAACCGTAGGCGCAAGTTCAGTAGCCAATCCCAATGCCAGATTTACATTTACTTGGAGTGAGAATGATGTAATTTTCCAAACAGATGCAAATGCTACAACAAGTACAATCAACGCTATAGGAGCAGGAGTTTACAAAGTAAGTGTAACGATAGATGGCACGGTTTGTTCTCCAGTAGAGCAGAGTATAACTATTACCGAACCGCAAAATGCTTTAAATGTTACTGTAATAACAGTGGATGAGAATGGTCCTACAACTAACGATGGAACTGCCACTGCTAATGTAACTGGTGGAACAACCCCATACACATATTTATGGTCACCAGGTGGCGAAACCACGCAGGTAATTACAGGACTGGATGAAGGTACATATACGGTAACAGTAACTGATGCTAATGGTTGTACAACTATGGGGTCTGGAACTATCAACCCTGTCACATGTCAAAACTTATCTGTATCTACACAGAGTGTTGATGTTAGTTGCAACGGAGCTAGCGATGGAAGTGTGACGGCTAACATATCAGGTGGGGCTCAAGGAACAACATTTAGCTACTCTTGGGCACCGGGCGGAGCTACTACACAAACAGTAAATAATCTTTCGGGTGGAACGTATACCGTAACCGTAACAGATTTAATAACACAATGTACCGCATCATCAACCGTAACGGTAAATGAGCCAAATGTTTTAACCTCGGAAATTGCTATAAATGATGTTGCTTGTTTTGGGGACGCTACTGGATCATTAGATCTTACGGTAACTGGCGGAACTCAACCGTATAGTTTTTTATGGAGTCCAAATGGAGAAACGAGTGAAGATATAGTTGGATTGCTAGCGGGAACATATTCAGTAACCATCACCGATGCGAACGGATGTATCACAACAAATAGTGAAACGGTGGATCAGCCAGTAGCTCCCCTTTCACTACAAATAGACAATCAAGTAGATAGTGTCTGTGGTGCTTTAGGAAGTGTTACTGTTTCTGCTTCAGGCGGAACACCAGCTTATACATATAATCTTGATGGTGGACTAAGTCAATCAACTGGAACTTTTAATGGCTTAATTGCTGGTAATTATACAATTAATGTAATTGACGGTAATAATTGCTCAACTTCAATTGCAATTGCAATTTTATCTAATTGTACCACAGCCGTGGACGACATCAACAACACCTATGTGAACACGCCTGTGAGCGGCAACGTACTGACCAACGATGACGATGCCGAGGGCGATACCCAGACGGTAACGAGCCTAACGGTAACGACAGTTCAGGGCGTAGCGGTAACGATCGCGGCAGACGGAACCTACACCTACACGCCACCAACGGACTATGTAGGCGGGGACAGTTTTGTGTACACCGTATGCGACAGCGGAAGCCCACAGGCCTGCGACAGCGCAACGGTCTACATCGAGGTGCAGCCGGACCCCACCAGCGGCAACGAGCCACCTGTGGCCAATGCGGACACGAACACCACGGAAGTGGGCGTACCCGTAAGCGGCACGGTGACCTCGAACGACTTTGATCCGGACGGCGATGCCTTCACGGTAACGGGCAACACGCCACCGTCCAACGGAACCCTCTTGATCAACCCTGACGGAACCTATACGTACACCCCGAACCCAGGCTTTACCGGTGAGGACACGTTCACCTACACCATCTGTGAGACCGACCAGGTACCGGCATTGTGCGATACCGCAACGGTAACGATACAGGTAGTTCCGGACACGGGCAACCTTGTAGTGGCCAACGACGATGCCTACAACGGCGCGACGGGCACGGACCTAACGGGCAATGTACTGGACAATGATTTTGATCCGGAGGGCGATGCCTTCACGGTAACGGGCAACACGCAGCCGACCAACGGTACGGTAACATTGAGCCCAACGGGCGATATGGTATACACCCCGACCCCGGGCTACAGCGGGCCGGACTCGTTCACCTATACCATTACCGATGCCAACGGCGCGACCGATACCGCAACGGTATACCTAACGGTGGCACCTAACAACAATACGACCACTGCGGTTGACGACATCAACAACACCTATGTGAACACGCCTGTGAGCGGCAACGTACTGACCAACGATGACGATGCCGAGGGCGATACCCAGACGGTAACGAGCCTAACGGTAACGACAGTTCAGGGCGTAACGGTAACGATCGCGGCAGACGGAACCTACACCTACACACCACCAACGGACTATGTAGGCGGGGACAGTTTTGTGTACACCGTATGCGACAGCGGGAGCCCACAGGCCTGCGACAGCGCAACGGTCTACATCGAGGTGCAGCCGGACCCCACAAGCGGCAACGAGCCACCTGTGGCCAATGCGGACACGAACACCACGGAAGTCGGCGTACCTGTAAGCGGCACGGTGACCTCGAACGACTTTGATCCGGACGGCGATGCCTTCACGGTAACGGGCAACACGCCACCGTCCAACGGAACCCTCTTGATCAACCCTGACGGAACCTATACGTACACCCCGAACCCAGGCTTTACCGGTGAGGACACGTTCACCTACACCATCTGTGAGACCGACCAGGTACCGGCATTGTGCGATACCGCAACGGTAACGATACAGGTAGTTCCGGACACGGGCAACCTTGTAGTGGCCAACGACGATGCCTACAACGGCGCGACGGGCACGGACCTAACGGGCAATGTACTGGACAATGATTTTGATCCGGAGGGCGATGCCTTCACGGTAACGGGCAACACGCAGCCGACCAACGGTACGGTAACATTGAGCCCAACGGGCGATATGGTATACACCCCGACCCCGGGCTACAGCGGGCCGGACTCGTTCACCTATACCATTACCGATGCCAACGGCGCGACCGATACCGCAACGGTATACCTAACGGTGGCACCTAACAACAATACGACCACTGCGGTTGACGACATCAACAACACCTATGTGAACACGCCTGTTAGCGGCAACGTACTGACCAACGATGACGATGCCGAGGGCGATACCCAGACGGTAACGAGCCTAACGGTAACGACAGTTCAGGGCGTAACGGTAACGATCGCGGCAGACGGAACCTACACCTACACACCACCAACGGACTATGTAGGCGGGGACAGTTTTGTGTACACCGTATGCGACAGCGGGAGCCCACAGGCCTGCGACAGCGCAACGGTCTACATCGAGGTGCAGCCGGACCCCACAAGCGGCAACGAGCCACCTGTGGCCAATGCGGACACGAACACCACGGAAGTGGGCGTACCCGTAAGCGGCACGGTGACCTCGAACGACTTTGATCCGGACGGCGATGCCTTCACGGTAACGGGCAACACGCCACCGTCCAACGGAACCCTCTTGATCAACCCTGACGGAACCTATACGTACACCCCGAACCCAGGCTTTACCGGTGAGGACACGTTCACCTACACCATCTGTGAGACCGACCAGGTACCGGCATTGTGCGATACCGCAACGGTAACGATACAGGTAGTTCCGGACACGGGCAACCTTGTAGTGGCCAACGACGATGCCTACAACGGCGCGACGGGCACGGACCTAACGGGCAATGTACTGGACAATGATTTTGATCCGGAGGGCGATGCCTTCACGGTAACGGGCAACACGCAGCCGACCAACGGTACGGTAACATTGAGCCCAACGGGCGATATGGTGTACACCCCGACCCCGGGCTACAGCGGGCCGGACTCGTTCACCTATACCATTACCGATGCCAACGGCGCGACCGATACCGCCACCGTGTACCTAACGGTGGCACCGAACAACAATGTTATTCTAGCAGTAGATGATATCAATAACACGTTTATCAATTTAGCAGTTAGCGGGAATGTTTTAACTAATGATGATAATACCGATGGTCCAGCAGGAACTGAAGTTGTAACATTAATTAGTGGACCAACTGCTGGTGGAACTCTCGTATTAAATTCTGATGGAACTTATACATACACTCCTCCAACAGACTTTGTAGGTTTCGATACATTTGTTTATCAAGTGTGTGATGGTGGTAGCCCAATTGCTTGCGATATGGCAATTGTTACAATAGAGGTTATAGCTAATCCAATTTTAGGAAATGATCCTCCAATAGCAAACAATGATACTGGCATAACTGAAGTTAACACTCCAGTAAATGGTAATATATTAGTGAACGATTTTGATCCAGACAACGATACAATTACAATAACAGGCAATACGCAACCATCTAACGGAAACGTAGTTGTAAACGCAGATGGAACATATACTTACACTCCTAATATAGATTTTATTGGTGAAGATAGTTTTACATATGTAATTTGTGATGATGGAACACCTTCATTGTGTGATGGCGCCACAGTAACGATACAGGTAATTCCAAATAATGGAAACGTTACGGTTGCAAATGATGATGCATTCTCTGGAGAAGTAAATATTGATATAGTTGGAAATGTTTTATCAAATGATACAGATCCTGAAATGGATGCGCAGAGCGTAAATATTTCGGTTTCACCACTAAGCGGACCAACAAATGGTACAGTTGTCTTCAATGGTACAGATGGAACATTTACTTATACACCTAATACCGGATTTATTGGAACGGATCAATTTATTTACCAAGTGTGTGATAACGGCTCACCAGTAGCGTGTGATCAAGCAACAGTTTATATCACTATTAGACAAACACCAGCACCTGCAATCGCAATTGTTAAGACAGCTGTCTTTAATGATGAAGATCAAGATGGTTGTACTGATGTGGATGAAACTTTAACATATACATTTGAAGTAAGTAACCCAGGTAACGTACCATTAAATAACATCAATATTACCGATGCTCTGTTTGAAGCGCCAAACGCTTTAGTTACGATAGAATTTGTAAATGGTGATAATAACGGAAATGATTTGTTAGATATTGATGAAACTTGGAGCTACACGGCTAATTACACAATTACACAAGCTGATATCGACCTTGGTTCAGTTACAAATCAAGCCACCGTTGAAGGAACTGACCCTGATGGAACTATAGTAACCGATGTTTCAGGAACGACCACCACGACGGACGATTCAACGGTAGTGGTACTTTGCCAGAACGATGCGATAGCACTTGTTAAGACGGGTGTATTCAACGATGAGGACCAAGATGGCTGTTCAGATGTAGATGAGACCATCACCTACGCGTTCACGGTGACCAATGAGGGCAACACCACGATAAGCGGTGTAACGGTAACGGATGATCTATTGGGCGGTTTATTAACAGCGATACCAACGGGCGATACCAACAACGACGGCAACCTGGATGTGACCGAGACCTGGGTGTATGTTCAGGGCTACAACGTAACACAGGCTGATATCGACCTTGGCAGCGTGACCAACACGGCAACCGTTAACGGTACGGGCGCAACAGGGCCTGTAACCGATGTTTCAGGAACGACCACCACGACGGACGATTCAACGGTAGTGGTACTTTGCCAGAACGATGCGATAGCACTTGTTAAGACGGGTGTGTTCAACGATGAGGACCAAGATGGCTGTTCAGATGTGGATGAGACCATCACCTACGCGTTCACGGTGACCAATGAGGGCAACACCACGATAAGCGGTGTAACGGTAACGGATGATCTATTGGGCGGTTTATTAACAGCGATACCAACGGGCGATACCAACAACGACGGCAACTTGGATGTGACCGAGACCTGGGTGTATGTTCAGGGCTACAACGTAACACAGGCTGATATCGACCTTGGCAGCGTGACCAACACGGCAACCGTTAACGGTACGGGCGCAACAGGGCCTGTAACCGATGTTTCAGGAACGACCACCACGACGGACGATTCAACGGTAGTGGTACTTTGCCAGAACGATGCGATAGCACTTGTTAAGACGGGTGTGTTCAACGATGAGGACCAAGATGGCTGTTCAGATGTGGATGAGACCATCACCTACGCGTTCACGGTGACCAATGAGGGCAACACCACGATAAGCGGTGTAACGGTAACGGATGATCTATTGGGCGGTTTATTAACAGCGATACCAACGGGCGATACCAACGGCAACGGCAACCTGGACGTGACCGAGACCTGGGTGTATGTTCAGGGCTACAACGTAACACAGGCTGATATCGACCTTGGCAGCGTGACCAATACGGCAACCGTGAACGGTACGGGCGCAACAGGGCCTGTGACCGATGTTTCAGGAACGACCACCACGACGGACGATTCAACGGTAGTGGTACTTTGCCAGAACGATGCGATAGCACTTGTTAAGACGGGTGTGTTCAACGATGAGGACCAAGATGGCTGTTCAGATGTAGATGAGACCATCACCTACGCGTTCACGGTGACCAATGAGGGCAACACCACGATAAGCGGTGTAACGGTAACGGATGATCTATTGGGCGGTTTATTAACAGCGATACCAACGGGCGATACCAACGGCAACGGCAACCTGGACGTGACCGAGACCTGGGTGTATGTTCAGGGCTACAACGTAACACAGGCTGATATCGACCTTGGCAGCGTGACCAACACGGCAACCGTGAACGGTACGGGCGCAACAGGGCCTGTGACCGATGTTTCAGGAACGACCACCACGACGGACGATTCAACGGTAGTGGTACTTTGCCAGAACGATGCGATAGCACTTGTTAAGACGGGTGTATTCAACGATGAGGACCAAGATGGCTGTTCAGATGTAGATGAGACCATCACCTACGCGTTCACGGTGACCAATGAGGGCAACACCACGATAAGCGGTGTAACGGTAACGGATGATCTATTGGGCGGTTTATTAACAGCGATACCAACGGGCGATACCAACGGCAACGGCAACCTGGACGTGACCGAGACCTGGGTGTATGTTCAGGGCTACAACGTAACACAGGCTGATATCGACCTTGGCAGCGTGACCAATACGGCAACCGTGAACGGTACGGGAGCAACAGGGCCTGTGACCGATGTTTCAGGAACGACCACCACGACGGACGATTCAACGGTAGTGGTACTTTGCCAGAACTTTGGAATAGCCCTTATAAAAACAGGAGTTGTAAGTGATACAGACGGCGACGGTTGTGCAGATGTTAAAGAAACTATTACTTATACATTTACAGTTGTAAATACAGGAAATACCACATTAACCAATGTTTCAATTAATGATCCGCTTGTAAATGTTCAAGGTGGACCAATAACATTGGCTCCGGGACAAACTGATAACATTAGCTTTATAGCTATTTATCCAATAACTCAAGCTGATATCGATTTGGGTAACGTTACAAACCAAGCTACTGTATTTGGTACAACGTCTATTGGAACAATTATAAGCGACTTATCAGATGATAATAGCTTCACCGAAGATGATCCAACAGTAACGCCATTATGTCAGTTAACGGGTATAGCACTTATAAAAGTTGGAACCCCCAACGATGAGAACGGAGATGGTTGTTTAGGATTAGGTGAAACAATAGACTATACGTTTACTATAACCAATCTTGGAAATGTAAGATTGTCTAATATTACCGTTACTGATGATTTAATAACCGTAATTGGAGATCCTATTTCTCTAATTGTTGGAGGTGTAGATGTAAGTTCATTCAGTGGTACTTATACAGTTACTCAAACAGATATTGATAATGGATTTGTACAAAATCAAGCAACTGTTACTGGTTTTACACCCAATGGAGATGTGGTGACGGATCTTTCAGATAATAATAGTAATCTTGAAAATGATCCTACTGTAACGGTATTATGTCAAAATCCATCAATAGATATAACTAAATCTGGCGTATTTAATGATGAAAATAATAATCTTTCAGCCGATGTTGGTGAATCGATTTCATATATCTTCACAGTTACAAATACCGGCGATGTAACATTATTTAACGTAACAATTACAGATCCGCTACCAGGAATCGAAATATTTGGTGGGCCAATCCCACAATTGCTTCCTGGTGAAACAGATAGTACTACATTTACAGCAGAATACAATATCACTCAAACGGATATTGACAATTTAGAAGTTGTGAATCAAGCTACTGTTTCAGCACAAGATATTGCAGGAAATGAAATAACAGATTTATCTGATGATCCTAACAATCCTGATGATATAGATGCGAATGGAGATGGTAATCCAGATGATCCAACAGTTGTTATATTACCTCTTGTAGATTCAACTTTCGAAATCTTCAATGGTATAACACCAGATGGTGATGGCTTAAATGATTTCTTCCAAATTATTGGAATAGAGAATTTCCCAGACAATAATATGCAGATATTTAACAGGTGGGGTGTTCTAATCTATGAAACCAATGGTTATGGCGGTAGCGACGGTAGACAGAGTGTGTTTACGGGTATTTCTGAAGGTAGAGTAACAATTCAGCAAAATAAGGAATTACCTTCTGGAACGTATTATTACATCCTAGTTCGTAAAGATCCTAATACTGGTGAAACTCTTAAAAATAACGGATACTTATATATTAATAGATAACAAATCAATATTCCCAGAGTGTAAAAGCTCTGGGTTTAAAACAGTATATTATGAAAAATAGCTATTTAGCAATCATAGTTTTGATTTTACTCTGTACATACTCCAGCTATGCACAGCAGGATCCGCAGTACACGCAATACATGTATAACACCCAAGTGGTAAATCCAGCCTATGCGGGTAATCGGGAAATGCTCAGTATTGGAGGGTTGTATAGAACGCAATGGGTTGGTTTTGAGGGTGCCCCAAAAACGGGAACTTTTACGGTCAATTCGCCTATTGGTTTACTCGAAAATATGGGTCTTGGTCTTTCTATTGTTAGCGAAACAATAGGGCCGTCTGTAGAATCTAATGTAGATGTTGATTATTCATATAGTATAAGAACTTCGGAAAGTGCAAAGTTATCTTTTGGTTTAAAAGCTGGATTAGATTTGTTGGATGTAGATTTTACTAAGCTAAATATTTTTGACGCTAATGATCCGCGATTTCAAAATAATATAGATAATAAATTGCAGCCTCAAATTGGTGCTGGTGTCTATTATAACACAGAAAAGTTTTATGTTGGATTATCGGTTCCTAACTTCTTAACAACCAAACATTTTGACGGTAGTAGCCTTACCAATGTGCAGGTAAACACAATTGCGGCAGAGCGCTTGCATTATTTTCTTATCGCAGGTTATGTTTTTGATTTAAGTAGCGAATTAAAATTCAAGCCAGCCGTTTTGGTAAAGGCCGTTAGCGGTTCCCCATTGCAAGCTGATGTTTCTGCAAATTTCTTACTATTCGATAAATTAACATTAGGCGCGGCATACAGATGGTCTGCGGCGCTTAGCGGTATGGTTGGCTTTCAAGCTTCTGATAATATTTTTATTGGATTTGGTTATGATTATCAAACCACAGATATTGAACAATACAGTGATGGTTCTTACGAGCTAATGCTAAGATTTGACGTATTTAATAAGCCAGAAAGAGTCCTAACACCTAGATTCTTCTAAAAAATAATTTTTTATGAAAAATTCAATTATAAGAATATTTATTTTATCACTTGGCCTTTTGGTTGGGTCTAACTTAATAGCGCAAGAACGAGACTTAAAAAAGGCTAATAAGCAGTTTGATAAATATGCATACATAGATGCTCAAAAAATATATCTTGAAGTAATAGAAGATGGTTATACTTCTGCAGAAATCTTTAAGAAACTCGGTGATACGTATTATTATAACAGCAATTATGAAAGTGCTGCCAAATGGTACCAGAGATTGGTTAACGAATTTCCGAACGAAGCAGAAACGCAATACTATTACAGAGCCGCACAATCACTCAAGAGTTTGAAAAAATACGACGAGTCTGATAAGCTAATGAAGCGTTATGCTGAAATGGGAGGCGATAAATTAATTGTCTTAAACTTTGAGAATGATCCAGATTATTTAAAAAGTATTGCCTTTCAAGCCAAAGGTTATGATTTGGTAAAAGCAGAAATAAATACAAAAGGATCAGATTTTGGCCCATCCTTTTATTTAAATAAACTTGTATATGCTTCCGCCAGCAATAGTACAGGCGAAAAGATAGCAGTTTGGAATGACCAACCTTATTTGGATCTTTTTGAAGCAGATATGGATGAAACAGGATTACTTACAAATCCAACAAAATTACCCGGTGATGTTAATACTGCTTATCACGAGTCTACACCAACCTTTACAAAAGATGGTAAGACAATGTATTTTACACGAAATAATTTTAACGAGGGTAAAAAAGGTAGAGATAAGGAAAGAACGATTCGCTTAAATTTATATAAAGCAACAAAAGGAGATAACGGGAAGTGGACTGACGTAAAAGAATTACCATTTAACAGTAAAACTTATTCAACCGCACATCCAGCTTTGAGTCCTGATGGGAAAAGATTATATTTCGCATCAGACATGCCGGGCACAATCGGAATGTCAGATTTATATTATGTAGACATAACTGGGGTTGATACGTACGGCACTCCCGTAAATTTAGGTCCAGATATTAACACGGAAGGAAGAGAATCTTTTCCATTTATAAGTAAGAAAAACAATCTATATTTTTCTTCAGATGCCAGAGCGGGTCTTGGTGGTTTCGATATATTTATAACTCCTTTGGATAATGCCGGAAGGGTTGGGAAAATAACAAACTTGGGCGAACCTGCAAATACTGGTTTTGACGATTTTGCATTTGTTATTGATGAGGAGAGGCACCTAGGATTTTTAAGTTCTAACAGAGATGGCGGAAAAGGGAGCAGCGATGATGAAATTTATCGAGTAAAGGAAAAATGTGTGATCAATATTTCAGGATTAGTAACAGATATTGATACAGGAGAAATTTTACCTGGCGCAAAAGTATCTTTGCTAGATACTAACAACAATTCATTAAAAGATGTAGTTGCCGATGAAACGGGGCGTTACACACTTACGGCTGATTGTAATAGTCAATTTACTGTAAGGGCTACTAAAGAAAATTATGCGCCTTTCGAAAAAGTTTTGAAAACTCCAAAAGAAAGTGGCGATATAGAATTACCAATTCCTTTGAAAACACTTGATCCTTGTCCTCCAAACGATTTAGGTTGTCGCTTAACATTACAGCCAATTTACTTTGATTTCGATAAAGATAAAATTAGGCCCGATGCTGAAATAGAGTTGGCTAAAATATTGGCGGCAATGAGAGAATATCCACAGTTAATTATACATATAGAATCTCATACCGATAGTAGAGGAAACGACAATTACAACATGCAACTATCCGAGAGACGTGCACAATCTACCTTAAAATGGCTCATTGAAAAAGGCATAGATAAAGATAGGCTTTCTGCAAGAGGCTACGGTGAATCTCAATTGGTTAACCAATGTTCAAACGGTGTAAAATGTACCGAAGAAGAGCACCAACTTAACCGTCGCTCAATGTTCCTAATACAAAATTAGGATTTAAATAAAATATTGAAAAAGCGCCCAACCATAAAGTTGGGCGCTTTTTGTTTCATATACTCACCATCAATTGCTTATTTTTGCATCAATTAAAAGTAAATTAATGGCTGAAGAATTAGTTATCCTAGTTAACGAAAATGATGAACAAATTGGCCTGATGCCCAAGCAGGAAGCGCACGAAAAAGCTGTGTTGCATAGAGCTTTCTCTGTTTTTTTATTCAATGAAAAAAATGAATTATTATTACAGCAGCGTGCACTAACAAAATACCATTCCCCAGGTTTATGGACCAATACGTGTTGCAGCCATCAACGTAATGGTGAAACTAATTTAGAGGCTGGTAAACGTAGGTTGTTTGAGGAAATGGGCATAGCAACACAACTTCGGGAGACTACCCAATTTATCTATAAAGCACCTTTTGATAATGGCCTAACCGAGCACGAATTAGATCATATTTTAATTGGTTCTTTTAGCGAAGAACCAGTAATAAATGAGCTGGAAGTAGCTTCTTTTAAATGGATGCATATGGTAGATATTGAAAAAGATATGCAAGATAATCCAGATAGTTATACCGCTTGGTTTAAAATTATTTTCGATAAATTTCAGGAACATTTAACGCTATGAGCTTAACACTTTTTAGAAAAGCGCATTTTAATGCTGCCCATCGTTTATTTAACGAGAAATGGAGTGACGAAAAAAATGCTGAAGTTTTTGGCAAGTGTAGCAATCCTAATTATCACGGCCATAACTATGAATTGGAAGTTGGTGTAAGTGGTACATTGAAGAAAGAAACTGGATTTGTAATAAGTCTAGAGTTTTTGAAATCTATAATTGAAGAAGAAGTTGAAGATCCGTTTGATCATAAAAACCTAAATATTGAAGTTGAAGCTTTTAAAAATCTAAATCCAACGGTTGAAAATATTGCCATTGAAATCTACAATAGAGTGAAGAAACGTTTGGGAAAAGACTATAAACTTACTATCAAACTATTTGAAACACCACGTAATTTTGTTGTGTACACGGGCCCAGAATAAAACCCCATTTCTTGAAAGTGAAACCTACATTGTATCCACTGAAGTTTACGCCAATTTTTAAAGAAAAAATTTGGGGTGGCAACAAAATTGAAAATTTCTTACAAAAAGGGAGTGGCAAAAATATTGGCGAAAGTTGGGAACTTAGCGCTGTTGATGGTTATATTTCTATTGTGGAAAATGGTGAATTAAAAAGCTATTCAATTGATGAATTAATTCGAAATTATAAAAGTGATTTAGTTGGTAAAAAAGTTTTTTCAGAATTTGGAGAAAAATTTCCGTTGCTTTTTAAATTTATCGATGCCAACGAAAATCTTTCCATTCAATTACATCCCGATGACGAACTTGCTTTAAAAAGACATAATTCCTTTGGAAAAACGGAAATGTGGTATGTTTTGCAAGCAGATAAAAATGCTGAATTAATTTTGGGTTTAAAGGCAAATACTTCAGAAAAAATATATCAACTGGCAGTTGCGGAAGCCGAAATTCCTAAAATACTCCATTCGGAGAAAGTGAAAGAAGGCGATGCATATTTTATTGCACCGGGAACAATTCACGCAATTGGTGCGGGCGTTTTGCTGGCAGAAATTCAACAAACATCAGACATAACCTACCGTATTTTTGATTATAACAGGCCAGATATAGACGGGACTTTGCGAGAATTGCATACTGAACTTGCTCTGGATGCAATTAATTATGAGGCTAAAGATTTTGAATTAAAATATACTAATATTTTGAATTCAGAAATTTCGCTCATTCAATCTAAATACTTTGTAGTTAACAAATTGATTCTTGATACTTATTTCAAAAAATCTTCAGCCACTTTAGATAGTTTTATAGTTTATATGTGCATATCAGGCAAAGTTATTATTGAAACCGAAAATTTTTCCGAAGAGATTAAAATGGGAGAAACAATTTTAATTCCAGCGTGTATAAACCAATTCACTATAAAAACACAATCTGCCACACTTTTAGAAGTTTACATTCCGTAAAAAGTGTACCTTTGCCGCTGTTTGTAAAAAATACAACGCCAACTAGTTAGGTTGGTAAATTTAATATTGAAAATTAATTAAAACAAATAGTACAAAAAATGGCAAACGTTCGAGATCTTAAAAAAGATATAAATTACGTATTAGGCGATATTATTGAAGCTGTGTACATTTGGGAAATGACAAATCCTAAAAAAGACGACACAAAATCGCAAGAAATTATTGATGAAGCAATTATTACTTTTGACGAGCTAATTGTAAAAGTTAATAACAAAGACGTTGAAAACAAGAAAAAACATTTTAAAGAAGTAAAAGACGAGCTTGAAACTAAAGGTCGTGCACTTATTGATAAAATAAACGCGTTGTAACTACTGCTCCGCTTTTTTTCTTTCAGCAATAAAAGACTCTAACTGCTCTCCGTATTTGGAGTCTTTTATTTTTGGAGTAAGCCCATTGTAAACAGTGTCAAGATATTTTATGTTAGCGTCATAAACATCGGTTAGCATTAAATAAGGCGATACTTCCAAGTCTTTATTATTTAAAGCAAAATTTACAGTTGTCAAATAGCGTACACTGCGCAATCTTTCTATTTTCTGCTGAAAGTCCGCCGTTAAACTATCATCTTTTTGCTGTCTAGAAACCAATTCTTGTTTTATAAAATCTAGATTTTTGGAGGAATAACGGTCCATAATTTTTTTATATTCAGCAATTTTATCTTGGTTTTTTGAACCTTTTATTTTAGCATCGGTTGCAAATTTTTTTAAGTTGGTATTTATATTTATTTCACCATTTTCCGCGAAAAATGGAATCCTTTCGTCAATTAAGCTACCGTCCTTTAAGCGCACGTACAAATAATAAACCTCCGGACTTTTGATTTCTTCTAAAAAAGAAAAGTTGGAATCGCCATTTACCATTACCGAATCAACTGAAAATAATAATGTATCTTCCATCTTTTGAAGAATGAGCGTGCCCTTTTTTAAACCTTGTATAGTGCCCGTAAGGTGCATTTTATTTTCATCCTTACTATTTGTACAAGAAAAAAACAGCATTATAAATGTAGAAATGGCGATTGTATATTTCATCAAAATAAATTAGAGCGGCAAAGATGCCTTTTTTCTGAAAGATTGAAAAAATAATATGTTTAGATTTTATAGAAGATTCAAAAATTATGTTGAAAAATTACTTGTAAGGCATTTAATATACTAAGTTTTAATTCAGTAAAAAACTGCGACTAAAACTCCGTACTTTTTTGAAAGCCTCACAGCATTTTTAAAGATACCCTGTGCCTTCACTCAATTTTTCCTTTGGTGATACGAAACTCGTCTGCCGCCCATTTTTCAATAGTCTGCATTATTTCTTCATTAACCTGTTACTGATATTTTATTTTTTTATAAATTCACTTACCGCACTTATTAATTGTGGGATAACTTGCAGATCAAATTTGTTGTAGGTTTTGTAATTTTCCATATCGTTACCTTCAACTTCTTTAAAAACGTGGTTCATATTCTCAATAATTAAATATTCGGCATCCGGTTTTGCTTTTTGCAATAGTTCGGCCTCAGAAATTTGAACTTGAAGATCTTTTGTGCCATTCACTATAAGAACAGGAATCTTCAACTTGGCGATCTCAATTTGTGGATTATATTTCATCCAACTGTTCATAAATGGCTGAAGGCTCGGTCTAAAAATTGATGAAAGGCCATCACTGTAATTTGATGTTCTACCAGTTTCGCGCATTTCATCAAAAGCTTGGCGCGCGTTATCTTTTAAGCCCGGCGCTTGTTTTTCTAATTGATCTACCACAACACCATCAATAGATTGGCCTGCTCCGGCTATGCTTATAAATCCATCAATTCCATTTTGTGCAGCAAGCATACCAATTAAGGAACCTTGACTGTGGCCAATTATATAAATTTTTGAGAAGCGTTTATCATTTTCAAATTTTTTAAGAACAGCATTTGCATCAGTTACAAAATCGTCAAAATTTATTTTCGCCTCATCAACCCTTCCCAATTTCATCATTTTTACAATCCGTTTGTCATATCTAAATGTGGCAATATTGTCACTATAAAGACCTTCAGCCAATAATTTTAGATTATTGTTCTCCATCATTTGTTGGTTGCCATCACGTGTTGTTGGGCCAGAACCTGCTATAATTATTGCTAGTAGTTGCGGGTTTGTTTGGTCCGGAACAAGTAATGTACCTTCAATTAATGGTGAGATTTTTATTTCTTCCGAAGTATATTTTTTCTGAGAAAAAACAAAAGTGGAAACTAGTAGCGCAATACTTAAAAGTGTTATTTTCATAATTTTGGATTTATATACTGGTCAATATTGGCTTGCGCATCATCACCCTATTGTGTGCCAATTAATAATTTTTTACCATTATTAAACACAATCTGTATGCCGATATTGCCCTTCACGTTGTAAGCTGATGCTTTATTAAATAAAGTTGCACGATAACCCCAACCGCCATATTCTGTTATAGGATTGTATTTTCGAACAAAACATTTTTCTAAATCGCTCCATTTTGCAAGATTCAAGTTAGTATTAAATGGCCAAAAGCCAAAATGAATTCCATTTTCATCAATCCTCGTATATAGTTTGAATAAAAATGCGAAAGAAAATAAAATGCAAAGTGTTATAATACAAACAACGAGCGGCATCCAAAAATCCATAGAATTATCAATACCAATCTCACCTATGGTGGAATAAATTGAAAGGACACATATTAATGAAATGGCAAGAAAAATAAGCCTAAACCACCATTGATCAAACTTTTGAATTTCAGAAAAAACTTGCATTTATTTTAAAGATTTATAGAAAGCAAAGATATACCTATTGAAAAAGGATTTTACTATAATTTAATATTAGAATAATTTAGTAACGGTATCTTTGTCCGAAACTTGCGAAAATGAGAATTGTTATTATTTTGATTACCGTTTTATTCATAAATATTGCGCCTGCAAAAGCAACGGACTATTGGGGACGAAACGGCCATAGGGCGACAGGGCAAATTGCCGAAAAGTATCTTTCCAAAAAAGCGAAAAAACATATAGATGAAATTTTAAACGGCGAATCTTTAGCCTTTGTCTCTACTTGGGGAGATGAGATAAAAAGTGACCCAAGCTACCGAAAATACAGTGCATGGCATTATGTAAACTTTCCGTTTGGGGGAAGTTACGCAACGTCTGAAAAAAGCAATAAAGGCGATTTAATTGTAGGCATAAATACTTGTATTGCGGAACTTAAAAACAAAAATACAAATGCCGAAGACAAAGCATTTTATCTAAAATTTCTCGTGCATTTAATGGGAGATTTGCACCAACCGTTGCATATTGGCATTGCAGAAGATAAAGGTGGGAACGATTTTCAAGTGCAATGGTTTGGTGATGGAACAAATTTACATTCGGTTTGGGATACTAAAATAATTGAAGATTATGAAATGAGTTACCGCGAACTTGCCTACAATACAAAGAAACTTTCAAAACAGCAAATTGAAGCAATAAAATCGGGTGATTTAATAGATTGGGTAAATGAAAGCCGAACGCTTTGCGAAGATGTTTACGAAAATACCGAAGTTGGACAGAAATTAGGCTATGAATATATGTACAAATATATAGATGTACTTAGATTTCAACTACAAAAAGGTGGAATCCGCTTGGCTTCCGTTTTAAACGAAATTTTCGGCTAGTTATCTTTTTGAGATTTTATTGTGCGTAATTTGTCTTTGTCGCGTGCATTTAAAAGTGCCGTCAATATTATTACGCAGTTTGCGATGTTTGGTTTTTCTCCCCTGCACACGTTTACGCCACATTCTAAAACTGCTAGGTTTCATCTGGCTTCTCATAATTTCAATCGTTTCTTGCTCGCTAATGTTAAATTGAAATGTGATAGCTTCAAAAGGTGTGCGATCTTCCCAAGCCATTTCAATAATACGGTCTAACTGTCTTTCTGTAAAAATTTCTTCTTCTTTCAAATTAGTTTTCTGAATGTTAAATTGATGCGCTCGGCAATTTCCTTTTTTGTTTTTGGTATTTGATGTTGCCAAAAATGTTGGGTTTCACCTTTCATTAATAGCAAACTACCATTTTCCAACCAAATTTTAGTCTTTAGCGTTTTATCCTTTTTGTGGCGTAAATGAAACCAACGTTCACCACCAAAACTTATCGATGCAATAATCGGGTTTTTGCCCAGCTCTTTTTCATCGTCGCTGTGCCAGCCGTTGCTGTCTTGGCCATTTCGGTACAAATTTAATAAAACTGTATTAAACTTTTCTTCGGAAATAGCTTCAACCGCCATCAGAATTTTGTTAAGTGTATTTGTAAAGGGCAACGGCTTCATTATAATATTTGAATAGGAATAGGTTCTATTTTCCAGACCGTAAAGCGCGGTCAATCTTGGCTGTGCATAAACTTTTCCGAAAACTTTTATATCATCCTGTTGCCAAGGCGTCTCAAATTTTAGCGTGTAGAAAATTGATAATGCTTCAGTTGAAGAAATAAAATTGGGAACATAATATATTTCAGAATCTTGTAAAGAAAGATTTTGCAGCTTTGAAATTTTCTGAAGTTTTTTTACCAAAATGAAGTTTAGGAATTAAAATCGAACTATTTATTTTGATGAAATAGCTTTAAAAAGAATCAATTTTATTGGAGGTAAAAATACAATAGAAAACGCAGCACCCGATGTTGGAGCTGCCTTTTTGTTTAGTTTACTTTATATACTTTTTAAAAAGCTGAAAATTTATTGCGAGCTGAATTTACCGTCAGTAATTGAAATTGTTTTGCCGGCATCATCCATTATCTTGCCTTCAAACGTACCACGAATTGCTTTTGCTTCCGGAGCATGTACGGCAGTTATATCTTCAACAGCTGTTATTGTTACTGTAAATGGCGTGCCCGTTTTTTTAACCTCATACATTTCGGTTTTCATCATTACTCCGGCGCCGCTATTGGAAGTTCCTTTAATTGTATAGGTGCCTGTGCCTGTAACGTCGTCAATTATTACGGCGAACAGTCCTTTTGGGGTATTTCCTCTAATGTTTACTTCATTTTTGGCAGGATTGTAAATTGCCATTACGCCGGGAATTGTACCTTCCACAAGTTCGCCATCCATTTTAAATGATAGGCTTGCAAAACCTGGTTTTGCTTGCATAGCTTTTGGGGCATCCGCTTGCATTTGCTCGCTGTTTTCTGAAACTGCTTCGCTATCGCTTTCTGCACTTTTTTCATTTTTACAAGCCAAGATACTTGTAAATAGTAACATTGAAAAAAGTATTGTTTTTACTGTTTTCATTGGTTATAGTTTTTTGATTGTTAGATAGATACCAAGATAAACCAATTTTTTGAAATGTTTTTTAAATGGGAATTTTTTTTTTAGAATAAGGTGGAAATATTTATGTTCTTAACGATAATTTTTTGTAATCTTTTTAGTGAGCATATTTGAAATTCCAAATGGTTTTACGAAAAAAATATTTATGTGACTGTCATATATTAAAATACGTATGCATTGATAAATTTCAATATGTGTATAAATTACCTGAATACTAAATAAAATGAATGAAAGTTATTTTTAATATCAATTTTAATACATTTGAATAAAAAAAATGCAATTTGGAAAAGTTGATAACCCTCAAGATATAGATTTTACATTGCCAGCAGATCATACCGCAACTGCTCGTGTTCTAAAAAAATATAAGAGTGATGATCCGCTTGCTGTGTATGTTGGCTGCGCAAAATGGAGCAAGGCTGATCTTAAAGGTTTTTATCCGAAAGGGACAAAAGATGAACTTGTTTATTATTCCTCCCAATTTAATTCGATTGAATTAAACGCTACTTTTTACAGGATTTTTTCTGCTGAACAGTTTGCTACTTGGTACCAAAAAACCCCAGCTGGTTTTAAGTTTTTCCCAAAGCTAAACCAAGAAATTAGCCATTGGAAACGACTGAAGGAAACCAAACCTGTAGTAGAAAATTATTTGAACAATGCCGCTAACCTACAGGAAAAATTGGGAACGGTCTTTTTACAAATGAACAGTAATTTCAGTCCAAAAGATTTCGATAGCTTAGTAAATTTTGTTGAAAGCTGGCCAAAGGAAATCCCGCTTGCCATAGAACTTAGACATCCTAATTGGTTTGATGATGTAAAAATAGCTGAAGAATTTTATCAATTATTCGAAAAGAATAATATCTCAAACATAATTGTAGATACCGCCGGGAGAAGAGATATTATGCATATGCGCTTAACACATTCAACTGCTTTTATACGATACGTAGGTGCTAACCATAAAAGTGATTATACCCGATTGGACGATTGGGTTTTAAGATTAAAGGAGTGGAAGGAGCAGGGAATAAAAGAAATAGACTTCTTTATACATCAAAATAAAGAGGTAGAATCTACACTTCTATCGGCTCATTTTATCAAAAAACTAAATAAAGAACTTGGCTGCGCCCTTAAAATTCCGAACGAGGATGCGAATACTCTTTTTTAATTTCTGCTAAATAGTACAGAATAATTTGTTTATCTACGTGTACAAATACGCCCAATAAATCAACCCAAACTGCAAAGGGATTCGCAAAATTAAAACCCATTTTGGAATCTTTTCTGAGAAACGTGGGTTTTGAAGCATATAAATATGAACGGTAAAGAAAACAATTAGCATCGCAATTATTCCCCAAGCTGCGTAACTTTGGGTATCGGGATTTAGGAGCATTAAACCTAAAACCATTTCCGCAGCGCCACTTATGATTACCATACTACTTGCCGCTGGAATGTATGGCGGCATAATTCGCTCGTACATTTTTGGTTTTCTGAAATGGTTAAAACCAGCTAGAATATAAATAAAGCCCATTAAATATTGATGCCAAGGTAACATAGGTGCATTTTTAGAATTTCAAAAATACATTTTTACAAGGCATAAATGCGAATGTATTTTTAATTAGTTATTTTCAAGAATTTATAACTGATTTCAATTAAAATAAGTAAATGAAAAAATCCCTTTTCAGTAAAACCGAAAAGGGATTTTAAAATATCATCTTGAAATGATTGTTACTTAATCATCTCATAACTACGTTGTATAAAAGCAGTCAACTCTTCACCTTTTAATAGATTTTTGCTCAATTTCGCTAAATCTAAAGCTTGGGTTACAAGTCGTTCTTTTTTCTTGTCAGTTTTGGTTTCCATAATTTCGGTTACCAAGGCGCTGTTTGTATTGATAATTAAATTATACATTTCAGGGAAACCGCCCATTCCAAACATTCCGCCGCCGCCGCCAGATTTTTGCATGTCTTTCATACGACGCATAAATTCTGGTTCAGTGATAATAAACGGGCTCGCATTGCTATCCATTGCTTCCAATTGTACGTGGAATTTCTCCTTTGGCACAACGGTGTCAAGAAACGTTTTTAAACTTTCTTTTTCTTCATCCGAAAGTTTTGAAATTGCGTTTTCTTCTTTTGAAATAATAGTATCAACCGGCTCGCTATCTACACGCACAAATGAAAGATCACTTTCAATAGATTCTAATTTCTGGATTAAATGTGAAATAATCGGTGAATCCAACAACAATACTTCGTAGCCTCTTTCCTGTGCGGCTTTTATATAACTGTGTTGTTCAACTTTATCAGAAGCGTACAGCACAACCAATTTATCATCTTTATCGGTTTGTAAAGGTTTAATTTTTTCCTTTAACTCTTCAAAAGTGAAATATTTATCATCAACCGTGGGGTATAGTGCGAAGTCTTTAGATTTTTCAAAGAATTTTTCTTCACTTAACATTCCGTATTCAATAACGATTTTAATGTCGTTCCATTTTTGCTCGAAAGATGCTCGGTCATCTTTAAAAAGACTTTTCAATTTATCGGCAACTTTTTTGGTTATGTAGCTAGAAATTTTCTTCACCGCGCCATCAGCTTGCAAATAACTTCTTGAAACATTCAACGGAATATCCGGGCTATCAATTACACCGCGCAACATCGTTAAAAATTCAGGTACAATTCCTTCAACATTATCCGTTACAAAAACTTGATTTTGATATAATTGTATTTTATCCTTCTGAATATTCAAATCGTTTTTCAACTTCGGGAAATATAGAATTCCGGTCAAGTTAAACGGATAATCAACATTCAAATGAATATGGAAAAGTGGCTCCTCAAATTGCATTGGGTATAATTCCCTGTAAAAATCGGCGTAGTCTTTATCCTCTAATTCTGTTGGTTGCTTTGTCCAAGCAGGATTTGGATTGTTGATTATGCTATCAACCTTAATTTTTTTATGCGGTTCTTTAGTTTCCTTCCCGTCTTTATCGGTAGTCGTTTTTGGCTCAAAATCTGGATCGTTAACTTCCTTAGTGCCAAATTTAATTGGTATTGGCATAAACTTGTTGTACTTGGTCAACAATTCTTTTATGCGTTCTTCCTTTAAAAACTCGGTGCTATCGTCGGCAATGTGAAGTATAATTTCGGTACCGCGTTCTTGCTTATCAGATTCTGTGATGGTATAGTTTGGGCTACCGTCACATTCCCAATGTGCAGCTGGCGCGTCGGTGTACGATTTTGTGATAATTTCAACCTTTTTGGCAACCATAAAAGCTGAATAAAACCCAAGACCAAAATGCCCGATAATACCAGCATCTTCGCCTTTTTTGTCTTTGTATTTTTCAATAAACTCTTCCGCTCCCGAAAAGGCGATTTCGTTAATATATTTTTCAACTTCTTCCTTCGTCATCCCAATACCTTGGTCAATTATGTGAAGTTGCTTGTTTTTCTTATCTATTTTAACCTCAATTTTTGGGTTGCCGTATTCAACGCTTGCCTCGCCAATATTGGTTAAATGTTTTAGTTTTAGGGTTGCATCGGTAGCGTTGCTAATTAATTCACGAAGAAAAATTTCGTGGTCGCTGTATAAAAACTTCTTAATTAACGGAAAGATATTTTCGACCGATACGTTAATGGTTCCTGTGCTCATATTAGTTATTTTAAGTTATCTAATTATTGTGTGCAAAGGGTAAAGCAATTAAAGTACCATAAGCGGGGATGTGACAGAGTGTCACTTTTGGGGTTAATTTTCTAATTTTGAAAAAAAAAGTGATTTGTTTTCTTATTAATTCTTTAAATTAAAGTTTGTATCTGATTTATAATATTGTTAATTGTCGGCAAGAATATTTTGTTATTTTTGAAACTAGCAATGTATTCAGCCAACGAGCTGTCATATAACAAAAAGAGTAATGAATTAGATAATGAAGGCATAATGAATGATTTTATTAATATAATTCATTAAGTTGAGTATATGTTTAGGCTGTCAACAATATAAATTCATAGACTTGGTATAATAGAATGTAATAATTGGATAGTAAACTGATAAAAAAACAAGCAAACTATAAATTTCCATTCATTTTTACAGTTTTAGCTAATACTTGAAAACAAAATATGTATTAAATTCAGAAATAATATGACTATGCGATTAAATCAAAAGAATTTATAAATCTATTAATGACGTTTGTTCTGTAGATTTATTATCAGAATTATATTTATATTCTTTTTTGATGTTATTTTCAGAATCAACCCAATTAGGACTTCCCCAAAATGTATTTATCTTACTAGGACCGACTTGTTTTTTTACTATTTTATTTTTTTCTTTCAAAAATTTTGTTCTTCTTGAAAATTGCTTAACTAAATAATCTTCATCCTCTTTAGTAATATCGCTTATAAATTTAGCAATTTCTCTAATTTTCATAAATCTATTATTTTCTTTTAAAGCATACAAAATTCTTTGAGGAACAGAGTATTTTTTTACTTTATTCAGATTTTCTAAGTTATCTATTGGTTTTTTAGAAAACTCTATGTTTTCAATTTGAGAAGGTAAAACTGTATCTATGTAGGGTTTCATTGCATTGCGGACTTCTTCGAGTTTTGAAAGCAATTCTTTTTCTTTTTCTAAAAGTAATTCATACACAATACTCATAATATTCGAATTTATTTGTTATTAGATCAATATTTTGTATATTTGTAATAGTAAAAAGTGGAGCTGGTGGGTATCGAACCCACTGATAGACAGGTAGGAATCCGCAATCATCGCCAGACAGCCCCATTCTTATTACATTTATTATACAAAAATCCTTCAGTCGAAAACTTGGAGGATTTTTTTTGCTATTACAAATATACGAATAATAATAATACGGTGCAATAGAAGTATAAAGAAAAGGGGTAAGAATTAAGGGTTTTATATATGCCTTATATACCATTATTCATTGCTTATATCTTAAGTTTCCTGTAATGCCGCTGGTTGACATCAATTATTTTTTTTATTTTATTTTAAGTATTGTTTATAAGCAGTTATTTTTAGGCTCCTCCCACTTTAACAAAACTTTCTGTTTAACTTCAAAACACTATCATTAAACAATCGCTATCTTTGATATCCTATTAAAAAAGGATAATCTGCACGCATTTAGTGCAATAACAATAAAGTTATGACAGCGAAAAAAGCAACGGCGAAAGTAAAAAGCATAAACAAGCAAACCGTAATCTCGGCTTATATGGATTATGTTTTGGAACACGAAAGAGTGCCTTTAAGCGTCTATAAATTCTGTAAAATGAATAATATGACCGAGGCAGAATTTTATAATTTCTTCGGTTCTTTTGAAGGGTTACAAAAAGAAATCTGGAACGAATTTTACCACGCAACCATTTCGTTAATCGAAAAAAGCGACGGGTATTCAATTCTTTCCAACAAAGATAAATTGTTGACATTTTACTACACTTTCTTTGAAATGCTAACCGCAAATAGAAGTTATGTGCTGTTTACATTAAAAGCACATCGCGAAATGATGAAGAATATGGAGCAGTTAAAAGGTTTGCGCATAAACATAAAATCTTTCGCCGGCAACCTAATTGAAATTGCCAACGAAAACAAGCAGATGAAAATTACAAAACAACCCGTTTCTATATTTTCAGAAGGAGCTTGGTTGCAAACGCTGTTTATTATGAAGTTTTGGATGGAAGACAATTCGCCACAATTTGAAAAAACAGATGTGGTAATCGAAAAATCGGTAAGAGCTGTTTTTGATGTTTTTGAAACAACGCCTTTAGAAAGCATTTTGGATTTCGGCAAATTTCTTTGGAAAGAAAAGATGGCGTAATTATTATCATTTTCTCCAATTCTCTTTTGAAATAAAAACTCTGCGTCTTCGCGCCTTTGCGAGCAACTTTTTTCAAGTGTCTTTAAGCAATATAAAACTTCAATGAAAACAATAGATAAAATTCCAACAAGTAAAATTCAGCGTGCTTCAACTTTAGTTTCTACGGGCGTTAAGCTTGGTGGTAATTACCTGAAATATTACGGGGAAAAATTGGTTAATAAAGATTTGACCAAAGACAAACTAAATGAAAACAACGCCGAAGATATTTACAACGGACTAAAAACCCTAAAAGGAAGCGCGCTAAAAGTGGCGCAAATGCTGAGTATGGAAAAAAATATAATGCCAAAAGCGTACACAGATAAGTTTTCGCTGGCACAATTTCAAGTTCCGCCTTTATCTGCGCCGTTGGTTAGAAAGACTTTTAAAAGATATTTAGGCAGCGCACCCGAAGATGTGTTTGACACATTTAACGCAGAATCTGTTGCAGCCGCGAGTATCGGTCAAGTTCACAGAGCCACAAAAAATGGTAAAGAATTGGCGGTAAAAATTCAATATCCCGGCGTTGCCGAAAGTATTGGTAGCGATTTGGCGCTTGTAAAACCAATTGCGCTGAAGATGTTCAACATCAAAGCAAAGGATTCCGAAAAATATTTTAAGGAAGTTGAAGGCAAATTAATGGAAGAAACCGATTATTTGTTGGAGCTTAAACAAAGTCAGCAAATTTCGAAAGCTTGTTTACATTTGGAAAATCTTAAATTTCCGACCTATTATAAAGACCTTTCAAGCGAACGGATTATAACAATGGATTGGATGAAAGGCGTTCAATTATCGCAATTTGCTACAAATAATAAAAGCGTTGAAAATGCAAATAAAGTAGGGCAGGCGCTTTGGGATTTTTATATGTACCAAATGCATATTTTGCGCCAAGTACACGCAGATCCACATCCCGGAAATTTTATGGTTGATGACGAAAATAATTTAATTGCATTAGATTTTGGCTGTATCAAAAAAGTACCAACCGAATTTTACAAACCATATTTTGATTTGGCCGACCCAAAGAAAATGAACGATCCAATAATTTTCAAAGAGAAAATGATGGAATTGGAAATTCTTAAACAAACCGATTCTCAAAAAGAATTAGATTTTTTCTCAGCACTTTTTCAGGAAATGTTGAGTTTGTTTACAAAACCATTTCAAAGTGAAACATTCGACTTTTCAGACGAAGCATTTTTTGAACAAATGGCAGCGTTAAGCACCAAATATTCCAAAGACACAGAAATTAGAAAAATGGATGCCAATCGCGGCTCAAAACATTTCCTATATATAAACAGAACTTTCTTTGGTTTATATAATTTAATGCACGATTTAGGAGCAACGGTGAAGGTTAACAACTACAAAAATTTTGTTGATTAGATTGCTAATCAAACTTTAACAAAACTTTGTTTAATCCTTTAACAAATCTTTTAAACAAGAGATTGTATCTTTAAATAATTATTGGTGGGAACTTTAACTTGCTATGAAAAAGTTGATATAATTCCCATTAAATTGGTTAGGTTGTTTTTAGAAGGGCGCATTCTTTGCGTCCTTCTTTATTTCTTGAATTATCAACTTTCCCCAAAAATTATATTCTGAAATTGCGAAATAGCACTATTTATAGATCAAAAATTTTCAATCTTATAACTATATAGCTATCTTCACATAGCAAATATCTACTATATGTTTACATCAAAAATTACCGGATTAGGATTTTATGTGCCAGAAAATGTGGTTACTAATACGAATCTTGCCGAAACAATGGACACTAATGATGCTTGGATTGTTGAGAGAACTGGCATTGAAGAAAGGCGACACATAAAAGATGGCGATGGTAATACAACTTCTGTTATGGGAGCAAAAGCTTCTAAAATTGCGATTGAAAGAGCAGGAATTACGGCAAAGGATATAGAAATGGTAGTTTTTGCGACCTTAAGCCCAGATATGTATTTTCCAGGAGGTGGCGTTCAGATTCAAGATTTGTTGGAGATGGAAAACGTTGCTGCGTTGGATGTTAGAAACCAATGTACAGGTTTTGTATATGCGCTTTCTGTTGCAGACCAATTTATAAAAACGGGAATGTATAAAAACGTCTTGGTTATCGGTTCGGAAAATCACAGTGGCGGTCTTGATTTTACAACAAGAGGGCGTGGAGTAACCGTTATTTTTGGTGATGGGGCAGGAGCTGCGGTCGTTTCAAGAAATGAAGATAAAAATAGTGGAATTTTATCAACACATTTACACAGCGAAGGAAAATATAAAGATGAACTTTCATTAAAAGGTCCAGCAACAGGACATTGGGTTCCAGAAATTATAGCTGAAAATAATCAGGAAGACATTCCGTATTATCCATATATGAACGGTCAATTTGTGTTTAAACATGCAATAGTTCGTTTTGCTGAGGTTATAATGGAAGGTTTGAATGCTAATAATCTTACTGTTGAAGATATTGATATGTTTATTCCGCATCAAGCTAATTTGAGGATTTCGCAGTTTATTCAACAGAAAATGGGTTTGCCGGATGAAAAGGTTTTTAATAATATTCAGAAATACGGTAATACAACAGCAGCCTCAATACCCATTGCTTTAACCGAAGCTTGGGAAGCGGGAAAAATTAAAAAAGGAGATATTGTAGTTCTTGCCGCTTTCGGTAGCGGTTTTACGTGGGGAAGTGCAATAATAAGATGGTAAGAATTTTATGGAATTAAAAAAGACATTAGTAATTGGGGCGAGTACAAACCCAAACAGATATTCAAATATGGCGATTCGAAAATTGCGCCAACACAAACAACCAGTTGTTGCAATTGGTTTAAAAAAAGGTGAAGTTGATGGTATTGAAATTGAAACGGATAAAATAGCTTTCAACGATATTGATTCTGTTACGCTTTATCTAAATGCCAAAAGACAAGCCGAATATTATGATTATATTCTTTCACTTCAACCAAATCGTGTAATCTTCAACCCAGGCACAGAAAATCCTGAGTTCTACAATTTGCTTCAACAAAATAATATTGAAGTTGAGGTTGCTTGTACCTTAGTTTTGCTTGGTACGAATCAATACTAAACCAATAAAAGTTAATAATCCATTTATTATCAAAATTTCAAAACCTACTTGGTAGTATAAAGTTGAAGCCATAGTTTCTGCTTCCGCCCACGAAATTGTGTTGTTGAAATACACATAAATTTGCGAAGCCATATTTATTACTATTGATAATAAAACCGATGCAATTGTAATAATCGGCACTAATTTGTCTTTTACATTCCATTTTGTAAAAAGGCCGAAAGCGTAAAGTCCAAGTAGCGGACCATACGTAAAACCGGCAAATTTGAACAGCTTTGCAATTACCGAGACATCGCCAATTGCATATTTAAAAAGTAAGATTACAAGTATTAATACGAAGGAAATAAGAATGTGAATTCGTTTCCTAATAATCACTTGTTTTACTTCGTCGTACTTTTTTTCAATTTCTAAAATATCGATACTAAAAGAAGTTGTTAAAGCAGTTAAAGCACTGTCTGCGCTTGAGTAGGCTGCGGCAATTAAACCTAAAACAAATAATGTCGCGACGCCATAACCAAAATAACCTTCGGCCGCCAAGGTTGGGAAAAGTTGGTCTTTATGTGCATCAATACCATTTTGTTGTGCGTAAACGGTAAGTAATAAACCCAATACCAAAAAAACAAGATTTACAAATGTCAATACAATCGTAAACCAAAACATATTTTTTTGCGCATCTTTTAAACTTCGGCAAGTAAGGTTTTTCTGCATCATATCTTGATCTAAACCTGTCATTACAATTGCTATAAAAGCTCCACTTATAAATTGTTTAAAAAAATAATCATTGCTTTTCCAATCATCAAAAAAGAAAATCTTCGACATTTTACTATCTGCAATAAATTGAAAGAAATTAGAACCGTTCAATCCTAAATCGGTCGCTACAAAATAAACGCTTACGCCTACTGCAACAAGCATAAATAGGGTTTGCAGTGTGTCTGTCCAAACAATTGTTTTAATTCCACTTTTAAAAGTGTAGAGCCAAATCAATAAAATTGTGATGGTAACGGTTACCCAAAATGGAATATTCAACGCATCAAAAAGAATAGTTTGCAATACCACTGCAACCAAATACAATCTAAAACTGGCACCTACAATTCTTGATAATAAGAAAAAAGATGCTCCTGTTTTATAGGAATATTTTCCAAATCGACCTTCTAAATAAGTGTAAATTGACGTAAGATTAAGTTTATAATATAGAGGTAAAAGCACTGTTCCAATTACCGCGTAACCAACCGTATATCCTAAAACAACTTGAAAATAGCTAAAACTGGAAGCTTCTATCCAACCAGGAACGGATATAAATGTAACACCACTTAACGATGCGCCAATCATTCCAAAAGCCACCAAATACCAAGGCGATTGTCTACCAGCTTTAAAGAAATCTGCATTGCTACCACCTTTGCTCGTTAAAAACGAAACCAATATGAGTAAGCCAAAATAACCAGCAATTAAATATAAAATATATAGTGGCTGCATAGAAAAGAGTGAGAATTGTTAAAGGTTGGTAAAAGTACAATCTTTTAAGAACTACAATCATACTTTTTACTTACTTTTGAAATTCAGTCTAACCGCCTGAAAACGAGTATTCATAAAAAATTAAATGCCAAATGAAAATTATTTACGCCCTATTTATTGCCCTTTTCTTTTTCAGTTTTCAATCTCATTCCCAAGAATACAAGGTAATGATAGATTCTGGCAATTTTACAGTTCAACAAATTATCGATAATGCCGAAGCCTATTATGCCAATCGAGATAAAGGCCGCGGTAGTGGATATAAACAATTTAAGCGCTGGGAATACATGGCAAATAGATTAATGAAAGAGAATGGATACCTTCCAACTATTATAGAAAATTTAGAAAAACTTAGAAATTATGAGTCTTACTTAAATAGTACGAGCGCAGAAAGATTACCATTGAATGATAATTGGGAAGAATTAGGCCCAAAGAGTTGGAGTGCAACTTCTGGTTGGAATCCGGGAGTTGGAAGAATAACCGGTATTGCTGTAGATAAGACTAATAATGACCACATTATTGTTGGTGCAAATACTGGTGGCGTTTGGAAATCTATTGACGCGGGACAAACTTGGGTGCCGCTTAACGACTATTTTACGAATCTTTTTGTTTTTTCAGTAGCTATAGATCCAGCAGATTCTAACACCTACTTTTTTGGTTCGGAAGGTGGCTTAATATTTAAATCTGTTGATGCAGGTTTAACTTGGATACAAGTTGGTTCAGTTGGAAATAGTGACGTAAATAAAATTTTAATAAATCCAAGTAATAGCAATATGATGTTTGCAACTTCTGCAGACCAAGGTATTTATCGTTCTATGGATGGTGGAGATAGTTGGACCGAAGTTGCAAACGATTCTCAAGGTTACGATGTAGAATTTAAACCGGGCGATCTTAATACAGTTTATATTTCTGGAAGTAAATTTTATGTATCAACTGATGGAGGTACAAACTTTATCCAAGGAACAGGCTTTACAAGTGGTCCAAAAATGATTGGAGTATCACCAGCAGATCCTAATGTTGTATACGTTTTGGAAGCTAATAATGGTCGCTTTGGCGCTTTTTACGTTTCAAATGATAGTGGCGTAACTTTTACAAAACTTAACCATTCAGGTAAAAATTATTTCGGCTATAGTACTACCGCACAAGATGATAGCGGACAGGCACCCAGAGATATGGATGTAGCCGTAAGCCCAACCGATGCGAATGAAGTACATATTGCAGGTGTGTTAACTTGGCGATCTACCGATGGTGGCGTAACTTTTAATTGCACATCAGACTGGATTCCAGACAATGCAGCAGCTGGAAATCGCGGTTATTGCCACGCCGATGTAGATATATTGGAATTTGTTGGCAACACACTTTTTGTTGGAACAGACGGCGGAATTTATAAAGCCACAGACACCCAAAACGTAACGGCAAATTATTATACAGATTTAACAACAGGTATTGGTATCCGTCAATTCTACAAAATTGGTATTTCTCAAACGGAAGATGTTAAAGTAACAGGTGGCGCTCAAGATAATGGTTCTTCTTTTTATACAGCGGCAACAGGTTGGAAAGATTGGCTTGGGGCAGATGGAATGGAAGGTTTTATAGATAAAGATAATCCTAACATTATGTATGGAACAACCCAACAAGGCTCATTATATAGAAGTACAAATGGAGGCAATAGCCAACAAGGTCTTAACGAACCTGGCCCGGGAAGTGGTAATTGGGTTTCGCCTTTTGAACAAGATCCTATCTTGGCAAATTCTATTTATGTTGGGTATAACCAAGTATTTAAATCTTTAAATTATGGAAATACGTGGGCGCCGATATCTCAAATATTTCCAAGTAATTTGGACGAATTAAAAATTGCGCAAACAGATAATAATGTAATGTATGCTTCCAGAAATTCATTCCTTTATAGAACAATTGATGGTGGAGCTACAAATTGGGTGGCTGTAACACGCCCTGGCGGATTGGTTAATGCTATTGCAATACACCCAACCAATCCATTAAAAATTGCTATTGCTACAACAAGCAGTCAGCACGTATTTGTGAGTGAGGATGGTGGAGATACTTGGGCAAATTATAAGAAAAACTTGCCAGATTTTGCCGCAACTGCGTTGGTTTGGGATAATAATGGCGAAGATGGATTATATGTCGGTATGAATTATGGTGTTTTTTATATTGATAATACATTCACAGATTGGCAACCATATGCAGCAAATTTACCCAACGTTATTATTAATGAACTTGAGGTTAATAGTGTCGATCACAAACTATATGCTGGGACGTATGGTCGTGGTTTATGGGCAACACCTGTTGCCGGAGATTTTTTGGGAACACAAAATTTTGTAGCTGAAAATGATATCACAATGGTTCCAAATCCAGCCAACAATGAAGTAACTTTTAGTTATAAAAATGGACTTGAATCCAACATTGAAGTATTCGATATTTCTGGAAAGCTTTTGTTAAGTAGGCCAAAAGTTGAATTAGGGAATCCATACAAACTAGATATTTCAAACTTAAAATCTGGTACTTATTTTGTAAGATTAACAACTACTGACGGGACAGTTACAAAAAAATTAATTAGGAATTAAAATAGATTTTTAGCAAATAAGAATGCTTCTGAAGTCAAGACGATTTCTGAAGCATTTTTTTTATCTTGCGCTAGCAAAAAAAGCAATGGAATTTTCTTCAAAACTTCTCGAAAACGCAGTATCCGAAATCTCGCAATTGCCCGGTATTGGTAAACGTACCGCGCTCAGACTTGCTTTATATTTATTGAAAAAACCTGAGGAGCAAACCCTTCAATTGGCAGTGGCACTTTCTAAAATGCGCCAAGAAATTAATTTCTGTAACAATTGCCATAACATTTCAGATACCAAATTGTGCGAAATTTGTGCAAACGCAAACCGCGATGAGCAGACTATTTGTGTGGTTGAAGATGTTCGAGATGTAATGGCAATTGAAAATACGAGTCAATTCCGAGGTCATTATCACGTTTTGGGTGGCAAAATTTCGCCGATGGACGGCATTGGTCCAAGCGAATTAAATATTGTTTCGTTAGTTGAAAAGGTGAAAAAAGGAAATGTAGTAGAACTTATTTTCGCATTAAGCTCAACAATGGAAGGCGATACCACCAATTTTTACATTTATAAACAAATTGAAAATTTAAACATAAAAACCAGCACAATTGCAAGGGGAATTGCCGTGGGAGATGAACTTGAATATGCAGATGAGGTAAGTTTAGGCAGAAGTATTTTAAATAGAATTCCTTTCGAAACTTCACTTAAAGGTTAGTAACTTGCCTGCATTCAATTAAAAAATTAAATGGAACTTTCCGTTATTATCCTTAATTATAATGTGCGTTATTTCTTAGAACAATGCTTGTTGAGCGTTCAAAAAGCATTAGAGAATATTGATTCTGAAATTGTTGTGATTGACAACAATTCTGAAGATGGAAGTTGTGAGATGGCTTTAGATAAATTTCCAACTGTAAAATTACTTCAAAATAAAGAAAATGTTGGCTTTAGCAAAGCTAACAATCAAGCCGTTAAAATTGCAACTGGAAAATACCTCTGCATTTTAAATCCGGATACTGTTGTTGCTGAAAACACCTTTTTGGAGTGCATTGAAGTTTTCAAAACTAAAACGAAAATTGGTGGAATAGGTGTACAAATGATTGATGGCACCGGCAAATTTCTGCCGGAAAGCAAGCGCAATATTCCCACGCCCAAAAAGTCGCTGAAAAAAATTGTTGGTCTCACCAAAAATAAAAATGGATATTACGCAAATAATCTAGAGAAAGATGCCTGCGGAAATGTTGAAGTTTTGGCCGGCGCCTTTATTTTTATGGAGCGCAAGTTATATGAAGAAGTAAACGGTTTTGACGAAGATTATTTTATGTATGGTGAAGATATCGATCTTTGCTATAAAATTTTGAAGGCTGGATTTTCAAATTATTATTTGGGCAGCCAACAATTATTACATTATAAAGGAGAAAGTACAATTCGCGACAAAGCTTATTACGAACGCTTTTTTGGTGCAATGCGCATTTTTTATTCAAAGCATTTCAATACAAATAAAATAACAGATTTGTCGGTTGATGTTGCCGTTTCAATGGCTAAAAAGTTGAGAAAGGTAAAAAATTCAAAAACTAAGGTTGAAGTTGCCAAAGCGGAAACGGCGATTTTTATTTCAGATAACGAAAATTTATTCAAAAAGATTTCAGCGGTGGTTAAAATTCCAATGAAAATGCGTAGCGAAGCTTCAATTGTAGAGAAAAATTATAATAATTGCCTTGTTATTTTTGATTCGGAATATATTTCTTTCGAAAACATATTTTCAACAATGGATGCTTTTAAAAATCAGCAGAATAGCTTCAGAATTATTCCACCGAATTGCAATTTCTTGATAGGTAGCAATCGTAGCGATGAAAAAGGTGAAGTGCTTCATTTTTTGACTACATAATTCAGAAAAAGAATAAAAATAAATCTCACTTAGAAACTACTTATAAAATTGTTTAATTTTGCCGCAGATTACATTGCAAAAAAAGAAGCAATTTCAAACAACATATTTTACAGATTAAAAAGCACACTTAAAAAGTTATGGCAACATTTGAATTGAAATTACCAAAAATGGGCGAAAGCGTGGCAGAAGCTACCTTAACAAGTTGGTTAAAGGAAGTAGGCGACACGATTGAAGCAGATGAACCCGTTCTTGAAATTGCCACAGATAAAGTGGATAGCGAAGTGCCAAGTGAAGTAAATGGCGTTTTAATTGAAAAACTTTTTAATGTTGATGATGTAATTCAAGTAGGCCAAACTATTGCGATTATTGAAATTGCGGGCGAAAATGGAGCGGAAGTAAAAAGTGAGGCAAAAAACGAAGGTGTTGCTGATGAAACAAAAATGGCAGCTGCGGTTGAAGCAACTGTCGAAACTGCTAAAGTAGCAACACAAACAGCTGTTGAAAGTTCAGAAAATAGATTTTATTCTCCATTGGTAAAAAATATAGCTGTTGCTGAAAATATAAGTCAAGCGCAATTAGATTCTATAAAAGGAAGCGGCAAAGATGGTAGGGTAACCAAAAATGATATTTTAGGATATCTTGAAAATCGCTCAGATTCTTCAAAACAAGATATTGAAAGGCAAGCTGTTTCTGCTCCAACTAGTAAACCCAATACTGCAATAGAAGCAAAAAACCCAATTGCCGCACAAACTCAAAAAGCACCGGTTTCAATTAATGGTGGCGATGAGATTATTGAAATGACTAGAATGGGCAAACTTATTGCACATCATATGGTTGCAAGCGTCCAAACGGCGGCTCACGTGCAGAGTTTTGTGGAATGTGACGTAACCAATATTTGGAATTGGCGCAACAAAGTAAAAACTGTATTTGCTAAAAGAGAAGGCGAAAACTTAACGTTTACTCCAATTTTTATGGAAGCGGTTGCCAAAGCATTAAAAGATTTTCCAATGATGAATATTGCTCTTGACGGCGAAAACATCATTAAACGAAAAAACATAAATCTTGGTATGGCAGCGGCTTTACCGGATGGAAATCTTATAGTTCCAGTAATAAAAAATGCCGACCAATTAAATTTGGTTGGTATGAGCAAAGCGGTAAATGACCTTGCGGGTAGAGCAAGAGAAAACAAGCTAAAACCAGACGATATTCAAGGCGGCACGTATACTGTAACCAACGTTGGAACGTTTGGCAGCATTATGGGAACCCCAATTATAAATCAGCCGCAAGTTGGTATTTTGGCTTTGGGTGCCATTAGAAAAGTACCAGCAGTTATTGAAACTCCCGAAGGCGATTTTATCGGCATCCGTTACAAAATGTTTTTATCGCACAGCTACGATCATCGTGTTGTAAACGGCGCTTTGGGTGGACAATTTGTAAAGAAAGTTGCAGATTATCTTGAAGGTTGGGATGTAAATCGGGAAGTTTAATTTTCTCGTATATGTTTCAAAACGATAATTAAATCCTATGTTTTTAAAGAATATTTTACCTGTTGTAGCGGTCACAATGGTAATGGGTCTGCTATATGCCGCTTCGAGAAAGAAAGCAAAAGAAGATGGAGATGGAAATCTGATATTACAATTGCCTAAATTTTATTTCATTCTTGGAATTTTGATTATAGTAGGAGGTATTGGTTTACTTATTTATGGTTTCCTCTTCGCTAATGAAAGTGACAAAATCATTGTTTCCATTTGTAGTTTATTGGCATTAATTGCTGGACTATTTTTATTCGCGAAAGGATATGTTTCGAATATCTTAGTAACAGATTTAGCAATTATAGAGACCAACCTTTTCGGAAAACAAAAGGAAATAAGATGGAATGAAATTAAAAAGGTGTCTTTCGGAAAAGTAAGTAAGCAATTGAAAATTGAAAGTGCTAACATGAATATAAAAGCACATATTCATCTAGTCGGATTTCAGGAATTGGTTGCCAAATTAGAGAGAAAAACGGGTAAAACAAAAGTTGAAATTGGCATTATAGACTTATAAAATTATTATTTTATCAGCTATTTTTCCAATTCTAATAGTACATCCTCAACTTCATCATATCCAAAAATTAAATAGGTTTTATTCCAAACAACGGGCATTTGCACAATTTCCTTATTAGGATATTTTTTACTCATAAACGCTAAAAATTGTTTGTATAATTTTGCGTCTTTTTTAACATCAAAATTTCGGTGGGCTATCCTTTTTTCAACTAAAACTTTATTTAGGTAATCACATTTTTCACAACCTTCTCTACTAAAAACTACAACTTTATCAGTTATTGTTTTTTCAATATCTATTGTATTCTTTTTAAAGGATAAATTTATATCATCTCTTCTGTCAGTAATTATAAGTTCGTAGGTATATGTATTTGTTGAATTATCTCCCAGTTCAATCAAAGTTGTCATCAATATTTTTTGTTTCGGTGCAATATCGGTTAGTTTTGGCTGGGAAGCACTTCGTCTAAAACCTTCCGGAAAAACCAACAGAAAAATGTTCAAAGAATCTTTCGTAGTATTTTCGGCATATAAATTAACCCGTTTTCTTTTTTTTTCTTCAGTAATTAAAACCCTGGAATCTTGCGCAAAAGTTTTAAAAGAAGTGACAAATAAAAAAACACAAACCAAATAATAATAAAGCTTCATAAAGTAAAATCAATTAAAACATACATAAAATACTACATTTGCAATTATCATACAATTTTTGAAATATAATGGAATTAAACCTAAAAAAACCAATTTGCTTTTTCGATTTAGAAACAACCGGAATTAATGTTGCAAAAGACCGTATTGTTGAAATTGCAATTTTAAAGGTTTTTCCAAACGGCAATAAAGAAAGTCATCTTTGGCGTGTAAATCCAGAAATGCCAATACCAAAACAAACTACCGAAATTCACGGCATTACAAACGAGATGGTAGCAAATGAGCCAACGTTTAAAGAGCTTGCATCAAAGGTTTATGGGTTGATTAAAGATTCAGATTTGGGTGGTTTTAATAGTAATAGATTTGATATTCCATTGTTGGCTGAAGAATTGCTTCGCGCCGAAATAGATTTTGATATGAAAAAAGCACTGTCAATAGATGTGCAAACCATTTTTCATAAAATGGAAAAGAGGACGCTGGAAGCTGCCTATAAATTTTATTGCGATAAAGATTTAATTGACGCACATAGTGCAGCTGCCGATACAGACGCAACGTATGAGGTTTTAAAATCTCAGTTGGACAAATATCCAGACTTGGAAAATGATATGGCTTTTTTGGCAGATTATAGTTCGCATCGTGAATTTGCAGATTTTGCAGGCTTTATTGGCTATGACAAAAATGGCGCTGAAGTATTTAGCTTTGGAAAACATAAAGGCAAATTAGTGCTCGATGTTCTCGATAAAGAACCCGGTTATTTTGGATGGCTTTTAAATGCAGATTTTCCATTATACACAAAACAGGTTTTAACACGAATTAAGTTAAGCACTTTAAATAATAAATTATAGTATGAAAATTATCTGTATTGGTAGAAATTACGCTTCGCATATTGCCGAGTTGAAGAATGAAAAACCAACTGAACCGGTTATTTTCTTAAAGCCAGATACGGCAATTTTATTAAAGAATCAGCCTTTTTTTATACCCGAATTTTCCAATGATGTTCAGTATGAGGTTGAAGTGTTAGTGAAAATTAATAAAATTGGTAAGCATATTGATGCTAAATTCGCACATAAATATTATGACGAAATAAGCTTAGGGATAGATTTTACTGCCCGAGACCTACAAGAAAAATTAAAAGAAAAAGGCTTACCCTGGGAAAAGGCAAAAGCTTTTGACGGTGCTGCCGTTATCGGCAATTTTTTGGATAAAACTACGTTAGAGAATATAAATAATATTAACTTTAGGCTTGAAAAAAATGGTAGTGTGGTACAACAGGCCAACACAGAAACCATGCTTTGGAATATTGACCAATTAATAGAATACGTATCCAAATACTTCACCTTAAAAATTGGAGATGTAATTTTTACCGGCACCCCAGCCGGAGTTGGCAAAGTAATTGCAGGCGACCAATTAGAAGGTTATATTGAAGGCACAAAATTGTTTTCCATTAAAGTAAAATAAATGACAAAAAATTATTCCATGGATCGTCTCGAAGCTATTGCAGAGGGCGACACCGATTTTTTAAAGATATTGGCTGAAACATTTCTCGAAGAAATACCGCCAGATCTTGTAAGAATGGTTGAAGCGGTAGAAAATGAAAACAGAAAATTGGCTTATCAATTTGCGCATAAAATGAAACCAAATCTTGAAATGTTTGGTGCCGAATTAGAAAAAGATATGACAGCCATAGAATCTTGGTCCAAAACATCAAAGAATAAAACAAATATTGCAGAAAATGTCCAAAACGTTTCTGTAAAAGTGAAAGCTATTGTAAGCGAATTAACTTCAGACTTTAAATTATAAATGCTCTCAGAAATAATTACTATTGGTGACGAAATTTTAATCGGGCAAATAGTAGATACAAATTCCGCCTACATTTCAAAGGAACTTAATAAAATTGGTATAAAGGTTTATCAAATAACTTCGGTTCAAGACGAAAGGCAGCACATTTTAGATGCATTGGCAAATGCTGAGAAAAACGTAGATTTAGTCGTGGTAACTGGCGGTTTAGGCCCAACGAAGGATGATATTACCAAAGCAACGTTCTGTGAATTTTTCAATGATGCATTAATAGAAAACGCTTGGGTCTTACAAAACATAAAGGATATTTTTAGCAAGCATATAAACCGCAAACCGCTTCCTGCCAACTTACTGCAAGCAATGGTTCCATCAAAGGCTATAATTTTAAACAATGAGCACGGCACAGCGCCAGGAATGTGGTTTGAAAAGGATAAAACAGTTTTTGTTTCTATGCCGGGTGTACCTTATGAGATGAAATATTTGCTTCAAAACGAAGTATTTCCGCGACTCATTAAAAAATTCAAAAGACCTTTTATCTATCATAAAACACTTTTAACGTACGGACAAGGTGAAAGCACAATTGCTGATAGAATTGAAGACTGGGAAAATAAGTTACCCGAAATAATTAAATTGGCATATTTACCTTCATTGGGAAGAGTTCGCCTACGCTTATCTTCAACAGGAATAGATGAAGTTGCTTTAAAAAAATCTGTTGATGAGCAGATGGAGTCGTTAAATGAAATGTTGAAAGATATTTCAGTTGGTTTTGAAGATGAAACAAATATTGTACAGAAAATTGCGGATGAATTCACAAAAAGAAATCTAACTTTTAGTTTAGCTGAAAGTTGTACCGGTGGTGCAATTTCTGCTGCTATAACCGAAACTCCCGGTGTTTCTTCATTTTTTAAAGGAGGCATTATTCCGTATGAAACTTCATTAAAGTCAACTATTCTTGGTATTGAAAAAAGTATAATAGATGATCATAATGTAGTAAGCATCCAAGTTGCCGAAGAAATGGCTTTAAATAGTAGGCGGTTATTTGAAACAGATTTTGCCCTTGCCACCACAGGTATTGCCGGTCCAACAAAGGGAGATGGCGATAATGAAGTTGGTACTGTTTGCATTGCAATTTCAACACCTACAAAGACTTTTTCAGAGAAATTTTTATTTGGAAGTGATAGGGAAAGGATTATTGAAAAGAGCGTAAACAAAGCGCTTGAAATGATTTTAAAAGAAATTTTAAAAAACTAGTTTTCTTTCTTTGTTCATATTAATATAATTGCCTATTTTTGCACCCTGTTTTTAAATAATTAAAACGTTAAGACAATGTCTAGAGTTTGTGAGCTTACCGGAAAAAGAGCGATGGTTGGGAACAATGTTTCTCACGCTATGAATAAAACCAAACGCAAGTTTGATGTAAACTTGGTTAAAAAACGTTTTTATATTCCTGAAGAAGATAAGTGGGTTACGTTACGTATCGCAGCTTCAACAATAAAAACAATCAACAAAAAAGGTATTTCTGCAGTTATGAAAGAAGCCCGCGAAAAAGGTTTCTTAACAAAATAATCGCGTTATTAAATAAAGAGTATAATGGCTAAAAAAGGCAACAGAGTTCAGGTAATATTGGAGTGCACAGAGCATAAAGAAACGGGTAAACCGGGAACTTCAAGGTATATAACTACCAAAAACAAAAAGAATACACCAGATAGAATGGAGTTAAAGAAATTTAATCCAATCTTGAAGAAAATGACGGTTCATAAAGAAATTAAATAATTAGGATTTTCAATTTCTTTGAAAATTTCAAATAAAACTTATACGCCATGGCAAAGAAAACAGTAGGTAACGTACAAACAGCAACAAAGCGTTTAACCAAAGCAATAAAAATGGTTAAATCGCCAAAAACAGGAGCATATACTTTTTCAGAATCTATTATGGTTCCGGAAAATGTAAATGACTGGTTAAATAAAAAATAACCAATTTAAAATATTTGAGAAAAGCCACTTTTTTGCGAAGGTGGCTTTTCGTATTTTTATAAATTGAAAAGAAGTTAGAGCATTTAGTTATATAACTGATCTTAAATTCTTTTAACCGACAACAATAAAAAATGAGCTTTTTCAAAAAAATATTTTCAAAAGAAAGAAAAGAAACGTTAGATAAAGGTCTTGAAAAATCGAAATCTACTTTTCTGGACAAGCTTAGCAAAGCGGTTGTTGGAAAAAGTAAGGTAGATGATGATGTTCTTGATAACCTTGAAGAAATTTTAGTCTCTAGCGATGTGGGCGTTACAACAACGTTGAAAATTATAAAGCGAATAGAAGCGCGTGTAGAAAAAGATAAATATGTTGGAACAGCCGAACTAAATGAAATTCTACGTGAAGAAATTGCAGGCTTATTAAGCGAAATAGACAGCGGCAACGAAAAAGATTTTGTGATTCCTCAACAAAATGATCCGTACGTAATTATGGTAGTGGGTGTTAATGGTGTTGGTAAAACAACTACAATTGGTAAACTTTCACATCAATTTAAACAATCAGGAAAGAGTGTTGTTTTAGGTGCGGCCGATACATTTAGGGCAGCGGCAATAGATCAACTTCAAATTTGGGCAGATAGAACGGGCGTGCCGTTGGTAAAACAAAGTATGGGCAGCGATCCTGCAAGTGTGGCTTTTGATACCTTGACGAGCGCCGTTAAAAAAAATGCCGATGTTGTTATTATAGATACGGCGGGCAGACTTCATAACAAAGTAAACTTAATGAATGAACTTACCAAGGTTAAACGGGTTATGGACAAGGTAATCCCAAATGCACCGCACGAAGTTTTATTGGTTTTGGATGGCTCCACCGGGCAAAATGCTTTTGAACAGGCAAAACAATTTACTGCAGCAACCGAAGTTACATCACTTGCCGTAACTAAACTTGACGGAACCGCAAAAGGTGGCGTAGTGATAGGCATTAGCGATCAATTTCAAATTCCAGTAAAATATATTGGGGTAGGTGAAGGTATTGAAGATCTTCAAGTATTTAATAAATTTGAATTTGTGGATTCATTTTTTAAATAGCTGTAACTTCAAGAAGAGCCGCTTATAAATTGTTCTTTTTAACTTCTAATCCATTTCACTCAATTTAATGACGGAATTTTACAAGAAAGAAGGAATTTTTCTAATCTTAAAACAAAATAGGAATTTCGAAATAACAATTTTCATTTTACTGTTCCTTGCTTTTATTTACTTTATTTATACGGGCGAAAGATTTGAAATAGTTCCATATTGGGTATTCTTAATTTTACCAATTATTCTTTTTTTATATCGAATTTGTAGAAATGTAATCTTCGATTCTAAGAGAAAAATCCTTCAGATATCAATATTTGGATTTTTAAAACAGGAACATCTACTTCAGAATTTTGAAGATATTTTAATAATCAACCATAAATCTTATTACTTTTTTAATAATGGAAAGGAAGTAAAACTACTGTTTCGATACAATAGTGAAGCTGTAGAAATTTCATTAATCAGAAAAAATAGCTTTAAAGAAATTGATGAATTTGTTGAAGAAACGAAGGAAATAATTGCGAGTTGCTTAAAATACCTTTGAAAAAGATTCACCACGAATACACAAATTATTATTTAAAAAATTCGTGTATTCATAGTAAAAACCTAATTTTTGAATACTGAATACTGAATACTGAATACTAAATACTCAATACTGAATACTGATAACAGACTACAGCGTCTCCTTAAGCCATCCAAAAAATTCTCGCTGCCAAACTAAAGCGGTCTGTGGTGCTAATACCCAGTGATTTTCTTCCGGTAGATAAAGTAATTTGCTTTTTATTCCGCGTAATTGCGCAGCTTGAAAAGCTCCCAAACCTTGCTCAATCGGCACTCGATAATCTTTACCACCTTGCACAATCATAATTGGCGTGTCCCATTTATCAACAAAGGTTATTGGATTAAACTCCGTGTATGTTTTTTGGGCAACGGCATTATCTTTTTCCCAATAAGCGCCTCCCATATCGTGGGTTACAAAGAATAATTCTTCAGTAGTGCCGTACATCGCGCGATTATCAAACATACCATCGTGAGCGATAAAGGTTTTGAATCTACCTTCGTGATTGCCCGCCAACCAATATACAGAATATCCACCAAAACTTGCTCCAACAGCGCCTAATCTGGCTTTATCGACGTACGGTTCTTTTGCCACATCATCAATTGCATCAAGATAATCCTGCATGGCTTTTCCGCCCCAATCGCCACTTATTTCTTCGTTCCATTCAACTCCGTGACCGGGCATTCCTCTTCGGTTTGGTGCTACAATTATATAACCTTGAGAAGCCATTAATTGAAAATTCCAACGATAACTATAAAATTGTGAAAGTGCAGATTGAGGTCCGCCTTGCGCATAAAGTAAGGTTGGGTATTTTTTAGTTTTATCAAAATTAGGAGGCAAGATTACCCAAACCAACATTTGTTTGCCGTCTTTGGTAGTTACAATTCGTTTTTCAATTTTTGGTAATTCTAATTTCCCATAAATCTCAGCATTCAACTGTGTTAATTGAGTGAAGGTTTCGCTTTTTAAATCGAAAGAAAAAAGTTCGGCAGCGTGGTTCATATCGGTTCTTGTCACAATCAAATTTCCGTTATTCTCGCCTACAATTCCTGTTACGTCAAATTCACCTTTACTAATTTGTTCAACAACCGCCATTTTTCTGGTTTTGCCTGGATAATCAACTCTAAAAAGCTGAATCGTCCCATCAATTGGCGCGGTAAAGTAAATATTCTTGTTATTACTAGCCCATAAAAAGCTATTCACAGTGCCATCCCATTGTGCTGTCAGATTTTGTTTTACACCATCTTTTAGAACTATGATGTCATTTTTATCAGCCTCATAACCGGGCGTTTTCATCTGTAAATAGGCAAGCGCACCATCTTTTGAAAATGCCGGTGAAGTATCATATCCTTTATTTTCTGCGGTTAAGTTTTCGGTTTTTTGGGTTGAAAGGTTGTATTGGTAAATGTTGGTATCTGTACTTGTTGCATATTCTGTGCCTGCCAATTTCTTGCTTACATAGTAAACATTTTCACCTTTTACATCCCAAATATAATCTTCATCGCCACCGAATGGCGCTTGTGGCGTGTAGTAAGGTTGTTGCGGCGTTAGGTCTGTTTCGGCATCCGTTTTTGTATTTTTTAAAAATAAGTGGTCAAAACTACCATCATTCCATTTGTCCCAATGTCTGTAATCTAAAGCCGTAAAAACGTACGCATCGCTTTTTGGCAAATCTTTATAAATATCTTTTCCGGTTACTTTATTTACTTCAACAGATTTGTGCATTAATAGATATTTTCCGTCTGGCGATAGATTTTTATCTTTTGTTTTAGCCGCATCTTTTTCAATTTCAGTAGCATTTCCACTAGAAATGGGCATCTTGTAATATTTTGAATCCATTTTGTTTTCCTCGATATTGGGGATTGAAACTTTATAAAAAATTTCAGTTCCATCTTCGGAAATACCAATCGGACTTATTCTTTTAACTTGCCATAAAAGTTCTGGGGTCATTGTTTGTTGGGCGTGAATTATACTTGCAGCAAAAATGGCAAATATGAGGGTTATTTTTTTCATGATTTATATTTTGGGAAATGTAAATTTAATGAAAAATGCTAGCAGAAATTGAAACTTGCCCAATCATTTGAGAAGAAGTTTGTTTTTGAAAGTGATAATTTCTTACACAGTTTCTGTGAAATTAAATTCAGAAATCACGAACGATATTCAACGGATTTTTTTAAAAATTAAAGACCTCATTTAACTTTTCCCAAAGTTCATTATCATAACCCGAAGGTCCTAACAGTGGCGAGCCAGCATTGGTGCCCATTCTAACAATCACAAGATTTTCGCTGGGAACAACGTACAACTTTTGGTCATCTTTGCCCAAACCAGCGATTAAGTCGTCGGGTGCGTTTGGTATTAATTTCCCCGAAAATTGATTCGTACTTGTTGGCAATCTAAAACTTTCCTTCCCATTTAACCACCATAAATAACCGTATGCTTTGTTCAAATTTTGCGATGTATTTGTCATTTGCTGAAAATATTCAGGTGCTATCAATTCATTTTCTTCCCACTTTCCACCATTCAAATTTAAGAGTCCAAAACGCGCCATACTTCTTGCTGTGCTTATGTAAACGTGATTATGACCAAAAGTAAACCAACCGCCAGTCATCCCGATTTTGTTTTTCAAATTTGAGGTAAAATAAGTATCAAAACCGTTTGGAACGGCTTCATCTATCACGTTTTGAAGTAATGTATAAAAGGCATTATGATAATACCAAAATGTATCAGGCTCATTTAAATACCGTAAACATTCCGCATCGGTACAGGTTTCGTCTGCAACATTATAGTCGCCGCCCGTTGTCATAGTAAGTTGATTTTTTATTGTTATTGCAGCTTCCTGTTCTGTCGTCATTGATGTCCAACCACTGCCTAAATATTGCGAAGCTGAATCTTCGGTAGATAAATAGCCGTCTTTTTGAGCCATTCCAATTGTAAATGCAGTCAAGGTTTTACCCGCGCTGTTCCAAAGATGAGGTGTTGAGATGTTTGTACCATTCAAATAATATTCAACCGCAATCTTGCCGTTTTTTAAAATTATAAAACCTTCGGTATCTGTTTCTTCTAAAAATTGTTTGAGTTCTTGAAGTTTAGTGGAATCCCAAGAAAGTGAAGAAGGATTGATGGTTTCCCAAGTCTGGGAATTTATTGGTGGAAAATAGATTTGTTCGTCAAGTATTTCAACTGTTGCTTCATCATTTTGGGAACAGCTTGAAAATGCAAAAATAAAAACAGCAAGAATAGAACAGAGATACTTCATAATCAAGATTTAATGGTTAGACTATTCTTTATGGTAATGGTTTAAAATGGTTGTATCTTTGCACGCTTTTAAAATTATGGAACTTTTAATCATAATTCTAAATTCATTATAAAATAATTGAATTTTCATTAAACATATTCCCGCCTGCGCGGGAAAGACGTATGCGTACAAAAACACTTAAAAATAATAAGATAAATGTAGTAACCCTTGGTTGTAGTAAAAATGTTTACGACAGCGAAGTGTTAATGGGACAATTGCGTGCCAATAATAAAGAAGTTGTTCACGAAGAAGAAGGCAACATCGTAGTGATTAATACCTGCGGCTTTATTGCTAATGCAAAGGAAGAAAGTGTAAATACAATCTTAGAATACGTCCAGAAAAAAGAACAAGGTCTTGTTGATAAAGTTTTTGTAACAGGTTGCCTTTCTGAACGATATAAGCCAGATTTACAAAAGGAAATTCCGCAAGTTGACCAATATTTTGGCACGACAGAATTGCCATCATTACTAAAAGCATTAGGCGCAGACTACAAACACGAACTTATTGGAGAACGTCTTACAACAACACCAAAAAACTACGCATACCTAAAAATTGCCGAAGGTTGCGACCGTCCGTGTTCGTTTTGTGCAATCCCGATTATGCGCGGAAAACATAAAAGTACACCAATTGAAAACTTGGTTATTGAAGCCGAAAAATTGGCAGCAAACGGCGTTAAAGAACTAATTTTAATCGCCCAAGATTTAACCTATTACGGTTTAGATATTTACAAGAAACGAAACCTTGCCGAATTATTAGAAAACCTAGTTAAAGTTGAAGGAATAGAATGGATTCGTTTGCACTACGCATTTCCAACCGGTTTCCCAATGGATGTTTTGGAATTAATGCGTAAGGAACCAAAAATCTGTAATTATATAGATATTCCGCTACAGCATATTGCAGACCCGATTTTAAAAAGTATGCGCCGCGGAACGACCAAGGAAAAGACCACAAAATTATTGAAAGATTTTCGGGCAGCTGTGCCAAACATGACAATTCGTACAACGTTGATCGTTGGTTATCCCGGCGAAACTGAAGAAGATTACCAAACCCTTAAAAATTGGGTAAAAGAAATGCGCTTTGAGCGTTTAGGCTGTTTTACCTACAGTCACGAAGAAAATACGCACGCTTACAATTTGGTAGACGATGTGCCCGAAGATGTAAAAATGGATCGAGCCAACGAAATTATGGAAATACAAAGCCAAATTTCTTGGGAATTAAATCAGCATAAAATCGGACAAACTTTTAAAGTAGTAATAGACCGAAAAGAAGGCGGTTATTACGTTGGTAGAACTGAATTTGACAGCCCAGATGTTGATAACGAAGTTTTGATAAATGCCGAAGGAGGTTATTTGAGAACGGGTGAATTTTTCAACGTAAAGATCACTGCTGCGGAAGATTTTGATTTGTATGCGGAGTTGGTTAACTGATTTATTTGTTATCTTAGTTTTATAAAATATTTGATATGAACCTTGAAACTGAAAAAATTGAACTAATTCAGTTATTGTTAGAGTCTAATAGCAAAGAAGTCTTGCGAGAGATAAAAATGCTTCTTAATCGTTCAGAAGGCCAAGAAATTACAGAGCTTCAAAAAGTCGAACTTGACCGCCGTTTAGAAAAACATGCAAAGGGGAAAATGAAATTTTACTCGTTAGATGACTACGAAAATCGTTTAAACGAACCTCAATAATGTACTACATTAGAATATCTAAAGAAGCAACTTTAGATGTAATAGATGCGTTGAATTGGTATAAGGCAAAAAGCAGCAAACTTTCGCATAGATTAAAAAAAGAACTTGACCAAGGCTACAATTTTATTCAAAAAGCACCTCTTTCCTTTCAGCTAAAATATAAAAATGTTCGGGTATATTATTGTAAAACCTTCCCTTTTGGAATTCATTATATCATTGAAAACGAAATTGTTAAAGTGATAGCTGTTTTTCACACTAGCCGAAATCCAACAAATTGGTCTGATATAAATTTATAAACTTTGAATCAGCAACTATTAATTATCGGCCAAATTTTCCCCGAACCATCAACAACTGCGGCTGGTGGGAGAATGATACAGTTAATAAATTTCTTTTCTTCTGAAAATTTTAAAATCCATTTTGCTTCAACTGCTTTAATTTCAGAAAAGTCGGCAGATTTGGAAAGTTTGGGAATAAAAACCCATTCCATAAAACTCAACGATGCTTCTTTTGATGAATTTTTAATCGAAATAAATCCACACATAATCTTATTTGACCGCTTTATAACCGAAGAACAATTTGGTTGGCGAGTTTCTGAAAAATGCCCAAACGCAATTAAAATTTTAGATACTGAAGATTTACATTTTCTAAGAAAAGCTAGGGAAGAAGTGGTAAAAAAAGGAATTGAAGTTTCAGAAGCCTTTCTATTTTCAGAAACTGCAAAACGTGAATTAGCTTCAATTTTAAGATGCGATTTGTCTTTGATAATTTCATCCTTCGAAATTGAATTATTACAGAACACCTTTAAAATTGCGGAAGAACTGTTATTTTATTTACCATTTTTAATAGATTTTCCTTCAGAAGAAAAAGTGAATAATTTCCCGTCATTCAAGGAAAGAACAGATTTTATAACCGTTGGAAATTTATTGCACGCCCCAAATGTAGATTCGGTTGAAGTATTGAAAAAGGAAATTTGGCCATTAATCAGAAGTAAAATTCCGAATGCAAAACTTCACATTTATGGAGCTTATGCCCCTCAAAAAATTCTTCAATTGCATAAACCAGAAGAAGGATTTTTTATAAAAGGTTGGGTAGAAAATGCGGATGAAGCTTTTGCAAAATCGAGAGTTTGTCTCGCACCAATTCGTTTTGGTGCAGGTTTAAAAGGAAAATTGTTTGACTCTGTTTTAAACGGAACACCATTTATAACAACAAATATCGGTGCAGAAGGAATGTCTTTTAATGAAGATTCATTTTACATAAAAGACAACTTTGAAGAATTTGTGGAAGCTGCAATTTCAATTTATGAAAACGAAGAAAAATGGAAAACAATACAAAGTTTTCAAATGAAATCGCTTCAAGATAATTTCAATAAAAATGAATTTCTTCCGAAGTTTAAAGAGCAAATTCAATACCTTCAAAATAATATTGAAAAACACCGACAACAAAATTTTATTGGGCAAATCCTGCAACACCAAACACTTCAAAGCACAAAATATATGAGTAAGTGGATTGAGGAGAAGAATAAGTGATTAACGATTTCATTTCGGCTCCGCTCAATGACTGGTTTGTACTAAAACATAATATTTAAAAGCCGGTGGCTAAGCGGAGGAAAGTCACAATGTCATTTCGGCTCCGCTCAATGACCGGGCTAATCAACTAATTTTGAATTTTAAATTTTAAATCTTGAATGAAAGCTTTTCCCTATTTTTGAACCATTAAAAGTATAATAAGAAATTTAACTAATTTTCAATTTCAACCAAAAAAATGGCTTCAGGATTTTTTGCAATTTTAGATGATATAGCAGCACTTTTGGATGATGTAGCGGCAATGAGTAAAATTGCAGCCAAAAATACAGCTAGTATTTTGGGTGATGATCTTGCCGTAAATGCGGAAAAAGCATCCGGTTTTGCTTCCTCACGTGAAATTCCGGTTTTACTGGCTATTTCAAAAGGTTCTTTACTCAATAAACTGATTATCCTGCCAATTGCATTTTTATTGAGTGCTTTTTTGCCTTGGGCAATAAAGGTTGTTTTGGTTCTCGGTGGAATATATTTGGCATTTGAAGGCACCGAAAAAATCTACGAATTTTTCTTTCCGCACGCGCAATCTGAAGAATCTTTAGCTGAAGAAAATTATACTGAAGTTGAGATTTTAGCTTTGGAAAAAGAGCGTGTAAAAGCAGCAATTGTTACAGATTTTATCTTGTCCATAGAAATTGTAATTATTGCTTTGTCTAGTGTTGTTGACGAAACATTGGTTATGCAAATTATAGTAGTAAGCGCCATTGCAATATTAGCAACAGTAGGCGTTTACGGGATAGTTGCGCTGATTGTTAGAATGGACGAAGCCGGCTATAAACTTATAAAAAGCAATGAAAAAGAAAAAAGTTTTAGAAAAAAACTTGGCCGAGTTTTAGTACAAGCTTTGCCATATGTTATAAAAACATTGGCAATTGTTGGAACTATTGCGCTACTTCTGGTTTCTGGCGGAATTTTTGTTCACAACATTACCATTTTGCACGATTATTTGCCGCACTGGCCAACAATTCTATTAGAATTAATTGTCGGTCTCATGGTTGGACTTTTGAGTTTACTTTTACTTTCGGCCGTTAAAAAATTGTGGAAATTAATTAAAAAATGAATACCTCCTTATTTGTAATTTTTTATTGATTTTTTCTTCAATATAATTACCTCTTCAATTAAACCATTACTGATTATTTCAGTCCAAAAAAGAAATTGATTTTCACTCGCTTTTATTATTTTGTTAAATAAAAACTAACAAGGTATTGAACTGATGCATAAAAATTAGATTTGTAATATATCTAATTTCTAGCGCCGCAGTTACATTTCATCCAAAAATATGAAGACCAAATATATCGTTTATTCACTTTTAGTCTTAGGGATTCTTGCATTTATAGCATACCGAATAATGAGTAATCGCGAAGAAAGCAATGTTGGTAAAAATAAAAGTGGCCCAACAACCACAACTGTAAGTGGTATTATTGCAACTGGCGAAAATTTTGCAGATAATTTATCTTTATCCGGAACGCTTGAGGCAAATGAGCAGGTCGAAATTCGAAGCGAGATTATGGGCGTTGTGGAATCTATAAATTTTGAAGAAGGAACGGAAGTATCAAAAGGTCAAGTGCTTTTAAAAGTAAATGATATTGAAATGCGTGCACAACTTTCAAAAGTAGGTACTGCACAACAATTAGCATCAGAAAATGAAAGACGCGCAAAATTGCTTTTAGAAAAACAAGCAATCAGCCAAGAGGAATATGATATTGCAAGCGCAGATTTTAAAAGCTCCAAGGCAGAATCGCAACTTATTGCCGCCCAATTAGGTAAAGCAACAATTAGAGCACCTTTCTCGGGAACCATTGGTTTGCGCAACATTTCAAAAGGAACGTATGTTACTCCAACAACACCAATTGCTACGTTGGTTAATACAAAACAATTAAAAATTACCTTCAGCATTCCAGAAAAATACGCTAGTAGAATGAAGTTGAATAGCGAGCTAACTTTTACTGTTTCTGGTTCAAAAGAAGAATATAAAGCGAAAATTTATGCGATTGAACCAATGGTAGATCTGGCAACTAGAACATTAAAAATGCGCGCAATTGCCGAAAATCCTGAAGGAAAGTTATATCCGGGAACTTTTGCAAGTGTAATGCTGCCGCTGGAAGTTGTGGATGATGCACTTTTGGTTCCTACAGAATCATTAATACCTATCCAAAACGGAAAGATGATTTTTATTTCAAAAGGCGGAAAGGCAAAACAGATAGAGGTAGAAACTGGTTCAAGAACCGATAGTTTGATTCGTGTAATTTCTGGCATTAAGGCTGGCGATACCATTTTAACTTCAGGCGTAATGTCTTTAAAAGATGGAACTCCAGTAAAAGTTGATTTTAAAAAATCTGCTAAAACCACTAGCGTGCAATGAATCTTTCAACCCTAAGTATAAAGCGTCCGGTTCTCACAATTGTAATGAATCTTGCCATAATTCTCTTCGGAATTATCGGTTATACCTATCTTGGGGTGCGCGAATTTCCGTCAATAGATCCCGCTCAAATTTCAGTTAGAACAAATTATTCAGGTGCAAACTCTGATATTATTGAATCCCAGATCACCGAACCGCTCGAAAAATCAATCAATTCCATAGATGGAATTCGAAATATTACTTCTTCCAGCAACCAAGGTTCCAGCCGTATAAATATTGAATTTAATTTAGATAAAGATTTAGAAAGTGCGGCAAACGATGTCCGCGATAAAGTTTCGCAGGCAATACGCAGTTTGCCGGATGATATTGATGCACCACCGGTAGTTTCAAAGGCCGATGCAGATAGTGATGCTATAATTTCAATGACCGTTCAAAGCGACAATAAAAATGTTTTAGAACTTTCAGATTATGCCGATAACGTAATAGCGCCGCGACTTCAAACTATCCCCGGAGTTAGTAGCGTACAAATTTGGGGGCAGCGAAAATATGCAATGCGTCTTTGGATAGACCCAATAAAATTGGCATCATACGGAATTACAGTTGCTGAAGTTAGGGCGGCTCTTCTCGCCCAAAATGTAGAACTCCCTTCGGGAAAACTAACAGGGGCGAATACCGAACTCACCGTAAAAACAATCGGAAATCTCGCTACTGAAGAAGAATTCAACAACATTATAATTGTCGCAGATGGAGAAAAGGTAGTGCGAATGAGCGATATTGGAAGAGCTGTTTTGGAAGCAGAGAATATGGAAACCAAGCTTAGCGATAGCGGTCAACCAATGGTTGCGATGGCTATCATTCCACAGCCGGGAACCAATTATGTTGACATTGCCGATGCTTTTTATATTGAATATGAAAAACTAAAAAAAGATCTTCCGGCAGATTTTAAGCTGAATATTGCCAGAGATAATACGGTATTCGTAAAACGCGCAATTGTTGAAGTTGTAGAAACACTTGCAATTGCCATAATTCTGGTTATTCTGGTTATTTTTCTTTTCTTCAGAAACTGGTCAATGGCTTTGCGACCACTTATTGATATCCCTGTTTCGCTAATTGCAACATTTTTTATAATGTGGCTTTTTGGATACAGCATAAATGTGCTAACGCTTCTGGCAATAGTACTCGCTACAGGTTTGGTTGTGGATGACGGAATTGTGGTGACCGAAAATATATACAAAAAAGTTGAAGAAGGAATGATGCCTATTGAAGCTGCAATAAAAGGTTCTAAAGAAATCTTTTTTGCGGTAATTTCTATCTCGGTAACCTTGGCGGCAGTTTTCTTACCCGTTATATTTTTAGAAGGTTTTGTGGGTAGACTTTTCCGAGAATTTGGTGTTGTACTTGGCGCCGCTGTTCTTGTTTCGGCGTTCGTTTCGCTTACTTTAACCCCAATGTTGAATGCCTATTTAATGAAACCCGGCAAACAGAAACACGGTAAATTTTATATGGTTACCGAACGCTATTTTGAAAGAATGAATTCGTGGTATGCAGATTCGTTGGGGCGCTTTATGAAGAAGAAATTGATAAGCATTCCAATCCTTCTAGTTTGTGTTGGGATGATTGGCCTTTTCTATTCACTTTTGAAAAAAGAAACGGCACCGTATGACGACAGAAGTTATATCCGTGCTTCAGTTACAGCGCCCGAAGGAGCTTCATACGATTATATGGATCGTTTTATGAACGAGATGACAACCTTGATTAACGATTCAATCCCAGAAAAGAAAGTGAATTTGATTATCACTTCGCCGGGATATGGCTCATCTTCCGTTAATTCAGGCCGCGCAATAATATCATTGGTAGATACAGACGAAAGGGAAAAGTCTCAGCACGAAATTGTTGAAGATCTTACAAAATGGACAAAACAGTTCACAGATGCGCGCGTAAGTATTGCCGAATCCCCGACAATTTCAGTTAATAGGCGCGGTGGAATGCCCATTCAATATATAATTCAAGCGCAGAATTTTGATAAGTTGCAGGAAAAAATTCCGCCATTTATGGAAGCGGTTGAAAAGGATCCAACTTTTTCAAATAGCGATGTAGATTTAAAATTCAACAAACCAGAAATTTACGTTACCATAGATCGTGAAAAGGCTCAAAGTTTAGGTGTTTCGGTTTTAGATGTTGCGCAAACCCTTCAGCTTTCATTAAGTGGTCAACGTTTCGGATATTTCTTGATGAACGGAAAACAGTATCAAGTAATGGGGCAATTCGACAAAAAAGACAGAAATGCACCGATGGATTTAACTTCAATGTTCGTTAAAAATGACAAGGGAGATTTAATTCAAATGGACAATCTTGTTACAACAGAGGAACATAGCAGTCCGCCGCAATTGTATCATAATAACCGTTATATGAGTGCGACGGTTTCTGCAGCACTTGCTCCCGGCAAAAGTATAAATGACGGTATTGACGCTATGGAAACTATAAAAGAAAATGTTTTGGACGATTCTTTTACAACAGATTTGGGAGGTGAATCACGCGATTTCGTTGAAAGTAGTAGCAATACACTTTTTGCATTCGGATTGGCTTTGATATTGATATTTTTGATTTTGGCAGCTCAATTTGAAAGTTTTATAGATCCATTAATAATAATACTTACCGTGCCAATGGCAGTAGCTGGAGCGGTTTTTTCCCTTTGGCTTTTCGGGCAGACTTGGAATATTTTCAGCCAAATTGGGACTATTATGTTGATTGGTTTGGTTACGAAAAACGGTATTCTTATAGTTGAATTTGCCAACCAACTTCGGGAAGAAGGCATGCCAAAAGCAAAAGCAATTATAAATGCTGCAGAATCCAGATTGCGGCCTATTTTAATGACGAGCTTAACAATTGCCCTCGGTGCTTTGCCAATAGCACTTTCTTTGGGAGCGGCATCAACTAGTAGAATTGGTATGGGCGTTGTGATAATTGGCGGAACCATGTTTTCACTTGTTTTAACGCTCTTTGTAATACCTGCACTTTATTTAATGTGGTCCAGAGAAAAAGTACAACGACCAGAATTTGATCAATTGGAAAAATATGACGTGCAGCAAACCACATAATTTTTTTATCTTACTACTCGTATTATTTGGTTTTCAAATGGCCGCTCAGCAAAAAGAATTGCTTACGGCTGAAGAGGCAGTTACAATCGCATTGGAAAATAATTACCAAATAAAAATTGTAAAGAACGATCTTAAAATTGACGAAACTTCTGTAAGTCCTGGTTTTGCAGGGATACTTCCAACAGTAGATGCCGTTGGCGATACTAACAACGGTATACAAAATAGTACCCAAACCCGTTCAGATGGTACAACACTATCCCGTGACAATGCCAAAAATAACAACTTAAATTACGGGGTCGAATTAGATTGGACCATTTTTGATGGCCTTAGAATGTTTGCCCGTTATGACCAATTAAAGGAAGTAAAAAAATTAGGCGAAGCTGAATTACAGCAAGCAATTTTAGGAACTGTTAGCACAGTAATGACAACCTATTTTGATTTGGTGCAGCAAAAGCAACAACTAAATGCTTTAGATAGCACATTGGTAATTTCAAACCAAAGAGTGGAGTTGGCAAACAACCGTTTCACAATAGGTAAAGCATCTAAACTAGAACTTTTGAATGCGCAAGTTGATGAAAATACAGATCAAACTTTATATTTACGGCAATTGGAATTATTTAAAAATACCAAAATCCAGCTAAATGAAATTCTGGCGAGAGATGTAAAAACAGATTTTACTGTTGTCGATTTAATTTCAATTGATAAGAGCTTGAAATTGGACAATTTGGAAGAAGATGCAAAATCTCAAAATCCGAATTTGCAGGCACAATTGATAAATAAACGGATTGCAGAGCTAGAATTGAAACAAATAAAGGGCGACCGTTTTCCAACAATTAGTGCGCAGGCAGGATATTTGTTCGGCAATTCTGAATCTAGTTTGGGATTTACCACAAGTAACAAAACGCGCGGATTTAATTATGGTTTTACAGCTAGATTAAATCTTTTTGATGGCTTTAACCAAAACAGAAATGAGAAAATTGCCAAAATTCAAATTGAGAATTCTGAGTTAGTTATTGCGCAACAAACTGAAGCTTTGTTATCCCAGCTTTCCGTAGCTTTTGAAACGTACAATACCAATTTATTACTAATGGAATTGGAAGTTAAAAATGAATCGATTGCAAAAGAAAATTTGGAGATTACAGTAGCTAAATACAGAATTGGAACTATCCCAACCATTGAATTTAGGACTGCACAGCTTAACTATATTAACGCAGTACTTCGCTCCACTAATTCAGTTTATGAGGCAAAACTTTCAGAAATAACGTTGAAGGAATTGGCAGGTAGTTTGAGTTTTTAAGGATTATCTTTCTAAGTTTATTCATTTTTACCACTATTAATTTCCTCTTTTCAAGTTAATTATAAAGGAAAAGCATTTTTTTTAAAGGTTTAAAAATTCTTTTATGTTAAATCTAAAACATTTTTTAAGATTTTAGAAAGCATAAAGGTTTTAGGAAGGATGAAGCATTTATAAAACTAAAATAAATTCCGAAATAAGTTATTTTAATTTATTCGTTCAAAAATTTTTAACGAAATTTGAAAAATAATTTAAGTGCCGTTTGAAGAAAAAATTCCTTCCCATTTTCCTTTTGTTTATCCTAATTGCGCCAGCTTTTTTGGTTGGCAGTGTTTTCCACTTTGAAAAGAAGGAACTTAAAAACACCATTCAAGAAAGAATGATTGCTGCGAATGATGGCGCAGATCTGATTGTCTTAAAGTTTACAAATGCCGAGGTAAAAAACCTAGAATGGGAAGACGAAAAGGAATTTGAATATAATGGCAAGATGTATGATATTCTTGAATCTTGGAATGACCAACACTTTATATTCTTTAAATGTTGGCTAGATGCAGAGGAAACCGAGTTGGAAGAAAAACTTAAGAAAATGGTTGCCAAAGCCTTTTCAAAAGATAAAAAAAATAGAGACAAAGGCAACCAATTTTATTCTTTTATTCAATCCTTTTATTTTACCGATTTAACCAGTTTTTCATTAAGTAATTATTCGGCGACTTCTGCCGTTACAATAAATTCAAATTATCTTTTTCAAATAACTTCTGCGGGCTATTCACCGCCTTCGCCACCGCCACGTTTTTCATAATATTCTATCGTCTTAATTGTATTGCGAAAATTCGTAATGCAATATTCTATTGTGTCCTCAATTGACACTTCACTCATAAATTTATACAAATGAAAAATATAATAACAATTGTGTTATTGTTTGGTGTTTTCAGTTTTTCGTATGCCCAAACAATTACAATAAAAGATAAAAATACAAATGAAGGTATCGAGTTGGCTACCTTAACTACTGCCAATTCACAAATTTACACAACCACAAATTCAAAAGGACAGGCAGATATTTCAAACTTTAAAGAAGCAGATCAAATTGGAATTAGAAGTTTGGGATATAAATCGGTTACGATAAGTTTCAATGATTTGTCATCGTCAAACTTTCAAATATTGCTTCAACCATCAAACCTAAGCTTGGATGAGGTCGTAATTTCCGCAACAAAATGGAAACAAAGCAGTGATAATGTCCCAGCAAAAATTATTTCTATTTCAGCACAAAATGTTGCTTTACAAAATCCACAAACAGCTGCAGATTTATTGGGAATTTCGGGTAAAGTTTTTATTCAAAAAAGCCAACAAGGTGGTGGTAGCCCAATGATACGTGGTTTTGCAACAAGCAGATTATTATATTCTGTTGATGGGGTACGTATGAACACTGCTATTTTCCGTTCAGGAAACCTACAAAATGTAATAAATCTAGATCCTTTCGCAATTGAAAATACTGAAGTTGTTTTCGGTCCAGGTTCTGTAATTTATGGGAGCGATGCAATTGGTGGCGTAATGAGTTTTCAAACGCTAACACCACAATTTTCATTAACTGATGAACCTTTTATAACTGGAAAGGCAAACGCTAGATATTCATCAGCAAACAATGAAAAAACAGGGCATTTTGATATGAATGTAGGTTTTAAAAAGTGGAGTTTTGTAACGAGTATCAGTTCGTGGGATTATGATAATTTACGACAAGGAAGTCACGGCCCGGATGATTATATTAAAGATTATTACGTGCAAAGACAGGACAGTATGGATGTTGTAATAACACAAGACGATAAGTTATTGCAAATTCCTTCTGCATATTCTCAAATAAATATGATGCAGAAAATTAGATTTCAACCTAACGAAAAATGGGATTTTACGTATAGTTTCCACTTTTCGGAAACTTCGCCGTATGGTCGTTATGACAGACATACACGTGTCCGAAATGATTTGCCGCGCTATGCAGAATGGGATTACGGTCCGCAAATTTGGATGATGAATAATTTGAGTATTGGTTACAACGAATCCAATTCAATTTTCGACCAAATGAACATTCGCTTGGCACAACAACATTTTGAAGAAAGTAGAATTGATAGAACGTTAAATAAAACCGAGCGAAACACGGCCGAAGAAATGGTTGATGCTTATTCTGTAAACTTCGATTTTATTAAGAATACGGGCCAAAAAAACACCCTATTTTACGGATTGGAATATGTATTTAACGATGTAGAATCAACAGGTAAATTAACCGATATTTCTACCGGAATTTCAGAAAAAGGTCCGTCCCGCTATCCAAACAGTACATGGCAATCTATCGCGGCGTATGTTACCGATGAATATAAAGTTGCCGATAATTTTACATTATGTGCTGGTGCCAGATATAATTTTATCAGCTTAAAATCTGAATTCGACACCACATTTTTCCCTTTCCCATTTACGGAGGCAAAGCTGGATAATGGCGCCTTAACCGGAAGTTTTGGTGGTGTTTATCGTCCAGTCAAAACATTGGTGTTAAGCGCAAACTTAGGAAGCGCTTTTAGAGCGCCGAATGTTGACGACGTTGGAAAAGTATTTGACAGCGAGCCAGGAAGTGTAACAGTTCCAAATCCAGATTTAAAGCCAGAATATGCATATAATGCAGATTTTGGTATTGCAAAAGTTATAAATAATGCCGTAAAAATTGACGTTACAGCATATTACACACATTTAAAAAACGCATTAGTTCGCCGCGATTTTAAATTGAATGGATTAGATAGCATTGTGTATCAAGACGAATTAAGCCAAGTACAAGCAATTCAAAATGCTGCTGTTGCCAATGTTTATGGTGTTCAGTTTGGTGTAGAAGTTAAGTTGCCACAAGGTTTTGGCTTTAGTACAGACCTAAATTTTCAAAAAGGGGAAGAGGAATTGGGTAACGGCGATACAAGTCCATCCCGTCACGCCGCGCCATTCTTCGGAATATCACGCTTAAACTATAAAGCGCAAAAATTGAATTTGGAATTTAACTTTGCATTCAACGGAAAGCGTGATTTTGATGATTTAGCGGAAGAGGAAAAAGAAAAGACTGAATTTTACGCATTAGACGAAAACGGAAACCCATTTTCACCATCTTGGTACACCTTAAATTTAAAAGGTTTATATAAAGTAAGCGAAACCTTTGACGTGAGCGGCGGCATAGAAAACCTTACAGACCAACGCTACCGTCCATACAGCTCAGGACTTTCAGGCGCTGGCAGAAATTTTATTCTAGCTTTGACAGCACATTTTTAAGGTTTGCAAATTCGTCAAAACTTGTAAAAAAAATGACTTATGACCGCTACGCTGTATGACATAAGACGTAAGACAAAAAAATCCTGTTTGCTTCTTAGAAAGCAGACAGGATTTTTTTTATAAGATTATTCCATATAATAAATACCAAATCCGTCAGGCTGTCCCCAATTTTCGGGAGTCGAAACTCTTTTTCTATAAAATGTAAGCTTTTCAAATTTTTTACAATTCAGTCCTACGTCCTATGTCATTTAGTCCTAAGTCAAAACGTCGTGATTCAAAAAGTCAAAAATCTCACATCTCAAATCTCCCGTCTTAATCAACCTCAAACTCCCAAAACAATAGATGCGTCAATATTCAACTTCACACTTATATTTCTTGCGACGTTTAAAGGCGGTTCACTTTTGCCGTTTAAATATTCACTAACTCTCGACGTGCTTACACCTAAAAGTTCGGATAATAATTTTTGATTAAGTCCCATTTCGGCCATTCGCAATTTAATAACATCAATAAGCGACGGTTTTTTTATAGGAAATGTTCGCACTTCGTAATCTGCAATAATATCAGAAAGTAGATTTAATTCAATATAACCTTTAGTATCGTTGTTTTCTATATTATCTGGGTTTTGCAAAAGCTCTTCAACTCGTTCTACAATTGCGGTATATTCTTTTTCTGTCTGTATCATTTTCAAATATTTTGGATGTCCATAATTTTATCATATTCTGAATATGTTCCGATAAAACGTATATAAATTTTTTTCGCATTGAATGAAATAATTACAATCAATCGATAATCATTTCCTTTTATATTAAATACAAATCGATGATTACCAACATAATCAACGCTCTTAAAAGTCTGTTTTATTTCATTCAGATTATCCCATTCTTTTGCTGAAACGGTATGAAACCAAAAATTCAAAGCATTTTCAGCATCCGCATGTTTTGCAGAAAATTCTAAAATTCTTTTATAGGTAACAATCCGCATTCATAAATAATTTCAACAAAGATAAATATTATTTCGCATTTCAAAATAATGTTACAATAAACAAAATAAAAAGTTCTAAATTTATATGAAATTAAAATAATTGATTTTGCCGTCAGGCCGAGCCCGTCGAAGCCTTTTTAAACAAAATTACAGACGCTCAAATTTTTACAATTCCGTCATATGTCCTACGTCATTTAGTCCTACGTCAAAAAGTCGTGATTCAAAACATCCTTGTTTAAACCGTCTAAAATCTCACGTCTCAAATATAAAATCTCCCATCTCTTTTAATTACTTTCGCGCTTTCAAAAATAAAAACATGATTACAGTAGATAATTTGGCAGTAGAATTCAGCGGCGATACACTTTTCAGCAGCGTTTCATTCGTAGTAAACGAAAATGATAAGATTGCTTTAATGGGAAAAAACGGTGCCGGAAAAAGTACAATGATGAAGATTATTGCAGGCGAACAAAAGGCAACACGAGGAAACGTTCGTGCGCCAAAAGATGCTGTAATTGCCTATTTGCCGCAACATTTGTTGACTGAAGACGACTGTACCGTTTTTCAAGAAGCCAGCAAAGCCTTCAAACAAATTTTTGAAATGCGGGACGAAATGGAAAGCTTGAATACTCAATTAGAAACCCGCACCGATTATGAAAGTGATGAATATATGGCTATCATCACCAAAGTTGCCGAAGTAGGCGAAAAATACTACTCACTCGAAGAAATAAACTACGAAGCCGAAGTTGAAAAAGCCTTACGCGGCCTCGGATTTAAACGCAGCGATTTACACAGACAAACATCAGAATTTAGCGGCGGTTGGCGTATGCGGATTGAACTCGCAAAGTTATTACTTCAAAAACCAGATTTAATATTGTTAGATGAGCCAACAAACCACGTAGATATTGAATCTGTAATCTGGCTAGAAGATTTTTTGTTGAACAAAGCAAAAGCCGTAATCGTAATTTCGCACGACAGAACTTTTATAGACAACATCACCAACCGAACTATTGAAGTTGCAATGGGACGCATTTTCGACTATAAAGCAAATTACAGTCATTATTTACAATTGCGCGCCGATAGAAGGGCGCACCAAATAAAAGCGTATGAAGAACAACAAAGATTTATAGCAGACACCCAACAATTTATTGAGCGATTTAAAGGTACCTACTCAAAAACCAATCAAGTAAATTCAAGGGAAAAAATGCTTGAAAAGCTCGTTCCTGTTGAAATAGATGAAATTGATACATCAGCCTTGGCGCTTCGTTTTCCACCAGCACAACGCAGTGGAGATTATCCGGTGGTTGCTAAAGAACTTTCAAAAAGCTACGGCGAACATACTGTTTTTAAAGATGCCAATTTGAGTATTTCCCGTGGCGAAAAAGTAAGTTTTGTTGGCAGAAATGGTGAAGGAAAAAGCACAATGATTAAAGCCATTATGGGCGAAATAGATTTTGAAGGCACTTGCGCCTTGGGCCACAACGCTAAAGTTGGCTACTTTGCTCAAAACCAAGCCGCCTTGTTAGATAAAGATTTAACAGTTTTCCAAACAGTTGATGAGGTTGCAAAAGGCGACATCCACACACAGATGAAAAACATTCTTGGCCGCTTTATGTTTAGCGGCGAGGATATCGATAAAAAAGTAGCCTTACTTTCCGGTGGTGAAAAAACCAGATTGGCAATGGTCAAATTATTGTTGGAACCCGTAAACGTGCTAATTCTCGATGAACCAACAAATCATTTAGATTTAAAAAGTAAAGACGTTTTAAAAGAAGCCTTATTAGAATTTGACGGCACGTTAATACTAGTTTCCCACGACCGCGATTTCCTGCAAGGCCTTTCTCAAAAAGTATTCGAATTTAAAGATAAAAGAGTAATCGAACATTTTGAAAGCATTGATGATTTTCTGGAACGTAATAAGATTGATAATTTAAAGGAGATTGATTTGAGTGTTTAAATTTTATAGATTTTTGAAAGTTCTGTTATTACATTTTATGATTTGCTTTCAGAATTGTATTTTTATTGATTAATCACAAGAAGAATATGCACCAGAACAATTAACGGAAGGTTGTGATTTGCTTTCAGAATTGTATTTTTATTGATTAATCACAAGTGTAATGGAGTTTCAATTTAATCTCAATCTGTTGTGATTTGCTTTCAGAATTGTATTTTTATTGATTAATCACAAGGATGTTTCAAAAATTAAGAAAGATTATAACGTTGTGATTTGCTTTCAGAATTGTATTTTTATTGATTAATCACAAGTAAATCCTTGTTTACAAATCGCTCAACTAAGTTGTGATTTGCTTTCAGAATTGTATTTTTATTGATTAATCACAAGAAGAATATGCACCAGAACAATTAACGGAAGGTTGTGATTTGCTTTCAGAATTGTATTTTTATTGATTAATCACAAGTGCAAAAGTTTTTGCTCCTAAAGGAAAATAGTTGTGATTTGCTTTCAGAATTGTATTTTTATTGATTAATCACAAGCGGGACAGGGCCCAGTACAACGTGTAAATGTTGTGATTTGCTTTCAGAATTGTATTTTTATTGATTAATCACAAGTCTTGAAACAGACGAAGCTAATGGTGTTACGTTGTGATTTGCTTTCAGAATTGTATTTTTATTGATTAATCACAAGATCACTCAATTTATTACCTCGTTCTTCATTGTTGTGATTTGCTTTCAGAATTGTATTTTTATTGATTAATCACAAGTTCGCGTCTATGATTAGTGCGGTAAATAGAGTTGTGATTTGCTTTCAGAATTGTATTTTTATTGATTAATCACAAGTGGATTAATAAAATAGAAAAGGCTGCATAGTTGTGATTTGCTTTCAGAATTGTATTTTTATTGATTAATCACAAGAATTTTTCATGCTGTCTAATAATGATTTTTGTTGTGATTTGCTTTCAGAATTGTATTTTTATTGATTAATCACAAGCGGGACAGGGCCCAGTACAACGTGTAAATTGTTGTGATTTGCTTTCAGAATTGTATTTTTATTGATTAATCACAAGCAGAAAATGCTGATATATCTTATCCTGATTGTTGTGATTTGCTTTCAGAATTGTATTTTTATTGATTAATCACAAGTTTGTTTTTGTGAGCGCAAAGGCTCCGCACGTTGTGATTTGCTTTCAGAATTGTATTTTTATTGATTAATTTAGGGCGGCTTGGTTGTGATTTGCTTTCAGAATTGTATTTTTATTGATTAATCACAAGGAAACCAATAATGAAGATAATGAGATAATTGTTGTGATTTGCTTTAATCACAAGTATGTATATGATGATGGATAGGGCGGCTTGGTTGTGATTTGCTTTCAGAATTGTATTTTTATTGATTAATCACAAGGAAACCAATAATGAAGATAATGAGATAATTGTTGTGATTTGCTTTCAGAATTGTATTTTTATTGATTAATCACAAGGTATCTTGGTTAAATCTACATATTCCGCACGTTGTGATTTGCTTTCAGAATTGTATTTTTATTGATTAATCACAAGATTTAGAAGGTAAAGGATAGTAAAGCACCAACGTTGTGATTTGCTTTCAGAATTGTATTTTTATTGATTAATCACAAGTGGTGCTTGTTGACTTGAACCACCTCCGCCGTTGTGATTTGCTTTCAGAATTGTATTTTTATTGATTAATCACAAGATTTTATTTAGGCGAAATAGTAAACATTGTGTTGTGATTTGCTTTCAGAATTGTATTTTTATTGATTAATCACAAGCAAGGGTTTTAGATTTAATGACAATTATTGTTGTGATTTGCTTTCAGAATTGTATTTTTATTGATTAATCACAAGGATATCACTTTACAGACTAATCAATATTGTTGTGATTTGCTTTCAGAATTGTATTTTTATTGATTAATCACAAGTATCGAAATATTCTTTTGAAAATTGATAGTGTTGTGATTTGCTTTCAGAATTGTATTTTTATTGATTAATCACAAGAAGTCCTGTTTTTTGATTGTCCGCCTTTTTGTTGTGATTTGCTTTCAGAATTGTATTTTTATTGATTAATCACAGCAAGTTCGAAGAACTCTTGCTGAACCTCTGGGTTGTGATTTGCTTTCAGAATTGTATTTTTATTGATTAATCACAAGATTCGGTGAAGAACTACAGGCATATAATGGGTTGTGATTTGCTTTCAGAATTGTATTTTTATTGATTAATCACAAGATGCCCTGTTTATTTCAAGAATCCTTGTATATTTGTTGTGATTTGCTTTCAGAATTGTATTTTTATTGATTAATCACAAGTCTGCCCTCGCCTACCGCGATATATCTTCTAGTTGTGATTTGCTTTCAGAATTGTATTTTTATTGATTAATCACAAGCATAGCACGTACTTTGTCCATTGCATCCGTTGTGATTTGCTTTCAGAATTGTATTTTTATTGATTAATCACAAGAATACAGTTTAACAGTGTAAAGGTTTCCGAGTTGTGATTTGCTTTCAGAATTGTATTTTTATTGATTAATCACAAGGAACCATCACATTCAGATGAAAAGTGTTTTCGGGTTGTGATTTGCTTTCAGAATTGTATTTTTATTGATTAATCACAAGAATACCGCTATGAATGCGGAATTTGCAATGTTGTGATTTGCGGGTCAGAATTGTGTTGTGATTTGATTAATCACAAGTTTTCTTTTACAATTTTTATTGATTAATCACAAGTTTTGATTGGAAGTTGTGATTTGCTTTCAGAATTGTATTTTTATTGATTAATCACAAGAATAGCTTCTTTCACTTCGTGGTTAAGTCCTGTTGTGATTTGCTTTCAGAATTGTATTTTTATTGATTAATCACAAGAAGAACACCGTTTCCAAAAGGTGTTGTGATTTGCTTTCAGAATTGTATTTTTATTGAAAAAAGTGTTGTGATTTGCTTTCAGAATTGTATTTTTATTGATTAATCACAAGGTTTATAGCTTTTTAAAATGTGGTTTCATTGTTGTGATTTGCTTTCAGAATTGTATTTTTATTGATTAATCACAAGGGAAGAACACCGTCACGTACTCCAAAAGGTGTTGTGATTTGCTTTCAGAATTGTATTTTTATTGATTAATCACAAGAGTTGAGCGATACAAGCACTGGCAGCAATCCAGTTGTGATTTGCTTTCAGAATTGTATTTTTATTGATTAATCACAAGTATTTCCTTTTAAAACCTACGGCACAGATTGGTTGTGATTTGCTTTCAGAATTGTATTTTTATTGATTAATCACAAGTCAAGTACTTTTGGGGCGTAATTTTACCTAGTTGTGATTTGCTTTCAGAATTGTATTTTTATTGATTAATCACAAGTAATTAACTGTTTACTATAACCCAAATCCAGTTGTGATTTGCTTTCAGAATTGTATTTTTATTGATTAATCACAAGCATTATGCTGCTTTTGTAAAACTGTTTCTGTTGTGATTTGCTTTCAGAATTGTATTTTTATTGATTAATCACAAGGTAGAATTTCCGTTTGATAACACAATTTGAGTTGTGATTTGCTTTCAGAATTGTATTTTTATTGATTAATCACAAGAGTTGAAATGATTGGTTTCAAGATGATTCTGTTGTGATTTGCTTTCAGAATTGTATTTTTATTGATTAATCACAAGACATAGTCCGCAAACAGTGGTAGCATTCCAGTTGTGATTTGCTTTCAGAATTGTATTTTTATTGATTAATCACAAGAAGTATTATTTTTATAATATGTATATACTGTTGTGATTTGCTTTCAGAATTGTATTTTTATTGATTAATCACAAGAAATCCTACTGGGATAAAGCCCTCAAAATAGTTGTGATTTGCTTTCAGAATTGTATTTTTATTGATTAATCACAAGTTTTAAGTCTATGTTAACAGCATCTATAATGTTGTGATTTGCTTTCAGAATTGTATTTTTATTGATTAATCACAAGAATTAAATGAACAGGAAAACCATCTTGAAGTTGTGATTTGCTTTCAGAATTGTATTTTTATTGATTAATCACAAGGATGCGAAAATTTATAAAACCGATCACGGAGTTGTGATTTGCTTTCAGAATTGTATTTTTATTGATTAATCACAAGGCTTCAATTTCAATCCAACCAAGTTCTTCAGTTGTGATTTGCTTTCAGAATTGTATTTTTATTGATTAATCACAAGACAGAAATTCAATAAAATTATGGGAAGATTAGTTGTGATTTGCTTTCAGAATTGTATTTTTATTGATTAATCACAAGGAACATTCTTTAAGTGTTTGCTCAGATAGGTTGTGATTTGCTTTCAGAATTGTATTTTTATTGATTAATCACAAGATACCAGCCCTAAAAAGCTGGTATCTTGATTTTTAAGGGTATTTGTAGAAAATAAAAAAGATGGTAAAATTATAGTTTCCGACTGCGCTCAAGCGGACATTTTAAATTCTAAAATAATTCTAATTGTTGCGAAGGTGCTTCGGCAGGTACTTCTTTTTGGCCGTGAAAAAGCTCAATCATTCCAAATTGTTTATCGGTAATCTGCATTATGCCTACTTTTCCTTTTTTGGGCAGTGCGCGTTGGGTTCGTTTTATATGTACTGTAGCATTTTCCCTGCTGGCGCAAAAACGCATATAAATACTAAATTGAAACATCGCAAAACCATCGTCCAAAAGGTCTTTTCGAAAACGTGCCGCGGCTTTTCGTTCAATCTTTGTTTCTGTTGGCAAGTCAAAAAATACGAGTACCCACATAGTCCTGTATTGGTTTAGTCTTGTAAAATTGTTTTCGTCCATTACTGTCTGGTTTCGTCCTTCGACAAGCTCATCATAAACTAAAGTCGAGACCAAAATTTCATCGCCATAAAAACCTATCGACTACGCCTGCCTGCCGGCGAGGCAGGCTCGATGGGACAAATGATTTTCATTGAAATTCTGGATATAAAATCTTTCTGCTTTCGCCCGAAAAACATTCGTAAAGACTGTTGGTCGTACGGCTCATTGCGTTCATTAATGGGCTCCATTTTTCATCAAGAAATACATCAATTGCGGGTATGCAAAGCAGTTCCGCTTTTAGGTTTGTGGTTAGCTCACTTATATTGCCGCCGGTTTCCACAATATCGTAAACAAGAGAGTCAACATAAATTCGGTACGGTTCCATAATATCGTCTGCCAAACAAAAAGCGTTATATTTATTACTATGAAAAATACCTACCGATGGTAAAAGGCCACTGCTTATCAAAGCTCTTGCGGTTACGGCTCTTAAAATAGCATAGCCGTAATTAAGTAAGTTGTTGGGCGGAATACCTTTTTGATTTCTACTGAAACCTTCCACATCTTCAAAAATATTTTGAAAATAATAAGCGGCGGCAATTGCTTCGTGGTTTCCTGTATCGCCACTTTTAACATCCTTCGCCCAACGCTTTAGTTTTAATGCGTTCTTTTCCCGTTTTAGCAAATGGTTAGCTTGGTTATCTATTTTTGCCTCTATTGTTTGCTGCCAAAGGTTTTTTTTAAGCGGAAGGCTTGCATTAAGTTGATGGCGCATACGTTCTGTTTGTTCGCTATGGCCAACTAAAGGCTGTAAAAGCGAGCAGGGCAGATGTTGCTGGTCACAAGTTATAACAGCTGTTTTGTTCTGTACCAACTTCATTAACAATCCGTTCGTAATGGTTATTTGAGGGTCTTCCAAAACAATATAGCCCAAATCCTCAATTGGAATGGTTTTTTCCTTTTTACGTTCTTCGGGAAAATTTACAACTAATTGTTGGTTTCGGGTACTGAGATAGGCGGGATTGCCGAAGAATAGGGTGCGTTTTATCATTTTGTTACTTTTGTAATATTCCCAAGCCTATCAATTTTGAGTTTCCAACATAAAGATTTAACCTGAACGCCTTCAATAGTATTTTGGTTTTTCAATTGAGGGCTACCAAGACCATATTCATTTTTTATTAGTTCATTGAAATCTAAATCATATTTTTCTGCAAATATCTTTCTTTCAGAATTTTGTTTCACATTATATATGACTGTAGAAGAATACATTGGAATAAAATTAGCTGTTGTACCGCTACCATCAACAAATTTGTATAATTTGGAATAATCAATAGTGTCAAAAGAAATGTTATTTGAGATTGCTTCTTCTTCATTTGGAACAAAAACTAAATCGTTGGGCTGCAAATAAAACAAAAGCTTAAAGTTTGGAAATTCTGGATGATTTTCTGGTACATTTTTCTTCTGTTTTAATGGTAAGTTAATTTCACTTTTTTGAATTTCTAATATTTCCTCAAAATTTGGAACATAATATTTTCTCTCTCCATCTTTATTTTTGTAAATACAGAAATATAAATTTGTGCCTGATGCAGACTTAACAAACTTTGTGAGTTGGACTTCACCATCTTTGTTTTCTATTTCTCGAATAGGGAATTTTTTTCCTTTCTCAAAAGTTATCCTTGCTTTGTAAATGGGATGATGGAATCTTCCGTCATTTAAGATGAGTAAATTGTTATTCATATCTTCAATTCCTTCAACTGAAAAAGCTAATTCGGTGGCAATTATTTCTTTACCTTTTTCATCAACTTGATTTTGGTATTTATCTTGTTTTAAGTGATTCAATAATATTTTTCTAACCGAACCACTTGAAATATCTTTTATCTTTTTTTCGTCAAATGAAGTATCGATCGTTTTTCTTATAACCAATCTGCCTTCATCTTTGCCATTTTTCAATATGCCATAGTAGGTATCTTCGTGCATTGGCTTTCTAACGGCATAATTCTTTTTATTTCCGCTTCCGTTACCACTTATTTGCCTTGTATTGGCTTTTTTAGGATTTCCATTTTTATCAAATCTTAAGTTTCTATTTTCATCTTTAAAAGATTGATAGTTATTAATGTTTTTATTGATCGTCCGAAGGTTTTGTTTAAAGCTTATAATAATCTCATTTAAGCTATCTTTTGCATCAACCGTAAAGTTCGTCCACGGCTTTTTATAGTTTCCAAGTACTATATGTTCGGTAGTATTGCCTGTTAAATGGTCTTTCTTTTGAATTTCTTTAGTGTCGCGCAATACTAAGCCTAAATCATATCTCTTTGTATTTTCTTTAGCGTGGTCGTTGTTTATATAGTTAATATGCTGTCTTGTAGCTGCTGCAATTATTATAGCATCCATAGCGTGATGTCGATGGTCTATTCTTTTTATATCAAAATCGGTTTTAAATTCAATAGGCACATCTGGTAAAAAGAAGTTTTTCTTTTGACCGTCAATAATTGGGTATCTGCCAAAAAGGCCATCGTTTTCGTCTCCGCTTGTCAATAGATTTAGCCTTTTAAATCGAGGCGTCATCAATAAATTCCACACATTAGAAAGTCCCCATTCTTTTCTTAAAATAGCGGTTACGCTTCCTTGTACTGGAATACAATTTTTTGATGTTGATTCTTGCTCTTTTTCTTCCCTTACAATATTGCTGAGAGCTTTTAAGGCTACTTTACTTATATAGCGCATATTTGTTTTTTGCTGCTCTGTAAAGCTTTGATTAATTTCATCTTGCAAAAGGTTGTCTTTTTTCCTTCCGCTATAATTTTGCTTTACAAAACTTTCGTAATCAGTTTTTGAGAAAATCTTGACTGTGGTTCTTCCATTTTTAGGAAAATTTAAAGGGACTTCCGACTCGGCAAACTCTAAAATGAAACCGTAAGCAGTTCTATTATCTTTGAGCTTGTTTACTTCTGTTTCACAAACAATTTTATTTTTGAATGAATTATCCAAAAACTTTGATTGCGGGATTATATGTTCAATTTCATATTTATCTGTAAATAGGTCACTAAGTGGAATAATTAATCCTGTATAAGGGGATTGGTATTTTTGTTCGAGCCAAGCCTTATATTTAATAATTTCAGAAGTTGAAGGATTGCTATTTCTTGAAATACTATAAACAGTTTGTTTTTTATCAAGCGTTATGTCTTTCAATTCTTTTTCTGAAAAAGAGGATAAAATACCATCTTCAAATATTTTCAGTTTTTCAAATTGTGATTTTGATTTTGGATTTACCGCTTCTACACCATCGTTTTTTAGCTCAAAAAGTAATTTGCTGATGCGCTGATTCGTATTTTTTTGAGTATTGTTATTATCGTAAATTCGTTCCCTAACTTTTTTAGGGTTTTTTAGGTCACGGCCAATTTCTACGTGTATTTCATCAAAAATCCGTTCGTAAACTTTAATTTCCTTTTTTGTTTTTTCATCTATTTCAGTTTTAAATGGAATATTTGATTTTTTTGCATATTGTTTCCATATATCACTTACCGTTCTGTAGGTTTCCAATAAAATTTGTTCAACTATTGGGTTACGAAGACTATGCTGCTTAAATGAATGAACAAAATCATCTAAATCTTTTGTAGTATTCCAAATGGTAACATCTACTTCTGAATGTTTATCATAAACTACATAGGACGCTAACCAAAGCGGAAGACCTTGAAACTCATTAACAGTATTAAAATCAACTAATTTTTCCCTTACATTATTTTTAATTCCATCTAAAAACTCTCCATCAATAAGTGAATTAATCCTTTCGGTTGTTTTTATGTTTATTTTTGAAATGTCCCAATATTTTCCTAAACGCATAACTGACAAAAGTTTTCTGATAGCTTTTTCAGAATATGCACCGTACTCTTTTTTTATAATTGGTGCTTTTATGAGTTTTTGAATTGTTTCTTCTGAGAAATTATTTTCAGCAGCTATTTTGCGAATTGCTGTTTCGTATTGATTTTTATCTGTAACAGAATAAAGTATTTGCCATAATCTAATCTCTAATTCTTGATTCAGTTTGTTCTTATCAATCTTTTCCAGTTTTGGACTTAAAATAGAATAGGTTTCGTTAGCTACAATTTTTTCGTTTTCATTATCTTGGTAATTCCATCGATACAATGTTTTTTCTTTTTTGTCCTTTATAAAATAAGATACAAACTGCTGTTGCGTAATTTCTTTTCGGGTATAAATCCACTCAAAAAGATTTTCCCAATCCTTTTGATTTGAAAGAAAATTATCTGTAACATCAATATTCGTTGTTAATTTTCCATCAATTGTAGCCTCTCTTTTTAACAGCCTTAAATTGTAAACCAATTGCCAAACCCTAAATTCTTGATAAAGTGGATGCGAACTTGGCATACAACGGATGTATTCTTTTTTGATATTTTCAGAATCTTTAACTTTGTATATTCGGTATTCAAATTTGCATTTCGCAATATTTCCTTTTTGACTTTTAAGTGGTCTCTGATAGAAAATTACATCTCTCAAGAAAAGATGATTGAACAAATTTTTATTTTGCAACAGATTTTTTTGATGCTCAAGATTATAAGGATATAAGTGTTTTACCACTTTTTCATATAATTTCGGGTCAGATAGTTCGGGATGAAATTCCTTTTGTTTATCCAAAATCGCTTTCATTTCTCTGAAATAGAAATCTCTATCAATGGTCTGGACTAATTTGCCTCTTATTTTTTGAGTGGGTTTATTTAGTAATGCGTTATAAATATATGTGCCGATATTTTGTTGGTCAACATCATCCTCTGTTTTCTTTTTTATTGCTTCCCAATCACTTTCAGAATCAACTTCCCTAAAACTCCTTTTAATTGTCCCATCTTTAAGTTCAGAAATTGAAACTATGTATTCACGAGTCTTACCAATCCAATCTTCGGGTTTAGTTGTTTTTTTATCATAAAGCCATCCATCATCTTTATCAAACATTATATTGTATAATGTTTTGCCTTCTACTTTTTCTACGGTTTCAATGACTTCTTTTACTTTTAGTTCGTGATATTCTTTTACTGAATTTGTTTCCTTTTGTTCTGTCTCATCACGTTCTTGATAGTATCCTCTTTTCTGATTAAAATTCAATAAAATCCACCCCAATTCTTCTTTGGATATTTCTTCATTGACAGCTTTTTTTCTTAAATAATAAAGTGTCCAATCTTCGGGCAACTTAAATCGTTTTCCTTTTTTATTGAATTTTGGAAGGTTTGGATGTCTTTTTCTAAATTCAAGCTCCATATCCTCATAAGCATCTTCAAATAAAAATTTATATTTGCCATCTTCGTCTTTAGTTGGCAAGTAACTAAACTTTGGTTCTTGATTTGGATAATATTGCCCAAGTCGTTTTTCAAAATCAATTGCATCTGAATAATGATTTGGAAGAAACCCTAAAGGATTTAAAATACGATGTAATCGTTCTCGACGAAGTTTACTTCTCTCATACAATCTTCTTACACCTCTTTTATCTGTTCTTTCAGCTGTTTGCGATTTCGTAATCCCTTTAGAAAAATCATTAAGTACAGCTTGACTCATTGGAATTATTCTTGACCCAGAACCTAATATTTTTCCTTCTTTATTTTTGAAGTCGCTTTCTATCAAAGCCCACCCAATAGAGTTTGTCCCCAAATCCAATCCTAAAATTCTTTTCATTATTTAATTGTTTAAATAGCATTACAAAATATAAATTAAAAATGAATTAAAAATGAGGAAACCCGTAATCGCCATTTAAAATATTTGTTTATATTTACATCACAATTTTGAAAGCAAATCACAATAAGGATTATTCCGTTGTGAAAACATTCAAGGCGGTACATTAATTTGTATCGCCTTTTTCATTCTTGCGTTTTGGCAAAATTTCATTACTTCCCCACACCTTAACAAAACCTTTACACCTTTTTATTTTCATACTTGTATTTTTAAACAAATCAAATAAAGCAAAATATAATATGAAAAAGTTAGGTTTATTAGCGACACTAAAAGCAAAATCAGGTAAAGAAACTGAAGTACACGAATTTATAAAAGGCGCAGTCGAGTTGGCTCGTAAAGAAGACAAAACCCTTACGTGGTACAGTTTTAAAATAGATGAAAATACATTCGGCATTTTTGACACCTTCGAAACTGAAGAAGGCCGTGAAGCACATTTAAATGGCGATATCGCAAAAGCATTAATGGAACACGCAGACCGTTTACTTTCCGAAGACCCAAAAATCCAAAAAATAGAAATACTTTCAGCAAAGTAAATATTTCTTAGCGATAACAAATTAATTTACAAATAATCAATTTTCGATTTCAGTTTCGATTTCGATTTCAATTTACAAGCGATGAACATTACATTAGAACAAGCAGAAAAAATAATACAAGCAGCAAAGAAAAAAGCTGTTGAAATAGATACAAAAATGAACATTTGCGTTGTCGATGGCGGCGCAAATCAAGTAGCATTCGTTAGAATGGACGGCGCGTGGCTAGGTTCAGCCGATATATCTTTAAAGAAAGCAAAAACGGCAAGATTTTTTGATATGAACACAGGCGAAATAGGAAAACTATCACAACCCGGCGAACCTCTTTTTAACATAGAACACAGCAACGGCGGATTAATATCTTTCCCCGGCGGAATTCCATTAAAAAATAAAAATGGAGATGTAATAGGCGCAGTAGGCGTAAGCGGAAGCAGCGTAGAAAACGACCATACAGTTGCCTCAGCAGGAGCAGACGCAATTAAATAATATTTTCAGACCTTCAAATTGATAGGTTAATCAATTTGTCAAATTTTAAAGGCTTAACACGAATACACAAATATCAACAATTGGTGTATTCGTGGTTTCCTTTTTATGCTCACAAAATTTTAAATTTTAAATCTTTAATCTTTAATCTTGAATTTTGCGACTGCCAACTGCCAACTGCAACTGCTTACTTTTTTTCTAACTCAACCGCCGTTGCATTCACAAAAAACAAACTATTGGCAAATAACAATTTCCCATTCTGCCAAAATGAACGAAAAAGTACATCGTCAACAAAATAAACCATACTGCCGGCACCAATTGGTTTTTCGGCAAATACGATACTGTTTGTTAATCCGTTTTTAGCATCTTCGCCAGAAAATCCTGCCATACTTTCGGCTTTGCCTTTTATATAACCAACGTTATAGCCTTCTTCTAAAAATTTATAACTATCAGCACCCAATTTTAGGCTATAATAGGTGTCGCCATAACCGAATGCCATCGGGTGGGTGTTGTCTAATTTTACTTTGTAAATACTGCCAATCAACAAATCTTTTACAGCATCTTTTTCACGTTGGTCGTAAGGAACCAAAAATTTATCGAGTTCATTTTTTTCAGTAGTTTCTTTATTGTTTTTAGCTTTTTCATCAGTTTCAGTCATTGCTGAATCTTCATCTTTTTTATTTTCCACGACTCCAAAACCTTCCTTGTCTTTAAAAGCACTTATGGCATTTGCAATCGCAATAACTTTTCCACCATTGCTCACAAAATCCTTGATTTTTTTTAAGCCATCATCATTCAACAAACTTGAATAACCGCCGTCTGGCATTACCAGAATATTGTATTTGCTTAAATTAAAATCTTCAAAATCATCGGTATTTATTGAGGTAATTGGGTAATGTAATTCTTGTTCAAAAAAGTACCAAACAGACCCATAACTTAATGAATACGTTCTTTCTCCCTGTAAAACGGCAACCTTTTGCTTATTAATCAACTTAATATCGGGCGAACCAAAATCGGTTATTTTATCGGCAAAACTAGTTGCGGCTGCGGTTAATTTTCGATTATATTTGTTGGCGATTTCAACTAATTTTGAATCAAATTCTTTATTGCTAAAATTGTCACTTCGGGTAATCACCAAACTTCCACGACCATATTTTTTCCCTTCAAAAGAAAGTTCTTTCTCACTAAAACGAACATTAATGTTATTTTGAAGCAAATCTGAAAGAAACGCAGCATCATCCATACTATCCCATTTCGCCAAATATCCAGCAGCCGAAGTGTTGGGAACATTATTTATGACCACAGCATTTTTAGAATTATTCGATGAAACTAAACTACTGCTTTCAACAGCTTCGAAACCATAAGCATACGGCAAGCTCCAAGCAGTAATATCATACGTAAGCGGCGTTGAAAGTTTTGTATTGGCTTCAAAAAGAGCCTTTACCATTTTTCCGCGCGGTTGGTTTGTGCTTACCACCAATGCGTTTTTGGCTTCCAAACTTCCAGCTTTTCCTTCGGTGTAGTTAAAGCCGCTGACCTTACCATTGGCAAATCCATATTTTATTTCGTGCCTATCCAATAATTTTGCAAGGGCATTTATATTATCTTCATTGCCCTGCATCACATAATTTTTGATATTGGTGTTGTTTTCAGTAAAAAATTTATGAAACTCGGTATTCAATCTACCGGCATTTTTATGGGCTATTTCAACCGTACTTAACCCAGTTGTTGTGTGGTCTTCAAGCCTATCTTTTAAGGTTAAAACATAACCCTGGCTCGTATTTATTCCTAAGCCAGCACGCCCACCGCCTGCTTTTTCATAAGTCATTCCAATTGCTCCCATATAAAGTGGATAGGTATCACCATAACTTGGGTACAATAAATCGAACCGTTCTCGTGTAAAATAAAGCCTTCCTTTTTCATCAAAATACTTGGCGTTGTTTTTTCCTATTTCAGTTTGAAATTCCTTTTGAAAATCTGTAATAATCTCGTGAAATGGTTCTGCCGCAGGCGCAAAATAATACGGCGCGTTTATTTCCTGCTCGTGAAAATCTACATGAATTTGCGGCATAAATTGATTATAAACTACCAATCTTTGCTGCGTTTCAACCTGCGTTGCCCAAGCCCAATCGCGATTAAGATCGAACAAATAATGATTTGCGCGTCCGCCCGGCCAAGGTTCGTTATGCTCGGTTGCTTGCGGATCTGTGTTGTAGGGCGATGCTGTATTTTCATTAAACCAATTTACGTAACGATCGCGTCCATCCGGATTAACGCAGGGGTCAATAATTACAACCGTGTTTGAGAGATAATCTTTATTTTCAGTAAGTAATTTATAAAGTGTGTTCATTGCAACTTCAGTACTGCTTGCCTCGTTTCCGTGCACATTATAACTCAGCCAAACTATCGCAATTTCTGGGGTTGAAGAAACGCCACCTGCATCCAAACCCGCATTTTTGCGGTTGTTGGCTTTTATGGTTTCAAGATTTAAAATATTTTCAGGCGTTGAGATTACCGCATACGTCAAAGGTCTGCGTTCATTCGTCTTTCCGTAGGTTTGGTACGTTACCCAATCGCTATTTGCCGCCACACTTTCAAAATACTTGACCACATCACTGTGTCTGGTAAATTGACTGCCGAGTTCATAACCCAAAAATTCGGCTGGTGTTTTAACTTGTGCAAAAAGTGTAGTAGTTAGTAAAAGGAAAAGAAGTTTGAAGTATTTCATAAAACTGGAATAAGTTGGGGTATAAAACTAACTAAATTTTGACGTAAAATTCCAAAAATCACTTTTGAAATTAATCGAAGCAATTCATAATTTAAATCGAAAGTTTTCTTCGGAATTCTTTTTATTTCAATTGAATTATTTACATATGGAAATCTAAAATTTGGTGCAATTCATTTTAAGAAAATGTATTTTTGAAGGTAATATGTAAATACCGATGTCCATAGAAAAAATTGAATACAAAAAAACTGGTTACTTTTCAAAATTGATGGTAGATTATCTTGCCGAAGATAAAGAGCTTTCAAAATTTTATGGCCGTTTTCCAAATCTCGAAAACTTTGAAGATCAATTAAATAATAAAAAGAAATCGTTTTCACAACAATCGAGAAACGTATTGGTTGCGCAATTAAAAAAGCAATATGAAGGTTTTAAAATTTCAAAAGCTATTTCAACTCATATTGAAAAATTAAAAGAATCAAATACATTCACGGTAACAACGGGACACCAACTCAATATTTTTACGGGTCCACTTTATTTTCTTTATAAAATATTTTCAACCATAAATCTGGCTGAACAATTAAATTCAAAATACTCAAAAAACCATTTTGTTCCAATTTATTGGATGGCGAGCGAAGACCACGATTTCGATGAAATAAACTATTTCAACTTTCGCGGGAAAAAAGTGCATTGGGAAAAAAATAGTAAAGGTGCTGTTGGCGAACTTTCAACTGAAGGTTTAGATGCCGTTTTGGAAGCATTTTCAAAAGAATTGGGAGCAAGCGAAAACGCTTTAAAACTTATTTCACTTTTCAAAGAAAGTTATATTCAACATAAAAACCTTGCCGATGCGACCCGATATTTAGCAAATACGTTATTCGCAGAATACGGTTTAGTCATTATTGACGGCAATGATTCAACATTAAAAAAAGCATTTATTCCGTACGCTGAAAAAGAGTTATTTGAAAATCTTTCAAATAAAAAAGTCTCGAAAACTACTGAAAGATTAACAGCTCTAAATTATTCCGAACAAGTTCATCCACGAGAAATTAATCTCTTTTATTTAAAAGAAAATCTGCGGGAAAGAATAATTGAAAAGGATAAAAAGTACTTTATAAACGAATCCGACATTTCATTTACTTCGGAAGAAATTGAGAAAGAACTTCAAAACCATCCCGAACGATTCTCGCCAAATGCATTATTGCGACCCTTATTTCAAGAAGTTATTTTGCCTAATCTGTGTTACATTGGCGGCGGCGGCGAGTTGGCGTATTGGTTTCAGTTAAAAGATTATTTTGATGAAGTTGCCGTAGATTTCCCAATTTTATTATTGCGAAATTCAGCTTTGCTAATTCCTAAAAATCTTTCTGAAAAACTAACAAAATTAGATGTTTCAATAGCAGACTTGTTTCAAAAGCAAGAAAATCTTGAAGCACAACACACTAAAAAACTGTCAGAAATTGAAATAGATTTTACATCTCAGCGAGCGCTTTTAAAAAAGCAATTTGTGGCATTATATAAATTGGCAAAAGAAACAGACCAATCCTTTTATGGCGCCGTTGCCGCGCAGGAAAAAAAGCAATTAAATGGTTTAGACCATTTAGAAAAACGATTATTAAAGGCACAAAAAAGAAAATTAAGCGACCAATTAGAAAGGTTAACAGATATTCAAGACTCACTTTTTCCAAAACAGAGCCTTCAAGAAAGAACGGTAAATTTCTCTGAGTTTTACTTGGAATATGGTGAAAAGTTGTTTGATGAAATAAAAAGAAATTTGGAGCCTTTGACTTTGGAGTTTTCAGTTATAAACCTATAAATCCAAACCATTGTAAAATGAAATTTACAGATTTTAAAATGGATAACCAATCAGTCTTACGTCTTACGTCAAACAGTCCTACGTCAAACCAATACCCAACTGTTAATAATTCTCAATAACTACAATAATTCCGTCGCCAAAAAAACCTATTTTTGAAAATGCAAAAAAACGTCCTTATTTTAGATTTTGGTTCGCAATACACACAGCTTATTGCACGTAGAGTTCGCGAGCTGAATATTTATTGCGAAATACATCCTTTCCATAAAATACCTACCAATTTAGATAATTTTAAAGCTGTCATTTTATCGGGCAGTCCGCTTTCTGTGCGCAATGAAAATGCTGCGCATCCCGATCTTTCAAAAATTAAAGGACATATTCCACTTTTGGCAGTTTGTTATGGTGCGCAGTATTTGGCACATTTTAACGGCGGCAGTGTAGAGCCTTCAAATATTAGAGAATATGGTAGGGCAAAATTGAGTATCATAAAATCGGATGAGGCGCTTTTTAATACGATTGAAGAAGGCACCCAAGTTTGGATGAGCCACAGCGATACCATTGCAAATCTACCTAAAAATGGCGTTAGACTGGCAAGCACAAAAGATGTACTGAATGCAGCCTATAAAATTGAAGGAGAAGATACATATGCAATTCAATTTCATCCGGAAGTGTATCACACAACAGATGGCAAACAACTACTCGAAAACTTTTTAGTAAATATTGCCGGAGTTTCCCAAACGTGGACTCCAGCAGCTTTTGTAGATACAACTGTTGCAGAATTGAAAGCAAAAGTGGGCGACGACAAAGTAGTGCTTGGTTTAAGCGGTGGCGTAGATAGTACGGTTGCGGCAACGTTATTGCACAAAGCAATCGGCAAGAATTTATATTGCATTTTTGTAAATAATGGCTTGCTTCGAAAAAACGAATTTGATAGCGTTTTAGACCAATATAAACATATGGGCCTCAACGTAAAAGGTGTGGATGCAACTGATAGATTTTTGAATGCCTTAAAAGATGAAAGTGATCCAGAAAGAAAACGCAAGGCAATTGGTAACGCATTTATAGAAGTTTTTGATGATGAAGCGCATTTGGTAAAAGATGTACATTGGCTTGCTCAAGGCACAATATATCCCGATGTTATTGAAAGTGTTTCGGTTAATGGACCGTCGGTTACCATAAAAAGTCATCATAATGTTGGCGGTTTGCCAGACTTTATGAAACTTAAAATTGTAGAACCGTTACGTATGCTTTTTAAAGATGAAGTAAGAAGGGTTGGAGCTGAAATGGGTATTTCGGCAGAACTTTTGGGACGTCATCCTTTTCCCGGACCAGGTTTGGCTATAAGAATATTAGGCGATGTAACTGCTGAAAAAGTTCGTATCTTACAAGAAGTTGATGCCATATTTATTGATGGTTTACGGGCTTGGAATTTATACGACAAAGTTTGGCAAGCCGGCGCAATTTTATTGCCAGTGAATAGTGTAGGCGTAATGGGTGATGAGAGAACATACGAAAAAGTAGTAGCTTTAAGAGCTGTTGAAAGTACGGATGGAATGACAGCAGATTGGGTTAATTTACCGTATCAATTTTTACAAGAAACCAGCAATCATATAATTAATCGTGTAAAAGGCGTTAATAGAGTAGTGTACGACATTAGCAGCAAACCACCGGCAACTATTGAGTGGGAGTAAATTGTAATATGAGATGTTAGACTTGATATATATGATTGAAAATTGATCTAATATTAAAGAACTAAATTTTTAGATATAACTCTATACCTGAAACAAGAAACCTGAAACAACAACCAAACCTGAAATTTCCCAATTTTGAAAATGAAACACCTTATATATTTATTCGCCATTCTCGTACTAAGTATGGGCTGTGGCACTGCTGCGCAACAGCAATACCGTACACATAAAGTTGAAAAAGGCGAAACTGCTTTCAGTATTTCCAAAACGTATGGTATTAATATAGACGATTTGTACCGTCTAAACCCAAGCGCTAAAGAAAATATAGGCATTGGTACAGTTTTGGTTTTGCCAAATGCCGCTACAACAATAATAAGCAATCAACAAGTTCAGCTTAAAGAACATAAAGTAAAGCGTAAAGAGACTTTATATAGTATTTCCCAAGATTATAATGTTGCTATAGAGGATATAAAAAAGTATAATAAGCAACTTTATTCTGATGAACTGCAAAAAGGCGATATTTTATCAATTCCGGTAAGTCTTAAAAAATCGGCGAAGGATATTATTAAGGAAAATGCAAATCCCTTAAAAGAAGGTATGCAACGATATACTGTTGAAGCAAAGGAAACAAAATTTGGTATTGCCAGAAAATTTGGAATAAGCGTTGCAGAACTTGAAAAAATGAATCCAGAAATTGGAGATGCGCTACAAGTGAATCAAATTATAATTGTTCCCGAAAAATCGGTTATCAAAGAAGGAATTGTTGATGAAGATAAATTTGAATTTTATGAAGTTCAACCCAAAGAAGGCTTTTATCGGTTAAAAGTGAAACTGGGATTGACCGAAGAACAAATTGTAGCTTTAAACCCGTATGCCAAAGATGGTTTAGTTGAAGGAATGATTTTAAAAATTCCAAGAACCGGAAAAATAGTTCTTTCGGAAGACATAAAAACTATCGATCTTTCTAAAAATATCGTAAATAAATCTAAAAAAAATATTGCATTAATGTTGCCTTTCAGGGCAAACAGATCTGCAGACAGTTCTCAAACCAATAGTGATATCATTAAAAATGATCCAACCTTAAGAGTTGCATTAGATTTTTACAGCGGTGTTTTAATGGCGGCAGATTTTGCAAAGGATAAAGGAATTTCGGTTAATATAGATGTTTACGATACTGAAAAAAGCGATTCAAAAACCGAAAGCATTATAAATGGAAAAAACTTCAAAAATGTAGATGCCGTTATTGGGCCTTTGCTTCAAAAAAACGTTGAGAAAGCAGCCTCGCTACTTAAAGATGAAGATATTCCTATTTTCTCTCCATTAAGTAATAGGGAAATAAAAATGTCCTCCAATTTATTTCAAACCTTGCCAACGCAAGATATTTTGACCAATACTTTAATTTCATATTTAGCTAAAAATCAAAATAACGCTAATATTATTATCGTATCAGATTCAAAATTTTCGAAAGAAAAAGATATGCTTGTCGCGGCCTTGCCAAATGCAAAAGTTGTAAATCCGCGCGGAAGTGGATATGTAAATAGTGCCGATATTTCAGCTAATATTCTTTCGGGCCAAAATAATTGGATTGTTTTAGAATCATCGAGTTCTGTTCTGGTTAGTAGTGTTGTTAGGGCTTTAACCAGTTTTAGTCCTTCAAATAAAGTAAGATTGTTTACAAGTGATAAAAATGATGCGTATGATTTTACAGATATTTCCAATATGCATTTAGCTAAACTAAATCTCACATTTCCATCGGTAAATAAAACAATTGCGGAAGATTCACGTAATCCGTTTTTCATCAGTTATAAAAATAAATACGGTGTTTTGCCCAACAGATACGCAATTAGAGGTTTTGATATTACCTGCGATGTGCTGTTTAGATTGGCAAGCGCGGATGATATGTATGATGCAACGGACGGTACAAAGGAAACGGAATATGTTGAAAATAAATTCCGATATTCCAAGCAAGCAATGTCCGGTTATCAAAATACAGCGGCATATATTGTAAAATACAATAGCGATTTAACTTTTGAAGTGGTAGAATAATGGAAACAGCAAGCGTAAAATATCTAGGTAATTTAAGAACCGAATGCAAGCATCTAAAATCGGGTGCAACTTTTATTACCGATGCACCAACAGATAATAACGGCAAAGGCGAAGCATTTTCGCCAACAGATACAGTTGCAACTGGTTTGGCAAGTTGTATGTTTACCGTTATGGGAATTAAAGCGAAGGATATTAATGTAGATCTCGAAGGTAGTGAAGCGATTGTAACTAAAACTATGTCAGCAGATCCAAGACGAATCTCAAAGATTGAAATTACTTTTAATCTGCCTAAAAATATTGATGCTAATTCACAAAAAATTCTTGAGAATACCGCAAAAACCTGTCCAGTGCATTATAGCTTACATCCCGATATTGAAAAGATAATCAAGTTTAATTGGCATTAAATTTGCTTTCAAGAAAAAAACCATTTGAATTGTAATCATAATGTTCAAACTTTTTCTTGGAATTTTTCTCTTACTAATTGCCCCATCACATCTTGAGCCTGAAAAAATTGAGTGGTCCCAAAACAACAAGCTAACCTGGGCCGATTTTAAAGGTAAGCCGGAAGAAGCGGCTTTCTTTGTTGCAAGTACAAATAGCGGATTGCATTTTAGCTATACGTACAATACAAATAATAATAAAATTACGGCAGCGTCCAGCGTTAGTTGTATTTTCTTTCCAGATAAATCTTGGTACAAGCCGGGAAAAGTGAACGATAAGATTTTGGAACACGAACAAACCCATTTTGATATTTCAGAACTGTTTGCGCGCAAATTGCGAAAAAAGTTGGCCAATTTCAGATTTACAAAAAATATTAAAACTGAAATGGAAAAACTTTATAAAGGTAATGAAATTGAAAGGCAGGCAATGCAGGCAAAATTTGATAAAGAATCCGATCATTCTAAAATTGCAAAATCAGAAAAACAATGGGAAACTTTTGTTGCGCTACAATTAAAAGCATACAATGACTTTAAGTGAGAATATTGTTCCAAACCCGAATCATTTGGTTGAATTGGCAAATTATAAAATGCCTTTCGGAAAATATAAAGATTGGTATTTAGTAAATATTCCCGAATTTTATTACGTTTGGTTTAAGCAAAAAGGTTTTCCCGAAGGTAAATTGGGCAATCTAATGCAGGAAATGTACGAGATAAAGTTAAACGGTTTGGAAGGTTTATTGCAGAAGTTAATTAAGAAATAAGCGCATAATTAAAAATTATTTTAAGTGATAATCAATCCGAAAAATTTTTATCAATACTTTTCGAGACTTCTGAATTTGGTCCAATTTCGATATTTCGCGCTAATAATATTCCTAACTTTTATTGAAAATTCGTATGCACAAAAAGTATATTCCGTTCAATATGAAAGTGAAGCAGATGTTAAGGTTTATGTAGTTGACTATCAAAGTGAAGCAGATTTAAAAGTTTATAAAGTTGAATACGAAAGCGAAGCAGGCAAAAATGACGGTACTTGGTTTTTTGCTGTGTATAAAAGTCAAGCTGAAAAAAAAATTTATTTTGTGGATTACAAAAGTCAAGCAGACGTAAAAGTATATTTTGTGAAATATAAAAGTGAAGCCGGTTGGAAGGATAAGAGCAAAATTGCCTTATTTTATTAAAAACAAATTACAGTTTTAATTTTCAGTATATAGTATTTTTTAATTTGGCGTACGTCTTTTAATGTTATATTTGTACGTATAATTTATTTTCAATGGACACAAAACTCACATTAAAGCTAAATCAAGAAATTATTGAGAAGGCAAAAATTTATGCTTCAGATAAAAAATTGAGCTTATCCCGTCTTATTGAATCGTATTTACAATCACTAACGTATGAAAATAAAAATGATGAATTTGAAATTTCTCCTTTCGTAAAAAGCATTGCAACAGGAAAAAGTATCTCTAAAGATTTAGATTATAAAAAAGAGTATTCAGATTATTTGATTGAAAAATATAAATGACACCAAGACTATTTATAGATACAAATGTGATGTTGGATTTTCTTGGCGAGAGACACCCATTTTATGAGGCAATAGCAAAAGTAGCGACATTATCAGATACAGAGATATTGAAAATGATAGTTTCGCCTATTTCTTTTGCGACTGTAAGCTATTTTCTTATTAAAAACGAGTCGTCCGAAATAGCCAAAGAGAAATTAAGAAAGTTTAAAATATTGAGTGAAATATGCAAGGTAGACGAAAAAACTGTTGAAAAAGGCTTAAATTCAGACTTTGAAGATTTTGAAGATTCCCTTCAATATTTCAGCGCGATAGAAGCAAATTGCGATATTATCATAACAAGAAATGGTAAAGATTTTAAAAAATCGCTGCTCCCAATAATGACTGCTGAAGAATATTTAAGCAGTATTAAGCGTGGTTAACTCATTTCTTACCATTTCCTAAAAAATCCTAATTTTTTTAAATCTGCCCACTTAAAATGTCCCAACAATTTATAGAAGAACAAACCTTCAAAAAAGTAGATTTTGCTAAAGTTGCTTTTGAAAAGGCAACGTATGAATTTTGCACATTCTCAAACTGCAACTTTTCAAATTCAGATTTATCCAAAAATATTTTTGTAGAATGTGAATTTTACGATTGTAATTTAAGTTCGGCAAACATATTTCAAACTGCATTTCAAAACGTACTATTCAAAGATTGTAAAATGTTGGGTTTGCGTTTCGATTTTTGCAGCGATTTTGCTTTTTCAATAAATGTGGAAAATTGCCAATTAAATCATTCTTCATTTTATAAAAAAAAGCTTCAAAAGACAACTTTTACAAACTCAAAATTACAGGATGTAGATTTTAATGAAAGCAATTTATCTTCAGCAATATTTGATGACTGTGATTTGTTAAACACAATTTTTGAGAATACTAATCTGCAAAACGCCGATTTCAGAAGTGCTTCTAATTTCAGCATCGATCCGGAAAGGAATATTATTAAAGGTGCAAAATTTTCACTGCAATCTCTCGGCGGACTTTTGAAGAAATATAAGATTATAATTGAATAACGCTATTCAATTATAAAAATCACCTCCAAAAATGAAATTATTGTTTTGCTACTGAAAATCTCAATCTTAAAATTTTCTATTTTATAATTCAATTTCAAAAAGTATTATTTATCTATATTTTTCAGGATTGAAAATTATAGAAGCCCAATATCACTATCATTTCCTAATTTCAAATTCATAATTTTGAATTCATAATTCCTAATTAAAAGCCGTACATTTGCATCCCGTAAACTAAAATTTAGTAATACAAATTATGGCAACTACTAAATACATCTTCGTTACGGGCGGGGTTTCTTCATCTTTAGGTAAAGGTATTATTGCAGCATCGCTCGCAAAACTCCTGCAGGCGCGCGGTTATCGCGTTACTATACAAAAACTTGATCCGTACATAAATGTAGATCCAGGCACAATGAATCCGTACGAACACGGCGAATGTTACGTGACAGACGATGGTGCCGAAACAGATTTAGACCTTGGCCATTACGAACGTTTTTTAAATATTCCTACTTCGCAAGCCAATAATGTTACAACTGGCAAAATTTACCAAAGCGTAATTGAAAAAGAACGTCGTGGTGAATTTTTGGGAAAAACAGTACAGGTTATTCCACATATAACGAATGAAATTAAAGAGAGGATTCAGCTTTTAGGAAATAACGGCGAATTTGATATTGTTATAACCGAAATTGGTGGAACCGTTGGCGATATTGAATCTTTACCATATATAGAAGCTGTTAGACAATTAAAGTGGGAGCTTGGCGATGACAATGCATTGGTTATTCATTTAACGTTAGTTCCGTATTTATCTGCTGCTGGCGAATTAAAAACAAAACCAACACAACATTCAGTTAAAACCTTGATGGAGAGTGGCGTGCGTGCCGATATTTTGGTTTGTAGGACAGAGCACGAATTATCGCAAGAACTTCGGAAGAAATTGGCCTTGTTTTGTAACGTAAAAGAAGAGGCCGTAATGCAAAGTATTGATGCATCTACAATTTACGACGTGCCAAATATGATGTTGGCCGAAGGTTTAGATACCGTAACCTTAAAAAAATTAGGTCTGGAAGATACTACAAAACCAAACCTTGATAGATGGAATCAATTTTTACAACGCCATAAAAACCCGAAAAGTGAAGTGCGTATTGGCTTGATTGGCAAATACGTTGAACTTCAGGATTCGTATAAATCTATTTTGGAATCTTTTATTCATGCAGGTGCCGAAAATGAAGTACGTGTAAATGTTGAATATATAAATTCTGAGCATATTGATGCTAATAATATTGGAATTCAACTTGCAAAATTGGACGGAGTTTTGGTTGCTCCAGGTTTTGGAGAGCGCGGTATTGAAGGTAAAATTGAAGCTGTAAGATATGCCCGTGAAAATAATCTTCCATTTTTAGGTATTTGTTTGGGTATGCAAATGGCGGTAATAGAATTTAGCCGAAATGTATTAAACCTAAAAAACGCCAACAGTACAGAAATGGACAGCAACTCGCCGGATCCAGTTATTGGTTTAATGGAAGATCAAAAAAACATTACAAATAAAGGCGGCACTATGCGTTTGGGTTCTTGGCAATGTAATTTGGTTGAGGGCAGTTTGGCGCAAAAAATTTATAAAACTGAAACAATAGCTGAAAGACATCGTCACCGTTACGAATTTAATAATAGTTACAAAAACCAATTGGCAGAAGCTGGAATGGTTGCCACAGGAATAAACCCGAAAACGGGCTTAGTTGAAATAATTGAAGTGCCCGCACATCCGTGGTTTGTTGGCGTTCAATATCATCCCGAATATAAAAGTACGGTTGCAAATCCGCATCCATTATTTGTTGCATTCGTGAAAGCGGTGCACGAACATTCGGCTCGCAAATAATACGACATTTTGACGTATTGCCAATTTAGGCGGGATTGTTGAAAGCAACCTTAAACTATTGTTCACCATTTTGAAGAACAACAAAAAATATTATCTGAATAATTTCAGTACTAATTAAAGTGACCCTTCGCAAAGGGAAAGAGAATGGAAAATAAAAAATTTGACTTAAACTCATTAATCGGTTTTATATTAATTGGCGGAATTTTAGTTTGGATGTTGTATCTAAACAAACCTTCCGAAGAAGAGGTTCAGGCAGAAAAGGCAAAGAAAGAATTAGTTGAAAAGGAAAATGCACAAGCTGATGCAAAAGCGAAAGACGAAATCACCTTGCAGGAAGCCCAACAACAAGTTGAACCAATTAGTGCCAATGATTCTTTAGGTTACGAAAAGCAGAAAACCGAACTTGGTTCCTTTGCATATTCATCAACATTACCTTCCGCAGCAGATAATAGCACCGTTATTGAAAACGATGTTTTAAAGTTAACCATCAGCAACAAAGGTGGTTATATTACGGAAGCGAAACTTAAAAATTTTACTACCTACGATTCTATTCCCGTATTTCTTATTAAGGAAAATAACGCTTCATTGAATCTTCAGTTTTCAGCTGAAAATAGAACCTTAAATTCAAAAGATTTATATTTTGAACCTTCCAAAGATGGCAATGTGCTTACAATGAAGTTAAAAACTTCAGAAAGCGCCTTTATTCAATATAGATATGAATTGAAGCCTGGAGAATATATGCTTAATTTCAGAATTACTTCGGTAGGTTTGGACAATGTTTTAAATACTACTCAACCTATTTATCTTGACTGGAAATTAAAGGGATTTCGGCACGCAAAAAGTATTGCGTATGAAAATAGATATTCTCGTTTAACGTACGAATATGAAGATGGAAAACATTCAAAACTATCACCTTCAGGAGACAAAGAAGAGCTAGAAAAAGATGTAACGTGGATGAATTTTCGTCAACACTTTTTCAGCAGTATGTTGCTTACGGATACGCCTTTTAAAGAAGTTACGTTGAAGTCCGACAACCTCGTAAAAAATGAGGATACAGATACGTTGTACACGAAAAATTACGAAGCCAAAATGCTTTTGGAGCCTAAAGGTGGTGCACTTAATTATAATATGAATATGTATTATGGCCCAAGTGATTATAAGATTTTCAAAGATTATGGCCGAAATTTAGACGAAGCAATGCCTTTGGGTTGGGGGATTTTTGGAGTAATAAACAAATGGATAATCATACCGCTTTTTGGATTTTTAGGCACTTTTTTACCAGCCGGTATAGCAATTATCGTACTTACTGTTTTAATGAAACTTTTATTGTCGCCAGTGCAATACAAACAATATTTGGCGCAAGCAAAAATGAAGGTTTTAAAACCGGAGTTAGATGAAATAAAGAAAAAGTACGAAGGCAACACAATGAAAATTCAGCAGGAAACTATGAAGGTTCAAAATGCTGCCGGTGCAAGTCCATTAAAAGGATGTTTGCCGGCAATTTTGCAGATTCCTGTGTTTTATGCATTATTTACATTTTTCCCGAGCGCGTTGGAGCTTCGACAAAAAAGTTTCCTTTGGGCGGATGATTTGTCAAGTTATGATACCATTGCGCAACTTCCATTTAAAATACCATTTTATGGTGACCACGTAAGTTTGTTCCCGATTTTGGCATCTATTGCCATCTTTATTTATATGATGATGACAACTGGCCAAAGTATGCAGGCAAACCAACAACCGGGAATGCCTAATATGAAGTTTTTAATGTACTTATCACCGCTGTTTATGTTGGTTTTCTTCAACAACTATGCAAGTGGATTATCACTTTACTATTTTGTTTCAAACCTTATTACTATTGGAATAATGTTGGTAATAAAGAATTTCATAATTGACGAAGAAAAAATTCACGCCAAAATGCAGGTGAAAAAATCACAGCCGCGAAAACAGAATAAATTTCAGAAAAAAATGTCTGAAATGATGGAGCAGGCAGAAAAGCAGAAAAATGCTAAAAAGTAATGTGAGCGGATCTTTCGGAAGATTTTCTAACTAATTTTTATCAGAATATTTCAAAGTTTTACTTAATTTAATCATTTCTAAAAAAAAGCAAATAGTAATTTCGTATGTATAAAAAAATTCTATTTATTCCTGCATTACTTGTTTTTTTGTTATTTAACGCTTGTAAAACGTATACAATTCCCACAGAGAGTTTTAGGGAGCAAATGATTACGGCTAAAATGGGTTATATGAAACCTGTTGAAATAAACAATCCACTTTTTTATAGTAAAATTGCGTATCCATCTAATAATATTAAACGACTGATTGTTGAAGATAATGATGGCAAAAAGCTATATCTTGATAATTCACCCTCAATAGAAATGCGCGTTACGCAAAATAATGGAAAGAAATATATTATGTATTTTGATACTGTAATATTGGAAAATGACACACTTAAAGGCGGTCGTTCAAGATTTATCCAAGATTTAACACGTATGATACCAATGGACAGTATTGTGAAGATTGAGGTTCAAGACGGCGGCAAAAATTACAAGTATAACAACTAATCTTCGCAAGGTTTCGAAACCTTAATTTTCAGATTCTCTAATACTGAAAGATTATTTTCGTTATCTGATAAACATTTGCAATGAATAAATTTTCGTATATATTTTTCTTACTAACTTTTTTGATGATTCTGCCGGCAATTTCCCAAGAAAATATAAATCAATTAGATGCAGAAGGAAAACGTCACGGAATTTGGAAAAAAACGTTTGACAATAGCAAACAACTGCGCTACGAAGGGAAATTTGACCACGGAAAAGAAATAGGAGAGTTTAAATATTATTGCGAAATGTGCAAAGACAAGCCAATGATTGTCCGCAATTTTACAGGAAAAGATAATATCGCCGACGTAAAATACTACACTATAAAAGGCAAATTGGTAAGCGAAGGAAAAATGGCTGGCAAAGACAGAATAGGCGAGTGGCTATATTATCCCGAAAAATCTGCAAACGTTATTACCCGTGAGTTTTATAAGAACGACAAATTGGACGGCAAGGTAACAACCTATTATCCCAACGGTAAAATAACCGAAGAATCTAACTACATAATTGGCATATTAAATGGTCCAAATAACTATTATTCTCCGGAAGGAACGCTTCTTAAAAAATTGAATTATTTAGATGGCGAATTGCAGGGCGAAGCTTTTTATTATGATGATAACGGAAATGTATTAATTCACGGTTTCTACAAAAAAGGTAAAAAGGACGCACTTTGGCAATATTACAAAAATGGCAAAGTTGAATTGGAAGAAACGTTTCCAAAACCACTTTTTAGGCCGAAGGATTAATTTAAAATTAGGATTTCTAAAATCAGAATTATTTCAATCTCATATCTAAAATTTCACATTTCAAGTCTATTAGGTATCTTTGTAAAATCATGAAAAAAAGAGTAGTTGTTGGTCTTAGCGGTGGTGTAGATAGTAGTGTTGCGGCGTTTTTATTGCAACAACAAGGCTATGAAGTTATAGGCCTATTTATGAAAAACTGGCACGACGATACCGTTACAATTAGTGATGAATGCCCTTGGCTTGAAGATAGCAATGATGCAATGTTGGTGGCCGATAAACTTGGAATTCCTTTTCAAACGGTTGATTTAAGCGAACAATACAAAGAGAAAATTGTAGATTATATGTTTCGCGAATATGAAATGGGACGAACACCAAACCCTGATGTTCTCTGTAATCGCGAAATAAAATTTGATGTTTTCATGAAAATCGCGCTGGATTTGGGAGCAGATTTTGTTGCAACGGGTCATTATTGTAGAACTTCAAGTGAAGTGATGGAAGTTAATTCGAACAAAAAAACGATTTATAAACTCCTTGCTGGAAAAGACCCAAATAAAGATCAATCCTATTTTTTGTGTCAACTTTCACAAGAGCAATTATCAAAAACCCTATTTCCAATCGGCGAACTTTTAAAACCTGAAGTTCGTAAAATTGCAATGGAACAAGGTTTGGTAACTGCAGAAAAAAGTGATTCTCAAGGACTTTGTTTTATCGGAAAAGTAAGATTGCCAGAATTTCTTCAACAGCAATTAAAACCAAAAGAAGGTGAAATTGTTGAAGTTTCGGCAGAATTCCCAGATTATAAAATTTCAAAAGAGATAATTTCAGAAGTAACTTCAGATATAAATATTGATGTACTCAGAAATATTTCAGCAAAATATACATATCAAAAATCTGACGGTAAAAAAGTTGGAACACATTCCGGCGCACATTATTTTACTAAAGGTCAACGTAAAGGTTTGGCGGTTGGTGGCACGAAAGAACCGTTGTTTGTAATTGAAACTGACGTAAAAGAGAATGTAATTTACACAGGTCAAGGTAAAGATCATCCAGGTTTATATAGAAGTGGTTTATTTGTAAAAAATGATGAAATTCATTGGGTTCGAACTGATTTGGTTTTGGCGGAAGGTAAATCTTTACAAGTAAAAGCAAGAATTAGATACAGACAACCGCTAGAAAATTGCACGTTATACCAAACCGTTTCGGGACTTTATATTATATTTGAAAATTCGCAAAGCGCCATTACTGAAGGACAATTTGTTGCTTGGTACGATAAAGATGAACTTTTGGGTAGCGGAGTTATTTCATAATAATAGCCTCGTAAATTATGGTTGTTAAATAATTGATAAATAGCCAAATAGCGTTTCAACCTTTCTTATCTTTTCAAAAAATAATACTATGAAAAAATTACTCCTCTTATTAGTTATATTAATTTCACAATTTTCATTTGCGCAGGAAGATGCCCTTGTCTTTTTCGCCGATAAAGAGAATGTTGCAGCTGCTTTGGCAAACCCTAATACAATATTATCACAAGCATCTTTAGATAGAAAACAATTGCAAGGCACTGCGATAGATGCTCGAGACGTGCCCTTGAATGAAACCTACAAGGCAACTGTTTCAAACTCAACTGGTATTACAGTTTTGGCAAAGTCGAAATGGTTAAATGCGGTTTACGTTCGCGGAAGCCAAGCCAATATCAATAATTTGTCCAATTTATCATTCGTGACAAATATTGAATTTATGAATCAAAATTTAAATAGACCTTTCCAAAGAAGGGCAACGCCAGATAAATTTGCAAATGAATATCAAGAAAGAGTAGTTTATAATTATGGAGCTGCTGAAAATCAAACCACAATGTTGGGTGTAGATTTTCTGCATGAAAACGACTTTACGGGACAAGGAATTACGGTTGCCTTTTTAGATAATGGTTATCCTAATTTTAGCACTAATCCGGCTTATGCAACACTTCGTGCGGAAGGAAGATATAAAGGAAGTTATGATTTTGTTTCAAGACAAGTATCAGCAGATGGTACGGGAACCCACGGCGCTTCTACAGTTAGCGATGCTGCTGGGTTTTTGCCAGGTCAATTTGTTGGTACGGCGCCAAATGCTTCCTATTATCTATTTGTAACGGAAGATGATAATGAAGAGAGCCCTGCTGAAGAGGCATATTGGGTAGAAGGACTAGAAAGAGCAGATAGTTTGGGAGTTTATGTAACAAACACTTCTTTGGGATATCAAGATTTTGATAATCCTAATTTTGACCATCAATATTCAGATTTGGACGGAGAAACTACGCTTGCAGCAAGAGGTTCGAATATTGCTTTTGACAAAGGAATGATAAATGTAGTAAGTGCAGGAAATGACGGTGGTGCCTTTAATTTTGTTGCAACACCGGCAGATGCGCCGGGAAGTTTTACAATTGGCGCTGTAGATTCTAATGGCGATTATGTAAGTTTCAGTTCTGTGGGACCAACTTTTGATGGACGTGTTAAACCAGATGTTATGGCAAAAGGTTCCAACTCTGCGGTTGTAAATCAGTTTGGTGAAGTTACAACTTCTAGCGGAACGTCATTTTCATCTCCGATTATGGCTGGCGCTGTCGCTTCATTTTGGCAGGCAAGACCACAAACCAGTAATGCTGTAATTATTCAATTAATTAGAGAGTCTGCCGATAGATTTAATAATCCAACGGATGAATATGGTTATGGTATTCCAGATTTTTCTTCAGCATTAATTGCTTTGCAAACATTGGGAGTTCAGGATCAATTTCTTGAAAATCAATTTGCTTTATATCCAAATCCTATTTCTTCGGAAGTAAATATTTCATTTCCAAAAAGTATCGTAAACGCAACGTTCAAACTTTATAATGTTTTGGGAAGTGAATTGCTGAAAGCCGAAATTACTTCAACCAAAAATAAAATTGATGTTTCAGCTTTAGCATCGGGAATGTATGTTGCAACCGTAACTGCCAACGGGAAAAGCAACACTTTTAAATTGATTAAAGAGTAATGCAAAACCGGGTAACCGAGCTTTTCAAAATTAAATACCCCATTATTCAAGCAGGAATGATCTGGAATAGCGGATGGCGACTTGCCAGTGCAGCCAGTAATGCCGGTGCGCTTGGCGTTATTGGCGCAGGTTCTATGTATCCAGAGGTGCTGCGGGAACATATTCAAAAGTGTAAAAAAGCGACAACAAAACCTTTTGCTGTAAATGTGCCAATGCTTTATCCGAATATTGAAGAAATAATCCAAATCATTATTGCAGAAGGTGTTAAAATTATCTTCACTTCGGCCGGAAATCCGAAGACATACACTTCAAAATTGAAAGAAAACGGACTTACGGTTGTTCACGTTGTAAGTAGCGTAAAATTTGCATTGAAAGCTGAAGAAGCTGGCATAGATGCGGTTGTTGCTGAAGGTTTTGAAGCAGGCGGACATAATGGAAGAGAGGAAACAACAACTTTCACATTAATACCAATGGTGAAAGAAAAAATAAAAGTGCCGTTAATCTCAGCTGGCGGAATTGCAACTGGTCGTGGAATGCTTGCGGCAATGATATTGGGTGCAGATGGCGTACAAGTTGGAAGTAGATTTGTAGCAAGTGAGGAGAGTAGCGCGCACCAAGCTTTTAAAAATCATGTGGTTGAAGCAAAAGAAGGTGATACCGTTTTAACCTTAAAGGAATTAGCACCAGTAAGATTGCTGAAAAATAAATTCTTTGAAAGTGTGGTTGAACTTTATACCAAAAATCCTACAAAAGAAGATTTGATCAATCATTTGGGAAGAGCGCGCGCCAAAAAAGGAATGTTTGAAGGCGATTTGGAAGACGGCGAACTTGAAATTGGACAAATCGCTGGATTAATTCATGATATAAAACCTGCCGCGCAAATTGTTGAGGATTTGATGACTGAATTCTTGATTGCCAAAAAAGAGATTAGTAATTTTTAAACTAACTTTCACATTTTTGTTGGCAAATGGTTACTCACATCTCACCGTAACATCACTCAAATCCCTATTCTTCAAAAGTGGCGAAAATCCTTTTTCAGTTGCATCTGGGCAAATATTATTTCGAAATTGGCTTTCGCTAAATTCATCTGTATATTCAACTAAAAACATTGCCTTGTTCAATTGAATATAAGGTTGCAACATATCTTGAAAGTTATAAACATACGCGTCTTCGCTAAGCATCCAATCAAATTCGTCTGCCATATCGGTAACTAATTCTTCCCCGTTTTTCTGTCCGATTGAAAGGCCGCGACTGTGAGCTTGTTCAATTAACCAGCGGCAATAGTTTTTTGTATTTTCTTCATTCAAATCAAAACCAGTTTCGTTTTGGTAACCGTTCATATTATCTGGCTCAATACCGTCAAAACCCTTATCTACTATCATATCCAATCGCGCTTTTATAATTGGCGACAACAATTCTATCTGCCTAATATCCAACCATTTTTCATCGGGATAACCATCGTAATCGTTTCCTAAAACACTTTGAGGGAATTGAGTATAATCTTCTCTATAATTTTCTGCGCTGCCAACTGAAATGTAAGCGATCACATTTTTCCCCTGAGCTTTAAGATTTGCAACTAATTGTGCTGAACTTTCAAAAGCATCAATATCAATTACATCTGCTTCGGTTGTAAAATCTTCTGGGATATTATCCAATCGCCATTCAAAAGATTTTCCCTTCGGAATTACAAAATTAGAAGGTGGCGTTTCAAGATTGGTATTTTCGGTTTCATCATTGTTGGAGCAAGAAACAATTAATGAAATTGGCAGTAGAAGCGTTAACAGAAATTTCATAGGGGTATTTTCCTAAAAAACGGACGAGTTCAAATTAAAGTATTCAACATAATAAATTATTATGTTTTAATTAAGGGATTGGTTAAAATGATGGAGTAGAGTTAATTTGAAGAAATCGTTTTTTCTGAATTGACTTTCATTTTATTCTTTTTAATTTTTTGAGCTATTTTTTGTAAAATAAATTCTGGATAGTTCGCGTCACTCTCGGCATCAAAAACTCGAATTTTTTGGGAAGGATCTGCAACTAGAAATTCATCTTGTTTTTTGCCCAAAATTGCCCCAGCAGCTTGAAGGCCGCTATAACCTGCGCCAGCAACGCCGTGGCTTAAAACGCTTGCCCCGCACATATATAGGTTTTCAATTTCGGTTTGTGGCTTATACGAAAATGGGCCAATTTGTTTTAATATTTTTTCTGTTCCATACACATTTCCTTCGGTTGTATTTATATAATAATCATTGGTAATTGGTGTGCCGAGCTCACAATGAATGATATTTTTTTGAATATTTGGAACGGTATTTTCCAAAGTCCTCAACATTTTTTGCGTTAGTTTATCCTTAAAATCTAAATAGGCAACGGATCGTTTTTCAGCTTCATTTTCAAATTTTTTAAACGCGTCGTATCCAATAAAAACGATAGCTTCAAACGTATGTTCTGTTCCGTTAAAACTTGTGGGATCTTTTAAAGTAGTGCAACTAATAAACATTGCGGGAAATGTTTCACCTTTCAAAATGTCATCTTTCAGCATTTCAGCATAAGCTGCGTCAACATCGGCATCCGGTAAAACCCAAATGTTTCCCGAATCTATTCCGGCCGATTTTAGATCCATTTCAACCGTTAAGAAAAGCATTAATGAGGTGCAACTGTATTTTGTTTTGGCAAGTTTCTTTTTCAGCTTATTGCTAAGATACTCTTCCCCAACTAATTTTGAAAAAGTAACTTTTGGGTCAGCGTTACTAATTATGGTTTTTGCAAAAATTTTCTCTCCATTTTCTAATTGAACGCCAATCGCTTTTTCCTTCTTTTCTCCTTCAATTAAAATTTTTAAAACGGTTTGGCTTGTTCTTATTTCGCCACCCAGATCTTTAATTTTGTTTGTAAAAGCTTTAACCAAAGCGCCACCGCCGCCCATTGGATAATGGCCGCCGCTAAAATAATGCGACATTACCGCAGCGTGCAGTGGAAAACTTGCGCGTGCCGGTGCCACACCATGATCGCCAACTTGAACATTTAAAATTGCCTTTAATAATGAATCTTTTATGTGCCAATCTATCACGCGTTTAAGGCTAAATAGACCATATTTACCCATATTTTTGGTTCGGAATGGAATGGTTATTTTCTGCCAAAAACCTTTAATAGATTGCAGCGATTGAATTTCTTCGGGTACTTTTTTTAACAGACTTAGATATCTGATTATATTTTTTTCTTCCTTCGGAAAACGTTCAATTAAGGTTTTCTGAAGTTCTTTAAAATCTGCTGAAAAGTCGAAACGTTCTTTGCCAATATGAACGTGCTCAAAAGCATTTTTGTTCATTTTAAAGAAAACCAAATCATTTGCAATACCGAGACCTTCATATAATTTTGAGGTGCTTTCGCCTTCGTCCAAAAGGCCAATATAATGCACGCCAGGCGTAAACCTGTGGCCGTTTAGATAAAAGCTGTGACACCAACCGCCCGGAACGTCGTGTTGTTCTAAAATCAAAACCTTTTGACCTTCGCGAGCCAAACAAATAGCCGCAGAAAGTGCGCCCATTCCTGAGCCGATAATTATTGTATCGTATTGATTTTGGTTCTTAATTTCAGATTGAAGATTCATCTAATTCAGTAACTATTAATTTGAAGTTTTAAAGATAGGGCTTTTGGGAAAATCCTGAAAAATTCTAATTAGGACTTAAGACTTATGAATAAAAAACAGAAAAGTAAAATATTAAAGAAAAAAGATATAAATGGAAAACTATTTTTTCTAAATTATAAATCTAAACGTCTAACTTCTTGTCTAATAATTCACATAAACAAATCCTAAAAATGGTTTTAGATATTCGGGATCGTTCAAGTCGAGAACATAATAATAAGTTCCAACAGGAACTAGGCTTTCTTTAAATAATAAGCCTGTGTTTGGAATACCTTTCCAAAAACCATCTTCGTTTGTGCCTTCGAATATTAAATTGCCATTTCGGGTATAAAGCTGAAGTGAAAAATTCTCGTAAATATTAAGCAGATTGCTTATTTCAAATTCATCGTTAATTGCATCATTATTTGGCGAAAAACCTTGTGGAATAATAGGTGCGCAATTTTCGGTTGCAATCAAAAACGAAGTTATTGTAAAACATATTTCATTTTCCAATCTCACAAAAATGGTTTGCGGGTTTGAAATGTTTTGATATTGTTGAATATCGATAATTGGATTTACATTTGAAGTTGCATTATCTAAACTTGTAAAATAACTAATTACACCATTTCCTTCCGAAATAATAGTTGAATTTTGAACTGTTAAATCAAATGTTGCGATGTTAAAACCTTCGTTACATTTTTTAATATCTTGAAGTGCAGGAATTGGAGGAATACTTGCGAAAACAACTTGAATATTGAATGTATTATTGGTTTCATCCAATTCTTCAACTATGCCATTTCCGTTTCCAATATCATCAACACCAAGTTTTAAGTTGAATGTTTCAGGTAAATTCTCGTCAATTTGAAACGTAATGGTTCCATTTTCGAAACCGCCAACTTCAATTATATTTTGTGTTTGGGATTGTGCGACCAAAATTTCATTTATATAAAAGGCAATTGGTGTTTGAGCCGGTAATGCTGATGTTCCGTTGGTATTGGCTATTGTATATTCAACATTCAAATCGCGTTGGCGGCAGGCGTTTAAATTGTTGGTAACCGCAATTGTAGCATCGGGCAAATTGCAGTCAATTATTTTAACCGAAAAAGAATCTGTGATAAAACAATCTTCATTTGCAACCCGAATAAAAATAAGCTGTGGATTTTCAGAAATTACGAATTCTTCAGTATTTACAATTGCATTTACGGCATTCTGCGCATCTTCAGCCGTTAGATAAAAAGTAATTATATCATCAACATCAAAACTATTTAATGCATCAAAAAGATTGAAGGTTTCAAAACCAACTACATCACAATTTTCAAGGTTTTGAAGTGGGCCAATTGTTGGAATTATTTTTAAATGAATGGGCGTTTCATCTTCATTGTTGGTTTCATCCGTTTCATTAACAATACCTTGGCCATTTCCGGTATCGTCAACAACAGCTTTCAAAATAAAATCTTGCGGAATGTTTGAGGGTATTGTTAATGCGATATTTCCATTTTCGCTACCATCGATTTCAATGTCGTTTACGGTTGCAGATTGGCCAATTAAAGTTTGATTTGCATAAAAAGCAATTGGCGTATTTGCAGGTAAAACCGCCGAACTATTTACGTTTGAAACTGTATAATTTAAATTCAATAAGCGACTGCCGCAACCAAGTCCGGCAATTGGTTGTGCAATTTCAATAGTTGCATCGGGCAATTCTGTATTTAAAACAGTAATAATATTGTTTACCATCACAAAATCTTGACCCGAAGTAAGTTTTATAGCCGCAGAAGTATCGCCCGTATTTATATAGTTTTCAATATTAAAAAAGTCTATATCCATATTGTACAAACCGTTATAATTTGTAAAACTATTGGTGCTGTTAAAGGCGTTGTCTGCTGGATTAAGTGGTGGATTGCTAATTATATTGTTGTTTACCTGCAATGTTTCTTCAATTGCCAAACTGCGGTCGCCTTCCCAAGCCAGAAATCCTATTTTTGCTCCCGTTACATCAACAACATTAAGATTATTGAGTGTAATATCTATTTCAAAATTTTGTGATGAAACACCTTCCAAGCCATCAAAAATTACAACTTGGTTAAGAGGCAACGAGGCTTCTTCATATATTACAAAAACTGCCCAACCGCCAAAGTTTGTTCCTGTGCCGCCATTACTGGAACAATAGGGTTGAATTGCCTCTAACAGATCGAGATTGCTTAACGTATAATCTGCATTTCCGAAAGTTTGAATTATAGAAGTAACATCAGCAAAAGCTGCAAAATAGGGCAAACCATTAAATTCTGCCAAAAATGTGCGTTGTGAAGTTACCGTATTTCCCTGCAAAGAAACCGTTAAATCTCCCGTTCCCGAACCTGCCCAATAAAGATAGGCTGCAATTGGAGTTTGTGTGTTTGTAAGTTGAAAGTTAGCGCTGCTTTCGGTAAGAATACTGCAACCGTTTGATGAATTATTTTCTTCTTCATTTAACGTATTACCGAAAGCCAAATAATCATAATGACCATTAAATTGCTGAAATAGGGTTATTTCCTGCGCATTGCAGAAATAGGTTAGAAGGCAACAAAACAGAAAAGTAATTTTTTTCAAGAATAGGCAACGCTATGATTATCTGTTAAATATACTAAATATTTGTTCAGATTGCGTTTTATTCGAAATTATAAGTCGCGCCTTCTCAATATTAAATAAGACCAATAAACGAAAAGAAATGTCCAAAACAAGACTATTAATACAGTTGTCCATTGTACATTATAATCTTTTAAAAAATAATCTGTCCCCAATTGATTTGCAGCAGATTTTACAGCGCCCAATCTGCTAAAAGGCTCTACAATAAGGTTACTCATAGATTCCAACGGAAAAAATTGGGTTACGTTTGAAGCAATGTCCGTGCCTTTAAAAAATTTAAAAGCCAATAAGCTGTAAACAATTTTTTCGAAAATAAACCAGATAAAAAGAAAGCCCAAAGCGAAGGCAGAACGTTTTACCAAAACGCCCAAAAACAGGCAAAATGAAAAGAAACCAATCAACTTTACAAAGTATGCCAACAGGTATTCAAGATCACTGAAAATAATGCTAATCTCTTTATAATCTGAAAATATGAGGCCCAAAATCATTGAAATAATAAACACGAAAATTGTTGAAGCAAGCGCAAAAAGAATTACCGTTATAAATTTGGAAAGGACAAATTCCCGTTTGCTTAAACCATCAATTAAATTTTGTTTTATTGTGTTGTAGCTATATTCATTACTCATCATACTCACAATTACTATTGCGAGAAAAAGTTTGAGCATTGCCGCAATATATGTGTTGAAATGCCAAATGAATGGAAAGTTGAAAATGCCTTGGTCCGCGACACGAAAACTAAAATCTCCCAACGGAATATTGATGGAAACAATTAAAGCAATAAATGTTATAAGTATAAAATAAACAATGCTAATTACTTTCGCAGAGCGATTGTAACGTAATTTTTGCAGTTCAATATTTAAAAGTCGTAACATCGTGGTTAGTTTTGTTTGGTAAGCTGTAAAAATTGTTCTTCAAGACTTTCTTTGCGCTTTACCAAATGCGAAAGATAAATACCATTTTCAAAAAGCATTTTGTTGAAAGTTGCACTTTCCAATGGCTCTTTTAAATAAGCAATAAGCGAGTCGTTCTCTTCTTTTAAATTTCCGAAAGAAGGATTGTTTGCCAAAAGTTCTTTAAGCCTTGGCATATCGTTGCATTGAAGAATGAAGAAACCGTAGCTTGAATTCATAGCCTCTACACTGCCAGTGTACAGGCTATGACCTTGGCGTAAAATAACTACGTGCGTACAAACCTTTTCAACCTCGTCCAACAAATGCGACGCCAATAAAATGGTCGTTCCTTTTGAAGCAATTACTTTAATAATTTCACGAATTTGATGGATTCCCTGCGGATCTAAACCATTTGTTGGTTCGTCAAGTATTAAAATTTCAGGTTCATTAAGCAAAGCCGAAGCAATTGCCAAACGCTGTTTCATTCCCAGAGAAAAGGTACTGAATTTACTATTTTGCCTTTCCAACAAGCCAACAATATTGAGTTTTTCTTGAATTTTAGTAGGAGGAACTTCCTTTATTTTACAAACCAATTCAAGATTCTGTTTGGCCGTCATATAAGGGTAAAAGTTTGGTCTTTCAATAATTGCTCCAACTTTCTTCAGCGCATCGTGGTCTGTAACCTTACCATCAAACCATTTAAAATCTCCCGAAGTCTTGTTTACAACACTTAAAACGATTCCTAAGGTTGTGCTTTTTCCGCTGCCATTTGGTCCTAAAATACCGTACACATTTCCTTTTTCAATTGAAAAGGACAGGTCGTTTACGGCTGTAACATTGCCATATTTTTTTGTAAGATGGTTTATTGTTAGTATAGTTTGCATTTTTGAAGTTGGTTTATAATTTGACGAGCGGATCTTCTTATTGTTACGTTGGAATGTTGAATTCGTTATTTAGTGATTCGTGAATACGTGATTCGTTAAATCGTTAATTAGTATCGAGAAGTTAGATTTTCGAAGTAATAAAGTAACCAATTAACGAAACTCAAAGAAACAAATTAATACACTGTCAACTAATCAAAATCTACTCAAAACTGGGACTGTGACAGCAAACTAACTTTTCTCTTCTTTGTTGAAATAAACCAAATAATAATACATCTGCTTTTCTTCGTCCCAGCCTTTTTCAACAAACTTTTCGGCGCTTTCTGGATTTATAAAATCTAGCTTTATTTGAATGTGTGTATCAAGGTTGATCACACTTTTAATTTTTTTTCGGGCAGCGGTTACGGCTGTATTTGCAATTGGAAATGTTGTTAAATCTTCAATACTGTATTTTGGTGCCTTTTCAGATTTGTAATGTCTAAATTCGGGCATTAAATCCGGGTTTGAAATTACCTCATTCATAAATGCGGTTTCTTCAAAATTATCGTTTTTGGCAAAATGGTTTACGGCGCGGTTCATAAATAAAACTTCTTGTTGCTTATCTTCAGCTGGCAAAACCACATCTTTCGCAAAATCCTGCACAAATTTCAGATACTTTTTCGTGTGAAAATTATCATCGGCAAGCGCTTCAACACCAAGAAAATTTTCTAACCAATATTTGGCGTCGTAACGGTTGCTATCTACCGAAAGAATTTTGTAACCAACTTCCTTTTCTGCTTCAAAAATTAGGCAACCTTTGTCCAATTTATTCAAGTTAACGCCTTGTTTTAAAATTGCATCTAATTGATTTTCTTGTTCAGAAAATTGAAGAAAATCTTGTTTCAATTCACTTTTAAAAATCCCGATAGCGCGAACTTTTTTGTTGTCTAACTGCATTCCTTCAAAAAAGCCGATATAAACTTCACCACTTTTAATATGTGGATGTGTTGCTTGCTCAAATAAATGGTTGGCAATTTTTTTACTTTGAAGATGGATTGTTTCTGGCTCATTGAAAATTTCTTCAATCATTGGGAAAAGCCCGTGAAACTCCAAATCTGCTTCGTGCGCAAAATGAAAGTAATTTTCCTCTTTATCTCGAAATGGTTTCAGAAAAAATTCCTTCAACAAAGGCGTAATTTCATCGCTCATTTTATACGGATTTTCAGAAAGAAAAATGGCTTCATTTCTACTCTTATTACCAACGCGGTGAATTGATAAAGATTCTATGTGTGCACTGAAAAGGTTGATCATTTATTTAATTATGAATTAAATTATAAATTTTTGACATTAAAAATCAAAATCGTAGGTATTATAAATTTTTGGAAGAATGTACTTCATTGATAATTCTGAATTCAGCATTCTGAATTGATCAATTCCAATTCTCGTCGAAATCTAGATTATCGTAATCTTCTGGGTCTAGATCAAATTCTTCTTCGTAATTACCATCGTCAAGTTCTTCGCCAATAAATTCTTTTTCGGGTGCTTCGGCAGGTACTTGACCTTGCGAAAACATTAAGTTTGGATAAGTCATTCCGAATTCGGCTTCGGTAACTTCGGCAAGTTCGACCATAAATGTCCAAAGGTTCAAAAGATCGTAAACGTAGATAAGTTTGGTTTGGTCTTCGTGAACGATGTCTTCCAAAATTGTTTCGCCCATTGTTTTTAAATCGCCTGTTTCTTCAATATCAAATAGCGCAATTTCTTCGCCTTGTCCCCACATTTCGTCACTTACATAAAAAGATGCCATCTCGGTTCCATCAAAACCAAATGCTTGGATAATTGCATTGTGAAGGTCTTCTGCTGTTGCATTTTCTTCAATTTCTATATCTCGGAAAACATCTTCGTCCGTATCTAATATTACTCTAAATCTGTAAATCATTTTTTAAAAATTTGGAAAGCAAAGGTATAACTTTAAAGCGTTCTTTTGGGTTGAAATGCCTGTAACAATATATAAAATTGAAGTCCGAAAAATAACGTTGCCAATATTAAATGAAGTGGTTGCGAAAAAAATGGAAAGTCAAAATAATACATTGTAATTCCTATAAATACTTCTATTAATAATAATAACAGCATTAGGTTCATATTTTGAAAACCGAATTTTTTCTTTCGGTTTAAATTCCATAGAAATAACGTGGTAAAAACAACCAATATTGAGAATGAGCGATGAATGTAAAATAATAGAGTTGGAGTTTGAAGCCAGAGCGATTTATCGTCATAACCTACAATATTTTTTTGTTCATCCACAAATTCTCGAACCTGTGTGCCGAGAATTATTTGAATGAATGTAAGAAGTAAAGCAAAAATTATCACAGTTTTAAACTTTTTTGAAACAAAATAAACATCGTTTTCTTCTCGTGAAATATATAATAAATACAATAAAACTGCGACAATTACCAATGCCATTACCATATGAATGGTGATTTTTACGGGTGCCAATACCGAATAAACCACCGTTGCGCCAAGCCATGCTTGAAAACCCAGCATTAATACACTTAAACAGGAAAGTATGGTAATACGTTTTTTAGTGTTCCATTTTTTGAAGGATAAAACCGCCATTATTAAGATTGCAATGCCGGAAAGCGCCCCAAAAAGTCTATTTATATATTCAATCCAAGTGTGCCAAACGTTGAAAGTTGCATAATCGTGTTTTGTGTATAGCTGCCAATTGGCTTCTTTAAAATTTTCTGAAGTAGTAAAATTGTCTTTTGCTACTTGAAGCGTTTCATTGTGAATAATTACTTGCCCTTTTTCAAAATCTCGATTTGGTGACCATTCCAATTCTGTAATATCGGTTGGTGGAATGTAGTATCCGAAACATTTTGGCCAATCTGGACAACCCATTCCAGATCCCGTCATACGCACCATTGCACCTGCAATAATTACTAGATAAACTAATATAAGCGATATTTTTACAAACTTTCTATACATTTCTTTTAGCTGGCGGTCAATCCTAATTCTTCACCTTTTTTCAACATAAAATCTTTCGCTGCTTCATAGTCATTTTCAATTTCGCCTTCTAAAATTGCTTCCTTTATAGCATCTTTTATTAAGCCGATTTCCCGTGAAGGCTTTAATTTGAATGTTTCCATAATTTCTTCGCCCGAAACGGGCGGTTGGAAATTACGAATGTGATCTCGCTCTTCAACTTCAACAATTTTATCGCGAACCAATTGAAAATTGGCGTGGTATTTTTTAAATTTATTTGGATTTTTCGTTGTTATATCCGCCTCGCAAAGTATCATTAAGTCTTCAACGTTTTCGCCTGCATCAAATATTAAACGTCTCACTGCGCTGTCTGTAACTTCGGTCGCCAAAACTATTGGGCGAGAACTCATCAACACCATTTTTTGAACGAATTTCATTTTATCGTTCAAAGGCATTTTAAGACGTTTAAATAATTTGTAAACCATTTTGCTGCCCACAAATTCGTGTGCGTGAAATGTCCAACCAATTTTTTTATCAAAACGTTTTGTTGGCGCTTTGCCAATATCGTGAAGCAACGCAGCCCAGCGCAAATACAGATCGTCCGTAGTTTGGCAAATATTATCTACAACTTCCAGCGTATGCCAAAAATTATCTTTGTGGCGTTGTCCTTCTTTTTCATCTATGCCTTGTAGGGCAATTAATTCAGGTAAAATAAAAGGTAATAATCCTGTTTTGTGAAGCAGCGCAAAACCTTTCGATGGAACTTCGGAAAGTAAAATTTTATTCAATTCGTCCACAATACGTTCTTGGGAAATTATCTTGATTCTTTCCGCATTTTTGGTGATTGAAACGAGCGAATTTTCTTCAATCGTAAAGTCTAATTGGGTGGCGAATCTGATTGCTCGCAACATTCTTAAGGGATCGTCACTGTAAGTAATGTTTGGATCTAGCGGGGTTTTTATTACTTTGTTTTCCAAATCCTGCAAGCCGTTAAAAGGATCGAGCAGCGTTCCAAAATCCGCTTCGTTTAGACTTAATGCGAGTGCATTTATAGTAAAATCACGGCGGTTTTGGTCGTCTTCCAATGTGCCATTTTCAACTGCGGGATTACGGCTATTTTCGCTGTAACTTTCTTTACGGGCTCCAACAAATTCAAGCTCAATGCCATTAGTTTTTAGCATTGCCGTGCCGTAGGTTTTAAATACGGCAACTTTTGGTTTGTTTGGTAAAAGTTTTGAAACTTCTTCGGCCAATTCAATTCCGCTTCCAACGGCTACAATATCAATATCTTTGGCATCGCCGCGTTTTAAGAAATAATCGCGTACATAACCGCCAATTACATACGTGTCTAAATTTAGATTTGTAGCTGCTTGGGATAGCTTTCTAAACAAGGGGTTTTTTAAAGCTGAAGTATGTTTTTGAATTTGCATTTTTTTACTCACAAAGGCCTAAAAAAAACCGTGTTTGACTCAAAAAATAGAATGGAATTTTAAAATTTACTCTCTAATTACCTTAACGGAACCATCATTCTTCAACTTAATGATTGCCGACGGTTTGCCCATTTTTTTTGTGCGATGCAAATTTACGACATAGTCCACGCCTTCCAAAATCTCTTTTGGTATTTCTGCGAAGTTTTTGGGTGTTTTTTGACCGCTAATATTTGCTGAGGTAGAAACTAATGCTTTTCGTAATTTTTTCAACAAAAGTGTGCAAAAATCGTCGGATGTCACTCTAATTCCTAAACTGTTATCTTCGGCAATAATATTTTCAGCAACTCTAATTGGGTCGTCAAAAATTATAGTTGTTGGTTTGTCTGCATAACGCAAAATATCATACGCAACTTCGGGTACATTTTCTACGTATTCCTGTAATTGCTTGTAATCGTGCACAAGGCAAATCATACTTTTACTATCTGCGCGCTGTTTCAGTTTATAAATTTTATCGATAGCCTCTGCATTTGTGGCGTCGCAGCCAATACCCCAAACGGTATCTGTTGGGTATAAAATTATTCCGCCTTTTTTAAGGACGTTTAGGCAATTTTCAATTTCAGTTTTCATTTAGAAATGTAATTTTTTGTTTAGTCTTAAGCGATTGTGACAGTGGATTATTATCTAAAACAATCGGCAGTAAAAACCATTTTTTAGGTTTCAATAAAAGTGCAAAAGTGAGGTACACTCGAATTAGTTGACTCTTAAAATAGCCAAAATTTTTCCGAAGTACATAAAGATAAGATATATAAGCTTCTTTATCAATTATTTTTGAGGAACCCGTGCTTACACCTTGGTAGTGCAAAATTCTGGCTTCAGGAACTAAAATACTTTCAAAACCCGCATTTTTGAGGCGATGGCAAATATCCATTTCTTCCCAATATAAAAAAATGTTAGCGTCAAAACCTCCGACTTGTGAGAAAGCTTTTGCGTCAAAAAATAGAAATGCGCCATTTACCCAATTTACCTGCAAAGGTTCGGTATATTCTTTTTTCCGCTTTGGGTATAAAGTTGGATTATTTTTTTCTAGAAATCCGCGCCCAAAAAGTAATCTGCGCAAGCCTTTGTTATGGTCAAAAGATGGGACAAATTTATTATTTTCATCAAAATTTTGAGCCGTACAAACGCCAACTTTTGGGTTTGTTTTCATAAACGAAAGTAAAATGCCAAGACAATCATTCAACAGCATTGCATCGTTATTCAAAAAAAGTAAATAATCTGAATTTGCAGATTGCGCACCAAACATATTTCCACCGCCAAAGCCAGTATTTATGTTGCTTCGGTGAAGTTGAATGTTCTCTTTATACGGAAAATTTTGCTTTAGGTTTTTGTAATCTTCAATAGCTGAATTATTATCAACCACAATAATTTCATAGCTGATTTCTTCCGAAGTTTTAGCAATAACAGCATCAATACATTCTAAAGTGTATTTTGAACTATTGTAATTTATGATTATGATCGAAACGTCTTTCACGCTGCAAACTTAGAAAAACTCTCGCTTTAAAAATATAATCCTAATAAATTATATATGTTTGTGCGATGTGTAAAAATTAATTTTGAATAAATAAAATTGTTTCAATTTTGTAAAAATTATTAGTGAAGATATGTGTGGAATAGTTGGATTTATAACTTTTGATACATTTTTTGAAGACACTGTTATTGTGGAAATGACCAATAGTTTGCATCACCGCGGACCGGACGATTATGGTTTTAAAAATTTTGAAACCGATACCTTCCAGCTTGCAATTGGGCACAGACGGCTTTCTATTTTGGATACCAGCGAAAATGGCCACCAACCAATGCGGTATAAATATTTATGGACTGTTTATAATGGCGAAGTTTATAATTTTAAAGGTATTCGAGAAAAGTTGATTGAACTTGGTCATTCTTTTAAAACCGAAAGTGATACCGAAGTTATTTTACACGCTTTTGAAGAATGGAACATAAGGGCAGTCGATCATTTTATTGGGATGTTTGCCTTTTTAATTTATGATGAACTTGCGCAAAAATGTTATCTTTTTAGAGACAGGGCAGGTGTAAAACCCTTGCATTATTATGATGCTGGACCTATTTTTATGTTTGCATCAGAGTTGAAAGCATTTCATAAACATCCTGCATTTAAAAAAGAAATTGACGTAAATGCCATGGCTCAATTTTTTAAATATGAATTCATACACGCGCCAAACTCAATTTTTAAAAATGTGAAAAAATTACTTCCCGGAAATTTTTTAATTTATGATTTGGCCAATAGAACTTTTGAAACCCATCAATATTGGAAAGTTTTAGAATTTTTTAAAAAACCAAGATTAGAGGTAAGCTATGACGAGGCAAAAATACATGTAACCAAGTTAATGAAAGAAGCCTTCAGTTTACGAATGGTTTCTGACGTGCCCGTTGGAGTATTTTTAAGCGGCGGTTATGATAGTTCACTTGTTTCTGCAATGTTACAAAAGGAAAAAAATTTACAACTAAAAACTTTTACAATTGGTTTTGATTCTACTAAATATGATGAAAGCGCATTTGCCGAAAAGGTTGCGAATTTGCTTGAAACAGAACACCATAAATATACATGCACTGAAGCTGAAGCGTTGGAAATAGTACCAAAATTAGTAGATTATTTTGATGAACCTTTTGGTGATCCGTCACTAATTCCAACAATTCTTTTAAGTAAAAAAACGAGTGAACTTGTTACTGTTTCGCTATCTGCGGACGGCGGCGATGAAATATTCTTTGGCTATAACAGCTATGAAAAAATTTATAAATATTACCAAAAGCAGCGTAAATTGGGTTTTGCATCATCAATAATAAATTTTGTAAAGAAAAATAAATTTCGCGAAAAATTGTACAGCGTAAACGTTTCCAACGAGAACGCAACCGCAAAAATGTTGGATGTTTACCATCAAAAATATAAGGATAGTTTTATACAAAAAATATTTGCTGACAAGATAGAGCCTCTTAAAACAAATTTCAGTTCTAATATGTATGATGGTATTGAACCCTTCCATAAATTGTTGGCAATTGATTATACCACATATATGCCCGATAATATTCTTGTAAAAGTAGATAGAGCAACTATGTCGGCATCATTGGAAGGTCGAGAACCCTTATTGGATCATCGCATTGTTGAATATGTAGCACAACTTCCGCTTAAATTTTTGTTCGATAAAAAAACTAAAACCAAAAAGCGAATATTACGGGATATTTGTCACGATTATCTTCCGGAAAAATTGATGAATAGAAAGAAAACAGGATTTACACCACCCATTTTAGACTGGTTACGAAACGAGTTAAAACCATTGACTTTGGCTACAATTAGCGAAAAACAATTAAACCACCACGGACTTCTAAACGCTAAGAAAATTTTAAAAGGTTTAGATGCTTTTATGAAAGGAAATGATGACTATTATAACTTAATTTGGAACACGCTCGTTTTCCAATTATGGTATAACAAATGGATGAAAGATGAATAAAATAGTTGTTTACACGGCAATTTTTGGAGATTACAGCGGTCTTATAGAGCAACCAATATTTGATAATGTAGACTATATATGCTATACAGATAGAGCTGATTATAAAAGCAAAACTTGGAAAATAGAAAAGGTGAAACTGCCAATTGCCAATGATAATACGAGAAGTAATAGATATTATAAAATTTTGCCGCATAAACACCTATCAAAAGACTATGATCTAAGCGTTTATATAGATGGGAATATTCTTATTTTGGAGGACTTCACACACATGGTTTTTACCACAATGATTGAATATAAAATGGCGTGTTTTGACCATAACCAAAATCAAGCTGATCCTCGAAATTGCTTGTATGATGAACATAAAGCAATTATGGATATTGCTAAAAACGACAATGTTTTTAAGGATAATTTAGAAACTATGAAGTTGCAAATAGAAAGATTTAAAGCGGAAGGTTATCCAAAAAATAACGGCTTAATTACTGCTCCAATATTAATAAGAAAACATTTTAATAAAGAAGTTATTAGTTTAATGGAAGCGTGGTGGCATATTGTAAAGACTGAAAGTAAGCGCGACCAACTAAGTTTTAATTATGTTTTGTGGAAGTTAAAATTTAAACCCCTTTTATTACTTACTGGTGATGTTAGAAATGGAAATCCGTGGTTTTATACAATTTCTCATCGTCAAAAATATGCTTTCAAAGTTTTTAAGGTTAAGTTGAAAAGGTCTTTAGGTTTTAAATAATTAATGCCATAAAGAAACGCCCACATTTTCCTCTTTCAGATTTTTAATAAGCTGAATTTCCAAATCCTTATATTTTTTAATTTCATTTTCAGCAAAATATTGGCTGTGAAATTCGATATACATATACGAAATGTGCTCGCTCGCTTTCGTATTTATTAAATCTTGCAACACCTCATATTCGGCTGATTCAATATCCATTTTAATTATTATCTGCGAATAAACCTTAGACTTTTCTTTTATAAGTTCTGCCAAGGATAAAGCTTTCACTTCGATGCTTTGTTCTTTGTTTGCCTCGTAAAATGTAGCGTTATGATTGGTAAGAACTGATCCACCGTCAGAAGTTTTACCTCTATTATCCTCAACTAAACCAAAGAAATTAAGTTTTTCGGTATTCACCCAAGCAGCATTTTCCATAAAAGTTATATGTGATTGATTGGAAAAATTTTTTTTAACAATCGCCATGCAATTTGGGTTGGGTTCAATTAAAATAGCATCATATATTTTTGGAGTAAAATATTGTTTGAAGAATGTATATCCTTGTCCTAAATTAGTGCCGCAGTCTATAAATAAACCTCGCTTATATTTTGTTTCAAGTTGCATCGGAAATTCTTTAAGACTGTTTTCAAACTGCTTTTTTTCAACTTTTTTACGAATGGATTTCAATATTGACATATTTTAAAAATTTCTAAGATATTAAATATAGAAAAAAAAATTAATTGAGATTAAGAATTCTAAGTTCGAAATTTAGAAAAAAAAACCTAAATTAATGATTTATAAACTTCAATATAAAGCTTCGCAGTACTTTCCCAACTAAAACTTTTGGCACGTTCAACATACCAATCTTCGTAAAATACTTTATTTGAATTAAACTTTTTCATTCCATCTTCAACAACTTTTGCCATATATTCAGGCTCATAATTATCCCAATAAAAACTATGCTCGCCGCCAATTTCAGGTAAGCTTGTATTATTACTTATAAAAACGGGTTTTCCAAAACGCATCGCTTCAATTGGAGGAATTCCAAAACCTTCGCGGTGGCTGGGAAATACAAATGCTTCACAGTTTTGCAGGTAATATTGTTTATCTAAATCTTCAATCCTACCAGTTTGAAAAACGCGGTTTTCAAATCCATATTTTTTAACCAATTGCGTAAGATTATCAGCGTAAACCGAATGATTACTGCCAGCAAGAATTAAATTATAATTAGGTAAAAATTTCAACATTTCAACCAAGCTCATAAAGTTTTTGCGTTCGCTAAAATCTCCTATTGAAAAAAGAAATGGTTTGCTTGAAATAATTTGTGGTTTGTAATCTTTCGGCACATTAATATCAGTAATCGTATTTCCATTATAAATTACATATTCTGGAATTTTCGGAACCTTGAAATTGGCGTGAACATCTTGTTTAGCAAATTCTGAAATATAAGTAATTGCATTAGCCCGTTTTAGTTTTGCTTCAAACTTGGCACGAAGCGTTTTTTGAAGTAGGGCAGAACCTTCGGTAATAAAATGAATATCGTGAACGGTCAATAAATATGGAATATCAAAAAAAGGTTCAATTTTAATATTCTGGTTTAAGCAATGCCAAAGATTATATTTCTTCTTTATTCTGAAAGGTTTATGGCGCGTTATTGAAAGATATTTTCGGTATTTAAAAGCATTCCCAAATTCTTGTTTAAGTTCTTTAGTGTCTTTCACATTCAGCACAATCTTAAAATCAGGATGAGGTTCTTCAGCTAAAGCCTTAATTAGGTGATAATTAAATTGCCCAAATCCTGAGAATTTGTTTTTAAGATTATGTGCTTCTAGGAATACTTGTTTCATTAGGAATAATGCAATTACGTTTAAGAAAAAAATAAATTATTCATAATGAAATCTGCATTGTGCAATGGTTATCTTGTAATCTTCAACCTTATAAATTAATCTATGTTCGCTATCAATACGTCTTGACCAATAGCCGGAATATTTATGCTTAAGCGGTTCAGGTTTTCCCATTCCAGCAAAAGGATTTCTTGAAATATCTTTAATTAATTGATTAATTTTTTTAACCTTACTTTTATCTGTTTTCTGCCAATATAGATAGTCTTCCCAAGATTTTTCTACGAAAATTAAATGCATATTATTCTTCGATTAAATCTTTTTTAAAGCCTTTCCCCTGATTAATACTCTCAATAGCTTCATCTAATCGACGTTCGTTTGCTCTTGAAGACATCAAATAATTTGTTTCCATGAGCGAATTATATTCATCTAACGAAATAATTACCACAGCAGAGTCTTTACTTCTATTAATAATAAGCGTTTCAAAATTATCAACCACTTTATCTATATAGGATTTAATATCTTTTCTAAAATCGGAAACAGTTGTTGTTAACATAATGTGTATTTTATATTGTACAAATATAAGTACAAAAGTTACAATATAAAGAATTTTAATTATTTTATCCTTCTATATAGCATCCACAAATTTACATACCTTTTAAACGTTGCAAAAGCACTTGTATAGGCTAAGATAAAACCTTCTTTACCATCAAGAATGCCTAAACGAATAAAATATTGATGAAAAAACCGCCACCAAGGTCTAAATAGAAAATGGTAAAGTGTTGGTTTCTTCTTTTTTTCGTAAAGCATTTGCCCTTGTAAAGCGCTGTATTTATGAAGCTTTTGCATATAACTGTCAAAATCTTGATAAGAATAATGCGGTAATCTGTTTTTTAAAACTTCGGTTTTGCCATTTACTTCTAAAACCTCGTGCACCAAATTTGGGTTGTAATCACAATACTTTTTAATATAAACTCTGATTACAGAATCATTTTGAAAACCGCTGTATTGTATTTTTTTGCCCATAAAATAAAAATCACGGTCAACAAAATATGCGACAGCTTTGGGATTTTTGAGCGTTTCAATAATTTCTTCGGAAAGGGCTTTTGTAATCTCTTCGTCTAAATCGAAAAAGACAATCCAATCATTTTTTGCTTGTTGAAGTGCAAAATTCTTTTGGGCGGAAAAGTTATCGAAATCGCGCTGAAAGAGTTTAACTTTTTTATTTTTTGAAGCAATTTCGGCTGTTTTATCGCTGCTATGACTGTCAACAATAATAATTTCATCGGCAAACCAAAGGCTGTCCAAATACGCTTGCATATTTGCTTCTTCATTAAAAGCAATGGCGATGGCACTTATTTTTACAGGGTTTTCCAAGAATTGGTTGTAGTTTGCGTAAAAGTAATAATTTTACACCTACCAACTTTCAAAAAAATACGGTGGCCAAATTGCCAATTTTAATGTATCACGATATTTCGCTTACCAAAAGTGAAGGTCTTACTATTTCTATTGCAAAACTGGAGCAGCAGTTCAAATGGTTGGTTAAAAATAATTATAAAACCTATCATTTATCTGAATTAGAACAACTTAAAACCTTTCTGAATAAAAAAAATATTGTTTTAACTTTTGATGATGGTTTTGTAAGTCAATTGGAATTAGCGTTGCAATTACTTGAAAAGTATAATTTGAAAGCCACCTTTTTTATTCCATTAGCATATTTAGGAAAAAAAGATGAATGGAATGCGGCTGAAATACAGCAACCAATAATGACATTGGAACAGCTAAAGTCTTTAAATCCAAATTTAATTGAATTGGCCTATCACAGTTTTTATCACAGAAAATACGATGAACTTTCAGCTGTTGAAATTTCTGAAGATTCTAAAAAGTGCTTCAATTTTGTTAAAGAAAATAAGTTGATTTTTTTTCCAGCCGTTGCGTATCCTTACGGCAAATATCCGCGTGAAACAGAAGCAAAACCTACTTTTTTCAACCAGTTGAAAAATGAAAACTTTAAATACGGATTACGAATTGGAAATAGATTGAATTCTTTTCCCTTTAAAAATCCGTTTGAAATTCAACGAATTGATGTTAAGGGAGAATTTACGTTATCGAAATTTAAGAGTAGAATAAAGTGGGGGAAACTATTGTAAAAAGAATTTTTAATGTCCGTCTGAGCTTGTCGAAGACTTGGCGGTGATAATGAATTGAAGTTGTTAATTTAATTCGCAAACGCTTCGACAAGCTCAGCGGGACAAGAACATTTAAAACTATCTCATTTTCTTGTTTAGCAAAATAAGCTTCGCATATCTCGAAAATACCCCATAACTATCCAATCCCGCTAAAATAAGCCCAGGAACGCCATCCCAAAATCCGCCTTTGTAAATATAACTGTTAAAAAACCGATATGTTGGTTTGAAGAAAAGTTGAAAATAGCTTGTTTTCTTTCCTTTTAATTGTCGCTGTTCGGCTTGAAACCAAGCATATTTTTCTTTTTTATGAATGTAATGCATCAAACCTTTATAGGTATAATGCAACATCTTGTTTTTTAGTTTGCCAATGCTGCCATTGCAATGTAATTTTTCGTGAACCAAACCCGTAAAATGTGCGCCGTCCTTTTTTACCAATCGCAATACATCATTGCTTTGATGGTATAAAAAACGATTCATAAAAAAGTGGGGAAAATTTAATTTGTAGCCAGCGTGTTTTGGGTTTTCTAAAGTTTGTAGAATTTCAGCTTCCAAACTTCTTGTAACACGTTCGTCGGCATCTATAAAAAGCAACCAATCTCCAGAAGCTTCAGCAATTGCTGCATTTTTTTGAGATGAAAAATTATCAAATTTTCTATTTATGATTTTTGAAGTGTATTTTTTTGCAATTGTCACAGTCTCATCATTGCTAAAACTATCAACCACAATAATTTCATTGGCAAACGCAACAGATTTTAGCGCATCTTCAATGTAGTTTGCTTCGTTGTAAGTTGGGATTATTACGGTTAGTTTAGGCATTGTTTATAGTCTTCTTGACAAATCTCTTGCTCCGTGATGAATCATTAAAATATCTATTTTATCTTTCGAAATAATCTTATAAATTATTCTGTAATGACCTTCAACAATCTCTCTGATTGTTAAATTTTCAGCATTTCTAATATGTTTTCCCAATTCAGGGTTTGTTTCAAGGCTTTTAATTGTCTCTTCAATCTTTAAAACTTGGAACTTGGCATATTTTCTAGAATCTTTAGAGATATAATTATAAATTTCTTTTAAATCTATTTTTGCGGCACGAACCCAAGTTATTTGAACCATGTCTGAATCTCTTCTTCCATTGCTATTGAAGAAATCGTGTCATTATTATCAGACATCTTGATTCGTTCTTCCAATTTTTCAAGAAAAACCAACCTGTCGACTAATTCATCAATAGAAAATTCATCAGGGAATATATCTATATTCTTTTGTAATAATTCTTTAGTAATCATGACTTTCTTATTTAATTCGAAAATACAACATTTCCAAATTAAACCCAACTACATAAATATTTATCTTTGCCGCAATGACGTTGTTAGACACCTCCATAATTATTAGTACTTACAATTCGCCGGAGTGGTTGAAAAAAGTTTTGTATGGCTATAATAATCAGACGTATAGAATGTTTGAAGTGATTATTGCCGACGATGGTTCTTCAAATGAAACGGCTAAAATGTTGGAGGAAATCCAACAAGAAGTTTTCTTTAAAATTATACACATTTGGCACGAAGATGATGGATTTCAAAAGACTAAAATTCTTAATAAAGCGGTTGAAGCTTGTAAAACTGATTATATTTTAATGAGTGATGGCGACTGCATTCCGCGAAAAGATTTTGTTGAAGTTCACTTAAAAAATAGGGAAGAAGGTTACTTTTTAAGTGGTGGCTATTTTAAGTTGCCAATGAATATTTCAGAAAAAATCACTAAAGAAGATATTTATACAGAAAAATGCTTTAATCTTAGTTGGTTGAAAAAAAACGGATTAAAATCTTCGTTTAAGAATAATAAACTTACTTCAAATAAATTGAAGGCATCCATTTTAAATTCGGTCACGCCAACTGAGGCTACTTGGAATGGCCATAATTCGTCTGGCTGGAAAAGTGATATTATAAATGTAAATGGTTTTGATGAACGAATGCAATATGGCGGCGAAGACCGAGAATTGGGCGAACGGCTTTTTAACTTAGGGATTAAAGCAAAACAACTTCGCTACTCCGCAATTTGTGTGCATTTAGACCACGCACGCGGATATGTAAAACCCGAAATGATTGAAAGGAATTTAAAAATCAGAAAAGAAACGAAAGAAAATAAAAGCGTTTGGACTGATTTTGGGATAAAATGAATTTAAGATTTAATATTCAAGATTTTCCAACAAAATGGTTAATGCTGAATTAGATTATTTACAGAATTACGCAAAGAAACGCAGAGATTCACAGAGAAATATTTAATTTTTTATAAACTCATAAACTCATCGATTTTTTTGAATAAGCTCCAATCTTCCAATACCTTAATTCTTCATCAGTTTTAACCGTCGTAAAATAAAGTTCTTCCAACTTATTATTGTCATTAAAATATTCCCAACAACCGATTCCTTCGCGGTAAATTGAAACTATGATTATCCCATTTTCGGTCAAGCTATCCATCATCCGGTTTAGCACATTGGTTTTTTCGGTTTCGTGGATGTAATAATAGGCTTCGTTAAAGATAATAATATCAAATTTTTTCTTCGGAATGTAAGTAACGGCATCTGCTGTTTCAAACTCGGCATTTTTCAAATTTTTTTTAGCCGCTCGTTTAATGCTTTCTTTTGAAAAATCTAATCCTAAAAAATAGGAATAATCAAGATCTGCCATCCGAACCGTTAAAACGCCATCGCCACAGCCAATATCCATGATACTTGGGTTTTCTGCTCCATATTTTGTAACAAGCTCAATAATTTTATTGTAACGAACTGCCTCTTTTTCACTTTGCAGATTGTCCCATTTCCCTTTTTTGTATTGTTTATCCCAACGCATTTTGCGTCGCCAATTATGAAATTTGTCGAGTAAATTCATCTTTATCGCTTGGCGTTTTGTAATTGATGTTCAAGATACGGTTTCAACTTAGCAATTATCATTTCGGGCGTAAGTTTGCGGTACATTTCTTCGGGATTTTCTTCAATTACTTTTCGGCTATCTCGTGTAAATTGTTGGTATGCTGAAGGTTTTTCTTCCAATAAATGAATGGATTGGTGGGTAATTTCATCTTCAAAACTGTTCCAATCACCTTTTTCAATAAAGGGCGAATAGATTGTAAATGTTGGTTTATCCAGCGCTTTGGCAATATGCACGCTTCCGCCTTCATTGCTTATTATCAAATCGCACGCGTTCATTAAACAACAGAAACCACGAATGGATTCTTCGTAGATTTCAAAGTTTATTGATTCTTTTTGCTGGCACATATTATAAATTTCTAGCGCTTCTTCTTTTTGATAAGGCGCATAATTAAAAAGGATGCTAACGTCATAATTTCCAGCAACAAAATCAATTAATTTGGCTACATAATCAAAAGGCATACTCTTGCTTTTTGTGCTGCCCATAACGCCGAACATTACAATAGGTTTCTTTAGATTTTTGGTTTTTGAGTACTTTTTTTCAGTGTCTGTCAGATAGATTTTTGGGTGAAAAAGAGGCTCTTTCAATGTAAAAAGATTTTGCATCATATTAATCCTATCATCAATGGCTTTGCCGCAAAAAAGACTTTTATCATCAAGAAAATTAATTGGATGTGTATAAAAGGGAAATTTCAAGGTTTTGTAACTACGTTTAAATCCAGTTCGAATTTCAGCACCTGAAAATAAACAAAGCAACCTACTCTGAAATTTTGCATAACTATCAAAAATTATATCGAATTTTTCATCTCTAACTTGTTTTATAGCTTTAAAAAGATTCGAAAATTTCTTTAATTCCTTGTCATTAACCGCTATTATTTTATCGATATTAGGATTGTTTTCCAACACGCCAACGGTATAATCATACACAAAATAAGTTATTTCACTGTCGGGAAAAACCTGTTTCATATTATTGGCAATCACGCTGCTTATAAGCACATCGCCAATTCTTTTATTTTGTATTACGAGTATTTTGGTCATATAGATTACCTTCGCAAAGTATGTTTTTTTTGAAAGGTATTAAAATTTAAGATGAAGGAAAATTTTGTTGTTCACGCCAAATACGAACATTTAAAAGATGAAATATTGTCGTGTATTCAAAATTTTGAAACTTCGGGAAATAATGTAGTTGAGGGCGAACGAAATAGTATTAAAAAATTTTCTGTTGAAGATATTCAAGTAAATATCAAAAAGTTTAAAAATCCGAATATTTTTAACAAATATATCTATAAATTTCTTCGAAAAAGTAAAGCAAAACGGTCTTTTGAATATGCGTTGAAATTGGTAGACTTCGGAATAAAAACACCTTTCCCAATTGCCTATTTTGAAAGATTTGAAGCAGGTTTAACCGAAAGTTTTTTTATAAGTGAACACGTTGATTATGACTTCGATTTTAGGGATTTACTACATAATCCGAAGTTTAAAAATCGTGAAGAAATATTAAGAAAATTTGCAAGATTTACTTTTCAATTGCACGAAAACGGAATTAATTTTTTAGATCATTCTCCCGGAAATACACTTATAAAGGAAATCAAAATCGATACTTCGGCTCCGCTCAGTAACCGCGATTATGAAATTAAAAGTAAACAATACGATTTTTATCTAATTGATTTAAACCGAATGCGCTTCGAGCCGATGAATTTTGATAAACGAATGCATAACTTTAGGCGATTGTGGCTTTCAAAAACCATGATTAAAATTTTTTCTGAAGAATATGCGAAATTATATGACAAGAGTTATGAGAAAACACAAGCCTTGATGACAAAATATAGTCGTGAGTTTCAGAAGAAAGTTAATTCTAAAAAGTTAAGAAAAAAACGAAAAAATCAATAAAAAAAATCTGCGAAAATCTGCGAAATCTGTGGGCTATTATTTTTAGTGAACTAAAATTTTCCCGCAGATTTCGCAGATTTTCGCAGAACTAACCCTTTATTTTTTTTCTTCTATTAACTAATGCCTAATCCACAAATACCTATTGCCTAAACCGCAACATCATATTCCCTTAAAGCATCATTTAAAGAAGTCTTCAAATCCGTACTCGCTTTGCGTTTCCCGATAATCAACGCACAAGGAACTTGATAGCTGCCAGCAGGAAACTTTTTGGTATAACTTCCTGGAATAACAACCGAGCGCGATGGTACTAAACCTTTAGTTTCAATAGGTTTATCGCCAGTAACATCAATTATTTTGGTGGAAGCCGTTAAAACAACATTCGCTCCCAAAACAGCCTCTTTTTCAACCCGAACGCCTTCAACCACAATACAGCGTGAGCCAATAAATGCGCCATCTTCAATAATTACGGGTGCTGCTTGCAACGGTTCTAAAACCCCACCAATACCAACGCCGCCGCTAAGATGCACATTTTTACCAATTTGTGCGCAACTACCAACAGTTGCCCATGTATCTACCATTGTACCTTCATCCACATAAGCACCAATGTTTACGTAGCTTGGCATTAAAATCACACCTTTACTAATGTAAGCGCCGTGACGCGCAATTGCATTTGGTACTACTCGAATTCCTTTTTCGGCATATCCTCTTTTTAAGGGGATTTTATCGTGGTATTCAAAAATACCAGCTTCCAAAGTTTCCATTTTTTGAATTGGAAAATATAAAACCACACCTTTTTTAACCCATTCATTTACCTGCCAGCCATTAGATGTTGGTTCAGCACAACGCAATTTTCCTGCATCAAGAAGATTAATTACTTCCCGAATTGCTTCAAGTGTATCTTTGTTTTTTAAAAGTGAGCGGTCTTCCCAAGCTTTTTCAATGGTTTGTTGAAGGGTTTTTAAATTTGTCATATTTTTGGATTCTTTTGAAGCTACAGATACTTTGGATTCTATCGTTACTGTCGTTGCTATTGTTCTTGAAATATTATAAAATAACTAAGTAATAAAATAACCCATTAATTTTTTTTCAGATTCAAAAATATAGTATTTAATCACATATTCAATTCCATTGCATTATTTTTGCAAGATAAATGGGACGGATTTTAGCAATAGATTACGGTACAAAGCGAACAGGAATAGCCATTACCGATGAAATGCGACTTATAGCTTCCGGCTTAACTACAGTTGAAACACCAAAATTAATCCTATTTCTTCAAAAGTATTTTTCTGAAGAAAATGTAGATTTGATTTTAGTTGGCGAACCAACCCAAAAAGATGGAAGCCCAAGTAATGTTGAAGCTCATATTCAAAAATTTTTAGAAGTTTTTGCAAAGAATTTTCCAAAATTGGCAGTCTTAAGAGTCGATGAACGTTACACAAGTAAAATGGCTTTTCAGACTATGATTGATAGCGGTTTGCGAAAAAAGAAACGCAGAAATAAAGAATTGTTGGATGAAATAAGTGCAACCATTATCTTACAGAATTATCTTTATAAAAATTAAAGTAATAATAAATGACATTACCAATAATAGCATACGGAGACCCGGTTTTACGCAAAATTTGTGAACCAATTTCTAAAGATTATAAAAATTTAGATTCACTTATCGCAAATATGTACGAAACCATGTACGAAAGTCGCGGCGTTGGTTTGGCAGCTCCACAGATTGGTTTGCCAATACGCTTGTTTTTGGTAGACTCTTCGCCGTTTTCTGATGATGATGAACTTTCTGATAGCGAACAAAAAGAGCTAAAGGCATTCAAGCAAACCTTTATAAATGCTAAGATAGTTGAAGAGAAAGGTGACGAATGGGCATTTAACGAAGGTTGTTTGAGTATTCCCGAAGTTAGGGAAGATGTTTTTAGACAACCTGATATTACAATTGAATTTGAAGATGAAAACTTTAAAAAGCACACAAAAACTTTCAATGGCATTGTTGCAAGAATAATTCAGCATGAATATGATCACATTGAAGGAATTCTTTTTACAGACAAACTTTCCCCACTTAAAAAGAGGCTTATAAAAAGTAAATTGAATAACATTTCAAAAGGAAATATAGATGTAGATTATCGCATGAAATTTCCCGCAGCAAAAAAGAAACGTTAAGCTTTTGCATATATTAAACAAAGATAGCATATTTGTAATCTTGAATTTTTAGGAGAATAATTCCACAGAAAATAGAAGTAGTTTATGAGTTTAGAGAAAATATTATCAATTTCAGGAAAGCCTGGATTATACAAATTGAAGAGCCAAACCCGTAACGGCTTTGTTGCAGAATCTTTGGAAGATGGTAAAAATATTAATGTTAGCGGCCGCCATAACGTGAGTCTGCTTTCAGAAATAGCAATATATACCTTAACTGCAGAAGTACCTTTACGCGAGGTATTTTTAAAAATACAGAAGAAAGAAGATGGTGGCGAAGCTATAAACCACAAAGAACCAAAAGAAAAATTAGAAGAATATTTCTTTGGGATAATGCCAGATTATGATGAGGATAAGGTTTACGCAAGCGATATTAAAAAAGTAGTGCAATGGTATAATTTGCTAAGAAAAAACGATATCACAGATTTTTCTGAAGCAAAAAAAGAAGAAGAAACGAAAGAAGGAGAAGAAGTAAAGCCAAAAGCAAAAGCGAAAACAGAGGCAAAGCCAAAAACAGCAGGCAAAAATGCTGGAAATGTAAAAGCATCTTCAACAAAAAAAGGAGGCGCGACAAAAAATGCAGCTTCCCGCAAAACGTAATAGTGTTGATTATAGTGATTGAAAGTCCCATTATTCATTAGAGTTTTGGGATTTTTTTTTGATGTATATTTCATTTTAAAGAAAGAACATAATATTTTTAAAGATTTTAAAGATGCCTGTAAATAAAAGAAAGGATCAACTTCAAGCCTTCGATAGATTGTTGACCATTATGGATGAGCTTCGCGAAAAATGTCCTTGGGATAAAAAGCAAACTATGGAAACGCTTCGTCATTTAACTATTGAAGAAACCTATGAATTAGGTGATGCTATTCTTGAAAAAGATTTAAACGAAGTAAAAAAGGAATTGGGCGATGTCCTATTACACATAGTTTTTTACGCAAAAATAGGAAGCGAAACGAATGATTTTGACATTGCCGATGTTTGTAACGAAATTTGTGAAAAACTAATTTCCCGCCATCCGCATATTTATGGTGATGTAGTTGTTGCAGATGAAGATGAAGTAAAACGGAATTGGGAAAACTTAAAATTAAAGGAAGGAAAAACAAGCGTGTTGGAAGGCGTTCCAAAATCGTTGCCCGCATTGGTTAAAGCAAGTAGGATACAAGATAAAGTTGCAGGAGTAGGTTTTGATTGGGAAGAACCACAACAGGTTTTTGAGAAAGTTAAAGAGGAATTAAAAGAATTACAACACGAAATTTCACAAAACAATCCAGAAAAAATGGAAGCAGAATTTGGCGATGTACTTTTTTCGATGATAAATTATGCGCGTTTCCTAAAAATAGATCCTGAAAATGCGTTGGAACGAACCAATAAAAAATTCATTAAACGATTTCAATATTTAGAAGCAAAGGCAAAAGAAGCGGGAAGATCTTTGAAAGATATGACCTTGGCAGAAATGGATGTTTATTGGAATGAGGCTAAAAAGCTATGATTTCAAAAAACATCCAATTACTTTGCAACCAAATTCACTTCTTCTGCGGTTACCATTTTATTTTGGATATTTCCCCAATTGTTCATTACATAATTTAGCACATCCGCCACTTGTTGATCGTTTAGACCCATTGGCACCATAACGCCATCGTACGTTATATCATTGACCACAATTTCGCCATTTTGCCCATATTTTACGGCGTGAATACTTTCATTACGTTTTTCACTTATCCAATTGCTATTTGCCAAAGGCGGAAAGTTTTTGGGCACACCAAGTCCATTTCCCAAATGACATTGCATGCAATAATCGGTATATATTTCGCCACCGCGCGCCATACTTTCGGGTAAACTATTTGTTACTTGAACAATACTATCTTGTATATCGCTTGCTTTATTGTTAGAATCTTTGCAAGCGCTAAGATTAAATATGAAAACTAATAGAAGTAATTTTTTCATTTAAACTAAATTGATTTTTGGAGGTTCTATTTCCTCCTATAAAAGTAACGATGTTCTTTCTAAAACCACATTCAAAATTTCATTTTATGTGTGCTCACAAAAACAATTTATCTATTTTTGAAAAAAATTTCGGGATGTAGCGCAGTCCGGTAGCGTAATTGGCTGGGGGTCAATGGGTCGCAGGTTCAAATCCTGTCATCCCGACTTTTATTTAAAATAGTATTTACTATTACAAATAGTATCGATTTCTTATTTTTTGTGGGGTGATACTTTAAAATAGCGGTAGCTATTTTGAAATGTCGTTTTGATAATTTGAGCAGATTCATCCCGACAATTTAAAAAAACAATACACTTTAATAATTTTTTAGGGCGGTACTTTAAATAGCATCTAGCTATTTTGAATTGTCGTTTTTAATGTTAAAGCAGGTTCATCCCAACACTTAAGGGTTTATCGTGACTTTAAAAAAATACAGTCTCTTGAAAGAGCAGTTTTTAATTGCTAAACTAAACTTTCTTTTCATGATAAATAAGTTGAACAATTAAAATTATTACAGACAAAATAATTCCTAAGGTCGAAACGCCAGTCCAGCCATAATGCTTCCATACAAAAGCTCCCAAAGCTGTTCCAACAGCGCCGCCTATAAAAAAACCAACCATATAAATAATATTAATCCTATTTCTGGCTTCAGGATTTTTAGCAAAAATTATTTTTTGATTGGTTATGTGAACTACTTGTAAACCTAAATCTACACTGATTACGCCAATAACCAATCCGATTATCGAATGTGCCGAGAAGTAAAAAATAATCCAAGAGACGATAAGAATAATAGTGCCAATAAGTATAAGTTTATGTTTGCTTACTTTATCGTTTATTTTACCAACATAAACAGCAGCTAAGGCTCCCGCAATTCCGAATAAACCAAAAGCACCAGTCACGCCACTTCCATAACCAAAAGAATTTTCCATAAGAAAAACGAGCGTTGTCCAAAATGCACTTAATCCTGCAAAAGCAAGTCCTGCACGCAATGCTGCAATTCTAACCGAAGGTTCAGTTTTAAAATAGTAACCGATAGATTTTAATAAACTTATATATGTTCCTTCATATTTGGGAAGCAGTTTTGGCAATTTCGCGTTCAATAAAACAAATAGTATTATCATTAAAACTGTTGCGCAATAATACATCGTGCGCCAACCAAATTGCTCACCGACCAATCCACTAATTACCCTACTTCCTAATATACCAATTAAAAGACCGCTCATTACAATTCCTATTGCTCTTCCACGACCTTTTTCTGTAGCCAATTGTGCCGCCATTGGCACAAATAACTGCGGAATGGCGGAGGAAAATCCTATGAAGAAACTACTAAAGACAAGAAGAAGTAATGACTGTGATAATGCAGCAGCAATTAGTGAAAGTACCATTAACAAAAAGTCATATTTTAAAATCTTTTTGTTCGAAACTTTGTCGCCCAAAGGAATTATAAACAACAAGCCAAAGGCATATCCTATTTGCGTAGCCAGAGCCACATTGCTAACGGCCGCCTCAGTAACATTATAACTTTTCGCCATTTGGTTTAAAAGAGGCTGGTTGTAATACAAATTGGCAACCACAAGACCAGCAGAAATACTCATTAAATATAATACTGAATTTGTAAGTTTAGGTTGCTGTAATGACATTGTTAATCGTGAAGTTTACTTTTAAAAAAATTAGAATGGGTTTTTTTTAGGGCTTGCAAATTTAGGTTCATTTGAAGAATGTTTACATAGATTCACACAAAATTTAATTTTGTTGATTTTAAAATAAAGTTAGAAAAGTGAGACAAAACATAAGGTTAATTAAAAACAAAATGCAAAACTTCATCCGTAATCAAAAGTATCTTTGCCGAAAATTTAGGTAGTATCAAATCAAAAATTAAATATATTTCAGGTCAAACTGCGGAATACTTTTTCAGTACGAATTTGAGACGTGCTTTATTAGTTGGTTTTGCAGTTACTGTTCCTGTTGTTTTTGGTATTGCGCTTGACCATTTAGATATTGGATTGGCAATTTGCTTTGGCGCTTTTTGGAGTTCGCCGAGTAATACGCCGCGAAGTCTGCACCATAAAAAAATTGGGATATTATTTTCCGCTGCATTAGTTACACTAATCAGTTTTATTGGCGGCTATTTAGATTTTGCGGTTTGGGGGATTGTCCCTGTCTTGGGCGTATTAACATTTCTAATTGCCTACATTTCAATCTATGGGTTTCGTGCAAGTTTAATCAGCTTTTCGGGATTGCTGGCTTTGGTTTTAAGTTTTGCGCATACGCCAAGTAATTTGGCTCCTTATCAATATTCGTTACTTATTGGCTTAGGTGGTTTATGGTATCTTTTGCTGGTTATAATCGCTTATAAATTCAACCCAAAAGCGCAGGCAAAGGAATCGCTTTCAGAAACATTTTTATTAACTGCACGATTTTTAAAGATTCGTTCCAAACTAATTGGTGGTAATCCCGACAGGGAATCGCTGCAAACCAAGTTGTTTTCGCTGCAGACTGAATTAATCGAAAACCACGAAAAACTTCGGGATATTCTTATTAACACGCGAAAAAGATCAGGATATTCAAACTATCAAAATCGTCAACTTCTTATTTTTATTCAATTGGTTGAAATGCTTGAAACCGCTGTTGCCAATCCTATTCAATATGAAAAAATGGATTCGGTTTTTAAGAATAATCCTCATTTTCAAGATAGTTTTAAGGATATAGTTCTTGAAATTTCAATTCAACTTCGAAAATTAGCTGCAAATCAATTTTGTGGTAAAGGTGAAAAACTTTCAAATCTTGAAGAAAAACTTTCAATATTAAAAGATGAAATTGAGCAACTTCAATCTTCAAATTTAATTACAAATGAAGCTATCGTTTCGCTTCAGCATTATTTTCAATATCAACAAAAGCAACTTGAAAAGCTTAGACAAATTTATTGGCTTATAGATAAGCCTGTATTAAAAGACAAGGATTTGCTTTCAATTGATGTTTTGAAGAAATTTTTAGCACAACAAGATTACGATCCTAAATTGTGGCTACGAAATTTCAGTTTTAAATCTACAATTTTTAAACATTCGCTACGGCTTTCGTTAACCGTAATGATTGGCTATGCTGTTGGAAACTATTTCGCATTTCAAAACCCATATTGGATTTTGCTGACGATAATTGTTATAATGCGGCCAAATTATGGCCTTACAAAATCGAGGGCAAAAGACAGATTAATCGGTACAGTTGTAGGTGCAATAATTGCTGCGTGCTTATTATTGCTTATTAAAAATGCGTATGTTCAAGGCGCAATTGGTATTGTTGCCATAATAATTGCATTTTCGGTTGTTCAAAAAAATTACAAGATTTCCGCAACCTTTGTGACTATAAGTATTGTATTTATTTATGCCATTTTAAGGCCGGATATTTTGGTCGTTATTCAATATCGAATTTTGGATACTATTATTGGCGCCGCACTTTCTTTTATGGCAATTTTATGGTTGTGGCCCGCGTGGGGATTTTTAGAAATACGACAAAATATTAAGTCGAGTTTAGAGGCAAACACATCATTTTTTTCAAACATAACAAAGTATTATATTGAAAAAGGATTGATGCCAACAAACCTAAAAGTTGCTCGGAAAAAAGCATTTTTAGAAACATCGAATTTAAATGCAGCCTTTCAAAAAATTGTACAAGAACCTAAATCTAAGCAAGTTAAAAAAGATGTGATTTATGAATTTGTAGCGCTAAACCATACAATGCTTTCTTCACTTGCTTCTTTAAGTACCTTTTTGCAACATAATAAAACTACGCCAGCATCTTCACAATTTAAAAGCGCAACACAAATTATAGAAACAAAATTGTCACATTTACTTCATATTTTACAGGTTGAAAAACAAGCAGAATATTTAAAAATTTTAAATGAGGAAGAAAAACAAAAAAAAGTTTCAATTTTAAATCAAGAATCAGAAGAATTTGATGGAATTCTGAAATCACTTCCATCGAAAATTATGGTTGATAATGAAGCGCATTTAATCTGGGAACAGTTATCGTGGTTACACTCGTTAGTAAACCAAATGGCACTAATCGTTAAAAAAATTCCTTCTTAAGTTGAATTTAAAATTTATTGAAATAATCTTTTTAGTTGGAGTTTATGAAAAATAATTTATTTCAACCTTTTTCCTTGCGTAACAAATGAAATTCCCTGTTGCCCGTATGTACTTATCATAATCGCTTCAAAAATAGGGTCGTTGGCTGCTTCATTACATTGCCAATTAAAAATAAAATTAGCGCCCGTGCCGCCTTCTTTATCGGTTTCATCAATAATTATTTGAACCGTTTCCAAAGGTTTTATAAAAATTGTTTTATCAAAATATGTTCGGATAGCTTCGCCGTGCGTATTATAATAAACGGCGCTGTTTACGTAAATTGAATCATGAATGTTAGGATTATGAAGGCTAACCGTTGCCGTTAAATCTGATTGAACAGACTCATCCCGCATATAAATCTGCGAATAAATGGAAAGAAAAGTTGAGCCCTTTTGCAAAGAATCGGGTAGGGAAGTTGTTATATTTCGCTTCTCCCAATTTTCAATTTTTGTTGAGCTCAATGGTTTAGGCTTATCGCAATTTTGAAATGTAACGAAAAATAAAATTGAAAAATAAAAAATATATTTCATGAATTCAGTTTAATAAAGCAGTCTAAAAATAGCTAATTAAAATTAGATGGAAGTTATCAACTACAAACCTTTCAAATATAGTCTGCCATTGCACAAAATAACCTTAAAAATTGGTTGTTTTTTTTATAAAGACAGCAATGAGTACTAAGTTTGCACGATGCAAATCTTCTATAAAACCTAGAAATTAATGAAAATTACAAAAAACTTGCTTTTTGGCTTTTTGGTGATTGCCATAATTATGGTTGTTGCTTCGTTCACTTTTCCGTTAACCAAGCGGGAAGTTAAATTTATGCCGAACTATAAAATTGTAAATAAATGGACCATGCCAGATTCGCTAAATGAAATTAGTGGAATGGCGTGGCTCGGCAATAACAAACTTGCTTGTATTGAAGATGAAGATGGCATAATTTTTATATATGACTTAAAGGAAACTAAAATAGTTGAAAAAATTCATTTTGCAGAAAATGGCGATTTTGAGGCCATTGCTCTTAAAAGTGAAGATGCTTTTATAATGAGAAGTGACGGATTGTTATTTCAAGTGAAAAACTTTCAAGATAAAAATAAAAGCGTTGGAAAATTTAAAACAGCATTTTCATCTAAAAATAATATTGAAAGTTTGGTTTATGATGCAAGTCTTGACGCATTGATAACTATCCCGAAACATCAAGATTTAGAAAGTAAAGAATCAAAGACAATTTATTCACTGAATTTTTCGGACGGTATCGTAAGCTTAAAAACCATCTTCATAATTAACATGTTGGACAAAAAACTGGAAGATTTTGAACATAAAAAATCTCGCAAAAATTTTATGCCTTCAGATATTGCCATTCACCCACAGACTGGAGAAATTTATATTCTTGAAGGGAAAGATTCAAAATTGGTAATACTCGATAAAAAAGGATCTATCAGAAAAGTATATCCTTTGGACGATAAGGTATTTCGGCAACCTGAAGGAATAACGTTTAGCGAAAATGGAACCTTATTTATTTCGAACGAAAAAAACGGTGAACCAGCAAATATTCTCGAAGTTGAATTGGTTAAATAATTTAAATCCAAAGTTTACACCCAATCTCTATTTATTTTTATAATATTTACCTTTATAAAAAAAAATAAAATCCTAAATGGATAGCAACCAAATAATAGGACATATTGGCGCTTTGGCTATTGGTTTGGTATTAGGTTTAATTGGTGGCGGCGGTTCAATTTTAACCGTTCCAATTTTGGTTTATCTTTTCGCGTTGAGTCCTGTAACGGCAACGGCATATTCACTTTTTGTAGTAGGAACTTCCTCTTTAGTTGGCGCGCTGCGTAATATGCAAAAAGGCTTGGTCGATTTTAAAACAGCCTTAGTTTTTGCAGTACCCGCATTTATTGCGGTGTTTTGTACACGACGGTTTATAATTCCAAACCTGCCATATATTTTATTTTCAGTTGGCAACTTGGCAGTCACAAAAGATTTGGCGATAATGGTTTTCTTCGCAATCATTATGTTTTTGGCGGCAGTAACTATGATTTTTAATAAGCGCCAAGAAACAACTGGACAAACTACAGTTACGTATAATTATCCAATAATAATCCTCCAAGGTTTGGGTTTGGGCTTGGTAACGGGATCAGTTGGCGCAGGTGGCGGCTTTTTAATTATTCCAGGCCTTGTTTTATTGGCAAAATTACCAATGAAAAAAGCGGTAGCAACGTCACTTTTAATAATTGCAATAAATTCACTTATCGGTTTCACGGGAGATATTGCGACTTTAGATATAAATTGGAAATTTCTACTTCCATTTACCGCAATTGCAATAATAGGAATCTTCATCGGCATCTATCTCAACAATTTTATAGACGGAAAAAAGTTGAAAAAAGCTTTCGGTTGGTTTGTGCTTTTAATGGCCATTTATATTCTAATTAAGGAATTTACGTTGGGTTAAAATTCAACAATCCTCTCCGAGAAACTCCGCGATTCTCTGTGAAACTTCGTGGAATAGCCTTAAAACATAAGTTGACAAACCTATTCATTTATTAATATTTCATTAAGTGAATTACCTTATCTCATTCCTTAACTTTGAAAAAAACTTCAAAATGCAATCAGAAAAAGAAATTCAAAAACACTACGATTTAATTTGCGTTGGCGGCGGAATAATGAGCGCAACATTGGCTTTATTACTTAAATTAATAGATTCAGATTTAAAAATTCTAATCCTTGAAAGGCTTGACAAAGTAGCTTTGGAAAGCTCGGCAGCTTGGAACAATGCCGGAACAGGACATTCTGCTTTATGTGAATTAAATTATACGCCGGAAAGAGAAGATGGTACAATTGAAGTTAAAAAAGCCATTGAAGTTTTCACTCAATTTGAACAATCTAAACAATTTTGGACATACCTAATTGAAAATGGATTGATGGATAATGCTGAAAAATTTATTCATGCCGTTCCGCATCACAGTTGGGTCACGGGAAAAGAGGATGTAGAATTTTTGAAAAAACGTTTTGAAGAAATGACAAAGCACATTGAATTTGAAGGAATGCAATATTCTGAAAATTCCGAAAAATTGACGGAATGGTTTCCCTTAATTATGAAAAATCGCGATAAAAATCAACCAACGGCAGGCACAAGAAATGAAATAGGAACTGAAGTTAATTTCGGAATATTAACACGAACATTCTTTAAAATTCTAAAAGAGAAATTTGATACACCAGTTTATAAAGAGCACGAAGTTTTAGATGTAGATCCCACAAAAAACTCAAACTGGCTAACTGAAATAGTAAATCTAAAAACACATAAAAAAGCCTATTGCGATGCAAGCCACGTATTTATTGGTGCAGGCGGCGGCGCATTGCCATTACTTCAAAAAGTTGAAATTGACGAAAAAGATGGCTACGGTGGTTTTCCTGTAAGCGGCCAGTGGCTTATTTGTAAAAATCGAGAAGTTATTAAACAACATCACGCAAAGGTTTATAGTAAGGCAGGACCAGACTCACCACCAATGAGTACGCCACATTTAGATACAAGATATATTAATGGAAAACAAGAATTACTTTTTGGGCCATTCGCTGGTTTTAGCACGAAATTTTTAAAAGAAGGTTCATACTTAGATTTGTTCAAAACCATAAAATGGAAAAACCTTCCAGTAATGTGGGGCGTTTTTTGGCATAACTTACCATTAACTAAATATTTGGTGCATCAAGTAAGTATGAATCACGAAGATAGAATGGATGAATTAAGACATTTTGTAAAAGATGCGAAAAATGAAGATTGGGAACTTAAAGTTGCGGGACAACGTGTACAAATAATTAAAAAGGATGAAAAAGAAGGCGGCGTTTTAGAATTTGGAACTGAAGTAGTAAGAAGCAAAGACGGGGCAATTACAGCAGTTTTAGGAGCATCGCCGGGAGCTTCGACGGCCGTGCATATTATGACGCAATTAATTCAATTGGCATTTCCCGAGAAAGCTGCTTCTGAAAAGTGGCAAACTAAATTGAATGAAATTGTTCCATTTTGGAATAAGCAGATTGATGATAATGTTGAAGAATTTAAGGAAGTTCAGAAAAAATGTTCCAAAATTTTAGGAATTGGAAAGTATTCAGGTCTAAATCTGAATAATTAATTTTCATTTTGAAAAGATTAAATAACCTGAAATAAATAGTGAAATTGAAAATCCTTTCAAAAATATTTATATTTCTTAAATGACAGTAAAATCCTGTTAATTCTGTTAATTTCATATTTTTAACACTTCGTCATTAGTATAAGTTTATAAATTTTGTACTTTTAGTTATCTTCTAACAAAGAACTCATTTATTAATTCTAAAACGTATTGAATTATGGCAAATGTACTATGGTTGCAAGGAGGGGCGTGCAGTGGAAACACTATGTCTTTCTTAAATGCTGAAGAACCTTCAGTAGTAGAACTTATAACCGACTTTGGCTTAAATATTCTTTGGCACCCAACAACGGGTCAAGAAATAGGAGTTCAAGTTCAAGATTTGTTAAAAGAAATTATGTCCGGCAAGATAAAGCTGGACATTTTTGTTTTTGAAGGCACAGTAATCCAAGGACCTGACGGTACCGGAACTATGAATTATTTTGCAGAACGACCACAAATGGATTGGGTGAAAGACCTTTCAAGTGTTGCAGAATATGTGGTTGCCATTGGCGATTGCGCTACTTGGGGAGGCATTCCAGCTGTTCCGCCAAATCCGAGCGAATCTACAGGGATGCAATTCCTTAAAAAAGAAAAGGGTGGTTATCTAGGCAAGGACTTTGTTTCAAAAGGTGGTCTACCAGTAATAAACATTCCGGGTTGTCCTGCGCATCCAGATTGGATAACTCAAATCTTGGTCGCTATTTCCGTAGGAAGAATTGGTGATGTTTTAATTGATGACTTTCAAAGACCAAAAACGTTCTTCACAGATTTTGTACAGACAGGTTGTACCAACGTTGTCAATTTCGCTCAAAAGGTAGATGGCGGCTTCGGGAAAAGAGGACATGGTTGTTTATTTTTCGAAGTAGGCTGCAGAGGACCAATGACGCACGCAAGCTGTAATAATATTCTTTGGAATAGAACCAATAGTAAAACCAGGGCCAACCATCCTTGTTTGGGTTGCACGGAACCTGGATTTCCGCACCACGATCTTAAAAAAGGAAGCGTTTTCAAAACGATGAAGTATATGGGTGTATTTCCGAAGGAAGTACCAACCGGTAATTCAAAATTAGGATATTATATTGAAGCGGGTTTTCAAAAAATTACGCCTAACAATCACGCCGTTCAACAAGGGTCTAAATAATTTAAAACACTAAAGAAATGTCAGTAAAAGAATTAAATATATCACCCGTGGGTCGTGTTGAAGGCGATTTGGATGTAAACGTTACCATAGATGATGGTAAAGTTGTTAAAGCCCATACCCAAGCCGCGATGTTTCGTGGTTTCGAAAAAATTATGGCAGGCAAGGATCCACAATCAGGATTAATTGTTACGCCAAGAATCTGCGGAATTTGTGGAGGCTCTCACCTTTATTGTGCCTCTTCCGCGCTTGACACTGCTTGGAAAACAAAATTGCCGCCGAATGCCTTGCTTTTAAGAGCAATTGGACAGGCCAGCGAATCCATGCAAAGTAACCCTAGATGGTTTTACGCAATCTTCGCCACAGATATGGCCCACAAAAAATTTGCGGATAAACCCTTATATGAAGAAGTTGCAAAAAGATGGTCAGCCTATGTAGGAACAAGTTATCAAAAGGGATTGACCGTAAGTGGATTGCCAGTTCAGATTTACGCACTTTTTGGTGGGCAGTGGCCACATTCAAGTTATATGGTGCCAGGAGGAGTTATGTGTGCGCCAACATTAAAAGATATTACCAGAGCACACGGAATTTTGGCCCAGTATAAAAACGATTGGCTGGAATCTGTCTGGCTCGGATGTTCTATTGAACGTTATATGCAAATCAAAACCTGGGATGAACTAATGGCTTGGGTTGATGAAAACGATTCCCAACGAAACAGCGATTTGGGTTTATATATAAGAGCAAGTCTAGAATTTGGTCTTGATACTTTCGGTCAAGGTGTTGGTAAATATATTGCCACTGGAACATACCTTCATAAAGATATGTATAACAATCCAACGATCGAGGGAAGAAACAAAGCCCTTATCTGTCCAAGCGGAGTCTATGATGGTGAAAAATATTTAGAATTTGATCATTTGAAAGTTGGCGAGCATGTGGCCCACTCTTGGTATGAAGGTCAGGAAGATGGTCTTCATCCTTGGAAAGAACCGTTACCAAATCCTGTAAAATCCCAGCCATTAGACGAGACAGATTTTGCAGGCAAATACAGTTGGGCAAAATCTCCAAGATATGATGGTATGGTTTGCGAAGCAGGACCATTGGCAAGGTGCGTTATGTATGCAAACCCTGCAAACCTTCCACACCAAACCAGAGATCCACTTTTCGGTGATATTATGAAAGTTAAAGGCCCAAGCGTGTTTGTAAGATCTTTAGCCAGAATGCACGAAACAACATTACAATATACAAGTATTTCAAAATGGCTTTCAGAAATTGATCTTGATGGCGAATTCTATATTAAACCAGAAGAAAAAGACGGTTTTGGTTTCGGTGCTACCGAAGCAATTCGCGGCGCATTGGCACATTGGATTGAAATTAAAGACGGTGTTATCAAAAACTATCAGGTCGTTGCGCCAACTACTTGGAATGTTGGCCCGCAAGATAAAGATGGAAATCCAGGACCAATAGAATCAGCATTATTGGGAACACCAATTGACGATCCAAACGATCCAGTTGAGGTTGGTTTGGTTGCACGTTCATTCGATTCGTGTTTGGTCTGTACCGTTCACGCACATGATGATAAAAGTGGTCTGGAACTTTCCCGATTTAAACTTTAAATTAGTTAATCAGTTTATTATGAGACCTGTCCGATTTCAAAAGATCAGACGGGTCTTTATATTAAAAAACAATATTCTTTAAAAATGATAAAAACAGCAATAATGGGTTTTGGCAATCCTGTACGGAGTGATGATGCTGTTGGTATTTACGTCATAGAAAAGTTGAAGAAAATTCTAGGCGACCGAGAAGACATCAGCATTTTTGATATGGGAACTTCAGCTTTTGAAGTGCTTTTCGGTTTAAAAGGGCACCAGCGAATTTTATTGGTTGATGCAGTTATTAACACAAATGAAGAAGTTGGAACCATTTTTAAAGTACCCGCGGAAGAGGTAATGAGTGCACCACAGGAAGATCCAATGGTTTTTTTGCACAGCATAAAGTGGGACCAAGCGTTGAGCTATGCAAAAAAAATAATGCGGGACGAATATCCGGACGATATAGAAGTCTATTTAATTGCGGTTGAAAATACAGCGCTAGAAGTTGAATTAAGCAAGCCCGCACAAGATGCAGGAGATAAAGTGGTTCTACATATTTTGGAAGACTTAAATATTTCAATATCATCGTGAACGAAAAGCTGATATTAAAATCCTTGCATATTTATTTAGACGATTCTGTGGTCAAAACAATTTTTGAAGATGTAACGTCTGCCTTCGTAGTCTATAATAAAGAGCAGCACAATATTTTAATAACGCCGGTTACAAGTGATTGGTTTAAAAAAATGTATAAACCGGCTCAGTATATTCTGAAGGCTCGAAATTTGGAAGGAGATAAAACATTAGCGCTTGGAGATATTTTTATAGATAATGATCTGGAGGAAACCGATAGGGAACTTGAGGCAGAATTTATACTAAAAACAAAATTAATCAAGGTAAAATTGTAAATGATGCCGACCGAAGATTTACATAATCAAGACAGCAAATGGCTGTTGGATGCCGAAGTCCGTTATTTTATTGATGAAATTAAAGGAAGATGGCAAGTTTCATTATTATTTATTGACACCAAGGATCCCAAGCGTTTTTTCATAAAAACCATTGGCGATTACCATTCAGAAAAATTAGCCATTATTTATGCCGAAAACATAACCAAGACTTCTGCTAAGGATGCCCGCGGAACCCAAAAAGTAAAAATAGATGCTTACGATATTAACGACAACTGATCATAAAAAACAAATTTCAGAAGTCATTTCAAAAGTTGAAAGGCTGGATGAATTGGTTACTGTGTCCATAGATGCCTTGGAAATTCCTTCAGAAAATAAAATTCTTGTTGTAAATGATTCCATTAAATCACCTTTGGATTGGCACGACACAGAACCCCCGTATGTTTTTCCTGAAATTGATTTTTCTGAAGAAAATTTATTGGCGCATATTTTTTTTAAATTGGGAAACCAGCAAAAAGCCTTTGAATATCTTTCCGAAGATACTCTACTTTACAATCATTTTTTAATCGCCACGCATTTGCTTTTTAGCTATCAAATTTCTTCGGAAATGATTGATTTCACCAGGAAGATCAAACATAACCAAGCAATTGTGCATCATTACGGAAATTTAGAGGAAACTATTCCTTTTCAAAAACTTCAGGATTTATATACTGAAGCGCTTGAAAAAGCTGAGAATGACGAAATAAAAGTCTTTACCGCAAAACATTATCTCAACCTGCTTTTGGATGCCGGCATAATTGAGAAAGCCGAAACAATTCTAAAAAAAGTAAAGGAAATTGCAATATCTGATGAAGCAATAAATGCATTGCGAATTCATGAAGCTTCCATTTTAATGGAAAAATTGCGCGTTCCTTACAATCCGAATCAATTAGAAAAAATACTTTCATTACAGCAAAAAAGCATTGCTTTTTATGAAGAGCGAGGTTTGCAGATTCAAGCAGGACTTTTGCTTACCGATGCCGCTGAGGTTGCTAATTTCAGCAATGATTTTATTCTTTCAAAAGACTTGATAAACAAGGCAATTCAAATTTTTAAATCTGAAAACATCCCCGAGTTTTTGGGCGAGGCCGGACTTAAAAAAGCCATTTTACTGTACACTTGGTCAAAAAACGGAAGTCCACAATATTACAAAGCAGCGATTGCTGCGTTTCAGGATACTTTAAAAGTTTTTAAACGGGATATTTTCCCAGAAAAATTTGCCCAAGTGCATCACCATTTAGCGCTGATTTATTCTGAAATGCCTTCTTCAGCAGAAGAAAAAGGAATTTGGAGTGCGTTTTCAGCTTCCTCTTTTAAAAATGCTTTGGAAATTTATGAAAAGGATAAATTTCCATACGAATTTGCAATGGTAAGCCACAATTACGCCACAGCATTAATGAATTATCCCCCAGCAAAAATTCACGATAACTTGGCGAAAGCCGACGGTTTTTTTGAAGAAGCTCTGGAAATTAGAACAAGGTCAAAATATCCAATGGAACGAGCGCTCACACTTTTAAATCAATTGGAATTATACTGGCTAACCCACAATGAAACCAGTGAAGCTGAAGAAAAAAAGTTTCAACAAATGCTTTCAAAAGCAAAGGAAGTGAAGGATTTAGTGAATGAAGAAAATTTAATTGAGCAGGCTAATTCGCATTTAAAGCGGTTAGAACATTTAAAGAAAATTATCAGTAAATAACATGCACGAAACATCTATTGTAAGTAGTATTATAAGAACATTAGAAGATGAATTTGAGGAGGAAAAACTCCGCAAAATGACAGGAATTTACATAAAAGTTGGCATTCTTTCAAATATAGAACCGCAATTGATGCAAAGCGCCTATCACGCGCACGGCCACGATAACGAATTCTATCACGACATCCCGATGTACATTGAGGTTACTGATATTAAAATTCAGTGTGAAACTTGCAATCATATTACAGACGTAAAAAACTATCGGTTTATTTGTGAAAACTGTGGGTTGCATAGTAAAAATTTAATCCAAGGCGAAGAAATGCTCATTCATAAAGTGGAATTTGAAGATTGAATTTTGATTTTGTATCTTTAAATTAATATAAATCTAATGTTATGGAACGAATAACGATAAATCCTAATATCTGCCACGGCAAGCCAACCATTCGGGGATTGCGATATCCTGTTGAAAATATACTTGAATTGCTAGCTTCGGGAATGACTATAGAAGAATTGATAGAAGATTATCCTGATTTAGAGCGGGAAGATTTTTTGGCTTGTCTGGATTATGCAACTAAACTAGTTCGCTCAAAGCGTATTCATAGAGTAGCCTGATGAAATTTATGGTTGATGCACAATTACCAAAATTACTTTCTGCTTTTTTAAATAGCAAAGGTTTTGATGCCGTCCATACACTGGATTTGCCTAACCAAAATAATTCCCAAGATGATGAAGTGATATTATTTGCAGATAATGAAAATAGAATTGTAATATCAAAAGACAGCGATTTCTTAGTGTCTTTTTTAATAATGGGTAAACCTCATAAACTTTTACTGGTCAGTACAGGAAATATAAAAAATAAAGAACTACTTTCAGTATTTGACAAGAATTTGATTGCTATTTCTGAGATATTTAAGAGAAGTAATTTGTTGGAAATTACAGAATTTGAATTAATTGAATATTAATAAAAAATTGATATGGCAGTAGAAAGATCAACAAAATCAGCACGCGGAACAGTTCATTGTGAAAACACAAACCTAAATTTGTTAAAGGCAAATGATTTTGTGGCCGATATAATCCGCCAAAAAATGGCAGATAGCAATACATTATTGATAAATGTTACTTCGTCAGCCGGAAGTGGAAAAACCACCTTGATGCAAAAAACCGCCCAAAAATTAAAAGAGAAAATACAAATGGCAGTAATGGTTGGCGACCTTGAAACGGAACGCGATGCAATTAGAATCCGAGAAACAGGAATCCACGCAATGCAGATAGTAACCGGCGGCATTTGCCATTTGGAAGCGCAAATGGTGCATCAAGTTTTACCCCAATTTGATTTGGAAAACATCGATTTGCTATTCATTGAAAATGTAGGAAATTTGGTTTGCCCTTCGTCTTTTGATTTGGGAGAAGATTTCCGTGTAACACTTATGGCGACTACCGAAGGCGACGATAAACCAAAAAAATATCCAAAAATGTTTATGACCAGTGATATGATGCTCATTTCAAAATGCGACTTGTTGCCGTACGTTCCATTTTCTGTAGAAGCAGTAACCAAAGATGCGCTGGAAGTAAACCACGAACTGGAAATTATCCAAATTTCATCCATAAATGATGAAGGTATTGATAATTGGTGCGATTGGCTGTTGGAAAAAGTAAAGCAAAAACAATTGGTGAACGTGCAGTAATGCCGAAAACTTTTAAAATAATCATTCAAGGGCAAGTCCAAGGTGTTGGGTTTCGCCCTTTTGTTTTTTCGCTCGCCAAGAAATTTCGGTTGAGTGGAGAAGTGTTTAATAATGAGAATGGCGTAGTTATTTTTTTGAATGCTTCAAAAGAAGAAGCTTCGCAATTTTTGAAAAATCTGCTTGAAAATCCGCCGAAAGTTTCCATTATTCAAAATCATTCTTTTGAAGAAATTGAATATCGAAATTTTAATGATTTCAGAATAATTTCTTCGGAGAAAAATAAGCAAATCAACCTTCCTTTAACACCAGATTTTGCAATTTGCGAAGATTGCAAAGCCGAAATACAAGATTCCGAAAACCGAAGATTTCAATATGCATTTACGACTTGCGTAAATTGTGGGCCAAGATATTCCATCACCAAAAAGTTTCCGTTTGAGCGCTCAAATACTTCGCTTGATGATTTTGAAATGTGCGCAAACTGCGCAGAAGAATATCAAAATCCTGAAAATCGGCGCTTTCATTCACAAACCAACAGTTGTCCAAAATGTGGAATTCAATTGGTTTTAAAAAATTCAAAAGCTGAAATTCTTGAAGAAAATCAAACTAAAATCATAACTAAAACCGCGCAATTTATTTACGATGGAAAAATAGTTGCCATTAAAAATACAAACGGTTATTTGCTGTGTTGCGATGCAACTAATGAAGAAGTAATCCAAAAATTACGGGAAAGAAAAAAACGTCCTTCAAAACCGTTTGCGTTGCTTTATTCATCTTTGGAATTGGCGAAAAAGCATTTCGATATTTCTAAAAGTGAAGAAAATGCGTTGACTTCACCAGTTTCACCAATAGTAATTTTAAATCCTAAAACCGATATTGAAAATTTGAAAACCGAAGCCATTGCGCCCAACCTAAATCAATTGGGGATTATGTTGCCATCTTCGACCTTACTTCAACTTTTAATGAATAAAATTGGAAAACCAATTATTGCAACAAGTGGAAATATTCACGGATCACCTATTATTTCTGACGAAAAAGAGGCTCAAGAAAAGTTGAAAAATGTTGCTGATTATTTTGTTCACCATAATTTAGAAATCCAATTTCCACAGGACGACTCCGTAATAAAATTTGCTGGTGAACAGCGAATAATTTTAAGACGTTCGCGCGGTTTGGCACCAAATTATTTGTCAAAATTTCCGAGTATTTCGACTGCGTTCAATCTGACATCTTTAATTGCTATGGGCGCACATTTAAAAAGCACGTTCTCATTTGTTCCAAACTCAAATATTTATGTAAGCCAATATTTTGGAAATCTTGATTCTTACGAAGTTTCGGAACGCTTTAAAAATACAATTCATCAGTTCACAAATGTTTTTGAAACAAAACCGAAAGTATTTTTGGTCGATTCGCATCCGCAATATCAAAGCACGATTTTAGGGAAAGAATTGGCGACAGAATGGAATGCCGAAGTTTTTGAAATTCAACATCACAAAGCGCATTTTGCTTCGGTTTTGGCAGAACATAATTTATTTGATTCTGAAAAAAAAATTCTGGGAGTAGTTTGGGACGGAACGGGTTTTGGTGAAGACGGACACATTTGGGGCGGCGAATTTTTCACATACAAAAACCATAAAATGGAACGGCTCAATCATTTTGAAGAGTTTGATTGGATTGCGGCCGATAAATTTTCAAAAGAGCCGAGATTAGCTTTAGCAAGTCTCAGTTCAAAAGAAAATAAAGAAAAAATTCGATATAAATTTTCAGAAACCGAATGGAAGGTTTATACAAAACTTTTGGAAAATAATGCCCTTAAAACTTCCTCAGTGGGAAGATTATTCGATTCGGTTTCTTCACTTTTGGAAATCACAGATTATAACTCTTTTGAAGGTGAAGCCGCAATGCGACTGGAAAATTTAGCTTTAAAATATATAGAAAAAGATTTGATTGATTTTCTAAAAGATGAAGTATATGAAGAAATCCCTTCAAAAAAAATCATTTCAAACATTCAAAATTCACTTTCAGAAAACGTTTCAAAAGAAAAGGTTGCGGCGAGTTTTATTTTCACACTTGCAAATTGCATTATTCGCGAAGCCAATAAATATAAAATCACAATAATTGCTTGCAGTGGTGGTGTTTTTCAGAATGCAATTTTAGTTCAGCAACTTATTTCATTAACAGACAATACACACATAAAGTTGAAATTTAATCGTAAATTGTCAAGTAATGATGAAAATATTTCCTTTGGCCAAATGATGTACTACAAATACATCAGTCTGAGTTCAAAAATCTACAATCGTTAATCTTAAATCTGAAATCAAAATGTGTTTAGCAATCCCTGGAAAAATTAATAGCATTGAATTACGCCACAACGGAATGCAGCGAATGGCGAAGGTTTCCTTTGGTGGAATTACCAAAGAAGCGAGTTTGGAAATGCTGCCAGATGCAGATGTTGGCGATTATGTTTTAGTACACGTTGGTGTGGCCATAAGCAAGGTGAATGAAGAAGAAGCCCAAAAAACCTTTAAATATTTGGAGGAAATAGGAGAGCTTGGGGAATTGGAAGATGTGGAAGATTACCTTCCGAAAAAGGAATAATTTATCTTATAGGGTTTCAAAAACCTTGTATGTTAAAATGACGCTATTATGAAATACATGTCAGAATATCGCGACCCCGAACTCGCTAAAAAATATCTGGAAGAAATTAAAAATACCGTTTCCCGTCCGTGGTCAATTATGGAAGTTTGCGGCGGCCAAACGCACAGTTTAGTTAAAAACGGAATTATTGAAATGCTTCCAAAAGAAGTTACGATGATTCACGGTCCGGGCTGCCCCGTTTGTGTAACTCCGCTTCATTTAATAGACAAGGCCATTTATCTTGCTTCGGAAAAAGGCGTAATTCTTTGTTCTTTTGGCGATATGCTCCGCGTGCCGGGTTCAAAAAAAAATTTGCTTGAAGCAAAGGCCGAAGGTGCTGATATCCGCATCTTATATTCACCTTTGGAAGCTGTTAAAATTGCGGAAGAAAATCCCGAAAAAGAAGTGGTTTTCTTCGCAGTAGGTTTTGAAACTACTGCACCGGCAAATGCCCTTTCAGTAATTCACGCTTACAGAAAAGGTTTAAAAAATTATTCAATTTTGGCCTCGCACGTTTTGGTGCCGCCAGCAATGAAAGCTGTGATTGATGACGAAGAAAGCAAAATAGACGGATTTTTGGCAGCAGGACACGTGTGTACCATTATGGGAAATGCTGAATATTATCCCCTTTCGGAACATTATAAAGTGCCGATTGTGGTTACGGGTTTTGAGCCGTTGGATGTTTTACAGGGCATTTTAATGGTAATCCGCCAATTGGAGCAAAGTGTTGCAAAAGTTGAAAATCAATATTCCCGAATTGTAAAGGAAGAAGGCAATAAAGACGCGCAAAACATGATTGCCGAAGTTTTTGAAATTCAAGACCAAATGTGGCGCGGCATTGGTGAAATTCCGCAAAGTGGTTATGGCGTTCGCGAGAAATATGCTGAATTTGATGCTACAAAAAAATACAATGTTACTATTGAAAAGGCGCAGGAAAACCCAGAATGTATTTCCGGACACATTATGAAAGGCATCAAAAAACCGTTTGAGTGCCAACATTTTGGCAAAAAATGCAAACCTACAAATCCGCTTGGTGCTCCAATGGTTAGTAGCGAAGGAGCTTGCGCTGCGTATTATCACTTTTCGGGACTTGTTGAAGCGTAATTAAATGTCTGAAAATTCCAAAGAAAAAATAAAAATGCAATTGCAATGTCCAATGCCAAAATTGGATTTTGATGTAATTACTTTAGGCCACGGCAGTGGCGGCGTTCTCACAAATAAACTGCTGGACAGCGGCGTTTTCGAGGTGCTGAAAAATCCTATTTTGGACGAACGCCATGACGGCGCATTCATAAATTTGGAAGGAAAAACCGCTTTTTCAACCGATAGTTTTTTGGTCTCTCCAATTTTTTTCCCAGGCGGCAATATTGGCGAACTTTCCGTAAACGGAACCGTGAACGATTTGGCAATGTGCGGCGCCATTCCTAAATATCTTTCTTTAAGTTTTATTATTGAAGAAGGTTTGAAGATGACAGCGTTTTGGGAAATTCTCGTTTCCATTAAAATGGCTTGCGAAAAAGCCGGAGTTTCAGTGGTTACCGGAGATACAAAGGTTGTTGAAAAAGGCAAAGGAGACAAAATTTTCATAAATACTTCCGGTGTTGGGAGTATTCATCCAAAAGCGAATATCAGTACAAAAAATATAAAAGTTGGCGATAAAATTATTCTTAGTGGCAATATGGCTTCCCACGGAATGGCGATTATGAGCGTTCGTGAAGGTCTGGAATTCGAGAGTGAAATACAGAGCGATACCACAAATTTGAACCATTCGGTTTCAAAATTGTTGGATACCTTCGGAAATGATATTCATCTTTTAACCGATCCCACACGTGGCGGAATTGCGACTGTTTTAAAGGAAATTGCACAATTTTCGAATCTTGGGATAGATATTTTTCAGTCAAAACTTCCGATAGATGATCAAGTGGCGAGCGCTTGTGAATTGCTCGGTCTCGACCCTATTTATGTTGCAAATGAAGGCTTGTTCCTCAGTTTTGTTTCCGAAAAAATTGGTGATGACTTTTTAAAGGAACTTCAAAAAGATGAAAATGGCGCAAACGCTGCAATCATTGGAGACGTAGTTTCCGACCATCCAAAACAAGTAATTATGGAAAGCAACATTGGCGGAAAACGCGTTGTAAGTATGCTTCCCGGAGAACAATTACCACGTATTTGTTAAATTAAAATGTCTCCTCGAGCGCAGTCGAGAGGTCAATTAGTAGTTCTCGACTGCGCTCGAACTGACACTTGAATAGATAAATGAATTTCGATACTTTAGGCGAACACGTCCAAAACTCATACATTTTCAAAGGCTCCAAAAAAAAACCTTTTTTGGCACCACGAGGCGTTTATGTTTCTGGTGAAAAACTTTTTGTTTCGGATACGGGCCAAAATCGTGTTTTTATTTGGAATTCAATCCCAAAAACAGAATTTCAAGAACCGGATGTTGTTTTGGGACAATTGAATGCAAAAGATTCAGAAAGAAATTCTGGCGGAAATGTTTCAGCAAAATCCTTACAATATCCTTCGGGAATTTGGAGCGATGGCGAGAAATTAATTGTTGCGGACGCTTGGAACCATCGCGTTTTGATTTGGAATAAATTTCCAACAGAAAATGGGCAAGCGGCCGACGTAGTTTTGGGCCAGCCCGATTTTAAAAGCAACCAACCCAATGTTCTTGGGCAAGCTGCGAATCCTTCAGCAAATAGTTTGAATTGGCCGTATGGAGTTTTTTCAGATGGAAAAAGTCTTTGGATTGCCGATACAGGAAACAGAAGAGTTCTTTTTTTTGCAGAAATTCCTAAAGAAAATTTTTCCAAAGCAGATAAAGTAATCGGGAAACCGGATTTCCAAACACGCGATTATGAAAACCACGAACCTATTTGGCCGTATTCGGTAAAAGTGAACGATAAAAATGAAATGTTAGTTGCAGATACCCAATTCTACCGAACCTTATTTTGGAAAAATATTTCTGAAGCATTCAAAAATCAGGCGGATATTATTATCGGTCAAGAGAATTTTGATGCTGCGGGACAAAATCAATATGAATTATTTCCCACAAATAAATGTTTAAACTGGACGTATGATGCTTGCTTTTATAAAGACGGCGTTCTTGTAAATGACACCGGGAATAGCCGTATTTTATGGTTTGATGAAATTCCGAAGCATAATAATCCCGTCGCTAAAGCGGTCATAGGAAAACGAAATTTTAATACTGGAAGTGAAAATAAAGATAATATGAGCGGGACAGATTCAGGTTTGTATTGGCCATTTTCAATCTGCACACAAGATAAAAAATTGTTTATTGCAGATACCGGAAACCACAGATTGGTTATTTCAGAATTGAACTTTTAAAAACCACCTGCCACCAACCAATACGTGCCAATTACAAATGCAAAAAGACCCCCGGCAAAGCGAATTGCTTTAAAGAATAATTTGTTAGGTCCATTTTTGGAAAACCTCGCAATTTGACCGATTACAAGCGCAAACGCCGTCATTGCGAACACAGTACCTAAAGCGAAACCAATTAAATATTGTATTCCCGAAGCATCATTTTTAAAACCCAAAACGGGTAGCAATAATAAGAAATGTGAAACCCCAGCCAAACCGTGCAAAACACCAACGCCGAAAGCTGATAAAAAGTTCTGTTTAATTTTTTTTGGATTGTCGTGCGTATGCTCGTGGACGTGAACTAAAGTTTCTCCGTTATTATAAATATGCGAATGATTGTGTTGTTTTGAAGGTTTAAAAATTCTGTAAAAAGCCCAAAAACCAATTCCTATTAGTACGATTCCCACAAGTTCTTCACTGTGTTTTGAAATGGCATCTACGGGAATGTAATCTTTGAAAATTAAGAAAATCACGCCGATAACCAACATTCCAACCACGTGGCCCAATCCCCAAAATGTTCCTATTTTCCAAGGAGTTTTCTTTGTTTCTAAAGTAATAGGAGCTACTGCCGCCAAATGATCTGGTCCAGATATTACGTGAAGCATTGAAGCGAGAATTCCCGCAAAAAGGGGTAATGAATCCGTCATTTATATTGTATTTTTAGTTATTTCTTCAACAACTTCTGGATTTAAAAGAGTACTAATATCCCCAAATTCATCCATTTTTCTTTCAGCGATTTTACGTAAAATTCTTCTCATTATCTTTCCGCTTCTTGTTTTAGGCAAATTTTCAACAAATTGAATTTTGTCAAGTTTAGAAAAAGCTCCAATTTCCGAAGCAATAATGTTGTTTATTTCTTTTTTTAATTCTTGTGAAGCATCTTCAATATTGTATAAAATAACAAAACCGTAAAGCGCACTTCCTTTAATATCGTGCGGAAAGCCTACTATTGCACTTTCAACAACTTTTGGGTGTGCGTTAACGCTATTTTCAATGGGTGCAGTTCCAAGATTATGCCCAGAAACAATTACAATATCATCTACTCTTCCGGTAATTCTATAATTTCCATTTTCATCTCGCAGAGCGCCGTCTCCCGTAAAATACATATTTTCAAATGTTGAAAAATAGGTTTTTTTGAACCGGTCGTGGTCTCCCCAAATTGTTCGGGCGATAGATGGCCACGGAAATGTGATTACCAATCGTCCTTCGGCTTTCATTTCTGTTATTTCTTTTAAGTTTTCATCCATTAAAGCTAATTGTACGCCGGGCAAAGGCAGCGTGGCAAAGGTTGGGATGCTTTCTGTGATTCCAGCAATCCCTGAAATCATAATTACGCCATTTTCGGTTTGAAACCACGTATCGGCTATTGGTATTTTTTCTTTTCCTATATTTTTATAATACCATTGCCAAGCCTCTTCATTTATGGGTTCGCCAACGGTTCCTAAAACTTCTAGGCTTGATAAATCTTTATTTTGCGTTAAGGCAACGGGCTGTTTTGCCAAAGCTCGAATTGCGGTTGGAGCGGTATAAAATTGCGTGACTTTATATTTTTCAATTATTTCCCAAAACCGACCGTAATCTGGATAAGACGGAACACCTTCAAACATTACCGAAGTTGCACCAGCCAAAAGCGGCCCATAAACAATATAACTATGTCCGGTAATCCAACCAACATCTGCACTGCACCACCAAATTGAATCTTCGTTTAACTGAAAAACATTAACCAAAGTATACGTTGTGCTAACCATATAACCGGCAGTTGTATGCACCATTCCTTTTGGTTTTCCTGTTGAACCAGAGGTGTAAAGGATAAACAATGGATCTTCAGCATCCATAACGGTTGCAAAATTATCATCATCGCAGTTCTCACTATTTATGTGTACTTCTTCATCCCAAAAGTAATCTCTGTTTTCCTTCATATGCACAGAAGAAGTGGTGCGTTTGTAAACTATCACATTTTCAATAGTTGGGCAATCTGTTAATGCTTCGTCACAAATAGCTTTTAGGTTTATTGTTTTTTCACCACGATACATTTCGTTGGCCGTTATTAATAATTTGCAGTTGGCATCATTAATTCTACTAGCAATAGCTTTACTGGAAAATCCTGCAAAAACTACCGAATGTATCGCACCAATTCTTGCACACGCTAACATGGCGATTGAAACTTCGGGAATCATCGGTAAATAAATACAAACACGGTCACCTTTTTGAATACCCATATTTGTTAATACGCTTGCAAAAACGCAAACGTCATCATATAATTCCTGATAGGTTATGTGCCTTGCATTTTCTTTTGGACTGTTCGGCTCCCAAATTATCGCCACTTTATCTGCTTGTGTTTTAAGATGCCTATCTAAGCAGTTTTCGGTTATATTTAGTTTGGCGCCTTTAAACCATTTAATTTTTGGAACACTGAAATCCCATTCCAATACAGTTGTCCATTTTTTTTGCCATGTAAAAGTTTCAGCAATTTCTACCCAAAAAGCTTCTGGGTTATCAAGACTTTTTTTATAAGCTGCGTAATATTCTTCTTGAGAATTAATTTGAAAGGAATGTTTCATTGAAAAAAATTGAATTATACTTTAAAATTACAATTTTATCTGAATTGAACTGTTGTTGAAAGCAATAAAAGTAAAGCGCTAGGTATAATAATCTGAAACAATGCGGTAATAACAATTCTTAATAACTTTTCAACGTAATTTTTTATGAAAGTGCTTATTTTTACATTCTTATAAATTTTACACAAAGAGCATATGTCTGAGACTATTGAAAGAATAAAATGTTTGATAATTGGTTCTGGTCCTGCGGGATATACTGCTGCAATTTATGCCGCGCGCGCAGATTTAAACCCAATAATGTACACAGGCATGGAACCTGGCGGGCAACTTACAACTACTACTGAAGTAGATAATTTCCCAGGCTATCCCGATGGAATTGACGGACCATCTATGATGGTTGAATTGCAAAAACAAGCAGAACGTTTTGGAACCGAAGTGCGTATTGGGATGGTTACCGAAGTTAATTTTAACGAAGAAGTTGGCGGTATTCACAAAATTACGATTGACAATAACAAGCAAATAGAAGCTGAAACTGTTATAATTAGTACTGGCGCAACAGCAAAATATCTAGGTTTACCAAGCGAACAACGTTTACGTGGTGGCGGCGTTTCGGCGTGTGCCGTTTGTGATGGTTTTTTCTACAAAAAGCAGGATGTTGCAATTGTTGGAGCAGGCGATACCGCTGCGGAAGAAGCTACATATTTAGCCAATATTTGTAATAGTGTTACGATGTTGGTAAGAAAAGATTATATGAAGGCAAGTAAAGCGATGCAACACAGAGTTAACAACACCAAAAATCTTAGAGTGCTTTATAATACTGAAGTTGATGAGGTTTTGGGAGATATGACGGTTGAAGGTTTACGAATGAAAAATAACGAAACTGGCGAAAAAGAAGAGATTAAGATTACGGGTCTTTTTATTGCAATCGGGCATAAACCAAATACCGATATTTTTAAAGGTCAGTTAGAAATGGATGAAACTGGGTATTTAACCACTCACGGTAAAACAACTTTTACCAATAAGCCTGGGGTATTTGCAAGTGGTGATGTACAGGATAAAGAATACAGACAAGCAATAACCGCAGCAGGAACAGGTTGCATGGCAGCAATGGATGCAGAAAGATATCTGCAAACTATTGAAACAGAAGCTATGGCTGAGTAGGGTTTTTATCTATTTATAAATTTTGAAACGCCATCTAAAAATTTTTAGATGGCGTTTTTATTTTCAAAAACTGAAGCCTAAGAATTTGCAGCAACTAACTTTTCGATGATTTTATTGGATTCTGAATCATACTCAAACCAATCAATTTCTTCATTCTTGCGAAACCAAGTTAATTGCCGTTTTGCAAATCTTCGTGTGTTTTTTTTAATTTCTTCAACGGCTTGTTCTAAGGTAAATTCGCCTTCAAAATGGTTGAATAGTTCTCTGTAACCAACGGTTTGTAATGCATTCAATTCTTTGTGTTTAAATAGGTTTTTTGCTTCTTCCAATAAACCTTCAGAAATCATTTGGTCAACTCTTTGATTTATTCGATTGTAGATAATTTCTCGGTCTGCTTTTAAGCCTATGAATTTTATATTGAAATTTCTCTGTGCTTTTTCTTTGTTCAGATATGATGAATACGGTTTTCCTGTACCGCGATAAATTTCTAAAGCGCGGATTATGCGATGCGGATTTTCAATATCAACCTTTTCAAAATAAATTGGATCTGCTATTTTTAATTCGTTTTGAAGAAATTCTAGGCCGTTATTTTCTAAATCAGCATTCAATTTTTCTCGTATTTCTGAAGAAACTTCAGGGAAATAATCCAAACCTTTTACAACTGCGTCAACGTATAAACCCGAGCCGCCAACCATAATTGCTGCTTTATTTTTAGCGAAAATTTCATTTAATTTTTCAATTGCTTCAACTTCAAAATTGCCAACGTTATAATCTTCAAAAATGCTTTTATGTTGAATAAAATAATGTTTTGCCGCCGCAAGTTCTTCCGAAGAAGGAACAGCGGTACCAATATTCATTTCCTTAAAAAATTGACGGGAATCTGCTGAAATAATTTCAGTTTTAAAAGCATTTGCAATTTTTATTGCCAAGGCTGTTTTACCAATTGCGGTCGGACCAACAACAACAATAAGCGTGTTTTCACTAGGCATCTTCATCTAAAATAATATCTTCGGGATGCAAATGGATACCACATTTATGGCAAAACTCAGCGTCGTCGCGGTGTCTTGATGCTCCACAACTCCTGCAAACTTGTGTGTTTACATGAACGTAATGTTTACTATTTGTGTTGGTTTTAGGCTCTTCGCTGCTTGCTTTAGTATATTCTGCGCTTACAATACCGGTTGGCACTGCAATTATGCCATAACCCATAATCATAATAATAGAAGCCAATAATTGGCCCAAAGGTGTAACGGGTGCAATGTCGCCAAAGCCAACGGTGGTAAGTGTTACAATACACCAATAAACACTAACGGGAATACTTACAAAACCGCTATCTGCACCTTCAATAATGTACATTAACGTTCCTGCTATTATAGAAATTATTAAAACGGCGAATAGAAAAACCAATATTTTAGGTCTACTATCGTTCAACGCTTTTTTTAGTTTATTGCTTTCGCCAATGTAACGGGTAACTTTTAAAATTCTAAAAACACGAAGTAAACGTAATGCTCTAACGGCAAGTAAATAGTGGCTTCCAACTAAAATTAACGAAACGTAAAGTGGGATTGTAGAAAGAAAATCTATTATACCATAAAAACTAAAAATATAACTACTTGGCTTTTTAACCGTAACAATGCGGGCGATGTACTCTATTGTAAAGAAAATGGTGATTATCCATTCGCCAATAAGTAATATTTTATGGTATTGTAAATCAATTCCACGGACACTTTCTAGCATTACCAAAACAATACTGGCCAAAATAAGAAACAGCAAAACCACATCAAACAACTTGCCAAAAGGCGTGTCTGCTTCATATATGATGGTGTGCAATTTCTCGCGCCAAGTTTGCTCTCTAGTCATTAATTTTATGTTTCACAGGTTGAAAAACGTAATTTGATTTTCTTCAAAAATAGGAAAAAGGGTTTGATATTTTAGTAAAATGATACGATTGTAGCTGTTGAGCCTCCAGTAATTTGTGATGTAGTTGAAATGCGAAATACGTTTCCTTTGAATTGAAGTTCAATTATTTATTGGAAGCAATCTCAACTATTTTAAGTCTAGTATTTCGTCGAAGATAAGATTGTATAATATGTTGCCCATCTCTATTGTGCTCCATTGGCGTAATAAGTGTGTGTAGAATTTCCGGATTGTTTAGTTGGTGGTTTAGGTTGTAAAACCCGTAGCCTTTGAATTCGCCTTTTTCAATTATAACTACTGATCGCTCATCCATATCTCTACCACGATCTAAAATATAAATACTTTTATGCTCCAAACTTGTTTTCTCAATAAATTGGTTTACACGTTCGTTGTATAATTCCGCAGATTCCTTTTGAATGCAGGCGCCGTTACATTCGTTTATTTTGTATAAAAAGCAACTGCTCTCAGTAGGGTAAAGGCCATTTAATTTTTGGCAAAGCGTATATTCTGCAGTAATTCTGATGGCTGCGGTTTTTGACTGCTGCAAATTAGCGAATGTCATTATTGCTTTTTTTCGCTTGTCGGCTTTCTCAATTTGAAGATTAATATATCCATTGGTGTCAATATATTTTGTAAGCTGATAATTGAATAATATTGGCTTATAACCTCTATTATATTTGGGCTTGTTGATCTTAATTTCGTCACGTTCCTTTAACTGCGCAATAAGATCATTGCCGGTTTCTTCAAAAGAAATGGAGGCAGTTTCTTTCCGAAGTTTTATAGATTTTTTATTGTCGCTTGTAAAATGTTGAATAATGCGCTTTTTTATATTTTTATTTCTTCCAATATAAATTACTTCGCCATCCTTATTGTGCATATAATACACACCGATTGCGCTTGGTGTTGATGCAGCTAAATCCATCAATTTTGGAGCAATCTCTTTTTTCTCGCTCGTTTTTATGGTTTCCCCAATAATTTCTTTGCTCTTATCTTTTGCCAATAATAGCTTGAAAAGTTGAACTGTTGCAAGTGCATCGCCATTTGCGCGGTGTCTATCAGTTATTGGAATGCCCAACGATTTCACCAATTTACCTAAACTATATGAAGGTTGATCTGGGATTAATTTTTTGGCTAGTTCAACAGTGCAGAGAGTTTGTTTGGCAAAAGGATAACCCAAACGATCGAATTCTGTAGTTAAGATCCGGTTATCAAATTCCGCATTATGGGCAACAAGTATACAACTGTCCGTAATTTCGATAATACGTTTTGCGAGCTCATAGAATTTTGGAGCACTGCGCAGCATATTATTATTTATCCCTGTTAAATTAACAACAAAAGGCTGTATCGGCCTTTCGGGATTTATTAAACTTATAAATTGATCTACCACTTTACGGCCGTCAAACCGATAAATTGCAATTTCGGTTATTCCTTCTTCATTATACTTCCCGCCAGTGGTTTCTATATCTAATATTGCGTACACTATTTTTAAGTTACTATGTTACTGGGCAATTAAGTTACTATTGTTTGATAAAATCACCGCAAAATGCAAAAATGAGCAGAAACTGCATAACTTATAAAGCTTCTCTTTTTCTTTTGAGAAAGGTTCGGGATATGTCTAAAAACTATTATAATGTTTTTGTATTTACGTAATTTAAAGTTTTTTCGATTTCGCTCAATTTGAAAATTATAACTTTTCAAAGTAACTAAAAACCCAATAACTTAATGACTAATTAACTATCTGAAAATTAGTTCCCTCTTTTCCATCATTCAATTGAATGCCAACCTGCAATAATTGGTCTCTAATTTTATCACTCGTCGCAAAATCTCTGTTGCTTCTTGCCTCGTTTCTTAAATTGATTAAAATATGTACCGCTTCATCCAATTTTTCGCTATTCTTATTTTCTCCGGAATTACTTTCTGAAAGTCCTAAAATGTCAAACATAAATGAATGCATTGTTCGTTTTAATAACTTCAAATCTTCGGAATTTATAGTCGCTGAATTATCTGCTAAAGCATTACTATACTTAACTGCTTCAAATAAATTAGCAATTAAAATTGGACTATTAAAATCATCGTTCATTGCATCATAACAAGATTGTACCCATTTTCCTATATCGATTGAACTATTGGTTGAAGTTTGAATATTTTCAAGACTTCGGTAGCTATCCATTAATCGATGATATCCTTTTTCAGCAGCAATTAGCGCATCGTTGCTAAAGTCCAAAATACTACGGTAATTTGCTTGGTACATAAAAAATTTGGCTACACTTGGTAAAAATCCTTTGGTAAGATTTTCATTTTCGCCAGTAAACAATTGATTTGGCTCAATATGATTACCCGTACTTTTCGACATTTTTTTGCCGTTTAGGGTAAGCATATTGGTATGCATCCAAACATTTACGGGCTTTTTGTTGTTAAACGCTTCGCCTTGGGCAATTTCGCATTCATGATGTGGGAATTTTAAATCCATCCCACCACCATGAATATCAAAATTCTTGCCCAAATATTTTGTGCTCATTGCGGTACATTCTAAATGCCAACCGGGAAAACCCTCACTCCACGGCGACGGCCAACGCATAATATGTTGTGGTTCGGCTTTCTTCCAAAGCGCAAAATCCTGTGGATTTTTCTTATCACTTTGCGAAGCCAATTCACGCGTGTTGGAAATCATATCTTCCAACTTTCTGCCGCTTAAAATACCGTAATTGTTTTTTTCATTATACTTTGCAACATCAAAATATACCGATCCATTTTTTTCGTAAGCATAACCTTTTTCAATAATACTTTCAACAATTTGAATTTGCTCAATAATATGACCAGTTGCTGTAGGTTCAATACTCGGTGGCAAGGAGTTAAACTTTGCCATAATGGTATGAAAATCTACAGTATATTTTTGCACGACTTCCATCGGCTCAATATTTTCTTGTTTTGCGCGGCGTAGAATTGGGTCTTCGCCGCTTTCGCCATCATTTTCTAAATGCCCGGCATCGGTAATATTTCGAACGTAACGAACTTTATAACCTAAATGAAGAAGATATCTAAAAACCAAATCAAAAGACAGAAATGTTCTGCAGTTACCTAAGTGCACATTACTATAAACTGTTGGGCCACAAACATACATACCAACAATACCTTCGTGATTGGGTTTAAAAATTTCTTTTTCTTTTGAAAGTGAATTGTATATATGCAATTTTTGGTTTTCGTAACCTTTCATTTGGAAGCTTTAATTTATTTAGTGCCGTATCTGGTTATTTTAAAAGTTTTTTTAAAATAAAATCTACACAAATTGACAAAAAATTATTCTGTCGTTATTTGTAAAGTTGATGATTATATATTTTCCCTTTATTATAATTTAAAAACCTTTATTATAATTTAAAAAGAAGTATCAAATTTTATATAATCCAAAAACTCTCTTCGGGTTTCTTGATTTTTGAATTGTCCACCAAATTCACTTGTTATCGTGCTACTGTCAATATCTTTAATTCCACGTGAGTTTACGCATAAATGTTTTGCATCTATAACACAAGCAACATCTTCGGTTTTTAAAACTTTTTGAAGTTCTTTAACAACTTGAATGGTCAATCTTTCCTGTACTTGAGGGCGTTTCGCATAATATTCAACTATACGATTCATTTTAGAAAGACCCACAACTGTGCCATTACTTATATAAGCAATATGCGCTTTTCCAACAATTGGCAAAAGATGATGCTCGCAGGTGGAATAAAGCGTTATATTTTTTTCGACCAACATTTGGTTGTACTTGTACTTATTCTCAAAAACCGATGCTTTTGGTTTTCTGTCTGGATGTAGGCCGCCAAAAATTTCTTGAACGAACATTTTAGCAACTCTATTTGGAGTTCCCTTAAGACTATCATCTGTTAAATCAAGACCTAATGTATGCATTATATGGTGGACATCTTTCCTAATTAATTCAATTTTTTCAATATCACTAAGTTCAAAGGCATCCTTGCGCAAAGGGGTTTCAATACATGTTGCAATATGGTCTATTTCGTTGGTTTCCATAGTATTCAACTAATTTTCAATTTTTATTTTAAGCATAAAAAGCTTAATTTGCTGATAATTTGCAAAGATAGGTTAATGCTTTTCGCAATAAAACAATGCTGGTTAGTATTTTTAAGGGTAATTATCCTAATCTTTTCATAAAATTTGCTTATTTTTCGGCACTAAAAAAATTTCAATGTTAAAGTATATAAAAATTTCTATAGGATTAATGTGTCTAATGTTGTTTTCATCATCAATATTTGCGCAAGAAAGCAGGCCCCCAAAGGAAAAATATCAACAATATATGACGGAGGTTTTCGGAGCGGAAAATGTTAGCGAAATATTAGGTAACGCTAGGTTGGCAGATATGTATATCGATTTTTTCGAAAATAGAATTACCTATATTAAGCAAACTCAGATAGCAGACGTAAGTAAGGGATATATGAAACTCTCAGAAATTGAAATTGAAAATACGTTTAATTCAAATATTCAAAGAGATCGTCAATTTAATCCAGTTACTTTCAATCCTTTTAAATATAAGTTGTCTTTTTTTCCAAAAAGCACGCAATATATTCGTGTAGATAATACAGATTATATGATTGTTGTCCATTCACAAAACAGTATTAAATAATTTTAAGAGTTCTTTTCCCTATGAAACAATTATTACTTCTAATAGGCATATTATTTTTTTCGCAAAATATCATTGCACAAAATTATCCAATGCAAAGTGGTACTGTTACAACGTGTAGTGGTACATTTTATGACACTGGCGGTGCAGCCGGAAACTATGCGAACAATGAAAATTTTACTGGTGCAAATGCATTTACTATATGTCCAGCAACCGCTGGAGCGGCAATTATTTTAGATTTCACCGCCTTTAATTTGCAACCGATGGCTGGGCCAAACGGGGATTTTATGTATATTTATGATGGACCCGATACCAATGCCCCGTTAATAGGCACCTATAATGGTAGTTTACCAGCGGATAGCCCTGGAATAGTCTCTCCAACTCCGGCAAATACTTCTGGTTGTTTAACAATTGAATTTACTTCAGATGGTTTCACAAATAGACCAGGTTGGGCGGCCACAATTACTTGTTTTACTCCTTGCCAAAATATAAATGCCGTTTTTGTAAGTTCTAATCCTCCGAGAGATCCTGTTACTAATGAGATTGAAGCATGTCAAAATGATCCTATAACTTTTAACGGTGATGGGGTATTTTCAAATACAGGTGCTGGTGCTGTTTATACTTGGGATTTTGGTGATGGCACAACAGATGTTGGTCAAACGGTAAATCATAGTTATGTGGCAGAAGGATACTATCAAGTGGGACTCTCAATTACAGATCCTTTAGGTTGCTCGAGCAGTAATACCATATCTGTGTTTGTGAAAATTTCTACAACGCCAGACTTTACTGGTACAGGATCCAATGTAAGGTCTATTTGTTTGGGAGACACAGCCGATATTACGGGTGTTGTTAATTCCCAGCCATTTAACGTCTCTTGTACTGTACCACAAGCTGGAGTCACATTTTTACCAGATGGATCAGGTAATGTTTTTCTTTCCTGTATTCCGGTTGATTGTTTTACTGCAACTACTACTTTTCAGACAGCTACCGATATTGAAAGTATTTGCATAAATATGGAGCATTCGTATTTGGGAGATCTTTCAATATATTTAATTTCTCCAAATGGCACTCGTGTAGCACTAAAACTTTATTCAGACGGCGGTGGTAGTGCAAATCTGGGTATTCCATTTGCCACTGCTCCAGTTGATGGTAATAGTACTAATATAACACCAGGAACTGGTTACACCTATTGTTTTAGACCTGTAGCGACTTTACCAACATTAGTAGGTGGTATACAAAATAATGGCACATTTCCTAGTAGTAGCGGTGGAACCTATCAAGATACTTTTGTTCCTGCCGGAGACTATCGGCCAAATGAAAATTTTGGAAATTTTACAGGAAGCCTTTTAAATGGCAATTGGTGCGTAGAGGTGGAAGATCACCTCGGTTTAGACAACGGCTATATTTTCTCAATTGATTTAACTTTTAATCCAACAATTGTCCCACCAGATTTTAGTTTTACACCAACTATCCTAACGGAAGGTTGGCAACCAGATCCTACCATTATTGCTACAAATGGAAATGTAATTACAGTTCAACCAACTACAAGTGGAACAATTTGTTATGATTATGTAGCTACTGATGATTTTGGTTGCACTTATACAGAAACAGTTTGTATAGATGTTGTTGATCCTCCGATTGCAAATATGCCTCCAGACCAAAATCGTTGTGATGATGGAACAATGGGTAGCATTTTCAATCTAAGACAAGACGAGGCGGTACTTCTTGGTGCCCAAGATCCTACGCTTTATAATATTTCATATCACCTAACACAGGCAGATGCAGATGCAGGTATACCAGCTATAGCTAACCCAACAACTTATCCAATTGTTGGTTCCAGCCAAACTATATTTGTCCGTTTAGAAAATGTAGGGGGCACTTGTTTTGATACAACCAGCTTTCAAATAAGATATGCCTTAGCTGCCGTTGGACCCTTAACTCCTGAGACATTTTGTGATGACGATCAAGATGGAAGTCTCTCAATTAATTTACCAAATCTTAAAGATATACAAGCTTTAAATGGGCAAAATGCTGCAGATTTTATAGTTACTTATCATCTTACACAAAATGATGCCGATAGTGGTAATGCTGCGCTGCCTGTTCCTTATATTGTAACCGGCCCAACCCAAACTATTTTTGTAAGAGTAGAAAATATTGCGGATCCAACTTGCGCCGCAACAAGTAGTTTTTTAATTACAATAGTAGCACTACCAATCGCTAATACTGTAACAAATATAGATATTTGCGATAATGGAACAACGGGAAATATTTTTGATCTTACCCAAATTTCACCCATTATTTTAGGTGGGCAGGATCCGAATTTTGTAGTTACTTATTATACAACTTTAGCAAATAGCCAAATTGGCCTCAATCCAATAAATCCTGCAAATGCGTATCCTTTGGTAAATGGAGTTCAAACAATTTTTGTTCGTATTGCAGATGCTACGAATATGTGTTTTGCTTTAACACAATTTGATATAACATACACCCTTACCACCATTGGGAATATGACACCGGAGAGTTTTTGCGACGATGATCAGGATGGATTATTAATGGTAAATTTAGCAACTCTAAAGGATGCGCAGGCTTTAAATGGTCAAAACCCAGCAAATTATACCGTTACCTATCATCTTACTCAAGCGGATGCTACAAATGGCACGGCTGCTATAACAAATCCTTTCAATGTTCAAGGGCCTACTCAAACATTCTTCGTTCGGGTTGAAAATAATGCGAATCCAACTTGCGCCGCAACGGCTAATTTTGTCATTACAATTGTGCCACTACCTATTGCAAATATGCCACCTTCAATAGACATTTGTGATGATGGAACTATAGGAAGTATTTTCGACCTTACACAAAATACGCCAATTATATTAGGTGGTCAAGATCCTACTTTTGTAGTTACATATTATACAAGTTTGCTTAACAGCCAAAATGGTACAAATGCAATTAATCCTGCCACTGCATACCAAATTGTTGGAGCAAGTCAAACAATATTTGTGAGAATTGCCGATGCTAATAATATGTGCTTTGCACTTACACAATTTCAGATAACTTATTCATCTGCTGAAATTGGAGTATTGACCGATGAAAACTTCTGTGATCAACAAGGTACTGGAATGTTGTCTGTAAATCTGCCACTGCTTAAGGATATTGAGGCATTAAATGGTCAAAATCCAACATTATATACTGTTACATATCACTTAACGCAGGCTGATGCGGATAATGATACAGGAGCTCTCTCCAATCCTTATACTGTAAACGCTCCTGGTGTCCAAATTTTTGTAAGAGTTGAGAGCAATAATAGTAATACCTGTTACGCTACGGGAAGTTTTAATATTATAATTGAAAATTCTCCTATTATAAACCCAAACCCATTACCGCTCGTGGTATGTGATACCGATAACGATGGTTTTGCTTTTTTCGATCTAACGCTTGCAAATGATGACATTACCTTTGGTGATCCTAATTTAACAGTTACCTATCACGGAACACTGCTTGATGCTCAAAATGATGTAAATGAATTACCAAATCCCTATGAAAACGATCAACCGTACAATGATGTAGTTTTTGTTCGGGTTGTGAGCCCCACAACAGATTGTTATTCAATTGTTGAATTAATGTTGGAAGTTCGTGACAGACCAATTGCTGTAGATCCAACACCTCTAAGATTATGTGATGACGATTTAGATGGGTTTCAAATATTTGATCTTACTGAAAAAGAAGATGAAATTCTTGCAAATAACAATACCGGCTTATTCGATTTTTACTATTATGAAATTGAACAAGATGCAATAGACGCTGGTCAAGTTGCTCTAACCGCGCCAGATTATACAGCTGCAATACCTAATAGTACCAGTTATCAAAACAATACCAATCCACAAACAATTTATGTTTTAATTGTGGGTAATTCAACATATATTACTCCAAACAATGGTGGTGCCGGGTGTTATGAAATTGTGGAACTGCAATTAATTGTGGACCCATTACCAATTGTTGTTCAGCCACAACCATATCAACTTTGTGATGATGAAATAAATGGTAGTACAAGAACAGACCAGATAAGTACTTTTGATTTAACTTCAAGAGAAACTGAAATTAATGGTGGCAATAATAACCTAATTATAACTTGGTACGAAACTTTGGCAGATGAAGCTGCAGATTTGCCAATTGTGAATCCATCAGCTTATCAAAATAGAGCAATTCCACCAGCGCCACTTACTCCACAAACACTAATTGTGCGTGTAACAAATGGTTTTGGTTGTAAGACCCTTACAACACTAACATTAATTGTTAATCCTAATCCTACTCCAGCAAATCCAACACCTTTAGAGATTTGTGATGATAATAATGATGGGTTTGGAATGTTTGACCTTACATTGGCAAATATTCAAATACTAAATAATAACGGCCCAGAAGTTGGAATTGCCTATTACGCGACACAAGCATTAGCAGAAGAAGGAAATCCTGCAAATGCCATTATTGGTTTATATCCAAATGTAATTCCATTTAATGATGTTGTATATGCGCTGCTTACCAATAATATAACGGGTTGCTTTACAATTGTCCCACTATCATTAATAGTGAACCCAATCCCTGATGCACCAACTTCAGACTTCGGCGATCTTACAAGTTGCGATTTAAATGGAGGTGGTTCTGCAACATTCAATTTAACTGATAATACTGCTGCTGTTTATGGCACGCAAGATGTAAATGATTTTACAATTAGTTATCACACAAGTTTTGCAGATGCAGATGGCGATATAAATGCAATTGGAAATACAACGGCATTTACAAGTACAGGACAAACAATTTGGGTTCGATTAGAAATTAATACAACAGGTTGTTACCGTGTTAGTAGTTTTGAATTGATTATAGGCACTTTCCCAATAATCCAAGATCCTGTTTCAATGGTACTTTGTGACGATGTTGAAAGTGGAAGTAATGATGATGGATTTTCTATTTTCGATCTAACGTTGAACAACAACTTTATTACAAATGGTGATACTGCTTTGCAAGTTTTATATTTCGAAACACAAGCAGATCAAACGGCTGGCAATTTTATAGATCCTGCAACGGCTTACACAAATACAACTGCCGGAACAATGACGTTGTTTGTTACAGTTACAAATGGAACAGGTTGTGAAGCTACAACAACCTTAACACTAATTGTAAATCCTGTGCCATCGCCTGTTACGCCAGATCCTTTAATTGTTTGTGACGTAGATAATGATGGTATTGCCTTATTTAATTTAACGGATAGAACCGCTCAAATAACCAATGGCGAACCTGGTGTTGTAGTAACCTATCACGAAATATTATCTGATGCACAAGCTGGTATTTTCCCACTTTCAGATCCGTATCAAAATGTTTTTGCTGGTACTCAGACAATTTACGCAAGAGCTACCTATGGCATTGCACCAAATACTACAGGTTGTTATGAAATCGTTGAACTTCAATTAATTGCAATTCCGACACCAATTTTACCAGTAACGCTGCCGGACATTGTTCAATGCGATGATGATGGCGATGGCGTGTCTCAATTTGACTTAACGCAACAGGAATCTCTTATTTATGGTTCACAAGATCCTGCAGGATTTGTTCTTACATATCATACAACTCTTGCTGATGCACAAAATGATGTGAATGCAATAGTTAATACAACGGCATTCACAAATACTACAAACCCTCAAGATATTTTTGTCCGCCTAGAATCTGCTGACGGTGGATGCTTTAAAACGGGAACATTCCAAATCATAGTTTCTTTAGGGGCACCAATTTTTCAACCTACACCGCTTACAATGTGCGATGATGTTGGAGAACCTTTTGATGGCATAACAGAATTCGATTTAACTGTTAAAAATGATGAAATTACTGGTGGTGTAACCGGACAAGGGGTTTCTTATTTCGAACTGCAGGCAGATGCTTTAGCAAACACTAATAGAATTGATCCGGATACGGCTTATACCAACACCCAGAATCTTCAAACAATATTTGTTAGGATTGAAGATGGTAATACAGGTTGCTTATCTTATACTACCTTACTTTTACGTGTAATTCCAAATCCAGATCCAGAAACGCCAGATCCAATAATTTTATGTGATGAGGTTACACCAAATGACGGTTTTGAGGTTTTTGATCTTACCATTAGAGAAGGACAAATTTTAGATGGTGAAACTTGGACAGTTACGTATCACGAAAGCTATGACGCAGCATTCGATAATATTGATGCAATTGTAGATCCAACAGCTTATACCAATCTAAGTAGCCCACAAATTATTTATGTTCGAACTACAAATGCAACAACTGGTTGTTTTGAAATTGTGGAATTGCAACTTATTGTAAATCCATTACCAGATGATAGCGCAATTATTTCAGATTATATTATATGTGAAATAAATACTGATAATCTTGCAGAATTTGATCTTACAACAAAAATTCCAGAAATTTTAAATGGTCAAGACCCAACTTTGTTTACGGTTCGTTTCTTTGAAAGTCAGGCAGATGCAGTTAACAATGTAAATGCGATTGTTAATATAGATAGACATCAGAACAACGGTAATCCGCAAATAATTTATGTTGGTATTTTGAACAATGATTCTGGTTGCTATGTTGGAGGTGTTCAAATGTTTAACATAGAGGTTAGGGAAGGGGCAGTTGCAAACCCTGTTCCAGAGCCCTATGTAATTTGTGATAATCTAGGCGCAAATGATGGCATTGCAAGTTTTGATCTTACAGATCCTCTATTGGCTGGTCAAATTTTAGGCGCGCAGACAGATCCACCTTATGTGTTAACTTATTATGAAACACTTGAAAACGCAATGGCTGGAGTAGATCCAATTATTGGTGATTATGTAAATATTATTAATCCACAAGTTATATATGCGCGTGTAACAAATTCAAACACAGATTGTTTTGATATAACTCAAGTAATATTGAAAGTTGAATTATTACCAATAGTTACATTAGATGATACATATAGACTTTGTGTGGATGAAAATGGCAATCCAATTGGTCAAGAAACTGGTGATGATTCTCCACCAGTTATAGATACTGGTTTAGACCCAGCTCTTTACACATTTGTTTGGGAACTTGAAGGCGTTGTATTGCCAAATGAAACAGGACCATCAATAACTGTATTGGCAGGAGGAGATTATACTGTAACTGTTACAAATATTCTAACGGGTTGCGAGGCAATGGCCACAACAACCGTAACAGTGTCCTCACCACCATTAACGTATAGCGCTGAAGTAAGTAGCGATGCTTTTGCAGATAATGCAATTATAACAGTTATGGCTGAAGGATTAGGGGAATACATTTATCAGCTTGATTTTGGACCATTCCAAGACAGTAATGTGTTTGAAAATGTTGCACCGGGCAATCATACCATTACAATAAAAGATCGCAATGGCTGTGGTAGCGTGACGATAGATGTAACAACGATAGATTATCCGCTCTTCTTTACCCCAAACCAAGATGGCTATCACGATACTTGGAATGTGGTGGGAATTGGAGAATTGGATCCGTCAGCAAACATCTATATTTTCGATAGGTTTGGAAAATTGCTTAAACAATTAAGCCCCTTAAGTAGAGGCTGGGATGGTACATATAATGGGAATGCAATGCCATCAAGCGACTACTGGTTTAGAATTGAATATAAAGAACGTGACGAAGCCAAAGAAATCCGAGGTCACTTTACATTGAAGAGATAAGTTTGAAAGTAAATTAATATTGAAAGCCTTCTCCCAAATAAATGGGAGAAGGCTTTTTTTATTTTGATTGTTTTTTTCAATCTAAATTTAATCAGTTTCTTCTTTTGCAATCAGCTTTCAGCGAAATTAATCAGCTGAATTTGTTCTGAAGAAATGTCGTAATTACTTCTATTTAATATTCATTATTCTAATGATAAATTTATTCGAATGACTAAAATTTGAAGCGTAAACTTTTCCGAATTTTTTCAGAATAAATTTTATCTTTAATAGAATTATTTAGGACTTAAATTTTGAATCTATTTGAAATTATGCCTTATAATCAATTTGGAATTAAACTTGACTTAATTAGCATATTGGAAAACAGATCAATATTCGAATTTGGGTTAATTTATTGTATCTATTGAAAAGAAAAAATAGATAATTAGGAATTTAAAATTTGAAAGAAATCTATAAATCCGGTTTTAATTGTAATCCTTAAACTAGGAAATAAATTGAAAAGAAATCATAGTAAATATTAGTTAAAATTATCTGCTAAGATTTTAAAATCTTCGCAGATAATTCAAGAATTTCACCGATTAAGTATAAAGTTTAAAACTGAAATCCTAAAGAAAATACCACGTTACTATTTGTATTTTGAATGGATGCAGCATTATTTAATCCTGTTGAATATAAACGTTGCATACGGTCTTGATCGGCTCTAGAATACGCGATGTCCAACGAATAGTTTCCGAAATTATAACCCAATCCAGCCGAATAACCTGAAATGCCATCAAGAACTTGTTTATTTTGGTAAGGAGATTCTTCATACGAATAACCGGCGCGAAGGCTCAATTTTTCAATTCTATATTCTCCACCAATTCTGTAGGTTGATGCGCTTGTTAAGGCAGCTTCGATATTGCTATTTAGTGTTCTAAAGTATGAATCGTCACTTGGTGTGAATTCAATATTTGAGTAGTCTTTAAACGAATAATCAAAACTAATCAAGCCGTCTTTTCCGAAGATGTATGCTGCACTTAAACCAACTTTCGCTGGTGTTCTTAAATTATAATCTTGGTAAACATTAATTACATCTGGCGCAATAAAAGTTGTTAGGTTTGTACCATTTTCAGTTCTCACTGTTTTAAGGGATTGTGTTGTTTCCTCAGAAATTACATAATACGTTGGTGTATCAAAGTTTAAGCCCAATCTAAAATTAGCACCCAATTTAGCAATAGCACCAATTTGAGCAGAAAATCCACTTCCTAAAACAGCTAGGTTATTTTCAAAACCTATTTGTTTTACGCTGCTATTTAAATTGTCATTTGTTTCAAATAGAAATGTACTTTGCTTGTAATCTATGGTATGAGAATTCAAATTAACACCTAAGAAAAGGTTGTTGGTTACTTGCGCGCCGAAATTCAAAGTAAATTTACTATTCGCCCCACTGGTTAAATAGGTGTATTCTTGGTTAAATGTGCCGCTTCCAAGATTTGAAATGTATTGGGTGTTCTGATTATCATCCGGGTTTAAAGGATCGAATATAAATCCTTGATATCCTAAAAATGCATTCTGTGCTGCTACACCTTGGTTTTCACCTAGAAAAGAATATAAATCTGAAATGGATTCGCCGCCTTGAAGGGTTAGTAAATTAAGTGGAATGTCCTGAGCCTGAGATATGAAAAATTGATCTACTGAAGAATTTGATTTACCGTCAATAAAAAGTTGATTGCTAAAGTTATTGGTAAAATCATAATTTATGCCAATTGTAAACTTGCGTAATTGCGAATCTTCATTATCATTATCAAAAACAAAAACCCCACCAGCTTGGTTAAGGGTTATATCTGTATCAATAGCTCTAGTATTAGTTCCGAAGTAACTGGCATCATTATTATTGTCAGATAATCCTACAGAAATATTTGCTGATGAATTTAAAAAAACTGCACTACCTGCTGGATTTATAGCCATTGCGGAAAAATCTCCACCTAAAGCACCCATTGCACCACTCAAAGCTCTAAATCTTGCAGAACCACTTGGATTTTCTAACGAATATCTCAACCCGTCTGAAACAGTTTGTGCGTTTAAAGTAGAAAATGAAATTGCTAATACGAGTAAGAATGATATTCTTTTCATATAAATAATAAGTTTAAAAAATTGAAATTTAATAAGATTAGCGCCCACCACGACGACCACCACCGCCACTGCTTCTTGTGCTAGAACCACTTGAACGGGTAGAACCACCACCATTGTAAGAACCGCTACTTCTAGTTGAACTATTCGATGGAGTATAACTACTGTTACTACGCGTATTTGTGTTCCGTTGTGTTCTTACATTATTACTATTCGATCTCGTACTGCGGGTTGTGTTGGTGTTTCTAGTATTGTTACTTCTTGTTGTGGTATTATTTCTGGTATTGGTATTAGTACGCGTACCATTATAACGTGTGTTTCTTCCAGTATTATAAGAACTGTTATTTCTAGTGTTTGAACTACTTCTCCGGTCTATTTCTGATCGACTATAAGAATTATTTCTAGTGCTTACGTTGTTTCTACCTCTGTCGCTGGATCTACCTTGATAATAATCTGTATTTCTTCTTCCACGATTGTAACTCACATTGTTATAATTATTGCCGTAATAGGGTGAATAGTTATTGTAATATCCGTAATAATAAGGATTATAATAACCGCCATAAGGATAACCATAACCGTAGCCATAAGAACCATAAAAAGGGAATCCAAGACCATAACTCCAATAGTTATTATAACCATAATAAGGATAGCCATAACCACCCCAACCATAAGGTCTATTATAAAAACCACCGTAGCCAAAACCATTATCATAAACATTAACAGTTACATTTTTGACATTTTCTCCCCAACCGCCATAATCTTCATCATAATTATCTTCAACAACTATGTAGCCATCATCATCAATAGATTCGGTTGTAGAGTAAGCATCAATATCTGTAAATATTGCTCCATCTTCAGGAATATCTTCATAAGCCTTGTCCTTTGAGCTAAAATATTGTTTGTAGTAGTTTCCTTTTCCGTTGTCCTCGGTATTTTCAGCGTAACCTTCTTCATTATTACGTTGTTCTGAGCCGTAAATTCCATCAGTTTCCCCTGATGCAGTATTATTATAAGTTCCGCAAGAACTTGCGAAAATTGCAACAACAGCTAAGAGAATTGTGGGAATGTATTTTTTTAAATATATAGTGGAAGTAAACATGGCTTGATATTTTTAATTGTTGAACTTTATAAATTTAGTTAGTTTTGTCCAAACTATCTAATATTTAACATGGGTACAACATTTGTGCCAAAATACAATATATGGCGAAGAACCTAACAACCCGAAATGAAGATTATTCAAAATGGTATAATGAACTGGTAATTAAGGCAGATTTGGCCGAAAATTCAGGTGTTCGTGGCTGTATGGTTATAAAACCGTATGGATATGCAATTTGGGAGAAAATGCAGGCAGAGTTGGATAGAATGTTCAAAGAGACTGGACATCAAAATGCATATTTTCCTTTATTCATTCCAAAATCCTATTTCAGCAAAGAGGCAAGCCACGTAGATGGTTTTGCAAAGGAATGTGCTGTTGTTACACATTACAGGTTGAAAGACGATGGTAAAGGTGGCATCATGGTAGATCCCGACGCCAAACTTGAAGAAGAATTAATTGTAAGACCAACTTCTGAAACAATCATTTGGGACACCTATAGAAAATGGATCCAAAGTTATCGCGATCTTCCTTTGCTTATTAACCAATGGGCAAATGTTGTTAGATGGGAAATGCGTACGCGTTTATTTTTAAGAACAACAGAATTTTTATGGCAAGAAGGCCACACAGCACACGCCACAAAAAATGAAGCATTAGCTGAAGCCGAGCAAATGATGAACGTTTATGCCGATTTTGTTGAAAATTATATGGCAGTACCAGTAATTAAGGGAACAAAAACCGAAAGCGAACGTTTTGCCGGAGCATTGGAAACTTACTGTATTGAGGCTTTGATGCAGGACGGCAAAGCTTTGCAGGCAGGAACTTCACACTTTTTAGGTCAGAACTTTGCGAAGGCCTTTGATGTTAAGTTTGCCGATAAAGATGGAACGTTGGATTATGTTTGGGCTACCTCTTGGGGAGTTTCAACAAGATTAATGGGAGCTTTAATAATGACGCATAGTGACGATAATGGATTGGTTCTTCCTCCAAAGCTTGCGCCGGACCAAGTTGTAATAGTGCCAATTTATCGCAGCGAAGAAGATTTTAAAAAGGTAAGTGATGTGGCCAATAATTTAATGTCAGAATTGCGTAAAAAAGGAATAAGAGTAAAATTTGATAATCGCGATACGCAAAAACCGGGTTGGAAATTTAATGAATATGAATTAAAAGGTGTGCCAGTTCGTATTGCAATAGGATCGAAGGATGTTGAAAATGGTACTGTCGAATTGGCCAGAAGGGATACTCTTATAAAAGAATCGATTAACCGAAATAAAGCGGTTGAAAAGATTGAAAGCTTAATGACTGAAATTCAAGATAATCTGTACAATAAAGCCATTTCCCACAGAAAAGAAAATACAACTGAAGTTTCTAGCTACGACGAATTCAAAAAAGTACTAAGAGAGAAAGGTGGATTCATCCTTGCACATTGGGATGGAACATCTGCAACTGAGGAAAAAATTAAAAACGAAACAAAAGCAACAATAAGATGTATCCCTTTCAAAATTGAAAAAGTTGCGGGGAACTGTATGGTTACAGGCAATCCATCATCTCAAAGAGTAATATTTGCCAAGGCTTATTAATTTTTTGGAAAAAAGTTATTTTAGATTTGTGACATTTAAAAATAGTTGTATTTTTGCACCCGCTTGAATAGCATAAGTGTAATATCGGTATTTAAGTACAATTTAAAATATAAATTGGTCCGTTCGTCTAGGGGTTAGGACGCCAGGTTTTCATCCTGGTAACAGGGGTTCGATTCCCCTACGGACTACAAATAAGAGTTTAAAACAAAAGTAAAATGGCAAATCATAAGTCAGCATTAAAGAGAATTAGAAGCAACGACGTTAAACGTTTACGTAACCGTTACCAATTTAAAACAGCTCGTAACGTAATGAAACGTTTCCAAGAATTAACGGATAAAAAGGAAGCAGAAAAAATGTATCCGGATGTAACTTCAATGATAGATAAGTTGGCAAAGAAAAATATTATTCACGATAATAAAGCTGCCAATTTAAAAAGTAATATGGCGAAATTTATTAACGCGCTATAGTACTTAACTTTTAAAAATTTAAAAACCCTTTTGGATTTGCCGAAAGGGTTTTTTGCGTTTACGTTACATTAAATAAATTGCGTAAAGATTAGTATTGCTTCGTAGAGAGAAAGGTTAATTTAAATTATGTTCAAATAATACTCCAATATTTTCGTTATAATTTCTGTCTTTTCAAACCTCTACCGCGCGGTTCGTTGCCTTCACGGAGAACAATTTTGGAATGGAGTAACTTCACAGCTTCTGCAGAATCTTTAACTTTCACTGCACTGCGCGCTAAGATTTCTGTTTCAAATTTGGATAAAACAGTTTCTCTAATATCCTTTATTTTCCAATTTGATTCTGTTTTATAGTTTTTTGTAATTTCCCTCGCTAATAAAAGTGCATCTAACAATGCTTGGTTGGCGCCCTGTCCTTTAAATGGACTCATTGGGTGAGCCGCATCACCTATTAGGGTTATGGCGCCACCTCTTTCTAATAAAGTTTGATCTAATAATTTTCGATCATAAACGGGATATCCTGAAATTTGATTTTCTGATGTCGCTGATAAAATCTGTGGAATAGGATCGTGCCATGTACATCTTTTAATAGCTTCATCTTTAAGTGCAACCGCTCCTTTCAAACTCAAAACTTTCGCATCATTTTCCTCCATTGGAAAGCTAAGTTGCCACATTATTGAAACTGAATCGTAAGGCATCATATATATACGCTCAAAGCCATTTACAGTTTGGAATACCGTCGCCAAATCAAGCAAAGAACTATCGAAACCTTCCAAATTCTTTAATGGACAAATACCTAAAATAACAATACAACCCAGATATTGTAATGGAGTAACTTCATCGCCAATAAGTAACTTGCGGACAGTACTATATATTCCATCAGCTCCAACAACAAGATCCGCTTTTTCGGTTTTTAAATCTCCATCTACTTCGAAGCTTAATTCAAGAGTTTTATCTGTATTTTCTTTAACATTTATTAGCTGATGTCCCCAATTTACGGCATTTGTTCCGCCAAGTTGTTCAATGAGTTCTAAACGTAAAGATTGTCTTGATATGTGAACATTTGAACGCTTTTTAGAATTTTTGTCAATAGGCTGCATCAATTTTCGCATTCCCCATTCTACTATTATTTCCCCATCTGTTTTATGTACTACGTGCCTAGTTGATGCTACGCCTTCCTTCAAAGTTAAAATACCGAGTCCTTCAATGGCTTTACTAGCTTGTTGCAATGTAAGACCATAACCTTGAGAGCGAGCATCAAAATTGCTGTCGCGTTCGTAAAGTGTAAAGGGAATTTCCCGATGCAAACAAGCTACGGCCAGAGCAACACCACCAATACCACCACCAATAATGGCCACGTGCGGAAACTTTTCTCTATTTGCTTTTGGAGGTTTATCCGAAGCTATCAATCCCGATCCGCCACAATATAGGCAGGACAATTGATGATTTTTTGGTTTTATTGGTACAATTCCTTCACGATTGGTATTTTCAAAATCAGCTAATTCCTGTTCGTACCGAAGTTTTGTTTTCTTCCGAAGTCGCTGTTTCTTTTTGCCAAGTCCGTCACATTCTTGGCAAATGGTCCAACTAGTTTTAATATTCTCCGATGTATTAGATATTTGGTTGCTTCCCTTGTACAATGTTTTGAAAATGTTTATTGATACTAAATAGTAATTTTGAAGTTAAATTAATGTAAGCATTTAATTCTTCGGATTACAATATTGAAAATAAAAAAAAAGTTGGTATAAATATGATAAATAACAATAGTTAATTGAAAGAATTTTTAGATGTATGGATAATTTGAAGAACTATTTCAATATTAATTTCAAAGATAATATTTTACTTTTTTCCAATCCCAGCAGGAACCAAATCAGAATAATCGCCATCATTTCTAATAACGTCCCTAACAATTGACGAAGAAATATTTGAAACCTTGGGCGAGCAAACTAAAAACACGCTTTCAATGCCCGCGATGGCAAAATTTGTTTGTGCAATGGCTTGTTCGTAATTTAAATCTGCCGTATTTCGAAGACCTCGTAGAATAAATTTTGCGTTTTGATCTTTACAAAACTGAGCTGTCAAACCAATATAACTCATCACTTTGATGGTTGAATTACCGCTAAAAGTGTGTTCAATAAATTTAATTCGTTTTTCTAATTCGAACATATATTTTTTGTCGGCATTCACACCAATGGCAATAATGAGTTCATCAAAAAGAGGCAACCCACGGTTTATTATATCTACATGGCCCAATGTTATGGGATCAAAAGAACCTGGGAAAACTGCGCGGCGCATAATTATTTGTATTTAGAGTTTAGTGCTTCTTGTAACAAGATACTAAAAAATTGGGTAAGCGTCATACCAGCGTTGCGGGCTTGTTTTGGTATAATACTTTCTGACGATAAACCAGGGCACGTGTTTGTTTCAATAAAATAGGGCTTGCCATCTTGTATTATAAAATCTGTTCGGGTAACACCTTTCATATTTAAAATTCGATAAATCTGTTTCGCTTCAGCTTGTAACATTGCCGTTTCATCCTCAGTAATGCGGGCTGGCGTAATTTCCTCAGATTTTCCCAAATACTTGGCTTCATAATCAAAGAAGTCATTTTCTGTAACTATTTCAGTACAAGGTAAAGCAATAATTTCGCCCTCATTTATATAAACGCCAACAGATATTTCTGGACCTTTTAAGCCCGTTTCAACAATTATTTCGGAATCTTCAACAAATGCTTTTTCAACAGCTGGTAGAAATTCTTCAACCGTATAAACTTTGCTCACGCCAAAACTCGAGCCGGCACGATTCGGTTTTACGAAACAAGGGAGACCAACTTTTGTTATAATCGACTCAACATCAATTTCATTTCCTTTATTAATATAGTAAGAATTAGCGCACCGAATACCAAAGGTTTTTAAAACGGAAAGACAATCTCTTTTGTTAAAACTGAGGGCACTTTGATAATAATTTGTGCTAGTTTGTGGAATTCCCAAAAGTTCCCAATATGCTTGTAGTTTACCATCTTCGCCGGGCGTACCGTGAATTGTATTAAAAATTACATGGGGAATTATGTAGTTGTCATCTATATTAAAACCAAAATCTGCTTTGTTTATCTCGTGTTTTTCGCCATTAACTTCAACACAAAACCAACCTTCTTTTAAAATGTGGTAGGCATACACATTGTAAATTGATTTGTCAATAGAGTCACAAACAATTGCGCCACTGTTTAAACTTATTTGATATTCACTGGAATATCCACCCATAACAACAGCTACATTCTTTTTTGCCATACCTTTTGTAAATTAAATACGTTAAACAAATGTAACTAAAAATTGCAGCACTTTTTCTGAATTATAACTTGAACAAACCCTTTTGCCAATTCATTTTATCTCAAGAACAAAACACTGAAAATTCAAAATTTAAAAGGAGTTACTAACCGAAGGTTTCCTATTTTTACCAATTAATTTAAATTAAATGACATTTATACAATTTATATTCACGAAGGCCTTTATAAAGCAATTGCTTTTGGCGCTTTTGGCTTTGGTTATTTTAGCATTTATAGTTTTATGGTGGTTGAGATTTACGACAAACCATAACGAAAAAATACCCGTACCAAACCTCGCAAAAATGTCTTTAGATAAAGTTGAGGACGTACTTGATGATAGCGATCTGCGCTACGAAATATTAGATTCTGCAAATTATAATCCGGATTATCCGAAATATTCTGTAATCGAACAAATACCAAAACCGGGACATTTTGTTAAGGAAAACCGTAAAATTTATTTGTATTTGAATCCGTCCGGATATCGAAAAATTGCTGTGCCAGATGTTACTGGAAGAACAAGAAGACAAGCAGAACCAACGTTATTGGCAATGGGTTTTAAAATTGGAAAAGTAAGTTTTAGACCTCATATTAGCGATCAAGTTCTGGAAATGAGGTACAACGGTGAAAAACTGGATGTTGGTACTGAACTTCAAAAAACGTCTGTAATAGATTTAATAGTGGGTGATGGCTCTGAAAATAAACTTACAAATGAGCAAGACGAAGACACACAACCTGCACCAATAGAAACGGAAGATGAAGGAGAATTTTAGCGAAAACGAAACGGAAGAAGAAGGAAGCGACGATCTTTATGAACATTTTAGATTTGTAGCCAACAAAGGCCAAAACCCATTACGGGTTGACAAATATTTAATGAATCTTATTGAAAAGGCTACTCGTAATAAAATTCAAAAAGCGGCGAAAGATGGTAATATCCACGTTAATGGGCAACCAGTAAAAAGCAACTATAAAGTAAAGGGTAACGACACGGTTACGGTTTTATTCGAACATCCACCATATGAATTTTTATTAGTTCCGGAAGATATTCCTTTGGATATTGTTTATGAAGATGATGCCGTTTTGGTGGTTAACAAACCTCCCGGAATGGTTGTTCATCCCGGTCACGGAAATTATAGCGGCACGTTGATAAATGCGCTTACTTTTCATTTTGAAAATTTGCCAACTTCAACAGCATTTATAAATCCTGATACAACTTCATCTAAAAATAATGAAGGAAGTTATCAAGGAAATGGCAATTACCGTCCCGGTTTAGTACATAGAATAGATAAAGATACCAGCGGACTATTAGTTGTTGCGAAAACGGAAACAGCAATGACGCATCTTGCAAAACAATTCTTTAATAAAACTACCGAAAGAGAATACGTAGCGCTAGTTTGGGGAAATGTAGATGAAGAAAAAGGTACAGTTGAAGGTAATATTGGCAGACATCCAAAAAATAGACTTCAAAATATGGTTTATGAGGATGATATAGAAGAAAAAGGAAAACCAGCTGTCACGCATTATCAAGTTTTGGAACGTTTTAATTATGTTACGTTAGTTTCCTGTAGGTTAGAAACCGGCAGAACGCATCAAATTAGGGTGCATATGAAATATATTGGGCACACACTTTTTAATGATGAACGCTACGGCGGCGATTTAATTTTGAAAGGAACAACCTTTAGCAAGTACAAGCAATTTGTAGATAACTGTTTCAAAATCTTACCAAGACAAGCCTTGCACGCACGCACATTAGGATTCATTCACCCAATAACAGAAGAATTTATGCGCTTCGAATGCCCAATTCCGGCTGACATTGAAGAATGTTTGGAAAAATGGCGAAATTATGCCAAGTATGTAACCGAATAAAGCTTGATATTTGTTAGGTTGAAAGTAGTGGAAAAATATATTTTAACAGATATATAGAAAAAAATCACGAATACATTTAAAATGTATCCGTGATTTTTTTTTTAAAATACTTAAAACAGAATTTCTAAGTTAATTTTTAATCCATTTACCCGTAAAACTTTGTTTTCCGTTGGAAATGGTTATAAAATAAATTCCACTTTTAAATGTTGTAAAATTATATTCAACTTTTTCAGCTGCGGAAAGATCTCTTCTTTCAGAAAAAATAGTTTTCCCATTAATGCTATAAACTTTAATTTCTGCATTCTGTAATTCTATTGGCAACGCAAAACTTACAATGCCAGTTGAAGGATTAGGACTAATATTTACTTGAAAACCTGAAGTAAAATCTTCAACCCCTGCAATTGGTATTTCAGACAATAATCCATCGTGGCTATTACTACCTTTATAACCATTACGCTTAATTTTTGAAGCATCAAAAGGAACAGCAAGGTTATATACGTTAACGTACGTGCTGTCAATACCAGAACCAAATGTTTGTGTGTACGAGTTTGCAGTAAGATCCATCATTCCATCATTATCAACATCTCCTATAACAGCTCCATTTAAAAATGTAAAGCCACGTGGGCGTAAAGGAAATCCTGCAAGTTCGCCACTTCCATCCATTGAATAGGCATGAATGTAACCAAAACCATCAGCGTCGGTTAAAACACTTGGAAATATAATATCCAACACATCATCATTATTAATATCAGCTATACTTAAAACGCCTTCCGTTCCTCCGTACTTATCGATTGGAAAATTTGGAATATTACTACCGTCAGGAGTTAAACCATACACTGTTGGTAAATCTGTGCCATCGCTACTTGTATTTCTGTCCGACATAAATATTTCATACGTACCATCTTCATCTATATCCAAAACGGTTGGTGGCGAATATGTCCATCCAGAAGTTGCAATTGGCCAGCCAGGATAATAGGAGCCGTCGTTACCATTCAAAACATAAAAACCTGGCGTGTCACCGTGATTGCTCCCTATAATTTCAAGTGCATCATCATTGTTTAAATCGGCCAGAATTGGCGATTGATACGAGTAATTTACTCCAGGATCAAAAACAGGAAAACCTGGCAAAATTGCACCTTGATTATCAAAAACATACATTCCGGCAGAAGAAGCAGCAATCACAATATCTTTATTACCATCGCCATCAACATCTCCAATGGAAGGCGTAAATGCTGGCGTTGCACCAATGGTAGCTGGCCAGTTTGCACTTAATGGTGTGCCATCCATTTGTAAAACGTGAACTCTGCCAACGGTGCTAGTTACCCTTTCACCCGTAATTATTTCAAATGTTCCATTATCGTCCACATCTGCTATAGCAGGGGCATTTATCATCCAATGGTTTTCAAAATTTAAGGGCCAATTTGGTAAATCTTCGCCTGCGCTATTCATTAAATAAACGCGGCCTGCGGCAGGTACACCGCCAGTATTTAAAGCAATTTCTGGCAATCCATCACCATCCATATCCAAAACCGCTGGTGGTAATATTATTGTTCCGCTAACTAGTTTAGACCACAAAAGCGTATTATCGCCTTTAATTGCATACAATGTGTGATTAATTCCATAAAGAATTTCGGGAACTCCATCGCCATCAAGATCTGCAAGGGTTACACCTCTCGTATTTTTAAAAGTTGGATTTGCCGGTTGTCCGTACCGAAAAATTAAATCGTTCACTAAGCGGTTTGGGTTGTTATAATAATCTGAAGGAAGCATTACATCTTCAACCGAGATGTTACCATCTTCATTTATAGAGGCTTTCTTTCCCATATTTTCCTGTGCATTTACAGCTACGTTAAATAAAAGAGAAAGTGAAAAAATTTGAAGTAGTTTGATTGTCATAGTTTCATTATTTTTAGATTGGAAGTTAAATGTAAGGATTTAATTTTAAATGAATTATTTGATTGAATATGCAATTTTAAAATTTTTTGTTAATTTAAAAATGAAATGAGAATTATCCAAACCTATTTTATTGCCAAACAAATTCTCGTTATTTTTGGTAAAAAACAGAGGAAGAATGAAATTAGTACTATCGCCAGCAAAAACATTGGATTATAAAAGCAAGTTGCCAACCACTCGTGGCACGCAACCAAAATTTTTAAAGCAAGCAGAAAAGATTAACGCCAAGTTAGAAAGAAAATCGAAGAAAGCAATTGGCGAGTTGATGGCTATTAGCGATAAGTTGGCAGAACTAAACTATCAGCGCTATAAAGATTTTCAAACACCTTTTACCAAAGAAAATGCGCGCCCCGCAGCTTACACCTTTGCTGGCGATGTTTATTCAGGCCTAGATGCATATACTATTGAAGAAAATAAGATTGATAAACTCAATAATACAGTTCGAATTTTATCCGGAATGTACGGTATTCTTCGACCTTTAGATTTGATGCAGCCATATAGATTGGAAATGGGAACCGATTTGGTTGTAAATAGAAAGAAAAATTTGTACAACTATTGGGGAAATACAATCACTGAAAGTTTAAATTCTGAATTAGAAAATAATGAACTTTTCCTGAATTTAGCCAGTGTTGAATATTTTAAAGTAATAAATCCAAAAAAATTGAAAGTGCCAGTAATTTCGCCAGTTTTCAAAGATTTTAAAAATGGCGAGCTGAAAATAATATCATTCTTCGCAAAGAAAGCCAGAGGAAGTATGGCACGTTTTTGTGTTGATAATAATGTAGTAAAATTGGATGATGTTTTAAGTTTCAATTACGATAATTACGGTTACAGCGAAAAATATACGGAAAACGAACACGAACCAGTTTTTGTGAGATAATTTTTAAATTTTACATAACCCAAACTCTTATCTATAATAGTGTTTCAGCATTCACATCCGTACCAACCATTCATTCCTGAAAATGCTACAAAATTAATTGTTGGAACATTACCGCCACCAAGATTTACTATTGGCGAATTAAAAATAGGCGATGTAGATTTTTGCTATGGAAGTAGAGACGGCCTACTTTGGCCAATATTGAATACAATTTTTGAAGCCGATTTGAAATTTGAAACAACCGAAGAAGCAGTATTTCAACGAAAACATGTATTGATTGAAAACAATATAGGAATTTGCGATATAGTAGAAAGTGCGAAACGAGATAAAATTGATGCATCCGATATTGGAATGCAAGATGTTGAACTTCGTGATTTAATTGCAGTTTTAGAAGACAATCCCAAAATTGATACGCTCCTTTTTACTGGCGGAAATAGCAAAAATGGTCCAGAATATTTTTTCAGAAAATTACTTAAAGGGTATAATCTATCTTTCACTGTAATTAGTAGCGATGTTCCTAGAATCCATAAATTCACTCTTCCTAAAAGTGTCAGAATAATTAAAACAGTTTCACTAATTGCGCCATCAGGCGCGGCAAATAGAGCCGTTGGAAGTTTACGTGCCTATAAAGATTTAAAAGACAAAAACCCTAAATTCAACACGGTGGATTTTAGGGTTTTAATGTATAAAAAGTTTTTTATATAAAAAACAGGAGTAAAAATTTATTTCTTATTCTGCTGTTTTTTTATAGTGTCTTTTTCAATATCAAACTTGTTAGTTTTTTGATTGACATTTCCAGTTGGGTTAGTTGGATTTTTTTGTTCTGTTTTTCTTTCAAATTTCTTTTCCATGATAGGATTATTTTAAAGTTTAAATCTAATTTTCAACTAAACTAAAAATATCAAATCACAATTTTAGCCAAGATAATATTAAACCTTGGTTAATTATCTAACTGATTGAATAAACCCAGAAATACCAACAATTCCTTCTGCGGTTAGCATTTTTATAAATGCACTACCAATAATAGCTCCCGAAGCATATTTTGTAGCATCTTGGAAAGTCTCAGAATTATTAATTCCGAATCCAACAATTTGTGGATTTTTCAAATTTAAATCAGCAATTCTTGTAAAATATTTTTTTGTTTCATCACCAAATCTTGAAGTTTTGCCAGTTGTACTCGCACTGCTTACCATATAAATAAAACTTTTTGAAGCATTATCTATTTGTTCAATCCTTTCATTAGAAGTTTGTGGTGTGATTAAAAATATATTTGATAAATTATATTTCTTGAAAATGGCTTCATACTGTTCTTGATATTCCGCCAAAGGTAAATCTGGAATTATGAGTCCATCAATACCAATTTCTTCACATTTTTTGCAGAAAGCTTCTACGCCAAATTGCAACATTGGATTAAAATATCCCATTATAATTAACGGAATTGAAACCGATTTCCGAATGTCCTTCAATTGTTCAAAAAGTAGGGAAGTGGTCATTCCATTTTTTAAAGCTTGTGTTGAACTTTCTTGAATAGTAGGTCCGTCAGCCAAAGGATCGCTAAACGGCAATCCTATTTCAATCATATCTACGCCGTTTTTTTCTAATTGTTGAATAATTTCAACAGTGTCATTTACATTTGGATAGCCTGCCGTGAAGTAAATTGAAAGCAGTTTTTGATTCTCTGAAAGTTTGTTTTGTATTCTTTTCATTATTATTCAATTAAAACTAAAAATTTATTATCTGATTTTAATAATACAATTCTCTCGCTTAAATCCGTCAAGCCTAATTGATATAATTTAAAAATTTTTTCAAATAAATTTTCTAGTATTATATTTTCAAAGTCTCCATAGACTGAATAGTCAAAACATATCCTATGTGCATATTTTGTTCTCAATTCGTTAAGCAAGTTTATTTTTGAAAGAAGCTGTTCCTTATTGTTAAATACAATTTTTGAATTTAGATTTTTCTTTATTTCTGAATAACTTGTCTTTTCAGTTATTTTATTGAAATATATCTCATTGGGATAAAGGGCTAGTTGTTGAAAAAAATTGCAATAAATAATGAGTTCTTTCATAAACTCTATACTTGATTGATGAAAAATCATAATTGAAAGAATTTTCTTAAAATTATCAGGACTCTTAGACAATTCAATTGCCTCGTGAAATGCATAACTGGAAGAACTGTAATCTTCAGTATATTCAAGAGCTAAATTTCCAAAGATATTTTTCAAATATCTTATTAGTCTTAATTTATATTCTTCTTTCATAGGTCAAAATGCCTAATATAAGTATCCAAATCCTTATCCCCACGACCACTTAAATTCACTACAACAATATCATCTTTTTTAAATTTTCGAGTTTCAAAAATTGCAAGTGCATGGCTCGTTTCAATCGCTGGAATTATACCTTCCAATTTGCAAAGCTCCAACCCAGCTTTCATTGCATCATCATCAGTTATTGATATAAACTCACCACGACCGCTTTCAAAAAGATTGGCGTGCATTGGGCCAACGCCCGGATAATCCAATCCTGCAGAAATGGAATACGGCTCGGTTATTTGCCCGTCATTTGTTTGCATTAACAAAGTTTTGCTTCCGTGAATTATCCCAACTTTTCCAAGTGCCGAGGTTGCGGCACTTTTACCAGAATTTACGCCTTGTCCGGCAGCTTCAACAGCTATAATTCCCACTTTTGGTTGGTCTAAATAATGATAATATGCACCAGCCGCATTGCTACCTCCACCTACGCAAGCTACAACATAATCTGGATTCTCACGACCTTCTTTTTCATTTAACTGAATTTTAATTTCCTCGGAAATAACACTTTGAAATCGAGCTACCATATCTGGATATGGGTGCGGACCAACAACACTGCCTATAATATAATGTGTGTCTATAGGATTATTTATCCAATCTCTAATTGCTTCATTTGTAGCGTCTTTTAAAGTTTTGCTACCGCTAATGGCAGGAACAACTGTTGCGCCCAACATTTTCATTCTAGCAACATTTGGTGCTTGTCTTTTTATATCTATTTCGCCCATATAAACAATGCATTCCAAACCCATTAATGCACAAACGGTTGCGGTTGCAACGCCGTGCTGGCCTGCCCCCGTTTCGGCAATTATCCGTGTTTTATTAAGGCGTTTCGCCATTAAAATCTGCCCGATTGTATTATTTACTTTGTGCGCGCCTGTATGGCAAAGATCTTCGCGTTTTAGGTAGATTTTTGTATTATATTTTGCTGAAAGCCTTTTAGCAAAATATAGTGGCGTTGGTCTGCCAACATATTCCTTCAATAGCTCGCGAAATTCTTTTTGAAAAGATTCCTCGGCCATAATTGTTAAATATTGTTGCCGGAGTTCTTCCACATTTGGATAAAGCATTTCAGGAATATATGCACCGCCAAACTGACCGTAATATCCTTTTTCGTTTACATTATAATTCATTTTTGAATTTTTTTATTTTGTCAATATTTTTAAATCCTGGTGCTGTTTCAAATTTGCTGTTTATGTCTATTCCATAAATTGGAAGATTCCATTTTAATAATTCTTTTATATTTTCAACTTCATCCATTCCAATTCCGCCGCTTAGAAAAAATGGTGTTTCGTATTTGTAGTTTTTCAGAATTTCCCAATTAAAAGTTTCGCCATTGCCGCCATGATTTTTTCCTTTTGTATCGAATAAAAATTTATCTACTTTTTTTACGAATGGATAAGTTTCAGAAAAATCGAACGTATCATCAACTTTAAAAACCTTCCAAACTTCATAACCATCCCAAAATTTAAGGCGTAAAGTCATATTTAAAGTGAGTAAAAATTCCTTGGTCTCATCTCCGTGAAGTTGAATTACATCGAGCTTATATTTTTCAAAAGTTGAAATAATTTCATTAATCGAAGCATTCACAAAAACACCTACTTTTTTTATACCAATCGGCAAAGGCGGAATTTCTTCGTGTTGAAAATTTCTTTTACTTCCATCAAAAAATATAAAACCTAAATAATCTGGTTGAAGTTTTGCAACTTCAATAGTATTATCTTTCATTCCGCAGATTTTTAACTTTAAAGTTTTCATTTTAAAGAATGTATAAAGTTTTGTGCGGCTTCTCCCGGATTTTTGGTTTTCATAAATGTTTCGCCAATTAGAAATCCTTTAAAACCATAATGTTTTAATTCCTGAATTGATTCAATATTACTAATTCCACTTTCAGAAACTTTAATAAATTCTGACGGTATTTTTTCGGAAAGCAACTTACTTGTTTCAATGGAAACTTCAAAAGTTTTCAGATTTCTGTTGTTAACGCCAATCATATCCACATTTGGGATTAACGATTTTTGAAGTTCTTCCAAATTATGAACTTCCAATAAAACATCGAGTTTAAGGGTTTTTGCTAACTGCGAAAATTGATTCAATTCTTTGGAAGAAAGACAACTTGCAATTAATAAAATAGCATCTGCGCCGGACGCTTTGGCTTCGTAAATTTGATACGGATCGATTATAAATTCCTTGCGAAGTAGCGGTTTCTTCACACAATTTCTGGCAATTAAAAAATCATCCAACGAACCGCCAAAATACATTGTGTCTGTTAAAATTGAAATTCCGCAAACGCCAGCATTTGCATATCCTTTAACTACATCATCAACTAAAACAGCATTGTTTATTACAGCTTTGCTTGGCGATCTGCGTTTATGTTCGGCAATTATTCCTGTTTCCAAAGTTTTTAAAGCTGCGGCAAGTGAATTTGTATTTTTTGAAAAAAGTGGAAATTTTTCCAATAATTTAATCGGAATTATTTCCTTTTTTGCGGAAACTTCCTTTTTTTTATTGGCAACTATTTTATCTAAAATTGTCATCGGTATTCAATAATTTGTTATGCTTTTAATTTGATATTTTAAATAGTAGATGATAAATTTTGCAAATTCACTAATGATTTTAGTGCTTTTCCAGACTCCAAAGATTCTTGAGCCATCATAAAAGCTTCATAGTTGCTAAAATTACTAACTGTTGAAATTGCCATTGCGGCATTTGCACAAACCACATTATTTTGAGCTTTGCTCCCATTTCCATTTAAAATATCCATAAAGATCTTGGCAGATTCTTCAACCGTTTCGCCGCCGTAAATGTCAGATTGCGAAATAGATTTGATTCCGAAGTCTTCAGATTTCAAAATTCCTTCGGAATTATTTGTAATATATTTAGTATCATTCGTTAATGAAATTTCATCGTAACCATCTAAGCTGTGCAAAATTGTAAAATTGGTTTTGTTATTTTGGTACAAATAGCCATACATTCTGGCAAGTTCTAAATTGAAAACACCAACCAATTGATTCTTCGGAAACGCAGGATTTACCATTGGTCCCAACATATTAAAAAAGGTTTTTACACCAAGTTCCCGACGAATTGGCCCAACATTTTTTAGCGCGGGATGAAATAGGGGAGCGTGCAAAATGCAAATGCCAGCTTTGTCTAAACATTTTTTTAGAAAATCTTCATCACTACTAAATTTAATGCCCAATGCTTCCATTACGTTGCTACTTCCGCTCACAGACGAAACGCCGTAATTGCCATGTTTTGTAACCATAACTTCCGCTCCAGCAGTAACAAAGGATGCTAGCGTAGAAATATTGAATGTATTCTTACCATCGCCGCCCGTCCCGCAAAGATCGATTGTGTTGTAATCTGATACATTAATTTTTATGCACAAATCCAAAAGCGCATCGCGAAAGCCTTCAAGTTCCTGCAGGGTAACGCTGCGCATCATATAAACTGTAACGAAAGCCGCAATTTGACTGTCATTATATTTTCCTTCCGAAATTTTTACCAGAACATCACGAGCTTCTTCTTTTGAAAGTTGTTCGTGGTTTATAAGTCTATTTAAAATTTGTTTCATTTTATTATTCTAAGTTTTTCTACATCAGAGTAAATACTGTTAACTGCCACTGAATACTGCTTATTTTTTTAACTTTCAACCCAATTTTTAATTATCTCTTTCCCTTTCTGCGTTAACACACTTTCAGGATGAAATTGAACGCCTCTAACATCGAAAACTTTGTGTCTTAAAGACATTATTTGATTATTTTCATCCACCGATGTTATTTCTAAAACATCGGGAAAATTATTTCTTGAAACTACCCAACTGTGATATCTGCCTATTTCAATTTCTTTTTCGAGATTTTGGAAAAGTTTTTCGTCATTAACAAGAATAGTTGCCTTTGTTGCTACGCCGTGAAAGACTTTGCTTAAATTTTCAAGGTTTCCACCAAATACTTCACCGATTGCTTGTTGTCCCAAACAAACACCTAAAATTGGTTTTGAAGAAGCGTATTTTTTAATTACTTCCTTTAATTTTCCAGCTTCATCGGGAATTCCCGGTCCAGGTGAAAGGAGGATTTTATCGTAATTTTCTAGTTCTTCAATATCGAATTCGTCATTTCTAAAAACGGTGACTTCACAATCAAATTCTTCTAAATAATGAACTAAATTGTAGACAAAACTATCGTAGTTATCTATTACTAAAACTTTAAGTCCCATCCCCAATCCTTCCCGTAATGAGAAGGGAGCTTTATCAGTATCGTTAATTGTTTCTTTCATATTATTTAATTTATTGCCAAACTCCCCTTTGGGCTTGGGGGATTATATATTTTCAGCCAATTGCAATGCTTTTGTCAATGCTCCCAACTTATTATAAACTTCTTGCAATTCCATTTCTTCATTACTTTCAGATACTACGCCTGCGCCAGCTTGCCAATGTAATGTGTGGTTTTTACTCACAAAGCTTCGGATGATAATGCAATGATTGAAATTGCCTTCAAAATCCATAAAACCTAAAGCGCCACCATAAAATTCTCGTGCCGTATTTTCATATTTTTCCAGTAATTGAATAGCTTTATGTTTTGGTGCACCGCTTAATGTTCCGGCTGGAAAGGTATCTGCAACAACTTGCATTGTTGAGGTTTCAGGATTTTTTGTGGCAGTAACCTTACTCACCAAATGTATAACGTGCGAAAAAAATTGGACTTCACGATAGGTTTCTACAGTCACGTTTTTTCCGTGTCTGCTCAAATCGTTCCGCGCCAAATCTACCAACATTACATGTTCGCTATTTTCTTTTGGGTCTAGTGCCAGTTGTTTTGCAAGAATAGCATCTTCTTCATCGTTTCCTGTTCTTTTAAATGTACCAGCAATTGGGTGAATTTCGGCAATTTCATCTTTTACAATTAATTGAGCTTCAGGCGAACTTCCGAATATTTTAAAATTTCCGTAGTCAAAATAGAACAAATAAGGTGAGGGATTTACGCTTCGCAAAGCGCGGTATACGTTAAATTCATCTCCCGTAAATTTCTGGCTAAATCGTTTGCTTGGTACAATTTGAAAGACATCACCGCGCTGACAATGTGCTTTACATTTTTTAACCAATGATTTATATTCTGAATCGTTTAAATTTGAAGTTGGCTCGCCATCAATTTTAAAAGGATATTGAGCAAAATCCTTGTTCCGAAGAAGTTGTTCAATTTGTAAAATATTACTTTCCGTTTCAAAACAATGCGCAAAAATATAAGCTTCATTATTGAAATGATTTATTGCTATAATATTTTGGTAAACAGCATAGTAAATATCAGGAATATTCAATTTTGCTTTTTCTTTTGAAATTTCAACATTTTCAAAATAGCGAACGGCATCGTACGCCATATAACCAAAAAGTCCGTTATTTATAAATTTGAATTGCTTATTTTTTTCTTCTGAAACCATTTCTGAAGAAAAAGTTGAAGCAAATTTTTCTAAAATCATCGGAACATTAATAGCTTCTGAAATTTTTATTTCTTCAGCTTTTCCATCTGGAAATTTTTGAAAAATTGTTTCATTTTCAACTTTTATTGAAGCTATCGGATTAAAGCAGATGTAGCTGAAACTATTATCGTTTGCGTGATAATCGCTACTTTCCAAAAGTAAACTATTTGGAAATTTATCCCGCAACCGTAAATAAACTGAAACAGGCGTAAGTGTATCTGCCAATAGTTTTTTGGAATGGGTTTTTAAATTGTATTTTAAATTTTGCATTATGTTTTTTTAATTCTAATTCCAGTTATCAATAGGAATAAAAAAAAGGCTTGTCGTGATAGACAAGCCTTTGTATAGTTAATACCAATAGTGCTTTAGCTCACGACATACGTTGTAAGTTGTAACACCACCAAGTATTTTGATTATTATTTTTCATTGTAAGGAGTCAAATATAGAAATGATATTTGTTTCTACAAGAGATATTAACTTAAAATTTTAAGGTTACATCAAGTTCAAAAATATCATCTATGGCCTTATCGCCCAAGTTGTCAAAGAAACTACCCGAACCGTAACGAACATCAAATTTTGTTCTATCCACTTTTAAAATTGAAGATGCGGTGTCGTCAATAATAACCATATTAAATTTTACAGGATTTGTAATATCTTTTATCGTTAAATTACCATCAACACTATAACCTTCTTCGTTCGCACCTGTATTTTTTGTTGCTTTTGTAATTACCAATTTGGCTGTTGGATATTTTTCAACACCAAAAAAGTCTTCACTTTTCAAGTGGCCTTCTAGCTTTCCTTTGCTGTCTCCAGATAAATCCCCTACGTTAATAGATGTCATATCTACAACAAATTCTCCACCTGTTAGCTTGTTATTGTCCATTTCTAGAAATCCGCTTTTTAATTTAATAGTCCCATTGTGTGAGCCTACCACTTTTTTTCCTGTCCAAGCAATTGAGCTGCTTTTAATGTCTATTTTCTTATTCATAATTGTGTTTGTAAATGAGGCAGCGCCAAAAGCAACCGCCAGGATTAATATTGATTTAATTGTTTTTTTCATGATTTTTGATTTTAGATTGTTTGAAATAATTTTGATTTTGGTTTACGCACTTTTTTGTAATGTTGATATGGGTCTTCCGCTTCTCTATAGCCAATTGGAGCTATTACCGCAGCATTCAATCCTTGCTCGGTAAGTCCTAATATTTCGTTGTATTTTTCGGGATCAAAACCTTCCATTGGGCACGTATCAATTTTAAGTGAGGCTGCTGCAGAAAGTAAATTGCCTAAAACGATGTAAGATTGTTTGGCCGTCCAAAATGCAAGTTCTTCGGGATTTCTCGAACTAATTGAATTTTTCATTACATTGCTATAGTCAGCGAGATCATCTTTTGGCATATCTCTGGTTTTCGCGATATTAGCAACAAATTCATCTACCAATTCTTCGCCAAAATTTACTTTATTGGCTATAACAACAAGTACAGAAGCATCGGTAATTTGGGATTGATTCCACGAAACCGCTTTTAATTTTTCACGAATAGCTTTATCTTTTATTATCAAGATTTCATATGGTTGAAGCCCAAATGATGAAGCGGTAAGTTGCATTGCATCTTTTAAAAATTCTAAATCTTCATCTGAAATAGATTTGGTTGCGTCAAATTGTTTGGTGGCATATCGCCATTCAAGGTCTTTATTGTAGTTATTCATTGTCTCTTAATTTATCTAATAGATTATTTAATGCTTCAATTTCAGTTTCTGTAAAGTTTTTTAAAATTTGAGTATTATTTTGTTCGGTTATTGGATCTAATTCTTCAAGTAAATCAAGACCTGCTTTCGTGATTAGAAGTTCAATCTTCCTGCGGTTTTGAGGACAAATTTGTCTATTTACGAGATTTTTTTTTTCGAGTTTGTCTACCAATCTCGTAGTATTACTGTTTTTGTCAACCATTCTCTCTTGTACGGTTGAAAGATTTGCAGGCTGGTTTTTTTGTCCACGTAAAATTCGGAGCACATTATATTGCTGGACCGATAAGTCGAAATCCTTAAAAGGAACGCTTAACAGTTCCTCAATATTTCGCGCGGTGTAAGAAAGATTGATAACCGTTCGTGTGCCGTCGGACATTTTTGAATTTGTTTTTATAATTTCTTCAATCGTCATATATGTATGTACAATATTTGTATGTACAAATGTATTATAATTTTGATTCTGAAATTCATTTTAACACAAGATTATAATTAGTCAATTGCGAAACCATTTATGGTTATCAACTAAAAATAATTGTTACTTTTACTCAAAAATTTATAAAATGGCCAATCTTACTCAAGAACAATGGAGACAGCAACTTCACAACGATGAAAATGCAGTAATAATAGATGTTCGAACAGAAACAGAACTAGAAGAAGGATTTATTCCAAACGCAATAAATCTAGATATTTTTGATTCAGGACATTTTATGGAAGAAGTAAATGCATTGGACAAATCTAAAAACTATTATGTTTATTGCCGTTCTGGCTCAAGAAGTAGTCAGGCTTGTGCCATAATGAACAGCGTTGGCATTGCAAATACGTATAATCTTATTGGTGGTTTTACGGAATGGGATGGGGAAATTATCGGGTAATAAAAGAAATATGAAAAATGTTATAGTATTCCTACTGTTGATGATTGGCTTACATAGTTGCAATTCACAAAATGAAGGAGTAACCATGCTAACCCCACAACAAGCTAAAGAAAATATTGAAAAGGATAAAAGTATACAATTGTTAGATGTACGCACTGCGGATGAATTTTCTACAGGACATATAGATAAAGCTGCAAATTCCTGTGTGACAACTGACGAATTTGTCCAAAAAATGGCTAACCTCAATAAAGATAAGCCTGTTTATGTTTATTGCAAAAGTGGTGGAAGAAGTGCCAAAGCTTCTAAAATACTTGTTGACAATGGTTTCAGCCAAGTTTTTGAGGTTACCGGTGGCATTACAGCTTGGCAAGGTGATGGCTTAGAAATTTCCTATTAATTTCATTCGAATTTATATTTTAGTTCCTTTTTCTAATTTCGAATTGGAACATTCGCTTCAATTTCAGTCTGAATTAGCCCTAATTACAAAATCAAATTTATTTTGTATACTTTTCAAATTTTAAATAGTCTTATTTTTAATAGCTTAGGTAATTTAATTTCTAAATACACTTCTAATTAAAAATTAAAGATGTGTTAAGTTGCTTATATCTTTTAAAGTTTGAAAGTATCTTTCCCAATCATTAAAACAAAAATAAAATGGAACAGGCTAAATACGATGAAATGCAGAAACTGCTTAATAAGCTGGAAGATGTAAAGAATACACAGAAAAGTGTGATTGATAAAATTAATCACATAATTACAGATTTATTTCAAAATCCAGATAAAGATCTTGAAAAAGGGATGGAAGCAGCGCATCAAAAAGCATCAGAAAATGAAGAAGCGATTGAAGCCTTAATCGAAAGTTTTGAGATTAAATTCAACAAAGCTCAACAATCATAGGCTTTTTAAAGATTATTTTCGATATAGAAAATAGTGGTCTACAGTTTCAATATATAATTGTTTGGCCTCTTTACTATTTAATTTATGAGTTTGAAAAAGTGCATTTGTTTTAAATGCATTAATAATAGGGTTACTACTACTAGGAGAATCTTGGTCGTTGGTAGCCCTTTTATAATAAGCGTAAAGTCTCAATAAAAAGTCTGCAGGAAAAGGTTCGGCGTGTGCGTTTATGCTATCAACAGCATCCCTGAAAGCTATTTCCAACTCTGAAGAATTCATTATTTTGAAGCAATAACGGTTAGTCCACCTTTTACTTTATCATTCAATTTCACGTCAACTTGAGTACCAATTGGTAAAAAGATATCAACGCGAGAACCAAATTTTATAAAACCACTATCTGTAGCTTGTTCTACATCTTCGCCTTCAACTGCATAATTTACAATACGCTTTGCCAAGGCTCCGGCAATTTGTCTGTGCAAAACATCACCAAATTCCTTGGATTTCACAACAACGGTAGTGCGTTCATTTTCTTCGGAAGATTTTGGATGCCACGCTACTAGAAACTTACCGGGATGATATTTGCTGAAAACAACTTTCCCCCCAATTGGATATCGGGTTACGTGAACATTTATTGGCGACATAAAAACGGAAATCTGTAAACGTTTATCATTAAAATATTCTTTTTCAAAGACCTCTTCAATCACCACTACTTTACCATCAACAGGTGATAAAACATGATCTTCATTAGTCATGAATTTCCGAATTGGATTTCTGAAAAATTGCAGTATCAATAGTAATAAAACAACAATAGCGATAATTGCTCCACCTTTTAACATTGAATTTTCTACGTAAAAATTCGCTATTATACTTAATGCAACCGTTACTATTAAGGCAATCGCAATTATTTTGTATCCTTCTTTATGAAACATGATCTATTATTTGTAAAAATGCGAATAAAAATGGACTAGCATAAATTATACTATCCAATCTATCATAAATACCACCGTGTCCGGGCATTATCATACCACTATCTTTTACTCCAGCTTGCCTTTTAAATTTAGATTGTACCAAATCTCCAATCGTGCCAAAAACAGAAGATATTATTGCCAAGCCAATCCAAATCTGCCACGTGTAAAGATGTATAAAATAAAATATTACCCAACTTACAAGCATTGCGCCGAATAGACCGCCTAAAAATCCTTCAACCGTTTTCTTTGGAGAAATACGTTCTAGCAATTTATGCTTTCCAATACTCTTGCCTACAATATATGCAAAGGTATCGTTTGCCCAAACTAACGTGAAAACCCCAACTACCAATTTAGGGACAAATTGCTTATCAACAAATGGAATTAGCGTTAAAAATACGAAGCCACCAATCATATATAATATGAGCACCACATATTTTTTCTTTCCAAACATAGGTATTTTACTTGTGTACAAAATGTCCTTGAACATAAATAAGTTAACGAAAATTGTCAATATAAGATAGAGATAAATGGCATTATCATAAAATGCTAAATATGTAAATAATGAAGTAAATTCAAATCCCTTGTAGCTGACAACGTATAAAAAGAAAGCTAATAAAAAGTAGGCTAGATAACTTGTAAGATGCACAAGCTTTAAATATTCGCTCATTGTTATGAGGGCTAAAATAAAGAAAAGACCCATAAACCACTCGTGCGTAGTAAACATTGAAAATACAACTATTAGGATGTAGAGCACACCAGAAATAGTCCGCACGATAATTTCCCTCATATTACAAATCTTCCAAAAGCAACAAATATAGATTTTTTGTGCTACTGCCGTAAGTCATAAAATCTTTTTCTTTTTCAGTTTCAAAGTCTTGAATAGTCGTAATATTTGAAGGTATAAAATGTTGACTTTGATTTTTTATTTTACGTAAACCTTCACTAATATTTTCAACAATATTGCTAGTTCTACCTAAAATAATAAAGTTAGAAGGCAATTCATTCAATTTCTTTTCCTTCAATTGATTGGAGCACAATAATATAGAACCGTTAGCAGCAATAAGACTTTCGCAGTTACAAAGTAAAAAAGTAGATTCAGGATTTTTACCGAATTCTAGATTAAAGCCTTTAAAAGTTTGCATTAATTCGTTATTTGTGCAAAATGCTTCTTGCTCGTACCAATCATTTTCCAGCATAATACTGTCAAACGCTTCAACCAACTCATCTTCATTTTCGCAATAGATAAATTTACCACCATTTTTTTTGAAAATATGTGTAAACTTTTCGTCCGCCGGTAATTTATCTTGTGGGTAATAACTACTCGTATCAGCTTGATCTTTTGAATCATCCGACTTAGCTTTGGGGTTAAGCAGCCTTTTAAAAAGACTCATATTGAATTAGTTCAGGAGTTTATATTACGCTTTGCTTCAAATATATAAAATCTATTGCTAAGTATGGTAAATAGAAAATTAATCTTTTAGGTCAGATTCTGATAATATGACGTCAGGTTCCGGCGTTTTTTGAGTTTCGTCAGGAGTTTCATAGGGTCTATTACCGAAAATCTTTTGCAGATTGTCCTTAAAAATAACTTCTTTTTCAAGAAGCACGTTTGCAAGTTCAGTTAATTTGTCCTTATGTAATTCTAAAAGTGCTACAGCGCGCGCATATTGCTCCTCAATCAACTTCGAAATTTCTTGATCTATCATGGTTGCAGTGCTTTCACTATATGGTTTTGTAAAACCATATTCCGTTTGACCGCTACTGTCATAATAGGTCAAGTTTCCAACCTTATCGTTCAAACCATAAATAGTAACCATTGCTCTCGCTTGCTTAGTAACTTTTTCAAGATCACTTAAAGCACCCGTAGAAATTTGGTTGAAAATTACCTTCTCTGCAGCACGACCCCCTAAAGCTGCACACATTTCGTCCAGCATTTGTTCTGGCCTAACAATTAAACGTTCTTCAGGCAAATACCACGCAGCTCCTAAAGATTGTCCTCTTGGTACAATTGTTACTTTCACCAAAGGCGCAGCATGTTCTAACATCCAACTAACTGTTGCGTGACCAGCTTCGTGAAATGCAATTGCTTTCTTTTCGCCTGGGGTAACAATTTTATTTTTCTTTTCGAGACCACCAACAATTCGATCTACGGCATCCAGAAAATCCTGTTTTCCAACTGCTTTCTTATCTTGTCTTGCAGCAATAAGTGCGGCTTCGTTACAAACATTGGCAATATCGGCACCTGAAAATCCTGGAGTTTGCTTTGAAAGAAATTCCGTATCAAGATTGTCCTCTTTTTTAATGGGACGAAGATGAACTTCAAATATTTCTTTACGCTCACGAACGTCTGGTAAATCAACATAAATCTGTCTGTCAAAACGTCCTGCCCTCATCAATGCTTTATCCAAAACATCTGCACGGTTGGTTGCAGCTACAACAATAACATTGCTATTTGTACCAAAACCATCCATTTCTGTTAATAATTGGTTCAGGGTATTCTCGCGCTCATCGTTGGAGCCAGAATAATTATTTTTTCCTCTTGCTCGTCCAATTGCGTCAATTTCATCAATAAATATGATTGATGGCGATTTTTCTTTGGCCTGTTTAAATAAATCTCTAACACGAGAAGCGCCTACACCTACAAACATCTCAACAAAGTCTGAACCTGAAAGCGAGAAGAAAGGTACTTGTGCTTCGCCAGCTACTGCTCTTGCAAGTAACGTTTTACCGGTTCCCGGAGGTCCTACTAAAAGAGCCCCTTTCGGTATTTTGCCACCCAAAGCGGTATATTTACTAGGATTTTTAAGAAAATCTACAATTTCTTGTACTTCTTCTTTTGCACCTTCAAGACCTGCAACATCCTTAAATGTTGTTTTAACATCTGTCTTTTCATCAAAAAGTTTTGCCTTGGATTTACCAATATTGAAAATTTGGCCTCCAGGACCACCGCCTGCTCCAGAAGACATACGGCGCATTATGAAAATCCAAATTCCAATAAGTAGTACGAACGGCAATATTGAAAGCAAAATTTCTCCTAACGGATTAGATTCAGTATCGAAATTTAATGTTGCAGTTAAACCGTTCTCTTTCTTGATATTTTGAAAATCTTCTTGAAAAAGTTGCAAATCCCCAAATTCAAATTGATAAGATGGATCATCTGGGCCAGGAGATAAAAAGTTATCTTCCCGCTTGTTTGCGTGTATAGCTTTGGCGCGAGCATCCTTTGTAAGATAAACTTTTGCAATCTTTTTATTGATTACAACAACTCTATCTACATCGCCTTCTTTTAAGAATTTCTCAAATTTCGCTTGTGTAGTTTTTGCAGGTTGAGACCAGTTACTACCAAAAAATTGAATTCCTAAAAACACCAAAAATATTAAACCATAAATCCAGTATGCACTAAATTTTGGCTTTTTCGGCTCTATTTTTTTCTTTGTTTTATTTTCTTCAGCCATGTGGCGTTTTATTTAATTTGATGTTTCTATTTTAACGGACTTTGCATCGCCCCAAAGACCTTCAAGATCATAAAATGCACGAATATGTTTTTGAAAAACATGCACAACAACGTGCACATAATCCATTAATACCCATTCACTGTTGTCGCTTCCTTCAACGTGCCAAGGCTTTTCTTTTATGGCTTTACTAACGGATTTTTGTATGGAGTTAACAATGGCATTAACCTGTGTGTTGGACGTACCGTTGCAGAGAATAAAATAATCGCAAACTGTATTTTCAATCTCTCTAAGGTCCAAAATTTCTATATCTTGCCCTTTTACTTCTTCTATACCTCTAATAATTTGGGTGATAAGTTGATCTGTTTCTATTTCTTTTTTCGACATTAAAATCTTTTATTTGTGCAAAGTTATTACTTTTTTGTTTGTGGTATAGCTTTGCACAGAGAATAACAATAAAGCTTTTTTAATTTGGAAATAATCAAACTTAGTGCCACCAATTCTACCAATACGTATCTTAAGGAACTCTCCAAGACAATAGATGTTGTGGATGGAGTAGTAGTGGTAACCGAAAACCAACAATCCGGCCGCGGGCAATTAGATGGAGTTTGGCAATCTGAAATTGGTAAAAGCCTAACATTTAGTGTCTTTAAACGATTTGAAAATCTGCAATCTTCGCACCAATTTAAAATTTCTATGTTAGTTGGCGTGTCAATAATTACGGTATTATCTAAGCTAAACATTCCACAGCTATCCCTGAAATGGCCAAACGACATAATGTCATATAACAAAAAGGTTGGCGGTATTTTAATTGAAAATCAATTAGTAGGCTCGCAGGTTAAATCTGCCGTAATTGGTATTGGTCTTAATTGTAACGAAATGCAGTTTGATAATCTGCCAAATGCGACTTCTCTAAGACGTATTACAGGCAACATGTTCAATATAGAATTAATTCTGAAGTCTATTGTACAAGAATTGAATAATTTAGTTGAAACAAAAAAATCTTCTACTTATGAGGATGTTAGACTTATTTACGAAAAGTTATTATTCAGAAAAGATAAAGTTTGGAATTTCCAAATAGCCGAAGGTCCTTTTTTCAACGGTATAATTAGAGGCGTTACTGAAACAGGAAGATTACTTTTGGAAATAGAAAGTGGGGAAATTAATGACTATGGTCTAAAAGAATTAAAAATGATTCTTTAAACTTTTTCAAGATTATCTGTAAGCGTTTCTAAAAATTTTGTAATTGGTGCTTTTACCATCATTGCCATCATCATATTAAATTCGCCCTGAAAATCTAATTTTACTTCACTTTTATTTTCATCAATTTCAGTAATGTTGCCAATAAGCGTGAACGGAATTTTATCGCTAATTGCTCCCAAAATTACTTGACTGGGAGGCTTTATTTCTTTTACTTCCAAGGCAATTTCGGGCATTCCTTTAAGTGCAAAAACAAATGCATCTTTTCTTAATACTTCAAACTTACTAATATTTTCTGGCATTAAAGCTTCAAAATTTTTAACGTCGCTTAAATAATCACAGGTTTCAATTGCAGATTTTTGAACGATTACTTTCTTGCTAGATAATTCCATAATATTTGTAAATTTTTTAATTAGTAATTATAAAATTCTTGAATTTATATAGTGTAATTAGGCACTAAAAATTAAAGCGTTGGACTCCAATTTGAAGGATCCGTTCGCCAATTTGCAAGCAGTTCACTTTCATCTTTTGAAATATAATGAGACTTTTCTGCATTTATAAGCAGATTATTATAGTCGCTCAATGTATGCAGCTCCACTTTTGCCTTTTTAAAATTGGTTTCGGCTTCCTTAAATCCATAGGAAAATATGGCAACCATTCCTTTAATGTTCATGTCTTCCTTTTCAAGCGCTTCAACTGCCAAAAGACTGCTTTTTCCGGTGCTTATTAAATCTTCAACCACTACAACAGTTTGGTTTTTGCTCACCAATCCTTCAATTTGGTTTTGCCTGCCGTGTTGTTTTGCTTCTGGCCTCACATAGCAAAAAGGAACATTCAAATAATCGGCAACCAATGCGCCAATGCCTATTGCGCCTGTCGCAACGCCGGCAATCATACCTGGCTTTCCGTAAAGCTCTTCAACCTGTTTTGCGAGGTTTTCACGAATGTAATTCCGAATTTGCGGAAATGAAAGTGTGATGCGATTATCACAGTAAATTGGGCTTTTCCATCCGGATGCCCACGTAAAAGGGTTTTGTGGTTGTAATTTTATTGCATTAATTTGCAATAACAATTCAGCGGTTTTTTGCGCCGTTTCTTTATTTAGGATCATGGTACAAATGTATAAAGTTTTTGTGAAAGATATTCCCATTATTCTTTCAACCGAAAAAAATATTGGTAAGCAATATACAGCCATACCTTTGCGCTTGGCAAAGTTTAAAAAACTAATTACTGCTATCAATAATGGCGAATTGCTTTATGTAAATCTCTACCATAAAAATGCAGAAAAATTAGAAAGTTTTCTTCGGAAAAAATTGCCAGTGGTCGAAGCTGGCGGCGGGATGGTCTTTAACAGCAAAAAAGAAATATTGTTTATTCGAAGAAATAAAAAATGGGATCTTCCAAAAGGTAAAGTTGAAGCAGGCGAAACGTATGAAGAAACTGCAATACGTGAAGTAATGGAAGAAACGGGCGTAAAAAATCTTGAAATTAGAAAATTTATGACCAAAACCTATCACGTTTTTCAACGGAATGAAAAGTTTAAACTTAAAATTACATATTGGTTTGAAATGTTTAGCGATTACGAAGGCGAATTAATACCTGAGCCGCACGAAGGTATTAAAAAAGTAAAGTGGAAAAATTTCGAAAAATCGCAAAAAGCACTTACCGATAGTTACGAAAATATAAAATTGTTATTCCCGAAGGAATATTTAACCTCCCACCCTAATGATAGGATAACGCAGGTGTGATGTTTCGTAATTTGGGCTTTTTTTGTGCAACCAATCTAATTGCAAATACCAATTTGCTTTAAAAGCGGCGTCTTCAGTTTTTTTCTTTTCAAATTCTGCTTTTATTTCAGGATTTTTATTCAAAAATTCTTCAGCCATATCTTCCCAAACGTAGGGCGAAAAACCTTCTTTCTGCTGCAATATTGTGTCAAAGAAATTCCAATTAAAAAATGAATCAACTGCTTGCGGTTCTAATGTTTCCAATAGATATCGTACGCCTTTTTGGTTTGTGCTAATAATATAATCTCCAGCAAAAACCTGGACTCTTTCAGTTGTTGAAGTTACGTTTGTGTTGTAATGGGAATAATGTCCTTCGTACGGATTTTTAGCGGTTTCAAAAGTTGCAATTTTATAAACTTCAGCAGTTATAATCGTATCTTTTTGAAGCTGCTTCATTTCAATTTCATTTAATTCTAAAAGATCAATTACATTCCACCAAGCTTGCGGAATTATATATTTTTCTGGAATTGTTATCGAGGTCGAAGGTTTAAACGTATTATAATAGGTCACATTTTTAGTGAACGGTTTTGCTTCATCATATTTTAATCTTTGCGAATCGGTTATCTTACTTGGAATCATTTCCCCTTTAAAACCTAAAAATTGTAATGTTGACGTTATACTGCTATCAACTTGCCATTGTATTGGATATTCACTTCCGGATTTATATGTTGAAAAAGACATATCCCTAAGCGATTTAATTTTTTCTGAATCTGCATCTGCAATATTTACAAAGCTTTTCATTAATTCGTATGTTCCTTCAACTCTTTGTTTATAGGGTTTTAGCATATGTGTTTCAACCATCATTCCGAATGTATTAAACAAAGCTGTATAACCGGTTGAATATCTCGGCGAGTCCATAAATTGGATAAAACCAGCTTCGGGTGTTTCGTTAAATACATTTACGTAAGGCGTGATATCCCATTTTTTTAGGTGAAGTGAATCTTCCAATTGTTTTCTGAAATTATTTTCTAAATAATCGCCTAAATCGCCACCCAACTTATCTTTTTGTGTAAATAAATGAGTTAATACATATTGATAATCTGCGCCGTTACTCACATGGTTATCTATAAACAAATCTGGTTTTACGGTATGAAAAAGTTCCGCAAACGTGCGCGAATTTTTGGTATCTGCCTTTATGAAATCTCGGTTAAGATCGTAATTACGGGCGTTTCCTCGAAAGCCATATGCATCCGGACCATTTTGGTTGGTACGCGAAGTGCTATTTCTATTTAACGAACCACCAATATTATAGATAGGTATAACGGCGATAATTGTATTTTTTGGAGCGGCTATTTTACCTTGTGCATAATCGCGAAGCAGCATCATTGTTGCGTCTATACCGTCTGGCTCGCCGGGATGTATGCCATTATTTATAAGAAGCACATTTTTGTTGCTCGCAGTGCCAAATTCCGATTCAAAACTTCGGTCTGGGTTAAAGGTTACCAACTTCAGGTTTTTTCCGCTATCGGTTTCGCCCATTTCGTATATTTTTACTGATGTATAAGCTTCGGCAAGATTTTGATAAAACGTAATTGTTTCTTCGTAGGTTGCGGTTTTTGTGCCTTCAGATTTTTCGAATGTGGTGGTGAAATCATAATCTTTCATGGTGTTGTGTGATTCGCAAGAAAATAAAATTGCTATAAGTAAAAGAATAAGGAGATTTTTCATAATAGATGTGTCAAAAAATTATAAATTATTTGAAGAAATGTACCTTAATTCATACTATTCTTATTACTGTTAAAGATATAATTTTAACATTTTTTTTTAGAATAAATTCAAACGAAAAATTATTTTTGATGCAAATTAACTTAAATATTAAATATTATGAAAAAAATTACATTGTTAGCTTTAAGTTTAGCTTTAAGCACATTCACATTTGCTCAAACTTCGTTTGGGGATACTATTCAATCTGATCCAACCATCCTTACCACAACTATTCCTACAAGAGATGCTTGTTCACAAGAAGTTCTAACTAATAGCTTAGAAAACGGCGGTCTTTTTGGTGGTACTGGAAATCAATCTTTAGCAATTGATATAGATGTACCAGCAAATACAACATTTTCTATTACTGAAGTTATTCCAACTTACGTTGGTGATGCTACAACTTCAACATTCGTTTTCTTAGCAGATGAAGGTGGATTTCCAGGAATTGAACTTGCTTCAATTGAAAGTTCTGAAAGTGCTAATATAATCACTGGAAATAATTTTGGTTTTGATTTTCATCAAATTACTTATGCATTAGATACTCCTTATTTAATTGAAGGTGGTGCTACCGGTGTTAAAGTATGGATGCAAATTATTTGTGATGCTGATGGATGGGAATCATCTACTGTTTCTAATACAGGTGACTTAGGTGCATTTAAGAATGATGCAAGCGGTCAAGCTTGGGCAATTGGAACAAGTGATTATGTTTATCAATTAAATGGAGATTGTAATCTTTTAGGTGCAAATGATAATTTATTATCACAAGTTGCCGTTTACCCAAATCCAACAACAGACATTTTAAACGTAAAAGTTCCTTCTACTATTACAATTAATGGAGCTACTTTAGTAAATGTTTTAGGAGCAAATACGGGTCTTAGATTGGTAAATGGTTCAATAAATACTTCCTCATTGGCAAGTGGTGTTTACATTTTAACTGTAAATACTTCTGCTGGTACACTTACTCAAAAAGTTGTTAAACAATAAGTTTTACTTATTTAATTTTTTTTAAAGCCTCGAATTTTCGGGGCTTTTTTTATGTTTAATATGTCCCGTCCTGAAATAGCGATACACTAAAACCTTAGTGTAATGAAAACATCAGTAAACAGAGGTTATGCAAAACGAACCCAAAAAGACTACTCGCTTTCTTTTAAGCTGCAAGTCGTAGATGAAATCGAGTCGGGAGCGTTAGATCGACTTTCGGCTCACCTTAAATATGGCATCCAAGCTAGATCGACAATAACCTCTTGGTTGCGCAAATATGGTACCTTTGATTGGGAAAACCTAACCGTTGTAACCGTGGCAAAGACACCAGAACAAAAAATTATCGAATTAGAGGCCAAAGTAAAGCTTCTTGAAAAGCAAAAAGCTAGAGCAGAACATCTAGCCGAGAGAGCAGACAAGAAGGCAATCATTTTTGATATGCTCGTTGATATGGCAGAAAAGGAATACGACATTCAAATCAGAAAAAATTACACGCCCGAGTTATCGAAATCTTCAAAGAAGAACACAAGGAAACACTAGTTTCTACCTGTAACTTACTCGGGCTAGATAGACAGGTATATTATCGATCTATTAGGTCTAGAAGACATAATCAGTCCATAGCAAAACAAGTCATAACCTTAGTCAGGGGTGTGCGCAATGTTATGCCAAAAGTTGGTGCCAGAAAATTATATCATATCTTAAGAGAAGAACTCTCTCGCTTAAAAGTAGGGAGAGACAAGCTTTTTAGAATACTCAAAGTAAATCACATGCTTATAAAACCTAAGAGAAGTTATCACATAACTACAGACTCACACCACCGATTTAGAAAGCATAAAAATATAGTTAGCAATGTTGATATTATACGTCCCGAACAAATCTGGGTCAGTGACATCACCTACGTAGGAACTAGGATTAACCCGTCATATCTAGCCTTGATTACAGATGCCTACTCAAAAAAGATAATGGGATATAATGTATCTAACACATTAGCAGTAGATGGTTCTGTTCAAGCGCTGGATATGGCTTTAAAACACAGAATAGATAAGGAAAAACCTCTAATACACCACTCCGATAGAGGTTTGCAATACTGTTCTGATGACTATCAAGAGTTATTGAGCAAAAACAATATCAAGGCAAGCATGACAGAGAAGTATGATCCCTATGAGAATGCGATAGCAGAGAGAATCAATGGAATACTCAAGCAAGAATTTAATATCGCTAAAAGCATCAACGATATTGAGCTGAAGAGCCAATTAATCAAAGATGCAATCGAAATCTATAATAACCAAAGACCACATTCATCCAATCATATGCTAACTCCAAAACAAATGCATCAACAAAATAAACTCAAAAGAAAACAGTATAAATCAAAAAAGCTTAACGATGCTAGCATCGTTAAGCTTTAAGTTATAAATTTAATCCTTTAATAATCTGTATCGATTATTTAGGACGGGACATACTCAAAATGTTATAGAATTGTCAACAAACGGAAATCTAATGCCCACGCATCATTCAATTAGTTCTTCTGGTAATGTAAATGTTATAGAAGTAGAGCCTACAAAACGAATAATTTTAGAATTTGACGAAATTATTCTTGTCAACAATAATAATCCTAACGACTTAATTCGTTTAACTGATGGAAAATTAAATATCAATATTGAAACTTTATATCCTGAAAATTGAACATTTAAATCATAAAAAAAAAACTGAACAAGATTATTCCTGTTCAGCTTATTTATTTTATTTAGCTAAAAAATTATAAATTCATAATTCATAATTAACTACCCATTCATAGAAACCAAAAACTCTTCATTGTTTTTAGTTTTCTTGATTCTATCCATAATAAATTCCATTGCTTCAACAGGATTCATATCGGCAAGATATTTACGCAATACCCACATACGTTGTATTACATTGTCATCCAACAACAAATCGTCTCTACGTGTGCTCGATGAGGTAAGATCGATAGCCGGGAAAATACGACGGTTAGAAATTTTTCTATCCAATTGTAATTCCATATTCCCGGTTCCTTTAAATTCCTCGAAGATAACTTCGTCCATTTTGCTTCCGGTTTCAGTAAGCGCGGTTGCAATTATGGTTAAAGAACCACCGTTTTCAATATTACGCGCAGCACCAAAAAAGCGTTTTGGTTTGTGCAGCGCATTAGCATCTACACCACCACTTAAAATTTTACCACTTGCAGGTTGTACCGTGTTATATGCTCGGGCAAGACGTGTTATTGAATCTAATAGAATAACAACATCGTGACCACATTCTACCAGTCTTTTAGCTTTATCAATTACAAGATTTGCTACACGAACGTGCTCAGTTGCTTCTTTATCAAATGTTGAGGCAACTACTTCGCCACGAACATTACGTTGCATATCAGTTACTTCTTCCGGGCGTTCATCAATCAATAAAATTATTTGATACACTTCGGGATGGTTTGCCGCAATAGCATTTGCAATTTCCTTTAATAACATTGTTTTACCAGTTTTTGGCTGGCTTACAATCATGCCTCTTTGTCCTTTTCCAATTGGAGCAAAAAGATCAATAATTCTAGTTGAAATAGTACTTTGCTTATCAGCAAGATTAAATTTTTCCTGTGGAAATAAAGGTGTTAAATGTTCGAACGAAACACGATCGCGCACCACATTTGGATTAAGACCATTTATCTTACTTACTTTAATAAGTGGAAAATATTTCTCTCCTTCCTTTGGCGGTCTAACTTCGCCCAAAACAGTATCTCCCGTTTTAAGACCGAACAATCTAATTTGAGATTGTGACACATAAATATCATCTGGCGAAGAAAGATAATTATAATCGCTAGAGCGTAAGAAGCCGTAACCATCTTGCATAACATCTAAAACGCCTTCACTTTCTATAATTCCGCTGAATTCATAATCCGGTTCTTTATAACGATTTCGGGTGTCTTTATTCCCATTATTCCGGTTATCACGAACGTTGCTATTTTGATTACTATCGCTTTTATTATGATCATTTTTACTTTGATCATTACGACTGTTTTTAGAATTATCCTTTTGATGACTTTTACGATCATCATTTTTTGAGTCATTACGTTTTATAGGTTGGCGCGCGTTTGGCTTATTTCTAGAATCAGTTTTTCTTTCATCTCTTGCACTTTCCTTTTTTTCAACTGAATTACTTTCATTTTTATCATTAGCAGAAGTTGTTGAAGTATCCGTATTTTTCACGGTTGAATTACTGCTAGAATTTGAATCCTTTTTTGGTCGCGGATTCGGTTTATGTCTCGGTGGTTTTTTGGTTTCGGTTTCCGCTGAGGCTTCTGGAGTGTCCACTTTTGGGGCGTCATCCTTCACAATTGCCTTTACGGCACTTGGGTTTGCAGCTTGGTAATCGAGTATTTGATATACAAGATCTAATTTTTTTAAAGTGCGATATTTTGGCACGTTTAGGTCTTTAGCTAAGTCCTGGAGTTCGGGAAGCTTTTTGTTTTTTAATTCTGAAATTTCAAGCATGTAGAAATACTATAAGTTTATAATGATTCTGTAATTTCCGTAATGGAAAGGTAGATTTTTTTTGAAAATATTTTTTTGAAGACTAAGTAACCCTTATTGAACGGGTTATGAATAGATACTGCAATAATACAAAAATAAATTTAACCGCCATTTATTTTTATAAAAAGAAATACTATTTTTGCCCTTTCAAGCAACTGAAAATGCAATGATTCAACGCATACAAACCATATATATGTTTATTTCCATTTTAATTATGGGAAGCTTATTTATGTGGTTTCCGCTAATTGAAGATTCAGCAGGCAATGTAATGATTACAAGGTCAGAGCCGTTGGTGTTTGGTTTGATATTTGGGAGCATTGCGCTTGCAATTATCGCAATATTCAATTTCAAAAAACGGCAATTACAATTTGTTTTGAACCGTTTAAACATAATTATAAATTTTGTATTACTGGGAGTTTTCGTTTACCGGTCGCTAATGGTATCTGGAGGGGCTTTGGTCTCGGAGAAGGGTATTGGGGTATTAATTCCTATTTTTTCAATCGTTTTTTTAGTGCTGGCCAACAAGGCCATTAAAAAGGATGAAGATCTCGTAAAATCTGTAGACCGTTTACGCTAAACCAAATCTGGTATATTAGTGCAGGAACCCCTAAGATTGCCATCTTGGGGGTTTTTCTTTTTCAAAAATCGCACTTAGGTTTCACCTGCCTGTCAAGCACGACAGGCAGGCTCAGTGACCGGAATTGTTATTGAAAACGATACTGAAACTGATAAATGGATTTTGACAAATTTCATTGTGAAAACTTGAAAAACATCATCTGAATTAAATTTTTCAAACAGAAAATTTAATTTTGCTTACTGCGACTGCGACTGCGACTGACAACTGCCTACTTTTCTCTACCGCTCAAACTCAATTACCTCAAGATTCTTAATCGTTCCGCTTTCCAACTCAAAACGTAGCATTGTCCGTACTTGTTGAAAACCGTGCGTGCCAATGGCTCCGGGATTCATATGTAATAGTCCTAAGTTTTTGTCGGGCATTACTTTAAGAATATGACTGTGGCCGCAGATAAATAATTTTGGTGTATCACTATAAATTTCTTGCCTAATTGCAGGATTGTATCTACCCGGATATCCGCCAATATGGGTTATTAAAACGGAAACTCCCTCAACTGTGAATCTATTGTTTTGTGGAAATTCAAGTCTTGCTTTGCTGTCGTCAATATTTCCGTAAACTGCTCGTAAAGGTTTTAATTCCTTAATTTGATCTGTCACAGTTAAATCGCCAATATCTCCAGCATGCCAAACTTCATCGGCAAGTTTCACATATTTTAAAATTTTTTCATCAATATAACTGTGCGTGTCGCTAAGTAGAAGGATTTTTTTCAATTTGAGGTTTAATTTTTTCAAAAATACTATTAATTTCTGTTGTCAGTTCGAGCGCAGTTGAAAACTATAATTTTATAATTTAGGCAAAATTTCGATTGAGCTAAACAAGACAGTCCAATCCAATTTAGTTTAAAAAATAAATAATATCTAAAACACTATTTTTGCAATTTCTTAAAACAAATCACTTTGCGATATTTCATAGAAATAGCTTACAACGGTAAAAACTATTACGGCTGGCAAATGCAGCCCGAACAAAATAGTGTGCAAGAAGAATTAACGAAGTCATTTTCAACTATTTTACGTACAGATATAAAGCTTGTTAGTGCAGGCAGAACTGACACTGGCGTTCACGCAAGACAACTTTTCGCTCATATAGATTTAAATGAAATAAAAAATATTGAAAAGTTTATCTTTAAACTGAATAGTCTGTTACCCAATGATATTTCAGTACTTTCAATTTTACCAGTAACTGAAGATGCGCATGCTCGTTTCAATGCCCTCTCGAGAGAATATGAATATTTCGTGACACTGAAAAAAAATCCATTTCTGTTAGATTTTGCCTATTACATTCACCACAAACCTGATGTTGAATTAATGAATGAAGCAGCAAATCTACTTTTAAAGCATACTGATTTTAAGTGCTTCTCAAAAAATAAAAACGGCGTCAAAACCTATAACTGTAAAGTAGAAAAAGCCGAATGGAAAGTAGAGGGCGATTTGTTAATTTTCACAATTAAAGCCGATAGATTTCTCAGAAATATGGTGCGCGCCATTGTGGGAACCTTGTTGGACGTGGGTTCTCAAAAAAATACAATAGAAGATTTTGAAAAAATTCTTAAAAGCCGAAGTAGGGCAGAAGCGGGAACTTCAGCGCCGGCGCACGCATTATATTTAACAAAAATTGCCTATCCTAAGGAGTTGTTTTTGTAATTTTGCCAATCGCCAAAAAAATTGCTAATTCCATTTCTCACGGGCGAAAATATTCATGGCAGAAAACGAAAACAAAGGCAACGCCTTCGATTTTAAACTCTTTAAAAGACTGTTAGCCTTTACAAATCCGTATAGGCTTACTTTTTATTTTGTCGGCTTTACCGCACTTGCATCTTCCGGCGTTGCGGTTTTAAGACCTTATTTACTTCAAAAAGCTATAGATAATAGTATGGTGCCAAAAGACAGTACGCTGTTTTTGGATTATGTTGTTTTAATGGTTGTGGTTCTTTTGGTAGATGTAATTTTTCAATTTGCCTTTATTTATTATTCCAATTGGCTTGGACAAAGTGTAATAAAAGATATTCGGGTAAAACTTTTCAAATTGATGATGAGTTTTAAGATGAAATATTTCGATAAAAGCGCTGTCGGAAGACTTACAACGCGCGCCGTTAACGACATTGAAACCATCAGCAGTATTTTTAGCGAAGGCTTATTTATGATAATTAGTGATTTGCTGAAAATGGTTGTTATTGCAGGTTATATGCTATATCAAAGTTGGCAATTGTCGCTTATTGTGTTTGCAATTTTACCGCTAATAATTTATGCAACAAGAGTTTTCCAAAAAGCGATGAAGGTTGCTTTTGAAGAAGTACGTAACCAAGTAGCAAACCTAAATAGTTTTGTTCAGGAGCGCATTACTGGAATGAAAATAGTGCAGGTTTTTACACGCGAAAAAACTGAATTCAACCGTTTTGATGAAATAAATGAAAAGCATAAAAAAGCGTGGGTAAAAACCGTTTGGTACAACTCAATCTTTTTTCCAATTGCTGAAATGTCTTCTTCAGTAGCCATCGGACTTTTAGTTTGGTACGGTGGTTTGCAAGCGGCTAGCGGTAGCACTGTTATTACATTGGGCTTAATTGTTGCCTTTATTGAACTTTCACAAATGCTTTACAGGCCTTTGCGCCAAATTGCTGATAAATTTAACAGCTTGCAAATGGGAATGGTTGCCGCAAATAGGGTTTTCGCAATACTGGATACAAAATCCCATATTGATGATTTTGGAACAATCAACATGCCCGAGACGCAAGGTATAATTGAATTTAAAAATGTTCGTTTTGGGTATAATGAAGATGAAGAAGTGATTAAAGATATTTCTTTTGAAGTAAAATCTGGTGAAACCATTGCAATTGTTGGCTCTACCGGCGCGGGAAAATCTACAATTATCAATTTGTTGAATCGTTTTTATGAAATTAATAGCGGCCAAATTTTAATAGATGATGTAGATATTAAGGAATTTACCTTAAAATCCTTACGCCAACATATAGCCATTGTTTTGCAGGATGTATTTTTATTTGCAGATTCGGTTTTAAATAATATTACGCTAAACGACCCAGATATCACGGAGGCCCAAGTTATTGCAGCAGCAAAAGCAATTGGCGTTGACAAATTTATAAGCTCCTTGCCGGACGGCTACCATTATAATGTAAAAGAGCGCGGCAGTATGCTTTCTTCTGGACAGCGGCAACTTATAGCTTTTTTACGCGCTTATGTTAGCAAACCAAGTATTCTAATTCTAGATGAAGCCACATCTTCTGTCGATTCTTACAGCGAAGAAATGATCCAGACCGCAACCGAGAAAATTACAAAAGGCAGAACTTCAATAGTTATCGCCCACAGATTGGCAACCATTAAAAAAGCTGACAAAATCTTGGTAATGGACGCTGGTAAAATTGTAGAATCTGGTACGCACAAACAATTATTGAAAAAAGAAAATGGCTATTATCGTAATTTGTATGAAGTGCAGTTTATGGCGGAGGAGGTGGTTTAAAAAAAGATTATATAACATGCTTTGCAGAAAAAAAGAATAATAAAGAATCTGTAAATTTAGATTAACATGAAAAATACAGATAAAATAAGTCTAAACAATGCGTATCGTTTGTTTGAAACAGGAGATATAAAAACTATCGAAGTTGGCAAGATTGCAGGTTTAAAGCAAATACATAAATATCTGTTTGATGACTTGTATGACTTTGCAGGATTATTTCGGACTCAAAACATTTCAAAAGGAGGTTTCCGATTTGCAAATGCTATGTATCTAAATGAAATAGTAGTGAAAATTGAACAAATGCCAGAAAAAACGTTTGATCAAATTATTTCAAAATATGTCGAAATGAATATTGCTCACCCTTTTTTGGAAGGAAACGGAAGAACAATGCGTATTTGGCTTGATATGATTTTAAAGAAACAACTTCAAAATGTTGTGAATTGGCAGTATGTCGACAAGACCTTATATTTACAAGCTATGGAAAGAAGCCCAATAAATGAGTTGGAAATTAAAACATTACTTTCAGCTAATTTAACAACAGAGATTGAAAGCAGAGAAGTTATATTTAAGGGAATAGATCAATCCTATTATTATGAAGGTTATGAAAAGGATGATACCGAAGAGTAAGTCGCTAATAAAATTGGCAAATGAAATTAATAGATTTGTTAAAAATTATACAAGAACACAAATCAAAATAATTTAACTCAAATCCTTTTTCAAAATCCCCGCCAGTTCTTCAAAATCTTCAAAGAGAACAAAATCTGCATCTTTCATATAGGATGTTTGTCCGGTTTCTTCGCTAACGACTAAACATACTGCATCCGTTTTTTCAGTAATACCAACCGCTGCGCGATGACGCAGACCAAAACGAAGCGGTATTTTTCTATCATTGCTTACGGGTAAAATTACGCGGGTAGCGGTAATTCGGTTTTCTTCAATTATTAATGCGCCGTCGTGCAAAGGGCTGTTTTTAAAAAAGATACTTTCAAGAATTGGCTGGTTTACTTCAACATTCATCTCGTCGCCACTATTTTTTATAAAGTCTAGACTGTTGTTTCGTTTTATCACAATTAAAGCGCCCGTTTTACTTTCTCCCATTTTTTTGCAGGCATCAAGTACGGCTGATAAGTTAATTGCAGGACCCGTTTCTTTGCCCAAAAGTTTAAAATTTCTGAAAAATCGTCGGCGTGCATTGAAATTTGTAGAACCAACCATCAATAAAAATCGCCGTATTTCCTGTTGAAAAACAACAATAAGCGCAAAAGAACCGACGCCCAAAAAACCACCTAGAATTTTACTTAGTAGTTCCATTTGCAGCAATTCTGTGAGTTTCCAAATGGCGTAAATTATTACAATACCAATAAAAATATTGATGGCAACCGTGCCTTTTACGAGTTTATAAACGTAGTAAAGCAAAATTGCTACCAATAGAATGTCAATAATATCTATTATCCGTATATCTAAAAATTCCAAATTCGGCTTGTTTTTGTAAAAATAGGTTAATTTAAATAATGATGTAATTTGAAATTATAAAAGGTTCTATCAATTTTCAGTTGAAATATCTTGTTTCACAGCTTCCACCAATTTCACACATTCCATAGCTTCCTTAACGTCATGAACCCGCAAAATATTTGCGCCGTTTAACAAGGCGATTGTATTTAAAACGGTTGTTCCGTTTAAAGCTTCTTCAACTTCTATTTCCAAGGTTTTATAAATTAGGGATTTGCGTGAAATTCCAACAACAATTGGCACTTCAAGTATTTTGCAAACTTTTAGATTTCCCAAAAGCTCCAAACTTTGCTGTGGCGTTTTTGCAAAACCAAAACCTGGATCAAGAAGAATATCATTAATTCCTTCCTTTCTCCCATTTAGCAAAATTTTTGAAAGTTCTTTAATAACTTCAACTTTCACATTTTCGTATGTCGCCAAAGAGGACATCGTTTTTGGGTTACCGCGCAAATGCATTGCAATGTAAGGCACTTTTAATTTGGCGACGGTTTTATACATTTCAATATCCAAACTTCCGCCACTAATATCATTTATAATACAAGCCCCTGCTTCAACGGCAGCTTTTGCTACTTCACTTCTAAAAGTATCGATGGAAATATATGTATTCGGAAAATGTTGCTCAATTGCTTCAACAGCAGGTAAAACACGTTTTATTTCTTCTTCAATCGAAATTTCTGTAGCATTTGGGCGCGAGCTGTAACCGCCAACATCTAAAAATGTGGCGCCTTCAGTAAGCATCTTTTCAGCTTGTTTTAAAATTTGTGGAATGCCAAATGTTTTTCCGCCGTCATAAAAACTATCGGGCGTAACATTTATAATTCCCATTACTTTGGGATAACTAAGATCTATAAGCTTTCCCTTGCAATTAATTGTGCTCAATTTTCTAAATTGGTTTATTTACCCGAAATTTACGCAAAATCTTACACTTAACTATGGCAGATACTTCGGAAGAATATAATGACGTTATCGAAAAATGTAGAGCGCTGTATATCAATAAAATGAAGGATTACGGCAGCGCGTGGCGTATTTTAAGATTGCCATCGTTAACCGATCAGATTTTTATAAAGGCACAACGTATTCGTGGACTTCAACAAAATGGCGAACGTAAAATTGATGAAGATGAAACTTCAGAATTTATTGGAATTATCAATTACAGTGTGATGGCGCTTATCCAATTGGATTTGGGAATTGTGGAGCAGCCCGATTTAGATTTGGAGCACGCCACACAGCTTTATGACGAAAAAATTGCCGTGACAAAGCAGTTAATGTTAGATAAAAATCACGATTATGGCGAAGCTTGGCGCGAAATGCGCGTTTCAAGCTTGACGGATTTGATTCTGCAAAAGTTATTGCGCGTTAAACAAATTGAAGACAATAAAGGAAAAACGTTGGTAAGTGAAGGTATAGCTGCAAATTATCAAGATATGATTAATTATGCTGTTTTTGCTTTGATTCATTTGAAGTAGGTATTGGAAAAGACTTAAGACCGCTTCGCTATAAGACGTAGGACTTTTGATAAAGATTAGATTTGGTGATAAATTATGAAAATGACTTCAATATTTACAAAACCTTAAACGGTAAATTAAAATAATAGAAAAACAGTTAGAATGAGAATACTAATAGGAATAGTACGAATATTTGTAGGTATATTATTTATAATCAGTGGCTTAATAAAGTTGAATGATCCAATTGGTTTTTCATTTAAACTTCAGGAATATTTTTCGCCCGAAGTTTTAAATATGCCTGTTTTTGTGCCGTATGCACTTTTAATTGCAATTTTTGTTGTGATTTTTGAAGTGCTTTTAGGGTTTATGATAATTATCGGTTACGCCAAAAAATTCACGCTTTGGTGTTTGTTGTTAATGATTGCTTTTTTCACATTCCTAACTTTTTATTCAGCTTATTTCAATAAGGTAACCGATTGTGGTTGCTTTGGCGATGCCATAAAGCTAACGCCTTGGGAATCCTTTTCTAAAGACGTCGTTCTCTTTGTTTTAATTTTAATTTTATTCTTCGGAAGTAAATATATCCAACCATTTTTTACAAAATTTTCAAGAAGCATTATAATTTTTGTAGCTTTTATAGGCTGTTTGGGAATTACATATTATGTTTTGGAACACTTACCAATTATAGATTTTCGCGCCTATAAAATTGGAAAAAATATTGGAGAAGGAATGAGCACGCCAGGGAATGCGCCCAAACCTATTTATGAGTATGTCTGGAAATATGACGTAAATGGCGAAACAAAAACCGTTACAAATGAAGGTGCAGATCCCGGAATTGAAGGTAAGTTATTGGGTGTTGAAACAAATGAGATACAAGCAGGTTACATTCCGCCAATCCACGATTTTACAATTGAACGTGACGATGAAGATTATACAGCCCAATTTTTACAAACCGAAAATTTAGTTGTAGTTATAAGTTACAATCTTGACAGTTCGGACAAAGCTAATTTTGCGCCAATCCGCGAAATTACCAACGAGGCAATTAAAAATGGGTACACCGTAATTGGCTTATCTTCTTCATCACAAAAAGTGGCAGATAAATTGGCGGAAGATCTTAATTTAACATTCAAGTTTTACTTTTGTGATGAGACAACCTTAAAAACAATTGTTAGAAGTAATCCCGGAATTTTAGAATTGAATAAAGGTACAATCAAACAAAAATTACATTTTAATGATGCGAAGGATTTAAAACTGAGTCCACAAAAGAGTGCAGCCTTAAATTTAGATTTTGAAGTAAAAAAACGATTGGATAGCATTGCTATTTCGGACCAAAAATACAGATTGTTGATGGAGCCAAAAACCGAAGAAGAAAAGGCGCAATTAATGAAGGATAAAGGACAAACCGAGGAAGAATATCGCGCCGAGCTTTGGAAACTGCAAGCAGTAATTGATAGTGCAAATATGGTTTATGTTGAAAAGTATTTTAACGAACACGGCTATCCAGGCAAATCTGTTGTTGGTGAGCCCACCAATACAGCGGCTTGGTTTGTTTTGCAGCATTCAGACAAAATAGCGCAATATTTCCCACTTATTAAAAAGGCTGGAAAATTCGGCGAATTACCTTACAATCTTGTAGCAATGATGGAAGACCGCCTTTTAATGGAACAGAATAAACCACAAATTTACGGCACACAAGGCAAACGGATTGGAAATGGAAAACCATTTATTTGGCCAATAGAAAATCCAGAAAATGTAAATCAAAGAAGACAAGATGCCGGTTTTAATGAATCAGTTGAGCAATCTGCAAAGAATATTTTTGGAGAAGATTTTGAGTATAAAGTTTTGACAATGGAAGAGATAAAGGCGTAACCTTGACAAAATACATCTTCATAAAAATTGGTTATGCTTTACTAACGCTTTTTGGGGTTGTAACAATAATATTCTTGCTTTTTACGTCACTTGTTGGCGACCCCGCAAGAATGATGCTCGGTCAAAATGAAACCGCAGAGCAGTTGGCAGTCGTTAAAAAAAAGTATGGATTTGATCAACCTCTTTCGGTGCAATATATTCGATATTTAAATGATCTTTCACCAATTTCTTTTCACAGTACGCAGGAAGGAGATTATACATTTTTGTCAGATGGAAAATATGAAGCAAAAAGATTATTTACAATTGGTGAAACTACAACAGTTTTAAAATTTCCTTATTTGCGGGAATCTTTTCAAAAAAACGGGAAAGAAGTTAGCGCAGTAATAGCAGAAACGTTGCCAAATACTTTTGTATTGGCCGTTTCAGCAATTACTATTGCGTTATTAATGGGTGTATTTTTAGGAATTCTTTCTGTATTAAACAAAGATGGAATTATGGATAAAGCAATACAACTAATAAGCACTTTGGGAATGAGCGTTCCCTCATTTTTCAGTGCAATTTTGTTCGCTTGGTTTTTCGGTTTTGTACTTAAGGAATACACACATTTATCCATGACAGGCAGCTTGTACGAAGTAGATGATTTTGGGGAAGGCAAACATTTACAATTAAAAAACCTAATCTTACCTGTAATCGTTTTGGGTATTAGACCACTTGCAGTTATAAGTCAACTAATGCGCAATTCGTTATTGGAAGTTTTGGGCCAAGATTATATTAGGACTGCAAAGGCAAAAGGGCTGTCATTTTACAAAATAATAAAAAGGCATGCTCTGAAAAATTCTTTAAATCCTGTTGTGACTGCCATTTCGGGTTGGTTCGCTTCTATGCTTGCAGGAGCGGTTTTTGTAGAATATATTTTTGGTTGGAATGGTTTGGGTAAAGAAATTGTTAACGCTTTAAATACGCTAGACTTGCCTATTATTATGGGTGCCGTTTTGGTAATTGCTACATTGTTTATAATAATCAATATTTTTGTAGATATAATTTATGCTTTATTGGATCCAAAAATTAGTAATTAATTATTTTTTAAAATTTTAAATATGAAAAAGCTAGTATTTATTTTTCTTCTTATAACTTCATTTATAGGATTTTCACAAGAAACTTCATTTACAGTTGAAGCTTTGAACGAAAAGTTTTTAACAGTTGAAGGAGAAGCAAATCCGTTTTCAGAAATTCTGAAACAACACGAAGGCAAGATGGTTTTTATTGATATTTGGGCAAGTTGGTGTAAAGATTGTATTGCTTCAATGCCAGATATTCATGAACTTCAAAAACAATATGCGGATATCGATTTTATTTTTCTTTCATTGGATAAAAATGATGCAAGCTGGAAAAAAGGCATTGAAAAATATAAAGTTGAAGGTGACAACTATTTTATCAGCGAAGGTTGGAAAGGTAAATTCTGTGAGTCAATAGATTTAGATTGGATACCCAGATATATGTTGATTGATAAAACTGGAGAAATCCTGGTATATAAGGCAATTAAGGTAAAAGACAAAACATTGCAAAAGCAATTGAAGCAATAAAAAGCAATTGAAGCAATAAATGGTATAGTTTAAAAAAATGTATATATGAGAAAGCAAATAGTGGCCGGAAATTGGAAAATGAATAACGATTTGGCAGAAACCGAAAGATTTATCGCAGATTTTAAACAGCAGGTTATACCTGAAAATGTATCAGTTTTAATAGCGCCGGCCTTTACAAATTTGCAACAAGCATTTAATTCTACTAGAAATCATCCGCTAAGTATTGCAGCACAAAATATGCACCAAAGCGAATCCGGTGCTTTCACAGGCGAAATTTCTGCACAAATGTTGAAAAGTGTTGGAGTTGAAACTGTTATTTTGGGTCACAGTGAAAGAAGGGCTTATTTTAATGAAGACAACGAAATTTTAGCTGAAAAGGTGAATACCGCTTTAGAAAATGATATGACCGTAATCTTCTGCTTTGGTGAAGAATTACAAGACAGAAAATCTGATAATCATTTTAAGGTTGTCGGAAATCAATTAGAAAGTGGCCTATTTCACATTTCCGAAGAAAATTGGAAGAATATTATTTTAGCTTATGAACCAGTTTGGGCAATAGGCACGGGCGAAACTGCAAGTCCTGAACAGGCACAGGAAATGCATCAATTTATTCGTAAAACTATAGCAGAAAACACCTCGAATAAAATTGCTGACGAAGTTTCCATTCTTTACGGCGGAAGCGTAAAACCAGAGAATGCCAAAGATATATTTGACAAAAAGGATGTTGACGGTGGCTTAATTGGTGGCGCGGCATTAAAAGTTGATGATTTTATGAAAATTATCAACGCATTTGCATAAACATATAATTGATTTTTGAAGACAAACATGAATTACATAGAATACATTTTCATAATTGAACCACTTCAACCCGCATCCGAAATATTGATCGCCCAATTGGGTGAAATAGGTTTTGAAAGCTTTGTTGAAACTGAAAGTGGAGTGGAAGCATACGTTCAGAAATCTGAGTGGAAAGAAGATTTAGTTAAGAAAGTTCAGATATTATCTTCTTCGGAATTTAAAATAAAATATACTTCATTAGAAATTGAACAAGTTAATTGGAATGAAGAATGGGAAAAAAACTTCGACCCGATTCAAGTAGATTCCCGATGCGCTGTTAGAGCGCCCTTTCATCCGTCAAAAGATGTTGAATTTGAAATAATTATCGAACCAAAAATGTCTTTTGGAACAGGCCATCACGAAACTACATTTATGATGCTTCAGTTTATTTTGGATACTGAATTCAAAAATAAAACTGTTCTCGATATGGGGTGCGGCACTGCGGTCTTGGCAATTTTAGCATCTATGTGCGGCGCAAAAACTGTTGAAGGAATTGATATTGATGAGTGGTGTATTGAAAATAGCGAAGAGAATATTGAAAGAAATAATTGTAATAATATCAATGTGTTTTTGGGTGATGCCGCAAATTTAAAAAGTAAAAAATATGATGTGGTTATCGCCAATATTAATAGAAATATTTTATTGAATGATATGCAAGCTTATAAACAAACATTGAGCAAAGGTGGCGAATTATATTTAAGTGGTTTTTACCAAGAAGACCTGCCAATAATTAAAGAATGTTGTGAAAAGCTAGGTTTTACCTTTGCTGAAAATAAAACTAAAAACAACTGGGTTGCCGCAAAGTTTATTTTGTAAACCTTAAATTCGTTTTAAAATTGGTGAATTTTAAATACATTTCACGAATTTTGCACTACTTATGAGTACAAAAGAAAAAATACAGGAAGAGGTTGATGTTTTGGAAAGACAATCCAATCAAAACGAAATTGTGTTGTATAATGATGAGGTTAACACGTTTGATCATGTTATAAGCACTTTAATGTACGCTTGCGACCACACACCAGAGCAGGCAGAACAATGTTCTATACTTGTACATTACAAAGGTAAGTGTACGGTAAAAACTGGCGATTACAAAGAACTTGAGCCACGCTGTTCGAAACTTTTAGAAGCCGGTTTAAGCGCCGAAATAGTTTAAGAAATCTTTTTTGATTTTTAGTGGTTTAATACAAGGCATTTTTTATATTTGCACCCCGATATTGTGGAATTAGTACGGCATATTGGAAAAAGGCCTTGTGGCGCAACTGAATAGCGCACCTGATTACGGCTCAGGAGGTTCCAAGTTTGAATCTTGGCAAGGTCACTTAAAACTAAAAGTCTGCACGAAAGTGTGGACTTTTTCTGTTTAAAACTCCTTTAAAAAACACACGCTACTTTTTTATTACCGGCGTAACTTACCATTTTCCTCGTCAAATAAAGCTGTCATTTCGCACTATTATTTTATAAAATAAACCTTCAAGAAAACGGTCATTTACAATAGAAAGTTATTAAAATCTGGTAATTTTGCATTCAATATTTAGCGTGATGAAGGACAAGAAAATTGTAATAATTGGGGGCGGTTTTGCAGGTATAAACTTAGCGAAGCAACTTGGCGGAAAAAAAGGATTGGACGTTACACTAGTAGATAAAAACAATTATAATTTTTTCCCGCCATTGCTATATCAAGTTGCTACGGGAATGTTGGATATATCAAGTATTTCAATTCCGTTTCGTACTTTATTCTATGGAAAAAATAATCTTCATTTTAGGCTGGGTAATTTGCTTGAAGTTGTTTCGAAAGAAAATAAAATTGTACTAGATACTGGAGAGTTGGAGTATGATTATCTAGTAATGGCAACCGGAACAAGAACCAATTATTTTGGATTGGAAAATATCGAAAAGAATGCATTGCCGATGAAAACAGTAAACGACGCTGTTAAACTTAGAAATTATTTATTATTGGAAGGAGAAAAATACAGCTATTGTACAGATCCAGTAGAAAAACGAAAAATGCGCAATATCGTAATATCTGGTGCGGGACCGTCTGGAGTTGAGATTGCGGGTATGATTGCCGAAATGCGAAAACGTAAACTTCAGCACATTTATCCAGAACTTAAGAAAGAACGGTTAAATATTTACCTTGTTGATGCAGCAAAGAATGTCTTGCCCCCAATGAGTAAGAAATCGCAAGAATATTCGAAGAAAAGTCTTGAAAAATTGGGTATTAAGGTGACCCTTGAAAAGATGGTAACCGATTATCGGGATGATAAAGTTTATTTTAAGGATGGTTCCAACATTGCTACAAAAACGTTAATTTGGACTGCGGGAGTTACGGGACGAACGTTTGACGGTATTCCAAAAAGTCTTTACACAAAAGGCAATAGATTAAAGGTTAATGAATATTTTAAAGTTATAGACACCGATAACATCTACGCAATTGGTGATTCTTGCATAACTACAACTGACGCCAATTTTCCAGACGGCCATCCACAATTGGCAAGTGTAGCGCAACAAATGGGAAAAAAATTAGCTAATAATTTTGAATATTTGGTCGCAAATAAAAAATTGAAACCTTTTGCATATCACGATAAAGGTGCAATGGCAATAATTGGAGATAAAAAAGCAGTTGCAGATTTGAATTTGCCAAAAATTACGCTAACAGGATTTATTGCTTGGTTTGCTTGGCTTTTTATTCACTTATTTCTACTGATAAATTATCGAAACCAAGTGAAGACTTTTTGGAATTGGGCAAATGCGTATTTGGGCAAAGGCCAATCTCAAGGAATTATGGTAACGCCATACACAAATTATGAAAAATTGAGTAAAACAAAATCTGCGTTAGTTGAGTAGATAATTTTTATAGTTGATTACTTAATTTATACTTAAATCTATTTTGAATTCTTCTGTTTCAATATTTTCAAATCTATTTGTTGAAATTTCAAAATTTAAAATTTAATCCTCACGATTATCATTCTAAATATCCCTAAATTGAAGCAATATTTAATTGATGCAAACTATGGAAAAGAAAAATACGGAAAGAAACAATAATAGAGGTTTGGATGAAAAGGTAAATAAAGAAAGTGAGGAGAATGTACCCAAAAGTGATAAGGAATTAGATCCTGAAAATCCACCGAAGAAGAATGATAAATAGTTAGATGTATGACTGATATTAAAAAATATATTCGCGATGTCCAGGATTTTCCAAAAACTGGAGTTCTCTTCAAAGATATTACACCATTATTGGCTAATAAGAAGGCAACTGAAGTTTGCCTTCAAATGTTATTGGACCTTGTTGGAGATCAAAAAATTGATAAAGTTGTGGGAATAGAGAGCCGTGGGTTTTTCTTCGGAATGCTTTTGGCCCAGAAATTAAATGCCGGATTTGTTCCTATACGTAAAGCTGGGAAATTGCCTTTTTCAACCTACGTTGAACCATACGCGCTAGAATATGGAATGGATACATTGGAAATTCACGAAGATGCTATATTACCGGGCGAAAAAATATTACTTCACGATGATGTTCTTGCAACGGGTGGTACTGCAAAAGCCGCCTGCAGGCTTATAGAAAAGTTGAAAGGGGACATAGTGCAATGTAATTTTATTATGGAAATTGGGTTTTTAAACGGCAATCATAAATTGCGCAGTTATGAAAGCCGTTCATTAATTACGTATTAATCTAGCGAATTTTTAGTAACCCACGTACGCCAGCCAAGAAGCGCCTTTTGAAATGTAGTTGCCTTTTGCAAATCTACTTCTTGATGCGTTAGGCTTGGTAAAAGTTTCTTATTTAATTTTGCAATAACACGGAATAGCTGCTTCTTCAAAATCGAATTATTTTAGGGAAAGATAAATATTAAAAAGAAGTTTTTAGTTTTTTTTAAAGACAAAATCTGTTTTTTGAAACCATAAATTTATTTCCCTAATCCCTAATTCTTAAACTGGATGTCTGAGCCTGCCTTTCGTGCACTTGGCAAGCAGGTGTTTTGAGAACTTTCTTATTTTTAGATTAGATTTACAAGTTGTTTTGCTTTCAAAATGCACTGAAGACCTAATTCCTAATTATAGAAGTATTTCCATCCATTCCTAAAGTGATTGGGGAAATTGCCTTGTCGCTATTTACATTTGAGTTTGTTTTGCTACCCTTATTGTTATCAAGCTTTATCTTTATGGCTGTAATTTCTCCACTGTTATTTCTTTTAATTCCCGAATAATCAAAATCTATATTATTAGTTGCAAAATCAGATTTTAAATTTTGAAGATCGGCATCTGTCATATCTTTAGTAATTATTTTAATTTTTGATGGATTCATATTTTTCTCAATTTTCTCTGTCATTTCAGCTTGATTTTTCATCATTTTTTCTCGCATTTCATCAGCTTTTAACTGCATTTCTTCACGATTTTTATCCATTTCTTCCCTTCTCGCGTCCATTTCTTCTCTTTTTTTCTCCATAATATCACTTTTTGCTTCCATAATATCCCTTTTTGCCTCCATTTCTTCCCTCTTTTTTTCCATTTCGGCTCTTTTCTCCTCCATCATTTGTCGCATTTTGTCCATTTTTTCAGTTTTTTCATCATTACCGTATTCATAATCAGTATTCTCAGAATTTGTGTTTCTGAAAACTAAGCCGCCATTTTCGTTGCTGCCAATATATATATCATTAATCGGTTCAGAAGTTGAAATGTTGTAATTGCCTTTGTTTCCTTTTGCATCTACGTAGGTAATTGAAATTCCGGTAAGCTGATTGGCGTTATTATAATCGAGTTTTGAATAATTAAAATCTATATTTTCATTTTCTTTCAAATTTTTCTTGATAACTTCAAGATCGTTCTTTGTAGTGTTCTTGGTAATAATTATACTTATGTCCTGCATTTTTATTTTATGGTTTTTTTCTTCAATTGAATTAATATTGTAATTGCTCATAATTGCATTTTTAGGCACAAAACTTATCTTTCCTTCAATTTCAATAACGCCATTTTTACCTTCTTCCCCGTATTTTTTAAGACCTTCTTTCTTGTTCAATATTTTCGTAATTCCTTCAACAGCTAGTTCTTTATCTTTTGGAAAACTATTCGAATTTACTTTTTTGCCATTAATAATATACAATTTAGTAACTGTGGAATCTACCCTATTTCTGTTTTCGGCCGAATTCTGCTTTGCGTCAATTGAAGAATTATTGTTTGAATCAATTTTTTCTGCTGAAGGAAATTGAACATATCTTATTTTTTCCTTTACGTTAAAACTGTAAAGAAAAAGCGCCAAAATTGGAAGAACAAGAAATGTTTTAAAAACATTTTTTCGATTTGATAAATTTTTGTTTAACATAATAATTCTTTTTTTGATGAATGATTGTTTGAAATTATTTATAAGCGGCGGCATTGGATATGTTGATGAAGCTCTCACCAATGCCAATTGATAGCCCACTTTATCGGTTAGATGGATTGCTGTGTGTTTATCTGCCATAAATTCAAGGTTTTCTTCAATTGCCTTTTTATATAAATACGCCAAAGGATTGCACCAATGAAAGACCAAGAAAAGATTAACCAACATAATATCTATTGAATGTAATTGCGAAGCGTGGACCGTTTCGTGACAGATTATATAGGTAAGTTCTTCCTGCGAATGCAATTTTGGATTGTAAACTATAAAGTTGAAAAAGGAAAAAGGCATTATCTGATTGTTTACCTTAATATGTATAAATCTATTTTTAATTTCCTTTTGATGACCTTTAAGTAAATTCTGTATGCTCCACACCTGAAACAAAAAGCGTAAACCCATTATCAGTAAACCTATTAAATAGATTGTCAAAAGGACTTGCCACCAATTTATAGGTATTATTTCCGAAGATGCAGAAATTGAACTTTGGGAAACTATTGGACTCAAGGACGAAGTTGTTACAGGTTCAATAAATTTTACAGTTTCACGGATAAAAATCCAAAATGGCAATAGACAAGAAGCGAATAATCCTGCCGTTAAAAAGTGACGTGAAAATGCGAAATGAGTTTGTTGGGATAATAGAAATCTGTAAACTAAATAGAAAATAGCCAATATCGCAGCAGATTTGAGTATGAGAATTAGATATTCCATATTATGTAGGATTTTCAATTAGTTCTAAAATTTCGCGCAATTCCTTTGCGCTAATTTTTTCTTCTTTCGCAAAAAAGGAAACCATGTTTTTATAATTGTCATTAAAATAAAGTTTCATAGCACTATTCATAAATTGCTTGGTGTACTGTTCTTTAGTTATTAAAGGATAATATTGATGCGTCTTTCCAAATGCTTTATAAGCCACAAAGTTTTTCTCTTCAAGATTTCTAACAACGGTGCTTATTGTATTATAATGGTTTTTACCGTTCAGTTTTTCTACAATTTCTTTCACAAAAGCCATTTTTAGCGACCAAAGAGCTTGCATTATTTCTTCTTCTTTATTAGTTAAGGATATCATATAAGATTATTTGAAGCAAACTTAAAACTATTTTTATAGTTATACAACTATTTTTATAGTTAATATTTTTTATTTATAACACCCACTTTTTAATTTACTTTTGCTCTTTCTGTCACTGAGCGTATTTGAAGTGCGTCTTCAATTTCAGTTTCAGTTTCATTACATTATCTTCGCAACGCATTTTAAGATTATGAGCATACTCTATATATTCATTGGTTTAGTTTTATTGGTTGTAGGAGGGGAGTTTCTTGTTAGGTCTTCTGTGGCGCTTTCATTCAAATTACATTTGTCTAAAATGGTTATTGGTTTAACCGTGGTTTCTTTTGCAACTTCTGCGCCAGAGTTATTGGTAAGTCTTCAAGCTGCATTATCTGGTTCATCGGATATTGCATTGGGAAACGTTATTGGTAGTAATATTTGCAACATTGGTTTGGTTTTGGGCATAACTGCAATTATTGCACCATTGGCGATAGATAAGGATTTTTATAGGTTCAATTGGCCGGTAATGGTGCTGTTGTCGGTTGGTCTTTATTTTATTTTGAAGAATGGAAATGATATAACCCAGCTTGAAGGTATAGGTTTAATATTGGCAATATTTGTCTATTTATTTTTCTTGATTCGAAGAGCTAGAAAAGAAAAAAAGACCAATCCCGTTGATGATGATATTGATGATGGCCTTTCGAAAGCAACTAATTTTAAAATTATATTATGGTTGCTCATTGGTGCTGCAGCTCTTTATTTTGGAAGCGAAATGCTTGTAAACGGTGCAAAGACTTTAGCCATTCAGGCAGGAATTAGCGAAAGAGTAATTGCCGTTACTATGATAGCGGTTGGAACAAGTATTCCAGAATTGGCGGCGTCGGTTATTGCTGCTTTAAAAAAGGAAAAAGCAATATCATTAGGTAACTTAATTGGAAGTAATATTTTTAACATCGCTTCCGTTTTAGGAATTACAGCAATTATAAAACCAATTATTGTACAATCTCAAGAAGTGCTTACAAACGATATTTTTTGGATGATTGGCTTTGCAGTAATCTTATTGCCACTTTCATTTCTACCCAAAAAAATGGAAATAGGCCGAATAAAAGGAATTATCATTCTCGCCGCTTATCTACTATTTGTGAGCTTAACTTTTACGAGCTAATTCGGTATTTCAAACTATATCATTTTTCAACAATATTTTAATTGAATGATTTCGAAAACGTCAAATTGTATAATTTATTTCTCTTTTTTCTTTAGTACGTTTCTACATTCGATAGTTTAAAATTGATAGAATTTATATTTTATTTAGGGGATTTGTTAATAAAATTATATTTAATTTTTAAAATTACCCCCAAAAAATAGGGGTGCTTTCCAAATAAATTCTATTTTTGTAGGAATTTTATAAATATATTCATTTTTCAATATTTAATATTAAATATAATACTTTATGGCTACGCTCAGATTTCACGCTCTAAAACAAACCCTTAAAAGAAAACCAATTGAGGTTAACGAACCGGTAAGGCGTTCGGAAATTTTTGGTAAGAATGTTTTTAATGAAGCTGCAATGAGACAGTATCTTACAAAAGATTCATATAACAGCGTAAAAGATGCAAACGAAAAGGGTTCGAAAATAGATAGAAATGTAGCCGATCATATTTCAACAGGAATGAAAGAATGGGCAATTTCGAAAGGAGCCACTCATTATACACATTGGTTTCAACCATTAACTGGCGCAACCGCTGAAAAGCACGATGCTTTTTTTGAAACAATTGAAAATGGAACTGCAATCGAAAAATTTGGTGGAGGCCAATTGGTGCAACAAGAGCCGGATGCTTCAAGTTTTCCAAATGGTGGTATTCGTAACACATTTGAAGCACGTGGCTACACAGCTTGGGATCCAACATCGCCAGCATTTATATTTGGAACTACACTTTGCATTCCAACGGTTTTTGTTTCGTACACAGGTGAAGCGTTGGATTTTAAAACACCATTATTACGTGCGTTACAATCTATAGACCAAGCTGCGACAGACGTTGTAAAATATTTTGATAAAAACGTAACCAAAGTAACAGCTACATTAGGCTGGGAGCAAGAATATTTTTTGGTTGATAAAGCTTTATTGGCTGCAAGACCAGATCTTAAAATGGCTGGTAGAACATTGTTAGGTCATTCATCAGCCAAAGGACAACAATTGGATGATCATTATTTTGGATCAATCCCTGCACGTATCCTTAATTATATGAGAGACCTTGAAACAGAATGTATGTATCTTGGAATACCTGTAAAAACAAGGCATAACGAAGTGGCGCCAAATCAATTTGAACTTGCACCAATTTTTGAAGAGGCAAATTTAGCTGTAGACCATAATAGTCTTTTAATGGATGTAATGGATAAAATTGCAGAGCGTCATAACTTTAAAGTACTTTTTCACGAAAAACCATTCGCTGGAGTAAATGGAAGTGGTAAACATAACAATTGGTCGTTGGCTACCAATACAGGGGTAAATTTGTTGAGTCCGGGAAGTACGCCAATGAAGAATCTTCAGTTTCTAACATTCTTTATTAATACGCTAAAAGCGGTTAATGATAATGAGGAATTAATTAGAGCCTCAATAGCCAGTGCCAGTAACGACCACAGATTGGGAGCTAACGAAGCACCACCAGCAATAATCAGCGCGTTTATCGGGTCGCAACTTACACAGGTTTTGGATGAACTTGAGAAGGTTACAAACGGAAAACTTTCACCACAAGAAAAAACAGATTTGAAACTGAATGTGGTTGGTAAAATACCAGAAATCTTACTTGACAATACCGATAGAAACCGAACTTCTGCTTTCGCTTTTACCGGAAATAAGTTTGAGTTGCGCGCCGTTGGTTCAACCGCAAATTGTGCAAACCCAATGACGGTTTTAAATGCAATAGTTGCAAAACAACTTATTGAGTTTAAAAAGAAGGTGGATGAAATGATAAAAACCAAGAAAATGAAGAAGGACGATGCCATCTTTAATATTTTGAGAGAATATATTAAGGACTCAAAAAGAATTCGTTTTGAAGGTGACGGTTATGGCGATGCTTGGGAAAAGGAAGCGGTGAAAAGAGGGTTGAGCAATCATAAAACCACACCAAATGCATTAAAGGCTAAAATTTCGAAGAAAGCTATTTCTCTTTATGAGGATTTGGAAATTATGAGTAAGATTGAAGTAGAAGCAAGGTATGAAATAGAAATTGAAGAATATTCACTTCGAATTCAAATTGAAGGTCGAATTTTAGGTGATATTGCAAGAAATCACGTTATACCGACTGCAATTAAATATCAAAATGTGCTCATAAAGAACGTCCAAGGTTTGAAAGATATTTACGGAAAGGACTTTAAAAAATATTCGGGAGAGCAATTGAGTTTAATTGAAGAAATTTCTGAACACATTTCGAAAATAAATAGTGGCATCACCCAAATGATTGATGCTAGAAAGAAAGCCAATAAAGTTGAACAGGCCGATAAGCGTGCGGATTTATATTGTGAAGAGGTTAAACCATTTTTTGACATCATTAGATATCACTGCGATAAGTTAGAACTGTTGGTAGACGATGAGCTTTGGCCACTTGTTAAGTATAGGGAGTTACTTTTTACGAGATAATTAAAATTTACTTTCAATTTTCAAAAAGTGGGAGGGCGGAATTATTTCGCCCTTTTTTTATATTAAATTTTAATATTTTATTTAAAATTAAATATGAACTTTGATTTCAAAACACATAAAAATAATCTGTTTTATTTTAAATTGTATTAAGTTTTAATAAAAAAAATGTACTTAAACGAGTATTTAGGGTTTTAACCCCAAATGGTATAAATCATTTTTTTTACTTCCATTCTATTTTTAATATTTGCCGCCGTGATTATTATTTAGCTTAGTAATTTTAAACTTACTAAATTTTCCCCCAAAATTTTAATTACATATCCCCAACCTTGTTAGTGCTAGTTAAATTAATTTTTGCCTAAATAATTTCTGTTTAGATCTTATATGGTTTAAAATTTAATGTTTCAATTTTTAATTGTTTGCTATTTAAAATATAATAAATTTAATGTGCAATTAAAGATTTTCAGCCACTAATATTCACATATCTATTATTCTGAGAATTAGTATAACACGAATATTTTTATAAATCAAATAGTAACTTAAACATTAAATTTTAAACATTATGAAAAAAGTAGTATTAAGTACGGCAGCATTATTAATTGGGACAATCATGTTTGCGCAAAGTAATGAAAGTACGGTTATGTCCAATGGTGATAATAACGCATCGGCCGTGACACAATCTGGTTCACTTCAACAATCTATCGTGAAGCAAATAGGTGATTTAAACGATAGCGAAGTTACATCTGTAGGGTCAAGAAACAGATCAGCTGTTTCTCAAGCTGGTGATAGCAATAACAGTATTGTAGATCAGGATGGTATCAATAACAAATCTTCAGTTTCACAAGGTAATATTTTGTCATCTGGTGCTGTTAATAAAACTGGGAATGATAACATTAGTGAAGTGCATCAACAAGGTGAATCTGGTTATGTAGTCGTACATCAAGAAAACACCAATACACGTGTTGGTGAATTTAATGAATCTTATATTAACGAAACTGGTTTTGACCATCAAGCTGAAGTTACACAAAAAGGAGATTATAACGAAGCTAACGTAGATCAATTTGGGGGAGATCATAGTTTTTCAACTACGGCTCAACTAGGTTCATTTAATATTTCTGATGTTGACCAAAATGGAAGTGACAATACTTCGCGCATGATTGCAAGGGGTAATAGCAACACTGTTGTTGTGATGGAAAATGGCGATAGCAATAATTCAAATATTGACCAAATGGGGAACAGCAACGTAAATAATGTTCTCCAAAATGGTGATGATAATGTTAGTCAATCTTTTCAGACAGGAGATTCTAACAATTCAGACACCCGTCAATACCAAGATAACAATAGCGCTATAGTTAATCAAACTGGAAACGCTAGTTATTCTGTTCTTCAACAAAATGGAAATACCAATGTTTCCACTGTTGACCAATTTGGTGGTAATGGCAACAGCTCTTCTATAGGTATTGCAGGAAACAATAACAATACGGATACTGATCAAAATGGAACTAGTAATTATGGTTTTATCCGTCAGACTGGAAATAGTAATAAAGTTACGATGAGTCAAATAGGAAGTGTTGAATATGCTGCAAGTTTCCAAACTGGAGATGCAAACCAATCTACAATCAGCCAATCTGGCGGAAATTCAAATTTTGACTATACAATTCAAGCCGGGAATGATAATATTTCTACTGTAGATCAAGTTGGGGCTTCAAACAACAACATAAATAATCAAACTGGAAATTTAAATACATCTTCAGTTTCTCAAAATGGAAGCAGCAACAGAAGCACTGTAGATCAAACAGGAAACAGTAATGAATCTACTGTAGCTCAAACTGGAACATCTCACACTAGTGATGTAGATCAATTGGGCGGAGATGGTAATACAAGTAATGTAAGCCAAAGTGGGGCTTCCCAAATGAGTGAGGTAATGCAAAATGGTGGTGGTAATAGCAGTATGGTTATGCAGACAGGGGCTAGTAATGGTAGTATGGTTATGCAGATGGGTAATACGAATATGAGTGATGTATTGCAAATGGGTAACGGTAATACTTCTGGTGTTATGCAAGGAAACTTATAACATAACAGTTTATTTAATTAATTTTAAAGAGCGCTTAGGCGCTCTTTTTTTATTTGATTTTTTTATCAGACATGATATTTATCCATCTCAATTTAATACTCTATTATATTGTAGTGACAGGATAAGATTATTTGTAGTAAGCCTCATAAAATTATGGTTATTATTAATAAAATTGTGCACTTTATCGAAAATAAGGGGTTTTTACCCCAAATTTCAAAAATCATTTTTTTTCTTGAAATATAATTCCCATATTTGCTTTGTAATTAATATTGAGTGTCAAAATAAAAGATATCTCAATTTCATTTCCCCATCATTTAATTACATATCCCCAAATTTATAGGTTCAATTAGTTTGATTTAATTTTTCCCCGAAAATTTTCTCTTATGAGATAATGTGGTTTAAAATTAATATCCATATTTAAATTATAAAGGTTTGAATACTGTACAAATAAATAAAATTTAATATCCCCTATTAAAAGTCCTGCAGGTATTTTTAGAAAATAACATCCAGATATTGTACTAACCTACAATTAATCTATATAGATAAGAATTTTTTTATTAACCAAATATTAACTTTAAATTTTTAAACATTATGAAAAAAGTAATTTTAGGCGCAGCAGCGCTAATGATTGGAGCAATTTCTTTTGCTCAAAACACAAGCAATGTTGACCAAGTTGGTGCTGGCAACTTAGGAAATGTTACCCAAACAGGACATAACTTAAGTAACGTAGACCAAGAGTTTACTGACAACCGCGCTGATGTAACTCAAAATGGAGATAACAGATCAGATGTTAACCAAAGCGGTACTATTGGAACTGCTAGTGGTGAGGGAAACCGAGCTACAGTAACTCAAGACAATTCGGCTGCAGACTCAAGACAATTTTCTGATATTATACAATCAGGTGATTTTAACAGAGCTGTCGTTGACCAAGATGGTAGTAATAACCGCTCTATGGTTCAGCAAGGCAATAATGGTCATGCCGAAAACAACAGAGCTAATGTTACTCAAAATGGTGATGACAACAGATCTGATGTTCTCCAAACCTATGACAATAATGGTGCTTTGGTAAGTCAGCAGGGAAATAGCAACCGAGTAATGTTAAATCAAAATGCTGTGCCAAATAATTCAGGTGGAAACTGGTCTGATGTTTCGCAAATTGGTAATGACAACCGTGTTGTTAGCACTCAAAAAACTGCTGCTGGTGCTCCAGCCGGATCTTACAGTAACCGTGAAGTTGTTCGTCAGTCTGATGATTGGAACTATTCTGAGTTAGATCAAAACGGTAACTTTAACAGGTCTAACGTTACCCAAGATGGTGAAATTGGTGGTGGAAATTATGCTAACCGTTCTATAGTAGATCAAAATGGAGATTCAAACAGATCTATTGTAACTCAAGGTGCTCAGGCAAGTGTTCTTCAAAACAACAGAGCTAACGTTACACAAACTTCAGCTGGTCTTGGTAACCTAAGCAACATTACTCAAAATGGGGCAAACACTGCTAATGTAACTCAAACAAGTAACTAATTTAATAGTAATTTTTAAATAATTAAAAGGGTGGGTTCCTGTTCTAATAAGACAGCACCCACCTTTTCTTTTTTAGACAAAAGAATATTGCTCAAAACTAATAAATATAGTATATTACACACAAAATTAAATATCATGAAAACTAAGCTATACTTATCTTTGGCTCTATTATTTACGGTTGTATTTGCTTCGGCTCAAACATATATGGGAGATAATATGCCTAATTCACTTGACAGTTTTCACTCACAAGATTCTCAGCTCAATTATTTATCGTCACAATCTTCTGTAAATAATGAACTTTCACCAGTTGGTAATAGTCTTTTTATAACTCAAACTGGAGATGGTAATGTTATAAATTCGAATACGGTATCGCAAAATAGTGATATTCGTCTAAACCAAAATGGTAACGATAATAATTTGGATTTGAAAATTAGGGCAAATACAATTGTTGAGAGCGTAAGCCAAACTGGTAATGGACATAATTTTGTTGATTATAGTACGCAAGGCACAAATTACCACAGTGGTGCCGTTCAGCAAACTGGTAATAATCAAAATTTAAGTTGGTATGGGAACAATTCCATTTCAGAAAAATTGCAAGTAAAAATGCAAGGACAACTTGGCCAGACCGTTGAGGTGAGAAACTTTAACTAGTAATGATCTTCAAAAAAAAAAATATTAAGACAGTTTTTTTTATATTTTTTGTTTTAATTTCAAATATTAGTTTTTCGCAAATCTACAATACTGAAATAGAGGCAAAAATAGATGTTGAAACTAATAATGAATTTATAAAAATTACAGCTTCCGCTCTTAATAAAACTGAAATCAGCCAAAGTATTCGATACGTTCTTTCTGTGATTAAAAATAATCCAGGAGATGATAAATCAAATATTTCAAAAAACGATCAAAGCGGTCGAAAAGTTTTGGCGCCCAGTGAAAAAGCCAATCTCTCTGCAACCACAATCAATGCCAATCAGCAAGATAGAATAATATTGTTATTGCTTATTTATAATCTTAATGATGAAATAATTGGGAAAGATCGTATTGTTTTCAATGACAATGCAACAAATTCAGAAATTAAAGAAAAAAGTGAAATTGCAGAAAATATGGAGAAGCAAACTGCAATCAGTGCAGATGTAATGCAATCCAATGACGATGGATTAACTTTAAAAGGAATAGTTATAGAAAATACAAAAACTAAGCCTGGTCGTGATTTTTACGCATTATTTTTTTCTGATTATTTAAACAGAAATATTAAGGGCGATAAAATAGTTAATATTAATGAGGAACTCGCACTGGGAAGAAATACCAAAATTGAGGTTAAAATAGAAAATGATGTTATATTTGAATTTTTTTTAAGACCGCAAAATGATTTTTTAAAATCAATGAGCAATTATGCAATGCTCAGGGTTATTAATTATTTTGAAAATCAAAAACGTAGTTTGGAATCTGGAACAGTGAATAGATATTAATATTATGAAAATAAAACAACTGCTTTTCTCTGTGTTGTTTTTGTTTGTCGCTTTTGCGGGATACTCACAACAACTAACTTACAAACCTATAAATCCAGCATTTGGTGGAGATACATTTAATTATCAATGGCTAATGAGTTCTGCAGAAGCTCAAAACTCTTTTAAAGACCCAAATGCTCAGAACCAAAACGCATCAGATTTACAAAGTTTGAATGATGATTTGAATAGGCAATTGCTTAATCAAATATCACGTACTCTTTTTAACTCTCAACTTGGAGATTCACTTCAGCCAGGAACTTTTAATTTTGGCAGTTTAGCCTTAGAAATTTACGATTCTGGTGGTGGTTTGGTAATAAATATTCTAGATACCCAAACCGGCGAACAAACACAAATTGTTGTCCCAAATTAAATTATAAATGACATATTTAAAAAAAACATTACTCCTTGTTGGTTTATGTGTTCTTAATTGCGGATGTGGCACTTATTTTAATCAGCCTATCGGACCCGAAGATTCCAAAATTGGTGAGCTCACAAACAAGAGTAATATATTAAAAAATTTTCCTTTACCTAATGAAAAGGTAGTTGTTGGGGTTTATAATTTTAAAGATCAAACTGGGCAATATAAAAGTGTTGAAAATGGTAGTACTTTTAGTACTGCCGTATCTCAAGGAGCAACGACAATATTAGTAAAAGCTCTGGAAGACTCTAAATGGTTTACTCCAATTGAACGAGAAAATCTTGGAAATCTCCTTAATGAAAGAAATATCATCCGATCAACTCGTGAGGAATATCGTAAAAATCCTAATAGTAATAATCAACCTAATTTACCTCCACTTCTGTATGCAGGAATGTTACTTGAGGGAGGTGTAATTTCATATGATTCTAATATTGTTACCGGTGGTGTAGGGGCAAGATACTTTGGAGTAGGTGGTTCTACCGAATATAGACAAGATAGAATAACGGTATATCTGCGAGCCGTTGCAACAAGTAGTGGAGAGGTTCTGAAAACTGTGTATGTTTCAAAAACGATACTTTCCCAGGCAGTAGATGCAAGTCTATTTCGATATGTCAATTTTCAAAGGTTATTAGAGGTTGAAACTGGCTTTACGAAAAATGAACCCGTTCAATTGGCAATGCAAGATGCCATAGAGAAAGCTGTGGAGGCATTGATTATTGAGGGCATAGACGATAAGTTATGGAGTACTAAAGATGGTGAGCAAACTAATAAAGATTTGGTGGAAGAGTATAATAAAGAAAAGGAAATAGAAGAATCCACTTTACTTTACAATAGAAAGCAAACACCCAGAATTTTAAAAAATGCGTTAACTCTATCAGGAAGTGTTCCATTACTGAATGGTGATTTTAGTAAGAAGAGGTTTGGGTCTGCTGGAGGATTAGCTTATTCCAGAAATATTACTGATAATTTTGACCTTTCATTAGAAGGGCAGTATTTGACCTTAAAAGGTGGAAATACCTATTCCAAGAATTTTATTGACGCCTCCTTAAGAGGACAGTTATACATTCTTCCCTACGAGAAGTTTACACCATATGTTTATGCAGGTGTAGGTTATCTCTTTGATCTTGATAAAAGATTTAATCAAATACAAAAAGTAAATCCAGTTTTAAAATTTCAAACTGGTGTAGGTTTAAAATATTTATTTTCGGAAAGAATAGGAATAAAATTTTATGCCGAAAATAATTTTACATTTAGTGACGAGTTGGATCTTGCTGTTACTGGCAAGAGAGACGATTTTTTCTACAATTTTGGATTAGGGTTAATTTATAATTTTGGAAGAATTTTATCAGCGGACGTTAAAGAAATACCAAATAAATTATGAAAAATTTAATTTTTAAATGTAGTTGCATAATGCTATTGGTTTTTATTACATCTTGTAGTGAAACAGGAATAGAAGATTCTGGGTCAGGCACTCTCACAGGAACCGTCGTTGCAGATGGCACAAATACTCCATTAATTAATGTTAAAATATCAACATCACCAGTTTCAAATACTGTATTTACAGACGAAGAAGGTAAATTCACTATTGAAAATGTTATTGAAGGAGATTATTCCGTACAAGCTGATTTGGATGGATATCTTACAGCTTTCAAAGCAGCTTCCGTATCACAAGGACAAACAAATAATGTGGTTTTCGAGTTGAAAATTTCTACAGCCAACAACAGACCACCTACTACACCTATATTGATCTCACCAGAAGATAATGCGGTAATAGAAAATATTGGGGCAAATTTTGTTTGGTCAGCTAGCGATCCTGATGCTGATATTCTTACATACACTCTTGAGTTACGAAATTCAAATAATACTAATATTCAACGTTTTGAAAATTTAGCAGACACCACTTTTACAGTAACTCCGCTAACCATCGGCACAAATTATTTTTGGCAAATAATTGCGAATGATGGAATTAATGATCCAGTTAGGAGTGCTGTGAGTGCGTTTGAAGTAACAAATTCACCAATCTTAAATAGATTTCTTTTTGTAAGAAACATAAATGGAAATAATGTTATCTTCTCTGCCAATGAAGATGGAGACGAATTTCAGCTTACCGATTCCAATACAAACAGTTTCAGGCCAAGAAGAAATGTAGCAGCTGGAAAAATAGCTTATTTTCAAACTTCAGGAGCGCAAATTGATATTTATACAATGAATCGGGACGGAACGAATAAAGTGAAGATTACAACCTCAATTCGCCCAAATGGCTTTAATTTGAATGAATTAGGATTCTCTTGGCCAGTAAATAGCGATAAAATATATTTCCCAAATTTCGATAAATTATATAGCATAAATTCTAATGGACAGGGTATATCCATACCACCAATTTATCAAACCACGGATGGCTCTTTTATTTCTGAAGTAGATGTAAACGAAAGCAACAATTTAATTGCTTTAAAAACTAACGACATCAATGGTTATAACGCCAATATATTTACAATTGATTTTGGCGGAAACATTTTGCAGACAATTCTTACTGGAGTTGCAGGTGCGGTTAGTGGCTTGAATTTATCTGCAACAAATCAACGAATACTTTATTCTAGAGACTTTTCTGGTTTTGAAGATCCGACCGGTGCCTACAGAAGGTTTGATTCAAGATTATATCTTTATGAATTTTCTACTTCAACCTCGACAGAGATTTCGTATCAAAAGCCGGGAGGGACAAATGATCTAGAACCACGATTTTCGCCAAATGAAGCAGAAGTAATTTTTACAAATACTTCAAACGATGGGATTTCTGTAAAAAATGTTACCAAGATAGTGCTCGATGAAAATGACAGTCGCGTTCAGCTTTTTGATAACGCCTTCATGCCTGATTGGGAATGATACATAAATTTGTCCCGTCCTAAATAATCGATACAGATTATTAAAGGATTAAATTTATAACTTAAAGCTTAACGATGCTAGCATCGTTAAGCTTTTTTGATTTATACTGTTTTCTTTTGAGTTTATTTTGTTGATGCATTTGTTTTGGAGTTAGCATATGATTGGATGAATGTGGTCTTTGGTTATTATAGATTTCGATTGCATCTTTGATTAATTGGCTCTTCAGCTCAATATCGTTGATGCTTTTAGCGATATTAAATTCTTGCTTGAGTATTCCATTGATTCTCTCTGCTATCGCATTCTCATATGGATCATACTTCTCTGTTGTGTGTCATTAAAAAAAATCGCGCTGGAATTGAGAAAAAGGAATGGGATTTTGCACTGAAAAAAAGCTGAAAACGGAACTTTTCGCAACGGAATTGACGCTGAAACCGCAAAACTGGAATTTATGGCAACCGCTTTTTTGCTGACCAAAGGCAAAACCGAAAATCTCTGGGATTTTGCCGAAATCCTGAAACCAAAACAAAACTGGAATTGAGCAACGTTTCGCCGAAATTTACTCGGACGCAAAAAATCGGGCGGAAAGGATTCGAAATTTTTTTTGGTTTTTTAAGTGCGAAATTGAAAACCGCTGTTTCTCGTCGGATTCGGCAACCAATGGAAATTGAATGTGGAAAACAAAACGTCGGACTTTACTCGCACGTGAAAAACAAAGCGTAAAAAAAAAGTAAAGACGCCACACAACAAGGTGTATAAAACATAGCTGGCTTTTGGCTTTCCGAAAGGTCTGTACTTATTTGCGAAGTCCGCCAAATCTCTGATTTGGCAGTTTACGTTGAAATTTTTGGTTCCAAATCAGAGATTTGGCTAATTGCTCAATCGAAAATTATCGTTATTTTAGACGCTACGTTTCATACACGTAACGTCATGCTTGCCTTGATATTGTTTTTGCTCAATAACTCTTGATAGTCATCAGAACAGTATTGCAAACCTCTATCGGAGTGATGTATTAAAGGTTTTTCCTTATCTATTCTGTGTTTTAAAGCCATATCCAGCGCTTGAACAGAACCATCTACTGCTAATGTGTTAGATACATTATATCCCATTATCTTTTTTGAGTAGGCATCTGTAATCAAGGCTAGGTATGACGGGTTAATCCTAGTTCCTACGTAGGTGATGTCACTGACCCAGATTTGTTCGGGACGTATAATATCAACATTGCTAACTATATTTTTATGCTTTCTAAATCGGTGATGTGAGTCTGTAGTTATGTGATAACTTCTCTTAGGTTTTATAAGCATGTGATTTACTTTGAGTATTCTAAAAAGCTTGTCTCTCCCTACTTTTAAGCCAGAGAGTTCTTCTCTTAAGATATGATATAATTTTCTGGCACCAACTTTTGGCATAACATTGCGCACACCCCTGACTAAGGTTATGACTTGTTTTGCTATGGACTGATTATGTCTTCTAGACCTAATAGATCGATAATATACCTGTCTATCCAGCCCGAGTAAGTTACAGGTAGAAACTAGTGTTTCCTTGTGTTCTTCTTTGAAGATCTCGATAACTCGGGCGTGTAATTTTTTCTGATTTGAATGTCGTATTCCTTTTCTGCCATATCAACGAGCATATCAAAAATGATTGCCTTCTTGTCCGCTCTCTCGGCTAGATGTTCTGCCCTAGCTTTTTGCTTTTCAAGAAGCTTTACTTTGGCCTCTAATTCGATAATTTTTTGTTCTGGTGTCTTTGCCACGGTTACAACGGATAGGTTTTCCCAATCAAAGGTACCATATTTGCGCAACCAAGAGGTTATTGTCGATCTAGCTTGGATGCCATATTTAAGGTGAGCCGAAAGTCGATCTAACGCTCCCGACTCGATTTCATCTACGACTTGAAGCTTAAAAGAAAGCGAGTAGTCTTTTTGGGTTCGTTTTAGATAACCCCTGTTTACTGATGTTTTCATTACACTAAGGTTTTAGTGTATCGCTATTTCAGGACGGGACAATTCTTGAAAAGTAAAAAGCTCACTTTTGTGGGCTTTTTTTTTAATCCGTATTTTTGCTAAACAAGAAAATTTCATGAGCCTAGAAAATTTAAATAGATACTCCGGCCGAGGCGTTTCCGCAGACAAAGAAGATGTCCATAACGCAATTAAAAATGTTGACAAAGGCATTTTTCCGCAAGCATTCTGTAAAATAATACCGGATTATCTTACCAATGATGATGACTATTGTTTGATAATGCACGCCGATGGCGCTGGTACAAAATCTTCATTGGCATATATGTATTGGAAAGAAACTGGAGATCTTTCAGTTTGGAAAGGAATTTCCCAAGATGCGTTAATAATGAATATTGACGATTTAATCTGCGTTGGTGCGGTTGATAATATTCTGCTTTCTTCAACAATTGGGCGGAATAAAAATTTAATCACGGGCGAAGTTATTTCAGAAATAATAAATAGTACAGAAGAACTTATAAAAGAAATGGCAACTTTTGGCGTTACCATACATTCAACAGGCGGCGAAACGGCAGATGTAGGCGATTTGGTGCGAACAATAATTGTTGATAGTACAGTAACTGCGAGAATGAAAAAAGCAGATGTAATTGATAATGCGAACATTAAAGCTGGCGACGTAATTGTTGGTCTTGCATCATTTGGGCAAGCAACGTATGAAAAGGAATATAATGGCGGTATGGGAAGTAACGGACTAACTTCAGCACGTCACGATGTTTTTAATAAGAATTTGGCCAAAAAATTTCCTGAAAGTTATGATCAGGCTATTCCCGAAAACTTAATTTATAGTGGTAGCAAAAATCTGCAAGATTCAATTGAAGGAAGTTCTTTAAACGCTGGCAAACTCGTGCTATCCCCAACTAGAACATACGCACCGGTTATTAAAAAAATTCTTTCGAAATATACGGCAATGGATATTCACGGTATGGTGCATTGCAGCGGTGGCGCACAGACAAAAATTTTGCATTTCGTAAAAAATCTTCATATTATTAAAGATAATCTTTTTGAAATACCACCACTTTTTAAATTAATTCAAGAAGAAAGCAAAACCGATTGGCAGGAAATGTACAAAGTATTTAATATGGGACATCGAATGGAATTATATGTTCCTTCAGAAATTGCCGAAGATGTTATTGCAATCTCAAAATCCTTCAACATTGAAGCAAAAATTGTTGGTAGGGTTGAAGCTTCTGAAGCTAAAAAACTTACAATAATATCAGATAAAGGTTCATTTTTATATAGTTGATATTTTTGTCAACTTCGGAATAATATATTTTGTACAGAACGGAGCATCGGGATTTTTGCCAAAATAATCTTGAAGTGATTCACGACTGGGTTTAAATTTTTGAAATTGTAAAACCTGTGTAATTAATTTTTCATCAAATTCTTTTTGAAGATCTGTAATAAGTATTTCAATCTTAATTTTTTCAATTCCAGAAAAATAATAAACCGCACTTCTATATTTACTTCGGAATGAGTGTTGGGAGGTGCTAGCGTGCGTAAAAAGATGAATTTTTAATAAATGGCGGAGGCTAACGATTGTTTTGTCATAATGTACAACAACAGCTTCAGAAAAATCAGCATTAGGTTTTAAAGATGAAATATAGCCTTGCTCAACTTTTATTATACCTTCTATACTTTTAAAAACAGCTTCGGTACACCAATGGCAACCGCCTCCTAATCCTATCTTTTGAATATTTTTCACGTTATAAAAGTCGAAAAATTTCTATAACCTTTCAATATTCTGCATCGTAATCGATATCAAAAAAAAGTAAAATCAAAACCTAAAATAAAGACTACTAACTTAGATTTATAAATTCCCATCGTACGGATAATAAATTTCTATTATCGAAAATTCTTCATACAATATGCGTTATCGCGCATTAGGCATTTCAAATAATCTAAAGTCTGAAATACAAAAATCTAATAACTTTTATTCGTAAATTTGCAATCCTTCCAAAAAGGGGAAAAATATTCAAATTATCCTATGTTAGAAAAATTGCAATTTGTAAAACAACGCTTTGATGAGGTAAGCGATCTTATCATTCAACCTGATATTATTACCGATCAAAAAAGATATATTTCCCTTAATAAAGAATACAAAGATCTACGTGTTTTAATGGATAAACGTGAAGAATATCAAGAGCTTACTGATAATATTACGGAGGCGGAAGAAATTATTAAAGACGGCAGTGATGCTGAAATGGTAGATATGGCAAAGCTTCAATTAGATGAAGCCAAAACCAGAATTCCAAAATTAGACGACGAAATTAAATTTTTACTCGTACCAAAAGACCCCGAAGATGCTAAAAATGCAGTAATGGAAATTAGAGCAGGAACTGGTGGCGACGAAGCCAGTATTTTTGCGGGAGACCTATTTAGAATGTATACAAAATATTGCGAGAATAAAGGTTGGAAAACCAATGTAGTAGACTTTAATGAAGGTACAAGCGGTGGTTACAAGGAAATTCAGTTAGAAATTGAGGGAGAAGATGTGTACGGAACTTTAAAGTTCGAAGCTGGAGTTCACCGAGTGCAGCGTGTGCCACAAACCGAAACGCAAGGCCGGGTGCATACAAGCGCAGCGACTGTTATGGTTTTTCCCGAAGCGGAGGAATTTGATGTTGAAATAGATCCAAAAGACGTTCGTATAGATTTTTTCTGTAGTTCTGGACCGGGTGGACAGTCTGTAAACACGACCTATTCGGCGGTTAGATTAACCCACCTTCCAACAGGTTTGGTTGCGCAATGCCAAGATCAAAAGTCACAACACAAAAATAAGGATAAAGCTTTCAAGGTTTTACGTTCCCGATTATATGATATGGAACTTGCCAAAAAACAAGCAGAAGACGCATTGAAACGTGGCTCGATGGTTACAAGTGGTGATCGTAGTGCAAAAATTAGAACCTATAATTATGCGCAAGGTCGGGTAACAGATCACCGTATAAATTTTACGCTTTATAATTTGGGTAATATTATGAATGGCGACGTTCAAGAGATTATAGACGAGTTGCAATTAGTAAGTAATATGGAGAAGTTGAAAGAGTTAGGTGATACTTTTTAATTAAGCAAATTGAACTAATAAATATGACTACTGAAAACTTAATAGTACAAATTAAGAAAAAACAATCTTTCTTGTGCATAGGTTTGGATGTTGATTTAGAAAAAATTCCAAAGCATCTTTTAGTTGAAGAAGATCCCATTTTTGCCTTTAACAAAGCAATTATAGATGCTACCAATCAATTCGCCGTTTCTTATAAACCGAATACTGCTTTTTATGAAGCTTATGGATTAAAAGGTTGGCAAGCACTTGAAAAAACCATACAATATTTAAACTCTAATTACCCCGAAATTTTTACAATTGCAGATGCAAAAAGGGGCGATATTGGCAACACTTCTTCACGGTATGCCAAAGCATTTTTTGAGGATTTAGGTTTTGACAGTATTACCGTTGCACCTTATATGGGAAAGGATTCAATTGAACCTTTTTTAGAATTTACTGATAAGCATACAATTTTATTAGCTCTTACAAGTAATGAAGGCGCTTTTGATTTTCAAATTCGAATTACTGGAGATACTGACTTATATAAAAAAGTACTTCAGATATCTAAAACTTGGAAAAATGCTGAAAACTTAATGTACGTGGTTGGAGCAACCAAGGCTGAATATTTCTCGAAAATCCGTAAAATAATTCCGGATAATTTTCTGTTGGTTCCGGGCATTGGAGCGCAAGGTGGAAATTTGGAAGACGTTTGTAAATATGGTTTAAACAATACTGTTGGTCTTTTAGTAAACTCTTCCCGCGGAATTATTTATGCATCAAATGATGCAGATTATGGGCAAGCCGCTGCAAATGAAGCTAAAAAATTACAATTGCAAATGAAGTCTATATTAGATGCAATGTAAAGATCAACTCGGCAGAATGCTATCATTTTCAAAAACACCAACGCGAATTATATCATTGGTACCTTCACAAACCGAACTTTTGGTAGATTTAGGTTTGCAAGAAAGCTTGGTTGGAGTAACAAAATTTTGTGTTCATCCAAAAAATATTCGCAAGCAAGTTGAAGTTGTTGGCGGAACGAAACAGGTAAGTTTTGAAAAGATAAAATCATTATATCCAGATGTTATAATCTGTAATAAAGAGGAAAACACGCTCGAAATTGTTTCAACAGTAGAAAAAATTGCACCAGTTTATGTAAGTGATATTTCAACTATTGAAGAAAGCTTACAAATGATTTCAATAATTGGAACTATTTTTTCTGTTGAAGAAAAAGCTTTAGACATCGTCAAAAGTATAGAGAAAAAGGTAAACCAATTCAAAAGCTTTTCGGCAAAATTAAAAACCAAGAAAGTTATCTATCTTATTTGGAAAGAACCTTTAATGGCTGCAGGCACAGAAGTTTTTATAAATTGTATGCTGAAATTGAATAAGTGGGAAAATATTCTTCAACAAAATATTCAAATTGAAAATTATAAAAGATATCCAATAATTGATGAAAATTTTTTAGCAGAAGCTGATGTTATATTGCTATCTTCTGAACCATTTCCGTTTAAAAAGGAATTTCAAAAAAAAATAATTGATAAATTTGGAAAGGACGTTTTAATGGTTGACGGAGAATATTTTAGTTGGTATGGAAGCAGAATGATAAAAGCTTTCGATTATTTTAAAACTTTGCATTAATTGATATGTACAGTTTCAAGCCAGCAATTCTAAATAATTTATTTCAGAATAAATTTTAGTTGCTTCATTTTGAAATTTCTCACATTTTTCCAAATCAGTTAAAGCTGTTTTATAGCTTTTCTTCATTAAATAGCAGTAACGCTCTTTCAAAACTTCTAACCTGCTTTTCTTTTGAAATATTTCTAACATCATATTTGCTTTCACTTATAGCTACAAAGATAAAAGTGAGTTTTGCAAAATTGTGCAAACCTAAGGTTAACTTTAACCTAAAAAAAGTCTAAAATATAGTCTTTTTGTTAAAAAGCTAACATCTATCTATCTTGAAGAGCAAAAACTTGTTTAAGCAATGGTGTGGTTCTTGAGGAAATTTTGTTTCTAATTTCACCTTCCTCAACCGCAATCATTTTAAAAACGCCATTAAGAGCTTGGTTGGTTACATAATCTGTAAGATCTGAATTTACTTTAGTAACAAAGGGAACCGCATTATATTTAGTTATAATATTGCTCCAAATTTGATCCGCGCCAACTTTATTAAAAGAGTTTTTAATAACCGGGTTAAATTTTGAATAAAGTTCAGTAGTCGTTTTTTGTTTTAAATATTGTGTGGCTGCATTATTACTTCCCAAAAGAATATTTGAAGCATCCGCAAAACTTATTTGTTTTACTGCATTTACAAAAATTGGTGTCGCTTGCTTCGTTGCATCTTCAGCAGCGCGATTTAATACTTTTAAACCTTCATCTGCCAAACTGCTTAAACCAATATCGCGTAAAGTTTTGTCAACCTTTTGCAATTCTGCGGGTAATAATATTTTGACCAATTCATTTTTATAAAAACCATCCTGTTGTGTAAGCTTGCTCACTTGTTTGTCTATTCCAAAATCCAAAGCTTGTTTCAAACCACTGGCAATAGTTGTTTGGTCCATTCCAATTGTTCCATTGGTTGGTAGTTGGCTTACTACTTGTTGCAATTCAGTACAAGAGGTTAGAGATAATGATAATAGCAGAACAAATATGGTTTTCTTATACATATTTTATAATTATTAAAGAGTTTCTTAAGTCTATTAGTTTAAAGTCGATGAGTTGAGTAGTTTAGAATTATATGGGGTTATGATTTATATAATAAAAATTTTATAATTATTTGTCTCAAATCTCCTATTTAAAATCTGCACGGTAAAAATAAAAAAGACCCTTCAAATTTGAAGGGTCTTTTCCAAAAGTTTGTATAAACTAATTAGCTTATTTTAAAACTTTAATAGTTTGAGTAGATCCGTTTCCAGAAATTTTAACTAGATAAGCACCAGCAGCAAGACCTGAAGTGTTAATTGCTGGGGAAATAGAATTTGGATTTGCAGTTAAAACAACTTTTCCAAGAATATCGTAAACAACTACAGTATCAACAGAAACTTTAGAGTTAATGTTTAAAACATCTTTTACTGGGTTAGGGAAAACGCTGAATGTATCAGTTGCAAAATCATTTGATCCAAGAATAATTCCTTGTTGAAAAATTATGTCATCTACATAATAAGTATTGTTTACATCACTTGCAAAAAAATCAAGACCGCCAAATTGAGTAGCGAATGGTTGAGTACCCGCCGCTGGTTGCCATGCAACAACTGGAACTTCGGTATCAGCAACATTTAATTGATAAGTTTGATTATCGGTATCGCAAACAATATTCACCTTAAACCATTCATCGTGAGGAAATTGGAAAAGGCCTGTGGCATTTGCGTTAGCATCTTCACCAACACCTGGGTTACCATTAAGTGCATTGAAAGTGATATTACCAGACATAAATTCAGTATTATCATTTGCGCTTGGATCAACACTACCTTGAATGTTAAAGTATCCAGAATTTCCACTTGGTATATACATCATCCATTGTAAAGACCAAATCCCAGAACCAACTGGTGCAACACCTTCTAAATTTAGGACACAATCTTGTGGACCAGAACCATCTGCTGACCCTTCTCTAATAACTCCAGATTGAGATCCAGAAAAAGCTTGTTCCGAAGTAACTATGATTTTCTTTGAGTCATCATCGCTAGCATCCCAAGTTGTCCAAATATCTGTAAAAAGAGGTCCTTGAGAGTATGATTCCATATCATCTGTAAACTGAGCAGAAGCACTCGTGCCTATTGCACAAAATACTATCGCCATTAAGTAAATTTTTTTCATAATGTTAAATTTTAGTTTGTTTATAATAGTAGGCAATATACAAAATTTAAGACAAATTGCAAATATATTTCATTTTATTTTCGAGGTTAATAGCAATACCAATGCGAGTTCCAATCGCTTTTACTAAATTTGTAATCCACAATTTATAAAACAAAAATGCAACAAGCACTTCCTTATAAACCAAAACATAAAATTAGAATTGTAACAGCAGCCTCATTGTTTGATGGTCACGACGCCGCAATAAACATTATGCGGCGTATAATACAGGCAACCGGTGTAGAGGTTATTCATTTAGGCCACGACCGTAGCGTAGAGGAAGTTGTAACTACAGCAATACAGGAAGATGCAAATGCAATCGCTTTAACGTCCTATCAAGGTGGCCATAACGAGTATTTTAAATATATGCACGATCTTTTAAAAGAGCGTGGCGCTGGCCATATAAAAATTTTTGGCGGCGGTGGCGGCGTAATTCTTCCTTCAGAAATAAAGGATTTAATGGATTATGGAATTACCCGAATTTATGCCCCAGACGATGGCAGGGAATTGGGTTTACAAGGAATGATTAATGATTTAATTGAAAAATCCGACTACGCAATCGGCGATTCTTTAAACGGAGAAGTAAAAAAACTTGCCGATAAAAATAATGCAGCTATTGCAAGACTTATTTCAGCTGCTGAAAATTATCCGGAAGTTGCCAAAGAAAGCTTAGATGAAATTCACGAAACTAATAAATCAGTTAAAACGCCAGTTTTAGGAATTACTGGAACTGGTGGTGCTGGGAAATCTTCACTTGTTGATGAATTAGTCCGACGGTTTTTAATAGATTTTCCGAAGAAAACCTTGGGAATTATTTCGGTAGATCCTTCAAAAAGAAAAACGGGCGGCGCTTTGCTCGGTGATCGAATACGAATGAATGCTATCAACAATTCGCGAGTTTATATGCGTAGTTTGGCTACAAGACAAAGCAATCTTGCACTTTCAAAGCACGTACAAGAAGCGATTGAAGTTTTAAAAGCTGCAAAATTTGACCTTATAATTCTTGAAACTTCAGGAATAGGGCAGAGCGACACAGAAATTTTGGAACACAGCGATATTTCATTATATGTTATGACGCCAGAATTTGGTGCGGCTACACAATTGGAAAAAATTGATATGTTGGATTTTGCCGATCTTGTTGCAATCAATAAATTCGATAAACGCGGAAGTCTCGATGCTTTGCGCGACGTTAAAAAACAATACGTGCGCAATCATCAATTATGGGAAGCGAAGGATAACGAGTTACCAGTTTATGGTACAATCGCATCTCAATTTAACGATCCAGGAATGAATACGCTTTATTCCGCAATAATGGATAAGTTGGTTGAAAAAACTGAAACAGACCTAAAAAGCACCTACGCAGTTACAGATGAAATGTCTGAAAAAATATTCGTAATTCCGCCGTCTAGAACACGTTACCTCTCAGAAATTGCTGAAAATAATCGCGCTTACGATAAAAAAGCGACCGAACAATCTGAAGTTGCCCAAAATCTCTTCGGAATTTATAAAACCATTTCTTCAATCATTGGGAAAAATCCAACGCTAGATAAAGCTGGAATTGACTCTGATAGCTTGAAAACTTCTGAAAGTAATTCAACTGACAATAAAGATTTTATAAAACTACTTCTTGCGCATTTTGACAGAGAAAAACTAAACTTAGACCCATATAATTGGGAAGTAATTTTAGGTTGGGACGAAAAAGTAAATAGATATAAAAATCCGATTTACACCTTTAAAGTTCGTGACAAAGAAATTAAAATAGAAACACATACGGAGTCTCTTTCACATTCTCAAATTCCTAAAGTTTCGCTGCCAAAATATACAGCTTGGGGCGATATTTTAAAATGGGTTTTACAGGAAAATGTACCGGGCGAGTTTCCGTTTACTGCGGGATTGTATCCATTTAAAAGAACAGGCGAAGATCCTGCAAGAATGTTTGCAGGCGAAGGCGGCCCCGAACGTACCAACCGCCGTTTTCATTATGTAAGTGCTGGTTTGCCTGCCAAAAGGCTTTCAACCGCTTTTGATAGTGTAACATTGTATGGTAACGACCCAGATTTAAGGCCAGATATTTATGGTAAAATTGGTAACGCCGGCGTTTCAATCTGCTGTTTGGACGATGCCAAGAAATTATATTCAGGCTTCGATTTAAGTGCGCCTTTAACTTCGGTTAGTATGACTATTAACGGTCCAGCGCCAATGTTGCTCGGCTTTTTTATGAATGCGGCGATTGACCAAAATTGTGAAAAATATATCAAGGAAAACGAAATCGAAAATGAAATCGAAAAACGTATAGCTGAAATTTACAAAGCGAAAAAAATTGCTGTTCCAACTTATAATGGCGAATTGCCTGAAAGTAATAACGGTTTAGGTTTGATGCTTTTAGGCGTTACAGGCGATCAAGTTTTACCGAAAGACGTTTACGAAAAGATAAAAATTGAAACGTTACAACAAGTTCGTGGCACCGTTCAAGCTGATATTTTAAAGGAAGACCAAGCGCAAAATACCTGTATTTTTTCCACCGAATTTGCCCTGCGTTTAATGGGCGATGTTCAGCAATATTTCATTGAGCAAAAAGTTCGCAATTTTTATTCCGTTTCCATAAGTGGTTATCATATTGCAGAAGCTGGCGCGAACCCAATTTCACAACTTGCATTTACATTATCAAACGGTTTTACGTATGTTGAATATTACCTTTCCCGCGGAATGGACATCAACAAATTTGGCCCGAACCTTTCTTTCTTTTTCAGCAATGGAATTGATCCGGAATATTCAGTTATTGGTAGAGTTGCCCGAAAAATTTGGTCTAAAGCAATGAAGGATAAATACGGCGCAAACGACAGAGCGCAGATGTTGAAATATCATATTCAAACTTCCGGCAGATCGTTGCACGCTCAGGAAATTGACTTCAACGATATTCGAACTACTTTACAAGCACTTTATGCAATTTATGATAACTGTAACTCGTTGCATACCAATGCGTATGACGAAGCAATTACAACCCCAACAGAAGAAAGTGTGCGTCGTGCAATGGCAATTCAGCTTATAATTAATAAAGAATTAGGCCTAGCAAAAAATGAAAACCCAATACAAGGTTCTTTTATAATTGAAGAATTAACTGATTTGGTTGAAGAAGCTGTATTGAAAGAATTTGACAGCATCACGGAACGTGGCGGCGTTTTGGGCGCGATGGAAACTATGTACCAACGTAGTAAAATACAAGAAGAAAGTTTGTATTATGAAACTTTGAAGCACAACGGCGAATTTCCAATTATAGGTGTAAACACATTTTTAAGCAGCAAAGGTTCGCCAACTGTTTTACCTGCCGAAGTTATTAGAGCAACCGAAGAAGAAAAACAAGCACAGATTGAAACCTTAAAAAATCTTCATAAAATGTATGGTGAAGAAGCGAAAAAATCCTTAAAAACAGTTCAAAAAGCAGCAGTTGAAAATGAAAACATTTTTGAACTTTTAATGGAAGCAACAAAAGTTTGCAGTTTGGGCGATATTACAAGTTCGCTTTTTGAAGTTGGAGGACAATATAGGCGAAACATGTGATTTTTGGTATTTCGTTTTAGACTAATTTCAATTTTAAAAATTGGAAGTTTGAAAAGTCGCAGTTTGCAGTCGCAGTTTTCAGTTGTGGTGGATAAAAGTTGAGAAATAATGTAACACTAAACGTGTCGGAGTGCAGTCGCAGTTGGGCTTCGACTCACGAAGTTTCAGGACAGCCATTTTTGCTTCTTTTGTGTTAATTATACTTTTTGAAATTTGCTTCTGCGAAATCTGTGGGAGAAATTTTTTTTTCAGGAATGAAGTTTTACGTCTTATGTCATTTAGCGAAGCGGTTGTAAGTCACATTCGTAAAGAATTTAAAAAATAGAATCGTCATCTTCCTCATCATCTTCTTCAAAATCTTCGTCGAAGCCTTCGTTGTCTAAATCGTCTTCGTCGTCACTTTCAAATTCGTCGTCGTCAAAAAAGTCGAATACTGAAGGGTCAAAAGGTAAATCTTCATCAGGATCTACGTCGTCATAATGTACGCCCGGCGGGTTAAAAAGTCCCCAACGATCGATAATATAATCCCACGGATCAAATTTTTTAACCCACTCAGCAAAAAGAATTCTAAATTCTTCAACCTCATTTCGTAATAAATCCAGATACTCTACGTCTTTAAAACCGTTCATCTGTATTCCGCGGGCATCGGTAAGTAATTCCCGTGCAGCTTTCCTTATAATTGCTGCATTTTCCATTTTAAGGTCATATAAATCTACACCTTCAGCACCTGCAATTTTTGATGGAATAATCAGCGCGTTTTCGGACATAAAACGGATGTTGGTTTCTATCCAGCTCATACTCATTTCGTCGCCATCAAAATCGGTTTTCTGTACTGTTTCCACAATATGATCTACCAATTTTTGAATTTCCAAAGCCTTAATATAGATTGGCACTTTTAGAAAGTCATCAAATCCTTTTGGGCTGTCGTTTTCGTTGTCAAACATATTGTTAGTTTCTACAACTAAAAATAGTATAAATTGTTTAAACTAAATCAACTTTATTTGAAGGTAAAATGAATTAGAAAATTAAAAAAGGAATTTTTTATATTGAAGTTTAAGTGAAAATTAGAAAAAAATATTAAAGTGTAAGGGTCCAAATACGATGCATTTTACTGAATTTTTTCAGCTCTTTACGCAACAATTTAATGAAGTCTTTACCGCTTACATTTGCTTTTTCCAACCTATCGCAATTTTTATGAAGCAATGCCGTAAGCCTTTCAACTGAAGCAGCATATTTATATTTTTCTTCTGAAAAAATTTGTCTTTCGGCCCTTAAAATTTCAGGAGCCAAAGAAACTGATTGTTGCACAATGTCACCAGAAAAATAAATAAAGTCATTTTCTTGCCCATTATTTTGAAGTGACGCTAGATCATAGTTTAAATATGTAGCAATATTTCGAGAAAGAACGAAAATTTCTTGGGCTTTGCAATAAAGTGGCGATTTTGAAAAACTTGGTGTCACAATTTAATGTATAAGATAAATTTTTTAAGACAATCAAAAATACGTTTACATGCGCATCTACTTCTATCTAATTTAAAGTAAATGACTAAATTTGCTTTAACATCTATTTTTTTTCATACAATAAACTTTAAATATGAGTATTGATAAATTAAATTGGAAAATTTTAAAATGTTTGCAAACCAATGCCCGACAGAGCAATGCCGAAATTGGAAGGCAAGTAGGAATCACAAGTCCTGCTGTTTCGGAACGCATAAAAAAAATGGAAGATGCCGGAATTATTAATGGTTACAAGACATTGGTTTCACCCTTAAATGCCGGTTATCAGCTTAAAGCAATAATAACATTACGCGCATTTATGGGAATGCTAAAACCATTTTTGGAAAAAGTGAAAACGTATGATGAGGTCTTAAATTGTTATCGGGTTACGGGAAATGAAAATATTGTGCTTGAAGTTGTTCTCAAAAATCAGAAACATCTTGAAAGTTTGATAGACCAATTAATTGTTTATGGGGAAACAAAAACACAGATTGTACTTTCACATGTGGTTGAATTTAATGAATTGAAACCATGAAATTTTCATTGGTTTTTTAATCTCTAATTGATTATCAAAAGAAAAATTTATTATATTTAGTATAATTTAAAAAATAGCTAATTATGAAAAAATATACGATTCATTTTATAGTAATTGCAATAGTTACAGGATTAATCGGCTTTTCTGGATTTGATATTCCTGGGATTTCCGCCTTTAGGGTTATTAGTTTAATTGCCTTCATTTTTATATTTATTTCCTGTTTAGATGCGGTATTATTAGTTAGAAAAAATAGGCGAGATTCAAAAACTGAAGTTAAAGGAGTTGAAAATCTTGAACTACCTAAAGAGGAAATTTTATAAAATTTAATTATAGGCAAATTGCTTACCATTTTAAAAATAACGTTGCTTACTGTTTTAATCCAATAAATTAAACGATATCATTTTTTACCAATTATACAAAAGTTTAATTTCTATTGAATTGCAGTTATTTTGTTTTTCAACAAGTTATGAAGCCAAATTGCCAATATTCCTACACATAATAAAAAAATTGCCATAACGTACCAAGTAATATTAAATCCGAAACTTTCTACTAGATTCATTCCGCTTTTATGGCCAAAAATGTGTGCCAAAGAAAACCCCATACTATACATTCCCATATAATTTCCTTTTCTACCTTTTGGCGCCATTTCTAAAGCCAACGCGTTTGAAAATGGAAAACCTATCATTTCCCCCAATGTCATTAACAGCATTCCGAGTACTAAAAAACCATTCCAACTTCCTAAATTCAAAACTAAAAAGCTAAGTGCCAAGAAAATCAACCCCCAGAACATCGCCATTGATTTGCTTATATTTTTACGTTCCAACCACGTAATTAAAGGCATTTCAAAAATTACGATGGTTGCGCCATTTATAAAAAGTAACCAACCAATTAAATCTTCAGTTAAAAAATGGGCTTTTTCGTAATAAAGGGTTACCACTGAAAAATATTGCACAAAGCACAAACTATTCGCCACCATTATTATAAAAAATAATATGAAAATCTTATTTCTAAAAACAGGAATTCCTTCTTTTACTATTGAAATTTTTGGAATTATTGTTTTCGCTTTTTTAGGCTTCAGCAGAATAAAAAGTAACATTGAAGCAAGTACACACGTAATCCCATCTATCCAAAAGATGGATTTATAACCAATTGTTGCAATTATAATTCCACCGATTAATGGTCCAATTGAAAAACCTAAATTTATTGCCAGCCGTATTAATGTAATGCTTCTGGTTACATTTCCAGGTTTGCTATACGTTTCGGCAGCCACGAAAATGGCAGGTCTGTATGCATCTGCCATTAGTATTAGTGTAAATACACCAATGCAAAAACCATAAAATGTATCTATGAATTGTAAGAATATAAAACCAATTCCGCCCAAAATTAGGCTACTGATTATTACTTTGTAAAAACCGATAATGTCGGTAAGTTTTCCGCCAATCCAAGTTCCAATTAAAGAGCCCAAACCAAAACAGGTCATAATCCAACCTACTTGCGAAAGCGTAAAACCTTTTGAATTTACCAAATAAAGAGATAAAAAAGGTATAACCATTGCCCCAGCTCGGTTAATGAACGTAACAAAAGAAAGCAACCAAATTTCACGGGAAAGTCCTTGGAAACTCTTTTTATAGTTTTGGTAGAGCGATTTCATTGAAAGTTTAGAGTAGTTGAAGGAATTAGTAATTCAACTATAAATTGTTGCTGAAGGGGTTAAAATGAAAATTAATTTGAAAAAATTACACCAATTTTACAATCCACATTCCTAAGAAAACAGCGGCAAAGCCTAGAACAAAACTTGCAATTGTGTAGAGTGCGAAGTTCATAAAATCGCCGGTTTTTAAGAATACGTGGTTTTCATAAGCGAAGGTTGAAAAGGTTGTAAACCCACCGCAAAAACCCGTTGCCAAAAATAAAACGGTATCTTGGGAAAGCGTATTATTTTTTAAAGCAAAACCTAAGATAGTACCTATCAACAAACTGCCAATTATGTTTGCGGTAAAGGTGCCGTATGGAATTCCGGATTGCGAACTGTTCAAGTTTATGCCAACCCAATACCGTAACACGCTACCTAAACCGCCACCCAAAAATATGAGAAGAAAATTCTTCATTTAATTTATTGGCAAGTTGATTTTGGTTAGTTCAGGCTCTATTTCTGGTTGTAATGGTATGTAAATTTCGGTAACCCATTCTGCTGGATTTTTTGTGTCGGCATCATTTGTTTTATAAACCTCAAATATATTTTTTGAGGGATCTGCATTTATATTATTTTTCGAAACATATTCCCGTGCCTTTCTGTACGCTTCCGGCAAATTTGAGTAATCTCCTTTCAAAGTCGTTTTTAACGTGCTTTGCGGTTGCATAAACCCACATAAAACGGGGCTTCCTTCCGGCGTTAAAACTTGTTCCTTAATTGGTACACAAGCAGAAAATATTGCTGATTGTGTAGTTTCATCAATACTATTATAAATGCTAAAAGGTTTTCCTGCCGCAGTCAAACCATTTTGACTCACGTAGCTCAAAACTTGGTTAAGCATGGGTTGTGTTTTTTTATTTATCTCACTCAATTTTGCCGCGGTAGTTACATACATATAATAACCTCCACCATATTGGGTAATTCCATCAACATTTATGGCGTATGCTTTCATATCATCAACCACTACTTTGTTCAAATTGGTAAGCCCTTTTTTAAAGATTTCGTGCATTTGAGCTTTAAAATCTGTTCCGCTTACCGCAAAATAAATTTTATCCATAAAAGAATGTTCACCCTTTACGCCCCAAGTTACATTGGTATTATTGTTTTCGGCTTCATCAAAATTCCAATAAACAGTGCTTTTACTTTTACCCATTTGGGATTTAAAAGTTAGCTCTTGTTCCATTTCTTTATTTGGAATTACTTTGGTGGTTGTCATACTTCCATCCATTTCGCCATCCCAAGAATAGCTTGCACCTTCGCCCGAGGTTTTTTCAGCATATGTAAATGTCATCGTGCTATCTTCTTCTTTCCACGGCCCCCAAATTTCCCAACTTTTTAGGTCATTTACTTTACTAAAAACTACTTCATTAGGCGCATTAACAATTGCAGTGTCCGTAATATCGTAAGCTCCGTCCTGCGTTCCAAAATAGACTGCTGCACCAATTATGATGATTAAAATTAAAAAGAAAAGATATTTTATAATTTTCATTGGGAAGTTCTTCTATTATTGCGCCGCTAAGATAGTGTTTTTTGAGATTCTATATGTTTTAGAAATTAGTTAAGCCAATTATTCCTTTGGTCAAACACTAAAATTCTTATAAAACGCAGTTTATTTTCAGACAAAATAAATTATTACATTTGTGAAAATATAAAATATAGAGAATAATGAAAAAATCAATTTTACTCACTACGTTACTGTTTTGCGCAATTAGTTTTTCCTGTGTGGCACAAAAACCTGCTAAATCAGAAAAAATGTCTGATGATGTTAGCTTCGATTACAGTGTTGAGCAGTTCGGTGATATTAAAATATTGCGTTACCAAATTCCAAGTTGGAACGATCTTACGTTAAAAGAGCAAAAATTGGTTTATTACCTAACGCAAGCGGGACTTGCAGGACGCGATATTATGTGGGAGCAAAATTACCGCCACAATCTAGAAATTAGAAATGCCTTCGAAAATATTTATACCAATTATAAAGGTGATAAAAATTCCGAAGATTGGAAAAATTTTGAACTGTATCTAAAAAAGGTCTGGTTTAGCAACGGTATTCACCATCATTACAGCAATGATAAAATGAAGCCAGCATTTTCTGCAGCTTATTTAAAGACTTTATTGTCTGAAACCAATTCAGTTTTAGAAGGTGAAGCTTTTGATGTTTTGTTCAATGATAAGGATTCTAAAAAAGTGAATTTGGCAAAAGGTGTTGATAATGTTGCTCAAAGTGCGGTTAACTTTTACGGACCGGACGTTACCAATAAAGATGTAGCCGAATTTTATACAAAAATGAAATCTCCAGATTCTACAAAACCACTTTCGTATGGTTTAAACAGTAAATTGGTGAAAGAAAATGGACAGTTAAAAGAATTAGTTTACAAAAGCGGTGGACTTTACGGCGCTGCGATAGATAAAGTAATTGAATGGTTGGAAAAAGCAAAAGGCGTTGCTGAAAATCCAGCGCAAGCCGATGCTTTGGGATTATTGATTAAATATTACCAAACGGGAGATTTACAAACTTGGGACGATTACAACGTAGCGTGGACAGCAGCTACTGAAGGAAATATAGATTATATAAACAGTTTTATAGAAGTTTATAACGATCCGTTAGGTTATCGCGGTTCGTATGAAAGTGTGGTACAAATTAAAGATTTTGATATGTCCGAAAAGATGTCGGTGCTTTCAAAAAATGCACAATGGTTTGAAGATAATTCACCATTAATGCCTGAACATAAAAAGAAAAACGTGGTAGGCGTAACCTATAAAGTTGTAAATGTAGCTGGCGAAGCGGGAGATTCCTCCCCAAGTACACCAATTGGCGTAAACCTGCCAAATGCAAACTGGATTCGTGCTTCCGTTGGAAGTAAATCTGTGAGTTTAGGAAACATTATTGAATCTTATAATAATTCGTCAAGTTCGGGAAGATTAAAAGAATTTGTAAATGATGAAACAGAATTACAACTTGAAGAAAAATACGGTGAAATTGGGGATAAATTACATACAGCTTTACACGAAGTTATTGGGCACGCGTCCGGACAACTTAATCCTGGCGTTGGTGAAACAAAGGAAACCTTAAAAAATTACGCCTCGACGTTGGAAGAAGGCCGTGCAGATCTAGTTGGCCTTTACTATTTATACAATCCGAAATTGCAAGAACTTGGTTTGGTTGACGATTGGAAGAATGTTGGAATGGCAGCTTACGACGGCTATATTAGAAATGGAATGATGACGCAATTAATACGTTTGAATTTAGGAGACGATGTTGAAGAAGCGCATATGCGAAACCGCCAATGGGTTTCATCTTGGGCTTTTGAACACGGTAAAAAAGATAATGTTATCGAAAAGATTACACGAGATGGTAAAACCTACTATAACATTAATGATTATGAAAAATTGCACGAACTTTTTGGGCAGTTACTTAGGGAAACGCAGCGTATAAAAAGTGAAGGAGATTACGCAGCGGTAGAAGCTTTGGTAGAAGATTACGGCGTAAAGGTAGATCAAAAATTACACGCTGAAATATTGGAGCGGAACAAACAATTTACGGCCGCGCCTTATAGCGGATTCGTAAATCCTGTAATCGTACCAAAAATGAACGATGCTGGTGAAATTGAAAGTTTTAAAGTAGATCAGCCAAAAACTTTTGAAGAGCAAATGCTTATGTATTCTAAGAATTACGGATTTCTTTCAACTAATCATTGAGCATTACTTGTTTTCAGTTTATTCCTAAATAATCAGTACTGATTATTTAGGAATAAATATTAATATAGTGTGTTTTTTTAGTTTAAAGTTTGACTTTCAAGGTTTGCTAAAAGGTTATAAAAGAGCGCTTTTGGCCCCCAATATAATTTGTCCATTTTAGCCTATAAATGCTGATTTTTATTGAAAATATAATTGAAAAAAATCTAATTTTCCAATAAATTAGTACAAACTATCTTTTTGCCTTTCTACGAACAATTAAAGCAACCAAAGCACTTGTGACTATGCCGGCACCTAACGCACCTATTGCCGTAAGATATAAGATTGAAGATGAAAATTTTCAACAGTTTCCTCACTAGTTTAAATGAGATTATCTACGGAGTAGGCTATTATATTACCAAAATACAAAGGCGCTATATATTCTTGTGAAAGATATTGTGTTATTGGTGAAAGTAGCGCTATAAATATACATAACAAACATCCCGGGCCAAAAGCTTGTAGCCACGTTATAGATCCATTAAAATGACGGGATCTCTTTTCTTTCAAAGCAATATTTTACATTCAAAAAATAGTCCCTTTTTAATTAATTAAAAAGGGACTATTAAGCTAAAATTGGGGGATACTATTATTTACTCTTTGATAATTTTGAATGTTTCTGCGCCTGAATCTGTTTGAACATTTACAAAATAAATACCACTAGAAACTGCTGAAAAATTTACTTCGGTAGGATTATTCTGTACAACTATATTTTCGATTTTTTGTCCAGTTATATTTGTAATATTCACACCTTCAATTCTATTTGGTGATGTGATGTTAAGCATATCTTTAACAGGGTTTGGATAAAATGAAACTTCAGCTTGAGCGATGTTGTCTGTGCCTAAAATTCTGTTATCTAAATTAACTATCCAACCTTCTGCGAAAATTGGCGGTCCATTTACCCAGCCTACTACAAAGTTACCATCTGGAGAAATGGAATATCCTGTACCTAATTTTCCATCATTTGTATCAATTGTTACTCCTAAATCTGCAAGTACATCTTTAAGAAATAAGGGTTGAGGACCTAAATCTGGATGATATATAATTGCTTCTCTGTCACCAAAGTCTAATGTGGCATATCCAATTGCTATCCCATTTTCAGAAATACTTGAAAAAACAGCTCTTTCTGCACCTCCTGGATTTTCGAAAGTTGTAAAGGTGTTGGTATTTAAGTCATAGATAAAAGGATTGAAATCAAAAGTTCCAACCATTATGTTAGATGAATTTATATCGCTTACAAAGTTATCTGATGAGATTGTAGGCAATGTCCCTTCAGGTATTGTGTGTATTATTTGATCCGTAGATATGTATGCTGGCACTCGGAAAGTACCACCATTATTTGGTTGGTCTAACCATCCACCAACAATACCATTATTGTTTACAGTATATCCTGCCACAACTTCTCCACCGGCATCAAATATTTCACTTAGTATATTTGTTTCAGTATCATAATAAAATATTCCATAATCGCAACACCCTTTAGACATTTGCCCAACTACGTATTTACTATTTGGTGAAATATTATAGGTTACAAAACCAGACTCTGCTGGGTCAGCATCTGGAAACCAACCGATCGGGTTCCAAGTTCCATTTTTCTTGTAAGCAGGTTGGTATATGCCATTTGCTTCGTCTAAAAACATTTCGCCTGCCGCATCGCCATTGTTATTGATAGATACTAAGCCAGTAGCTTCGGGTTCTACATCAGTTAATGCGTCAGTTGAAAAATCATAATACTGTGTTTGTGTCACACCGATACCGTTATCATTTACATCATTAAAACGGGTGCCAAAACCTGTAAGCAATTTAAATTCTACTTGAGCTGTGGCAATAGTAGAAGTTGCCAACAAACATGCAATTGCAAAAGTTTTGATTAAAGTAATTCTTTTCATCTTTCTTAAATTTTAATTAATATGGGATAAAAGTATATTATTATTCAATATTTAAAAAGAGTTGTACTTGCGGAATTCCCGAAAATAGAAAGAGTTAAAAATTTAAATAGCTGTAATACAGACAATTAAAATTATAAAGATTTGTTTTTCCTTTAGCTACAATATTACTTCAGGCTTTGTGTTAGTCGCTTTATTTTCTTTTCAAATTTGAAAAAATCTCTAATTATTATAAAAATTATGAGCAGGATTAGAATTGAAACAGAAACTAGTATCCAAAAATAAGTTTGTTCTATTTTAGTTCTTTTATGGACAGCTATTTTTGCTAAATTTACTATCGATCTATCTATTGTTTTACTTTCATTTTTAGCAATAGCATTTTGTGTAGATGTATATTTTTGTTGAAAATTTTTGTAATTGTCCAAATCTCCAATAGCTAGATAATTTTTTGAAATTGCATTATAAAGTCCTTGATGTAAAACCAAATCGCCCGCATTTTCTGAAATTTCTAAAGCATTATTTAAGGTAGCAATTGCCTTTGTAAAATTACCTTGAAGCGTGAGAACCTCTGCAAGCCCTTTCTGTGCAAAAGCAATAAGACTTTTTGCTTCAACTTGATTGGCGTATTCTATAGAGGTTTCAAAATCTTGTTTTGCGCTGTTATAATTACCCAAGGTTATATAGCAATTGCCGCGATTGTAATAAATAATACTAACATTGGCATTCATCATCTTATAACGCAATGTTTTTTTGAATTCTGTAATCGCCCTGTCAAAATAAGTAATTGCCACCTCACAGCTCAATTGTTCACGATAAATGAACCCGCGGGTTGCATAATTGTAGGCCAATAATTTTGGGATAGAATCCTTTTCAGAATAAGAATTTGAAAGCGCTAAAGACTTGTCTAAATAATTTATCGCCTTATCATAAATTTTTAACTGTTGATATTGGTTGCCAATTATATTGTAAATATTAATTTTTTGATAGGCATCATTCGTTTCATCTACAAGTTCGTTGGCCTTTAAAATGTAATCCAACGCTTTTTGATTTTGTCTAAGCGCTGTATACGAACGGGAAATGATAGTTAAGGCATTGATTTTATTGGCCGCAGAAACGCTTGGCTCGTTGTAAACTTTAAGTGCAGATTGTATGGCTAAATTCGGATTTTCATAAACAAGTACATCTGCGCGGACTAAAATACTGTTGGCAGATAAAGAATCTTGGCTATAACCAATCTTGCCAATTGCTAATGCAATTAACCAAATTAAAATGGATGAGTATGTATTGGCTCGTTTTTTCACGAAACTTTCTGCATTTCTTTTTGTGAATTAATTATCTTAATAAAGATGCTTGGCGATATTCCGGTTACAGATTTAAAAACAGTTGTAAAAATGCTGTGAGATGAAAAACCAGTTTCTTCGGCCAAATAACTTATTTTATAATTTAAGTAAGTAGAATCTGTTTTTAGTTTATCTGTTATATAATTAATACGAAGTTCATTTACATACGCATTAAAATTTTTGTCTTTTTGAACATTTATAATTTCTGAAAGATATTTGGTATTGGTTTCAAACTGCGAAGCCAATTGGGCTAGGGACATCTCTTTATTTAAAAATCGTTCAGAATTTTCGAACTCGAATAATTTTTTAATAATGGTATTTTCCGTTTCCTTCGGAATTGAAAGACTTTTAGCCGTTTCAGACTGAATTTCGATTTTTTCTAAAGCAGGTTTTTCACGTTTTTGAAAATAACTGATAAATCCTTTTAAGGTTTTAACTTTAGATGTGTAGTAGAATTTCAAAATAAAAAATACAAAAATTAAAATGATAAGTATTGAAACTAAAATAATAACAGTTTGGTTTAATCCGTCGGCCGAATTTTTTATTTCAATTTCCTCTTGATTGTTAATATAATTGTACGCAATATTTACCGCATTTTGTTCTGATTGGCTTTTTTGAAGCGACAATACAATGTTTTTATTCGTGTACAATTTAAAATTTTCTAAATCATCAAGTGCAAGATAGTTAGATGCAATAAGCTCATTGAACTTTATTTGATACTTTAAATTATTAAAAAAAATTGCAATGCGATTCGCCTCATTTAAAGTTTCGATGGATTTTTTATATTGTTTATTCAAAAAATATATATTTCCTTTTCCTAAGAGGAATAACATTTTAAGATAGTCTGTGTTTTCATATTTATTTATGAGAAGTCCGGCATTTTCGAAATAAATAGTAGCAGAATCAAGTTGAAAATTTCTGAGATGTAAATTGGCAATTTCAATATCTAAATTAGCATATTGAGAAGCTACTTTAAGTGAATCTGAAATGTTTATATTTTTTGCTTCGTAGTAAAATTCAAAGGCGTTAACGATACTATCATTGTTATAATTTTCGCTACCGTTTAATTGATAGATTGCGTATTTACGCCAATCTTCAAATAAAAGATCTTCAACAGTCCCTAATTTTTCGGCTTCTTCAATATATAAATTGGCTACAGCATCTAGGCCTATATCTTGAAATATATTTGCCAGTAAAACATTTAATTTAATCTTAGTTTTAGAAGTTACTTTATCCTTATATTCAGTTGCTTCTAAACCTTTGGAAAGGGCATTTTCATAATTTCCCTGAATATAAAAACTTGTTGCCAAAACCAATTTTCCTTCGGCAATTTGCGATTCGTTTTTAGAAGAGCTAATAATATAATCGGCAAGTTTTTGGGCTTTCTCGGGTTGGGAATATACAATTGAATTTGCTTCGTTCAAAAAATCTTCAATTGCAGTATTCTCTTGTGCCGAGCTTTCAAAATTCAGCAAAAAGAATAATAGTAAAAGAATAAAAAAACGCATTATTCGTTCGTTTTTATTTCCTCCTTACAAAAAATGCCATAATTGCACTAGTCAATATTCCCGAAACCAACGATCCAACGGCGGCTTGAAACATATATCGCGCTAAATTATAATCTGCCAAAGCCTCTTCGCGGCTAAGAAGACGATTATCAACCGAGTAGGCTATAAGGTTTGTAAAATAGGAAGGAGCTATATATTCGCTTGATAGGTAAAGCGTTAGTGGCGAAAGTAAAGCCACAAATAAACTTATTAAACAACCACATAAAAATGCTTGCAGCCACGTAATTGACCCGTTGTAAAATCGTCTCCGTTTTTCTTTAAGCGCTAAATAAAAGAAAAGCAAGCCAAACGGAACAAAAAGTAAGGTAAGCCACCAATGTTCTGCAATATATTCGTCATGCCAGCCCATTGTATGTTCTAACATCATCCAAATTAGGGTAGCTATTGTAAAAATTACCGCCCATTTTAATTCAAGTTTTATGCTTTTCATTGGTAAAAATTAAGTGCTTGTGAAGATACTAAAAATTAAAATCCTTTTCTGTGGAAATAAACCACGGAAAAGGATTTTGAAAATTTAATTGTTGAATTGACTTTGAAAGATTTTAAACTTTATAAAGGAAAACAATCTGTTTTTAATTTAAAATAAATATAATTAAATTTTTTCTCTGTGAAACTCTGCGGAACAGCTATAACGGTAAGTTTCGCGGAGAAAACGCAGAGTTACACAGAGTTTTTTATAAAACCAAATAGGTTTACATCTAAAATCTAACGTCTATTTTACTCATCAACCAAAACCCATTCGCCTTTATCAATAAGTGGGATTGCCTGTTTGTACTTAACCTCTTTATTTTCACCGCTCATCACGTGTTTAATGGTTACTTTATCGTTACGGTTAATTTTTGGACGGTCGCGAGTAATGGTTTCAGTAATCTGTTGTTGCTGAGGTTGTGTATTTCCGGCAGCTCTAGATTGTGCTGAGCGTTCGTCCATATTCATAATCTCATCTTTCTGCTCGCTTAGTTTTTCTTTTGGTTTTGCATCGCGTGCTTCTTGAAATGCTTGTTGGTTTTCCTGCGGCAATTCTCCCTTAAACAAGAATGAAATAACTTCTTTATTTACCTTTTCAATCATTACTTTAAAAAGCTCAAAAGCTTCAAACTTGTAAATTAATAAAGGATCTTTTTGCTCGTGAACAGCAAGTTGAACAGATTGCTTCAACTCATCCATTTTACGTAAATGCGTTTTCCACGAATCATCTATAATTGCAAGGGTTATATTCTTTTCAAAATCGTTAACCAATTGCTCTCCTTGGCTTTCGTAAGCTTTTTCAAGGTCTGTAGCAACGTTTAATGTTTTTACACCATCTGTAAATGGTACTAAAATTCGCTTGTATTTGTCACGTTGGGTTTCGTAAACATTTTTGATAACGGGAAATGCCATTTCAGCATTTCTTTCCATTTTATTTTTGTAATGCTCAAAAGCTGCTTTGTAAACTTTACCAGCAATATCTTGAGCACCCATTTTCTCAAATTCGGCTTGCGTTACAGGCGAGCTCATTGAAAAATAACGGATCAACTCAAATTCAAAATTTTTATAATCTTGCGCGCCTTTGTTTGCTATTGCAATAACTTCTGCCGTATCGTAAATCATATTCGCGATATCAACGCGCAATCTATCACCGAACAAAGCGTGGAAACGACGTTTGTAAACCACTTCACGTTGAGCGTTCATTACATCATCATATTCAAGCAATCGCTTTCTAATTCCGAAGTTATTTTCCTCTACTTTTTTCTGCGCACGCTCAATAGATTTTGAAATCATACTGTGTTGTATCACTTCGCCTTCTTTCAAGCCCATTCTGTCCATCATTTTGGCGATACGTTCGCTACCAAATAATCGCATCAAGTTATCTTCCAAAGAAACATAGAAAAGTGAACTTCCCGGATCTCCTTGACGACCACTACGACCACGTAACTGCCTGTCTACACGACGGCTATCGTGACGTTCTGTACCAATAATTGCCAAACCGCCCGCTTTTTTAACTTCGTCGCTTAGCTTAATATCAGTACCACGACCTGCCATGTTGGTTGCAATTGTAACAATACCACTTTTACCAGCATCAGCAACAATATCGGCTTCTTTTTTATGCATTTTTGCGTTAAGTACATTATGCGGAATGTTTCGCATACTCAACGTTCTACTCAAAATTTCTGAAATTTCAACCGAAGTTGTACCAATTAAAACGGGTCTTCCAGCTTTTGAAAGCTCTGTAACTTCTTCAATTACGGCATTGTATTTTTCACGTTTTGTTTTATAGATTTTATCTTGAACATCGTGACGCGCAATTGGACGGTTTGTTGGAATTTCAACAACATCCAATTTGTATATTTCCCATAATTCGCCAGCTTCTGTTACCGCAGTACCTGTCATTCCTGAAAGCTTGCGGTACATTCTGAAATAATTTTGAAGTGTAATAGTCGCAAAAGTTTGAGTAACGGCTTCAATTTTTACATCTTCTTTAGCTTCAATTGCTTGATGAAGACCATCGCTGTAACGGCGACCGTCCATAATACGGCCAGTTTGCTCGTCTACAATCATAACCTTATTTTCCATTACCACATATTCGGTATCTTTTTCGAATAAGGTATAGGCTTTCAACAATTGGTTTAGCGTGTGGATTCGTTCACTTTTAATTCCGAAGTCACGAAATAAAGTCTCTTTAAGATCTGCTTCTTTTTCAGGAGTTAAACCTTGACTTTCAATTTTTCCAATTTCAATACCAATTTCTGGCATTACGAAGAAATCCGGATTGTCTTCACCGGAAAGAAATGAAATTCCCTTATCGGTAAGTTCTATTTGATTGTTTTTTTCTTCAATTACAAAATATAATTCAGCATCAACCTTCGGCATTTCGCGGTTATTATCCGCCATATATTGGTTTTCTGTTTTCTGAAGAATTTGCTTAACACCTTCTTCCGATAGAAATTTAATCAACGCCTTGTTTTTTGGAAGACCGCGATAAACACGCAGCAATTGAAAACCACCTTCTTTAAGATCGCCATCTTTAATCAATTTTTTAGCATCACTTAAAACTGTGGTAAGATATTTTCTTTGAACATCTACAATGCTGTTGATTTTTGGTTTAAGCTCATTAAATTCGTGACGGTCGCCTTCGGGAACGGGTCCGGAAATAATCAAAGGCGTTCTCGCGTCATCAATAAGCACGCTATCTACCTCATCCACAATTGCGTAATGATGTGGACGCTGCACCAAATCTGACGGGGCGTGCGCCATATTATCACGCAAATAATCGAAACCAAATTCGTTATTTGTTCCGTACGTAATATCGCTGTTGTAAGCTTTTTTTCGTGCTGCGGAATTTGGCTTGTGGTTATCAATACAATCTACAGTCAACCCGTGAAATTGAAATAAGGGTGCCATCCACGCACTATCCCTTTTTGCAAGATAATCGTTTACGGTTACCAAGTGAACGCCGTTACCAGCCAATGCATTTAAGTACATCGGTAAAGTTGCAACCAACGTTTTACCTTCCCCAGTTTGCATTTCGGCAACTTTGCCTTCGTGAAGCGCAACACCACCAATTAGCTGAACATCGTAATGAACCATATCCCACGTAATGGCTTTACCAGCGGCATCCCAAGAGTTTTGATAGATTGCCTTTTCGCCTTCTAAGGTTATAAAATCTTTTTCGGCTGAAAGTTCACGGTCAAAAGGTGACGCAGTTACGGTTAAGGTCTCGTTGTTTTTGAAACGTTTAGCCGTTTCCTTCATTACCGCAAAGGCTTCGGGAAGTATTTTGGTAAGTGTAGCTTTTTCAACTGTGTAACATTCATCTTTTAAGGAATCAATTTCATTATAAATATCTTCCTTTTTATTGATGTCCTGTTCGTCGTCTGCCTGTTTTTCTAGACTTTCAATCTTGTCTCGAAGTGTTTTTTGAGCTTCTTTTATTTCATTTTTGAAATAAATAGTCTTGGCTCGCAATGCATCGTGAGAAAGCGCTTCAATTTCAACTTCAAATTTCTTTATTTCTGATACGAGCGGTTGTATTTCGCTTATATCTTTCTTGCTTTTGTCTCCAACAAAAACTTTTAATACACTGTCTAAAAAAGTCATTTTTAATATGGTTTTATTACTGCGTTGGTTAAAAACGCTAAATGTAGTTTTACAAATTTACGCCTTTGGGCGTTTTAATAAGGCTTGTTGCGGTTTTTTAAAATATTTTAACACAAAAAAAAGCCCCGAAAGAGACTTTTTAAATTTATAATATATTGAAGTGGTGCAGATTAATATTCATCTTCGTTCCAAAGATAATCGTCGTCTGTTGGATAATCTGCCCAAATTTCTTCGATAGAATCATATGAATCTTCTTCATCTTCAATTGCTTGTAAGTTTTCTACAACTTCTAACGGAGCGCCTGTTCTAATAGCGTAATCTATTAATTCGTCCTTTGAAGCTGGCCAAGGTGCATCACTTAAATGAGATGCAAGTTCTAGTGTCCAATACATAATTATGGATTTAAATTTCGTGCAAAAATAATTTTTTTGACGACAAAGTCAAGTAAAATCGTAATTATTTCTGAATTATTTTAAAGAACATTCTTAACTATTTAATTATCAATAACTTGAACTTAAATAATTAGATATTATTTTAACAATTATTATAGATTTTAAAACATTTAATTGCAAAGGCAAACTGCGACTGAAAACTGGTTACTCTTTTTGAGGTATCCATTTAATCTCTTCAGCGCTCAACTGGTAAGTCAACATTCGTGCCAGCACAAATAAGTAATCTGAAAGTCGGTTTAGGTAGGTTAAAACCATTGGATCGGTTGGCTCTTCGTGGTTTAATAAGGTTGCCAAACGTTCGGCACGACGGCAAACACAGCGTGCAACGTGACAATATGACACCGTTGTATGTCCGCCTGGCAATACAAAATGCGTCATTTGAGGAAGGGTTTCTTCCATTTTATCAATTTCAGTTTCTAAAAAGCTAATGTCCCCATCACTTATCTTCGGAATATTTAAACGTTCCTTTCCATTTTTCAAGATTTGCTTTTCAGGATCGGTTGCTAAAATTGCACCGACAGTAAAAAGCTTTTCCTGAATTTTAATCAACGTTTTTTTTGAATGTTCATCAATTTCTTGGTCGCGTATCAAACCAATAAAGCTATTCAATTCATCAACAGTGCCATAACTATCTATGCGAATATGATATTTAGGAACGCGTGTGCCGCCAAATAGGGCAGTTGTACCTTTATCGCCTGTTTTTGTGTAAACTTTCATATAGCTTTATAGTTTGTAGTTTAAAGTTGGCAAATTTACAAATATCAGATTTAAAACATCCTACTTTAATTATTTTCAATTTATTGAAGGAATAGCATTATAAAATTGACTAAATTAACAGAGCTTTTACATTTTGTTTTATTTTCATGAAAAAACCACTATTATTTTTACTATTTAATTTAATTTCTACATTAACCTATTGTCAATTTGGCCCCGAACGAATTATCACAACAGATTTGAATGGACTTAATAGTATAGCAGTTGGTGATATAAATGGAGATTTACTTCCAGATGGTCTTGGAGATTTTGGACCGCGACAATATGTGTCAATTGTACAAAGAGGCTGTCGCTCGGTTTTTGCTGCAGATATTGATGGTGATGGAGTCTTTGTAAAGATTTGGATAATGATGGAGATATTGATGTGCTTTATGGTTCAACTGAATCACCAATTGTTGAAAATAGTGAAGTAGCTTGGAGCGAAAATTTAGATGGTTTGGGTAATTTTGGACCTAAGCAGGTTATTGGTAATCAATTAGAATTTACTTATCAAGTTACAGCAGCCGATATTGACAACGATGGCGATATGGATGTTTTTGCCGCCTCCCAAAACAACGATAAATTTGTTTGGTATGAAAACCTAACTGTTTTAGGTATTGTAGAAAATAAGGTAAAAAATTTAAAAATATACCCAAACCCAAGTAGCGACACCATTTTTATACGATCGCAAAATGAAGAAGTTTCAAAAATTGAAATCTATGATATTTTAGGGAAATCGTTATTTGTTAAAATGGGTGCTATAAAAGAAGTAAATATTACAACTCTTCCCGTTGGGCTGTATTTTATTAATGTTACAAGCAATAAAGGCAAGAGCGTTTTGAAGTTACTAAAGAATTAGATTATTTTTTCATAATTCAAAATTCTGCATTCATAATTCATAATTCAGAATTGTTTCCATCCCGCTCCTTTTTCCGTTCCAACATGCGCTTTTTAAAATCTGAAGTGCCAATTTTTTTGCGTTGTTTCATACTTCGCTTGGTATTCCAAATAACGATTACAAAGACTGCTATTAATGCGAAAATCCAGATATACATTTTAATTTATTTTTTATTGACTTTATGTTGAAATAAGTGATTGTAAAATTAATGATTTAGTTTTCCTTATGCCAAATTATGGGTGTCTGAGTATTTTGAAAGCATTAACACAATTTATTCAATTTAGGTACTTTTATTTGCTTTCAAAATATACCGAAGACTTAATGACCATCTCTTTCCCCAAAAATTGCACTTCCAATACGTACCATATTGCTGCCGTTTTTTATTGCAATTTCGTAATCGCCCGTCATTCCCATACTTAAAATTTGTAGGTTATTTTCAGCTTTTAATCCATTAAATAGATTTTGAAGTTTTTTAAATTCGCTTTCAACTTGCTTTTCATCATCAGTAAAAGTCGCCATTCCCATTAAACCGACGATTTTACAATTTGTAAGTTTTTTAAAATCTTCCAAAGCTAAAAGTTTTTTGGCATCTTCCGCAGCCATACCGAATTTAGTGTCTTCTTCCGCAATTTTGATTTGAAGTAAACAATTTATAGTTCTATCATTTTTCGTTGCTTCTTTGTCAATTTCCTTTAAAAGTTTTAAGCTATCAACTGCGTGAATTAAACTCACAAACGGAGCCATATTTTTAACTTTATTCCGCTGTACGTGCCCAATCATATGCCATTCAATATCCTTCGGCATTTCTTCCCACTTACTTTCCATTTCCTGAATCTTGTTCTCACCAAATATGCGTTGGCCAACATTGTAAGCCTCCATTAAATCTGAAACAGGTTTGGTTTTTGAAACGGCTACAAGCGTAACGTTTTCGGGTAATTTGTTTTTGAAGGATTTTATATTTTCTGAAATAATCATCGAGTTATTGAAGGTTAAAAGTTTAAAAAATTTGATTTAAAATATTGAATTTGTTGACATAAGACTGATTGACGTAAGACCTACGACTAAATTCGGATTATTTTAAAATATCGAAAATTTAACGTCACTAAATTAAATTGTTAAAATGAAGTTTAGTGAAACGCCAAATTTTAATGTATCTGTCCTACGTCTTACGTCCTAAAGCGAAGCGGTCTTGCGTCATTCCGCTTAAAACTCATAAATAGTAACGCCACTTCTAAGTTTCGGCTCAATATACGTGCTTTTTGGTGGCATTTTTAAGCCTTCGTCAGCTATTTGTTTCATTTCTTCAGTTGTTACAGGTAAAAGTCCGAAGCCTACTGCAAATTCGCCGTTGTCTATCAACGTTTTTACATAAGCTAAATCTTTTTTGCCATCGGCATAATCCAAACGTTTGTCGTTGCGTTGGTCTTCAATTCCTAAAATGGGTTTTAAAACTGTTTGATACAAAATGTTGGTATCCAATCCGTCTAGCGCATTGTTTATTTCATAAATTTTCCGAAGATATAATGAGTAAAATTCGCCATCTAAATACATACTGAAATGGTGCATTTTACTTGGTTTGTAATATTCTAAACCTTTATTATCTATTCTGAAATAATAATCCAACTTTATAAGAAATTCTTCTTTTGAAAGTCCGTTTAAATCGGTTATCAATCTATTAAACTCATATATTTTTAAATCGCTTTCCGGAATTAAATACGACATACAATAATTGAAAGAAGAATCTTTTTCCGACTTAGATTTTGCCTGCATATCCTTTGAAAGTAAATATGAAGAAGCCGACCGATGATGCCCATCTGCAATATAAAGCGTTGGAATATCTGCAAAAATTTGTTGCACTCTTTTAACTTTTACCTCGTCGTCAAGCTGCCATAAATAGTGCGTGTCGCGGTAGGTTGTAGTAAATTCATATTCGGCACGATTCTGCATTTCAAACTCCATAATTGTGGAAAGCTCCTTATTATCCGGATAAGTTAGGAGCACAGGTTCTGCGTTAAAACCTACTGTTTTTAGGTATTCCTTAAAAATAACCTCGCGATATTCTATGGTATCTTCGTGTTTTTTTACAACATCATCTTCATAATCTTGGGTGCTTACTGCGGCTACAATACCATTAAATTCAAGACCTTCACGGTTTACTATTTTATAAATGTAAAAGGAAGGTTTTTTGTCTTGAACAAAAATACCGTCTTCCTTAAATTCTAAATACCGATTTCGAACAAGGCCATATCTTTCAGCCCCAGAAATTTCTTTGTGATATTTATAACCCGGATTTAAAATATGTAAAAATGAAAACGGATTGTCCCGCAACCTGCTTTCTACCTGTTCTGGCGTGTAACTATCGTAAGACCGCGCAGCGATTAAACTTACTTTATCGCGCGTTGGCCGTACTGCTTTAAATGGAATTAGTTTTGCCATTTTTTGTTTGGTTTGTTTAAAATATTTTTTCCAGTTACGGTTTCGTGAAGTTTATACGTCCAATGAGAATTTTAAACTTCCGCCTAAACCTTCTCGGATAATTCTCATTAAAGTAGAAAGTCTAATATCACTTGCATTATTTTCAATTCTTGAAATATAGTTTTTTGTAGTTCCCACTTTTTCGGCAAGTTGTTCTTGCGTTAGATGTTGTTTTTTTCTGGCTTCTTGAATTAAAACACCAATTTTAAAAGTTTCAAATTCTTCTTGGAATTTTTCACGTGATTCAGTTCCAATTTTTCCGTACTGCTCGTCCAAATGGTCATCAAACGATGTAATTCTTTTATCTGTTTTCATAATATTCTTTTTTTAATCGTTCCGCTTTTTTAATTTCATTTTTGGGTGTTTTTTGCGATTTCTTTTGGAATCCGCTCAAAAGAATAATTAAATTATCTTCTTCAAAAAAGCAGAAAATTCGAAATATTCCGTTTCCTGCTGAAATCCGCACTTCCCAAAGTCCGTCAGTATTCGTAAGATGTTTTAGAAATTTTTCTGGAACAATCCGAGTGTTTCTTATAATTAAAAGTGTCCAATCTATTTTTTTACGAACAGTGAGCGACTGTTTGGAATAAAATTTTTTGAAGTGGTTTTCGTAAAATCCTATTTCTCTTTTAAATTCACTCAATTTTTTTAGCCATTAAATATTGTCCAAAGTTACCTAAAAAGGCAACATTTTCCTAATTTAATTTTAGAATTTTTGATGAAGGATGTTTTTTTTTATTTCCTGCAGTGTTTCTATACACGAATTTTTTTAATCAAAATAGTAAAGATTTAATTACCCCAAAAACTGCCCTGAAACATCTTCCGCCTTCCTATTTTTACTATAATCATAAAAACCTTCGCCGCTTTTGCTGCCCAGTTTACCAGCCATAACCATATTTACGAGTAGCGGGCAAGGTGCATATTTCGGGTTTTTAAAACCGTCGTACATTACTTTTAAAATACTCAAACAAACGTCAAGACCAATAAAATCTGCCAACGCCAACGGTCCCATTGGGTGCGCCATACCAAGCATCATAACGGTATCAATTTCTTTTACGCCAGCAACGCCGTTGTATAGTGTTTCGATGGCTTCGTTAATCATTGGCATTAAAATTCGGTTTGCCACAAAACCGGGATAATCGTTAACTTCAACGGGTGTTTTGTTAAGTTTTTTTGAAAGTTCTTCAACCATTTTATAGGTTTCATCGCTTGTGCTGTAGCCTTTTATAATTTCTACCAATTTCATAATCGGCACCGGATTCATAAAGTGCATTCCTATAACTTTTTCAGGTCTTGATGTTACAGCCGCTATTTGAGTGATGGAAATTGATGAAGTATTACTTGCCAAAATTGTTTCTTCTGGGCAAAATTGTTCAAGATCTTTAAAAATCTTCAGTTTTAAATCTAGGTTTTCAGTGGCGGCTTCAACCACCAAACATGCATATTCAACTCCTTTTTCGAGGTTTGTGTAGGTTGTAATATTTTTTAAAGTTCGCTGTTTATCTTCTTCCGTAATAGATTCCTTGGCAACCATTCTATCCAAATTTTTGGTGATGGTAGCCAAACCTTTGTCCAACGATGTTTGGTGAACATCAATTAATTGAACTTTATAATCAAACTGCGCAAAAGTGTGGGCAATACCATTACCCATTGTTCCTGCACCAATAACTGCTATGTTTTTCATATTTTTGCCCGCGAAGGCGGGTATCTTTTGAGATTAAACTTAAATTTTTATTTAATAAAAGGATAAAGTTAAGAGGTGTTTTAAATATAATTTAACCCTTTGGGGGTTAGGGGATTAAATCTTCCTGAAATTTTCGATAATCAACATCGCAACGCGCAAAGCTTCCGTGCCTTGTTCCAAAGAAACTATTGGAGTTGTGTCTGTTTTTATACTATTGGCGAAGGCTTCAAGCTCATCTAAAATTGCGTTGTTGTTTTCAATCTTCGGATTTTCGAAATAGATTTGTTTTTTAATTCCTTCAGCGTTTGTCAAAATCATTGCAAAATCGTCTGCTTTTTTCGGTGCGTCTTTCATTTTTACGACTTCAGCTTTTTTCTCAAGAAAATCAACTGAAATATATGCGTCGCGTTGAAAGAATCGAACTTTCCGCATTTTTTTCATTGAAATTCTACTTGCAGTTAGATTTGCTACGCAACCATTTTCAAATTCGATTCTAGCATTTGCAATATCTGGAGTTTCACTTATAACCGAAACTCCACTTGCGCTAACAGCTTTTACCGGACTTTTTACAACACTTAATATTGCATCTATATCGTGAATCATTAAATCGAGAACTACGGAAACATCGGTACCGCGTGGGTTGAATTCTGCCAATCTATGCGATTCAATAAACATTGGGTTGCTTATTTTGTCTTTAACGGCTGTAAATGCGGGATTAAAACGTTCTACTTGCCCCACTTGGCCGCGTACTTTATGCTTTTTTGCTAAATCGCGAATTTGCTGCGCTTCTTCAACAGTTTGTGTTATTGGTTTTTCAATAAAAAGATGTTTTCCAGCTTCAATTACTTTTTTGGCACAATCAAAATGATAAATAGTTGGGGTTACTACATCAACCATATCGCAGGCTTCAATTAACGCTTCCATAGTTGGAAAGCTTTTGTAACCAAATTCTTTTGTAATTGCTTTTGCAGCTTTTGTGTCAGAATCAAAAAAACCGACAAGATCGTATTCTGTAGATTGTTGCAATAATTTTAAATGAATTTTCCCCAAGTGACCAGCACCAAGAACGCCTGCTTTTAGCATATTTTAATGTTTTTTATAAAGGTAGTAGTTTTAGGTTAAAAACTAAATTTGAAATTCATAATAACTTTATCAATTGCACATTTAGTTTATCTGCTTCAATAGAAAATTGTAATTTTAGAAATTCCCCCTAACCCCCAAAGGGGGAATTTTATTTTTGAATTTTTGTATGTCATCGAATTTTCATTAAAAATTTCTAAATTGCCCAATTATCAAAAAAAGCTACTACAAACTATCAACAAAAACTAAATTGAAAGACACTTTTACCCATCAAGGATTACGAAAAAAACTGGTAGAAACGCTGAAAAAAAAAGGTATTGAAAATGCTGAAGTTTTAGAAGCGATTGGTAAAATACCAAGACACCTGTTTATGGATTCTGGTTTTGTAAGTCACGCGTATGTTGATAAAGCTTTTCCTATTGCGGCAGATCAAACTATTAGTCAGCCTTACACAGTTGCGCGTCAAACGGAATTATTGAATATTGAAAGCGGGGACAAGGTTTTAGAAATTGGTACAGGAAGCGGTTATCAAACTGCAGTTTTATTGGAAATTGGCGCAAAAGTTTATTCAATTGAAAGGCAGAATGAGCTTTTTAAAAAGTCAAAACTTTTTCTACCAAAGCTTGGTTACAGACCAAAGAAATTGATATTTGGTGATGGTTATATTGGGTTGAAAGAATTTGCACCGTATAAAGGAATTGTTGTGACGGCTGGCGCTCCTTTTGTGCCAAATCCGTTATTGGCGCAGTTGGCTGTTGGTGGAAAATTGGTAATTCCGGTTGGAGAAAAGGAACAAATTATGACAGTTTTTACACGTAAAAGCGATACGGAATTTGAGAAAAAGGAGTTTGGGGCTTTTAAGTTTGTGCCGCTATTAGAAAATAAAAATTGAATTTTTCTCTGTGTCCTTTGCGCCTTTGCGGTGGAAATTACACGCAGAGTCGCAAACGACGCAACGTGTTTTACTTTAAAAAATTCTGAAGTTGTTTAAATGAATCTTCAGCTGCTTCTTTATCGTATTTTAGAAAGTATATTTTTTTGCTGATAAACGGTATAAGTCGAACATATTTGCCTTTTTCTAAACTCTCCACATCAAAACCGTGATAGGCTTCGTCATAAATTTTTAGGGTTACGTTTTCTGAAATCATATATTTCATAATATCATCAAGTTCAATAATCCTATCTTTTCCCCCGCTCATTACTAAAACTGGAATTTCTGGTTTTAGCTGAATTTC
>CBDCMO010000002.1:0-2810548 GCA_965219125.1 Aequorivita sp.
CGCCATTTGTTGTAGGTTTGTTTATAAGTGTAACCCGTAAGAATACTTAATGGCTTAAACTTGTTATTTTTGGTATCGAGAGAATCTAAATATGGTTTAGATTTTCGAAGGGTTTGGATGCTGTCTTTTTTAATGTAATCTGTTAATTCTTCGTTTGTAAGTGGAACAGGCCGAACTCCTTTCCAAAATAAACTATCCTTTTTGTTTGCTTCCGGCTCGAATGAAAGTACTTCATTTGAAAAAGATTTTTTGTTGAAAGTAGGTTTAAAATCGTAATTGCTATAAACGGCAATAAATTTTCCATCGCCATTAAAACCCATAAAACCAAAACCGAAATCGATAGTTTGCGAAATTTTTACCCAAAATTTATTTTCGGTATCGTATTTAAAATTCTGCTTAAAAATCAATTTAGAAATAAACGGAACTTGTATTGCTTCGCCATTTGTAGAAAGCTCTACACCATACAATTGCCAATCGTCTTCAACAATATAAATATAGCCAGAAAATACGCGGTCTTTCGGGCGTTTTGGTATAACTTTTATTTTATTGATTAGCTTATCGCCTTCATAAAAAACGCCATCTAACTTGTAATTATAGTAGTTTAATGCATTGTTTGCAATGGGCGTAACGATTTCAGCATTTAAGTTTATTGTGTTTTCGTAGAATGAAAAGTTGGCGCTTTGGGCACTGTTAAAACTAAAACCATTATCGTTTCCACTTACTTTGCTGGCAATAATTTTTTCGTTGAAGTTATCAGGTTTTTCAAAACGTATTGTTGAAATAGTTTCAGAAAGATATATAATTCCGGTTCTTGTAGAATCTAACTGACCATCAAAATCTCCAACTTCTTGACCTAATATTTTTTCGGGAACATCTTTAACTTTCCAAAGTCCGCGGGAATAGTAATCTGCCGTGTAAGCACCAATTTTATCAAGATTTTCTTTGCGTTGTGCGATTGTATTTCTGATGATTCTGTAAGCTGGATCTTCTTTAGTATCAATAACAACTTCATTTAAACTTACCGATTCTTCTTCTAAAGAAACATTCAAAATATAAGGAAAAGAGCTGATTTCTATCTGTTTAGAAACCGTTTTGTAGCCTAAAAATTGAAAAATAACAGTATAATTTCCTTTAGTTGAAATAGACAGATTAAAATTACCATCATCGTTTGTTGTTGTACCGTTATAACTATTTTGAAGATAGATATTTACATACGGCAACGCTTCATTTTTTTGGTTTGTAACTTTCCCAACAATTTGAGAGTATCCAAAATAGGGCAGAAGTAGCAGAAGGAAAAGTAAATTATTATTCATAGATTGATGGAAAAGCATCATTTTAAACTTTGAACGAAAATAACGAATGTGTTAATTATGTTGAAGATTTTAAGAAGAAATTAGGCTTCGCAGCGGAATGTGACTTCGGCTCCGCTCAGCCACAGGATTTCTAGATTTAATTTAAAGTATGTTCCAGTCATTGAGCGAAGCCGAAATGATATTGTGACTTCGGCTCCGCTCAGCCACCGGATTTTTAGATTTAATTTAAAATTGCTTACGGTCATTGAGCGGAGCCGAAATGACACCTTCAGTAGTTTCTGAAATTGGTTGTTTGAAATTATAATGAGAATTATTTTGACATTTTGATAATTCGTGCAGAAGATTTGTCTGTCCCGAAATCAAAGCTTCTTTTTTCTTTCTGCTCCAACCTTGAATCTGTTTCTCTCTATAGAAAGCCTCGTCTATTCTATTAAATTCCTCAACATAAATTAATTCAATTGGAAGATATTTTTTAGTAAAATTTGACCCTTTTCCTTCTTGATGTTCAGAAATACGCTTTTCTAAATCAATTGTACTTCCTGTATAATACAAATCGTTAGAGCATTTTAATATGTAAGCGTAGCCTTTCATTTAAATAAAATTTTTGTTTTTTAATTCGTTTTTGTTCTGTCACCAATTGCGGCTTCGGCTCCGCTCAGCCACCGGAATCCCGAGTGTAATTTAAACTATGTTCCGGTCATTGAGCGGAGCCGAAATGGCAATACGATTGCGTCTTCGGCTCCGCTCAGCCACCGGATTTATGAATTTAATTAAAAATTGCTTCCAGTAATTGAGCCCTTCGATAAAAACTCAGGATAAACTAAAGCAGAAATGTTAGTTATTGAATGACTTTTTAATCCGCGCTAAATTCTTTTTACTGTCGCGGTCCTTGATAACATTACGTTTATCGTATTCCTTTTTCCCTTTACAAAGCGCGATATCTAATTTTGCTAAACCTTTATTATTGGTAAAAAGTGTAAGTGGAATAATAGTTAAGCCTGAATTTTTTACTTCATTTTCAAGCTTTTTGAGTTCACTGCGGTTTAAAAGCAATTTACGTTCACTTTTTGGCGCGTGCATAAATGCGGAAGCGTGACTATATTCTTGGATAGTCATATTTATAGCAAATAGTTCGTTGTTGCTAAACTCACAAAAACTTTCGGCGATGCTGGCTTTACCTTCTCGAATGGCTTTTATTTCGGTGCCACGAAGTACGATTCCTGCGGTAAAAGTATCGAGGATTTCGTATTCAAATTTCGCTTTGCGATTTTTAATTTTTACGTTTTTCTGAATTGCCATAAGCGACAAAGATAGGAAGATTTTATATGTAAGAATTACGATGTGGAATTTTTGAAAAGAAAGCTGAACTAATTCTTAACTCATAAAACACTGCATATAATCAAAGAACTCAGCGTTTTATTTTTTTTCCGCTGGGTTTAGCTATTGTTATTTCAATCAATCTTCAAAATATCGACTTTTTTAGAAGTACCACAAATTGTTACAACGTACATACTTCCGTTATCATCATCTGCCATATCTTCAAACTTATTTTCGCCGATTAATTTATTTACAAACTGCGGATTTGTATTACTGTGCCCAGCAATTAAAACCGTTTTGCCCATATTTTCTTGTTTAAAATTTTCAATATTCAACGAGTTTGGATCGTAAATCTGTAACTCTAAATTATGTGTTTTTGCAATATCATTTACTGTTTCTTTTGTTCTAATATAATCTGTAGAAAAAACGGCGTCTAATTTAATTTTACTGAAAACGCGCGTCCAATTTTCAGCTCTTTTATTTCCTTTTTCAGATAAAATAGGATTTTCATTTTTTGTCGAACGATCTTTTTCTGCGTGGCGAATTAAATAATACGTAGTTATTTCTTGACTGGTCTTATGACTATTTTCTTGTGAATATGCTAAAATAGTACTAATAAAAAAAAGGATAATGATAAGAGTTAATTTCTGTTTCATAAATTCGGGTTTATGTATATTGTTCAGATTTCATAAAGATATAGTTATTGGTAATAGTTTAAAACAAAATTAAATTAAACTTTTGCTTTGTAAAACTATAAAAATCAGTAATTTAGTTTTATCAAAAAAAAATATTTAAACCAAACCTTTTAATTATGAAAAAAAATTACGCAACTTTTTATTTGCTTATTTGCTTATTCGCTACAAGTTTAAGCCAAGCACAAACAGGGAATTATCAAAATGGCGATACGGTAGACGACTTTACTGTAACTGATACTGATGGTGTTGTACATAATCTTTACAGCTACACTTCTCAAGGAAAGTATGTATTTCTTGATTTTTTCTTTGCAGATTGTGTGCCTTGTCAAGGATCATCTCCAACTTGGAATGAGTTTTATGATAAATATGGTTGTAATGCGCCAGATGGGCAAATTATAAATATTTCAATTAATAATGGTTTTGATGATAACGCCAGAGTTATACAATATGAAAATCAATATGGCGGCCCATTTAATCACTCACCAGCAGTAAGCAACGAAGGTGGTGGTGAGGCAGTTGACAATAATTTTGGTGTTAGCGCTTATCCTACTTTTTGTTTAATTGGTCCTGATAATAAAATGATAAACCGCGATATTTGGCCATTGTCTGGTATTCAAACCTTTGAAAACGCAATGCCAAGCACTGTTACACTTATACCTACCCAATGTACACCTTTAAGTATTTCAGATTCTCAAGCTTTTAATTTTACACTTTATCCAACGGTTTCTAATGGAGGAAATGTTTTTATTATTTTAAATCAAACTGAAAAATCTGATGTAACAATTTATGACATGTTAGGAAAACAAGTTTATTCAAACAATTTTACACAACGCAATGTTGAAATGAATTTGAATTTATCTGCAGGAAACTATTTAGTTAAAGTAAATACTGAAAGTGGAACATCCACCGAAAGATTGATTATTAAATAAGAAAATATTATTCAAAAATACAGTGCCTAAAATTGATAATTTTCAATCTTAGGCACTTTTTATTGTTGGCTTTTGAAATTTTAAAAATTACTCAATAGAAACATCTTGATTTCTAAAAACTAATTTATCATCAAAACTATCAAGGAGAATAATACTATCAGTTTTTATATTTCCGCCAAGTATTTCTTTTGAAAGTTCATTTAAAACTTCCCGCTGAATTACCCTTTTTACCGGTCTTGCACCAAATTGTGGATCGTAACCTTTTTTAGCTAAATAATTTATAGCTTCATCGGTCGCGTCCATTATTATATTTTGCTTTTTCAGCATTTTGGTTATGCCTTTTAATTGCAGTTTTACAATTTTATGAATGTCCTTTTTTGTTAAAGGTGTGAACAAAATAATATCGTCAATTCTATTCAAAAACTCTGGGCGAACTGTTTGTTTTAGTAAACCAAGCACTTCAATTTTAGCAGCTTCCATCGCGGTTTCTGGGTCTTTTACTGCCTCAAATCGTTCTTGGATTATTTGGCTTCCCATATTGCTGGTCATAATAATAATTGTGTTTTTAAAATCTGCAACACGGCCTTTGTTATCAGTTAATCGGCCTTCATCAAGTACTTGCAATAAAATATTGAAGGTATCGGGATGCGCTTTTTCAATTTCATCTAAAAGTACAACGGAATATGGTTTTCTTCTTACGGCTTCCGTTAATTGCCCGCCTTCATCATAGCCAACATATCCTGGAGGCGCGCCGACTAAACGGCTTACGCTGTGGCGTTCTTGATATTCGCTCATATCAATACGTGTCATTGCGTTTTCGTCATTAAAAAGATATTCTGCCAACGCTTTTGCGAGTTCGGTTTTACCAACGCCTGTTGTTCCTAGAAAAAGAAAACTACCAATTGGTTTTTTCTCATCCTGCAAACCTGCTCTACTTCTGCGAATTGCATCACTTACCGCAACAATTGCTTCTTCTTGTCCAACCACTCTTTTATGAAGTTCATCTTCCAATTTCAATAATTTTTCACGGTCGGTCTGCAACATTTTAGTGACGGGAATTCCTGTCCATTTTGCTACAACCTCAGCAATATCCTCGTACGTAACTTCTTCTTTTATCATGGAAGAACCTGTTTGGTCTTCGGCAAGTTCGGTTTCTAATTTGCTTAATTTTTCTTGCGCATCTTTTATTTTTCCGTAGCGCAATTCGGCTACGCGGCCAAAATCGCCATCACGTTCGGCTCTCTCGGCTTCCAATTTGTATTCTTCAATTTCCTTTTTCCTATTTTGAATATTATCGACAACCTCTTTTTCGCTTTTCCATTTTGCATTTAACTCATTACGTTCTTCTTTGAAATTAGCTAAATCTGCTGAAATATTCTTCATTTTAGATTCATCTTTCTCGCGTTTTATTGCCTCTAATTCAATTTCAAGCTGCATAATTTTTCGATCTAAAACATCTAATTCTTCTGGCTTGCTGTTAATTTCCATCCTAATTTTTGAAGCAGCTTCATCCATTAAATCAATTGCTTTATCAGGTAGAAAACGGTTAGTAATATAACGCTGACTCAATTCCACGGCAGCAATAATTGCTTCGTCTTTAATTCGCACTTTATGATGCGCTTCGTATTTCTCCTTAATTCCACGTAAAATTGAAATAGCACTTTCCGTATCAGGTTCATCGACCATAACTTTTTGAAAACGACGTTCCAACGCTTTATCCTTTTCAAAATATTTTTGATATTCATCTAAAGTAGTTGCACCAATTGCACGTAATTCGCCTCTCGCCAAAGCAGGTTTTAGGATATTTGCAGCATCCATTGCGCCTTGACCGCCGCCAGCGCCAACAAGTGTGTGTATTTCGTCAATAAATAAAACAATATCGCCGTCACTTCCCGTAACTTCTTTGATTACGGATTTTAGTCGTTCTTCAAATTCGCCTTTATATTTTGCGCCGGCAATTAATGCGCCCATATCTAATGAATAAACTTCTTTAGATTTTAAATTTTCCGGAACATCGCCATCTACAATTCTATGCGCCAAACCTTCTGCAATTGCGGTTTTTCCTGTTCCAGGTTCACCGACGAGCATTGGATTATTTTTGGTTCTTCTCGATAAAATTTGAAGAATTCTTCTTATTTCTTCATCTCTCCCAATTACTGGATCTAATTTTCCATCTTTCGCAAGTTGGTTTAAATTTCTTGCATATTTATTCAGCGAATTATACGTTTCTTCAGCACTTTGAGAAGTTACATTTTCACCGCCACGAAGCTCGCTTATAGCAGCTTTCATTGCTTTTTCGGTAGCGCCTTGGTCTTTTAAAGTTTGCGCTATGCTACTTTTTGAAGCCAAAATTGCTAGCAATAAATGTTCTATTGAAACATATTCGTCGTCCATTTTTTTGGCGATAATGCTTGCTTCGTTCAAAGTTTTGTTTGCTTCGCGGGACAGCATTAAATCGCCGCCCGAAACTTTTGGGAAGCTTTCAATTTGCTTGTCTAAAATCTGCTGAAGCATCGCAACATTTACATTTAGTTTCTTCAATATAAATGGCGTAACGTTTTCATCAACTTCAAAAATGGCTTTTAAAATGTGCTCATTTTCAATTTGTTGGTTGCCAAAACCTTGTGCAAGTTGTTGCGCTTGCTGTATTGCTTCTTGGCTTTTTATTGTATAGTTGTTAAAGTTCATTTTTATATGTTTTAAGTCGGCCTTTCGGTACAATTTTTAATTTTTCCATTGGAAAATTAAAAATCACTTAAGAACCTTTGTTTTTATATTTTGATTTCAATTTTAAAATTGAATTTTTCGTAATTTTTCTTTTGAAAAACAAAAAATCATTCAATATTTATTTCTTAATAAAAACTATTTCAAAAGATAAGCCAATATAAAATTAAGACATTTTGTCTGTTGAAATACCTACTATTGCAGACATTATGACTGATTTAACTTTGAAATGGTTATTAATTATGAGAATGAATGCTAATTCATAATTTGTATCTTTGAAGTTGAAAAATTGAAAAGAAATTAAGAAAATTATAAAAAGAGAATTATGGGATTTTTTGATAAATTTAAATCGGAAAGAGATATAGTAAAAGAAGAAATAGTTGAGGTGCCTTGGCATGTTCTAAGTAAAATGGAAGAATTGGATGAAGCGGTTGAAAAATCCAAATCAAAACCAGTTGTAATTTTCAAACATTCCAACACTTGTGGAATCAGCAAAATGGTGCTGAGACAGTTTGAAAAAGATTATAAGTACGAAAAAGATAAAATCTCACTATATTTTCTTGACTTGAAACAATATCGAAACATTTCAAACGAAATTGAATCCCGCTTGGGAATAAGACACGAAAGCCCGCAATTGCTTGTTATTAAAAATGGCGTTGTAATTCATAATGATAGCCATCAAAGTATTGATGCCGGGCATTTGGCAAAATTTATATAGCAAGTTAAAGATTTCAGTCAAAAAAATGCCCATCAAATTTTTATTGATGGGCATTTTTAGTTTTATTTTAAATTTATGTTAGTCTAATTCAAAAGCAGGTAAAACCTTTCCACTGCAATCTCCAAAACCAATTCGAACCCCATTTTTCTCGGCATAAGCCTTTAAGATTACGGTATCTTCATCGTTTATAAATGTACGTTCGGTGCCGTCGTTTAATTTTATTGGATTTCTTCCTTGCCAAGACAATTCCAACATCGAACCGTAATTTTCTTTTTCGGGACCGGAAATTGTTCCGCTTCCCATCATATCGCCACTTCGCACGTTACAACCATTTACAGTATGATGTGCTAATTGCTGCGCCATAGACCAATACATATATTTAAAATTGCTGTTTGACACGACAGTTTCTTCGCCCTCTTCGTTCGCAATTATTGCTTGTAAATGAATATCGAGATTTTTCTTTTTGCCTTGTTTTAAATAGGGAAGTGGCTCCGGATTTTGAACCGGACCATCAATCCGAAACGGATTTAACGCATCCAAAGTAACAATCCAAGGTGAAATTGTTGATGCAAAACTTTTCCCCAAAAATGGACCAAGCGGCACATATTCCCAACCTTGAATATCTCTCGCGCTCCAATCATTGAAAAGGACTAGTCCAAAGATATATTCCTCAGCTTCTTCAATAGGTACGCGTTTACCAAGATCGTTGGCACCTGTAGTTATAAAAGCCATTTCAAGTTCAAAATCTAACAATTTTGTTGGACCAAAATTTGGAATTCCACCAGCTTCAGTTGGTTTTGTTTGTCCAACAGGTCTGCGAATTGGCGTTCCCGAAGGAACGATAGATGAGCTCCTACCGTGATACCCAATAGGAATACGCAACCAATTTGGCAAAAGTGCATTTTCCGGATCGCGGAATAAAGAACCAACATTTGTTGCGTGTTCTTTACTTGCGTAAAAATCTGTATAATCGCCCACGTCAACAGGAAGTTGCATTTCAACCTCTTCCATTTTAAACATTACTTTGTCCAAATGCGATTTGTTTTTTTGAAGTTTTGTATTGCCTTCCAAAAATATATCTGAAACTCTATTTCGCACCAATCGCCACGTTTTTCGGCCGTCAGCTATAAAATCATTTAGGCTGTCTTGGAGAAAAATATCATCGGTTAAATCTATTCCTTCAAAATAACCCAATTGGTGCAAAGCGCCCAAATCTATGGCGTAATCGCCAATTCTTGTTCCAATAGTAATAATATCTTCTCGTGTTAAAAAGACACCGAAAGGTATATTTTGAATAGGAAAATCTGTGTCCGGCGAGGTGTCTAACCAAGTTTTTCTTTTTGGGTCGTTGGCGGTTAAAGGCATTTTGAGGTTTTTTGAGTTAGTGAATTCTTATCCAAATATAAAATTTTCAAGATAGTAACCAATTGGATTTACTATTTTTGATGATTAATTAACGTTTGAGGAAATCATTAATTGGTTACTTAGTTGATTTGTTAATGAGTATTGAGAGTTTATGAGTCGATGAGTTTAGAAAGTTTATAAGTTTAGTTTTTACTTCAATTCGAAATATTTACTATTCCAAGTAACCAAATAACGAATTAACAATTTCCTTTAAAAGAAATTTCAGAATAAAAAAAATATGAAAAGAGACGAACAGATATTTGAACTTATTGAAGCCGAAAAACAACGCCAATTAAATGGATTGGAATTAATAGCTTCAGAAAATTTTGTGAGCGAACAAGTTATGGAAGCTGCCGGTTCTGTTTTAACCAATAAATACGCCGAAGGTTATCCTGGCAAACGCTATTACGGCGGTTGTGAAGTAGTGGATGAAGTGGAGCAAATAGCAATTGATAGAGCCAAAGCCCTTTTTGGCGCTGAATATGCAAACGTACAACCACACAGTGGGAGTCAAGCTAATACGGCGGTTTTCGCCGCTTGTTTAAATCCGGGAGATACTTTTTTAGGATTCGATCTTTCTCACGGCGGACACTTAACACACGGCTCGCCTGTAAATTTTTCTGGCAGACTTTACAACCCAATTCATTATGGAGTTGATAAGGAAACTGGCCTTTTAAATTATGACGAAATAGAAAAAATAGCAAAACGCGAAAAGCCTAAAATGATAATTGCGGGCGCTTCGGCATATTCAAGAGAGATAGATTATAAGCGTTTCCGTGAAATTGCAGATTCTATTAACGCAATTCTTTTTGCCGATATCGCACATCCAGCTGGCTTAATTGCAAAAGGTATAATTGCAGATCCGCTACCGCATTGCCACGTGGTTACTACAACTACACACAAAACATTAAGAGGTCCGCGTGGTGGGCTTATTTTAATGGGTAAAGATTTTGACAATCCATTTGGTCACAAATTAAAAAATGGAAGTCTTAAAAAAATGTCTGTTCTTTTGGACAGCGCAATTTTTCCGGGTAATCAAGGCGGTCCTTTGGAACATATTATTGCCGCAAAGGCAATTGCATTTGGCGAAGCGTTGACAGATGAATTTCTACATTATATGATTCAAGTGAAAAAGAATGCATCCGTTATGGCGGCAGCTTTTATGAAAAAAAATTATGATATTATAAGTGGTGGAACAGATAACCATATGATGTTGATTGATTTAAGAAATAAGAATATCAGCGGAAAGGAAGCCGAAGAAGCCTTAGGAAAAGCAGATATTACAGTAAATAAAAATATGGTTCCGTTTGATGATAAATCGCCATTTGTTACTAGCGGAATAAGAATAGGAACATCTGCCGTAACAACGAGAGGTTTAAAGGAAGATGAAATGCAACAAATAGTAGATTTGATTGATGAAGTAATTTCAAATCACACCGACGATTCCGTTTTAGAAAAAGTGTCTGAAAAAGTAAATAAAATGATGAGCGGAAGACCCCTTTTTAAAGGTTAAGAAATTTTTCAATCAAAAATTTGGAAGAAGAATTATGAGTGCTGAGAAACATAAAGAATTTATAAAAAGAGCTATTCAGCTTTCTGAAGAAGGAATGGATAATCACGCAGGCGGTCCTTTTGGAGCCGTAATTGTTAGAAATGGTGAGATAGTGGCAGAAGGTTACAATCACGTAACGTCAACAAACGATCCAACGGCGCACGGCGAGATTGTTGCTATTCGTAGAGCGTGCGAAAACCTGAATACTTTTCAACTTGATGATTGTGTAATTTATACTTCCTGTGAGCCTTGCCCAATGTGTTTGGGTGCTATTTATTGGGCGCGCTTGCAAGCTGTTTATTATGGAAATACCAAAGAAGACGCTGCCGCAATTGGTTTTGAAGATCAATTCATTTACGATGAAATTGATACCCAAATTGAAAATAGAAAGATAAAATTCATCAATTTAGAAAGAGCAGAAGCACAAAAAGTGTTTAAAAAATGGGAATTAAAAGAAGGTCGTATTGATTATTAAATTGAGATTTTCAAAATACTTGCTGCTGATTTTTGTTGGAATGTTTTTCTCAAATTGTGAAGACAAAAAGCCTGAAAATTCTAAACTTATTGGTTTATGGACTTTGGAGTCAATGAAAGTGAAAGACAGTGCGACCAATAATTGGAAAGACTATCGTGGCGTAATGAAAGGCTTTTTGTTATATGATGCTAAAGGCCACGTTGCACTTCATTTATTCGACAAAGATTATCAAAATTTTAGTTCGCCATTTCCCAATTTTACGGATACAATTTCAGTTGAAGCTTTAAAACATTTAACCAAATCGTATTATTATATGGGAAACTATTCAGTTTCAGAAAAAGATAGTTTGGTTACACATACAAAATTGTCACATTCAAATCCCTCAGAATTTGGAGGCACTTCCGAAAGGCGATTTTATTTTAATGGTGATACGCTTATTCTTGAACCTGTAGAAAAAAAGAATGCGAATTTAAGACTAAAATGGTTACGTGAGAATTGAAAAGCTATAATTTGAAAAAAGAAATAAATTTGTCGTTATTCAGAAACAAATTTTAATCCGACTATTGAAAAAATTAAGGTAGAAATAAAGAAAAGTCTCCAAAAACTAACAGGTTCTTTAAAGAAAATTATGCCGACAAGAACTGTCCCAACAGCGCCAATGCCAGTCCAAACGGCATAAGCAGTGCCTAGCGGCAAGTTTTTAATTACTTTAATTAATAAACCAAGGCTTATAATCATACAAATTAAAAAACCTCCGTACCATAACATTGATTCGTTACCTATGGTATGTCTTGCTTTTCCGAGACAGGAAGCGAATCCTACTTCAAATAAACCTGCAATTATAAGAAGAAACCAATTCATTTAAATTGCAGTTTAGTTTTAATTGTGTTGTAGAATAAATGTTCTTTTACTTATCTCTCTGGAAATATGGTGGATTCATAAGCTCCAGCATCAGGATCTGAATCGCGATCAGTATTGTTTAAATCTTGAGGAACAGGATTTGAAATACAAATATTCTCTGCTCCCGAAACGCCACGTTCAATATTGAAATTATTTCTTACTGTATTTTGAAAAGCCGGATCTTCATTTAAAACGATACTTGTAAAAATTGAAGAATTATTAAAATCATATAGAGGATTATCAGCAAAGTCGCCGGTTGGATCTTCAAAACGGATAAGGCAATTACTAAAGTTAAAATTAAATAATCCTGATTCGCCTTTAAATAATGAAAGCTCGCGGCGTTCGTTTCCGTAAATTATACAGTTGGTAAAATCGGCTTGAATTAAATCTCTATTCTGAAAAGTTCCATCGCCATTATCAAAAACATTATCTATTGCCACCGCAGGAAAACGACGGAATCCTTGCGTCCAATAATTGGCAAATGTACATTGATTAAACGTGTACGTTCCGCCAAAACTACACGAAAGCGAGGTTTGACCACTATTATTTATAACCACATTCTCGCCATAAACATTCCCAGTTCTTGCCAACAATCCAACGTTTGCGCTATTATAAATTTGAACGTTTTTCAACGTTAATGTTTCATCGCCATCATTGCTATCCATCAAAATTCCGACGGTACTATTTTTTATGGTTGTATATTCAAATTGATTATTCGTACTGCCGGCCGTGCACCAAATTGTGCCCCATTGTCCGGGAACATCTGCAAAATCTGGTTCTAATCTGTCACCTTCAAAAATAATCTCGTTTTCTTTTGCAATAGGATCAAAACTTTGAGCACCAATTGATTTAATTGAGCCCGTATTTGCAACTAAAATGCCACTACCAAAATGAAAATTAACTCGTGCGCCGGGTTGAATGTTTAATGTTTTACCGGGTGCAACAGCCGCATATCCATAAATAACGTATGGCTTTTCATTCGTAAAAGTGAGTTCGTTATCATCAAGAAAGAAACCTTGAATTAACACATCATTTCCCTCGGCATCCATTCCAAGATTTAGCGTTTCAAAATTGCCATTGCCTAAATCGGCAGGGTATAGGAATACTGCATCTTTTACCAAAGTAACCAATTCAACCTTTTGTTGCCCTGCGCCACTTTCAAAAAGAATTTGATCGGTATATAAAAATTCATTTGCGTTTGTATTATCGTCGATATTCAATGTAGTTTCAACAAAAATAAAAATACTGTCCTTTGCCAAAACTTGAATATTATTAAAATTCCTACCCGCAATACCATCTACATTTAAGCGATATTTTGAGTTTTCGCCATTACCCAATTTTAAAGTTGGAATGTTAATGTCTTCGTTACTTCTATTATAAACCTTTAAATTATATGTGCTGGATCCAATATTGGTAAAAACCGTGTCAAGATAAATGGTATCTCGTGAGAATTCAAGATTGCCAGTGTTTGGTAAACTATCAAAATCGTCTCGGCAAGAACTTAAAGATATTATGCTGAAAACAATAACTAAGGCGTATAGATACTTCATTAAAGAATATTTTGCGTAAAAATATAACTTTTTAGGAAGTTAAATATTGTATTGTACTTTAAATTCAAGATTCAAGATTCAAGATTCAAGATTGAAGATTCAAGATTAAAGATTAAAGATTGAAGATTCAAGATGAAAAAAAAAGTTTTAAGTTTCTTGTTTCAAGTTTCTTGTATAGTTTTCACTCATACCTCATGCCGCAATACTTAAACTGCAATTGCAAACTAATTTTTTTTCCGTCTTTCTTTTTTAATTCTCTTAAATTCATTAGTATTCGCTGTTGCTTGTTTTCTTTTTCCCCGTTTGGCTTCGGCTTCCGGGTTTTCAACAAATTCAGGTTTTCCAAAAGGAAAAATTGGCGAATAAGAATCTGATTGCGCTTGGGTTATAACAACTTCGCCCATCATCATTCCGCCCATTACCATTCCGTCGCCCATTGTTATATTTATAGTGTTGTCAATATTTGAGAGCGTTGCTTCTTCACTCATAAAACCAACATAACTAAAAATAAGTTTTTCATTTGGTAATGATTTTATTGTATAATAACCATCAAAGTCGGTCTGTGTTCCTTCATTTTTTCCGAAGATAATCACATTAACGCCCGGCAACGGCAAACCGTTATCATCAGTAACTACCCCTTTTGTAGTTATGATGTCATTTTGAACTTCAGTTTTATTAACAGGAGTTGCGATCATTTTACCCATAATTGCGTGTTCAATTATTGGTTCTTTATTCATTTGAATATTAAATGTTGTAGATTTTGTTGCTAGCGTAATTGTTTGAGATATAAAATCTTCAACTTGAAAAGTTAGAATTTCGTGATCTAAAGTTACAATTCTGTACTCACCTTTATAATTAGACCATTCTCGAGCGCCAGTTTCGTTGGATTTTATTTCAACATTGCGCAGCGGTTTTCCATTTTGGTCTGTAATTATTCCGGTTGTAATAACTTGAGCACGTTCAAATCCGTTATTTGCACTTCCAATTCCTATTGAAATAAATGGTTTTTTGGCTGCAGCGTTATCGCTTCCAGTTATATTATTTGCCATAATACTTAACGGCAGCATAAACGAGGCAGCAATTGGTCCAAAATTAATTCCACTTTTCCGCTCCATTTTCACTTCCCGGTTTAGTTGCGATTTTTTAAAACGGCCGCATACATTTTTGTTTCCGCTAAATAGTTTTACAAGATTTTCGTCTGTTTTGGCACTTAAGTCAATAACTTCTTTTGTGCAAACACCGCAAAATTTTCCTTTTTCGGTGGCATTCATTTCTGCCCAATTTTCGTGGCAAGGTTCTGGAATGTTAATTACGATAGCTTTTTTCATGATGGCTGATTTTTATATCTCAAAGAAAAAGATAATATCAGCTTAAAAAAATAAGGAATGAGCGAAGTGGTTATTTGAGTGAGGGAACTGTTTATTTTTCAGTCGCGGTCAAAGTCATAGATTAATTGTAAATAACACTTCTGAAAACCTGCGTGCAGTTACCAAAGTATGCATATCACGATTCAGTGAAAATCTTCGGAATGAAATATTTAAATGGGATAAGTAAATTAAATAAATAGGAGTTATTACTTTGTGTTTTTTAAAATTTACTCCGACTCTGACTACGACTGAGACTGAAAACTGCTCTGCCTACTACAACTCATTTCGCAACAACTTCAACCTTAAAAAGTTTGTCCCAATTTTTCCCTGTTATATACAGAATATTTGGTTCTCCTTTGTAGGCAATTCCATTTAAAACATCCAATTTGTCGTGTTGCGTAACTTTATCTTTTAAATCTGTAAAGTCTATAACACCCTCAACAGCGCCGTTTTTTGGATTAATAATTGCGACAGAACCTTGTTGGTAAACATTTGCATAAATTTTACCTTCAACCCATTCCAACTCGTTTACACTTTTAATTTTACTGGTGTTTGTATAGATTTCGATATAATTTTTTTCTGAAAGATTTTCTGGGTCCAATGTCCAAATTTTTTCCGTTCCATCGCTTTTATAGATATTATTGTTGGTATCGTGGCAAAGACCCCAACCTTCGCGACTTTTGCCATAAACAAAGGTTCCAGTTTGTTCCAACGTTTTCAGATTGTAGATAAATCCAAGATTTTCCTGCCAAGTTAATTGATAAATTTTATTGTTAAGTATGGTAAGTCCTTCCCCAAAATATTGGTCTGCTAATTTTACTTTCTGTAAAACTTCGCCAGTTTTGTAATCTGTTTTCCGAAGGCTAGATTGTTTGTAAAGTCCTGTACTTTCATAAAGTGTGTCATTTTCAAATTCAAGACCTTGGGTATATTCTCCGATATCGTGCGGATAGGTTTCCAAAATTTTATACGTATAAAGTTTGGGTGAAGTAGATGAAAGTATAGTAACCAAAGTGTAGGTTTCAAATTCTTTTCCGTCGGAATAAATTTTAGCCGTTAACTTTCTAGCTCCTAATTTTAAATCCTTCAAATCAAGATTTTCAGCTTTAATGTCTTTTGAAGTCATTAATTTATCGTCGTTTAAAAAATAGACAATAGAGTCAACCGACATATTTTTTTTGTTTTCAACGCTAAAATTTAAGTCGCCAACGTTCTGATAGGTTTTTTTTTCATTCTGAATTTTAATTGAAAAAAGATCTTTGTCGCCGTCTGAACCACTTTTGCAATTTGAGAAAATCAAGCTAATTGCGGTAAGAACCAGTAAATTATGAAGTTTCATACTAATTTTTAATTTTGGTGAAAGGTATTTATTAAAATTGAATTGCAAAAATACTTGCAAAAAATTGAAATAGCCGTATCTTTGCAACGGCAAGTCCTACACAACCAGCTCCTGTTGAATCCTCCAGGGCGGGAACGCAGCAAAGGTAAATGGTCGTAGCGGTGTGATGTAGGTAGCTTGCCATTTTTTATGCGCTAAATTCTTGTAACTTTACTTAATATTTTCATAATCTAATTCCTTCTTTTCTTCATTCTCACAGTACAGTCTGTACGTTTTTAACCAAACCATTTGCATAACATTTTACTTAACTGCATCTTTGCGAGCAAACAATAATGAAATGCCAAAAACAGTTTTAATTACAGGAGGTTCTTCAGGAATTGGGAAGGCTATTGGCGAGTTTTTGCTACAAAAAGGCTTTAGCGTTTATGGAACAAGCCGCACACCTTTAACGTATTCTGAAATGTCAAAATTTCCACTTTTGACAATGGAGGTTACCGACGTAAATTCAATTGAAAGAGCGGTTGCTGAAATCATTTCAAAAGAGCAAAAAATAGATATTCTCATAAATAATGCAGGCGTTGGTATTGCGGGACCAATGGAAGAAACTCCTATTGAAGAAATGCGAAATGCTTTTGAAACTAACTTTTTTGGACCGATTAATCTGATAAATACAGTGCTGCCAAATATGAGAAAACATAAAAGCGGATTAATAATAAACATTACATCAATCGCTGGATATATGGGTTTGCCGTATCGCGGCATTTATTCAGCCACAAAAGGAGCTTTAGAAATTACTACCGAAACCTATAACATGGAAATTAAGCAGTTTGGGATAAATATGGTAAATGTAGCGCCGGGCGAATTTGCCACCAATATTGCTGCGGGTAGATTTCACGCACCCGTTTTGGAAAATTCGCCTTACAAAAAAGATTATTCGGGAAATTTGAATAAAATGAACGAACACGTTGATGGTGGCGATAATCCAATAAAAATGGCCAAAGCTATTTATAAGATTATTGAAAGTAAAAATCCAAGAATCCATTATAAAATTGGAGCGCCACTTCAAAAGTTTTCAATTGTTTTAAAGCGAATTTTACCGGATAGGGTTTATGAGAAGATGCTTTTGAAACATTATGGTTTGAAATAGCAATTCAGAATTCTGAATTAAAAAAAAACCAACTTATCAAACTTTTTCAACAACACGATTTAAAAAATATTTTCTATTCTATTTTTGAATAAAATTAATTTGAAATTTTTATTATGAAATTCTTTATCGATACAGCAAATCTTGACCAAATTCGTGAAGCCCAAGATTTGGGCGTGCTTGATGGCGTTACCACAAATCCGTCACTTATGGCGAAAGAAGGTATTACGGGTCGTAACAATATTTTAAAGCATTATGTTGACATCTGCAAAATTGTGGATGGCGATGTATCTGCCGAAGTAATTGCAACCGATTTTAAAGGTATGGTAAAAGAAGGAGAGGAGTTGGCAGAATTGCACCCACAAATAGTTGTAAAAGTGCCAATGATAAAAGAAGGCGTTAAAGCGATAAAATATTTTAGCGATAATGCAATCCGTACAAATTGTACGTTGGTTTTTTCAGCTGGACAAGCATTATTGGCTGCAAAAGCTGGCGCAACGTATGTTTCACCATTTATTGGAAGGTTGGACGATATTTCAACAGATGGCTTAGAACTTATTGCAGATATTCGATTAATTTATGATAATTACGGCTACGAAACCATGATTCTTGCAGCTTCAATTAGACATACAATGCATATTATTAATTGTGCAAAAATTGGTGCTGATGTTATGACGGGACCACTTTCTTCAATTGAAGGTTTATTAAAACACCCACTTACCGACAGCGGATTAAAACAATTTTTAGAGGATTATAAAAAGGGGAATAAATAGAATTTTGAATATTTGAAAATTTTGATTATTGCGAACTCCTATTCAAAAAACCCAACAACTGCTCTTCAAAATTGCTGTTGTTCATATTTGTATTGCTGTCTAAAATTATCAAATCTTTACCAACCACAATCGCTTTGTTGGTAGAATTTAATATCAATTTTTTCTCAGCTTCTTTTGGGTTTTCAAATTCAAATTCGGTTTTAGCATCATAATTTGAATTTTTCACAATCTGTAACCAATTTTTAAAATGCGAATCTGTATTTAGCCCAATAAAGTCATACTCGGGATATTTCGATTTCAATTCGGCAGCTTTTTTATGGATATCTTGGTAATGCTTTACCGAAACATTGGACCAGAAAAATAAAACCGTTGGTTTTTTGATAAGTTGATGTAATTGAATTTCGGTATTTTCTGAAGTTAGCAAACTAATATCCGGGATTGTGTTTCCAGGATTAAGTTGCATTGCCATTTCGGCCAATTGTGATATTTCACTTTTATGTCGTGGATTATTGTTCAACTGCATAAAATATGAAAGAATATTTTTTTGGTCATCCGCATTTTTGGCATTCAAGAAAAACAATCTGGCTTTTGTTCTAAGTAAATCATTTCGTAAAGAATCATTTTTTATCAAACTATCTATTATAAATAATTTCTTATGATTTAATGGATATGAACAGTTGCTCACCATAGATCTGTCCGTAATATCTCTGTAGGCGAGATTATCCACATAACTTTTCATAAAACTATAATACGGATAATAAAAACGCAGCTTTTCACTATTAAAATCTAAGTTTTTGCGATAGTCATAAAAGTCTTTCGGATATTTAAAGCTTTCATCTTGGCTAAATCTATATTTATTTACAGTTGTGTATTGTTCTTTTTTTAGATAATAATCATAATCTATTCCTGCAACTGCTATTTTTTCGAAGTCTTCGCTTGGCTCAATATCTTTTACAAAGTCATTGTAGTTTTGCATTCTAAGCTTGTGCATGGAATCTATCTTTTGCTCAAAGATTTCAGGCTTTAACTGATACATAGTTTGCAGCAAAGTGTTTTCTGTTTCAGATTGAAGAAATAAATCCATCAAGAAATTATTTTTTTCAGCTCCGCGACCAGTATATGCTAGTGATTCATCAAAATCCCACGTATTTACACGCAACATTAAACTATCTCCGGGCTCTAAATAAAATGCTTGATATTCTCTATTTTTAAAAGAATAAAGACCACTTACAATATCTTTTGCTTCATATAAAAATGAGTTATTGGCGTCAAGTTTTATAGTATCTAAAAGTTGGTTCCCTTTTGAAAGAATTACATAATCCATTCCCGGATTAACAATCTCGCCACCAATCCAAGTAGTTTTTTCAGCTTTTGGTTTGTTGTTACAAGAAATAAAGGATAAGCAGGTAAATAGAAGAAGTACGGTTTTATTCACGTATGTATATTTTTGTCGCAAACAAAAATAGACGAGGTGTTGTGTAAACCTTGTTAATTGCTCGTTAAAAGAAATAATTAAACTTTTGGTGCATGGTTTTTACTCGTTAAATAACTATTTTTGCCGAAATTTAAAAAAATAGAAATGCTTTCAGTTTCAAATCTTTCGGTACAATTTGGTAAACGTGTTTTGTTTGATGATGTAAACACTCAATTTGTAAACGGTAATATTTACGGTATAATCGGCGCGAATGGTGCCGGAAAATCTACCTTTTTAAAAATAATTTCGGGCAAACAGGATCCAACTTCTGGTCACGTTCATTTAGAAACGGGAAAGCGTATGTCTGTTTTAGAGCAGGAGCACAATGCGTATGATGAATTTTCAGTTCTTGAAACGGTTGTAAAAGGAAATACGGAACTCTTCAAAATAAAGTCTCAGATAGATAAATTATATGAAGATTACACCGATGCAAACGCTGAGAAAATTGGCGAACTTCAACTAATATTTGAAGAAATGAATGGCTGGAATGCCGATAGCGACGCAGCTGCAATGCTTTCAAATTTGGGAATTGACGAAAGTTCACATTACACCCTAATGAAGGATTTGGATGGTAAGCAAAAAGTGAGAGTACTTTTGGCACAAGCTCTTTTTGGAAATCCGGATGTATTGATAATGGATGAGCCAACAAACGATTTGGATTATGAAACCATAACCTGGCTAGAAAACTTTTTGGCCAACTATGAAAACTGTGTAATTGTAGTATCGCACGACCGTCACTTTTTGGATAGTGTTGTAACACATATTAGTGATATTGACTTTAGCAAAATAAACCATTACAGCGGGAATTATACGTTTTGGTATGAAAGCAGCCAACTTGCTGCAAGACAAAGAGCGCAGCAAAATAAGAAGGCTGAAGAAAAGAAAAAAGAATTACAGGAATTTATTATGCGTTTTAGCGCCAATGTTGCAAAAAGTAAACAGGCAACTTCGCGAAAAAAAATGATTGAAAAGTTGAATATAGACGAGATTAAACCATCAAGCCGTAGATATCCAGCTATTATTTTTGAACGTGAACGTGAAGCCGGAGATCAAATTTTAAATGTTGAAAATCTCACTTCAACATTGGACAGCGACGTACTTTTTGATAATGTGAATATAAATCTTGCAAAAGGCGATAAAGTTGTAGTGTATTCAAGAGATTCTCGAGCGACAACAGCTTTTTATGAGATTTTGAATAAAAATTTGAAGGCCGATAGCGGTTCATTTGATTGGGGCATTACCACATTGCAAAGTTATTTGCCATTGGACAATCAATCCTTTTTTGAAAGCGATTTATCGTTGGTAGATTGGTTGCGTCAATATGCAAAAACGGAAGAAGAAAGAGAAGAAGTTTACATTCGCGGATTTTTAGGAAAAATGCTCTTTAGTGGCGAAGAAGCATTAAAAAAATGTCGCGTACTTTCGGGTGGAGAAAAAGTGAGATGTATGTTAAGCCGAATGATGATGATGCGTGCCAACGTTTTAATGTTGGACGAACCTACAAATCACCTAGATTTGGAATCTATAACTGCTTTCAACAATTCACTTAAGAACTTTAAGGGAACAATGCTGTTTACAACGCACGATCATGAATTTGCGCAAACCGTTGGTAATCGCGTTTTTGAACTTACACCAAAGGGAATGATAGATAGATATATGACTTTTGATGAATATATGAACGATCCAAAAATAAAGGAGCTACGTGATAAAATGTATGGTGTTACGGTATAAAAGTTTAATATTTAGATTTTTATGAGTTGAGATTTTTGTCCCAATCTGAAAATTGACTTTTTAATAATCTAAATACTTATTTCACAATTTTAAAATTGCCGAAAACTGTAGCTAAGAGTAATAATCCAATACCAATTCCCATAATAGATCCTTTTATAAAATCATTCATTTCAAAAAATTGAAATAGTACTTGAGCAATTGAAATAACCAATATTCCAGCAACTAATGTAAGCGCTTTTTTTTTCTTCATTTTATTTTTGTATTTAATTTATAATATCTATTTATTTTGGAGGCACCATAAATAATCTATTCAACCTCCGCAATGAAAGCATCAATAGTAGCTTTCGCTTGCGGCAGCTCATCCTTTCGTAAGAATATTCGCAATTGGTCTGCATAATGATTTCCGGTGCCAAACATAATGGCATTTTGTTGGTCATCACGAACAATAGGTTCGAGACCAAGTTCCTGCAACCTTTCAACCAATGCTTTTACCACTAAATCTGGACCGGTAAAAATTCGTACTGTTTCCTCATTATTATCTGACATAATTTTTTATTTTTTGAATAAATTTGATTTTTGCTTACTTCTTTCTATGCGTTATAATATTTACTATCCCAAATTGCCGTATTAAAATTCTTTCCTTTCGCAAAACCGTAAAAAAGAACAATCCCAGCAATAGCTTTAAACATAAATAAAAATAGGAGTAAATATTCTTGGGTAGTTACGTGTTTTGTGAAAATCTCCATCGGTGTTATTGCAGTAAAAAATACGCTTGCCATTAAAATGGTTATAATTAAATTTTCAAAACTTTTATAGGGCCACATTAAAATTTTCCGCAAAGGGTGTAAATCTGTTCCCCATTTATGTATTAGATAAAAATAATCATTTCCAATTGCCGAAAATAGAAGGGGATCGTCAGCATTTTCTAATTTTAATAATTTTGAAGGTGCAATAATCTTAAAGTTGGACAAGGTAGTTTCGTGTTCGTTTTCCAATTGTCTTATTTTACTAACGGCTTCCTCAGGAAATTTACCTTTAAAATAATGCGAATCTAGAAAACGTAATCTATAAACAACACAAAGCTTCTTTATATCAGAAATGTGAAAAATTCGTTCAGTTTCCAATAGGTCAAAATTCAAATTTGAAAGTGTTGAGGGTTTTAAAGATGAAAGGGAATCAACAATCTGTAGGCGTTCATTCTCATTTTCAGCTAAAATATTTTGTACTTCGGCTAAGATTGCGCTTTCATCAATTCTTTTAGATCTAATTTTAAAAAGTTGTTGTTCAATATCTGTTTTCTGAAGCATATCAAAAATTATTTGATTTAAAGGTAATATGCAGATCAATATCTTACAAATATTTAACACACAAGTAAGGGCGTTTCACTATTTAGCGTGTGTCTATTTAAATTGAAGTATAATAAGAAGTATAATAATTGGTAAGGTATTTGTTATATTTGAAAAATCTAAAATATCATTATGAGTTTTCTAAAATCGTCAATTACAATCATACTTCTATTTTTTTCTCTAACTATTTTTGCTCAGAAATATAAAAATTCTGGTTCTCAGCATGCTAGTGTCACTACAACTTACAAAGACAGTAAATTCGATTCGAATAAATCTCTTTTAGAAAATTTGAAAGGCGTAAATGACATTTCGATATTCACGAAAGGATTGAATGATGACGTGCTTCAAAAGCAGCTTAATTCTGAAGAAATGGTTACGGTTTTTATTTTTACCAATAGCAGTTTTAATGAACTACCTAAAAAAATAAAAGATTCATTAACCAACAATACCGGAGCGATGCGCAATTTTTTAGAATTTTATATGGTAAACGGCAGAGTTGATGCAAATTCTTTAAAAGTTGAATCTGAAAAAAATAAAGGAAAAACTTTTCTTTCAACAATAAATGGAGAAAAACTAGGCGCAAAATTAGCTAATGGAAATATAGAATTGATTGATGAAAAAGGAAAAATTGCAACACTTGAAGGTAAAGATTTTTACTACAAAAAAGGTCTTTTCCACATCTTGAAAGGTGTTGTGATGCCTACAATTTCTGAATAAAAATTACAATTTCTGGCTATCTTAAACTAGCCCCAAAATCATTTTCGAAAACAGTTTGAAGATTTTTCATTATTTTATCTATCTGTTTATCTGTTAATGTTTTATCTTCGTCTAACAAAGTAAAACTTAACGCATAACTTTTCTTGCCTTCTGGTAAATTTTTACCCGTATAAACATCAAAAAGGCTTACGTTTTTAAGTAGTTTTTTTTCAGTTTTTTGGGCGGCTAATTTAAGATTTTCGTAACCAACATTTTCGTCAACCAATAAAGCGAAATCACGTTTAACAGCTGGAAATTTTGAAATTGGCTGAAACATCTGCCGCTTGCCGTCAAGGTTTTTCAATATTTCATCCCAATTAAAATCGGCGTAAATTGTTTCGGCTTCAACTTCAAAACTCTTTAAAATGTGTTTTGAAACCAATCCAAATTCAACTAATATATTGTTGTTCTTTTTAAATGAAATTCCTTCGGAATATAAATTTGAAGTTTTAGCTTCTTCAGTATAACCCTCAATTCCCAATCTTTCAAGAATTGAAATAATAATTCCTTTTAAATAGAAAAAATCACTTTTTGCTTGTGGCACCTTCCAATTTTGATCGGTTTTTTCGCCCGAAACTAATAAAGATAAATGTTTATTTTCAACATTTTTATCAACTTTTTTATGATAGGTTTTTCCGAATTCAAAAAACTTAATATTGTTTGTTTTTCTATTTGTGTTATAAGAAAGTGATTCCAAAGCACCAAAAAGCATAGACTGTCGCATCGCCGATAAATCTTGACTTAACGGGTTAAGCATTACAACATTTTCTTCTTCAGATAAATTATTAATTAAGGAAACATTTTTTGGAGAAGTAAGCGAATTTGCCAACATTTCATTAAAGCCCAAAGATGCCAACTGTGTGCCAATTGCATTTTGAATTTGATAATCTTCAACAACATTTGTACTAGCGATAGAGGCGTTCAATTTTTGGCTAAATTCAATATTATTATAGCCGTAAACCCGCAGTATTTCTTCAATTACATCAACCTCTCTGGTAACATCATTTCTGTACGCAGGTATAGTCATTCCTAAACCCGTTTCAGTAACGTTGTTTATTTTTATATCAAGCGAGGTTAGAATATCTTTAATAACTTCTTTTTTAATTTTAGCGCCGATTAAATTTTCGGCTTTTCTAAAATTCAGAAAAACTTGGTGGCCTTCATCCTTTTTAGGGTACAAATCTACAAGGTCGCTCGTTATTTGGCCATCGGCAAGCTCCATTAACAAAACAGCGGCTCGTCTTAATGCATAATCTGTAATATTTGGGTCAATTCCCCTTTCAAACCTAAAAGATGCGTCTGTGTTTAAACCGTGACGCTTTGCCGTTTTGCGAACACTAACCGGATTAAAATAAGCGCTTTCCAAAAATATTGAAGTAGTTTCAGCCGTAACGCCGCTACTTATTCCGCCAAAAACACCAGCGATACAAAGTGGTTTTTCGGCATCGCAAATCATTAAATCTTCGTTGGATAATTCTCTTTCAACACCGTCTAGCGTTGTAAATTTTGTGCCAGCTTTCACTGTTTTCACTTCAATTTGATTGCCAGAAATCTTACTTGCATCAAAAGCGTGCAATGGTTGGCCAAGTTCGTGAAGCACATAATTAGTAACATCTACTACATTATTTATAGGTTTTAGCCCAATTGCTTTCAATCTATTTTTTAGCCAGTTTGGAGAATCTTTTACAGACAGATTGCTAATTGTAATACCGCAATATCGCGGTGCAAGTTCAGAATTTTCGACAGAAACGTCAATTTTTAAACTTCGGTTATCAATATGAAAATTACTTGTTGATGGTGTATTAATCTTAGTAGAAACGCCTTGTTGCAACATTCCGGCACGTAAATCTCTCGCAACGCCCCAATGGCTCATTGCATCGGCGCGGTTTGGGGTAAGTCCAATTTCAAAAACTTGATCTTCTTCAATTTCAAAAATAGTGGCAAGTGGCGTGCCTACTTGTATTGCGGCGTCTAAAACCATAATACCTTCGTGGCTTTTGCCAAGGCCGAGTTCGTCTTCGGCGCAAATCATACCTTCGCTAACTTCGCCTCTTATTTTGCCTTTGTTAATTGTCCACGGTTTTCCGTCTTCGCCGTAAAGTTCTGTACCAATAGTAGCCACCGGCACTTTTTGTCCTGCCTCTACATTTGGTGCGCCACAAACAATTTGAACGGTTTTACCGTCGCCAAGATTTACATTGGTAAGTTTTAATCTATCAGCGTTTGGGTGTTGTATGCAAGTAATTACCTCGCCAACAATAATGCCTCTTAAACCACCTTTAACCGAATTAAATTGGGTTATGCCTTCAATTTCAAGACCTAAGTCTGTTAATAAATTTCCAGTTTTTTCTGCCGGCCAGTCGGTTTGGATAAACTGTTTAAGCCAATTGTAGGATATTTTCATAATTATTGCTTGCTCTAAAACCGCAAAGATAGCATTTACCTCGTTTTTTGTAAGTAATTTTGAAACTTATAGTCTAAAGAATTTTTCTAAAAAGTTATGAGATATTTATTGGTTTTAAGTTTGTTTGTACTTATTAGTTCGTGTCACTCTGAAAAGGAGAGCAATATGCCAAAATCTGGCTTATGGCGAGGTGCGTTGCAATTGGACAATAGTAAGGAAATTCCGTTTTTAATGAATTTTGAAAGCGACTCTACCATTACTTTAATGAACGGGGAAGAAAAAATTAAAATTGATGAAATTACCTATAAAGGCGATTCAATCACCATAAAAATGCCTGTTTTTGAAGGTTATTTTAAAGGTGTTTATACCGCTGATAGCATTGTTGGTATTTTTAATGTAGCAAGTTTAAATAGAAGTGTACCTTTTATCTTCAATTCCCAAAGTAAAGCGGCGCGGTTTTTAGTTACTTCTGCACCTTCACAAATAATTACAGGAAATTGGGAAACGGTTTTTAGCCCGCATTCTGAAGAAGACAAATATGTTGCAAAGGGAATTTTTAACCAAAAAGGCAATAAGGTTACGGGTACTTTTAGAACTACAACCGGCGATTATCGCTATTTGGAAGGCATTGTTGAAAAAGACAGCATTAAACTTTCAACTTTTGACGGCGCGCACGCATTTCTTTTTGAAGCAGTAATAAAAGATAGCATAATGAATGGTATGTTTTACAGTGGCAATCATTTTAAAGAACCTTTTACTGCTAAAAGAAATGAAAATTTTGAGTTGCCAAAAGCAGATTCACTTACATTTTTAAAAGAAGGTTTTGATAAAGTTGAATTTTCTTTTCCAAATACTGAAGGAAAAATGGTTTCGCTTGAAGATGAAAAATTTAAGGGAAAAGTGGTTTTAGTTCAAATTATGGGATCGTGGTGCCCAAATTGCCTTGATGAAACAAAATACTTTTCAGAATTTTACAAGAGAAAACCGAAGAATGTAGAATTTGTATCACTAGCTTTCGAGTATGCACCAACGGCTGAAAAAGCAATTGCTTCAATTAATAGGTTGAAAGATAGAATTGCTGTGCCGTATCCAATACTTTTAGCACAATTTGGAACTAGTGATAAGGACAAAGCAAACGAAAAACTGCCAATGTTAGACCACGTTTTAAGCTATCCAACTACCATATTTATTGATAAAACCGGTAAAGTTAGAAGAATTCACACAGGTTTTAATGGTCCTGCAACTGGCGAAGAGTTTGTAAATTTTAAAAAGGAATTTGAAGGATTTGTGAAAATGCTTTCGGAAGAATAAAGAATTGGAGAAAATAGCTATTTCGCAGAGTTTCACAGAGAAAAAGGAGTTTCGCGGAGAGTCACTATCTAATTTTTAAGAAATAGAAAATTACAAACACTGCTGCAATTCCCGTTACAAAAAACGTAACGCTCGCACCAAAGTAAAACCATAATAATCCCGCCCCAAAACTTGCCAGCATTGTTGCAACGCTTGAAAAAGCTGAAAACGTGCCTATTGCTGTTGCCATATTTTCTTGTGGTACAGTGTTGCTAAGCCACGCTTTGCTAATGCCTTCTGTTGCGCTTGCGTAAATTCCATACCCGAAAAACAGACCGATAATTACATAGAGATTTGTTGAAAAACCCATCCCAAAATATACAATTGCAAAAATGGTTAATCCAAATAAAAACATTTTCTTAAATCCAATTTTATCAGATAGACTTCCCAAAGGAAAAGCAAACAGTGTATAGACTAAATTATAAAAAATATACACGCCAATTACGTAGGTGTCGCTTAGACCGGCGTCTTTTGCTTTCAACAATAAAAACACATCGCTACTATTAAAAAGTGTAAACAGCAATAGACCAATTACTAATTGTCGATATTTGGCTGGACTTTCCTTCCAATATTTTAAAAATGAAAAGAAGGAAATTTTCTTTTTCTGCGGAATTGCTTTTACAGCTTTATCCTTTATCAATAAGGTTGAAAATATAGCTAAAACGCCAGGAATAAACGCTAAGTAAAAAAGATGAACATAATCTTCAGGATAAAAATATAAATATAATAACGCGAATGAAGGTCCTAAAACCGCGCCAAATGTATCTGCAGCTCTATGAAAACCGAATACTTTTCCTTTCGTTTCCTTTGTCGCTTCGTTTGAAAGAATAGCGTCGCGTGCGCCTGTACGTATTCCTTTTCCTAATCTATCTGTTGTGCGGGCGAATAAAATCCAAAGCGGGTAGGTGAAAAAAGCCATCATCGGTTTTGAAATTGCGCTCAACGAATATCCCAATTGTACAAATGGTGCGCGTTTGGCTTTACTATCGCTTAATTGCCCAAAATAACCTTTGCTCAAACCTGCCGTTGCTTCGGCAATTCCTTCCAAAATACCAATCAACAATATTGAAAAACCTATTTTTTGAAGATAAATAGGCATAATTGGATACAACATTTCACTCGCCATATCGGTAAAAAGGCTAACTGCGCTAAGGATTATGACGGTTCGGGTAATGTGTTTAAACATATATTTTTATGAAATATAATTCCAAATATTTCTGAATTTTACTAATTGTTCGTAGGTATTTTTAATTGGAGTATTTTCATCTGCAACCAAATTCGGGTCAGTTTTCAAAGTCTGCAATGCATAACTTCTGGCAATCTTTAAAATCTCGCTATCTTTTACTATATCGGCAATGCGAAGATTTAAAACGCCGCTTTGTTGTGTGCCCATCATATCGCCGGGTCCTCGTAGTTTTAAGTCAACTTCAGCAATTTCAAAACCATCGCTTGTTCGAACCATTGTTTCTAAACGGGTTTTGGCATCGGCGCTTAGTTTGTGGCTGGACATTAAAATACAATAACTCTGTTCTGCACCACGACCAACACGACCTCTTAATTGGTGCAATTGCGATAAACCAAAACGCTCGGCACTTTCAATAATCATAACACTTGCATTGGGAACGTCTACGCCAACTTCAATTACGGTTGTTGCAACCATAATCTGTGTTTCACCTTTTTTAAAGCGTTGCATTTCAAATTCTTTATCGGCTGGTTTCATTTGGCCGTGCAAAATTGAAATTTGATATTCAGGCTGCGGAAATTCCCGAACGATGCTTTCATAACCATCCATCAAATCTTTATAATCCAACGTTTCACTTTCTTGAATTAATGGATAAACAATGTAAACTTGCCGACCATTTTTAATTTCATCGCGAATAAATCTAAAAACTTTCAACCTATTCGAATCATATCTATGTACCGTTTTTATGTGTTTTCTATTTGGCGGTAATTCGTCAATTACGCTAATATCCAAATCGCCATATACGCTCATCGCCAACGTTCGCGGAATAGGGGTAGCGGTCATTATTAAAACGTGTGGCGGGAACTCATTTTTATGCCATAATTTACTTCGTTGTTCTACCCCAAAACGGTGCTGCTCATCTACAATTGCCAGCCCTAAATTCTTAAATTTTACCTTGTCTTCAAGTAGTGCATGTGTACCGATTAAGATGTCTAAACTACCATTTTCAAGATTTTCGTGAATGATTCTTCTTTCTGAAGTTTTGCTTGAACCAGTAAGTAATGAAACACTGGTATTCAATTCTTTACATAATTTACTTAAACCGTTATAATGTTGGACTGACAAAATTTCAGTCGGCGCCATTAAGCAGGCTTGAAAACCGTTGTCAAGTGCTATTAACATTGATAAAAGCGCAACAATTGTCTTCCCAGAACCTACGTCACCTTGCAAAAGCCGATTCATCTGCGCATTGCTGCCCAAATCGTTTCTAATTTCCTTTACAACTCGCTTCTGCGCACCCGTTAATTTGAAAGGTAAATGTTCCTTAAAAAAGGTGTTAAAATTGATTCCAATTTTTTCAAAAGGATAGCCTTTAATTTTACTTTTATGAAGTAGATTTTTTCTGATTAATTGAAGTTGAATATAGAATAATTCCTCAAATTTCAGTCGGTAAATTGCCCTTGCCAAAAGGTTCTGATTCTTCGGAAAATGAATGTTGAAAAGTGCTTCATTTTTTGAAAGTAATTTTAGTTCATTCAAAATAGTTGGCGACAAAGTTTCTTCAAATCGATTATTCGTTTCAATAAAAATTTGTTGCATTAATGTGTTTACAACTCTATTTGTAATGCCACTATTATTCAATTTTTCGGTTGAAGGATAAACGGGTTGCATTGCCGAGCGAATGCCCGCTTCGTGGTCTGCAGCCAATTCCATTTCTGGGTGCGGCATAGAGAAATTGCCATTAAAAAAGGTTGTTTTCCCAAAAATCACGTAGGCTTCATTAATTTTCAGACTTTCACGAATCCATTTATGGCCGCGAAACCAAACCAATTCCATCGTTCCGGTTTCGTCCAAAAATGTTGCAACTAGTCGTTTTCCTCGTTTTTGTTCAACCGTTTTTATGTGTGTAATTTTTCCAACTATCTGTACTTCAGCATTTGTTTGTTGCAATTGCGCAATTTTATAGTATTGCGTGCGGTCTAAATATCGGTTTGGGAAAAGATTGAGCAAATCTTGAAATTTATGAATTCCCAACTCACTTTTAAGCAGCGAAGCCCTGTTGGGACCAACACCTTTAAGATAATCTATGGGGGTTTGCAGAAAACTGGAATTCATAGAACGAATTTACTAAAACCAACCGAAGTGTCGGAATCTCAATTAACTATTTTGTAGTTTTGATATTATTGAATTTTGAAACCATTTATGAAAAGACTTTTTACACTTATTATTTTCTTCGGAAGCTTTTTGGGATTTGCCCAACAGACTGATGTTGTTGATTTTTTGAAGATTGAAGCTTTTATTGGTATTATACAGCCTGATAAACAAGTATCAAGTCAATATTCTATTCAGTTTAAGGCTTTAAAGGATATAGATTCAGTTTTTGTAGACGCAATCGGCACCACTATCGCACGAAATTTTACTAAAGATTTTGCTATTAATACAACTGATAAAAAGATTTGGTTCATTGGAGATTTTAAGAAAGGAGAAGTTTATACTGCCCGTTTTGATTATGAGGTTAGACCCAAACAGACACTCTATTTCTTTAAAGAACAGATTTGGACTCAAGGACAGGGAAAATATACTTCAAACTGGTTGCCGAGTATTGATGATATAAATGATAAAATTGAATTTGATTTGTCTTTTGATTCTGAATTATTTCAAAATGTTATAGCAAATGGTAATTTGATTTCTACAGAAACAGAATGGATGGAGAAATTTTGGTATTTCGATATGCAAAACCCAATGTCAAGTTATTTGGTAGCTTTCGTTATTGGAGATTTTCAGAAAAAAGAGCTCACTTCAAACTCCGGAATTCCATTAGAATTATATTACAAACCCGAAGATTCCTTAAAATTTGAACCAACATATCGTTACAGCAAAGAAATTTTTGATTTTTTAGAAACTGAAATCGGCGTTCCTTTTCCTTGGCAAAGCTACAAACAAGTGCCCGTTCGCGATTTTTTATATGCGGGAATGGAAAATACAACAGCAACTATTTTTTCTGAAGCTTTTGTGGTTGATAGTATCGGTTTTAACGACAAAAATTACGTGAATGTAAACGCTCACGAGCTAGCGCATCAATGGTTTGGCGATTTGGTTACTGAAACCAGCAGCGAACATCATTGGCTTCAAGAAGGTTTTGCAACGTATTATGCGTTGTTGGCTGAAAAGGAAATTTTTGGCGACGATTATTATTATTGGAAACTATACCAAACCGCTGAGCAGCTTAAACAATTAAGCGATGAGGGCAAAGGCGAAAGCTTGATGAACCCAAAGGCAGGTTCGCTCACCTTTTACGAGAAAGGTGCGTGGGCATTGCATATTTTACGGGAATTAATTGGTGACGAAGCTTTTAAAACTTCAATTAAAAATTATTTGAACGCTCATAAATATGGAAACGTAACTACAGAAGATTTTACTTCTGAAGTAAAAAAGGTTAGTAAAATTGATATTTCAGATTGGGAAAAAAATTGGTTGCAGCAAAGTGCCTTTCAATCTGAAGCAGCTTATAAATCGTTGATTAAATCGCCTTTTATGAATAATTATTTTGAAGTTTCTGCACTAAAAGCTGTTCCATTTCAAGATAAAAAAGTTCAATTAGAAAAAGCTTTGACAAAACCTAATGATTTTATTGGACAAGAAGCCGTATATCAATTAGTAGATGAGCCGATTTCGGAAACAATTCAATTATATAAAAAAGCCTTCAACAGTAATAATCTCTTTGTCCGCCAAGCAATTACGTTGAGTTTGTCAATAATTTCGAAAGAACTTCAGGCGGAATATGAGTCGCTTCTTAAAGATAAATCTTATGTAACAAAAGAGGTGGCATTATTCAATCTGTGGCAACAATTTCCGCAGAAAAAAAATATATATCTTGATCAATTAGAAGGTGTTGAAGGATTTCAGGATAAGAATATCCGGCAACTTTGGCTTGCGCTTGCCTTAGTGACGGAAGATTATAAAAATGAACAGAAACCTTCATTTTTAGCTGAATTAAAAAATTATTCTTCAGAAGAATATAGTTTTGAAATTAGGGAAAAATCCTTTCAATATTTAAATGAACTTAAAATTTGGGATTCAGGAACATTGAAGAATCTTGCAGAAGCAACAACGCATCCAACGTGGCGCTTCGCAAAAACATCAAAGGAATTGTTGACAGTTTTGCTTCAAAATATAGACTACAAACGAATATTGATTTCAGCAAAAAAAGAACTTTCAAAAAAAGCACAGGAAAATTTGGAAAAACTAGTTAAATGAGAGCATTGGTAATTTCAGGGGGTGGAAGTAAAGGTGCGTTTGCGGGTGGCGTTGCGCAATATTTGCTAAACGAGCTTCACCTAAAATATGATTTATTTGTAGGAACCAGTACGGGCAGTTTATTGATTTCACATTTGGCGCTTAATAAAGTTGAAAAAATTAAGGAAGTTTATACAAATGTTAATCAGTCATCCATTTTCAGCAGTTGTCCTTTTATCGTAAAAAAGGGAAAATATGATAGTGCAGAAATTAGTATCAATCATTTTACGGTCTTAAAGAATATTTTGAAGGGGAAAAAAACATTCGGTGAAAGCTTCAACCTTAAAAAACTAATTCAGAATACACTTTTGGAAGCAGAATTTAATCTTTTAAAAAATTCTGATGTTGATGTTGTAATTACAGTTTCCAATCTTAGTTTGAACAAGGTTGAATATAAGACTTTGAAAGATTACGATTATGAAAATTTCTGCGAATGGGTTTGGATTTCCTGCAATTACACACCATTTATGTCGCTCGCAAAAAAAGATGGTTGCGAGTACGCGGACGGCGGTTTTGGCAGTATGGTGCCAATTGAAGAAGCCATAAACCGCGGTGCAACAACTGTTGATGTTATAATTTTAGAAACTGAAGTGACTTATTTTAACCGTTTGCCAACTAAAAACGCCTTTGCGCTGCTAACCAATATGCACAGTTATATGGCGGATCGAATTGAAAAACAAAATATCCGTATTGGTAAATTGGTGGCTGCCAACAACAGCGCAATCGTTAATTTGTATTATACGCCGACGGTTTTAACCACCAATAGTTTAATTTTTGATAAAGAAAAAATGGCGCAATGGTGGGAGAGTGGTTATAAACATGCAAAAGGTAGAAACGAGAATACCGAACCTATAAAAATTGATACTGCAGAATAAAAATAAAAGTTCTACTTTCTGAAATAGGGGTAAAACACCCTATTTTTTTAGGATTAAACCCTATTTTTAAATATTAATATTTTGGTTGCAAATAAAAAGTTAATTTTATGAAATTATTATTTCGTTTTATTAATCTAACCAACCAAATTTCCAATGAAAAATCTTATTAAAGCCTGCTTTTTAGGCATTCTCACTTTAATATCTATTTTATTTTTTTTTGTTTCCTGTGGTAATGGAGAAGAAAATATGGAACATGTAGATCCGCCAAAACAGATAATCTCGATAGAGCAAGCGCGAATAATGTATGATACGTATTCAACAAGAAGAGTATCTATTATAGATGCCTACGAAAAGCAAATAGATTCCACACCTTTTGTTGCTACTCGCTGTATCCAATACGATTTCGAAACTTTAAAACAGTATATGGCTTATGTTGAGCAAGAGGCTGAAAAGGCCAGTGTTGCAATTTCTTCCATGAAAATTTATTTAGCCAATTATCCTAATCAATCAAAGTTTCCCGATGGAAAGGTTATAAAGAATCCGAGAAGAAATACTGTATTTTTAACGCCAACTATGCTTGTTAATGGTGAAGAAATGGCCTTTTATATTGTTAAAGGAGAAGATGGTAAAAGTACCGCAGTGCCAATAAAAGATGAGATTAAAGATATTAGGACTGAAACAGGCTCTTTAAAGGGCTCAGAAAAAGTAGATATACAAATAGCCTCTATGCTTAATTTTTCACAGACAAGAACAACAGGCACAAACTTGAGTTTGATTTTGGATGATGGAAAAGTTATGCCACCACCTTCTGGCTCAGATTTTGAAAATTAACCTTATTTTTAGTTAGGTGAATGTTATTTTCAATACTCTTTCTTATGTTTACATGGCTCTATACGCCATAGTTTTTATAGTTTCTATAATTAAATTTAAAAGTTATAAAAACTCACCTTTAAAAATTTTACCATTAATTTTTGGCATTACTATTTTTACTGAATATTATAGCACATTTACCCATAAGATTTTTAATTATACAGGCACATTTCATAACATATATAATTTTTTATTTGTTATTTTATTCTATTATATATATTTAAGAACTTTAGAAAATAATTCATTTAAAAAAATTATTAAAAGCGCCTTTCTAATAGTTTCAATAATTTTTATTTGGGAATGCTTTACGCTAAAAATTTTTGGCGATTCATTTGTAAAGACATATGTTATTGGAGCTTGTCTTTTGGTAGTCTGTATTGTTTTATATTTTATTGCCATGCTTCAATCCTCACTAATATTGGAGATTAAACGTGATTTGTTGTTTTGGATTAGTATTGGATTATTTTTGTTTTATATTGGTTATTTACCTATAAAGGTTATTCGTTCCTTGTATTTTGAAAATACAGATTTAAATTTCATTTATCTATTACTGATTATACAATCATTTTTAATAATTATCATGTATTTGTGCTTCTTAATTGGATTTTTATGGATGAAAAAGAAGTAATAATACTTATAGCAATTGGCATACCGCTATTACTTGTTTTTGCTGTTATAATTTTATTTTCTGTTTTTTCTAGAAGGAAAAATAAGTTTTTAATAGAACAAGCTACAGAAAAGGAAAAGTTTAATACTGAACTCACAAAAACGCAAATTGAAATAAGAGAAGAAACACTGCGGCATATAAGTTGGGAATTGCACGATAACATAGGTCAATTAATGACATTGGCAAAAATACAGGTACAAATGTTGGGTGATAAGCCCGATAATCTGGAAGAGGCATCAGAAACTATTGGTACAGCCATTAATGAATTGCGTTCACTTTCAAAAATGATTAATCCTGATGCTTTGAATAAAATGAGTTTGCCAGACGCGCTAACACTAGAAATTGAAAGATTTAACAGATTGAAGTTTATAAATAGTACGATTAAAATTTCAGGCACACCAATCAACTTTGACACTAAACGTGAAATAATTATTTTCAGAATCTTACAGGAATTTTTTTCAAATACGATAAAACATTCAAAAGCTAAAACCTTGGATGTCATTCTTAAATATTCAGACAATAATCTAATTATAAAAGCTATAGATGATGGGGTTGGCTTTAGTGCAGAAACGCCGAAAGCAGGTATTGGTTTGACCAATATGACAAGTCGAGCCAAACTTATAAACGCAATTTTAGAGATCAGTTCAGAATATAATAAGGGAACCCAATTGTGCCTAACATATAATTTTTAAAAGTTAATCTAAATAGTTATGAAATATTCTGTAGCCGTAGTAGACGATCATACCTTACTTTCCCAGGCAATTGGTAATCTTGTGGGCGACTTTGTACATTTTAGCACGTTGTATGTTTGTAAGAATGGGCAAGAGCTATTAGAAAGACTTAAGGAAGATGCGAAGCATCCACATATAGTTTTAATGGATATAAATATGCCCATTATGAATGGTATAGAAACTACACAATATTTAAAAGTAAAATATCCAAATATAAGAGTTTTGGCACTTAGTGTTGAAGAAAATGAACTTACAATTTTAAAAATGTTAAGGGCAGGAGCAAAGGGCTATTTAATGAAAGACACCAAAAAGGAAATTTTAGAGGAAGCACTCGAGCAAGTGATGGAGAAGGGTTACTACCATACCAACACTATAGCCCAGATATTGGTGGGAAGTTTAACTAAGGAACCAACAGAAGTACAACTAAGTGATCGTCAAATAGAATTTCTAGAGCTTGCCTGTTCTGAAATGACCTATAAGGAAATTGCCGATGTTATGTGCTTAAGCCCAAAAACTATTGAGGGTTACCGAGATTCAATCTATGAAAAGTTGCATATTAAAAACAGGATTGGAATGGTGCTTTATGCAATTAGAAATAATCTGTTTATTCCTTAAACTACATTCCAACAATAATTATAAAAGATCGGAGTGCTTAAAATAATTCAGACACCTCATTTTTCAAATATTTCATGGCACGTTGTGATGGGGTAATTTCTTCCATATAAAGCGTAAGAACCATCTCTCGCAGTTTATCTGCATTTCCAACTTTATCGTTCATAGCAGTTTGTCTTATTATCTGTAATGTAGCATTCTTTGCAGATTTAACATGATTCCAACATTCTGCAGATACATAAATTTGTTGTGAGATGTTATGCTCAAACTCATTTTCAATACTGTTTGCCAATAATTCTTCATATTTCGAAACTTCATCCGCAAATGGTTTTACACGCACCAATAGTTTTGTTGGATCAATACGTTCTAATAAAAGTGTTAAGCGCTCGTAAGCCTGCAGACGAATTGGCAAAGTATGTTTTTGAGCTTCTTTATGGGTTAAAAATCGTCTTCTTCCTTCTTCATTCGCTGTATGACCTTTAAAAAAATAATATGCAACAATACCCACAACTATTGCCGGAAGTAAATAAGCAACATAACTTAATATTTGTGAAACTTCGTTCATTCTAATTTTTTTTATTTCTTATTACACAATTAAGTAAAAAATTCTTCATTATTCATATTCAACTTGCGTAAATTATGATTTTGCTTGCTACATTAATAACGCACTTCGTCTTTTTGCTTCATTTTATTAACCTCTTTCTTTTCTTCCTTTTTATCATAATTACCACCTAAATATTTACAATCTCTTAGATCTTTCATATTAGTATATGGCACTTCAACTTTATTGTACGTAAAAGTTTCAGCTAAAGTATTTATCAAATTTTTGTCACCTGTAGTTAACTCAACATCATCCATCCCAAATTGTGCGGGATGTTCATAACCGCAGGCGTGTGTCATTTCGAGAAGTTCTTTTCTAAAATTTTTCATATAAAATTGAGCACGCACAGATTTATCTTCAATGTTAATACCGCGTTGTTTCCATTTATTTTGGGTTGCCACACCACTCGGGCAGGTATTATTATGGCAAACTTGCGCTTGTATGCAACCTATTGAAAGCATTGCCTCTCTAGCAACATTTACTAAATCTGCTCCCAAACTAAATGCCATTGCTGCTTTTGCAGGAAAGCCCAATTTGCCACTTCCAATAAAGACAACACGATCAGTTAAGTTGTGTCTTTTAAAAATTCGGTACACATTGGTAAATGCATAAATCCAGGGTAGCGAGACGTGGTCTGCGAAACTCGGTGGCGCAGCGCCCGTACCACCTTCGCCGCCATCAATGGTTATAAAATCCGGACCTTTTCCAGTTTCAACCATAAGTTTAGCCAATTTTTCCCAATCGTCCAATTTACCTACGGCGCTTTTGATACCAACGGGTAAGCCGGTTTCATTTGCTATATTTTCAATAAATTCCATAAGACCTTCAACACCTTCAAAGGCACTGTGGGTGGGCGGTGAGAGTACATCTTTTCCCAAAGGTACGTGGCGGATTGCTGCAATTTCAGGCGTTATCTTAGCGCCCGGAAGGACACCACCTTTACCTGGCTTTGCACCTTGGCTCAATTTTATTTCAATACCTCGAACTTGTGGAAAATCTTCAGTAAGCTTCTTAATTTTTTCCAATGAAAATCCGCCTTCATCATTTCGAACACCAAAATAACCCGTTCCGAAGTGAAAAATAACATCGGCACCCGTTTTATGGTATGGTGAAAGTCCGCCTTCACCCGTATTCTGAAATGAATGAGCCAAACCGCAACCTCGGTTTAAGCTTTCAACAGCACGGGCAGAAAGAGAACCAAAACTCATTGCCGAAACATTGATTACGGAGGCGGGACGATATGGTCTTCTACGTTTATTGTATGAACCCATAACCTTTGCACACGGCAAAAAGTATGGATCTTTATAATTTGGATGGTTTTCTTCAATTTTGAAAGGAAGCATCGCATTATTCACGAAAATATAGTTAGGTTCATAAATATCCCTATCTGTACCAAAACCTTCATAATTATTTGCATTCTTGGCCGATGCGTAAATCCAGCCTCTTTCAATTCGATTAAAAGGTAGTTCTTCACGGTTATTTGCGACAATATACTGGCGAATTTCGGGCCCAATGCCTTCCAACAAATATCGAATATGCCCAATAACAGGAAAATTATGGCTTATTGTATGCCTTTTGTTGAAAAAAACATCACGGATAGCGATAACAAGTAAAACTAAAATAATCCAAGCCCACCAAGGGATTTGACCAATAAAATTAAAAATAGTATCCATTTTTCAAAATTTAGATAAAGATATTTAAAATGTATCTTTTACCTAACGTTGGATGTAATTCTCTGAAAATATTTTAATTATTTTTTCTTTGTTGTTTATTCCAAATAAAAATCTCTTAATTTTTTTTTGTCCGTAGCATCAACACTAAGTTCATTGGTAAAGTAATTATCTAGACTGCCATATTCTTTATTAATTTCTTCGAAAACAGCCTTTATGTATTTGGCTTTTACACCCATTAAAATTTTTGCAACATCTTCAGAGATGCCATTACTTATCATCATAGTTTCATATTCTTTATTGTTATTTTTACGGTAATAGTTTGTAAGTTCATATTCTTTTTCAATGGTTTTTTTGTCTACTCCAAGAATATAAAGTAGCAATGCAGAGGCAACGCCCGTTCTATCCTTACCAGCGGTGCAGTGAAAAACTAATGGTGTGCTTTTAGGATCTTTTACTTCATTGAAAAACTTTTTATATTCATCTGAATATTTTATGATCATATCTTTGTATAAGTTTGCCATTATGGAATCCATTGCTTTTGGATTTATTTTTGCAATTTTTTTCATGAAATCTCCATTTGCCCAACTATTATCGCCAATCGGAAAATTTAAATAATTTATATGTAAGTTTTCAGGTAAATTATCTGGTTCTTTTAATGTCTCACCATCAGTCCGAAAATCAATAACAGTTTTTATTTTCAGGTTTTCAATTTTTTTCAAATCAGTATCGGTTAGTAGTGAAAGTTTGTCTGAGCGGTAAAGTAAATTTTTTTTAACCTTTTTACCGTCCGTGGTTTTAATTCCACCTAATTCCCTAAAGTTTATAGCTCCTTGTAATGGCACTAGCCGATCTGCCAATAAAGTAGTGTCGCTATTAATTAAAACTTCTTTCTCATTGTTTTTAGTTAAATTTTCTTTTAAACTATTTTTTGAATTGTTTTTACAACCAACCAGTGTAATTAATAGATAAACAATAAAATATTTTTTCATAATGTTATAATTTAAAAATGTATGAAATTTTTGATTTGAAATGATTGATAAATAAAGATTAAAAAATCTGATACTTTAAGCCCAATTGACCATTAATTGAAGACCATTCACTACTTGTATATCTGTTTTTATTATTTCCTAGATACTGCTGAAATGGCTCGTTTGTTAAGTTTCGAACCTCCATAAAAATTTTAATTTTATCGTTTATAGAATAATCTGCAGAAAAATCTACCGTGAAATTGCTTCTTACATTTATATAATATTCAGGTCCTAAATTTTGATTGATTGTCTCAAGTGCCTTTCCGCGATAATTTCCAGCTATTCTGAACATCATTCCATATTTTTCATAGAAAATTGAAGAGTTGAACAATAACTTGGATTGGTTTGGAAGCGTAGTTTTGTCAGTAGTTACTAATGCTCCATCACTATCAAATCTAGGAACATTTAATTTAGAATTAATAATAGAGCCATTAAAATCTACGCCAAAGCCGCTTAAAAAGCCATCCAATTCTAAAAACCTTTTGGTGATTCCAGCTTCAAAGCCTAATAAGCTGGCATCTTTTACATTTTTAGGTTGTGTAACTATATAGCTTACATTCTCAATATTTTCTACTGAAATATCTCTAAAAATATAATCAGAAAGATCTTTATAGAAAACTCCAGCCGTAATTAAGCCAATGTCCTTCAAAAAATACTCGCCCATTACGTCAAAGTTATTTGAGAAAGTTGGTAACAGTTTTGTATTTCCTCTAGTAATTCTAGGCACGCCTCCCGTTATATCAATATTTTCGCTTGGATTCAAATCGCCAAGATTTGGGCGAATAAATGTTCTTGTAAATGCTAGTCTTAAATTAATGTCATCATTCAAAACATATTTTAAATGAACCATTGGTAAAAAGGCGTTATAATTAGTATTCTTGTTAATTGGTGTCGCGGTATCTGTAGAAACATCGTATTGAAAACTATTTGTTTCAACTTTTGTAAGCTCATTTCTAACGCCACCAATTAGCTTTAACTTTTTGGTTACATTGTAAGTTCCCATAATATAAGCACTATAAACATTTTCAGTGCCATTATATTTTGTGGTAATATTTGAGCCTGGTGAAAAGTCGCTTATGTCGTTTTGACTAAAAAATTGTGGCGAAAATATATCGAATAGCTGATTCTTGGTTATAGGATTAACGATAAGATTATCAAAAGGATTATTAATTTCATTAAAGAAACTACTGCTATTAGGGTAAGGTTCTGTATTTAAACTGCTAAGTGTAGCCAATGGGGCAGAATCTGGAATGCCAACTGCCGCATTTGGTAAAAATACCGCAGGTGTAAATTCTCCACTAAATTCTTTAAATCTTAATTTCGCGCCCGTTTTAAAAGTAAATTTTTCAGAAAAGTCAACATTAAGATTTACTTGTCCTACCTTATCTTTATCTCGTTGGTCTAACTGATAAATGATTAACTGAGAAAGTAATAATTTTGATGGATTTAAAAGGTCTTCATCAGGATTTGTAAGATTAGGATTTATGTTAAAAAGGTCTATCCCATTTTCATCAGGTGAGTCAAAATGATTATAGATATTTCCATCTAATGCCCTATTTCCAAAATCGCCCGTTAACGATTGACTGAACTGTGCGATGGGAAGACCTTTGGAATCTGCTCCTAAGTTAGGTGGTGTGTCCAATAAGAAAGACATATCATTATTGGCTAAACTCCAATCTAATTTTGCTTTAGACCCAATGCGGTGTTCTCCTCCAATTTCAAAATTATTTAGGCTTGTCTTATAATCTGAATAGCGATAACTAAAAACATAGCGCTTTCGTGCAAAGTCATAAAAAGACTCATAAACAGGCCTAAGGTCTCTAAACCTATCAATTAAAAACTTTCCAAATACTTTATTATTATCATTTATTTCAAAGTCTATTGTTCCGCTTAATGCTTTGGTAGCTCTTCTACCGTTATATCTCTTCGCATTTACGGTATTTATTGCGTAACGTTGAGATTCTTCTGAAGAATTAATATTATACTCCGTAACAATCTCATCTGTCGAAAAACTTCTGTCCCAAATAGAGGCGGCAATTACAATTCCAAGTTTTTCTTTGAAGAATCTATCTCCGTAAATAATAGAGCCATTATAAGTTGGCTCATTTGCTTTTTCATTATAACCACCACCAAAAGTAACATTTAAGGAAGCTTTTCTAGGAGGCATTCTCGACACAAAATTTACCGAACCACCAATGGCATCTCCTTCCATATCTGGTGTAATAGCCTTAGAAAGTTGTATATATTGTATCATCTCGGTTGGTATTGCATCAAGAATTGCATTTCTACCACCAAAAACTGAAGCACTTGGTAACCTCGTGCCGTTGTATAATGTAGATGTCCAACCATAAGGAGTACCTCTTACACTTACCTGATTAGCTTCGCCGTGATATCTATTTACACTTACACTCGGCATTCTTTGTACAGCTTCTGCTGCATTTCTATCTGGTAATTTGCCTACGGCATCTGCTGATAACACATCCATAATAGCCAATGAATTACTTTTTAAATTCAATGCTTTTATTTGTGAAGGTGCTGTAAAACCTTTTAATAAAACTTCGTTTAATACACCTTCACCTTCTTTTAGGGTTATTGTCCCAATATTATTGATTCCAGTTTTTAAGTTTATCGTTTTTTCTATTGATTCATAACCCAAATAATTAAATTGTAACTTAATATCTTCGACAGGAAGATTGGAGATTTGAAAATCGCCGTCTATGCTTGTTGTTGCACCAATCTGTCTACCTACAATAATTACATTTGCTCCTGGAAGAAATGTATTACCGTCAGATACTTTTCCTATTAATGTTGCCTCGGTTTGGGAAAAAACAGTATTTCCAAAAACAATTAGTAAGACAAACAAGCAAATCTTTTTCACCATAATTAAATTTTTAAGTTGTTATAATTTTGGGCCAAACATATTTTTTTTGCCACAGAAAATGGTCTTTTTAAATTTAGACGTAATGAAAAAAAGAATATTTACATTAAAGGCCTCATTTTCAATGTATTAATTGTATTACCAAATAGTTACTAAAACATTAGGAATACTTTAAGAAGAATATAATTTGAAATTTGATTTTGGAAGAAGATTGAAAAGTATTAGCTATTCAAGAAATTAAAAAAATCAGTTTAATAACTTCGCATTTAGAATCGGAAAACTTTTAAGCCTAAAAATTTTATTTGTTGAAAGAATTTTTATAACCTGTAGGTGTGCAACCAGTTATTTCTTTAAAATATTTATAAAAAGTAGATTTATTTTTAAAGCCACAATCATAACCAATATTTGTTAAACTCGTTTTATGGCTTTTTTCGATAAGTTTTTTTGCTTCAACAATTCGATATGAATTTAATAATGTATAAAAATTAGTTTCCAATCCTACATTAAGGGTCTGTGTAATTTTCAATTTTGATATTTTCAATTTAGAAGATAAATGGTCTAAGGTAAAATGTGGGTCTAAAAATTCTTTATTAGTATTAAAATAAGTATGCAAATTATCTTTTATCATTTGCATTTCTTTTTCTTCAATAAGATAATTACAATATTTTTCATCCTTTTGAATATTCGCTGTTTGAAGTTCCCTAAAATTAAAAAACATGGCCAATCTATTATGCAAAACATATACAAGCATCACCAAAAGCGTTAAATAAGCAGATGTGCGTATTTTACTAGAAAAATCTAAATTGAAAATCGAGGAAACTAAATTCAATAAAGTAAGTATGGCAAAAATGATAAAAGTTTTGGCAAAAACTGATGCAACCTTTAATTTTAATGAGATTGTACAATCATTTTCTTTATCATATTTTTTACATAATTTAATAGAGAGTATAGCATAAATTACAAAAGATAAGATAGCCAATATGCTAATTGTAAAATGATAAGTAAAAATATAAGATGATGAAACGATGGAAAAATATGAAAAGCTTACAATTATAATATTTAGAATAAAAATGATAAAAAAAGGAAAAATATGAATTAATATTTTTTTTTGAGATAACTTTTTTTTAAGTATTGAAAGCGTATGAAAATATAGTAAAGGTGCAGTTATCAATGTAAAGCTACCATGCAATTGTTCGAAATTATTACCTTCATTAAATTTTAAAAATAACACGGTTTTATATAAAATGTGTATAAAAATTATGATGAAAAGCAAGGATAAGAAAAAATCCTCTCGAGAGAACTTCTTATTGAGGTATATTAAAATTGCCGTAATTAATGATTGAAATAATGTAATCGTCAAAACGGTTCCCATAATTTTAAATATATATTCAAAAATAAAATCTGTATCTAATATAGATGTTAGCATATTATTATTTCTATGTAAATAATATTTGTTTTATAAATTTGAAATAATATTTTTCTTTAAAAGTTATATGGCATTTACCTTGAGAAAAAAATCTGATTCACTATTTTCACAACTTGAAGATAAAAGCAAATTTGGAGAAATATTTAGAACAACTTAACGACGCCCAAAAGGCGCCAGTCCTGCAAAAAGATGGGGCGATGATTGTAATTGCGGGCGCAGGTTCGGGCAAAACGCGCGTTTTAACCTATCGTATTGCCTATCTAATGGCGCAGGGAGTAGACCCTTTCAATATTCTATCGCTCACCTTTACCAACAAGGCGGCGCGCGAAATGAAAAAGCGTATTTCGGAAATTGTGGGTTCAAGCGAAGCGAAAAATCTTTGGATGGGCACTTTTCACAGTATTTTCGCTAAGATTCTTCGGTTTGAAGCCGATAAATTAGGGTATCCTTCAAACTTCACAATTTATGATACGCAAGATTCGCAAAGTGTTATTCGTGCTGTTATTAAGGACAATAATCTTGACAAGGATATTTATAAATACAAACAGGTTTACAGCCGAATTTCTTCCTATAAAAATAGCTTGATAACCGTTAAAGCATACTTTAAAAATCCCGAATTAATGGAAGCCGATGCAATGGCGAAAATGCCACGTTTGGGGGACATTTATAAGGAATATGTTGAAAGATGTTTTAAAGCCGGCGCAATGGATTTTGATGATTTGCTCCTGAAAACAAACGAGCTTTTAACCCGTTTTCCAGAGGTTTTGTCCAAATATCAAAATCGTTTTAGATATATTTTGGTAGATGAGTACCAAGATACAAACCATAGTCAATACCTGATAGTTAGGGCGTTGAGCGATAAATTTCAAAATATATGTGTAGTAGGTGACGATGCACAAAGTATTTATGCGTTTCGTGGTGCGAACATTAACAACATTCTAAACTTTCAAAAGGATTATGACGATGTAAAAGTTTTTAGGCTTGAACAGAATTATCGAAGCACAAAAAACATTGTAAACGCTGCAAATAGCATCATCGAAAAAAACAAAACAAGACTTGAAAAAGTAGTTTGGACAGCAAATGATGAAGGCAACAAAATTCTTGTAAACCGAACAATGACCGATGGTGACGAAGGTCGCTACGTTGCCAGTTCAATCTTTGAAAATAAGATGAACAATCAATTAAACAATGGTGATTTTGCAATTTTATACAGAACAAATGCCCAAAGCCGTGCGATGGAAGATGCGCTGCGGAAAAGGGATATACCGTATAGGATTTACGGCGGACTTAGTTTTTATCAACGGAAAGAAATAAAAGATGTGCTTTCGTATTTACGGTTGATATTAAATCCGAAAGATGAAGAAGCGCTAAAACGTGTTATAAATTATCCTGCTCGTGGAATTGGTGGAACAACAATTGATAAGTTGATTGTTGCCGCAAACCATTACAAACGCTCGATGTTTGAGGTAATGCAAAACATCGATAAAATTGATTTAAAAATAAACAGCGGCACTAAAAATAAGTTGAAGGATTTTGTAGTAATGATACAAAGTTTTCAAGTGCTGAATCAAAATTATGATGCCTTTCAAATTGCAGAACATGTTTCGAAGAAGACAGGTTTGTTGCAGGAATTGAAAAAAGATGGTTCGGCTGAAGGTATTTCAAGAATCGAAAATATTGAAGAATTGCTTAACGGTATGCGCGACTTTGTTGAAGAACAAAAAGAACTTGCCGATGCAACCGGCCAATTATCTGAATTTATGGAAGATGTTGCATTGGCAACAGATTTGGACAATGATAAAGGCGATGACGATCGTGTAGCTTTAATGACGGTGCATTTAGCGAAAGGGCTAGAATTTCCAATCGTTTATATAGTTGGAATGGAAGAAGATTTATTCCCAAGCGGAATGAATATGAATAGTCGAGATGAACTTGAAGAAGAACGCCGCTTATTTTACGTAGCCGTAACAAGGGCAGAAAAGCAAGCCTATTTAACCTACACACAAACTCGTTACCGTTGGGGAAAATTAATTGATGCAGAACCAAGCCGCTTTATCCAAGAAATTGATGAAAGTTTTGTAGAATACCTTACGCCAATTGACGATTATCGGTACAAACCATTAATTGACAGTGATATTTTTGATGATATTGATAAAAGTAAATTGCGCCAAAATAAACCGGTTTCCGGAAACCGCCCAAAAGGACCAACTGAAGACCAACTTAGAAAACTAAGAAGATTAAAACCTGTTGAAAGTGCGACAAATAAAAACTTCAGTGCCGAAGATGCCAATTTAGCTGAAGGTACAAACGTTGAACACGTTCGTTTTGGTAAGGGAACAATTATAAAAATTGAAGGAGTAGGCGCAGACACAAAAGCCGAAATAGATTTTGAAAATGGTGGAGTTAAAAAACTGTTATTACGGTTTGCGAAATTGAGAGTTTTATAGTTTTAGTTTTTTTTAAGTTTAAAAATCGAAGTATTTTAGTTTTTCAGAAAGAAGATTTAAATTCAATTAAAACAATTTTTGTATTTTTAAAATAAAAAAATGATACGAAAAGGAACAAAAGTTAGCTGGAAATGGGGCAGTGGTATTGCAACTGGAAAAGTGATTGAAACTTTTACTAAAGATGTTTCAAAAACAATTAAAGGCTCGAAAATTACAAGAAACGGATCAAAAGAAGATAAAGCGTTATATATCGAACAAGAAGATGGCGACAAGGTTTTAAAATTGAAAAGTGAGGTCAAGAAACAGTAATATTTTCATAATTCATATTTAAACAATGGCTGAATTTATAAAAGTCTACGAGGATAATCCAAACCCGAAAGACATAAAAAAAATTGTAAAAATTATTCGCGATGGCGGTTTGGTAATCTATCCAAGTGATACGGTTTACGCTTTGGGTTGCGATATTAATGATACGAGAGCAATGGAAAGGGTTGCGCAATTGCGAGGCGTAAAATTGGAAAAAGCAAAATTTTCTTTTATTTGCGAAGACTTAAGTAATCTTAGTGATTACGTAAAACAAATTGACAGTGCTACATTTAAACTTTTAAAACGCAATTTGCCAGGACCTTATACTTTTATTTTGCCGGGCAGTAATAATTTACCGAGCGTTTTTAAAAAGAAAAAAGAAGTTGGAATTAGAGTTCCCGACAACAGCATTGCGCAGGCAATTATTAGGGAATTGGGTAATCCAATAATTTCAACTTCCATAAAAGATGACGATGAGGTTATTGAATACACAACAGATCCCGAACTTATTTATGAAAAATGGCATAAACTAGTTGACGTGATTGTGGACGGCGGTTATGGTGGAAATGTTCCTTCAACAATTATAGATTTAACGGGAAGCGAGCCCATCTTGATTCGAGAAGGAAAGGGAAGTCCAGAACTTTAATTTTAAATTTTCAATAGTTAAAAATCATATAAATTTTTCTTTGAATTTTATGAGTGATATTTTTTTTTAGTAGTTTCAAGAAAAAATAAAACTATGACAAAATTTAAAACAACTTCAAAAGAAAAGAATACCGAAATTGAATTGTATTATGAAGATTACGGTGAAGGACAACCTGTAATTTTGGTACACGGTTGGCCGTTAAGTTCTTCAATGTGGGAATATCAGATAGAAGAAATAGTAAATGCCGGTTTTAGATGCATAAGTTATGACCGCCGTGGTTTCGGAAAAAGTGACAAACCTTGGAATGGCTATGATTATAAAACGATGGCGAAAGACCTAAATGATCTTATCACCTTTCTAAAATTAGATAAAGTTATTCTCGTTGGTTTTTCAATGGGCGGCGGCGAACTTGGAAAATATGTGGGTGATTACGGAACATCTAAAATTGCAAAACTTGTATTTTTAAGTTCAATTGCACCGTTTATGATGAAAACAGAAGATAATCCCGATGGTGTTGAAGAAAAAGTTTTGGATGGCTTTAAAAAGAAATTGAGAGAAGACCGACTTGGATTTTTAGATGGGTTTGGTGAAGATTTTGTAAACCATAAAGACAATAAAGATAAAATAAGCGATAAGCAAATTCACTTTAATTGGAACATTGCAGCCGGCGCATCACCAAAAGCAACAATAGATTGTGTTGATGCATTTGGAAAAACAGATTTGCGGGAAGATTTAAAGAAAATAGATGTTCCAACCCTATTTATTCACGGCGATGAGGATAACGTTGTTCCACCAAAACCAACTGCCGAGCAAGGGCATAGAATTGTAAAAAATAGCAAGCTGGAAATAATAAAAGGAGCGCCTCACGGTTGCGTATTTACACATACCAAAGAAGTAAACAAAATTTTATTAGATTTTTTTAAAAGCTAGATTACAACAATTTTAAAAAAGTAAAAGTCCCAAAATTCATATTTATATGAAATTTGGGACTTTTTTTTACGTTCAGTTATATTACTGTTTCGGATACCAATCTAACTGTGTAACCTTAATATCATTATTCTTATCATTTACCAATTGCTTAAATTTTGCAACATCACTCATTCCCTCTGTTCCTCGATAATGGTAAGGATAAACCGTTTTTGGTTTAAAAGCTAATACCGCTTCAGCGGCTTTGTCAACCGTCATTGTGTATGGTAAATTCATACAAACAAAGGCAATATCAATATTTTTAAGCGCTCGCATTTCGGGAATATCTTCGGTATCGCCAGAAATATAAACACGTTGTCCATCTTTTTCAAGCACGTAGCCATTTCCTCTGCCTTTTGTGTGAAATTTTAAAGCTTCTGGGCGTAGGTTGTACATTGGTATTGCTTCAATCGCAACGTTTTGTACATTTTTATTGTCACCATTATTTAAAACTATAGCTTTACTTGCAATTTCTTTTGGCAACATATCAAAAACAGCTTTTGGTACAACAATTTGTACAGAATCGTTAACTAAACCTTGTAAAGTTGGCATATCTAAATGGTCGCCATGAATATCAGTTATCAAAATTAAATCTGCTTTGGTGTAACTTGCATATTTTTCTGCGCCACCAACCGAATCTACATAAATATTGGTACCGTTCCAATCTAAAACCATGCTTGCGTGTTCAATTGGATTTATTACAAAACCTTGATCTTCGCTAGAAGCATCGTTTGTTGGCTCGTCCATTGGTGTAGTAATTACGCCTTGTGCTTCAATATTTTTTTCTTCTGAATTGTTTTTGCAGCTGGCCATAACTACAATTAATAAAATTAAAAGGTATTTCATAATTATCTTTATTTGAATTTGTGGAAATTTAAATTTGACTTGTTTTATTTTGAAATATAAATATACTGCTTTCTGAAGCTACCTTTATAATATAATATCACAAGTTTATTAAATAGCGAAACAGTCACTAACCAAATAAGAAATTGCCTTACCAACTTGATTGGGAAAAATCCCAGCAGTTGGCGAACCTTCGCAAATATGTAAATAGCTGGCATTTTCATGTTTAGAGAAGTGAGAAACAAATTTTCGGGCTTCATTCAATGAAAATCCGCTTGGTGAAATGGCGCTGCTTCCCATCATTTCAACTGCGTCTAAATCTAATTCAATACCAAAATTATCATTTGTGCAGAAATCTTCAGCTTGATTAATTGCTTCGGAAAAAGATATTTTTTGAATAACCGAAATATCTTCAAATAAATTGAATTTTACCTTTTCGGTATTTTTTTCAATTGAAGCAAAAACAGCTTCCGAAGTATAATTTCTGTGTAAACCGAAGATGAAATATTTATTTAAAAAACCTTCTTGAAAAGCATACGAAAAACCATTGCCGCTATGTCTGTGTTCCAAGGCTCTAAAATCGGTATGCGCATCAAAGTTGATGCAATTAATTGGTTTTTTGAAGGCTTTTGAAGTTCCCATTATATTGCCAAAACTATTATTATGCCCACCACCAATGATGATTGGAAATTTTCCAGCTTTAACAATTGCTTCAATAACTTCAGCAACTTTGTGGTCTATTTGGGTAACAAGTTCACCCAATTTTTCAACCGAATGATTTTCTGTTTTTAAAATTTTTTCAGCTTGTTGCATTTGGGTTTCGCAATCTATTTCTCCCAAAACGATTACATTTTCAGCATTTGTAAAATGGTTATGTTGAATATTCAACAAACTGCCCAAAGCAGCTTCCCAAGCTTTTGAAGTTCCTTCATTTCCATAATTTGCGCGAACGCCAATATCTTCGGGAATTCCTACTAAAACATATTTTGAGGAATGGTTTTTTAAATCTTCAAGCCTTTCTACAAAATGTACTTTCTGCCCAAATTTGGCCTCGCCCGCCCTTTTTTTTATGAAGTGCGAAATATCTTTTTCAGCATAAATTTTTATTGAACTCATTACACTTCTTTTCCATTAATGAAAACCGTGTCTATTAAATTATTACCAAAGGCATACGGCAAATAGCCATAAGACGGGATTTTTTTGGTAATTATCAAATTGGCCTTTTTGCCTTTTGTAATACTGCCGTGTGTTTTACTAACGCCCATTGCGTACGCTCCGTTTATAGTTGCGGCATTTATAGCTTCTTCGGGCGTTAATCTCATTTTTATACAAGCTGTGCTTACTACAAAATTCATATTGCCGCTTGGTGTAGAACCTGGATTATAGTCGGTTGCAAGTGCTAAAGGTAAGCCAGCTTCAATTATTTTTCTGCCTGGTGTATATGGAATACTCAAAAAATAGGAGCAAGACGGTAAGGCAACTAGCATAGTTTCGCTGCCTTTTAAAGCTGCAATATCGGCATCCGTTAAAACCTCAAGATGGTCTACACTTAAAGCGTTGTGTTTTACGCCCATTGCAACGCCGCCAATTGCGTTAAATTGGTTTACGTGTATTTTTGGGATGAGCTTGTATTTTTTACCAGCAGTCAAAATTCGTCCTGTATCTTCAACCGAAAAATAACCTTCTTCGCAGAAAACATCTATATAATTTGCCAATTTTTCTTTGGCTATTTGAGGTAGCATTTCATTACAGATCAAATCTAAATAACCGTTTTTGTTTTCTTTAAATTCGGTAGGAATCGCGTGTGCGCCCAAAAAAGTTGTTTTAATGGTTATTGGATAATTTTCCGCCAATTTTTTAGCTACTCGAAGCATTTTCAGTTCGGCTTCAACAGTTAATCCGTAACCACTTTTTATTTCGATAGCGCCCGTACCCAAACGCATTACTTCTTTTAAACGTTGCTCGCTTTGTTTGTAAAGCGATTTTTCTGATGTTTCTTGTAATTTTTTTGCGCTGTTTAAGATTCCGCCGCCGCGATTGGCTATTTCTTCATATGTTAAACCGTTTATTCTATCAATAAATTCCTGTTCACGATTGCCGGCATATACAATATGGCTGTGGCTGTCGCACCAAGCCGGCATTACAATTTTGCCCGTACAATCAAAGGTTTTAAAACCACCGTAATCGTGCGGTTGGTCCATCGTCCCAAAATCTATAATTTTATCATGTTCTATATAAAGCCAAGCATTTTCGAGAATCGGTAAGTTCGCCATTTCTTTTCCGGCAACTTTTAAAGGCGCATTTTCACGCACTTGTACCAATTGTTTTATGTTAACTAAGAGTTTTTTCATAGCATAAATATAGGTAAAAGTAAAATTTAAAGATAAATGTTCGTGTTTTCAAAATGTTAACTAATTCAAATAATAAATGATTTAAAGAAAATTATATTAAATTATGAATGACAACTACTTTAATTGGTGGTTTAAATTTAAGTCATTTTGTGTTGTGAGGTTTCATGTGTACCTTTATTCCGAAGAAAAATAAAAATATGAAACCAAAAAACTTTGGAATTAATACAATCTGTACGCACGTTGGCGAGGTTGAAGATAAACAATTTAAAGGCGCAATTTCGCCTCTTTTTATGTCCAGCAGCTATCAATATGAAGATGTTGAGGTTAAAAGATATCCGCGTTATTTTAACACACCAAACCAAGAAGCGCTTTGTAAAAAAGTTGCATCGCTCGAAAAAATGGAGTCTGCAATGATTTTTGGAAGTGGTATGGCTGCCGTAAGTACTACAATGTTGGCGTTTTTACAAAAAGGCGACCACGTGGTTTTGCAGCAAACTTTATATGGCGGAACCTATAATTTTATAGTTGAAGAATTTCCAAAATATGGCATTGAATTTAGTTTCGCCGAAGGTTTTAAAGAAGCAGATTTTAAAGCGAAAATTAAAAAAAATACAAAAGTTATTTATGTTGAAACACCCAGCAATCCGTTGATGCTTATTACAGATTTGCAGATGATTGCCAACATCGCAATGCCAAAAGGCATTGTTACAATGCTTGATAATACGTTTGCTTCGCCAATAAACCAAACTCCAGTAGATTTTGGAATAGACATAAGTATTCACAGCGCTACAAAATATATGGGCGGCCATAGTGATATTTGTGCGGGTGCGGTAGCGGCATCAACTGAACATATAAAACGTATTTGGGAATTGGGTAAAAATCTTGGTGGAAGTTTAAGTGATTATACCGTTTGGTTGTTGGAAAGAAGTATGAAAACAATGGCTTTGCGAGTTGGAGCGCAGAATAAAAATGCCAAGAAAATGGCGAAATGGTTGGAAAAAAATAATTCAGTTGCCAAAGTTTATTATCCGGGTTTAAAATCGCATCCAGATTATGAACTTGCCAAAAAACAAATGAAAGGTTTCAGCGGAATGCTTTCTTTTGAATTGAAACAAAACATAGATTCTAATAAATTTATGAAATCTCTGCAATTGGTAAAACAGTCAATGAGCCTTGCAGGTGTTGAAAGTACTATTTTATCCCCAACAAAAACATCCCACTCATTATTAACGGCTGAAGAAAGAAAAAACCAAAACATAAGCGACGGATTGTTACGTTTTTCAGTAGGAATTGAAGAAACGGAAGATTTGATAGCCGATTTTGAACAAGCGATTTTGGCTAGTAATTTAGTAATGAATACACAGTAATATAAAGTTGAAGTATTCAATAGCAGTTTGCAGTTTGAACGTAATTTTTAATTTAAAAATTATTATTTTCCATAACACATAACTGCAGAAACTAATCAACAAAAACAAAATAATGAAATTAAACATACTTGCAATTGGCGCACATCCAGACGATGTTGAAATGAGTTGCGGTGCAACACTTGCCAAAGAAATTGCCGCTGGAAAAAAAGTAGGAATCTTAGACCTTACACGAGGCGAATTGGGAACGCGGGGCAGTGCAGAAATTAGAGATAAAGAAGCGGCTGATGCTGCAAAAATATTGGGTGTTGTTTTTCGGAAAAACCTCGAATTTGCCGATGCTTTTTTTGTGAATAATACCTCTGCCAGATTAGAGGTTATTAAGATTTTAAGGAAATACCAACCCGATATGGTAATCTGTAACGCAGCAGACGATAGGCATATAGATCATCCAAAAGGTAGTAAATTGGTTAGCGAAGCTTGTTTTTTAAGTGGTTTGAGAAAAATTGAAACTATTTACGAGAGCAATAAACAACACGCTTGGAGGCCAAAACAAGTGTATCATTATATACAATGGAAAACAAGCACGCCAGATTTTGTGGTAGATGTAACAGGTTTTATGAATAAGAAATTAGAAGCCGTTTTTGCCTATAAAAGCCAGTTTTATGATGCAGCTAGCAATGAACCAATTACGCCAATTAGTACAGCCAATTTCAAAGAAAGTTTTATGTATCGCGCGGCAGATTTGGGCAGATTGATAGGCGTAGAGCACGCCGAAGGTTTTACGGTAGAGCGTTTGGTAGCTGTAAATTCAATCTCCGATTTAATCTAAAAATCTTATAATTTCATATTGCGCAAAAGGTTAAATTGCCTTATATTTGCATCCGCTTTCAAAGCGAAATTACATGGTGGTTGTAGCTCAGTTGGTTAGAGTATCGGTTTGTGGTACCGAGTGTCGCGGGTTCGAGTCCCGTCTTCCACCCAAAAATAAAGCCTTTCCGTAAAATGAAAGGCTTTTTTTGTGGATTTAGAATAGATTGAATTATTCGAAAAACTCCCATAAAAAAAGCGGGAAATATTTTCTCGCTTTTTTCTTAATCTTACCATTTTTCAACAAATTGAAAATACCAATTTTGAATTTCAAACCTTAAATTATAAATTGTTTATTTAACATCAACCATTATCCTTCCTTCGCGGTTGGCTATTTCCCAAGCGGTAAGAAAAATTAATTTGGTTCTTCTTGCCATCAAGTCGTATTCAATTTTATCTGGTGTGTCGCTTGGTCTGTGATAATCTTCGTGTACGCCGTTAAAGTAAAATATAATCGGTACACCATTTTTTGCAAAGTTATAATGGTCGCTGCGGTAGTAAAAACGGTTTGGGTCGTTTGGATCGTCGTAGGTATAATCCAAAGCCATGTTTATGTACTTTTTGTTAACTTCTTCAGAAACTTGTTTTAACTCTTTGCTCAACATTTCGCTGCCAATTAAATATAAATAATCTGGGTTGTCAGCTTTTTGCGGGTCTATTCTACCAATCATATCGGTATTTAAATCTACAACTGTATTTGCCAATGGTAAAAGCGGATTTTCAGCATAATACTGTGAGCCATAAAGGCCAACTTCTTCGCCCGTTACATGTAAAAATAGGATAGAACGTTTTGGTCCGTGACCATCTTTTACGGCTTGTTTAAAGGCTTGCGCCATTTCTAATACAGCTATTGTACCACTACCATCATCGTCCGCACCGTTGTTTATTTCGCCATTTTTACTAATTCCGATATGATCTAAATGTGCAGAAAGCACTACAATTTCTTCAGGCTTTTCGCTACCTTTTATAAAGGCAACAACGTTTTCAGAGCCAGGTATATCTTTCCTATTGAAAAAACTAGCGGGAATATTTTGATAGTAATTATCGGTTCCCGGAGCTTCGGCAATTTTATGGTTTATGTAAAAATCACGAAGATATTCAGCAGCTTTTCGTTGTCCTTTTGAACCTGTCATTCTGCCTTCCATTTCGTCGCCCGCATAAATGTAAAGATGCTTTTTAATATCCGCCGCGGTTATTGTATTTGCATAATCTACATTAGTTAGATTTTTTGAGGAAGTAGATTTCGTATTTGAAATACTTTCAGTAGGTGTAGTTTTTGTAGAATTACATGAAACCGCAAGTGCAATAAATATTGTAAAAAAGAATAATTTCATAGTTGTTTTTTATTATTCGAATGATTGAAGTTCATAATCTTCTGGTGCTAAACCGCCTTCTTTAAGTTTCTTATACGTTAGGATGTGTGTTTCGATATTTTCACTTCCATCGGCGTTCTGAGATTTTATGGTAATCTTCACTATATAAAGAGCGCCCAAATTTTCGACACCTCCTTTAGATTCGGATACTTCAATATCTTTATCCGCAAATGCTGTTCCTTCGGGAAGTTGCAATTTTTCGGTAATGTCTTTTTTCGCAAGATCTTTTACGGTTTCAATCTGTTTACCTTCAGTTGAACAAGCAACAAATAGAATTGTTACAAATACGATAGCTAGTTTTTTCATGGTTTATCATTTTTAGTGTAGCAAAGATAAAATAACTTCAAAACGAAAATGCTAAATTTTTCCAAATACTGAGGTTTGTTGAAATTCAAAGAAAAGAGAAATGGCATCAACATTCTAGTAAGCGAGGACTATTTTATATTAAACATAATAGCCGTGAACAATTTGTATATTTGCTAAAATTTTGATAGATGAATATTGAGCAAATTTATACCGGTTGTCTCTCTCAAGGCGCCTATTATATAGAAAGTAACGGCGAAGCTGCAATCATTGATCCATTGCGGGAAACAAAGCCTTATTTAGAAAGAGCCAAACGCGATAACGCTAAAATTAAATACATTTTCGAAACACATTTTCATGCGGATTTTGTAAGTGGTCATGTTACATTAGCACAACAAAGCGGCGGTCGAATTGTATATGGCCCAAATGCAAACCCCAAATTTGATGCGCTTATTGCAACCGATGGACAGGTGTTTACAATAGGTAGTATTACAATAACTGCGCTGCATACTCCGGGACATACTATGGAAAGTACGACTTATCTTTTAAGGGATAAAAATGAAAAAGATGTGGCAATTTTTACAGGTGATACATTGTTTTTAGGTGATGTAGGGCGACCAGATTTAGCTCAAAAATCTAATGAAATCACTCAAGAACAGCTAGCTGGAATACTTTATGAAAGCTTGCGGAACAAAATAATGCCATTGGCAGATGATATTATAGTTTATCCTGCACACGGCGCTGGTTCTGCCTGTGGAAAACATATGATGAAAGAAACAGTTGATACCTTGGGAAACCAAAAAAAGGTGAATTATGCGTTGCGTGAAGACATGACGAAGGACGAGTTTGTTCAAGAAGTTACAGATGGCTTAATGCCGCCGCCTGTTTATTTTCCATTAAATGTGAAAATGAATAGAGAAGGTTATGAAAATTTAGATGATGTAATTTCTCGAGGTACAGAACCATTATCACCAGAACAGTTTGAAATGCTGGCAAATACGACAGGGGCCATAATGTTGGATGTTAGAAATCAAAAAGATTTTGGCTTGGGGCATATTCCAAATTCCATTTTTATTGGAATTGATGGCGGATTCGCACCGTGGGTTGGAGCGCTTATTGCCGATGTTGAACAGCCAATATTGTTAATTACCCCAAAAGATAGGGAAGAGGAAACAATTACAAGATTATCCCGTGTTGGTTTTGATAGAACAATGGGTTATTTAAAAGGCGGGATTGAAGCTTGGAGGTTGGCTGGAAAAGAAGTAGACACTGTTGAATCTATATCCGCTGAGGATTTGAAGGAAAAAATAAAAATGAAAGATCCTATTTTTGATATGCGTAATGATAGTGAATTTGCCGGAGCACATTTGCCAATCGCAAAATCTGCACCATTAGATTCGTTAAATGAAAATATTACCGCATTTCCAAAAGATAAACCGTTTTACATTCATTGTGCAAGCGGTTACAGATCCATTATTGCAGCATCTATTTTAAAAAGCCGCGGTTTTCATAATGTTGTAAATATTAATGGAGGTATTGCCGCAATTAAGGAAGTAGGCATCGAGATTGTTTAATTTCTTAAATTCGAACTTAAAAAAATATAGCAAAACCCCGATGTTGGGGAAAGCATCGGGGCACATTTGCCTTATTTTGGGGATAAAATTTATCTCAAATTATCGGCAATATCTTCAAGTGACTTTACTTGAGATAATGTGGTCTTAACCTCTGTAGCTTGTTTTGTTACTACACTCGATATATTTTGAGGAAAATTTGTGTTTTTTAAAGTTTCTGAATATTCGTCCCAGCTGGCTTTTTCACCTCTTATACATTCTTCTAATATAGATTCATCTGTATGTCCTGTTACGGCACTTTTTATATCTATCCACGCTCTATGCAATGTTCCGGTTGCACTACCACTTTCTTTAGGTTGCGCATTAAGATTTCTAAGTTCTTGCGTAAGTTCATTTGCAAAACGACCGCGTTGGGCAGCTTGTTTTTTTAAAAAACCTTTTAGATTAGGGCTTTTCGCATCTTCCATAGCTTTCTTAAAGCCTTTTTCTGCATCATAATTTTTTTCGAGTAAGCCTTGTAAGTTATCAACTATTTCATCATGAATGTTTTGATCTGCTTGTTCTTTTGTAGTTTCCATATAAATTTTATTAAATTAAACGTTTTTTGTTTAGTAAAGATAAAATCAATTAAACATCTAGAATGTTTACATTTTGCCAATTCGGAAGGTTTTAACATCAATAAAATATTAATCTCCAATTTTTTAAGAATAGAATAGATATACTAATACATATCAAAATAAAGATAATACATAAGCTAAATTTGCAGTTAAATATATGTTACAGAAGGAATAATTACTTTAGCTTACTATCTAAATTTATAATAGAAAAAATTAATATTAATTAAAATTAAAACTGTTATGAACACACAAGATCAAAATCAGAATCAAAAGAATCCTCAGCAACAGAAAAATCCGCAGCAGCAACAGCAAGATTCCCAAAGACCACAAGGTCAAAAAAATTCGCAAAAAGAAGAGGAATAGCGAATAATTATTAAAAGAATATTGACGTAAGATTTTCAAACCCAATAAATTTTTCAAAAATTTATTGGGTTTTGCTATTTTGGCTTTTGAGTTAAGAAAATGATTTTTAAGAATAATCTATTTTGTATTCATCGATTAATTTTAGTATTGAAATAATTAATAATAATCTTAAATAAAAAACTATGAGCACACAAGACAAAAACAAGAAAATGGATCCAAAAAAAAATGACGCAAAAAAACAAAATCCAAAAAAGAACGATTCCAAAATGGAAAAGCCTAAAAGCAATACCAAAAAATAGTGATGTTATAAAGTTCATTTACTTTTTTGGTCAAACCCTTTTCAATGTCGCTAACGAAAAGGGTTTATTTATCTAATAATAAAACTTAATTATTATGAAAAGAGGATTTTCTAAAAAATGGTAAAAAACCGAAAAAGCGCCATAAAAAGAAACTCCTGAAAATGGATCAGGCCTTTCTATAATATGAATGGTGTAGATAAAAGAAATAAAAAGCGAGGAAAAAATAATTATTTATATTAGCCACATTCTAAATTTAAGAGACCTTTTTATAAAACGAGAAGGTCTTTTTATTTTAGGCTATGAAATACTTATTTTCTGTTCTTTTTCCGAAAGTCTGATGGTGTGATATTATATTCAGCTTTAAAAATCTTGGAAAAATAACTTTTACTGTTTAGCCCTATTCTGTTAATAATTTCAGAGATATTGTAATCTGTGTTAAGCATTAAATCCTTGGCTAATTCAAATCTCTTTTTTTGAACGTACGTATTTACAGTATTGCCGTACATTATTTTAAAGCCTTGTTGCAGCTTGTTAATGTTTAACCCTACTTCTTGAGCTATTTCTTCAACCGTGAGGGAATCTGAAATATTAACTCCAATATAATCAGCGGCATTTTTTATTTGATTGATTTCTGTTTTTCGCAATAAGTTGTCGCTATCGCTAAATTTATCATCCAGATATTCAATAATTTCCTGACTCAAAACTTGATACGTCATACCTTCCAAAAATATGACTCTAACCATGTCGGTACGTTCAAATTCCACCAATTCCTTAAATAAATCGGCAGTTTTCAAACTAAAAAATCCATTGTGATAAAAACTTTGATCATTGCGGACATCATTAAATAGTTCCTTTAAACCATCGTCTACATCATTAAAATTTACTAATAGCCTTTGTGTAAAACGTTCTACAACCATTTCAACACTATTAAGTGTTGTTTCAACGTTACTTTTAAAATTAAGAATGTGTCCATTATTAAAAGAACTGGAAACTATAGCATTTTGATATTGTTCAAGATTGTGTAAGGTAGTTTCCCCTTGAAAACTATGGGTAACGTGGCCATTTAGTATATATAGAAATTTTAGTGGATGTATTTCGTCAACTATATAGCTAATTTGTGTATCCTCATTAAAGTTGCAATGATATATTATTAAACCTAAACCACTGTCAAAATTTATACCTGTAATGTATCCCGCGCCCACATGTTCGGGTAGATGTAATTTATATTCTCCAAATTTTTCAATAACCTCTGTATTAAATGCTCTGGCTAAATCTTTAATCACTTCTTTTATAGGTAGTGAACTGACTTCTATTTTTTTCATTTTTATCTTTAAGACTGTGCGAATATATTTACATTGACTATAAATTTATAGTGCTTATGCTATGTAAACTAACGTATATGATAAAAGTAGGGAGAATATGGTTAATAATGAGCGGTTCTAAATTTTAAGGGAAACTTAATTTATAATGGTTTTCCAAAATTATAAATTTAAGGACAAAAATGTAACGCAGTAAGTCCTGAATTAAAACATTTTTGCGCGGCGCTTAGAATTATTAAATCTTCCTAAAACTGCCGATAGCAGAAAAAGACTGAAAATAATGTAGAAGGCAATTTGAAAACTTGTTATGGGGCCAAAGCCTATTCCTAAAAAACCTACTACGGCCGTAACGGTGCTTAGAAAAATAAGAAGTATACATAGATAGTAATAATCATTATTCTCTTTTTTGAATACTTTTTTCATAGCTACAAAAATTGGTGAATCTAAATTAGTGATTAAAAGTTAAAAAAATTAACATAAATCATTTTAGATTAACACAAAACGCATAAAATCAACAAATTGAAAATTCAATGTTTTTTCTCATACATTAATAATTACAAAATTTGCATGATGTTCGAAGGTTTAGACCATTCAAATCAGTTTCGCTATTTTTGAATAATCAAAATTATTATATGAATTCTCAGATTCTCGAAAGTTTGAAATGGCGTTATGCCACAAAAAAATTCGACCCAAAGAAAAAACTTTCAGCAGAAAAACTCTCTGTATTAAAAGAAACATTCAATCTTACTGCCACATCTTATGGTTTGCAACCACTTAAAATGTTGGTAATAACTAATGATAAACTCAAGGAAAAATTAGTTCCGTTATCTTTTAATCAGCTTCAAGTTAGAGATGCAAGCCACGTTTTGGTATTGTGTATTGATACGTTTATAACAGCAAATTTTATAAAAGACCATTTTAAAAGAGTCGAAAATTTACAAGAAACCGACCGAGCAATTTTAGAACCATTCGAAGAATTTTTAATAGGCAATTTTGAAAACAAGAGCGCTTCGGAAATTAAAGCTTGGATGATTAATCAATTATACTTGATATTTGGCGCGTTACTTACTGCTTGCGCGGTTGAAGAAATTGACAGTTGCCCGATAGAAGGATTTGAATCTGAAAAATATGATGAACTCTTAAATCTGAAAGAAAAAAATCTTGAATCAATTTTGGTTTTGCCGATTGGTTATAGGGCAGAAGACGATATGTTTGCCAATCTTAAAAAAGTAAGAAGAGGAACCGAAGAACTGATTTATGATATCAATTAAAGTCTTTCAATACGCAACCAAACTGCCTATATTACATCTTATTTGAGTAGTTTTGATATTCAAAATCAATATTAAATATACAATAGTTTAAAGCAATTTAGTTTTAAATATTTTTCAACTAAAGTTTAAACGCTAAACATTTAAACATTTTTAAAATGCCCGGATTTGAAATTTTTGGCGCTGAGGAGCGTGCCCAAGTAAATGAAGTATTAGAAACAGGCGTACTAATGCGTTATGGTTTTGATGGAATGCGCAATAATATTTGGAAAGCGAAGGAATTTGAAAAAGCATTTGCAGCAAGAATGCAAACAAAAAATTGTCAATTAGTTTCAAGCGGAACAGCTGCACTAACAGTTGCACTTGCGGCAGCAGAAATAGGAGCGGGCGATGAAGTTATAATGCCAACTTTTACTTTCGTAGCAAGTTTTGAATCTATTTTGGCAATTGGCGCTATTCCAATTTTGGTTGATATTGATGATACGCTGGCTTTAGATCCTAAAGCGGTTGAGGCTGCAATTACAGCAAAAACTCGTTGCGTAATGCCCGTACATATGTGTGGCTCAATGGCAAATTTGAGTGCTTTAAAAACAATTTGCAATACTCATAATTTAATTTTATTAGAAGATGCCTGCCAAGCAATTGGTGGTAGTTATGACGGAATTCCCTTGGGAGCTTATGGAGATTTGGGCTGTTTTTCATTTGATTATGTAAAGACCATAACTTGCGGCGAAGGTGGCGGTATTATTACAAACAATAACAAATATGCTATCCGCTCAGACCAATATCAAGATCACGGTCACGATCATATTGGGAAAGATAGAGGTGCAGAAACACATCCAATTTTGGGGTATAATTATCGAATTTCTGAATTAAACGCAGCTGTTGGTGTTGCTCAATTAAAGAAGATTGATGATATTCTTGAAATGCAAAAGGAAAATTATACAGTAATGTATAACGCAATAAAAGATATTGAAGGAATTACTTTTAGGCATGTTCCCCAAGGTGGCGTCCAAAATTATTCGTTCTTAAATTTCTTTTTGCCAACACAGGAATTAACCGAAATGGCTCATAAAGCATTATCAGAAAATGGAGTAGATGCCTGTTTTTATTGGTACAAAAACAATTGGCATTACATAAATGGTTGGGAACATTTGAAAAATAAAATAAGTGCCGGTAATCTTTCTTCGGAAGTAAAAAAACAACTTCAAAATTTTGATGAAGTAGATTTTTCAAAAAGCGATTTTTGGATGGGCCGGACTATTTCTTCATTGGTGAAAATAGGTTGGACTGAAATTCAAATTAAAGAACGTTCAGCAAAAATGGCAAAAATACTTCATCAAATAATTCAAAAGAATAATAGCAAGGTAATTGTATGATGATAAGCAAGAGATTATTTTTATTACTATTTTTCATTTTACTTTTCATTAAACTGGAAGCGCAAAATGTTAAGGCAAAAGAAATTTCACTTAAAAGAGAGAATACAGATTCAGTGCAACAAGCAAATTTTTATGTTGCCCAAATTATTGATAATAGATTTTTAAAAAGTTATTTGGGCATAATCCAAATTGGAATTTACAATTCTCTCCAACCACTTGCTTTTGAAAATAAATTGGAAGTTGAATTAAAAAATTTTTATAATCATACATTCCCAAAACACGCTGATGCCAAACCAATCACAATTCGCATTAACGAACTTATAGTTTCGGAAGATACAAAAGCTTTTAATGAAATAGGTAAAGCAATATTAAAGTTGGATGTTTTGCAGCAAGTTTCAATGGATACCTACGAGATTTTGGGACAATATGAAGCGGTTTCTAAAAAGAATACACTAGATGCAACAAAAAGCCATATAAAACGGATAAAAGATGTGCTTATGGATTGTTTGCTTCAATTTTCTATGGATAATCCAGAATTTTTGGCTCGCGGTGAATTGAATCTTTCAGAAAATCCAATCGATACTCAAACTTTAACTGAACCTACTAAAAATAGCATGTATGATACCTTTTTTGAACTTCAAAATAACAGGCCCAAAATAGATAACAACATTATTATTAGCAAAGAAGATGAGAGAACGGGAAATATTAATTTAACCAATGATAGTACAGGTAATTTAGATTATGCAGCATATTATGATGGTATTATTTTCTATGTAAATTCTAATTTGTATTCAGACGATGGCTATTTTGTAAAAGCTTTTAAAGTAGATCGTTTTTTGGTTTTCAATGAATTATTATTTGAAGGTAATGGATTTGCAAATGAATATTTAATAGCCGCTTCAAAATCTGGAATGCCAATTGCAAAAGAACGAACTTGTTTTATATTAGATATTAAAACAGGTAAAATCCATTCTATAAATTTGCAGAGAATGAAGAAACTTTTACTTCCCAAGTATCCAGATTCATATAAAGTATATAAACGGTATGGGAAAAAGGATGCAGAGAAAGTTTTTGAAATGTTGAAGCTTTTGTTTGAAAATGAAAATGCTGACGAAGTTAGGTCTATTCTCTTAAATTAATACGCAACATAGTCTGTAATTTCAAGACCATAACCAATCATTCCAACACGCTTTGTTTGGCTACTATTACTAACCAATCTTATTTTATGAATGCCTAAATCGTGCAGAATTTGCGCGCCGATACCAAAATCTTTGCTATCCATTGAAACGGCAGGTGCCTTTGACAGCGTTGTGTCTTCTTGATTTTCCTTCAACACTTTCAATCGCGAAAGCAAGTTAAGTGATTGGTTTTGCGGATTTATAAAAACAATTGCACCTTTTTCTTCAGCATTTATGACACTAAACATATCGTCCAGTTTTTTGTCGGCATTGTTTGTTAACGTCCCTAGAATATCATTATTAACCAATGTTGAATTAACTCTCACCAAAACGGGTTCATTTTCCTTCCAATTTCCCTTTGTTAATGCAACATGTACTTGTTCGTTCGTGGTTTGTTGGTAGGCGCGTAATCTAAAAGAACCGAATTTTGTATTAATATTAAAATCTTCTTTCTTTTGAATTAAGGAATCATGCTCCATTCTGTAAGCAACCAAATCTTCAATTGAAACGAGTTTTAAATCGAATTTTTTAGCAACTTCAACCAAGTGAGGCAAGCGCGCCATTGTGCCATCCTCGTTCATAATTTCCACGATTACTCCGGCAGGTTTTAACCCAGCCAATCTTGCAAAATCTATAGCAGCTTCCGTGTGGCCTGTTCTTCTTAAAACGCCACCATCTTTTGCTTTCAACGGAAAAATATGGCCGGGTTTACTAAAATCGTGCGGTTTTGTATTTTCATTTATTAAAGCTAAAACCGTTTTCGCTCTGTCAGCTGCCGATATTCCTGTTGTAACTCCATTGCCCTTTAAATCTACCGAAATGGTAAAGGCAGTTTCCATTGGGTCTGTATTATTGCCTACCATCATATCTAATTGCAATTCCTTACAATGAGATTCCGTTATGGGCGCACAGATTAATCCGCGGCCATGTTTTGCCATAAAGTTTATAATCTCCGGCGTCACTTTTTCCGCAGCTGCAAGAAAATCGCCTTCATTTTCACGTTCTTGGTCATCAACAACTATAATAACTTTGCCGTTTTTTATATCTTCAATAGCCTCTTCAATAGTATTTAATTGAATGTGGATACCGTTTTCTGTAATTGTCATAATACCGATTTTTAAAGTAGCAAAGGTAATTTAAAATTGGCCTTTGGCGAAGTTCAACTAGAGTTTATCGAAGTCAAAAATGAGCAAATATTATTTTATTGTCTCATTTAGATAGTATCAAAATATCATTTCAGCAGAAATATCTTAATTTGTGAGCTTAGCCGAAATGCCGAATATTAAACATCCTGCAATTTCTTAACTTGTTTTAATAAAATGTTCTTCGGAATTATAGGCAACATTTTCATCATTGCCTTTTGACCAAAACTAAGGCCGGAAATTATATCTAGTTTTCCTTCTAGCATTGCTTTGTAGCCAACTTCGGCAACACTGCGGGCACTTGCTGTATTTTCAAATAATGAGGTTTTATCCATTCCGGAAACTTTTCCGAATTTAGTTTCAGTTGCGCCCGGCATTAGATTGGTTACGGTTATATTCGTTTCTCGTAACTCCTCTGCGATTGCATTGCTAAAAGAGGTTACATATGCTTTTGTAGCATAATAAACGGCTTGTAAAGGTCCGGGCATTAAGCTTGCTGTTGAAGAAACATTTAAAATTCTACCCGAATTACGACCAACAAAATCCTGCAAAAAATAATGGGTTAATGTTGTTAATGCAAGAATATTCAAATTGATCATTGAAACATCATCAGCCAATTTCCGTTCGTTGAATTTTCCCATTCCGCCAAAACCTGCATTATTTATGAGGTAATCAACTTGTAAACCAGCCTGTTTCAATTCTTCATAAATTTCTTTTGTCGCGTTTGGGGCAGTTAAATCTTTTTCAATAACGTAAACACTTATTTTGTGTTTGGCTTCCAGTTCTATTTTTAAATCATGTAAAGCTTGAAGACTTCTCGCTACTACTATCAAATTCCCGCCTCTTTCCGCGTGTATTTTAGCAAACTCTTTTCCAATTCCGCTACTTGCGCCTGTTATTAATGCTGTTTTTAACATGTTTTATAATAAATAAGATTGTGTTGAAATGCTTTAAAAGAATAAAATGAGATTTGAATATGAAAAAAATCTATTCTTTTGAATCCTTCTTTCTAAATAAACGTGCAATGCGTTGAAAGAAGCTATCTATATCTACAATTCCTTGGTCTGTCGTGGCGCGATAGGTAAGCCAAACTCCCAAAGGCAACATTATGAAAGTACTTAACCACGTGGCAATAAATGGATGCATTGTACCATCTTCCGCGCTATTCTTTGCGAAAATGCCGATAAAGTGATAGGTTAAAAACAGCAGAATTGAAATAACCATTGGCAATCCCATTCCACCTTTTCTTATGATTGCACCGAGCGGCGCGCCAACAAAGAATAAAATTATACAAGCAAATGCCAACGCAAACTTTTCGTGGAAAGCGATTTCAGTTTTATTTAAACTTTTTGTTTTTTCTTTGAATTCAGACTTTTTTGCTTCAACAGATTGTAGCGAACCTTTCACATTATTTAAGGCAAGTGATATTAAATCCGGTTTTTCAACAACATCAAAATAATCCAAAACTTGGGTTGCGTTTGGAATAATATCTATAGTTGGATTTTCATATTTTTGAAATCTACCAACGCCGCTTCTAAATTCCATATTAGTTGAAAACCCAGAAATATCCTTAGAATATTGATTTGAAAGTGAATCTATTTCAACCACCAATTCACTAACATTAAACATATTAGCGTTATTGAAGTTATTCTCTTTATCCGCATCTTGATTGTTTAACGCGGTTAAATCCAGATTTAAATCATATTGCTCAAAATAACTTTTTGCGAATGGTTTTCGCCTTTGCTTTTCATAGTCTTTTGAGAAAACATCGTCGTAATAGTTTCCATTTTTTAAAATTAGGGATAGCGTGTTGCTGCCTTCAACACTCGCCAATTCTCCTTTTTCGGCAACTATTACTGTACTGTTGTCATTGGGTTGTGCCGCATTTTTTTTATGGATAATTACATTTTCCAAAAACTGACCGCGATCGCCACTTTTTTTATCAACCTTTATATTGAAGTCGTCTCCTATTTGGCTGAATTGTCCTTCAACAATAATCATAGAAGGTCTAAATTGAGAAATATTTCGACGAAGATTCTGCCATTTATATTCCGAATATGGAATTACGTTGTTGGCAAAGAAGAAAGCAACAATTGATAGAACGCCGATAAAAACCATCACACTTCCCATTGCACGTTGCAGGGAAATTCCGGTAGATTTCATTGCGGCAAATTCATATTTTTCGGCAAAGCTGCCAAATACCATCAACGACGTTACTAAAATTGTAAGCGGTAGAACAAGTGGAATTAATTTTGGAGACACAAACCAAAGAAATTTTAAGATAATCCAAACATCTAAATCTTTTCCCGCCAATTCACTTATATAAAGCCAAATGGTTTGTAGCACGAAAATGAACATTAAAATAATGAAGACGCTAAAAAACGTCTTCAAATAACTTACTAATATATACCTGTCCAGTATTTTCAAACGGAAGTATTAATTCAGTTTATTAAGATAATAACCATCTTTTTTGTATTTGGCCTCGTCAAAAGTAAACAAGGTATTTGAAAGTGGCTGGTTAGTTTTAAATGAATTTACGGTTAACGTATATTTGGTCCCTTTTGCATCTGTCTGTATTAATTTATAAATGTGTTTTGTTTGCACATCTATTCCCAAAAGGATGTCCTTTATTTCTGCTTTACTATCAATTGGCGTGAGCTTTACAAATTGAATTTTTCTGCCCTGTACATTTTGCTCTAAATCCATTTTTGCGTTGTATCCTTTTTCATAAAACGTAAGCATTTTTGAAGGCGTTATATCCTTATCGTCATTTGCGTTATAATTTGAAATGGTCACTTCTTCATCTTCGGGAACAATTGTATATATTTTTTTACCATCAAAAATTCTGGTTGTCCCCAACATATTTAAAACATATTTGTCTCCAGCTAAAGAAACATCTCCGCGTGTATCTTGGTTCACTTTTTCTTTTGAATTGTTTAAGTTGTACTTAAAGTCTATTTGAATATTATCGTAACTCTTCGCCTTTGCAGAAACTTCTTTTAAAAGCGCTTTCGCATCCTGCGCGTAGGTTACCGTTGTGAGTAAGAAAATTAAAATAATTGATATTTTTTTCATTGTGTTAGCTGTTAGCTTCATTTTCAAAATGTTGATTTAATGCGTCTATACTTGAAATATTTACTTGTCTTGCTTTACTTCCTTCAAAAGGACCCACAATCCCCGCAGCTTCTAATTGATCAATAATCCTACCAGCGCGATTGTAACCCAATTTAAGTTTTCGTTGTAATAAAGATGCAGAACCTTGTTGCGCAATTACCAGTACTTCTGCGGCTTCGCGGAACAATTTGTCCCTTTCGCTTATATCAATATCAAGATTTGTGCCACCTTCTTCTCCAACATATTCTGGCAGTAAGAATGCATCCGGATATGCTTTTTGTGAACCAATAAATTCAGTTATATCATCAACTTCTGGAGTATCCACAAACGCGCATTGTATTCTAACCAACTCGTTCCCTTGTGTGTAAAGCATATCGCCGCGGCCAATAAGTTGGTCGGCACCGCTGCTATCCAAAATCGTTCGCGAATCTATCTTACTGGTAACTCTAAATGCTACACGTGCAGGGAAGTTTGCCTTAATTATACCTGTAATTACGTTAACGGAAGGTCTTTGCGTAGCTACAATTAAATGGATTCCTATAGCTCGCGCCAGTTGTGCCAAACGAGCTATCGGCGTTTCTACTTCTTTGCCGGCGGTCATAATTAAATCGGCAAATTCATCTATCACCAACACAATATACGGAAGGTATTGGTGGCCATCGTTCGGATTTAGTTTTCGGTTTTTAAACTTTTCGTTGTATTCCTTAATGTTACGCACCATTGCGTCTTTCAGCAAATCATAACGCGCATCCATTTCAATACAAAGCGAGTTTAATGTGTGCACAACCTTTGTTGTGTCTGTAATAATCGCTTCTTCAGTATCGGGAAGTTTGGCGAGATAATGTCTTTCAATTTTGTTGAAAAGTGTAAGTTCTACTTTTTTAGGATCTACCAAAACAAATTTAACTTCGGCCGGATGCTTTTTGTAGAGTAGGGAAGTGAGCACCGCATTTAATCCGACAGATTTACCTTGACCGGTTGCTCCCGCCATAAGCATATGCGGCATTTTGGCAAGATCTACCACAAAAGTTTCGTTGCTAATTGTTTTTCCAAAAGCTATTGGAAGTTCCATTTCAGCATTTTGAAATTTTGGTGAAGCTATCACCGAACGCATTGAAACAACGCGCGGATTTTTATTCGGCACTTCAATACCGATCGTTCCGCGACCGGGAATTGGCGCAATTATACGAATACCCAAAGCCGAAAGTGACAGCGCAATATCGTCTTCTAAATTTTTTATTTTTGAAATACGAATACCGGCTTCCGGTACAATTTCATAAAGCGTAACTGTTGGTCCTACAGTTGCTTTTATACTGTCAATCCCAATTTTGTAGTTATTTAATGTATCTACAATTCTGTTTTTATTTTCTTCAAGTTCTTGTTGATCAATTGTAATACTTGAACCTGCGGAATAATCTTTCAATAATTCAATTGTCGGAAATTTGTATTTTGAAAGTTCAAGACGCGGATCAAATTCGCCATAATCTTTCACCAATTTTGCGGCTTGATTTTCTTCAACTTCCTCTTCTTCGGCAATTTGTTCAACCTCCATTGCTACATCACCTTCAACATCACTTTTAATTATTATTGTTTGGGGTTTTTGAACTGGCGGATTGGTTACAATCGTTTTTAAAACAGGAACAATTTCATCATCGTCGTAATCTTCTTCTATTTCTATATTTTTATTCAGAGAAGTTGGATCATTTACTTTTTTAAGGGAAGCAGCTTCTGAAATTTTTGCTTCTGAAGTATTATCTTCTTCGGAATTAAAATCTGATACAACCGATTTTTTGGTTCTTTTAAGTGTTGAAGTAACCATCTCTGGCGTTACTTTCAAACGAATTACCAAATAGATTATTAGAAAAAATGCCATAATAAAAATGGTACCGACAAGGCCTAAATAATCTTGAAGAAAATCATTGGTTTCATACCCAAGTACGCCACTAAATAAGGTTGCCTTCGCACCAAAAAATCCGAAAAATATACAAACCCATAACATTACCAAAATTCCCCAAAACCAAAATTTTCTGAGTTGGCCTTTCGTATAATCGAAAAAATAATAAACTCCTGATAGCGTAATTAAACTTGCCAAGATAAAGGCACCAACTCCAAAACCATCATGAATAAAGAAATTGCCAACATAAGCTCCAAACTTGTTTAGCCAATTTGTAGTTTCTACACTTCTATCTGAAATATTCCCAAGTGCGCTCTGGTCTGCCTGCCAAGTAAAAAAATATGATATAAACGAAAACAACAGTGCCAAGCCCAAAAGGAATAAAAAGCTGCCCCACAAAATTTTATTTTGTTTAGTTAATTTAAAAGAAAATTTCTTTTTGGGAGAATTGGTGCTAGCTGGTTTGGTCTTTCTTTTCTTGGCCATTAAAGTTTAAGGTTGTTTCACGCAAAAATACAAATAACCAACGGTACGAAATGAATTATATTTTTAAAATTGAAGTTCTTTAAAATAAAAACTCTTCAATATTTTAGTGTAAATATTGAAGAGCTATATTTCAACTGAAATTAAAATTTTATTTATTCATAAGTTTTACAATTGCTCTAGTATCATTAAAGAAAAGATGCATTGCGACAGGTTTTGCACCTTGCGGAATTTCAAAAGTATCTTCATCTGATGTTGCGGTTTCTTCAGGTTCAATAGAAAGGCCTCTTGACTTAGGAGCAATCTTTTTACCATTATCAAGTTCTAATCTGAAATCCTGTGTTTCAATGTAAAGTCTATCTCCCCCAATTTGTTCTTTATTGGTCACTTCAACTTTATAGGTAAGTTCAGAACCTTTATCGGCGCCATCCGGATCGGTAAGTTTAATTAATTTTAAATCAATAACTTTTATCTCAGCCTCTTGCTTTTTCCCAAGTACAGCCATTGCTGGATCTGTTGTGTACATCACCATATTATTAGATTTCTCGTTGGAATTTGAATCCATTTTTTCAGAATTCATATCGTTTTGTCCTGAAGTAGAAGCATTAGCATCAGAAGCACTTTGCTCCATCTCATCTTGGTTTTCTGCTTTTTGGTCTTTACAAGAAAATGTCACGCTAACAATTAGCAAAGCGCAAAATAATAAGTTTAGTTTTTTCATTTTAGTTTATTTTAGGTTTGAAGTATAAAAGTAAAAAAAAATTAGAACTTTGGAATATAAATTACACATCCAACTATAACGGCAGTTATTGCTGCAAAAAAGACGGCGCCTGCCGCCAAATCTTTTATTAGGCCAATTTTTTTATGAAAATCTGGATGAATGAAATCTGCAATTGCTTCAATTGCCGTGTTGGCGCCTTCCATACTAAGTATAAAACCTATTGCGAAAATTTGCAGCAACCATTCTACTCTAGAGATTTCAAAATAGAATCCCGCAAAAGTCATTATTACTCCAATAATTGCCTGAACTTGAATACTAGGCTCAGTTTTCAATAATATAAATGCACCCTTCAAGGCATATTTGCATCCTTTTAAACGCTTGCCCAAAAAAGTATTCCACATTAAGAAAGTGAATTTAAAGCGGCATTATAATCAGGTTCTTGTCCAATTTCAGGAACTTGTTCAGTATAAATTATGGTATCATTTTCATCTAAAACTACAACCGCTCTACTGTGCAAACCTTCAAAAGCACCATCTTTTAGCGTTAGGCCATAATCTGTTCCAAAATTACCATCAACAAAATCGCTTAACATTTCAACATTCTCCAAACCTTCAGCACCACAAAAACGCGTTTGGGCAAAAGGTAGATCTCTTGAAATACACAGTATTTGTGTATTTTCCAATTTTGAAGCTTTTTCATTAAAAGTTCTAACTGAAGTTGCACAAACGCCCGTATCTACGCTTGGGAAAATGTTTAATAATTTTCTAAATCCTTTATAATCTGCCAATGTTTTGGTTGAAAGATCATTTGCCTTTAATTTAAAATCGTGTGCTTTTGATCCAACTTTTGGTAAATTACCTATTGTTTCAATTGCGTTTCCACCTAATGTTATGTTTGCCATTGCTATATTTTTTTGAATTGGTAAAATTAAGGAATGGTTTGAGTTGTTATTACAATTAAATCTTAAAGTATCAAAGCAACGTTTATTTCAATCTTTATTTTGTCGAAGTTTTTGCGTCCTTCAACTCCCGTATTTTTATTTTGAAAGCTGCAAATAATAGCGTCATAAATGGACTTAACCAATTAAAAACTGCATAGCCTGCATAATGTAAAGTATCTACACCCAAAACGCCACTTTGGTAAGCACCACACGTATTCCAAGGCACCAAAACAGATGTAACTGTACCGGCATCTTCTAAAGTTCTCGATAAATTTTCTGGCGCCAAACCTTTATCTCTGAAAGCTTTGGCGTACATCTTTCCGGGAACAACAATTGCTAAATATTGATCGCTTGCTGTTAGATTCAACGCTAAACAACTTGCAACCGTGCTGGCAAAAAGTCCGAATGTTGTATGAAATAATTTTAATAATGCTTTGCTAATTCTAGATAAAGCACCAATAGCATCCATTACGCCACCAAAGGTCATTGCGCATATAATTAACCAAATGGTTGGTAACATTTTAGTCATTCCTCCGGCGGTAAATAAACCCTTTAAAGCTTCATTATCCGTTGGAATCGATGTTTCAATAGTAATGGCATCCATTATTCCTCTGTAGGCTGTTTTAAAATCTAAAACGCCACCTCCGCCAATTTGAGAAACAATATCAGGTTGAAAAATAAGAGCTGCTAAACCTCCCAAAAGCGTTCCGATTAGCAAAGCGATTAAAGGAGACGTTTTCATTACTATGAGTGCGATAACAATTACGGGTACTAAAAATAACCAAGGTGTAACATTAAGCGAATCGTCCACTGCTTGTATAATTAAATGAGTGTCGGCATTTCCCGTTGGGTCTAGATTAAGCCCAATAATTATAAATACTATGAGTGTAATTATTATTGTTGGCGTTGTCGTGTAGAGCATATATTTGATATGCGTAAACAAATCTGTCCCAGCCATTGCAGGTGCTAGATTGGTGGTATCACTCATAGGCGAGATTTTATCGCCGAAATAGGCGCCAGAAAGTACAGCTCCAGCCGTCATGCCCAATGGCACACCCAAGGCGTCCGCAATACCAATTAGTGCAATTCCTACGGTTGCTGAAGTGGTCCAGCTGCTGCCAGTTGCCACAGATATTATGGCACAAATTACAACGCAGGCCGCTAAGAAAATCGTGGGATTTAAAACCTGAAGCCCATAATATATCATTGTAGGTATTATGCCGCTTATAAGCCAAGTACCGGAAAGTGCCCCAACCATTAATAAGATTAAAATGGCGCTTGCCGTACTTTTAATATTCTCGGCAACTTCTTCAACCATTTGGTCAAACTTTACTTTGTTGAAAATACCAACAATAACTGCTACAGCGGCACCTAACAAAAGTACAAATTGATTGCTACCAGCTAATGGATTATCATTTTCACCGTGATAAGCCACCAATACATTATAAGCCAACATGCCAATAAGTGCAAAAACGGGAATAAGTGCCTCCCAAATATTAAGTTCTCTGTTTTCAACTACATTTTCATCCTGCGGAACTTTTGGTTTAATATCTTGGCTATCCATTTAAAAAGAAATTATAATTATTTTATCTGTAATGTTACGATTTACTTAAATAACGTGCAACTTTTGAGCTTTCGGTTTTTTGAATTTTGGCATTTCAGAATTGCGAAAACTGAATTTCAATAAATTGCGTAAATGATGATAAAATTGGCTACGTTTTTAAAACAAGTATCTTTTAGATATTGCATATTAACTGTATTTTCGCCAAAATATTTATAATGGAAAAAATTTACATCTTTACTTTCACACTGCTGTTTTCACTCTCGTTGCACGCGCAAGTAGGAATTGGAACAACAACACCAAGAGCTGCACTTGAAATTAATAATTCCACAGCGGGCGGTTTGTTAATACCTACGTATGCTTTGAGTGGCAATAATGATGTTGTCACGGTTCAAAATCCACAGACCGGTGCTCTGGTAGTAGGAACTTTGGTTTTTAATACGGCAACAGTAGGTGGTAGCATGGCAATTAATCCAGGTTATGTTTATTGGAATGGAACAATATGGGTACAGGTTACGCCAGCAACTGCAGCTGGAAATAGTTGGATGCTTAACGGAAACAATGTTTCTGCAACTGATTTTTTAGGAACCAATAATTCTGTTTCATTAAAATTTAAAGTAAATAATGGACTATTTGGTCAATTTTATCCAAATGGTGGATTGAGTTTGGGAGTTGGCTCTAATGCCAACGTTAGTAATTCCATCGCAATTGGGACTAGCGCAAATTCCATAACAAGCAGCCAAGCAACTGCAGTTGGGCCTTCTGCAACTGCATCGTCATTGCAATCAACCGCTTTGGGATTTAATGCTACTGCTTCTGGTGGTAATAGTACCTTGGCAATAGGAAATGGTTCAATTGCTTCGTTTTTCCAATCTACCGCAATCGGAGTTGGAGCAAAAGCTACCAATAGCAACAATACATTGGCAATAGGCACCTCAAGTGAGGCGAGTGGTTTCAATTCTACCGGGTTGGGCCAGGGAGCGAGAGCTACTGGTAGTCGTTCAGTTGGATTAGGAGATGACGCAAATGCTTTTACGGATAATTCCATTGCTATTGGATCTAAATCAAAATCTATAGTTAGTGCAAATGCTTTGGCAATAGGAGCCTCTAGCCAAGCTCAAGGCGCAAGTTCCACTGCCTTGGGTCAAGGCGCAGTTGCTAGTGGTAGTAGTTCGGTTGCTTTAGGAGATATTTCAAAAGCCTTCAGTAATAATTCTACAGCCATTGGTTATAATTCAGAAGCCAGTCAGAATCAAAATGCTTTGGCACTTGGTGCTTCTAGTCAGGCTAAAGGCCTTAGTTCGGTTGCCGCAGGACAAGGTAGTATTGCCACTGGCAGCAGATCAATTGCTATGGGAGATGGAGCCAATGCTTTTAATGACAATTCTATTGCCATCGGATCTAGTGCCAGAGCTCAAAATGGAAATAATTCATTGGCAATTGGAGCGTCAAGTAAAGCCACAGGTAGTGGTTCAACCTCATTAGGTCAAGGGGCAGATGCATCTGGTGACAATTCTGTTGCATTGGGTAAAGATGCAAATGCCAATACTGCAAACACAATTATTTTAGGAAATACACAAAATGTTGGTATCGGTACAAATAATCCACAAGCTAAATTACATCTTAATGGTTCTTTTAGATTTACAGATGGAAATCAAGCTGCAAATAAGGTATTGACATCGGACGCAAATGGCACTGCTACTTGGCAAACCCCTTTAGGCGGATCGGGAACTTCTTGGTTATTAGCGGGAAACAATGTTACCAGTGGAAATTTTTTAGGTACAACGAATGCCGTAGATTTAGTTTTTAAAACAAATGATCAAGAAGTGGGGAGATTTTTAACAAACAATTCAATCCGCTTAGGCAGAAGTTCTAATACAACTGGTACAAATACCACTGCGTTAGGTTTTGAATCTGGTGCTAATGGTGATGATGCTATAGCTCTCGGCAGAAGAGCAACAACGCGCGGCCCACGTTCAACTGCTTTGGGTTTTGAAAGTAATGCTTTGGCAGATGATGCAACTGCCCTGGGTAAAGGCTCCAAAGCAACTTCTCCAAGAGCTTTAGCAATTGGCTTCAATGCTTTTGCTTCTGCGGATGATGCCACTGCTATTGGTAAAGATTCAAATGCTTCATCCCCTCGCTCTATTGCAATTGGATTTAATTCTTCTGCCATTGCAGATGATGCTACTGCGATTGGTAAAAATGCTAATGCTACATTCCCTCGCTCTATCTCAGTTGGCTCTAACTCTTCGGCAGTAGCGGATGATTCTTCGGCTTTAGGAGATGGAGCAAAAGCAACGTCACCTAGATCACTTGCACTTGGAAAAAATGCGGTGGCTCAAAACAATGATGCTGTTGCTATTGGTTTTGGTGCTATAACAGATCAAAATAATCAGATAGTTCTTGGAAATACCTCAAACACTCAGGTTAGAGCGTATGGAAATTTAAAAATTGGTGGAGGACTAAATTTTTATATCTTACCATCAACGAGAGGAACAAACAATCAAACATTAGTAACCGACGGGGCAGGGAACGTTTCATGGCAATCACCCCAAACTGCTTACGCTGAAATTTTTAAAAACCGTTTGAGCACTGGAGTGGTATCGACTGCACCAATTTCTTTTGACACAAATGGACCACAAAAAAATGTTGGTACAGTAAATACCACAAGTATACAAACAGGTCCTATAACAGGTGTATATCGTATTACTTTTACCATTTCTATCCTTCGGACTAATGGTTCTGCTAGCGTTGAATTTTTCTTAACGCAAGGTTTTGGTGCATTAAATAAAATAAATGGTAGTTCTGTTTATTCAGATTTTAATGCCGCCGTTAGTACTGGTACAGTCACGAGATCAATGCTCGTGAATGTTACAGCTCCTTTTCAACAATTCTATGTTTTTCCGAATATATCTAATCCCGATATAAACATATTATCCGGAAGTTCCTTATCAATAGAATTGGTGGATTAATGTTTTGCATTATTAAAATTCTATAAAACGCCAACTTCAAGCATACATTCCCGCATCATTTTATAGGTGCGGGCAATGTCGTTGTCTAACCCAATACTAAAACGTATTAAACCACTGCTCAATCCCATTAGTTTCTGTTCTTCCTCTGGAATTTCGGATGAGGTTGAAGAACCCGGCGCGCTAAATAAAGTTTTGTAGAATCCAAGACTTACTGCCAAATATCCTAAATTCCGTTCCTGCATTAATTCCATTACCGCATTAGCTTTATCAATATCGCCAACGTCAATTGTTAGCATTCCACCGAAACCATATTCTTTGTTCATCATTTTTTTGAATAAATCATGACCCGCGTGCGATTTCAATCCGGGATATACGGTTTTTATTCCATCGGCTTCAAATTTTTCGGCAATGAATATTGCATTTTCGCTGTGTTGTTTTATTCTAATATGTAGGGTTCGTAAATTTTTCAAAATGGAAGCAGCTCGCAAACTATCCATTGCTGGCCCAAGTAGCATATTTGCGCCGTCATTTACATTTCTCAATTCATTTATAAAGTCCTGTGTTCCGCAAGCAACGCCGCCCATCGTGTCGCTACTGCCATTTATAAATTTTGTCAAGCTGTGCAGTACAACATCTGCACCCATTTTTGCTGGTGAAATGCTTAAAGGCGAAAAAGTATTATCAACCAATAATTTAAGATTGTGTTTTTTGGCAATTTTTGAAAGAGCTGCTATATCAGCAATTTCTAACAGAGGATTGCTAACCGATTCACAATAAATAATCTTTGTATTTTTAGTAAGTGCAGCTTCAACTTGTTCAAGTTTTAAAATATCTACAAATGAAGTTTCAATACTTAAACGTGGTGCAAAATTCTTCAGAAATGCATATGTTCCGCCATAAATTGTTCTGCTGGAAACTACGTGATCGCCGGCTTTGCACAATTGTAAAATGGCAGGTGTAATTGCGCCCATCCCGCTTGCAGCAACATTGGCTGTTTCAGTTCCTTCCATCGCCGCCAAAGCTTGACCCAAATATAAATTTGAAGGTGTTGAATGTCTTGAATATAAATAACAGCCATCTGCATTTCCTTCAAACGTATCGAACATTGTTTTTGCTGAAAGAAATGTATAGGTTGATGAATCTGAAATTGAAGGGTTTACACCGCCAAATTCGCCGAAGTATTGTAAATCCTGAATTTTGTCTGCTGGTTTAAATGCCATTGATTTTTTTTGAAGTTGCGCGCAATTTACCGAAATTTGAAGGACTATGAAAAGTAAGACTTGGTTAATAATCGAATTTCTGATAATTTTCGTGCTATTGCCCGTAAGTTTTATATTTGAATATTCCTTTTATCTAAAGGCTGTTATTAGCGTTGTTGGCTTCGCATATATAATTTGGATACTAAAAACGAAAGAGGGAATTGATTTCAAAATTAAAAAATCTATACCTTGGAGTAAGATTTGGAAACCATTTTTGATAACGTTTTTATGTATAATTATTGCCACGACTGCTTTTGTATATCTTACAGACAAAAGTTTACTTTTCTATGTACCTAGAAAACATCCTATTGCAGTTTTCGCCATTTTTGGTCTTTATACCTTACTTTCAGCTTGGCCGCAAGAAATTTTATTTCGAACTTTTTTCTATAAAAGATATAGTATACTATTTCGAAATAAAAAATTACTAATACTTATAAATGCAACGATTTTTATGTTGGCACATTTATTTTTCAAAAATTATTGGGTTTTGTTAATGACGTTTATAGGCGGAATTTTATTCTCTTTGACTTATCTTAAATATAAATCTACAACCGTTGTAACAATCGAACACGCCATTTATGGTAATTGGATATTTGCAGTAGGAATGGGGCAGATGCTGGATTTTCCCGGCTTTGATAACTGATATATAAAAAAAGAGGCGCCAAAATATTGACACCTCTTATTAATTTTAGAATTTGAAAATTTAATCCCTTGCCAACTTAATCTTACCAAGTTTAGCTTGCCAAACTTCCAATTGCTCTTTTTGCTTTGTAATGTTTTTATGAACTTCTTTTACTAACGGATTATTCTCGTCAACGTGATGAAAAAAGCTGATGTTGTTTTCCAGTTGTCTTATTTCATCTTTAGTTTCATCAATCTTTTTTGAAATGAAGAAATGCTCGTTTCTCAACTTACGTTCATCATCTTGATTTACCATTGTGTCAAGCTTATTCTCAAATTTTAAAAGCTCTGTTTCCTTTTTGCCCAAATCTAACTTTTGAAATAAATCATCCAATTGCTTATTAAATTTCTGTGTAATCTGACGCTTGTTGTACGGTACGCGGCCAATTTCCTTCCAATCTGCAATATATATTTTAATTTTAGCCAAATCGTCCTGATGGTTGCCAGTTAATTGAAAAGCCGCAAGCTCGTCCAACATTTTTTGCTTATTTTCCAAATGTTCAACCTCTTCTTTGTTTGCTTCATTTTTCTGAGCATTCAAACGTTCAAAATAATGATTGCAGGCACTTTTAAATTTCTTCCAAAGTTTGTCGCTATCTTTTCTTGGTACGTGTCCAATATTTTTCCAATCGGCTTGTATTTTCTTAAATAATTGGGTTGTTTCAACAATATCTTCACTGTCCTTATTTTTTTCGGCAATTTTAACCAACTCCAGCTTTTTCTCAAGGTTGGCATATTGCTCCTTTTTTTGGTCTTTATAAAAATTATTCTTTGTTTTATTAAATTCACCGGTTGCATCTTTAAAGGCTTTCCATATTTCTTTATTGTTATTTCGCGGAACACGACCGGTTTTAAAATAAACATCCCGTAACGCCTGCACATTCTGCATTGCAGTTTGCCAAGCATTGTGACTGCCTTTTGTATTGCTGGAAATTTCGGTTATCTGGGAAATTAAATCTTGCTTTTTTACCAGATTATCTTCGTATTTTTTCTCCTCTTGGTTTAGTAAATCTTGTCGCTTATTGTGTATGGTTTTTGTTGCTGCGCTAAATTTATCCCAAACGTCATCCCGATTTTCCTTTGCAACGGGCCCAATTTCTTCTTTCCACATTTTGTGAAGCATCTGCAATTCACGGAAAGCTTTATTTACGTCATTTTCTTTTGCCAACTCTTCGGCACGACCAATTAATTTTAATTTTTGCTCGAGATTATTACTAAAATCTTTGTCTCTAAATTCTCGGTTTAAATGTAAAAAATCGTAAAAATTCTCTACGTGATGGTGGTAATTATTCCAAACCAAATTGTAATTATCGCGTGGAATTGCGCCTGCATTGCGCCATTTTTCCTGAATATCCTTAAAATGATTGTAAGTTGTATTTATATTTTCCTCGGTATTCCACAAACCTTTTAACTCCTCAATCAACGCTTGTCGCTTTTCAAGATTTGCTTTTAAATCGTTTTTTAAAACTTTATAATGATTGTTGCGCTTTTCTTTATATTCAAAATAAAGCGAGTTGAAATCTCTTTTTAGAGGTGTACTGTATTGAAAATCAATAATATTACCACCTTCCGCTAAAAACTCTTCTTTTTTAGCTTCAAATTCTTCTGAAAATTTTGCGTTGAATTCGGTTTTTATTTCTTCAACTTCATTCTTAATTTCTTGAACTTTTTTGGTATTCAACAAATTTTGAAATGCGGCAATAAGTTGTTTTTCCGAAAGTGTTGAATAATCTTTTTCTTCATTATGGTCATCGGCTTCTTCATCTTCAGACGATTGTACTTCGTCTTCATCTTCACTTTCTTCATTTTCAGAGATTGCAACTTCTGAAGTTTGAGAATTTTCTTCAGCTGAATTATTTTTAATAGCATCTTTATTTTCTGAAGATTTCAAATGTTCTTCTGAAATGTTGTCGTCTTCAACAATAGCTTCATCAGATTTTGTTGAAATTTCTGAATTTACTTTTTCTTCAGAATTTTCTTCCGGCGAAATTTTAGTTTCATTATTTTCACTTTCAGCAGCAATAGGCGTATTGTCTTCCAAATCGTCTTCAACCGCAGTTTCTATACTTACAGAATCGGTAGTTTCTTCTTTCATATTTCCTTCATCAATTAATGCTTCGGAAAGTACTTCGCCGTTTTCTTCGTCATTGGTAATTTCAACCGCCGCGAAATCATCATTTGCATTTGCAGCTATTTCTGCTTTACTGTTTTCTTCGAAAGTGTTTTCAATATTGTTTTCAGAATTTGTTTCAGAATTAAAGTTTTCTTCAGATTCGTTTTTGTCAGACATTTTTTTCAATGTTAAGGTTCATAAAATTTGAGGGGTCAAGATAGCAACAACTGCGCAAATGGCAAAGAAATGCACTGTATTTACGGATTATTTTACTTCAATTTTTAGTCATTCCAAATTTCCCAAGCTTTTTCAGCTTGATATTCCAGCATTTTTAATCCGTTGCAAATTTTTGCGCCATTGGCTTTTCCTTTACCCAAAAATGTGGTTTCTATTGGATTATAAATTAAGTCGAAAAGCAAATGTCTATCGCCAATATATTGGTATGGAATTGGGGGAAAATCTAAAATATTTGGAAAAGTGCCGAGCGGTGTACAGTTGATAATAAGGCAATTATCAGTAATAATCTGCTTATTAAGTTGAAGATAGGAAAGTTGATTTTCCGATGGATTTCTACTCACAAATTGATATATAAATCCTAACTTTTCCAATACAAATTGAATGGCTTTTGAAGCGCCACCAGTACCTAAAATCAACGCTTTTTTATTTTGAAGTGGCAAAAAGGGTTTCAATGCTTTTTCGAAACCGTACCAATCTGTATTGAAACCTTTTAAAGAACAATTCTCAAGTATTTTTATAGTGTTTACGGCGTTAATCTTTTGAGCAATATCATCAACAGAATCAAGATATGGAAGTATTTTTTCTTTGTACGGTATTGTAACATTTAAGCCTTTCAGTTCACTTTCATTCGATATAATCTTTGGAAATAATTGAATTCCTGAAATGTCAAAATTTTCATAGGTTGCATTAATATTTTCTGTTTCAAACTTTTCAGTGAAATAAGCTTTGGAGAATGAATATGAAATATTTTTCCCTACTAATCCATATTTATACATGCCGCTTTTTTTCGAAAGTTATCATACCAATCCAAGCTCAAAACCAGCGCAATCCCCAATATTATAAAGAATATTGCCCACAACGTTTCTGCAGAAAAAGAATCGGGGAAATAGCGGTCGTAACCTTTTAAAATTTCTCTATCGTTGGCATCAAGTCTTATTTTTCCGAAGGAATTATAGTCGTATATTTTCTCCTTCCAAGGCCAAACTACACCTAAAGATCCTGCAATAAAACCAATAATGACGGCATACGTTGCTTTTTTATACCGTTTTAGAACATAACCCAATAAATGCGAAAGCGACACTAAACCGACCAAAGAACCTAAGGAAAATGAGGTTAGTACTTTTAATAATTCAATACGTTCGGGATTTTGCAAAAACGAAAAATCGAATTGGAACAAATCTGCAATTGTATCGAACAATGCGTTTACAGAATCTACCAAAAGTAAAACGTAATTACCTACTAAAATTAGAATGAACGAACCGGATAATCCGGGTAAAGTCATTCCGGAAACGCCTATAATTCCACAGAAAAAGACAAAAATCAAATTACTATTTTCTTTGGCAGGTTCCAGAAAACTGATTGCAATTCCACCTATAATTCCACAACATAAATACGCTACATATTTACGATTCCAAATACCAAAATCTTTCGCGATAAAGTAAATTGAACCTATAATCATTCCAAAAAATGTTGCCCAAACGTAGAGTTCGTAATGGACAATTAAATAGTCCAAGATTTTTGAAATGCTGAAATAACTTATAATCATTCCCAAAATAAGCAGCCAAAGAAATGTGCCGTTTATATATTGATAGAAACTTCTGAACCTACCGCCAAGTAGCAGTTTAAAGGCTTTCCTGTTTATTTTTTGAAGTGAATAGATAAATTCCTCATAAAACCCGGCAACAAAAGCAACAACGCCGCCCGAAACGCCCGGAACCTTATTGGCAGCGCCCATTGCAAGCCCTTTTAAAACAAGCCAGATTTTATCGGAAAAATTTCTGTTAGGATACAAATGGGTTTGGTTATTGTTAGGTTTTTGTTGAAATTGTATACAATTAGGTTAATTTATTAGTCGCAGTTTACAGTGGCATTAAGCAGTTTGGATACTATAATATGTATTTATATTTTGTTGTGGTACCTTTTAAATATGCCATATTATTCAGTCGCAGTGTCAGTTCAAATTTAAAGTTCAAGATTCAAATTCAATAAAGAATTTTAAAATGAAAAATACAATTATCACTTCGGTTAATTTTTTATTCGAAGCTAATGTTGCTGAGCTTGCCGAAGCACTGCCAACTGCGACTTTTTCAATAACAAATTATAGCTGATACTTAAAAATTAATAATCATTTCACGTTTCTATTTGCAACGCGTTCCAAAATAAAGATAGTTAAAAAGCCAAGTATGCAGAAGGTTATTGCCAAAAGTATTTTGGGGTCTGTTTCGTACTGGTTTGGTAATATACTTCGGTCTATGAACGGTATTTTTTCTCCGTTATGATTTAGGCGATACTCTAAAACTTTTTTCCATGGCCAAATTTTGTTCAGCGCCCCAATCATAAAACCGGTTAATATGGCGAGAATAAGATCTTTATGGTATTTAAACATCCAGTTTAATGCCTTCGAAAAAACTTTTATTCCAACTATTGCACCCAAAGCAAAAACTGCTAATCTTCCCAAAGCAGCTGAAATTATTGACCAATCTAATTTCGTGATTCCTTCGGTAAGTTGTGTTATTGTGCCAATTACTGTAGTGTATGCTCCTAAAAGTAATAAGATAAATGCGCCCGAAATTCCGGGTAAAATCATTGCGATTATGGCTATAAAACCAGCAAAAAATAGAAACCAAATGGCAGTTGGACTACCAATTGGGTCAGCAATCGTTATGAGATAAGACAGGGTAGAGGCAATAAGTAAAGCGACTGTTGTTTTTGCATTCCACTGCATTACCTGTTTGCCAACAAACAAAATGCTAGCAATTACAAGCCCAAAGAAAAATGACCAAACCAAAATTGGATGATTGTCTAAAAGCCACGTTATTACTTTGGCAAACGAAATAATACTAATGCCAATACCTAAAAAAAGTGCAGTTAAAAATGAAAGATTATAAGTGGACCAAGCGGTTTTAAAATTGTCTTTTTTCCAAATATTGAAGAAACCAAAATCCAGTTTGTGGATACTCTCAATTAATTCTTCATAAATACCCGAAATAAAAGCAATTGTACCTCCCGAAACTCCCGGCACAACATCTGCGGCACCCATTGCCAAGCCTTTAGCAGTTATAATAACGTATTGTAGAAATGATCTTTTTGGCATGCTTATTCTTCTATTTTGATCAAAAATACGCAAAATGGAAAGTGTAATTGATTAGGAAATCTAAATAATTTAGGAAGTCGCAATCTTTCAATTTTGGAACATGTTGTATTTAGAATTGAAAATTTACTATAACACAAATATGGATGTAATTGAGAATATTTAAAAAAGGGCGATTATTACTTTCAATTCGAATATTAAAAAATATATGAAGTAAAGAATCGAATTTTTACTATTTCTATTCATTAAAACAAATTTCTCTTCAAGTAAAATAAGTTAAAAAAAATTTTAAAGCAGAAAAACAGTCTTTTTTGGAAAGATTATTTTTTAGGTGGCGTATCGTTATTTAATTTCAAAATGTCCTTAACAGATGATATTAGTAATACTTCGGGAAATAACTCCTCCATAATTATAATAAATTCTGAATCATTTTTTAAGGCATTTGTCAAATGAAAAGCACCTTTATGCGGAACATTCTCTTTGTAAAATAGTCCTGCCAGTCTGTATTCAACCTCGGCCATTTGCGGATAAAACTCCAGCGCTTGATTAAAGTTATTAATCGCAGCTTGATTTTCGCCTAATTTTATCAATATATCTCCCCTCGTTAGCCAAGATTCCAATTCATGATTTCCCAATTCCAAAGCTTTGCGATAACCTACTTCAGCTTCTTCGAAATTGTTTAAATGATTATTTATTTTACCGTAGCGTTTCCAATACAGGACATTTTGAGTGTCTATATTTATGGCTCTATTAATGTAATATAGTGCTTTTTTATAGTTTTTATTTCGAAAATAGAAATCAGTAATCGCAATCCAGGCCTTATCTAACAATGTATCTTCTTCAACGCATCGAAGATAAAATTGAAGTGCAAGATCCATATTTTTCATTTTTTCGTGACATTTTCCAATACGCAGGAGGGCAAATGAAGTTGGATCTTCTAGGGCTAGAGTAACGCTATAACTTTCAATGGCTAATTCAAACCTGCCCAATTTTTCCAAGACCTTGCCTTTTTCCAAATAAGCGCCAACAAACGTATCGTCACTTATTATTGCAAAGTCAAATGCGGCGATTGCTTTTTTGTATTTGCCCAAAGAATAATAGGCTTTGCCTAGATGAAACCAAGCCATATCGCAATATGGATTTTTATCTAGATAATCAGTCATATACTCAATCGCTTCATTCTTTTGATCCAAAAATTCAAAACAAAAAATCACGTTATACAATGCTGAAAAATCTTGGTCATCTTCCTCCAAACATTTTAAAAAGTAGGTTTTGGCATTTTCATAATCTTCTAAAAACATAAACTCCATGCCCAAAAGGCCCAAAATATCATATTCATCATTTGAGATTAATAAAGCTTTTTGTAAAACCTCTATGGCCTCATTATGTTTTGCGCGACGAGAAAGTATATTGGCTTTTTGAATTAAGATTTCCTCATTAGATTTTTCTAACTCGTACAATTTTTCCAAAAGCGTATCTGCAATGTCAAGTTTATTCTCAATAATGAACATTTCTATTTCGAATAACTTGAGATTTGTTGAAGTAGGATGTTGTTCCAGTCCTAATTTTGTCGCCTTTTTAGCCAAAGCGAATTTTCCCGTTTCCAAATAATGATGGACAATGTCCTCAAATTCTTCAGAATCAAAGAATAATACACTGTTCGTTTTAAGCATAGATTCAAAACGCACTAGTGAGAAGTTGTTGTGCTCGTTTGGAGGTACCTGCATAGACGGTGTTTTAACGGTTTCTTCTATTTTAAAGATACTAATGTAAAAGTAAGTTCAATAGTTATGCCGTGTTTGTTGTTAACAGGCTTATTAACACGGATTATGTATTATAAAATATTGAATATCAGAACGTTTTATAAATAATTGTTAGTTTTAATTTTATCCATCACTTTTGTCAAGATGGCACAGCCTTCTTTTATTTCTTCATTACTTATTGTTAATGGCGGTGTTATGCGTATTGCCTTTGGCTCAAAGAGCAGCCAAAATAAAATAAGTCCTTCATCTTTACAGCTCAGAATAATCTTGTTTACAATATCCGCAGAATCAAACATTGCTGCAAGCATTAAACCTTTGCCACGTATTTCTTTTATTAGTGAGTGTACTAATAATTTGCGAAATAATTTTTCTTTTTGGATTGTTTGCGCAATGATGTCAGTTTCCGTAAGCTCTTTCAAAGTTGCTAATGCGGCTGCGGCTATAACCGGATTACCACCAAATGTTGTAATATGTCCGAGTTTTGGATTGTCTTGCAACAAGGCCATTACATCTCTTGAAGCTGTAAAAGCACCAATCGGTAAACCTCCGCCCATACCTTTTCCCATTACTAAAATGTCTGGCGAAATATCATAATTTTGAAAACCGAACAATTTCCCCGTTCTACCAAAACCTGGTTGAATTTCATCTAAAATTAACAAAGCGCCCATTTCATCGCAACGTTGCCTTACTTTTTTTAAATAATCATTCTTCGGAAGTATAAACCCAGCGCCACCTTGTATTGTTTCTAAAATTATACAAGCGGTTTTCGTGCTGATTCTTTGAATATCATCAACATTGTTGAATGTAATAGCGTGACAATCCGGTATTAATGGTTCAAAAGCTGTTTTGCGTTCTTCGTAACCCATTACGCTCATTGAGCCCATTGTATTGCCGTGATAGGCGTTGTGGGCATACAATATTTCGGTTCTTCCAGTTGCTCTTCGCGCCAGTTTTAATGCGCCTTCAATTGCTTCTGTGCCGCTGTTTACAAGATAGGTTGTGTTTAAATTTGAAGGTAAATTCGCCGCCAATAATTTTGAAAGTTCAACAGCCGGTTTTTGAATATACTCGCCATAAACCATAACGTGCAAGTACTTTTGCATTTGCTCGTTTACCGCATTTACAATACGTGGATGACAATGCCCAAGCGAAGTTGCCGAAACGCCCGCCACAAAATCTAAATGAGCCTTTCCCGAAACATCATAAATATAGCTGCCTTTTGCATGCGAAATTTCTAACGCCAATGGGTGCGGTGTCGTTTGCGCTTGATATGTAAAAAAATCATTCTTCATTTAGGGTGGAAGAATTTTCGATTATTAATATTTGTTATTGTCTGTTCGAGCGCAGTCGAGAACTACTAAGTTTTGAAATAATAATAAGGTCTCGACTGCGCTCGACCAGACAAATTTAAAAGAATTTAAATATTTTTAATTTACTGTTTCTTCTTCTTCGGAATTGAATCTGAAGTTTTCAAAACCTTTTCTTTTTCATTTGAAGGAATTGAATCTGAATCTTTTCCATTTTCAATATATTCTGAGCCTTCCGACTGCGGTATTGGGTCTTCGGGATTATTTTGAAGGTCTTTCGGTTTTAATTTTGAAGCGTTTGGCAATTCAATTTCTTCATCAGTTTTAGTATCAAAAAATGTTTCTTCAATTTTTGGCAAAGGAATTCCTGTAATTTTTGGTAGAATCGGCGCTGGTTTTCCTTTAAATAAATCTTCAATTGAAAGTAATCTTTCATCGCCACGATATTCAAAACCTGGCAATAATCTCGAATTTTCAGGCAATTGGGACGGTGGATATACTTTTCCTTTAGCTTGTTTTATAAATCGGATACCTGTTATCTGTTGACTTTCAAGATACATTTGTATGCTGCTTGACAGTGTATTGTCAATTCCTACAAGTTCGTCTTTATCATTTCTGGAAAAGAAAATAACCTGCGCATTTTTGTTGACGTTTACAGTATCCAATTCATTATTATGAAACAAACCAATCAACCTTTCGCCCGAAACTTGATTGTAACCCATGCTATCTTTCTGGATTAAAAAGGCATTGTTAAAAACCTTCAACTTATCTAATTTATCTGTAACTAAATTATTCAATAAATGAATAGTATCTCCCGTCATTTGGCTTTCGCCGCTCCATAAAATTGGATTTCGTAATAACTTTGTAATTCCTTTTTTCTCGTTTACATAAATGGAATCGCATTTTCCGCTCGTTGGTTCTTCATCTAATTTGCCAGGTTTAAAAAGTCTCGCTTTGTAATAGCCTCTTAAAATTCTATTCTCGGGTTTTCCTGTAACACGCAACGTATCTGCGTGCACATAAATTGAATCGCCATCGCGAACTGTAACCGCAACCGCACGTTTGGTTATAAAAACGGAATCTTTTTCGCGGTACACTTCTGCATAATGACCGCGGATTATACTTTTATTTAAGGTATCAATTACCCTAATATTATTGGTTGCGCTGGCAAAACTTTTGTTTCTGTCAAAATAAATACTGTCGCCGTAAAGCGTTCGGTTTTCGTAATCTATTTTATTGTTTTTTACGCCATAACCCGTATCGCCTCGTGTATCATAATACCCACGTTCAAAATACATGGTACTTGTTTCACTAACAATTGTTGATGGTCCGTAGAGAAAGGCTTTTCCAGTTTCAGAATAAAAATCTAGCTGGTTACTATTAACGGTATATTTTGGATTTGTGATAACAACATTCGACAAAAATTGGTATTTCTTTTCGTTTGCAAAATATCTACCAACACGACTTGTCAGAGTACTTGCCGTATCTATAACCGTTCCACCAGTTCTATAATAGGCTTGCTGTTTAACTCTATCAAAATAAAGCGTGTCGGTTAATAGCGTTGTTTTGGGTTCTTTAAAAACCACATCACCACTTGCAAAGGCAAATTTTGTGTTACCATTATATTCGCCGTATCGGCTGGTCATATTTATAGTATCGCCTTGCGTTATTCTAACTTTTCCGTAGGCTTTTACAAAGTTATCTTTTAAATAAACATAGGCTTGGTCGCAGTACATTTCTACACCTTCGTGAACTATGTAAACTTGACCGGATTCATCTTTTGTGTAAATAATAGCGTCAGGAAATTCAGGTTTTTTTTCAAGATAGCCCGAAACAATATCTACTTTTTGTTTTTCTTGCGCGTAAAGACCGCTTCCGAAGAAAATAAGGCAGCAGACTAGCAAATTCAGTCTTGTCAATTTTTGACGTAAGACCGCTGCGCTAAAGGACGTAAGACGTATGACTTGATTATTAATAACTTGAATGTTATATAATTATTTGTATTTAGTAGTTGAAGGCATATCAAACGGACTAACTTTTACAATTTTGCCATCTCGTGAAATAACCACAGGACTATTGATAGACCTTTTGAAGATTATCATTTTTTCGTACGCTTTTTCAAGGCCTTCAACAATTTTCTTTGATAAATCTTTATTTTCAATTGTTTTCATCACTATATTTTTTTAGTAATTCTTTCCAGGTAATTTCATCTTCAACAACATTTGTATTATCAAAATGTTCAGTTATAATTTTAAAAGGTTCTGTGGAATTATTAATTAAAATCCAATTATCGACATTGAACCTAAATATATTGAAAAAATTAGAAATTCCTCTTTCATATCTTCTCAAAATTACATCCTTCGGAATATTATGTCCGCCTTCTTTAACTCGGCTTGCAACCCTTTCAACCGCTAATTCTTTTGAATTTAACCAAAAGAAAAGCATTGTAATTTTATAACCTTTTGCTTTTGCTTTTTCAAGAAATGAAACATAACTTTTTGTAGTTAGTGTTGTTTCAAAAGCAAAATCTACGCCATCTTCAATAAATTCATTTATTCTTGTTAGCATTAACCTACCCGCCAAAAAGTTTGCGGTTTCTGGTTGAAAAGGGGAAAGGCCTTTTGCAATTTCGTCTGCGTTTACAAATTCTTTGCAATCTAATATTTCAGGCAAAATGGTATAAGAAGCTGTTGTTTTTCCAGCACCGTTACAACCCGCAATAACATAAAGGTTTTTCAATTTTTTACGTTGTTGAAATTCTGAATTCTGAATTCATAATTCTGAATTAAAAACTATCTATGAATCGTCTGCATTCTATCTGGTCCAACCGAAACAATTTTAATCGGTACGTTTAATTCTTTTTCAAGAAATTCGATATAATCGTTTAACGGTTTTGGAAAATCTTCAACAGATTTCATTTTTGTTAAATCTTCTTTCCAACCTTTCATTTCAGTAAAAACGGGTGTAACGTTTTCAGCTTCAATATTGTATGGTAAATGATGTATTTCTTTTCCTCTGTAATTGTAAGCCGTGCAAACTTTAAGCTTTTCAAAACCACTTAAAACATCACCTTTCATCATTATTAATTGCGTAACTCCGTTTATTTGTACAGCATATTTTAAAGCAACTAAATCTAACCAGCCACATCGTCTTGGTCTTCCTGTTGTGGCGCCAAATTCTTTACCCACGCGTCCCATTGTTTCGCCATCTTCATCAAAAAGTTCGGTTGGAAATGGGCCACTGCCAACACGCGTTGCATACGCTTTAAAAATTCCTAAAACCTCGCCAATTTGGTTTGGGGCAACACCTAAACCTGTGCAAGCACCTGCTGCTGTTGTGTTTGATGATGTTACAAAAGGGTACGTTCCAAAATCAATATCCAATAACGAACCTTGTGCGCCTTCCGCCAAAATAGTTTTTCCAGCTTGTTGGGCTTGGTATAAATATTCTTCGCTATCAATAAATGTCAAGCTTTTTAAAACTTCAACTGCTTCAAAGAAAACAGATTCTAATTCTGCCAAATCATATTGAATTTCAACATTGTAAAAATCTATCATCGCCTCGTGCTTGTCTGCCAAAGTGCGATACTTTTCTTGCCAATTATCCATTTCAAGGTCGCCAACACGAATACCGTTTCTACCGGTTTTGTCCATATATGTTGGTCCGATACCTTTAAGAGTTGAACCAATTTTGGCCTTTCCTTTTGAAGTTTCACTTGCAGCATCCAATAATCTGTGTGTTGGAAGAATTAAATGTGCTTTTCTAGAAATCAAAAGATTTTTCTTAAAATTGATGTTGAATTTTGCAAGATTATCTAATTCTTTCTTGAAAATTACTGGATCAATTACAACACCATTTCCAACAACATTAATTGCTTTTTCATGAAAAATACCACTTGGAATTGTGTGTAAAACGTGTTTAATTCCGTCAAATTCCAACGTATGTCCAGCATTTGGACCACCTTGAAAACGGGCAATAATATCGTAATCGTTGGTTAGTACATCGACAATTTTTCCTTTGCCTTCGTCGCCCCATTGTAAGCCTAACAGTAAGTCTACAGCCATAATTTATTTATTTTTCTTCGGAAATTTCTTCCTTTTTATTTCCGTAGAAATAGAGTGAATGATTGGTTATTTCTATATCGAAAACTTCTTCGATTGTTTTTTTTATATTCTGAATACGCGGATCGCAAAACTCAATTACCTCGCCGTTGCTTAAAATTATATGGTCGTGATTTCTATCAAAATAAGACTTCTCGTAATGCGCCTGATTTTGACCAAACTGATGTTTGCGGACCAAACCACATTCCATTAATAATTCCATCGTATTGTAAAGCGTTGCACGGCTTACACGATAGTTTTTATTTTTCATATCTATGTACAAAGACTCAATGTCAAAATGGTCTTCGTGATCATAAATTTGTTGCAATATTGCGTAGCGTTCCGGTGTTTTGCGGTGGCCTTTTTGTTCAAGGAAACCCGTAAAAACATTTTTTACGATTTCTTGATTGGATATATTGGTTTTAATGCTCATATTGAAGGCGCAAAGTTACTAATTTAAGCTCGCGTAACTTTGTCTATTCCATTAATTTTTTTGATGTTCTCCATTAGGTTTTTAAGGATATCTTTATTTTTAACCACAACAATAATTTTACCCGTAAAAATACCGTCGTCACTATCAAAGTGAACGCTTTTCATATCTATATTCAGGTTATTCGAAATTACTTTTGTTACTTCATTTACCAGACCAAGAGTGTCTATTCCCGAAATTAAGAGATTTGCCTTAAAATCACGCTGTGTAGAATCTACCCAAGTTGCCTTCATAACGCGATAGCTATAGTTACTTTGTAATTGTATAGCATTTGGACAATTCGTTTTATGAACTTTAATGCCTTCATTTACAGTTACAAATCCAAAAACGGCATCGCCCGGAATTGGATTGCAGCAACTTGCCATTTTATAATCTAAACTTTCTTCTTCCTTTCCAAAAACGAGTTGATCATATTTTTCGGTAATTTCTTCTTTATGAACATCTTCAGGCGCATTTGGTTTCCTAATTTTATTTTTGAAGAAACTAATAAAGGCGTTAGATCGTGACGAAGCAAATTCTTTTAATTTGGTATTGTCAATTATACCTGCGCCAACGCGATAAAAGAGATCTAAACTGGTTTTTAATTTAAAATAAATAACCAACTCATTTACCGTCTTTTCATCTAAAGACAACTTTAGCGATTTCAATTTTCGTGTCAAAATTTCTTTTCCTTCTTCGGCATGTTCCTTTTTCTCATCATTTAGCGAAGCTTTTATTTTTGAACGTGCCCTACCAGAATTCGCGTAATTAAGCCAGTTGGCGGAAGGTTTAGCTTTATCTGAAGTTATAATTTCAACTTGATCCCCACTTTTTAATTCGTGGCTTAATGGCACCAACTTCCCATTTACTTTTGTTCCGCGCGTATGCATACCAACTTCGGTATGTACGTGAAAAGCAAAATCTAAAGCGCTACTACCTTTTGGCAAAGAGAACAAATCTCCTTTTGGCGTAAATACAAATATTTCTTTTGAATACAGATTTAATTTAAACTCTTCAACAAAATCGATTGCACTTATTTCACTGTTTTCTAGCGTATCTTGTAATTTATTTAGCCAAGTTTCTAAAGCTTGATCTTCTTTTTCTTTGGTTTTGTATTTATAATGAGCCGCAAAACCTTTTTCGGCAATTTCATTCATTCGTTCACTACGAATTTGCACTTCAACCCAACGGCCTTTTGGTCCCATTACTGTAATGTGAAGCGCTTCATAACCTGTAGATTTTGGTGAGGAAATCCAATCTCGAAGGCGAATGGGATTCGGTCTAAAATGGTCTGTAACGATACTGTAAATTTTCCAAGCTAGAAATTTTTCATTTTCTCGATCGCTTTTATAAATAATTCTAACGGCAAATTTGTCGTAAACTTCATCAAAATCTACATTTTGCGCGAGCATTTTTTTTCTGATCGAAAAAATAGATTTGGGTCTTCCTTTTATTTCATAATTAAGTTTTTCAGCGTCAAGATTATCTACTATTACTTTTGAAAAAGCATCTATATATGCATCTTGCTCTTGCTTGCTTTCCTTGATTTTGCTGAAAATATCGTGATAAACATCTGGCTCGGTATATTTTAAACCAAGATCTTCTAACTGCGTTTTTATATTGTATAGACCAATACGATGAGCGAGTGGCGCGTAAATGTACAGCGTTTCCGAAGCGATTTTTTGTTGCTTATCTGGCGGCATGCTTCCCATCGTTTGCATATTATGGAGGCGATCGGCAATTTTTATGATGATAACGCGAATGTCTTCATTCAAAGTTAACAACATCTTCCGAAAGTTTTCTGCCTGCATTGAAACATCCTGTCCAATGCTCATACTGCTAATTTTGGTAAGGCCGTCCACAATTTTCATAACGGTTTTGCCAAAAAGCTTTTCTATGTCTTCTAAGGTGTATTCGGTATCTTCAACAACATCGTGAAGTAGGGCAGCGGCAATAGAAGTTGCGTCCAAACCAATCTCGCTTGCAACTATTTTTGCAACAGCAATTGGGTGAAAAATATAAGCCTCGCCACTTTTACGGCGTTGTTCTTTGTGAGCATCAACGGCAAGATCAAACGCACTACGGATCAATTTCTTATCTCCTGTAGTAAGTGTTCGATAACTTATTTTTAGCAGTTGTTTATACTGCTTTGCAAGCTCCTTTTTTTCTTCTTCTATAGCAACTTCTGTCATAACCTAAAAGTACAACCTTAGTTTCTAATGAGCAAATAGAAAAAGATTTAAGAACGTCCCGAAATGTCGGGACTTTAAGACGTAAACCGTAAGACTTGAATTGAAAAATTTTTGAGACTTTAGAAATTAATTCAACTAGCTATTTTCACAAAGCTGCCTACTGCCACTGCGACTGCCTACTTAATTTTCCTCTGTCTCTTCGCTTCGAAAATTAAAATTCCCGCTGCGACAGAAACATTCATACTATCAATTTTACCTTCCATTGCAATTATGATGTTTTGAGAACTATTTTTAAGCCATAAATCACTTAAACCCGTTGCTTCTGTACCGACAACGATGGCTGAAGCTTTTGTAAAACTGCACGTTGAATAGTCTATTGAAGCTTGCAAAGCCGCGCAATAAATTTCAATATTTTTAGATTTTAGAAAATCTATAATTTCCGATGTAGTTCCCGTTGCTATTTGGTTTGTAAAAATGCCGCCAACGCTACTTCTTATAATATTGGGATTAAACATATCGGTTTTTGGATTGGCAATAAGTACAGCCTCCACATTTGCAGCATCTGCAGTACGTAAAATTGCGCCGATGTTTCCTGGTTTTTCGGGTGCTTCGGCTATTAAAATTAATGGATTTTTTGAAGTTATTTCAAGCTTTTCAATTGACAAATCTTTAATTTCAGCAATTGCTAAAATGCCTTCGGTTGAATTTCGATAGGCTAATTTATTGTAGACTTCTGTTGAAATTTCGATAAATTCGGTAGTTAAAATTTTCTTTTCTAAATCTATAACTACTTCCGAAGCAATAATTTCAGCACAAAATAGTATTGTTTTTATTTTGAAGCTGCTTTCAACCGCCAAATTAATTTCTCGCAAACCTTCAATACAGAAAAGACTGGATTTTTTGCGTTCGCGCGATTTTTCCTGTAATAAAACGAATTGTTTTACAAGCGAATTTTGAAGGCTGCTTATTTGTTTGTGCATAGCAAATATACGTTACGGAATTTTATAGCCTGTACCAAAAAATATCCTAAATCCGACTGAAATATTTATATAATCCACGCCATTAAATGAATCTTTTATTCTGTCCGGCGCGTTTATATTTGTAAAATCGTGGCGATATTCCGGTGCTATAAACGCTCCGAAATAAGATGAAAATTTGTACGTAAATTCTGGGCTAATCCATATAGTTGTTGCCGTGTCATTAAAATTATCTCCCGTAACTTTATTGGCATAAACTGTTGCACCAACACCGGCAGAAAGTGAAATTATAAATTTATCAAGTTGCTTTTCATAACCAACGGCTGATCCAAAAGTGAGATTTGTCGTTTTATTATAATTTCCCGTAAAATCTGTATTTGTAACATCGCCACTAAAAAAACTAACTGTTGGGCCTACATAAAAATCTTCAAAAAAATTGAATTTTAAACGTAGCATTCCTCCGGTTTTTAAATTGAAACCATTATTTATAAAGTTATCGCCAATTGCAATTGGCGCGTAAGCTCCAAAATAAATACTTCCAATTTTAGGATTTTGATCGTCTTGATTTTCATTCTCATTAGCAGGTCCAGATTGCTGAACATCTTGACCAAGCATTGTTGCAGAAAATAATAAAGATACTGCTATAATTTTAATATTCAAAAACATAGGTATTTTGTGGATTTGTTAATGGAATTTCTACAGTTTGCGCAGGATCATTATTTAATTGATACTCAAAAATTGCAGTTGTACCTTGAATACTATAATAAATTGAATCAATATTCTCTGAATTTGGAGTTAATGTAGTAGGGAAACCGCCTTGTAATTGGCAATCTCCGCCAAAACCATCAATATCCATATTCACATTGCAAATATCATAAACTATATTAAGGGAATACGTTAATACGTTTTCATCTCCCGGATTATTTACCAATTGAAAGTTGAGTTCGGCCATTGGCCTAAGTACAATATTTCCCAAAGGATAATCTATAAAATTATTATTTATTTCAGAAAAAAATACCTTTCCGGAATATTGGTCATTGTTCAAATTTCCAAACTGAGATTCGGTGTTTATTAAAATTGAAAGTGGATCCGTCAACTCATCAAGACTTATCATTTCAAAATTACCGAGGATATCACTTTTTGTAAAATCGATAATATCATTGCCTCCTTCAGTTTTTACTGTAATATTTGGGATTGGATTTCCATCAATATCAACAATTTTTCCGGTTACATATACGCGTCTGTTATTTTCAATATTTAATGGGTCGTAACAACCGGAAACAAATAATGCGAGGACAAGCATTATTATAAAAATTTTAAATTCTTTCATCCTTATATTTTTTTTGAAAGATACCGAAATCAAGATAGGTTGCGTGAAATAGAAAATGTATTTTGAATTTTAAATGCTTTTAAGACGCACAATAATAAAATTTCAAGTTTTAAAGTAGTGTGTTTTTAGATTTAACTAATGTCGAATTAAATTTTAATTGTGAAAATTTTTAATTTAAAGTGTTTTTAATAAGCCAACTACGAAATAAGCTACAGAAATATTTGCGGTTTATTTTCTATGTGTAAGTCCATTGAAAATAATTGACCTATATTTAACAAAACCCATAAAACCAATCTTATGAAAAAAATAATTGCAGTCTTATTAATTGCATTAGCTTTTGCTAGCTGTAAAAATGACAAAAATTCTCAGGAAACTGAAATGGATAATTCCAAAATGTCTGATAGTTTAATGAATGTAGATGAAAGCACAGATAAAATGGCAGAAGCCAAGGCTAGAAAAGTGTATCCACAAGCTTTGCAAAATATATTTACAGCTCACGGCGGATTGGATAGATGGAAGCAAATGAACAACATCTGTTTTCATATGAAAGGCGGAGATGGGGAAGAGGTGCACACTATTTCATTAAAAAATAGAAGAGATAAAATAGAACATAAAAATTGGACAATTGGCAACGATGGTAAAGGAGTTTGGCTGTTGAAAAATAAAGTTGGTTACGAAGGCAGCCCAATGTTTTATAACAATTTAATGTTTTATTTTTATGCAATGCCCTTTGTTTTGGCAGACGAAGGAACCGTTTACAAAGAATTGCCACAAACCGAATTGGATGGTAAAATGTATAATGCCTACCAAGTTACTTTTGATGATGGAGTAGGAATGAGCTCAAAGGACGAATATAGACTTTATTTTAATACTCAAACCAATAAAATGGAGTGGTTGGCATATACAGTCACGTTTGGAAAAACAGATAAAAATGAAGATTTCCATTTTGTAAAATATGATAATTGGGAAGAAATAAATGGACTGTTGTTACCCGAAAAACTAACTTGGTGGAAAGTTGTGGACGGCAAACCAAAAAGTGAGCGAAACGATATGCACTTTAAAGATGTGACAATTACCGAAACAGTTTTGGATGATTCGGTTTTTGCAAAACCAAGTGAGGCAAGTTATGTAACTCAATAAAAATTTTAAATAAGATAGAAATTGTAATAAATGACAGTTAATAAAAAACCCCCGCTTTTGGCGGGGGTTTTTCGATAAAAAGATTGTTGATTATAGTTATATAACTTTAACGTTTACCGCGTTTAATCCTTTTTTTCCTTCTTGTAAGTCGAATTCAACTTCATCGCCTTCGCGAATTTCGTCAACTAGACCTGAAATGTGTACAAAATGTTCTTTGTTTGAACCTTCTTCTGTGATGAAACCAAATCCTTTGGCATCGTTGAAGAACTTAACTGTTCCTTTGTTCATTGTAATATATTTAAAAATTAATTATTATATCGTATTCAAATACGATGCCACAAAAGTAAATTAATTTATTAGATATAATGCAAAAACTATTAAAATTTTAACGTTTGTAGGTATAATTTTTCAACCTTCTCCCGTGCCCACGGGGTTTTACGAAGGAATGTGAGACTAGATTTAATGCTCGGATTGCTATGAAAACTGTTTATTTTTACTTCATCGCACATCTTTTCCCATCCTAATTCGGTAACTAAATGCTCTAAAATGGCTTTTAAGGTAATTCCGTGAAGCGGGTTGTTTGGTTGATTTTCCATTTAATTTTGTATTTATTTAACCACAAAGTTCTCTAAAAAGGCACAAACCTGCCTGCCGGCAGACAGAGGTCACAGAGAAATTGTACTTAAATATGATTTTTGGAGCATTATATGTTATTGTTCTTATGGCGCTTCACATTTTAATTTCAAATCCTGTTTTACGTTTTTAAACCATTCATCTTTTAAAATACTTAGAACAATACTGTCTCTTCTGCTTCCGTCAGCTTTAAAACTGTTGTTTCTTAAAACGCCTTCAACGGTGCAGCCAATTTTCTTCATTGCTTCAATACTGCGTTTGTTTTCATTGTCGGCTCTAAATTCCACTCTTTCTATATCCAACTTTTCAAAGCAAAGTCTAATAATAGAAACTTATAATTTCTATTTAAACCTGTTCTTTGAAATTTCTTGCCATACCACGTATAACCAAGTTGCAAGGTTGAGTTTGCTAGTTGCATATCGTAAAACCGAGTATTACCTGCGTATTCCTTGTTTATTTTATCGTAAACTATAAAAGGATATTCTTTTTCTACTTTTCTACCTATTAAAGCAATAGAAATATATTTTTTTAAGTTCTCTTCAGAATTTGCTTGTATCAAAGAATACGTCCACAGTTCAGGTTCGTTTATTGAAAAGTGTTTCAAATTTTCGAAATCACTTTCTTGCAAAGGTCTTAAAAGAACAAAATCGTTTTCGAGAGTGTAATTTTCTTTAAAATTGAAATTCATTTAAAACATTAGTTAGCGTTATCATTCAATTAGATTAATCCACTATCTTATTGAAAATATGAAATTTATGAAATATTGAAAAATCATAAAATAAAAGTTTCTATTTATTCAGGCAACGCGAAACTAAATGTTGTCCAAAAACTTTCCCAATCGGCGGCTTTTTTATCTTCACTTGCAATCATATGTGTTGCATGCAAAAACCAATCACCAGTTCTGTCTAACTTAAAATTGCATATTCCGTTTAAATCTGTTCGGGAATATTGAACAGTAGATGCTTTATTACCTTCTCTATTTCTGGCAGTTAGAACTTTATTCTGCAACGGTTTGCCATTAAATAGCACCTTTGCTTTTAGCGAATCTCCTTCTTTTTTCAAATATGCATTTTCTAAAAGTATAATCTCAAATTTGTGACCAGCTATAGTTTTATAAATGGTATCGTTTTTCTTGGGATTGCTTTGTACTAAAGTTTTTAAATATCGTGTGTAACGTTCTTTCTGTTCGGTTTTGTCAATTTCGTTAATAGTAATATTTTCAATATTATCTTCTTTTAAATAGGATTTAAACTTTTCATTGTCCATTGTTATTTCAGCATAATCTCGTTGCATCGTCAATAATCCCAAACCTTCAAAATCTACTGTTCTATTTAAGATTGGTAAACTTCCATTTTCTAATTCCGACAATAAATTGATGCTTCCGCTTTCGGAAATAAGATTAAATGTTTTAGTAATAGCAGATTGCATCGGTCTTTCCAATTCAATATTAAAACCATCGGCTACAAACAAATGTATTTCTAGTTTTTCTCCCTTTTTAACTACAAATTGATACGCTAACATTACATATTCATGCGCAAAAACACTTGAAAGGAGAAAACAGCTTAGTATTATTGGAATTATTTTTTTCATAGATTTTTTTAACGGCCTAATAAACTTAAAAATTTATTCTATACTTCATTTCCCCGAATATTTTCCCATATATCGTTTCCAAAGCTCTGTTTGATGGCTTTCCAAAGAGATTTCCCGCCCATCGATGAAAGCGTTCGTTAACTGATTTGTTTTCATATCTAACGCATCGCCTTTTGAGATAAAAAAGGTGGCGCTTTTGCCAACTTCTAGTGTGCCATAATCTTTGTCTATTCCGAGAATCTTTGCCGTGTTCGATGTTATTAATTTTAATGCTTCTTCTTTTGCCATTCCTTCAGCAACCGATTGTCCGGCGTAAACGGCCATATTTCGTGCTTGGAAATTTGCCATATCTTCATTTTGAATACCAACTAACAAACCGCCATCTACCAATAATTTTGGCAATTTATATGGCAAATCATAATCGTCATCATCTCGAGCAGGCAAATCGTGGGTTTGGTTTACCAAAACGGGAATGTTATTTTCCTTTAAAAAAGGGATGATTTTATATGCATTGTATCCACCAACAATCACGGGATTTGTTACGCCCATTTCCTTAGCCATACTCACGGCATCAATCATTTCTTTTTCACCGTTTGTGTGAATATAGAGTCTTTTACTGCCATCAAAAAGTCCGATAATTGATTTATAAACTTCATTTGTTTCAGACGATTTGGTTTTTCCAAATGCTTTACCGTTGGCAAATAAATTTTTAACCTCATCAATTTCCTTATTATAATCTTTATTTGGTTGGTAACCGCGATCTTCGCCTTCCCACCAACGGCCTCTTTTATAAGCGTCGGGCCAATTTAGGTGAATACCATCATCAACTTTTACGGCGGCATCTTCCCAATTCCAAGCATCTAATTGAACGATTGATGAAGTTCCAGAAATGCGTCCTCCTTGTGGTGTGGTTTGAGCTAACAAAACGCCGTTTGGTCGCATAGATTCTACCACTTTACTTTCAGCATTATAAGCTATTAAACTCCGAACATTTGGAATCATTTGTCCAATTTCGTCATCGTCATTACTTGCTCTAACGGCATCAACTTCAACCAAACCAAGTGGTTTACAAGGCGCGATAAAGCCGGCATATACTTGTTGTCCCTCGGCATTTATAACACGACCTTTTGATGGTGTTGAAGAATCGCCAATCGCCGTAATTTTTCCGTTTTCAAAAACCAGCACGCTATTTTCAATAACTCGTCCGTTTCCAATATGTGCGGTTGCTCCTTTTATTGTAATAATTTCACTTTGCTTAGGCGCAGGCGTTTGTTGTCCAAAAGCCGCAAAGGCAAATAAGGATGAGACTAGTAATAGTATATTTTTCATATTATATATTTTCAAAATTTTCAATTGGTAATTATTTTATATGCTGTTGAAATATTTTCAGAATAGAACATCATTTTAATTCAGTTTAAATTATAATCTTTTTTATATTTCAAATTAATAAACAGAATTCAAAGTATTCAAATTTTCACAAAACAAGTCTTATGTCTTACGTCTTATAGCGCAGCGGTCTAAAGTCTATTTTCCAAAGTTTCACATTCAAAATAAATTTTATCTTTTTTAGAACCTTTTTGGGTTTTGGCGCCACCATTTTTTTCGTCAATCATCATTCTAACTAGCTTATTACGTTCGTCTTTAATTTCTTGGCGTTTTGCTTTGTCTTTCTCAATATCAAAATAAGTAATTCCTTCAATAATTGTTTTTTCTGGTTTGGCGTAAACGGTTAATGGGTTGGCGTTCCAAAGCACCAAATCTGCATCTTTGCCAACTTTTATACTTCCAACACGATTGTCCAAGTGAAGCATTTTCGCTGGATTTATTGTCACCATTTTCCAAGCTTCTTCTTCAGAAACGCCGCCATATTTTATGGTTTTTGCAGCTTCTTGATTAAGATGGCGGGACATTTCGGCATCATCACTATTTATAGCTACGGTTAATCCTACGCTGTTCATAATTGCGGCGTTATAAGGTATTGCGTCGTTTACTTCAAATTTATATGCCCACCAATCACTAAAGGTAGAAACGCCCAAAACGCCGTGTTCTTTCATAATATCAGCCACTTTATAACCTTCTAAAATATGTGTAAACGTGTTTATTTTGAAGTTGAAACTTTCCGCAACCTTCATCAACATATTTATTTCGCTTTGCACGTAACTGTGGCAGCTTATAAAACGTTCGCCGTTTAAAATCTCGACCAAAACTTCTAATTCTTCATCATATCTAAACGGTTTGTCACTTTTCTTTTTGGCTTCATATTCTTTGGCGCGATTAAAATAGTTTACATAAACCTGCTCAACGCCCATTCTTGTTTGCGGGAAACGGGAATAGCTTTCCCAATTGCTCTGTTTTACGTTTTCGCCAAGTGCGAATTTTATAAATTTTGGTGTATTTGAATAAATCAATTTATCAGCATCTTCGCCCCATTTCAACTTGATAATCGCCGAGCGTCCGCCAATCGGGTTTGCCGAACCGTGAAGGATTTGTACCGAAGTTACGCCACCAGCCAAATCGAAATAAATCATTTCATCTTCTGGGTCTACCACATCTTCAATACTTACTTCGGCGCTGCTGTTTTGGCCAGCTTCGTTAATTGCAAGTGCTGCAATATGTGAGTGTTCATCAATTATTCCGGCCGTTAAATGTTTGCCGTTTGCATCAATCACTTTTGCCGAACCGCCTGAAAGATTTTTGCCGATTTTACTAATTTTTCCATCTTTTACAAGAACATCGGTGTTTTCTAAAATTCCTTCATCTTCACTTGTCCAAACGGTTGCATTTTTAAAAAGAAGGTCTTCCTGTTTTGGTTTTTCTGTAAAACCATAGCCAACATTTGGATAGGTAAGTGGCACAACCTCATGTTTTTCTGAAACTTTTACTTCTTTTTCTTCTTCTTCGGAAGTGGTTTCGGCAGCTTTATCTTTATTTCGGGTTGCAATAAATTCGGCTTCTTCGCCATTTGGAAGCAAGCCTTTTCCTTTAAAATTTTCGCCTTCGTGCGGAACTATTCCCGTTGTTCTAAAAACTTCTTTCGTTTCATCATCCGTAAATGAAAGCGTTACCCAATTTTCGCTATAATCAATTTTTGAAGCAAATTTGATAGTGTCCAATTTCACTTCGGACTTTAATTTTGAAAGTTCTCCCGAAATATTGAAGTTATAGGTCTTGCCGCCGATTACAAGCGAATAATCGCCGCGAATATCGCGTTGGTCTTTATCGTTAATTACATTTTTATTGCCTTGAACCCAATTTTCATAAATAGTTGCATCTTTTTCAAAAACATCGCCCGATGTGATTAAAAAGTTAGCCAATCGTCCCACTTCCAAAGAACCAATTATGTCGCTTTTTCCCAATAAACTCGCAGGTATTGTTGTTAACGATTTTAAAGCTTCTGTTTTAGAAAAGCCATATTGAAGCGCTTCCAACAACTTCTCCTTAAATTTTGAAGGTTCTTTTAATTGAAATGTCGTTAAAGCAAAGGTTACTGCATTATCATTTAGCGTTTTAAGATTTGTTGGCGCTTGGTTCCAATTTCTCATTTCTTCTAAACTAATATAATCTGCAGCATACGGATTGCTAACATCGTACGCATCTTGAAAATTTATTGGGATTATATACTTTGCATTGGTTGCTTTTATACTTGCAATATTTTCATATTCATCGCCGCCGCCGATAATTACATAATTTTGGTTGAATAAATCCCCAATTTTATCGGCACGTAAATCGTTACTTTTGCTGCCAGCTTCAAAGAAATTTATAAGATTTTTGTTGTCGTTTAAAGCCGTTAACGAACGGTCTAAATTTGGCTCGTTGCCTTTTGCATACCAATCTGCATCCCAATACATTTGTCGCAACAAAGCCATTGCTCCCATTAAAGATGTTGGATAACTTTGTCTGCTTGTCACACTTTTTTCAAATGAAAAATAGTTGCCAGATTGTGGGGAAATAATCCGTTTTGAATCGCCGTCTTCATCGTTTAAAGCGATTAAAGCTCCCGTTCCGCGAGCAATGCCGTCCATAATATGTGCATTTACAACGCCGAAACCTGCTTTGCGCAGTTCTTCCGCTTTTTTGCTATCGTATTTAAATTTTTCAGATGCATTATTTTCGGGCATAATATGGTCATTCCAATAATAGCCTTCGCGTGAAGGTTCGTATTGTGGTGAGCGACCGTTGCCTTCAGCTTTTTTAGGTTTTTCAATTCCGAAATCTGTGTAGGCATCAATAAAAGATGGATAGATAAATTTCCCTTTTAAATCTACGGTAATCGTATTCGCGGGAATATTCAAAGATTTTCCAACTGCTATAACTTTCCCCTTTTGAATTAAAAGCGTACCATTTTCAATAATATTGGTTGGCGTTACAAATATTTTGGCATTTGTAAAAGCTGTGAAGTTGGAGTTGACGTCTTCTTTTACGCCATCGTTTTTGGGAAAATAATCTTGTGATTGTACTGTTATACTAATAAAAAGTAGGAAAATAGGAAGTATTTTTTTGAACATAAAAAGGATTTTTTATTGGGAAGCTAAATATAAGTAAACCGTCAATACTTAAAGTGAAAAAATCAAACGGTTTAAAATTTAAAGCAAGGTGCAATTAGGCTCTACAGAAAAAAACTCAAAAAAATAAAATTTAAGTTAAACCAAGTTCAGGACTAAAATTCTTTATCCGAATAATAATTAACAACCAAAGCAACCATATAATTATAACTCATCAAGCCTTTTTCTTGGTTGTTGGCTTTCAAAAATAAATTGTACCAAGCCTTGGAAAATATCTCAAACGGATTGTCGTAGCTCTCCCAAAAATCGCGCATTTCTTTATAACTTTTTAAAATTCCGGGATTAATTTCGCAGAGCATTTCTTCGTACAAAGGTTCATTTGTAACCGCAACTTCATTAATGCAATAGCGCAAAGCAAAAATATATCCTGAATATTGAATGTAGGGATCGTCGTTATTCAATGTTGTAAGAACGGCAATAAAGTTGGCTTCATTTTCTGCCGCGTAACCAATTTGGTGCGCTTCTTCATGGCAACTCACAACCGGAAATTTTGAAGTTTTTATAAGATTGTTAACCTGCGCTTCGCCCGAAAATGGATTCAAATATCCGCTGTAACCCATATACGTCAAGCCCAAACTCCAGCCACTTTTTTTTATGCTTTTGGTTGAAAGTGAAAGATTTGGAAATTCCTTTTCAACATTTTTATAGCCGTTTAAAGTTTTATAAAATATTTCGGCTTGTGTATATGGCAAATCTATTTTTACGGAATCTGCGAAGCCCAATTTTCTGTGCAGTGCGTTGCTTTTTTCAATCAATCGTTTGGTTGTTTTTACCAATTGCTCTTGCGTATAATCTTTTTTTAACCCAAGCGATTTGTCCAAAGGCAAGCGGTAATAATTGAATCCCCAAAGTAAATGGAACATGAAATATACAATTGAAACTGTCGCAGTAATGTCTAATAAGAATTTGAGCGGCTCTTTAAAAAGGCATCTTATATTGATAAAAATCCACCGTAATGCTAAGATTGTTATTAGGAGATAGAAAATATCTCCAACCGAAAATGGGATCCAGCCAAAAAGTGTTCTCGAAATTTTTCCAATAAGTGGATAAAGTCCCAAACTGTAATATTTTTCAACAAAAGCTGGAAATTTTTTGAGCAGTTGCAATCCCGCAATTTGCAGCAACAAAAATAAAGTTAGTATAATTTGGGTTCGTTTTTGTCGCATCGCCCAAAACTACGAAGTAAATTGTTTGCTTCATAATTTTTATAGCGTGCTTAAAACTGTAAATTTGTGAGAATTGATTTTTTCTGAATTTTTTTAAAGTATCTAGGCTGAATCAGTGACAATCGCTAATAATAATTGGTAATAATAAAAAGAATAAAACACACTTTTATATATGAACGAAGAAATAAGAAACCTAGAGCCAAAAGCACTTTGGAATAAATTTGCAGATTTAAACGCTGTCCCGAGACCTTCAAAAAAAGAGGAAAGAGTAATTGCATTTATGAAGGATTTTGGGAAAATCCTAAATCTAGAAACAATCGAAGATGAAGTTGGCAACGTAATTGTTCGAAAGCCCGCAACGCACGGAATGGAAAATAGAAAAGCTATTGTTTTGCAATCGCATTTGGATATGGTTCATCAAAAAAATAATGATACGGATTTCGATTTTGATAAACAAGGAATTGAAATGCACGTTGATGGAGATTGGGTTCGGGCAAAAGGCACAACACTTGGCGCAGATAACGGCTTAGGCGTTGCCACAATTATGGCAATTTTAGAAAGTAAAACCATAGAACATCCAGCAATTGAAGCTTTGTTTACAATAGACGAAGAAACTGGAATGACGGGCGCAATGGGCTTAAAAGGTGGTTTACTGAAAGGAGAAATTCTATTAAACCTGGACACGGAAGAAGATGACGAAATAGGAGTAGGCTGCGCGGGCGGAGTTGATGTTACAGCAAATAAAAAATATACGTTGGCTGAAAAACCGCAAAATGCTGAAACCTACCAGATAAAAGTAAAAGGTTTAAACGGTGGACACAGCGGAATGGACATTATTAAAGGTTTGGGAAATGCCAACAAATTGATGAATCGCATTCTTTTGTCATTGGATGAAAATATAAGTTTGATTAAATTAAATGGTGGAAGCCTTCGAAATGCCATTCCGCGGGAAAGTGTTGCGTTTGTCTATGTTACTTCGGAAGCAAAACCTAAAGCATTTGATTTATTTGAAAATGCAAAAAATGATATTATAGATGAATATAAAAGTCTTGAAAAAAATCTGAATATTACTTTCGAAAAAATTACCGATTTAACTGAAAAAGCGATGAATTTTAAAGACCAAAAGCAATTTTTTCAAACCATTGCTGCAGCCCATAACGGTGTTTACAGAATGAGTCCGGACATCGATAATCTTGTTGAAACCTCCAACAACATTGCAAAAATTACATTGGAAAATGGAATTATAAACGTTGAATGTTTAACACGTTCATCTGTAAAAAGTAATATTGAAGATTTAAAAAATAATCTAAAATCTACTTTTAAACTCGGCGGTTTTATAGTGAAATATGCGGGCGAATATCCCGGTTGGCAACCAAATATGGATAGCGCCATTTTAAAAACGCTGGATAAAATATACCAACAAATGAATGGTGAAAAAGCGCACATCGCCGCTTGCCACGCAGGTTTGGAATGTGGAATTTTAGGAAAAAATTATCCCGAAATGGATATGATTAGTTTTGGACCCACGATTAAAGGAGCGCATAGCCCAGACGAGCGAGCAAGTATTTCTTCAACACAGAAATATTGGAAATTTGTTTTGGAAATATTAAAGAATATTCCAAAAAATTAGTGAGCAGTCGCAGTTTGCAGTCTGCGGTATCAATTCGTGAAACAGACTGATTTGTTTTTCGCATATCATAATTCGCAGTTTTAAAATTATTACATAATCAAAAATTTTCAAAAGAGATTTAAAAAAGCAATCCTAACTTTTATTTAACGCGATTGAAATATTTAAATGTTAAATTTGAGAATTGAATTTTAAATAAATCACTAAACAACAAACCTTTAAACAACAAATACTATGGGATTAATTGATTTTATTAAAGACGCCGGAGCCAAAATCTATGGATTGGGCAAAACAACAAAAGAAAAACAGGCTGAAACGGCAAAAACAGATGCCGCCGAACATCAAAAAATGGTGGATCGAGAAATGGAAGAAGATCGAAATGCCGAAAGAGCACTTTTCGACAATATCAATAAATTAGGATTGAAAGTTTCCGGACTTAAAATTCAGATTTTGGATGATAAAGCAACGGTAAGCGGTTTTGCAGAAAACCAAGCTACTCGCGAGAAAGTTGTTTTAATAGTTGGCAATACCGCCGGAATTGCAAAAGTGCAAGATGATATGACGGTTGAAGTTCAAGAACCTGAGGCAACTTATCATACAGTTCAAAGTGGTGATACGCTTAGCAAAATTGCGAAAGAAGTTTACGGCAATGCAAACGATTATAACAAAATTTTCGAAGCAAATAAGCCAATGCTTTCTGACCCAAATAAAATCTATCCGGGTCAAGTTTTGAGAATTCCGAATTAAATATTACAATACTTAAATTTACACATTAAAAAATCCGCTTGAAATTTTCAAGCGGATTTTATTACTTTTTACAATATTCAAAATTACTTTCCAGCAGCTTTATCTACCATTTCAAGTTCAAATATCAAATCTGAATTTGGCGGTATTACACCTTGATAACCTCTAGGTCCATAAGCTAAATGTGAAGGTATAAAAACCGTTGCTTTATCGCCTGGTTTCATCATTAATAGTGCTTCTCTAAAACCAGGAATTATTGCAGCATCTTTACTAAAATCCATTGGAAATGGAGCGTATTGACCGGCAATCTTGCGGTTTTCATCTACAACTTCATATTTTTCAGCAACATCCAATCGGTTACTGTCAAACAATCTTCCATCGCTAAAATATCCTGCATAATTTACTAATACTTTATCGCCTTCAATTGGTTGCGCCCCTTTTCCTTTTTCAGTAAAATTTATTTTTAGGCCAGAAGGCAATTCTTGAGCAGTTTCTTTCAATTTATTCAATCCTGAAACCGTTCCTTCGGCAACTTTAAGAATTTTATCCTCTTTATCTTTTCTAACTTTTTCAAGTTTCTCCATTTCCTGGGTAAAATAAGGTACGGTAACATTTCCTTTATTAATGATAGTTATCTTGTTTACCTTGACCTCCTTTACTGGCTTATCTCCAGGTTTTGTAGTTTCAACTTTTCCTATGGAATCAACAATTTCCTGTCCTTTTACAATTTCACCAAAAATAGTGTGACGGCCGTTTAACCAAGGCGTTTCTTTCAATGTAATAAAAAACTGGCTTCCATTTGTAGCTGGCCCACTGTTTGCCATTGCTAAAAGACCTTTTTTGTCAAATACCAAAGAATCTATCGGCTCGTCAGGAAAATTATATCCTGGACTTCCCGAACCATCACCTTTTGGATCGCCACCTTGAATCATGAAATCCTTTATTACACGGTGAAAAACAAGTCCGTCGTAAAAACGTTTTCCCTTAAATGAAGAATCAACCATTTTATTGGTGCCTTCAGCAAGCGCAACAAAATTCGCAACCGTTAGAGGCGTTGCTTCATTGTAAAGTTTAGCAACAAATTTGCCCATATTGGTGTCAAATTCCGCATAAACGCCATTTTTAAGATCGGGATATTTTTCTTGGCAAGAAGCAAATGCCAAGGTTAAGAACAAAACTAGAAATGATATTTTTTTCATCTGTAAATAATATTGGTTTTAGTAATTAATCCTTTTCTTCATCATCTTTTAATGATTGAAGTGTAATAGTTGTTTTTATTGGAATATTGGTGCCCAGTTTATTTTCAATACCGTAATAACCGTATGCTTTATATGAGGGTAACAAGATTGTTACTGTTTCGCCTTCCTTCATTAATTTTATAGCATCGCGAATACCGGAAGTTAATTCTTGATTGCTTTGTTCAACTTTATAATATTGAAGCCCATTCTCTTCAGCCGAAACTATGGTGTTGTTTTTAAGATCTTTAATATCGTATGTAAAAGTTACAATATCACCAAATTCGGGCATTTTGGAATTTAAAGTGTCCTTTTTGTTATAGTAATACCAAAAACCGCTGCTCGAATTTATGTAATCAGTCAAGGAATCGGCCTTAATTATTTCTTCAATTTGACTTTTTTCTTTGTCGAAGATTATTTTGTTGCGTTCTGCAGATTCGGCTATAAAGGTGCCAGTTTTACTTTGTATTGGTCGTCTTGCCTCAGGACCTTTACATGAAAGTAGGATCGAAAAGAAAAAGCTTGCTATTAAAATTATGTTACGCATTAACCAATTCAGTTTTATGGGCAGGCAAGATACTAATAAATTCAGTTACTGTTTTGTTAAGGGTTTTTAAACTTTTACCGCCAGCCGCATTTATGTGTCCGCCACCTTCATAATGCGCTCTTGCAAAATCATTTACCGAAAAATCCCCTTTACTTCTAAAAGAGATTTTGACTATTTTTTCTTGCTTGTGTTCAATAAAAATAGCTGCAAATAACACACCTTTTACTGAAAGCGCATAATTTACAAAACCTTCGGTATCTCCTTTTTTAAAGTTATGTGAATCTAATTCTTCTTGTGAAAGTGTGATATAAGCCGTATTGAATTCTGGCAAAATACAAAGATTTTTTAGCGCAACTCCAAGCAAAGCCATCCGGCCAGGACTGTTTACATCATAAATTTGTTGATGAATATAGGCATTATTTGCGCCAGCTTCAATTAAATCTGCAATTACCCGATGCGTTGTTGGCGTGGTTGAAGGAAACCTAAAACTGCCGGTATCAGTCATAATACCTGTGTAAAGATTGGTTGCAATATCTGAATCCAACAATTTCAAACCATCCAAATTTTCCATAAAATGATAAACCATTTGGCAAGTTGAACAAATTGAAACATCGCTGTACGTTGCAATTGCATAATCGTCCGGTTGTTGATGGTGATCTATCATCAAAAAATCAGATTTGCTCGCTGCCAAAATAGGTTCTAAATCACCAGTTCTGCCAAAGCTGTTAAAATCCAACGTGCAAATTATATCTGCTTTTTCAATAAATGCTTTGCTTTTTTCAACTTCTTTATCGTGTATAATTATGGTGTCAGCTCTAGGCATCCAACTTAGAAAATCAGGAAAACTATTGGGCATAATAACCGTAACGTTATGTCCCAATTTTTCAAGAAATATTGAGAGGGCTAGAGTAGAGCCAACCGCATCTCCGTCAGGATTTTTGTGGCCAATTACAACAATATTTTTTGTTATTTCAAGTAGGTTTTTAGCAGCAATTTTCGTCTTTTCTTCCATAGCAATGCGAAGATACAATTTAAATAAATGCTATTAAACTTTGCGGAATATGGCAAACAAGAATTACGTTTGCATTTTAAAATTTCAAATTTTAATTGAAACGAACTCAGTTACAATTTTATAAATAAAAATATTAATTTAAGAAGAATGAAAGCAGATTTTAAAGTTGAAATAACTTCCTTTAAGACAATTGAAGTTTTACCTAATAGTTGGAAAAATGAAGATTATCTGGCAATAATGGATTTACTTAATTACGGAGATACTTCAAAAATTTTACCGGCAGATCTTAAAGAAATGTGTTTTATGTGCTTGGCAGATGAAGCGCCGGAATTTTCCGCAAATGTTGTTTTAACTTATATTTTTGAGGATAGATTGACAAGTGGCCAAATAGACCAACTTTCACACGAAATGCAAACGGAAAACATGTGGGAAGAATATGCAGAACTTTCCATGCACGAAGAATTTTTTAACGTTGGGCAATTATTATATATGGCCTATAACGGAAAGTTTCCCAAACCCGAAGCAGCACAATTTTCCGTGAAAATTACAATGACAAGTATAGCTAATTATACTGTATTTGAAAAAAATACCGAAGAAAATTTAATTCGAATTTTAGTACAAGGAATGCCAGAAAATACATTGTTGAAGCGTCTTTTTAATGACGAATTGGAAAGTGGCGATTTCCCTGAAGCGAAAAATATACTTTGGCAAGTTAAGAAAGATGAAGCCGATGGCACTGCAATAAATTTTACAATAGTATCTTCACTTTACTTCTTTCACGATTTAAAGTTCACGAACAATTTTGAAGGAACGCTTTTATTGGAGGAAGATTAATTGAATTTTCGATAATGAAAAATTAAAAGCAAAGTTTGAAAATTAAAATATTTGTTATAATTTTTAATTTCTAGAATTTTGGACTCTGAACTCTAAATTCAACCTCAAAACATAAATAAAACACGAACAATTTATTTGTAAGTAGGCAATAAACATATATTTTTGCACAAAATTTAAAAAAATGAGAACAGATAGAACTTTCACAATGTTAAAGCCAGATGCGGTTGAAAAAGGGCATCTTGGTGCAATACTTGACAAAATAAATGCTTCAGGCTTTCGCATAGTTGCGTTAAAATTAACGCATATGACAACAGCTGATGCTAAAGAATTTTACTCAGTACACAGCGAACGTCCGTTTTACGGCGAGTTGGTAGAATATATGACACGTGGTCCAATTGTGGCTGCAATTTTGGAAAAGGAAAATGCAGTAAACGATTTCCGAACCCTTATTGGCGCAACTAACCCAGCCGATGCTGCGGATGGGACTATCAGAAAATTATACGCAGCTTCTATCGGTGAAAACGCTGTTCACGGAAGTGATAGCGATGAAAATGCAACTATTGAAGGTGCTTTTCATTTTGCAGGAAGAGAGATGTTTTAAATATCTTTTGAATCAATTGAGAAAGCCTGTCAAAAATTTTGACAGGCTTTTTTTTGGTTTTAACTGTTTTCTACCTTCTGCCAAGTTTGATCCAAATTTAGATAAAAGCTTCCCAAATGCTCAAAGTTGCATTGGTTTGGCGCGATAAGCGACAGAAAACTATTCCCTTCTTTTCGATCATATAGGTGGTAGATTTCGCCAATTACAGGTTCAAAATTAAAATCGGAATCAAAAATTTGTTTATTGTCTTTAAACTCATCAATCATTTTTTCATATTCAGCTTTCAATTCTAAATATTTCACATTTATTTTATGGTTGGTTTTATTAATGCTCCTATTTTTCCAAGCAGTAGTATCAGTTACCGTAATTACAGGTGCTCCCACAGAAGTTGCATACGGTTTTAACGCTGCATCATACCGATTATTCTCGGTGTTAAAAACTACACTATCCGGTTTTTTCTCTTCTGCCATATTAACTTTATTTCAACTTTTCCAATTCTTTCATCACTTGCTCCGCTTCAAAAGCTTTTTGATCGCTTAATTTTCTGTTGGAGTTTGAAAGTTCAAAAGATTCTTTTTGTAATTTCTCGTACTGCTCTTGAAACTTTTCTTTTTCCGATTTCTTTTTAAACATTCCAAACATAGCGTTGTTTTTAAGGATTTTACATCCTAAATTATGAGTCGGTGAATATACAAAATGTTTAAGTAATGGGTAGATTTGTTAAACAGATAATTTAAGTCATTTGAGTTTATCGCATTATATTGAAGAGTTTCAAATTTTCTATAAACAACAATCAATATTTAATAGTTATAAAGTGTTTAAAATATGAGAATGACCGAAGCGCCTTTAATTCTATTATTCTGGATTTTTATTTTTCCGCCGTGCAGCAACATAACTTGTTTGCTAACACTTAAACCTATGCCACTTCCTGTTTTTTTGGTGCTGAAAAAAGGTATAAAAATACTGTCCATAATTTCTGAAGGAATTCCGCAGCCATTATCACTTACACTTATTTGAGCAGAACCACTTTGGTTGATATTTGCTGAAACTATAATATTTGGTTCCGAAACTTTTTCGGTCGCTTCAATTGCGTTTAAAATTAGATTAATTAACACTTGTTCAATAAGATAACTATCTATTTCAAATTGAAGATTTGAGTCTTTTAATTCAAAATTTAAGTCAATTTTCTTTTGCTCAAGCGAAGGTTTCATCAGTTCATTTATACTGTTGAATAAATCTGAAGCCTTGACAGTCGTTTTATTTACGTGCGTAACTTTATTTAAACTTCTGTAGGTTTTGGCAAATTTCATTAAACCTTCACTTCGCCTTTTTATGCTGTTTAAACCGGCGTTTACATCTTCCAATTCCAACTTTTCAATGTGCGGATTTTCTATACTTTGCTGCACATTATTTTGCAATGTTTCGGCTAAAGAGCTTATTGGCGCGATGCTGTTCATTATTTCGTGCGTCATTACGCTCAGCAATTTTTTCCAAGCCTCGCTTTCGTTTCGGTTTAAGGTTTCTTCAATATTTTGAACGACGATTAATTTAAACGAATTATCATCCATTTCAAAAACCGTATCAGAAATCAACACTTTTAGGGTTTCCTGTCGCATTTCCAACGTCACCGAAACCGAATTGGAATGGTAGGTTTCAAACAGTTCATCAAAAACTTCAGGTTTTCTACTTTCAACAAATTTGATGTTTTTAAAATGGGGCAAATCTATTATTTTCAATAGCGAATCGTTTGCCCAAAGTACATCGCCACTTTCAACATTGTAAGCAATGATGCCGATGTTTACCATCTCCAAAATCTTTTGCAGATATACAAACTGCGCTTGCCTTTCACTATCAATCGCTTTAATGGTTTTATTTACCAAATTGAAACCTTTGTGAAGCTGTCGAATATCCTGTGGACCTTTAGTTTCAACAAACCAACGGGAAAAGTCACGATATTTAACCGATTCAAAAAAATCGTCCATTTCTACAAAGCGGCGGACAGAAAATTTATAGAGTTTGTAAAAAGCGAAAACCGATAAAATTGAGCCACCTATAATGGCATACGTATTTTTATAAACCAGACCGAAAGCCAACAAAGAAATGCAAAAGAGCAAACCCAAAACCCGAAGAAATATTGAAAAAAAGTAGCTCTTATAAATCATATTTATTGAGTCTGCGATAAAGCGCCGCACGAGTTATACCGAGTTGTTTGGCCGATTTTGAGATGTTGCCATCGTTCTTTTCAATAACTTGTAAAATAGTATTTTTTTCGAGCGTATCAAGATTGGTTTCCTTTTGAATACTAATTTCTAGTGGCTGTTCGATTGCTGAAAATGTTAAATCTGAATCTTCGAGCGTTTGATTTTCTGCCATAATAATTGCTCTTTCTAAAGAATATTGAAGTTCGCGAACATTGCCACTAAACGCATGATTTTTCAGTTTTTGAAGAAATCCGGCCGACATTTTAAAACTTCCTTTTCCGTATTTTTCAGCATAAAAATCGATAAAATAATGTGCCAAAAGTGTGATATCTGTACCGCGTTCGCGCAATGGCGGAATAATCATATCTACCGTATTGATGCGATAAATTAAATCTTTCCGAAATTTTTCTTCGTTGGCAAGTTCAGAAATTGATGTATTTGTTGCGCAAATCAATCTAATATCTATTGAAATTGCTTGATTGGAACCCAAAGGTGTTACGTGTCTATTTTGCAAAACCGTAAGTAAGCGCGCTTGTTGATGCAGGCTGATATTCCCGATTTCATCTAAGAACAATGTTCCACCGTTTGCGGTTTCAAAACGGCCTTTTCTGTCTTCGTTTGCGCCCGTAAAAGCACCTTTTTTATAGCCGAAAAGTTCACTTTCAAAAAGCGTATCGGTTAACGAGCCAATATCAACTTTTACAAAAGGTTTATTTTTTCTGAGGGAATTATCGTGAATCGCTTTTGCTATCAAATCTTTTCCAGTTCCATTTTCGCCAAGAATAAGTATATTGGCGTCAGTTGGCGCGACTTTTTTCAACTTTAAAAATACATCTTGCATCGGTTGGCTTTCACCAATTATCGTAGCTTCAGATGTAATATTCAATTTTTCAGATTGTTTTTTCTTCTTTTTTTCAAGCAGTTCGGTTAATGTTGTAACCAACTTTTCGTTTTTCCACGGTTTTACAAAAAAGTCTGATGCGCCTTCTTTTAAACTTCTAATTGCCAAGTCGATATCGGCATAGGCGGTAATCAAAATTACTTCAACATTTGTGTGTGACTTTTTTATTTTATTCAACCAAAAAATACCTTCGTTGCCTGTATTTACAAGGCCGTTAAAATTCATATCTAAAATTACAACATCAAAATTATGTTGCTGCATAAGACTTTGAATGGTATTCGGGTTTTTATTGATAACAACTTCTTTCACTTTAGATTTCAGCAAAAGCCGCATTGCGACAAGCACATCTTCGTCGTCATCAATAATTAGAATGTTTGCATTTTGTAAAACCATAACTACAATATTACCAAATTATGAATTTAGAATTCAGAATTATGAGTTGTTAATTGAAAATTTAAACCACATATAGTACTTATAAATAAAATTGTCATATCAAATGTTATTCAGCAATGCGCTTTTCACCACGAATACACGAATATTTTTCTTTTATATATTCGTGTATTCGTGGTCAAATATTTATAATTCTGAATTCATAATTCATAATTAGAAAAAGTGTACCGGCAGCGAACAGTAAGTGTATTAAAACCGAACACAATTTATGAGCAATATTTATTCAATTAACTATAAATGAGCATTTTAAAGTTTTGGCATAATATTCACATTTAACAAAGTATAAATAGAAATATCACAATGGATATACAATTAGAAAAGAAACGATTTACTACCAAAAAAATAATGATTATCGCTGGCGCAATGCTGCTTTTAGCGTTGATTCTCTTCGTAATTTTTTCATCATTAGGCGGTTCAAAGTTGAATGTTGAAAAAGAACGGATTAGCATTAATACGGTTGAAAAAGGAGTGTTTCAAGAAAATATTCCCGTAAACGGTATTGTTAGACCAATTACTACCATTTATTTAGATGCGCTTGAAGGCGGCCGTGTTGAAGAAAAATATGTTGAAGATGGCGCAATCCTTAAAAAAGGCGACCCAATCTTACGACTTTCTAACACCGATTTAGAATTGAGCCTTGTAAACCAAGAAACGCAGGTTTATAACCTTTTGACGCAAATGCAGATTTCGCAAAATGCGGCACGCCAAAATACAATCAACAAAATTAACCAATATACCGATGTTGAAAGTGGCTTGATTGAAGCACGAAGAATGTACGATCTCAACAAAAAATTGTACGACAAAGATGCAATTGGACGCCAAGATTTGGTGAAGGCAGAAAATGAATTCAACTACCAAAAGGAAAGAATGAAGCTTTCAAAACAAATTTTAAAGCAAGATAGTTTGGCCGTAAAACAAGAAAAAGGACAAGTGCAAAGCAGTTACGGCCGCACCCAAAACGCTTTGGAACTTATGCGCAGAAAAGTAGCCGATTTAGTGGTAAAAGCGCCGGTTGACGGGCAATTAACTTCCTTGGATGCAGAGATCGGTCAATCTAAAAACAAAGGTGAAAGATTGGGACAAATTGATGTTTTAAGTGGCTTTAAAGTCCGTGCCGATATAGATGAACATTACATTTCAAGAATTTACACTGGACAAACCGGGAGCTTTAGTTTCAACGAAAAAAGTTATAATCTTTCAATAAAAAAAGTTTATACGCAGGTTACAAATGGCAAGTTTCAGGTAGATATGCAATTTGATGAAGATGTTGCTGAAGGAATCCGACAAGGACAAACCTTACAAATTCGTCTTGCTTTAAGCGATGAAAAGCAAGCGGTTTTAATTCCGAAAGGTGGCTTTTTTCAACAAACTGGCGGGAATTGGATTTTTAAAATAAGTGATGACGGAAAAACAGCTTATAAAACCGATATCGTTTTAGGAAGCCAGAATACTGAATATTACGAAGTTTTAAGCGGCCTTGATCCTGGCGATAAAGTAATAACAAGCAGCTATGATAATTATGGCGATGTGCAGGAGTTGGTTTTGAAAGAGTAAAAATATGTCTGTTCGAGCGCAGTCGAGAACTTAATACTGCTGAACTACATCAAGGTTTCGACTTGAGTTTATCTTGAGCGAAGTCGAAAGGCTCAACCGAACAAGGCAAAAAATTAAAAAATACTGATAACGATAACAATAAAGAAATGATAACAATTACAGATTTACAAAAGTATTACGCTACAGAAGAAGTGCGCACCATCGCATTAAACAAACTTTCATTTAAAGTAAACGAAGGCGAATTTGTTGCAATTATGGGACCTTCAGGTTGTGGGAAATCAACTTTACTTAATATTTTAGGATTATTAGACGATCCCGACGGCGGCAGTTTTGTTTTTAACGGCATTGAAGTAGCCGGTTTCAACGAACGTAAAAGAGCCGATTTACGAAAACACAATATTGGTTTTGTTTTTCAAAGCTTTAATCTTATCGACGAGCTTACGGTTTTTGAAAATGTTGAATTACCATTAATTTATACAGGTGTAAAACCTGCTGAAAGAAAAGAACGCGTTGATGCTGTTCTAGAAAAAATGCAGATTATGCACCGTAGAAAGCACTTTCCACAACAACTTTCTGGTGGGCAGCAACAACGTGTGGCCGTTGCAAGAGCGGTTGTAAACAACCCAAAATTAATTCTTGCCGATGAACCAACAGGAAATCTTGACAGCAGCAACGGTAACGAAGTAATGGACCTTTTAACCGAACTAAACACAGCCGGCACAACAATAATAATGGTAACGCACAGTGAGCACGACGCAAAATATAGTCACCGTATAATTAGAATGTTGGATGGGCAGAAGGTTACTGAGAATATTTTGGCTGATTACAAAAAGTAAAATGTTGCAGTTTTCAGTTAGCAGTAGTAAAAATTTATTCTTTTAGAAATGATACAAAATTATTTAAAAATCGCTTGGAGAAATCTCCTAAAACACAAAGGATATTCATTTCTAAATATCTTTGGGTTGGCTATCGGTATCACGTGTGCTAGCCTAATTCTACTTTGGGTTGAAGACGAGGTAAATTTTGATGAATCAATTTCCGATAAGGAATTGGTTTTCAGTATTCCTACCAATCAAAAGTACGATGGCGAATGGCGAACCTTTACCGAGGCAACTCCCGGACCGTTGGCAGCGGCTTTAAAAGCTGAAATACCTGAAATTACACAATCTGCACGTAAACGAGATAAAAAATTTCTGCTTAGCGTTGGTGAAAAATCCATAAATAGTGAAGGTAGTTACGCCGATGTAGATTTGTTCAACATTTATGGACTCAAACTTATTGCTGGAAATTCCGCAGAAAGCTTCAAAAACAAAAATTCCATTGTAATTACAGAAAAGATTGCTTCAATTTTTTTCGGAAGTAATCAAGACGCGATTGGAAAAAATATTCAATTCGATAAAAAAGAAACATTTACAATAACAGGTGTTGTTTCAGATTTTCCAGAAAATACAAGTTATAAATTTGATTGGTTGGTACCGTTCGAAAATTTTACAGATGGCAAGGAATGGACAAAAGACTATGGGTCCAACTTTACAAATACCTTCGTAAAATTAGCTGCAGGTTCAGATGTTGAAAAAGTAAATGAAAAAGTAAAAGCAATTTTACCGACAAAAACGGATGATGCCGACACTGAAGCCATTTTATTTTCAGCCAATGATTGGCATTTACGCAACAAATTTGTGAACGGTAAAATTGATGGTGGTAGGATTGAATACGTTCGTTTATTTAGTTTTATTGCTCTGATAATTTTGATTATCGCCTGCATTAATTTTATGAATCTTTCAACCGCGCGAAGTGAAAAGCGTGCAAACGAAGTCGGAATGCGCAAAGCGTTGGGTTCAGGCAAAAAACAATTGATTTTTCAATTTTTAACCGAAGCAGTAATCACAGCTTTTATAAGTGGAATTGTCAGCGTTTTTCTATTATTGATTTTAATTCCGCAGTTTAATTTATTGATTGAAAAAAGTTTACGTATTTCAATTGCAGAACCAAGTCATTTTTTACCAATACTATTTATCACCCTTTTCTGCGGAATTATTTCCGGACTTTATCCCGCATTTTATCTGTCATCCTTTAAACCGATTGATGTTTTAAAAGGAAGTAAAAGACAAACTGGTAGCGCATCTTTTACACGTAAAACGTTGGTTGTCATTCAGTTTTCTATTTCAATAATATTTATAATCAGCACTATTTTAGTGTATCAACAAGTGCAACATATAAAAGGGCGAAACTTGGGAATTAATAAAGAGAATCTTATTGAAATACCTGCTGCAAATGGCGATATTATTAAAAATTTTAAAAGCATTGAGCAAGAATTGACTTCATCAGGTCTTATTGAAAGCGTTGCATTAATGAATTCACAAATTTTAGCTGGCGGCAATAATACATCAGGAATTAGTTGGCAGGGAAAACCAGAGAACCAAGATATTTTAATTTCCTATCGAACCATTACACCGCAGTTTTTTAATACTGCAGGAATGAAAATAAAAGAAGGTACAGGTTTTACAACATCCGAATCAGTTGATAGCACTAAAGTTCTAATTTCTGAATCTTTTGCAAAACTAATGAACACTGAAAATGTTATAGGAAATACTATTGATTATAACGGCCAAATTTTGACCATAAACGGTGTTGTGAAAGATTTTTTATATGGCGATATGTATGGCACGAGCGATCCTGTTATTTTTTATCACCAAGCTGAAGGGGCAGATTATATGTACATAAAACCAACAGTTGGAATAGCTATAAACAAAGCCGTTTCAGAAATTGAAAAAGTTTTTAAGGCACAAAATCCAGGTTTTCCATTCGAATATAAATTTGTAGATGATGCTTTTAACGAACGTTTTAAAAGTGAACAATTGGTAGAAAATCTTTCACAAATTTTCGCAGTATTGGCCATTATCATTTCGTGTTTAGGCCTTTTCGGACTTTCGGCTTTTACGGCAGAACAAAGAAGAAAAGAAATCGGCGTGCGCAAAGTTTTGGGAAGCAGTATTATGGGAATTGTACAATTACTTTCCAAAGATTTTTTAAAACTCGTATTGCTTTCAATAGTAATATCCATCCCAATTTCGTGGTATTTTATGCAAGACTGGTTACAAGGTTTTGCGTATAGAATTGATATTCAATTATGGGTATTTGCGGTCTCAGGACTATCGGCAATTTTTATTGCAATTATCACGGTAAGCTTTCAAGCCATAAAAGCTGCGGTTGCAAATCCTGTAAAGAGTTTGCGAACGGAATAAAAATAGTATTCAGTTTTATTTCGGCTACTGAGCGTATCTGAAGTACAGTAGCAGTTTTAAGTAAAACAAAAAAATATAACCACTCACTAATTAACGAATTAACCAATTAACCAATTAAAGATGATTAGGAATTATTTTAAAATAGCGTGGCGAAGTCTTCAAAAGAACAAGCTTCAAACTATAATAAATTTATTAGGATTAACGGTGGGAACGGTTTGTTGCTTAAGCATCTTAATCTACGTTTTCGCCCAATTTGGCTATGACAAACAATTTGCAGATTCATCTTCAATTTACAGAATAAATACAATAATTCCAGAACACAATGATGGTAAAGGTTCAGCGGGCGTTTCGCCGCCGATTGCTTTTGCATTGAAAGAAGATTTTCCAGAAATTGAAGAAGCTTGTCGCGTTGTGTATTTTGGTTCTGGAAATGACGGATTGCTTAGAAATCCAGAAACCGATGAAGCATTTTATGAATCTCGCGGCTATTTAGCAGATCCTACTTTCTTCAAGATTTTCAATTTTCCGTTTATTGAAGGAAAGGCGGAAGGATCATTAACTGAGCCAAATTCCATCGTGCTTTCTCAGGTTTTGGCAACTAAACTTTTTGGAACTAAAAACGCACTTAACAAAACATTGATTTTAGGAAGTGGAGAAGATGAGCAAACGCTCACAATTAAAGGCGTTTTTAATGATGATTTTACTAAGACACATTTAAAACCAAACTATATTCTTACCATGAATTCTGGAGGTTTGGGAAAGCACGTTTTGGAAATCCAAAATTATGCTACAGAAAATTTTACAATGAGTTACGTAAAATTAAAGCCGGAAACAGATATTGTCAGTTTACAATCAAAAACTGCGGGATTTTTACAAAAACGTGGCGCAAAAGATTTTGCAGCAGTGGGTTTTAGCAAATCCCTTTCCTTTCAAAAAGTTAGTGATATTCATTTATATTCAAAAGAGATAAGTAATCAACTTGATTCGGTTTCTGATATAAATTATCTCTACGTACTGCTTTTATTGGCACTTTTTATTCAATTAGTTGCATGTATAAATTTTATAAATTTAAGTACCGCGCGTGCCAACAAAAGAGCGAAGGAAATTGGTGTGCGCAAAGCAATTGGTGCAGAAAAAGGCGATTTGGTCCGTCAATTTTTAGGCGAATCTATTTTACTTTCATTATTTGCTTCAATAATTAGTATACCACTTACTTTATTGGCGCTGCCTTTTGTAAATACATTGACGCAAGGAGATATAAGTTACTCCAATATTTTTGATTGGCGCATATTGGTTGCGCTACTAGGTTTGAGCATTTTTACAGGATTAATTGCTGGTATTTACCCGGCGCTTATACTTTCATCTATCAAACCAATTAAAGTTTTAAAAGCTTCCGTAAACCTCAATTTGGGTAACGGCTATTTACGTAAAGGGTTGGTAGTTTTTCAATTTGTGGTTTCTATTGGTTTAATTTCAACTGTCATCATTATTACGCAACAAGTAAAACATTCCCAACAAATGGATCTGGGTTTTAATAAGGAAAACTTATTAATTGTAAAGCTTGGAACTCAAAATGTTTCCGAAAAGTTTAATGCCATTCAAGAAGATTTTAAGACAATTAAAGGAATAAAACAGGTTGCTGGCACAAATTATTATCCTTCGGAATTTATTTATGGCGATATGGGATTGATACTTCCCGGTGGAAATTTGGCAGATAGAACCTTGGTTCATTACAATGGCGTTAGCCCAAAATATCTTGAAACTGTCGGCACAAAACTGATTGCAGGAAGAATTTTAACCGATAAAGATGAAAACCAAATAGTTGTAAATAAAGCAACTCTTAATGCTTTTGAAATTCCATTAAACAAAGCAATTGGTTCTAAACTCATTAATAATAGTGGCGGGGAAACGGACGAGTTTGAAATTGTGGGTGTAACCGCAGATTTTAATTTTGGCTCTTTAAAAGATAAAATAGAACCTCTATTTCTTTATAACGAAACACAGCCAAGCTATCTTATTTTAAAGGCTGAAACAGAAAATTATGAAGCACTTTTGGCGAAACTTGAAACATCTTGGAAAGCTATAAACCCGAATATACCTTTCGTTTTCAATTTTTTGGATAAGGAAGTAGAAAAATTATATGCTGAAGAAAAGCGATTGGGCAAGATTTCCGCAGTGTTTACTTCACTTGCAATATTAATAAGCTGCCTTGGATTATTCGGTTTAGTTTCTTTTATAGCAGAACAAAAGAAAAAGGAAATCGGTATCCGGAAGGTTTTGGGTGCTAGCGTTCAAAATGTAATTCAACTATTAACAAAAGACTTTGTGGTTTTGGTTGGCATCGCTTTTCTAATCGCCACACCGTTGGCATATTTTGTAATGCAAAATTGGCTTCAAGATTTCCCATTTCGAATTGATATTAAATGGTGGGTTTTTGGTATTGCAGGTTTAGCAGCATTAGTTATTACAGTAATAACCGTGAGTTTCCAAGCCATAAAAGCAGCAATAGCAAATCCTGTAAAGAGTTTGCGAACGGAATAAAAATAGTTGGTAGTTGCAGTAGCAGTATTCAGTAAAAAATAAAATATAACAAATAAATAATTCAAAAAATGATTAGCAATTATTTCAAAATAGCGTGGCGGAATATTCGTGCCAACAAACTTTTTACCGTTCTAAATATTGCTGGTTTGGCAATTGGACTCTGTGTATGTATCATTCTTTTTTCTTTTGTGAATACAGAACTTAGTTTCGATAAAATGTATTCAAATTCAGAAAATATCTATCGGGTAAATATGGAAACTTCGGAAGATTACGATTTTGAAACTTGGGCAGCATTGCCAAATTCGGTTGGTGTGGCAATGTCCGAAGATATTCCACAGGTAAAGAAAATGACGCGGTTAATTAAAGATGATTTCGGCGCAACGGCTTCCCTGAAAATAGGCGATAAAAATTTCAATGAAAACAATCTTTATTTGGCAGATTCTACCGTTTTTGAAATGTTTGATTTCAAATTTATAGCAGGCAATAGTAAAAATGCGTTCTCAAAACCAAAATCAATTGTGCTTTCGCAATCGGCAAAATCACGGTTGTTTGGCGAGCAAGAAGCGATTGGCAAATTGATTACCGTTAACAATCGTGATACATTACAAGTTTCTGGAATTTATGTTGACCTGCCAAAAAATAGCGTGATAGAATGTGAGATGGTGTATAACATTATGGATTCTTGGATGGGTAAAAATGTTTTTTGGAGCAATGCGAGTTATGAAACCTACGTGCAACTTCAGCCAAATACAGATGTGGCAAATGTTGAAAAGCAAGCGACTGCTTTAATTGACAAATATGTTGAGAAAGACGGTCAATATTTTAAAAAATTCTTTTTACAACCTCTAACTAAAATACATCTTTATTCGGCAGATGTGCAGCAAGGTTATTCCTCTAAACTCGGCAGTATCAGTACTATCAAAAGTCTGTTGTTTCTTTCACTGTTGGTGCTTTTTATTGCGTGTATTAATTATATGAACTTAGCAACGGCAAACTCCCGCAAACGTGCAAAAAGTATCGGGATGAACAAAGTTTTGGGCGCAAACCGTCGCCAAATGCTTTCATTATTTTACGTTGAAACGGGAATAATGGTCTTTATATCTAATGTAATTGCCTTTGGCATTTCATTTTTAGCATTGCCCTTATTTAAAAGTATAACAGGAAATGAAATAAATTATACAGATTTACTTGCAACGCCAATCTTAATCGGCATATTGCTTATTTGGCTTGTTGTAACCATAATTGCTGGCAGTTATCCTGCATTTTCAATGTCCAGTATTTCGCCGTTGGTTTTGGTAAATAAATCGAAGAAGAAAGGCTCGGCTTCAGAGTTTGTTCGTAAAGGATTAGTGGTTTTTCAATTTGCTGCTTCCATTGTTTTAATAATTTCGGTTACGATTATTCTTCAGCAAATGGCCTTTATGAAAAATAAAAATTTGGGTTATAATCCAAACGGCGTAATTGCTATTTCGGTAAAATCTGCCGAAAATAGGGAGCAAATCAAAAGCCTGATGAATACGTTAGAAAAAGAGCCAACTGTTGAAAGTATTTCTGCCGTGCAAGCAATGCCAGGTTCCGGCGAAAGTGGTCGTTCTGTGCGAAAATTAAGTACAGACAATAACGGAATGCCCATTGCCAGTTGTCGCACCGAAGGCAATATAGTAGAAACATTAAAATTAAAAATTCTTGCTGGCACAGAATTACCGGAAAATATCGCAACAGGCGATTCATTAATTTACACGTTAATCAACGAGAAAATTCTGAATTATTTAAATTATAAAACTCCCGAAGAAGCTGTCGGAAAAATCATAAATACAGAACTTGGTGATAGAGCAATTATTACGGGTGTTGTTGAAAATTTTAATTTCAACTCTCTTAAAGAAGACATTGGCGGATATATGTATTACAAATCTACCAAAGCGCCCGAAGGTATCCGAACGCTTTTAGTAAGATACAACACACAAAACCTTCCCCAGTTTTTGGGGCAATTGCAAAAGAAATTTAATGACAATCTACCAAATACGGCTTTCGATTATCAATTTGTTGACAAGCACGTTGCGCAATTATATGCCTCCGAAGAAAAAACGGCAAGCACTGCAACCATTTTTTCTGCCTTGGCAATATTCATAGCTTGTTTGGGTCTTTTTGGTCTAGCCGCCTTTACTGCGGAACAGCGCACCAAGGAAATTGGCGTTCGCAAAGTTTTGGGTGCAACCGTTACGGGAATAACCAAATTACTATCAAAAGACTTTTTAAAATTGGTTTTGGTAGCTTTTGTAATTGCTGCACCTATTGCGTATTGGTTAATGAGTAAATGGTTACTCGATTTTGCTTACCGAACAGAAATTAATTGGTGGGTATTTGTACTTGCCGGCGTATCCGCTATCTTAATTGCATTGCTTACTGTGAGTTTCCAAGCTATTAAAGCTGCAATTGCAAATCCTGTGAAGAGTTTGAGAACGGAATGAAAAAGTTGAAAGTTGGCAGTTTTTAAGGAAAAAATAAATAAGAATTAATATTATTAATATGTTCAGAAATTATATAAAAATCGCACTTCGGAATCTTTGGAAGGATAGAACATTTACAACCTTAAATATTATAGGTTTGACCGCTGCTTTTGGCGTTGCTTTTTTATTGAGCATGTATGCACTCTTTGAATTATCTGTTGATAAATTTCATAAAAATTCAGATTCTATTTACCAAGTTTATACAACATCTCAAATTCCTAAAGGTGCTGAATCTAGTGAAGCCAATCCAATTCCGTTTGCACCAACTCTAAAAGCTGAGGTTCCCGGTGTTGAAAAAATAACACGTTATGCAACGGGAGGTCCGCTTATAACTTATAAGGACAAAACTTTAAGCATTGGCTCGGCGTGGGCAGATTCCGAATTTTTTGACATTTTTACTTTCCCAGTTTTAGAAGGAAATAAAACAAATCCAATTGGAAAATCAACCGTTGCGCTTACTGAAGAAACAGCAAAAATTATCTTCGGAAATGAAGAAGCAGTTGGAAAAACAATTACGCTTCAACGAAATAATGAAGAGGTGCCTTACAAAGTTTCTGCCATATTACAAGATTTTCCCGAAGCAAGCTCTTTAGAGTTTGGTGCTATTTTCAATTTTCAAGATTTACCAGATTCGTTTTACAAAAATAACGAGGACAGATGGGATGCGCACAATCATCCTGTTTTTCTAAAATTAGCCGCTGGCATCACGCCTGCACAATTTGAAAAATCTACCCATACATTTACAAACCTTCATTTTGCCGACGATATTGCAACTGCCAAACGTGACGGCGCAAAAGCAAATGCCGATGGTCAATTTCAACAAATTCATCTTATATCTTTTAAAGATGTAAGTTTTGCAGATCTTGATGCTGCAAGTGTAGAAGTGAGCAAAACGCTTCAATATCTAATTCTGGCACTTGCGCTGCTTATTTTATTTATTGCCAGTGTCAATTTTATAAATATGAGTATTGCCAAAGGCGCACAACGTCTGCGTGAAATTGGAATGCGCAAAACTTTAGGTGCTAACAAAAGCCAACTCTTTTTTCAGTTTTGGGGCGAAAGCATTTTAGTTTTTATTGTTTCAGTTGCATTTGGGGCATTGTTAGCGTTTTCACTACTCAAAACTTTTCAAACCTTGTTTCGCACAAAAGCATCTTTCCATTTAATTGCCACGCCAACTATAATTATAGGATTCGTAATTTCATTATTAATCATTACACTTATTGCCGGCGGTTATCCTGCTTATTTAATGACCAAGTTGGGAACACTTCAATCCCTAAAAGGCAAGTTGGAAGTTTCCGGTAGAAATAAGGTGCGAAATGCACTAATCGTTGTACAATTTGGTATTGCTATTTTGTTAATAAGTGGCACGCTGGTATTGCGGGAACAGTTGGATTATATGCGAAACAAAGATCTAGGTTTTAATAAAGAACAAGTAATCGCATTTCCTTTAAAAACTAAAAAAGACCGCAAACAATTAATGCAATTATTGCGTGATGAACTCTCAAACAAACCTAATATTTTAAGTGTAACCGCAGCAGATAATATTTTAGGCCTTGGTAAAGATGGTTCAACTTCAACAACTGTTATGGGTTTTGAATATAAAGGCCGTGAAGTTGAAACAAACTTGCTTTTTGTGGATTATGATTATCCACAAACGTTAGATATTCAAATTATTCAAGGGCGTTCTTTTGATAGGAAATTTAATTCAGACAGTCTTTCAGTGGTTATAAACGAATCTATGGTAAAGGAATTTGGTGAAAAAGATCCTTTAAGCATAAAATTTATTGTGGACGATTCTATTCAATATTCCGTGATCGGCGTGGTAAAGGATTTTAATTTTCAGGGGATGGATAAAACTATAGAGCCAATAAGCTTTTTTATGAATAGGGATAAACCACTTTATCAAGCGTATGTAAAAGTTGCCCCAGATAATTTATTGCAATCCTATGATATTGTACAAGCTGCTTGGAATAAATTAGAACCAGATACCGAATTTATTGGATCTTTTCTTGATGAAAATATAGATCGTACCTTACAGAAAGAACGAACGATGACTACCATGATTTCGAGCGCTTCGGTACTTGCAATACTTTTAAGTTGTATTGGTCTTTTTGCTATTTCTTTATTAGTTGTTTCACAACGGAAAAAGGAGATTGGCATCCGCAAAGTTGTTGGCGCCAGCGTATCGACCATAACTGTTTTATTAGCAAAGGATTTTTTAAAATTAATTGGTATTGCCTTTTTAATTGCCACACCAATTGCTTGGTATGCAACATCGGAATGGCTTCAGAATTATGTATATCGAATTGATTTGAATATTTGGTTTTTCCTTACAGCCGGAGCTATTTCAATTTTAATAGCTGTTGTAACCATTAGTTTCCGAACAATACAAGCCGCTATAAAAAATCCAATTGAAAGTTTAAAGACGGAATAACAAATTGTTCAGCTTTTAATTGCAGCAGGTAATTATAAAGCTACACGCTATGAAAATTATAATAACAACAGAAAATATATAATTATGCTATTAGAATTAAAAAACATCTTTAAATGGGTAAACCAAGGCGGAAATAGAATTTTTCTGCTAAAAGACATAAACCTGAAAGTTGAAGAAGGCGAATTTATTTCAATAATGGGCCCGTCGGGTTCAGGAAAATCAACGTTGCTGAATGTAATCGGAATGCTCGACGGTTTTCAGGAAGGCGAATATAATTTTTTGGATGAATCGGTTGACAAGATGAAAGAAAAAAATCGTGCAAAATTGTATAAGGAATATATCGGTTTTGTATTTCAAGCCTATCATTTAATTGATGAATTGACGGTTTACGAAAATATTGAAACGCCTTTACTTTATAAAAATATCAAATCTTCAGAACGTAAAGCGATGGTGGCAGATATGCTGGACAGATTTAATATTGTTGGCAAAAAAGATCTTTTCCCAAGTCAGTTAAGCGGCGGACAACAACAATTGGTAGGCGTTGCCAGAGCTTTGATTGCAAAGCCAAAATTAATTCTTGCAGATGAGCCAACGGGTAATTTAAATTCAAAACAAAGTGATGAAATTATGCAGCTTTTTAAGGAATTAAATTCTGAAGGCGTAACGATAATTCAAGCAACACACTCGGAATCTAATGCGGCTTATGGTTCAAGAACAATACATCTTTTGGATGGTGGCCGCAATCATATTTAGACTCTAATTCTTCAATTAAAAAAACATGAAATTAAAAATCAGACTTTTATATATTTTAATGCTTCCGTTTTTAGGTTTATCACAGAATACTGAAATGAAAGTTCTAAATTTAGATGAATGCATAAAATTAGCAATTCAAAATAATTTGGAATTAAAGCGTCAGAAATTAACGGAAGAAACTAGCGCCGTAAACTTTAAGCAGAATAAAAATGCCTTATTGCCAAATATTAATGGAAATTATAATTTGGGCATTTCAACGGGTAGAAGTATCGATCCTTTTACCAATGGTTTTGTAAATGAAAAACTTACGTTTTCGAACGCAGGTTTGGGTTTGGACGCTATAGTTTTTAATGGCTTTAGACTGATAAATAGCTGGAAACAAGCAAGATTTAATCTTGAAGCTGCCGAAATGAATACCGAAGCCGCAAAACAAGAATTAATTTTAAATGTAACCTTGACCTATCTTCAAGCTTTGAATGCGCAGGATTTAGTGCAATTGGCAAAAGCAAGAGTAGCAACAACTGAAGGTCAGTTAAACAGATTGCAATCATTTTTTGAAGAAGAAACGGGAAATCCGGCAGAATACCGTGACTTGCAGGGACAAATGGCTGCGGACAGAGCTTATGTGTCAGAATCGGAAAAAGCCTATAATACCGAAATAATTAATTTGAACACATTACTCAATTCCGAGGAAACTATAATCCCGGCAGCGATTGACCAAAAGGTGAAGATAGAGCCTTATACAACTTCAGCCGTTGAGGTTTATACGAATGCTTTAACTGACTTTCCGTCCGTTAAAGCAAGTGATCTTTCGCTGAAAGCTGCAAATAAAGGAGTTGCCGTAGCAAGATCTGGTTATACGCCAGAAATAAGGGTTTTCGCCAATTTGAATACAAACTACTCCAGCGCCGCAAGACTGTTTACCGAAAATGGAAATACTATTGTTGAAACAGGAGATTACGTAACAATTAATAATGAGAACATTCCAATACTTAGCCAACAAACTAATTTTACAAATGATGGAATTTCCTATAAAAATCAATTTGATAACAACTTGAATTCATCTGTTGGTGTAGCTGTATCTGTGCCAATATTTAATGGGTTTCGAACAAAAAATAATGTAGCGCTGGAAAAAATTAAAAGAGAAGATGCCGAGGCTGTTTTAGAACAAACCAAATTACAATTGCGCCAAGCTATAGACCAATCATACAATACAATGCAAACATCTTACACGCGCTATATGATTTTGCAAGAACAGGTAAATGCTTACCAAGAATCTTTCAGAATAAATGAAATCAGATTTAATAATGGCGTATCGAATAGCGTAGATTATTTAATAAGTAAAAATAATTTGGATACTGCACAAATTAATCTGGCAAATGTGGTTTATGATTATTTACTGCGCGTAAAGGTTTTGGAATATTACCGCGGAAATATTTGAAAATAGCACATTGCAATTTTTTTGAAATAAAAATTCAACTCCAACATAAAAACAAATCTATTACGTTGAAGTTGAATTATTGTTTGAATAAGTTGTCATATTAGATTAATTTCAAAATCGAAATTTATTCAAACTAAAAAAATATTATTTTAGAATACTAGTAATCTATCCAAAAGCTGAAGCTACAGCACCTGCGTCAACTCTATAATTACTTCCGTTAACAAAACTCGCTCTTTCGGAACATAAAAATGCGATAACTGAAGCAACTTCTTCCGGCTGTCCTCTTCGCTGTAATTCTAAGTGTGGACGTTTATTTTTTAAGAACCACTCTACAGCTTCTTCCACCGTACAATTTTTCTCTTTTGCAAGGTCTTCCATCATGGCATTGGTCATTGGGGTTTCAATATATGCCGGTCCAACGGTGTTTACCAAAATATTCTCTTTGCCATAAATACGTGAAAGGCATTTTGAAAAGTTGATTATTGCAGCCTTGCAGGCGTTGTACGGGCTTTCATCTTCGTAAGGCTGGAAAGCATTTTCTGAACTAATATTTACAATACGTCCCCATTTTTTCTTTTGCATTTGCGGAACAAATGCTCTTGCAAGACGAACGGCGCCCATTATATCTATTTGAATTGTTTCCATCCAGTCATCATCTGTCAACGTGAGGAAATCTCCAGCTGCGCCGCGCGCTCCTGCGCAATTCACCAATATATCAATTCCACCCAATTTCTTATCTATATCTGCAGCCAACTTCACGACTGCTTTATTATTCAATAAATCGCAACTCATCGCGTGAACTTGCGCATCATCTTTTGCAATTTTTTGTAATTTCTTTTTAGCTTTATCCAAATCGTCACCATCTAAATCAGAAATGATTACAGTAACTCCTTCCGCAACCAAGATTTTAGCTGTTTCCAAACCGATACCAGAATCTGCTCCTGTAATTAATGCTTTTCTTCCTTTTATTCCTAAATCCATAATTTTATATATTTTAAAATTTATCCTCCTATTATTGTTCCACCGTTAACGTGTAATACTTGTCCAGTCATATAACTGCTGTCTTCACTTGCCAAATAAATATAGGCTGGTGCGACTTCACAAGGATCGCCACATCTTTTTAATGGTACATCGGTTCCAAATTCCTCTTTTTTTAATCCCATTGTAGTAGGAATTAATGGGGTCCAAATTGGTCCTGGCGCAACAGCATTCACCAAAATATTTCTTAATGCAAGCTGTGCAGAGAGCGATCTTGTAAAAGATGTTATTGCACCTTTAGTTGCTGAATAATCCAACAAATCTTTGTGTCCACCATACGCAGTTACGGATGTTGTATTTATAATTCTGCCTCCGCTTTGCATATGTTCCAATACTTTTTTTGTGAGATAGATCATTGCAATTATATTAGTATCAAAAGTTTCTTTAATATTTTCTAATTTCAAATCTTCAATATTTTCAACAATTGTTTGTGTAGCGGCATTGTTGACGAGTAAATCTATTTGCTTAAATTCTTCAATTGTATCCGCAACCAATTTATCACAAAAGTTAGAAAGGGTTAAATTTCCTTTTATCAGCTTACATTTTACGCCTTCTTTTTCAACTAATGTTTTTGTAATTTTCGCATCTTCGTTTTCATCAAGATAATTAATTACCAAATTGGCACCTTCTCGGGCAAAATGCAACGCAATAGCTCTTCCAATGCCACTATCGCCGCCAGTAATTAGTGCTATTTTTCCCTTTAATTTATTGCTTCCTTTATAACTTTCTCGAATGCTTATGGGCTGCGGTTTCATTTCACTTTGTAATCCCGGTTTTTCTGTCATTTTTTGAATTATAATTTTTTTTAAAGTTAATTGTTAGCCTACATTTCAGTTTCCCTAAAAAAATGTAAATCTTTGTTAGAGGTATCATAATTATAAGTTTTTGATATTGCAAAAACATATTAAATGGAAAATTCAATTAATGTAAAACCAATAGTTATTCTACTTCATTATTTTGGTGGAGATAAAGGAAGTTGGCAGTGGTTTATCAAAGCAAGTTCAAACAAAATAAATTACGTAGCAATCGATATTGCTGGCTTTGGTGAGAATGCACCATTAAAAGAAATTACGCTTGAAAATATTGCCCGTTCAATTTACAGCGATATTCTTGCGCTTGGAAATAAAAAAATATGGATTGTTGGACATAGTATGAGTGGCAAGTTAGCGTTGTTTCTTGGAAGTATTGATTCTGAAAATATAATTAACAATATTATTCTGTTAGCGCCATCTCCACCTACACTCGAGAAAATGACTGAAAATGACAGATTCAAAATGCTCGACCAACAAAATCTACAAAGAGCCAAAGACAATGTAAATGATGGAATTTTAAATAGTATCGAAATTGAAAAATTTAAGTATGCGGTCGAAAGTCAATTAAGGGTAGATGCTGAAACGTGGAAATGGTGGATTACTAAAGGAATGAGAAATAATATATTACAAGAAGTAAAAAATATAACGCAAGATTTACATTTAATATATTCAACCCAGGATAAAGCTATTCCGGTTGAAGATATGGAAAGTGAGGTAATACAAAATCTCAGGTTTCAATCAATTTACAAACTTGAAAACACACGTCATTTAATTCCTTTGGAGAGACCTAAGGAGCTTTCAGAAATTATTGATAAAATTGTATTGGGTTAAAAATTGAATTTCAAATTTTCAATGTTGATTCTAAATGTACTTGCATAATTAATATTACTTCGGTGCTTAAAATCAAAGAATAAAAACAAGTACTAGCGTAAATCGAATTCTAGCCACCTCGGATTTATAGAAATATATCAGTAAAGTTTTAATTAAAAAAGATTGATCAACCTGATTACTATTTATTTTCAAAATTATGATTATCCCAAGGTCTAAATTGATAACATCTTAAAGGAACAGGTATGTTTCTCTCATTTCATTTAATTTTAATTCTTCCCATTCCTTTATTATGGCATAAATAGCACAGATAATCATATTTTAAAATTTATTTTTCCAAGTTGATGTGCCAAAGAATAGGCAAATTCTTAATATTGAAGTATATTTATTAAAAAAATTGAAAGTGTTAGCAACTTTGTTTTGCGAGCCTATTTTTTATTGTTTTCGCATAAATAATTTATAATGGAATCTTCGTACCAATAAATGAAGTTCAAATAAATTTATTAATGCATGTAGCTAAATGTCAAAAGATTATTATTATGGATGAATTAGAAAAATGGAAAGATAAAGCCGCCAACAACGATTTTACGGAAGACGAAGAGAGAATATTTGATCAGCTTGGTCTAAACGGTTCTACACGTAGGAAATTTATAAAGCAGATTTCTGCCGCGAGCTTGAGTTTGTGGGCTTCTTCGTATTTTACTTCAGATCTTTTTGCAGCTTCACCACAAAATATAACAAACAACACAATGATTTTAAGCAACGAGATTAATGTAAGCCTTACTATTAACGAAAAGCTTAATCAATTAACTGTAGATTCTCGAATGACTTTGCTCGATGCTTTAAGGGAACGTCTTGCACTTACCGGAACAAAAAAAGGCTGCGATCACGGGCAATGTGGTGCGTGCACGGTTATGGTAGATGGCAAGCGTAAACTTTCGTGCCTAACCTTGGCAGCAACGTGCGAAGGCAAAGAAATTACTACCGTGGAAGGTCTTTTAAAAGATGGCCAACTTCATCCAATGCAAGCTGCTTTTTTAAAACACGACGGCTTTCAGTGCGGGTATTGCACATCTGGCCAAATATGTTCTTCCGTAGCACTTTTGGAAGAAGCAAAACGCGGCGAGGCAAGTTATGTGACCGAAGATTTCAAAAAAATGGACACCGACCTAAAACTTTCCGAAGAGGAAATACGCGAAAGAATGTCAGGCAACATCTGCCGTTGCGGTGCATACAACAATATTGTACAAGCTTTTAAAGAAGTTCATTCAGGCGATGATGAAATGCCAACGTGGGAATTTGCGACGCCGGCACAAATGGAAAAAGCTAAAAATCCGTAGATTTTTTAATCTTGAATGCTTCTATAAAAATTACAGACTTTAAAACGCACAAAAAATGAGACCATTTACATATATAACAGCAAAGAATAAGGACGAGGCTTTGCAGTCCTTCAAACCAACTGCCCATTATTTGGGTGGCGGTACAAATCTTTTGGATTTAATGAAGGAAGATGTTGCCCGACCAGATCATCTTATCGAGGTGGCAAATTTAGATTTTCAGAAAATTGAAAAAAACAATGATGGCGGATTTTCTTTAGGCGGAATGCTGAGCAATGCCGAAACTGCAAATCATCCAGAAATAAGAAAAAATTATCCGTTATTGTCTATGGCGATGCTTTCAGCGGCGACCGCACAAATTAGAAATATGGCAACAAACGCAGGCAATTTGTTGCAGCGAACTCGTTGCCCGTACTTTTTTGAAGTTTCTATGCCCTGCAACAAACGCGAGCCAGGTTCGGGTTGTGGCGCTATTAAAGGAATGAATGCCGTGCACGCCGTTTTTGGCTATAGCGATAGTTGTATTGCAACAAATCCTTCAGATATGTGTGTGGCTTTGGCAGCTTTGGGCGCTAAAGTTGAGGTTCAAAAAAATGATGGAACATCAAGAAAGATTGATTTTAACGATTTTCACCGCCTTCCAGAAAATACGCCAGAAAAAGATAATACGTTGGAATTGGGCGAATTGATAACCGCTATCCATTTAGACAAACCGATATTTTCAGATCATTATTATTATCTAAAAATCCGAGAGCGTTCAAGTTATGCATTTGCGCTAATTTCGGTTGCTGCTGGACTTCAGATAAAAAGTGGCATAATCAAAAAAGCTGGATTGGCAATGGGCGGAGTTGCCCACAAACCTTGGAAATTTACTGAAGTTGAGAAATTTCTTGAAGGGAAAAAACCAAATCAATCAAATTTTGAAGCTGCTGCCGAAATGGCCATGAAAGATGCCAAACCTTTTGAAGAAAATCAATATAAAGTTGAAATGGGCAAAAAAGCAATCGTGCGTGCTCTCGAACAAGCTTTTGAAAGAAAAGCATAACCAATCTTAAAAATAATGAAAACTATAAAAACATCAGGAATAGGAAATCCTATTGATAGAATTGAAGGTAGGTTGAAAGTTACGGGAATGGCGAAGTATTCTTCGGAATTTCCTATAAAAAACAAAGTGTACGCACAAGCAATAAATAGTACGATTGCAAAAGGTGAAATAATATCAATAAGTACGTCCGAAGCAGAAAAAGTGGAGGGCGTTCTTGCGGTAATTACATATAAAAATGCCGAAAAACTAAAAACAAATCCTAAAAAGATGCCAGAGGTTTCTGTTAAAGGTCTTTCGCCCGTTTTACAAAGTCCAAAAATTCGTTATTATGGCGAATATGTAGGTTTGGTAGTTGCAGAAACTTTTGAGCAAGCGCAATATGCTGCACGTTTGGTAACTTTTGAATATAAGAAAGAAAATCCAAGCATTCACGTAGATAAAAATCGTTCAAAGGCATACAGACCAAATGAGGATTCTGATCATTCCCGCGGAAATATGATCACTGGAATGGCTGATGCAGATGAAACTATTGAAATTACCTACAATACGCCCATTGAGCATCATCATCCAATGGAACTGCACGCAATTATTTCTTTTTGGGAAAATGGAAAGGTAACCGCTTATGCAAGTCAGCAAATGGTGGAGAATGCAACTATTACAATTTCGGAAACTTTCGGAATTCCGAAGAAAAATGTCCGTGTTGTTTCTTCTTACGTTGGTGGAGGTTTTGGCTCTAAATTACAGACCAAGGAACACGCAATTTTAGCAACAATGGCTTCAAAAATGGTGGGTCGCCCAGTACAGCTTACCGTTACCCGAAACCAAATGTTCACCAACACAAGCCTAAGACAAAGTAACGAACAGGTAATGAAGGTTGGCGCCAAAAAAGATGGAACGCTCACTGCGTTATCTCACGAAACGCTTTCATTTACAGCATCTTACGAAGAGTATCAAGAAGCTTGTGGGACAATGACAAAAATGCTTTATAACGTTCCAAATACATTAATAACGCACAGATTGATTCCCTTAAATCTACAATCGCCGGGCTCAATGCGTGCGCCGGGAGAAGCACCGGGAAGTTTTGCCTTGGAATCTGCAATGGATGAAATGGCGTGGAAACTGAAAATGGATCCTATAGATTTTAGGATAAAAAACGATACACAAGTTGATTTAAGTGAAGACAAACCTTTTTCTTCCCGACTTTTAACCGAATGTTTGCGAATTGGCGCAGATAAATTTGGTTGGAACGACAGAAAAATGGAGCCAAGAACCAATAAAAACGGCAATTGGTTAATCGGTTATGGCGTTAGCGCGGCGTCTAGACGAGCGCCATTTCAAAAAACATCGTCCAAAGTAATTCTAAAGATTGAAGATGGAAAAGTTTACGCGACCATCCAAATGGACGCAACAGATATTGGTACAGGTAGTTACACCATTATTGCCCAAACTGCTTCAGAATATTTAAAAATCCCAATAGAAGATGTAATAGTGGAATTGGGCGATTCACTTTTTCCTATTACGCCAGGATCTGGTGGTTCTTGGGGAGCGGCATCGTATTGCAACGGCGCAAGAGTAGCCTGTGAAAATGCGATTTCAGATTTGAAAAAGAAAAAAAATATAGCCGAAGCCGAAGAAATTTCTATAGCCGAATTATTAAAGAAGAACAATTTGAAAACCTTTGAAGCGGAGGGAACCGCACAACCTTCAGAAGAATTTAAAAAGCATTCCGTATTTTCATTTGGAGCAAATTTCACCGAAGTTTGGGTAGATAAAGACACAGGAATGTTTAGGATAAAACGAATGGTTAATGTGGGTTCCGCCGGAAAAATCTTAAATCCGAAAACAGCTTACGGTCAGATTATTGGGGGCTTGACGATGGGTGCTGGAATGGCTCTTGCAGAACAGACAAAAATTGAACCTAATTTCGGAAATTTCATTACGCGCTCTTTTGCAGATTATCACGTTCCCGTAAGTTTGGATATGGCAAATATTGATGTTGTTTTTATTCCTGAAGAAGATAAAATAGCCAACAAAATGGGGATAAAAGGTATTGGCGAACTTGGCATTACAAGCGTTGCAGCATCTATTGCAAATGCGGTTTTTAATGCAACCGGTAAAAGAATGCGCGATCTACCCATTACGCCAGAAAAGTTGATGCAAGCAAAAATGGAACCCGGAATCGAGGTCTAAGATTTAATGGATATTTCAAAATATCTTAAATGCAACATGTAAGTTGCATTTTTTTTAAACTTAATTTTAAAATTGAACAAACTCAACCAGATTATTTTCTGAAAACGATTTCTGTGGCGGAACAATTATAACTCCATCAGCGCTGGACAAACTAATCAAATCCCCAGACCCATTACCATCAATTAATTTAGCATTCAATTTTCCTTTGCTATTATGAACGGTAACCAAAAGATAACGCGTCATAAATGTATCAATTTCAATTTTTTGCTGCAGGAAAACCTCGATCTTTTCAGTTTTTAATTGAAGTGATTTGGCAAGCCAAGTCTTAAAATAAATATGATAATTCACAAAAGTGGAAACTGGATTTCCGGGAAACGAGAAAACAGTAACATTTTTTTCACGTTGTTGGCCAAACCAAAAAGGTTTTCCCGGACGTTGATTTACAAGATGAAAAATTTTAGCAACGTTTAATTCTTGAAAAATTTCTGGTAAAAAATCAAACTTTCCTTTTGAAACACCACCGCTTAAAAGTAAAACGTCGTTCGTATTTATTGCACTTCTAATTTCTTGCAACATAATTTCTTTAGCATCGCGTATGTGTAATAAAGTAGGGGTGATTTTTTGGTTTTCCAGCACAGCAAACAAACTCAAAGTATTCGATTTGCGAATTTGATGCGGTAATGGTTTTTCTGAAACTTCAACCAATTCATCACCCGTAGAAATTATCGCTATTTTCGGAAGTTTTTTTACCAAAACTTCAGCTTTGCCAACGCTTGCCAGCACACCAATTTCCTTCCCCGAAATTTGCTGATTTTCTTTCAGAATCAATACTCCTTTCTTTGTGTCAGAACCTTTTCTATGAATATTTATTTTCGGTTTAACCTTGTTTTGAAGTGTTGCAATACCGTTTTTAATATCCAAATCTTCATACATTATTACAGAATCTGTATTTGCTGGCAACATTGCGCCCGTCATAATCTCTACGCAATTTTCAGAATTGTTGAGTTTTCCGAGCGCATTTCCGGCCGCGAAGGTTGCTTCAATTTTAAAGGATTTTATTCCTTTTTCTAAAGCCTCGGAATGTACCGCAATTCCATCTTTGGTTACACGATCAAACGGCGGAAAGTCTCGATCTGCAAAAATATCTTCAGCAAGAATTCTTTCGTTACTTTTTAGCAAAGGCACGAGTTCTTTACCAAAATCGGTTGCTGTTTCCAATACTTTCTGAAGTGCTTCGGAATATGAAATCATAGCTTTAATCAATTTTTGTAACAATCGGGTTAAATGCTTTGGAAGCAACCAAAACTTTATCGCCTTTTTCGATATTTTTTACTTCATCTTTTGATGAAACCGATTTAATCACGTTGTTGCCAATTAAAATATGAAGAATGGAAATTACATCTTCCTCTATTTTCGCCAAAACCTCACCCGTAAATTGAAATTTTCCACTCAACTTATTCTCGCTGAATATAGAAATTGGACTTCCGTCTCGAACTATTTTTCCTCCTTTTAATTCTAGAACTCTATCTGCCATTTTAATGATTTCGGCAGGATCGTGACTTACCAAAATGGTTGTAAGATTGTAAGTTCTGTGTAATTTTAAAATATATTCCTGCAATTTTATTCTCATTGAGTGGTCCAGCGCACTTAGCGGTTCGTCCAGCAAAAGCAATTTCGGTTTTCGTGCCAACGCTCTTGCCAAAGCTACCCGTTGTTGTTGGCCGCCAGAAAGTTGTTGTGGTTTTCTGCTGCGCAAATTGCCAAGTTCCATCAACTCAATTAACGCTTCAGCAGTTTCTTTATTTTTTTTATTCGGAAGTGAAAAGTAAATATTTTCTTCAATCGTCATATTCGGAAAAAGTGCGTAATCCTGAAAGACCATTCCTATTTCCCGTTCTTGCGTAGGTAGCGAAAACTTTTTTAAGCTATCAAACCAAACCAAATCATCTTGCTTAATAAAACCTTTATCGGGTTGAAGAAATCCCGCCAACATTCTTAAAATTGAAGTTTTCCCTACGCCGGAGGCTCCATAAAGCACAATAAAATCGCCGTCATTCAACGTAATATTTACGTCAAGAATCATATTTCTTTCCGCAGTTGCAAGTTCTTTTTGTAGGTGGCATGTTATCATTTTACAATGCTGTTTATGGATTTGTTGTTGGTAAGGTAAACGCAGAGCAGAATGCAAAAACTTATTGCAAATAATATAAGTGAAAGCGTATTGGCATTGCCATAATTAAGCGCTTCAACTTCATCATAAATGGCAATGGAAGCAACGCGGGTTTCACCCGGCAAATTTCCACCAATCATTAAAACAACACCAAATTCACCAATAGTATGCGCAAAGGATAGCACGATTCCTGTTAACAATGCAGGTTTTATATTTGGAAGCAAAACTCTAAAAAAAGTTGTAATTCTTGGTTTTCCAAGCGAATAAGAAGCTTCCTTTAAATGAGGCGATAACGAACTGAAACCGCTTTGAATTGGATGAACCATAAATGGTAAACTGTAAATTACCGAAGCCAAAATTAAACCTTCAAACGAAAAAACAAGTTGCAGACCGAATGTGTTTTCTAGAAATTGTCCCAAAAAACTGGATTGTCCAAATGCGATTAGTAGATAAAATCCCAAAACAGTTGGTGGTAAAATGAGCGGCATACTTACCAAGGTTTCCCAAACTGGTTTTAATATGCTTTTTGTTGAAGAAAGCCAATATGCAAGTAGCGTTCCAATGATAAAAAGCAACAACGTTGTAATTATTGCAAGTTTAAAGGTTAGTAAAAGTGGTTCCCAAATCATTGTGATAGCATAATTTCGTTCGCTTTTACCAAAATAATTACTTCTTGCGTCTGCTTTAAATCTAAAAGCTCTAAAATAGAAGTGCTTACTAAGCTTTTAATTTCACCAACCGCTGTTTTTAATTGGATTTCACTTAAAATTTTGCCTTTTTCAATTTTTATAATTTCAGCTTTTAGCTTATTTTGAACGCTAATTTCAGAATTAAAATCTTTACTAATAATCACTTCGGTTTCTTTAAAAAGCAACGTTACTTTTTGATCTGGTTTAAGATAAGATGCATTCTTTGGCGTTTCAACAAGAAAAATGTTGAAACATGTATCAGTATTCAATATGATGCTTACTTCAGAAAGATTTTCAGAGCTTTTAATTGCTGCTATTTTGCCTTCTAATTTATTCATTGCGTAGTGTAGCCATTTTGGTTTAAAATCTTTTCTGCATCTTCAGAAAATAAAAAATCATAAAACTTTTTTGCATTTTCTGAAGTCGTTTTCTTTTCAGATTTCAATAATAATGCACCTTGATCAATTGGCGAGTATTGAGATTGCGCAATTTCAATCCATTTTCCTACGTCTTTCATTTGAGGGGAAAGTACAACGGATTTTGCAGTAAATCCAATTTCTGCGGAACGTGAATAAATATACCTATTTACCACAGAAACACTTTCACCAAATATAAATTTTGATTTTAAGCTATTAAATTTTCCAATATTTTTCAAAAATTCTTCAGTTGCAAGTCCGTATGGCGCTGTTTTAGGATTTGCAACGGCAATGTGCTTTATTTTTTGTTCAGAAAGCAATTCGACTGCGGGAATCGTGTTTTCTAAATTAGTCCAAAGCACTAAAGTTCCATTTGCGTAAATTTTTGGTTTGTCCGCGCCAAAACCTTCATGATATAACATATCGGGATATTTCATATCTGCAGAAACAAAAATATCGAAAGGTGCTCCGGCCTTTATTTGTGCGGTAAGTTTACTGGAAGAAGACACCACAGTTTCGCACTTTATTCCAGTTTTTTGTTCAAAATTCGTAATCAATTCATCCATCGCAAACTGCATATTTGCGGCAGTTGCAATCTTAACAGACGTTTCGGGATTTTGGTTGCAGGCGGAAAATATGATCGTGAAAACTGTAAAAATCAATAAGTTTTTCATTGCCGTAAGCATAATTATTAAGAATCTAAAATTGTTATAATTTTATTCATTCCACCTTTAATATGTATAAAATCTCCTTCTAACTTCAAACGATCAATTAATTGAAGTGCTTTCAAACTGCGAACTCCAGATTGGCACAGAAAGTAGTTTGGTTTATTTGTTTTTAGTTCATAAATTCTTTCCTCAAGTTGAGAAAGCGGAATATTTTTCCAATCTTTTTGAGATGTAAATGGAAGATTTTTTTTCTGAATTTCTTCAGGATTTCGAACATCGATAAGCTGTATGTCTTTAGAATTCAATTCTTTTAAAAAATTTTCTGCTGAAATAGTATTTGCTTCCGAAGAAAATTCATAACTATCTTGAAGCATTTTAATTTCTAGATTTTTTGGATTTAAGCTGAATTTTATTTTCTGTTGTGTTTGCGCCAAACCATCAAAAAGCAATACTTTTCCGGAAAGTATTTCGCCTAATCCCGTTATAACTTTTACAGTTTCCAACGCTTGTAAACTTCCAATAATTCCGGGAATAATACCTAAAACACCATTTTCGTTACAATCTCGAATTTCCTGAGGATTTGGCATTTTTGGAAAAAGACAACGATACGTTGGTCCGCCCTGATAATTAAAAACGCTTACTTGACCTTCAAAACCGTGTAAAGCGCCGTAAATGAAGGTTTTATTCAAAATAACACACGCGTCGTTTATTAAATATCGGGTTGGAAAATTATCTGAACCATCTACAATTACATCAAAATTTCCAATTATTTCAATAATATTTCCGGTAGAAATATAGGTATTGTAGGTAATAATTTCGATTGTGTTATTTAACTCCTGCAATTTCTTTTTTGCAACTTCAACTTTTGGTTTACCTATATCTTTTTCAGAGTACAGAACTTGACGCTGTAAATTTGTGAGTGAAACAATATCTCCGTCAATAATTCCAATTTTACCCACACCCATCGCACTTAAATACTGCAAAACAGGAACGCCAAGTCCGCCAGCGCCTACAACCAAAACCTTTGCCTTGGCTAACATCAATTGACTTTGCTTGCCAAAATCTTTAAGCTGCGTTTGCCTAATGTAGCGGTCTACATTCATTTTTCATTTAGTTTTTGTAGCGCGAGTTTGTAATCTTCCGTCGTATTGGCATTTATTAAAACAGCGTCGTTCTTAGGAAAGATTAATTGTGTATTGTTATTTATTAAAAATTTTCTGGGACAGGTTTTAAGGCCATCTTTTAAATATTCCAATGCTTTTGTAAAAGCGTGAGGTTCCCAAATGGCAAAAAGAGGTTCTGGAAGTCCAGATTCGTGCGTTGCGTAAGCCGTAGCAACCTTATCTGGATTGCGGTTTTCAATTAAATTTTGAATTGAATTCTTATCGGCTAAAGGCAAATCTGTAGCAACAACCAACCAAGCTGCATCTGGAAATTGTTGATGTGCGCTCATTATCCCGTTCATTGGACCTTTAAAATCGTTTGTATCAATAATAGTTTTAAAATTACTACCTAAATCTTCTTTTTGCTCAGCCCGAATACTCAAATAAACATCATCACAAAACTCTTCTAAAAGTTCATATAAATATTCACGATGCGGTTTTCCTTGGTATTCCAGTTCGCCTTTATCGGTTCCCATTCGGGTGCTTTTGCCGCCGGCCAGTACAAGTGCGTTTAATTTAGGCTCCATAATCGCTTTTTCCTCCAGTTTTTTTCTTCAATTTAATTTCTGAAATTTCCAAATCGTGACTGAGCGCTTTTACCATATCGTAAATTGTTAGTGCCGTTACAGAAACGCCTGTAAGCGCTTCCATTTCTACGCCAGTTCTTTCGTTACATTTTACGGTACATTCAATTTCCAATGAATTTTTTCCCGGTTTTATTTCGATATTTATTTTTGATAATCGCAACGGATGACAGAGCGGAATTAAATCTGACGTTTTTTTGGCCGCTTGAATGCCGGCAATAATTGCTGTTTGCGTAATACTTCCTTTTTTGCTTAGAAATTGGTCTTGTTGCAGTTGCTTAAAAACAGTAACTGGAAATTGTATTTTACCTGTTGCCGTTGCACTGCGCGCCGTTATTTTCTTTTCAGAAACGTCCACCATTTCAGCATTTCCTTCTTTGTTGATATGTGAAAGTTGTTTAGCCACCTATGCTTGTCATTGAATTTTCGTAATAATTTTCATTATTTGCCTCAGCTTCGAAACCATCTTTCGCCCTGCTTCCTACAGCCGCCAAAATAGCCGATTTAATATTCTCTTCAGAATTTTCTGAACGAAGAATTTCCCTAATATTTCTATTTACGCTTGCGTACAAACACGTAATAACATCTCCCGTTGCGGTAATTCTTAAACGGTTACACGTGCCACAAAAATTTCTGGTGAACGATGGAATAATTCCAAAACTTCCCATAAAACCTTCAATTTTATAATTTACAGATGTTGAAGTTTTTTCTGAAGGAATTTTCGTAATATCTTTATATTCTTCCGCGATGTGATCGTAAATTACTTTATGATTCCATTTAATAGTATCGAAGTTTTTGCTTCCGCCATTAAAAGGCATTTCTTCCAAAAACCGAACTGAAACGGGATAATGCTTGGTAAGCTGTTCCAAAATTGGAATGATATCCTGCGTATTTTGATTGTTAAGTGCAATAAAATTTACCTTAACATTAAAATCTTCGTGTATTAATGTAATAAGATTATTATAAACCGTTTCAAATTGATTTCTTCGGGTAATTCTATTAAACGTTTCTTCAGAAATAGAATCTAAACTTACATTTATATTTTTAATTCCCAATTCTTTAAGTTCAGGAATATGTTTGCCAATAAGCGTCGCATTTGTGGTAATGCTAATATCTTCCAATTTTGGTAATGCTGCCAACTTTCGTAACAAAATCATTAAATCTTTGCGAACAAAAGGTTCGCCGCCTGTAATTCTAATCTTCGTTATACCTTGATTTACCAAAGTTTTGCTTAATGTAAATAGTTCATCAACAGTAAGTAGCGTACTTTTTTTAGCAAAATTAATCCCATTTTCAGGCATACAGTAATTACAGCGCAAATTGCACCTATCTGTAACTGCCAATCGCAGGTAATTAATTTCTCGTTGATGGTTATCTTTCAGCATATATCTGTCAATTTGTTTATTTTTTTAATTATTTAAGGGTGTGGCGTGACCCAAACTTCATCGCTGCCTTCAAAATATTCTTTTTTCCAAATGGGCACTTTTTCTTTCAACGTGTCTATTAAAAATCGGCATGCTTCAAAACAATCGTCACGATGTGCAGAAGATGCGCCGACTAGAACAACAGGATCTTTAACCTTTTTATCGCCAATGGCATGTTGCATTATAAGTCGGTTCAATTTCCATTTCCTATTGGCTTCATTAGCAATTTTCGCCATTTCTTTCATAGCCATTTTCTCGTATGCTTCAAAAAAAAGTGAATTGACCTTTTTATTTTTGGTATTATCCCTAACGCTACCAATAAAAACACAAATACCACCGCTCTCTGGGTGGCTAAGAGATTTATAGATGATTGATGGATCAATCGAATCGATAATTTCTATTGTATTTTTCATATTAACCTCCACTTACGGGTGGAATTATGGCAATCTCGTTTTTATTCGAAATTTGTGTTTGATCCTCAGCATATTCTTCATCAACTGCAACGGCAAGGGAAGAAATTTTGGCAAATTCGGGAAATTTTAGAACGAGCGCTTTTTTAAGCTCGGCAACGTTTTTTGATTTATCAAAAACAGGATCCTCTATCGTTTTGCTTCCAACTATGTCTTTTGCTATTCCGTAAAGCGAAATTTTCATTTTTTATTGTAAATTTAGTGACAAACTGCCTATAAAACGGCAAAAATAGATACTATATTTTGAACTTAAAGATTTATTAATTTTGAATCAATTAGCTATAAAAACACGTATTTTGCTTTTCAAAATTTCGAAATATTGCAACCTTAATTATGAAATTTACCTTTGTATAAAGCTGTATGACGCACGAATTGAAGAACATATTTGAACACGTTATAATAAACCAAAATGCAAATAAAAAAAGCGTTTTAGCAACCGTAGTTGCCCTTAAAGGTTCTTCTTACAGAAAACCTGGCGTGCGTATGCTTATTTCTGAAGACTGTAAAATAACAGGTGCAGTAAGCGGAGGTTGCGTTGAAAAGGCAATAGCTGTAGAAGCAAAATCTGTCTTAAAATCGGGAAAGGCGAGAATGATGACGTACGATGGCAGATATCGTTTGGGCTGTGAGGGCATTCTCTATATTTTGTTGGAAATTATTGAAATTTCTGAAGAATTTAAAACACTTTTTTTTAAACAAGTTGAAGATAGAAAATCCTTTGTTATAACTTCCATTTTTTCTAAAGAAGATGGTGAAAGTGAAGGGTTAATGTCGATTTTGGACTTTGGTAAAGATTTGCTTTTTTCAATGAAATCAATTCCATTTAAAGCAAAAGAAATGGAAAATTTAAACACGTTTGAGCAAGCTTTGCAACCAATTACAAAACTTATTTTGTTTGGTGCAGAACACGATGCTGTTAAATTATGTGTTGCCGCGGCGTTGTTAGGTTGGGACGTAATTGTAATCGTTTCGCCAAAAGATCCAAAGACTAAATATAATTTTCCCGGAAGTAAAGAAGTGCTTGCAATAAATATAGAAGCTGCATGCAAATTAAAAATAGATAGTCAGACTGCGGTGATAATAATGACGCATAATTACGCACGAGATTTACATTTTTTACATTCTATAAAGGAAAAAAAACCATTTTATATAGGTCTTTTAGGCGCAACTTTAAGGCGCGAAAAGTTATATAACGAATTCTTAGAAACGGAAACCGATATTGAAATTGACTTTTTTGAAAGACTTTATGGTCCCGCAGGCATTGATATTGGAGCGATAACGCCCGAAGAAATCTCGATTTCAATTCTTTCTGAAATTTTGGCAGTAAAACGTGGCAAAAAAATTCCGTCGTTACGTGAACAAATGGGAAACATTCATTAAAAAGAATATGTCAAATCATTGCGCAATATTGATTCTTGCCGCTGGAGCTTCCCGAAGAATGAACGGCATAAAACAAATTTTACCTTTTAATGATACTACATTGTTGGGAAATGCAATTAAGGAAGCCAAAAATTCAAAAGCAAAAAGCATTTTCTGCATTTTAGGAGCCAACATTGAAAAGATAAAATCAATTGTTTCATTTGAAGAAATTGACATTATTTATAATGAAAATTGGGATGAAGGCATCGGCGTTTCAATTGCTAAAGGTGTTGCCTTTATAACCGAAAAAGCGCAAGAAATTGACGCTATTTTAATTATTTTGGCAGATCAACCTTATGTAAATTCAAGCTATTTAGATGCGCTTATAAAGCAACATCTTCTAAATATAGATAAAATAATAGCAACGGATTATGAAGCTAAAACTGGTGTTCCAGCAATTTTTCCGAAGAATTATTTTAGCGAACTTTTAAAATTAAACGGTGATAATGGTGCAAAAGTTATATTGAATAATTTAATAAATGTTGAACTTTGTACTTCAAAAGTAAACACATTGGATATTGATTATCCTTCAGATATTCCAAAAAATTGATCTACCGTGACTACTTTTATGCATCAGTTTGAAAGCTTAAATTTTAAAATATTGAATTGGTTTTGATATATTTTAAAAGTTCATTTTGTAAAGCATTGAAAGTAAAAGAAACAATGATAAAGGAAATACAGATAATTAAGAATAAATTACAAGAATTTAAGAATTTAAAAGACGTTGTCGCTATTGAAGAACCACTTGAAATTCAATTGGAAATTGGAAAAAAAGGCGAGCGGAAAACACAATCGCTTTCTGTAACAATGAGAACGCCTGGAAATGATGAAGAACTCGCCATTGGTTTTTTGTTTACAGAAGCGCTAATCAATTCCCGCGAAAATCTTTCGGAAATGCCCAGTCTTGTTCCAGTAGAAAATAAAATAATTATTCGTTTAAACGAAAATTTTGATGCAAATCTTGATAAGGTAAAACGTAATTTTTACACAACCAGCAGTTGTGGCGTTTGTGGGAAGAAAAGCATTGAGGCAATTCATCAAGTTTGCAATATAGTTCCAGAAAAAAGTAAAATCGAGATCGATGTAAACACAATTTCTATGTTGCCGGAAAAATTGTTCGAAGTTCAAAAAACCTTTGCAGAAACCGGCGGAATTCACGCGGCAGCTTTTTTCGATTTTAAAGGAAAATTGCAAACATTTCGCGAAGATGTGGGTCGCCACAACGCTTTGGATAAGTTAATCGGCGCGGCATTATTGGAAAATAAGGAAAAAACGATACAATTAACCAATTCAATTTTATTATTGAGCGGCAGAGCAAGTTTTGAGCTTATTCAAAAAGCTGCGATGGCAGGCATAAAAGTAGTTTGCGCAATCGGCGCGCCAAGCAGCCTCGCTGTAGAAACTGCCAAATCTTTTGATATGACGCTCGTTGGTTTCTTAAAAAATACTTCCTGCAATATTTATTGCGGCGAAAAACGAATAAAAATTACAGCATGAAAATACGCATAAAAGATAACAGCATCCGCCTAAGACTCACAAAAACTGACGTTGATGATCTTCGGAATAAAAAAAGTATAGATTCTAAAACGGTAATTTCATTTTCCGAAATTTTTCAATATCGTTTAGAAGTTTCTTCGGAAGTAAAAAATATTTCGGGACAATTCAAAAATGGAAAGATTACAGTTTCAATTTCTTCAAAAATGGCTGAAATTCTTACCGAAACCAACGAAATTACGGTAAAAGGCGAACAAGAAAATGGCGAGAAAGAAAAATTGTTTCTTTTAATAGAAAAGGATTTGCAATGCCTAGATGAAACGGTAGAAGACCAATCTGATATGTACGAAAATCCGAATTCTGTTTGTTAATTGGATAAACTTTAAAACTTCCTTCAAAATTAAAAGTGTAATTTTAAGAAAAAAAAATCTTCAACCGTGTCCAAGAAAACGTCGCATTCTCCAGATCCCGAAAATCCTGAAAAATTCAAGAAAATAAAGATTATAAAACCATATTTAACCGCCGCCGGACCTAAGGCTGTGTTAGAATCTGTAAAACATATTTTGGAAGAAATGAACGTTTCCAGAGGTTTTATTGCGCTTCAAAAACTTAATCAGGTTGATGGTTACGATTGTCCCGGTTGCGCGTGGCCAGATCCAGACGATCACAGAAGCAAAATAGCCGAATATTGCGAAAACGGTGCAAAAGCAGTGGCAGAAGAAGCAACCACAAAAACATTGCTACCAGATTTCTTTGAAAACCACACCCTTACCAAAATGGCAGAGTGGGACGATTATAAAATAGGGAAACAGGGCAGGATTGCGCAACCTATGTACCGCCCAAAAGACAGCCCGTACTACGTATCGCTTTCTTGGGAGGATGCTTTTTTAAAGATATCGGAACATCTCCACGCCTTAAATTCACCAGATGAAGCTATATTTTACACCAGTGGAAGAACAAGCAACGAGGCGGCATTTTTATATCAACTTTTTGCCCGTGCTTATGGCACCAACAATATGCCAGATTGCAGCAATATGTGCCACGAAAGTAGCGGTATAGCATTGGATGAAACCTTGGGAATCGGGAAAGGCTCGGTTAAATTGGAAGACTTTTACAATACCGAAGTCATTATGATTTTGGGTCAAAATCCCGGCACAAACCATCCCAGAATGTTGAGCGCCCTAAAAAAAGCTCATGAAAACGGCGCGTACATTGTTGCTATAAATCCGTTGCCGGAAACGGGCCTTTCAGAATTTGCAGACCCGCAGTCGGTTTCGGGTATGTTGGGCATTGGCACGACCATTTCCAATCTTCATCTTCCTGTAAAAATAAACGGCGATCAGCCACTTTTTAAGGCAATCAACAAATTGTTGATTGAAGAAGAATATAAAAATTCGGGAACTGTTTTAGATAGTGAATTTATAAAAAATGAAACGCACGGTTTCGAGGATTATAAAGAACATCTTTCAAAACAAAACCTTGAAAAACTTTCAGAAGAATGTGGCATTCCTTTAAATCAAATTAGAGATCTGGTTGAAAAAATAAAACATTCAAAAAAGTTTATTACATGTTGGGCAATGGGCCTTACGCAGCACAAAAATTCCGTAGATACCATTAAGGAAGTTGTAAATTTATTGTTGCTGAAGGGAAGTATTGGCAAGCCTGGCGCTGGAAGCTGCCCCGTACGTGGACATAGTAATGTGCAGGGCGACAGGACGATGGGCATTTACGAAAAACCTTGGGACTGGTTGCTGGAAAATATAGAGAAAAACTTCAATTTTACACCGCCAAAAGAATATGGTTATGATGTTGTAGATTCTATTGAAGCCATGCACAAAGGCGATGCAAAGATCTTCTTTGGCATGGGCGGTAATTTTTTAAGCGCCACACCAGATACACTTTATACTGCAGAAGCCTTGCAGCAATGCAGCCTTACAGTCCAAGTAAGTACAAAATTAAACCGAAGCCATTTGGTTACGGGTAAAGAAGCAATAATTCTGCCGGTTTTGGGAAGGAGCGATAAGGATATCCAAAATGGGGAAGCCCAATTTGTAACCTGCGAAAACTCTATGGGCGTCATTCAAAAAAGTCAAGGTGTTTTGGATCCGGTGAGTGAAAATCTTATGAGCGAGCCGGAATTGATCTGTAACCTGGCAATGACGGTTTTGGCAGAAAACGAAAAACTTCCGTGGAACGATTTTAAAAATAATTACGATTTGATTCGGGATGTAATCGAGAAAACCATTCCGGGTTTTGAAGATTACAATAAAAGGGTTCGGGATTTTGGCGGATTTTATTTGCCCAATTCCGCAAGGGAAGGAAATTTTCCTACGGAAACTTCAAAAGCAAATTTTACGGTTTCTGAAACCAGTTCAATTCAATTAAAAGAAAATGAACTTCTAATGATGACCATTCGTAGCCACGACCAATACAACACTACCATTTACGGTTTGAATGATAGATATAGGGGAATCAAAAATGAACGCCGCGTTATTTTTATGAATGCCGCAGATATGAAAGCCCGAAACCTAAAACAATTGGATGTGGTCGATCTTTATAATTTCAGCGATGGAAAAGAACGCGTTGCAAAACGGTTTTATGTAATTGAATATGACATCCCGAAAACCTGCGTGGCCACCTATTTTCCCGAAACCAATGTGTTGGTACCCATAAAATCTGTTGCCAAACAAAGCAATACGCCAACCAGTAAATCTGTTGTTATCGAAGTTAAAAAGCACACGGTTGCAGAAATGGCGTAACTTTTAAAATTCTGTTTAAATTAAAAAACTACCGCCAGATAGTGGGCGTAGTTCCTTCTATACGCTTAAACTGTTTTGAGAAATAGTTTAGATTATTAAAACCACATTGATAGCAAACATCGGTAATGCTTAACAACGGATTTTTTAAAAGTTCCTTTGCAAGATTTATGCGCTGTTGGAGAACAAATTCAATCGGGCTTATTCCAAAACGCTCTTTAAAATTTCGGTAAAAAAGTGGTTTGCTCATACAAGCGATCTGCGCCAATTTTTCCACCGTTATCTTTTGCGATAGATGCTGTTTGATAAAGTTGATCACCGCAGCCAAACGGTCGCCCAATTTATTTGAGTTATTTTCGGCCAGACTTATATTTTGTGTTTGAATAATGCGAAGCAAAAGCACTTTTAAGGAAAGATCTGCCAGCGCATCTTTTGCGGCATTCTCTTCCATGCTTATACTTATCAGCTTGTTGACGCTTCCCGCCAATTCCCGGTTGTTCCTAAAATGGTACTGGTTAAAATTAAGCTCCCATAAAAAAGGCGCGTCGGTATTGGGGTAGGTAGCATTTAAATAATCAATATTTTTATTAACCATGTCCCAATTTAGCGCAAGCGTGGCGCATTGTACGGGATGGGACATATCGGCTTCCGGAAAATCCACTTTCATGGAAACGCCTTCAGGAATAATAACACTTTCCCCAGGCACAAAATTAAAACGATCGCTACCGTCAATAGACATTGCTTTTTTTCCCAACATCATACTGGAAACCACAAGCCCTTCATAAGAAAGGAAAACATTTTCACAAGCGTGGTAGGTTTCAAAAATGCTTAACTGGCATTCTTTTAAATTGAAAACACGCTTATGTTCCACCAGCGTATCCAATTTTGAAACGTCACTTAAGTTTATGGGAATAATATGGTTTTCCTGCATTTTCGGGAATTAATTATTTTTTTCTGAAAAAATTCAAAATCTAAATTTACGAATATTTCAGAAAATGGAATATTTCAGAAATAAATTCTAAAAATAATATACGATTGTTATTTGGCTTTATACAATCGTTACAGTAAAGCAAGTTTACATTCGTTATTTTTAATGAAATATTAATCTTAAAAACATAAAACTATGAATATTACATTAGAACAAGCACAGAAAGCCGTAAAAGCAGCTATTAAAAAATCGAAAGAATTAAACGTGAAAATGAATATAACCGTTGTAGATAGCGGTACAAACCTGGTAGCATTTTCAAGGATCGATGGCGCTTGGTTGGGCTCCATAGATATTTCAATGAAAAAAGCGCGCACGGCTCGATATTTTAATATGAATTCTGGCGAAATAGGAAAACTTTCCCAGCCGGGAGGATCTTTATTTGGAATCGAACATTCAAATCACGGATTGATTTCTTTCCCAGGTGGTGTATTGATCAAAAATGGAGATGAGGTTATCGGGGCAATCGGTGTTTCTGGCGATTCTGTAGAAAACGATCATACCGTTGCACAAGCAGGTGCAGATGCGGTTAACAAATAAAATTTAGGTTATGTGTAAAAATCACGGAGTAGCTTACGTAAAGCCCGGTGTGGTGGAGGTAAGAGAAATAGAATATCCCAAGCTTGCCTTGGGAAACAGAAAATGCGAACACGGCGTTATCCTTAAAATAGTTTCAACCAACATTTGTGGGAGCGACCAACATATGGTCCGCGGTCGTACAACCGCGCCAGAAGGACTTATTTTGGGTCACGAAATTACAGGTTTGGTAATTGAAGCGGGACGCGATGTTGAGTTTATAAAAGTGGGCGACCTTGTGTCGGTTCCTTTTAACGTTGCTTGTGGCCGTTGTAGAAATTGTAAAGCGGGCCAAACGGGCATTTGTTTAAACGTAAATCCAGAACGTCCCGGCGCTGCATACGGTTATGTAGATATGGGCGGCTGGGTTGGCGGCCAAGCAGAATATGTTATGGTTCCTTATGCAGATTTCAATTTGCTAAAGTTCCCGAACAAGGATCAAGCCATGGAAAAAATCAAGGATCTTACAATGTTGTCCGATATTTTTCCAACAGGTTATCACGGAGCCGTAACGGCGGGTGTTGGTCCTGGAAGTACCGTTTACATTGCAGGCGCTGGCCCCGTTGGTCTTGCTTGCGCAGCTTCTTGCCATTTATTAGGCGCTGCAGTGGTAATTGTAGGCGATATGATTGAAGAGCGTTTGGAACAGGCAAAATCTTTTGGTTGCGAAACCATAGATCTTAGAAAAGATGGAACGTTATCTGAACAAATAGAAGAAATTTTAGGAACTCCCGAGGTTGATTGTGCAGTAGACTGCGTTGGTTTTGAAGCCAAAGGTCACGGTCACGATAGCGGTGAAGAACAACCTGCAACGGTGTTAAACGCCATTATGAGCGTAACACGTGCTGGTGGCCAATTGGGTATTCCAGGATTGTATGTTACGGGAGATCCGGGCGGAGTAGATGAAGCTGCCAAAAAAGGTAGTTTGAGCATTCGTATTGGTTTGGGTTGGGCAAAATCCCACTCTATCCATACCGGCCAATGTCCTGTAATGAAGTATCACAGACAATTGATGAATGCTATCTTGTACAATAAAGTACAGATTGCAAAAGCGGTTAACGTTCAGGTTATTTCGTTGAAAGATTCAGTAAAAGGGTATGATGCTTTTGATAAGGGCGCTGCCAAAAAATTTGTAATAGATCCCCACGGAATGATAGCTTAATCTTGAGCTCTTATTCAATTTAAGCCATTTGCTGTAATTTACAGTGAATGGTTTTCTTTTTATGAAAACATTATGACGTAGGAAAATTTTTTCCACATCTCGTGCTATAGTAAATAGCGAGCTTGGCGGTATGTAATTACAAGTTTTAAAAGACCGCAACGAATCCCGGCCTTTTCTATTGATATTGGATGGTATTTTTTTAATATTCAAGAAAATCACAAAACCCACTAAACATTCGGTTTAGCGGGTTTTGGTGAGATTTGATAATCTCTAAGCGGAGAAAGAGGGATTCGAACCCCCGGAGGTGTGACCCTCAACAGTTTTCAAGACTGCCGCATTCGACCACTCTGCCATTTCTCCAGTGGTATGCGCTTTAAGCATTTTGCTTAAGAGGTTGCAAATATAAAAAGCTTTTTGATATATGCTACTTGTTTTATATAATTTATTTGGATGCTTGCAAATTAGGTAAATCATTTAAAAAATCACATTATTTTCTGCATCCACCAATGTAAATTAACAAATTCAAAACAATATTATTATTATTTCTTTTATAGTTTTTGATAATCTTAATCATTTCACTAAATTTTACAACGGTAAATAGTTTCTATTTATAGGCTATCGCTACTTTGTTTTTGTCCGGTCATCATTAAAAATGCTTTTAAAAAGCCGTCAATATACCCATCCAACATTGCGTCAGCGTTTCCGGTTTCATAGCCAGTTCGTACATCTTTTACCAGTTTATAAGGATGCAAAACATAGTTTCTTATTTGCGAACCCCATTCAATTGCCATTTTATTGTTTTCAATTTCGTCTCGCTGGGCTTGTTGTTTTCTTAATTCAATTTCATAAAGTTGCGACTTCAACATTTGCATCGCTTTTTCACGGTTTTCAAGCTGACTTCTTGTTTCGCTATTATGAATTATAATTCCGGAAGGATGGTGTGTAAGTATCGCCTTTGTTTCAACCTTGTTCACGTTTTGTCCACCTGCGCCGCTACTTCTTGCAAATTCCCACGAAATATCTGCGGGATTTATATCAATTTCAATAGTATCGTCCACCAATGGATAAACATAAACGCTGGCAAAACTTGTGTGCCTTTTTGCATTGCTGTCAAAAGGGGAAATGCGCACCAATCTATGCACGCCGTTTTCGCCTTTAAGCCAACCAAAGGCAAATTCACCTTCAATCTCAATGGTGACCGTTTTAACTCCTGCAACGTCGCCGGCTTGAAAATTAAGTTCCTTTACCTTAAATTCATTTTTTTCCGCCCACATTAAATACATACGCATTAGCATTTCTGCCCAGTCGCAACTCTCTGTACCACCAGCGCCAGCTGTTATTTGTAAAACCGCGCTTAGATTATCGCCTTCATCACTCATCATATTTCTAAATTCGAGCGCTTCAATTGCGTTTTCAGCTTTTTCGAAAGCTTTATCTACAGCTTCGGCAGTGCCTTCGCCTTCTTTAAAAAATTCAAGTAGAATTTCTGCTTCTTCGGTGTATGTAATCGAATTTTCAAAATCTGTCACCCATTTCTTTTTGGTGCGTAAAAGTTGCATAAAAGCTTCAGCATCTTTCGGTTTGTTCCAAAAATTTGGATTTAACGTTTTTTCTTCATCATTGGTAACTTCAATTATTTTTGCGGCAACGTCAAAGATAGTCCTCTAAAGATGCGAGGCGAGTTTTAAGATCTTTTAATTGATCTGTTGTAGTCATAAATAATGATTATAATTTTTTTTCTGAAATTCAAAATTACATTTATTAGTATATGTTTTAGTTATTTCTCGTAAATTTTAATTGCAAAAGCTTATATTCGATACAAATTAGAGTTAAAGGGGGATTAATTTTAAATTTAGTATGATGAAAAAACTACTATACACATTACTGTTTGTTAGTTTTGGACTAATGGCCCAAAATGATAAAATTCAAAATGAAAAATATGTAGCAGATTTTAGTGATTTTTTAATTTATAATGGCGCCTCCAGTTTTATGCAATACCAGCGTTACTGTAACGGCAATATTGATATTTATAAGTTGGGAAATGAAAACGCGTGTATGAGCGAATCCACTAACTACGAAAATTATTTTTTTTGGATTGAAGAAGGTAAAACGTATATAAAAAAAATGGACAATTGTGGTCTTTTCGAAACACAAGAAATTGCCTCTCCCGAGATTGTAAACTTCATTTCAGAGAATATCCAATCGTTAAAAGAAAATAACGTTAAACCTTATGAAACGGCGGCCAAAAATTTAAAAATTGAACCCAGAACCGATGTTTATCCGTGTATGCGTTCCTACTCATTTACAAATACCGAGCAAACCTTAAACAAAACATTTAGGATGTATGATTTAACATCAAACGCTGATTATTCAAATATAAATTTAGAATATAACCAAAATTTGAAATTGGTAGCTTTAAATAAATTAGTTGAGCAGGCTATTTTAGATTTTGAATCTTCTAATCAATTTAGACGAACAAACAAGCTTGATGTTGCGGCAACTACAACTGTTGGAGAACCAAAATTCACTCCAAAACCAGATGGCGGAACTTTAAAGGATGGGGAATAATCTCAGAAATTTCATCTAAATTAGCTGTTTAAAAATTTATTTTCTTCGGAAATAGTTGCAATTATTATTGCCTTATTTGTGATTTGTAAGTGCAGATTTGTTTTTAAATTTGCAAATATTTCAATTAAAACAATACTTTATATATGATAGATCTTCGTAGCGATACGGTTACAAAACCGTCGTCTGAAATGTTGCATGCAATGATGAATGCCGAAGTAGGGGACGATGTTTACAAAGAAGACCCAACCGTAAACAAGTTGGAAGAGTACACAAAAAATCTTTTTGGAGCTGAAGCTGCGCTCTATTTTCCAACGGGAAGTATGGCAAACCAAGCAGCAATAAAAATGCACACACAACCCGGCGAACAGTTAATTGCAGATAAATATGCGCACGTTTATAATTATGAAGGTGGCGGAGCGAGCTTTAATAGCGGCGTTTCATGCAAATTGCTTAACGGCAATCGCGGTAAAATAATTGCAGAGCAGGTTGAAGCAGCCATAAATCCGCCAGATTTTTATCACAGTCCGTTAACATCGCTCGTGTGTTTGGAGAATACAACAAATAAAGGTGGTGGCGCTTGTTATGATTTAGCTGAAATAAAAAAAATAAGGGAAGTTTGCAACAAACATAATCTCGGTTTGCATTTAGATGGCGCGCGGATTATGAATGCATTGGTAGCAACGGGTCAAGATGCGAAAGAATATGGCGCTCAATTTGACACCATTTCTATTTGTTTAAGTAAAGGTTTAGGCGCACCAATGGGAACAATTTTAGTCGGCCGAAACGAAATTATGAAAAAAGCAATGCGCGTACGGAAAGTTTTAGGCGGCGGAATGAGACAAGTAGGTTTTATGGCTGCTGCGGGACTTTACGGTTTGCAAAATAATTTGGAAAGAATGGCTGAAGATCATAAAAAGGCAGCAGAAATTGCCGAAGTACTTTCAAAACTTTCCTATGTTGAAAACGTACAACCAACCGAAACAAACATTGTAATTTTTAAGGTAAGCAAATTGCTATCCGAACAAAAATTTATGAACGATTTGCTTTCAAAAAATATTAAAATAAGCAATATGGGAGAAGGTAAAATGCGTGTTGTTACACATTTAGATTATACAGATACAATGCACGACCAATTTTTGGAGGTTTTGCAGGATTATAAAATTTCCTAATATCTTCAACTTAAATAAAAATAAAGTTGCCCTAAATTTAAAGGGCAACTTTATTTTTTTATTTGAACATATCCAAACCAGGAATATCTGGCATTCCTTCCTTTGCAACTGCAGCTAACTCAGCATCGTTTATTTGTGTAGCTTTTTGGATTGCTTTATTTATTGTTAGCACAAGATAATCTTCAAGCTGGTCTTTATCTTGTAATAAACTATCGGCTATTTCAATATTTTTTATATTTCGGTTTGCCGTTATTGTAATTTTAAGCAAACCATCATTGCTGCTTTCATCAATTAAGACGGTGTCCATTCTTTTTTTGGTGGCTTCAACCTTGGCTTGTGTTTCCTTTAGTTTGCCCATCATTCCCATCATATCTCCAAACATATCTTATATTTTTTTAAAATTTATACTGCAAATTTATTACATAAAATTTATAATACCCAACCAATTCAAAAATGAAAAAAATAAGCTTCCTTTATATAGTAAGCCTTATTTTTGCGCTCTCTTGTAAAATTGACAAGGTTATGAAAATTAATTCTATGGAAATAACGCCGCCCAAAGCTGAAAAAATCGCTAAAAATCTTGTAGCACACGGCGATGTGAGATTGGACAACTATTATTGGTTAAATAATCCGGAAGATGATAAGGTAATTGATTATCTAACAAAAGAAAACGAATATTATGATAAGATAACGGCGCACACTAAAGAATTTAAGGAAAGTCTCTTTAAAGAAATGAAGGCGCGAATAAAAGAAGACGACCAATCTGTGCCCTATTTTTTAAATGGATATTACTACATCACAAAATTTGAAACAGGCCAAGATTACCCAATTTACACACGAAAAAAAGGAACGCTAACAGCCGATGAGGAATTGCTTTTTGACGTAAACGAAATGGCAAAAGGGCATAATTATTATGATCTTACAGGAATAAATGTAAGCGAGGACAATAAATTGGTTTCCTACGGAATTGATTCTGTAAGCAGAAGAAATTACACTATTTACATTAAAGATTTAGAAACAGGCAAAATATATCCCGAAACAATTTCCAACACAACCGGCGGCGCAACGTGGGCAAACGATAACAAAACGCTTTTCTACACCCGAAAAGATGAAAAAACGCTAAGAGCAGATAAAATTTATAGACATACACTTGGGAAATCTGCCGACGGAGACAAAATAATTTTCACTGAAAAGGATGACACTTTTGGAACATATATTTATAAAACGAAATCCCGAAAATATTTGGTAATTGGTTGTTACAGTACATTAACTTCAGAATATCAAATTTTAAATTCGGATAAGCCTTTGGGAAAATTTGAAGTTTTTCAACCAAGAGAGCGTGGGTTGGAATATAGCATTTCACATTATGACGATAGTTTTTATGTAGTTACTAATAAAGACAAGGCAACCAATTTCAAAGTAATGAAAACACCTGAAGGAAAAACAACTCAAGAAAATTGGGTTGATATGTTGCCGCATCGTAATGATGTTTTGCTTGAGGACATTGATATTTTTAAAGATTATCTTGTTGTGAGTGAGCGAAACAATGGTCTCACAAAAATAAGAATCAAGGAATGGAAGACGGATAAAGATTATTATCTGCCATTTGAAAGTGAAACATACACCGTTGCAACGGCTCAAAATCCAGAATTTGATACTAAAATACTTCGGTATATTTATAATGCGCTAAGTACACCGGCTTCGGTTATAGATTATAATATGGAAACGCAAGACCAAATTGTAATGAAAGAAGCGGAGGTTTTGGGAGATTTTAATAAGGATGATTACGACAGCAAGCGAGTTTGGGCAACGGCCGGCGACGGCACCAAAATTCCTGTTTCAATGGTTTATAAAAAAGGAATTAAATTAAATGGTAAGAATCCGCTATTGCAATATGGTTATGGTTCTTACGGCGCAACGATAGATCCTTATTTTTCAACTGTACGATTAAGTCTTTTAAACAGAGGTTTCATTTTCGCAATTGCGCACGTTCGCGGTGGTGAATATTTGGGCAGAAATTGGTATGAAGATGGTAAATTGCTGAAAAAGAAAAATACATTTACAGATTTTATAGATGTTTCAAAATACTTAATTGCCGAAAAATATACTTCAGCAGAACATTTATACGCTTCGGGTGGCTCTGCTGGCGGATTGTTAATGGGTGCGGTAGTAAACATGGCGCCACAATTATATAATGGTATTTTGGCATCAGTACCTTTTGTAGACGTTGTAACTACAATGTTGGATGATAGTATTCCGCTAACCACGGGCGAATATGATGAATGGGGAAACCCAAATGAGTTGGAATTCTATAATTATATGAAAAGTTATTCACCATATGATAATGTGCAGAAAATAAAATATCCAAATATGCTTGTAACAACGGGCTTGCACGATAGCCAAGTGCAATATTATGAACCTGCAAAATGGGTTTCAAAGTTGCGAGACCACAAAACGGATAAAAAAATTTTATTGCTGCATACCAATATGGATGCAGGCCACGGCGGCGCTTCCGGCCGCTTTGAAGCTTTGAAGGAAGTTGCTATGGATTATGCCTTTATATTGGATTTAGAAGCAATTAAGGACTAATCCAAATATTTGATTATCTTTGTTCGATTTTTAAATTTAGGTGTTAGTACATATTAGGTGTATAACAAAACTCCCCTTTATGACAAAAGAAATAAATGCCCATAATAGCGTATTGGACCTTATAGGTAATACGCCATTAATAAAACTCAACAAAATTGCCGCCAATATGCGCGGTAATTATTTTGCAAAGGTTGAAGCCTTTAATCCTGGTCATTCTTCAAAGGATCGTATTGCAATGTACATAATTGAAGAAGCGGAGCGTAAAGGTATCTTAACACCTGGCGATACAATAATTGAAACTACCAGCGGCAATACAGGTTTTAGCATTGCTATGGTCAGTATTATAAAAGGTTACAAATGTATTTTGGCGGTAAGTTCAAAATCTTCTGCAGATAAAATTGATATGCTCAAAACAATGGGCGCAACGGTTTATGTTTGTCCAGCTAATGTTAGTGCAGATGATCCGCGTTCTTATTATGAAGTTGCAAAACGATTACACCAAGAAACTAAAGGTTCTGTTTATATTAACCAGTATTTTAATGAGTTGAATATTGATGCTCATTATGCAAGTACAGGCCCAGAAATTTGGGAACAAACTGCCGGCAAAATCACGCATCTTGTGGCTTGCAGTGGTACTGGAGGAACAATTTCAGGAACTGGACGATATTTAAAAGAACAAAATAAAGACATTAAAGTAATAGGAATTGATGCTTTTGGCTCAGTATTACAGAAATTTCACGAAACCAAGGAATTTGATAAAGATGAAATCTATCCATATCGAATTGAAGGTTTGGGTAAAAACTTAATTCCAACGGCAACAGATTTTGATATAATTGATCAATTTATCAAAGTAACTGACGAGAGCAGCGCGCACACGGCAAGAGAACTTGCAAAAACAGAAGGTTTATTTGTTGGCTACACAAGCGGCGCAGCAATGCAAGGCCTAAAACAGTTAGAAGAAGAAGGTGTTTTTAATGAAAATAGCAATATTGTAGTCATTTTCCCAGATCACGGCTCGCGCTATATGAGTAAAATTTACAGCGATACTTGGATGGAAGAACAAGGTTTCTTTGATTCTGAAAAAGTTGAAACAAATAAAATAGAGTACATCAGATAATTTTTCCTGAAATTTTTGAAAGCCCGTAATATTTTTATTTACGGGCTTTTTCGTTTTTGTAAATTTTCTAAATTGTAGTTTTTAAAATAAGTTGAATCATTTAAAAGCACTTCGGAATAAAATCTCTCCACTATCATATATCAAAAAATTTTTGTTAATTTTGCCGCTTATATTTTAACAAAATTGCTGAATGAAAGATTTATTCGATAAAATTTATAAAGATAAAGGGCCGTTGGGCAAATGGGCTGAATTAGCTGAAGGTTACTTCGTTTTTCCAAAGTTGGAAGGACCTATTTCTAACCGAATGAAATTTAAAGGCAAAGAAGTTGTAACGTGGAGCATAAACGATTATTTGGGCCTCGCAAATCATCCCGAAGTTCGTAAAGCAGATGCAGAAGCTGGCGCAAAATATGGCTCAGCCTATCCAATGGGTGCGAGAATGATGAGTGGGCACACAGATTTACACGAAAAATTAGAAACTGAGCTTGCCGAGTTTGTTAGTAAAGAAGCAGCATATTTATTGAATTTTGGTTATCAAGGAATGGTTTCTACAGTAGATGCATTAGTTTCTAAAGATGACGTTATTGTTTATGACGTAGATGCGCACGCTTGTATTATAGATGGCGTTCGTTTGCACCTAGGTCAGCGCTTTACTTATAAGCACAACGATATGGAAAGTATCGAGAAAAACCTAGACCGAGCTACCAAAATGGCTGAAAAGACAGGTGGCGGAATTCTATTGATTTCTGAAGGTGTTTTCGGAATGCGGGGTGAACAAGGAAAATTAAAAGAAATAATTGAGCTTAAAAAGAAATATAATTTCCGCTTTTTTGTTGATGATGCACACGGTTTTGGAACACTTGGTAAAACAGGTGCCGGAGCAGGTGAGGAGCAAGGTGTTCAAGATGGTATAGATGTTTATTTTGCAACTTTTGCAAAATCATTGGCAAGTACTGGTGCTTTTATTGCTGCGGATGAAGAGATTATAAATTACCTTAAATACAATTTACGTTCGCAAATGTTTGCCAAATCTTTGCAAATGCAATTGGTTGAAGGCGCATTAAAACGTTTGGATATGTTGCGTACAATGCCAGAACTTAAAGAAAAGCTTTGGGAAAACGTAAACGCATTACAATCCGGCCTTAGAGAAAGAGGTTTTGATATTGGTACAACACAAAGTTGTGTAACGCCGGTTTATCTTAAAGGAAGTATTCCAGAAGCCATGGCTTTGGTAAAAGATTTACGTGAAAATTACGGAATCTTCTGTAGCATTGTTGTATATCCAGTAATCCCAAAAGGATTGATTTTATTAAGATTGATACCAACTGCAACGCACACAAGGGATGATATTAACGAAACGTTGGATGCATTTCAAGGTATCCGTGAGCGATTAGAAAATGGAACCTATAAAAGACTTTCAGCTTCAGTTGCTGCGGCGATGGGGGAATAATACGAATTTTTTATATATATTTATAAAGCCATCTTTTTAAGGTGGCTTTTTTCTTGGCATTATTTCACATTTAACTAATATGAACTTTAAAATAAAGAAAATCTTAATTTTAATATCAGCAATTTTTTTGATCTGTTCTTGTAATAATTCTTCGGAAACCGAAAGCGTGCCAATTAAGAAATATCTTGAAGGCATAGATGATTATAAAAATTTATTCTTAGTTTTCAATGATGGACGATATGGTGAATTTGGCGGTAACTCTTATGAAATAAAAATTTATAAAAAGAGAAATGATCCTAGGTTATTTGCTGATTATAGAGAATATGAAGCTACAACTGACCCACCGCCACCGCCAGATAGAAATGATTATAATTCTATAATGCGCCCTTTATACTTGCGTTTTCCCGTTATTGATTCAACAATAGAAATAAAAATAAACGAATTCCAAAAAGAACTAGCTGAAAAAGCTGTTTTTGAACTAATTAATAATCAATTAAACGTAGAAAATGCAATACCAGGTTTTTATGGTGAATCTTACTTTGTGTATACTAGTAATTATACCTTAAGAATATCTGATGGTAAACCTAATAATTGGAAAAATTATAAACTTCTCAAACAATCTTTATTGAAGAAAAATAAAAGAGAATATCAGGTAATAAGCAAACGCTAATCCAAACCACTTAAACCTTCCAAAATAATAACCGCCAACTGCGCCTGTTTATCTAGGTTTATCAAATTTTCTAAATCTCCAATATTAGATAAGTAACCTAATTCTATAACAACAGCAGGAACTTTCACCTCTTTAAGTAAACTAAGATTAGCTGTTTTATAGTTGTAGATTTAAAAGGCATTTTAGTGTCAAACACTTCTTTTAAACGTTCGGCAAGTTTCTTGCTTTTCTCTGAAGTAATAATGTTTTCAGCATAATAAACTTCAATGCCGTTTGTAGCAGGGTTATCAGAATAATTTATATGTAAGCTAATAACGTAATCTGCTTGAAAAGCATCGATTTTATTGGCTCTTTGAATGAGTGAAACAAATTTATTATCATTTCTTGTAAGCCCAATTTTAAGATTTGTATTTTCATTGTTTTGAGCAATAAATTGCGCTAATTCAAGTACTAACACACTTTCAGAATCTTCAATTGTAAAATTTCCAAAATCGGTACCGCCGTGAGCGACATCAATTATAACTTTTAATGGTTTGGATTCAATTTTCTCTTGCTGAATAAATGATACGGAAATAACTATTGAGATTAGAAAAAGAAGTTTTATGAAATGCTTCATTTTGCAAGTATGTTTTCTTCAAAATTTTAAAATATGTTTTACTTAAAATGCATTTGAATTTTTGCACTGTAGATTACAAACTCTTCCTAAAAGTACTACGCTCCTTATGCTGAACAGGCGTATAATCTTTCCAAAGCAATTGTACAGCCGTATTTTCCTTTAATTCAGGATTGGTTTCAACAGTATGGATTCCTTTGCTGTTGAAGAGATATTGCATTTCTTCAAAAATAATTGCCGTAACGCCTTTTCCTTGATATTCTGGGTCTATTCCTATTAAATAGAAGGCTGCGGTGTCGTTTTTCTTTTGGGCGCTTAAAATATAACTCCAACCCAATGGAAATAATTTTCCATTTGCTTTTTTCAACGCCTTTGAAAAAGAAGGCATAACTATTGAAAAAGCCACTAATTTCCCATTTTCATCTTGAATACACGTAATATAATCGGGATGTATAAAACTAAAGTATTTTTCTTTGTAGTAATCTATTTGATATTGTTGAATGGGAACAAAAGTTTGAAGCGTATTATAGGTTTTGTTTAACAAATCGAACATACTATCTACAAAGGGTAATATTTCTTTCTTATTTTTAAATCTAACAACAGAAAGTTTATATCGCTCTCTAATAATTTTTGAAAATTTGGCGACCTTTTCAAAAATAGTGTCAGGAATACTAAGTCTATATTCAACCCAAGTTGCTTGTTTTTCAAAACCTAATTTTTCAAAATGTTTGGCATAATAGGGAAAATGATACCACGTGATCATTGTATTCATTTCCTCAAATCCTTGCGTTAAAATACCCGCCTTCTCCATATTGCTAAAGCCCATCGGTCCTTCAACATATTCTAAATTTAGTTCAGCTCCTTTTTCGTAGGCTTTTTCAAGTAATGTTTTTGTTACTTCAATATCATCAATCATATCTAACCAACCAAAGCGGACTTTCTTTTTTCCGGCTTCGTTAATTTCAAGATTGTTAATTATTATGGCAATCCTACCAACTATTTTATTGTCTTTATAAGCTAAATAATACCAAGCATCCGCATTTTTGAAAACTGGATTTTTAGACTCATCCAAGGTTTCAATCTCATCTTTAATAAGCGGCGGAACCCAATAAGGGTTATTCTTATATAATTGAAATGGAAACGTAACAAATTGTTTTAACTCCTGCTTGCCCGTAATTTGTTTTATTGTAATCATGTAATATATGGGTTATTTGCCACCACCATTGTCAATAATTTCCAATTGGCCTTCTCGTTTTTCTTTTGTGTCTTTTGCTCGCTGTTTCTTTTTATCACGGCCTGCTTTTCCTTTTTCTTCAATAAAATCATCTTTTCCATGAAAATCAAATCTATAGGAAACGCCAATCCTTCCGTAAGTTCTGGAAGGTGTGTCTTTTGCATTTAGAAGCACTGAAGCATCTACTTGAAAATCTGAATTAAATAAATATGCTGCGCCTCCTCGAAATAGTTGATCTGCATAAAAATCACTTTTAATTCCTTGATTTTCAATAAATGCAGAGAATTGCGGATTAAAGGCGTGCGTTAAAGTTAAAATATAAGAATACGTTGGAAATTCCGTTGAAACTCTATCTACAATAATATTGGTAACAAAAACCCAACCACCAAGCCAGTTATTTTGAGTGGAAAGTACAAACTTGGGACTAATTTGGGCATCAACTTCGGGTGTGTATGGATTGTCGGCAGAATCAAAATTCGCTCCAACATATAATGAGATTGCCGGAATTAGATCTTCCCACTGAAAAACATTATTTTTTCTCCAACTGTAGAGATTAGGGCCTTTTAATTCTCTCTTTCTGTACGGATCGTAAAAAAGATATTTTGCACCTATTGTATTATTTTTGAAGTTACTCTGCTTATAATCATAAGGAACGGCGCCACGAGAATCTGTAACAGTGCTATTTTGGTATTCGCCAATTAAACTAACTTCAAGTTCTTCCCTAAAAAAACCATATCTAATAGCATAATCGCCATTTATACCAGTTGTTTCAGTTTTAAGAAGATTGTGCTTTTCTTTGCCGTAGCCCAAACCTAATTCAATTTGGAGTACATCACGGCCAACTGCAAAAGCTCCCTGAGAAATTCCGGGACGGTTGCTATTCAAAGTTTCGGTATATTGGGCAAAAGCTTGAAAGAAAGGAGCCGTTAAAAAAATAAAAATCACGATAGATTTCAATTTCATAAAGATTAGGGTTTGTTTCAAAGATATAAGTTTTATCATTTATTTAATAACGCAATTTCTAATTTTTATTGGTCATTATGTATTTTTGAATTAACTAATTTTTTATAAATGGCATTTCTAAAAACAATATTAATAATCTTGTTGGTGTTTTTTGGTCTAAAGTTTTTGATCAAATTGATGATACCTTATATTTTACGGTATTTTCAGAAGAAAATGGGACAAAAATTTCAAGATGTTTTTAATAATATGAATGGCGCACAACAACAAACTAAAGAAGAAGGTAGTGTAACTATTGAAAAAGCTCCAAAAAATAAATCTTCTGAGAAATCAAAAGTGGGAGAGTATGTGGATTACGAAGAAATTGATTAATTTTCGACCTTCATAATTCATAGCCTTTTACATGCCTTTCAATTTCAAAAAATTATTTCCTCATTTTATAATTTTCCTCTTATTTATAGCTGCTTCATTGGCTTATTTCAGCCCAGTTTTGCAGGGTAAAATTCTATTTCAAAATGATATAGCCCAATATGTGGGAATGAGCAAACAGCAAGTGGATTATCGTAAAACACACGCTGAAGATTCTTTTTGGACTGATGCAGCATTTGGCGGGATGCCAACCTATCAACTGGGGGCAAGATATCCTAACAATTACATTAAACAATTAGATTTAGCAATCAGGTTTTTACCGCGCCCGGCAGACTATCTGTTTCTCTATTTTGTTGGTATGTATATTCTATTTTTAACTTTAAAAGTAGATTACAAACTTGCATTTATAGGTGCACTGGCATTCGGTTTTTCAACGTATCTTATTATTATTTTGGGAGTTGGGCACAATGCCAAAGCGCACGCTATTGCGTATATGCCGTTTGTTTTAAGCGGAATTTTCCTCACATTTCGAAGTAAATATTTAGCAGGTTTCATAATAACTGCAGTCGCAATGGGACTGGAATTGGTGGCAAACCACTTTCAAATGACCTATTATTTGCTTTTTTTGGTTATAATTATTGGGCTTGTTTATTTATATGATGCCGTTAAAAAGAAAGTGATACCTCATTATTTTAAGAGCGTCGCAATTATGGCAGCTGCCGTTTTACTTGCAGTTGGTTTAAACATAACCAATATTTTGGCGACAAAGCAATACGCAGATTTTTCAACAAGGGGAAAAAGCGAGCTCACTATTAATGCAGACGGAACGCCGAAAGATAATAATCACGGTTTAACATTCGATTATATTACAGAATATAGTTACGGAAAATTAGAAAGTTTTAATCTTTTTATACCACGTTTTATGGGTGGCGGCATTAGCGATGCCTTTCCCGAGGATTCTGCAACTGTTGATGCATTGGTTAAAATGGGCGCTTCGCCACAAGAAGCAAATCAAGTTTTGGGGCAATTGCCAATGTATTGGGGCGACCAAACTATTGTTGCAGCGCCAGCCTATATTGGTGCCGTAATTATTTTCTTGGCCATATTAGGTCTCTTTTTAGTGAAAGGAAGATTAAAATGGTGGGTTGTTGGTGGCTTTATTTTGAGCTTGTTACTTTCGTGGGGGAAAAACTTCAGCTTTTTAACCGAATTATTTATAGATATCGTCCCTCTTTATAATAAGTTTAGAGCGGTTTCTTCAATTCAAATAATCATTGAATTAATCTTGCCCATATTAGCAATTGTTGGGCTTCACAAATATTTGACCTTTGGAAATTCGAGTGATATTAATAATTCAGATACGATAAGTAACCGTGATGAAATAAAGAAAAAAGCATTACTATATTCCACAGCAATCGTTGGTGGAATCACAGTTTTATTTATCCTTTTTAAAAACGCTTTATTCGATTTTGCGAGTCCGTACGATTCTATGATTAGAGAACAAATGGGCCTTCAATTGGTTGATGCCGTTCGGGAAGATAGAATGACAGTTTTTACAAATGATGCGTTGCGTTCTTTGGTTTTCGTCTTGCTTACAGCAGCAACTTTATGGTTTTTCATAAAAGGAAAATTGAAAAGAACACTGGCAATCGTTTTCATTGGAACATTAATAGTAATAGATCTTGTAGGCGTAGACAAGCGTTACGTAACCAACGAAGATTTTGTGCAAGCGCGCGTGATGGAAAAACCATTTTTACCGTCACCTGCAGACGAATTAATAATGAAAGACGACGGACATTATCGCGTTTACGATGCGGCAGACCCGAACGGATCTTTCAACAGCGGGCGTTCAGCTTATTTTCATAATACGTTGGGTGGCTATCACGCCGCAAAACCAAGGCGAATGAATGACTTAAATGATTTCTATATTTCAAAAGGAAATTTGGGAATTATGAATATGATGAATGTTCGTTATTTTATAATCAACAACAAAACGAAGGGCACTTTTGCGCAGTTAAATCCGTATGCAAATGGCAATGCTTGGTTTGTTGATAATGTTATTGAGGCTAAAACCGCAAATGACGAAATAAAACTATTGGATAGTTTAAACACGCAGAAAACTGCAGTTGTTGCTTCAGCTTATATGAAAGATGTGCCAACAAAAAATGTATCGCGAGATACATCTGCAACAATCGATTTGGCGAAATATGAACCACAATATCTGGTTTATGAAACCGCTTCAAAAACGGAGCAACTTGCCATTTTTTCTGAAGTTTATTACGCCGATGGTTGGAATGCTTTTATAAATGGCAAGCCAGCTGACTATTTCAGGGCGGATTATGTTTTGAGGGCAATGAAAATACCTGCTGGAAATAATAAAATTGAATTCAAATTTGCACCAACCGTAATTAAAACGGGAAGCACCGTTTCACTTATAAGTAGTATTATTTTGGTGTTGCTTATTTTGGGAGCTATTTATTTCAAATTGAAATCGAAATCAAAACGAACTATTGAAAAAACCGAAATTTAAACTTTAAAAAAAACCTATTATGAAATATCTAAAAATTTTTGGGCTAATTGTGATGATTACATTTTTTAGCTGCAATACAAAAGACAAAAGCACAAGCCCAGAAAGTCAGCCGGCAGATTCTACCTTAACCAATAAAGTTGCATCAGACACGCTTACAAAACATTTAAAACCGTTTGATCCAGAATTACCAACAATCGGGCTTTTAATGTATAATGGCGTTTTACAATCTGAAGTTGTTGCAACTTCCGATGTTTTTGCAAAACCGGACGGGCCAGAAGGAAAGCAATTATTTAATGTAATTACAATCGCAGAAACTGAAAATGCTATAACCACGGAAGAAGGATTGCATTTAATACCAGATTACACATTTGAAAATTGCCCAAAACTCACAGCCCTTTTTGTGCCGAGCGCTTATGATATGTACGCCCAAGTCCATAATCCTAAAATCGTAGATTTTATTCGTCAAAAAGATAAGGAAACACAATACACAGTTAGCAATTGTGCAGGCGCACAGCTTATAGGCGCCTCCGGAATTGCAGATGGTTATAAAATTGTAACTTGGATTGGCGGCGGCGAACAACTTCAAAAAGATTATCCAAATTTAAAAGTGCAGGATGATTCTAAGGTTTCTTTTGTTGAAGATGGAAAATATAGTTCAAGTAATGGTAATTTGACAAGCTATATTTCTGCATTAAACTTATTGGAAAAAATGACGTCGATAAAACAAAGAGAATTTGTTGAGTCTTATTTGTATCTTGATAGACTTCAGGATTGGAAGAAATAGATTTTTGTTATTCTCTGTGAAACTCATCGTTTCTCTGCGCAACTCAGTGTAACTATTATAACGCAGAGTTGCACTGAGAGAAGGAGTTGTACTGAGAAAGTTTAAATAATTTCGAAATGACCAAAGCCTTAATCATCACATACTATTGGCCGCCAGCTGGTGGACCTGGAGTACAGCGATGGTTACATTTTGCAAATTATTTTGAAGAGTTTGGTGTTAAACCAATTGTTTTTATTCCAGAAAATCCGTCATATCCTATTGTTGATAATGAGCTTTCAGCAAAGGTTTCGTATAAAATCGAGATTATAAAATTTCCAATAAACGAGCCGTATAAATTCGCCAAACTATTTTCAAAAAAGAAAACAAAATCAATTAGCAAAGGCATAATTCCGAAAAAAAATAGTGCAACCCTAGATAAATTCCTTTTATATATTCGTGGTAATTATTTTATTCCAGATGCGCGTATTGGTTGGGTTAAACCTTCAACGGAATATCTTTCAGATTATATTTCAAAAAATAATATTGATGTTGTCATCACAACAGGTCCGCCGCATAGTCTTCATTTAATTGGGTTGAATCTAAAGGAAAAACAAAACGTAAAATGGTTGGCAGATTTTCGCGATCCGTGGACGACCATTCATTACCACAAGCAGTTACGATTAACTGATTCTTCAGCGAAAAAGCATAAGGAGTTAGAAAAAAAAGTGCTTCAAACAGCCGATTTAGTTATAGTTACAAGCCCAACAACAAAAGAAGAATTTAAGACGATTACCAACAAAACGATTGAAGTTGTAACCAACGGTTTTGAAAATTTAAATATTTCTAAAGAAAGTTTGGATTCTAAATTCACAATCTCGCACATTGGTTCTATGTTAAGCGGCAGAAATCCTAAAAATTTATGGAAAATACTTGCTGAAATTTGTACTGAAAATGAAGAATTTTCATACGCTTTAAAGCTTCAATTAATTGGAGCAACAAGTGATGAAGTCTTAAATGAAATTAGAAAATATAAGCTTTCAAATAATATTGAAACTGCCAATTATGTTTCGCACGTTGAGGCATTAAAAATTCAGCGATATTCCCAAATTCTACTTCTTGTTGAAAGCGACACACCCGAAACGCGCGCCATAATTCCCGGAAAATTATTTGAATATCTTGCAGCACAGCGCCCAATTTTAGCTTTCGGTCCCGAAAAAAGTGATATTGAAACCATAATTTCAGAAACTAAGAGCGGTCAATTTTTTACATATACTTCAACCGAAGCATTAAAAAATCAAATTTTAAATTGGTATAATCAGTTCAAAGAAAATCGACTTTCAATTTCAACTTTAAGTATTGAAAAGTATAGTAGGCGAACACTTAGTGAAAAAATGGCTAGTCTTTTAAAAAATCTAAAATAGCGCAAAAAAGTAAATCCCCACGCAGCCAAAGCTTTGTAGGGATTTCCAGACTAACCAACCAAAAATTTAATTTCGTCTACCTCTTGTTGCGCTTGAGGAGGATTTTGAAGTTGAAGATCTTCCACCAATTGCCGCGCTTGTATTTCTTGAGCTTTGTGTAGACACTTTCGCAGAACGTGAAGTGTTGCCGCTACTTCTAACATTATTTGTTGCCCGTGTATTATTCGGCTTCACGTTTGAAGTTGCTCTAGTATTAATAGTTTTTACCGAAGTATTTCGCACATTGTCATATGAATTTCTAACATTACTTGTATTTTGAGTATTACTGTTTGTTTTAACCACAGTATTGTTGTTTACCGAAGTATTATTTTTAGTATTTGCGGTAGTTTTTATATTATTAACACTATTTCTAACTGTCGCATTGCTTCTGGTATTTGCATTAGTTTTTACAACATTTGTATTTGTTCTCACATTTTGAGTATTGTTGGTTTTAACTGTTTCGTTATTTCTAACATTTGAAACTGCTTTTGTGTTGCGAACGCTTTCAGTTTTAACATTACTTCTTACTGAATTAGCAGAAGTGTTTGAAGCAATATTGTTATTTGAACTATTATTTCTAGTCGAAAGATTACTTCTGGAATCAATATTTCCACCGTTATTTGTTGAACTTTCTCTAGTATTGGAAACATAGGAGTTTCTCCTATTTGGATCGTAACTACTGTTTTTTGCTACACGACCATTTTTAGAATATGAATACATTCCTGGCCGATAAAAATCTCTTCTTGCATTCGCATAATTGGAACGGCCACGATTTTTATAATAATTACAATGGTCGTAATAACTGTATCTAATTGGTGTATAATAATGTCTGTATGGTAAATCGTAAACTATGCAATTGCTGTAAAAAGGTCTTGCGTAATAAATGTGCCAAGGTCTATAAATATAGTACGGATTGTAAAAGTTTATAGCTCCAGTACAATTTGCAAAATAGCCGTAATTGTTATAGTTTATGTGCAAACCACCAACTCTTACAATACGTCGGTCGTTATATTGAATATCGACACTTCCAGCTTGGGTTATGCGGCCATATTCGTCATAATAAATTGGTACATTCTGAATTTGAATTACTGCACCGTAATCGTCATATTGTATGTAAGGTTCATAATCATAGCCTGAATTAAAGCTTATATTCACATTTGGTGTGCTCACATTTACTTGCGCTCCATTTTGTTGGCCAACATAAACAAAATCAAATTGTCCGTCGGGAAATATCGAAAATTCTACACTACCTTCTTCAAAGATATAAGCTTTGCCATCATAATTGCGATTGGTGTAGTTAAACGGATTTGCGATTGCAGTAAAAGTAGTTACAATGAACCCTAATACTAAAAGTGCTGCTTTTTTCATAACTGTAGATTTAAAGATTAGACTTGTTTTCAATTATTTGGAATGTTAGTTGAAAACCTAAATACAAACGGCGTGCCAACTTTTTTTAATCATTGAATATCAAATAGTTATAAAATTATAATTTTGATAAATTCTGAAATAATATTTTCTTCGGAATAAAATATTTAGGTAAAGACAACTAATTTGAAGTATTTTTCTGAATTGAAAAGATTAAAATAGAGATAGAATAAATGAAATTTAAGTAATTATTTTATTGAAGAATTTAAACGAATTAAAATAATTGGAGAAAAAAAATCCGCCAAAATGTTTTACCATTTCAACGGATTTCAAACTAACCAACCAATAATGTAAGAACCATTATCGTGCCAAGAAAATTATTTAAATGCTAATGTTTTCTGAAAAAAAGAGGCTAGACGTTTATGAGTCGATTGGTTGATTATTAAATCAGTTGATAATTAAGTGAGTCAATTAGTTAATAAGTTTACAAGAACAAAATCCAAAAAGGCAATTTGAATTAAAATTTAGTTATTTTATTCTACTGCGACTGCAAACTGCAAGTACCTTAAAGTTTCTCCCTTAAATAAAAAGCCGTGTAAGATTCTTTATTCTTCGCCACTTCTTCCGGCGTTCCCGTTGCTATAATTTGTCCGCCGGTTTCGCCGCCTTCCAAACCTAAATCAATAATATAATCGGCACATTTTATTAAATCTAAATTGTGTTCAACAACAATTACGGTATGTCCATTTTTCAGCAGTGCGTAAAATGAAGCCAATAATTTTTTAATATCGTGAAAATGAAGACCTGTTGTTGGTTCGTCAAAAATAAAGACCGTATTATCGGCATTACTGCCTTTAACCAAAAATGATGCTAACTTGATACGTTGTGCTTCGCCGCCGGATAATGTTGCGGAACTTTGCCCTAACTGTACATATCCCAAACCTACGTCTTGCAGAGGTTGTAAGCGACTCACAATTTTATTTTCGTTATGGTTTCCGAAGAATGCAATTGCATCATCAACCGTCAAATTTAAAATATCATCAATATTTTTATCGTGAAATTTTACTTCAAGCACTTCTTTTTTGAAACGTTTCCCATTACAAGTATCACAAACCAAATGCACATCTGCCATAAATTGCATTTCGATAGTAACTTCACCATCACCTTTGCACGTATCGCAACGTCCGCCATCAACATTGAAACTAAAATGTTTTGCCTTGTAATCCCTAATATTAGACAACTTTTGATTGGCATACAAATTTCGAATATCGTCGTACGCCTTAATATAGGTAACCGGATTTGATCTGCTTGAACGCCCAATGGGATTTTGATCTACAAATTCGATATTTTTAATACTTTTTAAATCGCCTTCAATTGAAGTAAACTGTCCGGGTTTTTCGCCATAACCACCTATTTCCCGCATTAAAGCTGGATATAAAATCTTTTTTACCAAGGTACTTTTCCCACTTCCCGAAACGCCGGTAACTGCGGTAAACGCGTTAATGGGAAAAGTAGCATCAATATTTTTTAGATTGTTTTGACGCGCTCCGGTAATTTTTATAAACTTGTTTGAACTTCTTCTTTTCTTCGGAACTTCAATTTCCATTTCCCCATTTAAATATTTTGCAGTTAATGAATCTGCTTTTAGAATCTCATCATACGTTCCCTGAGCCATAACTTCTCCGCCAAATGAACCAGCTTCCGGACCAATATCTATAATTTGGTCAGCTTGCTTCATTATATCTTCGTCGTGTTCAACAACAATAACCGTGTTACCCAAATTTCTGAGTTTTTTCAAAATTTCGATAAGTCGTTCAGTATCCTTCGGATGCAAGCCAATACTAGGTTCATCAAGAATATACATTGAACCAACCAAGCTGCTTCCCAAAGAGGTTGCAAGGTTAATTCTTTGACTTTCGCCACCACTCAAGGTATTGCTTTTTCGATTTAAAGTAAGATAGGTAAGACCAACATCAATTAAAAAACCGAGTCTGTTATTAATTTCAACCAATAATCTTTTTGCAACTTTTTGATCGAATTCTGAAAGTTCTAAATTTTGAAAAAATTCCCTTGCCTGATTCAAAGGTAATTCAACCAACTCCTGTATCGCCTTTCCGTTAATTTTCACATACGATGCTTCGGGGCGTAGTCGCTTTCCTTTGCAAGTGCTGCATTTTGTTTTGCCACGATAACGAGAAAGCATAACACGATTTTGGATTTTATAACTCTTAGATTCTAAAAAAGAGAAGAATGCATTTAATCCTTCAAAATGTTTATTGCCTGTCCAAACTAACTGTTTTTGCGCTTCCGTTAGTTCAAACCAAGATTTATGTATTGGAAAATCAAATTTGTAGGCATTATTCACCAATTGATCTCGATACCAACCCATACTATCGCCGCGCCACGGAAAAATTGCATTTTCAAATACGGAAAGCGCTGTATTGGGTATTACCAAATCTTCGTCAATCCCAATTACATCGCCATAACCTTCACAAACGGGACAAGCGCCGTACGGATTATTAAAGCTAAATAAATGAACGTTGGGCTCCATAAAAACAATTCCGTCAGCTTCAAACCGATTGTTAAATTCTGTAGTTTCCTTTGTGTCTAAATTTTCAATGTACAATTCACCTTTTCCTTCGTAAAAAGCCATTTCAGCCGCATCTGCCAATCTATTGTAAAAGTCTTCGTCGTCTTTGGTGATGATTCTGTCTATTACAATTTCAATTTTCTTCGGAAGTTTTTCCAGATTTAATTCATCTATTCGAACAACTTCATCTTTAATTTTTAATCGAGCATATCCTTGTTGGGCGAGCGTTTGAATTTTATTTTCCATACTTCTGCCTTCCTCCAAAACAATAGGGGCGAGTAGGAGTAACTTTTGACCTTCATCAAAATTTTTGATGAACTTTATGACATCTGCAACCGAATCTTTTTTAACTTCTCTGCCTGAAATGGGAGATATGGTTTTTCCAATTCGAGTATATAACAGTTTTAGATAATCATATATTTCGGTTGAAGTACCAACAGTAGAGCGTGGATTGGTTGCATTTACTTTTTGCTCAATAGCAATTGCGGGCGAAATACCTTTAATACTATCTACTTTTGGTTTATCCAACCTACCTAAAAATTGACGTGCGTAGGAGGAAAGACTTTCAACGTAACGCCTTTGTCCTTCAGCGTAAAGCGTATCAAATGCCAAAGTAGATTTTCCGCTACCCGATAATCCCGTAATTACAACCAACTTATTTCGTGGAATTGCAACGGTAATATTTTTTAAGTTATGGAGCTTAGCACCCGATATTAGGATGTTTTCCTTAATGTTGATTTGTTCTGCTATCAATGTTAAATCTTTCTTTTTAAACTTTTTGCAAAGATACCAATTCGGTTATTCTCACGATAATTTAGGGCCGTCATTTAGTTATTTCAGAAAAATTTAACCTTTTTTTTGGAATTGTGATTTCTTTGTTGTTATATTTACGCCACTTAACGTACAATCTAAAATTTATTGCCTATAGCATATTATTACTTTTAACAAATAAACATTACGGCTCATCAACCAAAAAAAATAAGTCGTTTATTTTTTAAAAATTCTATAATATGAAACAAAGCACTAGCTCTGATGCGCTCCTCGTTAGCGCCTATATGAAAGGTAATGAATCTGCATTAGCCGAATTGGTTACACGCCACAAGCAACGCATTTACAGTTTTATCTACTCAAAAGTTTACGATCGCGATATCGCGGAAGATATCTTTCAAGATACATTTATAAAAGTAATTAAAACCCTTAAAAGAGGAGCCTACAATGAAGAAGGTAAGTTTTTGCCTTGGGTAATGCGTATTTCCCATAATTTAGTAATTGACCATTTTAGACGGAATAATCGGATGCCAAAATTTGCTAACAATACTGACTTTAATATTTTTTCTGTGTTAAGCGATAGTACTTTGAATATAGAGAGACAGATGATTAAAGGGCAAGTAGAAGATGATGTACGCAGAATAATTGAGGAATTGCCGGACGATCAAAAAGAAGTGTTGCTAATGCGCATTTATAAGGATATGAGTTTTAAGGAAATAAGTGAGCAAACTGGCGTGAGTATAAATACGGCTTTGGGCAGAATGCGATACGCACTTATTAATTTGCGTAAAGTAATTGATAAACACAACATTATATTAACCAATTAATACAATAATTAACTTTTTGCTACGTTATTTTCAAATAACCTGAAAATAATAATTATGCAAAAAAGTTACTCAAAGAACTCACGTATGGACAGCGTGACTAATAATATGGCTCCAAAAGAAAAAACTGTACGGTTTATTCTGGATTATTCAGCGGCTTTAAGTGTTATAGATTACAATACGATGAAGTTTGAAGCGCTTCTCAACTAAACTTTGAAACCCCTAGAATTAGCTTTTAGGGGTTTTTTTAATTTTTGGTTGGATAGACTTTTTGAAGTTTGGAAGGTTTGACATTTATTAAAGTTATTTTTTTCTCTTTCTTAATATTAGGCCCGTTATTATGATTATTAAAATAATAAGTCCGGCTATAATCCATTGACCTCCTTTTACAGCAATGTAGTAATCTCCTATGTTTATATCCATATTTGAAATAGGTTATTTTTAAGAAAATGAAAGAGTTTTGCTATTTTTAATTTTCCATTTTTTCTCAACCTTCTCTAGATAATATATCTTTTCAGAACCCGACATTTTTCCTGAACTATAAATAACAATTAAAAAAGCTTTATCGTGGGTTATGTTAAATACAATATTCGAAAACTGTAAAACATAATCATTTTTTTCTAGTATTTTTTCAAAGTCTGGTACTTTATTAACTATAAAATTAAATTTTATACTGGGTCTCGCCTCAAAATATTCTTTTGGTAAATATTTTTGGTTCTTAAATATTAAATCTGTTTCAGAAATTTCATTGTTATGAATAAATTCCTGATATTCATAAAATTCAAATTTAATTGACTGGGTATTAACCGCCACTTTTATTGATACATTGTTAAGAGAATCTAATACGTGTTTTGCAATTTTTTCCGATACATCAAAATTAGGTGGTGGTGGTGGAAATGGTTTTACATTTTTATTTATTACCAATGCATAAATTTCTTGATAATCTGTTTTGTTTTCCTTACAGCAAAAAAAAGATATTAAGATAAATAGTGAAATTAATTTTAGTTGCATATTTTGCTATTTTATAATATAATCATTTTATAATCAAACTATTTTAAGTATTAAATGAAAAACTAATAAATACCATATTCCATTTCAATTTTACCTTTGGTTGCATTTAAGGGATTAAATGTAACTGGTATATAAAATCCCCCATAATAATCTTTGGTTAGATCATCAGTAAAAATACCGAAGTATTTACGCTTAATTCCTTGAAAATTTATCTCTATAGTGTCATTAACATTACCCTTAATTTTCAATATCATAACTGCATAATTTTCATTTTTACTTGGAAATATAGTATCCGTGTATGTTTTAGAAAAATCTGTAATTGTGACTTTCTTATTATTTTTTTGATAGCTAAAAAAGAACATCAGAATTGAGATTGATAATAATTTTAGTTCCATTTCTATAAGTTCAATTTTGATATAAAGCCTTAAAATGCTGTATAGCTTATTGTATATTAATATAATAAATACAATCTACCTGCCAAATACCATCAATTTTGGTAAGATAATGTGCAATTTTGCCTTCACGTGTAATCTGGGTAACTACTATAGCATTTTTTTTCTTTTTATCGAATATAGGATTAGAAACTTCAATTATGAAACTATCTAATATTTCATTTAAATTATAATTTTTAAATTTGCCTACAGCCAACTCATCTTTTGAAATAAATCTTATTTTTTTACTAAATTTAATTTTTGTAGAATCCCAAATTATTGGACCGATCCCATTATTTGCTTGAAAATTTATTTTTTTCATTAACAATGTATCAGCACATATAGGTATTTTATAGCTCTGATTTTTTACTAAAAGATGACCATCTAGATTATTTTCAAATTCTGCTAGCGAAAATGGAACTAAATCTTTTACGAAAGTGAAACTAGAATAGTTAGTCTTTTGATATTCAAGCAAAGTATTCAATACTTTATAAGTTTCATTAATATTATTTTTTTCTTTGTTTACTCCACAGGAAAAACATAGAAAAAAACTAATTGCAAGGAGTGCCTTGTGGATTTGCGTTATATTCATAAGGTAAAGCTTCAGAATTTGTAATATTTAAAATATGATTTCTTTCAGAACTGTTTTCGGGATATAATAAATCGAAAGTTGGCGTATCTTCTAATCCTGCCCAAGATAGGGCATATAAATATTCTTGAAGGCCATTTTTGTTATCATTAGGGTTCAAATCAAATTGAGAAAAATTTGAAGGATTAAAACCATTATTTATGGACCATACATAGCTTCCTTCAGATATGATATTTATAATTGTAGCAATATAGTCATGATGACCCAGACCACTTAAGGCTTCTTGATGTAACGCAAAATCATTAACTAAAGTTGCGTATGTTGGGTTATTAATAGAAGAGTTATAAAAACCAGCTTGATAAAAATAGAATAATAGCGCGTGTAGTGCTTCATGAATGGTTGTATTAACAAAGTCTAAGTTGGTAGAGACGTCTAATCTCTGGGTATTATATGTAATATTATATATTAAAGGTTGATTTTGTATTACAGTTGTATTAGCTGCTTCAAGAATGCCATTTAAATTTCCTGCTTTTATAATAAGTCTTGCTTTGGTATTAGTTGAGAAAACATCATTAATTAAATCTAAAACTGGAGCATTATAATCAAACACAGAAGATATTACAGTTTTTTGACAAGGATAATTATTAAAACTTTCATGATAAATTATACTCTTTTTAAAATCTACATATCCACCATTCAAAATAGCATACAGCGCTTCCCTATTAAAAGCATCATTAAAAAACCATATATTGTAAGGTATGCTTGGTTGCATATTTATAATGTGATCTTGTGTATATTGTGAAAACCGAAAGGCTATATTATTAGCCCCACCGTCATAAAAATCAAAAAGCTTACCCAATTCATAATCTGTAAAATTTGCAAAACCATGACCAGGGTTATCACTTAAAAACTTTTTAATCATTTTGCCCTCGGCTACATAATTGTTGCTGTAATTACTCATTGCAGCCATAACCCAACCAAAATTTTCAAAACCATAATTTACTGCATTAGTTGATAATGTAGATCTAAATATGTTTTGAAATTCTGGATAATCTTGATGTGATATGCAACAACTCCTAAAAAAGCCACTTGCAAAATTAAAAGCTTCATCGTCCTTAAAAGATTCGATAAACTTTTTTAATAAATATTTTGATTTCTGGCTATAATTATGATAATGATTATAATTTTTGGCGGCATTTTTTAATGCTTGATTGCCATTAAGAAATTGGGCAAAAGTAATACCAAGATTAAAATCTGAAACACTGTAGTTTTTTAAAAGTTCATCTACATTATAAGGTGGATTGGCAGTTTGGTTTGATGGCAATCCTGTATTGTTCATTAGATCATTTATTGTGTTTGTATGGTCGTAAAGGGATGGGTCAAAAAAAGGTATACCAGCAAATGATGCAGGTAATTGTAAAGGAGGATGCCAATTCTGCCAATCAAAAATTAAATAGCCAGTTGCCAATGTAACTTGTTCTTCTAAATCTTTGTCAGTTAAATGGCCTAAATACAAATTGCTTAAAAACTCAGATAATTGGTCATTATAATTTACAAATTCGTTTCTTAATATTCTATTGTTGTGATAAATATAGGTGGTAATGTCTGAATTGTTTTGAGTTTTTGTAGCTTGCCAAGCTTGATAGGCTCATTATAGGTCATATCTTTCACAGGTTTATTGTTATAACTAAGATCGCCTAAATTTACCTGCGAGTTCGAATTCATTTGAAAATTAAAAACGCGCCATTTAGCATTACTATCTACCATATTTGGATAAATTGCATTTCTTGCTGCTAAGTCAGAAGCACGAATTGGGTTTAATAATACGTTTTCATAATCATCTGTAAAAGCCTCTTTAAATAAATGTTTCATACCATCTTCAAAAGAGTTGAATGGCTGATTATATCTATTTTGTAATTCGTTTCTTAATATTTCTTTTTGCCCTTCAAACCATTGTCTCCTAATTATGTTAACGGGCATGTTATTTGTAAAATCTAAATATTGACTAAATTGTATTTCATAATTACAATAACATTCACCATTTGTTGGCTTTAAAGGTTTGTTACTAATATTAGTTGATTGTGTATGTTGTGCAAATGATATTCCTACAAGCAGCATAGCTGCCAGTAAAGTAATTTTATTTTTCATTATGGCTTAATTTATTTTAATTATTTGGTTTGGAAAGTTGTAACCGTCAACATTTAATTGTAGTATATAATTACCCATTGGTAAGTTTGTTGCATCTATCCTAAAAATATGTGTGCCTAATTCACCCATTGTATTTGGTAAAGCATAGTTTTGAACTTGTATTCCATTAAAATCTAATAATGCTACATTAACCTGTGAATTTTGTTCAATTGTATATTGAATAGAAGTAGAGTCTAAAAAATTATTGGGGAAAATTATAATTGAGTTTTCAATTCGTTGGTTTATACTATTTTTATTTCTTACTATTAAAGAAATTGGAGCACTTGGCTCAGTATAATTTTCAATCCAAATGTTTAAATCTGCGATATATTCAGAAGTTTCCGTGTTTTGTTTAAAATCAATCTCTTTTATAGTATAAAGAGTGTTTGTCTCAGCGATATTATCAACAAACAAAGCAGGTATAGATATAATAAAGTCTTGAAACGATAATTTATTTTCAAAACCTTGAGCAATCCCCTGAAAGGTTTGATCATTAATAGTTAAATCTACTATGTAATTGTTTGCAGGTTTAGTTATATACAATGAAATTGGAAATTGTCTCATTATTTTTTCTCCAGACCAATCTCTTTCTATGAATTTACCGTACAAAGTATCGTTTACTATTTCGTTTAAGCTTTGTATTGGTTCATCACTTTCTGAAATAGTATATTCCAATAAAGGTTGGTTATATGTATTTTCAACATTTGATAAAAAATCAAATAGTGCTTGACTATTTGGAATTTTATTTTCCACTAAATTAGTAAGTGCCAAAGCTTTATTTTCTTCAGTTCCAAAACCAAAATATTGACAAACAGCTTCCCAATGTCTTGCCATAGGCTCGTTGCTCTGTGAAAAATAATTTGTGGCAGTTTCATAATCTTGCTCTAAAGAACCTAGTCCCTTACAAAAAAAAAAATATCCTAAAGAATAATTTGCGTTATCATCGTCTAATGCCGCTGCATCTTGAAATTTTAAGTATGCCTCATCAAAGTTTACTTCTCTATCCCAACCATATTTAAAGAAATATGCTAAATGTGTTATAGCATTTGCATTACCTTCATTTGCCGCAAGTTGAAAATAATTAAATGAAGCTGTATAATCTGGGTTTGGAAGATTATTAAGAGCGAGAAGCCCTTTAACATAATTAGAATTAGAATTTTCAGTTAGGCAACCACTTAATGACGATTGTATCTGCTGCAAAGCTTCTATATCTATTTGTTCATGAGCAAGTAAATAGTTTGCAGCAATTTTAATTTTTTTATCACAATCGTTTTGTGCTAATAAGTTGCAAGTAACGGACGTTAATAAAGTAAAAAGGTAAAGTTTTTTCATATCATTTTGATTTTAATTTATGATGCAAAAATCAAATTATACGGTAATTTGTTTGTTATCTAAATGTTAAAAGATTACATACAAATTTTACTTAATCGTTGTTACATGTTTTTTGCCTTTAAAGTGGTTAACTAAAAATTTACATTGTAATTTTAATTGCCTTTTAATGAATTATTTGCTACATTATTCAAAACACTTTTCCTCCCAATAGTATTCATAATTATATCTTTCTCTAAGTTCCAGCCTCGAGCTGGGCTGTATTGGCGGCCGTACCAAATAATTTGAAGGTGTAATTCGTTCCAAATTTCTTCCGGGAATAATCTTTTTGCATCCCTTTCGGTCTGTACCACATTTTTGCCACTGCTAAAACCCCAACGATACATTAGTCTGTGAATATGTGTATCTACCGGAAATGCCGGAACGCCAAAAGCTTGGCTCATTACAACGCTCGCCGTTTTATGGCCAACGGCTGGAAGTTCTTCCAACGCTTCAAAACTTTGGGGAACTTTTCCGCCGTGCTTATCTATTAAAATATGTGAAAGTCCGTGAATGCCTTTACTTTTCATCGGGCTAAGGCCAACCGGTTTTATAATTTCCCTAATTTCTTCAACCGAAAGTTTTATCATATCGTAGGGATTATCGGCAATTTCAAATAACAATGGCGTAATTTGATTTACGCGAACGTCGGTACATTGGGCAGACATTAAAACTGCAATCAATAATGTGTACGGATCTTTGTGGTCCAACGCTATTGGTACTTGTGGATAAATATCTTTAAGCGTTTTTATAACAAAAGCAACCTTTTCTTTTTTTGTCATGTATAAAAATTAATTTTGAAGGGAATTCTACTTTCAACCAATTATTGCAATCAATTATTTGTATTTTTAAACAAAAATAACGAAATGAACACACTTAAAGTAGGTGATAATGCACCCAATTTTTCAGCAAAAGATGAAGATGGTAATACAGTTAATCTTTCCGATTTTAAAGGAAAAAAATTGGTTGTTTTCTTTTATCCGAAAGCCAGCACGCCAGGTTGTACTGCAGAAGCTTGCAATTTAAGAGATAATTTTAAAGAGTTGCAAAATAAAAATTACGCATTATTAGGAGCAAGCGCCGACAATGAAAAAAGGCAAAAAAGCTTTACTGAAAAGTATAAATTTCCATTTCCATTATTGGCGGATGAAGATAAAGCAGTTATAAATGCTTTTGGAGTTTGGGGACCGAAACAATTTATGGGAAAAAAATACGACGGAATTCATCGTATAACTTTTGTAATCGACGAAAACGGAATTATAGAAAATGTAATCGATAAGGTTAAAACAAAAGATCACGCTGCGCAGATTTTGGGATAGTTGGGTTTAGCTTGAAATGAATATAGCTTGAATAATTTTTAAAAATTATTCAAGCTATATTTAAAATGATTTTACTCAAAAGACTGCTAACTGAAAACTGCGACTGCTACCTTTTTCACTCCGCCTTCGCAACTTCAGCTTTACAACTAAATAAATGTTTCTCTTTAATTATTTCAGCAACACCTATTGGTAGCATTTCTTCCCAACCTTCTTCACCAGCTTCAATTTTATGCAATACTTCTCGTGAAAAAATATTCATAACTTCGGGTGCAAATTCGGTTATATCCACAACTTTTCCGTTGTATTTAAAGAATTTGTACAACTCTTTCATACGAGGATGTACCTTAATATTTTCACTATTGGTATATTCACCAGTTTCTGGATCCATCATTGGATATAAATAAACACGCAGATCTTTAAAAAACAACTTACCAAAAGCTTCCAAAATACCACCACTTAAATGTCGGTAATATTTTTCATCAAAAATGTCTACCAAATTATTTACGCCCATTGCAAGACCCATTCGTTGTTTGGTATAACGGGAAAAATATTCCACAAGCTTGTAATATTCCTGAAAATTGGAGATCATCACATTATGCCCCAACGAACATAAAAGTTTTGCTCGGTCCATAAAATCCTCTTCATCAATTTCGCCTTCAGCTCTTAAATTTGACAGCGTAATTTCAAAAATCACCTCAGTTCTATCTTCTTCAACCTTACTTTCTGCTAAAAACATCTTGTAAGATTGCTCAAACATATCAATATTCACCTTGGTTACGGGTCTAAAACTTCCGCGCAAAGCCAAAATATTCTTTTTGTAAAGTATTCTCGCTGGTAAAATATTGTTACCGTCCGGACCAAACATAATTGCATCGGTCATTCCGTTTTTAATAAGCTGTAAGCTCATTAAGCGGTTATCCACATTTTCAAAACGAGGTCCGGAAAAATTTATAGTATCAATTTCAATTTTGTCTTTATCAATATGATCATACAAATATCGAAGCAATTTTTTAGGTTGATCGTATTTATAATAGGCCCCATAAATAAGGTTTACACCAAGAACGCCCAGCGTAATCTGTTGCAACATGGCGTCGTTTTCGTGAAAACGAATATGTAGTGCAATATCATTATATTCTTCTTTTGGATCTACTTGATATCTTAATCCAATCCAGCCGTGGCCTTTATATTTTTTGGCGAAATCTATTGTTGCAACCGTATTGGCGTAGGCAAAGTATAATTTATTAGGGTGTTTTTCACGACTTATTCTATCTTCTAGAAGTTCCATTTCGTGATCAAGCATTTTCTTTAAACGAGATTCACTTACATATCTGCCATCTTCTTCTATACCATAAATGGCATCACTAAAATCCTTATCGTAAGCAGACATTGTTTTGGCAATAGTCCCGGAAGCACCGCCAGCTCTAAAGAAGTTTCGAACTGTTTCTTGACCAGCGCCAATTTCGGCAAAAGTTCCGTAGATATTTTCATTCAAATTTATACGGAGTGCCTTGTTCTGGATAGACGGAATACTTTCAAATTCCTTGTCACCTAAAATAGTATCTGGCATAGTGGGGTTTCTTTAATCAACGCTAACAAAGGTAACAATTAAGAGGGGCAAACAAAAAAATAACTGTTATTTTTGCGTAAATGAAAAGCACTTTAAACATTACTTTTTTGGGCACGGGCACTTCACAGGGAATTCCAATTATTGGTAGCGACGATCCTGTAAGCATGAGTAGCGATCCGAAAGATAAACGCTTGCGTGTTTCGGTTTTACTGCAGTGGGACGATAAAAATTATGTTATAGATTGCGGGCCAGATTTTAGACAACAAATGCTGCGTGAAAACGTAAATCATTTAAATGGAATTCTTCTAACGCACGAGCACAGCGATCATACAGCGGGGATTGATGACATTAGACCGTTTTATTTTAAGCAGGGAAATATTCCTTTTTATGCTTCGGCTGAAGTATTTTCTTCACTTCAAACGCGTTTTGCCTATATTTTTGCAACGGAGAATAAATATCCTAGCGCACCTGCAATTGACCAAATTGTAATTGATAAAAATTCAATTTTTAAAATTGGAAATAAAACAGTTGTTGCAGTTGAAGGCTTTCATAACAAATTACCGGTTTTAGGTTTTAAAATTGAAGATTTTGTATATCTCACCGATATTAAAACAATGGCTGTTGAAGAGATTGAAAAAATAAAGAACTGTAAAATTCTCGTGGTTAATTGCTTACGAATTAAGGAACATGAAAGTCATTTCAATTTAGAGGAAGTTTTAAAATTCATACAACTTGTAAATCCTGAAAAAGCGTACTTAACACATATTAGCCATATGTTAGGTTTTCACTCCGAAGTAGAAAAATTAGTACCTGAAAATGTTTTCTTAGCATTTGACGGATTAAAACTCAAATTATAATTATGCAGCGAAAAATATTTATGTATCTGTTTTTATTTTGTCTTTTGTTCATTATTTATCAATATATGAACGAGAAGAAAATTTTTGAAAATCAAGATAAGAAAATTGAATTTTTGGAGAATAAGGTTGCATCACAATCAGACTCTATAACAACGCTGAACACATCTGTGGCAGATTTAAATTACTTTACGCTGCAGGGAAACGAAAACGCAATGACCTATTTAGAAAGTTTTGGTTACAGAGCCAAAGATGTTGAAGAGTTGGTCACCAGCCAATTAATGGATCAAAATTTAGTGAATGGTGATAATCCTTTAGTCCCTTTTGCCGGTTTGGAAGGTGCAATGAAAATAAATAAGCTAAAGTTTTTAAACAATAAATGGATTTTAGCCGATTTCACCGACGGAAAATATTGGGGCGAAATGCTGGTGGAATATAGAATTGACGATAAAAAGCAATTAACATTGAACACGATCGCTTCACTTTTATATCCGCAATAATTGTCTCCAGCCGAAATAGGGTTGGAGAGAATTTAATGCTTCTCAAGCCATTTTTTCAACTCGTAAAAATTTTGTGGTGCAACACCGTGACCAACCGGAAATTCTGAATAAGCGTTTTCAATATTCAATTTATCTAAAAAAGGTTTTGTTCTTTGTCCCCAAGAAACAGGAATTACTTGGTCTACACTACCGTGTGAAGAGTAAACACTAAGTTTTGAAAAATCATTTGTTCGGTAATTAGGCTTTAAAATTGCTTCATTTATATAACCGCTTAGGCCAATTACGTTTTTTACCTTTTCAGGATAGCTTAAGGCAATTGCAAGGCTTAAAATGGTTCCTTGACTAAAGCCTAATAAAGTTATGTTTTTGTTGTCAACTTCATATTTTTCGACAATTTCATCAATGCACTTAGCAACTAAATCGCAACTTGCAATTGCTTGCTCATCGTCACTAAACTTTCCTTGGCTATTTTCAAAGTAAATATTATACCAAGCAAAGCCAAACGGTTGCATTTTTATTGGTGCTTGCAATGAAATAATATTGTAGGTATTTGGTAATTCTTCAGCAAAAGAAAACAGATCGTTTTTGTCGCTTCCATAACCGTGGAGCATTATAACTGTTGGTGATTGAGCCGTGGGGTTTTTTGCTGCTCTGTAATTATGTTCTAATAAAAGTTCTTTTTTTTCCATAGTTGACAAAAATAGAAAAGACCTTTTACATTAAAACGTGTTTAACATAAAAGGTCTTTTTAAATTCTTAGAAATTACATTCCCTTAAACCATTGCTGAAATTGGACACCTAAAACTGGCACTGGTTTCATTTCACCTTGCACGGCAGAAATTAAACCTAAAATCCATAAAACAAGTAATCCTATTGATAAAATTAGTGGCAAAATTGGCACATAGACTATATAAAAAATCACGTTAATAACTATGGCTAAAAGTATGATTCCTGTACTTTGCCTAATATGGAAAGAAGCAAACGCATTCTTTTTGTCGTTGTTCATTATAAAGGCTATAATTAAGCCAATAAGTGTAATGTAGGAAATAATAGCAATTGTTTTGCCTTCTTCAGCTGTTGGGTTTTCCATTTTTGGTAGGTTTAAATTAGTGGCTAATATAGTGCAACTAATCAAGAAATGTAAACCATTGTTGAAATTTTTCACTTAAAAAAGGAATACCAACAACGCGATTGGTTGCGGCCAAAATAAAACAAATTATGTACCCAAAAAAAACGATAAGCCATATTATATCGCCAGACGCAGCATCAATCTGACTTTGGATAATTGTCGCAACCAAAAACAATAAAAACAAACCAAACATATTTTTAATATGCCAAGTCGCAAAAGCATATTTATAATCTTGATTTAGAAAAAATGCAAGAAAAAAACCTATGAAAGGCGCATAGGCTACAAGTGCAATTTTTTTTCCTTCGGGTTTGGATTCCATTATTTACTAATTTGAAGTTTGTTTTTAGCGTAAATTCCGTATGCTTTACCTTTCATTTTCTGCCCGAGAAAAGCCGAGTTTTTTGAAGTTGAAAGAATATCTTCTTTAGAAAAAATCCATTCAATATTTGGATTAAAAAGTGTAAGATTTGCTTCAATACCTTCTGTAATTCCAAGACTCGGAATATTGAAAGTTGATTTTAAATTAAGTAAGGAATTTATTGCTTTTTCAGTACCTATAACCGAATTTAATGCGCCAAAGCAAGATTCTAGACCGATATTTCCAAAAGTGGCATTTTCAAATTCTATCTTTTTATGTTCTATATCTATCGGGTCGTGATCACTTGTTACACCATCAATTATTCCTTCCTGCAATCCTTTTAGTAATGCTTTTAGGTCTGATGAAGTTCGCAAGGGCGGCATTAATTTATAGTTAGAATCAAAACCTTCCAACACAGCATCGGTCAAACATAAATTCGAGATTGATACACTGCACGTAACATTCAACCCTTTTTTCTTGGCCTCTTTTATAAGCTTTACAGAATTTTTTGTAGAAATTGTTGGAATATGTAATCTTCCGCCCGTGTATTCTAAAATTGATAAATCGCGCGTAATTTGAAGTTCTTCAGCAAGCGGTGGAATTCCTTTTAAACCTAAACGTGTACTATTTATATTTTCATTTACAATCCCAGTTGGCGCAATGGAATTATCCGAAGGAAAAGATTGTGTTAATCCATTAAAACCTTGCGCATATTGAAGCGCGATTTTCAACAGATTTGCATTTGCAATGGGTTTTTTATAGTCGTAAAATGAAACGGCTCCCTCATTGTTCATATCAAACATTTCGGCCAATACCTCACTTTTGCTGCCAACAGTTAACGATGCGATTGGATAAAGTGCTACCGAACTATTTTCAGCGAGCGATTTTAGATATTTTATCGCACCTTTAGTATCAGAATAAGGTCTGCAATTACTGTTTACTGCAACATGGGCAAAACCACTAAGTGCGGCAGTTTTTAAACCGTTTTCAACATTTTCCCTTTCTTCAAAACCAGGTTCACCAAAAGAGACACTGCTATCAAACCAACCTTCCGATATGTGAAGATCCTTTAGCGTGATTTCTTCACCATTTTTGGCGGACGTAATTTTTGCAGCTATTTTATTAATTTTTCCATCAACAATTAAAACGTCCCTTTTCTTACCGTGGTGGTTAGAGTTTGGGTCTAATATTGTAGCTTGTTTTAGTAAAACATTCATAATTTAAAAATTAGAATTTGCTTTTGTATTATATTTAATTTTAAATATCAAATTGAGTTTTTATAAAGTCTAAAATAAAATAACTTTTTAAAATTGATGTGCGATTACTTTCAAAATTTATACTTTCAATTTTTTAAAAACTTCAAAATTAGCATTTCGGCTATTAAAAATAACAATCCGAAAAAAGCAAACCATTTCCAAAAATTGGTTACTTCGTTGTTTGCCGAAACTGCTTCAAATAAATCGTTTATTGAATTATATTGCTTTGCACCTTCCCAATTTTCAGAATCGGCATAGGTCAAATTGCTCTCTTTTCTATTGTAATTGAAACTAATTGGTTCAATCTGCGTGTTTTTGGTTTCAATTGAATAAGTTCCAGCGATGTTTGGGTCATCTACAGTTGTAATCTGTACACTATTCGCTTTTGTTTGTTGAATTGGGATAAATCGTTCATTCTTATTTACAAAGGTAAGTATCTCATCTTTAGTTAGTTTTACGTTCGCCGAAATTAAATTGCTATTTCCAATGGTATAATATAATTTGGGAAGCGGCAAACTTTGGAGTGCAATATTGTAAAAAGTTGGAACGATTAATGGCGAATTTTTAAAATTTGAATTTTCGTCATCAATCGCCGCGGTTGTTAAAAAGGCTTGATTATTTTGAATTAAAAAAGGAGTTCCATCTTCAAAAGATAGGGCAGTGGCAGCATTTCCCGAATATTTATACAATGAATTTACTTTGGGATTTTGAAAATTGGCAACCTGTTTTTCAAATACATTTTTGAATAATGGATGATCAAAATTAATATGGGCAATTTTTTTCTCTTGTAAAATTTCCTCAGAAAAACTACCGAGACTTAGAGCCGAAAGTAAATTATTATAAGTTGAAATTGCCGCTTTTTGGGCAGGTATAATTACAATACTTCCACCATTTTTTGAAAAAGAAATTAAGGATGTAATTAACGAAACAGGAATTTCTTTCAACTCGTTCAAAATAATTACATTTTGCTGCGGAATGTCATTAAAATTTATGCTGTTATAATCCTGCGGCGTAAAAGCAAATTCCTCACTGTTATATAGACGCTGCAAATAATTACCGTCACCTTCATTTATGGCAAGTACTTTTATCTTTTCAGCTTTATTAATGTTGAAATAAAGTGAGTTGTCATAAATTAGATTTCCGTCAGTTATTTCAATTCTGCCTTTATAATTTTCGGTTGCTTCAATAGTAAATAGGGCATCTGCTTTTGTTTTGTCAGTAAGATTAACGGCAGTTTTGGCTTGCAGAACTTCCCCATTAAATAATGAAACGGTAACCGAATTTTTAATTGAAGTACTCGCTTGTAGTTTTACAGTTACCTGAAGTGAATTAGATTCTTTTGAAGAAATATAAATAGAATCTACAAGGATATTCTCTTTTGAAATAGGCTTTAATTGAACAACGTTAACGTTGAAATCTTTATCAATTTTCGGAAATTCTGTTACTTGCTGAAAATCTGAAATGAAGATTAAATTTTTATCGCTCGCTTCATCTTTTGAAAGTAATTGATTAGCTTTCAACAGTACTTCCTTTGGGGATAATTGCTGGGAAGAATAGTTAGTTTTAAGTATCTGACTTTTAAAATCTTGCGAGGTAACGTCTTTAAAAACGTTATCATTTGTAAACCACGTAATTTTTTGTCCAACTTTTAATTGATTATACAAATCTTGCGTGGCGCGTTCCAATAGTGCACCTTGGCTTCCAAATGCTTGCATACTAAAACTATTATCTATGTAAATAATAGTTTCCTTCACTTTACTAAGGGCTGTTTTTGAGGCTGTAAAAGGTTGTGCAAAAGCTATAATTAAACACGCGAAAGCTAAAAGACGCATTAATAATGTAAGCCATTTTTTTAGTTGGCTACTTTTTCGTGTTTGAATTTTAACCTTTTTAAGAAAAGCTACATTGGTAAATTCGGTTTTCTGAAATTTACGTAATTGAAAAAGGTGAATGAAAATAGGAATTAGCAGTAAAAATAACGCGTAGAGTAATTCAGGATTTTTAAACTGCATTTACAAATAAAGTTTGCCAAAGATAATTAAAGCCTATTAATTAAAGACTATGTTTTAAAGTAAGCAATTGGAAGTTTCTAAAAACAATGTTCAAACCAACAAATTAATATTTGTACCACATAATCTTATGTGGTTATCCTTTGGCAATTGTAAAAGTGAAGGTTGTGCCTTTAGTCAATTCTGAGGTAACTGAAATTTCGCCACCTAAACGTGTAACCAATTTTTTAACAGTACTTAGACCAATACCTTTACCGCGATTTCCGTGACGATCCACAGAATCTGTTTTTGAAAAAAGATCGAAAATATGTTCTAATTTATCCTCGGCAATTCCCATTCCGTTGTCAATTACTTTTAAGGTATAAAAATCATCATCTTCAATACAAGCAATATTTACAACCACTTTTTCCTTAAAATTATATTTTAAACTGTTGCCTATTAAGTTTAAAAGTATTTGTTCCAAGGCAATGCGATTGCAGGTTAATTCTGCATTCACTTCGGGTAGATGAATTTCGCAGTCGTAATTTATATTCAATAAATCTACAATTTCTTCAAGTAAATAATTAAGGTCAAACTCTTCATATTTTAAACTTGCGGTATGATCGCTTTGATAATGCTGCAATAATGAAGTTATGTAATCGCTAAGAACAAAAGAAGATTGTTTTAAATAATCAAAATACTGCATTGCTTGATCATCCAAAACGCTTTCATATTTTTTACGAAGCATATCACTCGTTAAAATAATATTGGAAAGCGGCATTTTAAGATCGTGCGAAACAATACCGGCAAAGTTTAGCAAATCCTCATTTTTTTGGTTCAAAAGAACCTGTAGTTTTTCAAGTTCAATATTTTTTTTTCTTGCCTCAAACAGATTCATAACTTGCTTTGCCAAGGTTTTGAGCGCCTTTAATTGATTTTCTTCCAAAACTCTTGGTTTATTGTCGAATACGCAAAGTGTACCCAAAATAAACCCATCATCATTTACCAACTTTACGCCGGCATAGAAGATAACATTGTGTTTGCTCACCACAGGATTTTCAAAAAAACGTTCATCTTTCCGAGCGTCTTCAACAATAAAAATTTCAGCATCATCAAATATGGCGTGTCCACAAAATGAAGTGTCCCTAGGCGATTCAGTTATTGGTAAACCAAATTGGGATTTTATATAATTAATATCGCTATCCATAATGGTAACCAAAGCAATAGGAACATTGCAAATTGCAGCGGTTAAAGCAGTTATGCTCTCATAATCATCTTCAGGCAGCGTATTAATAAGATTGTAATCTCGTACCGCAGCAATTCTTGCTGTTTCATTGGCAGGTATTGGAGGAGCTATCAATAGTTGGTTTTTTAAAAAATCGTATAAATATAATATATTATTGGTTTACTAAAAAACAGTTGTTCAAGATTTAATTATAAACGTTAAACTGCGAATTAAAACCGTTCGAATGCTCCCAATCCAAATAATGCAAAGTCATATTTAACAGGGTCATTAATATCCAATTTCCGTAGTTTTTTATCTAATAACGATAAAGCTTTACTGTCATTTTGTTTTCGGTTAAGCAAACCCAACTTTCTTGCAACATTGCCACTGTGCACATCAAGCGGACAAGATAATTGCGAGGAATCTAAAGAGTGCCATATTCCAAAATCTACACCATTATTGTCTTTTCTTACCATCCATCGTAAATACATATTTATCCTTTTTGCTGCACTATTTTTTAAAGGATCACTTACGTGTTTGCGCGTTCTAACTGAATGTGGTAATGTAAAGAATGTGTTTTTGAAATGATGAATTGAAGTTTGAAGAGAGTTTTTCTCTGAATTAATTTTGAAGACATTTTCCAATCCATTATATTTTTTATAAATATGTTGAAGTGAAAGAAAAAAATAATGTAAATCTTCTTCATTGAAGGTTCTGTGCACAAAACCTGAAAGCAACTTTTTATTTTGTTCCGAATAGTTTTGAATGAAATCATACGGAGAATTACCCATAATTTCAACCAATTTATGTCCGTTATTTATAATGCTTTTTCTATTTCCCCAAGCGATGGTGGCAATTAGAAAGCCCATAATTTCAATATCTTCTTTTGTTGAAAAAAGATGCGGAATTTGAATAGGATCTGTTTCTATAAAATTTGGATTGTTATAAAAATCGACTTTTTCGTCTAGAAATTCTTTTAATTCTTTTTGATTCAATATTTAAAATTGTTTGATTTTGAAGAGAAATATTTTCAAATTTAATTATTAGACAATTATTTTTCCGTCTTGCATAACCAATTTTCTATCGGCCATATCCGCCAATTCTTCGTTGTGCGTTACGATAATAAACGTTTGACCAAATTCATTTCGAAGTTTAAAAAATAATTTGTGGAGATTTTCAGCGCTTTCAGTGTCTAAATTACCGCTTGGTTCGTCTGCCAAAATAATATCCGGATTATTAATTAAAGCTCTTGCAACAGCAACGCGTTGTTGTTCGCCGCCCGAAAGTGCATTTGGTTTGTGGTCTATCCTGTGGGAAAGACCGAGAAAATCCAACAATTCTTTCGCTCTTTTTATGGCTTCGTTTTTTGGTGTATTCTTTATAAAAGCTGGAATACAAACATTTTCAATTGCTGTAAATTCTGGCAATAATTGATGAAATTGAAAAATAAAACCCAAATTTTCATTTCTGAATTTAGCCAATTGTTTTCTCGATAGTTTTCCTATTTCGGTATCATTTATTATAAGTGAACTTTTGTCGCGATCATAATCGTCCAACGTTCCAATAATCTGCAATAATGTAGTCTTACCAGCGCCGGAAGCACCAACAATAGAGACTACTTCGCCTTTTGAAATTTCTAAATCTACACCTTTCAAAACGTGCAGATCTCCGTAATATTTATGAATATTTTTCGCAATTATCATGTGTATTCAGTCTTAAAACTTACGCATTCTTTTTCAGCAAAGATGCAATATTATTATAATGAATTAAATAATATAAACACTTCAAAATCATATTTTCAGAAATTTCAAAAGAAAAATTACGAAAAAAATAATTTTTTTTGTTGTAATAATTTAGAATTATTATAGACAAAATTACATCTTTAACGTGCTGTGATTTGCAATTAAAATTTAAATGTTGAATGTAAAGTAGAGTCTTACACAAAATTAAGTAGGTGTAAATTACTATAAAAACGAAATAAATGAATAGTGAAATAGTCTTGGCAGGTGGATGCTTTTGGTGTACAGAAGCTGTTTTTGAACGTATTTATGGCGTCTTAAAAGTTGCAGCCGGTTTTGCTGGTGGAACTATTAAAAATCCAGCTTACAGGGAAGTTCGAACCGGAAGAACAGGCCACGCCGAAGCCGTAGAAATTGAATATGATTCAGATAAAGTAGATTTTAAAACATTGCTCGAAGTTTTCTTCGCAATGCATAATCCAACAACTTTAAACCAACAAGACAACGATAAAGGAACGCAATATAGAAGTGCTATTTTGTATACAAACGAAGAGCAAAAACAAATTGCTGAAGATTTTATAAATTATCTAAATGAAAACCACGTTTTTGAAGATGAAATCGTAACTGAAATTTCGCCTTTATCAACATTTTATAAGGCAGAAGAAAATCATCAAAAATATTATAGTAACAATAAAGATCAACCCTATTGTCAAATTATAATTGAGCCGAAAATTGATAAAATTAAAAAGTTGTATTCGGATAAATTAAAGTAAACGAAAAAGAGTTTTCAGTCGCAGTGGCAGTTTGCAGAAGTTTTCACAAATGTGTTTATTAAATTATTTTAATGAAATATTATTTCTTAATACTTTGTTCTCAATACTTAATACTCCTTTAAATTTTTGAAAATGTAACAATTGTGAATATCACCTACTAATCTTGGTATATTTATTGAAATACTTAAAACTTGAAATTGACATTTCGGTTATTTAGTGACCGAAATTTATAAATTGAAATATGAAAAATCAAAAAAATAAATTATTGCAACAGGGCATTTTATATGATGCTATTGGAATAGCCTCTATGTTCATTCCATTTGTTGGGCCATTTTTAGATATAATTTGGGCGCCAATCGCCGCTAAAAAAATGAGCCAAATGTATAAAGGTACAGAAGGCAAGCTAGCTTCAGCCATTGTTTTTGTTGAAGAAATTTTGCCTTATACAGACTTTATCCCAACATTTACTTTAATGTGGTGTTACACTTTTATTTGGAAAAAACAACCAATCATTCAAACTATCGAGGTTGAAATTGTTGATTAATCTGTAATCTTTTAAGCTGTAAACACTTCCACTATTTTAAATAATGGAAGGGTTTACAGTTTATTAAAATTTGATTTTTTTAGCTCGATTAAAAAGCCATTTTCAAATTCACATTTATGCTTCGCCCAATGTTGAAAATGTTGTCCACCTTCAACCTTGAAAGATGTGCTATGTAACTTTCATTGGTTAAATTTGTGACGTTAATCCCAAAATTAAATACAATTGGTTTTACGTCCAAACTTGTCCCAATACCTAAATTCACTAAATTATAACCTGCTGTATTTGTTTCAAAAGTGCTTACGTTATTTTGTTTAAATGTGTTTTCGTAAGCGACAAAAGCATAGCTCCTTTTCAATAAATTTCCATCATTAAATTCAACCCTAAACGTATTTTTTAATGTGTTGGCAGGTATTAATGGCAAGTAACCGCCATCTTTTAATTGTCCGGTAACTGTTTCAAAACTACTTTCAAAATGCAACCAATCCAACGGATGTGGGTGAAGATGGAAACCAAATTCGCCACCATATAAAAATGCATTGTTTTGAAGATAATTAAAAACTTGGTTTCCATCAATCTCAGCGTTTGTTGGCGTTAAAAAGATATAGTTGCTCACCCCATTATAAAAACCATTTGCATATGCTTCTACGTGTTGATTTCTAAATTCCAAAGACGCATCTGCTTGAAAATTCTGCTCATTTGTTAAGGCAGCATTTCCAACTTCATATCGGTTGGTGCCTTCGTGAACGCCATTTGATGTAAGTTCAGCCAAGTTTGGGGCTCTAAAACCACTTGCCAAATTCAATCTGCTTGAGAGTTGGTCTGTAAAATCCAATTTTGCGCCAACCGCAGCTGTAAAACTGGTATAATCCTTACTCAATTTTGGGATAAAATCTGCATTTGCGCTGTTGCGCGCAGACTCACTTTCAATACTTCGCGTGTCAAAACGAAGTCCTGCTTGAAAATCTACTTTTTCTAAATGGTAATGCGTTGTTCCAAAAATTCCAAAATCGACAGTTTTTGCATTCGGAATCAAAATCTCTTCAGCTGCGTTTTCATTATTTTGAAACATTCCTTGAATCCCTGCTATTGTTTCAAATTTGCCAAATTGGGGTAAATTATATTTTACGTCGTAGTTAAAAGTATTCAACTTTAATCGAAGGGAAGGTGTTTCGGCATTTTCTCCATATTCCCTTCTATCATTATATAAATAGCCACCTTTAATATCTAAACTTGAATTTTTGAAATAGATATTATTTTCCAAACTCAACACATTATTGTCAATTTCTTGAAAAGGGATTTCTAAATCCTTATTTCGGTTTTGATCGCCAATTTCTTCGGGAATGCCAATATTTGAACGATTATAATTATAACGTAGTGTAGATTTAAGCTTGTTGCCTTGATATTGCACGCCCGTTTTAAAATCCTTTTCATTAAAACGGCTGTTTGTAACCCTATAATCATCGCCCGTTTTATAATCACTGTAAGCAGCATAAGCGCCACGAGCCAAGAATTTAAATTTTTCACCTGAAGTTTTAACGCCAACCGTTGTTGCGGTTGCCAATGTGTTTGAATAATACGTACTTTCAACATCGCCATTAACATCGCCCGCTTGTGCAAATTTTTCAGGATTTATATAAAGCACGCCGCCAAGCGCATCGCTGCCGTAAAGAAGACTTGCTGGGCCTTTTATTACTTCTACACTTTCAATTCCGGCTTCATTTATGCCCAAGCCGTGTTCATCGCCAAATTGCTGATTTTCCAACCTAACGCCTTGCGTGTAAACCAAAACACGATTGCTGCTGAGTCCGCGGATTACAGGTTTGCCAATTCCGCCGCCAGTTGTAATTATTTCAACGCCTGCAATTTTTGTAATACCATCTGCAAGCGTTGTGGCGCCTTGAGATTTTAGATCGTCCGTTGTTACACGTTCCACTTTCATTACGTTGTCGCTTTGAAGTTTGTGGAATGGAGTTGAAAGTATTACCGCTTCCATTTCAACAGCGCTTTGTGAAAGCTGCATATTTTTAGGAATATTTTTATTGCCGGAAAACTGAACTTTTTCTGAAATTGTAGCAAAACCAACAGATGAAAAAACTACCGTATAGTTTCCATCTGGAATATTTTTGATAGTATAATTTCCGTCCAAATCTGCCGCTGCGCCTTTCTCTAACTGCGGAAGATATATAGTTGCGGGAATAGGTTGGTTGTTTTCCGTTGTTGTTATTTTTCCCGAAAGGGAATTTTGTGCTGTTATTTTTGCAACGCATAAAACAACAACCATACATATTATGATTTTTTTCATTTGAATTCTTTTTTGAAAAGACTGAAATGCAAATCATTGTTTTAAGATAGAAATCTTCAACAATAGGATTGAAAATAAAAATGCACTTCAAACTTTGTTAATTTGAAATTTTACTTAAAAGTGTACTAATTTGAAATTAAGAAAGTTGCGGCGGACCACGTAAATAGAAATGATGTGCCCGATACTTTTCAACTGAAGAAAAATAATGAAAGCCAATTGTAGCATAAGAATGCAATGCAACTACTTCAAAATTTTGAAAAGTTGGATATTGAAAAGTGGAAAAATGAAAATCGCAAATTGAACAATTTGTTTTTTGCTTGTGAATATGCGCCGAGAAGTCGCTGCAAATTTTATGTTCGTGCTGCTCTAAAGAATGTGCAAATTGTATTGCGGAAGGTAATAGGAGCAGAGAAGCCAATAAAATTGCCGCCGTCGCTTTTTGTATTTTTATTTTTCCTAACATTCTAAGGGAACAAAGGTAGATAAACCCATTCTACAAAGCATCATTTTTTCAAATTTCCAAAAAAATTCAAATTCCCCGAAAATCCAACCCATTGCAATAAGAATTACTTGATATATTGGAAAAATGATGAGGATTCTAATTGGCCAATAAATATACCAACCCATATTTTTATGAATTCCCACAAATTCAATTATTGGCGCTGCTAATTTTGCGGCAGCACTGCCCGTTAATGCAAATACTATTAAGATAACGCAGACTTGCCAGTTAGATTCAATGTTCCACCGTTTCTTAAGGCCTTTCATTACCTACCTCCAATAAATTTTTGATTGTACGTTTTTTGGAAATAAACAAAGTAATTATAGAGCAGATAATTTACATCTAGCCCATAACGGATAAAGGGATCGTAGTTTATTTCTTGTTCATATAGATTTCTATTTGCGCCAATGCCTCTAACTCTTGTATTATATTCCGTAGTCCAAATTTGATTTTTGGTCTCTAGATACGATATACCGTAATACCCTTTTGGTGGCTGTGAAAGTAACCAACTGCTGAAACCTGGTTCAATGATAATAATTTCATATTCCAAGCTATCATTTGCGATTCGGATGGTGTCATTCTTTGTGATTTTATCAGGATTTTTTACACCCATTGCGGGCTTTCCTGTATTACAACCATAAACAACCAGCATTAAAATTGAAATATATAAAATTGCTTTTTTCATAATTCAAAAATTTATAAAACAAAATTAACGCTTAACTCTCTAAATTCACTTGAAAAGTTAAGCGTTATCAAAATTTATAAATTTTAATTTTTCTACTTTCCGAAGAGACCTCCTAAAAGTCCACCTAGTCCACCTTTTTTGTTGCCACCTCCTAAAACCATTCCTGCAATATCGTCTATTACGCTTCCATCTTTATTGCCATCTAAAAGAGATTCTATCATAGATTGTTGTTTGTGTTGTTTATCGCCACCACCCATAAGACCGCCCAGCAAGTCTCCCAGACCTGATTGAGTGTTTACGTTTTTCTGCTGTTTCTGCTTACCTAAATAACCAATAATAATTGGTGCCGCCACCGTTAATATCTTCATAACACTACTGGTGTTTAAACCTGATTTTTGCGAAATGGCCTGCACTGCATTATCTTGGCTACCGCCTAAAACGTGTCCCAAAATACCGGCACCATCTTGTTTGACATCTTCATCAACACCATTTTGAAAAAGACCGCTTAAATTATCTAAAATGCTACCATCGTGCTTATTATCTAGTGCACCCATTAAATTGGCCGCTCCACTTTCCGTACTTGCATTGCGTTTCATCGCGCCCATTAGAATTGGCATTGCCATTGCTACAACAGAGGCTGTCTTATCTTCGGGCTGATTTGTATCTTGGCTAATTCCACCAATAATTTGTTTTCCAAGATCACTGTTTAATAGGTCTAAAATTCCTGACATTTTTATTGATTTAAGTTAGCACTAATGAAGCAATATATAAAAATTTTGATTAAATTCTTTTCAAGGCAATTTAAAAGGTAAGTTACTTATAATTAAAACCTTAAATTCAAATATTCTATTTTAAAATTGAAATTATTTGTGAAGCCAATTCAGTACCTATTCTATCCTGGGCTTCATTAGTTGCTGCTCCAATATGCGGTGTTAAGGATATTTTTCCGTTCATCAATACTTTCATTGCTGGGGTTGGCTCATTTTGAAAAGTATCTAGAGCGGCGAAAGATAATTTTCCACTTTCCAATGCTTCAATTACAGCATTTTCATCTATTACACCGCCACGAGCGCAGTTTACAATTGCCGCACCATTTTTCATTTGTGAAATTTCATTTTTACCTATAACAAATTGCGGTTGCGCCGGAACGTGCAATGAAATAAAATCGCTGTGTTTGATAAGTTCTTCAACAGGTTCAGTTTTTATTTTTAAGGTTATTTCTTGTCCGTCATAAAAATCCAACGTAATATCTGCTTCACCAACTTGGTTATCACTTGCAATTACTTTCATACCACAACCTAAAGCAATTTTGGCAACATCACGACCGATGCGTCCGAAGCCAATAATACCGATGGTTTTCCCTCGTAACTCGCGTCCGCCAGCATAATTTTTCTTCAAAGCATTAAATTTTGTATCACCATCTAGAGGCATATTTCGGTTTGCATCATGTAAAAAGCGAACGCCACCAAAAAGATGCGCAAAAACTAATTCTGCAACCGAATTAGACGAAGATGCAGGTGTGTTGATTACGTGCAAACCTTGCTCACGCGCATATTTAACATCGATATTATCCATACCAACACCGCCACGACCTATAATTTTTATGGTTTCACATTCATCAATAATATTTTTTCTAACTTCTGTAGCGCTTCTTACTAAGATAACATCAATTTTATGCTCTTTGATGTATTTAACCAATTGTTCTTGCGCGACGTGCGTCGTAATTACTTCAAATCCTGCATTTTCTAAGGCTTTTACACCACTTTTTGAAATTCCGTCGTTTGCTAATACTTTCATTTATTTGTATTTAATTATAAGATAAATTTAATTTTGCGTACTGCGTACTCTTTACTTTTTTTAACCTTCTTTCTCAAGTTGCTTCATTACATCTACCAAAACCTGGACACTTTCCAATGGCAAAGCGTTGTACATTGAAGCTCGATAGCCGCCAACACTTCTGTGACCACTCAAACCGCTTATTCCAGATGCTTTCCACATTTTATCAAATTTTTCAGTATGCGCTTCATCAACCAAATTAAAGGTGGGATTCATTTTAGAACGGTCTTCTTTATTTGCAACAAAACCTGTAAATAAAGGATTTCTATCAATTTCAGAATACATAAGATGTGCTTTTGCATCATTTCTTTTTTCAATTGCTGCAACGCCGCCAAAATCTTTTAACCATTGTAAAGTCAACATTGTAACGTAAACTGGAAAAACCGGCGGTGTGTTAAACATACTTTCCTTTTCTATATGAATTTTATAATCCATCATGGAAGGAATTGCACGCTGAACCTTACCCAAAACCTCTTCTTTAATTACAACTAAGGTTGCGCCCGCCGGACCCATATTTTTTTGAGCACCAGCATAAATAATATCGAATTTAGAAAAATCTAAAACCCGTGAAAAAATATCACTACTCATATCACAAATCATTGGGACGTTAGTCTCAGGAAATTCGTGCATTTGCGTACCGAAAATAGTATTGTTACTTGTGCAGTGAAAATAATCTGCATCAGTTGGAATATTATATCCTTTTGGAATGTAATTGAAATTATCTGGTTTTGAAGAACCAACCTCAACCACTTCGCCAAAAAGTTTTGCTTCCTTGATTGCATTGTTGGACCACGTTCCTGTATTTAAATAAGCACCTTTTTTGGCCAACATATTGTAAGCAACCATTAAAAATTGCATACTTGCACCACCACCTAAAAATATAGCTTTATAGCCTTTATCTTGCAGATTTAAATGTTCTAAAGCCAGCGCACAAGCACTGTCCATAACCGCAACAAAATCTTTACTTCGGTGCGAAATTTCTAAGAGTGAAAGGTTTAAATTGTTGAAATTTAAAACAGCCTCGGAAGCTTGTTTAAGAACAGGTTGCGGCAATATGCAGGGTCCGGCACTAAAGTTATGCATTTTCATAAGTTGGATTTATTTGGAGATTGTAAAATAAAGTTGAAAATTATGTTAAGGTTGAAGGTTATTTTTAAATTTATTATGATGCAAAGGTGCTAAATTAGAATGAATTGAATGTAAAAATTAGCATAACTTATTAAGAGAGTTTCAACAGAAAAGACATTGTGTCAACTCCATCCGCATAATCAGATAATGAAGGGTTTTGAGCTTTGCCAAATGCTATTTCATTTTCAAATAAGCCGTTTGAAACAATACATTGAATGTTCACTTTTTCAGAATTCAACTTTTCTTTTAATGTTGAAATGTCTTTATATTTTTCATAAAACACAACTGAAATTGGAGATGAAAAACCTGCATCTTCTTTTAGCAACATAAATTCATTATCCAATAAATTTATATTGCTCATTAAATAAACCGCTTTATTGTAATCGTAATTGTTGATGTATTTGTGGTTGTTTATTATTTCTTTCCAAGAAAACATCGGATTGAAAAAATGCTGAAATTCATAATTTTCAGGAATGTAGATTTTGGAAACGTTGCGACAACCCAAACCGAAATATGTAAATATATCATCAGCTAGCAATTTCATTTCGGCTTCGGTTTCATTACATTGTAAGACTGCTACCGAATTTCTGTTTTTTCTAATGATATTGGGATATTTCCCGAAGTAATAATCAAAATATCGTGCAGTATTATTACTTCCCGTTGCAATTACGGCGTCGAATGACGTTAGTTTTTCTTCGGTAAATTGAATATATTCTGAAAATCTTGGTTCAATTTCAATTAAAACATCTGCCAAAAATGGCAGCAATAATTTATCATTCGATGAAAGTTTGCAAAGAACTTTATTACCACTTATTAAGACACATAGAAAATCATGAAATCCAACAAGCGGAATATTTCCAGCCATTATAATAGCAACGGTTTTGGGTTTATTATTTTCTTCAATGGTATATTTTGAAATCCAATCTGTAAGATTTTCTGTATTTAAAGCATCTGCCCAGCTTTTCAGTGCAAACCGAACATTTTCTTTAGTAAACCAGCCGTTGTGATGATGCAGTTTTTCAACTAAAGAATTTAATTGTTGAGTAGTTTCAGATTTAGTTGAAATAGGATTTGTTTTTAATTCCGAAGAACAAAATTCCTTCAAAAAGGTTCCCAAGGCTGAAAAGGCATTAATTCTTTCAGGTAATTGCATAGTATTTTTGGTGTTGCCCTTAATAGGCATTAAATTTGCGGCAAAGTTAGAAAAGAAAAAGCTATGGCAATTATAATAACAGATGAATGTATAAATTGCGGCGCCTGCGAGCCAGAGTGTCCAAACACAGCAATTTATGAAGGTGCAGACGATTGGCGCTATGCAGATGGAACCGATTTAACAGGAAAGGCCATTTATCCCAGTGGAAAAGAAGTTGATGCGCAAGAAACGCACGAACCTATCAGTGATGAAATTTATTATATAGTTCCAGGTAAGTGCACAGAGTGTAAAGGTTTTCACGAAGAACCACAGTGTGCAGCAGTTTGTCCTGTTGATTGTTGCGTGCCCGATGAAGATAATGTGGAAACTGATGCCGAACTTTTGGCCAAACAAGCATTTATGCACCACGATAAATAAAGCTGTTTTGTTTAAAAAATTAAAAGGCCCAGCAAAAATTGCAGGGCCTTTTTTATTTATTTTCTCCGATTTTTAATTTATTCCTTTTTAAGACCTTTTCTGTTCTTCATTTTCTGATTTTCTTTCATCATTTGTTGTTTGTTATCAGAATTTGAATTGGTTTCACGCATTGGCTTGATTCCGCCAGTTTCCAACAAGGCATATTTTTGTAGCAACTATGGTATCGGTCTTTGGATCGTAATTTTCAACAATAAAGCTGCCATTAGCATCAAAATAACCTAAAGAACTCTTATTGTCCATAAATAAAATATAATACCCATTTTTGGATGAAGGTCTCAAAATACCGTTTTGACCATTTGGCGAAGTGCTGGTCATATTTCTTAATCTATAACCATTATTCTCTTTTTCAAACATAAAATTTGAACCACTATTACTATATGTCTCGTTTATTTGAACATCCATAGGCTTAACAGATGCCATTTGGTTTGTTTGATTTGCATCAGATATTTTTAAATCAACATTTTCTGTTTGCGTTTTAGTAACATCCTTTTTGTAAACTTTTGTGCCGGTATTATCCTTAACATTTGTTTTCGTAGTTACAGTTTCTTTTACTTCGTTTTTATTTTCTTGTGCAAAAGACATTGTACCAATTGCTAGTGCAGCCATAATCAATAATTTTTTCATAATTTATTATTTTAATAGGTTTAATTGTTATAATGCAAAATTATATGAAATAATTATAAATATTTTTAAATAAATATATAAAACTCTATTAAAATTTTGAGTAATCATTAAACTATTAATTTCGCATTTTCTTCTTAAATGCTAAAACCATGCCATAAAATTAAAAGCGTCCGTATATATTGAGAAAACATAAAAAAAGAATTAAATTCAATTAAGAATTCAATCCTTTTTATAATTACAAAAAATTGGTAAAAGTCTAATTATCTTTTTTCAACTTATTCATTCCTTTTGGTCTTTTTTCCAATTCCATTCTTCTTGCTTCCATATCTGCTTTCATTTGCATTTTTTTTGCTTCAAAAGCCTCATTTTCCTTCATTGCTTGATCATACAAGGATTTTCGTGAGGCTTCAAGATCCATTTCTTGTTTCTTCATTGCTTCCTGCATCATTTGCGCATTTTTAACATCTGTTGAGCTATTGTCTTCCATAACCTCGTTTTTGGCATTTTTTTCAACAACCCTGTTTGTGTTTTGGTTCGTTTTATCATCACCATCAACTCTTAAAATTTCCTTTTCTTCATCAACATTATTAGTAACCATTACTTTAGTGTCAACGCCTTTAACTACAGTTTTTTTAGTCACAGTTTCTTTTTTTACATCTACATTTTCTTGTGCGTTTACCAACATCATTCCGAAGCTGCATAACGCTATACTCAAAATTAATTTTTTCATGATATAGTTTTTTGGTTCAAAGGCGAAATTACAATTAGCCTTCTAATTAACTATCAATTTTAAGTAAACTTTAAACTATTTTGAAGGATGTATTGTTATTTCATTTAAATACTTAAAGCCTATATTTGCAGCCTGAAAAAAATACATAATACAAAGAATATATAATGAAAGCAGGTATTGTAGGATTGCCGAATGTAGGAAAATCAACCCTTTTTAATTGTTTGAGTAATGCAAAAGCGCAAAGCGCTAACTTTCCTTTTTGTACAATTGAACCTAATATTGGAGTTGTAAACGTTCCTGATAGTAGACTTTTGAAATTGGAAGAATTGGTTAATCCAGAAAGAGTTCAACCAGCAACCGTTGAAATTGTTGATATTGCGGGCTTAGTAAAAGGAGCCAGCAAAGGCGAAGGTTTAGGAAATCAATTTCTTAGCAACATTCGTGAAACAGATGCCATTCTGCACGTTTTACGCTGCTTTGATAATGATAATATTATTCACGTGGATGGTAATGTAAACCCAATTCGGGATAAGGAAACTATCGATATGGAATTACAGTTAAAAGACTTAGAAACGGTTGATAAAAAACTAGAAAAAGTAAAACGTGCCGCAAGAACCGGTAATAAAGAAGCTCAAAAAGAGGAAACTATTTTATTGAAAATTAAAACCAATCTAGAAGCAGGAATTTCAATTAGAGCAATAGATATTGCTGAAACTGACAGAGAAGAATTTGTAACGCCCTTACAATTTATCACAGATAAGCCAGTATTATATGTTTGTAATGTAGATGAAAACAGCGCAGTAAACGGTAACGAATATGTGAATAAAGTAAAAGAAGCAGTAGCTGGCGAAAATGCCGAAGTAATAGTTTTAGCCGTAGGAACCGAAGCAGACATTACAGAACTTGAAACCTTTGAAGAGCGCAAAATGTTTTTGGAAGATTTGGGCTTAGATGAAGCTGGCTCGGCAAAATTAATACGTGGTGCTTATGCATTACTAAAACTACAAACCTATTTCACCGCAGGAGTAAAGGAAGTAAGAGCTTGGACAATTCCTGTCGGCTCAACCGCCCCACAAGCTGCAGGCGTAATCCACACAGATTTCGAAAAAGGTTTCATCCGTGCTGAAGTTATAAAATATGAAGATTACGTAGCTTTAGGAAGCGAAGCAAAAGTAAAAGAAGCAGGAAAAATGGGCGTCGAAGGAAAAGAATACATTGTAAAAGATGGAGATATTATGCACTTCCGTTTTAATGTTTAGAAATCCAAATCGAATTCAAAATCAAAATTTCGCCGAAATAATCAAGAAAATATAAATTATTTAAACAAACTCAATTTTTTGTTTAGTAGTTTAATTTCTTTTTCCATTTTTTGTAAACGTTTCATCATTTGTTGCAGCGCATCCAACCCTTCATAATTAATACCTAAATCTCTATGAAGCCTAAAGTTTCGTTCAATTTCAGTAATGTCCTTTTCATTCAAAAATAGCGCTTGTTCCCTGCTTTCAAATTTCACAATGCCATATTCGTGAAGTTTGTATACAAATTCGTCTTCAATACTAGTATTCTCGCAGTACTGCTGTACTAAAATATATCTTTTTGTGGCCATTATCGTAGTTTTGAGAGTTCTTCAAATAATTCCTTTTCTTTTTCTGAAAGTTTTTGGGGCAAGTCAATTTTATAGGTAATAAACAAATCCCCGTGCTCGTCTTCCTTTTTGTATTTTGGAAGTCCTTTTCCTTTCAACTTTACTTTTGTATCGTTTGCCGTTTCGGGCTTTACATGCAACTTTACATTATTATTGAGCGTTTCAACCATTATTTCGCCTCCCAAAAGCGCCTTGTATAAATCTATGTTTTTGGTTACATAAATATCGGCTCCCAATCTCTTAAACTTTGTATTGTTCAGCACTTCAAACGTAATTATCAAATCGCCTTTTGGTCCGCCGTTTGCGCCATCGCCGCCGTATCCTTTTATTTTTATGGTCTGCCCATCTTCAACACCTGCGGGTATGGTTATCCGTATTTTTTTATCGCCCAAACTGATGGTTTGCTTTTGGCTTTCCAAAACATCGGTAAGATTTAACCTTAATTTTGCCGTCATATCCTGTCCTTTAAAGCTTTGTTGTTGTCTTCCACCAAAACCACCGCGAGCCGATTGTCCGCCACCACCAAACATACTACTGAAGAAATCTGAAAATTGCGAATCATCCTGTCCTTGTGCTTGCCCATATTGTTGCTGTCTGCCAAATCCACGAGATTGTTGCTGTCTTTTTTGGGCGTCAAACGCGTCGGCGTGTTGCCAATCTTTCCCGTATTCGTCATACTTTTTACGTTTTTCTGCATCAATTAAAACTTCGTGCGCCTCATTTATTTGCTGAAATTTCTCTTGAGCCTTCGTATCATTCGGATTCAAATCTGGATGAAATTTCCGCGCCAATTTTCTATAAGCCTTTTTAACATCGGCTTCCGAAGCAGTTTTAGCAATCCCCAAAACCTTGTAATAATCTATAAAATCCATTTCTATTTTTAAGTTTTTATAAAATTAGGAAAGGAAATTTTGAAAACGCTTATTTATTAGAAAGATTTTAGAATTTTAATGGTAGTCGCATTGAAAGTTTCATTATTCACTATTTCGGTCACTGAGCGGAGCCGAAGTGTCAATTTCGATTTCGATTTCAATTTCAATTTCAAAACCCGAAGTGTCAACAATACCCCCACTTTTTTTGTTAATTACTTTCCAAAATTCACTACCACATTTTGCCCGTAACCTATATCTTAGCACGTAACCCAAATTTTATGTCAGAAACCCAATATACCGAAGATAACATACGCTCACTCGATTGGAAAGAGCACATCCGCCTACGTCCCGGAATGTACATCGGCAAGCTCGGCGACGGCTCATCACCCGATGATGGTATTTATATTCTTCTAAAAGAAGTTATAGACAACTGTATAGATGAGTTCGTTATGGGTGCCGGCAAAACCATTGAAGTGCGCATTAAGGACAAAGAAGTAAAGGTGCGCGATTACGGTCGCGGTATTCCGTTGGGCAAGGTGATAGATGTTGTTAGCAAAATGAATACGGGCGGAAAGTATGATAGTCGCGCGTTTAAAAAATCGGTTGGTCTAAATGGGGTTGGTACAAAGGCGGTTAATGCGCTTTCGGCATTTTTTAAAGTGGAATCGGTTAGAGATAACCAATTAAAATCTGCTGAATTTTCTTTAGGTGAACTTACATTAGATGCTAAAATTGAGGATTCTACAAAGCGAAAAGGAACCAAAGTAATCTTCGTTCCAGATGAAAGCATTTTTAAAAACTACAAATACAGAAATGAATATGTAGAAAAAATGCTGAAGAATTATGTCTACCTAAACCGCGGATTAACAATAGATTTTAACGGCGAAAAGTTTTATTCTGAAAACGGTCTAAAAGATCTTTTAAATGAAACAATTAGTGATGAAGATATGCAATATCCAATAATTCATCTTGAAGGTGAAGATATTGAAATTGCAATAACACACAGTAAAACGCAGTATAGCGAAGAATATCATAGTTTCGTAAACGGCCAGAACACAACACAAGGAGGAACACATTTAGCAGCTTACAGAGAAGCAATAGTAAAAACAATCCGAGAGTTCTACGGTAAAAACTACGAAGCCAGCGATGTCCGAAAAAGTATCGTTACCGCAATTAGCATAAAAGTAATGGAACCCGTTTTTGAAAGCCAAACAAAAACAAAGCTGGGAAGCACCGATATGGGCGGTAAATTGCCTACGGTTAGAACGTTTATAAACGATTTCGTAAAAACGCAGCTGGATAATTTTCTACACAAAAATCCGGTAACTGCAGACCTTATCCAACGTAAAATTGTACAAGCGGAAAGAGAAAGAAAAGAACTTAGCGGCATCCGTAAACTAGCAAAGGACAGAGCAAAAAAAGCAAACCTGCACAACAAAAAATTACGGGATTGTAGAGTGCATCTTCAAGACATTAAAAATGAAAAGAATTTAGATAGCACCCTCTTTATCACAGAAGGAGATAGCGCGAGCGGAAGCATCACTAAAAGCCGAAATGTAATTAGTCAAGCCGTATTTTCATTAAGAGGAAAACCGTTAAACACTTACGGAATGACCAAAAAAATCGTTTATGAAAATGAAGAATTCAACCTTTTACAAGCCGCATTGAACATTGAAGATTCAATGGAAGATTTGCGTTACAACAATATAGTAATAGCAACCGATGCCGATGTAGATGGAATGCACATTCGTTTGTTGCTAATCACATTCTTCCTCCAATTCTTCCCGGAATTAATTAAGAAGGGACATTTGTATATATTGCAAACGCCATTATTTAGAGTTCGAAATAAAAAAGAAACTATTTACTGTTACAGCGAAGAAGAACGATACGCTGCAATAGAAAAGCTAAGTCCAAAACCAGAAATAACCCGCTTTAAAGGATTGGGTGAAATAAGCCCAGACGAGTTCGTTCATTTCATAGGCGACGACATTCGCTTAGACCCCGTTTTATTGGACAAAACAATGAGTATTGAAGAATTACTTTCTTTTTACATGGGTAAAAATACACCTGATAGGCAAGAGTTTATAATAGCTAATTTGAAGTATGAGTTGGATAGGGTTGAGGTTGATTAAAATCTTAATTGTTTTCGAAATTTTATATATCTAAATTCTTCTTAATAATCTTTTAAAAACTAATACAATGAAAAAAATTATAACCCTAATTTTCGCAATAACACTCTTATCCTCCTGCAATAAAACTGATGATGATTGCTTAGGAGCATTTCCCAGTATTCCAGAATTATATATTTCTATTGTTAACGCTGAAGGAATTTCGTTAATTGGAGAAGGGAATGTTTACAAGCCTTCAGAAATAACTCTTTCAAATGCAACACAAAACATACCTCTTAGTACAGTTGCAAATGAAGAAATCATTTACATTGTTTTAAATTATGGTGAAATGCAATCTTTGACAGATTATAATTTTAAATTAAATGATCAAGAAACAGACATTTTAAATTTGACTATTAACTTAATAGACGCTCCGTGTAATAATTTTTTAAGAATAGATTCTTTTAAAGTCAATAACCAAGAAATTATGCCTGTTTCAAATTTATATACTATTCGCAAGTAAATAGATTGTTGTACAGAAAGGCAAAAGCAGTCATAAATTTACCAATATGCACTTTTTAAAATACATTTTAAGAAAACCTATTATATGAATAAATTATTTTATCTGATCTCAATCGTTATTCTTGCAAGTTGCGGCACTTCAGAAAAAACAGCAGATACTTCAAAATACACAAAAAGATGCTCTAAAATTTACAAATATGATTTTTCCGCATTTAATATTGAAGACTTTAGAACTGTTACGGCAACTGACACCGTAATTTTTAACCAACTCAAATTCTTTTGCGTTGGTGGGGTTTCTACTGGAAATATAATATATGATGATTTTGGAAAATGGGCTTTTCATTACGAGTTATCTAAAAATGACAGAACACTTGTCTGGAAGAATATCGATTTATTTTCGGACGGCAATAGATATTCAATTTACACTTCGGGATTAGATGATCAATACGGACCTCCTTATACTGCCGTAATGGTTTTTGATGAAAATGATAAAGATATGCTAGCGCAAGATTCTAAAATCAAAGAAAAAATAATCAATTATTTTTCAGAAAAGATTAAAAAATTTGATGGTTCTACAGCATTTATAAAGGAAATATTGATGACTTACTATCCTGATAATTGGAAAAAATATTTAAAGCAAAATTTAGAATATCGAAATAGTCTTAGATAATAAATTCAACAAAAATCCCTTTAATACTTCAGTATTAAAAGGTTATAAATAAGCTTAAAAATCGCATTTTTGATTAAAAATTAAGGAGTACAAAATTTAATATGAGCGACGACGCAGAAAACAACGAAGACCAATTAATCCCAGACCCACACGGGCCGCACGAAGAACACGAGCCAATAAACACAGGCGAAACTATCACAAAGGTTTCCGGTATGTTCAAAGATTGGTTTTTAGATTATGCCAGCTATGTAATCCTTGAACGTGCCGTGCCGGCAATTGAGGACGGTTTTAAACCCGTTCAGCGCCGCATTATGCAGTCTATGAAAGATTTGGATGATGGGCGCTACAACAAAGTGGCAAACATTGTTGGACATACAATGCAATATCATCCGCACGGCGATGCGAGTATTGCCGATGCGATGGTGCAGATTGGTCAAAAAGATTTATTGATAGACACCCAAGGAAACTGGGGAAATATCCTAACTGGTGACAGTGCGGCAGCTTCAAGATATATTGAGGCGCGACTTTCCAAATTTGCGTTGGATGTTGTTTATAATCCAAAAATTACGCCTTGGCAAGCTTCGTATGATGGCCGTAGAAAAGAGCCGATAAATTTGCCGGTTATGTTCCCGCTTCTGTTGGCGCAAGGTGCAGAAGGTATTGCGGTTGGACTTTCAACCAAGGTAATGCCGCATAATTTTATCGAGTTAATTGATGCTTCAATTAAACACTTGCAAGGCAAACGTTTTCAGATACTTCCAGATTTTCCTACTGGTGGCATTATGGATGCTTCAGATTATAATGATGGTATTCGCGGTGGCAAAATTAGAAGCCGTGCACGCATTAATCAATTCGATAAAAATACGCTGATTATAACCGAAATACCTTTCGGCACCACAACAAGTTCTTTAATCGATTCCATTTTAAAAGCGAACGACAAGGGCAAGATAAAAATTAAAAAAATTGAAGATAATACGGCGGCTGAGGTTGAAATTCAAATTCATCTTCCGCCAGGATTATCGCCCGATAAAACTATTGATGCACTTTATGCTTTTACGGCTTGCGAAACATCAATCTCGCCACTTGGTTGCGTAATTGAAGATAATACGCCACTTTTTATTGGCGTAACCGAAATGCTTCGCCGCAGTACAGAAAGAACTGTTGTTTTGTTGAAAAGCGAATTGCAAATTCAATTGGAAGAATTGGAAGCACAATGGCATTTCGCTTCATTAGAAAGAATTTTCATCGAAAACAGAATCTACCGCGATATTGAAGAAGAAGAAACCTGGGAAGGCGTAATCAGAGCGATTGATGAAGGTTTAAAACCATTTACAAAGCATTTAAAACGAGCTGTAACTGAAGAAGATATCGTTCGGTTAACAGAAATACGAATCAAACGGATTTCAAAATTCGATATTGATAAAGCACAGCAAAAAATTGATGCTTTGGAAGAAGCAATTGCCAAGGTAAAACATCATTTAAATAATCTAGTTGAGTACGCAATAGACTATTTTACAAGACTTAAGAAAGAATATGGTGCTGGTAAAGAACGTAAAACAGAGATACGGTTATTTGATGATATTGAAGCAACAAAAGTTGTAATCAGAAATACAAAATTGTACGTAAATAGGGCAGAAGGCTTTGTCGGAACAAGTTTAAAACGTGACGAATATGTTACTGATTGCAGCGATATAGACGAGATTATCTGCTTTACAGAAGATGGAATTATGATGGTGACAAAAGTTGACGCCAAAACTTTTGTGGGGAAAAACATAATCCACGTTGCTATTTTCAAGAAAAAGGACAAGCGCACCATTTATAATATGATTTATAAAGACGGCGTGAAATCGGTTTACGTCAAACGTTTTTCGGTTACATCAACAACACGCGATCGGGAATATGATATGACCAACGGCACAAAGGGCTCGAAAGTGCTCTATTTTAGTGCAAATCCAAATGGTGAAGCAGAAATAGTTACTATTCTTTTAAGGCAAAAAGGCAACATCAAAAAGCTAAAATTCGATTTAGATTTTGCCGATCAACTTGTAAAAGGCCGAAATAGTAAAGGAAATATTGTAACAAAATATCCTGTAAAGAAAATTGAATTAAAGGAAAAGGGCCTTTCAACCTTAAAGCCACGTAAACTGTGGTTTGATGATACGGTTCAGAGATTAAATGTTGATGAAAGAGGCGAATTGTTGGGTGAATTTACATCAAACGATAGATTATTGATTATCAATCAACAAGGTTTTGTAAAAACGGTAATTCCAGAAGTTACGATGCGTTTTGACGATGATATGATTGTGCTTGAAAAATGGGATAAAAGAAAACCACTTTCCGCAATTTATTGGGAAGGCGAAAAAGAACTGTATTACATAAAACGTTTTTTAATTGAACAACCTGATAAAGAAGACCTTATAATTACCGAAAATTCAAAATCGTATTTAGAACGAATTTTTACCGATTACAGGCCAATGGCCCAAATTGTATTTGTAAAAAAGAGGGGAGAAGACAGACAGGAAAATTGGGAGCTAAATTTGGAAGAATTCATTTCAATAAAAGGAATTACTGCAATGGGCAACCAGCTTACCAAAGAAAAAGTGCTGGAAATAAACACATTGGAAGCTTTACCGTACACGCCGCCAGAACCTGAAAAAGCTGAAGAAATTGAAGTAATTGAAGAAGAAACGGTAGATGATGAAACAAATGATGATTTTGAAAAACCGTTCCCAAAATCCACCAGCAAGGAAATTGACGACGATGAAGATTTAAGGCGTGATGAGTCTGGGCAAGGTTTGCTGTTTTAATTAATTAGAAATAGAACCAAATTTTAATCTTTATAATTTAATGAATGGGATTTTTACAAGAGTTTAAAAACTTTGCCATAAAAGGCAATATGATAGATATGGCGGTTGGTATCGTAATTGGTACAGCCTTTAACAATGTAATAAGCACAATTGTTAAAAGTGTGATTATGCCGCCAATATCAATGCTTACAGATGGTGTAACGCTATCCAACAAGCGATATATTTTAAGAGAGGCTGGAAAGGGCGTTGAAGAAGTTGCCATTGGTTATGGTGAATTAATTGAGGGATTAATCGACTTTATAATAATTGCTTTTACAATTTTCGTAGTTGTAAAAATGATTAATAGCTTCAAGAAAAAGTCTGAAGACCCAAAAGACAAAACAGTCGAAACACCGAAGAATATAGAGCTTTTAAGTAATATTGAAAGGTTAATGGAAGAGCAAAATGCAATGTTAAAGCAGAATATAAAATAGGGAAAAAATTTTACCACGAAATTAACTGCAAAGGCATAACAGCAAAGTTCACAATTTTTTTTAATAAATTTTGAATAGAAATATTATTGTTTTCTTTTACAAACGAAGTAACGATTTCCCTTATTCAGTGGCATCAGAAATCTTGACAGCCGTAGCTTTTTTCGTTTTCACTTTACCAACTTCTTTAAATTCAAAAGTGTAGGTATTTCCTTTTGTGGTAAGAATTTTCATATGTATAGCCTTTTCTTCAGCCATTTTAGTAGGGTGAAGTTTCTTTACAACATATTCACAATGGTTTATCCATCTAATTGAAGAAGTATCTACTTTTCCTTTAAAAAAATCTATTTCAATAGTGTCGTTGCGTATAATTTTTGTTTTATATACTTCGGTCCCAACAAGGGCTTCAAATTCAAAGGTGCCGGTTCTAAAATCGGCGCAATTACGTTCGGGTTCGTAGCAGGAATTGAATAATAAGAGTATTAAAATAAGTGGTAAAAGTTTCAATAGATAATTTTTTTACAAATTTCAGAAAAACTATTCAATTTGTTTAGTTTTCGTAGGCTTTAAAAGTCCCGTCCGTGTAAAAAATTACAATTTTATCTATTTCGGAAGTAGATTTAAAATTCTTAATTACGGTTGAATCAGATTTTGGTATGTTTTCTTTAAGGGCTGAAAATAGATCAGCGTTTTTTTCAGTTTTCAAATCATTCTTCATTTTTGAATTTGTTAACGGCATTTTAGCGTTTGTAGCTTGAGCAGGGAAGAAACCTTTTCCATTTAATAACCAATGCAATTCTACCTCCGGAAATTTCTGTAAAACCTTCATCACAAATTCTAAACTTGGTTTATTTCTACCCGATAAAAGATGCGAAATAGTGGAGCGGTTAAAGTCTATTTCTTCCGAAAATACGGTGGCCGAAATACTGTAATATTCCAAAATTTTTTCCAATCTTTTCGAGAAATCCTTACTGTTTACCATTGTAACATTTATTGAACTGAATCTACTGTTACAAATGTAAACCTTTGTTTTTTGATATTCAAATATAAATTATAAACATTCAATAAGTATTAAAACTAATTGAATTATAAGTTTAATTAAAAATATTTAATAAATTGATTATAAATGCATTATCATATAATTTTCTAACTTCATAAATCAATCTTTATTTCTGTAAGCTAACTTAGTATATCTGTTTACATCTGTATAACTTAAACCAACATAAATCCGTTTACATTTGTAAACTATTCATTGTTTAACTTTGTAAACAGGTAAAATACATATGAATATTACAACTTGGTACAAAGCAAATTTAGAAGATAAAATATTGGGTAGATACATCAATCTTTCGATGTTGAATTCTATTCTTTTAGAATATGAAAATACTTTTAATATTTCAACTTTAGGGCTTTCCGAAGAAGGCAGAAATATCCCATTCATACTTTTAGGAAACGGTGAAAAAAGGGTTTTAGCTTGGAGCCAAATGCACGGAAATGAAACTACAACAACAAAGGCATTATTAGATTTTCTGAAATTTATATCGAACAAAAAGGTTTTTCAAAACGAAATTGCAAAATTTTTGGAAACATATACACTTTATATAATTCCGATGTTAAATCCCGACGGCGCTGAAAAATACACGCGGTTTAATGCAAATGAAGTAGATTTAAATAGAGATGCGCAAGATTTAAGTCAATCTGAAAGTAAGGCACTGCGGAAATTATTTGAGACAGTTAAACCCGATTTGTGCCTTAATCTGCACGACCAGCGCTCTATCTATGGTTTGGAATTTGGCAACCCTGCCACAATTTCTTTTTTATCGCCAGCATCGGATGAAGATCGAACAATAACAAGTCAGCGGAAAATTGCAATGACTTTAATAGAAAAGATGACTGGATTTTTGCAGCAATATATTCCGAACCAAGTTGGAAGGTATGATGATTCTTTCAATAGGAAGTGTGTTGGTGATTGTTTTTCGGAATTGGGTGTTCCAACAATATTATTTGAAGCGGGACATTATTCTCAAGATTATCAACGGGAGAAAACAAGGGAACTTATATTTTATTCTTTTTTATCGCTTTTTGGAATAGTTGAATCAGAAAAGATTTTATCAATAAATTATGAAGATATTCCGAACAATAAATCGAATTTTTGTGATGTGATTATTGAAAATTATAATTTGGATGACGCGGAAGAAGTTTCAGTTGCAGTTCAATATTTGGAAGTTCTAAAGGATTCAAAAATTATATTCGTTCCAAAGATTTTAGGTTTAGGTGTTTTGAATAATATGTTCGCACATAAAATTCATTATTCGAATCAAGAAAAAATAATCACCACTTCAATCGAAAGGTTACATATTGGAGATGAAATTTCACATATTATTAACAATGACGGGAAAATTTTGCCATTATTTATATAATTATCTTGTATTTTTTATTTTTCTGTATAATTTTGTATTAAAATACAAATAACAATGTCAAAATTCAAACTAGACGAAACAGATCATAAAATCCTTGATATGTTGATTGAAAATACAAGGACTCCCTTTACAGATATTGCAAAAAAGTTAGATATATCTGCAGGTACTATTCACGTTAGAGTACGAAAAATGGAAGAAGCGGGAATTATTACCGGCTCTTCACTGCAAATAGATTATACGAAACTTGGTTATGCCTTTATTGCCTATATTGGTATATTCCTACAAAAAACATCGCAAACTCAATTCGTAATGGAACGTATAAATGAAATTCCGTATGTTACGGTAGCCTCAGTAACTACCGGAAAATTTAATATTTTCTGTAAAATAAGAGCTAAAAATACGACTCACGCAAAAGAAATTATTTATCAAATTGATGATATTGAAGGAGTTACACGTACTGAAACAATGATATCTTTAGAAGAAAGTATAAATGATAAAAAGCGATTAATGCATTCTATTTTCAAATCATTGTAAATTTCTAAAATAAATTTTTAAAAAGTCTCTCTTCAATTTTGTTGAGGGACTTTTTGTTATATTTAAAAACTAATTTAATTATAACATGTTCTTCTAAAATTCATAATCAATACTTTTAACCAAATGATAAAAAAATATTTTAAACTTTTAAAAGACACATATAAAAGTTGGAATCTTAATGATCCTTGGGCAAAAAGCGCAATTATTGCATATTATGCACTGTTTTCGCTTCCAGCTCTTTTAATAATTATTGTGCACGTTGCAGGTGTGTTTTTTGGAAAAGACGCCGTGCAGGGTAGGATTACCGGTGAAATAGGCGGTTTGATAGGAGAGGGAAGTGCGGACGCTATACAAGTAATGCTCTCAAATGTTGCATTGGAAAATAGTAGCATTTTATTTTTAATTTTTGGGATTGGTATCTTAATTTTTGGAGCTACCGGTGTTTTTTTCCAATTACAAAAAGCTTTAAACGATATTTGGAGCGTTCGGGCAAAAAAAGATACATTTATGGATGCTCTAAAAAGAAGAGCTACCGCCTTTGGTTTAGTTATGGCAATTGGTTTGCTTATGCTTATTTCACTTGTTATCTCTTCCGTTATAAATGCTTTGAGCGATTTTATTAGTTACCGCTACTCAGATCTATCTGCAATTGTAGTTCAGGTACTCAACTTTTTAGTTTCACAACTTATTGTTACCGCACTTTTTGCTACTATTTTCACGGTTTTACCTGATATTAAAATTAAGTGGAAGACAAATATAATTGGAGCATTTGTTACTTCCCTTTTGTTTTTGGCTGGTAAATATTTAATTGGTTTCTATTTTGCTAAAAGTGATCCGGCCTCCGTGTACGGTGCGGCGAGCAGTGTAGTTTTGATTTTGCTTTGGGTTTATTATACGTGCTTGATTCTATTTTTTGGTGCTGAATTCACTGTAAATTGGGCATTATTGAAAAAAGTAAAAGTTGTTCCCACTCACGATGCCACCCTATCGTACAAAAGGGAAATGGAAGAATTGAAAGAATATAAAGCGAAAATTGAAGCTGATAAAAAAAAAGCCCAAACGTTAGCTCAGCATCCTAACGAGTCTATTTCTTAACACAGTTTTGCTAAATCTTAATAGTTTCTTAGTACATTTTAATTAGGTGAACGCGTAATTTTAAGTCGAATTAAATAATTAGAAAAAACTATTATGAAAAAGATTGTAGCAATATTAGCAACCAACGGATTTGAAGAATCAGAATTAAAATCTCCTAAAGAAGCAATGGAAAATGAAGGTTTTACAGTACATATTGTAAGTCCTGAAAAGGGTTCAATTAAGTCTTGGGCAGATGGAAATTGGGGAAAGGAATATACCGTAGATAAAACATTGGATCAAGTTAGTGTTTCAGATTATAATGCGCTTGTACTTCCCGGTGGCGTTATAAATCCGGATAAATTAAGAAGGAATGAACAGGCATTAAAATTTGTAAAAGATTTTTTTGATGCTAAAAAACCGGTTGCCGCAATTTGCCACGGACCTCAAATATTGATTTCTGCAAAAGTTGTTAAAGGAAGAAAAATGACTTCATTTTCATCAATTAAAGACGATTTGATAAATGCTGGAGCTAATTGGGTAGATGAAGAAGTAGTTGTAGACCAAGGCTTTGTAACGAGCAGAAACCCGAACGACTTGCCTGCTTTCAATAGAAAACTAATTGAAGAAGTAAAAGAAGGTAAGCACGAAAGACAGCACGCATAATCTTTATAGATTGTAATTAAAAAAAGGATACGGCGACGTATCCTTTTTTTTTATAAGTTATAAACTTTGCATATTAGTCTTCGTCTAAATCATCGTCTTCATCAGTAAGATCTTCACCTAATTTTTCTTTGTCTGGCATTTCGTCAATTGGTTCAGAAAAATCTGCTTCCTCATAATCATCTTCATCAAAATTTGCCATGCTCGTTTCCAGGCGAGAGCTAATTTTTACAAGGTAAATAATGTCATCAGTTCTAACCTCAATCGCTTCTACCAACTCATTTTGGGCATTACGAAAAGTGATAACATTTTCATCATCATAACCGTCCGGAAATTTTTCAACTAAAAGACTAAGTATCTCTGGAGTTAGTTTTTTGTAATCTACAATAATTCTTTTCATTTTGTTTTTTTGCAAGATTTTTATAATTCTACAGGATAAGGCATCCTTCAAACGACAACAATAAAGCGACGTAAATATTCTTCAAAAATAAAATAGATTAGATAATAACCAAATAAATTTCTAAAATTTTTTATAGAAATTAAATCCATCAAAAATTAAACTTTCTTCAACTCTACAGTCCAATTTGCAATCGCCAAAATCTCTTAACAAAACAAAGTTTATAATGCCACCCGTATTTTTTTTGTCGTGAGCCAATAATTGAATAATCTCTTTTTGGTCTTCTTCACTGAAAACTACCTTTTCATAAATATCTAAAATCTCCGTGGTTATAACATTCAATTTTTCTAGTTTAAAATCTAAAATTTTGTGGGAAAAATAGGTTGCCAAAATCATTCCAATAGCTATGGCTTCGCCGTGTAAAAGCGTTTGTTTATAGTCATTTTCCAAACAGTAAGATTCAATTGCATGGCCTAAAGTATGTCCATAATTTAAGGTTTTACGTACATTTTGCTCCAATGGATCGGATAAAACTACTTTATTTTTTATTTCAATAGATTCCCAAATTAATTGGTCTGTTTCTTCCTCTGTTTTTTCTCCCATATTTTTAAGGGAATTCCAATATGCCTCGGATGTAATTAAGCCGTGTTTCAACATTTCGGCAAAGCCAGATAAAATTTCGTTGGATGATAGCGTTTTCAAAAAAACGGAATCTATCAAAACCATTTTTGGTTGGTTAATTACACCAATTTTATTTTTAATTCCATTAAAATCTATTCCATTTTTTCCGCCAACAGCAGCGTCAACCATGGCCAATAATGTTGTTGGAATATTTATTATTGGTAAACCTCTATTAAAGGTTGAAGCAACAAAACCACCAAGATCAGACACAACGCCCCCGCCAAGATTTATAATTAAACTGCCCTTATCTGCGCCTTCTTTTATGAGGTCCGACCACAAAATCATACAAGTTTCAATCACTTTGTTGGATTCGCCGGCGTTGAATGTAATAACTTTTATAGAAATATTTGGTGGCATTTTCTTTTTGAAAACGGGCAAGCAAAAAGCTTCAGTATTCGTATCGGTAATTACAAAAATTGATGTTGGATTAAGTTCTTTAATTAAAAGAAGTAATTGTTCCCAACCTAAATCCTTTTCAAAAATTGATGATTGCTCATTTTTTATACTATTCATATAATTTACCGTTTTCATAAGATTTTCAGAATTCAAATCTAACTATATTTGTGCATTCCAAGCCCTACATATGATATCAAAAAATCTATTCGATAATACAAAAATCGCCTTTTCACTTAAAAGTGATTCTCAATTGGAGCGTGCATATTTTTTATTCAAAATGATTGCAAATGAACCCCTTGTGCGTATTGGTACTGCCGTTACAAAATTCGCCTTAAATGTACATTTGCCAGTTGAAGGCTTAATAAGAAGTACGGTTTTCGATCATTTTTGTGGTGGTGTAAGTGAAAAAGATTGTTTACAAGTTGTAGATGAACTTTATGGCGCATCAGTTTCTTCTATATTAGATTATAGTGTTGAAGGAAAAGAGGACGAAAAGCAATTTGATGAAACAAAAAAAAAGGTTGTAGAGCTTACTGAATTTGCCGATAAAAAACCAGCTATGCCATTTTCTGTCTTTAAACCAACAGGGTTTGGACGCTTTAAAATATGGCAAAAATTAACTGAAAATGAAGTGCTTTCAGAAGTTGAAAAACAAGAATATAAACGAATAGTTGAAAGGTATGAAGAGGTTTGCCAAACAGCGCATAAAGACAATATTTCACTTTTAATTGATGGGGAAGAAAGTTGGATGCAAGATGCTGCAGATAATTTGTGCGAGGAAATGATGGAAAAGTACAACAAAGAAACAGCCATTGTTTATAATACATTGCAATGTTACCGATGGGATAGATTGGATTATTTGAAGAAAATACACCAACGTGCAAAGGCAAAAGGTTTTAAGCTTGGTTTTAAAGTTGTGCGCGGCGCATATATGGAAAAAGAAAATAGCCGTGCCGAAGAGAAAAGTTATAAAACACCAATCTGCTCCAGCAAAAAGGAAACAGATGATAATTTTAATGCCGTAGTTTCTTATATTTTAGACAATATTGAAGACATCTCATTATTCCTTGGCACGCACAATGAAAACAGCACATATTTAACAATGGAATTGATGGAGGAAAAGAACATATCGAAATCTGATATGCGCATTTGGTTTGGACAATTGTATGGAATGAGTGACCACATAAGTTACAATTTGGCGGAAGCGGGTTACAACGTTGCTAAATATATTCCCTTTGGACCTGTAAAAGATGTGATGCCTTATTTAATAAGAAGAGCTGAAGAAAATACTTCCGTTGCGGGACAAACCAGTAGAGAGCTTACTTTGTTGAAGAAGGAAAAGGAGCGCAGAAAATTATAAGTCGTGTAAAATAATTTATTCTGAAATTAATTCTGCGTTTAATACAGTTGAAATTTCATCACAATATTCCACTTTTAGCTTCAATAATTTACCTAAAGTATTACTAACAATTTCTGAAACATCACCTTCAATTACATATTCAGGGCAGGGCTTTTTTTCTTTTTCACTTTCCGAAAATAGCACATCACCATTTAATAATATTTCACTAACTGCTGAAGTATCTATACCTTTTGCAATTAAAAATTGATTTGCTTTTTCAGATATCACCCTGTCATTCAACCTGATTTGTTTTAAAACCCGTGCGTTAGGCAAATAATCACAAGACGTTTTTTTCCCGCTTAGAAAGAAGATTAAAATTATTATTCCCAAAGTAAATCCTCCGCCAAAATAGGCAAATCGGTATGCTAATCTCATTTCTTGTTGTTGTTCAAATTAAAGGAAAGTAAATTTTAAGCAATTTTATTTTAAAATATGAACAAATTAATATCGCTATAAGTCATATCATACCAATCTGCGATCGATTTGTTTGTTAAAATTCCGCGGTAAAAATACAAACCATTTTTTAAACCATTGTCAAATCGGAGCGCGTTTTCAAGTCCGCCGTTTTCTGCCATATCCAATAAATAAGGCGTAAAAATATTACTGATAGCAATGGAAGCAGTTTTTGGATAGCGGGCTGGAATATTTGGCACTCCGTAATGGATTACATCATGTTTTATATGTGTCGGTTTGTCGTGGCTGGTTACTTCGGTAGTTTCAAAACAGCCACCCATATCTATGCTTACATCAATAATTACAGCCCCTTTTTTCATTTTCTCAACCATCGCACTGCTCACCAAAATAGGGGAGCGGTTGGTGCCACGCACACAGCCAATTGCAACATCGCAACGTAAAAGTGCTTTCAGCAAATTTTTGGGTTGCATTGTCGAAGTATATATTATCTGACCCACATTGGTCTGTAAATTCCGAAGTTTATTTATGCTACTATCAAAAACTTTCACGTTTGCCCCTAAACCAATTGCCGAACGCGCAGCAAATTGGCCAACCGTGCCGGCGCCAATTACAACAACTTCAATGGGAGGCACACCGCTAATATTGCCAAATAAGAGTCCATTTCCTTTTTTGGCATTTACCATAAGTTCCGCAGCAATAAGTACCGCGGCGGTTCCAGCAATTTCGCTTAACGCTTTTACGGCTGGATAACTGTGATCTTGGTCTTTAATAAATTCAAAAGCAATGGCGGTAATTTTCTTTTTTGCTAGGGCTTCAAAATAGTTTTTCTCACGGGTTTTTAATTGAAGCGCAGAAATTAAAACAGTTTTTGAATTGATAAGTTTTAGTTCTTCAAGTGTTGGTGGCTCAACCTTTAAAATCATTGGGCAACCAAAAACCTTTTTTGTTTCTTTGGTGAGTTCGGCGCCTGCCTCGCTATATTCTTCATCACTAAAACCTGCTTCATCTCCGGCGCCATTTTCAATTAAAACACGATGCCCATTTGCAACCAAAGCTTGAACGGCGTCGGGCGTTAAACAGATTCGTTTTTCTTGAATATAACTTTCTTTAGGAAGGCCAATGTAAAGCTCGCCCTGTTCGCGGGCAATTTCTAGCTTTTCTTCCTGCGGAAGTAATTGTGCGAAGGTAAAAGGAGATTTTTGACTACTCATTTGATACTTGTTAACTGTAACAAGTTACAATTTTATAATTGAAGATATTTAGGAAAAAATATATTAATACTTACATGCGAAAAATATATTGAAGATAGATTTAATCTTTTCTAATTATCTAAATAGATCACGAATTTGTTGCCATACCGTTTTTTCTTCTAATAAATCTTTTTCAAACTCTTCAAGATCATCGCCAAGTATCTTGTTGAAAAGTTTTGCTCTAGTAAGATATACAAGTGGAACAATAACCAGCATAATTGGTAAAAGCCACCAAATTTCAACCACATCTGTAAAACTAACATCTCCATTAAAAACATTAATCAATTGAAAAGCATACATTCCTATTGGTATTAATAGAACGTGGTACCACCAATGTTTACAAGTTAAAATCCATATAAGAAGTAGGTAAAGAGGGACAAATTTACCCAAAGCAGTCCAGGCGGTTGTACTAACCTTTTGATATAAATTGGCCTCATATGTAAATAAAAATGTTTCCCACAATTTTGTTTGTGGGAAACTATTATAAGAATAAAATATATAGGGTGAAATTGCAATTAATAATGCAATCATACTACCCTGCAGGAGGGACGATGATGTCCGCTTTTTCAATTTGTTGTGGTGCTTGGTCATTTTGTATGCTTTCTGGAGTACAAGAAGCGAAAAAAGTGATAGCGAATAAGGCTGCGATAATGTAGTTTCTAGTTTTCATAATAAAGGGAGTTTTTTAGTTAATTATTATGATACAAACCTAACAGAAAAATACATACCTCCATTAAAAAAGATGGTTGTACCTTTACTAATTTTGTTTTTAAAAAAACTCGTTTTTAACGATTAATGGAAATTTTATATCGTTAAAACCCATATTTCTGAATAGAAGGACTCTTATCTCATACTTTGAAATTATTCTCTTTACTTATTAAATTTCGTTTTTTATCCTTGGTCGTTTTTATATTTATTTCAGTGTATTTTGTAGGAAGCAAATGTAATATCTTTTCGGGCCATTCTATAAAAATATAACTTCCATTTTCCAAATATTCTTCAAACCCAATGTCCATAACTTCTTCAACACTATTAATTCTATACAAATCAAAATGAAAAATTAATTTTCCATTTTTTTCATACTCATTTACCAAAGAAAATGTAGGACTAGTTATATAATCTTCCACTCCTAATTCTTGAATAAGAGCTTTAATAAATGTTGTTTTACCAACACCCATTTTTCCATTAAATATGAGGATATTGCTATTGACATTTTCTAAAAGTGCCTTAGCTCTATTGGGAATTTCCGCAATTTCGTAAATAAATTCCATAATTTAACGAAAGCAAAATTATATATTTATTAAAAATAAAAAACGACTAGTAATAAGATTTACGTAATATTTTCTACTTTGGTTCTAAAACCGCAAATGGAATTATCATTTCTTCTAGAGAAACTCCACCGTGTTGGTAGGTGTTGCGATAGTAACTTACGTAATGGTTGAAATTGTTGGGATATGCAAAAAACAAATCACCTTTTGCAAAGATAAAACTACTGCTCATATTTATGGAAGGAAGGTGAATTGTTTTGGGATCTTTTGCCGCTAATACATCTTTGTCCTCATAAGTAAGACTCTTGCCTGTTTTATATCTTAAATTAAGGCTCGTGTTTTTGTCGCCAATTACCTTGCTCGGATTTTTAACGTTTATTGTTCCGTGATCCGTAGTGATTATAAGCTTAAAGCCAGAACGAGCAGCTTGTTGTATAATTTCAAGAAGCGGTGAATTCTTAAACCAGCTTTGCGTTAATGATCTATAACTTTTATCATTAGCCGCAAGTTCTTTAATTACTTCCATTTCAGTTTTGCTATGTGAAAGCATATCTACAAAATTGTAAACAACCGCGATAAGATCTTCATCTTTATGTGCCTTAAAATTATCTACCAACTTTTTACCCTGTTTTAGGCTTGAAATTTTATGATAACTCCAGTTTAATGAAATCCCTAAGCGCTTTAATTGTGCAGTTAAAAATTCTGCCTCTTTCATGTTTTTACCGCCTTCTTCTGTATCATTAAGCCACAAATCTGGATGCAATTTTTCCATATCGCTAGGCATAAGACCGCTAAAAATAGCGTTTCTAGCATATTGGGTTGCAGTTGGTAGAATACTATAATATGTTTCTTCTTGTACCTTTTTGTAAATATTGCTTACAAATGGCTCAAAAGCTTTCCATTGGTCAAACCTTAAATTATCTACTACAACCAATAATGTCTTTTGGCCAGTTTTTAGATGTGGTGCAATTTTATCTCTAAATAAAGTATGGCTCATTGTTGGAGCATCTGCTTTATGCTCAAACCAATTTGGATAGTTTTTATCAATAAATTTACAGAATTGCGTATTGGCTTCCGTTTTTTGTGATTCTAGAATTTCGAACATACCACTGTCCTCAATATTCTCCAGCTCCATTTCCCAATAAATAAGTTTTTGATAAAGGTCAGACCACTCTTCAAAACTATTCACCATCGATAAATCCATCGCAATCTTTCTGAACTCCTGTTGATAGTTGGAGGTAGTTTTTTCAGAAATAAGACGACTATGGTCTAGATTTTTCTTCAGACTTAAAAGTATCTGATTTGGGTTTACAGGCTTAATTAAATAATCTGCAATCTTAGAGCCAATAGCCTCTTCCATTATATATTCCTCCTCACTTTTTGTAATCATAACTACGGGAATACTTGCCTGTAATTCTTTAATTTCGGCAAGTGTTTCCAAGCCGCTCAAACCAGGCATATTTTCATCTAAAAAAACAATATCGAAATTGGTATTTTTTATTTCCTCTAAAGCCTCTGTCCCGCTTTGGGCAGTTGTAACCTTGTAATTTTTATTTTCAAGAAATATAATGTGGGGTTTTAGTAAATCTATTTCATCATCTACCCAAAGTACTTTTATGTCGCTCATATTATTATATTTGTTTGTTGGAATTTATATTGATTAAGTGCTGTTGTTTCGGACAAAGCTACTCTTGATAACGTGTAAATTTTACGAACACCTAATAAATAAAAGTTAAAGTTTGAAGGTTCAAAATCAGCTTAAAATAGTTAATGATCCAATTTATGGATTTATAACAATTCCAACTCCTTTACTGTTTCAACTTATTGAACATCCCTATTTTCAAAGATTAAGACGTATTTCTCAAATGGGAATGAGTTATCTTGTATATCCTGGCGCACACCACACGAGATTTCATCACGCTTTGGGCGCCTTATTTTTAATGCAGAAAGCGGCACAAACATTAAAATTTAAGGGCGTAAAAATTTCTGAGGCAGAGGAAGAAGCTTTATACATTGCCATTTTATTGCACGATATTGGTCACGGACCTTTTTCACACGCAATGGAAAACAGCATCGTTGCCAACGTTGGTCACGAGGAAATCTCGTTACTTTTTATGCAAAAATTAAATGAGCACTTCAATCAAAAATTGACGTTGGCTATTTCAATTTTTAAAGACGAATATGATAGAAAATTTTTGCACCAACTTATTTCTGGCCAGTTGGATATGGACAGGCTTGATTATTTAAAGCGTGATAGTTTTTACAGCGGTGTTTCTGAAGGTGCCATAAATGCTGAAAGGCTTATCGCGATGTTAAATGTAAAAAACGATAAACTTGTTGTTGAAGAAAAGGGAATATATTCAGTCGAAAAATTTATTGTCGCACGCCGGTTAATGTATTGGCAAGTCTATCTTCATAAAACCGGAATTGTTGCAGAACAATTGTTACTTAAAATATTGAAAAGAGCAAAGCAACTAAGTGACAACGGTTTTCAACTAGTTGCAAGTGAAAACCTGTCGTTTTTTCTTCGGAATAAAATAAACGGAAAAAATTTTAACGATCAAGTACTTGAAACATTTTCGAAATTAGATGATTATGATGTAATGTCGGCAATTAAAGCTTGGGCAACAAATGATGATTTTGTATTGAGAAAACTTTCAACAATGCTATTAAATAGAAATCTTTTAAAAATAAAATTACGAAAACAGACTTTTTCTGCTGAAAAAATAAATAAGAAAAAGAAAGAGGTGATGAAGAAATTCGAGGTTTCAAAAGAAGAAACCGACTATTTTGTATTTAGCGGCGAAATTAGCAACAGAGCTTATAATATGGAGAAAGACGCCATAAATCTACTTAAAACAAACGGCACTTTAGTAGATGTTGCCAAGGCTTCGGACCAATTAAATATTGAGGCACTTTCACAAACTGTAACCAAGAATTACCTCTGTTATCCAAAAAACGAACTTGATAGCTAATCGCTCTTAAGTTTTTTTCTATTTTTGCAGTAAGATTTTTTTTTAAAGTTATTAAAACAACAACTACTATTCAGCAAAATATATTTTGTAATTAATTAAAAAACAACACGTTAAAAACCTTACATGAAATTTACGGCAGAACAAATAGCAGGAATTTTGGAAGGTACGGTAGACGGTAATCCTGATATAGAAGTATCAACGCTAGCAAAAATTGAAGAAGGTAAAGCTGGTTCATTAACTTTTCTTGCCAACCCTAAATACACTCAATATATTTACACTACAAAAGCTTCAATAACAATTGTAGATAAAAACTTTGCATCAGAGAATAAATTGGATACAACCCTTATTCGCGTTGAAGATGCTTACAAGGCTTTTTCGAAATTATTAAATTATTATAACCAAGTAAAAATGAATAAAATGGGCGTTGAAAGCCCTGTTTTTATTTCTGAAAGTGCCAAATATGGTGAAAATATTTACATAGGAGCGTTTTCATATATAGGCGATAATGTTACTATTGGTGATAATGTTAAAATTTATTCAGGAACATATATTGGTGATAATGTTAAGATTGCAAATAATGTGAAAATTTTTGCCGGAGCTAAAATATATTCAGAAACGATAATTGGAAATAATTGTGTAATTCACAGTGGTGTTATTATAGGAGCTGATGGTTTTGGCTTTTCACCAAATGAAAATGGCGAATATGCTGCAGTGCCCCAAATTGGAAATGTAATTATTGAAGATAATGTAGATGTAGGTGCCGCTACAACGATAGATCGCGCAACTTTGGGCTCTACACTCATAAAAAGAGGAGTCAAATTAGACAATCAAATACAAATTGCTCACAATGTAACAATAGGTGAAAATACCGTAATTGCTGCTCAAACAGGTATTGCCGGTTCAACTAAAATTGGTAAAAATTGTATGATTGGTGGGCAGGTTGGTATTGCAGGCCACATAATTATAGGTGATAATGTAAGAATTCAAGCCCAAAGCGGAATTGGTAGAAACGTAAAGGACAATGAAACGCTACAAGGTACGCCAGCACTTAATTATGGCGATTTTAATAAGAGTTACGTACATTTTAAAAATTTACCCAAAATAGTAAATCAAATAAATACTTTTGAAAAAACACTAAATAATGAGTGAAACAATGGCTAAACAAAGAACCATTGCCAAAGAAATTACTTTAACAGGCGTAGGTTTGCATACTGGTATGCAGGTAGATTTAACTTTTAAGCCAGCTCCGGAAAATCACGGCTATACTTTTATTCGTATTGATTTAGAAGGTCAACCAGTAATTGAGGCAGATGCTAAATATGTAGTTAATACGCAGCGAGGGACTAACTTAGAAAAACTTGGTGTAAAGATTCAAACTTCGGAACATGTACTTGCAGCGTTAGTTGGTCTTGAAGTTGATAATTGTATAATAGAATTAAATGCAAGCGAACCACCTATTATGGACGGTTCCTCAAAATATTTTGTCCAAGCAATTGAAAAAGCTGGTATTGTTGAGCAAAAAGCTAAAAGAAATGAATATGTTGTTAAAGAAGTTATTTCATATTTGGATGAATCAACTGGCAGCGAAATTTTAGTAATGCCGGCAGATGAATATCAAGTTACAACTATGGTGGACTTTGGCACTAAAGTTCTCGGCACTCAAAATGCTTCACTTACACATATTTCAGACTTTAAGAGTGAAATTTCCGATAGCAGAACCTTTAGTTTTTTGCACGAAATTGAAATGTTGCTTGATAACGGTTTAATAAAAGGTGGCGATTTAAACAACGCTATTGTTTATGTGGACAAAGAACTGTCTGCTGAAACAATGGAAAAACTGCGCAAAGCGTTTGGAAAAGACACCATTTCAGTAAAGCCAAACGGTATTTTAGATAACTTAACGTTACATCATGCAAACGAAGCAGCAAGACACAAATTATTAGATGTTATTGGAGATTTAGCTTTAATTGGCACAAGAATTAGGGGTAAAATTATTGCTAATAAACCAGGGCATCACGTAAATACAGAGTTCGCTAAAAAGCTATCGAAACATATAAAAATGGAAAGTAGAAATGCAATTCCAAAATTCGATTATCACGCTACGCCTGTAAAAGATGTAAATGCAATTATGGCAATGTTGCCGCACCGTCCACCATTTTTAATGGTCGATAAAATAATGGAACTCTCTAGCACGCACGTTGTTGGATTGAAAAATGTTACCATGAACGAGCCGTTTTTTGTTGGGCACTTTCCCGGACAACCCGTTATGCCCGGCGTTTTAATTGTTGAAGCAATGGCGCAGACTGGCGGAATTTTAGCATTAAGCACCGTTCCGGATCCCGAAAATTATCTTACATTTTTCATGAAGATAAATAATGTGAAATTTAAGCAACAAGTAAATCCGGGAGATACGTTAGTTTTCAAATTAGAATTAATTACACCAATACGCAGAGGTATTGTTCATATGAAGGGCAACGCGTACGCCAACGACAAGTTGGTAACCGAAGCAGAACTCATGGCACAGATTGTTAAAACTAAAAATGTTTAATTTAACCTCGAATTTTAGATTTTTGCATAAGTCAAAAAATTCTAACTGTGTAAATACATTTTGCCTAGAAATTTAAATAAATTCAAAGAATGAATCAACCGCTTGCATACGTCCATCCCGGCGCAAAAATTGCCAAAAATGTTGTTATAGAGCCATTTACAACTATTCACAATAACGTAATTATTGGTGAAGGAACTTGGATAGGTTCAAATGTAACTATAATGGAAGGTGCTAGAATTGGTAAAAATTGTAATATTTTTCCGGGTGCTGTAATTTCCGCAATTCCGCAAGATCTTAAATTTCGGGATGAGGATACCACCGCAGAAATTGGCGACAACACAACAATTAGAGAATACGTAACGGTAAATCGTGGTACTGTTGATAGAGGTAAAACCGTCATTGGTCACAATTGTTTAATTATGGCATATTGCCACATTGCGCATGATTGCTTTGTTGGCAATCACTGTATTTTTAGTAACAACAGTACACTTGCGGGACATTGTACCGTTGGGGATTATGTGATCTTAGCAGGAATGACTGCCGTACATCAATTTTGTATGATAGGCAATCACGCTTTTGTAACAGGCGGTTCACTAGTTAGAAAAGATGTCCCACCGTATGTAAAAGCTGCGAGAGAACCTTTAAGTTATGTAGGTATTAATAGCATTGGTCTTAGAAGAAGAGGTTTTGACAGCACAAAAATTTCTGCCATTCAAAATATTTATCGCATCTTGTATCAAAAGAATTTCAACAATACGCAAGCCTCAGAAATTATTGAAGCTGAAGTTGAAGCAACTCCCGAACGTGATGAAATTCTTCAGTTTATCAAAAATTCCAAACGGGGCATTATGAAGGGGTATTTCAATTCGAATTAATGGCTGCGTTTATCATTCTTTTATCTTAGTTTTTACGAGTTTAGTAGGTTAAAAAAATTAGAAGTTTAGAGTTTCGAAAAAAATAAGTAATAATTAATAAAAAAATTCCCGCCTATGTGGGAAATGAATATGGCAACATCATCAGATATTAGAAAAGGATTATGCATTCGTTACAACAACGATATCTTCAAAATAATTGAATTTTTACACGTAAAACCAGGTAAAGGTCCAGCCTTTGTAAGAACTAAATTGCGAAGCGTGACTTCCGGAAAAGTTATAGATAATACATTTTCAGCCGGACATAAAATTGATGATGTTCGTGTGGAAACACACAAATTTCAATTTTTATATAACGAAGGTGAATTCTACCATTTTATGAATACGGAAGATTATTCGCAAATTAGATTGCTAAAAGATGCGCTTGATGTACCTGAACTTATGAAAGAAGGCGAAATTGTGACCGTAATTATTAACACGGAAGACAATGTACCACTTTCTGTTGAAATGCCCGCACACGTTGTTTTGCAAGTAACTTCTACTGAACCTGGGGTAAAAGGAAATACAGCTACAAATGCCACAAAACCAGCAATTGTAGAAACTGGGGCAGAAGTTAATGTTCCATTATTTATTAACGAAGGCGATAAAATTAGAATTGATACTGAAAAAGGACAGTATCAGGAACGTATGAAAGAATAGGGTTTCTTTAACATACATTATCTTCAAAGGTTTCTATTTTTAGATTCTTAAAGCTAACACACAAAATTGAAATTTCCAACTTCCCATTTATTAAAAGATATCGCTTCTATATTAGGTTGCGAATATATTGGTGACGAAAATATGGCAGTTTTGGGTATGAATGAAATTCACGTTGTCGAACCTGGCGATATTGTTTTTGTAGACCATCCAAAATATTATGATAAGGCCCTTCAATCTGCTGCAACCATAATTCTTATAAATAAAAAAGTAGATTGTCCTGAAGGGAAAGCACTTTTACTTTCAGAAGATCCTTTTAGGGATTTCAATAAACTTACGCAGCATTTTAGACCTTTTCAAGCTTCAAATGTTGCTATTTCTTCTTCCGCAGTAATTGGAAAAAATACAATTATTCAACCAAATGTTTTTGTTGGCAACAATGTAAAAATTGGTAATAACTGTTTAATTCATAGTAATGTTTGTATTTACGATAATACTATTATTGGTAATAATGTGAATATTCACGCAGGTTGTATTTTAGGTGGAGATGCTTTTTATTATAAAAATAGACCAGAAAAGTTTGATAAATTAATTAGCGGCGGCAACGTTGTAATTGAAGATGATGTAGATTTGGGAGCACTTTGCACAATTGATAAAGGAGTTACGGCTTCAACAACAATAGGCGCAGGTTCAAAACTGGATAATCAAGTTCAAGTTGGGCACGATACAGTAATTGGTAAAAGGTGTTTAATTGCCTCACAAACTGGTATCGCTGGTTGCGTGATTATTAAAGATTTTGTAACAATATGGGGTCAAGTTGGTATAACTAGCGGAATAACAATTGGCGAAAAAGCAGTAATTTCTGCACAAAGCGGCGTTAGCAAATCGTTGGAAGGTCATAAAAGTTATTTTGGCACTCCAGCTGACGATTTTAGAAAAAAATACAAGGAATTGGCGGCTATCCGTCAAATTCCAGAACTTATAGCAAAAATTGATAAATTATCATGAGCAACGAATCAAAAGAATTAGTTCGGGAATTTTATAGGAGTAACATTTTAAAGGACGACGGTGTTTTAGAAAAATTTTTCCATCCAGAAATTACACTAATCTGGAATAGTGCTAACGGATTAAGCATTCTTAATTTTGACGATCTGCAAAATTTCTTTGCTGAAATTAGACGCTCATATGAAGATTTGAGAATAGAAGTAAGCCATATTCTTGCCGACGGCCCGCACGTAACAATACGTTACAAATATTACATTAGAACAATGGAAAATCCTGATGAAGAATTAGGCATCGCACATTTTATTGCAATTTGGGAGGTAAAAGACGGTAAAATTTATCGCGGATATCAGGTAAGTCAACCTGTTAACGATAATGATGATACAAACGAAAGCTACCATAGAGTTAAGGTATAATCTATTCTTAATTTAATATCTTTGCACACTTCATAAAATTGTATTTATAATTTTATGTGATGAAAAACTTTCAAATAGAAATAAATAACAGAAAAAATAAATAATGAGCGTTTTAGTAAACAAAAATTCCAAAATAATAGTTCAAGGTTTTACAGGTAGTGAAGGTACTTTTCACGCAGAACAAATGATTGAATACGGTACAAATGTTGTTGGTGGTGTAACACCAAATAAAGGTGGACAAACGCATTTGGACAAACAAGTTTTTAATACGGTTGAAGATGCTGTAAAAGAAACTGGCGCAGATACCAGTATTATTTTTGTTCCACCAGCTTTTGCGGCAGATGCAATTATGGAAGCGGCAGATGCGGGCATTAAAGTTATTATTACTATTACCGAAGGTATTCCAACAGCAGATATGATAAAAGTAGCTGCTTACATAAAAAATAAAGATTGCAGATTGGTTGGCCCAAATTGTCCGGGCGTTATTACGCCAGGCGAAGCTAAAGTTGGTATTATGCCAGGTTTTGTATTTAAAAAAGGAAAAGTTGGAATTGTTTCAAAATCGGGAACGCTTACGTATGAAGCTGCAGATCAAGTTGTAAAACAAGGTTTGGGAATAACTACAGCAATCGGAATAGGGGGAGATCCAATTATTGGAACAACAACAAAGGAAGCGGTTGAAATGTTAATAAACGATCCGGAAACTGAAGCTGTAGTTATGATTGGCGAAATTGGAGGTCAATTAGAAGCTGAAGCTGCGCGTTGGTATAAAGCAAGTGGCAGCAAAAAACCGGTTGTAGGTTTTATAGCTGGCGAAACTGCTCCAGCAGGAAGAACAATGGGTCACGCAGGTGCAATTGTTGGTGGTAGTGATGACACTGCACAAGCAAAAAAACAAATTTTGAGAGAGTGCGGTATTCACGTTGTTGAATCTCCAGCTGAAATTGGAAAAAAAGTAAAAGAAGTTATGGGATAATCCCTAAATACTAAATTGAAAGCCCTGTTTATTTAGCAGGGCTTTTTTTATGGCGTTACGAGGCCATTTTGCTATATTTGAAAACATACTAAACTAACCTATTATGAAATTATTAGAAGGAAAAACAGCAATAATTACAGGTGGAAGCCGCGGAATTGGTAAAGGTATTGTTGAAGCTTTTGTAAATCACGGCGCAAACGTAGCATTTACATACAGCAGCTCGTCTGCATCGGCAGATGAACTGGCCCAAGATTTATCTAAAAGTGGTGCAAAAGTAAAAGCTTATAAAAGCGACGCCGCCAGTTTTTCTGAATCTGAAATCTTGGCAACACAAGTTCTGTCAGATTTTGAAAGCATTGACATTTTGGTAAACAATGCAGGAATTACAAAGGATAACTTACTAATGCGAATGAGCGAAGCAGATTTTGATACGGTTATTGAAGTTAATTTGAAATCTGTTTTTAATATGACTAAAGCCGTTCAAAAAACGATGTTGAAGCAACGGAAAGGTTCTATAATTAATATGAGTTCGGTAGTTGGATTAAAGGGTAATGCAGGACAAACAAATTATGCAGCATCAAAAGCTGGGATTATTGGTTTTTCAAAATCGGTTGCGCTCGAGCTTGGTTCTCGAAATATTCGCTGTAATGTTATTGCGCCCGGTTTTATTGAAACTGAAATGACAGGCAAGTTAGATGCAGCAACCGTACAAATGTGGCGAGATGGCATTCCGCTGAAAAGAGGAGGCTCGCCGGAAGATATTGCAAATGCCTGCGTATTTTTAGGCAGTGAACTTTCAGCTTACATAACAGGACAAGTATTGCAGGTTGACGGCGGGATGTTGACGTAAAAAAAAGTCGCATTTTACAGTGGCAGTGTACAGTTTTGGTCGGTGGTTCGGTACAATTTTTAAAATTTGACGAAAGTCAAATTTTAAAAATCACTCACTAGCCTTTATTTCTGAATTTTCGTTCAGAAAATTACTTTAACAAATTTTTGAAAGTCCATTTTTTTGCAGGTAACTGAACTTTTAAACTGCATCGACTTTCTTAAACCATAACCTCGAAATTAAAAACATTTAATGTACGCTGAAACAATCCTCTATATAATTATCGCAGCAATCATTGCTTTTGCTTTGGCTCTTTTTATGTATGGTTACAAAAGCAAATATTCTTCGAAATTAAACTGGCTTTTTGGAACGCTTCGGTTTATTTCTTTATTTTCTATTTTGCTGCTTTTAATAAATCCGAAGTTTACTAAAAATTCCTACACCACAATTAAACCAAAACTTTCGGTATTAATGGACAATTCATCTTCTATTAAAGAACTTAACCAAACTGAAAGTGTTAATTATAGTCTTAAACAATTCAAAGAAAATAGTTCGCTTTCAAAGAAATTTGACATTTCTTATTTTTCATTTGGAAGCGATATAAATCAAAACGATTTGATTTCATTTTCAGAAAAAAACACTAATATATCTAAGGCATTATCAACTGTTAATGAAGTTACAGAAAATGAAATAGCGCCAATAATTCTATTAAGTGACGGAAACCAAACTGTTGGAAATGATTATGAATTTTCCGCTTCAAGCCTTAAAAATAAAGTCTTCCCCATTATTTTGGGCGATAGTATTGAATACACAGACCTTAAAATTGAACAGGTAAATTCAAACAGATACGCATTTTTAAAAAATCAATTTCCGGTTGAGGTTATTATAACTTATAGCGGAAATGAAAACGTAACTTCCCAATATCAAATTACACAAGGCAATGCCGTTCTGCATAAAGAAAATGTGACTTTTAGTCCTACGAATAATTCTAAAACTATTGGTGTTTTGCTTACTGCAAATTCAGTTGGTCTTCAAAAATATACGGCGCAAATTGTTCCACTTTCGGATGAAAAAAATAAAGTAAATAATAACAAGCAGTTTGCGGTTGAAGTTATAGATCAAGCAACCAATATACTGTTGGTCAGCAATATCGAGCATCCAGATTTGGGCGCGATAAAAAAGGCGGTTTCCAGCAATGAACAACGATCAATCAGCATCAAAAAACCATCGGAAGCTGAAGCTGTTTTGAATGATTTTCAACTAATTATCCTCTATCAACCCGACAGTAGTTTTCAGAAATTATATGCCGAAATTTCAACTTTGAATAAAAATACGCTGGTAATTTCGGGATTAAATACAGATTGGAATTTTCTGAACAAAGCACAGAAAATATTCAACAAAGAAGAAAATACGCAAACAGATGAAGTGCAGGGCGAGTTGAATTCGAATTTTGGTCCTTTTGCGGTTGAAGATATTGGATTTGCAGATTTTAGACCGCTTAAAACATTCTTCGGAAGTTTACAAGTTACCGTGCCGCACGAAATTCTGTTGAAGCAAACCATAAATAGTATAGCTTCTGGTGATGCATTAATTGCAACTGCCGAAATTAATGGAACGCGACACGCAATTTGGGATGGCGAAGGTATTTGGAAATGGCGCGCCCAATCGTTTATAAATAGCAACGATTATAAACAATTTGATGATTTTTTTGGACAGATTATTCAATATTTAGCTTCAAATAAACGCCGGAGTAGGTTAGAAGTGAGCAATGAAACCTTTTACTACAATAATTTGGATATAAAAGTTTCAGCACAATATTTTGATGAAAATTTTGCATTTAATCCGAATGCATCTTTGGAAATTAATGTTTCAAATAAAGAGACTGAAGCCAAAACGGTTTTTCCGATGTTGCTTAAAAATAATTATTACGAAGTAGATTTAAACACCTTGGCGGCTGGCGAATATTCATTTACTGTTTCCGTGAAAGGGGAAGAAATTTCAAGAAGTGGCAGTTTTACAATCTTGGATTATAATGTTGAACAGCAATTTTTAAATGCGAATGTTTCAAAATTGCAACGTTTGGCGAGCAATACAAATGCCAAAGCATATTTTGTAAATCAAACAGATATCCTTATAAAAGACCTATTGGCGGACGAAACATTCAAATCTATTCAAAAAAACGAAGTAAAAACCGTACCTTTAGTGGATTGGAAATATCTTCTCACAATCATCGTTCTCGCACTTTCGGCGGAATGGTTTATCAGAAAGTATAACGGTTTAATTTAAATAAAACACATTGATGGAAAAATTACCTAAAATTGGAATACCCTTAATTATTGGAATAATATTATTAATTATAGTTTTGGCAAAGTCTATAGTGACTATTGGTTCCGGTGAAGCCGGGGTGCTTTATAAACTATCAAGTGGAGTTGTAACTGACGAGCCACCTTTAAGTGAAGGATTTCACATTATTGCGCCTTGGAATACTGTCTTCATTTATGAAGTAAGACAACAAGAACTTTTTGAAAAAATGAAAGTGCTATCTTCAAACGGGCTTGAAATTACCATTGACGCCTCAGCTTGGTATGAGCCGGTTTATAAAGATTTGGGAAATTTGCACCAAACACTTGGCGAAAATTATCTTGAAAGGGTTATAAAACCAGCGATTTTTAGTGCTGCACGAAGTGTGGTTGGCCGCTACACGCCAGAGCAATTGTACTCAAGCAAGCGTGATGCAATTCAAGATGAAATTTATGAAGAAACCAAAAAAATTCTTGATAAACAATATGTACAATTAAACGAAGTGTTGGTAAGAGATGTTACGTTGCCAATGACGATTAGAGAAGCGATTGAGCGTAAACTAAAACAAGAACAGGAATCGTTGGAATATGAATTTAGATTGGTAACCGCCAGCAAAGAAGCCGAAAAGGTAATAATCGAGGCGCAGGGAAAAGCAGAGTCCAACCGAATTTTAAGCGCCTCTCTTACCGATAAAATCCTTCAAGATAAAGGAATAGATGCCACCATGAAATTGGCAGAATCGCCAAACAGCAAAGTAATTGTAATTGGAAGTGGCGATAGTGGTTTGCCTATTATTTTGGGGAATCAGTAGGTTGGTTTCGTATATATACCCGTTTTATGCAATTGATGAATGACTAATATGGATTATAAAAATTGGAAACCTAAAAAATGGTTAACGGATTTTTCGGAAACTGAATGGTTGTTTATGGAATCTTTATATCGACAATACTTCAAATCTAATCATTACACTTTCTGACAATGAAAAAAATTTATTTGAAGTCGCTTATGTTAATCATCCTGCCTATCGAAATATTTTTGAACAGTATAGGCTTAATCTTTGGGGAATTATAGACCAAAAAAAATGGACTGGATTAGGTAATTCCTGGATAGTTGAAAATTCTGATTGGCTTGAAAATCTAATTGATTCTGAACCTTTGATATCTCATCACGAAGGAAATCTAAAACACTTTTTATAATTACTCAAAATGATGTCCTAGAAATCTTATAAAGTGATAAAAATCCGCTAATTACAAAAAGGAAAACTTAATTAATTTTCATAAATATTAAAAACTGCATACAATACATTGTATAATTAATTGCTTTGGATTGTGTTTATCTGGAAAATACCTCCGGAATTTTCTCTAGCAATTACTTGTTTACTAAATTGGTTCCTAACCTCGCAACTAATTATACAACAAACCTTGAAAATTACACTACCTAATCTTCTTCCAAACCCAAATTAAACTTCCACTACATACAATTGCAACGGCTGCAAGTACAAATGCAGTCACCTGTTTTCCGTAAATAAAATAACCCGTACTAAATAAAAAACTATAAGTACCAATCACGCCCAAGAAAAAGGCTACGACTTTATAACCCATATTATGAAATTTTCCTTCGTCCCTAAATATAAGGTTTTCAAATTTTTCTATAGTTTCCTTGTCGGTGCTGTCGGAAAGTAGGGTTACCAAAATCCAGCCAATAGTTGTAATTACAACGCCAATTATAAGTTGCCAATATCCGGCAATTTCGAATAATGGATTTTCAAGTTTACCGTTTATAAAGAAAAATATGGCAATAACAAAAGATATAACCATTGCCGCAATCTCGCTGTACGGATTTATTTTTCGCCAAAACCAACGCAGAATAAATAACAAACCTGTACCTGCGCCAATTTGAAGTAATAAATCAAAAACATCTTTCGCCGATTTTAAATAGAAAGAAAATAAAGCAGCGCAAAGCATTAACAACACCGTTGAAATACGGCCAACCAATACTTTCTGCTTTTCGGAAGCTGTTTTATTAATAAACCTTCCATAAAAATCGTTTACTATATAGGAACTTCCCCAGTTTAACTGTGTAGAAATAGTACTCATAAATGCGGCAATTAGTGAAAGCATTACCAACCCGATTAATCCTGCCGGCAAATAGGTCATCATTGCTGCGTAGGCAACGTCATCGCCACGCATTGCAGGATCTAGATTTGGGAAAGTTGTTGCGATACTATCAAGATTTGGGAAAATTACCAAAGATGCCAAACCGACCAAAATCCACGGCCAAGGTCTTATTGCGTAATGCGCAAAATTAAAAAGTAAGGTTGCCCAAGTTGCATTTTTTTCATCTTTTGCTGCTAACATTCGTTGGGCAATGTAACCGCCGCCGCCAGGTTCTGCGCCCGGATACCAAGTGCTCCACCATTGTACTGCGAATGGAATGATGAATAAGGTTATCAACATTTCGGTATTGCTAAAATCTGGCAGAATGTTAAGTTTTCCAGCAACATTTGGATGAGTCAATAACTGTGAAAGTCCACCAATTTCTGGAATATTCAAAATATAAACCGTCGCCCAAATTGAACCGGTCATCGCAATAATAAATTGAACTAAGTCGGTTATCAAAACGCCTTTTAAGCCACCGAGTGAGGAATAGATTACAACAATAATTGAAGAGTAGAGTAGTGCTTCTTCCTGCGAAACGCCTAATAAGATATTGGCAATTTTTGCTCCTGCCAAACAAACGCCAGCCATTGTAATTACGTTGAAAATTACACCCAAATAAATGGCGCGAAATCCTCGTAAAAAACCTGCCGCTTTGCCCGAATATCTAAGTTCATAAAATTCTAAATCTGTATTGATTCCGGAACGTCGCCAAAGTTTTGCGTAAAAAAATACTGTTAACATTCCCGTTAATAAAAATGCCCACCAAACCCAGTTTCCCGAAACGCCGTTTTGCCTAACCAATTCTGTTACCAAGCCCGGCGTATCTGCAGCAAAGGTTGTTGCCACCATAGAAATTCCCAAAAGCCACCAAGGCATATTCCTGCCGGAAAGAAAAAACTCTTGCGTATTTTTCCCGGATTTTTTGGAAACTACAATTCCGATTACCAAGAAGACAATGAGAAAAAAAATGATGAGTGCCCAATCTAGCGCTTCTAAATGCATTGTTTATTAATTTGAATTCAGACTTTGAAAGTAATTAATTTATAGTTTTGATGTTAATAGCCGAAGAGAATTTTTTACATATTTCTCAACATTTTCATCAATTGTATTTTATGTTTTATTAGCCATTTTTTGATATTTTTTATTAAAGAGACAGATAGTATACGAATTATTTCTTGAATATAAAAGTTGCTTTTATTTGCAGTTAAAAGATTTTTAGTCGCCAAATAATGGAATATAAATTTTTTAAAATTTGAATTGATACATCTTGATGTAAATTTGCACCAAACTGAAAATTATGGCTAGACAAAGTATTTCATTTACAGAGCCAAATGATGAATGGCTAAAAACTCAAGTAGAATCTAACGAATACTCAAGTAAAAGTGAGCTTGTAAAAGATTTGATACGCCAAGAAAGAAATCAACAAGTTGAATTAGACTGGTTAAAGGCGAAATTAGAAAAAGCTGAAAAAAGTGGTTTTACTACAGCTACCAAACAGCAGATTTTAGCTGAATCAAAAACTATGCTAAATGTCTAAATACAAATTAAATAGCGATGCAAAGAGCGAATTAATTAGAATTCATCAATATGGAATTTGGAGGTTTGGAATTGCCCAAGCTGACTCATATATAGATGATTTTTTTGAATACTTTATAATAATTGCTATTATTGGAAAACAAGATTTGAATCCTATTTTAAAAAAATAAATGAGTTGGATAGTATAATAATATCTTATTAAATTTGTTAATTTTAGTAACTTATAAAGAATTTTTATAACCAAAAAATCCCGCAATTCGCGGGATTTTTCAATTCAATATGTTACTGTTCAAAACTTAGTTATTCAACATGACAGGCATTACCAACATTGTTACAATTTCACCTTCGTCAAGTCCATCAACCGGTGTTAATATTCCTGCGCGGTTTGGTAAGCTCATTTCTAATGAAACTTCAGAGCTTGTTAAGTTGTTCAACATTTCGGTTAAGAAACGTGAGTTAAAACCTATTTGCATATCGTCGCCTTGATAGTCGCATGTTAAACGCTCCTCAGCTTTATTGCTGTAGTCTATATCTTCGGCAGAAACATTTAGTTCTGCACCTGCAATTTTTAAACGTATTTGATGCGTAGTTTTATTACTGAAAATAGAAACACGGCGAACCGAGTTCAAAAATTGGTTTCTTTCAATAGTTAACTTATTCGGATTCTCTTTTGGAATAACCGCTTCGTAATTTGGATATTTACCATCAATCAAACGACATATCATACTTACATTTTCAAATAAAAACTTGGCGTTGCTATCGTTATATTCAATGGTTACATCTTCTTCGCTGCCAGCCAAAATTCCTTTTAAAAGATTTAAAGGTTTCTTGGGCATAATAAATTCTGCAGTTTCAGTTGCGGTTACATCTTCTCTTGTATATTTAACCAACTTGTGCGCATCGGTAGCAACAAAAGTCAATCTATCGGTAGAAAACTGAAAGAAAACGCCACTCATCACAGGTCTTAAATCATCGTTTCCGGAAGCGAAAATTGTTTTGCTTATTGCAGTTGCCAAAATATCACCTTGAATAATCGTTGCAGTCGGATCTTTCAATTCAACAGCACTCGGAAATTCCTCGCCGTTGGCATAAGCTAAAGCGTATTTACCGTGATTACTGCTTATTTCAACAGTACTATTTTCGTGAGCGGTAAACGTAAGGGGTTGCTCCGGAAACGTTTTAAGCGTATCCAAAAGCAAACGTGCCGGAATACAAATGCTGCCTTGCTCATTACTTTCAACTTCCAGTTTTGCTGAGATAGTCGTTTCCAAATCTGATGCAGAAACTGTCAACGCTTTTCCATCTAAATTGAAAAGGAAATTGTCAAGAATTGGAAGTGTATTGTTATTGTTTATAATGCCGCCCAAAGTTTGGAGTTGTTTTAGGAGGTATGAACTTGATACGATAAATTTCATAATTTTTTCCCGCGAAGGCGAGAATCTTTTTAGGGTTATGCTACATTTTCTTTATTTCGAATAAAAACGGAAATGATAGAAATAGCTTGAATATCACTTAAAATACAAATATAATTCGATTGGATTGGTTGCTAAAACAAACTTATTAACATTTAGCGCACATACTTTCGCTTGCGCCACCACATAAAAACCGCTCCAAAAATACCAAGTAAAACTAATGGAAGCACTAAATTAAGTAGTTGCCACTTGCCGCGCTGTTCGGCAACTTTTTGTGTGTCTAAAAAAGGCACCGCAATTTTTTTGGTGCGTATGTTTATAAGTCCGCTGTCGTCTAAAAGATAGTTTACGGCATTCAACAAAAACTCCTTATTACCGTAGTATTGATTGGTCCATTTATCAAAACCAAGTTCCAATGGTTTGTTGCGGACCAACTGATTTTTAATAATATCACCATCGCCAATTACAATCATTTTTGCGGGCTTACCTTCATTAATTTCAGCATTCAGTTTAAACGGTTTTACGCGATTATTAAATGCTGAAGTAAATTTTCCTTCCAATAAAATTGCCAACGGAATTTCTCCCGAAGCATAATCTCCCAGTGGTGGACCTTCATTTACAATTTTTAAATTTTTTGGAATTTCAGTCTTAATATCGATTTCCGCAGGAAGTCCAACGCGTTTTGAAATAGGCGAGGAGCTTAATAAAATGGTTTTTTTTATATCATTTTGTATCGTGTCCAACGAGCTTGCATAATCAAATTTTACAGCTTCGGTATTTGTAACAATGGGATGATTATTTGCACTGGCGGTAAGCGGATAATAAAACCACGGATACTTACTGTACTGCGTTTCCTGCTGCTCTCCGCTGGCAACAACTATCGGCGCGCTGTACAAATCTTTCACCAAATCTGGATTTATCCGAACGCCATATTTAAAGAATTGGTCATTCAAATTTAAGTCGAGTCCAAAGGCAAAAGTATTTGTTGAAATGCTGTCAGTTTTAAGTTGTGTTTCATCAATCAACCAAAGCGACGAGCCGCCGTTCATTATATATTGATCGATAATCAATTTTTCATTTTCTGAAAAAGCTTCGGTAGGTTTTGCAGCAACTATTAAATCAAAATCTTCCAGTTGTTTCAATGTTTGCTGCGGTTTTGTAGCGGCAGAATCTAATGTAAAAGGTGCGATGAAATAATAATCTTTCAGCGTTTTGAAGAAATCTGCAATGTAACGATCGTCCAATTCGCCATTACCTTTTAAAACTGCTACTTTTCTTTTCTTCGGAAATACAAGTTTGTTGAAACCATCTGCGAAGGCGTATTCCAGATTTTGAATGCTATTATTTACACGTTCTTCGGAAGTGCTGCCCAATTGATTTTTAAGCAGTGGAATTTTCACGGTTTTTCCGTTGAAATAGGCGAGTGCCCACGGGAAAATAACTTCGGTACTTTGTTTTCCATTTTCAACTACGGAAACTTGTGCGGGAATAAGTCCGTTTTTTTGAAGTTCTTTTTGCACTTCTGCCGCATTTCCTTCCGCCAACGGATTTACAAAATCGAATTTTACATTTTTATTTACTGATGCAAATTCTTCTAGCAACTGCTTTGTTTCAGCCTGCAATCTTTTAAATTCCGGCGGAAAACTTCCTTCTAAAAAAACATCGATAACTAAAGGAGAATCGATTGCTTCAACAATATTTTTTGACGTTTTTGAAAGTGTAAATCGCCTATCTTTTGTAAGATCAAAACGTTCGTAAAAATAGCTGCTAATAACGTTAGCCAAGATTACCAATGCGATTGTAATGACTAAAAATTTGATATGTTTTGTTTTCTTCAACATCAGTCTTTCCGAAGTTTAAGAACCGTGAATGCCAAAAACATAATTGTTATGCTACAAAAATAAATAATATCCCGCGTATCCAAAACGCCTCGCGCAACGCTATCAAAATGAGATTTCATTCCTAAAATTGCAGCTGAAAAAGAATCGCTGCCAAATAAATTTAAGGAATCGATAGCATCAAAACCATAATATAAAAGGAAGCAAATAAAAACGGCGATTATAAAAGCCACAATTTGATTGCTTGATAATGTTGAGGAAAAAATGCCAATCGCAGTGTAAGCGAATATTAAAAATAATAGTCCAACGTACGAACCAATTGTACTTCCCAAATCAAAATTACCTGCGGAATTTCCGAGATTATTGATTGTTAAAATGTAAAGCAAGGTTGGGATTAAGGCAATTAAAATAAGTAGTACGGCGCCAAAATATTTTCCGAGAACTATATTTTTAAGGGAAATTGGTTTTGTAAGTAGCAATTCCAATGTTCCCATTTTTACTTCGTCACTAAAAGAACGCATTGTAACCGCAGGAATTAAGAATAATAAAACCCACGGCGCTAGTTCAAAAAAAGCAGCAAGGTCTGCAAAACCGGCATTGAGAATATTGTAATTTCCAGCAAAAACCCAAAGAAAAAGTCCGTTAATAATAAGAAAGATAGCAATAACCAAATACCCAATCGGGCTGGAAAAGAAGGCTGCTATTTCTCTTTTTATAATTGGGAACATCTTTATTTTGGCTTTTAAGTGGTTATGAAAGGTTATATATTCGAAATTTTAGTCCACATACAATTCTCGAATTACATCTTTACAATTTTGTATTTCGGTTTTTGTCAATAAATCAAACTTTTTTAGAATTCTTAACTTATCAATAGTCCTTATTTGGTCTATGGTAACCATACCTTTTTTATTATTGTGCTTAACAGCGACACGCGAGGGATATTTTTTTAAATTTGTCGTCATTGGCGCAACAACAATCGTATTTAAATGCCTGTTCATTTCATTAGGCGAAATAATAACGCAAGGGCGTATTTTATTTATTTCACTTCCAATTGTTGGATTAAGATTAACGAGCACGATGCAATATTGATTTAATTCCATTCTTCAAAATTTTCATCTTCAAAAACATCGTCGAATAACAATCTGTCGTCATTATTTTTATGCATTTTTTCAAAAGCTTTTTCCCAACCTTTTCGTGGGGTATCAATTGGTTTTAAAATAATTTGGCCTTTCTCTAATATCAATTCAATCCTATCTTTAATATTATATTTTTCCAAAATAGTTTTGCTTAAGCGTAAGCCTTTTGAATTTCCTATTTTAATAATTGCTGTTTCCATAAATTCTTATTTGTAATTACAAAGTTATCACATTTATTTTACCGCACAAGTTTTACTTAATTCTAAATTATTACAGAATAGATGTTAAAGTATCAACGCTCCAAGCTTGCGCTCTTTCTCTAAACTTAGGCTTCGTTTCTGCCCAAACTTCTTTAAAAAGTTTGCTATTTCTATAGTTTTCAAGATTTGCCGTATCATTCCAACGGCTGTAAGTGAAAAATATTTCAGGCGTTTTCTTGTCCCTGTAAAGTTCAAGAAATTGGCAACCTTCAAAATTCCTAATCTTGTTTTTTACCTTTTCGAAATTATCCAAAAACGAATCTATTTCTTCAACTTTAAAATGCATTTTCACAATTCGTGTAAACATAAAGTTATTTAATTATTAACGGTTGCCGAGCGTATGCAAAGCATCAAAATTAACGGTTACGGTATCCCTAAATTCCAATCCAAATAATTTGGAGGCACCACCAATTGTTGATGGATTGCTTTTATAAATGGCAAGTTCCAAATAATTGGATGAATTCCACAGTGCTAACTTCTTTCCATCTTCTTCCCGTTTTTCGGGAGGAATATCAAAATTTATTGATTCACTATATTTTGAATAAATAGCTTCAAAAGTGGCTGTTCGCGCTTTAATTTTAAACGTTCTTCCTTTTCCAATATCATTAAAAAGGCCTTTTGTAATATTCGTTATAACATTTCCGTAATTGTCAATATAAATAATATTACCGATTATTTGATTGTTCTCGCTATTAATAACCGGCTTAAGTCCTGTTAATTCTTTAACCTGGCTTATCGTTTTTCCGATAACTTCCAACGTGCCGCCGCGCGCAATGTGGCAGGCAACTTTCACGAATATATCGAGCACAGGAAAATTACTCTCAACGGCGTCGTGAATATTTATTTCAACAATTTTATCTGGTTTAATGTTAGAGGCTAACAATGAAATGATTCCGTTGTCGGCACATATAAAGTAATGATCGTCCAAAAGGACTGCAATGTGTTTATTTTCAGGATTTAATTCGGAATCAATTCCAATTATATGAATAGTTTTTGCAGGAAAACTTTTATAGGCATTTTGAACTATGTAGGCAGCTTCTGTTAAATGGAATGGCGAAATTAAATGTGAGATATCAACAATTCTACTCGTTTCCAATTCGCTATATATTGCGCCCTTTACAGCCCCAACAAAGTGATCTTTTTCGCCAAAATCTGTAGTAAGTGTAATTATGGGCATTGCCAGATTGTTGATATTTTATTAAAAATGGTACGACAAAAATAGGTTACTTTTGTTAGTAGCAAAACAATTTTCAATCTGAAATAAAATATTTAAACCCCACGCTTTTGAACGAACTCATCATCGAACTTACCGAAATTAGCCCACGAGATTTCTTTGGGCAGCAAAATGCAAATATTGACCTTCTAAAAAAATATTTTCCCAAACTTAAAATCGTAGCTCGCGGAAATAAGATTAAAGCTTACGGAGATGATGATGTGCTTGAGGAATTTGACAGGCGCATAACCATGCTTTTGGATCATTTTGCCAAATACAACAAGATTGATGAAAATACCATTGAAAGAGTTTTGGAAAGTAGAAGCAAAGACGATTATGAAACAACACCAAGCAGCAACGAAATTTTAGTTCATGGTGTAAGTGGCAAACCTATAAAAGCGCAAACCGCCAATCAAAGAAAACTGGTTGAATTAATGTCAAAAAACGATATGGTTTTTGCCGTTGGTCCTGCCGGAACTGGGAAAACCTATACAGGTGTGGCACTTGCTGTAAAAGCTTTAAAAGAGAAACAGGTTAAAAAGATTATATTAACGAGACCGGCAGTTGAAGCAGGTGAGAATCTTGGATTTTTACCGGGAGATTTAAAGGAAAAGTTAGACCCTTATATGCAACCTTTATATGATGCGCTGCGAGATATGATTCCGGCAGATAAGCTTGCGTCTCATATTGAGCATGGAATTATTCAAATTGCACCGTTGGCATTTATGCGTGGAAGAACGTTGGATAATGCGTTTGTAATTTTAGATGAAGGGCAAAATACAACACATGCCCAAATGAAAATGTTTTTAACTAGAATGGGAAAAAACGCAAAATTTATGATAACAGGAGATCCCGGACAAATAGATTTGCCAAGGCGTGTAACTTCAGGATTAAAAGAAGCTTTATTGGTTTTAAAAGATATTAAGGGAATAGGAATGGTTTATCTTGACGATAAAGATGTACTGCGACATAGACTTGTTAAAGAAGTTATCTCGGCGTATAAAAGTATTGAAAATGTAGATTAAAAAAATAAGTTTTCAGTTGCAGTCGCAGTTTGCAGTTTGACTCCTTCAATATACAACATATTGCCGCAATTTACATTAAGGTATAATTTAGTTTCAAAGTATCAATAGAAACAAGAGTATCAAAAGAATCTATAGCATCAATAAAAAATAAAAAACTCAAATGTCCAAAAGCCTAACCAACACCAACTTCAATTTTTCAAATCAGAAAGCTGTTTATCACGGCAAGGTTAGAGATGTTTATACATTGGATGACAATATTCTCGTAATGGTTGCAACAGACAGACTCAGTGCTTTTGATGTGGTTATGCCAAAAGGAATTCCATTTAAAGGCCAGATTTTAAATCAGATTGCCACAAAAATGATGCGCGACACGGAAGATTTGGTGCCGAATTGGTTAACGGCAACGCCAGATCCAAATGTTGCAATTGGTGAAGCGTGCTCTCCTTTTAAGGTTGAAATGGTTATCAGAGGTTATTTAAGCGGTCACGCCGCTAGAGAATATGAGGCTGGAAAACGAGAAATTTGCGGAGTTACAATGCCTGAAGGTTTAAAAGTGAATGACAAATTCCCGCAACCTATTATTACACCTTCAACAAAAGCTGAAAATGGTTCGCACGACGAAGATATAAGTAGGGAAGAAATATTGAACCAAAAGATTGTTACTGAAAAGGATTATCTTCAATTGGAAGAGTATACCAGAAAATTATTCATCCGCGGAACGGAAATAGCCAATAAACGAGGTCTTATATTAGTTGATACAAAATATGAATTCGGAAAAACAAGAGACGGTAAAATTGTATTGATAGACGAAATACATACGCCAGATTCTTCGCGTTATTTCTACAAAGAAGGATATCAACAACGGCAAGATACAAATGAACCACAAAAGCAATTGTCTAAGGAATTTGTTAGACAATGGCTAATTGAAAACGGATTTCAGGGTAAAGAAGGGCAACAAATTCCAGAAATGAATACTGATTACATTGAATCCGTTTCTAATAGATATATTGAACTCTACGAAAAAATTACCGGTGAAAATTTTCAAAAAGCAGAAATTTCTAAAATTGAACAACGTATCTCAAAAAATGTTGAAGCTTATTTAGAAAATTTATAGTTTACCTTCAAATTAATCATTGGATATTTAATATAATTTACTCTTTATAGCTTCAATTTAATATCTCCAGAGATTCAAATTTAATTCTGCGTTTTGCTATTTCAACTTATTTTCATCGACAATAAATTAGATTTGAAATTTTTAATAAACAAATCATTGTTAATTTGAGTTAAAAACTGATTTTCTAAAGTTAATTCAACCCAAATACGAGCGTATTGTCATAAATTTTAAATTTTTGGGAATACCTTAACAAACTATATTTTAATCCTTCTCGTATATATGTTAAGTGGAATATTTAACTAACACTAAACTAAATTTTAATTTATGAGAAAAACTATTACTCGAAACTTATTATTCATAGTTTCAGCATTGCTCACGACAACCTTGTCCTTTGGACAATTTGTTGTTACCAATGCCAACGACTCAGGTACAGGCTCACTGCGAAGTGCAGTAAACCTTGCCAACACGACGGCCGGACCAAACACAATAACGTTTGACGCTGGTCATACAATCAACATAACATCTGGTTTAATTATCATAACTGATGATTTAACAATTACTGGTTTGGCAACTACCGTATTGGACGGATCAGGAAATGGGACTAACAGGTTGCTTGCGGCTACTGGCTTTACTTCGCTAACTTTACAAAATATAACTTTTCAGAATTCAATCTCTACTGGCGACGGTGGAGCTGTTGGCGTAGAAGATGTTGCAAATGTTACAGTTGCCAATTGCATTTTTAATAATAACGCTTCAAATGGCTTGAATGGTGCAGGTGCATTGGGCGTGCGAAATGGGAATTTGACAATTACAGGCTCAACTTTTTCAAACAATTCAGCAACAAATGTTGCTTCTAGTAGTGGTGGAGCGGTTGGTATTGATATTAGCGGAACACTTAGTGTTACAAATTCATCCTTTACTAACAATACTACAAATAGAGCAGGTGGCGCAATTGAAGTTAATTCACCAGGGCAGGTAATTTTAACAAATGTTACAGCTACAGGTAATACAGCTTTGGGACCTCCAGGAAATGGCGGTGTTTTGCATATTACGGGTTCTGCAAATTCAAGCATTAGTAATTCCACATTTTCGAACAACACTGCTGTAGAAGGCGGTGCTCTTTGGAATGGAAGTGGAACAATGACTTTAGTAGGCTCAAATACTATCAGCAATAATATTGCAACAGGAAATGATCCTGACCAAGGTGGTGGTGGAATTTATAATATGGGCGGAAATTTAACAATTTCAGGAGATTTATTTTCAGGCTTTTCTGATATCTTCGGAAACTTGGCAAACGGAACTTCAGGTTCAGGTGGTGCAATTTTAAGTACAGCAGGAACAGTTGAAATATCTGGAGCTTTTATAACAAGTAACGGTGCAAATCGCGCAGGTGGTGGTATCGAAATTATTGATGGTGTCGCTAACCTTGTTAACATAAACCTTAGCGGTAATGATGTTAATGGTGCTTTAACTGGTGGCATTCCAAACCCAGGAAATGGTGGTGGTGTGCACGTTACAGGTAATGGTGCAACAATATCCTTTAGTGGTATAGCTTTAGCAAATATTGCGGCTAATGAAGGTGGTGCTCTTTGGAACAACCAAGGTACAATGAATATTGCTGTACCTGCATTTGGCGGACTATTTACAGACACTTTTATAGATACAAATACTGCTCATGGTAACGCTGCAACCAATGGTGGTGGTGGTATTTATAATAATGGTGGTACATTAAATGTTGCCGCTGGTACAAATGTGGTAAATAATATTGCAGATGGAGCTGCGGGATCTGGTGGCGGAATTCTTTCGAACGGGGGATCATTGAATATTGATAATACCATTGTTTCATCAAACACAGCAAACAGAGCAGGCGGTGGTATTGAAGTAGTTTCAGTAGTTGGAAATCTTTTTTCTTTTAACAATGTTACACTTTCAGGAAATACAGCTGTTGGTGGCGCTGTTCCAGGAAACGGTGGCGGATTTCATATTTCAGGAGCTGGTAATTCAACTTTCACAAGTTCAACAATAATGAACAATACTGCTGTTGAAGGTGGTGGTCTTTGGAATGGAAGCGGAACTATGACTGTTACAAATTCAATTATTTCATCAAACACTGCAAATGGAGCTTCAGCCGACCAAGGTGGTGGAGGTATTTATAATGAAATGGGAACATTGGTTGTAAATGGGACGTCAACTGTATCGAATAACACCGCAAGCGGAGCCGCAGGTTCAGGTGGTGGAATATTAACAAATCAAGGAACACTTGCTATAGATGGAATAACTTTTTCTGGCAACACAGCAAATAGAGCTGGTGGTGGAGTTGAGGTAGTTTCACTCGCAGGACAGATCTATACTTTTAACGGTCTAACATTAGACAACAACACTGCTTTAGGTGGAACTGCCCCAGGAAACGGTGGTGGCTTTCATATTACAGGAGCTGGTAATTCAACTTTCACAAATACAACCATAATAAATAACACAGCTGTGGAAGGCGGTGGTCTTTGGAACGGTAGCGGAACGATGATGGTTACAGATTCTACAGTTAACACAAATGAAGCAACAGGAGCAGATGCAGACCAAGGTGGTGGAGGTATTTATAACGAAATGGGAACCGTTTCTTTAACAGGAACTACAACGGTTTCAAATAATACCGCAAGCGGTGCAGCAGGCTCAGGTGGTGGAATTCTTACCAATGAAGGAACACTAAGTGCAAATGGAATAACTATTTCTGGGAACACAGCAAACAGAGCTGGTGGTGGTATTGAAGTACGTTCACAAGCAGGACAGACGTATGCATTTAGCAATATTACTTTAAATGGAAATTCAATTGGAACGGCTGCCCCAGGAAATGGTGGTGGATTTCATATTACAGGAGCTGGTAATTCAACCTTCACAAATGCAACTATAACAAATAACATTGGTGTTGAAGGCGGTGGTCTTTGGAATGGTTCAGGAACAATGACAGTTACAAATTCAGCAGTTGAAACAAATCAAGCAACCGGAGCCGAGGTTGGCCAAGGTGGTGGTGGAATCTACAATGAAATGGGAACATTAGTTGTAACGGGTACTTCAACTGTTGCAAACAACTCAGCAATTGGAACCGCTGGTTCAGGAGGTGGTATTTTAACAAACCAAGGTACACTTACTGTAAATGATTTAACAATAGCTAATAACACATCAAATAGAGCTGGTGGTGGTATCGAAATATTTGGTTCAGTCGCAGGTGAAAATTATTCTTTTAATAACTTGACCCTAAATGGCAATACTGCGCTAGGTGGAGCCGCCCCAGGAAACGGTGGTGGATTTCATATTTCAGGAGCTGGTAATTCAACCTTCACAAATGCAACTATAACAAATAACATTGGTGTTGAAGGCGGTGGTCTTTGGAATGGTTCAGGAACAATGACAGTTACAAATTCAGCAGTTGAAACAAACCAAGCAACTGGAGCCGAGGTTGGCCAAGGTGGTGGTGGAATCTACAATGAAATGGGAACATTAGTTGTAACGGGTACTTCAACTGTTGCAAACAACTCAGCAATTGGAACCGCTGGTTCAGGAGGTGGTATTTTAACCAATCAAGGAATTTTAACTGTTGATGGTTTATCAATTTCAAACAACACATCAAATAGAGCTGGTGGTGGTATCGAAGTATTCGGTTCAACAACAGGTCAAACATATACATTTAATAACCTTACTTTAAATGGAAATACTGCTTTAGGCGGAACCGCACCAGGAAACGGTGGAGGATATCATATATCAGGAATTGGAGAAACTGTTTTTACCAACGCCACAATTACTAATAATACGGCTGTTGAAGGCGGTGGCCTTTGGAATGGTACTGGGTTAATGACCGTTAGTGATGGAACAATAAATAATAACGAAGCCAAAGGAGACAATCCCGAACAAGGCGGTGGTGGTCTTTACAACGATGGTGGAACACTTACAATAAATAATGGAGATATTTATGAAAATATTGCTACTGGCGCTTCAGGTTCTGGTGGTGCTATTTTGAGTACTTCTGGATCTTTAATAATAAATTTTGCAACTATTTTGGACAACGGTGCAAACCGTGCAGGTGGAGGTATTGAAATTATTGACGGTACAGCGGACTTAATAGATACATTCCTATTGGTAAACGACGTAAACGGTATTGCTACCGGAGGTACACCAAATCCAGGTAATGGAGGTGGCTTACACGTTACTGGAAATGCAGCAACTGTAAACTACAGTGGTACGGCATTTCTTAATGAAGCGGCTAACGAAGGTGGCGGGTTATGGAATAATGGTGGAACTATGAATATTTCTACTGGATTATTTGGTGCTTCTTTTATTGATACAAATACAGCATTTGGTAACGCTGCAATTAATGGTGGTGGAGGTATTTTTAATAACGGCGGAACGCTAAATATTGCTGCAGGTACAAACGTTGTTAATAACATCGCATCTGGAACAGCAGGCTCCGGTGGAGGAATCCATAGTAACGGAGGTGCAGTAACGATAACAGACGCAATTATTACAACTAACATTGCAAACCGCGCAGGAGGTGGTATTGAAATAGCGGCAGGTACATTAACAATGTCTGGCACTACATTGAATACAAATAATGCAGGTATTACTCCAGCTGTAGCAGCTCCCGGAAATGGTGGTGGTCTCCATGTTGGAACGGGCACTGCAACAATTACGGGTGGAACTGTCGACGCAAACATTGCAGCTGCCGAAGGTGGCGGATTATGGAATGGTGGCGGCAGTATGACTGTTACCGGAGTTACCTTAACCAATAACATTGCGAGTGGACCAAATGCCGACAACGGTGGCGGTGCATTATACAATGATGGCGGAACAATGAATGTTTTGGCAGGAACAGTTCTTACAAGCAATAAAGCAAATGGAACCGCTGGTTCTGGAGGTGGAATTTTAAGTACTGGTGGTGATGTTACCGTAAATGGCGCAAACATTTCAACGAATGTTGCAAACCGCGCAGGTGGTGGTATTGAAATTGCCGCGGGTACATTAACAATGTCGGGAACTACTTTAAGTACAAATAACGTAGGTGTAGCGCCAGCTGTAGCTGCTCCAGGAAATGGTGGTGGTTTACATATTGGATCTGGAACTGCAACAATTTCGGGTGGAACTGTCGACGCAAACATTGCAGCTGCCGAAGGTGGCGGATTATGGAATGGTGGCGGTAGTATGACTGTTACCGGAGTTACCTTAACCAATAACATTGCAAGTGGACCAAATGCCGACAACGGTGGTGGTGCATTATACAATGATGGCGGAACAATGAATGTTTTGGACGGAACTGTTCTTACAAGTAATAAAGCAAATGGAGCCGCAGGTTCTGGAGGTGGAATTTTAAGCACTGGTGGTAATGTTACCGTAACTGGCGCAAACATTTCAACGAATATTGCAAACCGAGCAGGTGGTGGTATTGAAATCGCTGCAGGTACATTAATAATGTCTGGTACAACTTTAAATACAAATAATGCAGGTGTTGCCCCAGCAGTTGCAGCTCCCGGAAATGGTGGTGGTCTTCACGTTGGAGGAACAGCTACCGCAACAATTACTGGTGGCACAGCAGATTCAAACATAGCAGCCGCAGAAGGTGGTGGATTATGGAATGGCGGTGGCAGTATGACTGTTACCGGAGTTGCCTTAACCAATAACATTGCAAGTGGACCAAATGCCGATAATGGTGGAGGTGCTATATACAATGATGGTGGTATTTTAGATGTTCAATCTGCAACAGCAATATCAAATAACATGGCAAATGGTACTGCTGGTTCAGGTGGCGCAATTTTATCTACGGGTGGAACTGTTACTATTGCTGATGTTACAATTATGAACAATAGCGCAAACCGCGCTGGTGGTGCAATTGAAGTTATTCAAGGAACATTAACTTTGACTGGAACGCAATTATTAGCGAATGACGTTGATGGGACAGCTGGTACTCCGGCTCCTGGAAACGGTGGTGGTTTACACATAAGTGGTGTAGTAATAACCAATATTACAAATGCTACTATTTCAAATAACCGTGCTTTCAGCGAAGGTGGTGGTCTTTGGAATCAAGTTGGTAGTACAATGACGGTTGCCGGTTCTACTTTAAATGCAAACAATGCTAAAGGAAATGACCTAACCAACGGTGGTGGTGGTATTTTCAATAATGGTGGAACTTTAAATGTAACCACTTCATCAACAATCTCGAACAATTTGGCTTCAGGAACCGCTGGTTCTGGTGGTGGAATTCAAAATGTAGATGGAGGAACTGTTACTGTTAGCAATTCTGCAATCACAAATAATACAGCAAACCGAGCTGGTGGTGGTATTGAAGATAATTCAGCTACAACAACCGCAGGAAGTGTAACGCTTAACACAGTTACCTTGAACGAGAATACTGTAGGCAGCGCCCCAGGAAATGGCGGTGGATTTCATATTACTGGCCCAGGTTTAGCTTCAATTACAAGTGGAACAGTTTCTGGTAACTCAGCAACTGCTGAAGGCGGTGGACTTTGGAATGGAAGTGGCACAATGACAATAGATGGAACTAATCTAGACGCAAACACGGCTAGCGGTAATGATCCCGACCAAGGTGGGGGCGCTATTTATAATGAAGGCGGTACATTAACTATATCGAATGCTACAGTTTCAAATAATTTGGCTAACGGAACTGCAGGTTCTGGTGGTGGAATTTTAAATAATAACGGTGCACTTGCTGTAAACACTTCCACTTTAACTGCAAATTCATCTATGCGTGCCGGTGGTGCGATTGAAGAAAGAGGAGCAGCTGGTAGTTTATTAACCCTTACAAATACTAATTTAACAGGAAACAGTACAGCATCTGCCCCAGGAAATGGTGGTGGTCTTCATATTACAGGAGCTGGTGATGCTACAATTACGGGTGGTATGGTAACTAATAACACTGCAAGCTCAGAAGGCGGAGGCCTTTGGAACAACGCCGGTGTTATGACTGTTGATGGTACAACTTTAGATGGTAATACAGCAAGCGGTGTAGATCCAGACCAAGGTGGTGGAGCTATTTATAATGAAGCTGGAACTTTAAATGTATTGAACGCTACTTTATCAAATAACGTAGCCAATGGAACTGCAGGTTCTGGTGGTGGAATTTTGAATAGTTTAGGTATATTATCTGTTACAGATTCAAACTTTATGGCAAATATGGCGATGAGAGCTGGTGGTGGTATTGAAGAAAATTCGGTAGCTGGAAGTATGCTTACTATATCTGGTGGAATGTTTAGTGGAAATAACGCAGGTTCTGCTCCAGGAAATGGTGGAGGTATTCACATAACTGGTGCGGGAGATAGTACAATTAGTAATATAATAGCATCAGGAAATATAGCTGCATCTGAAGGTGGTGCTATCTGGAATGGAGCCGGTACTATGTTGTTAGAAGCTGTAAATATTACGGATAATGAGGCACAAGGTAATGATGCAGATAATGGCGGTGGCGGAATATTTAACAATGGTGGAACTTTAACCATTTTTAATAATAGTAACATTACTAGTAATCTTGCAACTGGAACATCAGGTTCTGGCGGTGGTTTATTAAGTACTGCGGGAACTGTTAAAATTAATGAATCTGTTCTGGAAGGTAACTCAGCAAACCGTGCTGGTGGAGCAATTGAAATTATAGATGGCGCTTTAAACTTTACAAATGCTAGTATGGTAGGCAACGACGTTAATGGAACTGCTGGAACTGCAAACCCTGGTAATGGTGGTGCATTACACGTATCTGGAAACAGTAGTACTATCACAATATCAGGTAGCCAAGTTTTAAACAACGAAGCTGCTCGTGAAGGTGGTGCATTATGGAACCAAAGTGGAACTACTATGAACGTTATTTCTTCAACTATTGATGGTAACAGTACGTTTGGACCAATGGTAGACGATGGTGGTGCTGGTATTTTTAATAACGGTGGTAACTTAAACGTTGAAACATCAACTATTTCAAATAACAGTGCAACTGCAGCTGGAAGCAGTGGTGGTGGTATTCACAATGCTCCAAACGGGGCAGTAATTGTGTTACGAAGCACAATTTCTAACAATACAACTGCCGGTTCTGGTGGTGGTGTTTATAACAATGGTTCAAGTTTTGATCTTAATGCTGTAACAGTAGCTATGAACGCTGCCTTAGTAGATGGTGGCGGTATTCAAGCTACTACTAATACTTCATTAACAAATACACTTGTGGCTTTAAACGCTGCAACTGCAAATGGCCCAGATATTATGGGAACATTAACTTCGAACAATTATAATTTGATTGGCACTGACCCTCAAGGAGTATTTGGTGCGCAGGCAAATGATATTGTAGAAACAGATCCAATGTTAGGACCACTTCAAAATAATGGAGGCGTTACTGAAACGCACGAATTGTTAATTGGTTCAACTGCGTATAATGCTGGTAATCCTGCCGATTTATTCAATGACCAAATCGAGCAACCTGTTTTTGATGGAATTAGAGATATAGGTGCTTATGAAGCACAAACAATCTTACTTTCTGTTGAAGATATTAGCACTTCAGATTTTGGAATTGTTGTATATCCAAATCCGTCACAAGGATTGGCTAATATCAAAATTCCTCAAACATTTGGAGCTGATGTAAGTGTAACAATTGTAGAATTAGGTTCCGGTAAAATTGTAACCCAGTTTAATACAACAGTTGGAGAAACTCAGGTAGATTTAAATAGATATGCCGATGGTATGTATATTATAAAAGTTTCTTCGGAAGATAGAAACTCAATCCATAAATTAATTTTACGTAAAAATTAAAACCTTATTCCCCTTTTAGAAAGAGCCTTCCAAAATTTTGGAAGGCTCTTTTTTTTATAAAAAAAACGAATAAATGGTATGTTATAAGTTTCAGGTTTTTTGTAGCCTTAAAATTAGTTTTTTCTTCGAAAATTAAAATTATGGGAATATCCGAAAGCAACTTCAAAAAAATCTGCTTGGCCTAAGTTGGCATTTATAAAGCCCCCCAAATAAAAGTTGTTTTTCTGAAATTGAGAAGTACCCAAAAAATAATATTTCAAGCCTAATCTGGTTGAAATATGTTGTTTCAATTCATACTTTGTACCGTATTCGCCTAGCATCCAATAATCAGGAATATCTTTTGGCGTATTGTCCCAACCTTCGTTTATGCGCCATTCTATTTTGTAACCTGGTTTGTAGATATTATATCCTAACTGAAAATTTATTCCAAAATGATTCAATAACAATTCTCCTTCAACCGCAAAATTTAAAGTGCTTGCATTAAGGGTAGGATTACTTTTATAGGATTCAAATTCTCTTCCCTCTTGCACGAGACTTTCATTGTCCCTTATATAGTTGTAATAGTGTTCATAGTATTTGTAATTCAATGAAATGCCTATTTTATATGTGTCTTTATAGATATTTCCATATTCGACAGCAAATGTGTAAACATCCTTTATGTTATTAAAAGCTAAAGCGAATACATTTTGTCCATAACCGCTTCGAAATCCAAAATATGAATATTTATTGTTATTTTTAAATACGTTATAATTCTCTTCCGAATAAATTTCTTTGTTGAAAGGATTCTTGAAATCTGCCGAAATTCCTATTAAAAATGAATTATAACCTTGGTTTAAAAGCTTTGCGTGTGCATTTGAATGATGCGAAAAACCGGCACTCAAATTAAAATCTACTTTTTCTGAAGTGTAAAATTTATATTTTAAAAATAGACGAAGGACAATGGTTAAATCTGTCGTAACTGCATTGTTTTTTGGGTTTGAAATACTGTCGTATTTCTTAGTTATATAGCTAATTCCACTGGCTGCATTTATGCTAAAATGGTTGCTTCGAAACGATTTGAAATTTATAAAAGGAGTTAACGATATTGCATAACCAAGATTTTCTACATTTCCAAAATCGGCGATGGCCAAACTAATGCCGGTTGTTGGCCTATTTAATTGCTGTGCCCAAGATTGCTTATTATTAGCGTGATTTCGACCGATGCCAACTATAACAAGTTTTTGTAAGGACGTTTCGGGAAACCCGCCATTAGATTCCAATGTTTTACCCACAAGCACTTCCGTAGATAATATCAATGCAGATTTTTTCCAAGATATGGAATCTTGAGAAGTTGCAATAGTGCAAATAAGTAATGTAATAAAGGTTAGTTTGGTTGTCATTACACTGCAAATAAAAACATTAACTTTTATATTTTCAAAATCAAGATAACTTTATCTCTATTTTTACTGAAAATAAACGTTCAAATTTTGCAGGAAATAAAGAATTTTGTAGAACAAATGGCATCTGTAGCTTGGGGATTACCTTTGTTGATTTTATTAATTGCAGGCGGTTTATATCTTATTTTCAGAATCCGTTTTTTGCCTTTTAAATATTTAGGACATGCCATTTCTATATTAAGAGGTAAATATGATAATGAGTTGGGCGAAGGTGAGATAAGCCATTTTCAAGCCTTGACAACAGCACTTTCGGCAACGGTTGGTATGGGAAATATAGCAGGAGTGGCCGTTGCAATAGCCATTGGTGGACCAGGCGCCGTTTTTTGGATGTGGGTAAGTGCCGTAATTGGTATGTCTACCAAATATTTTACCTGCACTTTGGCAATATTATACAGAGGAAAAGACAGCGAAGGCAAAACGCAAGGTGGCCCAATGTATTTTATAATGAATGGATTAGGCAAAAAATGGAAACCACTGGCAATACTCTTTAGTGTAGCTGGACTTGTTGGGGCATTACCGGTTTTTAACGTAAACCAACTTACGCAAGCAATAAATGACATCATCTTAAAACCTGCGGGAATCTATTATGGTTTTAATACAGACTTGGTCATTGGAATAACGTTGGCCGCCATAACTTCATTAGTAATATTAGGTGGCATATCCCGTATAAGCAAAACGGCTTCAAAAATGGTTCCTGCAATGGTTTTCTTATATTTTGTACTTGTCATATTTATTTTGATTGTGAATTTTGATGTAGTTCCCTACTATTTAAAATTAATTGTAACCGACGCTTTTGCCGGCGATTATTACAAAGGCGACCCATTTTTAGGAGGTGTTGTTGGCGGAATCATTTTGTTGGGAATTAGGAGAGGTGCATTCTCTAACGAAGCAGGAATTGGTACGGCACCAATGGCGCACGGCGCAGCTAAAACAAATGAGCCAATTCGGGAAGGTTTGGTAGCCATGTTAGGCCCTGCAATAGATACGTTGGTGGTCTGTACACTCACCGCCCTTGCAATATTGGTAACCAATGTTTGGCAAACGAGCGAGGCAAATGGCGTTACGCTTACTGCAGCGGCATTTCAAAATGCGATGCCAGTATTTGGAAAAATCGGGTTGATGCTATGTATTGCTGTTTTTAGCATATCTTCCTTATTTTCTTACTCGTATTACGGTACAAAATGTATGTCGTTCCTGTTCGGTGCAAAAAACAGCAAATACTACAACATCTTTTACATTTTGAGTATTTTAATTGGTGCGACCACATCATTAACTTTAATGATAAATTTAATAGATACCTTTTTTGCAATAATGGCAGTGCCCACAATGTTGGCAACTATAATATTAGCACCAAAAGTTATTAATGCGAGCAAGGATTATTTTAAGCGACTGAAAAATGCGAATTAATAGGAGTATTTATTTGAAGTTATCATTAACGAGAAGTGGTTATTATTTGAAGTAATTATAAATATTATTTAAGGTATCGTTTAACTTAATTGTAAATTTTTTGGCGCCATTTGGACTCATATGGTTTTCATTTCTGAAATCTCTTAAAACCATATCGGCATCTTCTTCATCATTGAAATAATGCGCGTTTGGATATTTTTTTAGCACTTCATCAATAATACTATCCCGTCTTCTTACAATGTTTGGGTTCCGTTTTTCAACATAATTATGATATGTTGGCGGACTAATTATCAAGACATTCAATTTTTCTTTTTCACAATAATTGAGCATCGTATAGAAATAGGAAACATTGTATTTAAAAATTTTAAGATTTTCTGTATTACCAATTACAAAAGGTTTTTTAATGATTAAACCTTCGTTGTAATTTAAATTTTTAAATTTTCCTTCAAAGAAATTATATTCAAAACCATATTTATTGAATGTGCTTTGGCTCACATCCTTTACAGCATACGCATACATAATTTCCGATAGAACGCCCGGATTACTCTTTAAGAGCCATTTATCGCTGAAATATGTTTTTCTATTGAAAAGATTTGCATTATAATATTTTAGAAAAGGCGCGTGTTTCCAAAAATAAACGCTATTGTGCGGAATTTCAAAATGGCCAAAGGAAACTTCAAACACAACTGTTTTTAAGTTTGGGAAGGAATCTCGCAAAGAAGTCAATAAACCAAAGTCTGTATTATGATGTTGGCCGGTTGAACTTAAATTGATGGCGCTCTTATCTAAGAATTGAATATTTACACTGTTTTTAATTTGTGAAGAACCAAATATTGCTACTTCAAATTCTTTCTTATTTTCATTTAAGTATTTACCTGTAACCGAATATACATTGGGTATTGAAGCTGCCGCATACTCCGCGAGGCTATATAAAATAACCACTGGCAAAAAAAACAACAAGCAAACTTTTAAAAATTTGATTTGCAATTTTTTAAAATTGAAAATAGATGAAGGCTTCTGTCGGTCCTGCATATCTGAATATTATAAAAATAAAAATGTAATAAATAACCCATCGTGTAGGTCGGCTGAATTTTTTTTCAAAATGTTTAAAAGGGTGTTCTTTGGTTCGGGTTATATACTCTATTACAATCAATAATGGTAAAAAGAAAATGCGCCAGCCTATTTCAAAACTAAAATTATCGCTGGGTAGAAAGGATACAATCCTTCTTAATATGGTTCCGGCCATAGTCAGACTTTCAGATCTAAAGAATATGCACGAAATCAGTATCAAAGTAAAACTGTAGACTATTGTAAGCCCCAAAGGCATTTTAGAAAGATAGTATAAAAAATTACGGCTTCTACCTTTTACCGAAATAGGAATTCTTTCCAGAGAAATCATTAAAGCTTGAAAAAGTCCAAAAACGATAAAGGTCCAATTTGCGCCATGCCATAATCCAATTAATCCCATTGTTATAAAAAGTGCGAATACTTTTGCAATTGAACTACGTTTCCAATTTTTTATTAATGTGCCGTAAACATAATCTGTAAACCATCTCGTTAAAGTTATATGCCAACGCTGCCAAAATTCTGAAACGCTTCGGGATAAATATGGAATGTTGAAATTTTTAGTAAGCTTAAAACCAAATAGCTTTGCCGTGCCAATGGCAATATCGCTATAACCAGAAAAGTCGCAATATATCTGAAAAAAGAATAGGGCGGAAGCATAGAGTAATGAGCTACTTCCGTGATCCTGCGGACTTTCATAAATTGCGTTTACCGCGAAGGCAAGATTGTCCGCAATTATCATTTTTTTGAATAGTCCCCACATTATTTGTCGAAGGCCATCTTTGGATAATTCAATGTTGAATTTTCTTTTTTTTGAAAATTGTGGCAGGAGTGAGGTAGCCCTTTCAATTGGTCCCGCAACCAATTGTGGAAAGAATGAAACAAAACATAAAAAGTTAAGCAGATTATTGGTTGCTTTTATTCTGTTTCTATAAACATCAATAGTATAACTTAGGGTTTGAAAAGTATAAAAGCTAAGCCCGACTGGAAGAATGATATCAAGATTTTGATAGATATATCCATTTGAATCGAGATTAAAAAGATTAGAAAATTCGAATATGAAAAAGTTACAATATTTGAAATAGAATAAAATGCCGAGATTCCAAAACAAACTGAAGTATAACCAAAATCGCCGTTTACTTTTAAAATTGGTCTTATTTATTTGTATTCCGGCAATATAATCTATCAGCGAGCTTACTATAATTAATGATAAAAATCGCCAATCCCAAAGTCCGTAAAAAAGATAGCTGGCACATAGCAGCAATAAATTTTGCCATTTAATTTTTTGATAACCTATGCCATAATATAGCAATAGCACAACGGGTAGAAATAGCGCAAAACTGAATGAGTTGAATAACAACAGTTAAATATTTATGGGCAAATATAGAGAAATTTGAATATGACCAATCAAACTAAAATAATTAAAAAAGCCGTCCCAATAGTAATGGGACGGCTTTAGTTAGCTATAAACTTTTTTAATTATAAACCTGTAATTATTAAGTCATCTATTGCAAATTCATCGCGGGAGCCTGAACCACTCACGTCATCAGAACTTAATCTAATATACATGGTTTCTCCAGGAGCCAAAGGATCTGCTGAAATATCAACGGGCTTAGAAACATTAGAGCTTACAAAGCCGTTTGTGTCTGAAGCCGCGGGGGTATTAAAGGTAGTAATTACATCTGTATAAGTTGTATTATCCAAACTGTAACCTAAATTTAGGAATGAGCTTCTCTCTTCATTGTTATTAACCCAAACGGTTGCCGCTACATTAATTGATGTATATGTGCTAGGAGTATTGTTTACAATTTTTATGGTCACAGAACCTGGTGTAAAATCTGTTGTACCTGGTTGTATCCCAAATGCGATATTTCCAGGTTGAACCGTAAAGGCATAAATTCCGCCAGGAGTTACATTACCAGCACTAGCTCCTCTTGCAAAGTCACCAGCAGTAGCTACCCCACCAAAAGCTAGCGCACCATCGCTTAACCCCGTTATTGCATAAACCTTACTATCCAATTGTCCAACTGCTGGGTCTGGTCTAAAACCTGTTCCAGTAAATTGCTGAAAGTTTGCTGTAAATAGGGCACATTGATTATCGCTTTTAAAAGTTCCTGATTTATCGCCACCATTAGCTTCAAAAGTCCAGTTGCCCATCATTCCAGAACAGTCTACAGTTGCACCGGTAGGTTGGTTATTATAATTATGTATTCCAGTAAAATATACCTTTCTGCCACCAGCAGTAGTAAAAGCTGCTGCTTGCGGACTACCGTCACCGCTTGCAACACTACAAACTGTAGAAGTACCCATTGCTTGACAAGAATTTTGAACTCCTACGCCATTGTAGGTATTCCCGTTTAAAACAAGTTGCGAAGTAATTGTAGTATTTCCAGTTGAAGAACCAGTGAACATTACATTAAATGTCTGACCACTTCCATCACCAAGGGTTCCACCACAATTTGTGCAGGCATACGTTCCAGTAATAGGTGTAATAGGAGCACGTTGCATATCTTTTGCCAACAAGATAGAGCCGTGCAGATTTTGAAATGTTACATTATTTACCTGTCCATTTTGTCCGTCCGCGTCAACGGAAAAAGTAAATGAAAGTTTGTTGGTACTAAAAACCATATTATTAATGGCGCCCAAAGTTGCAGGTTGAGATGCACGAGCAACTATAACATCACCATTAGGAAAGTAAAGAGTTGCCATAGGTAGTGTACTTGTTAAAGAAGTAGCTCCTTCAGAAGTTTTAATAATGTTGATTTCTACAGTAGCTCTAAATTCAGAATTGTCTGTAGTAAATACACCTTTATAATTACCATAAACTGTATTATCTTGAGCAATTTGTGCAGTTAGATTTGAATCTACTGTTTGTGTTTCTGTAGGATTGCTATCAACACTACAGGCTCCTAAGATCAGTCCAGAAGCCAATAAAAAGAATAATTTTTTCATTCGAAGAGTTTTATAATTATTGTTCGGCGAATATAATACTTTGATTGTTCTACAATGTTATTAATTTGTAATCTTTTCACTATTAGTGTAAAACATCAATAAAACACACTTATTTATAATTTTTGAATTTTTTTTTAAATGAATTTAATTTTTATGATTCTATTGTAACAAACCACTATCATCAAATTTTGAAGAAATCCTAAAATGTATTTTATAAAAAAAATAAGATATAAACACATTAAAATTTATTTTGAAAGTATTTTAAGTAATACCATCTCACTATCAGATAAATACATTTTTGATGTATCAATTTTATCCAATTTTTTAAAATACTTTAGTAAAGTACCATCTTCATAAAGTGCAGATAAAATAGGATGCACATAATATTTTTTACAAACGGTTCTTGTGTTGCCAAGTCCGGCAGCAGCAGCATCGTAAGCCGTTATTATATTTGCGTTTATTGCTTTTTTTGTTTCCGCTATGCCAAGATCGTAAAGTGTTTCAAAAAATATTTTACTACCGGCCCAAGTTCTAAAATCTTTAGCGGAAAATAAATCGCCGCTCAATTCATGAATATAATCGTTTACCATACCGCTATCAATACTGTGGTGTTTGCCATCTTCGTCATAATATTGAAATAGTTCATATCCAGGAATTTCTTGACATTGTAAAACTAACCTTTGAAGTTTCTTATCATTAATATACACTTGATGCTCTTTCCCCTTTTTACCAATAAAATGAAAATTCATTTTATTTCCAGCCAAGTCAATATGTTTTGTACGTAAGGTTGATAAGCCGTATGTTTTATTTTTGCTAGCGTAATATTGGTTGCCTATTCTAATATGTGTATCCTCCATAAGTCGCAATACTAGAGCGAGACATTTCCGTTTTGTCATTTTTCGCAATGACAAATCTGTCTCTATCTGTTCTCTCATTTTTGGTAATGCTTGTCCAAAGGCATTCATTTTATAAAATTTGCTCTCGTTACGTATTTTACTCCAATGAGGGTGATACCTATATTGTTTTCTTGATTTTTCATCGCGACCTACAACCTGTAAATGCCCATTTTCAAGATGTGTAATTTTAACATCAATCCATGCTGGAGGTATAACTAGAGCCTTAAAACGTTTAAGCGATTTTTTATCAATTATCCGTTCGCCTTTACTTGTATAATAAAAACCGCGGCCATGCTTATGGCGTTTGATGGTTAATTTATTATTGGTTACGTAAATAAGATTGGCGAGGCGCGCGGCCTCTATTGGATTTTTAAGTATTTTTTTTACTTGGGTCAATGTTAGCGTCATAAAGTAAAAGTATTACACAATTATTTCATTCTGTATAAAAAAAATCAAAAAAAGTTAAACACTATTTAATGTACTATTAAATAGTGCTTTTGAGCTAAATAATTTTTTTTAATATATTGATATTCAAATATTTATATAAAAAGAAATTTTTTAAATCATTTTATAAAATTTTGTTAAAGATTTTGTATGTTTATCCCATATTTTTCGTCCAATCCCCAAGTAGTATGATGAAACTGTTACTAATAGCGTTATTTTTTAGCTTTGGATGCATTGCACAAAATGATGTATTTGATCCCGAAATAAGTAAAGGAGAATTATATGAGTACGCTAATTTTGCTGATTCAGGTCAAGACAATCACGCATTGGCAGAGGTTCAAAAAGATTCACTACAATTTAATCCGTTACCCTCAGATAATCATAACGTTGGTTTTACTTCAGATAATTATTGGGTCACGTTTAAACTTCAAAATAGTACGGATGACGATAAAACCTATTATTTGGAAACGGGTCGTCCGGTTACAGACTTTGTAAATTTATATCAAATTGATACAAAAGGAAATGTAACTGAATTTAAAAGCGGAGACCAAATTCCTTTTGAAGAAAGGCAAGTAAAACACAGAGCTACCATATTTAAATTGGATCTGCCTCAAAAATCAACACAGCAATTTTATATAAATTTTAAAAGCGATGGGGAAACAATAAATCTGCCGTTAAACCTCTACGACTCGTCTTCCTTTTGGAAAGAAAACTATACCCAACAACTATTTTTGGGTCTTTTTTACGGCTTGCTCTTACTTGCAGGGATTATCTATATGTTTTTTTACACAAGTTTAAAACAGAAAGCTTTTCTTTATTATGGAGCTTATGTTTTCTCAATAGGGTTTATGCAGGCCGCTTTGGATGGTTTCCTTTCTCAATATTTATTTCAGGATGGTGGTTTTATTTCGGCACGAGCGGTTTTGATAACGGCAGTGCTTTCCAATTTTTTTCTTCTTAAATACTGCGAATATTTTCTGGATGTACAAAATAAATTGCCAAAGTTCAAAAAACTATATTCTTTGCTTTACGGAATTGTTGTAATTTCATTCATTTTGATTTTCTTAAGTCCAAAAACGCTGGAATTTGCATACCCTTTCTGTAATTTGAACGGACTTTTAAGCTTAGTCATTATTCTTACAACCATATTTACAATGCGTTTAAAACGCCTGAAAATTGACCCATACTTTTCCGTTGGGGTTTTCTTTTTGGTGATTGGTCTTTTGGGTTTTGTCTTGAATAATTTGAGTATGCTCCCCAATAATTTCCTTACGTTGAACAGTGCAAAATTTGGAACTGGTTTCGAAATTATTTTCCTTTCCATTTCGATGACGAATTTGATTAGAAAACTGCGTGTTGAAAAAGAAATTTCGCAAGATGATGCACTTCAAAAATCTGAAGAAATAAGCGAGATGAAATCCTATTTCATGTCCAATATGAGTCATGAACTCCGCACGCCTTTAAATACCATAATGGGAATTGCCGAACTGGAAATGAGCAAGCAAACCAATATGGAAGACCGCAAGCAATTTGAAATTATTAAGAATGCCTCGCTCAGTCTTTTAAGCAATGTGAACGATATTCTTGATTTTGAAAAAATTGAAAAGAATGAAATCATTCTGAAACACGAGGAATTCAATCCATCAATCGCGCTTCATCAAATAAGTAATAATTGGAAAATCGAAGCCGAAAACAAAGGACTTCAATACAACTTTGAAATGGATTATGAAATTCCATCCAGCGTGGTTGGAGATTTGGATCGATTCATTCAAATTATAAACAATGTACTTTCAAACGCGGTAAAATTCACTACAGAAGGAATTGTTACGTTAAAGTTTAAATCTACAAAAAAGTCAAACGGCTTGCATTGTTTTTCAATAACTGTTTCAGATACTGGCGTTGGTATGAAACAGGAATATAAAAAGAACGTATTCAACAGTTTTAACCAAATGCGTTTGGACAACAAACGTAAATCTGGTGGAGTTGGTTTAGGCCTTAACATTGTACGTCATTTAGTCGAATTATTTCACGGAAATATTCACGTTGAAAGTAAAGAAGGGTATGGAACCCAAATTTATATAGATATGTTAGTTGGGGCTTCTGAAGAAGCTAAATTAGCTCCTATAGTTGAAGAAACTTTTATAGCAACGCAATTGGGTAAACAGCATGTTCTTGTAGTGGAAGACAATTTGTTAAACCAAATGGTAATGCGAAAATTCCTGAATAGCTATGAGCACGTAAGTTTCGCGGTTGTAAATAATGGCAAGGAAGCAATCGAAGCCCTCAAAAAAGATGTGTATGATTTGGTATTGATGGATTTGCAAATGCCAATTATGGATGGTTACGAGGCAACCGAAATAATAAGAAGCGGCGAACTTGGAAAAACAATTGGCGACATTCCAATTATAGCCGTAACAGCAGATGCTATGCAAGAGACCCGGCAGCGCGTTTTGAGTATTGGTATGAATGATTATATGACCAAACCTGTGAGCAGAGATCTTCTTTTAGAAAAAATGAACAAGTACAGAAATATGTTAAAAATCGCCTAATCCATAAACTTAGAAACAAGCGATTTTATTTAACAGCAATAATTTATTATTCAAAATAACTGAAAGTATCCCCATCTTTTATATTAAGGAGAGATTCATAAATAAGTTTAATAACATTCTCAACATCATCACGATGCACCATTTCAACTGTGGTGTGCATATATCTTAATGGAAGCGAAATTAAGGCACTTGCCACACCATTATTGCTATAGGCAAAAGCATCCGTATCTGTTCCTGTAGCACGCGAAAGTGCAGCACGTTGAAAAGGAATTTTATTTTTTTCGGCAGTATCTACAATAAGATCGCGCAATTTTTGTTGCACTGCCGGGGCGTAGGCAATTACTGGGCCCTTACCAATTTCAGCAGCTCCCTGTTTTTTCTGTTCTATCATTGGTGTAGTTGTATCGTGAGTTACATCAGTAACAATAGCCACATTGGGATTAAGCCGTTGCGCTATCATTTGTGCCCCGCGAAGTCCAATTTCTTCTTGTACCGAATTTGTAACATAAAGGCCAAATGGAAGTTTGACTTTATTTTCTTTTAAAAGTCTAGCGACTTCTGCAATCATAAACCCACCCATTCTATTATCTAGGGCACGACACACAAATTTATCTTTATTTAATATATGAAACCCGTCAGGATACGTTATTACACAGCCCACGTGTATGTCTAATTTCTCGACATCCTCCTTACTATTGCAGCCTACATCTATAAAAATGTTATCAGGTTTTGGCGATTCCTCTTTCTCCTTATTTCGTGTATGAATGGCAGGCCAACCAAAAACTCCTTTTTTAACACCACTCTTCGTATGAATATCAACAATTTTGGATGGTGCAATCTGGTGGTCACTTCCACCGTTTCTAACAACATAAATAAGTCCATTATCACTAATGTAGTTTACATACCAAGAAATTTCGTCAGCGTGCCCTTCAATAACCACCTTAAATTTGGCTTTCGGATTAATAATACCAACTGCACTGCCATAGGTATCGGTCAAAAAATCGTCAACATAGGGTTTTAGATAGTTCATCCAAATTTTTTGTCCTTCCCATTCGTAACCAGTTGGAGAGGCATTATTGAGATATTGTTCTAAAAATTGAAGAGAGTTCTTATGTAAGATGCTTTTAGCCATAGGGTTTAATTACTTTTTGTTCAAAATTACTAATTTATTACTATCAACTTTCCAATTTATTTACTTTTGGAACGTTTTTGGCAATATACAGTTAATTCATAAATTTAAAATCATATCAAAAATTTATTATACATATATATATATCTAATTTCAAGCTTTGGTTTTTCCCAGGTTTCAGATAGTTTAAAGAGTGTACAAGATTCATTAGACAATGCCGCGTTTGTAGTTATAAGAGGTGATACAATAGCGAGAGAGGTAATTGCGCTAGAAGAAGTAGTATTATTGAAAAAGGTAAAATTTGATTCAAAAGAAAACCGTAGGCGTTACCTTATTTTGCGTCGCAAGACCAGAAAAGTGTATCCGTATGCCAAGCTGGCAGCAGAAAGGTTAACAACAATGAACCAAAGGTTGGCAGAAATGAAGAGCGAAAAAGACAAGCGAATATATTCTAAACGTATTCAAAAATATATTGAAGAAGAATTTTCCGAAAAGCTCAAGAAGCTTACACACACAGAAGGGCAAATACTTGTAAAGTTGATTTACCGCCAAACAGGCTTTACTACATTCGATCTTGTAAAAGAGCTGCGAACTGGTTGGCGCGCCTTTTGGTACAACACCACAGCGAGTTTTTTCGATATATCTTTAAAGGAAAAATTTGATCCATACAATGTTACAGAAGATTATCTAATAGAAGATATCTTACAAAGATCCTTCCAAGCAGGAATACTTGAAAACCAAGAGGCAGCAACTGCTATCGACTTCGCAGACCTTAAAGAACACTGGAAAAATTGAGATGTTAATAAATAAAAGCTGAGATAGTTTGCCCAGTTTTGATAAAAATAGTATTTTTGTTGTTCGCTCTTTTATTTTCTGGGTGTTTGTAAAAACCGCTTTCGAGCGTTTTTTACAACGGGCTTTCCGCTAAATCTTTTTAAAGGCTTTAATTGCCTTTAAAAAGGATGCCGCATCAATCCCTAACACATTTTAATTTATTTCTAATTTTAAACTATTTGCTTTCAATGTTTTAAAAAATAATTGAAAATTATTTTTAAAATGTTTTGGTAGTAAAGAAAAAGAGATTGTATATTTGCACCCGCTTAGAGAAACAGGCAAGGTCTTAAAAATAGATGAAAGGTTATAAACAGTGGTTCGATTCCACTTCATCAAACAAATTTTTCGCTTTTTATAAATAATAGAATTCTTAGGAGTTCTTAATTTTTTTAGAGCAAGTTCATTGAGATATTGAAATTGACAGCGTATATATGAAACTGGAAACGGTTTTGTATTTACAGAGAAACTAAACTAAGTAAGATTACCTGAGATTTTTAAGGAATGATGAGGGGGAATTTCTTTTTAGAGTATGGTCGCTAAATTATATTATTTAAGATTATACGATGAAGAGTTTGATCCTGGCTCAGGATGAACGCTAGCGGCAGGCCTAACACATGCAAGTCGAGGGGTAGAAGGGGCTTGCTCCTTTGAGACCGGCGCACGGGTGCGTAACGCGTATGCAATCTACCTTGTACAGGGGAATAGCCCAGGGAAACTTGGATTAATGCCCCATAGCCTATACTGAGAGCATTTGAGGTATAGTAAAGATTCATCGGTACAAGATGAGCATGCGTCCTATTAGTTTGTTGGTAAGGTAACGGCTTACCAAGACTACGATAGGTAGGGGCCCTGAGAGGGGGATCCCCCACACTGGTACTGAGACACGGACCAGACTCCTACGGGAGGCAGCAGTGAGGAATATTGGACAATGGAGGAGACTCTGATCCAGCCATGCCGCGTGCAGGAAGACTGCCCTATGGGTTGTAAACTGCTTTTATAGGGGAAGAAACACTCTCACGTGTGAGAGCTTGACGGTACCCTACGAATAAGGATCGGCTAACTCCGTGCCAGCAGCCGCGGTAATACGGAGGATCCAAGCGTTATCCGGAATCATTGGGTTTAAAGGGTCCGTAGGCGGGCAGCTAAGTCAGTGGTGAAAGTCTGTGGCTCAACCATAGAATTGCCATTGATACTGGTTGTCTTGAATTGTTATGAAGTGGCTAGAATATGTAGTGTAGCGGTGAAATGCTTAGATATTACATAGAATACCAATTGCGAAGGCAGGTCACTAATAATACATTGACGCTGATGGACGAAAGCGTGGGGAGCGAACAGGATTAGATACCCTGGTAGTCCACGCCGTAAACGATGGATACTAGCTGTTCGGCAGCAATGCTGAGTGGCTAAGCGAAAGTGATAAGTATCCCACCTGGGGAGTACGTTCGCAAGAATGAAACTCAAAGGAATTGACGGGGGCCCGCACAAGCGGTGGAGCATGTGGTTTAATTCGATGATACGCGAGGAACCTTACCAGGGCTTAAATGTAGTCTGACAGGGGTGGAAACACCCTTTTCTTCGGACAGATTACAAGGTGCTGCATGGTTGTCGTCAGCTCGTGCCGTGAGGTGTCAGGTTAAGTCCTATAACGAGCGCAACCCCTGTGGTTAGTTGCCAGCGAGTCATGTCGGGAACTCTAACCAGACTGCCGGTGCAAACCGTGAGGAAGGTGGGGATGACGTCAAATCATCACGGCCCTTACGTCCTGGGCCACACACGTGCTACAATGGTAGGTACAATGAGCAGCCACCTCGCGAGAGGGAGCGAATCTATAAAACCTATCTCAGTTCGGATCGGAGTCTGCAACTCGACTCCGTGAAGCTGGAATCGCTAGTAATCGGATATCAGCCATGATCCGGTGAATACGTTCCCGGGCCTTGTACACACCGCCCGTCAAGCCATGGAAGCTGGAAGCACCTGAAGTCCGTCACCGCAAGGAGCGGCCTAGGGTGAAGCTGGTAACTGGGGCTAAGTCGTAACAAGGTAGCCGTACCGGAAGGTGCGGCTGGAACACCTCCTTTCTAGAGACAGTCTATCGCAAGATGGGCCGAGAAAGGCGACTACTTTAATTGAACAGAGCAATTTTCCCATCATCTTTAGAACGATGCGTGACCTTGCTTGGTTTAGCTGTCAATTTTATAATATTATGGTCAACAGGTCAAGTCTTCGGTATATCAAAACTGATTGCTGAACACTGAAACATTGGAGACTTGTCACAGAGTCCCATAGCTCAGCTGGTTAGAGCGCTACACTGATAATGTAGAGGTCGGCAGTTCGAGTCTGCCTGGGACTACCATTTAAAAAAGTACGCAGCAATGCAGTAAGCCGTAACCAGTTGATACCCGGTTGCAAAAAAAAACATATTTCCTCGGAAATATAAGTTCATTCATACATATTGAAAGGAAATTTTAGAAGTTGAAGCAAGATTACTTCATTATTCGTAATTCTGAATTCATCATTCTGGATTTCAAAAAATGGGGGATTAGCTCAGCTGGCTAGAGCGCTACGCTTGCACCGTAGAGGTCATCGGTTCGACTCCGATATTCTCCACCACGGATATAATCCACTGTCCGAGTACCAAAGAGCTATTTCATAATGCTTGCGGTGAAGACAGGGGAGATCCAGACAGTTCATTGACATATTGGAAATAAAGAATACGAGAAAAGTAACAAGTCGTATGCGGTTTACCGTGTACGCAAATTTTTGAATCAACTCATTAAAAGAGCAAAAAGTACAATAAGCAAAGTAAGGGCGTATGGGGAATGCCTAGGCTCTCAGAGGCGAAGAAGGACGTGATAAGCTGCGAAAAGCTGCGGGGACTGGCACATACAGGTCGATCCGCAGGTATCCGAATGGGGCAACCCACCGTATTGAAGATACGGTACCGCGCAAGCGGGGCAAACCCGGGGAACTGAAACATCTAAGTACCCGGAGGAAGAGAAAACAATAGTGATTCCGATAGTAGCGGCGAGCGAAATCGGATTAGCCCAAACCGTTTATGTCTCGGCATAGACGGGGTTGTAGGACCACGACATTGGAAGCAGGATGAACTAGAACACTTTGGAAAGAGTGGCCATAGACGGTGATAGCCCGGTATAGGTAAAGAATGTGGATATAGTGGTATCCTGAGTAGTGCGGGGCACGTGAAACCCTGTATGAATCCGGCGGGACCATCCGCCAAGGCTAAATACTCCTGAGAGACCGATAGTGAACCAGTACCGTGAGGGAAAGGTGAAAAGAACCGTGAATAACGGAGTGAAATAGAACCTGAAACCATACGCTTACAAGCGGTCGGAGCGCATTTATGTGTGACGGCGTGCCTTTTGCATAATGAGCCTACGAGTTACTGTTGTTAGCAAGGTTAAGGTCTTTAGGACCGGAGCCGTAGCGAAAGCGAGTCTGAACAGGGCGCCATAGTTAGCAGTAGTAGACGCGAAACCGTGTGATCTACCCTTGGGCAGGTTGAAGCTGTGGTAACACACAGTGGAGGACCGAACCCGTTGACGTTGAAAAGTCTTGGGATGACCTGAGGGTAGGGGTGAAAGGCCAATCAAACTCGGAAATAGCTCGTACTCCCCGAAATGCATTTAGGTGCAGCGTTGATTAAAAGTTTTATAGAGGTAGAGCTACTGATTGGATGCGGGGGCTTCACCGCCTACCAATTCCTGACAAACTCCGAATGCTATAAAATGTTTTTCAGCAGTGAGGGCATGGGTGCTAAGGTCCATGTCCGAGAGGGAAAGAACCCAGACCATCAGCTAAGGTCCCAAAATATATGTTAAGTTGAAATAACGCGGTTGGACTGCACAGACAGCTAGGATGTTGGCTTGGAAGCAGCCATTCATTTAAAGAGTGCGTAACAGCTCACTAGTCGAGCGGTCCGGCATGGATAATAATCGGGCATAAACATATTACCGAAGCTATGGACTCCGCACCAGGTGCGAGAGTGGTAGGGGAGCATTCTGTCTGCGTTGAAGGTGTGTCGCGAGGCATGCTGGAGCGTACAGAAAAGAAAATGTAGGCATAAGTAACGATAATGCGGGCGAGAAACCCGCACACCGAAAGACCAAGGTTTCCCCAGCTATGCTAATCAGCTGGGGGTTAGTCGGGTCCTAACGCGAACCCGAAAGGGGTAGTGGATGGACAACAGGTTAATATTCCTGTACCTGCCCGCGCCAAAAGCGACGGAGGCGAAAATTGGGTGCGCACTGACGGAATAGTGCGTTGAAGGGAGCGGTAACGCCCCGATAGTACGCCAAGGCCACGGCCAAGGTGATAACCCCAAGTATCGACTTCCAAGAAAAGCGAGCGAGGCAGCCCGTACCGCAAACCGACACAGGTGGTTGGGATGAGAATTCTAAGGTGCTCGAGTGATTCATGGCTAAGGAACTAGGCAAAATCGACCCGTAACTTCGGGAGAAGGGTCGCCCATCTTCGGATGGGCCGCAGTGAAGAGGTCCAGGCGACTGTTTATCAAAAACACAGGGCTCTGCAAAATCGAAAGATGAAGTATAGGGCCTGACACCTGCCCGGTGCTGGAAGGTTAAGAGGAGATGTCATCTTCGGAGAAGCATTGAATTGAAGCCCCAGTAAACGGCGGCCGTAACTATAACGGTCCTAAGGTAGCGAAATTCCTTGTCGGGTAAGTTCCGACCTGCACGAATGGTGTAACGATCTGGACACTGTCTCAGCCATGAGCTCGGTGAAATTGTAGTATCGGTGAAGATGCCGATTACCCGCTGTGGGACGAAAAGACCCCGTGCACCTTTACTATAGCTTAGTATTGGTTTTGGACAAGTAATGTGTAGGATAGGTGGGAGACTTTGAAGCGGCGTCGCCAGGCGTCGTGGAGTCACTGTTGAAATACCACCCTTTGCTTGTCTAGAGTCTAACCCTTTACAAAAGGGGACAGTGCTTGGTGGGTAGTTTGACTGGGGTGGTCGCCTCCAAAAGAGTAACGGAGGCTTCTAAAGGTTCCCTCAATACGGTTGGCAATCGTGTGCAGAGTGCAATGGCATAAGGGAGCTTGACTGAGAGACCTACAAGTCGATCAGGTACGAAAGTAGAGCATAGTGATCCGGTGGTTCCGCATGGAAGGGCCATCGCTCAAAGGATAAAAGGTACGCCGGGGATAACAGGCTGATCTCCCCCAAGAGCTCATATCGACGGGGGGGTTTGGCACCTCGATGTCGGCTCGTCACATCCTGGGGCTGGAGAAGGTCCCAAGGGTTGGGCTGTTCGCCCATTAAAGTGGCACGCGAGCTGGGTTCAGAACGTCGTGAGACAGTTCGGTCTCTATCTACAGTGGGCGCAAGAAATTTGAGTGGATCTGATCCTAGTACGAGAGGACCGGATTGGACCAACCTCTGGTGTACCAGTTGTCCCGCCAGGGGCACTGCTGGGTAGCTACGTTGGGAAGGGATAAGCGCTGAAAGCATATAAGCGCGAAACCCACCACAAGATGAGATTTCTTTAAAGGGCCGTGGGAGACTACCACGTCGATAGGCCACAGGTGCAAGAGCGGTAACGTTCGAGCCGAGTGGTACTAATAGCCCGTAAGCTTATGTACGCGCTTCCTCCCGGGCAACCGGGAGGGGGCACACTCTTTTATAAGTAAAGACAAGATTTATGCTTTCCACATATTCATTATTTTCCGATATGTCACGATATTTTCCCGCACAGCGTTGCGGGATGACACAGAAACCATCTTCCAGAAGATGGTCTTGTCACATAACCAAGGTGGTTATAGCGACGGGGCTCACCTCTTACCATTCCGAACAGAGAAGTTAAGCCCGTTTGCGCCGATGGTACTGCACTCGTGGGAGAGTAGGTCGCCGCCTTCCTTTAAAGACCCAATCATTTATTTGATCGGGTCTTTTTTTATGCCCGAAAAGAAAATAATAAAATATTTGTAATAATGAAAAAAGAAAACTTACAATATTTTTCTGATGGGTTGTTGGAACATAGGGATAATCTTATGCTGTTTACTAATTTTAAATTTTACTCATTTATTATAATTTGTTGCTAATCTACTTTTAATTATAGTCCGTATTATTTAAGATAAAATGAATGTAATTGCTACTTTCAATAAATATATCTCTACTCAGAGTTAGCTTAATTCTAATCGATTTTGCTATTATACTATTTTTAGTTGACATTATTCTATTTTCAGTTACTTCAACTTTAATTCAAGATTAAATTATATAACTTTTGGTTGCTTTATTTTCACATATTTTTTTATGCAGTTTATAGTTGGTAATTCTGTTATGTTATTAAATACCGCTCAGTAAGCTGTAATTTTCTTTAACAACCTTAAGTTTTTTGATACTTACTTTATCGTATTTTTTCTTTTGTCGCTCGTTAGCTTTAACATCATATCATTCTGTATCTAATTTCTTTAACCCAATATTATAATTGTATTTGTGTTATGCCCAATTCACAATATGTAAAAATTCATTTCTTTTTAGTTGCTTTTTTTTTAAATACGTACGTAGATTGATTTTTCAAGTTATTCATCTATTAGCCTACATACACTCATTTTGTTTCGGTTAATTCGCCTATCATAATTCTAGTTTAGGTTTTTTATTTTTTTGGTATGTGTCTTCGTGTGGATGTCTAACTTTTTACATTTCGAAAATAATTTTTATCATATTTAAGGTAGATATTTCTTATTTTTTTTAAAACGGACTCTGATTTTTTTATTACCCATAAAAAATTATTGGTTTAACTAAGCATAAAGCCTTGTGTTTATTAAGTTTCTAATACAATTAATTATATTATTTTAATTAACATTAATTATTAAGCAATTGTTAAGCAGGTGTTAAAATTTTATTATATTGCTCATTGTTTTACATTGGTTTGTAAAGCTTACATTACTCTAATTTAAATCATTACTTATTATGAAAAAAATTACTTCAATAATTTTATTATTTCTTTTGTTGCTTGGAAGCTTCGGTAGTGCATTTTCACAAATATCGATAGGCACGGCAAATAACGGAACCGCATCAAATTCATCCCCTATTACATTATATTATGGTAATAGTTATTCTCAAACAATTTATCTTGCTTCGGAGATAGGAACGTCTGGTAATATAACGTCATTAAGTTATCAACTTAATCCAGGATCAACTATTGCCAATAGTGATGAAATGGTAGATGTATGGATTGGGCATACAGCGAAAACGACATTTACTAGTACTACGGATTGGGTTGCTGTCTCTAGTCTTACCAGAGTCTTAACTTCTGGAACGATCACAAAAGTTGCCGATGTTCTAACAATTACTTTCAGCACACCATTCGCATATAATGGTACAGACAACCTTATTGTTGCAGTAGATGCAAACGAAGGTGCTGATGATGGGAGTTCAAGTTTTATAAAACAAACTACTGGCCCCTTAAATACTACTCTTCTTTATAGAAGCGATTCAGCAAATGCAGATCCAACCGCACCACCCACTGCTACTTTTAGACAGGCATTACGTGGTAATATTACCATAAATGGATTAACAGTTGCTTGCCCAAAACCCACAACATTGGTATTAAATAACAGAACAACTACTTCCGCCAACATTGGCTGGACAGCAGGAGGAACCGAAACCGCTTGGGAATATGTGGTACAAGCAGCAGGTTTACCAGCTCCTACTGGATCAGGAACACCAACGTCAACAAATCCTTTAAATCTTACTGGCTTAACGTTGAATACGGCTTACGATTTTTATGTACGTGCAGACTGTGGTAGAGACCAAAGTACGTACGCAGGACCTCTAAACTTTTTTACGGGGTATTGTATTCCTTCTGGCGCGTCAAGCACAGCTACTTATATAGACGACTTTGCTACTACTGGCGGATCTACTACTAATATTACTAACAATGCAACTGGATACGGAACTGGTGGTTATCAAGATTTTTATAATACAATGTCTGTAACCTCTTTTGCAACAGGAAGTTTTAGTTTCACAACCACTACTGTTGGTAACACATTAGGTGCTGCTGTTTGGGTAGATTTTAACAAAAACTTGGTTTTTGAAGCATCCGAAAGAGTATTTAATACCACAACCTATGTAAGTAATCCTGGTGGATCAATAACAATTCCTGCTGGTACAGCAGTTGGTGACTATACGATGAGGGTTAAGGTGGATTATAATAGCAGTAATCCCACTACTCCTTGTGCGGTAGGACGTGGTGAGGTAGAAGATTATAAACTTACAGTAACTGCTGCACCAAGTTGTAATCAACCCTCAAACGCTGTAATATCTGCAATTACTGCAAATTCGGCTACGGCTACTTGGGATTCGGGTATCGTTACAGCTGTTTATAACTGGAAAGTTGTTGCATCTGGCGCCGGGCCAACCGGTACCGCTATTGCAAGTGGTAACACTGCAAACCTAACAACGCCAATTACGGGATTAACGGCAAGTACTGCATATGATTTTTATGTAAAAGCAGATTGTTTGCCAGACTTTGTTGGTCCAACACCATTTACTACAGCGGCTTTACCGCCTGCAAATGACCAATGCATAAATGCATTGACAATAACGGCATCAGCAGATGATACTTGCGCAAATAAAGTTACGGGCACAACAGAAGGAGCTTCAATTACGGCTCCAAATGTATGTGGCACTTCATCTGGTAAAGATGTTTGGTATGCGTTTACACCTTCTGCGACAGGAAATTACCTTACGCAAGTAACTGAAATTACAGACTCAGGTTCAAATAGCACATATGTTTCGGTCTTTAGCGGTGCATGTGGCACCTTAACACAAGTGGGTACAGGTTGTTCAAATACTAGTATAATTGTTCCTTTGACATCAGGTACTGCTTATCTAATTAATGTTAGAAGTACAAGTACAACAATTTCAAGTTTTGTAACTTTTGATTTATGTATTCGACAAATTATACCACCATCAAACGATGATTGCGCAAACGCAACATCATTGACGGTTGGTAACGATTTAAACTGTACAAATCCTGTTTCAGGAACTACGATAGGTTCAACACAAAGTTTGCCAGGCTGTTCAGGTACAGCTAATGATGATGTATGGTATTCATTTACGGCTACTAATGATAAACATAGCATAATAATTACAAACACATCTGGTAGTACAGATATTGTTACCCAAGTATTCGATTCTTGCGGCGGAACTAGCATTAAATGTCAAGACACGCCTGATTCTCCTATTAATCTTACAGGTTTAACGTCAGGAAATACTTATTATTTTAGAATATATACGTATTCATCTATTGCGAGTGTAAACACAAGTTTTACTGTATGCGTTGGAACGCCGCCGCCGCCGCCGCCATTACCAGCAAATGATGAATTTGCAAATGCTACAACCTTAACAGTTGGCACCAATTGTAATATTATATCTGGAACTTTATTGGGAGCTACAAATTCTTCTGAATCATTGGCCGCTGCTTGCGGTTCTACAGATGGATCAGAACGGGACGTTTGGTATCAATTTGTAGCACCTGCGAATGGAAATATAAACATACAAACTTCTGTCGCTACAACAGGTAATCTTGATACTGTTATGGTGGTTTACGCTCCTGATGGTATAACGCAAATAGATTGTAATGATGACCTCGGTACTTCAGCTTCGTTCTCTGGTGTTTCCTTAACTGGCTTAATGAGTGGCTTGACTTACTTTGTGGAAATACACGAATACGATGATGATGCTACAGGCACATTTAATATCTGTGCATTTTCGCCACAATGCGGCGGTATCACAACCACTTGGGGAGGTTCTTCTTGGACACCAAGCACACCAACAAGTGCAGATGTTGCTATCATAAACGGCACTTACACAACAGCGACTAGCGGAAACTTTAATGCTTGTGCTCTTATTGTAAATTCTGGAAGAACATTGAACGTGTCTGCGGGTGGCTTTGTAAAAGTTGAAAATGATATTACAGTTGCTGGTACTTTAAATGTAGTGCATACTGGAAGTGTTGTTCAGGTTAATGATGCAAGTACTACGGTTAAAACGGGAACTATTACAGTTCGTAAAACAACTCCAACATTAGCTGCTCGTGCCTTTATGATTATGAGTAGTCCAATGTCTGCCGAGACGAGAACAGGGGTTTATGGTACATTGATAAATGTTCAAAAAAACTTCCCTGCCAATTTTGTGCCGAATCCAGCTGTTGCTGCTGCTTTCCCATTAGCTAATAATTTTGCAGACGATAATGGTGATGACTGGCAGGTTTATACTGCCGGACCCTTAACTCCTGGTGTTGGTAATTTGGTGATACCGCAAACTACTCCACAAGGATCGGGCAGCGCAAATTTAAACTATACATTAGGTACGCTAAATAGTGGTTTAGTAACAGTCCCACTTCAATATAATGGATCGCAAAATGCTAGCCCTAATATGTTAGGTAACCCATATGCTTCGGCAATAGATGCAGATGTTTTATATACTGTAAATAGCGCGCCAAGTGCAAAATTTGATCTTGTATATTTCTGGGAGCATTTAACTGCGCCATCGGCAAGTTACCCAGGTTATAATGGTGCAAACTATAATATGGGTGATATTTCGCAATATAATCCTGTTAGCGGTGTAGGTATGCCAGCAGCAAATGGCGGTGCTACTCCAACAAAATATATTGCTTCAGGTCAAGGTTTTGCTGTAAAAGCATTAGCGGCGGGTACAAGCGTTAGCTTTAACAATAGTATGCGTGTTACAGATAATAATAATACGTATAGACGTGGTGGCAATATGGAATTGTTGTATGTTAATATTATGAATGAGAAATATTCTTTAGCTAGCACAACCGCTATACATTTTTCCGAAAATGCAACCAATGGTTTTGATGTTGGTTATGACAATGCACGTATGGCAACTCCGGTTTCAATTTATGGACAAATGGAAACAGGCGAAGAACTTGGTATCCAAAGTAGAGCTGCATTTAGTGAAGATGATAAAGTATCATTAGGTTTTTCTACACAAGTTGAAGCTTCTGAAACATATACCGTTTCTCTTAAAGATTTGGAAGGTGAAGCTCTTACTAATGCTACCGTTTTCTTGCTTGATAACGAGAATGGTAATTTTACTAATCTCTCTGAAAGTAGCTACAACTTTACAAGTGAAGCCGGAACTTTCCCAAGTAGATTTACTGTAATGTTCAGAAATCCGTTCTTAGGTGTTAATGGTAATGCAATTCTTGCAGTTGGTTTATATCCAAATCCAGCAAAGGAAATTGTTACAATTGCGTCTCCAAACGCGCTAATTACCAATGTTACTATTGTTGATATAAGTGGAAGAATAATTGAAAACGTGCGTGTAAATTCTCAGAATACATATCAATTAAATATTGCTTCTTTAGAGAGTGCAGTATATTTTGTAAATGTTACTACTGAAAGTGGACAAGTAACAAAACGACTTATTAAAAACTAAAACGTTATTTTTTGAATAGTAAAAGGCGTCTCGAAAGAGGCGCCTTTTTTTATTTTGATAATTGTGGAAATTATTTAATTAAGTGAATCTATCTTCTTGAATTAATAGTTAACTTTATTTAAAAAGGAAAATTTTCAACTTATAGTAAATCCAACTTTTACAAAATTTGAAATAAGACTTTCCCCGCAAAAGCAATTGCAGCGGCATCCTTTTTTGTAGCCTAAATAATGTTATAGTTGAGAAATTTCGACTTTAACTATTATTAAAAATTAAGGAACCAATTTTGAACAGAAAAAGATATAGCGGAAAGCGCGGTAGCCAATGCTTTTTCTGCATTGGGTATTTGCCCAAATAAAAATTACAGACTGAAAGATTTATGTAAGAAAATTAATTTAAAGTGAAAAACAGGAACTAATTTAATCTCGCAAAATCCTTGCCAGTAGGCAATTCAAAAATTTCTAAATCGAAATAAGGAACGGCGGCCAAAAGATGGTCGAAAATATCGGCTTGAATGTGCTCGTAGTTTTCCCAAGCTTTATCGTAGCTAAAGCAGAATATTTCAATTGGAATTCCTTTATCGGTTGGCGCTAAATGACGAACCATAAAGAAAAGGTCTTTATTTATAGCTGGATTTTCCTGTAAAAAAGCTTCGGCATAATTTCGGAATACTCCCAAGTTTGTTTGATTTCTGCCGTTTATTAATACGTCTTTGTTAGCTTCAGTTTTGGTATTAAATTTTACGTTTTCCTTTTCACGGTAATCTAAATATGGCTGAATTAATTGTATTTTCTTCAACCTCTCAATATCTCCATCTGTCAAAAATTTAATGGAAGTCTGTTTTATAAAAATAGATCTTTTAATCCTTCGGCCCTTGCTTTCTTGCATTCCGCGCCAATTTTGAAAGCTATCGGCAATAAGACTGTACGTTGGAATTGTTGTAAACGTATTGTCAAAATTCATGACCTTTACGGTTGCAAGATTTATTTCAGTTACATAACCATCTGCGCCAAATTTGCTAAAGGTTATCCAATCTCCAATTCTCACAATATCGTTAACCGAAACTTGAATACTGGCGACAAAGCCCAAGATTGTATCTTTAAAAATCAATAGAATAACTGCGGAAGCTGCTCCCAACGTTCCCAAAGACATTAAGGAATGACCCGTAAGTATTTGTACTATCAAGATAATTGCCAATCCCCAAGCAAAAATCATCATCACTTGCACGTAGCTGTCCAGTGGCTTGTCCTTAAACTTGTCAATTTCCGATCCGTAATGCCGTGTTGTTCTTAAAATACTTCGGAATATATAGACGGATAATATGATAGTATAAATGTCTATTGCGTGCAAGAATATTTTTAGGAATGCAGGATATTCCATAAAAATAATTGGCGCTACATACCAAATAATGGTAAGCGGAGCAAAGTGCGCAATGTATTTTGGAAAGTTACTTTTTACTAAATAATCATCGTAGGTAGTGGCAGATTTATCACTAAAAGTTTTAAAGCCTTCAATAATCACGGTGCGAATAAACCGATCTACCAGAAATATTACAAATGCTACAATCAAACAATTTATTACTGCATTCAAAAAAATGGCCCAATCTTGGTGCATACCATTCTTGTCGAAATATTCCTGCAGCAAGCAACTGTAATATTTTAAGGTTTCGTTGTTCATTTTAGATAATTGCGTTCAACATAGATTGGCCCAAACGGCAAGATTGAACATACCACCGCAATAATGAGTTGTTTTGTGCTCCAATTTAATAATTGCGAAATATAGACTGCGCCTGCAATATAAAGTAGAAAGAGAACGCCATGCACCATGCCAACAATACCAACAAGTTGTGGCAAGTCCCAAATATATTTTAAAGGCATTGCGATACCCAATAAAACCAGAAACGAAATTGCTTCAAGCAAACTAATAATTTTGAAGGATTTAATGGTTTTTTGCATCGAGTAACTCAATTTGTCGGCAAAGATAAACGGGTTATCACGGATTAGCCATATATTTAAGGATATATTTATGATATTCTTCAACAGAATTTTTCTATATTGAAACCATCAAAACCTTAGTTCAACCTATGAAAAATTTTACAATTTTTACCGTACTTATTTTACTTTCTACTACAATTATGAAGGCTCAAAATTCTAATAAATCGAATAATCCTAATACCGAATTTACAATTGAATATGAAAAATTTGTGTTGGACAACGGTCTTGAAGTTGTATTACATAAAGACAGCAGCGACCCAATTGTAGCAGTTGCCACAATGATGCACGTTGGTAGTAATCGCGAAAGACCGGGCAAGACAGGTTTTGCCCACTTTTTTGAACATATGAGTTTCAACGATTCGGAAAATGTTCCCGTTGGCGCAAGCAGAAAATTGGTGCCGGAATGGGGTGGAAGTAGAAACGGTGGAACGTCGAATGATAGAACTGTTTATTATGAAGTTGTTCCAACTGACGCCTTTGAAAAGATATTATGGATGGATAGCGATAGATTGGGTTATATGATAAACACCGTAACAAAATCTGCCCTCGAAAGGGAAAAGCAAGTGGTGAAAAATGAAAAGCGCGAACGTGTAGATAATTCGCCATACGGTTATACAGAAGAAATAATTAGAAAAAATTTATACCCGGAAGGTCACCCATATAATTGGACAGTTATTGGCTCGTTGCCAGATTTACAAGCTGCAACATTGGAAGATGTTACAAAATTTTACAATGAGTTTTACGGTCCGGGAAATGCAACATTGGCAATTGTTGGAGACATAGATATTGTAAAAACCAAGGAGCTTGTTAAAAAATGGTTTGGTGAAATTAAAAAAGGGCCTCCAATTGATGCGTTAAAACCACAACCCGTTACTTTAAAGGTAACAAAGTCACTTTCCTTTGAAGATAATTTTGCGAAACTGCCCGAATTAACGTTAGTCTATCCAAGTGTTGAAGAATATAATGAAGACGATTATGCCTTGCAGGTATTGGGGCAATTATTAAGCGGAAGCAAAAATTCACCTTTGTATCAAGTTATTGTTGAAGAAAAGAAACTAGCGCCGGAAGTTAGCACATACGAAAGCAGCAGCGAAATTGCAGGAGAATTTAGAATAAGCGTTCGTGCAAATGAAGGTATTTCATTGAATGATGTGAAAAGCGGAATTGATGAAGGTTTGCAGCGCTTTGAAACCATTGGATTTACAGATGACCAGCTACAACGCATAAAAGCAGAATTGGAAACGCAACTGTATTTTAGTGTTTCAACTGTTTTGAACAAAGCTTTTCGCTTAGCGCAGGACAATGAGTTTGCAGGCGATCCGGGTTATATAACCAAAACAGCCAAATATTTTCAAGCGGTTTCTCGGGAAGACGTAATGAGGGTTTACACTAAATATATAAAAGAAAAACATTATATAATGACGAGTGTTGTGCCTAAAGGTTCGTTAAACTTAGCGGTTTCAAATGCTGAAAAAGCTACTGTTTGGGAAGAAGAAGTAACCACAATGGCAGCAAGCGAAGAAGTTGGGCAAGGTGAAGCGGCAGATTATGAAAAAACAAAAACCATTGCCGACCGAAGTGAACCTGCATTTGGCGCCGCGCCTTTACTTAAAATCCCAACTATTTGGGAAGGTAAATTGGATAATGGTTTAAAATTATACGGAATTGAAAATGACGAATTACCACTTGTAAATTTTAGGATTACAATAGCTGGCGGTCATAATTTGGACAATTTTAAGACTGCTGGACTTGCATCGTTTATGGCACGTTTAATGAATGAAGGCACGGCAAATAAAACACCCGCACAGTTGGAAGAAGCAATTGGTTTGTTAGGTTCAAACATAAATGTTTATGCTACAAATGAAGAAGTGGTTATTTCGGCAACTTCGCTGTCTCGAAATTTTGAAAAAACGCTCTCTTTAGTTGAAGAAATGTTGCTTCAACCACGTTGGGATAAGAATGAGTTTGATAGATTACAGCAGGAATTGGTTACAAATCTAAAAGATGATGAAGCCAATCCGTCAGCGATTGCCCGTAATAATTTTAATAAATTGGTTTATGGCAGTAATCATATTTTTTCAGTTTCGGCTAGTGGAAATTTAGAAAGCAGCAAAGAAATCACTTTAGAAGAAATTAAAGAATTTTACAAAAATATATCGCCAAGTTTAGCTTCATTTCAAATTGCAGGCGCTGTTGATGAAGCAACCGTGAAGAAAGATTTGAAAAGTCTTTCTTCAAAATGGAAGGCAAATAAAAAAGTTTTAATACCAACTTCAACCGCAAAAGCTACCGAAAATGGGGGTAAACTATATTTTATAGATGTGCCAGATTCTAAGCAATCGGTTATAATTATTGGTCAGCTTGCACTTTCAGAAAAAAGTGAAGATGCAGCTAAATTGGCATTTGCAAATGAAATTTTGGGTGGTGGCTCAAGCGGTCGTCTTTTCCAAACCTTGCGTATTGAAAAAGGCTATACGTATGGCGCATATTCGCGCATTTCAAGTTCCAATGAAATAGCTCCTTTTGTAATTAGCACAAGTGTTCGAGCCAATGCCACATTGCCTTCTTTGGAAATAATTACGAATATGGTTAAGAATTACGGAACAGATTTTACGGCTGAAGATGTTGCACTAACCCAAAATAAGGTTATAAAACAAAACACAAGAAGTTACGAATCTTTGGGAGCTAAGTTGGGAATGCTTCAAAATATCAGCAAATACAACAAGCCTTCAAATTATATTGAGAATGAACAAGAAACGTTGATGAATATGAATTTAGACGATTTCAAAAATATCATTTCAAAATATATAGTTGAAGATAATATGATCTATTTAGTTGTTGGCGATAAAAAAACACAGTTGGAAGAAGTTAAAAAACTTGGCAAAACTGTTGTTGAGCTTGATATTAGTGGAAACGTTGTCCAATAAATTATACTACTTCCCTTTAATAAATTTTTACTTTTATTCAATAAAAAATAATTCATGATTTCACTTCAACAAGATACAACAACAACTCTCTCCAATTCCGTTACACATTATTATGACGAACTTATCAAAGTTTTGCCAAGAGTCGCTTTGGGAATTTTGGTTGTTGTATTGGGTGTTTTAATCGCACAATTTTTAACAAGTTTTTACAAAAAGAGAATTCTTAAAAAAAGCGAAGACCCATTAATGGCTAGGTTTTTAGCACAAGCTATAAAAATTGTTCTCATTATTGTAAGTATAATGTTAGCACTTCGTGTGGCAGGTTTAGACGGTATTGCTACAGGTTTGCTTACCGCTGTCGGCGGTGGTGCAATTGTTCTTGGTTTTGCGTTTCAAGATATTGGAAAAAACTTCTTGGCTGGCATTATTTTGGCGTTCAACAGACCATTTGATATTAATGACACTATAAAAATTGACGATATTTTCGGAAAAGTAAAAGAACTTAGTTTTCGATATTCGCATATTAAAACATTTGACGGTCGCGATATTTATATTCCAAATAGTGACGTCCTCACAAAACCTGTTGAAAATTATACTGCAGATGGATTTTATCGTGTAGATTTTGTTGTAGGCGTTGGTTATGAAGATGATATTACGGCAGCTAAAAATGTTATTCAAACTATTTTAGATACAAATACCGAAATTGTGAGCGACGAAAACCACGAAAATTTTGTTATTGTAGATGAACTTGCAGCAAGTACTGTAAACCTAAAAGTTTTCTTTTGGGTAGATACCAAAGATTACAGAAGGGCTAGCCGTGTTTTGCGTGGCTTAATAATTAGGCAGGTAAAAGAATCTTTATATGATGAAGGGTTCAATTTGCCAGGAGATATTACAGAACTTAAAATTTACGGAACAGAAGATGCTATCCCGATCAAGTTTAAAAATAATCCGAAGGATTTTTTACCTGATGATAATAAAGCCGATGATAAAAAGAGTAAATAACCATTTTTTAAATTCGCTATTCACACGGCAAAGGTTCGTTCAAAATAGGGAAGGAGTACACTTTTTTAAAACTGAAATGCCACCATTCTGTTCGTATTGTTTTAAAACCAAACTTTCGCATTCCGTCAAAGAGTAATTTTCGGTTTGCCAATATTTCCTTGGAAAAATTGTAGTTGTCAATATGCGCTTCTTTTCCAAAATAATCATAATCGCTACCCATTTCAACATAACAATCGTCCAACGTAACTAATGTAATATCTACTGCGGCGGCTCGGTTGTGCACAGATCCATTTCCATAGGGATTACCAACATAGGTTGCGCGCGGAACTTTTTTCCACATTTTTTTCTGAACATCCAAAGGTCTATAACAATCATATAATTTTATTTTATATCCTTTTTCACAAAAATATTGATTGGCTTTATCAAGCGCCTTTGCAACTTCAGGCTGCAATAAACACGCGCTACACGGATATAGAACTTCCCCAATAAAATTATGGGCTGTTGCATATCTTATTTCATAGGCAAACTTAGATTGTGCATCTGCCATGTTTATTAATTCCGTTTGAAAAGAATTAATATTTGCTGTTGAAGTAAATTCCAAATAATTAATCGGGAGTAGAAAAAGAAATATAGAAAATAATAATAGCTTCATTCATCAAATTTAAGTAGAATTTAGGAACATCCTATTTTTTGGAATGTAACTTTGAAGGAATTAAAGTTTCAATTATTTAAAAATTATAAATATGAAAAAGTTAGAAGGAAAAATTGCCCTAGTTACCGGTGGAACAAAAGGTATAGGTTACGGCATTGCCGAAAAATTATTAAACCAAGGTATTCACGTTGCCATCACTAGCAGAGATCAAAAATCTGCTGACGAAGCAGCTGCAAATTTAAATAAAATTGCTAAAGACGGAAGCAAAGCAATAGGTTTTGAAGCGGATGTTCGTGATTTTAAAAGTCAGGAAAAGGCAGTAAAAAATATTGAGGATAAGTTGGGGAAAATTAATTTTGTAATTGCCAACGCAGGTCTGGGACATTTTGGAAGTGTTGAAGAATTGACTGTTGAGCAATGGAACGAAACTATTGAAACAAATCTTACCGGTCCATTTTATACGTTGAAAGCAACATTACCGCATTTAGTTAAGAATGAAGGCTATTTTATAAGTATCTCCTCGTTGGCGGGTACAAACTTTTTTGCCGGTGGCGCAGCTTACAATGCAAGCAAATTTGGGTTAACAGGATTTACGCAAGCCGCAATGTTGGACATGCGTACTAAGAACGTAAAATTTAGTACAATTATGCCAGGTTCTGTTGCCACTAATTTTGGTGGTAGTGAAGGCGAACATGATAAATGGAAAATACAACCCGAAGACATTGGAGAATTGGTGGTAGATTTATTAAAAATGCACCCAAGAACACTGCCAAGTAAAATTGAAGTAAGACCAACTGTACCAAAAAGCAGCTAATTTAAGAATGGTTAATTCGTGAAATAGTTAATCTATAATTCAGCTGGAATGGAAGGATTATTTCTTAGGTATTTCGAATACATCCACTTGACAACAATAAATAAAAAAAAGGGGACTTTCAATTAAGAAAGTCCCCTTTTTGCTTTTTATAAGTTTATTAATTTGCGGAAAGTAAAGCTAAGAACTTATCTAGATTTGGTAAAATTACAATTCTAGTTCGTCGGTTTTTTGCTCTATCTTCTTTACTGTCATTTTCAACTAAAGGATGATAACTGCTACGGCCAGCTGCAATTAACTTTTCCGGGGCAACGCCAAATTTATTTTGTAAAAGTCTAATTACGGCAGTAGAGCGTGCAACACTTAACTCCCAATTATCTTTAATATATGCGCCTGGTTTTACGGTTTGGTTATCTGTGTGACCTTCAACCATTGCTTCCATTGCCGGTTCGGTATTAATAACATCTGCCAAACGTTTTAAAAAGCTGTTTGCTTTTGGATTTACCTTTGCGCTCCCTGAACTAAACAATAATTTATCTGATATAGTTATCATAACCACCGTTTCATCTATGCTTACCTCAATATCGTCTTGCTCTCCTTCGGCAATAGTATTGTCCAAATTCTTTTTAAGATTATAAGAAACAATTAAATTCATACTATCTTTCAACGTTTTTGCATTGGCCAGTTTTTCCTGATCTACATTTGCCAAAGCTGCTTTCATTTTTTGCCTGTCGTTTTCAGAAATTACAACATTGTCCATATTTACAAGACGGGTGTTGTTGGAATCTGTTAAAGATTGAATTTTGGCATTGTAATTAGAAACACGCTCTTCAATTTTTGCATATTTAGCTTCAATCTCTTCTTTTTCAAGTTGGGTTTTTGCTAATGTGCTGCGTGTGTCATTGTACTGTCCTTCCAATTCAACATATTTCTTTTTTGAAACACATGAACTAAAAACCAATGCAATAAGTAATGATAATGCGATTGTTTTTTTCATAATATTAAGATTTTAAGTTTGTAAAACCTATAACATCGACTAAATGCAAATTATTAGTTAAGATGTGTTAATGTTGCCTTAAAATTATATGAGCTTAAGTTGGTGAGAAGAATTAATTTTGAATTAACGGAAGTAGTATATTTTTTTTAAATTATTGGTTAACGATATATTTATGAGAGCCATCACAATTAGGCATTCTTTTACTAAGACCACAAATACAATCCGTTAGACCTTTGCCGGATAGAATACGCGCTTCATTTTTAGAAATACGAGCAATTTTAGTTTTGCTTTGTTTTGCCGCGTTGAAATGAAGTAAATATCCTTTTTGTCTGCCTTTTGTAAGATTATTGAAGGCCATTTTAAGATCTTTATTTTCTTTGAACATTTTTGCTAATTCCAAAGGGATTTCATAATCATCCAGATTTTTAGTTTCAACTTTTAATCCAAATTTTTCGATATGTATAGCTTCTTCAATGTAGTTTGTAATTGTATCTTCTAACGCTAAAATTTCTTCGATATTTTTAAATCGAATTTGCCGAGCAGCCTTGGTATTTTCGGTTTGTTGAATTAAAATATTAGATTCGTCTTTCAAAAGAGAGCCTTTAAAAAATAATACAGCGCAATAAGCTTTAAAGCCGTGAAGAATTATAATGTTCTTATTATTGTGGGTATAACAGGGATGCATCCATTTAAAATCTTCTTCTAAATTATTAGCCAAACAAATTTTATGAAGCGCAAGCAATTCAGTTTTCCAATGTTTGAGATTATCAAAAAAGGTTGCATTTTTTTGGTTCATAATGAATATAGTCAGCGATTCATTTTTAATTTACCGATTGAAGCCAACAAAAAACCAAAAAGAACTGGGCCATAAGCTATAAAATATCTTCCGCCCATTCGCATAATCTGTGCATAAGAAATAACGGTTATTAAAATTTTAGTTCGTGTATCTGTCCAAATTTCTTTCATTATCCTATACGACCAAAACAAACTTACAAATGGTATAAACCAAGCCCAAAGTGCAATAGATTCTTTATGGTTTGTTGATATGCCGAGTCTGTGAAGGTTTCCGTACGCTCGTCTAAACCAACTAATGAAAAAGACAACGGACGCGGCGTAAAAGCCCATTTGTAAAAGGCCGATAATGCCTTTTCTCAAGTCGCTAATACTAGCTTCGCTGTCTGAAATGAAAAAACCATTTTGAGCATCTTGTAATAGTTGAATTTCTAAAAAACCTAAAAAAATGGCAATCACATTTAAGCCAATTAAAATCCAAAAGACAATGATTAATCTTTTAGCTCTTTTAGAATTGTCCCAAATCTGGAAGTTTTGTTGAATAGGCGGTTGTTCAATTATTTCAGAATCGTACATTAAATGTCTTGTTTTGAAACAATAAAATGATGGCCAATTTTTTCTTCAATTAAAACCATTTTAGCACATAACCCAAAACTATAAACAAAATTATAAACACGAAGATAGTACCGAAACAGCCACATTTTCCGCCACCTATTTTTTTTGCGCCCCAAGCAGCAAGAAATATTTGAAGTATTTTTTTCATAAGAATTAAAGTTTATTGTTGCTCTTTTTCTGAAGCATTAGAAATCATTTGCAATTTATTTTTTCCAAAATCCAAAGTTCTAATTGGGAAAGGAATATTAATTCCAGCTTCATCAAAGTTTTTCTTAATTAGTTTTATTGCCTGATGTTGCGCTTCTAATTTTGGCTTTGGTTTTGTTGCAGAAATCCAAAAACGGGTCATAAAGTTTATTGAGCTATCACCAAATTCCGTAAAAAAGAATTCTATGCCTTCACCTTCTTCTTGTTTAAATTTTTCGTCCAACGTTTTTACAACTAAATCTTCAATTTGTTGCAGACTACATTCATAACCAACGCCGCACGTTACAGTAACTCTAGATCTTTCGGTTAAAGAGTAGTTTGTAAATGGGTTACTTATAAAGTTGGAGTTGGGGATAATAACATAATCATTATCTGTTTCACGTATTGTTACATTGCGCAGGTTAATTTCTGTTACATAACCGCTCATATCACCAGTTTGTATAAAATCGCCAATGCGTATTTTCGGTAAAAAGGAAAGCATTAATCCGCCAACCGTATTACTTAACGTGCCTTGTAATGCTAAACCAATTGCCAAACCTACAACTCCTGCCGCACCTAATATTGATGTAAGGGCTTTGTCCAGTTCCATCACGCTTAACGAAACAAAAAAGCCGATAATTAATATAAGGGCAAAAATCATTTTGCTTAATATCATTTTTACGGCCTCATCACTAACTTTTCGAAATAAGACCTTTAGGGCAAACTTTCTAATTAATTTTGCTGCTATGTAAAATCCTATTAATACAACAATTGCTACGGCTAAATTTGGCAACTTTAAAATAATGGCATCCAACCAACCATCAAGTTTTTCATATACACCTGAAACCGCGTCCTTCGCAGATATTACTTCTTCTTTCTGTAAAATCATAAATTAAAATTAAAATAATGTTGAGAGCATAAATGTTCCCAAAAGCCATAAAACTAAGGATAATATTCCACCTATTATAGCAAAATGTTTAAATTTATAAATCCCCATTCCATAAATTAAGGTATTGGTTTGGTAACCCATTGGCGTAAAGAAGCTAAAATTCGCGCCAAATAAAACGGCCAAAATAAATGGTTTCATTTCCAAGCCCAAACCTATTGAAACAGCAATCGCAATTGGCGTCATAATAATTGCCGTAGCATTATTACTTACTACACTGCTCAATAGCATCGTTATTAAGAAAATTAGACCAATTATTACAATATTACTTTGCCCCATTAATACTGTTAACAAATGTTCTGAAATAAACATATCTGCTCCGCTATTATGCATTGCAACGCCTAAAGGAATCATTCCTGCAAGTAAAAATATAACTTGCCAATTTACGCGATGATATACTTCACTCATGTCTAAGCATCTTGTAAGAAGCAACAAACAAACTCCCAAAAGCGAACTTATTAAAATACTTAAAATACTAGTTGAAGCCAATGCAATCACTAATAATAAAATACCAAATGCCATTACTCTTTTTAAAGGTGTGCCACTATTTTGGCCCTCGTGTTCCCTCAAAATTGCTATATTCTCCAATCTGTTAAGGCTTAAAACCTCTTCTTTCGGAATTTCAACAACCAATCTGTCTCCAGGTTTTAACCGAATACTTTTTATATGTTTTCGAATGAGTCTTTCCTTCGTATTGCGAATATTCAATCTTTTTTTTATTGCGATAGGAGTTGCATGTTGAATAGTAAAATTGCGAAGTTGTTTTAATGTTTTTCCTATTAAATTAGAACCTGGAAGAATGAGAAGTTCAATAAAACTAAATTCAATTTCTGGTTTTTTTTCAGTTTCGCTTTCTAGACCTTCAATTGGCCCGTCGCTATTAACTCCTACCAAAGTCTCTTCCTCTTTTATATCTTTATGTATCGTTAAGCCTTCAGCTTCATTTAGGCGTACCAAATTATCAATATCACACATTAAAACTAGCACATCTCCTTCCATGAGCGAAATATATTTTCCCGGAGCGTTTGTAATTTTTTTGTCTCTCGTTAATTTCAATATTGAAATATCTGCATTTGTATGAAGAAAAGTCTCTTCAATTTTTTTCCCAATTAGGTTTGAATCTGCCAAAACTTCCACCGTAGTTACAAAATCTTGCAATTGATAATCTTCTTGAATTGATTTTCGTTTGTCTTTCGGAAGAAAACGGGATGCAATTGTGATAACTATAATACCCGCGACTAAAAAGACAAGTCCGAAAAGAGAAAATTCGAAAAAAGAAAATTTTTCGGCACCCAAATCTTTGGCAACTGAATTTACAATAAGGTTTGTTGAAGTTCCCATTAGCGTGCAACTACCGCCCAAAATACCTGCAAACGAAATGGGTAAGAGCAATTTAGTTTGCGAAAGATTGAATCTTTTTGAGAGTTCGCCAATAATTTTTATAAATACTATAACAACCGCCGTTGTGCTTATAAATGCTGAAATACCAGCGGTAATAAACATGAAAATTGGCAGAATAAGGATAAGGGGTAAAACGTGAAGATTTTTTAACATCCGGGCGAGCGAGGAGATAACACCAGTATCTTCAAGTCCAATTGCAATTATCATTAAAGATAGCACCGTAATTGTAGCGGTGTTCGAAAATCCTGAGATAGCTTCCTCGGGCGTTACCAGTCCTGTTAACGACAGTGAAACGATTAGAAATAATGCAATTTTATCTATCGGGAATACTTCAAAAGCGAATAGAATTATAGTAATAAATAGTATTGAAAATACTTCGATTATTTCAACGGACATAGGCGAAAAGTTAGCATTTAAAGATATTATAGTTCTACCATATGCTGTTGAACATTTTTTTGAAAAATATCAACAATATTAAATTTGTTATAATTAAATGCTTTTCGAATAAATATGAAATGAAATAAGGTTATTAAACTAATTTTGAAACTAGCGTAATAACCTTTAATGCAAAGAATTAAAAAGTTTATCCTAAATATTTTTTTAGAATGTGACTTTTACTTTGATGTCTTAATCTTCTAATTGCTTTTTCACGAATTTGACGAACTCTTTCTCTACTTAAATCAAAAGTATCACCAATTTCCTGAAGAGTCATTGGAGGTTGACCACTTAAACCGAAATTAAGTTTTACAACATCTGCCTCACGAGAAGATAATGTATCTAGTGCTCTGTCTATTTCAATTCTAAGTGATTCGTGAATTAATCCGTTATCTGGATTAGGAGTTTCACCACTGCTTAAAACGTCGTACAGGTTATTATCATTCTCTCCTTCAGCAAAAGGAGCATCCATTGAAAGACTACGGTTGCTATTTTTTAAAGAAGTTTTTACTTTACTGATACTAAAGTCTAGTTCTTGCGCAATTTCCTCGGCTGTCGGTTTTCTTTGGTGAAGTTGTTCAAGATGTATTGAAGCCTTCTTAATTTTATTTATATCACCAATTTTGTTTAATGGCAATCTCACAACACGGCTTTGTTCTGCAATTGCCTGTAATATAGATTGTCTAATCCACCAAACTGCGTATGAGATAAATTTAAAACCTCTAGTTTCATCAAAACGTTTTGCTGCTTTTACAAGCCCAACATTTCCTTCATTAATAAGGTCGGGTAGGGTAAGACCCTGATTTTGGTACTGTTTTGCCACCGATATAACAAATCGTAGATTCGCTCTGCTTAATTTGTTAAGGGCTGCCTGGTCTCCTTCACGAATGCGTTGTGCCAACTCTACTTCTTCTTCGGCCGTAATCATTTCAATTTTACTTACATCTTGCAAGTAACTATTTAACGATTTGGTCTCTCTGTTGGTAACTTGTTTCGTAATTTTGAGCTGTCTCATATATCTATTTCCTTTTTAATTTAAATTAACATGCTATGATACGCCTATATATTGGTTAATCCAAAAACTTAACAGAATTTGTTAAACTGTATTTTAGATGCAGGAATTATAATATTTTTGAATGAAAAACCTAATGAAAATTAAAACGATAATATTTATATTAACATATTGTATTTCAAATATTTGCATTGCTCAAATACCAACTGATGTACCTAACCCGGCAAACAACTCACCAATAGATTTGTCAAACCCCGCAGACCTTGTAATCTTCATTATAATGCCTATTTTGGTCATCATATTTTTCCTTATTTGGAGAAGTAAACGCAGAAAGTAGCAATTACGCTGCGAAAAATGAAAAAAGGTGGTTGATTATTTGACTGTTTTTTGCTATATTTTGAATTTATTTAAATTAAAAAAAGAATTTTTTTTAACATTACTATCCAATTGGTTCAATAATTGATAATAGCATTTTTTAAAAAACTCATTTATGAAAAAAAAATTCTTATTATTTAGTTTATTTTTTTGCATAATGTGTTTTCCGATTTTTGCACAATTTGAAAATCCGAGTAGTAGCATTCGTTTTGAAACTTCAGAAAATAATACTAACTCTGAAAGTGGATTAACGCTACCGGCCATAAATACCCCTTCGTTAAATAACAATCCTAACAGCAGTATTAACAGTAGTACTTTTGGAAAAAATACACCAGATCCTGTTGATGTTACCAAAGGAGATGGTTTGCTTGACTATAAAACTAACAATGCCCCAAAATATTTTACAAAAGATAAAGAAGCAAAACCGGAATACGGTTCAGATCAATACCTTGGTGATTTCAAAACATCTTCAAAAAAGATAACAATTATGTATCGTGACCATGAAATGGTAGATGGTGATAGAGTGCGCGTATTTTTGAATGATGAAGTAATTGTGAGCAACGCATATTTAGACGCGTCTTTTAATGGGGTTACTATAGATTTACAATCCGGTTTCAATAAGATTGATTTTGTTGCTTTAAATCAAGGAAGTTCTGGACCGAATACCGCGCAACTTCAAGTAATGGACGAAAATGGTGAAATTCTTTCAACACAAGAATGGAATTTATTAACGGGAAGAAAAGCGACTATTATTGTGGTCAAAGATTAAATACTTCCCATTTTTAACCTTTGATTTCTTAATATTTTCTTTTGTATTTTCTGCAAATCAAGCAAGGAAATTCTCTCATCAATGCCTTAGGTTTTATTAATTTCAAATTGTTCCATACTTAAAAAATTTCCTCTTTTTTGAGAATTTTGTTTGTTTGATTGCATATATGACAATTCTACTTCCAGCGTTAAATTATCCTTAAACTCATAAAATTTTTCGATATATAACAAATTAAGTAAGTTCAGACTCACTAATTTTACTGAAACTTATTTTTTATGAATGTCTCTGAACAAATTCTACAAATATTACAAGAAGTTGGTGTAACACAAATTTGGGGCGTAACTGGCGATGCATTAAATTCTTTCACTGATGCCATACGTAGGGAAAAGACAATGAAATGGATATCTGTAAGACATGAGGAAAATGGTGCTTTCGCGGCTTGTGCGGAAGCTCAAATTACAGACAATCTTGCGGTTTGCGCTGGAACGGTGGGACCGGGAACGTTACACCTAATTAATGGATTATATAATGCAAAAAAAGAAAGGGTTCCTGTATTGGCAATTAGTGGTCAAGTTGCCCAAGTTAACATTGGCACCAATTACTTTCAAGAAGTGGGTCTTACTAAAATCTTTGATGATGTTTGTGCGTATCAAGCAATAATAAGAACTCCGGAAGAAGCGCCACGGGTTGTATTGAAAGCAATTCAGATTGCCTTGGAACAACGCGCGGTTGTTAGAGTTGAAATACCAGTGGATGTTGCCGTAATGGAAGCAAAAGGCGAACGTTTTATACATCCTGTTATTAGATCCAACGCGACTTTAGTGCCAAATTTGACTGATATACAGAAAGTTGTTGAAGCAGTTAGCAATTCGAAAAAAATAACAATTTTGGCTGGGCGCGGTTGTGTTGATTGTCGTGAAGAAGTTTTGAAATTGTCTGAAAAATTGCAAGCACCAATAGTACATACATTGCGCTCTTCAGATATTTTTCATAATAACGATAAAAATGTTGTTGGACTTACCGGTTTAATTGGCAATCCAACGGGTTATCACGCGGTAATGAATGCAGATTTGTTATTAATGCTGGGAACAGATTTTCCGTATACAAATTTTCTTCCCGATGATTCAAAAATAATTCAAATTGATACACGATTGGAAAATATTGGCAATCGAGCAAAAGTAAATATCGGAGTTCACGGAGATTGTGGTACTGCTTTACAACTAATTCTTCCTAAGATTGAAAAACGCGATGATTCAAAATTTTTAGATCATTTTATAGAGAATTTTACTCAATGGAAAAAAGGCAAAGATGATCACAATACGCTGGATGATGATTTAAAACCCATTCATCCTCAATTATTTATGCAGCAATTAGATAAAATTGCTTCAGACGATGCTTGCTTCACGGTTGATGTTGGTGAAAGTGCCATTTGGGTTGCGCATCATTTAACATTGCATGGCAACAGAAGATTAATTGGTTCTTTTAACCACGGATCGATGGCTGTTGGTTTTCCTGCCGCAATGGGCGTTCAATCTTTAGATCCAAAAAGACAGGTTTGGGCAATTGTTGGTGACGGTGCATTTGGCATGTGTATGAATGATTTTATAACGGCAGTGAGATATAATTGGCCAGTTAAAATTTTAGTTTACAACAACAGTCAATTAGGTTTTGTAAAGATCGAAATGGAAGAAGCGGGTTATGCAATGGCAGATGAAGCCCTAAAACTTACAAATCCAAATTTCGCAGAATATGCCAAATTGTGCGGGGGCGATGGTATTCGTGTTGAAGATGCTAAAGATATTCCGGCTGCATTTCAAGCCGCACTTGAATCAAATAAACCATTTATAATTGATGCAGTTACAAATCCGGGAGAACTTTCATTACCGCCCGGCATTTCACTTGAACAAGCTTGGGGCTTCGGAAAATCTAAGGTAAAAGAGATTTTGCTTTCAGTTGGAGGCGATAAAAATCAAAAATCTAATTTAATGGATGAAGTGAAGGCTTTTTTCCATAATCTATAAAATCATATAAAAATGCGGAAAGCTATACAGTTTACCTTTATTGTCTTTATTCTAGTTTGTATAATTATTGCAACTGTTATGTGGCCAGTTTATGGTTTTTCAATATTAGGAATTTTGTTGTTTGCAGTTGGGATATATGATGTTGTTCAAAAAAAGCACGCTATTTTAAGAAACTTTCCAATTTTAGGACATGTTAGATTTCTGTTAGAAATGATCGGTCCAGAAATTCACCAATATTTTATTGAAAATGATACAGATGGAACACCAATAGGAAGAAATCAGCGAACGTATATTTATGAGCGAGCAAAGCTTCAAAACCAAACACATCCATTTGGAACCGAATTAAATGTTGAAGACCAGAATTACAAATGGATGCAACATAGTATTTATCCATCTAAAATTTTGGAAGAGCAACCTCGAGTTCTAATTGGTGGCCCAGATTGTAAACATCCGTACGCTGCAAGTTTATTCAATATATCTGCTATGAGTTATGGTGCATTAAGCAAAAATGCGGTTATGGCGTTAAATTTGGGTGCAAAGGCTGGTGGTTTTTATCACAATACAGGTGAAGGTGGTATTGCAAAATATCATTTAATGGGTGCAGATGTTGTATATGAAGTTGGAACAGGTTATTTTGGTTGCAGAACTGAAGATGGCCATTTTTCTCCGGAAGAATTTAAAAAGAAAAGTGCCTTGCCTGAAGTGAAAATGATTGAGATTAAAATTTCACAGGGCGCAAAACCCGGTCATGGCGGTGTATTGCCAGCCGTAAAAAACAATGAAGAAATTGCTGAAATTAGAGGTATAAAACCACATACTGTAGTTTTATCGCCTCCCGGACATAGTGCTTTTAGTGATGCTGAAGGTCTCTTGCGTTTTGTAAAACAAATGCGAGAATTATCCAATGGCAAACCAATTGGTTTTAAACTGTGTATTGGAGACAAAAGAGAATTTACCGAAATCTGCGAGAAAATGGTGGAAACTGGTATAAAACCGGATTTTATAACAGTTGATGGTGGAGAAGGCGGAACTGGAGCGGCACCAATCGATTTTTCAAATTATGTAGGAATGCCTTGGGAGAAAGCATTAATTTTTGTTGTAGATAGTTTAAATGGATATGGTCTTAAAAAAGATATTAAAATAATAACAGCAACAAAGATTTTTACAGCATTCGATATATTTAAAGCCTTGTGTATTGGTGCAGATGTTTGTAATTCGGCAAGAGGAATGATGCTTGCATTGGGTTGTATTCAAGCATTAAAATGTGATACAAATAAATGCCCAACTGGAGTAACATCAAACAATCCTGCGTTTATGAGAGGTCTGGTAGTTGAAGATAAATGGGTGAGAGTAAAAAATTATCATCATCAAACTGTGGAAGAATTTTTAGAATTATTTGCAGCAGCTGGTTGTACCGAACTTTCGCAACTAAACCGTAACTTTATCTATAAGAAAATAGAAGACGATATAAAATCGTATAACCAAGTTTATCCAATAGTGAAAAACGGCGCTTTTTTGGTAAATATTTAAAATTTAAGATTATGAAAAAAATTGTAATAGCACTAGATTATAATCCAGCTTCAGAAGCTGTTGTGCTCGCAGGTTATAAATTAGCAAAACAATTACAGGCCGAAGTTTGTCTGTTGCATATAATTTCTGATGCACGCTATTACGGCATGCAATACCCTAGCTTTTTGGGTTATGATTGCTTCTCAATGCCTGTTAATTACGAATTGCAGGAGAGCTTAGCAACTGTAGCTACAGATTTTGTTGCAAAGGCGGCATTACATTTAAATGATGAAACAGTAAAGACACACATTGCAGAAGGCGACACAACTGACTCAATTTTGGATTATTGTAAGGATAACAATGTTGATTTACTAGTAATGGGAACACACAGCCACAGTACATTAGAAAAATTATTTATGGGCACGGTTGCTCAAAGCGTGCTTGAAAAAACGGAGATTCCCGTTTATATGGTCCCTGTTAAAAAGCAATAACCGGAATTAATCTTTTTACTTTTTATTGAATTGATATATGTTTTCGATGTGGAAATATTTAATATGAATTCGAAAGAAAGTTTTTATTTGAATGAATTAAAGAATTGCTTTTTTGAAAAATATAGAATACTGAATCTACTTTTGAAATAGTTATATTTTCAGCAAAATAAAAATCTCAAATTTTATGCCTTTAGATAATAATGATATAATGAAAAAATTGCGAGTAGCTTTAAAGTTGCGCGATGAAGATATAGTGAAAATTTGCTCGCTTGTTGATTTTGAAGTCACCAAAAGTGAAATGGGTGCAATTTTTCGCAATCCCGACCATCCAAAATATATGGAATGTGGTGATCAGTTTTTACGTAATTTTTTGAATGGTTTGGTCATTCATCTTCGCGGGCCAATGCCAGATAAGAGGAAAAAGGTTGAATAAATTCCATTTGTTTAACAACAAATTAACCCTTGTTGGCTTATAATAAGGGCTTATATATCACTAAGGACAGTATCTTTGCAGCTTATAAAATGTTCAATAGTAATGAATTCGATAAGTAAATCTGAAACTAATAAATTTAAAAGAATGCACTTGTATTATAAATATACAGGGTTTTATTCTTTTGTTGGTAAGAGTCTAAAGAAGGCAGTTTTACCGCTCATTGGTGTTGTTCTCGCTTTGATTCTGCTAGATTTATATGTTGTAGATTTTAGTTCAGTTTTCACATATATTACAAATACATACGCACCGATAAGTATAATGCTAGTCTTTTTGGCTTCGGAATCTTTATTGGGTATAATACCACCGGAAATTTTCATTGCTTGGAGCGATAAAATGACATCTCCAATGTTATATCTTTCAATTTTGGCGGCAATTTCATATTTGGGAGGAATCATTTCTTATTTTATTGGAAAATGGATTTTACAAATTCCTGCTGTTTATAATTATATGGAGGTAAAAATGAAAAAACACCTTCGTCATATAAGAAAATGGGGCGGTTTCATGATTATTGTTGGCGCTCTTTTGCCTATTCCTTATTCAATGACAAGTATGGCTGCAGGAACTATTAATTATCCATTTAGAAAATATTTGTTGTTCGGCACACTTCGTTTCGTAAGATTTTATTTGTATGCTATTGCAATTTTTAGCTTAGTATAAGTTTATTAGATCTAGTTTCCAACGATAATTGCATGCTACAAATTTTAAGTAAAGATTAACAGCACTTAGCGAAAGCTATATTCTTTATTAGCGTCTTACTTATTATAACAACTCAATTTAAATTAAGAATTATGAAAAACATAAGTTTAAAAATTTCAACTTTCGCTTTTATAGTGGCATTTTCTGTTTTACAGGTATCGTGTCAAAATAAAATGAAAGACACCTCCAAGTCAACTGAAAGTGGTGCACAACAAATGGCAGATGATAAAATGATGGGCGATGAAACTGCAATGACCGAAAAATTTCCGAAAGCAAAAACTGATGCAGAATGGAAAAAAGAACTTAGTTCAGATGAATATGAAATAATGGTTAACAAAGGAACAGAAAGACCTTTTGACAATGCGTTTTATGACAATCACGAAAAAGGTATTTATGTGAGTGCTGCAACTGGTGAACCTCTTTTCAATTCTGAAGATAAATTTGAAAGCGGAACAGGTTGGCCATCTTTTAGTAAACCTTTAAATGATGATTCAGTTATTTGGGTTAAGGATAATACCTTAGGAATGTCGCGAGATGAAGTTATCGAAAAATCTACCGGATTACATTTAGGTCACGTTTTCAATGACGGTCCAGCACCTTCACATTTACGTTATTGTATTAATTCTGCTGCGTTAAAATTTAAAAAAGCGGAGTAAGTTTTAGCAATACAATTCATGTCCCGTCCTAAATAATCGATACAGATTATTTAGGACGGGACATGTCGATTTTTTTCAGTTTTTAAAAAGTAATTTTGAAATCTTGAAAAATGAAATTCAGAATAAAATAATGACTAAACCCGATCCATACGCTGCGCTGAGATTTAAAGAATTTAGAATTTTTTTAATGATGCGTTTTGCCATGGTTTTTGCGTGGTCTATGCAATTTGTAGTTATAGAATGGGAGGTTTATAGTATTACCAAAAATCCGTTGTCACTCGGCATAATTGGTTTAATGGAAGTAATTCCGGCAGTGAGTTTGGCATTATTTGCAGGACATATTGTAGACCAAAAAGAGAAAAAAGGACTTTTGTTTAAATGTATTTTAGGCTTTTCAGCTATAAGTTTTGGCTTATTTTTAATGACTTGGCCAAGAATTATAAGTGGTTTAGAGAAAAATTCAATTTTATATGGAATCTACTTTTTAGTTTTTCTCGGCGGAATTGTTCGGGCATTTTTGGGACCGACAATATTTTCATTATTCTCTTTATTAATTCCGAAGAAAATCTATCCCAACGCCGCAACGTGGAGTAGTAGCGTTTGGCAAATGGGTTCGGTTTTAGGTCCGGCGCTTGGGGGCTTCTTTATTCATTGGATTGGCGTTCATTGGTCTATGTGTTTTATTTTCGCTTTTTCGCTGATGGCAATTTTACTGTTAATGCAAATTCCGAAGAAACCAATATTAAACCCTAAAATTGGTGAGCCTATTATGCAAAGTTTGAAGGAAGGACTAAAATTTGTATTTAGTACAAAAGTTATTTTAGGAGCAATTACCTTAGATATGATTGCTGTGTTATTTGGTGGAGCAGTGGCGCTTTTACCAATCTACGCGCAAGACATTTTAAAAGTAGGCCCGGAAGGATTTGGAATTCTCCGCGCCGCCCCAGCTGTTGGTGCGCTTATAATTATGTTTACATCAGCCTATTTTCCCTTAAATAAAAATGCAGGTTATAAATTATTGGCAGCAATTTTGGGCTTTGGAATTTGCATTATTGTTTTTGGAATTTCAAATATATTTTGGATTTCAGTAATCGCTTTATTTTTAAGTGGCGTAACCGACGGAATTTCAGTAATTATCAGACAGACTATTTTACAATTACGAACACCAGATTCTATGAGAGGTCGTGTTGCTTCGGTAAACAGTATGTTTGTTGGCTCGTCTAATGAACTTGGCGCTTTCGAAAGTGGTGTAACCGCAAAATTATTTGGAACGGTTACTGCTGTAGTTTTTGGTGGTTGTATGACAATTGCAACTGTTATTACTACTGGTATTGCTTTCCCAAAATTAAGAAAACTGGATTTTAGAAAAGATTTGGAAGAACATCAAAAATTGGAAGGTTAATACAATTTTTAAAAATATTGCGGTACTTTTTCGAAAAACGGCACTCAATTTGCAGTAAATCAGTAAATTTCAAAGTAAATTATTGGCAATATTAGTCAACAAATCTTACCTTTGCAATAAGCTAAAAATTCAATTTAAATACTCAAATTTCTTAAATTAAATTTTCAGTATAATTCAAAATAAATTCAAATACCCTATATGGCTAAGTCGCAACAGAGCTACAGTAAAAGTGAAAAAGAAAAAAAGCGCTTAAAAAAGCGTGAAGACAAACAAAAGAAAAAAGATGCACGTAAAGCAGAATCTGACGCATCTCCAGCAGGAATTCCATTTGCTTACGTTGATCATAAAGGTAATTTGGTAGATACTCCACCAGATCCATCTTTAAAAGTAAAAGTTGATATTGACGATATTATTTTAGGCATTCCAAAGAAGGAAGAAGGTGATAGAGAAGCATTCGATCCGGTACATACTGGAAAAGTTTCCTTTTTTGATACTTCAAAAGGCTTCGGTTTTATAATTGATGATGCAGATGAGCAAAAATACTTTACCCACGTAAGCGGTATCAATGGTACAATTACGGAAAATGACAAGGTTTCTTTTGAATTAGAAAAAGGTCAGAAAGGAATGAATGCGGTAAAAGTTACTGTAATTTAAAAATGCTACCACAAAAAAAAGTTCTGTAAATTTTTAAAATTTACAGAACTTTTTTTTTGAAATTTTCTGAAATATGAAAGAATCACAAAGTAAAATTCTTATAATTGCCGCTTTCTTTTCAATTTACGTTATTTGGGGTTCAACTTATATGCTTAATAAGGTTGCAGTTTCGCAACTTTCACCATTTTTTCTTGCATCAATTAGATTTCTGTGCGCCGGTGGAATAATATTTCTCATTTCGGCTATTTTAGGAATTTCCCTTAAAATCAATTCAAAACAATTATTAAATACGGCAATTGCGGGCTTTCTGTTTTTAGGATTTGGAAATGGAGTTGTAGTTTGGTCATTAGAATATGTTGATAGCGGTTTCGCAGCTTTGGTAATTTCGGCACAACCTCTTTTGGTTTTGGGATTAATGTATTTTATACAAGGTAAAAAAATTCATAATTCTTCAATAATAGGTGTAATTTTAGGTGTTTTGGGTATTTATATATTAGTTAGTCAAAGTCAAATTGTAGCTAAAGAAGGAAGTTTACTTGGTACAATTATGATTTTTGCTTGTTTAATAAGTTGGGGCTACGGAAGTTTATTTGTCGGAAAGGCAGATTTGCCTTCCAATTTCTTTGTAAATACTGGCTATCAAATGCTTTGTGCCGGTTTAATGTTGATTGTTGCAAGTTACTTTTTTGGCGAAGAATGGATATCTCCAATTAATTGGGAATTGAAAGTACAAATGTCAATGTTGGCGTTAATTATTTTTGGAAGCATCATCGCTTTTACATCTTTTAATTATCTACTTCGCGTTATTTCTCCAGAAAAGGTTGCAACATCTACCTACGTTAATCCCATAATTGCCATGTTTTTAGGTTGGTATTTTTTAGATGAGCAATTAACAATTCAATCTATAACAGCCGCAATTGTTTTACTTTCAGGAGTTTACTTTATTAATACGAAGAAAAAAATCGTAATTTTTTCAAGATTTAAAAAACAATAATTTAACTTTAAATTTACTTCAGTAAAACAAGTTTTTTAATGTGTTGAGAATTCTTAATTTTACGCAACTTAAATAGTTTTGATGAAAGTAATAGCAATGATTCCCGCTCGTTATGGAGCTTCAAGATTTCCCGGTAAATTAATGCAGGATTTGGGCGGTAAAACCGTGATTCTTAGAACTTACGAAGCAACAATGGCAACCCAATTGTTTGAAGATGTATTTGTTGTAACAGACAGCGAAGTTATATTCAACGAAATAGAATCGCACGGCGGCAAGGCGATTATGAGCATTAAAGAACACGAATGTGGTAGCGATAGAATTGCTGAAGCGGTCGAAAATATGGATATTGATATTGTAGTTAATGTGCAAGGCGACGAACCATTTACAAGTAGAGAAGGACTTGAGCAGGTTTTGAGCGTTTTTAACGGCGCCGATGCAGATAAAATTGATCTTGCAAGTTTAATGACAGAAATACACGATTGGAAAGAAATAAGCGATCCAAATTGTGTAAAAGTAGTTGTAGATAAAGACAATTTTGCCCAATATTTTTCACGTTCCCCAATCCCATATCCGCGAGATAAAAATGTCGCTTTTCAATATTATAAGCACAAAGGAATTTATGCTTTTAGAAAACAGGCAATTTTAGATTTTAACCGATTGCCGATGCGTTCGCTTGAAGCTGCTGAAAAAATTGAATGTCTTCGTTATTTGGAATATGGAAAGAATATTAAAATGGCAATCAGCAATACACAAGGTATTGAAATTGATACACCTGAAGATTTGGTTAGAGCCAATAAAGCATTAAAAGAAGACAAAAAAATACCCGTAAATAATAAATACAGAAATTTCCCAATGGTGCCAAAAGTAGTTTTTGGTCCAGGTAGTTTCGATCAACTTACATCGATACTTTCACCACAACGAAAAGACAAAGCTCCGTTTATATTTTTGGTTGATGATGTTTTTAAGAAGAATCAAGAGTTTTTAGATAGAATAAATTTACGGTTCAACGATAAATTAATATTAGTTTCTGCAGATGAAGAACCAAAAACCTCACAAGTTGACCAAATTGTAAAAGAAATAAAAACTGAATTTACTTATAAACCATCCGGAATTATTGGTATTGGTGGTGGAACGATTTTAGACTTGGCAAAGGCAGTTTCCATTATGCTAACAAGCAAAGGAAGCGCAGCCGATTATCAAGGTTGGGATTTGGTAAAAACCAAAGCCATCTATCACGTTGGTATCCCAACAATTTCAGGAACAGGCGCCGAAGTTTCTCGAACAACCGTATTAACCGGTCCAGTTAAAAAACTAGGAATAAATAGCGATTTTACACCTTTTGATCAAGTTATTTTAGATCCCGATTTAACGATTGGCGTACCAAAAAATCAATGGTTTTATACGGGAATGGATTGTTTTATACATTGTGTAGAATCGCTGAACGGCACATTTTTAAACGCTTTTAGTCAGAGTTATGGTGAAAAGGCATACGATTTATGTGCTGAAATTTTCTTGACAGATAAACTTACCGAAGAAGAAAGTAGAGGTAAGCTAATGATGGCTTCGTGGCACGGAGGTATGAGTATTGCCTATTCGCAAGTTGGTGTGGCGCACGCTATGAGTTACGGTCTTTCATACGTTTTAGGAACAAAACACGGCATCGGAAATTGCATCGTTTTTGACCATTTGGAAGAATTTTACCCTAAAGATGTTATTCTATTTAAGAAAATGGTTGAAATTTATGATATAGATATTCCAAAAAATTTATGTGCTAATCTTAATGAAGAACAAATGGAAACAATGATTACCATTGCATTGGGAATGGTGCCGCTTTGGGAAAATGCATTGGGTCAAAATTGGGAAGAAACAATTACACGTGAAAAATTGCACAATTTATACATGAAAATGTAATAATGAAATATGGGGCTTTCAAAATTTGTTTTTTATAAAATGATGGGTTGGAAAATCCTTGGAAGCTTTAATCAAGATAAAATAAAAAAATGCGTAATAATCGTAGTGCCGCATACAAGTTGGCACGATTTCTACATTGGCGTTTTTATACGGCGCGTGCTAAATATTGAAATTAACTTCATCGCAAAAAAAGAACTTTTTAAATGGCCATTTGGAGCATATTTTAGATGGATGGGTGGCGAATCATTAGACAGAACGCCAGGCCAAAATAAAGTGGAAGCAATCGCAAAAGTCTTTGAAAAGAAAGAGGAATTTAGACTTTCGTTAGCGCCAGAAGGAACCCGTAAAAAAGTTGATAGTCTAAAAACAGGTTATTACTACATCGCCAAAGCCGCAAATGTGCCAATAATATGTTGCGCTTTCGATTGGGGAACAAAAACTATTAGAATTGCCCAACCATTTTATACAACGGAAGATGTTAAAGCAGATATTTTAAAATTGGAAGCGTTTTTTGTGGGAGTTACTGGGAAGAAGGCGGAGTATTCTTATGAAGGGGATAAAAGTGATAACTAATTAATTTACAATGGTTGAATACAAAAATGCCAAAAACTAATTGTTTCGGGTATTTTTTTTTATTGTCCGGTCGAGCGCAGTCGAGACCTTTATTAATACTCAAAAAATGGTAGTTCTCGACTGCGCTCGAACGGACAACGTAGTTTATAAAGAAGATTTATTATCTATTCCTCCGAAGACTCCTCCATTGTATGATACACATTTTGCACATCATCATCTTCTTCAATACGTTCTAAAAGTTTGTCAACGTCTGCAGCTTCTTCAGATGTTAACTTTTTGGTTACTTGTGGGATGCGCTCAAAACCTGAAGATAAGATTTCAATTTTATTTTCTTCTAAATAAGATTGTATAGAGCCAAAACTTTCAAAAGGTGCGTAGATTAAAATGCCATCTTCGTCTTCAAAAACTTCATCAACGCCAGCATCGATTAATTCTAATTCTAACTCTTCTAAATCTATTCCTTCAGCGGGTATTCGGAAATTGCACGTATGGTCAAACATAAAAACTACCGAGCCAGAGGTGCCTAAGCTACCATCGCATTTGTTGAAGTGCATTCTAATATTTGCAACGGTTCGAGTATTATTATCTGTAGCTGTTTCAATTAATATGGCAATTCCGTGTTGAGCATAACCTTCAAACAAAATTTCTTTAAAATCTCCTAAACTTTTGTCGCTCGCCCTTTTTATTGCGCGGTCAACAGTATCTTTCGGCATATTTACCGACTTCGCATTTTGCATAACTGCACGCAGTCTGGCATTGGCATCTGGGTCGGGACCGCCTTCTTTTACAGCCATTACAATATCTTTTCCAATACGCGTAAAAGCTTTGCTCATTGCAGACCAACGCTTCATTTTTCTGGCTTTTCTAAATTCGAAAGCTCTTCCCATAATACTTTAATTAAATTTTCTTCAAATATAAAAATAAGGTTTCAGAAGCAAAATTTTACAATTCTTTTTCCGTTAAATTTCTAATTTTCTAGCTTACCAGATCGTCGATAATTTTTGCAAGTTTAAAATCCTTATCCGTAACTCCGTCTGCGTCATGCGTGGAAAGGCTGATGCTAATTGTATTGTAAACATTGCTCCAATCTGGGTGGTGCTGCATATTTTCGGCTTCAAAAGCGATGCGCGTCATTATTGCGAACGCGTCTTTAAAGTTTTCAAATTCTAATGCGGTGTGAATGGCGTTATCTTCGTAATCCCAACCTTCAAAATCTTTTAATTTTTCTTTTACTTCTTTTTCTGAATATGCTTTCATAATTTTATTTGAGTTTTAATTTATAAATGTCATTCCTATTTTTAGGCGGACACTGGATTGACTTTAATTTGACCTCCAATTGCTTTTAATACTTTCATAATGGTTGCAAATTGAGGTTTCGCACCATTAGATAATGCTTTGTACAAACTTGGCCTGCTTAAACCAGTTTCTTCAGCAATTTTTGACATTCCGATAGCTTTTGCAACGTGTCCGATTGCATTTATTACATCGGCATTGTTGCCTTCTTCCAAAACCGTATTTAGATATTCAGCAATCATTTCCTTACTTTCCAAATAATCCGCTATTTCAAATTTTGAAGTTTCCATTTTCTATTTATTTAATTTTTTCCAGATTTCTTTAGCTTTTGCAATATCCTTTTGTTGAGTTGACTTATCTCCGCCAATTAGTATAATAATTATTTTACCGTTTTTTTCCTTAAAATAAATCCTATAGCCATTAGCAAAATTTATTCGCATTTCACGAATTCCGTCACCAACTGTTTTACAATCACCAAAATGTTCGTCAGTTTCTAATTTTTTTATTCTGAACAAAATTTTCGCTTTTGCTTTAAAGTCTTTTAACTTTATAAGCCATTTGTCAAATTCAGTTGTTTTCTCAATAAAGAACATACATATTGTCGCTACTTGGATACAAAAATAATATAATATATAAAAACTACCAATTAATATTTATTAATACGTTTTCAAAGTACTAATTTCTTCATTAAAGGTGCTTTCGGTTATAACTTCAGCAACCGTAATTCTGTGTGGTTGTGGCAATATGTTTTGTTTCGGAAGTATTGCCAAATACCTATCATTATTACTTTCGTACACATTTTTAAATATAGGTTTTTTACTGCTAATTTTCTCCGTAATTTCTTTGAAAAGTTCATCGTGGTGAATCATATCGCTGCTCGCCAAATGAAAAGTGCCCGTTAAACCCTTATTCAAAATATAATGTATTTGTTGAACCAGTTTTGTAATTGTATTTAAACTTACAATCAAATTTGGAAAGACTTCAAAATCTGCTTTATATTTTATAGCATTTCGTAGTTGTAAAATCCGTGGCGAATTGTATCCCAAAACAATTGGAATTCTTAAAATAGCGGCTTGCTTCTCAATTTTTTCTAATATCAATTTTTCAATGGCAATCTTATTTATTCCGTAAGCTGTTTCCGATTTTGTTTTGTCGTTTTCATACGCCGCAAAATTTGAATTCCCGTCAAAAACCGAAGCTGAAGAAAGAAATAATAATTTACATTTAGAATTTAGATGAATGTATTCAACTATTTCATTATGAGAATTTAATGAACTTTTATAATCTCCTTTTAATGATGAAATTATAATAGTTGGTTTTACTTTATTCAGTATTGAAAGTATTGAATCTTCTTCAACACAAAACTTAAGAAAGACGTTATTTTCTTCAAATAAATCTTGCTGCTTGCAATAGGTGCCGAAGGTTTTATAGTAAGATGCGAGTTCGCGATATATGGCGTTGCCAATAAAACCGCTTGCGCCCAATATTAATATACGATGTTTGTCTGTTTTCTTAATCATTCTTCACGCTCTCGCTCGGCAAAACTACTCTAAAAAATAGACAGTTTGGTCTTTGTGGTAAATTGCTCCAAAGCTTGCATTCCCAAATAACTGTTGCCTTTTGGGTTAAGTCCTGGCGCCCAAGTAGCTATGGTAAAACAATGGGGCAGAAGCGCCACAATACCACCGCCAACGCCACTTTTACCTGGCAAACCGACTTCAAAAGCAAACTCGCCAGCTTCGTCATAAAAACCACAGGTGAGCATAATGGCATTTATCCGTTTTGCCTGACTTGGCGTAATATGCTGCCTATTTTGAAGACATTTACCTTGGTTGGCAAACACAAAAAATGCATTGGTAAGCTGCTTGCAAGTCATCTCGATACTACACTGGTGAAAGTAAAAATCTAATACTTCATCCACTGGATTGTGTAGATTTTTATATGATTTCAATAAATTGGCAGCGGCGAAATTGGTAAAACCAGTTTTATATTCCGAAGAAGCCACGTTTTCATTAAAATTAATACTTTGGTCGTGGGCAAGGTCGCGTACAAATTTTAGAAAATCTTCTTTTGGGTTTTTTAAATGTGAAACCAAAATATCTGCAACCACAATCGCGCCGCTGTTTATCAACGGATTCCGTGGAATTCCATTTTCATACTCCAACAAACTCATATGGTTAAATGGGTTTCCCGAAGGCTCAACATCAACCCGTTTCAACAAGTCATTACCAACCAATTGAAAAGCTTTCGCAAGTGAAAATATCTTCGAAATACTTTGAATGGAAAACGGAACACCACTTTGCCCAACCGAATAATTTTCGCCCGTAATTAATTGTAGATCAATCCCAAAGTTGTTTTTATCGACATTGGCGAGTTCTGGAATATAGGTTGCAACCTCGCCCGTATTTTCGATACTTGTGAGATTTTCGTGAATTTCGTTAAGTATTTCTTGGTAATCTAAAATCTTCATCCTTTGTAAAATGGCAATTTGACTACCGTTGCATGTATAGCTTTGTTGCGGATTTCGATACTAATTTTAGTTCCAACTTTGCTATTTTTAGTCGTCACATATCCCAAACCGATACCTTTATTTAGGCTTGGCGCCATTGTACCGCTGGTAACTTCGCCAATTTCTTTTCCGTTTTCATCTAAAATTTTATAATCGTGACGTGGAATTCCGCGCTCGTTCAATTCAAAAGCTATCAATTTTCTTGTAACGCCTTCTTCTTTTTGTTTTTTAAGCGATTCGCTATTTATAAAGTCTTTGTCAAATTTTGTAATCCAACCCAAACCAGCTTCCAACGGACTTGTTGTGTCGTTAATATCGTTTCCGTAAAGGCAATATCCCATTTCGAGACGTAAGGTATCGCGAGCCGCCAAACCGATTGGTTTAATACCGTATTTCTCGCCAGCTTCCATTACTTTGTTCCAAACTTGTTCAACTTGGTCGTTTTTGCAATAAATTTCAAAACCGCCGCTGCCTGTGTAGCCAGTTGCGCTTATGATTACATAATCCAACCCAGCAAAATCGGCAACGCGGAAGGTGTAAAATTTAATTTCAGCCAAGTCAACCGACGTTAACGATTGCATTGCTTCAATAGCTTTTGGACCTTGAATTGCCAATAACGAATAGTCTTCTGAAAGATTTTTCATTGTCGCATTCATCGTATTATGGCTGCTTATCCAATCCCAATCTTTTTGAATATTAGATGCATTTACAACCAATAACCATTGGTCAGCTTTTAGGCGATACACGATTAAATCGTCAACAATTCCGCCGGTAGCATTTGGCAAACAGCTGTATTGCGCTTGGTTATCTTCCAGTTTTGAAGCATCGTTTGTAGTAACTTTTTGAATAAGCTCCAACGCATTTGGCCCTTCAATAATAAATTCGCCCATATGCGAAACATCAAAAACCCCAACGCCTTTGCGCACTGTTTCGTGTTCTGCGTTTACACCTTCGTAAGAAACAGGCATATTATAACCAGCAAACGGCACCAATTTGGCGCCTAATTTTTCGTGAATTTGGGTAAGGGCTGTATTTTTCATTAAATAAGATTATAAGTTTTAAAATTGTTGTTTGAAAATGGATGTTAGCAAAGGTATTGATAAAATTGGTAGGGTGAAATAGGGAGTGTTTGCGGGTTGAATAATTTTGAGATTATTAATTTTATTTTAATATGTATTTTAAAAATTATGTTAATAATATCGATGATAATTATTTAGGAAAATTTTCCTGTTAATAAGGTGATAATTAAAAATATTAAAGTAGTTTTGGGAAAATTTTCCTAACTAATGAATGAATTTTCAATTTCTAATTTACTCCAAGAATCTTTTGAAAAAAAGGATACTATAAATCCGCGTGAAATTTTTGAAAAAAAATTATCTGAATTAAACATCAGCGAAAATCAAGCATTTAACCTAATTGGTTTAGATAAAAACTCAGTCAATCCTATTTTAGATGGTTGTATAAAACATCCTAACCTATTTAATGTTTTAAAATTATCAGACTTTCTGGACATTTCTTTAAAGGAGATAATCGTTTTCCTTATTTCTAATCAGCATAGTGATAAAATCAAAAAACTTGAAACTTCAAATGATTTCCAATTTATCGAAAGAAATTTTGACATTGATAGATTAAGTAGGGCAGGTTTAATTAATTCTAAGTTAGATTCTTCTGAAATAAAGCAAAATCTATTGGATTTCTTTGGTTTCGAATCAATTCAAGAGTACGAAGATTACACTCTTAAGCTTGATATAATTCTGTATAGTTCTACAAAAAGGAATTTTGCTGATAAAATGAGATATTTCTCAGTTTCTTCAGCATATATGATATTCGAAAAGATTGCTAATCCCAATTATTATGATAGAGATAGTTTAAAAGAACTTATACCTAAAATTAAGCCTTATACACAAGATGTCGAGAAAGGTTTATTAACTGTTTGTCAAGCATTGTATAATATTGGTGTCACTGTTAGCTTTCAACAACAACTTACAACTTCTCAATTTAGAGGTGCAACATTCGCAGTAAATAGAAAACCATGTATTGTGCTTACAGATTTAAATAAAAATTACGGCTCTATTTGGCACGCTTTATTGCACGAATTATATCACGTTTTATTTGATTTCGAAAGTATATTATCTCAAGGATATCACCTGACAGGAGAACCAGATTTGTTGCTCATAAATGAAAATAACGCAGATGAATTCGCACAAGAATTTTTCTTTGATTCAAATCTTTTAAGGTTTATCAAACCTCATATAAATAACGCCGTAATGGTTAGCCAAATTGCAAAAAAAAATAATATTCATAAATGCTTAGTTTATTTTGCTTTTCAAATTGAGATGTATTTTAATCAAAATAAGAACTATTGGAAAGCCTTTGGACAATACTTTCCTGATATTAATGAAACAGTAAAGCGTCTATCTCCATTAGTTTGGGAAAAGGATTCTGTACCTGAAAAAGCAAAAATTATTAAAGAAATATTTGAACTAAATAAAATTGTAGATTAAAATGGACAAAAAGAAAAAAACAGATAAAGATATCGAGCTTGATAAGCTTAAGAACATTGAGAAATTAGAAATTCTTCAAAGGTCAAAAGAAACCCAAGGAAAACAATTAATTATTAATATTGACGATGGACAATTAAAGGAAATTGACGAATTAAAGGAGTTAATTGATAAAAAATTTGATAATCCTGAAGAAAAACATTCTTTGTTTTATAATGGCATTCAAAACCTTTTAAAGAAATATTTACCGACTGGAAAAGAATTTTCCGAACAAAGAAAAATTATCCATCAAGAAAAATTGATTTTTTTAAATCGCGGAGTAGCGCTAAAACCAGACGGGACTAGGGGTAGTGATTCTAGAATGACTTATGCTGAGGATATGAACGAGATGGCTAAACTTATTTCAGATTGGGTTTTGACTTCACAAGATTTTGTTGATTTGTACTTGAGACTTAATCATTTAAATGAGAAATACGAATATGGTCACCAAATTAATGACGATTCAAGTAATCCTTTTTTTAATCGAATGAATGAAAAATAAATATTGATATGTTACTGACCACAAGATTTATGAATTATTACTTTTTAAATAAAAACACCTAAACAATTCATAAAACTAAACAACTTCAAACAATGAAAATATTCTCCGCCAAACAACTTGCCGAAGCCGACGTTAAAACAATTGAAACGCAGGATATAGATTCTGATATGCTAATGGAGCGTGCGGGAATGCAGGTTTTTAGTTGGCTGGATTCTAATTTAAAAGGTTCTGAAGTTCCTATCCATATTTTTTGTGGCATTGGTAATAATGGCGGCGATGGGTTGGTGGTGTCACGATTGCTTAGTAACAGACTGACAAGCTATCAAGTCAATAAACACATTTATTGAATTTGATAATTTAGTATCTTTGGTAAAAAGTAGATTAAAATGAATTTAGAAACTCGAAAAATTGAATTCGTTCAAGAATTTTTAAAAGTTCAAAGTGAGGAAGTTATTTCCCGTCTCGAAAAAATATTGAGAAAGGAAAATAATTCTGCTGACGAAAAAATATTTGAGCCAATGTCCGAAGAAGAATTGAATAAACGAATTGACCAATCGGAGTCGGATTTCCGCAATAACCGATTTAAAAGCAGTTCCGAACTTTTAGCCAAATACGAATAATGGCGTTGAAAATTATTTGGTCTGCATTTGCCGAAGCTCAACTTGACGAAATTTATGAATATTACGAAAACAAAGTAAGTTCAAGAGTTGCTTCTAAACTTGTAAAGGGAATTATCAACGAAGCAGAAAAATTGATAAAAGCATCTTTCATCGGACAAGAAGAAGAGCTACTCAAGAAAAGAAAAATCCAATATCGCTATCTGGTTTTTAAAAACTACAAATTAATATATTCGGTCGATGAACAAAACGGGTTTATAAAAATTGCAGATGTTTTTGACACTCGACAAAATCCGCCGAAAATGAAGCGGACGAAATAAAAATAGTCTTTACTCACCAGCAAATAGGTTTGATAAAGTTCGTGCCATTGTGTTTCTGTTCTAATTCTGAAAATATCCAATTCAACAATAAAATAAGCATTTAATTAAATGAAAATATTCTCCGCAAAACAACTTGCCGAAGCCGACGTTAAAACAATTGAAACGCAGGATATAGATTCTGACATGCTAATGGAACGTGCAGGAATGCAGGTTTTTAGTTGGTTGGATGCCAATTTGAAAGGTTCTGAAGTTCCTATCCATATTTTTTGCGGTATTGGTAATAATGGTGGCGATGGGTTGGTGGTTGCTCGCTTGCTTCTTGAAAAAAAATATACTGTTAATACCTACATTGTAAATTATAGCGATAAACGGTCTGAGAATTTTTTAAAAAATTATGCCCGTATTAAAGAGGTAACTAAAAAGTGGCCAACTTTATTGACCGATGCAGAAGAACTTCCACCAATTGCCAAGGAAGATATTATTGTAGATGCAATGTTCGGCACGGGTTTAAACAGACCGCCAAAGGTTTGGGTAAAAAAGGTAATTCAATATATAAATGATAGTAATGCCTATGTTCTCGCTATAGATATGCCAAGCGGACTTTACGCCGACCAAGCCCAAAAAAAATCTGATGTAATCATTGAGGCAAATTTTATATTGACGTTTGGCGCTCCAAAATTGTCGTTCTTCTTGCCCGAAACGGCTAAATATGCCTCTTATTTTAACGTGCTTGATATTGGTTTGGATGCTGAATATTTAAACAGCTTAAAACCACTGGCACAATTAATAAGCAAGCGTGATGCGCAAAATTTTTACAAATCACGCCAAAAAGCTGGTCATAAAGGTAATTACGGACATTGTGCGATTATCGCGGGAAGTTATGGTAAAATTGGCGCTGCTGTACTTTCAGCAAACGCAGCGTACAGAATGGGAGCGGGTTTGGTAACGGCTTTTGTGCCAAAATGTGGTTATGAAATTATACAAAGCACGTTGCCCGAAGCAATGGTTTTAACAGATGAAAATGAAAAGAATATTTCTGAAATAATTTTGCCATTTAAACCAGATTCAATTGCTATCGGAATGGGAATTGGAACAGAAAAAATTACTGTAAAAGCTTTGGAAGGTTTTCTTACATCGTGTGAAATCCCAATTGTAATTGATGCTGATGCCTTAAATATTTTAGCTGAAAATAAAAAGTTGCTGAAGTTAATTCCTAAAAATTCAGTGCTAACGCCGCATCCTGGCGAATTGAAAAGATTGGTAGGCAAGTGGACGGATGATTATGACAAAATTGAAAAATCTAAAAAATTTGCTTCAGATAATGAAGTAATCTTACTGATAAAAGGCTCTTATTCAATTACCATTTTTCAAGATAATTTATACATAAACACGAGCGGAAATGTAGGTATGGCTACGGGCGGAAGCGGCGATGTGCTTTCTGGAATGATTGCCGGATTAATTTCCCAAGGTTACGATTCTTTGGTTGCAACAGTTTTTGGTGTTTATCAACACGGCGTTGCTGGCGATATTGCAAGCAACCAAAATGGATTTGAAGCAACTTTGGCAGGTGATATTATTAATAATATTGGGCAAGCTTATGTTGAACTTTTTCAACAAGACGAAGAAGAAAATCCTGAAAATAAAAAGAAGGATTAAAATTTTGATTTTAAACCTCCTTTACATTTATAAATTTCAGAAATATTTAATCCAACGCCAAACCAATATCCAACATAGCTCTTAGCTTTCTGTCTGAAGGTCTTGGCGCGTCTGCTGAAATTATGTTTCCATTACGATCGAGTAATATAAAACGTGGAATTCCATTAATCGCGTAATCTTTCACAAATTGCGATTGCCAATTATTATCAGCCATTAATTGTGTGCCTCCCAATTTTTTTTCAGCGATCATATTTCTCCACTTTTCGTAATCTTTTTTATTGTCTATAGAAATGCTTACAAATTGAACGTCTTTACCTTTATAATCTTCTTCAACTTTTTTAAGTGAAGGAATTTCGCCCAAACACGGCCCGCACCACGTTGCCCAAACATCAATATACGTATATTTTCCTTTAAAATCTGCAATGCTTTTAGTACCACCTTCGTAATTTTCATAAGTAAAGGTAGGTGAGGAGTTTCCTTTTTGAAGCGTTTGTAAAATTGCGTATCGCTTTGTGATTGGCTCTAAATCTTCAGCAGCAGGATTTGTATTTTTATAGATATTGTAAACTTCAGATAATGAATTATTAGGGGTCATTCCGTACATAATCCGATCTCTCATTAAATTTTGTTTGGCATAACCAGCTGGGAAATTCTCATCAACTTTTTTTAAGTAAGCTAACGTCCCATCTAACGTATCATTTTTTTCTAAATCTGAACCTGCCAAACGCTCAAAATGTGAAGCAACTAATTGTTGGTATGAAGTTGAATTTCGATAAGCCGCAGTATCGGCAAAATTAATCTGGCTTACGTTTTCATAATATGTAGGTGTAACTTTAAAACTTTCATCTTTTGAATAATAGCGATGGTAATTTTGAAAATTTTCGAAATTTGAGGCTTTTGTGTAATTTCTTTCACCAGCTTCAAAAGCTATAAAATTTTTATTTTCAACTTTGTTCAACTTTAAAATACTGTCATAAGCCTTCTGCATTGTGGCATTTGTATTCAAAAAATCAGTTTCATTTTGTGAGAAAACTTTTTTTGAATCGAAATTTAATTCATTATATAAATATTTTGAGGCTAGGTAATTATTCTCTGGCGCTAATGTTCCTTCATATTGTAAAGACTCGTCAAACTGTGAAGCATCAATTGTTACGCTTAGCGTTCCACCATTTTCTAAATAAATTATACTACTTTCAGTGCCAACTTTTATGCTGTAATAGCCATCTTTTTCAATTCGAAGTGTATCTTTAAAAGTTCCATTTTCAACAATTGATACGTCTTTATTAAAATCGTAGCCGGTAAAAGTCAAGGTTTTTGCCTCTGCATTTTTTACAGTCCCATCCACCAAAACATAATCGGCTTTATTTTGATTGTTATTACAGGAAAAAAGTGTAATAATAAATACAGCGTAAAGAAGATTTTTCATCTCAATAATTTTAAAGTGAACTTCAAAAATAGTACATAAATATACTATTGCACTAATTTTTTAAATTCCTTACCGCTAAAATGTTATTTTTGTTTCTACAAACAAACCAATTCAATGCGCGAAACCCACTATATAAGCTCCGAAATCTTGGACTTGCCAACCATTAAAAACTTAGTTGATAACGATAAAAGATTAGAACTTTCTGAAGAAGCAACACTCAATATTAGAAAGTCCAGCGAATATCTTGCTTCAAAATTAAAAGACAATGACAAGCCTATTTATGGTATTAATACTGGTTTTGGTTCTTTATATAATGTAAAAATTTCAGCAGAAAATTTATCACAATTGCAGGAAAATTTGGTGATGTCCCACGCTTGCGGAACTGGAGATTTTGTGCCTTTGCCAATTATAAAGCTAATGCTTTTGCTGAAAATACAGTCTCTAAGTTATGGTTATAGCGGCGTGCAAGTTGAAACGGTTGAACGTCTAATCCAATTTTTTAATGAAGACATAATCCCTGTTATTTACTCCCAAGGTAGTCTTGGGGCATCTGGCGATTTGGCACCGTTGGCTCATTTATCATTGCCATTATTAGGTAAAGGTGATGTTTGGCACAAAGGAAAGATACAGAAAGCTGATGTGGTCTTGAAAAAATTGAATTGGCAACCCTTAATCCTAAAGGCAAAAGAAGGTTTGGCATTATTGAACGGAACGCAATTTATGAGTGCTTATGGCGTTTATTTGCTGTTAAAATCATATAAGTTAAGTTATTTAGCCGATGTAATTAGCGCGATTTCGATAGATGCTTTTGATTGTAATATGAGTCCTTACAATGCCTTGGTGCATTTGGTGAGACCACATCGTGGACAAGTAAAAACAGCCGAGCGTATTTTGGAAATTCTTACCCACAGCGAAATTGGTAATTCTGAAAACAAGAAAGTACAAGATCCGTATTCTTTTAGATGTATTCCGCAAGTTCACGGCGCTACCAAAGACACAATAGATTTTGTTGGGAAAACTGTGAAGACTGAAATAAATTCGGTTACCGACAATCCCAATATTTTTATAAAAGAAGATTTAATAATTTCTGGCGGTAATTTTCACGGCCAACCATTAGCTCTTGGTTTGGATTATTTAGCAATTGCAATGGCGGAGTTGGGTAATATTTCTGAAAGGCGCACCTATCAAATGGTTTCTGGGATTCGCGGACTTCCAGATTTTTTGGTAGATAATCCAGGATTAAATAGTGGTTTTATGATTCCGCAATATACAGCTGCCAGTATTGTAAGCCAGAATAAACAGTATACTACTCCGGCTTCTGTGGATAGTATTGTATCTTCTAATGGACAAGAAGATCACGTAAGTATGGGCGCAAATGCCGCAACAAAATGTTTGAAGGTTATAGACAATCTAGAAACTATTTTGGCGATTGAGCTTTTTAATGCATCACAAGCAATTGCGTTTCGCAAACCTTTGAAGTCCTCAGAATTTATTGAATCTTTTTTGGGCACTTTTAGAAAGGATGTTCCGTTTGTAAGTGATGATAGAATTTTGGCAGATGATATTCATAAATCTATTGAATTTATCCAAACATTATCGATAGAAAATGATGTCTTATTTGGGTAAATGGTAGGCTTGAAAACATTTCAACGATTTTTGATCAACTCCTTTATCCATTTTCTAGCATCCTTAATTGAATTGAAAATTTCCATTGGCTTCTTTAAAAAAAGTCTTTCGACCGTAACATTTTGCTGGTGAATTTGTTCTGAAGAAATAATTGCAAATCCGACTAAATTTTCAATTTGGGAAGTTTTTATATAAATCTTGGGATCTACCGAATAGGAATGTTTACGATATGTTATATAACCGAAAAGTTTATTTTTAAAATAAGTTTCAACAATTTCTACCAATATTTTATTATACTCAGGTTTTATAATAACGCCTTCATTCATTATTGCTATGACGGAGTCGTCATAGATATCAACTTTTCCAAAATCATAAGAATGTGAAGCTTTCATAAAAAATTATAAAATTAATTAATTAAAATGCTTCAAATTTATTTATCCTTTAATAATTAAAGAAATTTCGATAAATGACATAAAAAAAGCACCAACTACTTAAAGTTGATGCTTTTAGACTTTAATTATAATTCTTAAGATTCAGCTGGATTTTTTTGCTTTTTAACTTTTATAGAAAGCTCATTCGTTTTTTCATCTAAATCCATAATTATAGAATCTCCTTCTTCAACTTTGCTGTTAATAATTTCTTCAGCCAAAGCATCTTCAATATACTTTTGTATTGCTCTATTTAAAGGCCTTGCGCCATATTGTTTATCAAATCCCTTATCTGCAATATAATCTTTTGCTTTTTCGGTCAACGTTAAATTGTATCCAAGTTCAGTAATACGTTGATAAAGTTTATCAAGCTCAATATCTATAATTTTATGGATATCTTCTCTTTCCAGCGCATTGAAAACCATTACATCGTCAATACGATTCAAAAATTCTGGAGCGAATGTTTTCTTCAATGCATTTTCAATTACACTTTTTGTATGTTCCGCTTCCTGACTTTGTTTTGCTGAAGTACCAAAACCTACACCTTGTCCAAAATCCTTTATTTGACGCGCACCGATATTGGATGTCATAATGATTATGGTATTTCTAAAATCTATCTTGCGTCCTAAACTATCGGTTAAATAACCGTCATCCAAAACTTGAAGTAGCATATTAAAAACATCTGGATGCGCTTTTTCAATTTCATCCAACAATAATACTGCGTACGGCTTTCTTCTTATTTTTTCTGTAAGCTGACCGCCTTCTTCATAACCAACATATCCCGGAGGTGCACCAACAAGTCGAGATATAGAAAATTTCTCCATATATTCACTCATATCAATCCTAACCAATGCTGTTTCGCTGTCAAATAATTCTCGAGCCAATACTTTTGCAAGTTGTGTTTTCCCAACACCAGTTTGACCTAAAAATATAAATGAACCAATTGGTTTATTAGGATCTTTAAGACCCGCACGATTTCGTTGGATAGCTTTTACAACCTTTGCAACGGCTTCATCTTGACCAACAACTTTACCCTTAATACGGTCGGGTAGTGCGGCCAATTTTTTGCTTTCTGTCTGTGCAATTCGGTTTACCGGAACGCCGGTCATCATACTTACAACTTCCGCAACATTTTCCTCATCCACCGTTTCTCGGTTAATCTTACTGTCATTTTCCCATTCTTCTTGGGCGAGTGCAAGATCTTTCTCTAGATTTTTTTCGTCGTCACGTAACTTGGCAGCTTCTTCATATTTCTGCTTTTTAACCACATTATTTTTTTCTTCACGCACTTCTTCAAGTTTTGCCTCAAGAGTTAAAATTTTCTGAGGTACGTGAATATTAGTAATATGAACTCTTGAACCAGCTTCATCCAAAGCATCAATTGCTTTGTCGGGCAGAAAACGTTCGGTCATATACCTATTTGTTAGGGTAACACAGCTTTTAATTGCCGCATCTGTATAAATTACATTGTGGTGTGCTTCATACTTATCTTTTATATTCATAAGTATTTCAATTGTTTCATCCACGGTTGTAGGTTCAACAATCACTTTTTGGAAACGTCTTTCCAATGCGCCATCCTTTTCTATATATTGTCTGTATTCGTCTAATGTTGTAGCGCCAATACATTGTATTTCGCCTCTAGCGAGGGCTGGCTTAAACATATTGCTTGCGTCCAAAGAACCTGTAGCGCCACCGGCGCCAACAATTGTATGAATTTCGTCAATAAAAAGAATGATATCATCGTTCTTTTCAAGCTCGTTCATAACGGCCTTCATACGTTCTTCAAATTGCCCACGGTATTTTGTGCCGGCAACCAAACTTGCCAAATCTAATGTAACAACTCTTTTATCATAAAGAATTCGAGAGACTTTCCGTTGAATAATGCGCAATGCCAAACCTTCGGCAATTGCACTTTTCCCAACGCCAGGTTCTCCAATTAGCAATGGATTGTTCTTTTTACGTCTGCTCAAAATTTGTGAAACCCTTTCAATCTCTTTTTCACGACCTACTACAGGATCTAATTTGCCTTCATCTGCCATCGCAGTTAAATCTCGCCCAAAATTATCTAAAACTGGTGTTTTAGATTTTTTATTGGTTTTTTGGGTTGTTCCGGCAAATAAATTATCCTTGCTTTCATCTTCGTTCCCCAGACCTTCATCATTTGGAAAAGATTCGGCAGAAGGTGAATCAATAAAATCATCATCTTTTGTAATCATCATTTTAAATTGATCTTTTACAACATCATAATCTACTTTCATCTTGTTTAATAATTTGGTTGTTGGGTCGTTCTCATTTCTAAGAATGCACAACAATAGGTGAGCCGTATTAATAGACGAGCTTTGAAAAAGTTTCGCTTCCAAAAAAGTGGTTTTCAGAGCACGTTCTGCCTGCCTTGTTAGGTGCAGATTTTTTTTATCGTTTGTAATTATACCAGTTGTTGGGTTTGCAGGGCTAAGTATTTCAACTTTTCTGCGAAGGTGGCCTAAATCCACCTCCAAAGCGCTTAAAATTGTCACAGCTTTACCATTACCATCTCTTAAGAGACCGAGCATTAAATGTTCTGTCCCAATAAAATCGTGGCCTAAGCGAAGCGCTTCCTCTTTGCTAAACGCAATAACATCTTTTACTCTAGGTGAAAAATTATCGTCCATATCTAAATATTCCTTTCTGTTTAAAAATAACAATTTACAGCTAAAGGGCAAAAACTATTCCTATTTAATTGCAACTTGAGTAAAATGACGAAAAAACAAGTAATAATAAAACATAAAGTTGCGATAGTTATTAACGGATAAACGTCTGAATTTTGTTAATAAAATCGTTAATATAATGCCGTATAATAAGGCTTTAAACCATCAAAAGAATGTATCTTGCTTCATTAGTTTTAACGGTAAAATTTAAGGATATATTATATGGCAGAAGGCGAAAAATTAATTCCCATTAACATAGAAGATGAAATGAAATCGGCTTACATCGATTATTCGATGTCAGTCATTGTGTCACGTGCACTGCCAGATGTGCGCGACGGCATGAAACCAGTACATAGAAGGGTTTTGTTTGGAATGCACGAACTAGGTATTCGCGCAACCGGAGCACATAAAAAGTCGGCAAGAATTGTTGGGGAAGTACTCGGTAAGTACCACCCACACGGTGATACATCTGTTTACGACGCTATGGTACGTATGGCGCAAGAGTGGAGTTTACGCTATATGTTGGTTGATGGCCAAGGTAACTTTGGTTCTGTTGATGGTGATAGCCCAGCGGCAATGCGTTATACGGAAGCCAGAATGCAGAAGATTGCTGAAGATATGCTTGCGGATATTGACAAAGAAACCGTAGACCACAAATTAAATTTTGATGATACATTACAGGAGCCAACCGTATTGCCTACGCGGGTTCCTGGACTTTTAATAAATGGTGCATCTGGTATTGCCGTTGGTATGGCAACCAATATGCCGCCACACAATTTAACCGAAGTAATAGATGGAACCATCGCCTATATTGAAGATAACGATATAGATATTGATGGTTTAATGCAATATATTAAAGCCCCAGATTTTCCAACTGGCGGTATTATTTATGGGTACGAAGGTGTTCGTGAAGCTTTTCATACAGGTCGTGGCCGCGTTGTAATGCGCGCAAAGGCAAGTTTTGAAGAAGTTCAAGGCAGGGAATGTATTATTGTGACCGAGATTCCATATCAGGTTAACAAGGCAGATATGATTAAGAAAACTGCCGATATGGTTAACGATAAAAAAATTGAAGGCATATCCAACATTCGTGATGAGTCTGATAGAAACGGGATGCGTATCGTTTATATTTTGAAGCGTGATGCCATACCAAATATCGTTTTAAATACCTTATTTAAATATACGGCATTACAAAGCAGCTTTAGCGTAAACAATATTGCGTTGGTGAAAGGCCGTCCGCAAATGTTGAATTTAAAAGAATTGATTCTTTATTTTGTTGAACACAGGCACGAAGTTGTTGTTAGACGTACCGAATATTTACTTCGGAAGGCAGAAGAAAGAGCACACATTCTTGAAGGCTTAATAATCGCTTCAGATAATATTGATGAAGTTATTAGATTAATTAGAGCTTCGGCAAATGCTGATGAAGCGCGCGAAGTATTGATGAAAACTTTTGAACTTTCAGAAATACAAGCTAAGGCAATTGTTGAAATGCGTCTAAGACAATTAACAGGCTTAGAACAAGACAAGCTTCGTACAGAGTATGAAGAGTTGATGAAAACAATTCAAAATTATAGAGACATTCTTGCAAGTAAAGAAATGCGAATGGACATAATTAAAGAAGAATTGCTGGAAGTAAAAAATAAATATGGCGACGAACGTAGATCTACCATAGAATATGCAGGAGGCGACGTAAGTATTACAGATTTAATTGCAGATGAAAGCGTTGTATTAACAATTTCGCATGCGGGTTATATTAAACGTACTTCACTTTCAGAATATAAAACGCAGAATCGTGGTGGCGTTGGTCAAAAAGCTTCTGCCACTAGAAATGAAGATTTTCTTGAGCATATGTTTGTTGGTACAAACCACCAATATATGCTGTTCTTCACCCAAAAAGGTAAATGTTTTTGGATGCGGGTATTCGAAATTCCCGAAGGCAGTAAGACTTCAAAAGGAAGAGCAATTCAAAATCTTATAAATATCGAATCTGATGATAAAGTAATGGCATTTATTTGCACACAAGATTTAAAAGATGAAGACTATGTAAACAGTCATTATGTAATTATGGCTACCAAAAAGGGGCAGGTTAAGAAAACCCCATTGGAGCAATATTCAAGACCAAGAACTAATGGTATAAATGCAATAACCATAAAAGATGATGATGTTTTATTGGAAGCAAAATTAACAACAGGTAATAGTGAAGTTATGCTTGCGGTAAGAAGCGGAAAAGCAATTAGGTTTGAAGAATCCAAAACTAGACCTATGGGCAGAAATGCTTCAGGCGTTCGAGGTATTAGACTAGGAAGTAAAGATGATGAAGTTATAGGTATGATTGCCGTTGAAGATAGCGCTTCGGATATTTTGGTTGTTTCTGAAAATGGCTACGGAAAACGTTCTTCAATTGAAGATTATCGTGTTACAAACAGAGGTGGTAAAGGTGTGAAGACTATAAATATTACTGAAAAAACTGGTAAATTAGTTTCAATAAAAAATGTTGTTGATAGTGATGATCTTATGATTATTAATAAATCTGGTATCGCGATACGAATGGCAGTAACAAATTTAAGGGTTATGGGTCGTGCAACGCAAGGTGTACGCTTAATTAAGGTTCGGGAAGATGATGCAATTGCAGCCGTTGCAAAAGCAATGAAAGAAGATGAAGACGACGTAATCTTAGAAAATGTTGAAGATATTACCAGCATTGAAAACATCAACGATCCGGAAAGTGGAATGGATATTGATAATATAGATGAACAAACTGAAAATAACGAATAAATTTAAAACTTTTTAAAATGAAAAAATTACTTGTAACAGCAGCTTTTATAGGTATCTCCGCGTTTACTTTTGCGCAGGAAAAAGAAATCAAAAAAGCTCAAAAAGCCATAAAGAAAGGCAACTTTACTGAGGCAATGCAATATGTGACGGAAGCGGAACCTTCAATTGGAAGTGCTAATGATGAATTAAAAGCAGAATTTTACCTAGCTAAAGCTGAAACTATTGTTGGCACGGCAGGAAATGACGCTACAAAACTTCAAAATGCGGCAGATAGTTTTATGATGGCGCAGAAAAGTGACATTGGCAATAAATACATTTCCGAAATGGAGACTGTAGGGCAAAAAGTGCGCGCAGGACTTGTTAACAGCGCAATTACAGATCAAAATGCACAAAAATATACAGAAGCTGCCAGCAAATTATATACAAGTTATATGGTTAGCAAAAAAGACACTTCAGATTTATATTTTGCTGCAGGTAATGCAGTGAATGCGAAGGATTATAAAATAGCTTTGGACTATTACAAAACCTTGAATGACCTTAACTACACAGGAAGCACAAAAGAATTTGTTGCTACCAATAAAGAAACTGGTGAAGTTGAAAAATTTGATAGTCAAAATCAGCGCGATATAATGATTAAAACTGGCGAATTTATTAAACCAGAAGTTCGCAATGCTGAATCTAGAAGAGGTGAAATTCTTAGAAATATGACCTTAATATATATTGAACAAGGTGATAATGAAAAAGCAACCGAAATAATGGACTCTGCCAGAAAAGAAAATCCAAAAGATATGGGTTTACTTAGAGCCGATGCCGATATGGCGTATAAAATGAAAGATCTTCCAAAATACAATAGATTGATGGAGGAAGTTGTTGCCTCAGATCCAGAAAACCCTGAACTTTATTATAATCTTGGAGTTGGAAGTGCTGGCATTGGTATGAAAGACAAGGCGATGCAATATTATAAAAAAGCCCTGGAAATAAATCCTGATTATGCTTCCGCGCAAATTAATATTGCTGCACTTATTCTTTCAAATGAAAAGGAAATTGTAGATAAAATGAATGCTTTGGGAACTTCTTCTGCTGACAATAAAAAGTATGATGATTTTAAAGCTCAAAGAGAGCAAATTTATAAAGATGCTATACCTTATTTGGAAAGCGCTTTAAAATTAAAACCAGAAAATCTAGAGGTTACTAAAACCCTTTCAAATATCTACAGCCAAATAGGTGAAGATGCAAAGGCGAAAGAAATGAAGGCAAAAATGACTGAATTGGAAGGTAAGCAGTAAATCCAGTGCACATTTTTCAGTACGCAGTAATCAGTAAATATTGCGTCTTCACTGTCCCGTCCTAAATAATCGATACAGATTATTAAAGGATTAAATTTATAACTTAAAGCTTAACGATGCTAGCATCGTTAAGCTTTTTTGATTTATACTGTTTTCTTTTGAGTTTATTTTGTTGATGCATTTGTTTTGGAGTTAGCATATGATTGGATGAATGTGGTCTTTGGTTATTATAGATTTCGATTGCATTTTTGATTAATTGGCTCTTCAGCTCAATATCGTTGATGCTTTTAGCTATATTAAATTCTTGCTTGAGTATTCCATTGATTCTCTCTGCTATCGCATTCTCATAGGGATCATACTTCTCTGTCATGCTTGCCTTGATATTGTTTTTGCTTAATAACTCTTGATAGTCATCAGAACAGTATTGCAAACCTCTATCGGAGTGGTGTATTAGAGGTTTTTCCTTATCTATTCTGTGTTTTAAAGCCATATCCAGCGCTTGAACAGAACCATCTACTGCTAATGTGTTAGATACATTATATCCCATTATCTTTTTTGAGTAGGCATCTGTAATCAAGGCTAGGTATGACGGGTTAATCCTAGTTCCTACGTAGGTGATGTCACTGACCCAGATTTGTTCGGGACGTATAATATCAACATTGCTAACTATATTTTTATGCTTTCTAAATCGGTGGTGTGAGTCTGTAGTTATGTGATAACTTCTCTTAGGTTTTATAAGCATGTGATTTACTTTGAGTATTCTAAAAAGCTTGTCTCTCCCTACTTTTAAGCGAGAGAGTTCTTCTCTTAAGATATGATATAATTTTCTGGCACCAACTTTTGGCATAACATTGCGCACACCCCTGACTAAGGTTATGACTTGTTTTGCTATGGACTGATTATGTCTTCTAGACCTAATAGATCGATAATATACCTGTCTATCCAGCCCGAGTAAGTTACAGGTAGAAACTAGTGTTTCCTTGTGTTCTTCTTTGAAGATTTCGATAACTCGGGCGTGTAATTTTTTCTGATTTGAATGTCGTATTCCTTTTCTGCCATATCAACGAGCATATCAAAAATGATTGCCTTCTTGTCTGCTCTCTCGGCTAGATGTTCTGCTCTAGCTTTTTGCTTTTCAAGAAGCTTTACTTTGGCCTCTAATTCGATAATTTTTTGTTCTGGTGTCTTTGCCACGGTTACAACGGATAGGTTTTCCCAATCAAAGGTACCATATTTGCGCAACCAAGAGGTTATTGTCGATCTAGCTTGGATGCCATATTTAAGGTGAGCCGAAAGTCGATCTAACGCTCCCGACTCGATTTCATCTACGACTTGCAGCTTAAAAGAAAGCGAGTAGTCTTTTTGGGTTCGTTTTAGATAACCCCTGTTTACTGATGTTTTCATTACACTAAGGTTTTAGTGTATCGCTATTTCAGGACGGGACACACATGAAATTAAAAAAGCCTCTAAAAAATTTAGAGGCTTTTTTATATAATGCGTTTTATAACCCTTAGTTTATGAGTGTGGTTTCTAACGTCGTAATTAAAGATTCCGCTGTGGTCAATTCTGTCTATTCGTACTTTCCCGTGTGCATGGATTATGTAGTTATCGTCCATAATTATGCCTACGTGTGTAATTTTTCCTTCCTCATTGTCAAAGAATGCTAAGTCGCCTGGTTCAGCTTCTTCTATAAAGCTTAACGCTTCGCCCTGACATGCTTGTTGGCTGGCGTCCCGCAATAGTTTATGTCCGTTTATTTTATAGACCATTTGTGTAAACCCACTGCAATCTATTCCGAAATGTGTTTTGCCGCCCCATAAATAGGGTGAGTTTGTGTAGAGCAATGCAGTTTCAATTAATTTAGATTTTTCAAATTTTCCGGAAATTATCTTACCTTCAAATTGATGATCTAAAAAATCTATTTTAGAAACATCGCTGCCATAACAAATTGGCATTAATTGTTCTTTTTCAACTATTATAAAATCTACCAAATCTGTGGTGAGCTTTATTTCTTGTTGGGCGAATTCATAATAAACATCTTCAGTTATTTCAAGATATTGTTTATTGTTTATCCAACCTTCATAATTATCAAAATCTAAACGAATGCGGCTCCATTTTTTTCTAATTTCAAGTACTTTAAATATCTCACCGTAGAGAATTTGGCTCACGAGTTCGCTAGCATCTGCTGGCTCGGCTCGTAACGGTACTATACTTAAATTACAAATTGCGTAATTCACTTAATGATCTAATTTATTTGTTTTTACTCAGAATATCTAAATAGAGGTTTATTAAATTTTTCTCATAAAAAATATCAACAAAAAATATTTTTTTTATCGCCTCAATAAAGGTATTTATAACCTTTCAATAACCATTGCCGAAGCACCACCACCACCATTACAAATAGCGGCTGCACCCATTTTTGCATTGTTTTGTTTTAAAACATTTAGTAAGGTTATAAGAATACGAACGCCACTGCAACCTAACGGATGTCCGAGTGATACCGCGCCTCCATTTACATTTACGTTTTTATCTGTAAGACCCAAAATCTTCATATTCGCAAGACCCACTACGGAGAAAGCTTCATTAAATTCAAAATAATCTACATCGGCTATTTCAATTCCGGCTTTTGCCAACGCTTTTGGTAATGCTTTTGATGGTGCTGTTGTAAACCATTTCGGCTCTTGCGCAGCGTCGGCATAACTTTTAATAGTTGCGAGCGGATCTAGGTTTAACTCTTTTGCTTTTTCGGCACTCATTAATATTACTGCTCCTGCACCATCATTAATTGTTGAGGCATTTGCCGCGGTTACTGTTCCATCTTTTGTAAACGCTGGACGTAAAGAAGGAATTTTATCTATCATTACATTTTTGAATTCTTCATCCTCAGAAACCAAAACAGGATTTCCTTTTCTTTGTGGGACTGCTACTGGAACAACCTCTTCCTTAAATTTTCCAGCCGCCCAAGCTTCGGACGAACGTTGGTAACTTTTTATAGCAAAAGCATCTTGATCTTCACGTGTAAAATTATATTCAGTAGCGCATAAATCTGCGCAGGTGCCCATTGCATTATTGTCGTAGGCATCTACCAAACCATCTTTTTGCATTCCATCTATCAAGGTTGCAGCGCCAAATTTAGTTCCGTTGCGCATATGTACATAATGTGGAATATTACTCATACTTTCCATACCACCAGCAACAATAATATCTGCATCGCCAAGCGCAATTGCCTGTGCGGCCTGCATCACAGCTTTCATCCCCGAAGCGCAAACTTTGTTGATTGTAGTGCAAGGAACAGTATCAGAAATACCAGCTCCCATCGCGGCTTGTCTAGCCGGAGCTTGCCCTACACCGGCTTGTACAACGTTGCCCATATAAACTTCCTGCACCAATTTTGGATCGAGATTTATTTTATCTAATGCCCCTTTTATTGCGGCACTGCCCAATTGAGTTGCAGTTAGGGAAGATAAACTCCCCATAAAACTTCCAATTGGGGTACGTATTGCAGATACTATTACTACTTCTTTGTTCATTTTAATTCAATTTTATAAATTATGAAGGTTAGCGAAATTACAAATTTACTTGCAAACTGTCACTATTTGTTACGTTTGCTTTGTTTGCAAATTGTAGTTTTGAACGACCTCTGAAATATATCATCTTGCAATTCAATTTTAAAATTATCGAGCGTCAATTCTATTTGATACTTTAAAATAATACCTTTACTTTTCGGATTACCTATATGAAAAAATTTTTAACTCTATTTTCAAAGAACCAGGCTCTTCTATATAAGATTTTTCTTTTTGTGGTTGCCACATGTTTAGTTATTTACCTGCTTCCAAAAGGAGGACAGTTTAAGTATAACTTTCAAAAGGGCAAACCTTGGCAATATGAAAACTTATACGCGCCTTTTAGTTTCACCATTAAAAAAGATGCCGAAACACTCCAAACCGAAAAACAGGAAATAAGAGCAAACGCAATCCCGTATTTTGAATATAATGCTGATAAGGCAACAAATTATACTTCAGATTTTGAGAGATTGATAAACGAGAATTATGTTGATTCCCTTTATAAAACCCCAAAAAAGAGTGTACTTCAAATAGGGCAAAAAATAGTAGATGCCGCCAAACAAAATGGTGTTGTTGATGAATTATATCCCTACCCAAATGACAAGCTAATTTATCTAAAATTAGGCAGCGAGTTTGAAGAAAGAACATTTGCGCAGCTTTTTAAAAAGGAAAATCTTGATACAATAATCAGAACCTTAGTTTCCCAATTTAAAGCTGAAGATGTCCAACCTTTGTTGAATAAAACGTTGTCGCAGGCGTTGTCCCCAAATGTTATTTTGAATAGTAAACTTACGGAAGGCTCGATTAATTCAGATTTAAAAAAATTGAACCCTAATCGGGGCATTATCGAAAAAGGAGGAAGAATAATTGCAAAAGGTGAAGTTGTTGAAGGTAATAAATTTCAAATTCTTAATTCATTAAAGGCCGAATACCAATCGCAAATTTGGAGTAGATCTAATCATCTTTGGCTTCTTGTTGGCTATTCAATTTTGGTATCGCTTGTATTTTTGATGCTTTTCCTATTTTTAAGAAAATATAGGCCAGAAATCTTTAACAATAATACCAAAGTAACCTTCATTTTTTTCAATATTTGTTTGATGGTATTATTGACCACGCTAGTGGTTAAGATACACGCTAGTTATGTTTATGTTGTCCCGCTCTGTATTCTGCCTTTAATCGTAAAAGCATTTTTCGACCCAAGACTTGGACTGTTTGTTCATGTACTTACCATTTTGCTTTTGGGATTTGTTGTGCCCAATAGTTTTGAATACATGTTTCTTCAAATTATTGCAGGTATTGTAACAATACTCACCGTTTCAGAATTGTATAAGCGTGCCAACCTTTTTATTTCCGTAGGGCAAATAACGCTTGTTTACATAATTGGTTATTTCGCATTTTTTATAATTCAAGAAGGAAATGTTCAGAATTTTGAATGGGAAAATTTTGCCTATTTTCTTTTAGGAGGTTTGGCTACTCTGTTTGCACATCCGCTAATTTATTTTTACGAACGTATTTTTGGTTTGGTCTCAGATGTTTCGTTATTGGAATTGAGTGATACAAATTCAAAACTGTTGAAGGAACTTTCTAACAAAGCGCCCGGTACATTTCACCATTCATTAAATGTGGCAAATTTGGCTGAAGCTTCTGCTAATGAAATTGGGGCAAACAGTATGCTGGTTAGGGTAGGGGCGTTATATCACGATATTGGGAAAATGACAAATCCAACAATGTTTACAGAAAATCAAGCCAATGCGATAAATAGCCACAATGAATTAGATCCAAAAGAAAGCGCCCGAATCATTATTGATCACGTTATAAAAGGTATTGAAATTGCCCGCAAAAACAAACTGCCAGATAGGGTTATAGATTTTATTAGAACGCATCACGGTACAAGTTTGGTATACTATTTTTATCAGAAAGAAAAGGAAACGAATGGCGAGGCAAATAAAGCCGGTTTTACATATCCGGGACCCATTCCATTTTCAAAAGAAACGGCAATCTTAATGATGTCGGACAGTGTAGAGGCGGCAAGCAAAAGTTTAAAAGAACCAAGTTCGTCTAAAATAGACAATTTTGTTGAGAAAATAATAGACGGACAAATGGAGCAAGGCCAATTTTTGAATGCGGATATTACACTGAAGGAAATTCAGATTATTAAAAAGGTTTTGAAGAAAAAACTGAACAATATGTATCACGTTCGGGTAGAATATCCTGAATAAAACTTCTATTAAAGCTTAATATACTTACTAACATACTGAAAATAAATAGAATAATTTTATTTTGAAAAAAAGGCCATAATTATTTTGTCAAAAGGTATTTATAAAGTTACATTTGCAACCGCAATTTATTGCTGAAAGTTCTTACCATATTGGAGAGGTGCCAGAGCGGTAATGGAGCAGATTGCTAATCTGTCGACGGCAACGTCGCCAGGGTTCGAGTCCCTGTCTCTCCGCAACAATATTAATGGTTAACAGTGTTTTAACAAGCTGTTTTCGGGGTGTAGCGTAGCCCGGTTATCGCGCCTGCTTTGGGAGCAGGAGGCCGCAGGTTCGAATCCTGCCACCCCGACAAAAGCCTGAAAACATCTGTTTTCGGGCTTTTTTGTTTGAGTATCTTTAAACTCGAAACTCCTTTTAATTAGTATATTTGCCAAACTTTATGAAAAGTATCGTTTCCATAGCAATGTCATTTCTTTTTCTTTTTCAGGGAATGGCGGCCAATATGGAAGTTTGCGAACAGGTTGAGGAACTTTCCCACTTTCTTTCCCATTACCAAGAACACAAAGAATTTGATGGTTACTCTTTCCTTGAATATGTTTATGAAGATTACATAAGCACAAAGGGCAAAGCAGAGAAGCATCAACACGATTCTGAGCACGAAGGTGCGCCTTGTAACTCGAACCATCAGTGTTGCCAGCATTTTGTAATTTTCACGCTTTTTCAGCCTTCGTTGATTAGCTCAGTCGCAAAGGAATCAAAAAACCATAATAACTACTACACGTTTCAATTCCATTCCCGTTATCTGGAATCACCGTTCCAGCCACCCAAAGTTTAATGAATATATCTGCAAAAGCAGGTAGCTATAAATTCCAGTTGCTTAAATAAAATTAAGTGGCAAAAGCCAATTTATAAATTCATTAAATCTTTTCTATGCTTAATAACATTATTAGGTATTCCATAACCCATAAACTGGTTATAGGATTACTCACTTTAGCCTTGATTATTACAGGAGTTTTTTCGCTTCGTCAGCTTCCGGTTGATGCCGTACCCGATATTACCAATAACCAAGTTCAGGTTATAACATCTTCACCAACCCTTGCTGCGCAGGAAGTTGAACGTTTAATCACATTTCCCATTGAACTTACAATGGCAACCATTCCACAGATTGACGAAATTCGGTCGTTTTCACGTTTTGGATTGTCCGTAGTTACTATTGTTTTTGAAGAAGATGTAGATGTGTATTGGGCAAGGCAGCAAGTAAACGAGCGGCTTGCGGATGCTGAGGCACAAATTCCAGAAAACATTGGCAAACCTGGTATTGCACCTTTGACGACAGGTCTTGGCGAAATCTATCAATATGTCATCACTACAAAACCTGGATTTGAAGATAAATACTCGGCAACAGATTTAAAGACCATCCAGGATTGGGTAATCAAACGTCAGCTTTTGGGAACAAAGGGTGTTGCCGATGTCAGCAGTTTTGGTGGCTACCTAAAACAATATGAAATCGCCATTCGTCCGGAACGATTGAATGCAATGGGTATTTCCATTTCTGAACTTTTCAGTGCCTTGGAAAATAACAATCAAAATACAGGCGGTGCATATATCGAAAAAAATGACAAAGCTTTATTTATAAGAAGTGAAGGATTAGTCGGTTCTATTGAAGACATTCAAAATATTCTTGTCAAACAGACCGAAAGCGGCAATCCCATTTTAATAAGCGATGTTGCAAATGTCCAGATTGGAAATGCAATTCGCTATGGCGCAACAACCCGAAACGGCGAAGGGGAAGTAGTAAGTGCTATTGTGATGATGCTGAAAGGCGCAAATTCTGCAACTGTTATTAAAGATGTAAAGGATAGAATAGAAACCATTAAAAAAACCTTGCCGGAAGGCGTAACCATCGAACCTTTTTTGGATAGAACGAAACTTGTGGATAATGCCATTGGAACAGTTACCACAAACCTGGTGGAAGGTGCGCTCATCGTTATTTTCATTTTGCTTTTGCTTTTGGGAAATTGGCGTGCGGGCTTAATTACAGCATCCGTTATTCCGTTGGCGTTACTTTTTACTTTTAGTATGATGCACTTGTTTGGGGTTTCTGCAAATTTAATGAGTTTGGGGGCTATCGATTTCGGGTTGATTGTGGATGGTGCGGTTATTATCGTAGAAGCTACCTTATTTCATTTGGGTGCATTGAATTTAAAACGGAAACTTACACAAGATGAAATGGATGAAGAAGTCTATCAATCTGCCAGCAAAATTAGAAATTCAGCAGCTTTTGGAGAAATCATTATCCTTATCGTGTATTTACCGATTTTAGCTTTGGTAGGGACAGAAGGTAAAATGTTTGGCCCAATGGCACAGACGGTAAGCTTCGCCATTTTGGGTGCTTTCATACTATCATTAACATATGTACCTATGGTTTCTGCTTTGGTTTTGAGTAAAAAAACAGAACATAAACGGAATATTTCCGATAAAATAATGGACTTCTTTTATCGTATTTACAACCCAATAATTCATTGGGCAATGCGAACACGTGTTTTAGTCGTCGCTGGAACATTAGCCTTATCTGTTTTTGCATTTTTGGTGTTCCAAAGTTTAGGCGGCGAATTTATCCCAACCCTTGAAGAAGGCGATTTTGCGTTAGAAACGCGAGTTATAACGGGAAGCTCACTATTAAATACCATCAAGGCGACCACAAAGGCCGAAAAAATATTGTTGGATAATTTTCCAGAGGTGGAACAAGTGGTTTCCAAAATTGGTTCAGGCGAAATCCCCACAGACCCAATGCCCATTGAAGCTGCCGATGTATTGATAATTTTAAAGGATAAATCAGAATGGACTTCAGCTTCCAACAGAGAAGAATTGGCAAATAAAATGGCAGAAGCCTTGGAAGTAATTCCCGGCGTTACCTTTGGTTTTCAACAACCCATTCAAATGCGTTTTAATGAATTGATGACAGGTGTTCGCCAAGATGTGGCTATCAAAATCTATGGCGAGGATTTAAACCAATTATCAACCTACGCCACTCAAATTGGGAAATTGGCCGGAAATGTGGACGGCGCGGTAGATGTATATGTGGAGGAAGTTACTGGTGTACCGCAAATTGTCATTAACTACAATCGTGGGTTGTTGGCAAAATATGGTTTGGATATAAAAACGGTCAACACAGCCATTCAAGCGGCTTTTGCAGGTGCTTCTACGGGATTGGTATATGAAGGCGAAAAACAATTTGATTTGGTGGTGCGTTTGGAAAATAATAAAAGAACTTCAATAAGCGATGTTCAAAACTTATATCTCAATGGGGCTAATGGCCAACAGATTCCATTATCGCAAGTGGCGCAGGTTTCTGTGAAAGATGGACCTTATCAAATTCAACGTGACAATACCCGAAGACGTATAATTGTAGCTTTCAACGTTCGTAATCGCGATGTAGAAAGTGTTGTGGATGAAATAAGCAGTAAAATAGATTCAGACATCAAGTTGGCGCCTGGCTATTCCGTTTCGTATGGAGGTCAATTTGAAAATCTGGTGAAAGCAAATAAACGCTTGTCAATTGCGGTGCCTTTGGCGCTTTTACTCATTTTCATTCTGCTCTATTTCACTTTTGGGTCTGTCAAACAAGGTGTGCTTATTTTTACCGCCATTCCGTTATCGGCAATTGGTGGTGTCTTTGCACTTTGGTTGCGCGATTTGCCATTTAGTATTTCCGCAGGTGTTGGTTTTATTGCCCTTTTTGGTGTAGCCGTATTAAACGGTATTGTTTTGATTGCTGAATTCAACCGACTCAAAAAAGAAGGAATGATGGATATTTTTCAACGTATTTATCAAGGAACAAAAACGCGATTGCGTCCAGTTATTATGACCGCTTCAGTGGCGTCGTTAGGATTTTTGCCGATGGCGATATCGCAAACTTCGGGAGCTGAAGTGCAAAGACCTTTAGCAACGGTGGTTATTGGTGGTTTGATTACCGCCACATTTTTAACGCTCGTCGTGCTGCCGATTCTTTATTATTATTCAGAAAAAAAGGTACGGATGAAATCGAATAAAACCACATTAATATTATTGCTTGCTTTCTTCGGAAGTGTATTTTCAATAAATGCACAAACGAGTTCAGAAACCAAAGTATTTCAAAATTTAGACGAAATACTTGAAGTTGCATTGAAGAATAATCCGAATGTAAAAGTTTCAGAATTTCAAACGCAGCAGCAAAAAGCCTTAAAAGGTGCAAGCATCGATTTGCCAAAAACGGAATTTGGCTTGGAATACGGTCAAACAAACAGCATTGTTGATACTGATTCGCGTTTTAGCGTCAACCAAAAATTTGCTTTTCCAACCCTTTACGGAAAACAAAATAAATTGGCAGAAACCAAAATAGAAGTAAGCGAACTGAATGAAGCCATCGTAAAAAATGATTTGGTGGCACAAGTGACTTCTACTTATTATCAATTATGGTATCTAAAAAGTAAAGAAAAGCTGTTACAAAAACAGGATAGCATCTATGACCGCTTCGCCTATGCCGCTAATTTGCGTTATAAAACAGGCGAAAGCAATTCCTTGGAGCAAGCTACGGCAAATGTGGAGTTGGCAGATATTCAGATTTTGATTTTGGAGAATACTTCCGAATTAAAAAACTATCAGTTGCAATTACAAAATTTGATAAATACTGATAGTTTGGTAGATATTAATGTAAAAGATTTGGAAGTAAAAGAAATGATTCTTTCCGAAAATCAAGCAGAAAATTCAATTTCAAATAATCCAATAATTGAGTATTACAGCAAACAGATTGAACTTGCCGACAATGAAAAATCGGTTGCGGTATCCAAAATGTTGCCAGATATAACATTGGGATATTTTAACCAATCGTTTATTGGGAATGGTGGAGATGCCAATGGTACACCTACGGTTTTTGATTCGGGCGACCGTTTTACAGGCGTTCAATTAGGGTTGAGTATTCCTATTTGGTTTAAACCGCATACCGCAAAAATCAAAGCTGCAAAAATCCATAAACAAGAAAGTGAAGCACAATTGGAAGCCGTAAAAAACAACACTCAAACGCAACTGGAAAGGTTGTTTCAATTACTTCAAACAAAAAAAACAAATCTGGAATCCTACAAAAACAATGCTTTTCCGCAAGCTGAATTGCTTTTAAAAAATTCGCAACGCGGTTTTCAGGAAGGCGAAATTGGATATATCGAATATGTGCAAGGCCTAAATCGCGCCCTGTCCATTCAGATAAAACAGCTGGATTTTATAAACCAATACAACCAAACACTCATTAAAATTGAACAACTCATCGCAAATAATTTATAAAATGAAAAACACATATATAATCGCAGTTTTCGCCATAGTACTGATGGCCTTTGGATGCAAGGAAACTCCTGAAAAAATGGTTGAAGAAGACCACAAAGAAGACGAAAATAAAATTGAATTGACCGATGCCCAATTGGCGCAGACCGAAATAGTAATCGGGAAAGTTGAAAAAAGAAAAATAGGCCACGAAATTACGGTCAACGGAATGATTGACGTACCACCACAAGGCAATATTTCAGTTACAGTTCCGTACGGTGGATTTTTAAAATACACCGAAATGCTTCCCGGAAGTCGCATCAAAAAAGGACAAGTAATCGCAACGGTAGAAAATCCAGAATTTATCGATTTTCAAAGGGAATATTTGGAAGCTTTGGCAAATAACGATTATTTGAAAGCTGATTTTGAACGTCAGGAAACGTTGAACAATGAAAACGTCACTTCCAGTAAAGTCTTTCAAAAAGCTAAAAGTATGTACTTGACCAATCAGGCCAATATTAAGGCATTGGAAAGTAAATTGCGATTGATTGGGATAAATCCTTCAAAAGTGAAAAGTGGTAATTTATCTACAATAGTCAACATTTATTCCCCAATAAATGGGATAGTTCGCGAGGTTTACATCAACACAGGAAAATATTTTAATCCGCAGGATGTGTTGATGGATATTACAGATGCCACAGATTTACACGTAGAATTAAAGGTTTATGAAGATGATATTCATTTGGTTCGGAATGGTCAACGTATCCGTTTCAGATTGGCAAATGCACCCGAAGAATGGATGGAAGCCGAAATATTTCTTATTGCCAACAATGTTCGGGATGATAGGTCAATTACCATTCACGGCCATTTAAAAGAAAAGAATGAAGAACTGTTGCCCGGAATGTTCATCAATGCGGCAATTGAGGTAGAAGCAGATGAGCAATATGCCATTCCCGAAGAAGCCATTGTTCGGTTTGAAGCGAAGCAATACGTATTTAAATCACTTGGAAAAAGAATGGAAGGAAATGAATCTATGAACGATTTTGAAATGCTCGAAATTAAAAAAGGAAATGAAGAAGAAGGTTTTATAGCGTTTACTTTTGAAGATAAATCACAAGACATTACAAAGATGGAAGTTGTTTTAAAGGATGCCTTTACACTTTTGGCAAAAGCAAAAAACAGCGAAGAAGAAGGCGGCGGACACGGACATTAAAAGGTTATGGAAATTATCACAAACCTTAAAATAAAGGCAAAAAAATTAAAACAAGAACTTGTAGTCCTGCATCTTGCCTATCAACATCCGAAAACGCCGTGGACAGCAAAAGCACTTATTATATTTGTTATCGGGTATGCCTTAAGCCCGATAGATTTAATTCCCGATTTTATTCCGGTCATTGGCTTTCTTGACGATTTAATTTTGTTGCCATTGGGTATTTATTGGGCAATAAAACTGATTCCAAAAGAGGTAATGGAATTGTGCAGAATTAAGGCGAAAACGTATAAATGGGATAAAAAGAAAAGCATTTTGGCTGGAATTATTATCGGCATTATTTGGCTTGTGGTTGTTTTCGTTATAATCCGTGCGATTTTTTTTAAATGAAATTAGATGGAGCGAAATTGGAAGAACGTTCGAAAAATTGGAATAACCGAAAGAAAAAAGTAGATTTCGAAGCGTTCTGATTTGAAATAACTTTGCCTAAAAAAAGAATTTAATTTTGATAAATAAATAAATAAATGATAAAGAAAAAAATAAACCTTCGAAATATCGATACCCAAGAGCATTCGGGCGAACATAGCCACGATGATGGTCATAGCACACCAGAAGAAGTGTCCAAGTTAAAAACCTATCTGCCTGCAATCTTCAGCTTTGTAATGCTGATGATTGGTATTGCTTTGGATTACTTTGATGCTTCATATTTTAAGGGTTGGGTACGCATTATCTGGTATGTAATCGCGTATCTTCCCGTAGGTTTTCCTGTAATAAAGGAAGGATGGAACAGCATAAAAAATGGCGACTTTTTTACAGAGTTTTTATTAATGTCCATTGCAACAATAGGTGCTTTTGCTATAGGTCAATATCCTGAAGGTGTTGCTGTTATGTTGTTTTATGCCGTAGGCGAATTATTTCAAAATGCAGCTGTTAGTAGGGCAAAGTCAAATATTAAAGCATTGCTGGACGTACGACCAAATGAAGCCTTGGTATATCGCAACAACGATTATATTTCGGTAAAACCTGAAACCGTTGAAATTGGCGAAAAAGTACAAGTCCGTGTAGGTGAAAAAATTCCTTTGGACGGTATTTTGCTTTCTGAAAAAGGTTCCTTTAATACAGCAGCTTTAACGGGCGAAAGCAAACCCGATACTATTGCCAAAGGCGAAAAGGTATTTGCTGGAAGCATAAATTTGGACGGTGTAATAGAAATTGAAACTACCAAGGAATTTAAAGATAGTTCCATTGCGCGAATCCTTGATATGGTCCAAAACGCCACCGCGCGGAAATCAAAAACAGAACTATTCATTCGGAAATTCGCAAGGGTTTATACGCCTATCGTTGTGTTTCTTGCTATTGCGCTGACATTCTTGCCATATTTTTTTGTAGATGATTATATATTCCAGGAATGGCTTTACAGAGCGCTGATTTTCTTGGTTATTTCTTGTCCGTGTGCGCTTGTAATCTCTATTCCGCTAGGTTATTTCGGCGGATTGGGAGCAGCTTCAAAAAATGGTATTCTGTTTAAAGGCGCGTCATTTTTAGATGAAATGACCAAAGTGACTACAGTTGTGATGGATAAAACTGGAACTGTTACTAAAGGTGTCTTCAAAATAAAGGAAATAAAAGCGATTGATTGGGAAGAAGCCGAATTTATGAAATACCTAATGACAATGGAAGAGCAATCAACTCATCCCATCGCCAAAGCCATTATGGAATATAAAGCAGAAGGCGAAGATTTTCAAGCTTCCGAAGTAACTGAAATCGCAGGAAAAGGCTTGAAAGGAACGGTAAACGGCAAAACTGTTTTAGTCGGAAATAAACCATTAATGACTTCACACAACATTGAAGTTCCATCTGAAACTGAAGGAATTGTTGAATCTATCGTAATGGTTTCAATTGAAAATAAATTCGCTGGTTATGTAATTATTGCAGATGAATTAAAGGATGATGCGCACGATGCAATTGCAAAAATCCGTGAATCAGGAATTTCAAAAATCATAATGCTTTCTGGCGACAAGAATTCCATTACCCAACAAGTTGCGAAGGAATTGAGCATCGATTGGGCAAAAGGCGGAATGCTTCCAGAAGATAAATTGGCTGAAGTTGAAAAACTAATGTCCGAAACCGACAACAAAGTTGCTTTTATTGGCGATGGCATCAACGATGCGCCCGTATTGGCGGCAGGTGATGTCGGTATTGCAATGGGAGGCTTGGGTAGTGACGTTGCGATAGAAACTGCAGACGTTATCATCCAAACCGACCAACCTAGCAAAATTGCAAAAGCCATTAAAATTGGTCGTTCAACACGTAAAATAATTTGGCAAAATATAGGTTTGGCATTTGGAATAAAAGCTGTGGTAATGGTTTTGGGAGCAAGTGGTCTGGCAACAATGTGGGAAGCGGTTTTTGCCGATGTTGGTGTTGCCTTGCTCGCAATTTTAAATGCAGTAAGATTACAAAAGATGAAATGGTAAAAATTTGAGCCCATTTTTAATGTAACTTTACTTTGATAAAATTTAATAAAATGGAATGGACATTTGAAGATTTTAAAACGGATTTAGATAATTTGACTCCACAAGTTCGAGCAAAAGCATTGCAAATAGCTACCGAATTAATGAAGGAAGGAAATATTTCCGAAAAAAAAGCTCTAGATCAAGCAATTATGAGGGCAGAGGAGTGGCTTTATGATTCGGAGGGTTAAATTTTAATAAGTTATCACCTCAAAATAGTTAATAATAAAACTCTTCTTTTAAAAATCAAACCAGCGAAGAACTAATGTTTGGTGTGATAACAGTAGTCCCGAAAATTCGGGAGAACCCGCGGCCGTCTAGCTTAAAGTGGGATGCTCTATTCAAATATTGAAACAAAAAAACCTTCGCAGAACGAAGGTTTAATGTGATCGCAGCAGGATTCGAACCTGCGACCGCCTGCTTAGAAGGCAGGTGCTCTATCCAACTGAGCTATGCGACCGATATTATTTTATCGGGTGCAAAGATAAAATTATAACACAATAAACCATACGAATTCATTTCAAATATTTTTTAAATTTGATTTAAGACATTTTGTTAGTTTTAAGCTGTCTTCAAATCACTAATGTTTGTAATTCATATTTTCGAACAAACCAAAATCTTTTTATTTTCTTCAAAATCTGTAATAAAAAATAAATACGTATTTCCACCATCTTTAATTTTCCATTTTTTGCGCAAAAGTTCTACACTTTCTGGAAAGTTCCGGGTTGTTATATTAGCCGTATTTATATTTAAATTCTTTTTGATTTCACTTTTTGTGTAATTTATAGATTTTTCAATAAAAAAACGTCTGCCCGGAAATTCGCGCAACGCCTCGCTCGTGTATAAATGTGTATGCTTATGTAATTTTTTTATTTTGAAAGCTTCAGAAATATTTTCAAAAGCTCCACTTTTCATTATTGCAGCATTTGGCTCATATAAAAAACGATTGGGTAATGCATAAACTGCTTCTGAATATGTATCTCTTTCAAAATTGAAAGTTTCTTCAGCATTGAAATTAATGTTGATTGTTTTGATTTCTGGACTTCCTTCATAATTCTTTTTCAATAACCATAAAAGTTCTTTTACTTCATTTGAAATTGCTACAATATGAATTTCAAAGACATTTTTTAATTCTTGAAGTCCAACTGAAATGTCAAGCATTGGGGAGGTTTTAACCATTAGTACGTTGCAACTTTCCAATATTTTGGAAAGATTTTCGGGAATATTTGGTTCACAATCCCTCAGAAAGAAAACTTTCCCTTTGGTTTCGTGACGCCGAGATGGGTCCGCATAAATTATATTGAATTTAGAATTGTTTAATGCATTTAGTCCGTCTTCATTGAAGCAGTCAACATTATCAGCAAAAAGTGTTTTGAGATTGGCTGCTGCTATTTCAGAAAGTTCTTTATTTATTTCGTAGTGAAAGACTTTTTCAAATTTTTGCGAGAAGTAATAGCTATCAACCCCAAAACCTCCTGTCATGTCTAAAATGGTTCTCCCTTCAACTATCGAAGCTTTATAATTTGAAGCAATTTCAGAAGAAGTTTGTTCAATATTTAATTTTGGAGGATATACTATTTTATCAGTTTGAAACCAAGTGGGCAGTTTTTTTTCAGCTTTTCTTCGGCTTTCAATTTGGATTATTAAATCTTTGGTAGGTACTTCAATAAACGGACTTCCTTTTAAGGCTAACTCAGTTATTTCTAACGTACAATTTTTTATAAATTCTTGAACTTCAGTCTTTAAAATATTGCTATTCAATGTAATACTATAAATTTCTGGTTAATCGTTTTACTATTTTGTATTCAGCAAAAAATTCCTTCGAAAATACCTTTAGCGCAGTGTATGTTGGCACTGCCAATATCATTCCTGGAATGCCAAAGACGAAACCACCAATTAATATAATCAAGAAAATTTCAAGTGGATGTGACTTTACGCTCTTACTAAATATTATGGGTTGTGAAAGTAAATTATCTACCAATTGTGCGCAGGCATAACCTATGCTTGCGTAGCTTAAAAGAGGTAACAACTGTGAAGAAAAATCGGCTCCCAGATTATTTGAAACTATAATCAGTAGCATTAAAACCCAACCAATTAAAGGGCCGAGATACGGAACAATATTTAAAAATGCGCAGATTAACGCGACAGCAACTGCGTTATCTATTCCGATAAAAAGTAAAAGCACTGAATATATAAAGGACAAAATTATAATTTGCAGCGTAAGGCCAATAAAATAGCGCGAAAGCAGTTCTTTAATTTTCGTGAACACATTTATAAATCTATCCTCATCGCCAGGTTTGGAAAACACAATAATTGCTGAGGCCAACATGGTTTCGTCTCGGAGCAAAAAGAAGGAAATAAAAAGTACGGAGAACAGACCGACAACAAAACTACCTACATTTCCAAAAAAAGATTCAACGACAGATGGAATTATATCTACATTGAAATTTTGAACGTAACTAGTTTGTTTTGCAGCTTCAACGAGATTAATTTTATTAAAACCTAAGTAATCACTTGCCTGCATATTAAGCTCGTTCAAATCGCGCTTTACTTGCTCAAAATCTATTTCAGAAATATTTTTCCCCTGTTCAACAATTATTGGTATAAATACCCACATTAAAAGGCACAATGTGCCGAGAATAAATAATAAAGTAGTTATGGACGCTAGATTATTTGAAAATTTAAAACGCCTCTTTAGAAAAATTACGATGGGTCTTCCAATTAATGATAATACAAATGCTATCCCTAAAAATAGGATTAACGATCGAATAGCATATAAAAACCACAACAATAAAATTACACCCGTGAGTATTGATAATGCACGTAAAATACCTATTGTTATTGCTCTTGCCTGACCTTTCATTTAGTAATTGAGATGTAATGTATAACTTTTTAAATTCAATTATTTGTTAACGAATATAATGCTATTCCCGCAGCTTGTGCAACGTTCAAGCTACTATTTTTGCCATTCATTTGTATATGTATTGAAGTATCAACCACCGATAAAATTTCAGCTGAAATACCATTTTGTTCGTTTCCTAAAATCAAAAGTAATTTCGATTTTTTTTCCAATGAAAAATTTTGAAGTGCAATACTTGTATCGGTAATTTCCAAAGCTATTATATAAAAATCATCTTGTTTGAAATTTTGAATTACTTCAAAAGGATTATCAACTTCCTCGAAATTTACTGTATTATGTGTGTCGCGTGCGGTTTTTATAAGTCTTGATGAATTTATATTTAATTTACAATTATAAAATAAGAGTTTAGTAATCCCAAAAGCATCGGAAACTCTAAAAATAGATCCAATATTTGCGGGACTTCTAACACCGTCACATAAGACAATTATCTCTTTCTGCTGTGTAGCCAAAGTAACCTGCGAATGTTCTAATTGCTTCGGCATTAATTTTCGAAAACATATTTAATAATATTAGCTCCCATTTGCAAGGCTTTTAAACGCACATCTGCCGGATCATTATGTACTTCGGGATTTTCCCACCCATCGCCCAAATCAGTTTCAAATGTGTATAACAAAACTAATCTTCCTTCTTCAATTATACCAAATGCTTGTGGCGGTCCGCCGTCGTGTTCGTGTATTTTCGGCATTCCATTGGGAAATTTATAGAAATAATTGAATAATGGGTAATCTGCCGGAAGCTCCTTTAACTCCTTATCCGGAAAAATTTTAGTTATCTCTTTACGAATATATTCATCCATTCCATAATTGTCGTCTATGTGTAAAAATCCGCCGCTCATTAAGTACTTTCGTAAATTTTCCGCTTCTTCGGGCGAAAAATAAACGTTGCCGTGACCTGTCATATGCACAAAAGGATAATCAAAAAGATCTACACTATTTGGGGTAACCGTTGGCGGTTTTGTGCCGAGTTTTGTATTTATTTTTTCATTACAGAATTTAGCCAAATTAGGCAAAGAGGTTGGATTTGCATACCAATCTCCACCGCCGCCATATTGTAAAAGTGCAATATCTTGAGACCAAGATAATGTGGTAATAAATAGTAGAAGCAAAATAGCATTAAATTTCATAGCATTCAAAAATAAGAAATTATATGTTTCAGATTTTAAATAGCGGAATTCATTTGCTTTTTAAATTTAACGTGTAAGGTTTTTAAGTAATAGTAGACCAAAATCTTAAATATACTTGTTATGAAAGGCCTATTTCTTTTTTTACTAATTCCGATTATTGTAATTTTTTCAACTACAAATAAATCAGATAAAAATACGCAAACTCCTAATTTAGAAAACCAATTTGCCGTTGTTCAACTTTTTACATCGCAAGGATGCAGTAGTTGTCCAAGCGCAGATAAGTTGTTGGATGAGGTTAAAGCAGATTATAAAGCAAAAAATGTAGTAGTGTTGAGTTATCATGTAGATTATTGGAACCGTTTGGGTTGGAAAGATCCTTTTAGCAGTAAGGAATTTACCCAATTACAGTATGCATATTCCGATAAATTTAAGGACCAAAGTGTTTATACGCCCGAAGCAGTAATTAATGGAAAAATTCATTTCGTTGGTAGTAGTGAAGATAAAATGACATCAAATCTTTCAAAATCCTTGAACGACAAAGCCGAAAATTCTGTTTTAATTTCAAATATCCAAAAAGTTGGCAATCAAATTAATTTTGAATATAAGGTTGTCGGAAATTCGACAGATAAAAATTTACAGATTGCTTTGGTTATTAATAACCGTAAAACTGAAATAAAAAGAGGTGAAAATGGTGGAAGAACGTTGAATAGCAGCAACATTGTTGTAAATGAACTTTCCATAAAATTGAATAATGAAATAGGAAAAGCTGCGATTCAAATTCCCGAAGTTGTTGAAAATAAAGATATTTTAAATATTGTTGGTTTCGTCCAAAAATCTGATTTGACAATTACTGGCGCAACCGAAAGTAAGGTTTAAATTTTATTTCTCATTTACAAAAGCAAACTTTTAAACCTGACAGGTTTAAAATTATTCATTTGCAAATGCGACACTGTGACAAGCAACTATTGCGGCCGTTTCAGTTCGCAGTCTGGTTTCTCCCAAACTAACCGGAATAAATTTATTTTTTATTGCTGAAGAAATTTCTTTTGAAGAAAAATCGCCTTCGGGTCCAATTAATATTAAAATGCTTGAACCAATTTTAATTTCGTGTTTAAGTGACTTTTTTGAAGTTTCTTCACAGTGAGCTATAAATTTTCGAAAATCTAAATTATCTTCGGATTGCTTTTCAATAAATTCCGAAAAGGAGATTGCTTCATTTAACTTGGGCAAATACGCTTTCATAGATTGCTTCATCGCTCCGATTATAATTTTTTCGTATCTATCAATCTTCACTACTTTTCTTTCGGAATGATCACATATTATAGGCGTAATTTCTGAAATTCCAATCTCTGTAGCTTTTTCTAAAAACCATTCAAAACGGTCGTTTAATTTTGTTGGAGCAACTGCCAAGTGAAGTGAATAGGGAAGTGGCTGCTGTTTTTCTGAAGTTAGAATTTTTGCGTTGCATTTTTTATCTGTTGCCAACGTTATTTCGGCTTGATAAAAAAATCCTTTTCCGTCTGTAATGTTTAAAATATCGCCTACATTTTTGCGCAAAACTTTACTAATATGTCTGCTCTCATCTTTTTCAAAAGTGACAACAGTTTCATTTTCTTCAATATTTGGATGGTAAAAAAAATTCACTATTTCTAGTTTAGGTATGATTTCGATTGTAAAATAATGTTCAAATTTGAAGAAATATTAAAATGAAATTCTTGCTTTTGCAACCACATCATTTTCGGCAAAAATTCGCCTTTTAAATTTAAGCTCTCCAACCATCGCAATCATTGCGGCATTGTCCGTGCAAAATTCAAATTTTGGAATGTGTGTTTTCCAACCATATTTTTGCTGCGCTTCAACAATTGCATTTCTAATTCCACTATTTGCTGAAACGCCGCCACCAATTGCAATTTCTTTTATTCCAGTTGCTTTTACTGCGCTTTTCAATTTGTCCATTACATAATCTACAATGGTAAATTGGATACTTGCACAAATATCGTTCAGATTTTCTTCCACAAAATTTTCGTTTATAGCAACTTGCTTTTCAACAAAATATAAAACTGCCGTTTTTAATCCGCTAAAACTAAAATCCATTGGGCCTACTTTTGGCTTTGTAAATTTAAAGGCTTTCGGATTTCCTTTTTGCGCATATGTATCAACTAAAGGTCCGCCGGGATAGGGAAGACCCAATATTTTCGCACTCTTGTCAAAAGCCTCGCCAATTGCATCATCAATTGTTTGGCCAATAATTTCCATTTCAAAATAGTCTGTCACTTTCACAATTTGTGTGTGACCACCACTTATCGTCAAAGCTAAAAAAGGAAAATTAGGTTCGGTATGTTCTTCAGTTTTAATAAAATGAGCCAAAATATGGGCTTGCATATGGTTAACTTCAATCAACGGAATGCCTAAACCCATAGCCAAAGACTTTGAAAATGAGGTACCTACCAATAAACTGCCCATAAGGCCAGGACCGCGCGTAAATGCAATGGCAGATAACTCATTTTTATCGATATTTGCCTTGCGAAATGCTTGATGAACAACGGGAACAATATTTTGTTGATGCGCACGCGAGGCAAGTTCTGGCACAACGCCGCCGTATTCTTTGTGTATAGTCTGTGTTGCCACAACATTGCTTAGTATTTGGCCGTTGTTTATTACAGCCGCAGCAGTGTCGTCGCAGGAGGATTCTATGCCAAGTATATAACAGTTTTTTTGTTTCAAAGCAAAATGGGTCTATTTCTTGTTTGTAAAAATATAAAATTTAATGCGATTGCCTTTGGCAAACTATTATAGATAAAATTTTAAAACGTATCAAAAAACTTAGAAAAATAATAGTTCGCACCTTTTTTGTGATTGTTGCAATTTTGTTGCTTACGGTCATTATTTTTTCTATTCCTGCCGTACAGACCAAAGTTGCAACCCGAGTTACTACGTATCTTAACGAAACGTACGGTACTGACATTCACATAAAACGATTGGGCCTAAACTGGCGTGGCGAAGTTGATGCACGCGAAGTTTATATTGCAGATCATCATCAAGACACTTTAATATATAGTGGCGAATTACAGACTGATATTACAAATTTTGCTAGCTTAATAAAGGGCGATTTAGGTTTTGGGAGTCTTTCTTTAACGAACGCAAAACTGTATATAAAAACATACAAAGATGAAGAAAGCGATAACTTAAGTATTTTTTCTAAGAAATTTAATACTGGGAAGCCCGCAACAAAACCATTTTCGCTTTTAAGTAATTCGGTGGAATTAATTAATAGCCACATAAAGTTTACGAATGAAAACTTGGAGAAGCCGGAAGTTGTAAATCTCACAAACGTAAATCTTATAGCAGATGAATTTGAAGTTGCCGATGCAGACGTTTTTGCAAATATTACCAAGCTTTCAATGACAACAAATTGGGGTTTGGTTGTTACAGATTTACAAGCGAAGTTCAGCTACACAAAATCCGCCATGAAATTGGAAGATCTAACTTTAGTAACGCCAACTTCAGATTTAAAGGGAAATTTAATTTTTAGTTACGGCGAAAATGGCATGTCAAATTTTGAAGATGACGTAAATATCGATTTAAAACTAAATGATTCACAACTTTCTACCACAGATCTTAATAATTTTTACAATGAGTTTGGGCCAGATCAAATAATTAATATTCAAGCAGATTTAAACGGAACGCTTAATAATTTTAAACTGAGCAATACCAATTTAACAACCGGTGACACCCAAATTAAAGGAGATTTTTTAGTTGAAAAAATATTGAAAGGCGCAGATGCTTTCAGTATTACCGGAACTTCTCACAGCATTAGCACCAACTACTATGATTTGCGCCGGTTTATGCCGCGCGTTTTGGGCGACGTACTTCCAGCACAACTTAAGGAACTTGGCAGCGTAACCTTAAATGGAAATAGTAGGATTACCAAAAATGATTTAAAAACCATAAGTTTTTTAACCACGGGAATCGGCACGGCAGATTTAGATTTGGTAATGGGAAATATCACAAACCCAGATTTCACAACCTATAAAGGCGATGCGATACTAACAAACTTCAATTTAGGTAAGATTACACAGGTTTCATCTTTGGGGCCAATTACTGCAAATTTGCATTTTGATGGTCGCGGTTTTTCACAACAAACTGTAAATACAGAACTTGATGGTACAATTTCTTCCTTTGCATTTCAGGGTTATGATTATAAAAATATAGAGCTTTCGGGCAATGCTAAAAATCCGTTGTTTGATGGTCAACTTTCTATTGACGATCCAAATTTGAAACTGAAATTTAAAGGTTTGATAGATGCCTCAAAAGATGTTAACGAGTATAATTTTGAAGCAAATGTTGAATATGCCGAATTAAATAAATTGAATTTAATTAAGCGAGATAGCGTTTCTGTGTTTACCGGAAATGTATTGGTAGATATGCAGGGAAAAACGATTGATGATGTCCGCGGAACCGTCAATTTCCAACAAACCTTTTACCAAAATGAACGCGATTATTATTACTTCGACGATTTTACAATAACTTCAACTTTTGAAGGATCTGTCCGTACTATCGAAATAAATTCCCCCGATATTATGACGGGTTACATGAAAGGCGAGTTTTTAATTGCAGATTTGCCAAATCTTTTTCAAAATGGTATCGGAAATATTTACGCAAATTATATTCCGCAGGAAGTTACAACCAATCAATATGTAGATTATAATTTTTTGGTCTTCAACAAAATTGTTGATCTCTTTGTGCCGCAATTGAAATTGGGGGATAATACGCGCATTAAAGGTTCCGTTTCATCTGACGATAGCAAATTTAAATTAGATTTTAAATCGCCAGAAATCCTTCTCTTCGGAACGTATTTGGGTAAAGTCAATATTCAAGTAGATAATAATAATAATCCGTTATATAACACATATATAGATATAGATTCGGTTTATACAGGTTATTATGAAGCTAAGAATGTTAGCATTATAAATAAAACATTGAATGATACTATGTATGTACGTTCAGAATTTAAGGGTGGAAAGAAAAAAGAAGACCTTTTCAACCTCAATTTATACCATACCATTAATCCCAATGGCAAGTCGGTTGTGGGTTTTAAAAAATCTGACATAACTTATAAAGACAATGTTTGGTTTATAAATGAAGAAAATAATGATTTGAATAAGGCAACATTCGACGATAATTTTTCTGAAATAAACATAGATTCGTTGGTTTTAAGCCATAATAATGAAGAAATTAGAATGGCTGGTATTTTACGCGATTCTACATATAAAGATTTACAAGTAAGCTTCAAAGATGTAAATATTGGAAACCTAGTGCCGCCTATAGACAGTTTGCGCTTGGCGGGAACAGTAAATGGAGATCTTAATTTTCTTCAAAAGAATGGAGCCTTTTACCCGGATAGTAAAATAACGATAGATTCCGTAAACATAAACGACATTGATTTTGGCAATCTAAATTTAGAGATTAAAGGCAACGAAGATCTTACGGAATATAATATAAACACAACTTTAATTAATAATAAAGTAAAATCAATAAACGCTGTTGGGAAGATAAATGTTTCTAAAAACAATCCTCAAATAAATTTGAATGTAGATCTTAATGAATTTAATATGCAGGCATTTAGCCCATTTGGGGCAGATGTTATTTCCAATATTCGCGGCTTTATTTCGGGTAGTGCAAAGGTTACCGGCAATTACAAAGCTCCCGATGTTATTGGAAAATTCAATCTGCAAAAAAGTGGATTACAGGTGCCTTATTTGAATATAGATTTTAATCTTGACGATGATACGCAATTAGTACTAACAAAAAGTAAAATTGAAATAACTAAAACAGGAATTACAGATACGAAATACCAAACCAAAGGCTTTTTCAACGGTTTTGCAACCTATAATAATTTTGCAGATTGGGCGCTAAATTTAAATATTGATGCCCCCGAACGTTTGATAGTATTGGATACGCCACCGGACGAAGATCAACTATATTACGGTACTGCATTTATTAGCGGAGATGCCGTAATAAAAGGTCCCATAGACGAACTGTATATAAAAGTAAGGGCAAAAACTGAAGAAGGTACGACTTTTAAAATTCCATTAAGCGATACCGAAGCAATTGGAGATGCAAGTTTCATCAAATTTTTATCACCTGAAGAAAAACAAGCTCGAATTAGCGGAGAAACAGTTGTGAGGGAAGATTTAAAAGGCCTTCAATTGGATTTTGATTTGGATATAAACAAAAATGCAGAAGTTGAAGTAGTTGTTGACGTTGCAAATAATTCAACCTTAAAAGGTCGTGGCGCAGGAAATATTTTACTTCGAATAAATACATTGGGAACTTTCCAGATTTTTGGGGATTTTCAAGTTTATGAAGGTACTTTCGACTTTAGATACGGCGGTTTAATACAAAAAAACTTCGAAGTTTTACCGGGCGGAAGTATAAACTGGGAAAACGGCGATCCAACAAGAGCGCGATTGGATTTAAGCGCAATTTATAAAACAGATGCAAATCCTGCTGCATTGTTGGACAACCCAAGCGTTAACCGTAATATTGATGTAAATGTTGTGATAGATTTAAAGGGCGAATTAATTCAACCAGATTTAAGTTTCGACATTCAATTTCCAAAAGTAAGTAGTACGGTAAGGAGTGAGTTGGAGTTTAAACTTCAAAGTGATGAGCAAAAGTTGAATCAAGCGCTGTTTTTAGTAGCATCAGGTCAGTTCATCGGTGATAATTATCAAGGTACAAACGCATTTACAGGAACGTTGGTTGAGCGTGTTTCAAGCTTAGTGAACGATATTTTTACAGACAAAGACAGCAAATTTAGAGTTGGGTTGGATTATACTGCAAGTTTACGGTCGCCAGACCAACAAACTTCAGATAGATTAGGGATTACACTTTCAACACAAATAAGCGAGCGTATTTTAATAAATGGAAAAGTTGGCGTACCTGTTGGTGGCGTAAATGAAACAGCTATTGCAGGCGATATTGAAGTGCAGTGGCTTATAAATGCAGACGGAAGTTTGCGAATGAATTTCTTTAACCGACAGGCAGATTTACAATTTATTGGAGAGAACCAAATTTTTGAGCAAGGTGTGGGATTAAATTATTCTGTAGATTTTGATACATTCAAAGAATTAATGGCAAAGCTCTTCAATAAAAAGATAACTATTGAAAAAGAGAAGGAGCCTTTTGTGCCGGACGACAACTCCCCCGTAAATTTTAATAATACGGCAACTAAAAAAGAGGAGTAAGGTTATTAAAATGAGGCAATAACCGAAATTTCCACATTTACATATTTCGGAAGATTTGAAACTTCTACAGTTTCTCTAGCTGGAGCTGTAAGCTCATCAAAATAAGCTCCGTAAACTGCGTTTATAGCTGAAAAGTTTTTCATGTCGCTAATAAAAATGCTTGTTTTTATTACGTGATCAAAGGTCATTCCTGCTTCGGTTAAAATGGCTTTTAAATTTTCCATTACCAACTTAGTTTCCACCTGAATATCATCCGTCACCAAATTTCCTGTTTTTGGATCTATCGCAATCTGTCCGGAAGTGTAAAGCAGATTTCCATTCAATATTGCTTGGTTGTAAGGGCCAATTGGCGAGGGCGCGTTTGATGTTTTTATTATTTTTTTCATAGTGATATTTTTTTTACTAAACTACGAATTTTGAAGAAAATTACAAACGCTTATCCGGCTCACGGCGTTTATCGTATTTAATATCGCTAAGAACGGAAGATTTTATACCGATAAAGAAATACCAAGCCGTGTTAATGCTGCCAATTGGGGTCCAGTTAAAGCTCATTTGCCAACTTTCCAAATCTCGCTGAAACCTAAATTGGGTTAATGTAACACCTTTGTTTTTAAAGTCATAACCCGAAGAAACCCCTACAGTCCAACGCGGCGCAAGTTCAAGATTGCTACTAAACATTAGTGATTGTGAGGAAATTTCATTTTGCCTTGTCGCGTTGGAATATGACATTGTGTAAGCTAACGTTAAATCCCACGGAATTTTATAATTATACCATTCAAGATTGGTTTTTTCCGCCTTGTTCGCATCGCTTTCTTCATCGTAAATTTGGCCGTCATAAATATCTGTATTGTTTCCAAAAAGATCGTCGGGCCTTCCACCGTTTCTAAAAGTATCGTTATCAAGTCTGTCTAAATCTCTTGAATTTCCTTCAAAATCGCGACTGCTAAAATTGTAATTCATACTTATATTGGCATTTGTTAACCTAAATAAGCTTCCGCCGTTATTAATATTGAATTTATCAATTTTCACGTTATCGTTACTCAATGCATACGGATCTAACGTTCCGCTGAAGTTAAAATCCAATTTCGGAATTATTGGAATACCGCCTGTAAATTGCAGAGGATTAAAGCGAAGTGAATCTCCAGCCAAATTATATCCCGAAGAAAAATTAAGATTGTTCAGTAAAATTATTTTTTTAGGTTCTGTTTTTGTCGTATCGCTATCTCTAACTTTTGCTTCCAATGTATTGCTTAGCGAAAAGCCAATATTACTTGAGTAAACTTTTCCCGGAGCACCGTACAATGTTCCCTCAAAACGGGAATATTCCACAACTTCGTCATTGATTTGATTATTAGCTGAAACAATTTTATATGAATCATAATATTGGTTAAACCCAGGATTTATATTATAACTAACCGAAGGCCTCATTACATGCCTAATTGCCTGTATTTTTTTGTCCGCACCAAGATTGAATAAACCATAAACCGTTGTGCCCAAACTTGTACTAAAGTTATAGGTGCGATAGCTATCAAAGCCAGGAACCGTATCAGTAATTACCCTGCCTGGCGTATTTCCTAACTCTTGTTGGTATCTTTTGCTGAATGTTTTCAACACCCAAGTCTCCTTGTAGTTTGTTCCTGCGGAAGCGCTTAAATATTTAAGAATTTTAAAATTGGTACTTATAGGTATGTTATGTTGTGCTCCAATTTGTGCATTATTAAACATTTCTGGCTTAAAGAAAAGACTGTCGGTTGTATTTATTCGGTCTTCCGCGGTAAGATCATATTGAAAATTTATATTTTCTATTATCCCTTTTTTGGTTCCCGTACTTGGCGCAAACGGAAATACACGCGAAACACTTGTACTAACATTTGGCAAAGACATTGTAATTTGCTTGGATTGTGAATTTTGTGAATGCGTTAATGCAACTGTTGTGTTTACCTGCGGCTCACCTTCAAATGTTTTTGAATAGGATATTGAAGAGCTTAAATTGTTAACCAAAGCGCTGGCATTGTTGGTCTGGTTTATAGATTCTTGAAAATACCTACTACTCCCCAAATTTACCGAAGCCGAAAATCGTGAACTAGGATTGCTTTTTGCATCTTGCGTATGGCTCCAACGTAAGTTATAAACGGACGATTGACTAAAGTCTGGAAAACCTCTTTCGCTATTTATGAGGTTTTCATACCGAAAGCTCAAATTTCCCCTGTATTGATATTTTACAACATAACTTGATTCGGCTCTAAGACCGTAACTTCCATTTGTATAATAATCGCCTAAAAAAGTTAAATCCAGATAATCGTTCACCGCAAAATAATAACCACCATTTTGAAAGAAGAAACCACGGTTACTTTCTTGCCCAATACTTGGCAAAATGAAGCCTGAAGTCCTATCTTCAGTTAACGGAAAATATGCGAAAGGCAAACCAATAGGAGTAGGCACATCGGCAATATACATATTGGTAAGTCCTGTAACAATTTTCTTCTTCGGAACAAATTTCGCTTTTCGCGTATAAAAATAATATTCCGGATCCTCAATATTTTTTGAGGTAGTAAAACGAACGTTTTTCAAAAAGTAAACCGAATCGTTTTCTTTTTTAGATACTTCCGCCTTAAAGCGAAATCCTTCCTGTTCGCCTCGCGAGTTATAAATTAAAGCTTTTTTGCTATCATAATTAAAACGAATACTGTCAGGATTTACAGTATTTGTTCCCTGCACAAAAACGGGCAATTGAGAATAGATGCCCGCACTATCAATGCCTTTTGCGTAAACTTCCTTTTTATTATAATCCAAAATAATGAGGCCGGCGTTTATTTTCATATCGCCATAAACTATGTAAGCTTGGTTATACATATAAACCTTACTTTCCTTTTTATTTATTAGCACATAATCTTCGCCATAATATTGAACAACGTCGGTCAAAAATTCTTTTTCAGTCTTTATACTGTCCGTTTTTACGGTGTCTTGGGCAATCTCAGAAGTTTCTTCAAGTTGCTCTTTTATGTTAACTTCCAACGTGTCAACTTTTTGTGTGGTAGGAAAATCTACCTTGTTTTTGGTTGGCGGATCTTGTGCATACATAACAGAACTGCAAAATAGCAGAATTGTTAAGAAGATTGTTAAGTAATGCCTTTGTTTATGAAATGCGACCACGCTTTAATTTACTAATTTTGGCTTAGTTTTTGGAACGCCAAAACTAAGCATATTTTTTTGGCTATCTTTTTATAAATTCAAATTTTAAAATAACAACGTTTTAATACGTTATAAGTATATATGAAGCATATTAATTTTTCGACAATGGTTAAAAATAGAAAAATTTTATTAGTGGTTACTTGTGTTGCTATAATAGTAGGTTTTTCTTCTTTCAAAAAATTTGAAAATAAACCTCCCAAACAATTTATAGTAGTTCTGGATGCTGGCCACGGTGGTCACGATAGTGGTAATAGAGGAAATGGATTTTTCGAAAAAGACATTGTTTTGGATGTAACATTGCAAGTAGGAAAATTACTTGAAGAACAGAAAGATATAAATGTAGTATATACGCGTAAGACAGACGTTTTTATAGATTTGTACAGAAGAGGGCCAATAGCAAATGAAGTAGATGCAGATATTTTTGTCTCCATTCATTGTAATTCTCATAATTCTCAAGCTAAAGGTGTAGAAAGTTGGGTTATGGGTATTGACAAATCTGGCAAGAATATGGAGACCGCCAAAAAAGAGAACGAGGTTATTTTCTTGGAAAATAACTATCAAGAAAAATATGCAGGTTTCGATCCAAACTCGCCCGAATCTCTAATTGGGATGTCTTTAATGCAGGAAGAATATTTAGATCAAAGCATATTATTGGCTGGCTTAATTCAAAATAATTTGGTGAATAATTTAAAAAGAACAGATCGCTCTGTAAAATCGGGACCGTTTTGGGTTTTGCACAGCAGCTATATGCCAAGCGTTTTAGTTGAATTAGGTTTTTTAACCAATAATGTTGAAGGACCTTACGTAAATTCAGCTAAAGGCAGAAGTGAATTAGCCGAACAAATTGTGAACGGAATTCTATCGTATAAAAAGAATATTGCCAACGCTACCGAAGATTCGCAAAATCCGGTAATTACAAAAGAAGAAATTAAAAAAGCTATAGAAGAAACTCCGGAAGTTGTTTATGATGATGTAGTTTTTAAAGTACAACTAGCCGCAAGTTCTAAGAAAATTGATTTAAAACCGAAAAATTTTAAAGGTTTAAAAGATACCGATAGAGAAAAAGATGGCGGCTTGTATCGCTATTACTACGGTAAAACATCAGATTACAATGAAATTGAATTAATGAAAAAATTCGCACAGGAAAAAGGATATTCAACAGCATTTGTGGTTGCCTTTAAAAATGGGAAGAAAATAGCTGTGACCGATGTGTTAAAAACAAAACCTAATAAATAAGTATTTTTTATATTTATCACTTAAATTTGTTCAAATTCTAAAAAAAATATTCTTTGAAGCTATCTAGAGAAGTAAAAACCGGAATCCTTGCCTTGGGTGCAATTCTGTTATTCATATTTGGTTACAGTTACCTAAAAGGCACCAATCTTTTAGAAAAAACCCGAACGTTCTATGTTAAGTATGACAATGTTGAAGGTTTGGCAAAATCTGCCGCCGTTACCATAAATGGTTTAACTGTTGGTAAAGTGCAGGATATTGAATTTGAAAATAATAAAGGTGGGCTCGTAGTAAAATTTTCTTTGGAAGATGACTTCGAATTTTCTAAAAACAGTACTGTTAGAATTTATTCAAGTGGTTTAATTGGCGGAAAATCATTAGGCATATTTCCTGAATATGATAGAACCAATCAAGCAAAATCTGGAGATACGCTGCAAGGTGATATTGAAGATAGTATGCTCGCGGCGGTTTCAAAAGCGCTGGGACCTTTAGAAAAGAAGGTGAATAATACACTAGCAACTGTTGATACTTTATTGTTAAGTGTTACGGATATTGTTGATGAAGAGACACGCCAAAATTTAAAAGACGCAATTTTAAACTTGAATAAGACTTTAAATTCTTTTGCTGGGGTATCAGAAAAACTTAACGGTATTTTAGCCAACAACAATCAAAAATTAGATAGAACCTTTACAAATCTTGATGTTATGGCAGATAATTTTGCCAAACTTTCAGATTCTTTGGCACAACTGCAAACCGGAAAATTGGTTACAGATATGCAGGATGTAATTGCAAAATTTGACAAAGTAGCAAATGGTCTTGAAAATGGAAAAGGTAGTGCAGGAAAACTTTTAAAGGATGATGCTCTTTATAATAATCTTGAAGCAGCTTCAAAACAAGCAGAAGAGCTAATACAAGATCTTAAATTGCATCCAAAAAGGTATGTAAATATTTCAATTTTTGGCAAAAAGGCAAAACCTTACGAAAAGCCAGAAGACAGTTTGCTATAATCCATGCAGTATATTCCAAACATGCTATTTTTAATCGTACTTGCCGCAGGCGTTGGGTATTTTACAATCAATATCCGAAAAGTTATACGTAACATTAAATTAGGACACAAAGTTTCTGACCGCGATCATACTTCGGAACGTTGGGGAAATGTTTTCAAAATTGCTTTGGGACAATCTAAAATGGTTATACGTCCAATTCCTGGTTTACTGCACATTATTGTTTACGCCGGTTTTATCATTATTAATATCGAAGTTTTAGAAATAATAATCGACGGTCTTTTTGGCACACATCGCATATTTTCTACAGTTTTACCAGCTTCCCTGTATAATTTTTTAATTGCTTCTTTTGAAATATTGGCGCTACTAGTCCTTGTAAGTGTGATTCTATTTTGGACAAGAAGAAATATTCAGAAATTAAAAAGATTTTGGGCCAATGAAATGAAAGGTTGGCCAAAAAGTGATGGTAACAATATTCTATATTTTGAAATGGTATTAATGATACTTTTCTTAACAATGAATGCCGCCGACCAAAATCTGCAACTTGTAAATGAGCATTATGCTGCGGCAGGAAGTTATCCTATTAGTGGTTTTCTCGCTTTTTTATTTCAAAATGTTTCGGAAAGTAGTCTTATTTTGATTGAAAGAGGCGCTTGGTGGTTACATATTATCGGAATTTTAATCTTTTTAAATTATTTATACTTTTCAAAGCATTTACATATAATGCTGGCGTTCCCAAATGTTTACTTCGGAAAAATTGAGCCAAAAGGTAAATTCAAAAATCTTGAAGCCGTTACAAATGAAGTAAAATTAATGATGGACCCGTCCGCAAATCCATACGCCGCACCGTCAGAAGTCGCAGAAGCTCCCGCAAAGTTTGGAGCAAGCGATGTGATGGATTTAAATCAAATTCAATTGTTAAACGCTTACACCTGCACAGAATGTGGGCGTTGTACTAGTGAATGTCCCGCGAATATAACGGGTAAAAAACTTTCGCCAAGAAAGATAATGATGGATACGCGTGATAGGCTTGAGGAAATCGGGAAAAACATTAATAAGAACGGCGAATACATTCCAGATGGAAAGCAATTGTTGGATGATTATATTACTCGAGAAGAATTATGGGCTTGTACTTCTTGTAACGCTTGCGTTCAGGCTTGTCCAGTTAGTATAGATCCGCTCAGCATCATAATGGATATGCGGCAATATTTGGTAATGGAACAAAGTGCTGCCCCAACAGAACTTAATGGTGCAATGACCAATATCGAAAATAATGGCGCACCTTGGCCGTACAACCAAATGGATAGGCTTAATTGGAAGAATGAAAATTAGGGCTTCGGTACGATTTCGCCGAAAGGGTGAAATCACTCAGCTACCTCTGCTTTTACAGTTTTTATTTAATTTTTGAATATTCAAAAGTTTGAAAAGATTAAAATTTTATTCGGACCGAAACATAGACATTTTAAAAATTTTTTCGCAAAACAAGAAACTAGAAACAACCCTGATGAACAAAAACGAAGCTGAAAAATTGTTGCACGAAAAAGTTGAAGGAGGAGCTCACGTAAGTCCAGTTTTACCAAAAGGTGTTAAAAATTATTTGATAGATATAGATGGTACAATTTGCGATGACATTCCAAATGAGGAACCAGAAAGAATGCTCACCGCAGCAGTATATCCGGACGCGCTGAAAACCTGCAATAATTGGTACGAGCAAGGCCATTTAATTTGTTTCTTTACTTCACGAACGGAATTACACAGAGATTACACGGAAACTTGGTTGAAAAAACACGGTTTTAAATATCATTCATTATTAATGGGAAAACCGCGTGGTGGAAATTATCATTGGATAGATAACCATTTGGTAAAAGCTACACGTTACAAAGGCAAATTTACCGAGTTGGTTGAAAAGGAAGTTACAATTGAAGTTTTTAAAGATTAAATTTAAAGAAAGTAAAAATGATGGCTGAAGCAATAAAAGTACCAACAATGGCTGAATATATGGCAGAAGGTAAATCGCCCGAAGTTTTATTTTGGGTGGGTTGCGCCGGTAGTTTTGATGATAGGGCGAAAAAAATTACAAAAGCTTTTGTAAAGATTTTGAATGCGGCAAAAATAGACTTTGCAGTTCTTGGCACGGAAGAAAGTTGCACGGGCGATCCCGCAAAACGGGCTGGAAACGAATTTTTGTTCCAAATGCAGGCAATGGGAAATATTGAAATTTTAAATAGTTATGATGTTAAAAAAATTGTAACTGCTTGTCCGCATTGTTTTAACACCATCAAAAATGAATATCCTGAATTAGGCGGTAAATACGAAGTCGTCCATCATACCCAATTCTTAAAATCGTTGTTGGAAGATGGAAGGCTTAAAGTTGAAGGCGGAAAATTCAAAGGAAAAAAAATAACCTTTCACGATCCGTGTTATTTGGGCAGAGCAAATGGAGAATATGAAGCTCCGCGAGAATTGCTTCAAAAATTGGAAGTTGAATTGGTGGAAATGAAACGCTGCAAAACTCGCGGATTATGCTGCGGCGCTGGCGGTGCACAAATGTTTAAGGATGCAGAACCTGGCAATAAAGAAGTAAATATTGAACGTACAGAAGAAGCTTTGGAAATTAAACCCGAAATAATTGCTGCAGGCTGCCCATTCTGCAACACAATGCTTACAGATGGTGTAAAAGCAAAACATGCAGAGGGCGAAGTGAAAGTAATGGACGTGGCCGAAATGATTGCGAGTGCGCAAGATCTTTAAATGGTTTTCAACTAATATTTTCTGATGAAGAGTCTGAAATGATTTTAATTTCTTTTACTATCGTCGTGATTATCTCATTATTAGAGAACAAATAAATATATGCTGACAGATTTTAATAGCCTTCCAAATGATTCACGAGTTTGGATATATCAGGCAAATAGAAAAATGAGTGATGAGGAGGTTGCTTCCATAATTCCAGAGATTGAAGTATTTCTTGAAAAATGGACAGCACACCGCGCCAATCTTGAAGCCGGTTATCTTTTAAAGTACAATCGTTTTATAATCTTCGGATTAAATCAGGAAAATGCATCTGCTTCCGGTTGTAGTATTGATGCTTCGGTTCATTTTATTCAATCGCTTGAAACAAAATTGGGAATTGATTTAATGGATAAAATGAATGTCACCTTTTATGTTGGAGAATTCATTGCCTATAAAACATTAGCCGATTTCAGAAAAATGGCCAAAGATAAATCGGTTTCTTCAAATACAATCGTCTTTAACAATCTTGTAAATAATAAGGAAGAATTTCTTGAAAACTGGGAAGTTCAGGCAAGCGATAGTTGGCATAATCGTTTTTTATAAAAGTTTTATAATTAGTTCGTCATTAATTCGTTCAAATACTACTTGCAAACCCTTTCTACAATCAAATCGTATATATTTTAAAATTCAAAAGAATAAAAATTCAGTATGAAATTCTATTTTGCCCTTTTTATTTTTACTATACTTTCAGCTTCAATGGCTGCACAACAAATAAATCCGTTGATTGTAAAAGAAGATTTTAAAAATCAAAAAAAATGGGTAGATAGCATTTATGATAAAATGACACTTGAAGAGAAAATTGGTCAGTTGTTTATAACCGATGTTTTTTCTAAAGATCCGAAGACCAAAACCGATCAAGTAAATAAATTGATTGACACCTTTCATATTGGTGGCATAATTTTCTCAAAAGGTGGCCCAAATAGACAGGCAAAACTTACTAATGAATATCAAAAAAAATCAAAAATTCCGCTATTAATTGGGATGGATGCAGAATGGGGTTTGGCAATGAGACTGGATTCTACCTTCGCCTATCCGTGGAATATGACGCTTGGCGCAATTGCCGATAATAAAATTGTTGAAAAAGTAGGTAAACGTATTGGCGAACATTGTAAGCGACTAGGTGTAAATTTTAATTTCGCTCCGGTTGTAGATATAAATACCAACCCTAATAACCCAATAATTGGTAACAGAAGTTTTGGGGAAGATAGAGACAATGTAACGGAAAAAGCTGTTGCGTTTTTAAAAGGAATGCAAAGTGTCGGAATTTTGGGAACTGCCAAACATTTTCCGGGCCACGGCGATACTGAACAGGACTCTCACAAAACTTTACCAACTGTTGATTTTAACCGAGAACGTTTAGATACCGTTGAATTATATCCCTACAAAAGATTAATTGCCGAAGGTCTAAGCGGAGTTATGGTTGCGCATTTAAATGTGCCATCGCTTGAAGAACAAGCCAATTTGCCAACTTCAATTTCGTACAAAGTTATCAGTGAATTGCTGAACAAGGAATTAGGTTTTAACGGTTTAACTTTTACGGATGCACTAAATATGAAAGGTGCTTCAGATTTTAAAGCGCCCGGAGAGATTGATCTCGCGGCTTTTTTGGCAGGAAACGATTTGCTTTTAATTTCAGAAAATATTCCAAAGGCGCACGCTTTATTAGTAGCGGCTTTTAAAGATGGCAGAATAACGGACGAGCGTTTGGGTCGTTCAGTTAAAAAAATATTATATGCAAAATATAAAGTTGGATTAAACCACCCAAAAATTATTCAGACAGATTATTTATATGAAGATTTGAATACAGTTACAGACAATGAAGTTTACGAAGAAGCGATCGAAAATGCGTTGACTGTCGTAAAAAACGATCAAGCCATTCTTCCGATTAAAGATTTACAAACTAAAAAAATAGCTTACATAAATTTTGGAGATGATAACGGCGAAGATTTCTTGGCTCAATTGCAGAAATACGGGAAGGTAGATTGGATAAAAGCTACAAGCCTAGATGATTATGTAACAAAGTTAAAAGATTATAATTATGTAATTGCTGGCTTTCATAAAAGCAATGAAACACCTTGGAAAGATTATAAGTTTTCTGATAAAGAACTGGTTTGGCTATATGAAATTGCCCGAACAAACACCGTAATTCTAGATATTTTTGCCCGCCCGTATGCTTTGTTAGATTTAAAATCTACCGCTAATTTTGAAGGAATAATCGTTTCGTATCAAAACAGTAAAGTTAGCCAACAGCTTTCGGCGCAACTTATTTTTGGAGCGCGCGAAGCAAAGGGAATTTTGCCGGTAACTATAAGTAAAGAAATTCCGCTTAACACTTGTTTTCAAACCAAATCTTTACGCCGTTTGCAGTACGGAACGCCGGAAAGTGTTGGGATGAATTCCTATAAACTGCAAAAAATTGATTCTCTTGCTAATGTTGGGATAAAAGGTAATATGTTTCCGGGAGCTCAAATTTTGGTAGCTAGAAATGGAAAAGTTGTTTATTCAAAAAACTTCGGGTATCACGAGCAAGATGAAAAAGAACCAGTAAAAGATACCGACATTTACGATTTGGCTTCATTGACAAAGGTTTTGGCAACATTGCCTAATATCATTCAATTGGTGGATAAAAAAGAGCTTAGTTTAAACACAAAGCTTTCAGAAATGTTGCCAGAGTATAAAACTTCAAACAAAGCGAATATTACAGTTAAAGAAATGTTGTCCCATTATGCAAAATTTAAAGCGTGGATACCATTTTACACTGCAACGCTGGATCCTGTGACCAAACAGCCTTCTTCAAAATATTATTCAAAAGTACCAACGAAGGATTTTAATGTGAAGGTTACAGAAGATTTGTATATGCGTCGGGACTATCAAGATTCTATTTTCAACATTATAAAAGACAGCGATTTAAATAATAAATTGGCCTATTTATATAGCGATTTGCCTTACTACATTCTCAAAAAATATTTAGAACAAAAATATGGAAAACAGCTCGAAAATATTGTTCAAGAGAATTTCTATGAATCTTTAGGAGCTAATTTTACTACGTATTTGCCGTTGGATAAATTTTCAAAAGATGATATTCCGCCAGCTGAGATGGATACAACTTTTAGAATGGAAAAGGTGCAAGGAACGGTTCACGATCAAGGTGCAGCAATGCTCGGTGGTGTAAGTGGTCACGCAGGTTTGTTTAGTAATAGTAATGATGTAGCTAAAATTATGCAAATGTATTTATGGAAAGGAATGTACGGCGGCAAACGTTATTTTAGTGCAGAAACATTCGATAAATTTAATACCTGTTATTATTGTGATAAAGGTGTAAGGCGTGGTGTTGGATTCGACAAACCACAATTGGGAAATAGTGGGCCAACTTGCGGTTGCGTAAGTAAGGAAAGCTTTGGGCATAGCGGTTTTACAGGCACTTTCGCTTGGGCAGATCCAAAAGAGGATATTGTTTATGTTTTTTTAAGCAACCGAACATTTCCAGATGCAGAAAATAGAAATTTAATAAGAAGTGATCTGCGAAGTATCATACAAAAAGCTATTTATGATGCTATAGATTATCCTTTACAATCAGAAAAAATTGCCAATCAATAGTTTGAATTAATCGAAAATGGAAGCTAAAAATACTAAAATGAAAATAGCCATTGTGTGTTACCCAACTTTTGGAGGAAGTGGCGTAGTAGCAACAGAATTAGGAACTGCATTGGCGGAGCGCGGTCATGAAATCCATTTTATTACATACAAGCAACCTGTTAGACTCGCGCTTTTATCAAAAAATATCCACTTTCACGAAGTTACCGTTCCCGAGTATCCATTATTTCATTATCAACCGTACGAACTTGCGCTTTCCAGCAAATTGGTAGATATGGTAAAGTTGTACAATATTGATGTGCTGCACGTTCATTATGCAATCCCGCACGCGTATGCAGGTTACATGGCAAAGAAAATGTTAGAGCAGGAAAATATATTCTTGCCAATGGTTACAACGCTTCACGGCACGGATATTACGTTGGTTGGTAGCCATCCATTTTACAAACCTGCCGTAACGTTTAGCATTAATGAAAGCGACGTTGTAACATCTGTTTCCCAAAGTCTGAAAGATGATACGTTACGATTATTCGATATAACAAAAGAAATTCACGTAGTTCCAAATTTTATTGATACATCAAAATACAATACAAAATTTACAGATTGCCAACGCGATCAAATGGCATTGCCCGAAGAACGTATAATAACGCACGTAAGTAACCTGCGAAAAGTGAAACGTGTGAAAGATGTTATTGAAATATTTGATCGTATTCAAAAACAGATTCCGTCTAAATTAATATTAGTTGGTGAAGGTCCCGAACGAGAATCTGCCGAGGCTTTGTGCAGGAAAAAGGGAATTCAGGACAAAGTTCTTTTTATGGGAAACAGCAACGAAGTAGATAAAATATTATGTTTTAGCGATTTGTTTTTATTGCCTTCTGAAAAGGAAAGTTTTGGTTTGGCAGCTCTTGAAGCAATGGCAGTTGGCGTCCCCGTAATTTCTAGCAATACCGGCGGATTGCCGGAAGTAAACATACAAGGGATTAGCGGATTTTTAAGTGATGTGGGCGATGTAGATGAAATGGCCGAAAATGCCATTAGTATATTAAAAGATGACGAAACACTTGCCAATTTTAAAAAAATGGCAAAAGAAGCATCTAAACTGTATGATACAGAAAGCATTGTGCCTATTTATGAAGATTTATATAGAGAAGCTATAGAAAATAGGTCTGTGGTTATATAATGTAAGATTTCTTCATTTATATTTCATTTCAATTTTTTCTTCAAAATCAATCGAATTATCTTTCCATTTTTCATTAATTTGATCGTATCATTATCTTTCTTTTTTGAAATTTTAAAAGGTGTTTCAATGTCTACAATTTGCGGTTTAAATTTATATCCTGGAGGTCGCCAAATTGCAGGGTCATTTGCCATTGAATAATCATTTCCGATTATATATGCGCTATGGGTTATTTTATATTGATTATTAATTATGTATGTCCCGTGCTCGTTATAACCATCATTTACATAAATATCAAATTCATTTTCAAAAGTAAGTTCAACAAGATTACTTTGAAATTCTAAATTTTTATTTGAAAGAAATGTTGTGGCAACAACGCCGAATAAAATAACTAAACCCAAAAATATCGCGCCTTTTAATTTCATAAAATCTTTATATCAATATTATTAAACAATCAAAGTATTTATTTTAAAATATATAATTTTTCATTTTGAGTTAAACTAAAAATATGTTAGCCCATAATCAAATATAATTGACAAAACCCAATAATCTATATCAAACTATCCAACCAACGAAAAAAAACCTATTTTTGTAATCGTAAATCTAAACCAAAATATCTTCGGAAGTAAACCCGAATTTCTGCTATGAGCCAAAAAGTATTACTAAATGCTACCGAAATACACATTGCGCTCAACCGTTTAGCTTGTCAGCTTATTGAAAATCACGATCTTTTTGAAAATACGGTTTTAATTGGAATTCAGCCAAGAGGAATTTTTTTGGCAGAAAGGCTCAAAAAATTGTTGGAAACTGAATATAAAATTATGAATATAAGATTGGGTTATTTAGACATCACCTTTTATCGTGACGATTTTAGACGAGGTGATAAACCGTTGGAAGCCAATAAAACGAAAATCGATTTTATTGTTGAAGATAAAAAAGTTGTTTTTATAGATGATGTTTTATTTACCGGTCGCAGTATTCGAAGCGCACTTACAGCAATTCAAAGCTTTGGCAGACCTTTAGAAATTGAACTACTCACATTAATAGACCGAAGATTTAGCCGACATTTACCCATACAGCCAGATTATAGAGGAAGACAGGTTGATGCCATAAACGATGAAAAAGTAAAGGTTTGTTGGCAGGAAAATGACGGGGAAGACGCAGTATATCTAGTTAAAAATTAAAAATGGAATTAAGTGTAAACCACTTATTGGGGATAAAAGATTTAACCGAAGATGATATTCAACTAATCTTCGAAACTGCCGATCATTTCAAGGAAGTTATCAATAGGCCTATCAAAAAAGTTCCGTCATTGCGTGATATTACAATCGCAAATCTCTTCTTCGAAAATAGCACTCGCACGCGTTTATCTTTTGAACTTGCCGAAAAAAGACTTTCAGCAGATATTGTAAACTTTTCAGCTTCCTCATCATCCGTTTCAAAAGGTGAAACGTTAATAGATACCGTAAACAATATACTCTCAATGAAAGTAGATATGGTTGTTATGCGCCATCCAAATGCCGGTGCGGGCGTATTTCTTTCAAAACACGTGAAGGCAAGTATTATAAATGCCGGCGACGGCGCCCACGAACATCCAACACAAGCTCTGCTTGATTGCTTTTCAATTCGAGAAAAACTCGGAAGTTTAGCAGGAAAAAAAGTTGCAATCGTTGGCGATATTCTTCATTCAAGAGTTGCTTTATCCAATATTTTTGCCTTAAAAAAGCTTGGAGCTAAAGTTAAGGTTTGTGGTCCTAAAACCTTACTACCCAAATTTGTAGAAAGTCTTGGGGTAGAAGTAGAGCCAAATTTAAAAAAAGCGCTTAATTGGTGTGACGTGGCAAATATGCTGCGCGTTCAAAACGAGCGGATGGAAGTGAGCTATTTTCCTACAACTAGAGAATATACCCAACAATTTGGCGTTAATAAAAAATTGTTGAATTCATTGGATAAAGAAATTATTTTAATGCATCCCGGTCCAATTAATCGTGGCGTTGAAATTACTAGCGATGTTGCAGACAGCAAGCAATCAATAATTTTAGAACAAGTGGAGAATGGGGTCGCCGTAAGAATGGCAGCAATCTATCTTTTAGCTTCAAAAATACAACATAATGAAAATTGAGAATCACGATAATTTTGTGGTTTTAGAAGATGAAAAAGACGACTTAGCCGATTTCGCAACCTTTATAGAATCACAAGTTCCAAGAAAATATAAAGGACAAAACGTTGTCCTAAACTTGTTGAAATACACAGATTTTCAATTGCCCCAACTTCTATTATTTTTGAAGACAAATAATCTTCACAGAAAAACCAAGCAATCTTTTGTAATAGTGAATAATGCCATTGCACCAGATTCTGTTCCGTATGAAATGGTAGCAGTGCCAACGCTTCAGGAAGCTGAGGATATTATTGAAATGGAGGATATTGAAAGGGATTTAGGGTTTTGAGGATAGATTTTTCTATTATTTTCGGTGTAAAAAATTAGTTTCAAGTCTTTAAAATTTATGCTAAAACTTACTATACTAGGTTGTCATTCTGCAACTCCAAAGGCTGGAGCGCATCCAACTTCGCAAGTTTTGGAAATAAAGGGACATCAATTTTTGATAGATTGTGGCGAAGGAACACAAATGCAGCTTCGAAAATACAAAGTGAAATTCTCACGAATCAGGCACATTTTCATTTCACATTTGCACGGCGATCATTTTTTTGGCTTGGTTGGTCTTATTTCCACTTTTGCACTTTTGGGGAGAGATTCTGAAATTCATATTTATGGCCCGAAAGCAATTAAAGAGGTTATTTTACTTCAATTGAAAGTTGGAAAATCCTATACAAAATTCTCACTTTATTTTCACGAACTTACAAGTAAAGAACCTGAATTACTATTTGAAGACAATGACGTTTCCGTGCATACAATTCCTTTAGATCATCGCATTTACACCAATGGATTTTTATTCAAAGAAAAAATTGGAGAACGAAAATTAAATATTGAAGCGGTTAGAAAAGCGAATATTGATGTAAGTTATTATTCAAAATTAAAGCAAGGCGCAGACGTTCTAAATAACAACGGCGACAAAATTGAGAACGCTTCAGTAACGTTTGATCCAGACTCTTCAAAAAGTTATGCCTATTGTAGCGATACGGCGTATTATCCTCAGATAATTGAGCAAATTAAAGATTGCACTATTTTATATCACGAATCTACATTTTTGGATGAACACAAACATCTTTGTGAAAAAACCAAACACAGCACTGCTAAAGAAGCCGCTTCAATTGCGAAACAAGCGAATGTTGAAACACTAATTTTAGGTCATTACAGTGGTAGATATAAAGATATTGCTGCATTTAAAACCGAAGCGCAAGAAATTTTTCAAAACGTGCATTTGCCCGAAGACGGAAAAGAATTTATTTTTTGAATTCATAATATTATTCTGCTTATTCAAAAACTCATTTAATGAGTTAATGAGAAAAAATTCATCTTCATTTTGAACTTCAATCTCAAATTTATAATCGGTTGACGAGCCTGCATATCATGCCTTGGCAGGCAGGCGTAGCCGAAGTATAAATTTTAATAATCATTTAATAGCGCACTATTCCAAACTTTATCGAAATCTTGTAACTTGCGTACAAAGTCGTATTATGGAAAACAAGTTGCACGATCATAGAAAATCTTACGAAAAAGATACCCTTTCAAAATCTGATGTTGAACAAGATCCATTTCAGCAATTTAAGAAGTGGTTCACTCAATTAGAGAAATCTCAAACGGTTGAAGAAATTAATGCAATGACGGTTTCAACTATTGGTCTAGACGGATTTCCTCGAGGCAGAGTCGTTCTTCTAAAGGAGTTTGGAGCTGAAGGATTTGTGTTCTACACAAATTATGGTAGCGAAAAAGGACAAGCAATCGAACAAAATAACAAGATTTCCATTTCATTTTATTGGGCTACGCTTCAACGCCAAGTGCTAATAAAAGGTACAGTAAGTAAAACTTCTAAGGAAAATTCTGTTGAATATTTTAAAGTTCGTCCTAGAAAAAGCCAATTGGGTGCCGCCGTAAGTCGCCAAAGCAGTGTAATTGAAAATAGGGAAGTATTAGAACAAAATTTAGAGGATCTCGAAAAAAAATATGAAGGTTTAGAAATTCCAAAACCAAAAAACTGGGGCGGATATGTTATAAAACCGTTCGAATTTGAATTTTGGCAAGGCAGAAGAAGCCGTCTTCACGATAGAATTCGCTATTCATTTGTAAATAATATCTGGCAAATAGATAGACTTGCACCTTAAAAAACCAATATTGGGGCAACGCGGTACGACTAAGAATAAAACGGATTCCACATCACAAAAAAAATTTAAATATATCATTAAACCTTAAATGCAACTTTAACCAACCAACCAACCAATTATGAAAAAACTCTATCTCGCAAGGCACGCCAAGTCTTCTTGGGCAGAAAATGTGGGCGACCATCAAAGACCTTTAAAGGAACGCGGCATAAATGATGCGAAAATGGTTTCTGAAAAGGCAGCGCAAATTTGTGCCAAACCAAATCAGATTATCTCAAGTGATGCTACACGTGCTTTAAATACCGCCATTTTTTTTAAAGATGCATTCAATCTTAGTGAAAAAGAATTCTCAACAAATACTGAATTATATGATTTTAGCGGACAACAAGTTATGTCGGTTATTAAAAATATACCAAATACGTTGGATATAGTTATGATTGTAGGCCATAACCACGCTTTTACATTTATTGCAAATATGTTGGGAAATGAATATATTGAGAATGTACCCACATGTGGTTTTATTCATTTAAATTTTGAGGCTGAAAGTTGGGCAGATATAAGTAAAGGAACAACCGCATTAACAATATTTCCACGAGATTTAAAGCAATGACAGAAAAATTAGCACATACGCCAACTATAAAAAACCGATATAATAATAGAGAATTGAGTTGGCTCCAATTTAATGCGCGGGTGTTGCAAGAAGCAAACGACAGTAAAATTCCTCTTATTGAGCGTTTGCGATTTTTGGGTATTTTCAGTAATAATCTTGATGAGTTTTTTAAGGTTCGTTACGCCACCGTAAAAAAAATTGTTGATGCCGGTAAAGATGGGCGCAGTTTTCTGGGCGGAATAACAGCAAAGGAATTGCTTGAAGAGATCACTCAAACAGTAATCGCACAACAATCGCACAGTTTACGCATACTTACCAATATTAGAAAAGAACTTCACAAAGAAAATATTTACATAATAAACGAAATGGAAGTTTCGCCAGAGCAAAGTAAGTTCATTGAAGATTATTTTGTTAGAAAGGTAAGCCCAGCAATGGTTACTATTATGATTGGGGAATTGGAGCAATTTCCAAGTTTGAAAGATAGCGCTGCATATCTGGCCGTACGAATGATAATGAGCCGTGAAGATGAAACTTTTGAAACAAAAGATACGTATGCACTTATTGAAATTCCAAAATCTATAGACCGCTTTGTAGTGCTCCCAAGAGAAGGAGAAAAGCAGTACATTATTATTTTGGACGATTTAATTAGACATTGTTTAAGCAATATTTTCAGCATTTTTAAATATAAAAGTATTTCTGCATATATGATTAAGATCACGAGAGATGCAGAATTGGATATAGACAGCGATTTAAGCCGAAGTTTTATAGACAAAATTTCAAAAAGCGTAAAAGATAGAAGTGAAGGTGATCCCGTGCGTTTTGTTTATGATAAAAATATAGACAAACAAACGCTGAAATTCTTATTGGCCAAAATGGGAATTGAAAAAACCGATAGTATAATTCCGGGTGGAAGATATCACAACCGCCGCGATTATATGGATTTTCCAAGTTTGGGCAGACCAGATTTGCAATACGAGCCAAAAGAACCTTTACCGATCCCAGGTTTAAGTTTAAATGGAAGTCTGTTAGACAAAATAGCCAAAAAAGATTATTTGTTGCATACACCGTATCAAACCTTTAGCTACGTGGTGAAATTCCTTCGGGAAGCGGCTTTAGATCCAAAAGTGCTTCGGATTAAAATCACCATTTATAGGTTGGCACAGATTTCGCATATTACCAGTTCGCTAATAAATGCTAAGAAAAACGGAAAAGATGTAACTGTTCAAATCGAACTTCAAGCGCGCTTTGATGAGCAGGCAAATATTGGTTATGCTGAGCAACTACAAAGCGAAGGTGTCCGTTTGGTATTTGGCGTAAAAGGTTTAAAGGTACATTGCAAGGCTTGTATTATAGAAAGATTGGAAGACAACCAAATTAAAAAGTATGCAATTTTAAGTACAGGTAATTTTAATGAAAGCACAGCAAGAATCTATACAGATTACACACTTTTTACTTCGGATGAACGCATTTGCAAAGAAGTAAATAAAGTTTTCGACTTTTTTGAAGTAAACTATAAAATTAAAAAATACAAACATTTAATTGTTTCGCCGCATTACACACGAAATGCTTTTTACCATTTAATAGATACTGAAATAAAAAATAAAAAACTAGGTCTGCCAAATGGAATTAAATTGAAGTTGAATAGTTTATCAGATTTTAAAATGATAGATAAATTATACGAAGCCAGCAGGGCAGGTGTGAAAATTAAAATTATTATACGTGGAATTTGCTGTTTAATTCCGGGCGTTAAAGGAATGAGCGAAAATATCGAAGCAATTAGCATTGTTGGTAAATTTTTGGAACATCCAAGACTTTATATTTTTGAAAACGGTGGCGAACCTCGAATCTATATTTCTTCAGCAGATTTTATGGGAAGAAACTTAGACAGTAGAGTTGAAATTTCATGTCCAATTTATGATGAAGACCTTAAAAAAGAAATTTTTGAAAACTTTGAAATCGGCTGGAGTGACAACGTGAAAGCGCGTGTGATAAGTAGCAAGAATGACAATGCTTACAGAAGAAATAACAATGAAAAAATAAGGTCGCAGTTTGCGATGTACGATTATTATCTTTCAAAATTAGAAGTAAAATAAATTGATTAAAATTGAAAAATACGGCGCGGTAGATATTGGTAGTAATGCCATACGTCTTCTCATTGCCTCGGTAATTGAACAAAAAGACAAACCAACGCAATTCAAAAAAATATCGTTAGTGCGTGTGCCAATTCGTTTGGGTGCCGAAGTTTTTACGGAAGGTAAAATTTCAGACCACAGCGTAGGCAGAATGATTGATGCAATTACGGCGTTTAGATTATTAATTAAAACGCACAATGTAACGCGCTACAGAGCGTGCGCAACATCTGCAATGCGGGAAGCTGAAAATGGGGCAGAGGTTGCAGAATTAATTAAAGAACAATCCGGAATCTCCATTAACATAATTGATGGAAGCGATGAAGCATCCATAATTTCCTCAACAGATTTGACTAATTTAATTGAAGGCGACAAAGCTTTTTTATATGTAGATGTTGGTGGTGGAAGTACCGAATTTACAGTTTTCGCATACGGAAAAACAATTACTTCAAAGTCCTTTAAATTAGGAACCGTACGGCTTTTGAACGATATGGTTGAAGATACAATGTGGGAGCAAGTTGAAAAATGGATTAAAATAAACACCAAACAGTTTTCAAAAATCTCATTAATTGGTAGCGGCGGTAACATTAACAGCATCTATAAAAGCAGTAACAAAAAAATGGGAAGTCCATTAAGTTATTTTTATCTCGCTTCCTATTACGAATACATAAAATCTTTCAGCTACGAAGAACGAATTACAGAATTGGATATGAATCCAGATAGAGCAGATGTTGTAGTACCTGCAACGAGAATTTATCTTTCTGCAATGAAATGGAGTAAAGCTAAAAACGTATTCGTTCCAAAAATCGGCCTTTCCGACGGAATTATAAAAAGCCTTTATAATGAAAAGATTGCGGAGGGGTTGGAGATGAATATTTAAATTTAAGTGGTATAAAAGATGTATTCATTACCCGTGCAAAGTCTTAGCCATACTCAAATCTTTCATAATCTCTGCTTCGAAAGCTAAAAGATCGTTCCATTTTTGGTCCACTTCTTTTCGGTCGCCGTATTGTCTGGCAAAACCTAGAAACATGGTGTAATGATTGGCTTCACTAACCATTAATTTTCGGTAAAAATCAGCTAATTTTTTATCTTCCAATTGTTCACTTAACAATCTAAAACGCTCGCAACTTCTAGCTTCAATTAAAGCGGCATATAATAAACGATGCACCATTTGTGTGGTTCGACTTCCGCCTTTTTGGAAAAATGTAATTAGCTTACCGACGTATTCGTCTTTTCTATCTCTTCCTAAAACCCAGCCATTTTCTAAAATTAAATCGTGAACCATTTTAAAATGACTCATTTCTTCCTTTACAAGCGCAATCATTTCTTGAACAAGCGCGGTATATTCCGGAAAACTCACAATTAAGGAAACAGCTGTAGAAGCAGCCTTTTGCTCACAATACGCGTGATCTGTTAATATTTCCTCAATGTTTTTTTCTACAATATTAACCCATCTTGGGTCTGTTGGTAGTTTTAAGCCTAACATTTTTTTCTAATTATAATTTATAAATTCGGAATTATGAATTATGTGATTTTGAACGATTTTATAAAAGATTGTGTTTTTTAAATTTTAATTTTTGAAGAATTGTTTGCGTTGCAATATTTTGTAATTCCCTCTTCGGGTGTAAGGGGGACTATATTTCCAAATCAAATTCCCTTCGCAATTTATCTATCAATGGATTTTTCTCTCTTAGTTTTTCAAATTTTTCCTGTGCTGTGTAGGCATAACGCTTCATTACTTCTTCATTTACCGTTATGGTTAAATCTATATCGTAATTGTTTAGTTGCTTACGTAAATAGCTCAGAAGTTCGTGTTTAGCTCGTTCAACTTCAACTTTTATGGTGCTGTTTGGAAATTCAAGAACTACACTGTTGCCGCTCAAAGTAGGCACACCCATTGAAAGGTGAGAGTGTAAATTAAATTTTCCTTCACCTTCAATTTGCTTTGCGTAATCCATCCAAGCTTTTTGCATTTCACTTTCAGTAAAATCGTCACTCGGCAAATTTGCAACATCCGGCGCATTTGCAAGTTGCTCTTGTTTTAATTCCTGTTTTTTCTGAATGCTTTTTAAAGATAATGCTGAAATTTTCTTCGCATTTCGTTCCCCGATAATTTGAGGTCTATCAATTACTCGTGGTTGTTTAGTTTCTGAATTATCTGAAAAAAATAAATCTTCCTTCTTTTCAGTATTATATTTTTCTTCGGAATTTTCAGCAGCTGTGTTTTCGGTAACTTCAGTAGCAACTTCAACCGAAGTAATTTGAGTAGTTTTTTTGATTTTTGAAATATCTTCTGAAATCGTTTCAGTTGAAACCAATTGTTTTTCTTCCGAAGAAACTTTTTCAGAAATCGCTTCCGAAGAATTTGAAGAATCTTTAGTTTCTAAAGTTTTCGGTAAAGATTTAAAAAATGAAGGTGGAATTACGAAGCGTTCAGACTTTTTTTTTTCGTCGCTTGCAGTGAGAGATGCCAATTGTAATAAACACAATTCTACCAACAATCGCTGATTCCTGCTGCCTTTGTATTTAAGGTCGCAACTATTTGCCAATTCAATTCCATCCACCAAAAAATCGTATGCTGCATTTTGACTTTGCTTAAAATACATAGCCTTTACTTGCTCACCAACTTCCAACAATTGGATAGTTTCCTGATTTTTGCAAACCAACAAATCCCTAAAATGGGAGGCCAGACCCATTATAAAATGATGCGCATCAAAGCCTTTTGACAAAATTTCGTTGAATGCCAACAAAGTCTGCGGAATGTTATTGGCAATCAACAAATCCGTCATCTCGAAGTAATAGGTATAATCTAACACATTCAAATTTTCGGTAACAGCTTCCCGCGTTAAATGACTACCCGAAAAACTTACAACTCTATCAAAAATTGACAAGGCGTCTCGCATTGCACCATCTGCTTTTTGTGCAATAATGTGAAGGGCATCATCTTCAGCATCAATATTTTCTGCTGTTGCAACTTCGACCAACTGCATTTTAATATCTTGAACTGTGATTCGTTTAAAGTCAAAAATCTGACAACGTGATAAAATAGTTGGGATTATTTTGTGCTTTTCAGTAGTGGCAAGAATAAAAATGGCGTGTTTGGGCGGTTCTTCCAAAGTTTTCAGAAATGCATTAAATGCTGCCGAGGACAACATATGTACTTCATCAATTATGTAAACCTTGTAATTACCAATTTGAGGCGGAATGCGAACTTGTTCAATTAAGCTACGAATATCATCAACCGAATTATTACTCGCAGCATCAAGTTCAAAAATATTAAATGCGAAATCCTCATCAGCTTTTTGAGTGCCGTCCTCGTTAATTTTCTTTGCTAAAATCCGTGCACACGTTGTTTTGCCAACGCCACGCGGACCAGTAAAAAGCAGTGCTTGCGCCAAATGATTATTGGTTATAGCGCTTTCCAGCGTTTTTGTAATAGCCTGTTGGCCCACAACGTCTTTAAAAACGGTAGGTCTATATTTTCGAGCCGATACAATGAAGTTTTCCATAAATAATAATCAATTAAAAGTATATTCAAATTGACAGAAATTACTTTTAAAACTGAAGGGATTTACACAGATTTTACGGTACATACCAACAATCTGATCCCTTTCACAAATATAGAAATGCAAGTGAATAATATAAAAAATAAGGCTTAGTGTTTTCGGCTAGTTATTAACATTGGCGTATTTTTGCCGGAGCAGGCCGCCTTACCGTCGGAATCTTCGTTTTTGCGAGGATTCGGGAGGAAAGTCCGGACACCACAGGGAAGCATAGCGGCTAACGGCCGTCGCCCCGAACAAGCTTCGGGATAGGACAAGTGCAACAGAAAGTATGTACAGGTAATGCTGTAGTGAAACCAGGTAAACTCTATGCGGTGAAATGCCACGTAAACTTGCGCTTAAGGGTTCCCGCCCAATGCAAGAGGGTAGGCAGATTGAGCCCAGCAGTAATGTTGGGACTAGATAAATGGTAAGGTTTGGTTGCAATAAACCAAAACAGAATCCGGCTTATAGGCCTGCTTTTTTTATTTATTCTTCTTTTGAATTCCCAAAAAAACTAAACACCGAACTTCCGTATTTTCTGGCTTCCGCAAAGTTTGATAATGAAGATAAATCTGTTTGGAATGCGTGCTCTAATATTAAAAGTCCGTCGGCTTTCAGCATTTCTTTTTTGAATATAATTTCAGTGATATTAGCAAGCTTTTCGATGCTGAAATCGTATGGTGGATCGCCGAAGATTATATCAAAACTTCCGCTGTTTTTTTCTAAATACATTAAAACATCAGACTTTATTACTGAAATTGGCATTTCCAGTTCTTCAGCAATTTTTGTAATATAAGTTGCACAGCCAGCATCTGCATCTACCGCTACAATGCTTTCTGTTCCGCGCGAGGCAAATTCAAAACTTATGTTTCCTGTTCCCGAAAAAAGATCGAGTACAGATAATTCATCAAAATAATAAGTGTTTCTAAGGATGTTGAAAAGTGCTTCCTTCGCAAAATCGGTTGTTGGTCTTACCGGTAGTTTTTTTGGTGCGGTAAGCCGTCTTCCTTTATGTATTCCTGAAATAATTCGCATTTAATCTATAGATTTTAGAAGTAGATTTTGGCTTATTTCATTATTGATTTTAATTTCGGATAGAGCCAAATTTAAAAATGATATATTCCGAACATAAGTGAAAAGTAGCGAATATAAATCTGAATCTTTTTGAATAGTTCCACTTAAAACCACTTCAACTTTATCTGGGTTATAACGCAATTGTTCGAACGTAAATAGTGCGTAATAGCAAAAATCTTCGGCTGTTTTATAGCTGTATGTGTTGCCAAGTTTTAAGTTTCCATCTTCAATAGCCATCAAATGAAACATGTTTTCAGCAACGTGCAAATACACTTTTACTGATTCGTTATTTTTTTCAACAGCAAGTAATTTTTCTGCTAAAATTGTGATGGAATGATAGTAATTAAAAGAACCAAACTTGTCAAAGAAATAGTTGTTTATGTTTATGAAGGGTACATAAACGGTAACAATTTCATTATTATTAAATGTTTCATTGGCAATAAAATCTGTTGCCAAAATCTTGGAATTGAATTTTAAATAATCACTAGCTTTATTTTCGTCAAAAATTTCTGAAGGCACCAATGTGTAAATTGAAGTATCATAAACAACCGACACAGTTGAAAATTTTTGATGAAGAATTTCGGTTGAGTCGAAGTTTTTTTCGAGGGCATAGAGAGTTTCTTCCGGGGTAGTTGTTTCAGCAAAATGCACTTCTTCATAAAAGACTTCCTTTTTAAGTGGATCTGTCACCAAAAAAGAAAGCCCATTCAAAGAAATTTGAACGGACAGTCTATTATACATTATATGCGGTAATTATTCTTTTTTAAAATCGTACACTTTTGGCCAGTTTCCAGCAGTATTTACATCTGTCATAGAACCAACTTGGATGTACGGTCCATTAACGCCATCTACCGAAAGTACTTGTTTTTCCTGCGCTAAAAGATCTTTATTTAAGTCGCTCAAAATTTTATCTTTTTCTATTTTGGCCTCAAAAACTTTATAGGTAATATCGTTTTTATTTAAAGTACCCGCTTTAAGATCAATTTTATGTTCGGTGCCGTTAATATTTACATGCATCATATCTTTATACCTATCGGTACCTGCGTACAATGAATCTTTAACAGGTGTAAAACCTAAAGTGTCTAAAACAACAGCTTCTATAATATAACCACCACTTTCTTCTGGAAGACCGTAAGCTTTGTTTTTAGCTCTATCTGGATAACTTGTATCTTTTCTAGAGGTAATGGCAAACTGCGCAGTTTCAACGAAACTAATTAAGCTATCGTAGCTTCCGGTAAAGTTTCCTTTAATTTCTTTATACGCCAACTCTGCAGATTGAATGTCTTTCAGCTTTTCTATAACCTTCGCATAACGGGCTTCTTTTACTTCATTAAACTTTACGGGTGCCATAATAGAAGAATATAACTTCCAAGCTAAAAAAGCTATTGCTACCCAAAGAACCAACTGTATTATTAATTTCATTATTTTTTAGATTAGATTTATTTATGCTAAGGTCTATCGCAAATCTACAATTTTTTTTTGTTCGTTAAAGTATATTGCGAAAAAAACATAGTTATCTTTAAACCTTAATAGATACACACTTTTAATGACCGTTGCCGAATATTTCAGTTTTTTAAAAAATTCATTTCCACATAAAACAACCAATAAGCAGGATTTAGCGCTTCAACTTTTGGCTAAATTTATTTTAAGCGAAACAAAAAATGAAGTGTTTTTGCTGAAAGGTTACGCTGGTACTGGAAAAACAACAATTGTAGGAACGTTGGTTAAAAATTTAAGTAAAGTAAAAAAGTCTTCAATTTTAATGGCGCCAACTGGGCGTGCAGCGAAGGTTATTAGTAATTACAGTAATAAGGAAGCGTTTACAATTCATAAAAAAATCTATTTTCCGAAGGCAGAAAAGTCGGGCGTTTCATTTAAACTTCAAAATAACAAACATCGCGATGTGGTTTTTATAGTTGATGAAGCATCGATGATTCCAGATATTAATCAGGATTCTAAGTTATTTGAAAACGGATCATTGTTGGACGATTTAATGCAATACATCTATTCGGGGCACAACTGCAAACTACTGTTAATTGGCGATACCGCGCAATTACCGCCGGTACATTTATCGATAAGTCCCGCTTTGGATGCAGATATTCTTCGGAATAATTATAATAAAGAAGTAATCACGTTGGAGTTGGATGAAGTAATGCGCCAGCAACAGGATAGCGGCATTTTGGTAAACGCAACGGCGATTAGGCAATGTATTGATGATGGTTTTTTTGAAAGTTTTAAACTTTCTCACAAAGGCTATCCCGAAGTTATAAAGCCACAGGACGGCCAAGAAATTATGGATGCCATTGCAGATAGTTACAGCACGTTGGGTAATGAAGAAACAGTAATTATAGTACGATCCAACAAAAGAGCGAATTTATACAACGAAAGCATCCGTAACAGAATTCTATTTCAAGAGTCTGAATTGGCTGCGGGCGATTATCTTATGGTCGTAAAAAACAATTATTTTTGGGTGCAACCTGCAAGTGAAGCCGGTTTTATTGCAAATGGCGATATAGTTGAAGTGCTTGAAATATTTGGAATAAAGGAATTGTACGGTTTCCGTTTTGCTGAAGTGAATTTGAGAATGGTTGATTATCCAAAAATGAAATCTTTTGAAACTGTTTTGTTATTAGATACGCTCACGTCAACAACGCCGTCGCTTTCCTATGAAGAATCCAATCAACTTTATATGGAGGTGATGAAAGATTATGCTGATGAAAAATCGAATTATAAAAAGTTTATGGCGGTAAAGCAGAATAAATATTTCAATGCGTTGCAAGTAAAGTTTTCTTATGCAATAACATGTCATAAAAGTCAAGGTGGGCAATGGAATACGGTATTTGTGGAACAACCTTATTTACCGAATGGAGTAGATATTGACTATTTAAGATGGCTTTACACAGCAATAACAAGAGCAAAAGAAAAACTATATCTAATCGGTTTTAAGGACGATTTTTTTACTGAAACGGTTTGAAAATTAAGATTCAAATTGTTTTATTCAATTTTAGATTTTATAATCGGTTGAGAAAACTTAAGAAAAAGACATAAAAAAATCCCAACGTCAATTGGGATTTTTACTTTATAATAACAAGAAAGCTTTCTAGCTTTTCATGTCATCATATTCTCTTTTTGCAGAAGTTTTAAGTTCTTCGTATTTTTCTGAAATTGCAGATTCAGCATCATTCATTTTGCCTTTAATTTTATTTCCAGCATCGTTCACTTTTCCTTTAAGTTCAGCTTTTTGTTCTGGGGTCATATTTCTATATTTCCACCAAGCAAATGCACCTGCACCAATACCTATTAAAGCTAATAATCCGTTTTTATTTTTCATAATTCAAGTTTTGTTGTTTATTAAATATGATGCAAATTTGCGACCTTATTCTGATAGTGCGAAATTTTTAATAAACATTTAGTACAAATACAACAAACCTTGTTAAATTGGCAACTATTCCATTTTCTCAAATTGAAACTAATCTTTATCGATAATTAATTTTATTGCATTTTGTACTATTGGATGGTTGCGCATTTGCAACATAAATTCATACGCAGCATCCGCCATTACTCTGCTCATTGGCGGCTCTATAATTGGGATGTTTGGATTGCTGCAACCATTTGTAACCAATTGCTCAATACCTGCATTATTGTTAATTGCAGTATGGTACATTTCTTTGTAGGTTACATTAAAACCTTCACCAAATTCAATATCGCTACCATAAATCATTTTTACATCGGCTACCGTAAATCTATGGGGAAGATATATTGTATAAAATTCGATATTATTATAATCTGCAAGTCTGTTCAATTCAGCTTTAATGAAAATCGGCATCATTTCGGTAGAAGCTATTGATGCTATTATGGCATTGATTTCTGTGTTTTCGTTGATTTTATTAATTGAAATTCCATTTCTCAAATGTTCGGAAACCTTATATTTTATATATGTATTTTTATCATTCACAATATTTATAAAAACATTGCGCTGTTTTAAATTTTGAAGTTCATCAACACCTTCAATACAATTAACTGCCCTAAAAAGTTTGAAGGCTGAAAGCATCCCACTATTTTCATAAATGCCGCCATCATTAAAATGTCCCAACGTTTCTATTTTGGTGGCAGGACTAAGTATTGGAAACCTATTGGAAGTAGAAGCCGCATCATAATAACTCAACGTTTTTTCTTGAACTAAATAAGGATTATCTTCATATTTATTTTGATAGATATCCAAAATATTATTGGCGCCTTGATATAAATAGGAATCTTCCGGCGAACCTTTTTTCGCACTTACGCTAACGGCCATTCCTTGATTGCCGACAACATTCGTAGAATTGGAAATTAGGATTGGAAACGCACGATTTTCTTTTTCGTATAAATTTTTCCAAAACTTACGATACGCAGTCGGATGCTTTATTTCTTCAGAATTGTTAGTAATCTGTGCATATTGATTCATCGCGACGGAAGATCTGTCTTTACCTCTTAAATTACGGAATGGAATAAATAAATGTTCAAACGTGTCCTTTCCTAAAATGTGCGATAAATCTATCGCCAAAATATTTGAAGTAGAAATTGTAGTTATGGTTTTTTGCCAGTTTTCCGGATTCACTTCGGCATTTATAATTCCTGCCATATTAGTTAAGCCCATTGTCCCGCCGGAAACGCCAGATATGCCAACTACTTTTTTAAAGAAATTAGGATCGGTATCATACAACTGTTTCAAAACGGTCATTGTCCAAGCATTGGCTTTCATACCGCCGCCATAAGAACCTATATAATATCGGGTTTGATCTTTTGGGAGATTTGCCACATAATCTTCAATTGTTATTTCTTTTGTTTTATCTCTATCAATTAATTTTAAGGTAAAAAGTTCATTTCGAAATGTATCCTTTAAGACATTAAGAGTTATAAAAACGAACGCAACAATAGTTAAACTGAAATAAAACTTTTTTTGGTGCTCTTTTGCATAAACCTCATCCGAATATTTATAGTAAATAAAACTTTTGGTTATTAGGACAATAACACCATAATAGAAAAATAGATAGGAAAGTATAATTAGTATAGCATTAGAAAAAAGCGCTGCTTTGGACCAGATATTTATTACTATTAAGTATAGCGTATTTATTACGCCAATTACCGCCATTGTCTGCAAATAGGTAATATTATTGCTGAATATCCCAAAACGCAACCATTTAAACATTTTTAAATCTTTCGCATTTTCAATGAATTCATTAGCCTTAAAAAAATCTTGTATTTTTTTTCTGTTGATGTCTACATGTTCTTGGTCAATTTGTTTTAATGGATCCGTTACCTTTATTACTCTTAAAACATAAAATGAATTTAGAATTGCCTTACTTTTTTCATTATAGAGGCTAAAGCGTAAACCAGATCTAAAGGTTCGGTAATACACAAAGGTGAACATTTGGAAGCCGATACAAACTAGACTCAACAGCGCATTAAAATTATTGTACCTACAATCTGGGCAATCTATAAACCAAAGTTTGCTGAATAAAAGAATGTGCAACAAAATGGTTGCCATGAACAAGAATAAATAGCGTCTAACCCATTTATTTATGTCAGATAAAGACGGATCGGGTTTATTTGTGGTTGTAGTTACTTCAGCATCTATTTCTTTATCATTTAAATTAAAATTCAAAATCTGCTCTTTTTTGGGAGTATAATCTCCGTCGTAAAAATTTGGAAGGTATTTATGTAAATACGCGTAATTTTTATTCAACCATTCCGTTTTTCTATTTCGAAGATAAAAAAGTAGGTAGAGGCAAACCCCCAATAATGCTATTCCAATTCTCGAAATAGAGACAGGCCAATCAAAATTTACTTGAGAGGCGTACCCAATAATATAAAAAAGCGCCGCAAAAAATAGGATTCCCAATGTGCGCAACATAAAATTGAGATAACTTATTACGGGTTTTTCGGGTGTTTTAGTATCTGGCTTTTCGGGTTGGTAGTCAAAATCTTCTCTATGTTGTTTTCTCGCAATTTTTTCTTTAATTGAAGGATCTATATTCTTATAAAAAATAGTGGCAAACCACCATACGCGACCTTTTGCGCTATACCAAGTAAATTTGGTTTCATCTATATTAAAATAACTTGGGTAGTGCGCAATTGCCATTGCGTAAATAGGAGCGACAATAAGCAAGACAAGAAAATTGGTCGGACTATCATAAAGATTAACAACAATGCTATTTATTTGTGGCGCCTTTGGAAGCAGAAAACCTATCAATCCCAAAATAATCAAACTGTATGCGGCAGATTTTAAGAAGCCCAGAAAAGTTGGAAGAAAATCTTGAAAATATTTATAAAGAAGAATAAGTAAAACCCATAATAAAGATAAAGCGAGAAAAGCTAATTTTACAATGAGTGCTATAATTTCATACCGATAGAAATAGCAGTACAAAACATTTTCAACACCATTTGCAACACAAAGACTAACGAGAATTAATATCAGAGAAATTTTACTGAATTTAGCCCATTTAAATAAGTTACCAATATGTTGAGCAAAAATAAAATGGTATAATGCAAAACTTATTATGATGTACCAAACAAAGTCTAAGTAGAAATAAGATCTGTAAAAAAGCCAAATACCTTTCGAAGTTAATAATTCATAAACCCAATTCGGATCTAAATTGAGTTTAAATTCTGGCGAATCTATAACTCCTGGAATGTTTACGCAGCTGCCTACAATCATAAGCAAAAGGGTAGCGCCCAAAAGAACTCGTAAAAACCAATCCGGAATAAATGAATGGGATTGTTTTTTCACTCCAACTGGTTTGGTTAGGTCCATTTTGAATTGAATTTTGGTTAGACCATAAATTTACAGAAACTCTTGTTAGTTATTTACAATCAGCAATTTAAAATTTTTATTTTTCTTCAATCCAGAAATTTCTTCTTTAAATAATAGTTATATTTATCTTATAATTAAATAAAATGGAACCATTTCCACTTAAAAAAGGCGAGACCGTAAACTTTGCGGCTATAATAAGCAGTGAGGCTGTAACTACATTAATCATATCAGTAAACTCTGTAGAAATAGGTAGAAGCGGTGATAATGAATTTTCCAAAAATCTGGGAAAAGCAGAAGATTTAATAGGAAAAACTTTTTTGGCCTACATCCGGGGTTACGGTAAGAGTGGGGATTTTAACCAGATTATAAAACAATCCAAAGTTATTTTGAATATAAATTCTAACAGCTTTCAACACGAATATAGTCCGCTTATAACCCAAGTAAAAAAATTAATGTTTGATTCCTATATCGTCATTAAATTTATAGAAGCATGAAAGTAAAAAGTGCTATGCTGCTCATCCTTTTTTATTCAACGTCAAGTTTTGCGCAGTTAGATTTAGCAGATTTTACAATGACCAACAATACAAGTCCCGCTTTTATTCTTGTTGAAGAAACACCAACCGAAATTTACACGCCAACAAACGTAAAAGCCTTGGCAATACACGCGTTGGATAACTTTGGTAAAAGTCTCTCGGTTGAAGTGGCGCCCTATTATTTTATAGGAAAGGAACGAACGGACCGCAGTTATTTTAAATATATTGGCGTTGTAAAAAATGATGACAACACAATTACACAACATCCTTTTAGCGGTTTGAACACAACAACTTTAAGCTTTGCGTATGTTGATAAAGAATTTCGCGGCTTTACTGAAAGTCATAAAAGTTATAGTGTTGGTTTGCGCACCACTATTTTACGATTTTATGATAAACAAAAAGTAATTAATAATGTTGAACAATTGCAGGAAGCAATGTTTCAAATTCCAACGCCACCGTTAGAGGTAATTGAAGCCGGCGACGAAGCCATCAAAAAGTTTTATGCGGATAATGCAATCTTGATTGATGATTTGTTGGAACCATTTAAAAAGACCATAAAGCCTCTTTTTAAAGTTGATGGAGCATTTGGCTATAGCGCAATATTTAAGGAAAACAATATTAATTCTGGCACCGCAAACAGATTTGGTGCATGGATAACAGCGGAAGGAAGTTTTATTTTGAATGAAGGCTCCGAAAATAAATTCAACAATTATGTAAACTTTTTGTTAGTTGCAAGATATATTGATGATGGTTTTAATCGTGATTTGAACAATATATATTTCACAAAAACGTACACAGATGTTGGCGGAAAGATAGATTTGGAGTTTGGCCGTTTTGGTTTTGGGTATGAATTTATTGCGCGTTCGGGAAACAATAACGGAGAGCGCTCGGTTGGGAATGTTCGGTTCACACTAACCAATAACATCAGCATTATCGGTGGTTTTGGAAAGGATTTTGCAAAAACCGATAATTTGGTAACTACAATCGGTTTAAATTGGGGTTTCAACTTCGGAAATACAGAAACCTCGTTTTAAATTTTATTAAAATATGCCAAACATCTCATTGAAAACTAAAGTTAGAGCCGATATAATGATTGTTTTTAATCTTTCCCGAAGTATCGATCTTCACAAAATATCTACCAAACACACAAACGAAACTGCAATTGCCGGGACAACTTTTGGATTAATAAGTTTGAATGAAACCGTAACTTGGCGTGCAAAACATCTCGGTTTTTATCAAAAGATGACTTCAAAAATTACTCAATTTCAAATGCCAATGTATTTTATTGATGAAATGGTAAAAGGTCCGTTTCAATCTTTTAGGCACGAACATCATTTTTCAGAAGCGAATGGGATTACAAGTATGGTTGATAAAGTTGAATATAAATCACCTTTTGGAACTTTCGGGAAATTGGCAGATATGTTATTCTTAAAAACATATTTGGTTAAATTGCTTGAGAAAAGAAATCAAGTTATCAAAGAATTTGCTGAAACCGAGAAATGGAAAGATGTTCCAGAAATTGAAACTGCTTCAAAATAAGAAATATTGAAAATTTACACTTCAACATTTTAAACCATTATCAGTATCTTCGCGCTCTTAAAAATACGCAATGAAAACTTCCGAAGAAAAGGAAAATAAACAGCAAATAGTAACCGAAGCCGATATAGAAAAATGTCTTGCAATCCTTCAAAATCTTGTTGAAGATACAGACCAGATTTTCGATATTCCGAAGGAGAAAAGAACGGCATTAATTAAAGCTGCCGGACAACTTTCAAGACCAAGCCGCTCTGAGTTTTCCCGTCGAAAAAAAGATGCCAAGAAAAACGAAAAGCGAAAGCAAGCCGCACGAGATAAACACGCCCGAAAGGAAACAGGAATACGAAGCGCGAGAGAAGCCTCAATATTCGTAGCGCCAAAATTATTGGCTGCTGCGGTAATTGAAGAAAAGGATTTAATGGAGTTAGAAAAACCCCGAAACTGCTACGTCTGCAAAACCGAGTTTACCCAACTCCACCATTTTTACGATACCATGTGCCAAGATTGCGGCGACTTCAACTACGCAAAACGCTTCCAAACGGCTGAAGTTAAAGGACAAGTTGCAATTATTACAGGTTCACGATTAAAGATTGGGTATCATATTTCGCTAATGCTTTTACGTGGCGGCGCAACTGTCATTGCAACTACACGTTTTCCGGTAGATAGCGCATTACGTTTTTCAAAAGAAGAAGATTTTACAGATTGGGGACATAGATTGCATATTCACGGTCTCGATTTAAGACACATTCCAAGTGTCGAAATTTTTTGTAATTATATAGAGCAGAAATACGAAAAGCTTGATATACTTATCAATAACGCAGCGCAAACCGTTCGCAGACCTTCAGGTTTTTATACGCATTTAATGCCGAATGAAGAAAAAAGTTATAACGACCTCCCAAAATTTGCAGCCGATTTGCTAACAGATCATTTCAGCTGTATTGATGAGTTGCGCTCTTTAGGTCAAAAAGCATCTAGCAACAAAAATATGCCCGTAACGTGGCACGGTCCAGAACCTGGAATTGGCTTACGCGCTTCGGCAAAACTGTCCCAGATTCCGTATAGTTTTGATAATGCTCTAAAACCTCAAGAAGTCTTCCCAGTTGGCGAATTAGATGCAGATTTGCAACAAGTAGATTTACGAAAAACAAACAGTTGGCGCCTTAAACTCGGCGAGATTGAAACCACCGAAATGATTGAAGTCCAACTCGTAAACAGCGTTGCACCATTTGTTTTGTGCAACCGCCTTTCCGAAATTATGAAGAAGGAAAACACAGGACAAAAACACATAATAAACGTTTCGGCGATGGAAGGAAAATTCCATCGTTTTTTTAAGGAAGACCGTCATCCACATACCAATATGGCAAAGGCAGCGCTAAATATGTTAACCCATACCGCCGCAGGTTCGCTGGCAAAAGACGGTATTTATATGAATGCTGTAGATACGGGTTGGGTTACGGATGAAGATCCAGCAGATCTTTCAAAATATAAACAGGAAGTACATGATTTTCAACCACCATTGGATATTGTTGATGGAGCTGCAAGAGTTTTAGACCCACTTTTTGATGGCATAAATACAGGAAAGCATTGGTGCGGAAAATTTTTAAAAGATTATCGGCCTATTGATTGGTAAATAAATACATATAATGTAATGTCACAGAAAGCAAAATCTAATAAAACAGAAGATTCCGTTTCTCTTAGAGATGCAATAGCAATAGGCATTGGCGGAATGGTTGGTGGTGGTATATTCGCCGTTCTCGGTCTCGCTGTTTCACTTGCAAAAGGTGGTACGCCGTTGGCTTTTTTAATTGCAGGAATATTGGCGCTGTTTACTGCCTATGCGTATGCAAAACTTTCGGTAGTGTATCCCGATAGAGGCGGCACGGTAAAATTTATAAACGTTGGCTTTGGCAAAGGCGTTTTTAGTGGCGGTATTAACAATGTGCTTTGGGTAAGTTATATAATTATGTTATCGCTTTATGCAAGCGCTTTTGGCGGTTATGCGCCAAATCTAATTTCCATAACGGGCGACAAGGCAACAGACACCCACATTTTTGTAAGCGGCATAATACTTTTAGCAACCTTAATAAACTATTACAGTCTTTCAATTGTTGGCAAAATAGAAAGTATCGCCGTTTTTATAAAGCTTTTTATTCTGTTGGCTTTTGTGGCGGTTGGAATTTATGGTTTATTCGGTAATGAACATATTTCACAATTAAATCCCGCAAATTGGGAAGGCCCGCTGCAATTAATTACCGGCGGTATGGTAATTTTTGTAGCCTACGAAGGTTTTGAACTTATCGCCAACGCAGTGCCCAATATGAAAAACAAAGAAAGTACGGCACCAAAAGCATACTTTATTTCAGTTGGTTTTGTAGTAATCTTATATCTACTAATTGCCGCAGTTACGGTTGGCTCATTGGGTTTTGATGCGATTGGTAAAGCAAAAGATTATGTTTTGGCGGCAGCAGCAAAACCAATGTTAGGTCAAATAGGTTTTACAATTATGACAGTTGCAGCCTTAATTTCAACATTTTCGGCAATTAACGCAACAATTTATGGCGGAAGCCGCGTAAGTTATGAACTTGCCGAAGACGACGAACTCCCACACGAATTTACCTATCAACTTTGGAACAAACCAATCGGCCTATTAATCACCACAATATTAACGCTACTAGTCGCAAACTTTTTAAATCTTGAAAGTATTTCAACAAGTGGTAGCGCTGGTTTTCTGCTTATTTTTTCCATTGTAAATTATGTGGCATATAAAAAAACGGATGCCGTTAGCGCCAATAAAATAATTACACTTACGGGTGCAATATTATGTATGGCAGCGTTTGTAGTTATGCTCGTTCAACAGTTTTCAGCCAATAGGCTAGGGGTTATTATTTCGGTTAGTATTATCTTGCTTTGTTTTATAATTGAATTTATTTACAAACATTTTAGCCTAAAACAAAATAATACTACTTCATCAACAGATTAAATATTTCAGTTTTTTATTCTTCAAATTCACTTCGGAATTAAATAATCATTCTTCAAAATTTATTTAATTGAACTGAAGAAAATTATCTGTTAATATCAATATTCTATTTTTTTTTAAATAATCCAATTATAACCTACAAAACCTCGTATTTTTGCAAACCTTTAAAATTTAGATTTATGACGGAGATTGCACCTGGCCTTCAAGATAAAAAAACAGATAAAGAATTATATAGCTATCAAAAAGGTGCTATAGATCAGATATTTGAAAAGTTTGAAAGTGCTCCTGACGATCACCATTTACTCTACCAACTGCCAACCGGCGGTGGAAAGACTGTTATATTTTCAGAAATAGTTAGGCAATACCTTAAACATCACAAAAAAAAGGTAATTGTAATGACGCACAGAGTTGAGCTTTGCAAGCAAACTTCAGAAATGCTTACCAGTTTTGGTGTTATAAATAAGGTGGTAAATAGTACTGCAAATCTTGACGATCAAAGCGAGTTTGTATGTTTTGTGGCAATGGTAGAAACGTTGAACAACCGTTTAAACGATGACAAATTAGATATAAGTGATATTGGGCTTGTAATTATTGATGAAGCGCATTACAACAGCTTTACCAAATTGTTCAAGTTTTTTGAAAAATCGTTTATACTTGGTGTAACTGCTACACCTTTAAGTTCGAACAAAGCCTTGCCAATGAAGGATAATTACGACGAACTTATTGCAGGCGAAACGATAGAATCTTTAATTGAAAACGAATTTTTGGCACGAGCCGAAGTGTACCGATATAATATGGGCCTTACATCTTTGGAAGTAGGTAGCAACGGTGATTATACCGTAAAATCTTCAGAAGATTTATATTCCAGCAATACCATGTTGGACACGCTTTTGGAAGCTTACAGAAAACATAGTAACGGCAAAAAAACGCTTATTTTTAATAACGGTATTAATACTTCAATTCAAGTTTATTATACTTTTAAAGCTGCAGGATTGCCAATTATGCACTTGGATAATACAGCTACCAAAAAGCAACGAAAACAGATTTTGAGGTGGTTTCGTGAAACTCCCGATGCTATTTTAACTTCCGTAAGTATTTTGACAACCGGTTTTGATGAACCAACAATCGATACTATAATTTTAAATAGAGCCACAAAATCGCTTACACTATATTATCAAATGATTGGTAGAGGTTCGCGTATCTTAAATAACAAACCATTTTTCAACGTTATAGATTTAGGTAATAATTACTTTCGCTTTGGTCCGTGGGGTGCAGATTTAAACTGGCAAACCATCTTCCATTCCCCAGATTATTATAATGACCGTTTACGAAGTGATGAAGATATCGAAAACGATTTTGTTCATGAAATGCCAGAAGAATTGCGTGCAGAATTCGCAAAAAGTGAAGTGGTTTATTTTGATATAAAAAAAACCTACATAGATTCCATTGACGCAGGAGAAAGTAGTAAAGTTGTTTTAGAACGTTCAATAGCACAGCATGCTTACATTTGCGTAGAAAATAGCGAAGATGTGTATGACGCGCTCGGTTTAGCAAAAATGTTGGGAGACGATATTGATGCCCGTATAAATAATTATTCAAAATGCATAAGCAAAAGCACCCATAATTTTATTAATTGGTTGCGCAACGATTACAGATTACGATTACGCTCATTGATTCGTGAGGATTTTGATACGATATTTAAAGAAATACACGGTCATCTACCTGAGGATTAATAAACTCTTTTATATTACACGTTATTTTTATTTCTGATGTAGATGCCTATATTAAATAGCATTATTATCCCATTTTATAAATTTTACTTTTTAGATAAGCTATGAATTTTCAAGACCTCAATATCAACAAACAACTGCTCAGCTCACTTTCCGACTTAGGTTTTGAAGCGCCAACACCCATACAAGAGCAATCGTTTCCGGTAATAATGAGCGGAACAGATATGGTTGGTATTGCCCAAACAGGTACTGGAAAAACACTGGGATATATGTTACCGCTGTTGCAAAATTTGAAATATTCCACTGAAATTGCGCCACGAATTTTAGTTTTAGTACCAACGCGCGAACTCGTTTTGCAAGTAGTTGAAGAAATTGAAAAGTTTGGAAAATATTCTTCAGTGAGAGTTATCGGCGTTTTTGGCGGCGTAAACATAAACAGACACAAAGAAGCGGTTGCTGCAGGTTGTGACATTGTAGTTGCAACGCCGGGAAGATTGTATGATTTGTTATTGAACCGCACACTACAATCCAAAAACCTTAAAAAGGTAGTGATAGATGAAGTAGATGTAATGCTGGATTTGGGTTTCAGGTTTCAGCTTACCAATATTCTTGAATTACTGCCTACCAAGCGGCAAAACATTATGTTTTCGGCAACGATGACAGAAGACGTTAACCAATTTATCCAAGATTTTTTTGTGGCGCCAAGTACCGTTTCTGTCGCTGTAAGCGGAACGCCGCTAGAAAATATAGCCCAGTTTTGCTATGAAGTTACAAACTTTTATACCAAGGCGAATTTGGTTACCCACTTGCTTCAAAATAGCGAGATTTTTGAAAAGGTTTTGGTTTTTGTGGACAACAAGAAAAATGCAGATTTACTTTTTACGGTGATGGACGATTTCTTCGGAAGTGAAGTCGCGGTAATCCACAGCAACAAAACGCAGAATTACAGAATTCGTTCCATTGAAGATTTCAATTCTAAAAAAACTCGAATTTTAGTAACAACCGATGTTATGGCCCGGGGTTTGGATCTTGACGAAATATCGCACGTTATAAATTTCAACACACCCGCATTTGCTGAAAACTATATGCACCGAATTGGCCGAACAGGAAGAGCGGGCAAGGAGGGAACTTCAATTTTACTGTACACAGAAAAGGAGCAAGATTTTAAAGAGAAGATTGAGACTTTGATGGATATGAAAATTGAAAAAGTACCATTTCCGGCAGCAGTTGAAATTTCAACAGAATTGACTTTTGAAGAAAAACCTGAAGTGGTTGAAATTAACAATCCGCACAACCCGAATAGCGATGATGCGCCTGGACCAAGTTTCCATGAGAAATCTGCAAAAAACAGTAAAGAAAATCAAGGTGGTTCATACAAACGTATTATAAAAGAGAAATATAAAAAGCCAAAAACGAGAGGTGATAAAAATTACAACAAACGCAATAAAAGGTAATTTTGAAATTAACCAAAAAGGTTAATTCGAATAATAAAATTCACTTATAAAATATATTGAAAAGTTCGTAAAAGTAAAAAGACTTCCAAATCATATAGATTGGAAGTCTTTTAAATTAAAGGAAAATGTATTATACTCTTCTGCCTGTAATCAATTTATAGATTATCAAAATAACAGCAATTACCAATACAATATGTATTAACCCGCCGATAGCCGGAAAAGCTAAAAATCCTACCAACCATCCTATTACACATAGAACGACTATAATCCAAATAATATCTCCCATTTTTTTATGTTTTAAAGGTTAGAAAAGTGAAATTAGAGTTTATAAATTTTACTGACTAACGTATATGGTTTAATAAGTAACATTATTAGTTGAATCATTAAATCATACATATCTATTTTATTACTAATTACAATAGTTCAAATTACAAGATTAATCGCTTAATTTTCGCGATATTGTTGAGTGAAAATACGAGTTTAGTATCGTATTTACAATCTTGTTTTAACAATATCACTAAATTTGAAAGTTTCAATGTTAAATTTTTTGTAAGCTATATTCTATTGTCAACAAGAAAGAGTAAATTATTTCTTTTTTCATAAAAAAACCATAAACTAATCTTTCAAAATAAATAACAATGGCAAAAAAGAACGATAAATCTGTAAATACCCAAAAAAATAAGGATTTAGAAAAATTTAGGGTAAATCCGAAAGGAAAGGTTATGACCACCAATCAGGGTTTAAAAGTAAACGATACCAACAATTCCCTTAAATCGGGTGAGCGCGGATCTACCTTATTAGAGGATTTTTTACTGCGCGAAAAAATTAGTCATTTCGACCATGAACGTATCCCGGAACGAATTGTTCACGCAAGAGGAAGCGGCGCTCACGGTTATTTTGAACTATACGACAGCATAAAAAAATATAGCAAAGCCGGAATTTTTAATGATACTAGTAGAAAAACACCCGTTTTTGTCCGTTTTTCAACCGTTGCAGGTTCAAAAGGGTCGCCAGATTTGGCAAGAGACGTAAGAGGATTTGCAGTAAAGTTTTATACGGAGGAAGGCACTTGGGATTTGGTAGGTAACAATATGCCCATCTTTTTTATTCAAGATGCAATGAAATTTCCAGATTTAATACATTCGGTAAAACCGGAACCAAATAATGAAATTCCGCAAGCAGCTTCGGCTCACGATACATTTTACGACTTTATTTCAAGAACTACCGAAACATTGCACAACCATATTTGGGCAATGAGCGATCGTGCCATTCCGCGTAGTTTGCGAATGATGGAAGGCTTCGGAATTCACACCTTTCGATTAATTAATGATAAAGAAGAATCACATTTCGTAAAATTTCATTGGAAGCCGAAGTTAGGTGTTCATTCCGTAACTTGGGAAGAAGCTGTTAAGATTAACGGCGCAGACGCAGATTTTCATCGTCGCGATTTATACGAAGCAATAGAAGAAGGACAATTTCCAGAATGGGAGTTAGGAATACAAGTTGTCGCTCAAGAGGACGAACATAAATTTGATTTCGATTTATTAGATCCAACAAAGCTAATTCCCGAAGAAATGGTGCCAGTGCAGATTATCGGAAAGATGACTTTAAATAGAAATCCAGATAATTTCTTTGCAGAAACGGAACAAGTTGCTTTTTTACCGGGACATATTGTACCAGGAATCGATTTTACAAATGATCCTTTATTACAAGGAAGGTTATTTTCATATCGGGATACACAATTGTCTAGATTGGGAAGCACCAATCATCATCAAATACCAATTAATAGACCGATTGTTCCTGTGCATAACAATCAACGTGATGGTCATATGCAGATGGATATTCCGAAAGGAAATGTTGCTTATTTTCCAAATTCATTAATGGGCAGTTGTCCACATTTAGCTACAATGGCTGAAGGCGGTTACGTACATTATGAAGAACGGATTGATGCAAAGAAAATTAGAGGTAGAAGTGAAAGCTTTAGCGATCATTTTTCGCAACCGGCCTTATTTTATAGAAGTTTGGCAGATTGGGAAAAGGAACACGTTGCAGGCGCATATTCTTTTGAGTTAGGAAAATGTACCAATGAAGACATTGTAAGCAGAATGTTGTATATGATTTCGCAGATAGATGTCGATTTGGCGAAAACGGTTTCAAAAAACTTGGGAATGAAAATTCCGAAGAACGTAGAACAACCGTTAAACCAAGCAATTGGAGCAGATGCGGATGTTAAAAAACATCAACCAGCTAAAAAGAAAAATTATTTAGAATCAGATCCAGCTTTAAGTCAGGCAAATACAAAGTTCAATAGTATTGCAACCCGTAAAATCGCTGTTTTAGTTGCTGATGGTTTTGATATGACTTCATACAAAAAAATGAAAACTGCTCTTGAAAAAGAAGGAGCAATGCTTAAACTTATCGCTCCAAAAGGTGGAACAGTTATGTGTAATGAAAAAATGGAACACAAGGTAGATGCTGCGTTAAGCACAACAGAAAGCGTTTTGTACGATGCACTGTATATTCCCGGAGGCGAAAAAGCAATAAAAGCTTTAAAGGAAGAAGGAAAATGCATCAAGTTTATAAATGAAACTTTCAAATATTGTAAGACAATTGCGGCAGACGGCGATGGGGAAATGTTATTGGATGCCACGTTTGTAAAAGATTACAAAAATGATAAAGCCATACTTATAAATAAAACCATCAAAAGTTTTATAGATAGTGTAGCAAAACACAGAAATTGGGAAAGAAGAACTATAAGTGATAAAGTCCCAGTTTAATTTTAAACTTTGAAATATACCAAACCCTGTTGTTTTTTGAAATAACAGGGTTTTATTTTATAAAGGAATCAGGCGAACCACCAAAAAACGATCCTGCTTTTTTTGTTGCCTTGTTCCATATTAACAACTTCATAAGTTGCTTTTACTTTTTTTAATTGTTTTTCAATATTTGAGATATTTTCTGATTTTGAAACCAAACTGCTAAAAACTTTTACTTGATTTTTAAAAAGATCACTTTCTTTTATAAGTCTTTTAATAAAAAGCGCTTCGCCGCCATTGCACCAAAGTTCGCTTGCTTGTCCTTCAAAATTAAGAGAAAATTCATTTTGAAAAGTTTCTCCTCTTAAATTTCGAAATTTTCTCATTGAACTTTTTTCAGCCTCTTCTTTACTGTTATGAAATGGCGGATTACAGACTGTAAAATCAAAATTTTCATTTGATTGAATTATATTTTTCAACAGAAAACCTTTGTTCTCCTGCTGTCTAATTTCAACATTATCAGATACTGATTTTGTATTTTCAATATTCTGTCTTGCGATTTCAACAGCATTACGTTCACTTTCGGCACCTACCATATTCCAATTAAATTGTTGTGCTGCAAGAATGCAATAAATAGCATTTGCTCCCGCACCAATGTCTAAACCTTTCACAGTTGTAGTGGAATTATAATCAAAATTTTTAACCAGAAAATCCTTTACATAAAGTAAATAATCCAATCTTCCCGGAATCGGCGGAATTAGAAAACCCGTTGGTAGATTATAATCATTCAAATTAAAATCGGCAAGCAGTATGGCTTTGTTCAATTCATAAACCCCTTCGGAAGAACTGAAATCTATTGTCATTTCATTTGAAGGATTCAGAATAATAAACTGTTTTAAATGTTTATTATATTTTGATAATTTACGAAAATCGTATTTAACCTTAAATGGATTTTTTGGATGCATACATGTAAATGTAGCGAATAATTATAGAGAGTTTATAAAAATATAGCAACCAAAACTCTACATACAATTTCGGCAATCTATAAAATTGATTGTAGCTATTTTAAATTTTTCAATTATTTTTTTTTAGGAAACCATTAATATACATTATGCTTCAATAGCCTTATATTGAGAGTTGAAATAAAAAACTAATTAAATCAAAACAATTATGTCTGAAGATAAAAAATACATTAAAAAAGATGAGCAAAGTACAGCTGAACAAGCTATTAATAAGAAAAAAACAGATGGAAAAGAAATTAACCATCAAGTTGAAGATAAAAGAGAAAACCATCAGCCGAGAGATAATGCCTAATTAGTAAGCCTAAATTTTAAAAAATGGAACTAAGAAATTGGTTCCATTTTTTTGTTGATAGCAGTTTAAAGTATTAACGTGCTTTTAGTATGCTTCAAAAATAGGCTAGCTTATTTTTGCTCTAATGATTATAAATTTGAAGGCATTCCGGCACAGAAAGCGCACTAAGGATGAAGAGGAAATGGCTAAACATGAAGGTTCATTAGATTTTATATTGAACACAATTCCGTTGGCCACAAAATGGATCCATATATTGGTTTATTGAAAATTGGTGCAACCATGGTTTTGGTTGGCGCGGTTGAACCTTTGGAGCCTTTTCACGGCGGTGGAATTATAATGGGACGAAAGCGAATGGCAGGCTCCTTAGTTGGTGGAATAAAGGAAACCCAAGAAATATTGGATTTCTGCGGAAAACACACTATTGTATCAGATATTGAATTGATTGATATGAAAGACATCAATAAAGCCTACAAAAGAGTAGTTGACGCAGACGTTAAATATAGGTTTGTAATAAATATAAAATCTTTAAAGAATTTTTGAATATTATTAATACTGTTTAGTTTATTAAAAATGCATTGAAATTTTATGCTTTGGCACACAAGAAAAAACTATATCTGTGAGATATAGTTTTTTTTTAGAAATAAATGTCATTAGTTCCACCATTCTTTTAGACTTTTAAGAATATCCTTAAACATAAATTATATTTTTAATTGTTACACTCTCTTAAAACGGTTTAACAAATTATTTACTATGTACATAATTTAAATTATAATGATTTTAAAATAGCATCATATTAACACTGGAGCAGTTGTAAATACGCTATAAATACGCTATAAACCTCCTATAATCAAGCCATAAATATGGAATATAGACAGCTTCGATTACACCAAAACCAATTTATTAAAACTTTAATTATATTTTCTTATTTTATAGGAGGTAAAAGCAATGTTATGGCAAAGCAAATTGGTATAGTACGGTTAAAGTGTACAATTGATGGGATAAATTACTATAAAACCAGCGTTGGTGGCCATTTAGCCAGAGTTGGTGGTGGAGGTTTTAATTCTAAGAATAAAAACAAGCCCAATATGGTGAGAGCAATGGAGAATGCCAATGAGTTTGGGCGGTGCAGTATGTTAAAGAAACAATTTAAAATAGCCTTGAATCCATTTTTATGTGTTCGCAAAGATCCTAGACTGCATGGTAGAATGATGCAGTTATTTACTGAAATAAAGGGGTTCGATATTTTAAGCAAAAGGGGCGAAAGAAATTTTGGTAATGGGTTGTTATGTGAAAAAGGAAAGTTATTACTCGAAAACTTCAACTTTACTCCTGATTTCGCACTTTCGGGATTATTGAAGGTTTTTGGTAGCTACAATTTTGTTGAAAGGAAATACAAAATCACGAATTTTGATGTAAGAAATATCAAATTTCCATCAGGAAGTACCCATATGGCACTGACTTTGGGATTGCTACATTTTGATTTTAGAACTCTGCAATGGGATATAAAAACAAGTGTGCCGTTTTATATTGATAAGAGTTTCGATGAAACTGAATTTGAAATAATGACAGGTTTACCACAAACTGAAGGCAATAAAATAGCTGTGATGGGACTGAAATTTTACCAGAAAATACAAGATACGTTTTATCTCCTGAAAAGTGCAGATTCTGTGGGGATTGAAATTTTGGGTTTTAGAAATGAAGATTAAAATTTTATATTTAAAAGCTAATTTCTATATTAAGCCAAAATTTATATACGGAGTTATAGCAAACATGAACTGATAAATAACAATTTTTAGTACTTGTAGCATAAAAACTATAAAGTAAGATAACCGTTATTTTTGATATTAATTAAATAGGAATTATACTGTTTTTATTATCAACTTTCTTAAGGTTTGTCCCGTCCTAAATAATCGATACAGATTATTAAAGGATTAAATTTATAACTTAAAGCTTAACGATGCTAGCATCGTTAAGCTTTTTTGATTTATACTGTTTTCTTTTGAGTTTATTTTGTTGATGCATTTGTTTTGGAGTTAGCATATGATTGGATGAATGTGGTCTTTGGTTATTATAGATTTCGATTGCATCTTTGATTAATTGGCTCTTCAGCTCAATATCGTTGATGCTTTTAGCTATATTAAATTCTTGCTTGAGTATTCCATTGATTCTCTCTGCTATCGCATTCTCATAGGGATCATACTTCTCTGTCATGCTTGCCTTGATATTGTTTTTGCTCAATAACTCTTGATAGTCATCAGAACAGTATTGCAAACCTCTATCGGAGTGGTGTATTAGAGGTTTTTCCTTATCTATTCTGTGTTTTAAAGCCATATCCAGCGCTTGAACAGAACCATCTACTGCTAATGTGTTAGATACATTATATCCCATTATCTTTTTTGAGTAGGCATCTGTAATCAAGGCTAGGTATGACGGGTTAATCCTAGTTCCTACGTAGGTGATGTCACTGACCCAGATTTGTTCGGGACGTATAATATCAACATTGCTAACTATATTTTTATGCTTTCTAAATCGGTGATGTGAGTCTGTAGTTATGTGATAACTTCTCTTAGGTTTTATAAGCATGTGATTTACTTTGAGTATTCTAAAAAGCTTGTCTCTCCCTACTTTTAAGCCAGAGAGTTCTTCTCTTAAGATATGATATAATTTTCTGGCACCAACTTTTGGCATAACATTGCGCACACCCCTGACTAAGGTTATGACTTGTTTTGCTATGGACTGATTATGTCTTCTAGACCTAATAGATCGATAATATACCTGTCTATCCAGCCCGAGTAAGTTACAGGTAGAAACTAGTGTTTCCTTGTGTTCTTCTTTGAAGATCTCGATAACTCGGGCGTGTAATTTTTTCTGATTTGAATGTCGTATTCCTTTTCTGCCATATCAACGAGCATATCAAAAATGATTGCCTTCTTGTCTGCTCTCTCGGCTAGATGTTCTGCCCTAGCTTTTTGCTTTTCAAGAAGCTTTACTTTGGCCTCTAATTCGATAATTTTTTGTTCTGGTGTCTTTGCCACGGTTACAACGGATAGGTTTTCCCAATCAAAGGTACCATATTTGCGCAACCAAGAGGTTATTGTCGATCTAGCTTGGATGCCATATTTAAGGTGAGCCGAAAGTCGATCTAACGCTCCCGACTCGATTTCATCTACGACTTGCAGCTTAAAAGAAAGCGAGTAGTCTTTTTGGGTTCGTTTTAGATAACCTCTGTTTACTGATGTTTTCATTACACTAAGGTTTTAGTGTATCGCTATTTCAGGACGGGACAAAGAACCAAATTAAAAAAGCGCATTACAAACAGGTTTTGAATATAGCTAAATATGATACCGTTTTGTTTATAGGAGCTCTGGTTTTATTTCAATTCTTCAATATACCAATAACAGAGTCTGAAAATTTACCAACAGCATGGTTCGCATACATATATTGGGCAACTTTATTCTTTTCATCCATTTTAAGTGGATTTATGGTCATTGTAATTTTATTGCTATATACTACTATCACAAATATTATTTCAATTGTTGGATTGGGAGAAGATCATTATTTAATAGATAAAGAGGAAATAAATGAAGAAGAAAAAGACGACACTATGTAAAGTAAGGTGTTAACACAAAAATCCTATAATTGCATAAGGCGTTTTAAAAGGCTATTAATTATAAATCGATTGGTGAATCCAAAGTCTTATAATTATGAATCTTTTAATTGTTTAAGAATTATCATTTAACTCTAAACAATTTAAAAATAACTAAAAAACATAAAAGTATCCTCGGTTTTCATTAAAGACATTTTTTAATTTTTTTGAGTCAATTTAACCTTTTATTGGTGCATAATTTTATAGCACTAATAAAAAAAAATGGAAAATAAAAAAACAATTGTTAAAAACAATGTTATAGTAAAGTCGCATGAATTTTCTAAAAAATATGATATGGTGGTATTTTCCCACTTGAGATGGGATTTCGTATATCAAAGACCTCAACATTTAATTACAAGGCTCTCAAAGGTATTTAATATCTTGGTTGTAGAAGAGCCAATACCAATTTCAGGGGAAAATAACTATGAAGTACGTACTATATCGCCATCCTTAACTATTCTTCAAGCCAAAGTAGAATCTATTGCAGGCATCATACAGGTTCTAAGCAAGTTGCAATTAAAAAAATTCAGTTACGCTTGGTTTTATTCTGCCGCATTTGTAGATCTATTACCATATTTAAAGATAGATACAATAATCTATGACTGTATGGACGAACTCTCACAATTTAAAGGTGCTTCCCCAACGTTAAAAAGCCAAGAGAAATTGTTAATTGAAGAAGCTGATGTAATTTTTACCGGAGGTAAATCGCTATATGAAGAAAAGGCCAAAACATCCTCAAGTGTTTACTGTTTCCCAAGTTCTGTAGATGTTGAACATTTTGGAAGAGCTTCATATAGTACGGCTAAGCCAGATGATTTAATAAATATTACAAACCCAATTGTTGGGTATATTGGGGTAATTGATGAGCGAATAGATTATGAGCTGCTGCAAAAAACTGCGCAATTATCGCCAGAATTTGCCTTAGTTATGATTGGACCTGTGGTAAAAGTTAATGAAAATGATTTGCCAAGTGAAGCAAACATTCATTATTTAGGTATGAAAGCTTATGACGATTTACCAGAGTATTTAAGCGCATTCACTATTGCAATGATGCCTTTTGCTCTTAACGACGCTACTCAATACATCAGCCCAACTAAAACATTGGAATATATGGCTGCTAATAAACCAATAATTTCAACGCCAATTAAAGATGTTGTGAGAGATTATGACAATGTTGTTTCTATTGTAAGTTCAGCAAATGAATTTGTTTCTGCAATACAAAATATAAACACTTCCGCTATTAACAATCTTACAGAATACAAACATATTTTAGATCAAACTTCTTGGAATCATACTGCCAATAGTATGATAAATATTATAAATACGGTTTCAAAATGAAATATGACATATTAATAATTGGCGCAGGAATTTCAGGCGCTGTTTTAGCAGAACGCTACGCAGCAAAGGGAAAGAAAGTTTTAATTCTAGAGAAACGAAATCATATTGCGGGCAACTGCTACGATTTTATAGATGACAATGGTATTTTAGTTTCAAAATACGGAGCGCATCTTTTCCATACAAATGACAATGAAGTATGGAAATATGTAAATAAATTTTCGGAATGGTACAAGTGGGAACATAAAGTTATTGCCAAAGTTGATGATAAAATGGTGCCTATTCCAGTAAATATAACCACTGTAAATATGCTCTTTGATCTTCATTTACAAAGTGAAAAGCAGATGAAAATTGGTTAGAAAACAATAGAGAGAAAATAGAAAATCCAAAAGACGGTAGAGATGCCGTATTAAGCAAAGTCGGAAATGTTCTGTATGAAAAAATGTTTAGACATTATACCAAGAAACAATGGGATAAATATCCCGAAGAATTGGATGCATCTGTTTTAAACAGAATTCCGGTACGGAATAATACGGACGATCGATATTTTTCAGATAAATATCAAGCTTTGCCAAAATACGGATATACTGCAATGTTTGAAAATATTTTAGCGAATGAAAACATAACCGTCAAGCTGGAAACGGATTATTTTGATGTTAAAGATGAACTACTCAATTTCGAAAAGATATTTTACACGGGGCCCATTGATAGGTTTTTTGAATTTAAACATAGTTTAGAAGACAAATTGGAATATCGTTCAATCAAATTCGTTACAGAAACAGTTTTCGTAAAACATTTTCAAGAAAACTCCGTAGTGAATTATCCAGGTTTGGATGTAGATTTTACGCGTATTGTTGAGTTTAAACATTTTGGAAACCAACAAACGCCATATACTACAATTGTAAAAGAATTTACAACAGATGATGGCGAACCTTATTATCCTGTTATAAACGAAAAAAATCTTGAAATCTATAATCGTTATAAGTTAGAAGCCGATAAGCATCCAAATATCCATTTTGTAGGTAGATTGGCTAATTACAAATACTTCAATATGGACCAAGCATTTAAAAATGCGTTGGATTTATTTAAAACGCTTCAAACCGAAGTTGAGCTGGTTGAACCTGAAGAAATTTCAATTTAGTAGGTTCAATATTATCAAAGTACATTCAATCTAATTTAAATATAAGTAGGTAGTATTTATATTTTGTAATGTATTAAAAAATTCATGTAATTGGTTAATAGCCTTTTAGAAATTATATTAATTTTACTGTATATAAAAAAAGGAGGTATTTATGAATTACTATAATAAATGAAAAAGTCATATTGTTAAGTTTTATGACTTAGTTTTAATACTGAATTAGCCATAAACCATCCATAATTTGGATGGTTTATTATTTAAATACAGCGACATTTCATTGATATTTAAAAAAGTAACAGCTTCATCTTTTTGAGTTAATATATAGATCTTTTGAATAATAGTTGATTCTAAAACTTTTATAAGTTTACGTAAATCTAAAAATAAATGGTATGGGTACGGACAAAAAAAAACCGACTACAAAGGATTCTGGAAAGGATTCTAAAAACCGGAACAATTCCAAAACTGGAAATGCTGGAATGAAAAAAGAAACCCCAAAAGCGAGTACAGATTCAAAAACACCTGCTAAAAAAAGCAAGTAAAACGAGGAAGCAGAAATACGTTGGTCGCGAGTCTATTTTCTGTATCGTTAAAAAGCTATCCAAATGGATGGCTTTTTGTATTAATTATTTATTTTAATATCGTCCAAAATTTGATAGTCTTAAATTATAAATGCAGAAAATAGAAATCTGAAAAAAATTTGTTTAGATAGTAATCGTTTTAAATTAATAAGCATATTTATGGTATAAGATAAATTTCAAACTCTTTGAGTTAATTAAACCTAGTAGTAGTTATCTATTTTTGTCTTTTAATATATATATGTTACATATTCAAGTCGCTTCATTACCATTAAAAGAGGTTATACGCGATATGGCTGAAAGTTTTAAAACTACCTACAAAGAGAATTTTGGAGAATACATATTAACGTTACCTTCCCAAATTGGAGAAGGAACCATTCGAGGCGTAAATTTTGATGGTGGTTTGGGAATAATTCAGTATGACTGCAAATTTTTTCAGGACACTAAAATACAATTCATTGTAAATAAAGTGCATCCATTGAAATTTGTTTATGTAATTAAAGGTACGCTACACCATAAATTTGAAAATGAAGATGCGTTGCATACAGTAAATCAGTATCAAAATGCCATAATTGCCAGTAGCGATAAAAATGGCCATATTATAAATTTTAAAAAAGATGTTAGTACCTGTATTTATAGTTTAGAAATTGATAGAAAAGAATTTGAAAAAAAATTAAGCCATCATCATGATGGTCTTAATGTAAAATTGAAGAAAGTATTTCAAGATATAAAAGCTCAAAAATCATTTTATTACGAAGGGGATTATAGTCTTAAGATGGCTGACGTCTTTAAGAAAATCCAAAATTTTGATAGCAGCGATTTTCTACATATGATTTTTATGGAGAGCATGGCTTATCAAACCTTAGTGCTTCAAATATCTCAATTTATAGATGACCAAAATCAGAAAAAAAATCGTACTGTCCTTCGTAGGACCGAAATAGAGAATGTTGTAAAGGCATCAACTTTTGTTGAGGACCACCTTTCAACCTATAAATCAATTTTAGATTTAACAAAATTAACGGGATTAAACGCAGCAAAACTTCAGGAAGGCTTTAAGTATTTGCATAACACCACAGTTAATCAATTTGTCTTCGAAGCTCGACTAAATCTGGCAAAAGAATTACTTATTAATACGGACGATAGCATTTCTGAAATTGTCTATAAAATAGGTTTATCCAGCAAAAGCTATTTTTCTCGTGTATTTAAGGAAGAATACGGCATGCAGCCATCAAATTTTAGAAAAACACTTGAAAAGTAATTTTACTACTCAAAAATAATCCTGCAAGTAAATTAGGAAACCATAATTGCTTTATTTTGAATTATTTAAAATATTTTTTCAGAATATCATTTTCTTTCCACGGCTCGTTTAACAATCTTTAAGTGTACCTTACACAAAAATGTAAGATGAGAACTATTATTAGCCGATCAATCCCTTTAAAAGATGTTATAGCTGATATAGCTGCGCAAATGGGCGTTGAAGTTGTACAGCGCTGTGATGATTATTCTTTGAAAGTTCCAACAGCGTGGGGTTCTGGGTATTTAAGAGGGATCAATTTCCAAGGCGGTTTGGGTCTTTTTATTTATGAATGTTATTTTAATAAAGATGTTGAAATTCATTTTATCTTAGATCATGTGCATCCTTTAAAATTTTTATTCTGTGAAAAAGGTGGTTTAGCACATAGATTTGAAAATGAATTACAATTCCATGAAATTGATGCATTGCAAAATATGATCGTTGCAAGTTGTGATTCTAATGGTCATATTCTCCAGTTTAAAGCTAATACGCTTGTAAAACTGAACAGTCTCGAAATAAACAGAAAACAGTTCGAATCAGTAATGGATTGTGAATTATCAACCTTACATAAATCTATGCAGGCTGTGTTTCGTGATATTGGAGCCAAAAATATGTTTTATTATCACGGAAACTATTCATTAAAGATGGCCAATCTATTTTTGGAAATTGACAATTCTGAAGAAAAGGATTTCTTAGAACGCATTTTTATGGAAGGTGCTGCCTTTAAAATCTTGCTCCTGCAAATATTGCAATATACGGACGATCTTAAAGACCCGGAAAACAAATCTATACTACGCAAATCTGAAATGATATTAGTACAGGAAGCTTCAGAAATTATAAATAATGAAATTTTGGATTACAAAGGTGTTTCAGAACTAGCATTATTGGTTGGGTTAAATGCCAATAAATTACAGAATGGTTTTAAAGAATTGTATGAAACAACTGTAAATGGCTATGTTCAGGACCGGCGCTTGGATCTCGCAACCAATCTGTTAAAATCCTCAGATTTGACAATTTCTGAAATTGTTTACATTATTGGTCTTTCAAGTAAAAGCTATTTTTCTAAGGTTTTTAAAGATAAATATGGCACTTCGCCATCGTATATTAGAAAAATTCGTAAAACAGCTTTAAATAAAACAGTAACTAATTGATGATGACAATTGCATTTTTACTATACAATACAATAAAATTGTTTCAATTTTTCTATTAAATAGTTAATAATTTGGACAATACCTCTTCAATATTAATGGTGGCTTTTATGAGCGGTTTAAAAATATCATCAATCTCTTCAATTCTTTTGGGTATAGTTTTAATTGTAAAACTTTCAACTTTTAATCCCGTTTTTACTTCACTCCATTTTAAAGGGGTTGACACTGTTGCATTTCTATGAGGTCTTACACAATATGGCGCTGCAATAGTTTGCCCATATCTATTTTGAAGATAATCTAAATATATTTTGCCCTTTCTATTTTTAACTGCTCGCTCCATACTTGTAAGCTTTGGTATTTTTTCGTGTATATAGATACAAAGCAATTTTGTAAAATCTCTAGCCGCTGCATAGCTATAATTATTTCCAAGGGGTAGGTAAATATGCAAGCCACTTTTACCTGAAGTTTTTATAAATCCTTCAATTTTAGCTAAAGCCAAAACTTCTTTCACAACTAGGGCAACTTCAATAACTTCTTCAAAACTATTTTTTGCTGAAGGGTCTAAATCTATAATTGAATAAGTTGGATTGTCAAGATTAAAAATTGTAGAATGCCACGGATTTATTTCTATGCAACCCAAATTCGCCATATATAAAAGGGTTGCCTGATTTTGACAAAGTAAATAATCTATATCCCGTTTTGAACTTTTGGAATAAATAGAAAATTTTTCAGCCCACATTGGTAACGATTCATTGTCTTTTTGATAAAATGATTTGTCATTTATTCCATTTGGATGTCTAAGTAAATTTTGCGGTCTATCTTTTAAATAGGGTAATATGATATTTGCAACATGTATATAATAGTCAATTAAATCATATTTTGTAATCCCTGAATTTGGAAAGTAAACCTTCTCGAGATTGGTAATAGGTACTGAAAGCCCATTGACATCTATAATTGATGATGTCTTTGTTTTAGTTTTGGCAATTTCATTCTCTGAAAATTCAGTCCTTGACATTATTTTGTCAAACCGCAAATGTTTGAAAATGGGATGCCTAAATTTCCCGCTTTTCGTAATTTCCGAAAATTTTACCTCACAAATTAACTTTGGTTCAACCCAATTGTGTTTTCTACCTTTCAAATTTATCTTTATTCGAAATGGACTTTTATCGGCTTCTAAATCTTTAAACCTTAAAAGCAAATCCTTTTGAGTTTCGCTGGAAAATCCACTTCCGCAGTTTCCCACATAGTGTAATTCACCCTCCTTATATTGCCCTAAAATGAGTGAACCAAATAAAGTGCCTTTAGAATCAGTGTAACCACAAATAACTGCTTCATCGGTTTTGGTTTCCTTCATTTTCAACCATTGCGTCGTTCTGTAATTTGGCGTATAGGTGCTAGATTTTTCTTTGGCTATTATTCCTTCCATTCCGGCATCTATCGCCTTTTGGTACAATGCCAATCCCATGCCTTCAATATGGTCGCAATATCGTACGTTACCTAAACCATTCAAAATTTCTGGCAACATACTTTTTCTTTCAAGTAAAGACAGCGAAGTTGTATCATATCCGTTCAAAAATAATAAGTCGAAAACATAATAAAGTAAGGTCCCTTTTGTAGAATCTAAATGTTGCAAACTCTGGAAGTCTGCCACACCATTCGTAGCTACAACCACAACTTCTCCATCCAAAATGCAACTATGCTCTATTGATTCTAATTCTTCGGCAATTTTTGAAAATTTTGAATCAAATGAAATACCATTTCGTGAATAAAGTTGAGCCTTGCCTTTATCTATATTTGAAAGCATTCTATAGCCATCCCACTTCAATTCGTAAATATAATTTGGATCATTAAAGACCTTAGCGGCATCCGTTGCCAACATCGGGCTTACAACTGATGAAATTTTTAATTCTTTGTTTGAATTTGCATTTATAGAATTTCCAGTAGCGGAAACGTAATCCTCTGGATCATAAAAAAGTGCTGTCGCAAATTCGTCATCCTTCTTAATCAAAAGCCATTGGTTTTTTTCTTCCCCCCTATTTGTGCGCACCAAGGCAAAGCTTCCTACTAATTTATCACCTGAAAATATAATTTTAATATCACCCCTTTTATACTGTTTAATAGGTGTATCATTTTTGGTTTGCTCCAGTATCTGATAATTACCGCTATCCCAAATTGTCATGGTACCGGCACCGTAATTGCCTTTTGGGATCGTTCCTTGAAATGTGATGTATGTTGCAGGATGATCTTCAGTATTTATTGCCAGTCTTTTATCTTTTGGGCTCATAGAGGGGCCTTTTGGAATTGCCCAACTTTTAAGTACGCCTTCCATTTCTAACCGAAGGTCATAATGCAAGCTACTAGCTTTATGCCGCTGCACTACAAATTGTTTTGATTGTTGATCAAAAATTTCTGCTTTTGGCTCAGGTGTTTTAGTGAAATCTCTTTTTTCTATGTATTTATCTAAAGACATTTAAGATGCTTTCTTCTTTTTCTTTGCTTCTAAGCTCGCTTTTAATTTTGCCATCAAATCTGTTGCTGCTGTTGGTGTGCTATCGTATTTTTCTTGTTTTACCTTTTTGCCAGCTTTCTTGCTCTTAATTATTTTAAGGAGTTGGTCATTATAAACATCCTTAAACTTTTCTAGTTTAAATGGTTCAGTAAAATTATCAATAAGATTTAAGGCCATGTCAATTTCCTTTTTTGTTACCTTAGTTGTAGACAATTTTAAATCTGTTGTGTTTCGTAATTCATCCGAAAATCGAATAACGTGCAATACTATTGCCTCTTTATAAACTCCCAATAAGCAAAGATTTTCTTTTTGCCGCATCACAAAAGTCGCAACGCCAAGTTTTTTAGTTTTTTTTAGTGAGTCTCTTAACAAGTTGTAAGATTTTCCACCTTCCTTCTGAGGCTCTAAATAATATGGTTTTTTATAAAGCATATCAGAAACTTCACTTTCTTCAACAAATTGCTCAATATCAATTGTTTTACTTTTCTTAACGTTCGCACTTTCAAAATCCTCTTTTTCTAAAACAACATATTTTTCGTCATCAGTTTTATAACCCTTTACAATATCCTTCCATTCAACTTCTTTACCGGTTTCTTCATTAACCCGCTTATACCTAATACGGGCATTGTCGTGTCTATCCAACATATCTAAATCTATGGTTCTATCTTCCGATGCAGCATACATTTTAATAGGTATAGACACTAACCCAAAACTTATTGAACCATTCCAAATTGATCGCATTATTTATTTTTTTAAGGTTTTATAAAGATAAATAAAAGTATTTCTCTACTTAAAAAATGCAAGAAATTATAAATAAAAGCTGTAAATGGAATAGTTTTAATTTTAAAATCATCAATTACCTTTCAATACGAAACTTAATTTTGGCTCCATTTTAAATCCTTCTAAAAGGTTTCAAAGCTAAGTATAGGTACTAATGGATTGTGAACAAATAATAGGTATTCTTGCTGGCATCCTAACTACTGTTGCTGTAATCCCACAAATTGTTAAGTCAATACAAACTCGGAATGTGAATGATGTTAGTCCTGTTATGTTTCTAATTTTATGTATTGGAGTTGGTTTGTGGACCTGTTATGGAATTTTGAAAAAAGATTTTCCCATAATTATAACCAATGCCATTTCCCTTCTTTTAAATTCTATAATGCTATATTTAGCTTTAAATCAAAATAGAGCATAAGTTATGAGGATGCCATTACTATACAATTGTATGAATTTTTAAAAAAGAATTGAAATAACCTTAATCACTAATATTATTAATCCAATCGATTCTGTCTTGTTAAAAAATCGTGAAATTTAAAAAGATGAAAATGAGATTTTTTAAGTTTAACAAAACTTATAAAAATAACTATGAAAAATTTAGAAGAATTATTCGAACATCAATTAAAAGATCTTTATAGTGCAGAAGACCAATTGACAGAAGCACTTCCTAAAATGGTAAAAAACGCCAAGGATTCAAAATTAAAAAAAGCATTTGAAGATCATTTGGAAGAAACGAAAACCCATAAAAAACGCATTAAAGAAATTTGTGATGAATTAGAGATTGATCCTGATGGTGAAACCTGCAAAGCAATGAAAGGTTTAATTAAAGAAGCGGAGGGCTTTTTAGAAGAGATGAAGGACGGCGATGATGATGTTAAAAATGCCGGAATGATTGCAGAGGCGCAGCGTGTAGAGCACTACGAAATTTCAGGTTATGGTACTGCCGTTAGATATGCAAAAGAACTTGGTCATACAGAAATTGCTAAAAAACTCCAGAAAACTTTAGATGAAGAATACAATGCCGACGAAAAATTAAATGATCTTGCAGAAGATCGTCTTAATAGAAAAGCAAAATAATTTGCTTATTTTACAAAGCCCGCAAAAAGCGGGCTTTTTTAATATTCAAACTGTCCCGTCCTGAAATAGCGATACACTAAAACCTTAGTGTAATGAAAACATCAGTAAACAGAGGTTATTCAAAACGAACCCAAAAAGACTACTCGCTTTCTTTTAAGCTGCAAGTCGTAGATGAAATCGAGTCGGGAGCGTTAGATCGACTTTCGGCTCACCTTAAATATGGCATCCAAGCTAGATCAACAATAACCTCTTGGTTGCGCAAATATGGTACCTTTGATTGGGAAAACCTATCCGTTGTAACCGTGGCAAAGACACCAGAACAAAAAATTATCGAATTAGAGGCAAAAGTAAAGCTTCTTGAAAAGCAAAAAGCTAGAGCAGAACATCTAGCCGAGAGAGCAGACAAGAAGGCAATCATTTTTGATATGCTCGTTGATATGGCAGAAAAGGAATACGACATTCAAATCAGAAAAAATTACACGCCCGAGTTATCGAAATCTTCAAAGAAGAACACAAGGAAACACTAGTTTCTACCTGTAACTTACTCGGGCTGGATAGACAGGTATATTATCGATCTATTAGGTCTAGAAGACATAATCAGTCCATAGCAAAACAAGTCATAACCTTAGTCAGGGGTGTGCGCAATGTTATGCCAAAAGTTGGTGCCAGAAAATTATATCATATCTTAAGAGAAGAACTCTCTCGCTTAAAAGTAGGGAGAGACAAGCTTTTTAGAATACTCAAAGTAAATCACATGCTTATAAAACCTAAGAGAAGTTATCACATAACTACAGACTCACACCACCGATTTAGAAAGCATAAAAATATAGTTAGCAATGTTGATATTATACGTCCCGAACAAATCTGGGTCAGTGACATCACCTACGTAGGAACTAGGATTAACCCGTCATACCTAGCCTTGATTACAGATGCCTACTCAAAAAAGATAATGGGATATAATGTATCTAACACATTAGCAGTAGATGGTTCTGTTCAAGCGCTGGATATGGCTTTAAAACACAGAATAGATAAGGAAAAACCTTTAATACACCACTCCGATAGAGGTTTGCAATACTGTTCTGATGACTATCAAGAGTTATTGAGCAAAAACAATATCAAGGCAAGCATGACAGAGAAGTATGATCCCTATGAGAATGCGATAGCAGAAAGAATCAATGGAATACTCAAGCAAGAATTTAATATCGCTAAAAGCATCAACGATATTGAGCTGAAGAGCCAATTAATCAAAAATGCAATCGAAATCTATAATAACCAAAGACCACATTCATCCAATCATATGCTAACTCCAAAACAAATGCATCAACAAAATAAACTCAAAAGAAAACAGTATAAATCAAAAAAGCTTAACGATGCTAGCATCGTTAAGCTTTAAGTTATAAATTTAATCCTTTAATAATCTGTATCGATTATTTAGGACGGGACAGTTTGTTCCAGTACTAATTCCTAAAAGAGTAAGCAACAATGCTAAAATTGTAGCTGAGGCCAATACAATTGTATTGCAGAGCATATTGATTCCAGATAATGACGTAGTAATTAAGGATTTTGCTTCGTAGCCAGAAATATCACCCAGTAAAAACGCACCAAGCCCAGTAAAAATAGCAGCGGCCAGACCTCCATAATTAGCGCGTTGGTTTTTAACAATAAAATTTTCTTTACCCATAAAGTTACGTTAAGCGAACTCCTTTTAAAAGGCGATCCATCAATTCTTTATCTTTATCGTTAGTATGTAACACTGAAATGTCGCCCGTTGTTTCAAGAACAGCTGCGCGAACCTCATTAAAGTTTAATACATTGGCCTCTCTCAACTTGGCAATAAGATCTTCTTCACTCAAGTTGGTTCTATGAAGATTGTCTTTAAGTATAATACCATCTTTCATAATCAACATTGGTTTATTGGTAAATACTTTTTCAAAAGTTGCATTTTTTCTAACTAAATACGTGAAAAAACTCTGAAAGCCTAATACACATACAAGTGCAACACCACCCTTTAATAGTGATTGATCAGGATTTAATATTATTGCTGCGATTATGGATCCTACTGCTATTGTGGAGGCAAAATCGAAGCTAGAAATTTTAGCGAAAGTACGTAGACCAGATATTCTCGTTATCAATATTACGATCGCAAATATTGCCAAAACCGAAATAATGACTTTTACTATTATGGGGAAGGATGCCGTTAACCAATTTTCCATAGAATATTTTTTTTGTTTTTCTAAATATTAATTGAATACAAAGCCGCCTTTTGGAGCGCTTCGTATAATATCAAAATTATTTCTGGTATATTTTAATATTTTCTAATTAATGTTATTATCAATTTCACACAACCTATCATCTTGACCATATTTTTCATCGAGACTCTGGCGTAGCAAACCCAAAATATTATCTAATTTCAATTTTTTGGAAAAAGATACAACTGATGCGTAGTTAGCAATTTCATAATGAAGTATACTTTGGAATTGCGCCAGTATTCCTGCATCCATAACTGGACTGACAGTTTTCAAATCAATGAAATTTTCAGTCTCAGCAACTAATACCTCCATTGCTGCACAAGGGTTGTCGGTGGTATTTAGTTCTAATTCCTTACAAATTTTTTGCAACCTATTTTTTTGATTGGTTGTTTCGGTAAGGCAAAGCTCATATTCACATTTCAGTTCTTTGTTGGTGGTGTGTTTACTCACTTTCGGCAATAAAGCAATAACGTGCTTTTCTGCGCTAAATAACTCACAAATTTTTCTTCTAAATAATTCTTCCAAGGTTTTCATAACTTAAATTTTAGTTTTTAACCAAATTAATCAATTGCCTTATGAAAACTTTACAACTGAACTTTTCATTTATGTCTTAACTTTATATCTGTTATTAATTGTTCGAAGTGAATTATTAATTAATAATTTCATACGGAATTGCTTTTGGTATTCTTCCATTTCTAATTTTTGCAGAACAAGCAGCAACGACCTACTATTAAATTCTTTAAAGCTTTTTATAAAACGTAAATCACTTTCTTTGCTTGGTGCATGAAGCAGGCGAGTGAACTTACTTGCTTTCCATACCTATCAATTACCTTTAGGAAATGATTCTGTTTAATGATGAACACGCACCTGCTTTTTTAATCGTCTTTAATAGTATAAAGACTACTGGAATTATAATTCTACAATATTAAAATGAATGACCTAGTACTATTAACTAAATCAAATTAAACTTTAATCCAATATATTTTTGTTTGAATTCAAGTTATTTTGCTCATTCCATCCTAATTTGTGATTAAGTCATATATTTTCTTTTTTGAGCAAAAATTCTTTTACCATCTTTTATAGTTTTGGTTTTATAATAATGAGGTTTAAAAAAATAATATTATGGAATCAAAAAAAGAAATTTCCAACAAAGTAAATAGCTTAATAGAAAAGAATAACGACGCTTATAAAGGTTTTAAGGATGCAGCAGATCACGCTGAGGATATGCCACTTCGTGATTTTTTAAGAGACGAATCTTTACAGCGCAAGGAGTTTGCCACTGAACTTGCAGCAGTTTTAAAAAATTACAATCCAGGTTATGATGCAAATACTGATGGTAGCGTAGCAGGTACAATGCACAGAACTTGGCTAAATTTAAAAGCCGCATTATCTGGAGATGGTGATGAATCAATATTGGAAGAATGTGTTCGAGGGGATAAGGCAAGTGTTGAAGAATATTCCGATTTTTTAAAAAACAACGCATCTGTAGCTGTTGGTATTGGCAATGCAGTTAAGGAACAACTACGACACATTGTAGCTACGCTTGACCGTGTGCAAAGATTGGAGGATTTACACTAAACTTTTAATTATTGCCCAGCTCGTAAGTTCTGGGTTACTCTTTATAATATGACTACAGAGTTTAAATTAAACAGTTTTTTTATGGGCGGGTTTGAATGTGCAGACCAAATAAACCGTTCTGGTGTGCGCATAAACTTACGGATTGAAACTGAGCACGATACGCGCGTATTAGAAGATTACCAATTGCTATCAGGATTAAATATTAAGGTAGTACGGGAAGGAATTTGTTGGAGTACAGTTGAAATTGCGCCCTACACTTACGATTTTTCTTCTCTAGCACCATTATTTGAAGCTGCCGAACAGGAACATATTCAAATTATTTGGGATTTATGCCATTTTGGATATCCGGATGGGTTAATCCCTACACATCCACAATTTGTATCGCGATTTACTTCGTTGTGCATGAATTTTTCTGAGTATCACAAATACAAATGTACAGGGCAATTATTAATTGTTCCCATTAATGAAATCAGTTTTTTGTCGTGGCATTCGGGCGATATGCGAGGAACGGTACCTTTTGCAATTAATAGCGGTGATGATATTAAATATCATCTGTGTAAGGCCGCAATAGAAGGCATGAAGGTTTTACGTGAAGAAAGCCCTGACTGTATAATTTTTGCTGTAGAACCACTTATAAAAATCCATGCGGCAGACGATTCTATAGCTCAGGAAGATTTGCGTACCCTTAATGAAAATCAATTTAAGGCGATGGATGTGCTGCTTGGTAGAGCCTTGCCTGAATTAGGCGGGCAGCTTGATTTAGTTGATATGTTGGGTTTTAATTATTACTATAATAACCAATGGAACCATAAAAATGAACCACACCATTGGCCAAATTTAGAACGAGAACGAACACCGTTTTCCGAGTTGCTTTTACAAGCTTATTCACGATATAAAAAACCGGTTTTGGTTACTGAAACAGGACATTTTGGTTATGGTCGCGACCAATGGATTATGGAAATTACGAAAGAGTGCTTACTTGCTAAAAGTAGGGGGGTAGATTTGCGTGGAATTTGTATTTATCCAATAATAGACCGTCCAGATTGGGACGACTTACATGACTACAGCAAATGTGGCATTTGGGATCTTGATGAAGATAAAAATAGAACCCCAGATACAAATTATTTAGAAGCTTGTAAAGAAAGTATTGAATTAACGAATGCGTTTTTGAACGGAAAAGCATTAAAATTTTAAAATATTTCCATTGGGATTTTATTTCCAAAGTACTAAAAAATGAATTCACTTGAATCGGCAGATAGAGATTATATAGCTCTCCTTGAATACATTGACGAGGTTGCCGATACGTTATCTAAATTACTTCCAAGAACGTTGCCCTCTGTAAAAATGATTGTGACGATACCAGCTAAAAACGAAGCCGAAGAAATACACCACACCCTACACGCGATTCTAAATCAAAAGGATTTGAATGGAAATTTATTTGATAAATCTCTTTATGAAATTCTAATTCTATGTCATAATTGCAGTGATAATACAAAACAGGAAGTTGAAATGATTTCTGATAAATTTCCAACTTTGCAATTGCACGTATTAGCCTTAAATTCAGAAGTTGCAAATAACGTTGGCTCGGCAAGGCGTGTTTTAATGAACATAGCTTCGCAACGTTTGAATGGGAATAACAAATTATTAATAACTACCGATGCTGATACTATTCCAGAATCTGATTGGTTGGCAAATTTGGACACATATATTGAAACCGAATATGATTTAATCTGCGGTTTAATTAATGTTAATCGAGATAATTTACAAAAACAACCCGAAGAATTTTTAAAGGGAAAAGATGACTATTTATTGCTGAAAGCTAAGTTAGAATCTCACGTACTTCACAATAAGGATAATTCTTGGCCCAGACACTGCTACAATTGGGGTCCCAATTTAGCGATAAAAAAAGGGGTTTATGATGCTATAGGAGGTATAAAACCGTTACATTTTTTGGAAGATGTAGATATGTTCAATACTGTTTTTGGTAACGGTTATAAAATTCGGCATAGTAATAATGTTGTAGTAACAACTTCAACTAGACTAGACCCTAGATGTGATGAAGGTTTTGGAGCAGAACTTCGCGTTTGGAACGAATTTGACGGGGTTGAATACAATGTTGAAGGCTTAACCAAATTATTGCTCAGATACAGCATTTATCAATTAATTCAACATTTCTATCAAAAACCATCAACTGAAATTTTGCTTGAAATCTGCGAAAAAGCACAAATTGATTTCAATACAATTACAGAAATGTTTACCAACTGTGAGCGGTATGAAGCCATGATTGTAAAAATGGAAAAATACCTAACGGAGAATGAATGTTGGAATAATCAAAATCCAAACAGTAGTGTATTTAAAGCTTGCGAGGAAATTGAAAATTATTTTACGTGATTTTTTATTTGTGTTCACAATTTTTCGAATAGTAAAATCTCGTAACTATCGTGATTTATTTCAGAAATTTTTCTAAACCTGTTTTCAGAACTTGTATAAAATAATTTGTGAACCTGCATTCCAGTTAAGGGATATTCGCGCACAAAAGACGTCCAATCTACCAGTAAAAAATGTCCTTTTTTATTCAAGTTTGAATATATTTTTTCAAATAATCTGTTTAGCGTTTGCTTATTAAAATAATATCCAATTTCGCACATTGATATAAGATCATATTTTCCTTGTGGGAAATTAATTGCGATATCCACTGTTTCGAAATGAACATCTTCTAAATTTGGGTTTAATTTTTTTGCACGTTTGATTGCAGTTTCACTAATATCAACCGCCTTTAATTTACCACAATGCTTGGCTAAATATTTTGTCTGTACACCAATTGAACAGCCTAATTCGAGACCCTTTTTATAGGTTGAATCTCCGATTAATTTGTTAATGGCCTCAAATTTGGTATGTTCATACTTACTTTTTTCAAAATTCCAAGGATCGGGATTATTGTTATAAAGTGTATCAAAATATTCTTGTTCCAGAGAATTCCTATCTTTTTTTATATCGAAAAAATAATATTCAAAAGATGTTAGAAAAGGAGAGAGCAAATCTTGCGATAATTGAAAACCTTCTACATCATCTTTTATAATATTTGCTGTTTGGGATCTATGAGCAAAAATTGCATCCTTTTTAAAATTAAGAACATCTGTTATATCCAACCTAAACATTTCAGCTTCACCATATTTTGGCCAATCCTTTTTTGTTGAATTTTTCCATAACCAAATGGGATATTCAATAATTTGAATTTCACTGATTTTATTTTCTAAAGCGGTTTTTACAAGATTGTATGTAGCCATATGGCCTGTATGCGGATCTCGACGCCAGGGAACTAAAACGGATGAAATTTTGCAATCCTTCAGTAAAGTTGAGATATGATTGCTTGTAGCATTTCTATCTTTTTCTGGAAGTTTGTGAAGTTTTGAATCTTTTAGTTTTAAAAAATATATGTTAGAGGTTTTAACGCCCAACATAGTACAAGCATTGATAGCTTCTTTCTCCCTCAGCTCTGCTAAAATAGCAGGTGAATGGCTTTTTGAATTGGGATGAGAAGCATCGCCACTCGTCAAAAAGACAATCGATACTTCAGCATGTTGTTTACTAAGATATTTTATAAGTCCGCCGCAACCCAACGATTCATCATCTGGATGCGGAGCAAAAACCATTGTCGGACCAAGTTGATGTGCTAACTGTTCTATAGCTAGCAATGGCGCAGCCGATAATGTTTCTGCAGAAGTACGTTTTTCAATCTTCATCTTCTTGTTCATTACTAGCCGCAAAATGCCCAACATTTGCCAAGGCTTCATCGGGGCCAGCTTGTTTTAAATATACGCGGAGATCACGAATTGGTTTTTCTAATGGATTGCCAATTAAAACTCCTTGAATTCCTACAGATTTTTCGGCTAGCGATATTATTTTCTCACAAATTCCACATGTAATCGTACGCATCATATTTGCAAAATTCACCAAATAATCTTCAGAAAAATTTTGTTGCTTCTTTTGAAGCATTCTAGCCTGGTCAATCCACAATTTTGCTGTTGTCATTAAAATTGTAACCTCTCCCAAGCGCATTTTTTGATAGGGATCATCTACTCGATTTGTTTTCTTTAAATGAAAGAGCATACTATCTACAATTTTTTGTGCGCCTCCCAGTTGTACTGTTGAAAACCGAACAGCACCCCATGAAAAAATAGGATTTAGATAATAATCATTAGCATTCCCTAATAAATCGGTTTTACACATTTTTATTCCATTAAGCTCAAAACGACAACTGGTGGAAGCTTTCATACCAATAGGATTCCAAAGTGACCAATCCTCTACCAATCCAGAAGTCCTTTTAGTATCTAAAATAAGCATTTGCAAACCACCAGTAGTATGTGCGGTAATAATTGGAAAATCAATATGTAAAGCACCAGAACAAAAAGATTTTGAGCCATTCAATATGACTTCCTCATTTTCAATATTTACTTTTAATTTTTCGAACGGTCTTTCGGTGTTCCAAACACCAAATAAATTTCCACTTTCAGCCAGCGTAAAATATTTATTTATTTGTTCAGCGTTTCCATATTTAAAAATGAGCAGTAGCGCATTTATATGGCCTTCAACAATTCTTCCAACAGAAAGATCACTTCCACCAATTTTAAATAGCAATTCAAAACAATCAATAAACTGGGCAAAATCCCATATTGTATTAGATTTGGAGTTACGTTTTATTTTCAATAACTGTGAATTCTTGAGAACATCAATTGCTTCCTTTGGAAATGTTTTTGGATCATCTGCAATTTTTTTAAAAAGATTGGTGTTAGTGTAGGATTCGAACATAGATATTTTCGCCAATTAGGATGGTACAAAAATAGGTTTGGCGAATTCAATGGAAGGATTATATTGCTACTATTGTTATCCCAAAAACGAAATAGTACTATGTTAGCTGTAATTAATTATATTCGTTGTTTTACCTTCGTTATTATTTTAAAAACGTGCTAAAACTATTCTGTTAACGCTATTTTTAATAAAATTTTAAAATATTCAGAATTAATAAGTTTCAAATAGTTATTTTAATTTTTTAAAATGCTATTCCATAACCCTCGATCTACTATTTTGAAAAAAATAAATGTGTTTTGGTTTAAGCGCGATCTTCGCTTAGTGGACAATGAAGCCTTTTCCGAAGCGCTTAAAGGTGGATTACCACTCTTGTTACTTTATATTTACGAACCATCTTTAGAAGCTGATTTGCATTATAGCGAAAGACATTGGCGTTTTATTTTTGAAAGTATTGCAGATTTAAATGTAAGATTGAAAAGTCATAATACTGAAATTATAATCTTTCGGAATGAAGTATTGGAAACTTTTGAGATACTAAGAAGGTTATTTTCTGTAGAGCAAGTTTTTTCAACTGAAGAAACGGGGCTTAAAATTACATTTGACAGGGATATTGCGATTGCAAAATATTGTTTTGACAATACAATAATTTGGCAGGAATATCAAAATAATGGGGTTTTTCGTGGATTAAAAAATAGGGATACTTGGCGAAAACTTTGGTACGGTTATATGGCAGAACCGCTAATAAAACCTGATTTTTCAAAAGTTGAATTTATTATTCCAGAAGAACTTTCAGAAGCATTAAAATGTTTAAGATTCAATTTTCCTGAAGTTGACCATACTATGCAAAAAGGGGGAAGGACGGAAGGTAAAATTTGGGAAGATTCATTTTTTGAAAAGCGGTTAGAATTTTATTCGGCATATATTTCAAAACCAGAATTGTCACGTTATGGCTGTAGCCGTCTGTCGCCATATTTTGCGTGGGGTTGTATTTCAATTCGAGACGTATATCAGCGTGCAGTTAACTTGAAAAATGCAAGTAGTTACAAAAAGCAACTATCTGCATTTATGTCCCGGTTGCGCTGGCAAGCACATTTTATCCAAAAATTTGAAATGGAACCGCGCATCGAATTTGAGGCGTTTAATAAAGGTTATTTGGATTTAGAGCAACCCCTAAATGAAAATTTTGTTGAGGCTTGGAAAACTGGCCAAACTGGTTTTCCTTTGGTGGACGCAAGTATTCGTTCAGTTATAGAAACAGGTTATTTAAATTTTAGAATGAGATCGATGACGGTTTCATTTCTTGTGCATCATTTATTTCAGCATTATACCGTTGGCGCCCCTTGGCTTGCGAGACAATTTTTAGATTTTGAGCCAGGAATACATTATGCACAATTTCAGATGCAGGCTGGTTTTACGGCGACAAATACAATTCGCATTTACAATCCTACAAAAAATGCCGCAGAACATGATTCAGAAGCAGTTTTCATTAAAAAATATATTCCAGAATTGGCGGCGTTACCACCCAATTTAGCAATTGAGCCTTGGCTTATTACTCCCATGGAAGAAGAAATGTACAATTTTAAAGTGGGAAAAACCTATCCAAATCCCATTATAGATATGAAGATTACAAGAGCTCGTGCTTTAAAAGAACTATACGGAAAGCGTAAAGATGATGTAACGAAAAAGGAGACGCAACGGATATTGGATGTTCATACTTTAACAAATAGAAATCTTTAAAACACAGCTTTTTTATTAGAATTAACTTATTTCTATTCCTTTAATCGTAACCTAATCGGACCTTTTAATTTTGAAGGTAACTTATCTTTAATTTCGCCTTTTTGCATAACCAGCAGTTTATTTTCCAAAACCAAATTATCTGCGATATTTCTTATTTCTTCCATTTTATCTTGCCAGTTTTTTGGAAATAGTTTACGTGCAATTTCTGATGGGCAGAAAGTTTTTTCGAGACCGCGTTCTAAGGCAAATTTTAAAAGGCTATCTTTAATACTATTCAAGTTGAAACATATTATGAATATTTAACGTATTTTTTAAATTCTAACATCTTACATACATATGTATAATGGAAAACTCACAATTGTATAGTACAAGTTAAACGCTGCTTGTTCAGTGTACAAATTTAATTTATATTTGATACGTACTATCTTTTTTGCGTTCGATTTAATAATAAAATATACTTATAAATTCTATGTTTATTAGGGTGAAATTTTTAGTATTGGTAGTATTCTCGCTATTATTTTTTTGTGATAAAACCAGTGCCCAGAACTACGAAATCCATTCAGATTTTGGAAATTTAACCGAATGCGACACTTTGGCACAGGGAAGGTTTTTGTTGTGGTGGGACACGGATTATCCACTAGCTGAAGCATCAAGTATCCTCGACAGGCTAAATAGTTATGCCGATGAGTGCAATACAGATTTGAATATGAATTTTCCACCAAATTCCCAAGCTGGCGCTTACGTTAACGTTTACATTCACATTTCTGGCCCCGACGATTATCTGTCACAATTTGTAGGTGGAAATGGCGTGGGTACCGAGAATTATAATACACAATTTCAAGGACCTTATTGGTCTACAGGCAGAGGCACTGCCGTTGGCGACTTTGCAACTGCGGCACATGAAATTTTTCACGTAATGCAATATGACAGCAATTCGCCCGGTTATGAATATTCAGGAAGTAGCCAGTGGTACACGGAAGCTTCCGCCTCTTTTTATGCTATGACGCGATATCCTGAAAGTAGCTGGGATGATGTTTATATTTTGAGGAATTTGCCGCAGGTACCAATCTGGTTAAGTTGGACAAATTTAGGTGAATCAAACTATCCAATGAATTGGCAGAGAGAAACGCACCAGTATGCTATGAATATTCTGTTGTATTATTGGGTAGAAGAAAAAAATGTTCCTGTAAATATTCTAACGGAAGGCTATTATAGTGGAACAGACCTTTTACCTCAAGAATATATTGCAGAACAAATTGGGATGGAACCTATGAGAAGTTATTTTGTTGACTTTGCCGCTATGTTGCACAATGATTATAACTTCGTACCTGAAAGTCAGTTAGGCAATGCTTTAGATAATTTTAATACGTATTCAGACCCAACCGATATTCACGAATTTGTTCTGGAATTGAACAATGGAGGTACCGATGGATGGTACAGCCCAAATGTAGATGAAGTTACAACTGGATGGTCTTTTAATACCTACAAGTTATTAAATTCCAGAAATGGAAGTTATACCTTTACGATTAACGGAAATCCGACTGGCTCGTATTCAGATGCTTCAAATTTCAGAGGCAAAATATTGGTTAAAAAATTTGGCCAGGCAGTAAACTTTTATGATGTTCCAATGGCTTCGGCTACCCAGGGCGAAATTACAATCAATTTGACTGCGGATGACTATGAAGTGGATTTTATTGTGGCATCCGTACCGGATCGCTTGGACGATGATCAAGCAAATTTCCAAACTTACGGCTACCAAATTAATATTACTGACGAGACACTTTCAATTGATGAAAATTCGATTTACAACAAAGCTTCGATTGCAATATATCCAAATCCTGCCAGTGAAGTTTTAAATTTAGAAACAAAGCTTGATTCTTTAAAAACAGAAATATTCAATATTAGAGGTCAATCTGTTTTAAAATCCAATCATAAATCGATTGACATCCATTTGCTTTCCGCAGGTATTTATATCGTAAAATGCGAGGCGGAAAACAGCTCGCAAACCTTAAAATTAGTGGTAGAATAAGGATTTTATATAGAAATTACAAATTGATTTAAAAATAGAAATCATTGAAATCTAAGAGAAATCCATTCCCAAAGAAAGATCTAGCGTATTTGGCGTATCAATATCTCTAGGTTTTATTAAAGAATATGGATTCACACTTTGTTCAATTAACAAACTTGGTAATTCCTCGAAAAAGTATTTTGAATTTCCACTCACATTATCCTTACTATTAACCGTACTTATTGAGTTTGTATCACGTGTTATATACAATTCGTTTTTTGCCCTTGTTAAGGCAACATACAAAACACGCCTGTCTTCTTCAATACTTTCATCACTGTCCAGATTCCATGCACTTGGATAAACTTTGGGCGACACATTTAAAACATAACAAACATCTGCTTCCAGACCTTTCGCAGAATGAACGGTAGAAATAATTACGTGATCTTTTATCTCACTATCATTTAACTGCGAACCTTCCAAAACGGGATTACCATTAACTTGCTTTGCACTTTCCAAAATTCCTTCCGAAATTAACTGACCGATAGAGGCATAATTGTCGCCCAACATTTCGAGTACCGGAAAATCAGATTTTCGCTTTTCTTCCCAATCTTTACGGTATTTAAAAGCTAAGGATAGTTCCATTTTTGAATATGTTTCCTGCAACGCTAATTTTACGTTGCCCAAATTTAATAAGATTGTATTATAAAAATCCGCAATCTTTTCGCCATCGCTTCCCCCAATGCAGTCTGCCAGATTTTCTTCTCATTTTGCAAAACGTAAATGCAAGAAGTTTGATCCTAATTCATCCCGCAAACGACGCTTCAAAAGAATTGCAGGGCTGTATAGCGCCCGTTATTCAGTTAACAGGGATAGGAAAAGGTGTTACATCTCGGATTGCTTTGGAAAAATTGGTATGCATTTACCTAAAAGCTAGAGAAGGGGACGAAAAACTAACAATAAACATACAATCAAATCGAGATGAATATAATAGACAGATTCAAAAAACCGACACCCACATTTTTTAAGATATTAAGAAATATAGGTTTGACCCTTGTTGCCATTGGTGGCGCGATTCTTACCGCTCCTGTGGCACTACCGACACTTTTTATAACAATTGCAACCTATGTCACTGTGATTGGAGGCGTTGCAACTATTGTAAGCCAGGCAGTAGTAAGTGATGTTGATGAAATACTTAATTATAAAGAACATGATAAACATTAAGGGAAGCTCCTATATTAATAGGGACGGCAGGTGGAACACTGGAATCTACCCTGCCAAACATAGGAGTGGAGCATATACTAACTACTTGAATATTGGGATTGGTTGGGGCGACTGTAAGTTTTATCATGACATTACTTCTTAAAAAGATGTCCATTATACTAGGTCGATGTAGATTGCCAAAGGCTGTGAATAAATTTTATAGGAAGCGGTAGTATTACTATATAATTTAAAAACCGTTTGGAGAAATTGCTCCAAGCGGTTTTGGATTTTTTTGAACCATTCCGCTTACATATTAGGCTTAATAGATCAAAAAGTAGGTGTAAAAAGCAACTGATAAAATTACTTAAACCAAATTTTTCTTAAAAAATGCAATTGTGCGTTCCCAAGCCAGTGTTGCTGCGTTTTTATCATATCGTGGCGTGGTATTATTATGAAATCCGTGGTTTACACCTTCGTAAAAATGAACTTCATATCTAATGTTATTGGCTTTTAAAATTTTTTCGTAAGCTGGCCAACCTTCATTAACGCGCGTATCCAGACTTGCGTATTGTATTAAAAGTGGAGACTTTATTTCAGCAGCTTGGTCATCTTCCGGTTGTTTGCCATAAAAAGGAACGGCTGCGCCAAGACCTTGTAATTGTACAGCCATCCTATTTGCGATCCAACCTCCAAAGCAAAATCCAACTACACCAACCTTTCCATTACATTTTGGATGGTTTTTCAAATATTCATAACCCGCAATAAAATCTTCAAGCATTTTAAGGGGGTCGCGTTTACTTTGCATTTCCCTTCCCTCATCATCATTACCGGGATAGCCACCTAACGGAGTCAGAGCATCTGGAGCTAAACTTATAAAGCCAGCGAGTGCGGTACGTCTTGCAACATCTTCAATATATGGATTTAAGCCACGATTTTCGTGTACAACCAAAACACCTGGTAATTTGTGGTTATCTTCAGAGGGAATTGATAGCAAACCTTTGATTTTGCCTCCTCCTTTTGGGGAATCGTATGTTATATAAACACTATTTAATTTAGGATCTGTTGGATCTATAAGATTTGTGCTTACATAATCTGGACTTATAAAACTTAAAAGCGAGGGTAACGTGATTGCGCCAACGGCAAATATGGAAAGTTTTTCAATGAAGACACTTCGGTTTATAATATTGTGTGCGTAGTCATCATAGAGATCAAAAACCTCTTGGGCAATATCTTCTTTTCGTAATTGAGCCATTTTCTTTGAATTTAGATTTTAAATATACTCAAAATGCTCGAATTTGTAATCTACGAATTTGCTATTGATTTGAATTCATGCAAATTATTACAACAAAATTCAAAATAGAAAAAAGTGCTATTTTAAGAATTGACATTATTAAAAAACAGATTCTTAAGATGTTTTTGCCATTTCTTTTCTAATCTGTCTAATTGTAAGTGTGCTGCCATCGTGGCTCCAACCAGGCGCTCCAAACACGTACATGAACTTGTGAAACCAATTAGGAGATTTCGCCATATCCTCCCAAATATTTTTATATTCATGCGTTAGAATAACAAATATATTAAAAGAATTTGGCGGTTTTGAAACGCCGTACTCAATATCTATATCTTCATCCAATTCTTTCCAGGTTCCGAAAATCCTATCGAAGACATTCAAAATTCCGCCGTGATTTTTGTCCATATATTCAATATTCCGTGCGTGATGAACTTGGTGCATTGTGTGGGTATTTAAAAACTTTTCAATAAAACCCATTTTTTTGATGTAGGTAGTATGCAGTTGAAACTGCCATAGTGCTTCAATACCCAAGCAAACAACCAACATTTCTGGTGGAAAACCTATTATAACAATCCACACATAAAAAAAAGGCTTATAAAAAATAGTAAACCAACCATTGCGAACCGCTGTTCCAAAATTAAAATTGTCTGAAGAATGATGTACAATGTGTGCCGCCCATAAAAAACGAATCATATGGTTTTGCCTATGAAACCAATAATATGTGTAATCATCCAAAAGCATACAAAGTAGCCAAATATACCAGGCGTAACCAAAAGATTCATACCCTAAAATATTGGTGCGCATGCCATTTACTTCCGGATTAAAAATATCATACGCAAAATTAAAAACTAAAATTACGGTTGCTGTTTTTATAAGCGCGCCAAGAATTACGGAGCCAACGCCAAGTGAAAGGCTGGAAATTAAATCTTTCCATTTATATAACTTTTTGTCATCAAAAGCCTTGCTGTACGTTAGTTCAATAGCTATAAATCCTAAAAAGCAAGGAACGCCATATACTAATGGGTTAGTAAAATCCATTTAATTATAGTTTAAATATAATTCTAAAAAATTCAGAATATTTTATTTTCGGCAATATACATTTTCGTTTCAACGATTTCATTATAAAAATATTAATTTTGCAGATTTAAAATAAATTCAGGCTTTTAAAACCATGCATCCCCTAAAAATAAGTGTATATATTTTCATCGCTTTATTGGTATTGCTGGGTTTGACATTTGTTAGCAGCGAGCATAAATTAGCTGATGGAAAACGGCAAGATGGTTTTTCAGTTTTGAATAAACTAGTTAAATATCCAACTGTCGAAACTTTTTTTAAGGACGGAACTAATTCAAAAGACAAAAAACAATCTTTAAAGGGAATTGTAGAAAATATTGAGGCAGTAGTTAAAGACGATAAAGCCGAAATTCCCGATTTTACAAAAATTGACAGTTCAAAAATCGAACGGCTTCACTATCCTGGGAACAAATATGAATTTCTTGAAAAGTTAAGAAACCAACTACAATCTCCAAATTGCAGAATTATTCATTACGGCGATTCGCAATTGGAAGGAGATCGTATTTCAGCCTATTTGCGTAATAGATTGCAAACACTTTATGGCGGAAACGGTCCGGGATTTATTCCAATAAAACAAGAATATCAACAAGTTAGCGCTGTTGTTACGCCTTCTGAAAATTGGGAGCGTTATGCTTCATTCGACCCAAGTAAACCAAAATTTACAAACAAAAATTATGGTGCTTATCTTTCCGTTTCGCGCTTCACACCAATTTATGATGCAGTTATTGATAGCTTGGCTCTTTTAGAACTTCAGCCTGTTGTTGCTACAATAAATGTTAGCCCTTCTTCAAAATCATATTCAAAATTGAAATCATTTAATTCAATTGGACTTCATTACGGAAACGTTACAGAACCAACAACTATAAAGGTTTATAATGACGGAGCTTTAATAAAAGAAGATCTTTTAATAAATGATGGCACCTATCATTGTTATAAAATTGATGTTGCTTCAACACCTTCAAATTTAAAAATTGAATTGGAAGCTACCATTAGCCCAGATTTTTATGGTATAACCTTGGACGGTACCGGTGGCATTAATTTGGATAATGTAGCAATGCGCGGCAGTTCAGGTACTGTGTTTGCAAGTTTAAATAGTGCAAGTTTTGGTAGTATGTATCAACAATTGCAGCCAAAAGTAATTATTTTTCAATACGGAGGAAATACCGTTCCCTATTTAAAAGATTCTTTGGCGGTTACCAATTATACGGGTTACTTAAAAAGTCAAATAAATTGGGTACGCCGAAAAGCACCAGAAGCTTCTATTATTTTTGTTGGCCCAACGGATATGACAACCACCATAAATGGAGAACTAAAAAGTTACGCCTTATTGCCTTATCTTGATGCACAATTAAAGGAAAGTTGTTTGGAAAATAATATGGCTTATTGGAGTATGTTTACCGCAATGGGTGGCGAAAATTCAATGTCTTTTTGGGTAGATCAAAAATTGGCGGGCAGCGATTACACACATTTTACGGCTTCGGGAACACAGATAATATCAGAATTATTTTTTACAGCATTGCACATGGATTTAACAAATACTAAATGAGATTTTTAATTTTACTTTTTACATTTTTTCTTTCCATTAATGCCAGTTCGCAAGAATACGTTTTGAATAGTCTGTTGCCAAAATATAAAGATTTGATTCATACAGAATCTAACGTTTTAATAGGTGCAGAAAATTCTCCAAATTTCAATCATTTCTTCGGCAAGTTGGATAGTATTTACGAAGGGAAGCGTGAAGATCTACACATTTTTCATATAGGAGGATCGCATATTCAGGCGGATATTTATTCGAATAAATTGCGCACATATTTTCAAAATATGAATTCCGTTTCGCAAGGCCAAAGGGGATTTGTATTTCCATTTCAATTGGCACATACAAATAATCCTTCAAATTATAGGGTTGAAGGAAATAAATCTAAATGGCAAGGGTATCGAAATTCAGTTTTAAAAGATAGTATTGCTTGGGGATTAGCTGGCGTTTCTGCTGCTTTTCGCGATTGCTCGGATACCATTTCAATTAAAGCTAATTATAAAACCCACACAAATAAACCGTATAGTTTTGATAAGCTTCGTGTTTTTTATAATACTGAAAAGGACGATTACAGCCTAAAATTTTTGGATAGTACGTTGGTGTTTTCAGATACTATTAATTTAAAAAAAATGTATCGTGAATTTCGCTTCAATAAAAGCGTTGAAGAGGTTGAAATGGCTATTCATATAAAAGATACAACCCTTCAAAATCCTGAATTCGTAATGATGGGTTTGGAATTTATGAATGATAACTCAGGTATTGAATATACCAGCATCGGCGTAAACGGAGCGAGTTTTGGTTCCTATAATCGGAGTGTTTATTTTGAAGAGCAACTTGCCATTTACAGACCCGATCTTTTTATTATTTCAATAGGAACAAATGATGCCTACATGCCACAATCTGATTTCAAGGAAGAAGAATTTAAAGCAAATTATGAAGCTTTTATAGAAATGATTTTGCGTGTAAATCCTAATTGCGCCATTTTGCTTACCGTACCAAATGATGATTATTACCGTAAAAAATATCCTAACAAAAATACCGAAGTCCAAGAACGCATAATGCTGGAACTTACCGAAAAATATAAAATGGCATGTTGGGATTTATATGCCGTTATGGGCGGTTTGGGCTCTTCAAATAAATGGTATAAAAATAAATTGATGCCCAAAGATAGAATCCATTTCACATATTTAGGGTACAGCATAAAAGCAGATTTATTGTTGAAAGCAATAGTTGATTCTTGGGCAAAATGCACTGGAAAAGATGCTGATATATTATTGAACCATTTTAAAACTGCCTCAAATTAAAATGAATAGATTAGTTGATATATTTAAGTTCACCGAGAACTATCCGCTAATTTTTACACAAGCCAATTTTTGGATTTTCTTTGCCGTTGTATATTTTTTCTTTGCGCTTTTTTACAAGAAAATCCCGATTAGAAATTCATATTTATTTCTAGTTTCCCTATTCTTTTATTACAAGACCAGCGGTCTTTTTGTTGGTATTTTAATTTTCAGTACGCTGTTGGATTATTTTATTGGCAAGGGAATTTTTAAAAGTAATAGCCAAAACAAACGGCTGTTTTTAGTAACCGTTAGCGTAATTGTAAACCTTTCGGTTTTATGCTATTTTAAGTATGCTTATTTCTTTACGGATTCTTTTAACGCCTTATTTCATACTAAATATGAAGTAATGAATTGGTTAGGATATTGGGGAAATAGTTTTAGCCAGCAGAGTTATTTTACGTTGGATAAAATCATTCTTCCCGTTGGAATTTCTTTTTACACTTTTCAAACTATAAGTTATAGTGTTGATGTGTATCGAAAAAAGTTGAAGCCATTAGATTCTATTCTGGATTTTGGTTTTTTCGTAAGCTTTTTCCCACAATTGGTGGCAGGACCAATTGTAAGAGCCGAAAGTTTTGTACCGCAAATTTCTCAGCCAACAACTATTACCAAAGATGATTTTAACGCAGGTACGTTTCTAATTTTGAAGGGACTTATCAAAAAAATGATATTTGCGGATTTTATTGCAATGCACTTTTTAGATCGCGTTTTTGATGCGCCTGAAATGTTTTCAGGTTTCGCAAACGTAATGGCAATGATTGGTTATTCCCTTCAAATTTATGGCGATTTTTCTGGCTATACAGATATTGCCATTGGTCTTGCCTTGTTAATGGGTTTTAAATTACCGATTAACTTTAATGCACCCTACAAAGCCACAAACGCTGGAGATTACTGGAAACGATGGCATATTTCACTTTCCACTTGGTTACGTGATTATTTATATATTCCGTTAGGCGGTAATCGTAAAGGCAGCGTTGCTTCTTACATAATTCTTGCTATTATGTTGGCGGGAGTTGTTCTCGCTTTTCGGGATTGGCTTGTATTTGCAATTGTTTCCGCAATAATTCTTATAATAACTATTCTCACGTTCTTTTCAACAGCCGTAAAACGCAGCGTAAATACAAACATCAATTTAATGCTAACGATGCTTATTGGCGGTTTATGGCACGGCGCTTCGTGGAAATTTGTTATTTGGGGCGGTTTAAACGGTTTGGGAATTGTAGTTTACAAATTTTGGAGAAGAATTAGTCCATATGAGAACAAAACAGGATGGCTTGCGCACGCTTGGAAAATTGCTATAACCTTTGCTTTTGTAACATTCACCCGAATTTATTTTAGGGGAGAAAGTATGGAGCATATTGAAAAATGGTTTTTACAAGTACTATATAATATGGATTGGACGCACGCTTGGGACATTTTGTTGCATTATCAATTGGTTTTTTGGGTTATGTTAATTGGTTATATTACGCATTGGCTTCCCGAAAAATCTAAGCAATCTATTGAAAATGTTTATTCAAAAAGTCCAATTGCCATTAAAATTATTATTTCAATGTTTGTTGGGGTTTTTTGTTTTCAGGCGTTTTCGGCAGATTTTCAGCCTTTTATTTATTTTCAGTTTTAAAATCTTCAGTATTAGTTTCATCAAATTTAAATCGTTAAAGTTGTAATTCGCAACAGATTAAAGAGTACATTCGCGCCTTCAAAAAAGCTATAAAATGAAACGTATTAACGAATACAAAAAACTCTTTGGGGTTGAAAAGCAAATTGAGCTTAAAGCCATTAAAACTGCTTACCGTAATTTAGTTAAAGAGTGGCATCCAGATAAATTTCAAGATGATGACGATCGTAAAGAAGAAGCAGAAATAAACAGTCGGAAGATTATTGACGGCTATCATTTTTTGGTAAGTATAGCACCTGAAACGAAGGCTGCAAATCTTGAAGAATTCACAGAAACCGTTACCAATGCTGGAATAGAAGATTACCAACATAAAGGATTGGTTTTAGAAATTACGTATTTAGATGGTAATACATATGAATTTTTTGGCGTTACAAAACCAATGTTCATAAAAATGATTAACAGCGGAAGCGTAAACCGTTTTGCAAAACGCAACATCTACCCAAGCTTATTATATAGAAAATCAAAAAGAATAGCTGAAGAAGTTTAGCAAATCTACTTTTAAAAAGTCAGTTCAAATTTTTCACCACGGATGCACGAATTATAAAATAATATTTCTGCGTGCGTGGTGAACTTCTTTTAAGCGCAATCTTTTAAATTTTCACTTTTAAAAAATTCTGTTTAAATACATCTTCAAGTACGCCTTTCCACACAAAGCCTATCTATCTTTACCAAAAACTACTTATATGCCCAATACGTTTCCGCAATTAGGAATTAACGCTTCATTTCAAAAAACCTTAGAAACCTTACAAATTTCTACGCCAACCGATATTCAACAGAAAACAATTCCATTAATACTTTCTGAAACCAATGATTTAGTTGCTTTGGCAAAAACCGGAACCGGAAAAACAGTAGCTTTCGGATTGCCGTTACTTCAATTAATTGATATTTCTAATACAAATATTCAAGTTGTAATATTGGCACCAACGCGAGAATTAGGCCAGCAGATTGAAAATAATCTAAAATCATTCGCTTTAAACAATCCAGAAATTGAAATATTATCTCTTTGTGGCGGTATTCCAATAAAACCGCAGATTGAAAATTTAAAAGAAACTATACATATTATTGTCGCTACGCCTGGGCGTTTGGTAGATTTAATAACCAGAAAAGCTATTAATCTTCAACATGTTATAACGTTGGTTTTGGATGAAGCGGATGAAATGGTAACAGCTTTAAAAACAGATTTAGATTTAATTATTGCAGAAATACCGAAGAAAAGGCGAACGCTTTTATTTACCGCAACAATGCCGGGAACCATAAAACAATTGGTTCAAAATTATATGAGCAAACACGTTTTACATATTGAAGCAGATATGGAAACGATGGGAAATCAAGGTATAGAACATCAATTTATGGTAGTTGAACCTATTGAAAAGCTAGAGGTTTTAATGCATTTTTTAAGTTCAAAAGAAGGAGAACGCGGAATAATTTTCTGTAAAACAAAAGCAGCTGTAAATAAATTGGCAAAGAATTTGGCGATTAATAAATTTTCTTCAGGCGCGCTTCATGGTAGCTTAAGCCAACCCATTCGAGACAGGATTATGGGACAATTTAGAGAAGGAAATATTGATATTTTGGTAGCAACAGATCTTGCAGCTCGCGGTTTGGACGTAAAAGAAATAAGTTACGTAATAAATTACCATTTACCCGATACGTATGAAACCTACGTGCACCGAAGCGGAAGAACGGCTAGGGCAGGAGCAAAAGGACTTTCAATAACCATTTTGCAGCAAGAGGAAGTTTTTGAAATCCCGGAATTTCAAGAAGAGCTCGGCATTGTTTTTACCGAAATGAAAAAGCCAAATGCTGAAAGCACGGAAGAAAGCAACACGTTGTTATGGGCGAAGAAAATTTTTAAAACAAAGCCAAATAAAACAATTTCAGCTGAATTCAAAGAAAAAATAAACACCGTATTTCATCATTTAACAAAAGACGAATTGGTTGATAAAATACTTGCTTACCAATTAGCGCAAACCGCCGTTGTTGCTCCAAAAGAAGAAGCAGTTATAACCAATAAAAAGAAAAAGAAGAAGAAATAATGGCAAACGAGATAAAGAGCCAACAGGAAATTTTGGCAAAGTTGGGCATTTCAGATTTGAATGAAATGCAGCAACAAGCAATTCCCGTAATTGAAAAATCGAAGAACACAATATTATTATCTGCAACCGGAACAGGAAAAACGGTGGCTTTTTTGTTGCCGATTATTAAAAGTTTAGATGCTAATATTGAAGAAGTACAAGCATTAATTGTAGTGCCAACACGCGAACTTGCCATACAGATTGAACAAGTAATACGGGATATGGGTTCTGGATTTAAGGTAAATGCCGTTTATGGTGGAAGATCAAAAAGTAAAGACAAGATTGAATTAAAACATATTCCTGCAATTTTAGTAGGCACGCCAGGTAGAATTTTAGATCATTTTGATGATAATCGATTTTCAAAAGATAGCATAAAAACGCTTGTTTTAGATGAATATGACAAGAGTTTGGAGATAGGTTTTGAAGCTGAAATGAGTGAAATAGTAACTTCATTACCTGCTATAAATAAACGAATATTAACGTCTGCCACACAAGGAGTTGCAATTCCAAAATTCGTTAAATTAGATAATCCAACTGTCTTGGATTTCCTTTCAGATAAAGTTGATGAGAAACTGGCGATTGAAACTATTATTTCTCCAGACAAAAACAAGTTGGGTACTTTATTAAAACTTCTTAAATACATAGGAAATGAACCCGGAATTATCTTCTGCAATTTTAGGGATAGTATAGAAATGGTAAGCGATTTTCTATTTGAAAATAACATAAGCCACACCAATTTTTCCGGCGGAATGGAGCAGAAAGATAGAGAGCGGGCTTTAATAAAGTTCAGAAATGGAACAAGTCAGATTTTGGTTTCCACAGACCTTGCGGCTAGAGGAATTGATATTCCGGAGCTAAAATTTATAATCCATTACGAATTGCCACATTCTGAAGTTGAATTTACCCATAGAAACGGAAGAACAGCAAGGGTTAACGAAAAAGGAACAGCTTATATTCTTAAATGGAAAGACCAACGCTTACCAGAATTTATTGAAATTACTGAAGTCTTTGATATTCCCCAAACAAAGACCAAAGATGCTGAAACTTGGGAAACACTGTTTATTTCCGGCGGTAGAAAGGACAAAATCTCAAAAGGAGATATTGCTGGCCTTTTTATAAAACAGGGAAACATAACAAGCGAACAATTAGGTAATATAGAATTAAAACAAGACTGCGCTTTTGTTGCTGTTCCGAGACATTTGGCCAATAAATTGGTAACAGATCTTAATAATAGTAGACTTAAAAAGAAAAAAGTTAGAATCTATATTCTTTAAAAAATATAACTAATTTTTTGCAAGAATAAATGCATTTAAAGAAGTTGCGATTACCAACCAAATAAAATATGGAGCTAGCAATATAGATTTAAACTGCATTTCAGGCCAAAAAAGCCAAATATAAAATCCAATTAAACATGTAAGTGCCGAAATTATAAAAAGTCCGGGTTTTAGTTGATGGTAATAAAAGAAAACAGGATTCCAAGATAGATTCAAAATGTAATGCAAAATAAGAACACCAATAAGTAATTTCTTATTATCGAAAACAGGCCATAAAAAGGATAAATAAATACTGAAACAAATCATTATAATTGTCCACGAAACACCAAAAACCCATCCTGGTGGCGTCCACGGTGCTTTTGTAAGATTTCCATACCAATCCGATCTTGGTCCTTTGCCAGCCAACAGACTACCGGCGCCAATGGTGGCAAAATTTAAAACTAAGAAAAGTATAAGTCTATAAATCATTTTTTTGGTTTTAAAGATTGCAATGTTCTTTTAAAACTTGCTTCAAATTTAAAAAATGTGAAATGAATTTTATTGTAATTATTTCTATTTTGAAAATACAGCAATATAAAATTATGAATTTACATTCAAGCTTGAATCAATACTTCTTCGCGTATTTGATCTAAAAGCACTTTTTCCTCTTTTTTCAATTTCTCTTTTTTCACATAACGGCCGTAGAAAATTGCAATTAGTAAGGCGATAATTCCCTGACAAAATACTGTATTCTTTGCTCCAATATATTGTGAAAGAACACTTACCAATAAGCTGCCAATTGGTAACATAGAAGTTAAGACCATTAGATAAATACTAATAACCCGCCCGTGAAAATGATTGGGAACGTTAATTTGAATTATGGTATTGCTTAATGTTCGAACGGGCATCATCCCAAAAGCACCAATAGCAACGAACACTAAAGCAAGTGGATAGAGGGAGGTTTGTGAAAATAACATAAGGCCAATGGCAAATACAATAGTATTAACAGCTAATATCTTGTTTAAATCTGTGCCTTGTTTTAGAGATGCCAAAAACAAAGCACTTATAAAGGCGCCTAAACCAATAACTCCATCAATAACACCCAATGTGGTGGCAGAACCATTAAAAATATCTTTCGCAAAAACGGGTGTTAATGTTGTAAATGGCAAAACCAACAAACTCATAGTCCCTACAAAAATAATGACGGTACGAATGGACGGAGTTGACTTTATATAATCGAATGCTTCGGTAAACTCTCGTTTTAGGTTTTTTTCTATTATTGCTCTTTTTGCTGGTTTTGGTAATTTGATCAATAACAACGAAATTATTACGGGAATAAAGCTTATAGCATTGGATGCAAAACAAATTTCATCACCAAACATTTCCAAAACAAAACCAGCAATTGCTGGTCCAATTAATTTGGATAAATTAACCATAGATGAATTTAATGCCAAGGCATTTGGCAAATTGTTTTTGTCGGTTATCAATTCCCTTATAAGTGATTGCCGTGCGGGCATATCAAAACCGTTTATAAAGCCCAAAACCGCACTTAAACCAATAATTATCCAAACTGAGTTTTCTTTATACAATACAATTGCAAGTGTAAGTAAAGTAGCTTGTAATAAGGAAAGGAATTGTGTTGTTAGTAGTATTTTATACCTGTTATATCTATCGGCAATAATCCCACCGTATAACGAAATTAGTGCAGTAGGAAATAACGTTGCAAACACTGATACACCAAGCATAAATTTAGATTGTGTAAGCGAATATATTATCCAGCTTACGGCGGTTTTCTGCATCCAAGTACCCAATAAAGAAATTGATTGACCAAAAAAGAACAATCGGAAATTTTTATTTTTAAAAGAACTTAAAGTGGTAATATTCATTTTATAAATTACTGATTACTATCAGGTTATTTGATTTATTGAAATAAGAAAATATGAAAAAAACGAATATCAATAAACCGCTCGGCTATTAAGTTATGAATTTCATTAGGCATCTTATTCCTTTATTTGAATGATAAATAATTTAATTCTAATTAATTTTTCTCATTTCTAATCTTGTAAAATTAGGACATTTATTCCATTTACTACTTTATTTCAATTATACAAAGGCTTCCAATTTCTTGAAAATTAACTCGACTTCTGAGTTTATTTTAGACATTAGTATGATATAATTATGTGAGTCAAAGTAAAATAATTTTTACCAGTAATGATCTTCCAAACATTCATACATATTATTTTTTTTTACGGCAATTAATACTTGTTTTTAAAATATAATAGCATAGCTGCCTGAGGATAAATGAGTTATTTTTTATTTCAAAAAACACAAAACCAATATTTAAAATTTTACGTAAGTACCCAAGTATGATCGATTTTTTGATAGATAGGACTGTGGGGTTCCTTCTAATTTCTACTTAAGACCGGAATATATTCAAATTTTATTAATACTTAAACATTCTATTACATTATGAGAAAAGTTCTTTTATGTGCTTCGGCACTATTCTGTGGAGCAATTACGTTCGCACAACAAAACACTAGTGATGTTGCTCAGCAAGGTAACAACAATGGTGCTTCGGTTACTCAAACCGGAACACAAAATGATGCAAATTTGAACCAAGGAATTCTTGGTAATTCATCTGCAAATTCAAACGACAATAATACTGTTATTGTTCAATCTGGTGCTAATAATCTTGCCAATGCCAACACTGTTGGTGATAGCAATACTATTAGCCAAAACCAAGATGGCGACAATAATGAAGCCAACGCAAAACAGGGCGATTCGAGAGAGCTTTTCCCTGGTTTTTTTCAGACTACAAAAAGTAATACCAACACAATTAACCAAAATCAAGTTGGTGATGGTAACTTAGCGAATGCTACACAAGGTGGTGGTGGCGGTTTTGCTGGTGCAGGCAATCTTAACTTAATTTCCCAAGATCAGGTAGGTGATGATAACATAGCAAACGCGGATCAACAAACTGGTGCTTCTAGAAACGTTTTATCACAAACGCAAACAGGAGATGGTAACGACGCTTTCGGAAGACAAGGTTCTGGTGGTGGTTTAGGTGTTGTAGATAACACGATTAATCAAACACAAACTGGCGATGACAATGATGCAATCGCAAACCAATTAATTACAACTAGTAATTCTACCGCAACCCAAGATCAATCAGGCGATAGAAACATGGTAAATGCACGCCAGCAAGGTAATAACAATTCCGCTACGCAAACGCAGACCGGTGATGATAACATCGCAAACAGCAATCAAGACGGAACTTTTGCAGGAACAAGTTTTGACAATGTTGTAACACAAACCCAAGATGGAAGTGCAAATGATGCAAATGTTATGCAAAGAGGTGCATCTAACACCTCTTCTGAAACACAAGTTGGTGTAGTTAATAATTCTGATGTAGTACAGTCAGGTAATGGAAATGGTTCAGCTGTTTCTCAAATGGGAGTAGCAGAGGTAAGCACTGTAGATCAAGTTGGAAATGGCAACAATTCAGGAGTTTCTCAACAAGGAAGCAACAATAATAGTGATGTAAACCAAAATGGAAACAACAACGCTTCAACAGTTAACCAAGCAATTTCTGGAACAGGAAATAATGAAGTAAGCGTTTTGAATCAAAATGGCGATGGTAATGGTTCTATGGTTAATCAAAATGGTGTTGGTAGCAACAGTTTAGTTGATCAAGCTGGAAACCTAAACAGTTCTGATGTTTACCAAAGTGGTGGTTTTAATGGTAGTTCAGTACATCAAAATGGCGATATGAACTCAGCTTCCGTTAGTCAAGGAGTTGCGGGCAATGCTGGTGCAGATTCTGATAATAACACTGCAAATATTACCCAAACTGGGAATAGTAACGATGCGAATGCAAATCAAATAGGCGTTAATAACCGTAGCACCCAAACTCAACTTGGAGATAGCAACACTGCAACTTCAACACAAGGTACTGTTCGTAATACAGTTTTGGGAGATATTATAAGTAGAGGAAGAGATAATATTGTTACTCAAAATCAAGAAGGTGACAATAATACTGCTACTGCATTACAAGGTGGTGGTGTTGGATTGCCAGGAAATTTGGGTGGAAATGATAACTTTATTAGCCAAAATCAAGTTGGTGATGATAACACTGCAACGGGTAACCAATATGCTGGAGCTGTTTCAAATGATATTGTTCAAACTCAAGATGGTGATGGTAATACTGCTTTTGCAGAACAAGGAGTTGCCCCAACAGGTGGCTTGGCTGTAAACAACAATCTTGCAACACAAGACCAAAATGGCGATTTAAACACAGCCAATTCTTCACAAGGTGGAACTAATAACAATGTTTTGCAAACCCAAAATGGCGATTCTAACACAGCTATGAACGGACAACGTGGAAACAATAACATTGTAACTCAAGATCAATTAGGAAACGGAAACATTGCTAGTGCAGACCAACGTAATAGCGGCTTTACAAATTCTAGTTTTGACAACGAAGCTTTACAAATGCAGGAAGGTGATTTGAACAATGCTAGTGTTTTGCAAAAAGGAAATACAAATGATGCAAACCAAACCCAAACAGGTGATGGCAACATAGCAGCAATTGACCAAAAAGCAAACGGTTCATTTGGAACAAGCACTATGAATGATGCCACTCAAACCCAAGATGGTAATCTAAATCAAGCTTCAGCAACTCAATCTGGATCATTCAACATGTCAGTTGAAAATCAAGATGGAAACGGAAACACGTCAGCAGTTTCTCAAACTGGTGATACAAACGATTCAGATTTAGGCCAATTAGGTAATAGTAATACTTCTACTGTTGCACAAACAGGAACTTCAAATAATTCTGAGGTTTCACAAATGGGTGATACCAACAGAAATGAAGTTACTCAAAATGGAACAACAAATGAGTCAATGGTTGCTCAAATGGGTGATTTAAATATTTCTAGAGTAGAGCAATTGGATGGTAGCAACCATAAAGTTAATGTTAATCAAGTTGGCGATAGAAATGCAAGTTATGTTAGACAAAGAAATGTTTCTAACACAACTAATATCGATCAAATTGGAGATCGTAACTTTAGTAATGTAATTCAAACTTCAGGTGGCAATAACTTGGTGAATATATTGCAAGAGCAAGATCGTAACCAAAATATGACGCAACAAAGCGGTAATAATAACGTAGCCAATGTTCATCAAGATGGTATTTTTAACAAGAACACGCTATCACAATTCAACAACCGTAATACTGGAACTGTTTTGCAACAAGGTGATAACAATATAAATTCACTCGCTCAAATAGGGAATGACAACGTTCTTACCAGCACTCAATTAGGTGATGGCAACAGCGACACGCAACGTCAACAGGGCAATACAAACTTGAGTGATGTTATGCAGAATGGAATGAATAACACAAATAATGTTTTACAAACTGGAACTAGCCAAACAAGTATGGTTAACCAAGTAGGAAATGGTAACAACTCTATGGTATCACAGGGTAACTAATTTTAAACATTTATTTTAAATTAAAGAGGGCGGAAACGTCCTCTTTTTTTTATATAAATTTTGAAGATACACGGCGCGATAAACATCTAGGAAACTTTACTCAAACCCATACCGTTGCTCTGCGTTGGAAGATGCATTCAATAATCCGTTAAATATTTTTATACTATTAAAGTCGCTCGTGATAGCATCACCAACGGCAATTCCTGAAATTCCGGTTGCCAATATTGATTTTGCATCTTCAATAGTAATGGATCCAAAACCAATGATGGGTGTGCCTGTTTTTAAAATGTCTGTAATTGCTGTGTAGCCGTTTAAGCCTAAGGATGGTAAAGCTTGTTCTACATAGTCAGAATGTTTAAAAGGGCCGAGACCAATATAATTAACTTGTTTGTCCAGCAACGCTTCACAATCTTGCATGGTATTTGCCAAACCGCCAATTAGTTGCCAAGAATATAACTGTTTGCTAATGGAAGTAGGGAAGGCGCCAATTTTGTCTAAATAAACACCATCTGCCTTTATCTCTTTCGCTATTTTGTAATTATCGGTAACAATCAATCTAGTTTGAAAATGACTGGTGATATCCCGAACTTCTGCAGCCAATTTTAAAAATTTCTTTTCTGAAGTAACTTTGCAATGCAATTGTACCAACTCAATACCGGCAGTACAGGCTTTCTGAATATTCTCCAATTGCTCGGTAGCCGAATTTCCTTGAGATATGTAATGTAGTTTTGGAATCATCGCAATGCTAATTTGTTTTTAAAATTTATACTAATTGAAAAATAGAACTATTTGAGAAAATTTAAAACAACATTTCAAATTTGATAATTTCGTCATTAAAATATACGCGCAACTATCTCCCATTTCACATTTGTATTACTTTCGAATACGCCATGAAATAGTTTTTGAACCTTTCCAACATTGGATGCATTGTTTCTGAAAATAATACAAATTGACAATTGGTCACACTTCGCGTAATGGACATAATGGCCTCATAAGAAGATTTTTGAACTAAAAATTCGGCATCATCTATACTAAAAATCTTAATAGCCGAAATACTAACGCCATTCATCAAAAACAATTTATTCAAAGATTTTGGGGTTGAAATAAGTATATCGGTTCCCATAAATATTTCAGATTTTTGAACGTCTAAATGAAGCTTTTCATAACCAACATAAACCCGAAGCGAATTATGCTTGGTATATAAAAGAAATTTCTCGTAAAGTTCCATTGCCCTTTCCTTGTTTTCAACAAGAACAATTGCCCGTGGCGCATTTCCCACTTCTTCACAATTAAGCTTTTGCAGAGTTGTAATAATAAGCGTAGTCGTTTTTCCGCTGCCTTTTGGTGCCACACAATAAACGTTTGCACCACTTTTTATTACAGGAATGCTCTTGGCCTGAAAAGGAGTTGGAGTAACTATTTCAAATTTTTCTAAACTATTTTGAATATCGTGATGTAACTTTTTAAAAGGCATAGAAATATATAACTGTGTAAAATTGATTTTTACAAAGATACTATCTGATAACTGGTAAAGCCTTAATTGATTTTCAATTATATTGAAATTTATATATCGTTTTGAAAATAAACAGATTAGAAGTTTTATAATTCATATTATTATTTTTTATACTTTTATTACTTCATTCTTCCCCAAAAAAGTTACATAAGCCAAAACTACATTTCATAAGTGTAGGAATCTTGTTATCATTTCCCCAAAATAACGTTACAGGTACTCATAAACAACCAATATTATGACCAAAAAAGCCAAAATTCACGGTAAAAAAGTTCTGGACATCACCGCGCAAGCTGAACTTCCTTCACATTTAATTTCAAAATTTAAGGTAAAAACCCAAGTAGAAGTTTCAACAACAAGAGCCGATAGCGAGGAAATTGAAATAAATTTTGATGAAAATGATTTAGTCGCCCTAAAGTTTACCGATAATACCGAATGGATAGGCCATCCAGAAGATATTCAAGAAATTTACGATGAAAAAACATTGGAAAAACGCTCTTTTAGTGAAGAAGACTATGTTTTTGAGGTACAAATAGTTTCGGCTGAAAATGAAAGGGGCATTATAAAAAGGGCGGTTTTAAAAATGCTGAGTGTATTTAGTCCTCTTGAAGAAATTTCAGAAACAGTAGTTCTTAATTTAGGAATTCGTTACGACCAAAAAGTACAACCAAAACCAGATTTATATTCTTTAGATAAAGATTTCAGAAAATTGCCATTTACAAACGGACCAGATTCCGCCACGTACTTACTCTTTTTACACGGTACTTTAAGCAATGTAACAGATGCATTTACGGGACTTACTGAAAATGGAAGTTGGAGCGAATTGATATCGAAATACGGTAATAATATTCTCGCATTGGAGCATTATACGCTTTCTGTAAGCCCATTACAAAATGCGTTAGATTTTCTAAACAAATGTCCCAATAATTGTTATTTAGATATAATAAGCCATTCCCGTGGTGGTCTTATTGCTGATATTTTGGCAAAATGTGACTATAATAATAGAGAACAACAATTAGTTGGTTTCAGTAAAAATGAACTTACCATTGTTGAAAAAGATGATTCTGGTGCATTCAAAATAATGAACGAGATCAATGAAATTCTTAAAACCAAACGTATTTATATTGGTAAAATAGTACGAGTAGCCTGTCCTTCAAGTGGTACAACCATTTTATCTAAACGGATAGATCACTTTTTCAATTTAGTGCTGAACGCAGTTTCGTTGGCATTTGGCATTCGAAATCCAATGTACGATATTGTCAAATCCTTTTTAATGGAATTGATAAGCCAAAAGGAAAATCCAGCGATTCTGCCCGGTCTTAACAGTATGATGCCTGAATCACTTTTTCAAAAAATGTTGAATTCTGCAGATACTTCGGTTGCAAGCCAATTGTACAATATTTCTGGAGATGCAGAGGTTGACGGGGTTAGTTTTAATTCGCTAAAAGTAATATTGACAAATCTTTTTTACCGAGGCGCCAATGATTACGTGGTAGATACCTATAGAATGTCCCACGGTTTTCTCCGAAAAGATGGGTACTACAATTTTTTATCACAGGACAAACAAACCAATCATTTTAATTATTTCAGAAATAAAAATACGGCACTTGCCGTTTTGGATGCCTTAAAAGCAACAAAAGAAGATCCCCCAAAGATTTATACCAAGCAGCTTTATACTTCTGCAAACCGCGGCGTAATTCTCGATATGCTTTCCATGGAAGGAATTACCTACAAACCGAAAGAGCTAAAACGCGATGCTATAATTTTTATTCCCGGAATAATGGGTTCAACATTGGGTGTTGCTGGAGAAGACCAATGGATACAAATGCGTGCTTTAAATAAAGGAGCAATTGTTAGCCACCTTTCGCCAACAGCAACAAATGTGGAAGCTTCGGGAATTGTAAAGAAATTTTACAGTAAGCTAGGCGATCATCTTTCTACAAAATATGATGTTTATTCGTTGGAATTCGATTGGCGAAAGTCAGTTACGGATGCCGCAATAATTCTTAAAAATCGCATTGAAGAAATATTGGGTGCCAATGTTGGCAATCTTCACGTTATCGCACATTCTATGGGTGGTTTGGTTGCCAGACAGTGTATGATAGACCACCCAAATACGTGGGCGAAAATGAAGAGTGACCTCACCAATAAGTATGTTATGTTGGGCACACCTTGGCTAGGTTCATATTTAATTATGGAAGTACTTACAGGTCACAGCAAGCGTGTTAAACAACTTGCAGCCATTGATTTTAAACATGACAGAAAAGAATTGCTGGATGTTTTTTGGGAATATCCAGGCGTTTTAGAATTGCTTCCAGTTAACGATGGTAAAAATCGAAATTTTTGGGAAGGCAAGTTTTGGAAAGATATTGAAAGTGCCGCAAAAGTTGAAAATATGCCCGATGTTTCAACCCATTCGGCTTCGCTTCAAAAATTTCAAACTTTTCACACAAACGTTTCAAATTTTCTAAAAACGCTTGACAATACTGATAAAAAAGATTTCTTCAACAATGTGTATTATATCTGCGGAAAAGATGACGAAACGGTGTTCGATTATACCTTCAAAAATAGATTTCTTTCAAAGACCAAAAATTTAGTTTATTTGGCAACAAGTGAAGGAGACGGAAGCGTTACTTGGGAAACCGGAATTCCAAAACAATTAAAGGGAAGCAAAAACTTATATTTCAGCAATACAAGTCACGGCGATTTGGCAAACGACCCAACACTTTTTGAAGGGATTATAGATTTGCTTGAAAATGGAAAAACAAATAAACTTGCCACGCAACCACCTGTTAGTAGAGGAGGTGCCAAAATCACTGAGATAAACGAATTCTCTGAACCGCTTATAAATGAAGATGCTGTAGTTAACGCCGTTTTTGGTATTAGTACAAATGAGGTAAAGGAAAATACATCACAACACGTCAGGGTACAAGTAGTAAATGCAGATTTAAAAGATTCAAAATATCCTGTTTTGGTCGGCCATTTTTATATGGATTTAATTCTGAGTGCCGAAAAATCGCTGGACAAGTATTTGGACAATCGTCTGTCAGATAGATTAGATATTGGCTATTATCCCGGCAGTATTGGGGAAAGTGAAGTATTCTTCAATTTAAAAACAAACCCTAAAGGCGCAATTGTTTGTGGTTTAGGCTCTACAGATGAGCTTACCACCTTTCTCTTAGCCAAAACCGTAAAGATGGGCGTTTTAAAGTATGCTATGTTTATGCGGGATAATTATACACTGCCGGATGCCAAGAAATATGCAAAAGGAATTTCGTGCATGCTAATTGGTATTGGCTACGGAAAATTAGCAATTGAAGATTCCTTAAAAGGTATTTTATTGGGCATTGCCGAAGCTAACGAATACATTCTTGATGAAGGATCGACTTTGGATTTAACGGCAATTGAAGAAGTTGAAATTGTAAATTATTACGAATCTATTGCTAGCCAAGCTTATTATAGTATAGGTGGTTTGCGGAAAGCGGACAACAGAATCAATATTCAACTAGACCCAACTATTGCAAGAAGAACGGGAATTAAGAAAAAACAATTAATTGCTGATAGCACCTATAAATGGTGGTATAATTTGCATATAACTTCAGTACTGGAAAATAAAAAAGAAGTAGTAATTAATAAAGACGAAACAGTACAAGTTTTAGAAGTTATGAAAACTGTTGGTTTTAAATATTACTCTTCAATAGGTTTGGCGCGTATAGAAGAGCAAATGGTAGGAGTGGGGCTTCATAAAATAGATTATCTGTTAGAACTTCATTCAAAAAATCCATCTTGGGATCCTGCACTTTCAAAGACTTTGTTTGAAATGCTTATACCCAATAACTTTAAAAATGTATTCAGAAATCAAGGAAATATTATTATAAAAATTGATAAACAATCCGCACATATACCGTGGGAGATGTTGTATGATTTTAGTACAGATGAAGTTCCGGTTTCCGTAAATTCAAGTTTTATTAGGCAAATGGTAACAAAGGATTCCAGTGATTTAAGCCGTGTTTCCTTAGGTAATGACAATGTATTAATTATTGGTGATCCGCAATACAACAATCCAGATTTACCTGCACTTCCATCGGCAAAATTGGAAGCAGAATGGGTAGACCAACAATTAAAAAATAATGATTACAATACCTTTGCCCTCATAAACAGTACTACGAGCAGCATTATAATGCAACTTTACAAAGAAAAGTATAAGATGCTTCATTTTGCGGGCCACGGATTGTACGATCCAAAAAATGACGAAGTTGGCATTGCCATTGGCAATGATATGTGTATAGATCCTGCGATGATAAACCAACTGGGTTACGTGCCCGAATTTGTATTTATAAATTGTTGTTATTCGGGCGCTATGAACGCAAAGGATGAAGCTTACAGTCGTGGAAGATTTCAACTAGCTGCAAATATTGGCACCCAATTAATTGATATGGGCGTAAAAGCGATTATAATTTCTGGATGGGCAGTAAATGATGGTGCCGCAAAATCATTTTCTGAAACTTTTTACACTAGTATGTTTGATGGGTACGACTTTGGTACATCCGTACAACGGGCAAGATACGCCTGCTATTCACAACACAAAGGAACTAATACGTGGGGTGCCTATCAATGTTATGGCAATCAATATTATAAATTCAAAAGTAGAAAAAAGGATAGGGAAGAAGAGTTTGAATATGTAATCGCCTCGCAAGTGCATACAGATTTAGATAATTTGCTAATCTCCATTCGAGACCGAAAGCAAAGTATCGATAAAACATTGGAGAAATTAAATTACTATTTAGAGCGAGCTTTAAGAGCCAATTTGGTTGATGCCTTTGTTTTGGAAAAAGAAGCTTTAATTTATGATGAATTAGGGAAATGGGATACAGCACTTGTAAAATATGATGAATTATTGCGATATCCGTTTGGCAATTATAGTATCGTGGCGCTCGAAAATTTTTGTACACTAAAATCCTATATGTATAAGGAAGCTCAAGAAGTTAAGAGAAAAGTTGCTGATGAACTTGCCACCATAACATTTATTACAATGGCGGGAGAAAATCCCAATAGGCTTAATATTGTTGCGAATGCCCATAAGTTCGCTTCGTTAGAAACAAACGGGCGCACGGCCAAAATTAAATATTTAAAAAACGCCTTTACCTATTACGAAAAAGCATTGAAAGAAGCAGGTGGCAACAGAATGGGCGTCGATTATTTAGATGCTTTAACCAATATGATCTTTATCTCACATTTTCTGGAATTATTTGAAATTGAAGATGCCAGTAAAGCTAAGAATGACAAGACGAAATCTGTTGCAACAGTTTATGATAGGTTAAAAGAATCTTCCGTATTTAAAGGAATGGAAGATTTGGAACCGTATCTTAAAATTTTTAATATTCAATTAGAAAAATACGAAAACCCGAATCTGGATGTTGCCACAATTATAGGAATTGCAGAAGCAAGGTATAGCCTAAAGTTATTGGAACAAAATTTCGATCCAAAACCTACCTACGAAGTTTTGGAGCAATTAAAAGAGGCCTTTAAAAAGCGCTACAGCCCACGCTCAATAAAGATTGAATTAAAACAAATTGAATATTTACAGTACTATTTTACTACCAACCAAAGGGTTTCACTCCAACTAAAAGAAATTGAGGAAGAGATTAATAAGATTCGTAGTAATTAAAAATAGATAGGTAAATTTTATTTTTTAAAACAAGAATTTCAAACAAATACCTCGCTTTATTTAGTGAGGTATTTGGCTTTTGGAGAAATTCATTCTGTTAGATTAAGTATCTATCTTATTTAAAGATAGTTATGATTATTGTTCTCATTTTCATCCCATAAATCTCGCTTATATCCCTATTTTTTTAAAGCATATAACCCTATCGCTACATTTGAATCAGGAGAAAATTTTCCGTAAAAAGTAGTAAGCCGAAAATACTTTTATGAGAGTAGGCACCAAACAATTTTTAACCATGAAAAAAATTACATTTATTTCACTTTTACTGTTGCTTACCATTTTTTCGGCAACTTCAATTGCACAAACAGCAATGAGTTCCTGGCAAGTTAATGATGGCTCTGAAGGCGTTCTTAACATTCCAACCGTAAGCGATGCGCAACGCACCGAAGCTTTTAATAACGCCACAGTACCATCACAAAAAGATCCAGCCTGGAAAAATATTGAAAATGATAAAAACGGATGGGTAAATTTCGTAAAGAAATCTGATGTCAAATCTTGCGGACAACAAGTTGACTTTACTTATTTTCAACTTATTGCAACTGTGCCTTCAAACGTAAATGTAAGTTCGTTTGTAGTAACGTACAATGCTGGAGATGATGCTAACCGTATTGCAATTTATAACAGCAAATATCCAAATGGTAAATTCGAACAGGCTAAAGATCAAATAAAAGTATCACAAAGAGGTCCTTTTGTTATGGATTTTAAAGACTGGATTGTTAAAGGTGAAGAAAATCGAATTGTCGTAATCCATTACGATCAATGTGCTCCGGGAAACAATCTATCTGGCTTGCGTATTACCATAGAAGAAGAGGTGGCAATGGCTGAAGTAACTTCCGTTGCATTACCGGATACTTTTAGATTGCACGCATATTCAATTAATGGAAAACGAGTTGAAACGGGTAGCGATTATTGGATGGGTTTTAATCCAAATGAAGCTGGTGCCGCAAAAACTGGAAAAATTTTGAATGCTAAAACGGGAACTGTATTGGATGTTGAAAAAGTAGATATAGACAAAGCTAAAGGTATTATTGCCCTTAAGGTAACAAACGCCAAAGATACCAACTCATACTTGGTAGTTGGAGATGACAAAAACGTACGCATTGCCACCGTAAATGGTAACAGTAACAAACATCATTTCATAATTCGCAATCCTGAGGAAAAAGAAGGTTCTTCAAAAAAGTATGTTTCCTTTGAATCTGTAGCATTTCCGGGATGGTTCCTTCGCCATCAAGGTTTTCAGCTAAAAGTTTCTCAGGCGTCTGAAAATGCTAGAAAGGATATTGTATATCGTCAAGATGCAACTTGGTTATTTGAACCGATAAAAATGGAAAAGTCTGCTACTACTCAATCTGCTAACGAGTTTTTGGGTGTAACACAATCAATTGCTGTAAATGGGCAACTTGTTTCTAAAAATGGACAGTACAATCTAATCTTACAAGCAGATGGAAATATGTGTATCTACAAAAACAAAAAAGAATTTGTGTGGTGTGCTATGACCAACGGCAAGAATTCAGCAAAACTTATTTTACAGGACGATGGTAATTTATGTATTTATAATACCGTCGGCGCTCCTGTTTGGAGTTCAGATACTTACAGAGGTGGTATAGACAAAGTCGGTTCTTTATTGATACTTGAGGACAACGGAGTTCTTAATCTTTACAATGCCAATGCTGGTGTAGTTTGGAGCAGTAAATAACAAATTAAAGCGTTTGCGTGCTATAAAAAAATACGCAAACGCTTTTTTTATCTGTAAGTGAAATCGTACATTTTAGTTACATTTTTCTATTATATTTTATGGTAAATTCCCAACCATTTTTCAATTATATTACATCAATTTTATATTTCGCATTCAGCACAAGTAAGGTAATGAGACTGCTTAAACAAATTTCTTTCTTATCCGTTCTTATATATTGCCAATTTACTTTTGGCCAGGATATTTCTTTGGATGCTGAAATTCAACAAATAAAGAAACTGATAGAATACAATCAGCTGGAAAAAGCTGAAAAAAAAGCAGATAGCCTTTATCAATTTTTCGTAAAATTGGATAGGGAAGAGGTATTGGATAAACTATTGGATGTTCGCCTTCAGCAAGGTATCATATTCGATAGTCAATTTGAACACAAAAAAGCTTTAAGAATATTTTTAGAGGTAGCACAAAAGGCGGAAGCCAACAAGTTATACCACAAACTTTGCTTCAGTTACGTTAAAATTGCGTTGCAACAAGAAAAAGTGGACAATTTTTATTTGGCTTTTGATTATATAAAAGCCGCTCGTAAAATTGCCGAGGACTATGAATTTACAGATTTGTATAGTAAAATATACATTCGATATTCCTTTTTACATAGGTATATAGCAGATTTAAATGGAAACTATGTTTCATTAGGACCAAACCAACGATTGCTGGATAAAGGTTTTAAAGGAAGTCTAGATTCTGCCATATATTATGCAAAAAAAAGTCTTGAATTTGCTACAATTTATCCTAATGAAAGCGACTTAAAGGACGGAAATATTACCTTGGGTACACTTTACAGCAGTACAAGAAAAAATAATCTTCCGCTGTCCAAATCGTATTTTTTTAAAGTTTTAGATTACTACAAGAAAGTGAACAACACAGAAAATATTGGTCTTTTATATAATAACATCGCAAAAAATGCCTTAGATAGCGGCGATATTAAAGGCGCTCTAAAATATAATGATTCGGCCTATATGTATTATAAGGATACATCCTTGTATCTAAAATATAATATCCCAAAAAGCAGAGCAACCATTTTTGAAGAATTGGGAAAGGTAGATTCTGTAAACTACTATTTAAAAATAGCGTATGCCGATGAAATCAAAAAATATGAAAGGTATGAAGTAGCAGACACCAAAGAACTAGAAGAACAATTTCAGAACGATAAAAAAGAAGTAACCATAAATAGTAAAAATAACTTATTGATTTTCGTATTAATAATAGTCCTTTTAATTGCGGGCGCTTCCGTAATGTTGATTCTTAAAAACAAAAAGATAAATACACAAAACAAAACCATCAATAAACAATTAGCAGAATTAGTTACAACACTAGAACAAAAGCAAGTACTGTTATCAGAGCTGCAGCACAGGGTTAAAAACAATTTGCAGCACGTAATTAGCATCCTAGAAATTCAAAAGGAATCTATAGATTACAATAATATAGATGAAGTAATCCGTAGCAACCAAAACCGAATTCATTCTATGGCTTTGCTTCATAAAAAGCTGAACATTTCCGAAAGCGTAAATGATATTAACCTAAAAAGATACATTACAGAACTCGCCGAATTGGTAAAAGAATCATACGATACCTACAAAAAGACAATTCAGCTAAACATAAGTTGCGCCGTAGAAACTATAACTATTGAAAATGCACTTCCCACAGGTCTTATTATTGTTGAATTGGTCAGCAACAGTATAAAACATGCTTTTAATGACCGTTCTGTCGGAATTATTACTATAAACATTTCAAAAGATGAAAGCAAACAAAAAACACAATTGTATTATGCTGATAACGGAAATGGCTTCAATATAAACAACACTTCTGAAAAAGGACTGGGACTTGAAATTATTTTGGGATTAATAGACCAATTAAATGGGGAAATTGAAAGTAAAGGCAACGCAGGGTTTGAATTAAGCATTTGGTTCTAAAAACAATCAGAATGGATAACATAACAATTTTATTGGTAGAAGATGATTTTTTAAATCGCCGCGTAACAAAAAAAGCACTTACGGAAAATGGTTATAATGTCGCAGAAGCCAAAAACAGCGAGGAGACTTTTAAAATTTTGGAAAGTCGAGTGATACATCTGCTAATATTGGATATTAATCTTGGCAAAATGGAACAGGATGGTATTAGCCTTGGGCAGCAAATACAAGAAAAATATAAGCTGCCTTTTATTTTCCTCACCGCTTATGATACGGCAGAAATAATAGATAGGGCAGCAACCACTTCGCCATATTCCTATTTAACCAAACCTTTTAAAAACGCAGATTTGGTTGCCGCCATTCAAATAGCCATAAAGCAATCATCCAAAAAGAGCACAACGCAACCCACCATTCTTTTAAAGGACAATGAATACAATGTTGAGGTTTTTATAAATGAAATAGATTATATAGAATCAGAAGGCAATTATCTTTTGGTTTACACCGGGAAAAAGGTCTATAAATGTCGTTCTACCATAAAACAGGTATTAGAAACACTTCCACAGGCCACGTTTATACAAACGCATCGAGCTTTTGTAGTAAATAAAACCAAAATTGATAAGTTCAATATTAAGAATGTTGTGGTAAAAGGAAATTTAATTCCTGTTTCAAAAACCTATACAGATTCAACTGGATTGTTCGCAAAATTGTAGGTAAAAACTTTCATGACTCTGTGATAGCAAAGTTTGTCTTTCCTTTTGCTGTATCAAAAGCTTCAGAAATAAAACCAAAAATTTAAATATTCAGCAATTTTAAGTATAATAAATACTAAATATTCTCATTATTATCAATAAATACTTGTATTTGTCAAAAGTTATCTTATTTTTGGAACAAATTTTTATTTTCCCCACAAATGAAAGATTTTCCCTACTGCTACTCCAAGAACGGTTTCTTAGGCATTTTCCTTGTTTTTCTGCTTATATTTTCATCGGCAACAGCCCAGGTTGGTATTGGTACAACAAACCCCGCACCCGGCAGTGCACTGCAAATTGACAGTACAGTTGGTGCTTTGGTGCCTCCAAGAATGACCAATGCGCAAATGATTGCCATTCCCAGTCCGTTGGAAGGTTCCATAGTATATAACAATACATTTTCCGCCTTATTTATGTTTTCATCCGGAACTTGGAACAATATTACAAGACCAGATCTACCTTCAATAGTTATTAGCAAGGATTGGGCACAAACTAACGACCTAGACAATAATTTGGTACAGACTGTAACAAATACGTATGCCAACTTTCCCCTTACACAAACCGAAGTTCTCAGCAATGAGCCCAACTTTTTTACGGTAACTGCAAATGGCACCGTACAGGTTAAAAAGAAAGGTAATTATTTAATAACGGCAGGTTTTTCTGTTGTCAGCTTGCCTACGGGAAGTCACAAATATATTATCGGGGTTTATAAAAATGGTGCCTTAATAGGCTATTTAGTGCGCGGAAACGTGGTGATGCAGACGGATGATGAGTTTGGTACCAGCGGTGTAATGATGCTCCCATTTGATATTAATGATAGGATTAGCCTACAATATGTTTTAAATAACAATGGTGCGGTATTGGATGCCCGTTTCTTCAAAATAGGAATCATAAAAATTTAATTGTTATGAATCATCTTAGAATCGTTACGGCATTTTTATTATTTCTAACTACAATTCCCTTACTAGCCCAAAAAGGAGTAGGTATAAATACAACTCAATTGGCCGCGGGTAGTGCCTTACAGGTGGATAGCGACAAAGCCGCTTTGGTTATGCCGCGTGTTACCAAACAACAGATGGATAACATAACAGATGTTTTGGACGGGGCTGTTGTATACAATATTTCCAACAAAACTTGGTATATACGTATAGATGGTGCGTGGACGCCCTATAGCTATAATGAAACACCTTCCATAATTCTTAACAAAGAAAATGAAACCCTCACACAGACTTCACAACCTTTACCTATGCCGCTCAACAGCACAAATGTAATTCAAAATGCTTCAGATTATTATGAAGTTGTTGAGGTAGGTGATAATCCGGTAAACGGATCTATTAAGGTTTTACGAGAGGGGTTATATCTGGTTACGGCAGGTATGTCCACAACAAAACTTCCAACTGGACCAAAAAAATATCGCCTTCTCTTATATGTTAATGGCGCTCTGGTTTCATATCTTACAAGTGGAAATGTAGATTTACCCGCAGCAGATTTTTGGGGTACAAGCGGTAATTCGCCCGTATTACTTCAAGCAAATGATATTGTTGAAATTAAATATACCTTGGACGGCACAGGTGATATTCCTGGGAAGTTTTTTAATGTTGGTATTTCTAAGCTCTAAATTACCGTAGTTGTATCTTGATTTTTTACAGGGTATTCATTGGGTAAGGTGCAATTTTAAAATTTAATTTTGCAGAATTCAAGCCCTTATAAAAATTTCAATAAGCATCCAAATATCAGGTTGAAGATACTTGCAAAGCTTGTCGAGGTATAGTTGAAACCCAAAATAACTCCAAGTATCAGTTTAAGTAGGTTCGGTAAGCCTTCATAACTATAGTCTAAACCTGGTAATTTCTATTGTCAGGTTGCGCGCAGTCTAACCCTGATCAAACAAAACAACTTTTAACCAAGTAACCCACTACCACCTACCAAACAATCAGGCACATTTTTTGAAATCCAAAAAAACAACACAAATTTCTTTCTAAGTCAAAACCCTTCCAACCAGCAAAGAGGTTACGCTATAGGCGCCTATTACGTTCACCGTTTTATTTAGAGAAATTCCCGCCCGTGCGGGAGTTTTGTATAACCCGATATTCTATCGGCAACTCCGTGAAAACGGAAACGGTGGCAGGACAGGAAGTACACATATCCTAAAAAGGATAACAACATAACGGCAGAGTTTTTTAGGAAAGAAAACCTTTATTAGGAAACAGCCTCACGTTTTGGGGCTGTTATTTTTGATTATTATTTTATAATTAATTAATTTTTAACTTTTATTGCTTTGCGTTCTTGTTGGTATTTAATTATTTATAAATTTGGAAATACGAACCTAATCATATATGAGGAATAAACGCTATATAGTGTTTATTCCCATGTTAGGCAACATTTGAAAAAAAATCCTGCAAACATTCATAAAATATACTTATCTTTGGCGTTAGTAACGTAAAACGAAATTATGATTATTTCCTTTGGCTCGAAAGAGACCGAACAGATTTGGAACGGAATCCGAGTCAAAAAAATGCCGATAGAAATTCAGAACGTTGGACGTCGAAAATTGAGAATGTTGAATAACTCGCAAGACATTGCAGATTTAAGAATTCCACCCTCAAACCGACTTGAAAAACTGACTGGAAAATTAAGCGAATATTACAGTATTCGGATTAACAAACAATGGCGGATTATCTTCATTTGGGACAAAGGCAACGCAAGCGAAGTGGAAATAATCGATTATCATTAAAAAATAAAAAAATGGAAAAGTTAGCAAATGTACATCCTGGAGAAATCTTGAATTACGAATTTCTTGAGCCATTGGAAATCACGGCATACCGACTTTCCAAGGATTTGAAAATCCCACAAACCCGAATTTCAGAAATTGTGAAAGGAAATCGCAGAATTACGGCAGACACAGCTTTACGATTGAGCAAATATTTTGGAAATTCTGCAAAATTCTGGCTCGGACTTCAAGACGATTTTGACATTGAGGAAGAAAAGGAATCGAAAGAATCGGAGCTGAACGAGATAAAACACTACGAAAATAAAAACGTTGCCTAACAACGGCTATAGTTCATTGCGGCGGAATTTTCTGCCGAAAATTCTCGCCGTTTTGCTATCTTTCGGCTACAGCGGAAAGAATCCTGCGGATTTTTCCGCAACGAAACCATAGCCTAAACGTTACAAACAATTGAAAAAAAAATATGAATAACAAAATCTACATACTACTAATTTTATTAATTATATCATTTAAATCATTCTCTCAAATTACTGAACCTTGTGTTATTTATTTAAAATCTGGAGAAGTAATCAACGATATGAGAGGAACATTTAATAAAAAATATTTCAAATACTATAAAAAAGTAGGGAATAGATTTAATAAAGTAAAATTAGAACTAATTGATTCTGTCGATATTATTGAAAAATCCGGATACACCAGAAAGATGAGATTTATGTCTGTTAAGAACGAGAAAAAAAAGTATATTTTGGAAAAGATCCTGACAGGAAATTTAGACTTATATCGACAATCGTTTGCTGTTTATAATACTTCTATAACAAACTATAATTATTTTATTCGTAGAAAGGGGGAGCACGAACTCACATTTGTCGGACACAGTTCATCTTTCGGGGATAGTAAAAAGAAGGAAATTGTATATCCATTTTTAAAAAATTGTCCTGAATTAATTAAAAGAATTGAAAACGACGAATTTCATATTATTCGAGATTTAAGTTTAATAGTTGGAACGTACAATTTAACTTGTGGTTTAAAGTCTGATTAAAGTAATTAAAATAATACATTCACTTTAGAACAACTGTTTGTAACACTGTATAACCGCAATTACGGCGGATTCAACTGCGTCCGAATCCACGCGTAATTGCTAACGTCGGTGCTTATCCGAAAAACATTAAATTTAATCCCGTAACTGCGGTTATACTTAACGTTGTACCCAATTTGAAAAAATGACCACGCCAAAAGAAATTTACGATACTAAAAGAAGAAATTTTGTCAATAAAACAAAATTATATTTTGAATTTCTGACATCGGAATTTCATTTTGACGAGCCGATTTATAAGTTTTCGGAACAACCAAACGGAACTGTAATAAAGGACAAATTTGAATTTAATAATTCTGACAAAAATTTGAAAATAACTATTTCAAACGCTTATCATCCTGTGGACTACGGGTTTGAAATAAATCTGACGGATTTAAACACTGGAGCGGAAGAAATGATTCATCACGTGCTGAAAGAAAATCAAAATATTGAACAAAGCTATCTCGAAAAAGCGGCTGAATTTTTAAAAACTGGATACGGACAAAGATTACGCAGAAAACACTGATGAATAAATCGAATAAAAAAACTGGGTACAACACCGGCTATAGTTCATTGCTTCTGACTTTCCTGTCGGAAAGTCCTCGCAAATTTGCTATCTTCGGTTTACGGGGGAAAATCCTCTCGGATTTTCACGCAACGAAACCATAGCCAAAACCGTTGGCAACAAGCTAAAAAAAACCGAGAAAACCGAAAAATGAACAACGAAAAATGGAATGAAATCTGCTTTTTACTATCCGACAATATTCGGACTGATATTAGTGAAAATGATTTTGAACAAAACGTTGTCCAAGCTTTAAGAGTTTTGGACTGGAAAGAATATTCTGGAGATATTGAAATTAGACCTTCTTTTCAAGTTGGTGCTGCAAATAGAATTACGCCCGATTTTGTGATAAAATCTTCCGACAATAAAAAACTTTTCGTGATTGAGATTAAGCAACCTAATATTCCTCTAAATTCAAAATTTCAGCAGCAACTATTTTCATATATGCGTCAATTAAGACTCGAATACGGAATTTTAATTGGACAAGGAATCCAAATTTTTTATGACGGAGATTTAGCAAACCAAGATGACCCAATTTTATTGGAGACGATTAAGTTCACAAAAGACGATGAAAAAGGATTAAAATTTGTCGAACTATTTGCAAAAGAAAGTTTCAATCAAGAATCTTTAAGAGCGTTTACGCTAAACGGACTTAAAAAAATAAACCGTAGAGAAGAACATAAAAATTTGACTGAAAAAATTCTTTCTGAAAGTTATCAAGAAAAAATTTCAGAATTAATAAAGCAAGACTTCCTAAACGAATATGACGGAGAACTTATAGAATCTGTTCTTAAAGAATTGAAAATTGAGATAAAAAATAAAAATACGGAAATAACTCAAACGGAATTTCCCAAAAGTCAATTCAAAGAACAACGAATTATTGATTACTCGAATGGTATTTTACCAATCGAATTAAATCCATCATCTGAATCTGATTTTAAACGCAGACTTTTATTAACAAAAACAGCTTACATAACGACTTTTTACAAAAATGGAACTTCTAAACAAAAGGTTTGGAATGCTCATAGGTTTAGAGAAAGTTCGGGCGTTTTAGGAAACTTAAGGTCACGACCTGAATTTAGAAATGGAGAATGGCAAAAACTCGGAATTGAAAAAGTTTTAGTTTGGATTGATGAATAGAAAAATAAATAAAAGCCAGTTGCCAACACCGCATATAAGCTATGGCTTGGTTAAAGCTTCTTCGGAAAATCCTCGCGGATTTTCCAGGTAGTTTTGTACTTGGAGAGATTCGTGCCGAAACACGCCACAGCTCATATGCAAACACGTTGTGGTGCATTTAAAAAAAAACATTGAGCGATTTAAAAAACATTCCGGCTGAACCAAAAAACGGACACGAATTTTTAACCGAAAACGGAACTAAAATCGATTATAATCTTTATGATTTTTGGCGGTGGAGTGTTTCGGATATTTTGAGCAATGCAACGCGCGGAAGATTTGCGGAATTTATTGTTGGAACAGCAGTTGGACTAAATCCGAGTGATTTGAGGGATGAATGGGATGCGTTTGATATTAAAACTGATGACGGAATAAAAATAGAAGTAAAATCTGCATCTTACATTCAAAGCTGGAACCAAAAGCAGTTTTCAAAAATCTCGTTTTCAATTAAAAAAGCGAGATATTGGGATGCGGAAAATAATATGCAACGTGGCGAACCAAAACGACACGCTGATTTATATGTTCTTTGTCATTTAAAACATAAAGACCAAAACACAATTGACCCACTTAAAATGGAACAATGGGATTTTTATATTTTGCCGACAATTACGCTTGACAATTACGAACGAAGTCAACATTCGATTACGCTAAATTCACTTAAAAAACTGACTGAACCAAAACAGTATTCGGAATTAAATGACGCAATCGAAACGGCATATAAAGCGCAGAAAAACGCACCACAACAAAGTATATAAGCAATGCGGGAGTTGTCGCTTAATTAAAAGTTAAGGTATATTTGGGAGTCGCCGAATTTTTACAAATCCGACTTTTGATACAAACAAAAAATAAAAAGTGGACTTTGTAAAAATCGGCTTGTGCTCAACCGAATGGCTACAGCCATTTTCGCCCGCACTGCTCATATACAGAGACGTTACCACACATTAGATGAAAACCGAGAGAAATTGGAATAAAGCGAAATGGATTTTTAAACCTGATGGCGGTTTAAAAGATATTTACGTACAAGATATTGACTCGACAGATTGGCAAAAACTGATAGAATTTTTGAACTCGAAATACAATCTTATTTTTGGAGTTGACAAAGAAAACGGAACGAACCAAATTGACTTTGATTATGTCCAAAAAATGTGGAATGACGAAACTGGAAAATTAGAATCAAAATCTTTGACTATTGATTTAAACGGAGTTACCGTCAAAAGTTATTTCTTTTGTCCAGACCAAATTGAATTTGACATAAAACCAGCTGAAATACAATCAGAATCGGAACTGGATTCGATTTTGGATTTTATGCAGTCAATAAGTAAGGTGTTAAAAAAACAGTCAACACTGACAGATGAAAATAATCCTGAATTTCCTCTTATAAAAATTGATTATGATAAAGGAATTGAAAAAGTTTTGACCAAAAGCGAAATGATAGAGATTTCGAAAAAAGCAGGAATTTATAATAATTGGATATCAAGAATAAAAGGATTTTTCTTCCCCAAACCAATTACTAATGAAGAGTTGGAATATATGGCAATGGAAAGTGCTTGTAAACCATTCGAACCAGTGCCAAAAGAACAAAACGTGTGGTAACAACGTATATAGCTCATAGCTGGGCAGTTGCTTAACCGAAGTTTCGGCATATTTGCGAAGTCCGCCAAATTTTTTAATTTGGCTTATTGATAAAAAAAGGTAATAAGAAAATTAAAAAATTCGGCTCGTGCTTAACCGAAAATTTATCGCTAATTTGCACGCTACGAGCCATATACGTATTCCAAGGTCAAATCCTAATTAAAATACAAGTATTTTTAAGCTGCAAACCGCTGTAGTTCAACGTACGGCGTTCCTCTTTTAATTACGGAAAAAGCCCTTGCCAGAATCTTGTTCCGTACGTTGTTCAACGCTACCAGTTTTGGCTTGCCTTCTGCTAATCTTCGTTGATAGTATAATTTGAGCTCGCTGTCGCATTGTATGGCACTGACACTGGCCATTGTCAACAGCGTCTTCATTTTTCTATCTCCTATGCGGTGGATTTTATTTCTTCGTCTTATACTCGTTCCCGAGCTATGCGCAAACGGTGCAACTCCACAATAACTTGAGAACTGCCGCCAACTATCAAAGCGCTGGAAGTTATTTGTATGATAGATAAGCTGGCTGGATAATATTAAGCCTACTCCTTTTATTGTATTTAGAAGCTTGAAATTTTCAGCAAGTTCTTCCTCACTTCTCATCAATATTTTAATCCTATCCTCAAGAGCATCAATCTGCTTGGCAAGGTAGGCAATGGTCTTTGTTGCAATCTTGCAGCAACTGTCTGTGGATGGGCTGTTAAGCAGTGATTGTGCTTCTTTAAGAGTGCTCATCTTTCCTGTACGATCTCTAACTAACTGATCTCTTAAAGACAATAATCTACCAATCTCTTGAATATCCTTTTCCTTAGGCGTACTCAGAACCAGTTCTTCTTGATGCAACCAAGCATATCTGGCAATCATTCCTGAGTCTAATCTGTCGGTTTTACCTCTCACAATTCCTGCTGATCGCTTTATGGCCAATGGGCTTTGCTCCACATAATCCATATCGTTTTGGGATAAGTAGACACTTAAATTTGTAGAATAATGACCGGTATTCTCAAAACACAGAAAATAGCAATGTTCCTCCAGACTCTTATTTATCCATTTTACCAGCGCTGTATATCCTTTGGAAGTGTTCGAAAACACTCGATGGATTGATCTTTTATGGATATGAGCATCTATTGTTAATTTAGATACATCAATACCGACCACGTCATCATATTTTTTCATATTTTTAAATATTGTTCCTTTTCAAAAAGGGAAGATTAATAAATGTTGCAATGACTATTACCTTTAATAGGAAGTGATTCCTGGTATTCCAAATGGTCCTAAAGCAACCTAAGAAAGGCAAGAGGACTGATACGTATAAAGGAACTGCTATTCCAAAGACCGTTTTAGTTCTCCTCTTGTCTCTTAGTAAAGTTAAACAACTATAATTAGCTGGTTGTAAAGTAAAGAAGACCGTTAGCACCAATATCTCAGCAGAACGCAACTAAAATTAAAAAATTTAACTAAATTTGATAAAAAGAGAAAAATGATAGTTGAAAGACAAAATAATGAAATATTAGTTAGATTTTCAGCAGGTGCAAAAGCTTCAAAAATTCAATCCATATTGGATTATTTAAGATACGAAGAACTCACTTCAAAATCTAAAGCCAGTGAAAAAGACGTAGAGAAATTAGTTAAGGAATCTAAATCCAATCGTTGGGAAAAAATAAAAAAAGATATAGGTTTCGATGACTAAATTAATTGTGGATTCTAATATAATCTTTAGTGCAATTTTAAATACAAATAGCCGAATTGCACAGATTTTATTGACTGGAGGAGATTTTTACGAATTTTATGCGCCAAAATATTTAAGAAGTGAAATTTGGGAGCATCAAGAAAAGATAAAGAAAATAGCTAAACTAAATGACGAAAATTTTATCGAAGTCTATGAGTTGGTTCTTAAAAACGTAACTATTTTAAATCACTCAATTGTAGATAAGAAAAATTATGAAGAAGCTTTTGAGCTTTGCGAAAATATTGACGTTGACGATATTCCATTTGTAGCATTTTCACAATATTTAAAATGTAAATTATGGACCGGCGATAAAAAACTAATCAAAGGTCTTAATGAAAAAGGATTTAAAAAAATAATCACGACGGATATTCTATTTAAAAATTTATTAGAAAAGACTAACAAACGAAAAAAATAATACTGGTGCTAACACCGTATATAGCAAATAGCGGGGATTTTTCTAAACCGGAAATTTCGGTATATTTGGTAAACCGCCAAATCTTTTGATTTGGCATTTGAACAAAAAAGATAAAAGCAAAATACAAAAGATTTGGCTTGTTTTATGGCGGAAAGTTACTCTTGTATTTGCCCGCTACTTGCCATATACAAACACGTTGCCTGCAAGCTAAAAAAATGAGAATTTTAATTATAATTTTATTTTTGATTAATATAAATTCTGTAAAAGGTCAAAATTACTTTACAGAATTAAAATCACTTTTAGAGAAAATCGAGAACTCGGATTCTGTCGACCAAAAAATCAAATCGGAAAATTTCAAAAACTTAGACTTAATTGGAGTTTATGTCGAATTGAATAGAAAAATTGACTTCGATTATGAACAACACAGAATTAAAGTATTGCATTTATCTGGTCAGGATTTGAAAATTAATTTCATAAGCAAAAATGGTAAAATAATTTATGGCTGGATTTCGGAATATGATGAAGATGAAGAAAAACATAGCAAATTAACGGAATTCAAAAGAACAATAGGATTTTTAGAAAACTATACTTTAAAACATAATGAACTTTATAATTCTGAATTTGACCAAAAAGTTTTTGAGAAACAAATTTTAGCCGAATATATTGTTGGTTTTGGTTGTGGTTTTGGCGGAAACGAAACATCTTTGGAATCTGAACAATCAATTTATTATTCAGAAAATAAAGATATAGGCGGATTAAACGAACTTCTTAAATCATTTTCACCTGAATTACAAACTTTAGGAACAATTGGATTATTGAAAATTGCTAAAGTAAATAATGAACAGAAAATAATTATAGAACATTTAAAAAATAGGAATTCTGAAATAAATACTTGTGCAGGATGTATTTACGGAATACATTATCCATATTCCAAAATGATAAAACGATACGAATAAAAAGCCAGCAGGCAACAATGTATAACCGCAATTACGGCGGATTCGACTGCGTCCGAATCCACGCGTAATTGCTATCGTTGGTACTTATGCGAAAAACATTAAATTTAATCCCGTAACTGCGGTTATACTAAACGTTGCCCGACATTTAAGATAAAATAAATTACAACAAAAATCGGCGGAAAAGCGTCGAATTTTTTTTTGAAAAAACGGTCTTTTAGGTAAAAAAAACTGACCCCAAGCAGAAAAAAACGGTTGACGCGTTTTCAGCAGGACGTTTTCTCGTGGCGGAAAAAAAAAGAAAAAACCAAGCAGAAAGTTACGGCTGATGCGTTTTCAGCCGAACCCAATTTGAACCGCAAAAAAATAGATTTTACGCAGACCAAACGGCAGATGCGCAAAAGCCGCAAAAGCCTCTGCCCTTTTTTGCAAAAGTCCGTGAAGGAAAAAAAAGGTGCACGCGGTTGATGCGCAATTAGAAAGCAGGAAAAACGTCGGGCAACAATGTGTATACGCAATGAGCGCTGTCGAATTCCTTCGGAATTCAACGCGCATTTGCTCAATTTGGTAAAATCCGTAGTTTTGGCGTATCTTTCGCTCACTGCGCATACACGCGACGTTGGCAACAAGCTGACCAAATCAAAAATATGAAGTTATTAATTTGGACATTATTACTTTTTACCAAAATTTCGATTGCTCAATCGAATGAAAAGTTTCTGACTGATTTTATGTTTGAAAGTGAACTGAAATCAGAGAATGTTTTAGACAATTACAATCATTTTGACTTTTCCGAAATTTGGACTCAAACGGAAAATCATAACGTTTTAGGAATTATTGGAAATGAACATCAACGGATTAAAATTAAACTGATTTCGATAAAAAAAGACGAAACTAATCCGAATGAATATTTTGTGTTTGGAAAGTCTTGTGTAAAAGGGACAATCTGTGATTTTAACGGAAAAATAACTCTGACCGAAATAAAAGAAGTTAACGAATTACACTTTGGAGTTGACGATGAGTATTCCGAAAAAGGAATTAAATCTCAAGGAGTTTTAATTGCAAATTATGAGTTTATAGAAAATAAAGAACAAAAACATAGCGGAATTTTTAAAGGTCAATTATACTCGAAATGGTATTTGACTTCGGATAATAAAATTGAATACGACAATATCGAATCCATTGCTGATGGATACACAAATAATGCGTTCATCGGAATTTGGAAAAGCAATACGACTGACAAAGAAAAAATTTGCAATTGGGCTGATTTCAGAGTTCCAAAAGCAAATCAAGATTTTGACATTGGTGCTGGAGAATTTTCACCAAGCGAAAAGTATTTTAATAAAGGTTGGTCTGACTATAAACCAATGGAAACCGAACAATGGTGGAAATAAAGCCAGTTGCCAACACCGTATAAAATTAATTGCTAAGTTCAAGCTTGCTTACAAAATCCTCGCGGATTTTCTATTCAGTTTGTATTTGCTAAATTAGGTGCTCAAAACACGCAACTAATCTTATACATCAACGTTGGCAACAAGCTTGACCCGTCCTGAAATAAGGCTACATAATTCTAAACATTATGTACAAAAATGACAAAGTAATCAGACGTTACAGCGAACCTTTCAAATTGAAAATTCTAGCCGAACTTAGCACTGGAAAGCACACAAAAAGTTAACTTTGCAAACTCTATTCCATTGCAGCTACAACAGTTAATGAGTGGATCAGAAAGTACCAGCGTGACGACCTAATGAATACCAGAGTAAAAGTGGAAACCAAAGACGAAATATCCAGGATCAAATCACTTCAAAAAGAGATTGAACAGCTTAAAAAACTACTGCTGAAAAAGGATCTCGATGCTATGGTTGAAGAGTCCTATCTAGAAGTTGCTGCCGAAAAATTAGGCTACAAAAACATAAACCAGCTTAAAAAAAAACTAAATATCAAGCCTTGATAAAAGCCAAGGATAGATCTAAGGGATTTGTTTCTTTATCAGCTATATCAAGGTGTTTTGGACTTAAACGTGATGCGTATTACAAGTTTAAAAATAGAGATGATAAACGTTTGGAACTGGAACAACAGATTCTAAACACGGTTAAGAAAAGACGCAAATCCCTTCCCAGGGAAGGTGTGCGAAAACTTATAAAATCATTGAACAACGAGTTTGCCAAGGCCAATCTAAAAGTCGGTAGGGATACTTTGTTCAATGTTCTTAGAAAGCACAAAATGCTAACCCTTAGAAAAAAATATAGTGCCAGGACCACTAACTCCCATCATCGTTTTTACAAGTATAAAAACATCATAAAAGACATTGAAGTGAAAAGGGCCGATCAAGTTTGGGTATCAGATATAACATATATCAGAACAGTAAAGGGATTTTGTTATCTGGCCTTGATAACCGATATGTATTCCAGAAAAATAGTCGGTTATGACCTAAGTGACAGCTTGGAACTAAATGGATGTGTGAGAGCACTCAATAAAGCCATTTACCAAGCTAAAAACATTAAACAGCTTATTCATCATTCAGACAGGGGAATCCAGTATTGCAGTAATGTGTACACTCAAATACTTAAAAGAAAAAAGATAGATATCAGCATGACAGAAGAAAATCATTGTTACGAAAACGCAATGGCAGAACGTGTAAATGGCATTTTAAAAGACGAATTCTATCTCGACAAGACCTTTGCAAACGTGGTACACGCCAAAAGAGCTGCGAAAAATGCAATTAAATTGTACAACGAAATGAGATTACATTTATCTTTAGACTTCAGAACACCGAATATGGTATATAAATTAACAGCGTAAAATCAATTTTAACCTGTAGCCATATTTCAGGACGAGACAGCTAAAGAAAAATTCGGCTGTCAATTAAAATTTCGGAATTAAGCCAAATCAATTAAATAGATAATTATCTTTACAATATGTATAGAGAAAAACTAAAATTTATTGACCTCTTTTGTGGAATTGGAGGTTTCAGAGTAGCCTTTGAGGAGGCTTGCGAAGAAAACGACATTCAACCCGATTGTGTGTTTTCTTCAGACATTGACAAATATGCTCAAGAAAGTTACGAAGCAAATTTTGGAGAAAAACCTTTTGGAGATATTACCAAAATCAATGAAAACGATATTCCTGACCACGACATTCTTTTTGGCGGATTTCCCTGCCAACCTTTCAGTATCATTGGACAAATGAAAGGTTTGAATGACACAAGAGGAACACTTTTTTTTGATATAGCAAGAATAATAGAAGCTAAAAGACCAAAAGCATTTATTCTCGAAAATGTAAAACAACTTGTTGGACACGACCAAGGAAAAACTTTGAAAGTTATTGTTCAATCCCTAAAAGATTTAGGTTATCACGTTCAATATAGCGTTCTGAACGCTTTAGACTATGGTTTACCACAAAAGCGTGAAAGAGTTGTAATAGTTGGTCACAGAGAACCGATTATGTTCACGTTTCCAAATCCCGAAAAACCATACAAATCTTTGAATGAAATTTTAGAAACCAAAGTTGAAGAAAAATATTTTGCGTCCGATTTTATTCAAGAAAAGAGAAAAGACAAACATAAATCTTCATATTATCCTTCAATTTGGCACGAAAATAAATCGGGCAATATTTGTTCATACCCTTATTCTTGTGCACTTCGTTCGGGAGCCTCACACAATTACCTTTTGGTAAATGGCGAAAGACGTTTAACACCAAGAGAAATGTTCAGACTTCAAGGATTTCCAGATTGGTATAAAATTGTTGTTAGCGATGCGCAAGCAAAAAAACAAGCGGGAAATGCAGTTCCTGTAAATATGATTAAGGCAGTTGTTCAAAAACTACTTCCTTATGTTGCAAGCACGCTCGAACCAGCAAGCGTTTTAAGAGAATATGATTTAAAATACAATCCAAGTTAATGGCAAAACGCAACTCACCAAAATTAAGAACAGTAAATAAATCGGTTGCTGCTTTTCCACTAAACCAATTCAATCCGGATTTTCCCTACTTGCTCGGACAGGAAATCGTTTATCTTTTAGCAAGCAAAGGACGTGGCGACCTTGAAGGTTCGGAATGGGAACAAATCTTTGCAATTTGCATCGGAGCGGATTGGAAACCTTCAAATGTTGGACTCGACGACGTTGTAATGGGAAACACAGCTTGGGGCGCAAAAACAGTAAAATCAAATGTCAAGGATTTCAAAAATCTAAAACAAGTCCGTTTAATTTCTGGACGTAATTCACCTGTTTATTCTTATGGCGGAACAATTGATATAACTGCCGACCCAAATGAAGTTGGAGAACAAGTTCTCGAAATTTGGAACGAACGGGTTTCATCAGTTCGGGAAAAATTCAAGAATTTAAGGACAGTTGTACTTGTAAAATCAAACGACCTTTCACAAGTTGCTGTATTTGAATTTGACACAATACGATATGACCCAGAACTTTTCAATTTTATCTGGAATCCACGAGGAAATTTGGAGGGTTTTATAAAAGGGACTACAACTAAACGCTTTACTTGGCAACCACACGGTTCACAATTTACAATTCACGAAGAAATTCCTGAACACACTTTGATTTTAACAATCAAGCAACCCGAAAGATTAGACAAGGAAAAAATACTTGAAGCAATCGGATTTGATAAGTCTTGGGTTACAATAGAACGGAAATAAAGCCAGTTGCCAACACCGTATATAAAAAATTGCTGGTAAGTGCTTAATTCATTGGTTTTTTCATATTTTTAAGGTCAGTATTAAACCGAAAATTTGTGTTTATTTATATGCAACTTTTCATATACATAACCGTTGCCACACATTTGAAAGAACATTGAACAAATTAGAAAACAAGGCATTAACCGAGATTAAAACAACCTCAATTCAGAAGGTTGAAAATACTATAACTCTAACTGAAAAGTTATTATCAGTTGACAATATCATTTCAAAATCTGATTGGATTTGGTGGGAAAGTCTTGACGATATTTGGAAAAAGATTCTGAACGCTAAAATCGGAAAAATTCCAAAACGTGGTTACCAAATTGATGGCGAATACATATATAAATATGGAACAACTGAAAAACCTTCTGACACAGATCTAAAGACCATAAAATCAATTAATAATATAACATTTGTAAGTTTTCAGCATCCATATTCTTTTAAAAATTTAGATCCACTTTTAAATTTAAAATCCTTGAGGAACCTAACTTGTGCTGTTTGTGACATAAGTGATTTGAATATAATAGAAAACTTTGATTATCTAGAACATTTAGATCTACAAGGAAATAATATTGTTGACATATCATTATTGAAAAGGTTTCATTCACTCAAAACATTAAATCTAATTGGAAATCAAATTGAAGAATTGAAGCCTTTAAGTGATTTATATGGTTTGAAAGAACTTTTTTTAGAAGATAATTTTATAAAAGATTTACAACCCCTTAGCAATTTGATTAATCTTGACCTTTTGTCTATTGATGAAAATAAAATAACCGATCTCGGTGCTGTTTCAAATTTGGTTAATCTAACCCATTTATATTTTAGTGATAATAATATTAATCAAATTGAAGCACTAAAAACCCTTACGAATTTAAAAAGTTTGCATTTTAGAGACAATTTCGTCAGTAGTGTCGAACCATTAAGGAAACTAAATAACTTAACCCATATTAACTTATGCAACAACAAAATTGAAGACTTAAGTCCCTTGCAAGAAATAAAAGATAATTTAGAATTTTTCGGATGTAGCGAAAACCCATTGCCAGAAAAAATAATTAAAGATTTTGAAACCTACTAATAAATGAAAACAGAGGCAATATTTAATAACATATCCGCAAGAATTAAAAATGAAATTGAAAAAGCAGAAAAATCAATTTATATCGCTGTAGCTTGGTTTACAAATAGAGAACTTTTTCAGATTCTGCTTGATAAAGCTAATTCAAATTGTGAAATTTATCTAATAGTTTCAAATGATCAAATTAATACTAAAATCAATTTTAATTTATTGCAAACCACAAATGCTAAGTTTTATAAAGTTGGGAATGGAAATTCAGACTTAATGCATAATAAATTTTGCGTAATTGATTTTGAGACAGTTATCACTGGTTCGTACAATTGGAGTTACAAAGCCTCAAGCAATTTTGAAAACATAGTAATAACGAAGGGCGATGTTATTTTAGCAAGCCAATTTATCCAAGAATTCAACAATATTCTTGTGAATTATTTCCCACAAACAATTGACTTAAAAAATATTCCAACTACAAACCAGATAATTACTTGGAACGACAAAGATTTGTTCAGTTTAAAATTAGAAGTCAGATTATTAGAGTATAAGATTACCGCATTTGATAATGAAAGAACAGAATTAAACAAAATATTATCAAACTTTCAACATCGACATTCAATTGAATTGGGTAATATCATACTTGAAATTCTTAGCTTAAGAAAACAAAAGTTTGAGTTAAATTCCGAAGAATATAAAGAAGCTGAACAAGACCAGAAAACATATCAAGAAGAACTCTTTAATGAAAAAAAGAATAAAGTAATAAAACTGACCGAAGATGAAGAAAAGGAATTAAAGAAAAAATATAGAAAAGCTACAATGTTATGCCACCCAGATAAAGTTGGTAAAGAATTTGAAAATCAAGCAAAAGAAATTTTTGTCGTATTACAAAAAGCATATTCCGAAAATGATTTGAAGAAAGTTACACAAATACTAAATAATTTAGAACAAGGTAATTTTTTAAAATTAAAATCAGAAGTTATATCCGAAAGAAGTATTTTAATAGAGACAATTAATAAACTTCGAGAACAAGTTAAAATCTTGGAAATGGATATTGTTTCAATTAGACAAAATTCAACATTTAAAAAGATTACTCAAATACAAAATTTTGATGAATACTTTGAATTAACAAAAGAACAGTTGCTTAATGAACTCAGTATATTAAAAAACCAACCTGAAGAAAAAACGTGTGGCAACAACGTATATAAAACATAGTGCAAGTCAATGCTAACACGAAGGTTCGGGCATTTTTGCAAGGTCGCCAAATTTTTAAATTTGATTAATCGAGAAAAGAAAAATAATTAGAAAAATTTAAAAATTCGCCTCGTGCTTGACCGAAAAGTAATTGCTATTTTGCACGCCACAGCTCATATTCAAAAACGCTGGCGGTCATTTTAAAAAATAAGAATTGTGCTAAGATTTAAAATAACAATCATATTTATTTTCGTATTCTATGTAGGTTTTGCTCAAGGATTTAATTCTGGAACAAATCAAACAGATTTCTACACTGAATTTAATTATGAGTGGATTAATGAAAAAATAATAATCCCCGTAGAAATTGAAGGTATAACTTATAGATTTTTATTAGATACTGGAGCGCCAAACGTAATTACAGCAAATCTTTATAAAAAAATAACAACACAATTTCAGCAAACTATTTCAATATCTGATGCGAATAACAAAAAAGATAGTCTGGATTTGGTAACTATACCTGAAATGAAAATCGGAAATATTTCCTATTACAACATCCCTTCTTTGCTTAATAAAAAAGAAAATAGTCAAATCTTTGACTGCCTAAATATCGACGGATTTATTGGCAGCAATTTGCTTCGAAGTTCAATTGTTCAAATTTTGCCAAATGAGAAGTTGATTAAACTAACTGACAATCAAAAAAGACTTTCCTTAAAAAGAAAAAACGCTACAGAAATTGAATTTCCCGATAACCAGAGCACGCCATACATTTGGATACAATTAAGCGCAAATAAAAAAGCAAATGAACAAGTTTATTTGGATACAGGAATGACTGGGTTTTATGATTTGGCAAACAGTCATTTAGAGACTTTTCAAAAAGATGATATTTTCAAGATTAGTTCAGAAGCAAGAGGTAGTCAAGGCACAGGTCTATTTGGTTCAGAAGATGAAAGTTTATATTATCAAATTGTTGTTCCAAAAATTAATATTAACAAGAGCGTATTTGAAAATGTAAGAGTTGAAACAACAAACCAAACTAATTCAAGAATAGGAACCGAAATTTTACTACACGGAAACGTAACGATTGATTATTTAAACAAACGATTTTATTACGAACCATTCGATAATAAAATAGATTTAGACAAAAAATCTTTTGGATTTAACCCAACTGTAATTGACAATAAATTTGTGATAGGTTTGGTTTGGGACAACAATTTAAAGGACAAGATTAAATTTGGCGACCAGATTTTAGAAATAGATGGAAAAGACTTTACAAAATCAAATTTTTGCGACTTTCTTCATGCGAAATCAATTTTTAAAGAAAAAGAACGAATAGAAATGACAATTCGAAATCAAGTAGGAATAGAAAAGAAATTGACCGTAGATAAAAACTAACGCTAACAAATATATAAGCTATGGATTTTCCAAAGCCAGTTTAAATTTGGAGAGATTCCTACCAAAGCACGCCACAGCTCACATAAAACACGTTAACTGCCATTTGAATTAATATTATATGAAAAAATATTTAGTAATTACTTTTTTACTTATTACCATTTCCAACTTTGGACAAACCAAAATAGTTTTTGACAAAAAATTCGTCCAGAGTGAAGATAAATGGATAGCATTTCCAGCTGATTCAACAGGTTATCACAATTTTGGATTTATTTACATAGATTTCGAGGCTGGATTAACCTTTGACTATAATGGTTCTTTTAAAATAGGAGAAAACGGTAAACTCAATTTTAAAAAGAAGGAAATAGAAGGATCAATGAAATATCGTTTAGAACCGAATAATGTATTAGTAGCATTTATTCCTGAAGATAAATTTTCTGAACTGGGTATAGAAAAAATTCCTGATTGGCTAAAATTTTACAAAAAAGATGAAAATACCGTTGAACGTCAATATAAATGGGGCTATATCTATAATGGCTGGGGAGAATGTGAGAAAGCATTAGAGTTTTTAAATAAAGCATATAATCTCGATCCCAAATATGATGGATTAAAAGTGGAATTGGCTTATTCACATAATTGCCTAAAAAATTACAATGCAGCAATTGAATATTTAATGGAATCAATAAAGGATGAGCCAGTAACTGCATATACAATTAAAGAATTAATTTTTTCACAAGCAAAAAATGGAGATTTAAAAGACGCAGAAAACACTTATAATCTATTTGATTCTAAAATAGCTGATAAAACGTATCGGTCAGAAAATGCATATAATATTCTTCAAGGTTATTATTTGAAAAAAGATCGTACAAATTTTAATAGATGGTTAAAAGATTCAAATATTCAAAATGACAAAACATTTAAATCTTATATTGAGCAAATGATGATTAATCTAAAATAAACGGCTGCTAAAAAAGGCTATAAGTAATCGCTAATTCTCGCTTACTTCTGAAAATCCTCTAGAATTTTCAGTTTGTTGATTACTTGCAAAGTTAAGTCCTAAACTACACAACTACTCATGGCCGAGACTTTACCAGCAATCTGAAAAACCAAATATGAAAAAATTAACGCTATTGCTGTGTGTCATTCTTTCTGTTTCATGTAAATCGTAGCAAAAAAATGAAATAAATAAAATAACCCAGTTTGATAGAATAGTTGATTCGTTGCGAATAGAATATAAAATCCAGATGCTTCGTGACTGCGGATTTCCCAAAGCTGCTTTTATCTGGAGAGGTTCCTGCCAGAACACACCACTGTTTATGTACAGAAACATTATCTATTCGTGCTAGTTGATAATTTATAAAGTACTACATTTAGGGTAAGTAATTTAAATACAGTGTTTTAAATTTTATAAACAATCTTAAATATGAAAAGAAAAGGATTTATTGCAGGTCTTCTTGTGTTTTTAACACTACCAATGTGGGCATTTTCACCAATTGAAAAAAATGTAAAAAGAAAAGATAAAGGTTTTAAAATAAATAGAGGAGAAGGGAGGCTGCATGACCACTTAAAATTGAAAGGTGTGAATGCAAATATCTTGGATGTGAAAATTTCTGGCAGCGACACAGATGGAGATTTGGCAATATTTGAGCAAACGTTCCTTTCGCAAGTTCACGGAACACCATTACATATACATAACTCACAGGACGAAATCTTCTATGTTATTGATGGCGAATATTATTTCCAAGTTGGGGAAGAAAAATTTAATTTGCTGCAAGGCGATAGCATATTTTTACCGCGAAAAGTGCCACATGCTTGGACACAAAAATCCGAAAACGGTAAAATGACAGTAACAGTACAGCCAGCTGGAAAGTTGGAAGATTTTTTTGTAACAATGGCAGCGTTGGATCACGAGCCCAGCAAAGAGGAAATAAAAAAAATATTTGCGGATAATGATATGGATGTAATAGGTCCACCTCTAAAATTGGAATAAAATATATTTTTACTTTAAATTATAGTGGAGTAAAATAAGGAATGCCAACATTACACAACCAAGCTTTGAAGAGTATAAGTAACAAAACGGCTTAATTTCCCAACAAGTTAATGCCAAAATAACGATTGGTTTTAGTGACCTTTACAACAACTATTCAAAAAATAATTGTAATGAGCAAAGCATTGATTATTATTGATATTCAAAATAACTATTTTGAAGGTGGGGCAATGGAGCTACACAATCCACGGCAAGCAAGTGAAAATGCCAAACAAGTATTGGACAAATTCAGGAATGAAAAGAATCATATTGTTCAAGTTCAGCACGTAGCAAATTCACAGGATGCAGGATTTTTCTTACCCAATACAAAAGGAGCCGAAATTCACCCTAACGTAAAACCAAGGGATGGTGAAAAGGTAATAACAAAGCACACGCCCAATTCATTTTTAAATACAGACCTTTTGCACCATTTAAAGGCAAAAGATATATCAGAATTGGTATTTACAGGAATGATGACCCATATGTGCATAGACGCCACCATGCGAGCCGCCAAAGATTACGGTTTTGAATGTACAATTATAGGTGACGCATGCGCAACAAAAAACCTTGAAATTAACGGCAATAAAGTAAAAGCCACAGACGTACATAATTCTTTTTTAGCAGGATTAGATTCATATTATGCTACTGTCAAAAACACAAAAAAATACCTTTCGGCCTAAATAAAAAAAACAGCCTAAATACGTTTCAACAAGCTTTTTTACTAATTTTAGTTGAATAAACTGCATCTACAAATTTCCAAACATAAAAGGTTTGTACTTCAACTGTCCAGATATTATTTTCTAAAAAAAAGCAGTTGGCAAACACAAATCTTATTAGCTTTTTCCCGCTCAAAAGTTTCTTTGTAATTATAGTGAAAAACTTTTACAGAATTATAAGTAGGAGTGGAGGTAAAAAGTTGTTCATCCCTACTTCTAGCTGTTAAAATACTATAACGATAGCATACATTCTTTTCAAAAATTATAAAAAAATAAAGGAGTTATATTAATTTTGTAATGTAAATACGTTGCATAAATTTCAAGATTTGTTACAGAAAAGAGATCAGTTACCCCAAGAACAACCTATAGAAACAGACTATTTTATTTACTGCCTAGAAGCGGTAGATAATGTAGAAATGGAGCAGGTTACCGAAGCACAAAAAAATTTAGATCAATTGACTTTCCATTATGGTATAGCCAGCATTTACAAAACCTGCGATACAATTGAAGGTCTAGTAGATAGTTTAAATGCACTAGTTTTGGACGATCACAATTTCAAAGATTATGAAATAATTTATATGGTGATAACCGGTGAAGCAAATAGCATTTGTTTGAATGGCTACTTTTATAGTTTTCAAGAAATTGCAGAAATTTTTGAAGGAAGATTAAAAGGAAAAATTTTACATTTCTCAAATGCCAAAGTGTTGGATTTAGATGCCGAAGAAGCACAATATTTTTTAGACATAACAGGAGCAAGAGGTATTTCTGGATACGGTACTGAATATAATGAAATAACAAGTTCAAATCTTGACATAGCATTCTTTAACTTATTTGAAGAAGATGATAATATGTTAGACGTTGTAGAAGAGTTACATAAAAAACATTACAATCTCTGTAAATTACTCGATTTTAGACTGTATTATTAAACGAAAGCAAATTACTGATATAATAATTCTTTGAGCATCTCAATTGTAATTAGATTTAGCATTAATTAAATGAAATTAATTAAAAAATCAATTCGTAAAAGAAGCCAAGCAAGAAGAAGTAAAAGGACACACTAAAAAACGACATCCATTTAGATATTTTATGTTCGCTTCAGCTAAAAAATTTGCGTCATTACCTTAATTAAAAACAAAAAAATACCTCTTCTAATAGATCAGTAAATATATTTCTCAAGCACCAACCAAAACTTGAAACACAAAGTAAATTATAAATATTTGGTTTGTAGATACTCCATAAATACTTCATAAATACGGCATAGATAGTTCACTAAAAGGCACTAAAAAAAACACTAAAAATTTATAATCCAACTAAGTAAAACTTGCATCATCTAAATTGCATCCTGTCCATAAATCGCATGTTTGAATATTCCCCGTACAAAATATAAGATACGCAAATTGTACGCAGTTAATAAAAAAGTATTCCAAATCCCAATAATACTTTCAAAACACACAGTAACCATCAAAACAAAAATTTTCAATTGAATACCATTTTGTTCTATAATGTTTGCGTTATGTAACTTTGCTTTGCGAGAAAAGCAACCTTTATTTGCAAAATTTTTCTTTAAAAAGTTTTCTCTCCCAAAGTTTCTTTAAAAATGTAATGGAATACTCTTTACCCGAAGCGACGATAGGAGCGAAGCGGGAATGGGTATGGAATGGTCTTTATACTTATAATTATTAATAAATTTATCCATGTTTTTTGTAAACATAAGTTCATAGATTCTTACATTTGGCTTAAATGTAACTACAACAAGAATTAACTAATGGGTGTTATCTCTAAAAATAAATTAGATCACAAATCTAAAGTACCACATATAATTAAATATATGGGTTCAAAGCGTAAACTAATTGATTTTTTAGCTGATTCTATAAATGAAATATATGAAGGAGAACCTATATGTGATCTTTTTGCTGGAACATGTATTTTAAGCGGTGCATTAGGTCATCAGACGATAATGTATTCTAACGATATTCAATCATATTCATCTGTTTTTGCCAAAACTTATCTTGGAAATTATAAATGGGATGAATATCCTGATTTACTTAAAGATATTTTAATTAAAGCTCAAAAACACGTTGATTCTGTAAAAGAACTTTATCCAGATTTAGAATTTGACTATAGTTTTCAATTGGAAGTCAATGAATTTAACGCACTAGAGCAACAACAACAAGATTTAATCTATTTAGATTTTGAAGATGTTGAACATCATTTATTTATAAAAAATTATTCGGGAACTTACTGGTCATTTGAGCAATGTCTTTGGATTGATGCTTTAAGAGTTGTTGCGGAAGAATATTCAAATACACCAATTTATAATCCTATACTTTCGAGTTTAATGTTTGCTATGGCTTACAATGCACAAAGCACAGGTCATTATGCACAATATAGAGATGCAAATAATGTAGCTTCCATGAATGATATTATTATATATAGATGTAAAGAGATATTTCCTTATTTTGAAAAAAAACTAAAGGAATTAATTGAATTTACTAGTGAAAACACTCTTAACCATATAGTAACTACATTAGATTATGAAGACTGCTTAGAAGAAATACCGAGAGAAACATTGATATATGCTGATCCGCCTTATACATTTGTTCATTATTCTAGATTTTATCATGCTTTAGAAACTTTGGTAAAATATGATTATCCAAACTTGTTATATAAAGGACGATATAGAACTGATAGACATCAATCTCCTTTTTGTAAAAAAACAGAAGTTGTTGGTGCTTTTAAAATCTTATTTGAAAAAGTAAAAGATAAAAACTCAAAACTATTATTAAGTTATAGTAATACAGGAATGATTAGTTTAGAGTGTATTTTAGATATTGCGAATAAAACTTTAGGAAAAAATTATAGTGTTTCAATAAAAGCTGTTGATTATATCCACAGTACAATGGGTAGATCTGATGATAAATCGAGGGAAGTAAAAGAATATCTGATAGTAGCAAAACCAAATTAAAATGTCCATAGAAATAGATATAAAAAAATTAAAAACCTCTTGGACTAAATTTGATATAGTTAGAGTTATTGAAGTGATTTACGATAAGGAAACATTAATTAAATTTAAAAATAAAGAAGCTAAAATTGATGAACCTATTCTTAAAGCTTTTCTTGGAATTAAGAAATTAGAGGATCAATTACCAGATTATTGGTTTATTATTCAAAACTATCCACTTGAAAAAAATCTTTTTGCTCTCTTTGCTGTAATATTTACACATTATGAAATACTAAATGACTTTTCGCTAAAATATTGTAAAGGAAATCAAAAAGGAATTTTTAGTACTGAACAAGGTAAACAATATACAAATATAAGAAGTTTGCTTGTTGAATCTGGAGCTGCTACTCCTACTTATAGAAAAGAAAAGGTAGTTCCTTTTGATTTTTCTCCAATTTTTCAAAACTTAGATGTAGGCAAACTCTTTAAGAAATTATTGACAGATAGAATTTTAAGTATTTCTAAACAGAGTACTATTACAAATACTGAATTTTATAGAGTCTGTTACCAATATAATTTTCATAGAGCCATTAGTTTATCTAAAGCCCAATTCAAATCTTGGCTAGAGGGTAAAAAACAAACTGAAAACAGATATATTGAGGAGGTTGAAATAAAAAATTTCTTTTCTGTTTTTGAAGCAAATTTAAGTCATATCGAAAGTTCTAAAGAAGTGTATTTTTTGGGTGAAAATGGAGATGGTAAATCACTTATTTTAATGGCAATTTATTTAGCTTTTAACAGGCATTTTATCACGGAGCAAACAGATAAAGCAAAATCTGGAAAGGCAGTTGATCTTATTAGGAATAGCAAAGAAAAGGGTTTAGAATTAAAGGGTTTAGATGATAGGGGAAAAGAGTATGGAGATATTAACGTAGGCTATTTAAGTAACTTTTTCGCATACGGTACTCATCGAGGAAGATATTCAACAGATAAACCTGAGGAATATGGATTTATGTCTCTATTTGATAGCGAACAAACACTAACTAATCCAATTTCTTGGTTAAAGGATCAAAAACTATTAGAATTAGAAAAAAATCTTGATAAAAATAATATGATTGCTGAAGATAAATCTTTACCTAGTTCATTTTCGGTTAAATATTTAGAACAAATGTTTAATGATTTATTAGAAAAAAATGTTGAAATTAAAATTGAAGGAAGTGGAGTAATTTTTATAGAAAAAGGTTCAAATTTAACATTCGACCAATTATCAGAAGGTTATAAAAGTATTGTCATCTTTGTTTCCGATCTACTGTTTAGATTACATAAAAACCAACCTAATGCAAAAAATATTGAAGACTTATATGGTATAGTTTTACTTGATGAGATAGACCTTCATTTACATCCTAAATGGCAAAGAGTTATAATAAAAAAACTACGATCATTACTTCCTAATATTCAATTTATGTTTACTACACATAGTCCCACAATAATCCAAGGAGCTTCAGATGATGCAATAATTTATAGAGTCTATAGAAATGCAGATGATGGAAAAACTAGAGTGAGTGATCCATATTATCGGAAAGATTTAAATCATTTAATGATAAATACACTTTTAACGTCACCATTATTTGGCTTGGAAAATTCGAGATTAGATTCTGAAAACGATAATGCTGACACAAGTGAAACTTACTTATTATATAGAATAAATAAGCAACTTGAGAAAGAACTTCAGAAGCAAAAGAATGAAGGAAAAAAATTCATTACTGATGAAGATATAGATTCATTGATTAAAAGTTTAATAGAAGAAGAGCTTGGAAAGAAATGATTAAAATAAATAAAGACATTTTATCAATTCCCGATTCGCTAAAAATACCAAATAAGGTAATGTTTCCAAATGGAATACCTAGAAAAGCTAAAACAACTCATAAAAGACGACTAAAATTAATTGAGAAAAGTAAATATATTGACGAAAATAAGTACAACGATCGATATAAAATTAATGATATTCGCATTGCATTAAAGAGAATTTACAAAAACAAATGTGCATTTTGTGAGCATAAGGTAGAACAATATCATATTGAGCATTATCGCCCTAAAAAAGTCTACTATTGGCTTGCTTTTTCTTGGGATAATTTATTAATGTCTTGTGCAACTTGTAATCAATATAAAGGTATAAATTTCGAAATTGATGGAACACTAGCTAAATATATAGATGATGAGCCTAATTTAATTGTAATTAATAATAATTCGGCAAATAATGATATTCTGGAAATCCCCAAACTTGTAAATCCAGAAGTTACTAATCCACTTGGTTTCATAAGGTTTTTGAAAAACGGTTATATAGAATCAGATGATCCAAGGTTTATTTTACAATTGAAACTTGTAAATTAAATAGAGATCACCTCAATGATGAAAGGAGGAAGTTATTAGATATTTTCACAAGAGATATTGAATCTGTTTTAATTGAAAACATTAGTATTGATGACCAAAGAATCGCGATCAGAGCAATAATTAAAAAATTTATTCGTGATTCAAAAGATGATGAATTACAATTTCTAGCTTTTAGAAATTATACTCTTACTAGTAATTGGCTTAACGATATAATCAAAGATTCTAATAATTAAGTTATCATAAAGAAAATTTAGGTAAATGAATGAAGATAAGAGATTAGATTTATTGGGAGACCTTGTAAGAGAAAAAGAATTAGAGAAAATTCTAAAATTAAAAAAACGAGATTATGTTTTAGAGGATATTCCTAAAGACGATGACCTTTTAAATCAATATCTTAGTAAGGGTTGGTTAGTCCAGAGGGAACTCAAGCATTTTTATAGAATGAAGGGGCCAAAGCCTCATGATATTTTATTTGAAGATAAAGTATGGAGTGTTTTTGCTCAGTTAGGATTTACTCACCTTAATAGAAACAGAAACTTTGCATTGCCATATGATAAAAACAATATTAATTTATCTAAGCAAATTGATGTATTCGCTAAGGACGATGAATCTATATTATATGTAGAATGTAAATCATCAATTGATTTTGGTAGAGGTGATTTTAAAAAAGAATTAGAATCTTATCAAGGAATAAAAGGCGGGTTAGAAATCTCAATTAAAAAAATGTTTCCAAATTCTAAACCGAGAATAAAGTTTATTCTTGCAACAGAAAATAAAACATTAGGAGATAAAGATGCGGAGAGACTTGCAAATCTAGGCGGAATTCATCTTGATGAAGAAGCAATTGAATATTATCTTAAAATGTTTAATCAGATTGGTATCGCAGCCAGATATCAACTATTGGGTTACCTTTTCTCTGGAAGTATAATACCAGACTTAGACAATCAGATCCCAGCTATAAAGGGAAAAATGGGAAACCATACATATTATTCTTTCTCTATTGAACCGGATAAGCTTTTGAAAATAGGTTATGTTTTGCATAGAAGCAAAGCTAATCGCAAAATGATGCCAACCTATCAAAGAATTATTAAGAAAAACAGATTAAAACAGATTAATGAATTTATTACTGAAGATTCTGGTTTTTTCCCAAATTCAATTATAATTAGCTTAGAGGCAAAGGTTTCGGGTTTAAGATTTGACTCGGCTAATACACAAGTTGCCAGTGCTATATCCAAAGTAGGTGTTTTATATCTCCCAAAACAATACAGATCAGCTTACATTATTGATGGACAACATAGACTTTATGGTTACGCTGGAACAAAATATAGTAAGATCAACACTATACCTGTTGTTGCTTTTGTCAATTTAAAAAGGGAAGAACAAGTTGATTTATTTATGCAAATAAATGAAAATCAAAAAGCCGTCCCTAAAACACTCAGAGAAACTTTAAATGCCGACTTACTCTGGACTTCTACAAATTTGAAAGAACAAATGAAAGCACTTTGTTCTAGGATTTCGATTTCATTGGGAGAAGAAAAAGATTCACCTTTTTATAATTACGTTTCTTTAGGAGAGGATCATCGAGTTCTAACTCCAGGTAATTTTTCCTCAGCATTAATTAAAAGTCATTTTTTTGGCACAGTAACTAAAGACAAAATTGAAAAATTGGGCCTGTTCTATAAAGGCGATTTAGAACATGCCTTCGAAAAAACATATGAATATTTAAGATTGTCATTTACGTATTTAAGAAGCACCTTAATTCAGGATTGGGAACAGGAAAGTGAAAGTTTCCTGTTTGTCAATAAGGGTGTTTATGCAGTAGTTTTGTTATTAAGCGATATTTTAGATCATCTTGAAACATCCAATACTATAAATACTAATAAAGATAATACTCAAACTTTATTTAATGAAACCCAGAAATATTTAGATCCACTAATAGTCTTTGTAAGAGAAATGGATGATGAGACACGTATTAAATTTAAAGAAATGAAAGGATCTACTGCTCCAAGTAGATACTGGAGAAGATTCCAAGTTTGTGTTCGCGCTATTCATTCAGATTTCAAACCTGAAGGTTTAGAAGATTATATTAAAACACAAGAAAGAGCATTAAATATCAAAACTTTCGCAATGATTCAGGATATAGAGGATTATATGCGAGAAGACTTTAAGAAAAAATTATATGATCACTTAGGAGAAGAATGGGCTTGGAAAAAAGGAGTGCCGGTTAAGATTCAGGATGATGCAGAAGATAGAATGAGAAAGAAAAATAGAACTAGAACCAAGGAAGAAGAAACTGAGGAATGGGATAACTTAAATTTAATTCATTATCGTGAAATAGCTCGACAGAATTGGCAATATATGACTGAAGAGAAGAAAAGAGTTAAATTTTTTGAAGTTTATTATACAATGCCGACAGAGGAAAATTTAAATAAGGACGATAAAACTAAGTGGTGGGTAAAATTAAATGAGTTAAGAAATATTGTTTCACACGTTTCAAATGATCAGATTTCTGAAAACGATTTTGATTACGTAAAACGAATTCATGATTGGTTAATAAAGAAAGAGTCTTTAAATAAATTTCAGTTAGAAACATTAAAAAGTTAGACTTTATTTTAACGGCCTCAGAAAACTTTGGTCAAAACAATAGGGGAGTGAGCGTTAAGCACTTTAAGGTGTCACCACTATATATTCTTAATTTGATAAAAGTTTAATGGCAGTTCGAGGCAGTCTTAATAGGTTCCAATCTTTCCTAAAGTGTAGCGATTGACCCGTACATTGTTTCCAAAGTTTTGTGCAACCTTGATTTTTTTGTTTAGCTCACGCGTTAATATTTTATTAGAGTTCATGAATCTCCTAAAGTCGATTTCTTTTTCATCAAGGAAAAAGAAAGACTAAACATAAATTTAGAACAAGGTTTAAGTTTTAGTTCTGTGGTTAAATGAATTTACTAAACCAAAAAACAAACAACAAATGGACGAATTTAGTAAGGGTAAAGAAATTTATGGTGTTGGATGATGCGCTGGGATAAATTTTTTACGCTTACGGGAAGCTTTCCCAAATGTTCCTGAAAACTTTTTTACAGCAATATCATTCTTAAAAAGACAGAATAATCATATATGACGAATGTTTGCTTTTGTGCGGCTGGCTTAAAAATACCGAATTTTAAAACATTCCTAAGCATTCTTAAAAAGAAGAATTAATCAACCAAGCACAATGCGTGCGGCAATTTTACATAGCGTCTAATTATAGAACATACCGACGCGAACTTCAATTTAGCCCAAAACCAAAAAGTTTAATGACCCCCGACGGATTTTCAATGAAACGTACCGAATGTTCTGGGATATTTTACATAATATGAAATTATAGCAACATAGCAAGTTCAATGTAATTACAAAATATTCTTTATGTTCTATAATTTATATTATGTAAAATAGAAAATTCTGACATTCTTAACCGTTTTTCAAAAGCTCACAATCCACTTCTCTTTTGTCCTATTGGTTACGTTTTATTTTTATTCAGGAAAATTTAAGATAACCCTTGTCACACCCTCATCATCTGTTCGTACGCTAACCACTTTTGCCTTTTCGCCAGGCTCCATTACTTGACCATCTTTTGCTTCAAAGGTTTCATAATCATAAATTTGAGCTGGATTTAAAGCTGTGATAATGTCACCTTTTTTAGGTATTTGATTATCATCCTCTTCGTAAACTACATCGCCATTCATATTTGTAAAAAGATTTTTAACGAAATAACGTTGGGTATTGTCACCATAAACAACCATACCTTCATAAACCATTAAAGATTCTATACTATCTTGAGCAGTTTTATACAATGGATCCGCAGTGCCGCGCGCATAAATATAATTGAGATATGAGTTTACGGTATGACTTGTATTGGCAGTTTCCCATTCGGGATTAGCATTAGTACCAGTATTGTCATCGCCGCCGCCCAACATAGCAATTAGTGCAATTAAAACTACCACAGCCACAACTCCACCAATTATATATTTACTTGCACCACCTGATTTTTTAGGTATTGGCGGTTTAAATGTTCCTTTGGCTACTGTTGTTGGAACTTCATTTAGACTTATGTGCAAATCTTTCACCAATCGTTCAAATCCTGCTTCGTGGCCTATTCCTGCCGCTGTAAAATCTACAAATTGCTTTCTTGCCAACCGCATTGGTACATCACAATCTTCAATTTTTATAGGTATTACGGGTTTGTCCAATCCGATGGCAAAGCTCATTTCATCCTTCACATTTTCTGACACGCACGAAGTTTTGGACAATACCAAAACAATACCATCTGCATTTTTCAATTCTTGTTCAATAGTATCGTCCCAATCTGTACCTGTACGGATGTTTTTATCAAACCACACGTCAAAATTTTGTTTTCGTAAGGCTTCTACCAAGTTTGAAACATATTCAGTATCCCGCCTAGAATAGCTTAAAAAAATCTTTTTATTGCTCATAATAATAAAATATAAAGTTTACTTTATTTTAACTCGTGGCAACGCTCAAAAATTGAATTGTCACAAACGTATTTTCACCGTCTATACCAATCGTAAGCCAATCTCAGGCTTATCCTTTCATTATGCCTTCCAATGTTTTCCCGACACTTCGGGATCAAAAGGTTCTTATGTTTGTGCGCACTTTATGGGGATAGGTTTTTTACTTTTGTTTTAAATTCAATTTGGGGAAGTGTATTCTGCTTGAATTTCAACGTGACCTTAATATGTTCGTTAAATTACGATAAAAAATTTGTTTTTAGAAATTTTATAAAATCATCTTCAACATTATCAATATTCATCAGGCTTTTGTAGGCGTTATACCCATTCGCGTAAATTGAAATTTTTTCTCTAATCCCACACATTTTGGCAGCTTTGGCATAATATTCTTTGGACGCTTCAAAATTTCCTAAATAAAGATTTGCTTCTCCCAAAGTCGCTAATTTCCATAGACTGTTAAACGGATCTTTTTCCAAAGCATTCAGTGCTCTTTGTGCATATTCTGTCATTGTTGGCATATCGCTATTGCATACAATACTTAAAAATGCCAAATTTATCGCCAAATAATATATTTGATTGAAATCATTTTTTGTTTCCGCAATTTCCAATCCTTTTTTATAATAGTTAAATGCATTTTCCCCATCTTTTTTGAAAGAAGAATTCAAATAATTTCGCTTAAATCTACCTCCAATAACCCCTAATAAATTAGAATTTTCCTGCACCAACGCATTACTGTCCAAAATATGCAATGCCTCTTCTGCCCTGTCGGCACCTTCCAAAGCAAAGACGAGTCGCTCTAATCCTTTAGCATCCAAGCTATTTGAATTGGGCAATAACTCCTTTATTACTTCATCATAATTTCCCAGAGCTATATTTATTTCTTCGGAAGAAGAAAATTGGGAATGAAATTTATTATTTGTTAAGGAATTTATTATCAAATTAAACGTATCGCTATTTTCATCTTCAATTGAAACTATACCAAAATGATCGCCCTCAACAACTGTTTGATATTTCTTGGGAAAAGGTTCTAAACTTGAAGTTATATTTACAAAATTATCTTTTGTAGCGGCAATTGTTTTGAATGAAAAAGGATAGCTATCCTTAAATCTTTCGTTCCATTTTTGTCTAAGGGTTTTTATGTAATTACTATTTTGACTTAATTCTTTTAAATCGTCTTGGTCTAAATCTGCTATAACATTTTCTGAAATACCATTGCTCGGCGTACCAAAAAGCAGCAAATGGCTCACTTTATTTAGTTCAAAATCGTGTAATTGTATGATTGCTTGTTGCGCTACAAGACCACCCAAACTGTGTGCGACTAGGGCAATACGCTTATACTTACTGTATTTATGCTTAATTGAAGTAGCCAAATAGCTGGAAATTATATTCAAATCTGTTACAGAAGCCCAAACGTTATAACCCATTTCGGGCATTACATTACCAGCAAAACCTAACGGAGCCATATCCCAACCATCCAATTTTTCTTGTTTCATCAACAATGATGGAACATTGCCAAATGTAGATGCTGCAGCACCTGAAAAACCGTGAACAAATAATATTAAATTATTTGCATTTTCAGTATTTCTGAAATTGGCAACTACTTCTTTTTTAATATCTTGTTTATTTTCATTTAAAGTATTACCTGCTTCATTCGAATTTACAGCCGAGGCAGATTTTAAAGCCGATTTACTTAAAATAAAATCGTCATAAATTTGCAGATTTGCATACGGATTTTGTTCGGGATTTCGCTCCGGGACGGTTTTAAAAATATATCGTATAACTTCAGAAATACGAATAAATGGGTCGTCATAATCCCGCTTATCTTGTCCCTCCAAAACCTCAAGCATACATTTGGTATATAAACTATTGGTATCGCCTTCCAAAATATAGGAAAGTTGATCTTCCCGGCAGGATGAAACTATGGACATTCCGCGGCCAGTATCAAGATTTTGCGCTAATCCATCTGCATCCGCGTTTTTATTTGCAGTGGTAACGCCAACTGGTGTTGCATTTTTAGTCATTCCCGCAGCGTGGCAGCAATCCAGAAAAAATATTAATCGCCTTGATTTTAATGCATTAATTTTCTCTTTTACTTCTTCCGCCTTTACCCAGGTATTTTCATAATTTTCGGCATCATAATCATTTGGGCATAAATGAAAATACTGTCTGTTTTCAGGTTCAGGTTTCCAATTAATTCTTTTAAGAAAATCGTTATCACTATACGTGCCTCCGTGACCTGAATAATATAGAAGTACAGAAGAATCCTCATCAACCTTTTCAATTAAAGAGTCAAAGGCCTCAAGAATGGATTTTCTTGTGGCATTTTTTTCCGTGAGCAAGGTTATGTTTTCCGGTAAATAACCCGCCAAATCTTTATTTACCAAAAGATCATAAATAGCTGTTGCATCTCCAACGGTTACGGGAAGATCATTGCCAACTCCTATAATTAATGCGTATGCATTTTGTAATTTTTCAGTACTCATCGCAGTTATATATTTATTTGTTCAAAAAGGGTATCTACTATATCTGCTTGCTCTTGTGTGGTATTTGCATTCGCATTTTTGGTAAGTTCTAACATTGCATCAATCATTTTTGCTTGGTCGGGTTCAATTTTATGCAAGTTCAGCAAGCTTTTGGATATTTGGTTTGGTAGAAGCGAATCCGTATTTAAACTGGCTGCTTCAGATTTCAATTTTAAATAATTTATGATACTACTTCGCACATCTAAAATTTGTTTATACGGCGTATCACTTTGATTCATATATGTTTTTATACCAATGGCTTCCTTTGCAATTGCCTTTGGTTTTATGGCATTGAATATTTTTTTGGTGTCTTCCAATTGTTTATCAAAATTTATTGCAATGCCCGAAGAATCTGCCTTTATACTACCCAATCTTTGAAATGCATTATTTAATTTACGCCTAAAAATTAGCACAATAAGCAGCAAGGTAACAGGCCATATAATTGAATCGATCAATTTTATAACCATTTCTAAAGTGGCAGTTTCCGTGGTTTCTATAATCATAACTAACTATTTATTGTTATTGCCAAAAATTCATTACTTGGTTAAACTTTTTTGTGTTTTTAAAATTCTTAAAAAATAAGTCGTTTTTGTAACTAGTTGGCTCATATAAATGACCCGCACCTACAGATTTTAACAATCTATCATACATATTTAGAGTGTCGCCAGTTACAGCATAATATTGGGCGAGCGCGTAATCGATAACGCCAAATTGATAGGGTTTTTTCATATTTTTTAACGCATCAACAATCTTAGTTGCTTCGGCAATTTTTCCACTTTTATATTTCGAAATGGCCAGTGCTATTTGGGCTTCGGTATTTGTGGGATTATTTTTAACGATTACTTCAAAATCACTTTCTGCATTCTTAAAATTGCCATTGTACAAATGGGAAGAAGCTTTATTTGTGTTATTTAAAGTAGCTGATTCAGTAACTTTATCTAGATATTTTTTAGCCATTTCGGCTTTATTTATGAGCAGATATTCTTTCCCTATATACAAACATAAATCACTATAAAAATCCTGCGTTTCAGTCAAATTGGCGTTATCCATGAAAATGTTAACCTTATTGTCATCTCCATTTCGCAACAATGCCGACAGGTAAGGCTTTTTAAGCAAATTTGCATTGTTGATATTTAAAGCCTTTTCTAAAAATTTAATTGTCTGTGCATATTTTTTTAGTTCGATGTCTGCCCTAGCTTTTATATAGATTCTATCTGCGCAGTCAGAACAAGTTTGGATATTAAGCGTATCGCTTTTTACCAAATTGTAAATACTGTCTACTTCTTTTACCCTATTAACATATTGCAAGGCAATAACCATTGTCGTAGAATTGCTTTCTAAATCATACGTCGCATAATTAAATTCTGTTAAATTGGTTTTATACACTTTTTTGTTGTTGCCACTTAACAGCGCATCGTACATATTAATTAGGTTAATCTGCCTTTCATTTCTGTTGCTTTCTGGCTTTACCATATTTAGCAACGAATCTGCAATTGCATATTTCCCCTTATTATAATTATAAGCTACACGCAAAACTTTGGCTTCAAAATAATTAGGATCTATTTCAATAGCTTTTTCAATTAATTGTAAATATCTATCATCGTATGCGCCATATTTTGCCTCTAAAACCAATTTATAGGCTTCATAATTTGGCGGATCTTCCTGCAACATTAGTTTCTTGTTTCCTTCAGTAGCCAAGAAACCCGTAATAGAAGCTTCAACCTGTTCTATACAATTTAATGGATTTGTACTTAGACACTCTTCCGGCTTGAGTGAGAATAAGGTTTTATCCGTTTTTCCATCTGTAAGAGTTGCTTGAAAAACAAGTTTTCCATTTTTCAGAAAGTAGTTTCCTGAAACGATCTTGGCAGGTTGAAGATATTCTTTTACAATATTATTTTGAAGATCAGGTTCTTTGCCTCCATTAATCATTGTGTTGTACTGTAAAATAACATCTTGCGAAATTACCTGGCCCAATTTATTTTCGGTAATTCCGTGCATTATCCAATCTGAAGCCATTTTACCAACATCATCATATTTTGGATCGCCTGTATTGTTTCCAAATTTTAAAACCGCGATTCTCGGAGATTCGGTATATGATATTGGTGAAGCGCTTTTTATAAAATTGATGTCAATGATAAAAAAAATAGCAAAAGCGCAAAGGGTTGTTATAAATATTGAAGCAATTACGTAGTATTTTTTGAAACTTCTTTTAATTAGGTGCCTATCAACATCCCCATCGTCTTCTGTTTCAAGCTGTAAACGTTCTTTTTCCAACGGCACAATTTTGTATTTCCAAATGATGAATAAGTAAATTGGCAGGCAAATAAGCAGAGTTATAATTAAAAACGTGACAGCCTTTTGGGGCAGACCTAAGGGTTGCGACGTAACCGATAAGACCTGAAGGATTACCCAAGAAGAAACAACATAAATTGAAAGCATTTTAAACAAATCGTGCTCACGACACTGTTTAACAAAAGTTTTAATTCGCATTTAGAGTGGTTAGATGTTACTAAATTACTGAAATAAATCAAAATAAGGTTTGTATATTTTCTATTTAATTACTATGCAATTCATTTTATTAGTATCTTTAAAGTGTTATTAACCTTAAATTAAAATATTATGCCAGACAAAAAGCCAGCCGCAAAAAAACCGGCAGATAGCAAAAAAGCATCAGCAAGTAAAGCTGTAACGCCTAAACCAGGAAACAAGATTAAACCAAAATTGGAACAATAACATGTTTTAAAAAGAAAGCCCTTAACAAACAATTTGTTAAGGGCTTTTTAGTTTTTAAATTTTTGAAAAATGCAGTCTAATATTTTACGATTTTCAACTATATAATATTTCTAACCGCAATATCTATTTAGCTGGACTAGGAATTAGATTTCGTGTTTTTGCAGGATAATCTATATACCCTTCTTTTCCCGCTGTATAAAAAGTGTCATTTTCCCATTCCGATAAAATTGTATTTTCTCTAAAACGACCCACCAAATCTGGGTTTGAAACGTAAAGCTTCGCAAATGCTACACAATCTGCGAGTCCGTCGGCAATTACTTTGTTGCCGGAATATTGATTAAAACCTGTATTGATCATTAAAACACCTTTATATTTTGGTCTGTAACGTTTGGCAATTTCAGTTTCAGCATATTCAATCTCACTTACATCTGTAAAAGGCTCAGAAAGATGAATGTAGGATAATTTATAATCTTTATCCAGTTTTTCGATTATATAATCGAATGTTGGGATGGTATCTTTTACAACTTCCATCCCAAAAGTGCCGTGTAAAGAAGGATTAAAACGCGCTCCAATTTTATCCTGCGGAATTACCTCCATAACAGCATCTAGCACTTCAAAGAAAAAACGTGCTCTATTTTCAATTGAACCACCATAATTATCCACTCTTTTATTGCTAAAGCTGCTGAAAAATTGATGAAACAAATAACCATTTGAAGAATGGATTTCAACGCCATCAAAACCAGCTTCAACTGCATTTTTTGCAGCTTTTACAAACTCTTGTTTCGTGGTTTCAATTTCTTCAACCGTCATTTCTTTTGGGGTAACGGTTTCCTTGAAACCATCAAGTGTATAAACTTTTTCGTGTGGATTTATCGCCGAAGGAGCCAAAGGCAATTCACCATCATGAAAATCAGGATGTGAAATCCGTCCAACATGCCAAAGTTGAATAAAAATCCTGCCTCCAGCATCATGCACAGATTTTGTAACTTTTTTCCAACCTTCAACTTGCTCTTTGGAATGTATTCCGGCTGTATGAATATAACCGACAGCACGTTTTGAAACTTGCGATCCTTCCGTTATAATTAGCCCAGCAGTTGCTCTTTGTGTATAATATTCAGCGTGTAGATATTCCGTTGGCGCGTTGTTGGCGTTTTGGGCTCTGCTCCTAGTCATAGGTGCCATTATTACACGGTTTGGTAATTCTAAGTTACCCATTTTTAAGGGCTGTAAAAGTGGTTGATCTATTTTCATGTTTTTTTTAAAGATTTTTAAAAGTAGGCAATCAAAAAGCTAATTTCAGTTAAGGTTACCACTTCAAAGTTTAAAATGTTGTTAACTTTAAATAAAAAAAGCACCGTTAACGGTGCTTTTTAAAATTTTAGATTTTGGCTATTTTTCAGTGGGTTTGCCAACATATCCATCATAGCTAATTGCATTTCTTTGCGAACTATTTACTGTAATATCGGTACGCTTATTGTTGAAAATCAACATTAAAATATCAAAAGTTTCGGTGCCGTTTTCCGCTGAAAATGTTACTCTCGTACGCTCGTTCTTCTCATCATAACTACTTTTGAAGTTTTTTGCCAAACCCTCAAATTTAATGGCGTTTTTATCTTTACCAATTCCTGCCGTTACTTGCCTTGTGCCATAATATGGTAAATATGCATTTACAGAATCACCTTTTACTAATAAGAAATTAGTGTTGCCTAGTAAGCTAATTCTACCTGCACTATTTCCTGCTCCCAACAAATTTGAATTAGCAATTTGATTAAGTTCATTACTTGTAGTGGGATTGGCGTAATCTGCAATACATTCAAAATTTTTATTCAAAATCATTTTTTGAACTTCCGAAGGATTTTGGACAGTTGCCAAATCAATTTGCTTGCCAGCGCTGCAACTTAATAAGAAGATTGCAGAAATAAAAAATAATACTTGAGCTTTCATAATTCATTTTTTTTTACAACATCAATAACAATACCTAAATGAGTTAAACATTATCTTTTCAGCTGATTAAGAATCTTTACTCTATTTTAATTTTTTTTCAAAAATTATTTCAATTCCAAAACCTAAAAATGGTTAATTTTCAACTACCCTTCTACATCATAAACAAATGCCCGATATTTTAAAAGCGCTACAAAAACAGCACCGCCAAGCGCATTGCCAAGTAAAGAAATTCCTTGAAAATTTAAATAATTGAAAAAAGTTATCTTTCCTGAAACTAAAAAGCCTGAAAACACTTCAACATTTCCAACTATACTATGATGGAGTCCTGCAAATGCTAAAACACCTGTAATAAGGAATATAATAATTATACGGCTAACGGTATCTTTTGAAGCCGCTACGAGCCAAGATAAAAGTCCCATTAACCAACCTGCCAAAATGCTGCTAACCAAAATAGTCCAACCGCCATAACTTATTACGTGTATTGCTATATTTTCAATTGTTTTATGGTCAAATATACCCAGTTTTGGACCGATCCAAGTTAATACCGCTCCCATTTGATAGCCACCAATTAGATTACCTAAAATTACCAAACCCCATAATTTCAACAAGCTTGCAACCGAGCGCTTTTTATTTAAAACAGGCAGCGTTAGCAATGATGTTTGTTCAGTAAATAATATGGATTGACCTAAGATTACCAATATAAAACCAACCGGATATACCAGACTCATCATCTTAAAAATGGTTTCTTCGGAAACCTTTCCAAAAAGATAAGAGTACATTGTACAAATTAGTAAATAGCTGAAGCCTATCTCCAACCCAGCTGTAAGTGAACTAAGTAAAATGCTAATTGGGTTTTTATCGTAGGTTTCCTGTCCTTCTATAATCTGTTGCTTTAAAATTTCACCGTGACTTTTGGCCGTATTAACATCTGAACTTTCCGAGTTTTCGATCTGTTTGTCAATATTCTCTTGTGAAACTTCGGTACCGTTAATTTTATTCATATCAAATTAATTGGATTGCAAAATTATGGTTTAACTTAAAGAGTTTAAAATTAAACAGAATTGGTTGATAAATTTTAATTATTTCTAAATCTTACTATCTCAATAAATTTAAAGAATTTACTAATCTCATATTTGATTTAATTGTGAGACAAATTCAACAAATTTCTCTTTAAAAAAACCAACCAATCTCATCAAGAATTGAATATTTTTACTAGCCCTAAATCAATACACATTCCTATTAATAGTTATGTAAATTAAAAGTAATATTAAATGACAGTTTGGATCGTATTTATTGCCGTTGTTGTCTTATTCCTTGCTTTAGACCTGGGCGTTTTCAATAAAAATGCACACGAAATAAAAAGTAAGGAGGCGGGAGTTTGGACAGCAGTTTGGGTAACAATCGCTTTGGCATTTTCGGGTATTATTTATTGGTTGTTTTCTTCAGAATTAATTGAGAACCCCACCAATTTAACCCCGAAGTTGGCAACACTTAAATATGTTACAGGCTATTTAATTGAGCTTTCACTAAGCATTGATAACATTTTTGTAATCGCTGTAATTTTTAGCAGTTTCAAAATTCCACTTAAATATCAACATCGCGTTTTATTTTGGGGGATTTTAGGAGCTGTGGTTTTTAGGGCGCTGATGATTTTCTTTGGGGTTGCACTTATTAATAAATTTGATTGGATAATTTATGTATTTGGCGTTTTTCTACTTTATACTGCATACAAAATGCTAACTTCATCCGAAGAAGATTTTAATCCAAAAAAATCAATCGGCTATAAATTATTGAAGAAAGTTATCCCAATAACCAACTTAATGGATAGTGGTCATTTTTTTATAAAAAGGCTACATGTTAAAGCAGCCACTCCCCTTTTTATAGCATTAATAGTAATAGAATTTACCGATATATTTTTTGCCTTAGATAGCATTCCAGCAATCTTGGCAATTACTGCAGATCCATTTATTGTATTTTCTTCAAATATTTTAGCAATTTTAGGCTTGCGAAGTATGTACTTTTTGGTTTCAAGAATGTTGCAAAAATTTCGATACATTAATTATAGTTTGGTAGTAATTCTGGCATTTGTAGGTATAAAAATGATTCTTTCCCATCACGTTGAAATACCGGAATGGCTTTCACTTTCTGTAATTATCCTATCTCTAACGGCTGGTGTTTTAGCTTCAATATATATAAAAGAGAAACTTGCGGAATAGCATCCTTGATTTGCCAAATTCATATTAAAAATGTTGTGACATAAAATTGGGCATTGTATCTTTAATTTTAACATTAAAAACATAACCAATGAATGTAAATTTTGAATATCACGAAGTATCGGCAAGTCCACGTTTAGAGGCGATGGTAACAGAAAAATTAAATAAACTTGAAGGTAAATATGATTTTATAGTCAAGGCAGATTGTTATTTTACGTTAGAAAAAACAAGTTCTCCGGAAACGGGAATGCATTGCAAAATACGATTGGACATTCCTGGACCAACTTTATTTTCTGAAGAATCTACAGGTTCTTTTGAAGCCTCAATCGCGAAAACAGTTTCAGAATTGGATACGCAACTTCGCAAAAGAAAAGATAAAATGAAATCTCATTAATTAATTAATTAATTAAAATGAAAGATATTAAAAACGACGAAATGGGACAAATTGCAAGAGATAAGCGCCAGCTTACCTTAATTTATAGCAGTAACACACGTGTTGGAACGCATACATTAAGCTATCTTACCCCAATACAAGATAAATTATTGGCAATAGATTTGGCAAAAACCAAAGTAGCAGATACACAATGGGTAGAAATTGCTGAGTCCCTTAACTGTAAAGTGGGAGATTTAGTAGATAAGCGTGTTTTAGGAATGAATGAAGATAGTGCTGCAGAGTATAGCACAGAAGATTGGTGCAAAATAATTGCTAAAAATGATGAAGTAATAACACAACCTATTGCAATAAATGGCGATAAGACAATGCAGATTACCAATCCACCAGAAGTTATGCGCTTTTTTGAGGTAGATTCTGCTGGTCTTAAAAAAACCAATTATAATGACGAACCTACTATTGAACGTACTTCTGAAAACGATACCTTTATTGAATAATTAAATTTACATTTACTTAAAAAAATAGCGACCACATTTTTGGTCGCTATTTTAGTTTCTAGAAATTGGATTTTGGATAAATTCAATTAACATTAACCAGTTTTAGTTAATATAGCTTCCTGTAAATTATAGCAACCGCATCATTCACCGTTCTTAAATTTTCCATATCATCATTCGCAAACTCCACGTTGAAATGATCTTCAACATCTAAAACAATATCAACTAAATGAGCTGAATTTATATTTAAATTCATAGTAAGATCACTTTCCGGTTTTATGGCTTCCTGTTGAATATCTTCCGGCAGATACGTTGCAATAATTGGAGTAAGTTGATTTAAAATTTCTTCTTGAGTCATTATTTATTTTTTCTGAAAGATAATACACGCGTTTACATCTCCAAAACCAAAACTTGCTTTTGCCAAAGTTTTTATACAAATATCTTTTTTCTGCTGAACTATTTTTTCCGCAGCAATCAATTTTGTTATTTCAGGATTTAAATCGTCACAATTTATATTTGGGGCAATAAACCCATTTTGCATTTGTAGAATACTTGCAACGGCTTCAATACTTCCGCTTGCTGCAAGACAGTGCCCAACCATTCCTTTTGTTGAATTTATATAAGGGAAATCTGACCCTTTTCTGTTTAAAGCTTTGCTCCAATTGTCAATTTCAACGGCATCTTTTATAGTTGCTGTTAAATGGCCGTTTATATAATCTATATCTTTTGAGGTAATTCCAGCATTTTCTATTGCTGAAGTAATACATTTTTGCACTGCTGTATTATTTGGCGCAGTCATACTGCCATCTTCCCGCTGTCCACCGCAATTTAAACTGCCTCCCAAAATTTCGCAATAAATTTTTGCACCCCTTTTTTCGGCACTTTCCAAACTTTCTAAAATAAGTGCTCCTGCTCCACTTCCCGGCACAAAACCATTAGCCGTTTCACTTAAGGGTCTTGACCCTTGGGTTGGATTTTCATTGTATTTATAGGGCATAACCTTAATAGCATCAAACGCTGCCCAAACATACGGCCCGTCGTCACTACAACTGCCACAAAGCATTTGTTTTGCCTGCCCATTTGCAATGCGCTCATAACCCAACAAAATTGCTTCTGTGCCTGTAGCGCAGGCTGAAGAATTTGTAGTAACCATATTACCAGCACCAATAATACCAGATAAATAGGCACTTACACCACTTGCCATCGTTTGTAAAATTGTTGTGCTGCCCAATCTGCGCGTATTTCCTTCGTCAATTTTATAAATTGCTTCTCTAAATTTTTCAACACTTGTTGTACCCGCTCCAAAAATTATTCCTGTGTCCCACAATGCCTCAGCATCCTTTGGCGCTGTTGAAAATTTAGCGTCGTTAAGCGCATCCATTCCAGCGATTATTCCGTATAAAATGCCATTGCTATTAAAATTACGTAACTCTAAATCGGTAAGATATGCTCTCTTTTTGTCTTCTGAAATAATTGGCACACCACCAATTTGACACGAAAAATTTAAATCTTTTAATTTCTGATGAAATGTAATTCCAGATTTTCCGTCTTTTAATGCTTGTGTAAAATTTGCCAAGCCAACTCCATTTGGAGCGACTACGCCTAAACCCGTTACTACTACTCTATTCTTCAAAAATTCTTTTTTAATTTCGAATTAAATTAAAGTCATGAATTACCAATCATTCCGCTTATTTCACCCAGACACACCAAATCGTTATTGCCATTAGTCATTCTTACTTTACATTTCAGCTTATTTAATCGAAAATAAATTTTTTCTGAATGAACTGTAATTTTCTCTCCCGGAAAAACAGGTCTATAAAAATCTATATTGAAATTACTAAGAGCAATTTTTGTGTTTAGAGAAATTTGATCTTTCATTAAATAAATTCCTAGACATACAACACCAATCTGCGCCATACATTCGGTTAAAATTACGCCAGGCGTTATCGGATTGTTCTTAAAATGACCTTCATAAAAAGGCTCAGTCTTATCAAAAGTATAATTCCCAATAATTACATTTTCACTTATTTGATCAATTTTATCAACAAACAAAAATGGTTTTTGGTATGGTAAATTTTGAATTATCTCTTCTTTTGTCAATTGTAATTATATGTTTTTAAACATTTTGAATACTATTTATTAAAGTATAAAGTTAAGAAAGACTTTCACCACCATCAACTTTTATAATCGTTCCATTAATCCAAGATGATTCTTGCAAGCACATTAAAAATACGACATTTGCAATGTCTTGTGGGCTTGTAAGTTTTTTAAAAGGATTTCTATTTTTTGCGTGTTCAGCTATTTTACCACTTTCGGGAATCATTTTAAAGGATTCTGTTTCCGTAATTCCGGCTTGTATGCAATTGGTTCGCAAATCTTTTGGGGCAAATTCTACAGCCATATTTCCCATCAAAGCTTCCAACGTTGCTTTTGCTGCAGAAACCGCACCATAATTTGGCAAAACACGTTTATTTCCTTCGCTTGTAAATGCAATATTACGCGCTTCTTCAGAAAAACAGGAATTATTGATTAACGCTTGCGTCCAATTATACCAGCTTAACGCCATTGCGTTAATTGTAATTGATAAATCTTCAACTGAAAGGACACTTGAATTTTCTGAAATCATCGGCTTTAAAGTACCTTTTGCAATACTATGCAATAAAAGTTTGATGGTATTTTTCGGTATTTCAGCAATAATTTCCTTCATAACTTCATTCTTCAATGCGTCTTGATTATAATGAGTTACCTCAATTCCATTATCCTTCATCTCTTCAACTTCCATTTGAAATTGTTGAAGATTTGATTTTCTATCGCGGTGTACAATTATTAAATTCAAACCTTCAGCAGCTAATTTCTTTGCAGAAGCTAAACCTAAACCGCTGCTTCCACCTAAGATCAAAGCATACTTGTCCTTGAATTCTGGATATTTTTTATTGGAAATTTTGGTAGAATAGGTTTTCATTTTTTTATATTAAAATTCCAACAACACGCGTTGCGCCGAAAAACCCGGACCAAAACTCAACATTAAGCCAAGCTCGCCTTTTTTCGGTTTTTTATCCATTATTTGTTCTAAAACGTACAGTACTGTTGCGCTGCTCATATTACCGTAAAGCTTTAAAACTTCCTTTGTGTCATTTATATTTTTCCCCATTTCACCAAATAACGCTTCTACCGTTTGCACAATTTTTTTACCGCCGGGATGAAAAATTAGGTGATCAATATCTTCAATAGTTTTTCCATTTTTAGCTAAAAAGGGATTGATAATATTAGGGAAATGATCCGCGATTGTTTGTGGCACTTCCTTGTCTAAAATCATTTGTAAGCCAGAATTTACCAATTTAAAACCCATCATTTGCGTTGCATCATAAAAGTGATACATTTCGTTTGCCAAAATTTTCGGCCCTTCAGCATTTTCTTCCGAAGAAAGTAACACGCAAGCCGCGCCATCGCCAAAAATTGCCGCGCTAACCATATTGGACATTGAAAAATCGTTAAGCTGAAATGTTGCCGTTGGCGCTTCAATTGCAACGACAGCTGCTCGTTTATTTGGGTTAGCCAACAAGAAATTTTGCGCATAAATAATTCCTGAAATTCCAGCTGCACAACCCATTTCAGTAACAGGCAATCTAACGATATCTTGCCGCATCTGCATTTCGTTTATTAAATATGCGTCCACCGACGGAATCATTATGCCCGTGCAACTTACAGTTATTATAAAATCTAATTCCTCAGCTTTCCAATTTGCGTCAAACAAGGCTTTTTCTAAACACTGCTTACCCAATTTTTTTACTTCACGCACATAAATATTATTGCGTGCCTCAAAACTTGTTTCGGTAAAAACTTCCAAAGGATCCATTATTGAATAGCGTTTATCAACATTTGCACCTTCAAAAATCTTTGTTACTTTTCGGATAAATCTGGAATCTTGGCCTTCAAGCCATTGTGAAACCATTGGAAGGATTTCGGCGGTTTCTCTAGAAAATTGTGGTATTTGTTTTTTAGCTGATATTATTTTTACGCTCATTCTTTTTTAGGGGAATTTTTTTAAAATGAAATGTTCTGTAATACGTTATTGTTTCTGCAAAATCCATTGATAGCGGAAAGCCCATTTCCACTTAATTGATTGCTTTTTCGCTTTAATTTTGCTGGCATAATTTTTAAGTTCTTTTTTTCTAAAACTGCGCGCTACCGAAACTAAGCCATCGTGCTGTGCAATCTTAGTTTTAAGTATAATATGACGAATAAATTTAAAGGTAAAGAAAGAAATAGGATTTCTATTCAAGTCGTTTACAATAACGCCAATTTTAGCATTCTCATATAACCTTTCAACCATATTCACTACATTTTTATCTTCAAAATGATGCAGAAAATGAGTGCATAAAGATATATCTATTTGCAAATTTTCAAAATCCTCTGAAAATACATCAATCGCCTTGAAATTTACGTTATCATAATTTGAAGAAAGTTCCGTCGCGTATTCTATAATTTGCTTATTAAAATCTAAACCTATCAAATTGAATTTATAGCCATTTTTTTTGGCAAATAGTTCACATTGCCGTAGCATTTCACCATCGCCACAACCAACATCCAAGATTGTATAAATTGTAGTTTTCTCTTTATTTTGAAGCAGTTTTGTTATGCCGTTTAAAGTAATATTTATTCCACCCAAATGTTTATTCACATATTTCAAATCCTTCAAAACATTTTCCATTTCTCTTCCTTTCAAATATGCCTCGTCCATAAATTCGGGTTGTCGGGAACGTTTGCTCATTGAAAAAGTTACTGTATCCATTGCTTGCCGTGTGTTTTTTTTATGATAGAAGTTACAATTGAAGGAAAAACCTGAGCCGTTTTTAAACCAATTTTGGTTGCATTTTTATTCAGTAATATTTTTTGAATTTGTCTCCCAGTTTTTAATCTTTTGCTGAACGTATCTTTCCATTTTTTTGAATATTTAATCTCTAAACTTTCTTTGTTGAATTGATTAGCCTTATAATTCTTCAAAATTAATTCGGACAAAATTTTCGCGCTGTGAATTGCCATCGCCATTCCATTGCCGCAAAGTGGATGAATTAATCCAGCAGAATCGCCAATCATAAAAACGCCATTTTCTACCAATTGTTTTTTTTCAAATGATATTTGGCCAATTGCTAACGGTTTTTCAAAAACAAGTTCTGCATTTTTGAAGAAATCCTTTAAATGTGGATTCTTTGACATTGTCTGCTGTTGAAATTCTGCAATCCCAGAGCATTTCTTAAATGAATTATACGTTGCTAAATAACACGCGTTTACAGAATTATCCTCAACTTTCGAAATTCCGCAATAGCCACCATCAAAGTTATGAAGCGCGACAACATTATCTTTAAAATCATATTTATAATGTGCCTTTACCGCAACCCAAGGCGATTTGTTTTCAATAAAAGAGCGCTTTAAATGTAAATCTATATTCGATCTCTTGCCGAATGCTCCGATAATTAACTTAGCTTCAAACCGAACATTAGCCGAGGTTTTCACTACGGAAATATTTTCAACAGTAGAAATTGAAGTAACCGAATCAAAAACGAAATCTATTTCATTTTTAACGTTATTATAAAGCAAATCGTCAAAAGAATAACGGCTTAAACCGAAGCCACCTAAAGGTAATTTTGAAGTTATTTTCTTACCATTTTCAGTACTTAATTGAAGTGTGTCAATTTTTTTTGCGCCAGCATCGAAGACATTTATTTTAAGCTTCTTTAAATAATGTAGAACTTCGTTGCTAACGTATTCCCCACAAACCTTATGATTTGGGTACTTATTTTTTTCAATTAATAAAATTTTAAGATTCGATTCGGAAAGATGATTTGCGCAAGTCAAACCTGCCAAGCCACCACCTATTAGGATGACGTCGTAAATAGTATCATTAAGCATTACGTAAAAATAGTTGATTTAAATAAAAAATCCCGCAGACAATTTAATGTTATACGGGATTCTTCAAATTATTTTAAAAAGAATTTTATTGTCCGGCCTCTTTAGTGGCGTCGTCTTTCATTTTTTGATTTGGAACGATTGCAACATTAACTCTTCGGTTTTTTGCTCTACCTTCAGCAGTTGCGTTATCAGCAATTGGGGAAGATTCGCCATACCAATTTGTTGTAAATCTGCCAGCACTCAAACCTTTAGATGTAAAATAACTAGTAACGGAATTTGCTCTATTTTTAGATAAAGTCATATTACTTGCATCTGCGCCAACACTATCTGTATGTCCAACAACCAAAACATTTGTGTCTGGATATTCTGCCAATACATTGGAAAGTTTATCTAGTGTTGATTGTGAGGCCGCGTTGATGTTATATTTAGCAGTATCAAAATAAACACCACTGTTTTCGTCAAAAGTTACTACGATACCATCATCAACACGCTCTACGGTTGCTCCTGGAATTTCTTGTTCAATTTTTTGGGCCTGCTTGTCCATTTTGCTACCAATAAGGACACCAGCACCACCACCAACTACGCCGCCAATTACTGCGCCAAGTTCGCCATTGCCACCTTTACCTATATTGTTACCAAGAATAGCACCAAGTACGGCACCTCCAGCAGCGCCAATTACAGCACCTTTTTGTTTATTATTTGCATTTTGTGTTGCTTCGCAACTTCCCAATGAAATTACTAATATTAGGGAAAGCGCAATTAGAGATATTTTTTTTAAAATTGTCATTATTCGTTAATTTTTGAAAAGTTCATATTAATATTAAAGGGTTTGCCATCTACGTTAAGCGTTTGTATCCACATCATTGATGTTTCACTCAATTGAGCAAGATTAACTCTATAACCAATTTTATCGGCACTTTTTCCTTTGGCATTTGTTGGCTTAATTAGAAAATCATATAAGCCTGAAGAAGTTTCAACTGCATCTATTGTAAAAATAAAGTTTCTATCGCCAGTTGAACAATTTGCTCCATTAATGGTATAAACAGCTGTATTATTGTTAGGGATAAAGCGCCACGTACTGCCTACAAAACAGTCTTTTGAAGCATCATCAAATAACGTAACGTTATAGATTCCAGCCTCGCTGTAAGATATATTGTCTAAAGACCAATATCCTTTTAATACTTTTTTTGATTGAGTAACCGTTTTGGGCGTACCGCACGAAAAAAGCGCGGTAGCCATAATAACGGTTAAAAGCATGATTTTTTTCATTCTTTTAATTTTGAGTTTGTTATTAATTTAATTGGAGAGTTTTAATTTTATCTTCTAAATAATCTAGAAAGTAAAGAAAGTACAAGAAGTACTAGAAAAATCCAAAAGATAATCATCGCAATATCAGTTGCTCCAGCAGAAATTCCGCCAAAGCCAAAAATTCCAGCAATAATTGCAATTACGAGAAAAATAATAATCCAACGTACCATAATATTTAAGTTTTTAGGTTAGTAATGGTACTAAATTACGCAACACTATTGGTAAGTGTTAAGTCTTTATCTAAAGTTTAACTATTATGTTAAAATTTTCAATATGCCAACAACTCTCTAATTTCGGTAAGAAGTTTATTTTTAGGCAAGTACTGATTTTCTAACTGGGATGCAAATGGAATTGGAGTTTCCATACTTGTTACACGTTTAACTGGTGCGTCTAAACTCTGAAAGCAATTTTCCATTATAAGCGCAGAAATATCGGCACCAATAGCACCAAACTTTGAATCTTCATGGAGAATTAAAACTTTTCCGGTTTTTTTAACCGATTTGTAAATAGCTTCTGTATCTAATGGTATTAAAGTTCGCAAGTCTAGTAAATCTGCTGAAATATTGTTTTCCTTCTCTAAAACTTCCAAAGCCCAATGAACTCCTGCGCCGTAGGTTATTATAGTTAAATCGTTTCCTTCCCTTAAAGTAGCAGCTTTGCCTAACGGAATTGTATAGTAATCTTTTGGCACATCTTGCCGAATACTTCTATAAAGGGCTTTGTGTTCAAAATATAAAACTGGATTTGGATCCTCAATACTACTTGCCAAAAGACCCTTTGCATCATACGGAAATGCAGGATAAACAACCTTTAAGCCTGGCGTATGTGTAAACCAAGCTTCATTTGTTTGGCTGTGAAAAGGTCCTGCGCCAACGCCAGCACCACAAGGCATTCTAACAACTACATCTGCTTTTTCGTTCCAGCGATAATGGCTTTTTGCCAAATAATTTATAATTGGGTTAAAACCTGAAGTCACAAAATCTGCAAATTGCATTTCGACAACTGCTTTAAAACCATTAATTGAAAGGCCCATTGCAGCGGATACAATTGCAGATTCACATATTGGCGTATTTCTCACTCTCTCTTTTCCGAACGCTTCAACAAAACCTTCGGTAATTTTAAACACTCCTCCATATTCTGCCACGTCTTGCCCCATAATTACTAGGTTATCGTGGCGCTCCATACTTTGTTTTAAACCTTGGGAAATTGCATCAATTAATCTAATATTTTCAACATCTTCTTTTGGGGTAACTTCTTCTAATTGAAAGGGTTTGTATAAATCATTTAATTCATTTATTTCATTTGCTTCAATTTCTGGTTCGGCAAAGGCAATGTCTAAATTATCATCTATTTCCTTTTTATATTCAGCTCTAAAAGCTTTGATATTTTCTTCTGAAATTACCTCCTCTTCAAGCAAATAAGTTTCAAAATTTGTAAGTGGATCGCGAAGTCCCCACTCATCAATTAAAGCTTCAGGTACATACTTCGTTCCACTTGCTTCTTCGTGGCCACGCATTCTAAAGGTTTTAAACTCCAGCAGAACGGGACGCGGATTTACGCGCATATCATTAACAAGATTTTTAAGGGTTGTATAGACTTCGAGAATATTGTTTCCTTCAATAATATGGCTTTCCATTCCGTAGCCTTTTCCCCTATCGGCAAGATTTTCGCAATTATATTGTTCGTTTGTTGGAGTTGAAAGTCCGTAGCCATTATTTTCAATACAGAACAAAACTGGCAATTTCCAAACTGATGCAACATTTAAAGCTTCGTGAATATCGCCTTCACTTGTTCCACCTTCGCCGGTAAAAACGGCACAAACCTTATTATTATTTTTAAGTTTATTTGCAAGCGCAATCCCATCTGCCACACCAAACTGTGGTCCCAAATGTGAAATCATTCCAATAATATGGAATTCCTGCGTACCAAAGTGAAAACTACGATCACGACCTTTTGTAAAACCGTTGGCTTTTCCTTGCCATTGTGAGAAAAGTCTGTAAAGCGGAATATTTCTTCCAGTAAAAACTGCCAAATTTCGGTGCATTGGCAAAATATATTCATCTGCATCTAAAACTGCAGTAACACCAACTGAAATCGCTTCCTGCCCAATACCGCTAAACCATTTAGAAACCTTGCCCTGGCGAAGTAAAATGAGCATTTTATCTTCAATCATTCTTGGTTTAAGCATTGCTTTATACAAGGAAATTAAAGTTTTATTATCTAATGAGCCACGATTGTAGGTATAAAAAGGCTTTGAAATAGCTTGATCCATCTGTTCAGAATTAAGCTTCAAAAGTAGAAAAAAAGCCGTTCTTCCTTTCATTTTTTGAAATTATTTATGGTCGTTTATACTTTTGTAATTTGGTATATTTGTATTTCAAAATTTAATGCTATGAATAATATACCGAGTGTAGATTTAGCCGATTTTTTAAGTGAAGATCCTAAAAGAAAAGAAGAATTTGTTCAACAAATTGGACGCGCTTTTCAAGATATTGGGTTTGTTTCGCTGAAAAATCATTTTTTAAGTGACGATTTGGTAGCTGAACTTTATAAAGAAATAAAAAGTTTTTTTGATTTGCCGGTCGAAACGAAGGAAAAATATGAAATTGAAGGTTTAGGAGGTCAACGTGGTTATGTAAGCTTCGGAAAAGAACACGCGAAAGGCAAGAAAGAAGGCGATTTAAAGGAGTTTTGGCATTTTGGACAAGAACCAGAAGACGATGCAAACTTAGTTGATACTTATCCTGAAAATGTGAAAGTTGAAGAACTGCTTGACTTTAACCATACAGGAATGGAAGCCTACCGAATGCTTGAAAAAACTGGGATTTACGTGCTTCGCGCTTTGGCGTTATATATAGGAGTAGATGAACATTATTTTGATCATTGGGCTGCAAACGGAAACAGTATTTTAAGACCGATACACTATCCACCAATTACCGAAGAACCAAAAGGTGCTGTTAGAGCTGGTGCACACGGCGATATAAATTTAATAACGCTATTGATGGGAGCATCTTCTGGCGGACTTCAAGTTTTACGAAATGATGGCGAATGGATTGATGCAATTCCAAATGAAGATGAATTAGTTATAAATGTTGGCGATATGCTTGAAAGGCATACAAACAATAAATTACGTTCAACAATACACCGAGTTGTAAATCCACCGCGAGATGAATGGGGGAAACCTCGTCATAGTATTCCATTTTTTATGCATCCAAGAAGTGATATGAAGTTGAATTGTATGCCAGAATGTGTTGATGCCAATCACGAAAAAGCTTATGAAGATATTACAGCCGGTGCATTTTTGCATCAGCGATTGGTTGATATTGGACTAATTAAAAAGTAGTCAGTAGTCAGTAGTCAGTAGTCAGTAGTCAGTAGTCAGTAGTCAGTAGTCAGTAGTCAGTAAAAATAAAATATAAGATGGATCTCAAGGATCAATTAAAAAATTTATTTCCAGAACACGAAGAAAAAGACATTCCTGAAGAGAAGGAAGATTCTACGCTTTGGCTGCAAGCTGAGCCACTAATTTGCAAATATGAAAAGCGCAAAGGAAAAGCTACGACAATAATTGAAGGATATACTGGCGCAGACGACGATTTTAAGCAATTGGCAAAAGAAATAAAACAACTTTTAGGTGTTGGTGGCAGTTTTAAGAATGAACAAATTATAATTCAAGGCGATTATCGGCCGCAGATAATGGAGTTTTTGAAGGAGAAAGGGTTTAAGACAAAGCGCGTTGGGGGATGAAAAAAGTCGGTGGTTCGGTACAATTTTTATATTTTGACTTTCGTCAAAATATAAAAATCACTCACCAGCCTTTGCTTTTTGAATTTTGATTGCAAATTGTGATTGTCAAAATATAAAAATCACTCACCAGCCTTTGCTTTTTGAACTTGATTTAAAATTGACTTTCGTCAAAATATAAAAATCACTCACCAGCCTTTGCTTTTTGAATTTTGATTGCAAATTGTGATTGTCAAAATATAAAATTCACTCACCAGTCTTTGATTTTTGAATTTGATTGCAAATTGTAATTGTCAAAATATAAAAATCACTCACCAGCCTTTGCTTTTTGAATTTTGATTAAAAATCAATTGTAGTGAAAATTTTTCATCTAAACTTTTAAACTAATCGACTCATCGACAATTAGAAATTTTAAGTTAATAGAAAGCTGTTCAAGTTTTGACTTAAAACTATAAACCATAAACAATAAACCCCAAACTTGAAACAAGAAACCCTTCAACCAAGCGAATTAATTTTAAATCCCGATGGAAGTATTTACCATCTTAACCTTTTGCCCGAGCAATTGGCCGATACGGTAATTACCGTTGGCGATCCAGATAGAGTTTGTGATGTTTCAAAATATTTTGATTCGATTGAAGTTAATGTTCATAAAAGAGAATTTAAAACTAATACAGGAAAATTAAACGGTAAACGAATTAGCGTCATTTCAACTGGTATTGGTACCGATAATATTGATATTGTTTTTAATGAACTTGATGCACTTGCAAATACCAATTTTGAAACTCGCACCGTAAATTCTAAATTGAAATCTCTTGATATTATTAGAATTGGGACTTCAGGAGCTATTCAACCCGAGATTGATATTGATAGCTTTTTAATTTCAGACAAAGCAATCGGGTTTGATAGTTTGCTTCGGTTTTATAAAAATGTTGAATTTCTTGATGAAGCTTTTTCAGAAGAATTTATGAAACAAACCGATTGGCCGAAAGAACGTTCAAAGCCTTACGTTGTTGAAGCAGATGGAGATTTGATGTCTAAATTCAATTCCAAAGAAATTTTAAAGGGAATTACAGCTACAAACGTGGGGTTTTACGGGCCACAAGGCAGGATTTTAAGATTGCCAATTACAGATTCGGAAATGAACACGAAGATCTCAAATTTTAATTTTGAAGGAAAAAAAATTACAAACCTTGAAATGGAAACGTCTGGAATTTATGGAATGGCGAAGTTACTGGGACACAAGGCTGTATCGCTAAATGCTATTTTAGCGAATAGAGCTAATGGCACATTTAGTGAAAATCCTCATAAAACGGTTGATAAACTTATACAAACAACCTTAAATTTGCTCACAAAATAAATTGACTATTTTTCTGAAATTATTGAATTTCAGCTAAATTGAATTGCTTTAAAAAATTGAAATGAAAAATTTTATAATTGGTGGCGTGCCAGAACATTTTAATCTGCCTTGGTATATAACCCTAAAAAATAAGGAATATACAGAAAACAATATCAATTTGCGCTGGAAGGATTATCCTGGCGGAACTGGCGAAATGTGTCGCGCTTTGCGTGATAAACAAATAGATATGGCGGTTATTTTAACTGAAGGAATGGTTCGGGATATTATAAATGGTAATAATTCTAAAATTGTGCAGGTATTTGTAAAGTCGCCACTTTTATGGGGAATTCACGTTGCACATCATTCTGATTATAATAATATTCAAGATTTAAAAGGTACAGAAGCTGCGATAAGCCGCTACGGTTCGGGTTCGCATTTAATGGCTTTTGTACATGCCAAAAATAACGATTGGAACATGGCGGACGACCTAAAATTCAACGTTATAGAAAATCTTGATGGAGCTCTTGCAGGTTTGCCAATTGGAAAAGGCGATTATTTTATGTGGGAAAAATTTATGACGAAACCGCATGTAGACAGCGGCGTTTTCAGATTAATTGGTGAAATACCAACACCTTGGCCAAGTTTTGTTATTGCTGTAAGAAATGATATTTTAGAAAATGATGGTGAAAGTATTCAAAAGATCTTGGAGATTATTAATGCTACCACTTTGAAATTTAAACAGATGGAAAGTATTGATGAATTACTATCAAAAAGATATAAATTAGAAATTCAAGACGTTCAAAAATGGCTGGAATTAACAGAATGGAGCCAAGAAAATCTTACTGAAGACGAACTTTTAAACATTCAAACAGAATTATTAAATCTCGAATTAATCCCAGAAATAAAGGCTTCAGAAGAAATTCTACATAAATTTTAAGTTTTTTTTTGGTTTTTGCGCAACCATTTAAAAATTGTTGTATCTACTATGTATAAAAGCAAAAGATATGACAACCTTTCTAATTATCTTGGGTACGTTACTGGCAGTAAATTTTCTGTTATTACAATTTAGCTGCAACGATGCAACCGAACCAGAAGTTCCTGAAGAAGAATAAAGTACAGTCAAGATTACTATTCTATATTGCGAATTCTTTTCGCAACTAATTCCATTTAATTTTACTTTTCCCGCTTTTCTCTAAATACTCATTCGTTTTACTAAAATGCTTGTTTCGAAACCAAAGTCCGCGATTGGCGCTTAATGGCGAAGGATGTCCGCTCGTTAAAACTACATGTTTTTCTGTATTAATTTTGGCTCCTTTCTTTTTTGCGTAGCCGCCCCAAAGTAAAAAAACAAGTCCTTCCCTATTTTCAGAAAGTTTAGAAATTACGGCGTCCGTAAATTCTTCCCAACCCTTTTTTTGATGACTTCCAGCTTGATGCGCTCGTACCGAAAGCGTAGCATTCAAAAGTAAAACACCTTGGTCTGCCCAAAACTCTAAATTACCCGATTTTGGCGCAGGTTTTTGTAAATCGTCAGCTAATTCCTTATAAATATTAATTAGAGATGGCGGTATGGCGATTCCATCGGCCACCGAAAAGCAAAGTCCGTTGGCTTGGCGTGGTCCGTGATATGGGTCTTGCCCAATAATTACAACTTTTACATCGTTAAAAGGGGTATGATTAAATGCCGCAAAAATCTTATTAGCTGGCGGATAGCAAGTATTTTCTATGTATTCAGTTTTTACAAAATCCGTCAATTCTTTAAAATATAGTTTATTGAATTCATCTTTTAATTGACTCTTCCAACCTTCTTCAATTTTTACATCCATAATTCGTACTTTTGTATCACAAAAATAAACCTTCAACCCCTAAAAAACTGTAAAATGTTGCTTGGTTTTTTGTTGCAGCTATGTCAAAGATTAACAGTAAAACATTACAAGACCTCGAATTTCCTTCCGTTTTAAAACAAATTTCCAATTTCTGTATTTCAGAAGCTGGAAAAGAAACTGTTTTAGCTATTCAACCTTTTAAAGATATTACCGAGGTTGAAGCGGAACTAGATAAAACCACCGAGTTCAAATTTTCTTTTGAAGGTGATATGCCAATTCCAAACCACGGTTTTGAACCGATTTTTAGGGAATTGCGACTTTTTGAAATTGAAAATAGTACAATTGAAATCAGCGGTTTTAGAAAGATTCTTTCAATTTCTGAAACGACTAAAATCTTGTTGAAGTTTTTCAGAAAATTTGAAGAATTTTATGTAAATCTAAATTCATTTTCAGAAGAAATAGTTTATGTTGAAGCAATTTCTGATGAAATAAATAGAATAATTGATAAATATGGCGAGGTTAAAGATAGTGCGAGTACCGAATTGGGCGCAATTAGAAGACGTTTGAATGTTGTAAGAGTTAGAATTAACTCATCATTCGCCGGAGCGTTGAGCAGATATTCGCAAGCCGGTTATTTGGATGAAATAAGAGAAACTGTTGTGGAAAATCGGCGTGTGCTGGCTGTTACGGCAATGCACCGACGCAAAATTAAAGGCTCGGTTTTAGGAAATTCAAAAACAGGAAGCCTCGTTTATATTGAACCACAAGAAACGCTGGAATATACCAACGAGCTTACTAATTTACTCTATGAAGAGGATGAAGAAGTAAAACGAATTTTAAAGCAACTTTCAGAGTACATCAGGCCTTTTGCTGAAACACTTTCAAGCTATCAACAATATTTGATTGCGTTAGATGTAATTTATTCCAAAGCGAAATATGCGCGGGAAACAAATGCGATAAAGCCATTAATTTCAGAAGATAGAAGATTAAATTTAATTTCTGCATATCACCCTTTATTGTTGGTCGCAAATAAGAAGAGTAAGAAAATAACGCATCCACAGAGTATTTCTTTAGAGCCAACCAAGCGAATTATTGTAATTTCAGGTCCAAACGCTGGAGGAAAAAGTATTACGTTGAAAACAATTGGTTTACTGCAAATAATGCTGCAAAGCGGTATTTTAGTTACCGTTGAACCACAAAGTGAATTTTGCTTTTTTGAACGTATTTTAACCGATATTGGCGATAATCAATCAATTGAAAATCATTTAAGTACCTATAGTTACAGGTTAAAAAAGATGAACCAATTTCTTCGGAAATGTGATGAAAATACCCTCTTTTTAATTGATGAATTTGGTACAGGAAGTGATCCCGAATTAGGTGGTGCCTTGGCAGAAACGTTTTTAGAAGTTTTTTATGAACGTAATGCTTTCGGAATAATTACAACACATTACACCAACTTAAAACTGTTGGCAAACGAACTTCCCGAAGCAATAAATGCCAATATGTTATTCGACAGCAAAAGTTTAGAGCCTTTGTATAAACTTCATTTGGGCGAAGCCGGCAGCAGTTTTACTTTTGAAGTGGCGCAGAAAAACGGCATTCCATATAGTTTGATAAATAAGGCGAAAAAGAAAATTGAACGCGGCAAAATTAGGTTTGATAAGACCATTGCCAACCTTCAAAAGGAACGTAGCAACTTACGCAAAACCACAGATTCGCTTAGAACTGAAGAGCAGAAAAAACGCGATGAAAGCAGGCAAATGGAAGAAACCAATGCGAAGCTTCAGGATAAATTGATTAGCTATCAGGAATTGTATGATAGCAATCAAAAAACGATTAGTTTAGGTAAGAAAGTTGATGCATTGGCAGAAAAATTTTTCAACAACAAACAGAAAAAACAATTGCTTGATGAGTTAATGAAGATTGTAATGGTTGAAAATAGCAAACGAAAACGCATTGCCCCAAAAACCAAAAAGGTTATAAAAGCGAAGGAAAGAAAGGTTGTTGAAGAAATTGAAAAGAAAGTTGAAGTAATTCGCGAAGAGAAAAAAGTAGAAAAGGAAAAAGCGAAAAAATTACCACCACCTAAACCGAAAGCTACCTTAAAAATTGGCGACAGAGTTAGAATGATTGATGGGAAAGCGATTGGGACAATTGATACTTTGGAGAAGAATAAGGCGATTGTTAATTATGGGGTTTTTACGACAAATGTGAATATTGAACAGCTTGAAAAAGTGTGATTATCATTCCTATTTGTAAATAAAAAGTCGCAGTTGGCAGTGTGGATGAAAAGAGTTGCAGTTTACAGTAGCAGTTTCAGTTTGGATGGTTAGAAATGCAGTGCGCAGTCCCCTTTGCCTTCGGCATTTCCCCAGAGGGGAAAAGATTTTGATTTAGAATAAACAGCTTCGCTATAAAATATAATGAGTAGTAAAAAAATAATATTATTTGATGGTGTTTGCAATCTTTGCAATGGCGCAGTCAATTTTATAATTGAACGCGATATTAAAAACGTGTTTCAATTTGCGGCGCTGCAAAGTGAAGCTGGCGTGGCGCTTACGGCTAAATTTGGGATTGATACTAAAAAGGTTGACTCCATAATTTTAATAGACGACGAGAAAGTCTATATAAAATCTACCGCGGCTTTGCGGGCTTCCCGGTATCTTTCTGGAGCATACCCACTACTCTATTCTTTGATGATTTTCCCTACCTTTTTTAGAAATTGGGTTTATGATATTATCGCCAAAAATCGTTATAAATGGTTCGGGAAAAAGGAAAGTTGTATGATACCTACAGCGGAATTGAAGGCTAAGTTTTTATAACTCACTAATTGATAAATGCTGTTACCTCAATGACAACGACAGTTTACACATTCCTCATTTTTGAAAAGTAGTAAGCTATGTAGTTTTGGTTTAAACTAAAAACCATTATTATGAAAACGCTACTACTATTTTTATTCCTATTATCAACCGCACTTTTTGCTTCAACCGAAAATCCTACTCCTTCAAAAATTGAAAATGTAACCGTTTATACCGAAGGTGCATTAATTGAACGAAGCGCTTCAATCAATTTAATTAAAGGGGAAAACGTATTTATCTTTAATAACCTTTCGCCGGATATTGATGAAAATACGATTCAACTTTCTGGTTTGCAAGATGTTTCAATTGTTTCCTTAAACTTTTCGATTAACTATTTGGAAAAGAAAAAAGTTTCAGAAGAATATGAAAAAATAGATTTAAAAATCACCAATCTACTGGCTGAAAGAAATTCCATTGAAAATATTATTGCAGGTTATAATCAAGAGCTGGCTTTGCTCAATCAAAATCAGCGGATAAATAGTGACGCGACGGACTTGACTGTTGAAAAGGTTAAGGAAATGGCAGCCTATTACCGAACCCGAATTACCGAAATAAAAAACGCACTTTACATTCAACAGCTTGCGCTTTTGGAAATTAGCAAAAAAATAAGCGATCAACAAAATGAACTTCTTAAAATAGACGATTCAAAAAAAGAACGTCGCGGCGAAATCAAATTAAAATTGAATAGTAAAAAGGCGCTAAACCTTGTGCTGAACATAAAATACAGCATTAACAACGCAGGTTGGTTTCCACTTTACGATATAAAAGCAACGGATACTTCCTCGCCAATTTCCTTTTCGTATAAGGCAAATGTGTACCAACAAAGCGGCACAGATTGGGAAAATGTAAACCTCACCCTTTCTACAGGCGACCCAAATACCAATAATATAAAACCAACGATTACACCTAGATATTTAAATTTTAATCAGCGTAATTTTGCAAGTTCAACTCCTACAAACACGGCTAATTTTAAATATAATCCTACTATAAATAGAGTGTCCGGAATTGTATTGGACAATTCGGGCTTGCCTTTGCCGGGCGCAAACGTTATTGTAAAAGGTACGAGTAACGGCACACAAACCGATTTTGATGGCAACTATTCATTGGATGTTTCCGGCGGACGCGAACTTATTTTTAGTTATGTGGGTTTTGAAACTAAGTCTCAACCTGTTTATTCTTCCGTAATAAATGTTTCTCTAGAAGCTGGAAATATGCTAAACGAAGTTGTAGTAACAGGTTATAGCAACGACAACGACGAACCACAATGGTTTAAGAGTTTACAGGGTAAAATTGCTGGTGTACAGGTTTCAAATAGCAGCAGCAATACAGGCAGTTTTGTAAGGGTTAGAGATAGTGGCAGTTTGCACGCTGGTAATTCGCCCGCACTTTATGTTGTAGATGGTGAAGTAGTTAGTGAAAAAGATTTAGCAAATTTTGATGAATCTTTAATTGAGGACATTACAATTTTAAAAGATGCTGAAACAATAGCTAAATATGGCAGTCGCGGAAGAAACGGCGTAGTCGTTATCACAACTAAAAACCCTGCAACAAGCACCAAAGAAAGCGGTTTAACCAATACAATATTTAAGATTAAGGATAAATATACCATTCAATCCAACGCCGATATTACGATTATTGAAATAGACAATTTTAAACTGCCAGCCACCTACCAACATTATGTAGCGCCAGAGCTTAATGAAAATGTATTCCTAACCGCAACCCTTACCAATTGGGAACAATATGACTTTTTACCGGGCGAAGCCAATATATATTTTGATGGTAGCTATGCAGGAAAATCGGTTATAAACCCAAATGCAACTACCGATAGTTTGAATTTGTCTTTGGGAGTTGACCCAAATGTTATTGTGAAACGCAAAAAGCTTGATAATTTTAAAAGCAAATCGTTTTTAGGGAGTAATAAAATTGTGGATAAAGGCTACACAATTAAAATAAAAAACAACAAGCAAACCGCGATAACGCTGATAGTTGAAGACAGAATCCCAGTTTCTGAAGACAAAGAAATAAAAGTGGAAGATATTGAAACCGGCCAAGCTGCCTACACCGAAAAAACTGGAATCTTAAAATGGAAAGTAAATCTTGCAGCAAACGCTACTGCGAAAAAGCAGTTTACGTATGTGGTAAAATATCCTAAATATAGGAGGCTGTTTTTGTAGGGGTTTTGAATGAATTATAAAATTAAATAAGGCTACTTCGTAGAGTTATGAAGCAGCCTTGTTTATATAAAATTATAAAGCAGTTAATGCAAAATTGTCCAAGCCCGCGTAGTCGCCCTGACCGTTTTGCTTAATTCTTAAAACAAGTGAAACCGTAATCGTTCCAGCCGGCACATTTACCGAAACGGTACCTGATGCAGAATTATTTCCACCACCATTAATCAATTGTATTTCTGGTTGAGGAACGTTATCAATAATCAATCTATAAAAAGCATCATCGCCACCATCATATTCAAAAAACTGGTACTTAAAAGCTACATTTACGCCATTAGTAGCACCAGAAACATTAATTGTATTGAATGTAATTGTTGCAAAATTAGCAGTACCATTCCCACTTTCTGTATCATCAAGATCTAAAATACCCAAAAAATTATTTGTCATAGTAGTTATGACATTAAAACCAAACTGAGTGTTTGTGGTTATTCCATAAAATCCAGCATTTCCATTATTGAAAAAAGGCACATCAGTTATGTAACCCCAATTTGTATTCAAATCAAAATTTTGAAAATAATTGGTAAAAGCCGCAGTGTTAAGACATTTGACATTTTCCCAGCTATTACCGTTCCAAATATCTAAACAACTTTCATCTTCAACAAAAACCATCAACCCAACATCTGCAGCAGTTGGCATAATTGAATTTCGTGCGGCAACAGTCGGAACTTTTGGCGGCATAAAGCCACGATATTCACCTGCACCGTTAATTTGGCTACTAATTTCTAAAGCAGCTTTTTCGGTTGGCGTTGTTGTACCAATACCCACTTGCCCCCAAGCAAGTGGTGTAATACATAAAAGTAAGTAAGTAAAAATAGAATGTTTCATAATGTCATTAGCTTTAATTTTAAACTGTAAGAATTAACCCACAAAGGTCAGTCTGTCAGTACTTTACGAAACAAATATAAGCTATTTATCTAAACCAAGTTTTACCGAAATGTTATGAATACAATATATTTTCAAACCTCCAAATGCAGAATAAACAGATGATTTATGTAAAGCGTCTTTATAGCCTAGAAAAAGGGAAAACTTATTTTTATGCGTGTAACAAAGCCAACCACTAACCTTTACAGATTAATGATAAAGAAGAAAATTTATAAATTGGGAATGTGGTTATGAATCTAAATCGAAAGTTGCCGTTGGGTCTTTTCGGTTGGGATAGTTAAGAAGGCCTTCGCCTTTGGCAATTATAGTTGAAACGGTAGCATCGCCCGTTACATTTACAATGGTTCTAATCATATCCAATATTCTATCTACCGGAAAAATTATGGCAATCCACGCTGGGTTTAAACCAACGCTGTCCAAAACTACAATTAGCATTACCAAGCCTGCGCTAGGCACTGCGGCAGAACCGATAGACGCCAACGTTGCAGTTACTACAATAGTTAATTGTTGGCCCATTGTTAAATCTATCATATGCAGTTGCGCCAAAAATACTACGGCAACAGCTTGATATAGGCAGGTGCCATCCATATTTACAGTTGCACCAATGGGTAGTACAAAGCTTGAAATCTTTTTATCTACACCCAGATTTTCTTCAACACATTCCATTGTAACGGGCAAGGTCGCTGCGCTACTTGATGTTGAAAAAGCCAACGTTTGTGCAGGTGCCATCGCTTTAAAAAAGCCGAAATACGGAATCTGTTTTACAAAAATTCGGAGAATCAAAGGATAGACAACCGTAATCATAAGCACCAATCCGAGGACAACCGTTAGCGAATACCAACTTAGGCCTTTAAAAATTTCCCAAACCTTGCCAACATCATCGCCCGCCATTTTGCTTACAACGCCAGCCAACAATGCGAACACAAAAAACGGGGCAGCCTGCATCGTGAGATCTACCATTTTAAGGAAAACTTCCATCGCGCTGTCCACAAAACTGATTACAGGTTGCGATTTCTCCTTCGGAATTAATAATAAACAAACGCCAAAAAAGATTCCGAAGAATATAATTTGAAGCATTAAACCATTATCTGAAAGCGATTGAAAAAAGTTTTGTGGCACAATATCTACCAAAGGTTGCAGCGGTCCCGCTTCTTTAGAGTCGTTGGCAGTTTCCATTTTTGAAGCTACTGAAGCATCGGCTAATTCATTTTTGCTTAATTCGGTTATGCGTTGCGCACGTTCAAAAAATTCAGGTTTTTGAAGATAATTTATACCATCTTTAATTTCGTGGCCTTGGCTTCCAGCCCAAACCTCATAATTAATACGGTTGTCTATTCTACTTTGTTCATTTACTAATTTGCCCGGACCAATCAAATTAACCAAAACTAGGCCTAAAGTTACCGCAAAAATTGTGGTAAGCAAATATGCCAATAAGGTCTTCCCTCCCATTCTGCCCAAACTGCCGGCATCGCCAATATTTGCAACGCCGCTAATAATTGAAACCAGCACCAAAGGAACTGCAATTAATTTTAAAAGGTTAATAAAAATTGTCCCGAATGGCGCAATCCAATCTATCGTAAAATCGCTCCAACCTAGTTTACTGGAAAGCAAGGCCCAAATAATTCCTAAAACCAATCCGATAATTATTTTCCAGTGTAGTGCGAGTTTTTTCATTTTTCTTCTCCGCGAAGGCGGAGAACCGTTTAAGTTAATAATTCCAAAAGTTTTACAATTTAGACAATTTATTCAAAAGCCAAAAATCCACTAAAACCAATGCCGCCATTGCTTCCACAATGGGGACGGCTCGCGGAACTACACACGGATCGTGGCGACCTTTGCCTTCAGCTTCAGCCTTCTTGCCGCTGCTATCTATCGTGTCCTGTTTTTGCATAATGGTGGCCACAGGTTTAAAAGCTACATTGAAATATATGGGTGCGCCATTGCTAATTCCACCTTGAATACCGCCGCTGTTGTTTGTTTTTGTGCTACCGTCTTCAATAAAAATATCATTGTGTTCGCTGCCTTTTTGCTTTGTTCCTTCAAAACCGCTGCCGTATTCAAAACCTTTTACAGCGTTAATTGAAAGCATTGCCTTGCCAAGTTCGGCGTGCAATTTATCGAAAACGGGTTCACCAAGACCTATCGGCACATTTTCAATTACACAAGAAATTACGCCGCCAACAGTATCTCCTTCCTTTCTAATTTGTTTAATGTATTTTTCCATTTCAACAGCCATTGAAGGATCTGCACAGCGAACCGGGTTTTTTTCAATTTCAGAAAAGTCTAATTCCGAATAATTTTTTTCAATTTTAAGATTACCAACGGCTGAAACATAAGCCGTAATTTTGATGTCTTTTATAAGTTGTTTTGCAATTGCGCCAGCAACCACACGACAAGCGGTTTCCCGAGCTGAACTTCTGCCACCACCACGATAATCGCGTTGTCCGTATTTTTTATCGTAGGTAAAATCTGCGTGACTTGGTCTGTAAATATCTTTTATATGGGAATAATCCTGGGACTTTTGATTTGTATTTTGAATAACAAAACCAATTGAAGTTCCAGTTGTAACGCCTTCAAAAATTCCTGATAGAAATTGAACTTCATCTTCCTCTTTTCTTTGTGTAACGATTGAAGATTGACCTGGTTTTCTTCGCTTCATCTCTTTTTTGATAGCTTCAAAATCAATGGCTAATCCTGCGGGACATCCGTCAATAATTCCGCCGATAGCTTCTCCGTGACTTTCACCAAATGTAGTAAGTTTAAAAATAGTTCCAAAGCTATTGCCAGCCATAAAAGGGGTTTTCAACAAATGTACTTTGAGTTTTTTCAGTAGCCAAAAAATAGCAAACTAATTACAGCTAAATAAGATGGATTGAAATATAAAAGTATGTTTAACTTAACCTTCCAAGAAATAATAGTAACCATTTGAAAAACTAACGATAACTTTTTGATAATATAAAGCACATATAATTTTTGGTAATTTGTTGCATAAAATGAAATGATTGAAAAGGAAAGTTGAATTGGTTGTAATTAGTGATATTCATTTAGGCACTTACGGCTGCCACGCAAAGGAATTGCTGCAATATTTAAATAATGTTAAACCGAAAAAGCTTATTTTAAACGGCGACATTATTGATATTTGGCAATTCAGAAAACGCTATTTTCCCAAAGCACATTTACAAATAATCAAAAAGATTTTGGCCTTTGCAAGTAAAGGCACCAAAGTTTATTACTTAACGGGTAATCACGACGAGAAAATGCGCAGATTTAGTGATACCAAAATGGGCAATATTCAAATTTTAGATAAGCTTATACTAAATCTTGATGGCAAAAAAGCGTGGTTTTTTCACGGTGACATTTTTGATGCCAGCATTCAGCATACCAAGTGGATAGCGAAGTTGGGCGGTTGGGGTTATGATTTTTTAATTTTATTAAATCGTTTTTTGAATGTTTGTTTGGCAAAGTTTGGAAAGGAAAAATATTCGCTTTCCAAAAAGATAAAGGATAGCGTAAAAGGCGCAGTCAAATTTATCTCCAATTTTGAAGAATCCGCAACCGATTTGGCAATTGATAATGAGTATGATTTTGTGGTTTGCGGACACATTCACCAACCGATAATTAAGGAAGTTACCAATAAAAAAGGATCCTGTATGTATTTGAATAGTGGCGACTGGATTGAAAACCTCACTGCCTTAGAATACAATAACGAGCAATGGGAATTATTTTACTTTAATGATCAACGCCATATTCCAGTAAAGCTTCAAGAAGATTTAATGGAAGAAGATGCATTTCCCGACTTAATCTCTGCATTTAATATCCATAAAATTTGAGTGCCACAAAAGCGCATTTTTAAGAATTGTAATTGGATGCAAAGCAATACGTCCCGTTCCATCTTTAATTTGATGCCTGCAACTTGTACCATTTGCGGCGATTATTGTTTTATTTTCTGCTTTTCTCACGGCTGGAAATAACTTAAGTTCGCCAATTTGCATACTTATTTTGTAATGCTCCTTTTCATAACCAAAACTCCCAGCCATACCGCAACAGCCTGAAGCAATGATTTTTGGATGATAATTTGGTGGAAAATTAAGAATGTCGAACGTTACTTTTTGATTGCTTAAAGACTTTTGGTGGCAGTGGTTATGGATTTTTATATGTTTTTCTTCGGAAGTAAATTGATTTTGCTGAATATTACCAAGTTTCATTTCATTTGCAAGAAATTCCTCAATCAGAAATGTATTTTTTGAAATGTTTGTCGCAGCATCTCCGTCTGTTGCCAATCGAAGATATTCATCCCGAAAACCTAAAATGGCTGAAGGCTCGATACCGATTAATGGAATTTCATCAGAAACTTTATCTTTTAAATATTGAATATTTTTATCAATTTCAGCTTTTGCTTCTTCCAAAAAGCCTTTACTAATTAAAGCACGAGCACTATCCAAATGTGTGATAATTTCTATAGAATAACCTAAATTCGATAATAAAATAACGCAGTCATTTGCAATTTCAGCATCCAAATAATTACTGAATTCATCCACAAATAAAAAGATATTTTTAATTTTAGTCTTATCTAAATTAGAAACCTTAATTATATTATTTTCAGATACTTGAAATATTTTACTAAAACTATTGATAGAGATTTTAGGCAGACTTCTTTCCAAAGCAATTCCACCAACTTTTTTAATAAATTCTGAAGTTATTTTATTTGAAAATAGAAAATTTGAAAGCCTAGGAAAATTGGAAGCTTTTTTATTATAGTACGAACTTTTTCCAAAAAGTTTGTTGGCGAATGAAACTTTGTTCGATTTATTATATTGATATAAAAATTCAGCTTTCGCCGTTGCGATATCAACATTACTTGGACATTCGGTGGCGCAAGCTTTGCAACTGATGCATAAATCGAAAACTTCCTTTAATTCGGTACTATCAAATTTATTTTTAGCTTCATTATTTGTCAAAACTTCGCGCAAAATGTTAGCTCTGCCTCGCGTTGTATCCTTTTCATTTCGGGTTGCGTGATAACTTGGGCACATTGCACCTGCACTTTTTGCCGTTTTTCTGCAATCGCCACTACCGTTACATTTTTCAGCCAAACGTAAAATTCCTTGCGAATCACTAAAATCCAAAATGGTTTTAATTGGCAGCTCTGCCCTATTTACTTCATATCGCAGCGACTCATCCATTTTAAAAGCGTCGACAATTTTGTTTGGATTAAAGATATTTTGAGGATCGAAAACAGATTTTATTTCTTTTAAAAGTTGATAATTTTTTTCACCGATTAACATTGGCAAAAACTCAGCGCGAACAATGCCATCGCCGTGTTCGCCTGAAAATGAACCTTTATATTTTTTAACCAACAAAGCGACATCGGTTGTAATTTTTCTGAAAAACTCAACATCTTTCTGCTCTTTTAAATTTAAGATTGGTCGCAAGTGTAGTTCGCCTGCGCCTGCGTGTGCGTAATAAACGGCCTTTTGTTTGTAGCTTGCCATCAAAGCCGAAAACTCCTTAATATATGCTGGTAAATCTTCTAAAGCTACTGCAGTGTCTTCTATGCAAGCTACGGCTTTATTATCCCCGACCATATTTCCCAGCAATCCCAAGCCGGCTTTCCGCAATTCGATTGCCATTTCAATTTCTTCGCCTCTTAAAGTGACCAAATTATAGCTGAGCTTAGATAAATTAAGGGCTTCAATTAATTTATCAGTTGATTTTATAAGTTCATCTTCAGAATATGCTTTGACTTCCAATAACAAAATGGCTTTTGGATCGCCTTTTACAAAATTGCGATAATGTGCATATAATTTGTTGTTTTTGGTACAATCCAAAATAACATCATCCATCAGCTCACAACTGTAAAGCTCGTGTTTCATTGCAATTAAGACATCATTCAAACTATTTTCCAGCGTTTTGTAATGCGCCGCAATCATCGCTGTGAAATCTGGCGGCAATGCATCTAATTGTAAAGTGATTTCGGTTGTGATTGCCAATGTTCCTTCGCTGCCGCAGAGCAATTTGCAAACGTTTATCTTTTCATTATTTTCTGAAAATATTTCAGAATGTAAAAGTGTATCAATTGCATAACCTGTATTTCGACGATGGATTCCTGGCTTTGGAAATTGATTGATAATTTCATTTTTAATTTCTTCAGAGGAAAGTTTCGTATAAAGTAAAGTATAAATTGCGCCTTCCAAAGATTTCAAATTCAGCTTATTGTTGAATTCTTCCGCAGCTAATTCTTCAAATATAGCTTCATCACCGTTGCTTAAAATCGTTTTTAGTTTTAAAACTTTATCGCGTGTAACACCATATTTAATTGAAGTGGTACCGCTACTATTATTACCCACCATTCCGCCAATCATGCATCTATTTGAAGTAGATGTATTGGGTCCAAAAAAAAGATTGTGTGGTTTTAAATATTCATTAAGCTCATCTCTAATTACGCCAGGTTGAACTGTTACCGTTTTATTTTCAAGATCGAGATGCAGGATTTTGGTAAAGTGTTTGGAAACGTCCATTATTATTCCTTCACCAACACATTGTCCGGCAAGCGAAGTTCCCGCAGTTCTTGGAATTAGGGATGTTTTATTGTCTTTTGCAAAATGAACAAGCTTTATTATATCATTGTCATTCTTCGGAAAAGCAACTGCCTGCGGAATTTTTCTATAAACCGAAGCGTCCGTAGCGAATAGATTTTTATGAAGATTATCTGTAAAGATTTCTCCGTCAAAGTTTTGTTGCAATTTTTTAAAATTTTCTACCATAATAATGATGTAAATGTAGAAAAATACAGGTTTACGTTTAACAAAAGTTTAGGCAAATTGTATGAAATGTTCGCTTAAATTGACCGTTTATATTACAATTATTGTAACAAATAAACTTTACTAACTTAAATTAAATTTATGAAAAAACTAATTTTTGCTGCACTTTTATTAGGTGCCTTCACTTTTCAAGCCAAAGCGCAGGAAATTTCTAAAAATGCGATTGGAATACGATTATCGTCAGATGATGGCTTTGGGGCTGAAGTGAATTATCAACGTGCTATTTTAGAACGGAACCGTTTAGAATTTGGCGTGGCATTGGCAGATAGAAAAGGATATCAAGCCATAAAGGCGGTTGGTATGTTTCAATGGGTTTGGAATATTGAAGATAATTTTAACTGGTATGCAGGTCCTGGGGTTGGTTTTGGACAGTACAGTTTTGATGACAACAGATTATATGATGGCAATGACCGTGAAACATTTGCCTTTGTTACAGGTGTTGCTGGCATAGAATATCATTTTGACTTTCCGTTACTTTTGTCTTTTGACATAAGACCCGAAATCCCTTTCAGCAAATATACAAATGATGTATTTTTTAATGTTGGAATCGCGGCTAGATATCAGTTTTAAGTTGAAGATGAAATGACTTAGGACTAAATGACGTAGGACGTAAGACTGAAATTAAATTATTTATGTAACCCTTCCAGCGCTTTAAACGCTGGAAGGGTTTTATTTTTCATTCAATTCTAAATCTTGAACATTGAACTTTGAATCTTGAACGTTAAACCCAATAAAAAACCCTTCAACATTGCTGCTGAAGGGTTTTGTTATTTAAAAAGGATTCGGACCTGCCTGCCGGCGGGCAGGATTACTTTTTACCGTCCATTTTATCTTTTAAAGCTTGTAGTGCAGAGTTTGCATCACCTAAGGTAGGCTTAGATTCTGCTTCTTGAGCTTCTTGACGTTGTACAGCTTGCTTCACTATTTTAGCTTCTTCAGCTCTAAATAGTGCAGTGTGAGAAGCTACCACTTTCTTGAATTCTTTGTTGAACTCAATAATTTGGAATTCTGCTTCGTCGCCTTTTTTCAACGTGCTACCATCTTCTTTTTCTAAGTGACGTTGCGGTATAAATGCCGTAATATCATCATTAAAGTTGATGATTGCTCCTTTATCTACAACTTCGTCAATTGTTGCTTTGTGCTTAGAACCAACTGCGAATTCAGCCTCGTACTTATCCCAAGGATTTTCTTCAGTTTGTTTGTGACCTAAACTAAGTTTACGGCCTTCAACATCCAATTCTAAAACAACAACTTCTAGCGTATCACCAATATTGGTAAATTCACTTGGATGTTTAATTTTCTTAGTCCAAGATAGATCGCTTATGTAAATAAGACCGTCAATTCCTTCTTCCAATTCAACAAAAACACCAAAGTTTGTGAAGTTACGAACAATACCTTTGTGGGTAGAACCAACTGGGTATTTTGTAGTAATATCTGTCCAAGGATCTGGCGTCATTTGCTTAATACCTAAGCTCATTTTGCGTTCTTCCTTGTCCATTGTAAGGATTACTGCTTCAACCTCATCACCAACATTTACGAAATCCTGAGCGCTACGTAAGTGCGTGCTCCAAGACATTTCGCTAACGTGAATAAGACCTTCAACACCTTCAGCAACTTCAATAAATGCACCGTAATCTGCGATTACAACTACTTTACCTTTTACTTTATCACCAACTTTAAGCTCATCGCCCAAAGCTTCCCAAGGATGCGCGTTTAATTGTTTTAAACCTAATTGAATACGTGTTTTAGCCTCATCAAAATCAAGGATTACAACGTTTAATTTTTGGTCTAATTCAACAATCTCATTCGGGTGATTAATACGTGACCAAGAAAGGTCTGTTATGTGAACAAGTCCATCAACACCACCAAGATCTACGAACACACCGTAAGAAGTAATGTTTTTAACAACACCTTCTAATACTTGTCCTTTTTCTAATTGGCCGATAATTTCTTTTTTCTGCTCTTCGATATCTGCTTCAATAAGCGCTTTATGCGAAACAACAACGTTTTTAAATTCGTGGTTGATTTTTACAACCTTAAATTCCATTGTTTTGCCAACATAAATGTCGTAATCGCGGATCGGTTTAACATCTATTTGAGAACCTGGCAAGAACGCCTCGATACCAAATACGTCTACAATCATACCACCTTTTGTACGGCACTTTACGTAACCATTTACAATTGTAGCTTCATCGTGAGCTGCATTTACGCGATCCCACGCTTTAATTGTACGCGCTTTACGGTGGCTTAGAATAAGTTGACCGGTGCTATCTTCACGAACGTCGATAAGTACTTCTACTTTATCGCCAACTTTAAGATCTGGATTGTAACGGAATTCATTCAACGAAACTACACCTTCACTTTTTGCGTTGATGTCGATAATTGCATCACGATCTGTAATAAAAATTACTTCACCTTCAACAACTTCATCATCCAACGTATCGATGAAATTTTCAGCAACGATTTTTTCGAATTCTTCTAACTTACCATCATCGATTGGGTCTATGCCTTCCTCGTAATTGTGCCAGTTAAAATCTTCTAGGAATTTAGCAGGATCGCTTTCTTTTAACGAAACTTCTTTTTTAGGTTTTGCAGAGGTTTCTGCTTGTGGAGCATCAGCTTCTGCTACTGCTACATCTTCTTGATTTTCAGTAGCTTCTTTTGCTACTTCTTTGTTTGCTTTATCAGCCATAAGAATAAATAATATTGAAGTTTAAGTTTTCAGCCTTTGCGGAAAAGAAAAAAACTTCAATTTGTTTGTATTCTATGTTCTTACAAGAAATTACACGGCTAATCCCACAGAAGGGTTTGTTTTGTTTTATGTAAATTTTCCTTTTATTCTTGCCTCGCCGCTAAAAGGGTTGCAAAAATAAGGGTTATTATGAAGATTTGCAAATAGTTTGTAAAATTATTGATGAGATAAAAGACCGCTTTGCTTAAGGCCATAAGACGTAAGACTAATGCAAAAAATTAAAATGTAAAAAACTACCATTCTATAAATCCTTTTTCTTAAGAATCTCTAACAATTTTTGTGGGTCTTGCCGATTATCCCAAAATGCCGTAATAACAATTTGATTTTCGGAAACTTTATAATAATTCTGAAATTTCCTAGTGAAGCAACTCTGATGTCTTTAAAAACAGTTGATTTATAAATAAAAGGATTTACGGCAATTTGTTCAGTTCTTTCTGTTATTTATTTTAAAAGCTTTTTAGAATATGTAGCAGATTTATTTTTGTTACCCCAATATTCTAAAATTCCTACCATTTGAAGATCGGCAGTTTTGATCCAAACTACAACGCGTTCAGCCATTCCAAATTTCGTTTATTCATTGCCTCTTGAGAAATAAGCCTTCCGTTTTTTATATCTTCTTCGCTCATTTCCAGCATTATTTTTTGTTCATCCGTCAATTGAACAATTTCTGATTCAGTAGTTTTTGAAGAAATTAATTTGTCTAAAGCTTTTAAAAAATCTTTATTGTTACTTGAAAGAATCTTATCAATTAATCCATTTCGTATGTTGTCGACGGTTTTCATTAATTTGAAATTTATATTTTAAATATCCGAAAATATAAGAAAACTTCCTAATAATTTATTTAATCTAACACCTCCCATAAATCCTATCCTTTGCCAATTGTAGCACAACGTGAAATTGGTCGTGTAGGTTCATTTCGCTATTGTCAATTTCAATAGCATCGTCGGCTTTTCTTAGCGGGCTGTCTTCTCGGTGGCTATCAATATGGTCGCGGTCTTTTACGTTTGCTAGAATTTCTTCAAAAGTTACGTTATCGCCTCGTTCGGTAAGTTCGTCGTATCTGCGTTGTGCGCGATTTACGGGTGAGGCATTCATAAATATCTTTAATTCGGCATCGGGAAAAACTACGGTGCCAATGTCTCTACCATCCATAACCACGCCTCTATCTTTGCCCAATAATTTTTGTTGCTCTACCAATTTTACGCGGACTTCGTGAATTGTAGCAATCGGGCTTACAAATTTTGAAACATCTAAAGTCCTTATTTCCCTTTCAACATTTTTGCCGTTTAAATACATATCGGCTTTTTCGTCGTCACTTTCTTTTTTGAAATTCAATTGAATTTTCGATAGACTTTCAATCAACCCTTTTTTATCAAAATGATTTTCAGAAATTAGATTATTCTGCATTGCAAAAAGCGTAACGGCTCGATACATTGCGCCACTATCTACATATAGATATTCCAACCAATCTGCCAATTGCTTGGCGACCGTACTTTTTCCGGTAGATGAAAATCCGTCTATTGCGATGGTAATTTTCTTCATTTTAAGGTTGAATTATTTTTAGTGGGAATAGAATCTGAAAAAACTTACTTTTTCAATGTAATGAGAACTATTCTATCATAATGGGCGGCGTTATATGCCGTCATTGCTTTTTTGTCTTTTATAATCTGAATAGTATCAATCAAATCTGGTAAAAGTTTTTCAATATCTTCATCGCTTGCTTCTTTACCATCTACCAAATAAAGAACTTTACTATTTACTATACTTTTTTCATCTTCTTTTTGGCGCGATTCTGTATCAATAATAATTACACCGTTAATTGCTTTATTGCCATAAACTTCAACCATTTTTTTATTGTCTCTATCAAAAGCACTCATTGCCGCAATATCATTTCTGTAGAAATTAAATTGGTCTAATTCTTCCTCAGATAACGTTTTATTATTCAGCAAAATTAATGGAGTTGAAGTAATATTGCCTTCTTCAATGTTTTTTGCTATAAAATTTGAAATGAAATTTTTATCGGTATTATCATCTTTCAAAAGATATTGTTGTGCAAAACCAGCATACGAAATGACCAATAAAAATAGAAGTGTAATTTTTTTCATAATTGAAATTTGAGAGTTGAAAAAACTATTGCAAATTCATCATCAATCCGAAATAACTGGAATTTGCCGCCGTACTATATTTTGCATACGAATAACTTAATCGCAATTTATTCAATTTTATGCTAAACCCCGCACTTAAACCTGAAAAAGCTCTTCTATCAACAATACGCAACTCTTCTGCCCTTCTAAGATTATAACCTAAACGGAGATTGAAACCTCTTTCCGGAAATAATTCGACACCAAGAATCATATGTCTGAAGGTATTATCAATAAAATTGATTTTTTCAGTTTGAGTATTTCCTTCCAAATCTGTCAATTCCCTATTCGGGTTTGAAAATGCTACATTCCAACGTTGCATATTTTCCAGCGTAAAATGCCAACGAATAGGGATATTTTGAAGCGTTTGTGAAATTCCGAAGATAAGCTCAAAAGGCAAAGGTTCATACATATCCTCGTACGGCGTAAACTGTGTTCCCAGATTTCGGGCCACTCCCGTAATTTGTAAATCCCACTTTTCGTAACGATACATTACGCCAATATCCAATGCGCCGCCAAGTGACGAATATTGCTCCAAACGAGACGATATAAACTTTGCATTAACGCCAATATGAAAATCTGTAAATGGAATATTGCGCGCATATCCAAAAGATAATGCTACTTCTTTACCCGTAAAACTACTTGTTGGCATTCCGGCTTCATCATAACCATCAAACTTGCCGTAATTAATATAGGTAATGCCAGTGTGAAGTACTTGCGTGTGCCTGTCAATTAAATATGCATAAGCAGCAGAACCAATGTTTACATCGCCAATATAATTGGTGAAGTTTAGCGAAAGCTGATTGTCCATTTCTGGATTTATGGTACTTGGATTGAAAATTGCCTGCGTTGGATCATAATCATAATTGGTTATAACCTTTCCGCCCAACGCAGCTTGCCGAGGATTTGTAACTAGATTCAAAAATTGATAGGTTGCGCGACCACCAACTTGACCGATACCGACAGCGGACGAAAAAAAAATTAAGAAGTACGCAACGTATTTGCTCATGTAGCGGAGATAGTTTCCTTACCAATCTAAACGGTTACAAGTATAATTTATTTTTAGGGAACTATTTTATTCTTTGCGATAAACCTTGATTTTTAAATTAATCGCAACTTTTGCAAAATCCGAAGATATTTTAGTCCTTTTCTATAGTTAGATTTTTGGCGTTTTTTACTTTCTCTTTGGTTAAAGCAAGTTCTAACACATCCTTCATTTCTTTCACGTAGTGAAAAGTTAGGCCTTTTAGATACTCAGGCTTTATCTCGTCTATATCTCGTTTGTTGTTCTCGCAAAGTAAGATTTCTTTTATGTGTGCGCGTTTTGCTGCAAGAATTTTTTCTTTGATGCCACCGACAGGTAAAACTTTGCCTCGCAATGTAATTTCTCCAGTCATTGCAAGATTTTTTTTCACTTTTCGTTGCGTGAATAATGACACCAATGAAGTTAGCATTGTTATACCTGCACTAGGCCCATCTTTTGGGGTAGCGCCTTCCGGCACGTGAACGTGTACATTATAATTTTCAAAAATATCCGGTTTAATGCCTAGTTCTTCTGCATTGGCCTTTATATATTCCATTGCAATTGTTGCAGATTCCTTCATCACTTTCCCAAGATTGCCGGTCATATTAAGTTGCCCTTTACCTTTGCTGAGCGTACTTTCAATAAAGAGAATATCGCCGCCAACTCTTGTCCAAGCTAAACCTGTAACAACTCCAGCAACATCATTATTTTCATATTTATCGCGCTGCATTTTTGGGGCGCCGAGAACTTCAATAATCAATTCGTTTGTTACCTTAATACTGTAATCCTCTTCCATCGCAATTTTCATTGCGGCGTATCGCACCATTTTGGCGACTTGTTTTTCCAATGCACGAACGCCACTTTCTCTTGTGTAGCCTTCAACAATTTTTTCTAATTGTGGTTTTGCGATTTTTAAATGTGTTTTATCTAAGCCGTGTTCTTCTAATTGCTTCGGAAGTAAATGCCTTTTGGCAATTTCAACTTTTTCTTCAACCGTGTAACCTGTAACGTTTATAATTTCCATTCTGTCGCGTAATGCTGGTTGAATGGTACTCAAACTATTTGAAGTTGCCACGAACATAACTTTTGAAAGGTCGTAACCCAATTCTAAAAAGTTATCGTAGAATGAATTATTTTGCTCTGGATCTAAAACCTCCAACATTGCAGAAGATGGATCGCCTTGATTTCCGGCTGAAATTTTATCAATTTCGTCTAATACAAAAACCGGATTGCTTGTTCCAGCTTTCTTTAAACTTTGGATAATCCGTCCTGGCATTGCGCCAATGTAGGTTTTTCTATGTCCGCGAATTTCGGCTTCATCACGTAATCCGCCCAAACTCATTCGCACGTATTTTCTGCCTAAAGCTTCGGCTATACTTTTTCCCAATGAAGTTTTACCAACGCCTGGAGGTCCGTAAAGACAAAGGATTGGCGATTTCATATCATTTCGAAGTTTTAAAACTGCCAGATATTCTATAATTCGCTGTTTTACATCGTCAAGTCCGTAATGGTCGCGGTCTAAGATTTTTCGTGCGCGGTTTAAATCGAATTTATCTTTACTGTATTCATTCCAAGGTAAGTCTAAAAGAAGTTCAAGATAATTACGTTGAATGCTGAATTCTGCAACTTGCGGATTCATACGTTGAAGCTTTGAAAGTTCCTTTGTAAAATGTTTTTCAACTTCTTTGCCCCATTTTTTCTTTTTGCTGAGTTTTCTGAATTCTTCAATTTCTTGTTCGCCCGAAACGCCACCCAATTCTTCTTGAATGGTTTTCATTTGTTGATGCAAAAAGTATTCGCGTTGTTGTTGGTTTATGCCACTTTGCACTTTACTTTGAATATCATTTCGAAGCGAAAGTTTTTGGATTTCAACATTCATATAACGCAATGTTTCCATCGCGCGGTCTTTCAAATCGTTAATTTCCAACAACTTCTGCTTTTCTTCAACCGAAATATTAAGATTTGAAGAAACAAAATTGATTAGAAAATTATTACTTTCAATATTCTTGATTGCAAAAGCAGCTTCCGAAGGAATATTTGGGCTTTCCTTTATAATTCGCAGCGCCAATTCCTTAATAGAATCTATAACTGCCTTAAATTCTTCATTATCTTTTGCAGGTCTCGCTTCCTTAACTTCACGGATTGAAGCAGTTAAATATGGTTCGGTTGTAATAACTTCGGCTACTTCAAAACGTTTTTTACCTTGAATAATAACCGTTGTATTTCCATCGGGCATTTTTAAAACGCGGAGAATTTGTGCAACTGTTCCAACCGTATTAATATCCGAAAGGCCAGGTTCTTCGGTATCTTCGTTCTTTTGGGAAACGACACCGATAATCTTGTTGCCTTTATTGGATTCTTGAATTAATTTGATGGATTTATCGCGACCAGCCGTGATTGGTACTACAACTCCCGGAAAAAGTACGGTATTTCGCAATGGTAAAATTGGTAGTATTTCTGGTAAATCCTCTTTGTGCATAGCATCTTCATCTTCGGCGGACATTAGTGGGATAAATTCCGCATCATCCTGTAATTCCTGAAATGACAAACTGTCTATTGCTTTTAATTTTGATTCATACATAAAATAGTATATTGACAAAGTGTCACTTTAATTGGTAGCGACACATTTTATAATTCGACTTAATTTGATAATTTTCTAAAAACCAACGCTTTTATAACGCGCGCTAGTAGTGAGCCTTTGATGTTTCAAGATTTATGCCAAGGTTTCTATTAAGTAAAATGGAAATAGTCATGAAATAGTCTTTCTAAGAATTCAATGGATAATTTTCTATTTTTTATTTAAGATTTTGTTAAAAACACAAATTTAATTTTATTAATCTCATTATTTTTATTTGAAATCTTCAAATTTTTATAATCACATATATCTTAACTTTACTTTCGCAAAAATTCAAATAACCCTAAATTCTTCAAAATGAAATATCTTCAAAAGAAAAAGAAATTGCTTTTAACACTATTTGTAATCGCTTTTTTAACTGGATCAATCAGCAATGCACAAAACAAGAAAAATAAAGAATCTTTAAATTTAAATACCCAAATTTTTCAAACCGAAAATTATGAGAAAATAAAAATTGTTGGCCCTTTTAAAGTTAAGTTGATAAAAGGAAAAGTTGGAGAAATTAAGGTAATGGCAAAAAAAGATAACGCAGATACTATGGTTATAAATTCTGACGGAACTACGCTTACTGTAAGTCAAAATCCTAACAATCATAATTTGGTGAACAAAGACATTATTTTAGAGATACCTGTTGAAGTACTCAATTATGTATCGCTAGTTGGAAGCGGGAATGTTACTTCAAATTTACTTTTAACAGAAGAAAATTTAGAGTTTGAAATGAATGGTTCGGGAAGCTTAAATTTCGAGATTGCCGTAAAACAGTTGGATGCAAATTTAAACGGTAGCGGCAATATCGTTTTAAGTGGCGAAGCTGAAAATGCAAATATTAAAGCTACGGGAAGTGGAGAATTTAACTGTAAAACTTTACAAACCAAAAAAGCTGAAATGTATGTTGCAGGTTCGGGAAGTGCAAATATAAATTCGTCTGAAAATTTAAAAGCGCGTGTTGACGGTTCGGGAAGTATAAAATATTATGGTAATCCCACCAAAGTTGACGAAAAGGTTCGTGGTTCGGGAAGTATAACAAGGGCTAATTGATTTAAATAAACTAGTTCTACATTATACAAAAGCCGACTATTTTTAAATATAGTCGGCTTTTTGTAATTAAAATTTTAAAATTTTAATATGAAGCCTTAAAACGCCCTGCTGTAATATTATATATTGTAGGATCAACATCTGTTCGGTCTTTGGCTAATAGCGTAAATGTGCCTCTAACGATTCGATTTTCAGCATCAAATTCTGTAATAGTCATTGTTCCCGGATTTGAAACAAATTCCGCATCTGCAGCTGCAAGTGGTTTGTAAGTTGCCACAATCTTATCTGCCGCATCAAAATTTCGAACCATTGGATATGTTCCGGGCGCTATTGTCGCTGGAAGTGTTAGTATCATGCTTTCATTTCCCACTTGAGTCTGTAAATAGATTGCGGGGAAACCATTTATTATAGTGTCGTTGGCTCTGCCTGTTTCAGCATTGTAATATATGTCATCAATATAGGCGTTTAAAAAACTATTTCCGTTTCCAGTTCCTTCAAAAAGAAAAGAAAAATTACCTTCTGTTACTTGAACAGTCGTATTATCTTGTCCTAACGGATCAGTTCCCGTAAATTGAAATGTACCACTCAGCATTCCTGTTTCAATATTAAATTTAGTTAGCGTAATGGTGCCAGGATTTGAGGTTAGATTTTGTCCGCCTACGCCATCACTGTAAATTCCTATTAATTTTGTGCCGTCCGAAATACTTTGAAAATCAAATGTCCCCGCTCCAAGGTATTTTGGAAGATCAATTCGGATCATTTCATTATTGTCCTTAGTTGCGGTAATTGTGAACATTGGTTCATTGCCAACAGTTGATTGTGTAAGGAATAAATTTGTTGGAATAAAATCTACATCATCAACTTTTGCAAAAAATGCATCAGCAGGATCGCCTTGATTTTCTAATATTAATGGAATGTCATTAAATGAACCAAACGTTATTTCCACTGATTCTATAGTTGGCAAGCCCGTATCGTCTAAAATAGGTAATCCTGTATCGTCCAGTGCAATTCTACTTGCTGTAAAACCAAAAGTTCCCGATACTTTTAGGTTTACCAAATCTAAATCATTAATCGTCATTGTTCCGCCACCGTTTAAATCCTGCCGTGTTGTGTAAGGATAAATTACGTCTGGAGTATTGCTATATATTGCAATGTTTGGATTTGTTTCTGAATTATCTAAGTTGAAGGTTGCAATATCTGCGTCATCAACAATAATTGTAATTCGCTCATTACTACTCGTCATTTTACCTGAAATTTGAAGTTGTCGGTTTAATGACAATGTTGCCCTAATTGAATCTGCAAAAAATGCTTGATCTTCTACAGCTGCAACAAATTCTCCGGGTTCGGCTGGATCAACAATGTTCAGTTGATTAAAAACTCCTTCAAGTGGTTCATTTTGGCAACCAGCTAATTGAAATGCGACAAAAGCGAGTAGCGCTAATTTTAAAATCTGAAATTTCTTCATATACATAATATTCTTTTCAACAATAATGACAAAAATAGGTAAATTTTGTTATTCTAACTTTTTTCTTGGAACTCTTAAAAGAAGTAATCCGCCAATTATAAAAAAGATTATAAAAAATAATATAGCATTACGGATACTTCCCGTTTTTTGAGCAACATAACCATAACTAAGCATACCTATTACTATTCCAATTTTTTCAGAAACGTCATAAAAACTAAAGTAAGATGTGGTATCAATAGCATTTTCAGGAATTAATTTTGAATATGTTGAGCGTGAAAGTGATTGAATTCCCCCCATCACAAGTCCTACAACTGCTGCTGTTGCATAAAATTGTTCAGGCGTTGTTACCGTATATGCATAAATACAAATACAAACCCAAATTGCATTTAAAACTAATAAAACATTAATATTCCCAAATTTTGCCGAAGCTCTTGAAGTTAAAAAAGCGCCCAAAACTGCAACTAATTGAATGAGTAAAATACTAATTATCAATCCTGTGGTCGAATCTTGATTACCCCAATCCAATTCTTCAATACCAAAATATGTAGCAACCAACATTATAGTTTGAACTGCCATACTATAAACAAAAAACGCAGCCAAGTATCGTTTTAATGGTATATTATGTTCAAGACTGTGCCATATTTTTTTCAATTCCTTGAAACCATTAAACAATAAATTTCTGGTGAATTTTTCTTTTTTATTTCCTTTTGGCAAATAATAATAAGTGTATTGGCTAAAACCAATCCACCAAACACCTGTAAGAATAAAAGATAATCTCGTAGGAAAATCCTCACTTTCAAAACCGAAAGTTTTATACATTAAAATCATTGCTAAACAAATAAGCAATAATATAACGCTACCTATATAACCTAGGGAATATCCTTTGGCGCTTATTTTATCTTGTTGTTCGGGGAAGGCTATATCCGGCAAATAGGAGTTATAAAAAACCAAGCTTGCCCAAAAACCTATTAAAGCTAAGTAATAGGTAAGTAAGCCCAACCCTAAATGTTCTTTGCTAAACCAAAAAAGACCTATACAGGAAAGCGCTCCGAGATAACAGAAAAACTTCATAAAAACTTTTTTGTTACCTACATAATCTGCAACGCCACTAAATAAAGGGCTCAAAATAGAAACGGTCAAAAAAGCTGCTGCTGTTACATAACTTATTAGCGTATCGTTATTAAAAGTATAACCCAAAAAATCTATGGTATCGCTTATTTTATTTCCGTCAGCACCTTTTACAATTGTAATAGCGCCATAAAAAATAGGAAATACGGCAGATGCGATTACCAAACTATAAACAGAGTTTGCCCAATCATAAAATGCCCAAGCATTTAAAAGCTTTTTATCTCCTTTCGGTAAGTTGTTCATTCGAATTTAAAATTAAAAAATCCCGTTATTTTTAACGGGATTCTAAAGTATATAAAATATTTTGTCTTTGCTTACATTATTTTTTAAATGTAGTAACGCCAAATTTTGCCGCTTCAGCCTTTGCTTCTCCCGCCCATTGTTGAATATTAGTGATACGGGTTTGGTTTGATGGATGCGTACTTAAAAATTCTGGTGGTGCATTTCCGCCTGCATTTTGGCTCATCCGTACCCATAAATCTGCCGCTACAGTTGGGTCGTAACCGGCAATTGCCATTAGAGTTAGACCAATTCTATCTGCTTCTGTTTCGTGACTTCTGCTAAAAGGTAACATCACTCCTACTTGGCTTCCAATTCCATAAGCTTGGTTATACAAAGCAGCATTTTCAGTATTTGCAGTAGCAATTCCGACACCAACAGCGCCAAGTGCCTGTAATTGGGAAGCGCTCATCCGCTGTTGCCCATGGTTTGCAAGTGCATGGGCAACTTCGTGACCCATAATTGCGGCAACACCAGCTTCATCTTGCGCAATTGGCATAATGCCACTGTAAAACACAATTTTTCCGCCAGGCATACACCAAGCATTAATCTCTTTGCTGTCCACTAAATGGTATTCCCATCTGTAATCTTTTAAGTAACCTGCATATCCATTTGCCGTTAGATATCTTTCTGCGGCTGAAGATATTTTTTGGCCAACAGTTGTAACCATTTGCGCATCTTTTGTACCGGAAATAACTTTGTTCTCCGTTAAAAATTGATCGTATTGTTGAAAAGCCATCGGCAAAATTTGCGAGTTGGGTACAAGCGCCAATGTTTGTTTACCGGTAAATGGATTTGTACTGCAAGCGGCAAAAATAAATAGTAGGGTTAATACTGAAAAAGTTATTTTATACTTCATAATTAGGTTGTTTTATAATAATCAAACTTACTATAATAATATGTATAGTTTATTAAAATTATTCTAAAACAACATTCGTTCCAAAAATATAATTGTCCGTTTTATCATTTTCTTAATAGTTGGGACTACAAGTTAAAATTATCTTTACACAAAAAAAGTTGGAATGACTTTTGCAAATATCATTTTCGAACCAATAATTTATCAATCATGAAAAAAATAATTTTATTTTTAGCAATTACCGTATCTTTAGTTTTAACATCTTGCCAAGGCGATCCTGGACCTCCAGGACAGGACGGCGGAGTTTTTTTTAGTCAAGTTTTTGAAACTACTCTAAATTTTAATGCTTCAAATTCATATGCTCAATTAGTTTCGTTCAACGGGATTGAAGTTTTTGAAAGCGACGTTGTACTTGTTTATTTATTAAACGGCCAAACTGATGACGGTCTCGATATTTGGACACCGCTTCCTCAAACATTTTTCCCACCACAAGGAACGTTATTGTACAGTTTTGACCACACCTATATTGACGCCAATATTTTCCTAGATGCCAACTTCGATTTGAACACGCTAGGTACAACATTCACCAATAATAAAACATTCAGAATTGCTATTGTTCCTGCCGAATTTGCTAACGCCAATTTAACAATGGATCAAGTTTTAGAAATGTCTCAAAACGGAGTTCAAGAATTATAAAAGTTAAACTATTCTAAAATTACCGAAACAACATACTCTCTTTGAAAGTATGTTGTTTTTGTTTCGTCTATTAAATGGTAATTATTTCTATTCCGCGAAGGCGGAAATCTTAAATTTCTGAATTATATATAATTTATTATAAGTTAAAATTCTATGAAAAATATAGCAGGTATATTTATACTTTTTGGTTTGATTGGCTGTAACAGTTCTGCCCAAGATAAAAAAGGTGAAAAAGAAAATTTTAAAGTCGTAAAAACTGAAACTGAATGGAAAAACCAACTTACAGCTTCACAATATAATGTGTTACGTAAGGAAGGTACAGAACGTGCATTTTCGAGTGAATTAAATGACAATCACAAAGAAGGAACATACGTTTGTGCAGCTTGTAACACACCCGTTTTTGAAAGCTCCCACAAATTCAACAGCGGAACAGGTTGGCCGAGTTTTGATAGAGCGATTGAAGGTAATGTGGCCTTTTCATCAGACAACAAATTAATGTACACACGCACCGAAGAGCATTGCGCGGTTTGTGGCGGCCATTTAGGGCACGTTTTTAACGACGGTCCAAAAGAAACAACGGGAAAAAGACATTGCATAAACGGAGTAGCACTTAAATTTATACCAAAAGATGAACAAGCAAAATAAATATCCAATCCAAAAAACAGAAGAAGAATGGCGCAAACAATTAGGCGATCAAAAATATAATGTTCTTCGCGAAAAAGGAACAGAAAGACCACACACAGGCGAATACAATCTTAATTTTGAAAAAGGAACTTACACTTGCGGTGCTTGCCACACACCACTTTTTGAAAGCGACAACAAATTTGAAAGCAGCTGCGGCTGGCCAAGTTTTGACGATGCGATGGATGGCGCTGTAGAATTTATTAACGACACAACTTTTGGAATGCAACGCACCGAAGTTGTTTGCTCAAATTGCGGCAGTCATTTAGGTCACGTATTTAATGATGGGCCAACGGAAACTGGTCAGCGGTTTTGTATAAACTCGGCTTCGGTTGGGTTTGAGAAATAGACTTAAGATCGCTTCGCTTTAGGATGTAAGACGTAGGACAAATAGAATGTAATTTAATTGAAAATTTATAAATCTATTGGAAATTTAGATTATATATTCTTTTAAAAGTATTTCGACAAAATAAGCCAGGCTACATTTCAAACATTGAAAAGTAACTTGGCTTTTTTATTTTATTTAAGCAAGTCTTATAGCTTAAGCTAGTCCCGAATTGGACAAATCTTACATCAATTAAGCTATTTAAATTTTAATCTTATGTCCTACGTCAGTTCAGCAAGGAACAAATCTTATGTCAATTCTTCAAAACCTTTTCCATATTTAAACCTATATTTCGTAAATTCGTGCCTTATTTAAAGAACAGCAATAAATACAACAAATGAGTAAATACGATATATTAGTTTTAGGAAGTGGTCCCGGCGGATATGTAACTGCAATTCGCGCAGCGCAATTAGGTTTTAAGGTAGGAATAATTGAAAAAGAAAGCCTTGGTGGCGTTTGTTTAAATTGGGGTTGTATTCCAACAAAAGCATTATTAAAAAGTGCCGACGTTTTTAACTACCTAAAACACGCTGAAGATTACGGGCTTACCGTAAAAGAATACGACAAAGATTTTACAAAAGTTGTTGAAAGAAGTAGAAATGTAGCCGATGGAATGAGCAAAGGCGTTCAGTTTTTGATGAAGAAAAACAAAATTGACGTAATTGAAGGTTTTGGAAAATTAAAACCAGGCAAAAAAGTTGATGTAGATGGAAAAGAATATACCGCAGACCATGTAATTATTGCAACAGGCGCACGCTCTCGCGAATTACCGAATCTTAAACAAGACGGTAAAAAAGTAATTGGTTACAGAGAAGCAATGACTTTAAAAACGCAACCAAAAAGTATGATTGTTGTTGGTAGCGGCGCAATTGGAGTTGAATTTGCACATTTCTATAATTCAATGGGAACCGATGTTACTATTGTTGAATATTTACTAAACCTAGTTCCGTTGGAAGATGAAGATGTTTCAAAACAATTTGAACGTTCCTTTAAAAAAGCTGGAATTAAAGTTATGACTTCTTCTTCAGTTGAAAAATTAGATACTTCTGGAAAAATGGTAAAGGCAACTGTAAAAACTTCAAAAGGAGAAGAAACGTTGAAAGCAGAAATCGTACTTTCAGCAGTTGGAATAGCTACAAATATTGAAAATATCGGTTTAGAAGAAGTTGGAATTGCAACCGATAAAGGAAAAGTAATGGTTAATGATTGGTACCAAACAAATATTCCTGGCTACTACGCAATTGGCGATATAACTGCCGGTCCTGCCCTAGCCCACGTTGCTTCGGCTGAAGGAATTACGTGTGTTGAAAAAATTAAAGGTCTTCACGTTGAAGCCATTGATTATGGTAATATTCCCGGTTGTACCTATGCAACTCCAGAAATTGCAAGTGTTGGAATGACCGAAAAACAAGCTAAAGAAGCTGGTTACGAAATAAAGGTTGGAAAATTTCCTTTTTCAGCAAGTGGAAAGGCAAGTGCTGCCGGAACAAAAGATGGTTTTGTAAAAGTAATTTTTGATGCTAAATACGGTGAATGGTTAGGCTGCCATATGATTGGCGCTGGCGTAACAGACATGATTGCCGAAGCTGTTTTAGGTAGAAAGCTAGAAACTACAGGACACGAAGTTTTAAAAGCAATACACCCACACCCAACAATGAGCGAAGCTGTGATGGAAGCAGTCGCAGATGCTTATGGGGAAGTGATACATTTGTAGATTTTAGACTTTTTGAACCACGACGGTTTGAACCACGACTTTTTGACGAAAGACAAAAGACTAAAAAATTAGTAATATAAAAGCTCCGAACGGAGCTTTTTGTTTTTTCACAATCGTGGCATTTCTTCTTCTGGTTTAGTGGGGAAAACTTTCAACCGCCAACTCATAACTTTGCAAGCCGAAACCTATAATAATGCCTTTGGCGTTGGGAGAAATGTATGATTTATGTCTAAATTCTTCTCTTGAAAACGTGTTTGAAATATGAACTTCGATTACCGGAGTTGTTATTGCTTTAACCGCATCGCCAATTCCTACTGAAGTGTGTGTGTATGCTGCGGCATTTAAGATTATGCCATCATAACTGAAACCACATTCTTGAATTTTATCAATTAATTCTCCTTCAATATTACTTTGAAATTGTTCAAGTTGAATGTTTGGGAATTTCTTTATTAAACTTTCAAAAAAATCATTAAAAGTTTGGTCACCGTAAATATTGGTTTCGCGCCTGCCAAGTAAATTTAGATTTGGACCGTTTATGATTATTATTTTCATATTTCAAATATATGTGAAATAAAAAACAGACAATATAATTTAGAATAAATATCCAACCGATAGCTGGAAAACATTATTTTTAGTTTTCGCACTAGTAAAATCTTCATTATTTATATTTGAAAGTCCAATATTGTAGCGCAGACCAAAAAATATGTCCGATTTCAATTTATATGATGCGCCTATTCCGAGGGCAACGTTTACCGATTTATAGCCATCTTTAATATCTATCGTTTCTCTTCCGTCTTCGCTATTCACAAGGCCGTTAAATTTAGCTGATAGTAAGTAACCTAATACTGGACCAGCTTCGGCGCTTAATCCTTTAACTATTTTATATTTTCCCATAACAGGAAGCTGTAAATAATTCAATCTTAATTCACGTTCGCCAGAATTTATATTGGATCCTTGGGTTGAAAAAAGTAATTCTGGCTGAATAGCAAATTTTTCATTTAGCGAGATTTCAATAAGGCCACCTACGTGAAATCCTACTCTTCCTGTATTTTCGGAAAATGGAGCATTTGTTTTACTGTTAAACTTGGAAATATTCAATCCACCTTTTACACCAAATCTAATTTCTTGGGATAATACATTGGCTACAATAAATAGGGAAACGATTATTGACAAAATTAATTTTTTCATAATATTTATAGTATAAAGTATGATTATAGAAATTGGGTAACCCAATTTTCAAACAAATTATAAAATAAAATTCAAATAAAAAATCCCAGAAATTTAATCTAGGATTTTCAATATATGAAATATTGTAAAATATGTGAACAATAGGGTTTAAAACTAAAAAAAGTATCCCACAGAAAATGAAAGATTTCTATTTTTTACATCAAAATCTTCAAAAAGGTCGGTGAAACCTCGGTCGTATTGTGCGTTTAAGAATAGTCCGAAAGTAAATTCATATTGCACACCAATTAATGCACCCACATTTGTTTTAGAAAATCCTTCAATATCTTCTTCGCCATCAAATGAATTAAAAATGTTTATTCCTAATAATGGTCCGGCTTGCAGGCTTAATCCATCAACTATTTCATAATCTACCTTGGCTTCAATAACTACATAGTTGTTTTTAAATTCATCATTATCTACCTTCCAACCTTGAATGGAAAAGCCAACAAATGGTTGAATTGCAAGTTTTTCGGTAATGGGAATATCAACCAAACCGCCAAACCTAAATCCTGTTCGACTGTCGGTATTCTCAACATCGTCGCCACCAATGTTAGAAATAACTGCGCCTCCGCTTAAGCCAAATCTTACTTTATCTTGAGCCAAAAGTGCTGCGTTGGCCAAAATGAAAATTGTAATGAACGTAACTAAATTTTTCATGATTATGTATTATTTTAATGGTTAGTAATTTGATACTACATCGAAACAATCTTAAAACGTCATCACAAAAAAAGCAGAAGATAAAATCTTCTGCAATTAAAAAATATACTAGTAGCAGGTTAAAACGAATAGCCTACAGATGTTTGAAATACGTTATTTTGAATTTTAAAGTCTTTATCATCTCTATCGTTTACATTAACTAAACCTTTATTGAACCGCATACTGAAAAATATACCCAAATTCAATCTGTAAGAAACACCCAAAGCAACTGCGGCATCAATATTTTTAAAATTTTCTGTAGTATTTCCAGTAACATAAGTATCACTTTCAGTATCATAAACATCCTGTTCTGCTGAAAGGAGAATACCTAAAACTGGTCCAGCTTCCAAGCTTAAACCTTTTACTATATAATATTTTGCCATTACCGGAACGGTTAAATAGTCTAATTTTAAAGGAGAATTAAGAAGAAAAAAGGTAAAAAGGCTAGTCGTACTTCCTTGTGAAGAATATAATAATTCTGGTTGCAAAGAAAATTTTCCAGCAATAGGAATTTCAACTCATACTCCCGCATGAAAACTAATACGTGTATCTAAAGCAACGGCAACTCCTAACGAAGAAGCATTTAAACCACCTTTTACGCCTAATCTAAATTCTTGGGAATATGCATTTGAAAGAAAACAGAAGGAAATTATTATAAATAGCATTGACTTCTTCATATTTGGATTTTAGTTATTTTTTTTTGTAAGATAGAATAAAAGTTATTACAATCATTCATAAGCTCTATTATATTGGAATTGATTCTCAAAAAAAAAGCAGAAGATTTTTTCTTCTGCTTTTTAAACACGTAATAAATTTCAATTTAATTAAAGAAATATCCAACCGATAAGCTTACTACTTGGTTTTTTGCTTTAGCTATTTCCCCGTCAAATTTTTCAAATACATTACTGAAGCTTGTATTATATCGCGCTTGAAAGAAAAGATTGAAAGGCAAAATATATTGTGCCCCAATTCCAATACCTAGATCTACGGTATTAACATTGTCCAATTCGCCGTCTTCAAATTCACCATTTCCCTTTACTTTACTGCTTACATTAAATCCAAATTGAGGTCCAGCTTGTAAACTTAAACCTTCAATTAATGTGAAATCGGCCATAATTGGCACATTTACATAGTCCAAACTAACTTTGGCATCAGAGCCATCTGCCCCGTAACCTTGTCCGGAATATAAAAGTTCAGGTTGTACGGCAAATAAGTCAGAAATACGAATGTTTACAACACCGCCAACGTGAAAGCCAGCTTTGCCATTTACACTGCTGTCTACATCGCTGCCATAAAGGCTTGCCAAATTTAAACCTCCTTTAACCCCAAATCTAATTTGGGCCTGCGTGGACGTTACAGTAAATGCAAAAATTGCGGTGATAAGTAGTAATTTTTTCATAAATAAATTTATTTAATAGTTAGTTTTATAAATATATATGTAATTAAAAGTGCTTGCAAAACCTTAATCGTTAGTTTTTAACAAAGTTTTTAACAAAAAAAACCACCATTTTAGTGGTGATTTATAATTCTAAGAATGATTTATTATAAAAACGAATATCCAACAGCAAGAGAAATAACTTGATTTTTTCCTTCAACAACATTATTTATATCGTTAAAGCCAAAGTTGTAGCGGGCATCAACTCTTACCCCAAAAGGCAAATCATATCCAGCACCAACTATTCCAGAAATATCTGTTTCTTTGTTGTCAAGTTCTCCAACATAATCAATTAAATCGAACCTAATTTCGTCATCAACTAAAAAACCAAATTGTGGACCTGCTTGAAGGTTTAGCCCTTTTATTAAATATGTTTTTAAAACTATTGGAACATTCACATACGTTAAATCAAACTTTCCTGCATCAAATTCGGCCCCTTGTTGAGAATATAAAATATCTGCCTGGATACCAACATTGTCATTAAATTTTATTCCAGCAAAAACACCTGCCTGAAAGCCTGTCTTATTGTTCAAATCTTGTGCATCACTTATATTAGCGAAATTAACACCAGCTTTTATTCCAAGATCAAGTTCTTGCCCAAAAGTAAAAGTAGAAATCAGCAACATTAAAATTATTGAAATACGTTTCATAAATAAATTTTTAAAAAGTTAGTAATCAAATTAACGTAAAAAGTTTTCTTTTATGATTTTTAGTAGAATTATAGGATTTAATGGACATTAATTTCCTTCAAAATATTGTAAAGTCAATTCACCATTTTATTGAAGAAAACGATATTCAAAATTTGAAATATCAAAACGTACTAACTTATATTTACATTTCTATTTGATTTTTAATTAAAATTTCATTTTATGACTTGGCCGCAAGCCCTAAAAGATTATCAGAATTATTTGAGGATTGAGCGCGGTCTTTCGCAAAATAGTATCATTAATTACTCCTACGATATTACGAAATTGTGCAAGTGGTTGGAAAAAAGCGAAATTGATATTTCGCCTATTTCAATTACCGAAGAAATGCTACAAAAGTTTATTTATGATATTGCTAAAATTGTAAACGCTAGAACACAAAGTCGCATTATTTCTGGCTTAAAAGGCTTTTTTAATTATCTAATTTTTGAAGAATACAGAGAAACTAATCCAATAGAATTAGTTGAAAGCCCAAAAATTGGCAGGAAATTACCCGATACTCTTTCGGTTGATGAAATTGATTCATTAATTAACGCAATAGATTTAAGCCATCCGCAAGGCGAACGCAACCGAGCGATTTTAGAAACTTTATACGGTTGCGGACTTCGTGTTTCTGAATTGACAACTTTAAAAATATCCGATTTATTTTTTGATGAAGGTTTCATTCGGGTAACGGGAAAAGGCGACAAACAACGTTTTGTACCAATTGGCGATACAACAATCAAGTTTATTCAACTATATAGGAATGAAATAAGAAACCATCAAGAAATTCATCCACTTGCAAAAGACACCATTTTTTTAAACCGAAGAGGTAAAGGTTTAACACGTGCTATGATATTTACAATTATAAAAGATTTAGCCGTTGTTGCAAATATCAAAAAAACAATTAGTCCGCATACATTTCGCCATTCCTTTGCCACTCACCTACTCGAAAATGGAGCAGATTTAAGGGCTATTCAACAAATGTTAGGGCACGAAAGTATTACTACAACTGAGATTTATACACATATTGAAAAGCGGCATTTAACAGAGGTTATTAATACGTTTCACCCAAGGAAATGAGTTTGCAGTCGCAGTCGCAGTTTGCAGTGGTTTACAAATCTTTCAAGAAAGTTAATATTTTATAGAACTTCTTTCTTAACAAATAAACTCGCAAACTTCTTTATCATTCTCATTCTCAACTTCGTTTTCAATTTCAATTTCATTTTCAAAAAGGGGTTAAATAAAAGCTAAATAGAACAAACTGCTTTTTAACTGAAATGAACTTTTGTATTTTCATAGCAAAGAAAAAAACTATGAAGACATTACAATTTGAAAACAAAGACAAAATGCAAGCTATAGGTCTTGGAACCTGGAAAGCCAAAGGGAATGAAGTAAAGAAAGCTGTGAAAGATGCACTTCACGCTGGTTATAGACATATAGATACTGCCGCAGCTTATGGAAACGAGCAAGATATAGGCGAAGCATTAGCTGAAGTTTTTGCGGAAGGAAAAATTAATAGAGAAGATGTATTTATAACATCTAAACTATGGAATGACAGCCATCAGGAAGGTTTTGTTATTCCAGCGCTTCAAGATTCCCTTAAAAAATTGAAACTTGATTATCTTGATTTATACCTAATCCATTGGCCAGTTGCTTTTAAAAATGGCGTTGGACAGCCAAAAAACGCAAATGATTATTTAACTCCTGAAGAAGCACCAATTAGTGAAACGTGGAAACAAATGGAGAAAGCCAAAAATTCAAGACTTGCAAGACATATCGGGGTTTCCAATTTTAGTAAAAAGAAGTTAAAGGATCTAATTTCAAAAGCTGAAATAAAGCCTGAAATGAATCAAGTTGAATTACATCCACTTTTGCAACAAGACGATTTATTGGATTATTGTAAAAGTGAAAATATTTTTGTAACTGCCTATTCTCCGTTAGGTTCCGGCGATAGAAGTGAAGATATGAAAGGTAAAGACGAACCAAGTTTGTTTGAAATTGATACTATTGCCGAAATCGCTAAAAAACAACAAGGAAGTAAGGCCCAAGTTTTATTACAATGGCATTTAGAAAGAGGTTGCGCTGCCATACCGAAATCTACATCAGCGGAGCATATTAAATCGAACTTTCAAGCTGCCGATATTACTTTAGACGAAGACGATATGAAAAATATCGCAAAACTTGACAAACATTCACGATTTATAACCGGTAAGTTTTTTGAAGAACCGAGTAAAGGTTATGAGAATATTTATGATGAATAATTAAAAAGTCGCAGTTGGCAGTGTAACTCGCTGGTTTTTTATTTGTGTTATTAGTTCACCGCCGCGGCGATTTAATTGGATTTTTATTTCGCAATATTTACTGCCCTTGTTTCTCTAATTACTGTAACCTTAACTTGACCAGGATACGTCATATCTGTTTGAATTTTTTGGGAAATTTCAAACGATAATTGTGCAGCTTTTTCGTCTGTTACTTTTTCGCTTTCTACCATTACACGTAGTTCTCTTCCTGCTTGTATAGCGTAAGCTTTGTTTACGCCATTAAAGCCAAATGCGATATCTTCCAAATCTTTTAGACGTTGTATGTAACTATCCAAAACCTGTCTTCTTGCGCCAGGTCTTGCGCCACTTATGGCATCGCAAACTTGTACGATTGGCGACAATAAACTTGTCATTTCAATTTCGTCATGGTGGGCACCAATTGCATTGCAGACTTCTGGTTTTTCACCATATTTTTCTGCCCATTGCATTCCTAAAATTGCGTGCGGTACTTCCGTTTCTGTCTCTGGCACTTTTCCAATATCGTGTAAAAGTCCGGCACGTTTTGCAAGCTTTGGATTTAAACCTAATTCCGAAGCCATAACACCACATAATTTCGCAACTTCTCGCGAGTGTTGTAACAAATTTTGACCGTAAGATGAACGATATTTCATACGACCAACGGCCTTTATTAATTCGGGGCTTAATCCGTGGATTCCTAAATCGATAACCGTTCGTTTTCCAACTTCAATTATTTCCTCTTCAATTTGTTTGGTTGTTTTTTCTACAACTTCTTCAATTCTTGCTGGGTGAATTCGGCCATCGGTAACTAATTTATGTAATGAAAGTCGGGCAATTTCTCTGCGAACGCTATCAAAACACGATAATATAATTGCTTCTGGTGTATCGTCAACAATTATTTCAACACCTGTTGCGGCTTCAATGGCGCGAATGTTTCTGCCTTCTCTACCAATTATTCTACCTTTTACATCGTCGCTTTCAAGGTTGAAAACCGATACGCAATTTTCAACAGCTTCTTCTGTTCCAATTCGTTGTATTGTTGTAATAATAATCTTTTTAGCTTCTTGATGAGCTGTCATTTTTGCTTCTTCGGCTGAAGATTGTATAAAAGCCATTGCCGCTGTTTTGGCTTCTTCTTTTAAACTTTCCATTAGCTGATTTTTGGCATCCGAAGCAGATAAGCTTGAAATAACTTCTAATTGCTCAATTTGGCTTCTGTGCATTTTTTCAACATCGGCTTGTTTTTTCTCGATAAATTCAATCTTTTCATCAAATTCTGTTTGTCTCGCTTCAATATCGCTATTCAGTTTTTTTGTTCTGCCGAGTTCGCTGGAAACTTGACTTTCCTTATCACGTAAGCGTTTTTCTACCTCGCCCATTTTCTTTTCACGACCATTTATTACTTTCTCGTGTTCAGATTTAAGCTCTATAAATTTTTCTTTTGCTTGAAGAATTTTGTCTTTTTTAAGCGTTTCAGCTTCTGCCTTCGCTTCCTTTAATATTGAAGTAGCGTTTTTCTTTGCAGATTTTACAAGATTACTTGAGTTATTGCGCTCTAACAACTTGGCAATCCCAAAACCTATTAATACTCCTATTATTGCGGCTATCAAGCCTATTGTAATATTATCCATTAGTTTATCAGCATTTATAATTATTCTTGATTTTCATAAACCAAAATTGCAATAAGAATTTGAATTTCAATCTATTACGAAATAATTCAACCTTAAATTTTAAACATAAAAAAGCCTACATCAATAACGTTGTTTTGAGTGAACTCCTTTAAAAAAATGTTTAGGACTAACAAGCTGGTCAAGCATCCGCTCTAAGACGGCTCGCTTTTACAGCTTCAACTCATCCTTTTTAAAAGAGTAATTGTTGAGTTCACCAAAAAGTGTATTAATGTAGGCAGTAACCTTTTATGTTAAGAACGTTTACAGATTTTCCTGCAACAATTGGTTTAAAGCTTCAAGCTTCTTTTCAACTTGTTGATTATCACTGTTTTTATCTATTTCTTTTTGCTCCACCGCGGCTGCAAATTGTAAAGCACACATGGCTAATACATCTTGCTTGTCGCGTACTGCATAGCTTTGTTCAAACTTTTTAATCATCACTTCTATCTTTTTTGTTGCAAGCCGCAATCCTTCTTCCTGTGAAGGGTTTATGTTTAAAGGGTAAACACGGTCTGCGATAGAAAGCTTAATTTTAAGTTGGTCTGCCATTGCATATAATTATTCTGAAAGTTGATTTATACATAAATCTATTTCACGAACAAGAGCGTTTATTTTGAGTTTTGTTTCTCTTTTGTGTTGGTCGCTGCCGAGCATTGAATTTGCCAATTTTAATGAGGTACATTCTTCCGCCAACTTTTCCCTTTCATCTTTACATTCGGTAAGCTTGGCATTTAATAAAGTATGCTCTTCCTGCAATTTGTTAACTATTTGTTGTTGCGTTTTATATTTTGTAAGCAGCAAATTGATCCTATGTTCAAGAGAATCAACAATTTCAGAAAGTTGAGCCATTAAAATTTTGTTTCATTACTCTAATCACAAAGTTAACATACCACCTCTAATAACCCAACTATATTTTACTATTTTTTGATTGGCACAAATAATTAAACATTTTTTATGCCGTTAGTCCTATATTTATAACCTATTGTTATTTTTACAAGATGAAATATCTGCCTGCTATCTTCTTACTTTTCACTATAATTGGGAACGCACAAAATGTGCCTACGGATTATTTTGCGAATCCGCTTGAAATCCCATTACTTCTGGCAGGCGATTTTGGCGAGCTTCGCGGCAACCACTTTCATAGCGGTTTGGATATTAAAACACAACAAAAAGAAGGTTTTTCGGTTTACGCTCCAGCCGATGGGTACGTTAGCCGAATTAATCTTTCTGAATATGGTTACGGAAAAGCCCTTTATATAAAACATCCGAATGGCTACACCACAGTTTATGGACACTTACAAAGTTATGCCGGCATAATTGAAGATTACGTGAAAGCCGCACAGTATAAAAAGGAAACGTATGAAATTGAACTTTTCCCGGACGCCAACTTTTTACCTATAAAAAAAGGAGATTTAATTGCATACAGCGGTGATACAGGAAGCAGCGGCGGCCCGCATTTGCATTACGAAATTAGAGACGGCGCGCAACGCCCCATGAACCCAATGTTGTTTGGTGTACAAATAACCGACACGAAAAAACCAAATGTTTACAGTGTGTTTGCATATCCAGTTGGGGAAGATTCGCACATTAATCAATCGCAAAACCGTACAAAGCTTCGGTTAATACTGCAAAAAGATGGAAGCTATAAGGCCGAAGATATAAAAGCATTTGGAAAATTAGGTTTTGGTATTGTAACCAACGATCAAATGGATGGTGCCAGCAATAAGAATGGCGTTTATAAAATAACTTCAAATTATAACGGGAAAACCAAATATGAAGTTGCTTTTGAAAAGTTCAGCTTTGATGAAACTCGTTACATAAACAGATATCTTGATTATGAATATTTGGAAACGAATAAAAGTAGTATTCAAAAATTGTACAGAGAAACTAATAATCCTTTAAGCATCATAAAACAGGATGATAAAGATGGTTATATAAATGTTACCGAAGGTTTTACCGGAAATTATACAATAACAGTTGAAGATTTTGCCGGAAACCAAACAATCGTAAATATTCCTGTTGAAGGAAAAGCCATGGAAATAACCGATCCAAAAAATGTAAAACAGACTGAAGATTATATAATTGCGGACCATGCAACATCTATCACCAAAGGTAAATTTAGCATCTACATTCCCGCAAATAGTCTTTATGAAGACACTTATTTAGATATTCAGGTAAGCGGCGATACGCTAAAATTTGATCAAGATATAATACCAATCCATTCCAATATTACAATTACCTACGACGCTTCAAATTATAAAACCGAAGATTTGGACAGACTTTATATAGGCAGGTTAAACTATAAAAAGGTTCCATACTATAACAAGACAAGTAGAAATGGCGACAAGCTCACAATAAAGACACGCACTTTTGGGACGTACACGTTGGCTGCAGATACACTTGGACCAACCATTAAGCCTTTAAATTTTCTTGACGGCAAATGGATAAGCGAAAACAAAAACCTTCAAATTAAAATTACCGACGATATTAGTGACATAAGCAGCTATCGAGCAACTGTGAATGGAAAGTTTATACTGATGGAATATAATTATAAAACCAACGTTTTAACTTATAATTTTGGCGACGGGATAATCACCGAAACCGAAAATAAATTGAAAATCATAGTAGTAGATAATGCCGGAAATAGTTCTACATTTGAAGCTACTTTTTATAGGAAACAACCATAAAACCTGTGCTTTTTGAAAAATACTACACTACTTTTTACATTTCTACTTTTAACCGCCACTACACTATTTGCTCAGAAAGCAACTGTTCGAGGCGTAATTTTAGACGATCAAAATCTTCCAATTGCTGGCGTTACTATTTCTCAGGGCGAAGCTGGCACATTATCAGATTTTAATGGATATTATATTATTCAAATTCCATCAAAGCAAGATGTTACGTTGGTTTTTTCTCACGTAAGTCATAAAAAAGTGAGTCTTAAATTGAATTTATCTGTTAATGCCGACTATGAGTTTAATCCAGTTATGAGCACAACTGTGGAGCAAATTACGGAAGTCGTGATTAAGGGAAGAGAAAACAAAAGGGTTGAAGGAATCACTAATATTACTCCAGATATAATCAGAAAAATGGTTGGCGCGCAACCCGGAGTTGAAAATTTATTAAAATCGCTGCCCGGCGTAAATGGAAATAATGAATTAAGTACACAATATGCCGTTCGTGGTGGAAATTACGATGAAAACCTAGTTTATGTAAATGAAATTGAAGTGTATCGCCCATTTTTAATCCGAAGTGGCCAGCAAGAAGGTTTAAGTTTTGTAAATAGTGATTTAACTAGCAATGTAGATTTCTCAGCCGGAGGGTTTCAAGCAAAATATGGCGATAAACTTTCATCAGTTTTAGATATTACCTATCGCAAACCAGTTGATTTTGGTGCAACATTAGATGTAAGTTTATTGGGTGCAGCAGGTTCAGTTGAAGGTATTTCAAAAGATGGAAGATTATCTGCAATCGTCGGTTTACGTTATAGAAACAATGCTTTATTCGTAAACGCAAAAGAAACCGAAACCAATTACCGGCCAACATTCGCAGATGCCCAGACCTATTTATCGTATAAATTTTCAAATAAGTTTGAATTGGGATTTTTAGGAAACCTCTCCGTAAACGATTATCAATATGAACCTTTAACACGCCAAACCAATTTCGGAACATTGGCAGATCCAATTGCTCTTTTGGTTTTTTATGATGGTCAGGAAAAAGATAGATACAACACTTATTTTGGGGCTTTAAAAGGCACGTATGTTGTAAATGATAATTTCACAACAAAATTAATTGCTTCACTTTATCAAACTCAAGAAGAAGAACATTACGACATTTTAGCACAATATAGATTGGGCGAAGTAAACACCAATATTGGTGATGAAAATTTAGGCGAAGTAGAATTTACACGTGGTATTGGCGGCCAACTTACACACGCCCGTAACGATCTTGATGCGCTTATAGCAAACCTTGAAAATAAAGGAACATTAACTATTGGTGAAAACACAGTTGAATATGGTTTGAAATACACGCACGAAGATATTCGGGATCGTGTGCAGGAATATGAGATTATAGATTCCGCCGGATTTTCAATAAGACCGCCAATTGGAATTTTTGGAAACAACCAACCTTACGCACCATTTACTTCACCAATTGAACCTTACACAGACATTCGTGCAACAAACAATGTGCAGATAGATAGAATAAGTGGTTATGCTCAATGGAGCCGAAGAACAACCATTGGCACAAGCGATTTGTGGTTAAATGCCGGTGTTCGCGCACATAACTGGACCGTTAGTGGGCGCGATGTTACAAGTACAACGCAAACAACATTTAGTCCAAGAGCACAAATAAGCTTAAAACCAAAATGGGAAATGGATATGCTTTTTCGCCTTTCGGGTGGATTGTATCATCAACCTCCTTTTTATCGCGAACTCCGTGATTCAACCGGAACTGTTAGGCCTGGTGTAAAAGCGCAACAATCTGTTCATATCGTTTTTGGAAATGATTATAGCTTTAAAATGTGGGAACGTCCTTTCCGCTTAAATTCTGAATTATATTATAAAAGTCTCTCGGACGTAAACCCTTACACACTGGAAAACGTTCGAATTCGGTATCGCGCAAATAACAATGCAACGGCTTACGCGTATGGCGCAGATATACGTTTGGCGGGCGAGTTTGTTGAAGGTACTGAAAGTTGGGTAAGCTTCGGTTATTTAAAAACTGAAGAAAATATAGATAACCGCGGATATATTTTTAGACCAACGGACCAACGCTTAAAATTTGCCGTGCTGTATCAAGATTACGTAAAAGTAATTCCAGATTTAAAAATGTATTTAAACCTTACTTACAACACGGGACTTCCGGGCGGCTCGCCTAGTTATGCAGATCCGTACACCTATCAAACACGTTTGCCAGATTATAAAAGAGCAGATTTGGGCGTAAGTTATGTAATTGTTAGAGAAGGAAAACTGCGGGAAAGTGGTTGGTTAAAACCTTTTAAAGAATTTTCAATAGGCGCAGAAATATTCAATATTTTTGATGTGCAGAACTCAATCACCAATACATTTGTTCGCGATGTTTACACAAAGGTTCAATATGCTATTCCTAATTATTTAACGCCCCGTATTTTTAATGTTAGAATGTCTATGAAATTTTAATCTAATTTCTACAGAAATACACAATATTTCAAGCTTCAGTTTTTAAAAACATGTCTATTCAATAATTAAAAAGTCTTGAAAAAAATTAATACTTCCACTTGGCGAAAATATAGCTTTGAGTTTTTGTCCATATTTATTGCAGTTATCGCTGCGTTTGCCCTAAATAATTGGAACGATAATAAGAGAGACCATACTTCAGAAAAGAAGATTTTAATTGAAATATCCAACGGATTACAAAAGGATATTGAAGATGTACGGCATAATATTCTTGGTCATAAATATGGAATTTCCTCTTGTGATTATTTTAAAGATTTAATACTTGGCAAAGAGTTGGAAACAGCTTCAATTACCAATCGATATTTTAATCTTACGCGAGATTTTATTTCAATCCAAAATGTTGCTGGATACGAAACATTAAAATCTAGGGGATTAGAACTTGTTAGAAATGATTCGCTAAGACGCCAAATTATTTCACTCTATGAATATGACTATAAAAGTCTGTTGAAATTGGAGGAACAATATTCTGAAATGCAATTTCAAGAAAATTATTTTTTGGAAATAAATAAAATATTGGCGCCAAATTTTCAATTTAATACTGATGGCGAACTAATTGGCGTATTCACACCAATGGATATTTCAGAAGATAACAAGAAACTTCTGTTGACGTATTTGTGGAAAATAAAAAGAAATAGAGAGTTTATACTGGACTATTATTCAACCCTAGAAACCAAAATAAATCTGGTTCAGCAAATGATAAAGGAAGAAAACTAAAATTAGAAGCTATGAAATCTATTTCTATTTTTCAATAAAATTCTTTAACGTATCGATTACATAATCAATTTCTTCGGTCGTATTAAAGCTTGAAAATGAAAACCGAAGTGATGGTCTTTGCAAATTTTCTTCAGAAAGAATTTCATTTAAAACGTGCGAACCTTTTGAACTTCCGCTTTGGCAGGCACTTCCGCGAGAACAAGCTATTCCGTTTAAATCTAATTGAAACAAAAGCATCAATCCTTTTTCGGGAGGAATAGGGAGACAAACATTTAATAAAGTATAGGTGCTTTTCGAATCGTCATCGCAAGCGCCGTTAAAATGAACGCCGGGAAAATTTTCGGTTAATTGTTCTTTAAAATAATTCTTCAAATTGGTGATATACGCTTTTTCCATTTCAAGATTTTGATACGAAATTTTTAGAGCTTCCGCCATTCCGGCAATTGCATAAACCGCTTCTGTGCCTGCACGTAAGCCTCGCTCCTGCTCTCCTCCAAAAATCAAGGGTTTTAATCCTGTGTTTTTTCTAACAAATGCAAAACCTGCACCTTTTGGTCCGTGAAATTTATGAGCGGCAACTGCGGCAAAATCGACCGGGATTTCTGAAAAATCCAATTCATAATGTCCAACAGATTGTACGGTATCGCTATGAAAAAGTGCGTTGTATTTTTTGCAAAGATCGGCAGTGCGCTTAATGTCCAAAACGTTGCCAATCTCATTATTTACGTGCATTAAGCTTACAAGCGTTTTTTGATTTTTGCCGTCATCAAGTAACGCTTCCAAATGTTCGAAATTCACATTTCCGCAGTTGTCCAATTGCACAAAATCTACCTGTATATTGTGTGTAGCTTTTAACTGATTTATTGCGTAAAGCACCGCGTGATGTTCAATTTTGCTTGAAATAATCCGCGTAACGCCACAATCGCGCACACAACTATTTATAATTAAATTATCAGCTTCAGTCCCGCCCGACGTAAAAATAATTTCCGCCGCAGAAACTTTTAAATAGCCTGCAATTTCTTTTCGCGCCGTTTCAAGTAATGATTTTGCCGAACGTCCGTAAGAATGTGTAGATGAAGGGTTTCCGTATTCAGTTTTAAGAACCTCCGTAATACATCGTACTACTTCTGGCCTTAGTTGCGTGGTTGCCGCACTATCAAAATAAACTTTTTTCATTCAACAAAAATACAGATTTTAATAAAATTCACGTTTATGGAATACGGAAGAATTATGTTACTTTGCAACATATTAAATTTTCTTAAAGAAACACTTCCGAAGAAACGAGAATTAATTTTTTTTAAGCTGAAATATGTAGCTTTAAATTAATTACTTCAAAAGAAATATAGCTATAAAATGAAAAAAATTCTTTTACTAATATTTACAATAATGGCTATTGCAGCTTGTAATGATGGCGATTTAATAGTTACTTCCTTTAATCTTGAGGACCAACCGCTGAACCGTTGTGGCCAATTTGGAAATTTTGTTTTCTTTCAAATAAATAGTAATCCTGCGGAAAGTCTTTCGGTAAAAATTACGAGTACGGACAGTATTTTTAATTTGGCAGGACAAATGGATTTTGCACTAAGCACAACCAATGTTGCCAATTATAGAAATTATGACGGCCCAATTGCCAATACGTATTTTTGCAATAATATACCGCCAGCTACACCAAAGGTAATTACCGAATATACTGCAACATCGGGTATGGTAAGGCTTACAAACTTTATAATATTTGAGGACAATGATAGTATGGTTGAAGCTGTAGATAACACAAAAGATACCGACGGAGATGGAATTCCTAACTATTATGATTTTGATGATGATGGCGACAACGTACTAACATCAACAGAATTAGGGCCAGATCCACTAAATCCGAGAGATTCTGATGGAGATTTAATACCCGATTATTTAGACACTGATGATGATAACGATGGCATTTTTACAATTGACGAAGATGCCGACGGCGACTTAAACCCAGCAAACGATTTTACAATTCAAAATGGATTGGCAGATTATTTAAACACAGAAGTTAGTGTAAACCACAATATAACAATGTTTCGCTCACATACCTATACAAAACAGACCAATATTGCATTGAGCTTGATAAATGCTGTATTAATTGGCAATGGAGAGCAAATTTTGCAAGAAACTATAGATATGGGTGAGCTTACCAATGTACAAATGATTACCAAAAACGTGACCCCAACTTTTATTCCTCCGGTTTTACGTTCTGAAAAATATAAACCTCAGTAGCGCCACGACCGTATTTTTGATAATCGGCATCGTAAAATTTTACATTTTTGTAGCGGTTAAAAAGGTATTCCATTTCGGTGCGCAATACACCTTCTCCTACTCCGTGAATAAAAACAACACGTTGTATGCGTTTGCTTATGGCGAAATCCAATTGCCGCTTTGCCGTATCAATTTGAATGGTCAGCATTTCGTGATTACTTAAATGCTTGCTTTTTGGCACTAACTGGTTAATGTGAAGATCCACTTCCATTGCAGGCAAAACTCTATCTTTCGGTTTTTGTTTGATTGATTTGCCTGGTTTTTTACCACTTTTCTCGTTAATTATCTGAGACACATTTTGCGGCAACATTTCTTTTTTTGAAATAGAACCATCTATTACAACAAGTTCGTTGGCATTAAAGACAATGTCAAAACCTTCCGAAGTCTCTACCGTTATTTCATCGCCATCCATCTTTACGATTTTTCCGTATATAGTGTCGTCAAGCACGGCAACTTTGTCGTTTATGTTCATAAAGTTTTTATTTTACAGAATATTTTGAAAGGCAGCAAAGATTGTGAATATTAAATTAAAATCAAATGTAGGAAGGCTTGCTTATATGTCCGCATTATTTTATATTTTTACCGCCAAAGTTAATATTGTTAAATTGCTAAACGAGTGTTAGTTAACCAATTTATTAGCTTTAAATTATAAACTATGAAGAATATTTTACTTAATTCGTTCCTACTTATAAGCTCATTTGGAGCTTTTGCACAACTAAGTGTGAAGCCAAATGGGCCGCCAGCTGCTCCAACTTCTCCCGCTTACATTTATGTGAAAGATCAAGTTCTGTTTGTTAAACAGGATATTGCTCTAACAATAAATGACGCTGACGAAAATACATCATTTAGCGCAAGTATTTATTTGCGTGATGGAGCACAACTTATACAAGGCGATGGCGCAAATCAATTAAATTCTGGTAATGGAACTTTGTCGGTTTATCAAACTACACCAACATTTTTGCCTACTTTAACTGGTGATGATTCTTGGGACTACACATTTTGGTGCCCACCAGTTAATTATCAACCAGGTCTTATGGGAACTTCTGGAAATAAAAATTTTGGCGCGCTTCGTATTTTTCAAGCCTTTACAGATACTCGATCTACTGCAGCACTAGTCATTGCTAGCACAGATAATAATGGTATTGAAAATCCAATGGCAATTAATAGAAGATGGTTATATACCCAGCCATATACAGGATATAACAGAATTAATGCATCGTATGGAGTTACTCCCGGATTAGGTTTTACTATGAAAGGTTTAGGAACAACCAACCACGCACAAACTTATGATTTTAGAGGAAGACCGAATAATGGAACAATGACAGTTCCAGTTTCAGACGTTAATTCAACTCTTTCTGGAAATCCGTATCCGTCTGCGTTAGATTTAAATAGAATGTTTTACGCAACGGGTAATGATCCATTAATAACGAAATTTGAGTATTGGGACGAAAATAGAAATATAAATACTCATTTATATCGAGATAATGAAGGTGGTTTTGGTTCTTGGGTGCCGGGAGCATCTAATCCGACTGGGAATAATCCGGGAGTGTACGTTGTTCCAGTATTTTTAAGCTACAACGATGACGGTTCCCCGGTTCCCATGTCAAATAATGGCAATGGAAGAATTTATGAACGCAGATTCGCCCCAATTGGCCAAGGTTTTATGATAGTTGCAAGTGCAGTTGGTGACGTTACCATTTCCAATGATATGAGAAGATATATAAAAGAAGGGAATAATTCAGATTTTAGAAGAGGAGAATCTGACGCCGCAACAAATTTATCCGATGTTGTTAATAATGACACCGATGATGAAAACGATACCGATACTGATACTAATGATGAAACTGAAGATACGTATGTTCCAGATCCTATGATTCGGATTTATACTTCTTTTAATGATACTTTTACAAGAGATATGGTTTTGGTTTTTAATGACCAAACCTCTGATGGTTTTGATAGAGGTTATGATGCCCCTCACCCGATGGATGCGTTATCAGAAATTTATTTTCCTGTTGAATATAATGGTGCGATAACGCCTTTTGTAATTGAGGGGACTAACTTCAATAAAAACAAAGAATATCCCGTAAATTTTACAATTGCCAACCAAAGCAAAATAAGTCTTCGTGTTGTTGAAGAAGTAAATATGCCGGTAAGGTCTATGTTTTTATGGGACAATGTAAACGACACCTATTACAGAATTAATAATGGAAGAGTTGCAGATTTTAGCTTAACGCCTGGAAACTATAACAATAGATTTTACATAGTATTTAATCCAGAAAGACGCATAGAAGCAAAAGGTGGCTATAATGAAGCACAGGAAAAAGTACTTGCAAATGTGGACTTTTTCCAAAACAATAAAGTTGGGCAATTAGAGGTTAGCAATCCGGAAGGCTTTAATATTAAAAACGCTGGTATTTATGATATGTCCGGCAAGTTGGTTTATTCTCAGGAAAATCTTGGCAACAGCACCAACTTTAGTTTTCCAACGGCTATTTTAAGCGACGGTGTTTACTTGGTTAAAATGCTAACCACAGATAATATTGCATTAGATTATAAAACAATTGTTCAAAATAAATAAGGAGATTTTTTGCGAGTATCAATAACACTCAATTCTTTCTTTTGGTTTCAACTTTTATTTAGAAAACGATATCACAGTAAGCCTCTTTTTAAAATTGAAAAGAGGCTTTTTAATGAATAGGAAAATAGTTGCTGAATAAAAAACTGAACATAACCATAGTAGTGCTATTACGGTTTTTAAAATCTTTAAAACCAATTTGAATTTTGGTTCGTATATTCTTTTAGAGTAATTCCAATAATTTTTTTGGCACGAAATATGAACACTTTTTAGTGTGGATAAAAACAAAATTTGGTGCTTAAAAGCAATTCTTAAATTTTGAAGAAACCTTAATTTATCCTACATTTGATAAATTCCATTTACTATGAAAAAAAAATACGCTGACTTTAATAAACTTAACAGACTATTAGTTGCTAGCTTTGAGGCTGAGAAGCTTTATTACAATGCAGCAATGGATGCTCAGAATACAGATTTAAAACGTTTCTTGAACTACATGTCAGTTGAACGTAATCGAATGAGCCATGACATTTCCAACGAGTTACATTCAAGGGAAATAGAACCTTTAAAAGATGATGCTGAAAAAGGGGAGGAATTTAAAACTTGGCAAGAAATTAAAGAAGCCCTGGAAAATTATGATGCAGAGAGTATTATAAAACATTGTGTAAGTCGAGATTTATATAATTTAAAGCGATATGAAGAATTAATTGAGCGAAAGGAATTGCCAGATTCCATACTTCTTATGCTTGAAAAACAAAGTTCACAAATCCAGTGGTACACAAAACAAGCAGTACAGTATGCTGTTAAATCTCCATTTAAAGAATCAACCAACCAACAGGCTCTCTCAAATGAAGCCTCCGAGACCAAAAAAAATGACGACGGCGGAAAAGTGATTCCGCTTAAAGCCATGTAAGATAGTAACCATCTAAAATTTAGATGGTTATTTTTTTTCAGTTGAAACTAATTGGTCAAACGCCAATCCGCTATGCCCTTCACCTCTTCCGGTTTGTTTTCTTGAACCATACCAAGTTACCACTTTGCCATTGTACCATCTAGCCCGTTGATAGGAATTGTAAACCCGAACCCCCGCGCGTGGTATCTCTTCTTCATGAACAAAATATGGAGCAACGGGCAACACATCCAATCCTTCTCTTAATAACTGGGTTCTTGGTTTTATCTTTTTCGCATTTCCCGGGGCATCATCCTTTAGTATTCTAGGCATTGAAGCACGTTGTAATTGTACCTCACGGGTACTTCCGGGAACATGAACAGGGATAAAAGGTATCCAATTTTCGGGAACAGAATTCATAATTTCATATCGTATTGCAGCTTTATATTCAATATCCATTGGTATAATAGTACCAATTTCTATTTCGGAATCTAAAATTTTCTGATAAAATTTAGTGAGTTCGTACGCAGCTTCAGCACCATTTTTGGGAGTTCCGGTAACCAATGGAATTTTTTTCTCTATCGCCCAAACCATATTTGCAACCTCATCACGAATAAAATTTACTTCTTCCAAAGGCTTGCCCTCCTGTATTTTTTCTACAGTCGGCAAAATTAGTAAGCTCGTATCGGCACGTTCACGCTGTGTACCTTTTTTATTTAAGGAGAACATATTCCAACGCTTCCAATTATCATCCAAGCCATTTCCTGCCGCATCAATCCAAAGTTTTTCACCAAAAACATTTGTTACTGAAAGACCTTTAACCGTTGCAATACTTCCGGCTGGCAAGGTAAATGGAACCATAAACCAGTCATTTGCATATACTAACCCAAATTCCATAAACAAAAGTTTACTTAAATCTTCAGTATCTGGCTTTATATCTCCAAAATTTACACGGCCATCTTCAAACCTCCACCAACGCGTATCTGGCATTCCATCAAAAGTTACCGGAACGGGAAAAAATGATAAGGTTGTTCTGGTCTGCGGGTCTATAGGTAAAGTTAATAAATCATCAGTTTCAAGTTCTTTTTTGGTGGGCTCAATATCCAAGTTGTACCAATCTAAATGTCCATTGTAATATTCGTCTGCCGTCAATACCTTTTCTGCAGAATCTTCTGGAGCTGAAACTGCAAATTTATATTCCATGCGGGAAGGAATCCAAGCGTTGTTTTCCGCTGTTAGAGGTTGAAGAAAAAGCCTTTCAAACCACCATATATATTTTTCTCCCATCACATCTAAAACAATATCTACAGGTTGGGAAATTGCATTGGAGGCAGTGTGAGTAATATCTTCGTCCTTTAAATATTCATAAAAGGCATAACCATCCATACTGCGCTTTGCTACAGCGGTCATTTGTTGCCAAGCTTCCTTGTGGGCAATGATTGTTGCATCGTTCTTATCTTCGGGATCTGGAATTTCGAAACCATAATTAGTCAAATAATCTGTCTTAAAGCCGCCAAATGCACCCGAAATCATTTTTAACCAATGTCTTCCCATTAATAGTCTAATATCAACCGAAACCTTTTCACCACTTTGATTGAAAGGTATTTTTTTCTGCTCCACTTTTGCTTCTAACGGCACATCATTATCAAAAGATTGTACAGCATTTTCATTTGCCTGGTATTTTGTAAGCTGCGTAGTCGCCATTTGAATTTTAGCAAAGGCTGGCGAGCCGGCATCATCGCCTCGAAATTCGCCCATTTGCCATTGTTTGGTAAGCATCCAAAGCGGATCGCGAACTTCTGCTTTTAGGGCTTTGTCAAAATCATTTGCACGTGGTCGTGCTTCCAATCGGTTCCAAAGTGTTACGGTAGGCAATAACTTATTTCGAAAAACCTCCTGCAAATTATCTATTGCTACATATTTATTCATTGTTTACAGTATTTAGTTTATCGAAAACAAGATTATTAAAAGAGTAATTCAACGAGGCCGAAATTGGAAATTTAGTAACTGAGGAAACCGTAGCTGGAACAAACCGTGCGTATTCGGTTTTATCAATCTGTTGTGGCTCAATTGCCCGTTTTTTTGCTTGGTCTAATGTATCATTTACAATATCCAATAGATTATCCCACTGCCAAGACCCTGTAAATTCTGAAGGCATCGCTAATAATATTACTTGGGGCGGTTCGCTATTTGGCTTGTCATAATTAAAGGTGACACCTATATCTTCCGTTTTTGATGGAATTACCTCAGTCCATTCATCTAATAAAAGTCCACACTGCCTACTATTTTTATTGAATGGTATGCTGTAATGAGCTGTGTAAAGAATCTTATCGCTTGCTATTTCATAAGTTTCTGGAAAATCGAAAGCTAACCACGTGTCCATTGGTTTATAGGGCAATTGAATGGGCTTTAAATTCAATGTATTTCCTGTAAATGCTTCTTTTAAATTTACCACGTTTTCCCAATGATGAATTTTTTCGCGTACGCGCGCTAAACTATAAACCCATTCATCGATTGGAAAATCTCTTTTTTCAATATTAGTAAGATAATCTAATAATTGTGCCGTATCTGCTTCAGAGTTTGCCCACTCATTTGCTTGTATTTCCGGCAGATCAAATTCTGGCACCATTTTGAAATCTTCACCAAAAATTATTTTTCCTGCTTTTTGAATAAGTTCCACCCTTTTTTTTCCAAATGAAAGCAACACGGCTTCATCAATTAACTGCTGTGCTTTGGCAGTTCGTTTCGTAAGATCTAATTTAATAGCTTTTGCCAAAGTTTCCAATTCCACGGTAAACTGTAGCATAGAATTTTCTTCTTCTAATATAGCGTATTCGTTAAAATCAAAATCTGTTACTGGAAGTGCTGCCGCTATAGCTTGCAACAATCCATTTACTTTAAGATGGTTTGCAGACAAAATCGCTTTAAATTGATTGAGTTTTGTAAGAAAAGCTAAACGTTTTGCATCCAAAATCAATCTAAAAGTTGTTGAATCAAGTGGCTGGGGCGTCTCGGGCATTGTAGCTATCAATCCTTCGGCAGCATATAACATTTTAAAACGATCTTCTTCTGCTGTTGCTGGTGGAAGACCATCATACAATGATATTTTAGAGTCAAAAGTGCTAAATTGATTGTCCCATCGCAGAATCAAATTCTCAACTTGTTTTAACAAAGCGCTATATATAAACCTTTTCTTTTCAAAGGCAAAACCAGTTCCACTTTGCGGCAGTGCAAATGTTGCCATCTTTGATAAAATGGTTAGAAAGTTTTCAATTATACCATCAAAAGTGCTTAATAATTGTGTTTTATTGGCTTCTATATCCGCAGTTAACGGTGACAGTGAGCTAAGGTAATTATCCTCAATATCTTTAATAATGTCATTAACAGCATCAATTGCCACGGTCGCTCTACTTTCATCCAAAAATAACATTTCATTTTCTGCCGATTTTGCTTCTAGAGGAACTGCGACATCCAATGGTTCCAACGGTCTGGATTGTAAAATTAAATTGCGCAAACTGTGCATTTGGGCGGCAATTTCAAAGAAATTAATTTTATTTGGAATTCGTTCTGCATATAGTATCCTCACTTCAATGTCTGGCCGCACTACATTATTATCCCTCACATACTTTTCTATAATATCATCCAACGCAGTCATTGCTTGGTCGTTATCGGTGTTTACTAAATACAACAAATCTAAAGGCTGTAATCCCAAATTTGTTTGACTCACCAAAAACTCTATTTCTGCAGAAGTATTAACATCATAATAAACCGCTTTTGTTACTACATTATCTTCATTAGGCAAAACAGAAACGAGCCATTTATTAAGTGCCGGTTCTGCTTGCGAACGTGCCGAAACCGGAATTGAATTAGTTGTTGTAGTAGGATTTATACCACTTTCCAGCTGAAGACCAAAGCGCTGTGTTATGTTTGTGCCACTTCTGGGCGTTTGTACTACATCTGGAATTGGAGGAAAATTTCCTTTGCTATATGTATCCATAGTAGCCGCGGCGCGGTCATAATTGCCTAAAACTACTTGATGTACACTTTCGGCCATAGCAATATCTGCAACGGCATCATTCAAATTCATGATATTAAGAACTTGCTCGTTGATAGCTGCTTTTATTGCCGATGAAGGTGCATCTGCTCCAGAATTTGGCAAAATGGATTTTCCAAAAGGATAGGTTGTATTGCCCGACGTTTTAATATGATTAATTAGCTTAAGTCCATCAATAACATTGCTTGCTTCAATTGCTTCTATTGCATCCGAATCTTCGGTTTTTGTAGATTTAATTTTATCAGAACTTAATGGAAATGCCTTTCTCAATTTATGAATATAGTAATCTATTTTTATTAAACTGTGATTTTGGTCGTGCAGTTCTCTTTCTAAATAATAACCCAACAAAGCTGATAAATTCTGCCCAGCTCTAATACCTTCAATAATTGAAAGTGCTTTGCGAACCCTTTCTGAAGATAGATTTATTTCAAAAGTTTCTGGATTGCCTTCAGCCATATACGCATTTCTTAAAATTGCGGCAGTAACAGCGTGGTTTAATGACGGTGCGGCAATGTAACCGCCATTGGTATTATCTGTAACCAATTGTGGCTCGTCCGGTTGGTTGAAATATTTTTGTAGTTCCGCATCAGTTAGGTTTTTTGGAGTCAAAACTTTGTTCTCGGGCCTAATATTTTCCAACCATCCGTATGCTCCCAAATATGTGCCTTTTCCTTGTGAAAAATCGCCGCTATTAGTACTTACGTTGAAACCTGAAGTATTTAGTAGTTGACCTTCAATTTGAAGATCATTTTCTTGATTATTTCTGAAACGCATTGCCGCCAATTGATAGTTCATCAAACCATTTTTCCATGCATCTAAGCGATATGTGCAAAGGTCTATATGTTCCGTGAACGCTCTTTCTAGCTTTGCAGTTGGCGTATTCTTTAATTGTTCCAGCGCATCTAATTGTTTTTTGAGATAGGAAGTTGCCAATTCCGTGTGAATTATTTGCGGAATATAATCGCCTACTAACGTGTTATTATTTCCGGTTATTGCAAGATTTGGTTCGTATAGATATTTCCATCTGCTTTCAGATTGCTGAATTTCAGATTTTATGTGAAGAAATTCTGGATCCTTTTTTGCCAATCTGTAATTTGAAACCTCAAGTATATTTGCCCGCAAATTCAGTAATAAACTTGTATTGATATATCCTAAGTCCAAAGCGTGCTTCAATGTTAGATAAAGCAATGTGGAAGGAACTTTATTTTCGGTAAACCCTTTTTGCTGCCTAAGTGTGTCATGCGAAGTTTTTGCCGCATCAATCAGCCATTCAATATAGTTTTTATTGTCTGTTGTATAACTTTTTATCTTATCCGTTTCAGAAAGTTCTTTATCATCAATTAAGTCCTTATAAAGTTTGTTTTCGCTCTTTAAAAAGAATTTTGACAAAATCTCTGGCACATCTTCTTCATTATAATCAAATTCCTTCAACAAATCCATTCCTGATTTGGTGTAAGCTCCGGCAATCAAGAGTGCAATCAATTCTCCAAAAGATCCCATTATTTTAAAACGGTTAACCAAAGCAGTTGCGCTTTCAGCATAACGTTGGTAATACTCAATACTGTTAGGGGTTAACCCAACAATGTCCAACAAAAGTTTATGTGCATCTGGATTGGTTTCGCCACCTTTGCCTACATAAGCAACATCTTCCAATAAAGGCTGCCAATCAATATCAATTTTTTTTAAGATGTTGTATAATTTCGAAATGAAAAGTTCAGTGCCTTGTTCCCAAGAAATTCCAGCTGGCTGGGGCATATTTCTTGGGTTTATCCATCGCATATCGTCCCATTTTGTTGTTGGCAGAATACCGTAAGGCTGTCGTCCAATTTTTATTGCGGGAACCGGGCCACGACCACTTACAAAATTGTTTAAGAACCATCTTGTTTTTTCTACATCATCATCGTTGAAAACTTCGGTCATCAAACTTTCCATCATATATCCAATGGTGGCCGGAAAAAGGGCGGTATTCATTGCCTTTGCTTCGGTTTGATCTGTTAGGCTTCCGTTATATGTTTTTTGGAAGGTATCAATGTTTAATCCCAACCATTCTGCCAGCCATTGTCCATCTTTTTTTAGCATCCAATCACTTTCAACCGAAAATTGCTTTTCCGCTTTCAGATGGTCATAATTAATGTCGGCATCTTCAAAATAGGAATAACCGCTATCCTTATTTTCTGTGTTGTTGGTTGGCGTTCCCTGCGGAAGTATTGCAAGTCCTTTTTTACTGCGTTCGTGATTTTTGAAAAGGGTTTCAATGGTTGAAGTACTTTTCAAGGCATTTGGATCAAGCTTTAATCCCAAGACTACAATGCGGTCAAAGCCGTGCAGCATCTGTAAATCTGTCAAATTAATTTTAACGCCCATTCCTTTTATAATGGCTTCGTCAAAGTTTACCATCCATTTTAAGTCGTCATTTACTTTTAGCTCGCCATTTTCCTGTTTCAATTGGTCTTCTTCACTTAACGATGGATCTGGTCCCATAATTAGGGGCGAAGGAATTAAATTTCCGATGGATTGAAATGCAATAGTATCACTACTATGCAAGGTTGAATTGTAACCCGTTATTATAAATCTATCAGGTAATACATTCGTTTTAGCAGCTTGCGACCAAGATTGTTCTTTGGTGTCTATCTCATTTTCCTTTGGAAATTGAACAAAAATTACTGAAACTTCAATATCGTTTTCTAACAAACGTGCGTTATCATCAAAATTTGATGGTTTTAAAGATTTTAGAATTTCTTCAACTCTGTCCTCATTTTCTTGCTGATTTCCCGAAAGTCCGTTCAACAAATCGTTTTGAGCTATTTTCTGTTTATCCGGATCATTTCCTGCCAGCCAATAAGATTTCCAAAAATTCTTGATCAAAGTAATTTCAGATGCTGGTGGAAGATCTTCAATTATAATGGTCAAAAACAATTGATGCTCGTTTGCCCCTTTTGGAATTTCTGCTTGGTTTAAAGGAATATATTGTTCCGTTACATATCTCGCCCTTCCTGAACCCGAACTCGCAACGAGGCCTCTCCAAGCGGCGCGTTCCATAGATTCTCTTTCGCCCGCTTGCCAAATGCCCAGCCAATAAGTCTTTGTAATTTCAACTTCATTTTTCGAAAGCATTTCCTCGAAACTATCTATTGCCACATCGTCAGGATATATTCGCACCCATAATTGATTAATCTGTGAACCATTATCTGCTACTTTTTTGAAGCGGGTCTCAATTCGCAGCGGCAAAAGCATAAACGGATGCTGATCGCTCATTCTTGAGATATGCTCACGAGGATCAGAAAATTGCTGGTATTGTTTTAATACGGAATCCAAAAGCCCATTGTGTTCTTTATATTTTAAACGATTGTTTTCAATATTTCCAACAAGGGCTTTAGTTTGTTCGTCCAAAACAGATTTTTTTGAAACATCTGCAGGCCGCGTTTCGTCAAAACCTCTATCCAAATCTTCTTTTTGGGCATTCAACTTTTTCAATTTTTCCTCCATTAAATAGAGCTCGTGCTTCGCCTTGTCCCTTATAGTTAAAGCAGAAATTAGATCTTTTTGTATTTCGTTATAATTGGGCATGGCTTTAAGGTTTAGGTAACATTTCGGATGCGTGAACGGCGACCATTACTGGCACTTGATATAACACGTATGCTAATTCGGCAGCATTCATATCCTTGCTCCAAACAATTTTTTTGTCTTCTGGATTTTGGTGTGCTTTTTCTGCCTCACTACTAGCATCAAAATTGCCAATAGTTATTGTAGGAGTGCTATTAGTTATTTGCAGAAAACTTCCCGTTGGCGAAACCTTTGGCCACGAAAGATCATTCCAAACATCAATTGGTTGGGCATCTGCAGGTTCCAAATCTAAACCAAAACGTGGCTCGCCCGGACGCTCTTTTATAACAAAAAACCACCCAGGAATATTCTCGTCTCCGGGATTATCGCCAGTGCCACCTCGCACTTCTTCAGCAGTAAGATCAAACCCGAAAAATGTAATATCAGGATCTACTTTTGCTTCATATAAAGGAGTCTTAACCTTACTTTTGGGTGGATTATTTTTCTCAGTATCGCTTAACTCTGCCAATTCACGCTCAACGCTAAAGTCTAAAGTGCCATCGGTTTTTTTATGCCATTGCGCTTTGTGGGCATAGATTACGGCGGTTGGATATTTTTTTAGCAATTCCCCGCGAATTACCAACACCACTTCTTCTTCCTTATCACCATTTATTTCACGATTATCGTGATCACCCAGTTCTGAAGTTTTTGACCATCGATGTAAAGGTGGAATATCGCGGAGTTTTTCTTTTAACTGCTCGGGTGTTAAACCAGGCTCTGGCAAATAGGATGAAACATCCCAAAACTGTCTAAAGTAGCTACCTCGTTGATCTGTGGGGTATTCTCGCCACAAAAGTTCACGTGCAAATTCGTGATTAAGACCGACCATATATGCTTCAATAAATTTTTGATTCGTTTCCAAAAGCGAAATACTATTGTTAGCGATAAAGTTGATATTGGGCAAGAACAATTCTGAAGAAATTTTCTTTAACGGTTCGTACATCGGGAGATCAAATTCAGGATATGCCATTGCTTCAACAAAATGTTCGGCAAGCTGCTCCCGTATTCTCAATGGTATGAAAACCATATTATAAATTAACTTCGGAATTGTGATTTCAGGATTTATAACATTAAAGGTTGTGTGTACCAAAAACGAAAGGTCTAACGCTGGTTTTTCTTTCACTTCTCCAAGAATTCGGCTTTCGTTTATTACATCGAAAGAATCGCGAAGTGCTTCTTTAAATCTAATACCTTCAACACTATCGGAAGTTCCGAAAGTAGGTTTAAAACCTGAATCTATTGGTGTTATTGTGAAATTTGGGCTTCTTGGAAACTTGTTTACTATTTCTGGTTTAATATTTTCTTCATTTAAGGAATCATCTTCAATAACTTCATCGCTATATATATTGGTTAAATAATATAAAATTCCAAATACGATGACACTAACCAAAAATATAATGCTGAAAAACCAACCACTAAAAATAGTGAGCAACAACAGTAAACTGAGCAATGCCATTCCTAAAAAGAAATACTTGATTTTTGGAAACTTCAATATCAAACTTGCAATAAATGGCGGAACATTTTTTGGCGTTACCGTATCTGCCAAATCCTGAACGGTTGGAACTTTAACAGGAGCTTCTTTTGGTGGTGCTGGTAATACTTGGCCGTTGTTTATTCTTTCAATTAAATTATCCTTATTTATGTTACTATCAAAAGGAAGCGTTTTCATTAATCTACTACCCGGTCGAACAATCCTTCGCATAGCTGGAGATGTTAATACTAACGGCACTTTACTTTGTTTAAGGGTATGATGTACCGTAAGATTATTAGCCAATACCCTTGCGTGTACAGGAGCTGAAAAGAAAAAGGCTTTTTCTGGATGGTTTTGAAACATTGGGCGTAAATGCTTATCATACCAAATCCACGAACTTTCCTTTGCGAGTTGGGCTAATTTTATTTTCCTGTTTGCTTCCAAAATATCTCCTACTTGTTTCCAAGCCGCGGTCATGTAATTTTCTTGATTTTTTTGTATAACACTCGTACCAAAACCTGCCGGTACCCGAAATCGCGGATCAAGATTAAGTTCGTGCACCCAATTTTTATCATTTGCTAGATCATTTCCATCTCTATCATTTAGCAATCTTTGTATAAGTGCGTGCCAACGGCCATAAAGTGGTGCTGTAATAATTGGATCTTTATCATCGTCGTTGTTTACGGGATCCAAACCAATATTAGCATCTGCATTTGCCTGGTCGGATGATTTTTGGTCATATTCATCGGCAAGGTTTATAAAAGCTGCAAGATCTTCTTCAAACGGTTGTGGATATGGGTGTTCATCCCAAGTGTCATATTTTGTGAATATTTCTTGGTCTGCCTTTCCCATCGTTGCAAATGGTATCTGTAGTGCCCCACCCAATTTTAGAACGCCGCCCAATTCCGGATTGTTTATTCCGCTTACATTTACGCCTGGTTGCTGTACATCCATTTCTCTAGTACCTACCCGATTGTCAATTGGTTTAGGTTCTAACAAACGAACTAAATATTCAAAATCACCCAAGCTGCCTGTCTTAAAAAACCAAGTATGGAAGTATGGATGCAATGTTGCCTCTTCTCTACCCGCGTAATCGGTCCAAGCAGCGTGTTCGGCATTTGGTGTACCTGCTGGATCCAGTCCCAAGCCTGCAAGCCTTCCGCTTTCATAAGTTGGAATTAAAAAAGCGTTGTAGGAAGTATTTGGTTCCAATTTTCTTGGGCACATAATACGAGAATATGCTTTGTCCGGATCTTCCTTTAAAACAGCTTTAAAATTTTGAATGGTACTATCTATTTCTGCTTGTGAATTTGTTGTGATGTTGGCATCGCCATTAATAACAGATTCGTTAATATGAACATGCGCCCAAGCCCAAAGTTGATCAACAGGTTGAAAAACCTCGGAACTATTGGTAACATCTATAAAACATAACGGTCTATCTTTTACGTTTACGGCATTTTTAAATTCATCATCTTTTAAAATTACCAAAGCAAGCCAAGGCATCAACCTATCTGCAGCAACGGACGACGGACTGTAACGCCACGGAAAATCTTCATCATAAAATTCAATATACGGCATGTAATTGGATTCAAAGTTTGTAATCCAATGTCTGGGTTCATTTTTTACTATCGTTTTTTTATCTATCCCAATAATATCTCCCGGTCCGTAAAGCGAGATATCCCTATTAATTTCATGTTCAAGGTCTGCCCCACTTAAAGCCTTTCCTTTAATTTTCAATTTTACAGGAATGGTAGCCCTTGCGCCGGAAGATGCACCAGAAACAATTTTGTTGGCTATACCTTGACGCAACCAAGGTAAAAAGGAATATGTGGCTATGCTATCGCTCATGCTGCAGGATTTAGTTCGTGAGTTGGTAATACATGAAGTGAACCTGATAATTCAGGATTTTTGGCAACTTGTAACTTCATAAAATCTTTGGCCTGGGCTTGGCTGCTAAACTTTGCTGTTGCATTGTAAAGTCCATTATTTGCGGTATTAGCAACTGCAAAGCCCGGTTCTTTCAGGGTAACTTTTTCATCAAATGGTTGCATTTTTTTCGCATTGCTATATGAAATTTCAGCTTTAGTAACCGTGTTGCCTCTCAAGAAATTACCGAATAGCGCTTTTATTAAAACAAAAAATTTAAGTGCTTTTCGCTTATAATTTGAATCTATTGTTATCAATTCGTAGCGAATGTGTCGTTTTACAGATTTCCCCGTCCTAAACTGTTCGCCGCTAATAGAAAGTTCTAAACCTCCTTCAATATTTTGAAAGGACGGACTTGAAAGTTTTTCGGCATCTTTCAAATTTTTAAATTGCGCGATTGCAAATTTTTCTTCCAACGTTTTAATTTTTGAAAGATCTGATGCAGTAGGTTCCAGCGTAAACAGATTAGCATCATCAGGTTTTTGAGACCCCACTTTATCTAAACTAAGATTTAACGGAATTGCACGCTGGCTTAATTGTAACGTTCCAATGGGATGCAAAACCAATTCTTCCAAGGTATCAATTTTTCGAAGTGACACCAATAAATTGTTACTTGAAGGGATTAAAGCTTTCCAATTTTCCTGTTTTTCATATTCGGCTACCAATAGCGGCATAACTGAAATTGGAGGAAGCGTGGTATTTTTACTCTCGCCCCACGTAACGTCAATATCCACATCAACATCAAAAAACAAGAGCGAAATAGATCCAGTTCCGTGCGCCTTCCAAGGTGTAGGTCCTTCTAAAGACATTTTTACGCGAACGCTGAATAATCCAATTCCGAATACTTTAACTGAAAGTGAAGCGGAAAGCTGGATAATCATATAAAAGGGTGAGAACTGAAAAAGCGCATCAAAACCAATATGACCTTCAACTTTCAAAGCGCTAAAGCCGAAAAATAACTCTGCGCTTGCACCAAATTGAGCTGTATTGGAGGTAACGGCAAAATAGCCCATTACCCTTATTTTTGCGTAGGACTCGTTAAGAATATTCAACGAAATACGCGCAGGATTTGGGAAAGGCAAAGCTGGTGGATTGAAGGCTGGATGGAAACCACCGACACTGGCAACAAAATTGGCCTCATTTCCCCAAGCAACCAAAAGTCCCATTTCGCCCTCCAAGGTAATAAACAATACGCGTGAATCGTACATGCTGGCAAAAAACCAAAGTCTGTTTTTATCAAACTCAATTGCCCCTATAAAGTTTACTTGCAATACAATAAGTGCAGCTTCTTCTGTTGGCAATGCTATTTTTAGTATTCCAAGAATGGCAATATTTCCGGGTATTTCAATAATTATTCCTAACGAAATGCTTATTAAAGTGGGCGTTCCCCAACCCAATTTTGCCATTGGTCCAATCAAAAATTTACCTTGTTGAATTGGGAAAAATCTTTTAAGATCGCTTATAATGCGTGGTGCATTTTCAACAATGTTGGTAGGAAACATAATTCCCTCAACCGCACCAGTTCTCACACCTTCAGCCAATGCGGTTAAATTCATAGTTCGGTTTAGACCCAATAATCCGCCTACACCCAAAAGCGTAAAGCCGAACCCAAGTTGAAGTCCTGTACCAAACTCGGCGGTAATAATAATAATGAGTGAAAATCCTGGGGAACCATCTGGCATTTTGGTATTTATTACGCCAATTGCCTTGAGTGAAACAATCTCACTGAAGGTAAGTTCTAGTGCACCTGCGTATTCACCTTTGTCAAAATCAAAAAATAGGTAGCCGCCGCCTTTTATTACGCCAACATCAACTGAAAGTCCTACTCCATTTGGCGGCTTAAAGCTCATTGCATAATTTACAGGGCCTAAGTTTCCAGAATTATCAGAGGGGAAACTGAAGGTAGATTTGAGTCCAATATTTTCAACCGTTGCAACTAATGGTCCAAGATTTGCCTTAAAGTTTGCGCCCAATTCAATTGGTATGCCACTTGCATCTGGTTTGACCGCTATAGTAATTCCATTTACTTCAATTAAAGTTAAGTCTATATGAATTGGTAGAGAAATTTCAAGACCACCACTACCTTCAAAATAAATTCCTTTTGAAGAAGACCAGCCCAAGAGCACATCAAAAGTACCTTGAAGGCCTTCGGCGGGAAGTAAGGTATTTAGGAAGCCATCATTTTCACCAGCTTTTATAACAAGTTTTCCACCATTTAATTGGTTTTCGAGAAATAGTTCATTATTTCCGTCCACGGCGATTTTAGCTCCCAATTTAGCGGCATAGCTTAAAAACTCGAGTCGGGTTTCATTTTCCCTTCCGAAGATAATAGTTGGAGTACCATCTGCGCTTTGATACCCCAACCCTACTTTCAATTTTAACGCTGCCGGTGGATTTTCTCCTGAAGCACTTCCAACAATGTTTGTTTTTATTGAAAGCTCATTGGGTCTTACAAAAATTGCAAGACCGGAAGAAACGTCGAATCCTAATTCTATTAAAAGGTCGAGATTTTCGGTAAGCTCAATTATTTCTTCTAAAGAACCGGAGGCGAATGGTATTACTGAAAAACCCGGAAGTTTTCCGGCAGTCTTTGGTAATGTTTGAAAGGCAACACCAACATTATATTGTGCATCGGGATTTTGACTTTCAAGTAAAACCAGTTTAAAAGCCAATGGAAAAGAATCCAGTGGATTTGAAATTCCATTTTCAATGAGCGCCTGAATTTTCGGTGGAAGTAGTTCTTGATAAAATGGAAAATCCAGCGACTTTCCAAGTTGAAACACCGCATCTCGAAAATTTTGCACCTTAAAATTATTTGTACCCCAATCAAAAGCGTTTGTGAATATTGCCGTTGGTTCATTAAAGAAATTGCCTATATCATTCCACGCAATTTCTTTCTTTTTGTATGCAAGACGCTTTCCAACTGCAGCAGCATCTGAAATACGAATGATCCCGACTGTTTGAAAAATTGCTCCAATTTTTGCTTGATTGTTAAGTAAATAATCCACCATTAAAAACTGCAAAAGCTGCAATGGAAATTCGTTCTTAAAAGCTATTGGATCTATTGAAGAAGGAAAACTACCGGAAGCAGCAGATGCAATATTTTTTATGGCAGTTACAATATTTTTTATCTGCCCTGTAAGTTGTACAACCGTACTAACATCAAATTCTTGATTCTCAACCATATCCTTCAATATGCTGAGAATTGGTTTTAGTTCGTTAAAAACTGGAATAGGCGCAGAAAAATCCCAGCCTAGCTCTTTCATAAAATCTACAAAATCTTCAGGTGTTAGCAATGCATCGTGCACAGGTATGAAAACTGTGCCTATTTCTTGGGCAATTACCGTTAGTGTATCTTGACTTTCCATAATTTCTATACGGTTAAGAATAAATCTGCATTCGTTTCAAGTATTTGTGGTACGCTGGGTGAAGTATTGCTGGGCTCGGGCGAAATATTCAAGAGCAGATTATTTGCGCCTAAAGGATCTGACGTAATGGGAATTACTAGAGTATACAGTACCCTAGTACCATTGCAGATAAGATTTTTCCTATCTCTACTTCGACTGAATGTCCAACGAAAGCCATCAATAAAATCCTCAAAACTATCCAACTCGAAGCGTTGCCATTGCGGATATGGATGTGTTGTGGCAAATTTTGGGAGAGTGAGCAAGGCTGCTCGAAGTACTGCTTCTTGTTGCGCTCTATCTGTAGGAGCTTCTGTTGTGCTATATGGCTTCGTTAATGTATAGGTTTGTGTTTCGGCTCTAAACCCTCCATTAATTCCCATTCTGTGGCTTGTAAGAGAAGTTCCATCATTTTTTAAAAGAGGTGGATCAAAATTAATACGCATACTTATATTTCTGTTTCCAAGTGAAACATCTCTTGGTAGCCAAGTAGTCCACAAAGTAGTTGGGACTGGGGTACCATTAATGAAAGTAAAATTCTCAGCTTGAAATGCTGCAATCAACAAATCCCTCTTCGTACCACCTGTAAAAGCTGTTAGTTTCGGAAAACTAAAGTCGTACATCATTGTTTCTAAAATCCCAACATCCGTTAAAGGATAAACCCCGTCAAAATGTTTGGGCGCAGAAAGTTGAACAACATCGCCAAAGCAAGCTTTTAGTTTTTGTACAAAAGGCACAGCGTGACTTTGACCTATTTTGCAACCTTTTATGTGTATTTGAGTATCTGCATTTATGTTTACAGGTAATATATCTGCCAAATTATGAGTATCTGCATATTCTAACACTTCATAATATGTGTGTACTTCAAGGCCTCTATCAAGTGTTAAAATAATGATACCAAAAGGAATACTCATATAACCGCCATCATTACCGTGTGAAACTATAATAATATTGCCAATAGGACGTACAATACTCGCGTCGGTATTAAGATGATTAATAAACTGGGCAACATTAATAAGGGCTGGATTGTCTACCAAAACGGTGTTTGGTTGCCTTAAAAAATAGGTTTTAAGGTTCCTTTCTGGTTCGGTATTACCTAATACAAATGCATAGTCCATAACTCACGTAATTAAAATCAAAAGAAAATTTATATACCACCGATTAAAAAATAGCGGCATTATCTTAGTAAAATATGGGGAGTTTTGGAAAAAATTTCATTAGCAGAAACAAAAAACATAAAACCTATATGTCTGTTAATGAACAGGGTAAATTTAATTCAAGAAAAATATTCTTACAAATTATTTAATCTTTATTTTAAAGGTAGCTTGTGTTAAAGTTCTGTAGAACATTTACTTAGGATTAATAAACACTTTTATTTTTAACCAAGTTTTTATTAGAATTTGGTACTAAAAAAGCCGCTTTCTTATTTTATAAAAAAGCGGCTCTTCTTTTGTGAAAAATTTATCTATTCGTCAACCAATAAATTTAGCGTTACATTAATATTGTCTCTAGTTGCACGAGAATAAGGACAAACTTCGTGAGCTTTATTTATAAGCATCTCGCCAGTTTTTGTATCAACTCCCGGCAAATAGCAATCTAATATAGCACCCAATTGTAGATCGCCATCGTTGGTTTTACTTATTTTGATGTTTGCGGTAACGCTCATATCATCACCCACTTTTACTTTTTCACTTTCGGCAATCATTTGTAGTGCGCTGCCAAAGCAAGCACTATACGCAGATGCAAACAATTGTTCGGGATTTGTGCCATCACCACCATCGCCGCCTAAACCTTTTGGCACGGAAAGATTCATATCTATCGGGCCGTTTTCGGTTTTTACATGCCCTTTTCTACCTCCAACGGCAGTTGCCGATGTTTCATATAATTTTTTCATAATAGTTTTTGTTATTTTTGAAGTGTCAAGATAATAATGAAACCAACGTTTTAAAAACCTAGATTCATAAAATTGTCATAAATTCACTTTGTGGGTAAATCTAAAAAATCTTCGAAATCATTAAATGAGCGCAAAGGTGTTGAAAAACCTGATAGCCTAAGTGTAAATGCAACTCAAAATTTAAAAGGGAATAGGGAAAAATTAGATTCTTCCGAAGTAATAATTACACAATTATTAATAGGAAATAAAACAGCTTTAAGCCGTGCAATAACCTTAGTTGAAAGTACCAATTTAAAACACCGCAAATTAGCTCGAGAAATTATTGAAGCTTGTTTACCTCACGCTAATAAATCAAAAAGAATAGGAATAACAGGCGTTCCTGGCGTTGGTAAAAGTACGTTTATTGAAAGCTTCGGAAATTTGCTAATTAAAAACGGAAAAAAAGTTGCTGTGCTAGCCGTAGATCCAAGCAGCACAATTAGTAAAGGCAGTATTCTCGGCGATAAAACCAGAATGGAAGAACTTGTAAAATCTGAAAACGCTTTTATACGTCCATCTGCAAGTGGCGATAGTTTGGGCGGAGTTGCTAGAAAAACTAGGGAAACCATAATTTTATGCGAAGCTGCAGGTTTTGAAACCATTATTATTGAAACCGTTGGTGTTGGACAAAGTGAAACTGCTGTTCACAGTATGACCGACTTTTTCTTATTGCTGAAATTAGCCGGAGCTGGAGATGAGTTGCAAGGTATTAAACGCGGAATAATGGAAATGGCCGATGCAATAGTAATAAATAAAGCCGACGGCGAAAATATGAAAGCAGCAAAATTGGCAAAGGTTGAATTTAACCGAGCACTTCACTTATACCCGCCAAAAGAAAGCGGTTTTACCGCTAAAACATTACTTTGCAGCGCAATAAAAGAAGAAGGAATTGAAGAAATATTGAATCTAATTGAATCTTATTTTGAAGAAACTAAGAAAAATGGCTACTTCAATTTAAAGCGAAAAGAACAAAGCAAATTTTGGCTTTTACAGACTATTGAGAATAGATTGAAAAGTGATTTCTATTCAAATGAAAAAATAAAGGTTGAATTAAAGCTGCAATTAGCTTTACTTGATAAAAATAAAACAACAGCTTTTGAAGCGGCCGATTATCTTTTAAATCTTAAAAATTAGCTTTAAACCAGTCTATTTGCGCCTTTAAACCATCTTCAAGATTTGTTTTTGGATTATAGTTTAAAAACTTTCGTGCCTTATCAATATTGGCTTTTGTTCGGCTTTGGTCGCCGGCTCGTGGTGGTTTATTTTCAATATCTATTTTAGCACCAAGCAATTTTTCGGTTGCTTCAATTCCTTGTGCTGTGGTGTTTTCTATTTCAGTACCTAAATTAAAAATTTCGCCATTGCAAACGGCTTTATTTCCTATTATGCTCACAATTCCATCAACAATATCCTGAACGTAGGTAAAACTTCTTAAATGATTTTGGCTTCCTTCAAACAGTGGGAAAGCTTTATCATTTAAAGCACAATCTATCAATCTAGTATATAATTTATCTGGTCTTTCCCGCGGGCCGTAAACTGAATACAATCTTAAAGAAGTTCCTTTCAGTTTGTTTTCTCGGCTCTTTGCCAAAACCAATTGCTCGGCTGCCAGCTTTGTAACGCCGTACCAAGATGCAGGTTTTGGCGGAACAGTTTCAGGAAAAGTAGCTTCTAAACCATAAATTGATGATGTACCAATATTTACAAAAAATGGTTTTTTCTTGCAGTTTTCAGCATATTCCAATAATCGCTGTGTAGCCAAAATATTGTTGGTAAAATAATCTTCAAAACTTGAGGTTGCCGAAATGCCCGGATGCGCTGCAAAATGGAAGATAAAATCAAAATTTTCGCCTAATTCATTTTTCAAATCATCCGTGCGTAAATCTAATTTTTGAAATGTAACGCCACTTTTTTCAATGTCTTTGGCGTTTAATTTTTTTAATTCAATATCGTAATACGGCGAAAAATTATCGATACCAACAACTTCATGACCCAATGATTTCAGTCTTTCTGCAGTATGCGAACCAATAAATCCAGCAGCGCCGGTTACCAATATTTTCATAATATTATGTTTTTGAATTAGATTTCAATATTTGTTAGAGAAATTCCATTATTTATTTCAATTCAACCCATTCAAAATAAAGTACAAAGAAACCAATTTTTAAGGAAATAAGGCGATTAAACTTTTAAACCCGCGAAGCTATAACCGTTACGGTAAAAAAAATTACTTTTGTTGCCTATTATTCAAGATAATCTATGTTCGAATTTACAATTGTAGTTCCTGTTTACAATGAAGAGGAAAACCTGTTACGGGTTGAAAAAGAATTACTTGCATACACCAAAATTGCTTTAAAACGTACCTCTATACTTTTAGTTAATGATGGTTCTTCAGACAAAAGCCAACAATTAATTGAAGAAATTTGTTCCCGTAACGAAGCTTTCAATTTTATTTCTTTCAAAGAAAACAGAGGTTTAAGCGCAGCAATAAAGGCAGGTTTTGATACAGTTGAAAGCGAACTTGTTGGTTACATAGACAGCGATTTACAAACCGCTCCCGAAGATTTCAATTTACTTTTACAGCATATTGGCGAGTACGATTTGGTTACCGGCGTTCGTTCGGAACGAAAAGATAAGTTCGTTAAAAATATGTCTTCAACCATCGCAAATGGCATTCGCAGGGCTTTTACACACGATGGAATGGACGATACGGGTTGTCCGCTAAAAGTTATAAAAACCGATTTTGCTAAAAGAATACCAATGTTTAAAGGCCTTCACAGATTTTTACCTGCGATGATTTTACTTCAAAATGGAAAAGTAATTCAAATTCCCGTTCAACATTTTCCACGTATTGCGGGAACAGCAAAATTTGGACTTTTTAATAGATTAGTTGGTCCGTTAATGGATTGTTTCGCTTATTTATGGATGAAGAAAAAATACATAAACTATACAATTGAAAGCAAAGGATGAGCAGTTGGATAATTTATACCATTGGTTTTACTGCCCAAATTTTATTTTCAAGCAGGCTTTTTGTACAATGGATACTTTCTGAAAAAAGCAAACGAATTGTAACGCCTTCAACCTTTTGGACGCTTAGTTTAGTCGCTTCTTTTTTACTCTTTGTTTACGGTTATTTACGTGACGATTTCGCCATAATGCTTGGGCAAGCGCTTACTTATTATATATATATTAGAAATTTAGAATTGCAGGGAGAATGGAAAAAACTTCCAAAACCCCTACAATGGTTTTTATTTATTTTTCCGGTATTAATAGTTATTTACGCTTATAACAACGGCGAATACGACATTAAGAAATTGTTTCATAACGACTCAATTCCACTTTGGTTATTTTGGTTGGGCATTATTTCGCAACTTATTTTTACATTCAGATTTATTTATCAATGGTATATTTCTGAAGAGACGAAAACCTCACAATTACCCGTTGGCTTTTGGCGTTTAAGTGTTTTGGGGGCATCGTTGATTTTAACATACGCAATTTTTAGGCAAGACCCGGTTTTATTTGTAGGCCATATTGCAGGTTTGATTATTTACGTGCGCAATATTTTTATTTGGAAAAAACAAGACAATGCGCATTCCTAAAAAAAGTCATATTCCTTTGTTGCTAATCGTTTGCGCGGTTATTTTTTTAGTTAATCTAGATGCGCTTTGGGTGAATATAATGGAAGCTCGAAATTTCATCACCGCAAGAGAAATGCTTACCGATAGTCATTGGCTTTTAACAACAATGAATGGCGAACCTCGCTACGAAAAACCACCCTTACCAACTTGGCTTACAGCAATTTCAGCATCTATCTTTGGATTGAAAAGCCTATTCGCATTACGGTTACCAGCCGCATTAATTACGTGTATGTTGGTTTACGTTAGCTATAAACTTGCTAGTTTATTTACCGAAAATAAAACCTACGCCTTTATAAGTTCGTTGATTTTGGCGACATCTTTCTATATCGTATTTTCAGGACGCGACGGTACTTGGGATATTTTTACCCACGGATTTATGATAGTTTGTATCTATCAACTCTACAAATTTTTTACGGACGACGTTAAAAAATACGAACGAGCTGTTATCGCTGCTCTGTTTTTTGGATGCTCCTTTATGAGTAAAGGTCCCGTTTCATTGTATGCTTTGCTTCTACCCTTTTTAATTTCGTTTGGCATTGTTTATAAATTCAGAAATTTTAAAAGTCGAATTTTACCTTTGCTACTATTTCTCATAATTGCAGCAGCGCTTTCAACTTGGTGGCATTTTTACACCTTAAAATTTGACCCAATAACTGCTGCAGCCATTACCCAAAAGGAAACTACCAATTGGATTAGTTATGAAACCAAACCCTTTTATTACTATTGGAGTTTTGTAACCCAAAGCGGTATTTGGACGATTCCTGCATTTATTGCGTTGCTATATCCATATTTAAAAAATAAGGTTTTCAATAAGAAAGCATATTTATTTACATTTCTGTGGACGATTATTTCGGTGATATTACTATCTATTATTCCAGAAAAGAAATCTCGATACTTACTTCCAGTCTTAATTCCAGTGGCATTAAATACAGGATTTTATATTGAATATCTTTTCAGAAAATTTAAAGACCTGCCTACCGACAAGGCAGGAAAGAAGAATAAAGCTGAAACAATTCCGGTCTATTTTAATTTTGGATTGATTGCCTTTATTGGTTTGGCTTTCCCAATTGCAGGATTTTTTTTATTGAAGGATAATCTTTCGGGAAAATGGATTTGGTTTATTTTATTGAGCCTTTCGTTATTTTTAATTGGGATTTTAATAGTCCAAAACCTGTGGAAGAAAAAAATTAAAATGGTTTTCTATCTTACCATTTCATTTATAATAGCCATTATTTGCTTCGGAATGCCAATTGCAAAGTCAGTCACTTCAAATCCTGATTACAACGAAATTTCAAAACTGAATAATTGGGAAGCTGATACAGGTTTGCCTGTTTATGAATTTACCTATTACACACCTGAATTAATTTGGAATTACGGCAACAAACTTGAAGTCTTAGCGGTTGGAGATGAAATAAATATTCCTTTTGATGATGAATTTGGCGTTTTGGTAGATTCTGAAAACATAGAGCGTTTTGAAAAAACCTTCAAAAAATTTAAGATTGAAAAGGTTAAGAGCTATGATATGAATCCGCAACCAGCAGAAAGCCGAAGCCATAAAAGTAGGTTGGCGAGGGATTTGTATTTGGTTTCGAAGAAGTAAATTGAATTAGTTTAATTAAGAAGATATTTTCAAAAGAAGCTTAACTTTTCACATATCTATGCTGCGCCCAAACTTGAAACTTGTAAAATACAAAGCCAATAATTCCGCCCATTATCATTCCGCTTAAAATATCTAACGGATAATGCACGCCAACATAAACGCGGCTGTAAGCGGTTAAAAATGCCCAAAACAAAAGTAGAAAAGGTAAATAATAATACTGTTTCTTTAATAGCAAACCCAAAAATACTGCCGCAGCCATAGAGCTTGCTGCGTGTGCGGAAAAATAACCAAACCTACCACAGCCATCAGCAACAAAACGCATAATTGGTTTTAAGCTTTCAACTTGACAAGGTCTCGGACGTTTAATTCCGTATTTAAAAAGGTTTGAAATTTGGTCTGTTGCCGTAATCATTAATGCAGCGGCAATGCAAACCACCAATGTTCCCTTCCACCCAAAATTTTTAAATACTAAATATAAAAGTAAGGCGTATAAAGGAATAGACGACCATTTGTTGGTCATAAAAAGCCAAAACCCATCCCAAGAAGTACTGCCCAGATTATTCAGGAATATAAAAAGTTGGGTGTCGTATTTTAGGAGTTCGTCGAGCATTATTAGAAGTTCCTGGCTTATTCAGAATTGTATTTTCGGATTACTTCTCTATACAACTTGTCCGAAAGTCTGAAACCATTTGTAATTAATATATCTACAGTAGTTTTAAAATTAGTAATCAAATCTTTTTCCTTTGCTAATATCAAAATTGCAAGAGTTCCTGTAGTTTGAATGCCTAAATCATTTGCCATTTTGCGGCCTTTAAGCTCGTCAATAATTATTTTGTAGTTTTCGTTTTCTAATGCCAAAGCTATGGCGCTTGCTTCACCTTTATCCAATTCTTTAAAAAGATTTTCTAATTGAATCTTGTCTTTAGGATTTTCAATCTTAATCCAATTTGGCAGTGGTTGTCCAAATTCTTCTTTTGTAATATCTGTAATAAGGATTTCGCCAAACAGATTCTTTAATATATCAAGAATGTTTGCATTATATAATGAAATCAAGCAACTTGTGTCTGCGATTAAGATTTGAGCCACTCTAAAGATTTTTGAATGTCCTCAATAGTTTCGCTGAAAACCGAATAACCATATTGACCTATGGTTTCTATAAATTTACGTTTACTTATGCCAACTAAATCTGCCGCTTGCCCAGAGGAAAGCTCGCCAGATTCAAACAAAATACCGGCCACATGCATTTTTACATCGTAGTCATTAACTGATTCTGGTACTTTTAATTCTAAAGTTTTCATTGTTACGTAAAGATATGTTATTTACTTCAATTAAATCTCAATCCTCCTCATACCTAGCAATCTCCCTATCATAAAAAGCAGTTGCTTCAACAATCAAATTTTCAACTTCAGCTTCCAATTCTTTTTGGTCGTGGTTGTCAAATTCTTCAAGCCATTCAACCTCATCGTCTTCAAGATTAATTATAAAACGAGGAAATTCAGTATGTATTACAAAAATTGCAGTTGGATAATCACTATTATCGCCGAGTAAGTATTTTGGGAAATCCATTTCTTTTAAGTTATGAGTTTTTTCGAGTTATGAGTGCAGAGTTATGAGTTATGAGTTATAAATTTTATTTATTTTTTTAATAAGTCTTTTTTGGAGCACCTATGTAATTTCCCCTTCGGGGGCTAGGGGGATTTTTATTAATTTCTTCGAAAGATAATTAAATCTGATGAATAACATTATGCCGCTGGCAGATAATCCCGCCAAAAGTCCGTACCAAATCCCCATACTTTCTAAACTTGTATGCATACTCAAGTAATATGAAATGGGGAAACCGATTATCCAATACGAGATAAAACAGATTACAGTTGGTATTTTTACATCTTGCATACCGCGCAACGCACCCAAAGCTACAACTTGCAGCGCATCGGTAAATTGAAAAATTGCCGCAATTATTAATAATTGAGCAGCAATTGCCACAACTTCGTGGTTATCGGCAAAGTCTTTTACACTATTATAGTCAAGAAACATTTTAGGTAATTCGCCACTAAATAATATAAATCCAATTGCGAAAACCAATGATAGTATTGAAGTCAACAAGAAAATTGAAATGGCAACTCTCCTTAATTCTTTGAAGTTTTTTAATCCCTTTTGATTGCCAACGCGAATCATCGCTGCCACGCTAAAACCCATTGCCACCATAAACGTCATTGAAGCAAGATTTAAAGCAATCTGGTTTGCAGCTTGTGGATTCTTCCCCAAAATACCCGAAAGCCACACAGCCGAGGTAAAAATACCAACTTCAAAAAACATTTGCATAGCCGACGGAAAACCAAGCCCCAACAACTTTTTCAACATCTTTTTACTTAAAGTGAAAATTTTAATGCCCGTAACAAAATAATGCGATTTCTCTTTTTTACTCAACAAATACCACAAATAGGCAACCATTACAACCCGCGATGCCAACGTACCAATTGCGGCACCAACAACACCCAACTCCGGCGCACCAAATTTTCCGAAGATAAACATGTAATTTAAAATCACGTTTACAATATTCGCAACAATTGTAGCGTACATCGGGAAATGCGTCATAGAAAGTCCGTCGCTAAACTGCTTAAAACCTTGAAAGATAATTAAGGGAACTAATGAAGCTGCCACCAAAGTCAAATAAGGCAATGCCAAATCTACCACTTCAGGTGGTTGTTTCATCATATACATCAACGGTTTTGCTGCCATCACCATCGCAAAAAGCGCTAAACCGAGAACAATGCATAAAAAAAGACCGTGTTTAAAGGAAGATTTTCCCTTTTCATGATTGCCTTCTGCATCTGCTTCGGCAACCAAAGGCGTAATTGCTGTGGAAAAACCAACACCAACGCTCATTGCCACAAACATAAAACTATTGCCCAACGAAACCGCGGCAAGTTCCGCTGTTCCCAATTGGCCAACCATAACATTATCCACCAACGCCACAACTTGGTGCCCCAACATTCCCAAAATAACGGGAGTTGCCAGTTTGGTATTAAATTTAAATTCGCGTGTATAATCTGAAAAAGCCAAGTAAATAAATTTTGCGCAAATATAGTTGTTGCTTTTTTTAGAATAGCTTTGCGGTGAATAAAAAAGTACGAAGTTCAGAGGTCGATGAGTTTAGAGAACTAAACTTATAAACGCATCGACCAATCAACAAAATCAATAAAAATCCAGTCTAGAAAATAACAATCGAGACTGATATATCATACTAAAAAATGGCGCGTCCCCAACCAAAATCCATCACCGATAAAGAAGAGAAAACCAGTGTTAAAGACTCTTTTAAAGCTCTAAAGACCATTCCAAGGTTTTTTAGGGAAATATACAGAAGTAGCCCAAAGTTATTTTTACTGAACGCTTTTAGCAGACTTATAAACGCCTTTACGCCCGTAGTAATTCTTTGGGTGGGCAAAATGATTATTGATGAAATTATTCTACAAGTTTCCTTGGAGGATAAAGATTTCACAATGCTTTGGCAGTATGTTATAATTGAATTTTCAGTCGCAGTCCTTTCAGATTTGTTAGGAAGATTAATCAATTTAACCGACGGACTTTTGGGCGACCTCTACTCCAACGCATCTTCAGAAAAGATTATTCGTAAAACCGCCGAGCTTACCATTGCGCAATTGGAAGACCCCGAGTTTTATGATAAACTGGAGCGTGCCAGAACCCAAACAAACAGCCGTGTAGATTTAATGAGCAACGCGTTGGGACAAGCAGAAAGCATTATATCCATAATCACCTTTATATCGGGATTAATTTATTTTGAACCAATTTTAATATTAATATTAATCCTAAGCATTATTCCGTCCTTTATAAATGAAGCAAAATTCAGCAGTACGCGCTATTCCTTGGCAAGAAGTTGGACTGCAGAAAGACGCGAATTGGATTACCTCCGTTTTATAGGCGCCAACAATCAAACAGCCAAGGAAATCAAACTTTTTGGCTTGACGGATTTTATTGCCGAACGCTTTAAAAATCTTTCAACAGACTATTATGTAATCAATAAAAAGCTTTCGCTTAGGCAAAGTGCGTACGGTTCCATATTTAATATTCTGGGCGTGCTAAGTTATTATGGCGCGTATGTGTATATTATTTTGCGTGTGCTTACCGGTGTAATTACTATTGGGGAACTTACCTTTTTATCGGGTTCGTTTAATAGACTTCGTACTAATTTGCAAGGTTTCTTTTCCCGCTTTACCCGCATTTCCGAAAGTGCACTGTACCTTCAGGATTATTTCGATTTTATAGATTTAACGGTTGAACAAGATGCAGATTTCTATATGCCAATGCCGACCAAAATAACGCATGGCTTTGAAATAAACAATCTACATTTTGCGTATGCAGGTAGTGAAACCGAAGTGCTTAAAGGCGTTACCTTTAAAATGAAAGCTGGCGAAAAAATGGCTTTTGTTGGGCAGAATGGTGCCGGCAAAACAACCTTGATAAAACTATTTCTACGTTTTTACGAACCAACCGAAGGCGAAATTTTATTAGACGGCATAAACATCAACAAATTTGATGTAGACGAATACCGAAAACGTTTTGGTGTAATTTTTCAAGATTTCTTTAAATATGAATTTACCTTACGCGAAAACATTGCCGTAGGAAACATAGAAGAAGTTAATAATGATGAAGTAATAGGCTACGCTGCCAGCAAAAGTCTAGCCGAGCAAGTTGTAAATGAAATGGCAGACGGCATTGAGCAGCGCCTTGGCAGACGCTTTTACAAAGGCACAGAACTCAGCGGCGGCCAATGGCAAAAAGTAGCATTAGCGCGAGCTTATATGAAGGACGCCGATATTATGGTGTTGGATGAACCAACAAGCGCCCTGGACGCCCAAGCAGAATTTGATGTTTTTGAACGTTTTATCGCCCTCACAAAAGGCAAAACCAGCATTATAATAAGCCACCGCTTTAGCACTGTACGTATGGCAGACCGTATTTTGGTATTGCAGGACGGCCGCGTTTTAGAACTAGGCACCCACGAAGCATTAATGGCAAACGGTAAGTTGTACGCAGATTTGTTTAAGTTGCAGGCGGCGGGATATCAGTAGGAAACTATTGTTTTGTTATATTTGAAAATATATAATGGGAATAAACGCTATAGTGTTTATCCGCATGTTAGCACACATTTAAAAAAAAACAATAACCAGAATGATTAATTTTCGATATTTCAATCAACTTTATAAGAGTTTTAAGTCGGTTGGTGGATTTATTATTGGTGTTGTTGCAACACTCGCTACAATTTTATCAATTAAATATGAAAATGAAATTGGTTTAAATTTTTGGCTAATAATTATATTTTTTATTGTCTTAATTCTCGTTTTAACTCTATTTGACTTATCAATCCATTTTTTTAAAGAATCTTTAAATAAGTCACCGCGAATAATAAAAGTATTAACACGTAATAATGAAAAAATAATTTTAACTGAATACAGCGAAATGTTTCAAATTCAAGGTTTGGTAACAGTATTTCATTTCAATGATGAATTTGAAGATTTTGTGGGATATGGCGAAGTCATTAATATTCAAAATGATAAAAAAATTCAAATACTAATTAAGAAATTAGTTGACGAAACTAAATACAAGGATTTAAATCAAATCAAAGCTGATATTATAGTTAAACCTTTCGTTACTACAAAAACATTAGAAGAATGAAAATAGCAAAAGTCATAAAAATTCTTGACCCCTATACTTTAGTAATAAGTAAAGGCTCGAATGACAATGTAAAAGTCGGGGAAATTTGTCTCGTTTATGAACTTGACAAAGAAGAATTAATTGACCCTGACACTAAGGAAAAATTAGGTGTATTAGAGATTGTAAAAGGATTTGGGAAAGTAATTCACGTTCAAGATAGATTATCGACAATCGAGTCAAACGAATTTGAAAAGAAAAGAATCGTACAAAAACCTATTTCGAGTTTTCAAAATTGGGAAGGCGAAAAAGAATCTTTTGAAAGTAAACCTGTTCCTTTTAAAAATCCAAAAATAAATGATTTGGTTAAAAAAGTGCGATAAAAAACGTGTGCTAACAATGTATAAAAAAAATAGGGCAAGTAAGTGCTAAACCCAATGTTTCAGGCGTATTTGCGAGGTCGCCAAATCTTTTGATTTGGCTTTTAGAACAAAAATATAAAACAAAATGCAAAAGATTTGGCTTGTGGATAATCCGAAAGTTAATTGCTTATTTACAGCCCTACTTCTTTTATACTAAACGTTGTAGTGCATTTAACGCAACCTAATGAAAAAAATACATCTAATAAAAAAGTAGAATTATGAAAACGAAAACATTAATTTTAATCGGTCTTTTAATAACAGCATTTTCTTGTAGTAATGACGACAATAATGAAGTAAATATCGACGGACTTTATGTTGGAACTTTTGAACGAAATAATATGATTTCTAACGTTGAAATTAATTTGAACAGCGGAAATTTTTCTGGCGACAGCGATAGAACTAATTTCCCAGCTATTTATTTTGGGAATTTTTCAGTTCAAAAAAATTCATTGAATTTTGATAATGAACAGCTAATAATTACGACGGAATTCGACCCAAATCTTATTTTAGATGGTCAATGGAATTACGAATTTGAGAATAACACTCTAACAATGACTAACTCTATTGGAGATATTTATGTACTGACGAGAGAATAAAAACGCACTACAACACCGTATATAGCTCATAGCTAATAAGTTGCCTAATTGAAGTTAAGGTATATTTGCAAGTCCGCCAAATTTTTTAATTTGGCTTATTGAAAAGAGAAAGATAATAAGAAAATTAAAAAATTCGGCTCTTGCTTAACCGAAAAGTTATCGCTAATTTGCACGCTACGAGCCATATACGTATTCCAAGGTCAAATCCTAATTAAAATACAAGTATTTTTAAGCTGCAAACCGCTGTAGTTCAACGTACGGCGTTCCTCTTTTAATTACGGAAAAAGCCCTTGCCAGAATCTTGTTCCGTACGTTGTTCAACGCTACCAGTTTTGGCTTGCCTTCTGCTAATCTTCGTTGATAGTATAATTTGAGCTCGCTGTCGCATTGTATGGCACTGACACTGGCCATTGTCAACAGCGTCTTCATTTTTCTATCTCCTATGCGGTGGATTTTATTTCTTCGTCTTATACTCGTTCCCGAGCTATGCGCAAACGGTGCAACTCCACAATAACTTGAGAACTGCCGCCAACTATCAAAGCGCTGGAAGTTATTTGTATGATAGATAAGCTGGCTGGATAATATTAAGCCTACTCCTTTTATTGTATTTAGAAGCTTGAAATTTTCAGCAAGTTCTTCCTCACTTCTCATCAATATTTTAATCCTATCCTCAAGAGCATCAATCTGCTTGGCAAGGTAGGCAATGGTCTTTGTTGCAATCTTGCAGCAACTGTCTGTGGATGGGCTGTTAAGCAGTGATTGTGCTTCTTTAAGAGTGCTCATCTTTCCTGTACGATCTCTAACTAACTGATCTCTTAAAGACAATAATCTACCAATCTCTTGAATATCCTTTTCCTTAGGCGTACTCAGAACCAGTTCTTCTTGATGCAACCAAGCATATCTGGCAATCATTCCTGAGTCTAATCTGTCGGTTTTACCTCTCACAATTCCTGCTGATCGCTTTATGGCCAATGGGCTTTGCTCCACATAATCCATATCGTTTTGGGATAAGTAGACACTTAAATTTGTAGAATAATGACCGGTATTCTCAAAACACAGAAAATAGCAATGTTCCTCCAGACTCTTATTTATCCATTTTACCAGCGCTGTATATCCTTTGGAAGTGTTCGAAAACACTCGATGGATTGATCTTTTATGGATATGAGCATCTATTGTTAATTTAGATACATCAATACCGACCACGTCATCATATTTTTTCATATTTTTAAATATTGTTCCTTTTCAAAAAGGGAAGATTAATAAATGTTGCAATGACTATTACCTTTAATAGGAAGTGATTCCTGGTATTCCAAATGGTCCTAAAGCAACCTAAGAAAGGCAAGAGGACTGATACGTATAAAGGAACTGCTATTCCAAAGACCGTTTTAGTTCTCCTCTTGTCTCTTAGTAAAGTTAAACAACTATAATTAGCTGGTTGTAAAGTAAAGAAGACCGTTGTGTACAATACCTGAAAACCGACAGAACACATTAAATGCCAAAGATATATCACTATACAAAGTTAAGTACAGCAATAGAATTTATTTTACCTTCAATGACTTTGCGAACCAATTTTTTGAATAAAATGAATGGTCCGAAAGAAAATCAGAAATGGGCATTTGGTGGAATAAATGTTCCTTACGAAACTTTGTACTCGGATTTGGACTACGAAGCGGACTCTGACAAAGCTCATTTTGACAGTATGTACAGATTTGGCGAGGAAATAAAGTCAAAAATTCAAGCAACTTGTTTTGTTTATTCGGACAAATACAAAGGATATGAAAACGAAATGATGTGGGCTCAATATGCGGAAAATCATAGAGGAATTTGCCTTGAAATAGACACCGATTTATTTATTGAGGAAAACAAGCACGTAGATTTTTTCAAATTTCAAGATATAAACTACAGTCCGAAAAAAAACGAATGGGTTTATTGGAATAGAAATATGACTAAAGAAGAAAATATTGAGCAACACATAAAACGTGATTACGAAGCCCTTTTCTTGTCAAAATCTCACTATTGGAGAAAGGAATATGAAAAACGCTTATTGATTATTTCAGACAATTATTGTCATTTAAACATTAAAAAATCATTGACTGGAATATATCGTGGATTATTTACAGACCCAAATTATGACGTAGCAATTAAACAATTTATTGAACTTGAAAAGACAAAAATTTATCGAGTTTATTTTGAGGATAATAAATTTAAGAAAATGGAAAGGTAAAGTACTGTACACAACAACGTGTATAATTAATGGCTAGTTCTCGCCTACTTACGAAAATCCTCGCGGATTTTCTATTCAGTTTTTATTTGCTAAATTAGGTGCTTAAACACGCCACTAATCATACACAAAACCGTTGTGTGTCATTAAAAAAAATCGCGCTGGAATTGAGAAAAAGGAATGGGATTTTGCACTGAAAAAAAGCTGAAAACGGAACTTTTCGCAACGGAATTGACGCTGAAACCGCAAAACTGGAATTTATGGCAACCGCTTTTTTGCTGACCAAAGGCAAAACCGAAAATCTCTGGGATTTTGCCGAAATCCTGAAACCAAAACAAAACTGGAATTGAGCAACGTTTCGCCGAAATTTACTCGGACGCAAAAAATCGGGCGGAAAGGATTCGAAATTTTTTTTGGTTTTTTAAGTGCGAAATTGAAAACCGCTGTTTCTCGTCGGATTCGGCAACCAATGGAAATTGAATGTGGAAAACAAAACGTCGGACTTTACTCGCACGTGAAAAACAAAGCGTAAAAAAAAAGTAAAGACGCCACACAACAAGGTGTATAAAACATAGCTGGCTTTTGGCTTTCCGAAAGGTCTGTACTTATTTGCGAAGTCCGCCAAATCTCTGATTTGGCAGTTTACGTTGAAATTTTTGGTTCCAAATCAGAGATTTGGCTAATTGCTCAATCGAAAATTATCGTTATTTTAGACGCTACGTTTCATACACGTAACGTTAGCCACAATATAAAAATCGCAATAAAATACCAAATCGGTAACTTTTTTGATTATATTTGTAAAAAATAAATGAATTGAGAGTTATTGCTAAAAGTACATTACGTGAATTCTGGAAAAAACACGCCGATAGTGAACAACAATTAAAATCGTGGTTTAGGGAAACAGAAAAAACGTCTTGGAAAACAATAAATGATTTAAAAAAAGATTATCCGAAAGCAAGTATTTTAAAAGATAATCGGATTGTTTTTGACATCAAAGGAAATAATTATCGGTTAATAGTGAAGTTCAATTTTGAGTATCAAATCTGTTGGATAAGATTTATTGGAACTCACGCAGAATATGACAAAATAGACGCTAACGAAATTTAGATATGAAAATCACACCAATAAAAAACGAAAAGGATTATCAAAATTCACTCAATCGACTTGAGAAAATTTTTGATGCAAAAATGGGAACTCAAGAAGGAGACGAACTTGAAATATTATCAATATTAATTGACAAATATGAAAATGAACATTTCCCAATAGAAATGCCAGACCCAATTGAGGCTATAAAATTTAGAATGGAACAAATGGGAATGAAACAAAAAGATTTAGCGGAGATTTTTGGATTTAAAAGTCGAGTAAGCGAAATTTTAAATAAGAAAAGAAAACTGACATTGGAAATGGTTAGAAATTTAAACACTAAACTTCATATTCCAACTGAGGTATTAATTCAAGATTATTAATAAAAATACTGTGGCTAACACCGTATATAGCAAATAGCGGGGATTGTGCAAAAACCGGAAATTTCGGTATATTTGGTAAACCGCCAAATCTTTTGATTTGGCTTTTTGAAAAGTAAAGATAAAAGCAAAACACAAAAGATTTGGCTTGGTTTATGGCGGAAAGTTACTCTTATATTTGCCCGCTACTTGCCATATACAAACACGTTAGCTAACATTTGATGAGAAACTTCCGTATCTTAATATTAATTCTCGTTTTTGGACTAATTTCCTGTTCTGGAAAAAAGGACAAAGCGGAATTAAAAAAAGTCGAATCCCAAAAGACAGTTGACAAAGATAAATATGACCGATTTTGGATTACATATGAGTATCCGAATAACTTTAGTGAAAAAGTAGAGGTTTATGTTTCCAAAGAAAACGATACAATACTTAATCAAGTAATAAATCTAAAAAACGGAATAATTGACTCGACCAAAAGTCGTTTTTTTGAATTTAATCTTGTGAAATCTGAAATGCCCGACACTTACAGCGGAATTTTTAAATTCTACTCTGGTTACGACTCGAATCCAAAGAATGTTGATAAAGAAAAGACTTTGAGTCTTTCGATTTTTCAAAAATCAAGAGACAGTTCTTATTACCAAAAGTTCGAATCAACAGCGAGTAACGAAGTAGTTTTTGAGCTTGTGAATTACGAAAGTGACCAATTAGTTGGAATAATGTCGGAATTAAGATTTATTCAATTTTTTGATAAAAACGGAAAGGATATGTTGGAAGTTGTAAAGACTGAATTAGCCGTTGACAATAAACCAAAAACCCACAACATTGGAATAGAAATTTATGAATTAAATAAAAAACGTTAGCTAACATTGTGTATAAGCAATGGCTTATCCTCGCCTACTCGGAAAATCCATCGGATTTTCCGATGTCAGGTTTCTGTTTGGAATTATCCGTAACTTACCCACGCCACAGCTCATACACCAAACGTTGGCAACAAGCTTGACTCGTCCTGAATAAAGGCTACATAATTCTAAACATTATGTATAAAAATGACAAAGTAATCAGACGTTACAGTGAACCTTTCAAATTAAAAATTTTATCCGAACTTAGTACTGGCAAATACCCCCGCTAGCGCGAGCGTCCCGCTCGTGAATTCACACAACCAAATGCCCATTAATCTAGACAACCAAAAAACCACATCTAGTTTTAATAAAAACTAGGCGTGGTTCTGGGTAAAACTACGTGTGGTTTCATGCAAAACCACGTGTGGTTTTTAAAAAAGGACGTGCTGCTTTATGAATCCTTCTTAAAACCTGCGTTTTTCATGGCATCCAGAATACGTTTTCCGGCACGGTAGCGTACGCTAACCGATTTAATCATGGTTTTTGCCGAAAACAATTCTTCATCATCGGCAGGGCTGCTGCTAATGGATGGATAGAGCGAGCCTAACTTTTCCAGCCTAACAATCTTGCTGTCTGCCAGTGCTTTTTGTATTACGTTTTCCAGCGCAACAATTACACCCTTTATATCGGGTTCACTCAGGGCACTAAATTTTTCAATTTCAGACACTAAGTCGTCAATGGTTAATTCGCCATTATTTACAATGGTGGCGTAAAACTTTTTTGTCCCACCGCCTAAAACGCCGGGCTCTCCTTTTTTCACTAATTTGTACTTGATAGGCATATTTATATAATTTAAGGTTACTAAAAAATTAAAAATGTTCTAAAAGTAAAATCCGTACCAACCATACACACGGCAGCCGCTATGAGGTGCTGCCTAAACCATACTGAATACCCATGGAAAATACCAAGAGTATACTAAAATGTAGCGGGCCTGTTTGGGGAACATACGTTTTTTTTGACCTACTGCGTAGCCTTGGTAGTTATAAAAATAGGGAAGTGATTTGTAATAATCTAAATACTAAGCGTTTATTTTTAGTTGCTCCCTCTGGCGCGCCCTTTGGTGTGCATTTGTAAAGCGTACCCACGTACCACCAGCATTTGCAAAACACCCTATTCACCCAATCACAAAATTGCGTATTTTTAAAACCGCTTCAACAACAAACGCCAAACCTCGTGAACCCTAAAAAAATAATTCCGCTCCTACTCGGCCCTATTCTTTTCTTTGTACTACAATCCCTCAACACGCCAGAAGGAATGCCGGACCCGGCGTATGATGTACTTTGCGCAACCCTGTGGATTGCCATTTGGTGGGTTAGTGAAGCTGTGCCAATTGCCGTAACGGCCTTATTGCCCATCGTTTTGTTTCCGCTTACGGGCGCGCTAGATCTTTCCACAACCACCGCATCCTACGGGCATAAATATATATTTCTGTATTTGGGCGGTTTTATAATAGCCATCGCCATTGAAAAATGGAATCTTCACAAACGCATTGCACTATATATAATCCGAGGTATTGGCACCAACGTTTCAAAAATAATTTTAGGGTTTATGATTGCTACGGCTTTTCTTTCTATGTGGATTTCAAACACCGCCACCGCCGTAATGATGCTCCCAATCGGGATGAGTATTGTAGCACAGCTAAAGGACAATCCATCCACCGATGTAAATGAAAACCTAATCTTCGGAAAAGCACTCATGCTCGGCATTGCCTACTCCGCTTCCATTGGTGGTATTTCCACACTTATAGGCACACCACCAAATCTTGTACTGGCAGGTTATGTTGAAGAAGTTTATAATATTGAAATAACCTTTTGGCAATGGATGAAGTTTGGTTTGCCAATCGCTTTAATCTTACTTGCGTTGTGTTGGTATTATCTTACGCATTTCGCCTTCAAATTCAAACAAAAAACATTTCCCGGCGGCAAAGAAGAAATTATGCGTCTAACCAAGGAATTGGGACCCATGAAACGTGAAGAAAAAACAGTACTCGCCATCTTTACACTTACAGCCGTTTGTTGGATTGGTAGATCCTTTTTTCTAGAACCCTTTATCCCCGGAATAGATGATACCATTATAGCCATAGCCGCCGGAATTATTCTCTTTACGCTACCCGCCAATAAAAATAAGGATCGAATTATAAAATGGGAAGACGCCATAAACATTCCGTGGGGCATCATTCTACTCTTTGGTGGTGGTATGGCATTGGCAGCAAGTTTTGAAAGCACCGGGCTTGCAGCATGGCTTGGGCAACAAATAACATTACTTAGAGGCTTGCCGCTGTTTGTATTGATTTTGGTGATAATAACTGCCGTAAATTTTATTACAGAATTTACATCAAACCTAGCTACTACCGCAATGCTGTTACCAATATTGGCGCCTATTGCCATAGGTTTGGGTGTGAATCCGTATGTTTTAATGGTGGCAACAACCGTTGCTGCTTCTTGTGCATTTATGCTTCCAGTAGCAACGCCGCCAAACGCGGTTGTTTTTGGCTCAGGGTATCTTCGCATTCCAGATATGGTAAAAAGCGGTTTCGCAATGAATATTCTTTCAATTATAATTCTAACATTAATGGTTTATTTTCTGCTTCCATTTGTTTGGAATTTTAATCCGTTGGAACTTTCACCTGAATTTTTTACGAAAACAAACTAAATTTTGGGATAACAATTGAAAGTCGAAATCTATAACTATATAATGTTTTCATCTGTTGAGAATTTGATACGTTTTAAATCCTAAAATGCTTACTTTTATTTCAAATTAACCGAACCATGAAAAACACAGTAATCCTATTATTATCAATACTCACAATAACTTCTTGCACAAACAAAAGCTCTTCAGAAAAAAAGTTTATTGAAATTACGGGGACAGATTCCGGTTTAAATCCTGGCGATAACTTTTATCGTTATGCAAATGGTAAGTGGTACGATTCGGTGCCGATTCCTGCTTCCCAAGCCGGGGTTGGAGCTTATATGTTTATGAATTATCCACAACGTCTGCGCCTACAAGCAATTTTGGATAGTGTTTCGCAAGCAAAAAATCCCGAAGGAAGCATTGCGCAAAAAGTTGGCGACTTTTATGCTTCGGGAATGGATACGGTAACCATCAACAAACGTGGTTACGAACCCATAAAACCAACCCTTGAAAAGATTGATGCAATAGTAGATGTACCGAATTTAATGATGTTTGTGGCAAATGAAATGAAGGTAAACAACGGTTCTATAATGGCTTTTGGCGTTGGTGCAGATGATAAAAATAGCAGTATGAATATTGCGCACACCTACCAAACGGGTCTCGGTTTGCCGGATAGAGATTATTATTTTAAAACAGATTCTTCAACCGTCGCAATAAACGATGGGTATAAATCATTCATCGCCACATTATTTCAACTTACGGGAAGTGATGCTGCAACTGCCAAAAAAGATGCTGGTGTGGTTTACAATATTGAAAAACAACTCGCTACCTCCCACAGAACAAGGGTTGAACGCCGCGATGTAATTGCAAATTACAATATGATGGCAGTTTCAGATCTTGAAAAATCGCAACCCAATATTGGTTGGAATAACTTTCTTAAACAATTAGGCGCAAAAACCGATTCTATCGATGTGGCGCAACCCGCTTATTATGTTAAGCTAAATGAAGTTTTAAAATCAATTCCTATTAATGATTGGAAATTATATCTAAAGGCAAATGCAATTAGCGGTTATGCAAATGAGTTAAGTAAACCTTTTGTAGATGCCGCTTTTGAGTATACCAAAATTATTTCGGGACAAGCCGTTCAAAAAACGCGTGGCGAAATAATGGCAAGTGCGGTAGACAATTATTTGGGTGAAGCCTTGGGAGAATTATATGTGAAGAAATATTTTCCTGAAGACGCCAAAGAACGAATGTTAGATTTGGTGAATAATATTCAAAAAGCGTACGCCAAAAGAATTGATAAACTAGAATGGATGAGCGACAGCACAAAAATAAAAGCAAAGGAAAAACTGTCCGCGATGACCAAGAAAATTGGCTATCCCGATAAATGGATAGATTACAGCGATGTGAAAATTGCAAGAGACAAATATTTTGAAAACATTGTTTCTGCCGCTGCTGCTTCATACGAGCGCGAATTGGCAAAATTGGGCAAGGCTGTAGATAAGACAGAATGGTACACGACACCTTCAACCGTTACGGCGTATAACAATCCTTCGGCAAATGAAATTGTTTTTCCGGCAGGTATTTTACAATCACCTTACTTTGATAATGATGCAGACGATGCGCTTAATTACGGTGGAATCGGAATGGTAATTGGCCACGAAATTACACACACGTTTGACGATCAAGGTGCGCAATTTGACAAAGATGGAAACGTAAAAAACTGGTGGACAAAGGATGATTACGCTAAGTTTAAGGAAAGAATAAAACAAGTAATTGATCAATACAGCACCTTTACGGTTTTGGACAGTTTAAATATTAATGGCGATATGACGGTTGGTGAAAACACGGCTGACATAGCAGGAATAGCCGTAGCATACGACGCTTTTAAAATGACAAAAGAAGGACAGGATACCACAAAAGTGGGCAATTTTACGCCAGACCAACGTTTCTTTTTGTCGATTGCCAGAATCTGGAAAGTTAAGATGAAAGATGAATATCTTCGACTTTGGATTAATAACAATCCGCATTCTCCACCGCTTTGGCGCGTTAATGGGCCGCTTATGAATACAAGTCCGTTTTATGATGCGTTCGATGTAAAATCTACCGATAAAATGTATTTGCCAAAAGAAGATAGGATTACTATTTGGTAAACTAAGAACGGAATATATATTAAATCCTCTTTCAGATTTATAGTTGAAAGAGGATTTGTGTTTTCGAATTAAAACCGTTTTTTCAAATTGATCGTATAATGAAAATAGTATCAATATCTCTTGCTGAAATACTATAAAAAATCATTCAACATAATGTTACAAAAGTCTTAAACCGTCTTTAAAATATAGAGAATTGACGTAAGTTATCCACTTATAAAATGAAAAGAAAAATGCAAAACAATAAAATGCAAGATTACATAAAAGAAGTATTGAAAAATATGCCAACAGATTGGTTGGGCTTAACAACACACAGATTGGATATTTATGATGAAGAATTAGCAAAAACTGAATTTTTACAAGATTTTGAAAAATTATATAAAAACAATAATGCTGAAACCAATGCCTTATGTAAATTACCAACGGCTTACGATTATATTCGGCTTGGGCATCCATTATCGTGCATTTTGGAATGGGCAATTGCTAATTTGAACAATATAGAATCTGAAAATGTAATTGGCTTTTCTTCAAAAACAATCCCAATGTTGGCAATTCTTCGGAAGAATTTATTGGAAAATAAAAAAACCCAAATTCTTTATTCAGGCGAATTACCAACTTATTTTAATGCTGAATTAATCAAAAAAGTTTACGGTTATAATTTTGAAATAAAGCAAATTGAAAAATTATCTGAAATTTCAAAATATGGTGGAAGCACAATATATATTTCAGAAAAAAATGAATTTCAAGTTACAGAACGCAATAATAATATTGATTTCTACCTAAATCTTCACGCGCATCTTGGAAGTGTTCTAGTAATAAACGGCGAAAAAAACAAACAATATATTGCAGATATTCAACACGTAAGAAGAAGGGAAACAATTGCAATGACGCCTGCTAATTGTCTTTCAGCTTTAAATTCATTGACGGAAAAAGCTCCTTTTCAAAATACTGAAGATAATAAAACAGCTGACAAAAAGAGTGTTGTAAATTCAATTAAGGAAATTACGGGTTCGCCTACAAAAGCGCTTGTTGGCTCCAGCGGATTATCAATTCAATATGCCATCATGATGGCTTTAATTCACGATGCAGTTGAAAATCATAAAGACAAACAAATCAAATTTATTGTTCCACCAAATTGTTACGGCGGCACAAACGACCAAGCAAGACGCGTTGCTGCAACCTTAAAAAATGTTGAAATCGTAGATTTACCCGTTGATGGCGACAACGAAATGGTAAATAGTATTGAAATTATTCTGGAGAAAATTGCAAAGGAGGATGCCATTCCATATATCATTGCCGAAATTCCAACAAATCCAAGGGTTGAAGTTCCAGATCTTGAAAACTTAAAAGCAGTTTTAAGCAAGAAAAGAAAAACCAAAAAAGGTGAAAAAGCGATTGCTCCTGTTTTTATTCTAGATCAAACATTTTGCCCAAACTATCAATTTTTAGGGGAAGGCGAAATACTTTCAACCGTGAGAACTCTTTCGTATGCAAGTGGTTCAAAATTTCCGAGCGGCGGAAAATGTACGGCTGGTTATGTGGTAGGAAATTCAAAAACGCAGGATTTGATGGATAAAATTGAAATTCATTTAAAAATTTGCGATAATGAAGCTACCGAACTTCAATATGAAATTTTGGCAAAGCAATTGCCATCAATGAATAAACGTATTAATGAGGCATATAAAAATACGCGAGAATTTGTTCACTACATTCACGATAAATTACCTGATGCAAAAATCAATTTCGTTTCAGATACATTGGCCGAACAAGGTTTTATGCCATCCGTTTTTTCATTAGATCTGCCAACAAAAGGAAATACGGACGAAGAAAAAGAAGCACATAAAAGAGAACTTAATTTAAAACTAATCAATTTAATGATTACTGAAATTCCGGAGGAAAGTAAATTCTGTGTGAGTTACGGACAGTTAAAAGGACTTTATTGGACGATTCCCGCAACCTCGACGCAGGGAACTACAAAAGAAGGCGATAAAGATTATATTGTGCGCGCATCACTTTCTCCAAACCTAGATTTGGAACGCCACAAAGAAGTGTTTCTAAAGTTTGTTAGACAAATTTAATATTGTTTTGAAAAAAGAAAATCTTTTCAAACTGCCTTTCGCAAATGTTTATCCTTATTACATAGCGAAAGTGGAGAAAAAGGGACGAACCAAAGATGAATTAGATAGTATAATCTGTTGGTTAACAGGTTATGGCCAAAACCAATTGGCGCAAAAAATAGAAAAGAATACCAATTTTGAGAATTTTTACAATCAGGCACCGCAAATTAATCCAAACGCTAAAAAAATTACTGGCGTAATATGCGGAATTCGAGTTGAGGAAATTGAAGATCCACTAATGCAAAAAATACGTTATTTGGATAAACTTGTAGATGAATTGGCAAAGGGAAAACCAATGTCAACCATTTTAAGATCGTAATCCAATATTGATAAATGCTTTAAACTATACCTCGTATTTTTGTACTTTTAACAGCAACTTTCCAAACCAACCCAATTAATGCTCTCCCGAAACTCCACAGGCAAATACAGCGCTCAAAAATTTAACGATTTTGGTCTCGGCGAAAAGGCAACGGCAGACTCCTATCGGTCTATTGGAAAAAACGGTTCCTTTAATGTAAAAAAGATAAATATCCCTTTTTTTGAGCGACTTAATTTTTTCCACGAATTAGTCACAATGCCTTGGAGCCGCTTCTTTCTCATCATTGTTTTAGTTTATAATTTAGTAAATATTCTTTTTGCCACTATTTATCTACTTGTTGGAACGCAGCACCTAACGGGCATTGTTGCAGGTACTACTTGGGAAAATTTTATGGAAGCTTTCTTCTTTAGCGCCCAAACTATTACCACCTTGGGTTATGGACGCATTGCGCCTATTGGTTTGGTAAGCAATATTGTGGCCGCCACAGAATCATTACTTGGCCTATTATCTTTCGCATTTGTAACCGGTTTAATTTATGGGCGGTTCTCAAAACCATTGGCAAAATTAAAATACAGTCTTTACGCAGTTATGGCACCATATCAAGACATAAATGGCTTTATGTTTCGCGTAGTAAATCCGCATAAAAACCAACTTATGGAAGCTGAAGTTACCGCCGCCTTGTCAATGAGAAAAGTAGATTCTAACCTGCGAGAATTTTTTACGTTGGAGTTGGAACGCTCCAAAGTTGCATTTTTACCATTCACGTGGACAATTGTACACCCAATTACAGAAGAAAGCCCATTATTTAAATTTACGAAAGATGAACTTGAAACGCGGGACGTGGAATTTATAATTATGATGAAAGCCTTTGATGAATCTTTCTCGCAAACCGTATATTCGCGCACTTCATACAAGGCAAATGAAATTAAATGGGGCGAAAAGTTTGTGTATATTATAAATCACGAAACCGGTAAAACCGTAATTGATATAAGCCGTATAGATGAAACTGAAATGGCACCTTTAAATTAAATTTGATGACTAACAATTTTCAGTAAATATTAAAAATATGACTTCAAAAGCTTTAAATCCACAAGACTATATTGCCGAATTGCCCCTGAAAAGGCAAGATGCAATGCAAAAACTTCGCGTAACCCTTACCAACAATTTGCCAATGGGTTTTGAAGAAATTATGCAATACGGAATGATAAGTTATGTTGTGCCTCACACAATTTATCCCAAAGGTTACCATTGCAAACCTAAAGATGCATTGCCATTTTTGAGCATTGCATCGCAAAAAAACAACATAAGTATTTACCATATGGGAATTTATGCCATTCCAGAATTATTGGATTGGTTTGTAGCTGAATACCCGAAACACATAAAAACAAAATTGGATATGGGAAAAAGCTGCATGCGTTTTAAAAAAATGGAAACAATTCCGTATGCATTGATTGGTGAATTAGCATCAAAAATGACTCCTGCAGATTGGATCAAAACATACGAAACCAAATATAGAAAATAACACATCGACTATCACGAAATTCTTACAAACTTTAGAAATACGCCCGATTTAAAAATTAATTCGGAACAATATCCTTTTCATTATTTTGAATTTAATTCAGAAAAAATTGCTAAAACCGATTTTATGTTTCGGACAGAAAATGTTCTGGGAAGGCAGGCTGAAGCTTGTTTTGAAGCATTTCTGAAACAATCCAAAGACTTTCAAATTTTGGCTTCAAATCTTCAAATAAATACTTCGGCTCCGCTAAGTAGCCGTAATTCGAAATTGCTCAATAATCAAATTGGAAACAGGACATTAGGCGAGTTGGATTATATAATTAGAAATCTTATTTCAAACGAAATCATTCATATTGAATTAGCTTGCAAGTTTTATCTTTTTGATGAAAATGCAGGTTTTACGGCTGAAGAAAAATGGATTGGCCCAAACCGAAAAGATTCTTTGTTTGATAAATTGGAAAAGGTAAAATTGAAGCAATTTCCATTAATCAATTCCGCTGAGACAAAATTGAAACTTCGCGAACTAAAAATTCCATTTCCAACCCGACAGGAATTATGTTTAAAAGCGTTTTTATTTCTTCCGAAGCAATTGGAATTTACAAATTTTTCAGAGGAGATTCAAAGTTGTATTGTGGGTTATTATATTCATTTTAATGAATTTGAAAATGAAAAAAAAGAAGCGCTATTCGCAATGCCAGAAAAGAAAGAATGGCTGTTACCTGTAGATTTTATTAAGGATTGGTTTTCACATTTTGAAATTAAACTAAAAATTGAAGAACAAATTCAGAATAATAAATCTCCCTTAGTTTATAAGAAAACTGGCAAAGAAATTATAAAACTTTTTGTTGTAAGTTGGAATATAAAATGCTAGTAGTGCGCATTACAAATGCTTTCAACCAAAAAAGTACGCTTTGTAAAAGCGCGCCAGATTATTTTGGTGATTGGCATTACAAATGCCTTAGACTAAAAAGAAACGCTATACAAATGTGCGCCCGGATTTACTTCATTTCATATTTATCAAAAAGATAAACCAAGCTTGCCATTGCAGCCGCACCTAATTGTAATTCGCGTTTATTTACTTTATCGAACGTATCCAGTGCGCTGTGGTGATAATCAAAATAACGCTGAGAATCTGGATTAAGGCCAGCCAAAACCATTCCTTCGTGTTTTAAAGGACCAATATCTGCGCCGCTGTGACCCATAACAAAATTGTTGGTAAGGTAAGGTTCAAAAAGTGTTGACCAAGATTTTATTTTTTGAAAATCATCATTATCTGCATCAAAACTAAAACCTCTTGGTGTAAAACCGCCGCTGTCACTTTCAAGCGCAAAAACGTGATCTTCATTATTCTTCTTTGCCATTTCGGCATATTTATTACCTCCCGCTAATCCATTTTCTTCATTCATAAATAACACAACGCGAATAGAATAGTTTGGTTTGTAACCAATTTCTTTAAGTATATTAACAACTTCCATACTATGAACAACGCCAGCGCCGTCATCGTGCGATCCGTCTGCCATATCCCAACTATCCAAATGCCCGCCAACGGTTATATATTTATTTGGGTATTTACTTCCTGTAATTTCGCCAATAACGTTATACGATTGTGCGTCTGGCCAAGTTTTACAGGTTTGTCTGAAATAAAATTTTAAATCTGGCTTCAACTTTAAAGCTGCGCTTAAATAGGATGCGCCATTAGTGCTAATTGCGCAAGCAGGTATTTGCTGGCTTTCTGGCAGTTTGCCATAACTCATTGCGCCGGTATGTGGAAAATCGTCTTGGCGCGATCCCATTGTTCTTACAACAACACCAACCGCTCCATATTTTGCAGCTTGCTCGGCACCAGAATAACGTTGATCTACCGCACCGCCATAAGCAGCGCCTGTAGAAATTAATTTTTGGTCGAATGCTCTATTAAAAAAAACAATTTTCCCTTGAATTTTTTCTTTTCCCAAAGTTGCCAACTCCTCAAAATTTTGGACTTCAACCACTTCTGCCTTTAAGCCACCTTCTATTGTTGCTACCGAACCGCCCAATGCGCAAATGTCTGCCAAACTTGTTTCTCCCGGTGCGGTTTCAATATAAGCGTACTCTTTTATGCCACGAGTCCATTTTGGAACCATAACGGGTTGTAAGTAAACTTTGGATAAGCCCAATGTTTCCAACTGTTCTTTGGTGTATTGCACAGCGAGTTCAGCTTCTATTGAGCCTGAAAGTCTGCCGCCAATTTCATTGCTTAAATAATCCAACCAATCATATGCTTTACCTTGCGTTAAAGCAATATCAAAAATCTGCCGTAATTTTGTTGAGTCTTCTACCCTATCTTTTTGAGCAAAAATTGACGTTGAAATGAAGAGGCAAATACTACCAATAAAAATGTATTTTTTCATTTTGAAATAAATTAATTATTTATTCTGTTTTTAACCGTACTTTAAACTCATCTATTTTTGCTAAAATTTCAGGGGCCAGTTCAGGTTCTTTAATATCATTATATTTTTGCAATTGCTCCAACATAATTTTTGCAACTATTAGTCTTGCTGTATCTTTATTATCTGAAGGTATGTTATACCAATATGCATTTGGTTTACTGCTATTGTTCAGAACAGCTTCATAGCAATTCATATATTTTGGCCAAAGATCGCGCTCGTCAAGATCTCCCGGAGAAAATTTCCAGTTTTTGCTGGATTTGTTCAATCTACGTAACTGCCTATTTTTTTGTTCTTCCTTTGAAAGATTCAGAAAAAATTTGAAGATTATTGTTCCATTTTCTGAAATAGTCTTTTCAAAATTATTGATTTGATTGAAACGCTGATCCCAAAATTCTTGATCTATATCTGATACTTCATTTATGTTTGGAAGATGCTCACCCAAAATATAACCGGGATGTACTCTTGTTACCAATACATTTTCATAATGCGTGCGATTAAATACTCCAAACTTGCCACGTTCTGGAAGTGCAATGTAATGTCGCCATAAATAGTCATGTTTTTTCTCAAGATCGGTAGGCGTTTTAAAACTATGAACCACAACACCACGAGCGTTGAAATCTTTAAAAACTTCACGAATCAGGCTATCTTTTCCCGCCGTATCCATTCCTTGCAAGCAAATAAGCACAGCGTATTTTCCGTGAGCATACAACGTATCCTGTAATTCACCTAATTTTTTACGCGTACTTTTTAATTCCTTTTTAAGATTTTTCTTTTTTGAATTTAAATCAACCGCCGTTTTGAGCTCTCCTATTTTTACTTTTTCAGTAAGTATATAGTCTTCTATTTTGATTTTTTCCATTTTTTATTTTGAATAAGGGCGAAGGGGAATTTAAATACTTTATTAAATTTAAATTATTTACTCGCAAACAATTTCACATCTTCTTCCGAAATTTCTGGAGAGCCTAAAATTATAAGCCTTTCAACAACATTACGAAGTTCCCGAATATTTCCAGTCCAATCATATTCCTGTAATAATTTTATAGCCTTTTCGGTGAATTTTTTTTGAGATGTACCATGTTCGCCAGCAATTCGTTTAGTAAAATAATCAATTAGCAACGGAATATCTTCTCGTCTATCGTTTAAAGAAGGTACTTTTATTAGAATGACGGCTAAACGATGATATAAATCTTCTCTAAAATTACCTTCCGCAATTTCCTTTTTTAAATCTTTATTTGTTGCCGTTATTACACGCACGTCAACTTTAATATCTTTATCGCTACCAACGCGTTGCACTCTATTCTCCTGTAAAGCCCTTAATACTTTGGCTTGTGCGGAAAGGCTCATATCGCCCACTTCATCTAGAAAAATGGTGCCGCCGTTGGCAGCTTCAAACTTACCTGCTCGGTCTTTATTTGCAGATGTAAATGCTCCTTTTACGTGTCCAAAAAGTTCGCTTTCAATAAGTTCTCCTGGAATGGCAGCGCAATTTACCTCTATCATCGGGCCGTTGCTGCGCTCACTTTTTTGATGTAACCAATGCGCAACCAATTCTTTTCCGGTACCATTTGGCCCAGTAATTAAAACTCGGGCTTCGGTTGGCGAAACTTTCTCGATCATACTTTTAATATGCTCAATAGCTTCACTTTTGCCAATCATTTCATAATTCTTACTTACCTTCTTTTTAAGGAGTGAATTTTCAACAACCAACTCTTTTCTATCCAACGCAATTCTTACCGTATTGAGCAATCTGTTTAAATCTGGCGGTTTGCTTATATAATCAAAAGCACCCAAACGCATTGTATTTACAGCTGTGTCTAAATCTCCGTGACCGGAAATCATTACCATTGGTGTTTCCGGTTTTAGCTTTCTGGCGGCTTGCAAGACTTCAACCCCATCCATTTTTGGCATTTTAATATCGCACAAAACGAGATCGAAATCTTCTTTTTTAATCATTTCAATACCAGCAAGTCCATCTTCAGCTTCACTAACTTCATATTTCTCGTTTTCTTCGGATAGGATTTTTACCAAAACCCTTCTTATGGCTGCTTCGTCTTCAATAATTAATATTTTTGGCATTTTTAGTATTTAAATTTTAATCCTGTACGCAAATATGGACCGTTTTTATCATTTATTTTATAAATTTTATCACCGTCTCCATTTTCGAATCTAAAATCATTATAGAAAGAATGCGCGGCGTAAACATATAAAAGCAGATGTTTTGTAAAAAAATGTTCATAACCCAAACCACCAATTGCAATGGTTTCCTGTATATTTTCCACAACCTGATTATCAGGATTTTGTTGCGCGGAGGTTGGTATAAAGTTGTTTCGAATATTTGCAAAGATGTTGTCCAATGTTAAAAAAGCTTGAATTGCATCTTTGTGATCATCATTTAAATAATGGCGCACATTTGTTTTTGGGACACCTAAAGTGTACGTCCAATTTGGCTTAAATTCTTTGTAATAATTGACAATTGGTAATGGAAAATTACGACCAGGTGTTGTAGAATATTGCAAGCCGATAATAAATCTGTAAGGCTTGTGCCCGTCCAATGTATCTTTTTTCTTGTCCTTAATTGCATAGACAGCGGCGTCATAAATAAGATCATCACTTTGGCTGCTGCCCTGAAAATCACTCTGTAACTTAATGCCAACTTTTGCACCTAAACGCCAATCGTTTTTAATAGTCCAAGTATAACCAATATAAGCATCCATTTGTTGAACAGACGATGGATTGTTATTGTAGATAGCTGTACCCGTTTCTCTTGGACCAATTAGCGCATTTGTGTCTTCGAGATCTTTGATATTTATATCTACATATCGATATTCAAGACCAACAACTAAATAATTTTTTTTCTCTTTATTAATAGGGATAGGTGCTTGTAAAAGCGCTCGATATCGGCTTAAACTGTTGTCTGATTTACCAAATGGTAAATAGAGATATTCCACTCTTGCAAGATCCGTAGTTTGTGAAAATGCTGTGCCACAAGCCCATATTAGGGCTATAGCGATAATTATGTTTTTTTTCATAGTTTGTATTAATTAATCGTCTTTCAATTTATGTTTAGATTCTAAAGGAAATCTATTGTCGTAAAAATGTACATCTCTTTGCGGGAATGGAATTGTAATTTCATTTTCCTTAAATTTTGCGTCAATACTAAATCTAATATCACTTTTAATCCTAGGATCTACGAAGCTGTCGCCAATAAAAAAATAGACACCGAAGTTTAATGAAGAGTCTGCAAAATCTTCGAACATTACAAAAGGTTTTGGACTCTTCAACACACCTTTTTGGTGATCTACACATTCCAGCAGGAGCTTTTCAACAAGTTTAACATCACTTCCGTATGCCACGCCAACCTTTACATTTTCACGTGTGCTTCTATGGTTTTGGGTGTGGTTATAAATTATATCACTTATAAATTTGTGGTTGGGTATTATTATAATTTTGTCATCTCTAGTGATTGCTCGGGTTGTGCGTAATTTAATTTCGGCTACTCTACAAACTCTGTTGTCAATTTCAATTATATCTCCAACCATTAGAGATTTATCCACAAGTATAAAAATACCAGCAATAATATCTTGAAAAAGATCTTGAAGCGCTAATCCTAAACCAACCAATAATGCAGCCGAGGCAGCTAAAAATGGCGTTATATTTACACCTGCAACACTTATTATAGTTATAAAAACAATAATATAAGTGAGGTATTTTATAAACTTGAAAATGCTGATAAACTTAAGCTTATCATTCCCTTCCATCTTTCGGGTAAAGAGAAGCCTAATCCATTTTAGCAGAAAACTTGCAATGATAAAAGAAATTATTACCAGTAGAACTAAACCAATATCCAATACTACAGCATCTTTCCCTTTACCAATAGTTATGCCTATGTCCAGAAATCTTTGGATTGCCCCTCCAATATCTTCTTTAACAACGTCCTTAATTTTTTCGCCTACCTGTTCCTGCAAGTTTGTTAGTATTTAATCCATTTAAAAATCTCTTTATATGTAGGTTTTTTTCCATACATTAAAATACCAACGCGGTAAATTTTTGCGGCAAACCAAACAGTGCCAAAAAATGTTCCAAAAAGAATTACCACGGACAGTATTTGTTGCCAAATGGGTACTCCAAAAGGTATTCGCATAAGCATCACCACCGGCGATGTAAACGGAATATACGAAAATACTTGAGAAACAGTGCCGTGCGGATTATCTATAACCGTAAAAATACCCACATAAACCGCCAAAATTAGAGGCATTAAAATAGGCATCATAAATTGTTGCGTATCGGTTTCGCTATCAACAGCTGCTCCAATGGCAGCATATAAAGAAGCGTATAATAAATAGCCACCTATAAAAAAAAGAATAAACATAATTACCAAATTGGCAAGAGGTAAATTGTTGATTTCAAGCATAACCTGCTGCACCATATCCATTGAGCCTGCATTTGTGCCTTGTGTAATCATTTGTTCCTGAGATTGGGAAATAGCTGATGTATCTACGCCCAATAAGGGTGGAACAATGGCCAAAAGTATAATTCCCAACGTTACCCAAACTGCAAATTGTGTAATTCCTGCCAATGTTGTTCCAAATATTTTACCCAGAAGCAATTTCATTGGTTTAACTGAAGATATAATTACCTCTATAATTCTACTGGTTTTTTCTTCAATTACACTTCTCATTATCATATTACCGTAAATAATAATAAACATGAATAGCAAATATCCCGCAGCGCCGCCAAAACCTATTTTTAAACCTGAACCCAATTTTGAAGTTTCCAAGCCTTTAAAGGTTTGTTGATTTGTGTTCACAGTCACTTCCAAATCTTTAATTGCCTGCGAATCTATTCCTGCGTTTTTTAAAATTTCAGTGTTTATAGTTTTTTCAACTGTATTATCAATGTCGTTAATTAGACTGATTGAAGGAGAATCTTCAGAATAAAAAGTGATACTATTTGCCAAATCACTAACATTTTCCTTCTTCGGAATATATATAAGACCATAAATATGAGATTCCTCTGAATTTTTTTTAGCTTCTTCCAATGATTCATTTGGTACATACTTATAAGTAGTATAATCTTGGTTAATAAATTTATCTGCAAAAAGACCACTTTCATCCAATACTGAAATTGTCTTATTGTCTTCATTATTTAGGCTTGATAAATAGGCAACCAAACTGAAAATTCCAACGAAAATTATCGGACTCAAAAAAGTCATTATTATAAACGATTTATTTCTAACCTTAGTTAAGTATTCACGTTTTATGATGAGTGGAAGGTGATTCATAATATTAATTGTTATTTACAGTTTCAATGAAAATGTCGCTAGCAGAAGGTATAACTTCAACAAAATGGGTGAGTTGTCCTTTACTTGCCAAATAATTTACAAGCGAATTGGGCTCTGAATTTTCAGGAATTCGCACTTTATATTGTAACTCGTTATTAATGCTTTTGAAGGAAGCAGGAAATATTTCAAAATTAGCTTTAAGTTGATCTGTAACTTCATCCGGGTTTTTTGTTAGTAAACCTATTTCAAAAGTATTGCTGCGGTATTGCCTTTTAATATCAATAAGTTTTCCGTCCAAGACTTTGTTTCCTTTATGAATTAGAGCAATATGATCACACATTTCTTCAACCGATTCCATTCTATGTGTCGAAAAAATTACGGTTGCGCCATCGTCACGCAATTTTAAAATTTCATCTTTTATAAGATTTGCATTTATAGGATCGAAACCACTAAAAGGTTCATCAAAAATGAGCAATTTAGGTTCGTGAAGTACCGTTACCACAAATTGAATTTTTTGGGCCATCCCTTTTGAAAGTTCCTGTATTTTTTTGTTCCACCAATCCCCTATTTCCAAACGGTCAAACCAATATTTTAAACGTTCTTTTGCCTGCGTTTTGGTCAATCCTTTTAATTGTGCGAGATACAAACATTGCTCGCCCACTTTCATAGTTTTATAAAGGCCGCGTTCTTCCGGCAAATAGCCAATATGTTGAATATCGTTAGGTTTTAAAGGTTTCCCATCAAGATAAACCGACCCAGAATCTGGCATTGTAATTTGATTCACAATTCGTATAAAGGTTGTTTTACCGGCGCCATTTGGGCCAAGTAGCCCAAAAATGCTACCTTTTGGTACTTCAATAGTTACATTATTTAGGGCTTTATAATCTCCAAAATTTTTAGAAACATTGGTTGCTACAAGAAGGTTTTCCATAATAAATAGTTGGTAAATTTTAAGGTGGCGTAAAGATATTGAAATGGAATGCCTTCAGCACTTTTACAGTCTTTTTTTATGAATTTTTTTACAGAAAATATCGGGAAAGCGCTAAAAATATTAAGTCAAAATTTATTGAAGTTTATTAAAAGCAAAACCCACCTTAAAATAAATTGAAGGTGGGAAAAAAAATTGCTATGAAAAAGAAAATTACCACTTTTAATTAAAAGCGATAATCAAATATAGTAAAAATAATTTGTTTAACGTTACTTTAAGAAAACATATCTTTTACTTTTTCAAAAAAACTTTTATCTTCTTTTTCTGGTTTCGGCTCAAAATGCTCATCATCAGTCATTTTTTCGAAAAAATCACGTTGTTCCTTATTTAAAGATTTTGGCGTCCAAACATTAATATGAACCAATAAATCTCCAGTTCCGTATCCATTAATACTCGGAATTCCTTTACTTCTTAGTCGTAAAATCTTACCACTTTGTGTTCCGCCGTCCACTTTTATCCTAACTTTTCCGGTAACGGTATCAATTTCTTTTGACGTACCTAAAGCAGCTTCAGAAAAACTTATATATAAATCATAATGAAGATTATCACCTTCCCGTTGAAGCGTTTCATGCGGTTTTTCTTCAATTGCAACCAACAAATCGCCAGCAATTCCGTTTGAACCTGGCGCATCATTTCCTTTTCCGGATACTTTTAACTGCATTCCATCAACAACTCCCGGTGGAATTTTTATTGAGACGGTTTCTTCCGTTGCCAACATTCCTTCGGCATCCGCATTTGTTGGCTTACTTTCAATCATTTGGCCGGCGCCACTACAAGTACTGCAAGTAGCCGAAGTTTGCATTCTACCCAAAATTGTATTTTGAATACGGGTAACTTGGCCGCTACCATTACACGTGGTACAGGTTTTATAGGTAGTGCCTGCAGCAACTTTCTTGCGCTTTACCTTAATTTTTTTCTCTACTCCGTTGGCAATTTCTTCCAACGTTAATTGTACTCTAATACGCAGGTTGCTACCTTTTATCATTCTACGACCGCCGCCGGAAAAACCGCCGCCACCGCCAAAGCCACCGCTAAAAGCACCACCAAAAATATCACCAAATTGGCTGAATATGTCATCCATATTCATACCGCCACCAGCGCCAAAACCACCACCTTCAAATGCTTGGTGACCAAAACGGTCGTAACGCGCACGCTTATCTGCATCACTTAAAACCTCGTAGGCTTCTGCCGCTTTCTTAAACAAGTCTTCAGCTTTATGGTCTCCCGGATTTTTATCTGGGTGATGTTCAATCGCTTTTTTGCGATACGCTTTTTTAATCTCAACTGCAGTTGCCGTTTTGCTGATACCTAATATTTGATAATAATCTTCTTTCATATTTATTGGCCTATAACAACTTTAGGAAATCTAATAATTTTTTCTCCCAATGTATATCCTTTATCTAGTACGTCTATTATTTTTCCTTTCAAATCTGGCATTGGCGCTGGAATTTGAGTAATTGCCTCGTGCTTATCCGCATCAAAAGTGTCGCCCTTTTCAACGCTCATTACTTCCAACCCTTTATTCCGTAATGTTTCTTGAAGTTTGTTTTTTATAAGTTCAATTCCCTTTAAAAGACTTTTATCGCCACTTTTTTCAATTTCCATTAATGCACGGTCAAAATCGTCCATTACTGGTAACATTGAAGTTATAACTTCTTGCCCCGCAGTTTTAAACATATCAATCCTTTCACGGCTTGTTCGTTTTTTATAATTTTCAAACTCAGCAAAAAGTCGCAAATATCTATCTTTTTCCCGTTCAAGATTTTCTTTCAAAAGATCATATTCCGAAGCTTCATTTTCTTCTTCTACGTTATCAATATCAACCACTTCAGCCTCGTTTGGATTTAAAATATCCTCATCAAACATTTCTTCTTCGTTATTATTTTTATTGCTCATAGCAGTATTTTTTCAATTTTTAAAAAAGGTTACAAAAGTACTGCCATTAAAAAATAAATGTCAAAATGTCACTATCTTTATTTTAATATGATTTTAATATTGTTGTACGAATATATAATTAGCTTTGCCGTTTATTTTAAATAATAAAATTATGACGAAATTAATTTTAAGATTATCGATATGTGCATTTGTAGTGTTTGCGACTTATTCCTGTAAAAATAATAACGAAGGTAATATGGAAGCAGGCGAAGTTGCCGAAGCGACAGCTGGCGCCATAAGTTATGAAGTAGATACACAAACATCAGAAATATTATGGACCGGTAAAAAGCCTTTGGGTTCACACAATGGAACTTTGAAATTGGCTAGCGGCGAATTTTTCACCAACAACAATAAAATTGAGTCAGGGAAATTTGTAATAGATATGAATTCCATTGAAGACAAAGATCTTGAAGGTGAAGATAAAGCCAATCTTGAAGCGCATTTAAAAGGTTCTATTGAAGGAAAAGAAGATCATTTTTTTGATGTAAAAAATCACCCGAACGCGACTTTTGAAATTACTGAGGCTATTGATAAAGAAGGAATGGTTAATGTAAGGGGCAATCTTACAATAAAAGGAAAAACAAATCCTGTAGAATTTAGCGCAAATGTTACTACTATTGACGGAGTTTTAACAATGAAAAGCGATGCCATACTTATAGACAGAACAAAATGGGCTGTAAATTACGGTTCAAAATCTGTATTTGACGATCTTGGCGATAAGTTTATTGACGATACTATTGAAATTTTCCTGAATATTGTTGCGAAAAAATAAATAAGATTTGGTAATTAAAAAACAAGGCGGCTTATTAGTCGCCTTTCTTAGTGGAGTAAATCTAGAAGCGCTGTTTCTAGATTGTAAAAATTAAATTTGTATCCCAATTCTTCAATCTTTTTAGAACTCACTAAATTGCCTTCGGTTACAAGTACAGCCATTTCACCTAACATAAGATGCAGCATAAAACTTGGAACATTTGGCATAAATAGCGGCTTGTCCAACTGGTCTGCTATTTGTTTTACCATTTTTTTATTGGTAACAGGGTTTGGGGAAACAGCGTTATAAACGCCTTCTAGCTCATTATTCAAAATATAAAGATAAATTCCGGCGATATCTTGTAGATGAATCCACGACATCCATTGGTCTCCACTTCCAATTGGGGAACCAACGCCCAATTTTATAGGTTTCATTAACTCCATTAATGCTCCATCCTCCTTTGCCAAAACAGCGCCAGTGCGCACTTTCGCTACATCTATTCCTAATTCTACAAATTGATTAGCGGCATTTTCCCATAAAACGACGACTGTTGCCAAAAAGCTATCGTCAACTTCTTTATCTTCTTCAGTATACAATTTTGTTTCAGAACTTGAATAGATGTTCACACCACTCGCCGAAATAAACTGAGTAACTTTGTGTTCAATATTTTTGAGGGTTTCAAAAATTAAGTTAGCCGTTTCGGTTCTACTTTCTATTATAATTTTCTTGTATTTTTTTGTCCACCGTTTTGAAATAGTCGCACCAACCAAATTTATAATTGCAGAAACATCTTTAAACGCAGCTTCATCAATTACCTTTTTCTTGGGATTCCAATAAAAACCTTTGTAGTTTGGTTTATTTTCAATTTTATCTTTACTAGTGGTAAGATAGTGGATTACAATATCTTGATCTTGGCATTGTCTAACAATTTCGCCGCCAATTAATCCTGTTGCTCCAGTTATAAGTATTGTTTTGCCCATATTCTAAAATTAGAGATTCATAGTTGAAGGGCAAAGGCTGTTAACGCAAGATTATGAAATGTGAACAGGCAATAAATTTTTTGAATTTCAGAAAGAAGAAACCTGAAATGTATACATAAGTTATAACTTATAATATTGCTTTTGTGGCGCGCAACATATCTCTTTTTCCGGGTGGACCAGCGATTTTTTCAATTGAAAAACCCGCAGCTTTCATTGATCTTTTTGCCAAGCCGTTTGCTGCATACGTTACCAAAACTCCGTTTGGCTCTAAAGCGTTGTACATATTTTGAAATATAGTTTCATTCCATAATTCTGGTTGTACGCGTGCGCCAAAAGCATCGAAATAAATGAGATTATGTTGCGATATATCTGAAATGTCTTCAAACTTTTTATGCTGTTTCAGTAGTGAAAATTGATCACTAATCTTTAAAATTTTTCCCCATTCCGAAATATGAATTTCGCGAAATAATTCTTCAGAAAAATTTAAAACTTTTGGATAATTTAATTTTTCGACCTCTTGCATTGAAATTGGAAAACCTTCAACCCCTGTGTAATTTATTTCAAGATTGATCAGTTCAGATTGCTGAAATGTAAGCAAGCAGTTAAGCGCGGTACCAAAGCCAATTTCGAGGATAGAAATATTTTGAGGCCTATTTTTTTCAAAATAATAGTTTAAGCCCGCATTAATAAAAACGTGAATTGCTTCGTTAACAGCTCCGTGTTTGGAATGATACTGTTCGTTCCAATCCGGTAAATGGATTGTTACAGATCCATCTCCCGTTGTCAGAAATTCGCGCTTCAAAAAAAAATTATTGTTGTTCTGGAACAAGAACTCCGTTTGAGGTAATTGAAAGTGTTCTTTTTGGTGCCGTAATTGCAGCAATTTCCTCTTTTGTCTTGCCAGCATCTTCAGCATAATGACGTTGCTCATCTACGCTAACCTCTTCAACAAAAGCTTTGCCTTCAACTATAACATCTTTACCTGCAAGATCTTTCGGCATAAAAAAACCGTATTCCTTAAATTTCACCATTGCTTCTTCTTCTCCCATATTCATCGTCATCCAGCAACCTTTGGCTTGACACACAGCATTTACTTCGCCCATAAATTTAACGGCCAACGTGTCGCCCGGCTTTAGGGTTTTAAATTTTTCGGCCATTTCATCTTCTGCAATAAATCCTTCATCATTAATTTTATCTCCGAAAGACTCATAAGTCATCGCAGTTTCCTGATTATCTGAACTTGTTTCCTGTTTTTTATCTTGGCCTTTACAACTAAATAAAGATGTTGCGGCAATTAGTGCAATAATTAAATTTTTCATAATGTGTAAGTTTAGTAAAATATTGACTACTACTATTATGCAATTTTAATACTTTTTTTGAATTATTATGGTTCATATTTTACCTATTTTTGCAAAATAGTATCTTTTCTAAATTTAAAACCTTATTACATATTATGGCGCTTACAATTCAAAATGCATCCAAATCACGTGTTAACGAAATCGATTTCGATAATCTTGTTTTTGGTAATACATTTACTGACCACATGTATGAATGCGACTATAATGATGGTGAATGGCAAAATCCAACAATAAAACCTTACGGTCCATTATTGCTATCTCCAGCGTCTAAAGTTTTTCATTACGGACAAGCGGTTTTTGAAGGTATGAAAGCATTTAAAGACGACAATGGAAAAGTTTGGTTGTTTAGGCCAGATGAAAACCAAGAGCGTATTAATATTTCGTCTAAGCGAATGGCAATACCTGAATTCCCGAAAGATATGTTTTTTGAAGCTTTGACAACTTTAGTAAAAATGGACAAGGAATGGATTAAACCAGGACTTGGCAACTCATTATATATACGTCCATTTGCAATGGCAACACAGGCAGGAGTTTCTGCTTCGCCATCAACAGAATATAAATTTATGATATTACTTTCTCCCGCGCAGGCCTATTATACGGGAGACGTAAAAGTTATGATATCACAACATTACAGCCGGGCTGCAAATGGTGGTGTAGGTTTTGCAAAAGCAGCAGGAAATTATGGCGCTCAATTTTTTCCAACAAATATTGCGCGCGAAAAAGGTTTTCAACAAATTATTTGGACAGATGCAGGCGAGCATAAATATTTGGAAGAAGCAGGAACAATGAATATTTTCTTTCGAATAAATGATACTTTGTTAACAGCTCCCAAAAGTGATAGAATTTTAGATGGTGTTACCCGTAAAAGTGTAATTGCACTTGCAGAAAAAGATGGAGTTACGGTGGATGTCCGCCCTGTTTTGGTTTCTGAAATTTTGGAAGCTTCAAAAAATGGTACTCTAAAAGAAATTTTTGGTGCAGGGACAGCTGCCGTAATTAGTCCAATTTCCGCATTTAGTTATGATGAAATTGAACACGTTTTACCAAAACAAGAAAATGGTTTTGCAGCAAGATTTAAGAAAGAATTAATGGATATACAATACAACCGAAGCGAAGATCCTTTTGGTTGGAGGTACGAGGTTTTGTAAGGACAAAATTTTAAGGAAAAATTCCAAATAACATATAATTAAATTCCAATTTGCAAATAGGTAAACCTTTTTGAATATTGGAATTTCTTTTTTGATTTTTATTTGGAATTTGGCGTTTGTAATCTGGAATTTCTTTTTATTGACTTTTATTTGCGATTTGGAAGTTGTGATTTGAAATTTTATTTTTCAAGTATTGCTTGAATATCCGGCTTAAAATAATTTGATCCTTTTAGCACTTTGCCATCCTCACGATAAATTGGTTTGCCGTCTTCCCCCAATTTACTCATATTACTTCGCTGTATTTCATTAAAAACTTCTTCAATTTTATCTTGCATTCCGTGTTCTATAATTGTTCCACACAATATATAAAGCATATCGCCCAAAGCATCGGCTACTTCGACCAAGTCATTATTATTGGCAGCTTCCAAATATTCTTCGTTTTCTTCGCGCATTAATTCATACCGCAATAAATTTTTCTTTGTTCCCAAATCTGCCGTTGGCGTTGTTTTAATTCCTAGTTTAAATGAAGTATGAAATTGGGTTACGGCGGCTATTTTATTTTTCATAATTTATAATTTTTTAGTACTCTTTTCAATTTGAATTATTCAACTTTTTTGGTCAAATTAGTAAGTTTAAAAGCAATTCAATGATAAGCATTTTCGTAAAAAAGCGGTATTTTTGAAGCTTTAAATTATAAGAAACATGTTCACAACCGGACAATTGATTTTTGCTGGATTATTTGTTGTAGGTTTTATTACACTTTTATATTTCAGTTATCGTGGTGATAAAAAGCTACACAAAAAACAATATAAAGGAACGTTTTGGATTTTGATTGGTTTTCTAGCTTTTATAGGTTTTTTGGTGGCTATTAAATATTATATGAAACAATAATTCATCCTTGAATTACACATTAAAAACCCTTGAAAAGTAACTTTCAAGGGGTTTCTGATTCAAATTTCGAAATTCTATTTGGTTGAAAGAAATCCCTAATTCTTAGAATACATAAGCATTTGCTCTTAAAAGTTTTTGGTTGATCTACTGTAAAACTTTCAATTTCACCAGCATCATTCATTTTTTGGAACAATTATGGGATTTACAATATTGTGTAATCTTTTGGATAACATTATCTTTTTTACCGCGTTCAAAAGCACAATATGAAAATCACTGTCGGTTTCTCATATATGCTTCTTTAATCATCGAAAAATCAATTAAAATATTTGATTTCTATTGAATATTTTAAACTTCAAATTCTTTTAAAGTATCACATATTATAGACACACAATCCATCAATTGCTCTTCGTTCATGACCAATGGTGGTGCAAATCTTATAATATTGCCGTGGGTTGGTTTTGCCAATAAGCCATTATCGCGAAGTTTTAAACAAATATTCCAAGCTGTCTCACTTTCTTCAGAATCATTAATTACAATTGCATTCAGCAACCCTTTTCCTCTAACTAATTTAACGATGCCACTCGTTTCAATATATTTGTTTATTTCAGCTCTAAAAAGATTTCCCAGTTTATCTGCATTTTCAGCTAATTTTTCATCGCTTACTACAGTAAGTGCCGCCATTGCTACAGCCGCTGCAGTTGGATTGCCTCCAAACGTTGAACCGTGGCTTCCCGGCGTAATAACTTCCATAATTTCATTATTCGCCAAAACGGCCGAAACTGGATATGCGCCTCCACTCATTGCTTTACCCAATATTAAAATATCCGGTTTAACATCTGGCGTGCCGCTACAATCTTTGTTTGGACAATTACAATTTCCACACGTTGCCAATAATCTACCGGTGCGGGCGATACCTGTTTGCACTTCATCGGCTATAAATAATACATTGTGTTTTTCGCAAAGTGCTTTTGCTTTTCGTAAATAATCTTCCGCCGGAACGTACACGCCAGCTTCACCTTGTATAGGTTCAACCAAAAATCCAGCAATATTTTTGCTGCTTGTAATCGCTTTTTCCAATGCGGCGATGTTATCGTATTCTACTTTTAAAAAGCCATCTGTATATGGTCCAAAATTTTTGCGGGCAACGGGATCGTTACTAAAAGAAATGATGGTAGTTGTACGACCGTGAAAATTATTATTGCAAACTATAATTTCAGCTTCATTTTCGCTGATCCCTTTTTTTTCATAAGCCCATTTTCTGCAAATTTTTAAAGCGGTTTCAACTGCTTCGGCACCTGTATTCATTGGCAATATTTTATCGAACTTAAAATAATCAGCAGCAAATTTTTCATATTTGCCCAGCATATCGTTATAAAAAGCACGCGATGTTAGCGCCAATGTTTTAGATTGTTCAACTAAAGCATCAACGATTTTTGGATGGCAGTGTCCTTGATTAACCGCGGAATATGCCGAAAGAAAATCATAATACTTTTTGCCATTTACATCCCAAACATGAACGCCTTCACCCCTTGTTAAAACTACTGGTAGTGGATGATAGTTATGTGCTCCGTATTTATTTTCTAAATCGATTGATTGTTGATCGGCTGTTTTTTCTAAAGTTGCCATTTTCGGTATATTTTGAAGTAAATAAAAAATTATTCCTGCTTAGTTGGAGAGAAATCATCCACAAGTGTGCAAATTACTAAATATTTATCAAATTATTTTTTTGAAAGCCCTACACCTTTTATAACTTTCAATTATAGTATTTTTGCGAAATGGCGAGAAAAAACAACCGATTGGTTTTTGAAAATTTAGAAGTAATTGATGCGGGCGCAAAAGGCAAGGCTATCGCCAAAGCGCCCGACGGCAAAGTAGTGTTTATAGATAATGCTGTTCCCGGCGATGTGGTGACCGTACAAACGTTTAAAAAGAAAAAGGGTTATTACGAAGCAAAAGCTACTGCAATTACTAAACTTTCGGATAAACGGGTAACGCCAGTTTGCATTCACTTTGGTACTTGCGGCGGCTGCAAATGGCAGAATTTAGGGTATGAACATCAACTTTTTTACAAGCAGAAAGAAGTAACCGAAAACCTAAAACGCATCGGAAAAATTGAATTGCCCGAAATAACACCAATCTTAGGTTCGGCAAAACAATATATGTATCGCAATAAAATGGAATTTAGTTTCAGCGATAATAAATGGCTAACCTTAGAGCAAATTAGAAGCGACCAACAAATAGAAAATAAAAATGCCTTGGGTTTTCATATTCCTGGAATGTGGGATAAAATTCTGGATTTGCAGGAATGTCATTTACAACGGGACCCGAGCAATGCAATCAGGGATTTTGTAAAGATAAAAGCGCAGGAATTGAAGTTGTCCTTTTTCAACACTAGAAATCAGGAAGGATTTTTACGCACGTTGATGCTTAGAACTTCAACTACGGGCGAAGTGATGGTTTTGGTTCAATTTTATTTTGAAGATGTTGAAAACAGAATTTTACTATTAAAGGCAATTGAAGAAAGATTTCCAGAAATTACATCGCTTTTATATGTAATAAACAGTAAAGGAAACGACACGTTATACGATCAAAATATTGAAGTTTTTGCTGGCAACGATCATATATTTGAAGAAATGGAAGGCTTAAAATTCAAAATTTATGCAAAATCATTCTATCAAACCAACAGCGAACAGGCTTTTGAATTATATAAAATTACAAGAGATTTTGCAGGTTTAACGGGAAATGAAATTGTATATGATCTGTATACAGGCGCCGGAACAATCGCTCAATTTGTTGCAAAAAATACAAAGAAAGTTGTTGGTATCGAAGCTGTTCCGGATGCAATTACAGCGGCGAAAGAAAATGCGGTAATTAACAATATTGAAAATACCGAATTCTTTGTAGGCGATATGAAAAACATTTTTAGTGATGATTTTATTGAAGCACACGGAAAACCGAACGTTATAATTACAGATCCGCCGAGAGATGGCATGCATAAAGATGTAGTTGCCCAACTATTGCGGATAGAAGCTGAAAAAATTGTATATGTAAGTTGTAATAGTGCAACACAAGCAAGAGATTTACAAATGTTGGACGCATTATATAAAGTTACAAAAACACAGGCGGTAGATATGTTTCCACAAACGCACCACGTGGAAAATGTAGTACTTTTGGAAAAACGAAAAATCGTTCAAAATTAAATTAGAAAATATAATTTATGCTAAATAGGATTTTACTTCTTTTCGTAATATTCATAGTTACAAATAGTTGCACGCGCGACGATATTTGTGCAGATGGTACTGCCACTACTCCAATGCTTATAATTACTTTCAATAATATTGATACGCCAACAACCAGGAAAAGTGTTGTGGGCTTAAAGGTAACTGTAATTGGTACGGCTTCTCAAACGTTCGCGCCAAATGCCACCAATGATTCTATTGCAATTCCATTAAACCCAAATTCGGGACAACTTAAATATTATTTTTCGCGTGATTTTGGGGGTCCAACAGGGAATATTGACGAGGTAACTTTTACCTACACGCCCTATTCGGTTTACGTAAATAGAGCTTGCGGTTACAAAATAAATTATAGCGGTCTGGAAGGAACAATAGAAGCAGGGAACGGAGAAAATTGGATACAAAGTATAGATATAAAAATACCAACAGTTGAAAATGAGAACAAAGCACACATTACTATTCTGCATTAGTATTTGGGTGGCATCATTTACAATGTTGTCGCAAACTAATGAAGTGAAAGTTGACACCTTAAACGTGCCGACCAAATACGGCCTGCGTTTGGGTGTAGATTTAAGCAAACCCTTACGCACCTTGTTAGATAATAGTTACAGCGGTTTGGAAATTGTAGGAGATTATCGTATTTCAAAAAAGTTTTATGTTGCTGCGGAATTAGGAACGGAAAGCAAAGATTTTTCTGAAAGCAACTTAAAATCCAAATCTTCGGGAAGTTATATAAAATTGGGTGTTGACTATAATTCCTATGTAAATTGGATTGGCATGCATAACGAAATTTTCACAGGTTTGCGCTTTGGTTATGCAAATTTTAAAGATGAACTTTTAGTCTATCAAATTTATAACAGCGATCAAACTTTTACGTCGCCAATTGTTAGAGACCCACAAGAATTTTCAGGTTTATCAGCACAGTGGGCAGAATTTGTTTTAGGTATTAAAACCGAAGTTTTCAATAATCTTTATCTCTCCGTTAATCTTCGGTTAAAAAGATTATTTTCCGACACAAAGCCGGAAAACTTTGACAATCTATTTATTCCTGGTTATCAAAAAACCAACGATTTCAGCAAATATGGCGCGGGTTATGGCTATACAATCTCTTATTTAATTCCGCTTTACAAAAAATAGTTTACAGTCACATTCACAGCTGTTGGACTACTAATTTAAAAGGTTTTATCAAATAACAAACGTTATTATTTTACCTGCAAACAGAGACTGAGACTTAGACTAATTCATTCAAACTAATTCTTACTAGCCTTCCTACTACCTTCATACATTTCATATCTCACAAATTTACTTTCCAACTTCCCGTTAAAAAGTTTAATTTTATTAGAAGGTTTTAAACCAACGTGTTTCAAAGCTTCCATATTTGCCGTGATAAGCCAAGCTTGCGTTCCGGGATAATTTCTTTTTAACGTGTTGCCGATATTACCATAAAATTCAGAAACATCTGTAATTGAAATCCGTTCATCATAAGGCGGATTCATGACAATATAAAGTGGGCCATTTGTTACTTTTTCAGATTCAAAAAAGTTTTGGTTTTTTACTTCTATAAATTCTTCGAGATTGGCATTTTTTATATTTTCTTTTGAAGCTTTAATAGCAACATCATCAATATCATAACCATAAATTTTATAATTGAAATCACGAATTTTCTTCAATGAAGCTGCTTCAATCATTTCGAATAAATCTACATCAAAATCTGGCCAATTTTCAAAACCGAATTCATCCCTATTTAAATTTGGTGGAATATTGCAGGCAATCATTGCTGCTTCGGTTAATATTGTTCCACTTCCGCACATTGGATCCAGAAAATCGCATTGCCCTTGCCAACCGGAAAGCATAATTAAACCTGCCGCCAAAACTTCGTTTATCGGAGCAATTGTATTTACCGTTTTATACCCACGTTTATGCAAAGATTCGCCGCTGCTATCCAAAGAAATGGTACAAATATTTCTATCAATATGTACATTAATTCTAAGCGATGGATGATCTAAATCTACATTTGGGCGGTCGCCTTCCATATCTCTAAACCTGTCCACAATAGCATCTTTTGTTTTTAAAGCGATGTATTGAGAGTGCGTAAAATAATCTGAAAATACAGTTGCGTTTACGGCAAGTGTTCCTTCAACATCCATATATTGCTGCCAATTTATGTCGTAAACCTTTTTATAAAGATCGTCTTCATTAAAAATATTGAAAACCGTAATGGGCTTTAAAATCTTAATTGCCAACCTGCAACACAGGTTTGCTTTGTACATAAAACCGGTATCACCCTCAAAGGAAACATTTCTAGTACCAATTTCAACCGCAGATGCGCCGAGTTGCCGTAGCTCTGTCGCCAATAAATCTTCAAGTCCGGCCAAAGTTTTGGCAACCATTTTAAAATTGTTTTCCATAAAAAAAAGGTAAAGTCGGCGTATTTTATTTTGAAATTCAACAAGTAAGCTTCAAATTAAATTTTGCCAAATTAGATACCGCGCAAAAATACAGTATTTTTGAGCCGCAATAAAAGATAGATGCAAAAACACTTAGATACTTGGTATGCCTCGTGGTTCGATACGCGCTTTTACCACATTTTATATCACGATCGTGATTATGAGGAAGCGGGTTTGTTTATGAAAAAACTTACAGCATTCCTTAATTTGCAACCAAATGCAAAAATACTCGACCTCGCTTGTGGCAAAGGTAGGCACGCAAAATATTTGAATAAACTTGGTTACAACGTTACAGGTATAGATTTGTCTCCAAAAAGTATTGCAAGCGCCACAAAATTTGAAAATGAAACCTTGCATTTCGCTGTGCATGATATGTGTTTACCGTACCCCGAAAAGTTTGATGCGGTTTTTAACCTTTTTACAAGCTTCGGGTATTTTGAAACTGAAAATGACAATCTGCGAACAATTCAATCTATCAAAGCAGAATTGAAACCTAATGGTTTTGGCGTGATTGACTTTTTAAACACAAAACTGGTTGCAAAAACTTTGGTACCGAAAGAAACAAAAACTGTTGACGAGATAGAATTTCACATAACCCGTTACATTGAAAACGATTATATTTTTAAAACCATAAAATTTGAGAATAATGACAAATGTTATAATTATTTAGAAAAAGTAAAAGCGTTAACATTGGAGGATTTTTTGGACTATTTTCAAAAAGCTGAAATCAAATTACTTCATACTTTTGGAAATTACAATCTTGAAGACTTCAACGAAAAAACGTCAAATAGATTGATTTTAATATTTAGATAATGACCTATATCCTACTCTTTTTGGCAGTTGCAATAGGTTACATAATCGCATTGGGATTAAAAACCAAAGAGCTTAACCAAATGTCAATTTTACTGGCATTTAGCGGTGCTTTTCTACTTTCAATCACCGTTTTCGAATTGTTGCCAAATGTTTTCAGTAGTTCTGAACAAAATATTGGTATATATATAATGAGTGGGATTTTGCTGCAAATATGCCTTGAATTTTTCTCAAAAGGCGCCGAGCACGGCCACGTTCACATACATTCCAAAACCAAAAGTTTTCCTTGGTTGCTGTTTTGCAGTCTATCAATACACGCATTTTTGGAAGGTTTTCCAATCTCAGATAGTCACGATTTGTTGTGGGGAATTATAGTGCATAAAATTCCGGTTGCCATTATTCTTAGCTTCTTTTTTATAAAAGCAAATTATTCCAAAACCGTGAGCCTCAGTTTTCTTTTGCTTTTCGCATTAATGACGCCTTTGGGCAATCTTTTGGCAACCACAAATAGCTTTGCACAAACCTATCATATACAAATTACGGCGGTTGTTATTGGTATTTTGTTGCACGTTTCAACCACCATATTGTTTGAAAGCAGCAAAAACCATAAATTTAATTTGGTAAAATTGATTACCATTATCGGTGGAATTGTGTTGGCTTATTTTCTGTAAAAAATTTAATCGGTTCTACTATCAATTCTATCTTTTACATATTCAACCTGCGTTTTATTGTGGCGCTTTGGATTTCCATTTTCATCCAAACCAACCATTATAATTGTTTCAATAGTTATAATAGTTTCGCGTGTCATTTTATTTCGAACTTCGCAAGCCAAGGTTATTGAGGTTGCTCCAAATTTTACAACTTCAAGCCCAATTTCAATAATATCACCTTTTTTAGCCGAGCTTTTAAAATTAATCTCGCTCATAAATTTAGTAACCGTTCGCTGGTTTTCAAGTTGAATAATTGCATATAATGCCGCTTCTTCATCTATCCATTGCAGCAATCTGCCACCAAATAGTGTGTCGTTTGGATTAAGGTCTTCGGGTTTAATCCATTTTCGGGTGTGGAAATTCATAGGGAATATTTGATGTAAAGATACTTGGCATAGAATTTAAAGGCACAAAATTTGTTATGTTTCGTGTAACAAAATATAATTTGTAAAGTCTTATCTTTACGTAAACTAAAAAATCTTAAAAAACACAATCCGATGAAAATAGTAAAATTCTTATTTATTGCTGCTTTTTTGGTAGCACTTTCTCCAGTAAAAGCGCAGACAGCAGATGAAGTTATTGCGAAATACTTCGAAAAAACTGGCGGTATGGATGCTTGGAGTAAATTACAAGGTGTAAAAATTTCTGGCTCTGTAAATGCACAAGGAATGGATATTCCAGTAGATGTTTATCAAATGAAAGACGGAAAGCAATTGGTAAAAATAAATATCCAAGGTCAAGAAATGACACAAGTAGCTTTTGATGGCGAAAATATGTGGACTACCAATTTTATGACAATGCAGCCAGAAAAAAGTGATGCAGAGACTACCGAAAACATGAAATTGCAAACAAAAGATTTTCCTTCACCGTTCTTGAATTATAAAGAAAAAGGTTTCACTGCTGAAATGATGGGCAAAGAAACAATGGAAGGAACGGAAGTTTTCAAAGTAAAACTAACCCAAAAACCACTTATGGTAGATGGTGTTGAAACTCCAAATATTTCATATTATTATTTTGACAGCACGAACTTTGTGCCAATTGCAACTGAGGCAGAAATACCTTCTGGCCCAATGAAAGGACAAATGAGTAAAAGCACAATGAGCGATTATCAAGAAGTTGATGGGCTATATTTTCCTTTTGATATGGGAATTCAAGGTCAAAATCTTGTTGTAAAAGAAATTACCTTAAATCCAGAAATAGACGCAAAAATGTTTGTATTTCCTGAATAATTCTTTCAAATTTAAAAAATCAAAATCCCCGGCCAAAATCGGGGATTTTTTGTAACTACTTTTTAGTAATACATTTAAAACTAACCAAATATGAAAAATCTGTATTCAATCTTTATTAGTTTATTAGTACTAATTACAACCAATTCCTTTTCACAAGAAAGTACAGCCTTAAAGGGCAAAGAACTTTTTGGAGATATGAAGGCGCGGCATATTGGCCCCGCTTTAATGAGCGGCCGTGTAAACGATATTGAAGTTCACCCAACAAACGCTCGTATAGTTTACGTTGGCGCAGCAGGCGGTGGCGTTTGGAAAAGTAACGATGGCGCCGCAACCTTCACCCCTATATTTGATGAACATGCACAATCTATTGGAGTAGTAAAAATCGATCCTAAAAATCCAGATCAAGTTATTTGGGTTGGCACCGGCGAAACTTGGACTCGGAATTCAGTTTCGATTGGTGACGGATTATATAAATCTGTGGACGGCGGTAACAATTGGAAAAAAATGGGTCTCGAGAATAGTGAACGGATATCTTCAATAGCTATTAACCCAAATAATTCTGACGAAGTTTATGTTGGTGTTCTTGGCGCATTGTGGAGCGATAGTGAAGACAGAGGAATCTATAAAACTATGGACGGCGGGAAAACTTGGAACAAAATATTATATGTTGGCCCTTCAACAGGCGCATCAGAAGTTATTATGGATTCTAAAAATCCGAATACGCTTTATGCTTCAATGTGGGAATTTAGACGTACAGCTTGGGGTTTTAATTCGGGCGGTGAAAATAGCGCAATATACAAAAGTGTTGATGCAGGAAAAACGTGGAATAAAATTCAAAGCAATTTACCGAAAGGAAAATTAGGTAGAATTGGACTTGCATTAGCACCAAGCGACAGTAATTTATTATATGCTGTAATAGAAACTGGAGAAAAAAATACAAACGGCTTATGGAAAAGTAAAGACGCAGGCCAAACTTGGGAGCATTTAAATAGTGATTTCGGTTTAACAGTAAGACCATTTTATTTTTCAAGAATAACGATAGATCCTAAAAATCCAGAGATTATTTTAAAAGGTGGTTTATCGGGTTCCATAAGCAGAGATGGCGGGAAAACTTTCAAAAATCTTGGTAATATGCACAGCGATATCCACGATTTGGTTTTCGATATAAATAATAGCGATGCAGTATATACTGCAACAGACGGCGGAGTTTACAGATCTTGGAATGGTGGTACAACCTTTGAAATTGTTGAAGATTTACCAATATCCCAATTTTACCAACTAAGTGTAGATGATGCTGAACCTTATAATGTTTACGGAGGTTTACAAGATAACGGAAGTTGGTACGGACCATCTTCTGCGCCAGGCGGCGTGCAAGCTAGAGATTGGAATAGTGTTGGCTATGGCGATGGTTTTAGGGTTTTAAAACACCCAACAAAAAATATTGTTTATTCTGAAATGCAAGGCGCCGAAAATGTTTGGCGTTACGATGTAGATAAAAATAGAACCAAAACAATTCAACCTTTAAGGCGAAAGGACGATCCAAAACTTCGTTTTAATTGGAACGCACCAATGGCAATAAGCAATCACAAGCCAGATAGGTTTTATATGGGAAGTCAATTTCTTCATAAAAGTGAAGATATGGGCGATAGTTGGACAATCATTTCACCAGACTTAACGACCAATAATAAAGCAAAGCAAGATCAATCTGCTTCCGGCGGACTTTCAGTAGATAATAGTGGTGCAGAAAACCATACCACAATTTTTACAATTGCAGAATCGCCACTAAATGAAAATGTAATTTGGGTTGGTACAGATGATGGTAACGTACAGATAACAAAAGACGGCGGTAAAAATTGGACAAACGTTACTTCGAATTTAGTCGGCATCCCAAAAAATACGTGGGTTTATCATATTGAAGCAAGCAGTTTTGCTGAAGGCACCGCGTATGCAGTTTTTGAAGGCCATACAACTGGAGATATGAAACCATATGCGCTAAAAACCACAGATTTTGGTAAAACTTGGAAATCGATAATATCCGATGATATTGATAAGCGTGCATTTGTTAGAAATATCCAAGAGGATTATGAAAATGAAGATTTACTTTTCTTAGGAACTGAATTCGGATTATATGTAACAATAGATGGTGGTAAAAACTGGTCATTCTTCACCAATAATATGCCGCCGGTTGCAGTACATTATATTGAAATGCAAAAGAAAACAAACGATTTGGTAATGGCAACACACGGTCGTGGCGTTATTATAATCGATGATATTAGTCCGCTTAGAGAGCTTACGAAAGATGTTTTAAATGAAGAACTACATTTTTTCAACACCCAACCTTTTACGATGGTTGAAGATAGTGGCTTTAGCGGAAGTTTTGGTGGAGAGACACAATTTGTGGGAGATAACAAAAATACAGCAGCGAGAATTGCTTATTACTTGAAGGACAGACATACTTTTGGGAAGATGACAATGGAAATTCAAGATATGGATGGCAATAAAATAACCTCACTTTCCCCAGGAAAATCGAAAGGTATAAATGTTGTTTATTGGAATTTCAACAAACAAGTTCCAGCAATGGCCGAAGGCAAAACAATTAGTAACGCTGGTTTTACATCGCCAAGAGTTGCTGCTGGAAAATATAAAATTGTAATCACAAAAGGGAAAAATGTATTTGAAAAAGTTATTGAAGTTAAGTATGATGACAAATCTCTAACAACAATTGCTGAAAGAAATGAACAAGAACAATATACTTCAAAAATGTTCAATATGGTTGAAGATTTGGCTTACAGGGTTTACGTAATTAACGAGTATATAAAAAGTACTGGAAAAATAATTGAGAAAGAACCAAAAGCCAATAAAACGGTTACACAATTTAATGCAGACTTAATTAAGTTGAAAGAAGAATTGGTTGTTACAACTGGAGATAATTACGTTGCAACGGCAGAGCCACAATTAAGGGAAAAAATGGGCGATCTGTACGCAGCAATAGCTGGCAATTATGGAGCCGTTACCGGAAATGCTAAAGAGAATATTACCTTAATTGAAACTCAAACAGCCAAAGCAAACACAAAATTTGATAACTTAATGAACAAAGAAGGTAAAAAGTACACTGATTATGTTGAAAAAAATAATCTGCCGAAAACCGAATTGAAATCAAAAGAAGAATTTTTGAAGAAAGCTTAATTTAAAATTTATAAGCCACGAATTTCAGTTGAATAATTCAACTGAAATTCGTGGCTTTTTTTATTTATTTATGTAAACCGTTTTTGTATTTACAAATTCAGTTATTCCATCTTCACTCAACTCTCTTCCGTATCCGCTTTGTTTAACACCACCAAATGGGAGTCTTGGATCACTTTTTACCAATTCATTTATAAAAACGGCACCTTCATTAAATAGCGAAACCATCTTTTCGGCAGCTTCAATATTTTCTGTAAATAAACTCACACCAAGCCCAAACTTCGAATTATTGGAAAGTGATATCGCTTCTTCTTCAGTTTTAAAAGTAGTTACAGATAAAACGGGACCAAATGTTTCTTCTTTAAATAAAGACATAGCACTCGTAACGTTTGACACGACAGTTGGCTCAAAATAGGCATTCTGCCTTTTACCTCCTATTACAATTTTAGCACCAGCGTCAACCGATTTTTTAACTTGCTCCTCAAGATCCTTTGCCAAATCTTCGCGAGCTAAAACACCGATATAGGTTTCTTCAAGAATGGGATCGCCACTTTTTAATTCCCGAACTTTTTGTACTAATTTTTCAACAAATTCGTCTGCAATTGTTTCGTCAATTATCAGTCTTTTTCCGGCGATGCAACTTTGCCCGGTATTTTGAAAACGCGCATTTAAGCAAATTTCCAAGGTTTTTTCAATATTGCAATCTTTTAAAACCACAAGCGCATTATTGCCGCCAAGTTCTAAAACCGTCTTTTTAAAATTCTTGCCAGCTATTGAAGCTACTGAACTTCCTGCAGGTCCGCTTCCTGTTAATGTGACTGCTTTTACAAATTTGTTTTCAATTACCCGTTCCACTTTGTCGCTATTGATTAATAAAGTAGAAAAGCAGTTTTTTGGAAAACCAGCGCGTTCAAAAACCTTCTCTATATTAAGTGCGCTGCCAAAAACATTACTTGCGTGTTTTAAAACGCCAATGTTTCCAGCCATTAAGGCTGGAGCAGCAAAACGAAAAACTTGCCAAAAAGGATAATTCCAGGGCATTACAGCTAGAATAACACCCAAAGGCTCAAAACTTACATAGCTTTTAAAGGCATCCGTTTTAATAACTTTATTTGACAATTGCTGTTCTGCATTTTCCGCATAATACTCACAAACCCAAGCACACTTTTCAACTTCTGCGATTGCTTGCGTTATGGGTTTTCCCATTTCAAGCGATATAGTTTCAGCATATTCTTTGGAATTGTTTTTTAATTCCAAAGCAGCTTTAAGCATTAATTTTTTCCTATCAGCAAATGAAGTTTGTTTCCAGCTTTCAAATCGTGAATTGGCTGCCGACAATATCGAATCTATTTCAACATTGTTATGGCTTTTATATGTATCAAGGTTTTTTTGATTGTACGGATTAACAGAAGTTATTGTGGACATTGGTCTTTAAATTTCTTTTAAAATTAGAAAATGACCATCAATACTGAAAACCGTTAACCTCACTTTAACGTATGTTTGTTAAAAAGCCGTTTATAACTTAACCCTCACAATTTCCCAATAGCCTTATCTTTTTATAAATTTAAAATAAAAATTATGGACATTAGGGATATTGAATTACTGAAACTCCGGCCAATTATTGAGTCCGCAAAAGTCACAAGTTTAATGAAAACTGAAGAAATTTTTCAGAATAAAACACTTCGACCTGTGATAAAACTTCAAAACGATTTACTTATTGAAGTATTTAAACACTATGTTTCTAAACATAAAAATGTCTTTTATTCTCTTTCAATTGAAAAGAAACTAGAATACATTGAGAGTACAATTCAGAAGGATCAGAAATTGCGAAATTCGCTGAAGGGCATTGTTATTGGGCTATTTACTATAAATGAGCATAAAGAATACGTGCATAATTCATCCGCTTTAAATAAGCGTATGATGAATTTGGTGAAAGAAAGATTTAAAGACAATTTGTTGCAATTAGAGGTAGAAAATCTACATTATAATTAAATATTAAAAAATTGTTGTGAAGTCAATTATTTGATTAGATTTGCCAAAAATTTGAGAGGCTTGAAAAGTCTCTAAAGATCGTTAATTATCTGAAAGTTTTAAATAGATCGAAACTTCAATAATTGCTAGAATAAGAATTTAAAATTACAAACCTTAATTAAGATGAAAAAAACGTTACTTACAGTATTTTTATTAGGCAGCTTGTTTGCAAGTGCCCAAGAAATGACAACTACCAGTGATCAAAAAATGGAAACTAGTAGTGATTATGACCACTGGTCTATTGAATTATCTGGTGGTGTTCACAAAGCAGGCAGAAACTTTGCTCCTGGATATTTTACTAATTCCCCAAACTTCTTTCAAGCATCTATTGGTGCTCGTTATATGTTCAATCCAAAATTTGGTATGAAATTGGATCTTGGCTACACAACTTTAGATAATGATGAAGATAGCTTACCTTTTGAAACTGATAATTACCGAGGTTCATTGCAAGGTGTTGTAAACTTTACAAATGTTTTAGGTTTTAATGAGTGGACAAACACTTTTGGTTTGTTGTTCCACGCAGGTGCTGGTTACTCTTTCAATAAATATAAAGCACCAAATGACATTGATGATAAAGACCAAATGCTACATTTTATTGCTGGTGTAACGCCAATGATAAAAATCTCTAACAGTATTGCTTTAACAGGTGATGCGTCTATAATTGGAAACGTAAGACAAACTGAAACTTGGGATGGAACCCAATTAAATAACGTTTCAGGCTTTGATGGTTCTATCTTCAACTTTTCTGTTGGTGTAAACTTTTACCTTGGCGGCGCAGAAAAACACGCAGATTGGTACAGCGAGCAAGATATGCAGATGGAAAAAATTTCTGAGCTAGAATCTAGACTTGCAAAAGTTGAAACAGATATGATTGATACAGACCAAGATGGTGTAGCAGATTATTTAGATCGTGAACCAAATACGATGAGTGGTGTTACAGTTAATACTAAAGGTGTTGCAGTAGATAAAAACAAAAACGGAATTCCTGATGAGATTGAATCTGCATTAGATTCTCGTTATAGCAATACTTCTTCTACAACTACAGGTTCTGGTGATGGTGTTGGTGTTAGAGAATTACTTGACAAAGGTTACGTAAATGTTTATTTTGACTTTAACAGTACGAAACCAGCAAACTATTCTCTTGATGCTATTAATTACTTAATTAAATATATGGTAGCTAATCCTTCTTCTAAAGCAGACTTAATTGGTTATGCGGATGAACTTGGAAGTGACAACTACAATAAAGATCTTTCTGAGAAAAGAGCTAAAATGGTATATGATATCTTAGTTGCTTCTGGAGTAGATGCAGGTAGATTGTCTTACCAAGGTGGTGGCGAAGATGCTTCAGTAGATAAAGGTTCTTCTCCTGCTCGTCAGTTAGTACGTAGAGTTACTTTTAAACTTAAATAATAAGTTTAATAATAAATTACAATAATTTAAAAAGCGCCTCTAGAAAATTTCTAGTGGCGCTTTTATTTTGATATTATTTTAAATCTCAAATTTATAAGATAGATTCACCATTTAGATTAGTTGTCAGAACTTCGCTCATGTAATTGAAAAATGGTCTAATCAGTTGATAATGCAATTTTATTGAATCTATAAAATTTTCTGAAAACACTTCACTATCGGTAAAAGGATGTGTTACATAAAAATTCTTTAATCGAATTAATTCTATATTCTTATCATTTTTATCGAAACCCTTGGGAGCGGTTTTGACACTGTAATCTGTTGGGAATGTATTGAAGGCTTTTTTAAATTCAGGTTTATTTAAAATTGCATTTATTGATTCGGCATCAAATTGAAATTCTTTTCTTATGCGAAGCAAATCTGAAGAATTCGGCTCAAAAAAACCGCCTGCTAAATAAGAATTTCCAGGCTCCAATCTTAGATAGTAACCACCGCGATTGCTAAGACCTGCCCTACTAAAACTTGCGCTTCTGTGAACATTGTAAGGTGTTTTGTCTTTACTAAAACGCACATCTCTATTAATTCTGAATATTTTTATCTTTTCAATTTTATCGGTTTTATTGAGATTAGCCTCAATTGCAGCATACAAGTTTTTAAATGATTGCTCACCTTTAACATATTCGGGCTTGTTTTCCTGCATCCATTCGCGATTGTTGTTTTCTTTCAATTTCTTCAAAAAATGAAAAGTAGATTCGGATAAATAAGTTGACATAAATTTTTAATTTTACAAGCGTTGCGTTTTGTTAAAGCCACTTTTTACGTTTAAAATACCAAATCATTGCTATAAAAACTAATCCCATTGCGCCAAGTAAATAGAAATAACCATTCTTCATATGCAGCTCGGGAATATTGTCAAAATTCATCCCATAAATCCCTGCCATAAAGGTGAGCGGAATAAAAATAGATGCCATTATTGTTAACACTTTCATTACCTCATTCATTCGGTTACTTATAGTCGTCATATACATATCCATAAGTCCCCAAATCATTTCTCTATACACTTCAACACTTTCGTTAACTTGGATAATATGGTCATATAAATCCTGAATATAATTTAAAGTTTGCTGCTCGATTATAGTTGAACCACTCTTTTCTAATCTGTTTATAACTTCGCGTAATGGCAAAGTTGCTCTACGAATACGAAGAATTTCCTTTTTGAGGTCTTGAATATCTTGCGTAATGTCATTACTTGTACCATCTTTACCTTCAAAGAGCAAATCTTCAAGCTGTTCAATTTTGTCACTCAAAACTTCAATAACCGAAAAGTAATTATCAACTACCGCATCAAGCAACGCAAACATTAAATAATCCGCACTTTTAGTTCTAATTCTACCTTTGCTGTTTTCAATTCTATCCCTCACGCTATCAAAAACATCCGATTCAGATTCTTGAAATGTGGTAAGATAATTTTTTCCCACAACCATACTTACGTGTTCGTTTCCAAATCTCCGGTTTCTTTGTAGTACAGCATTTTAAAGACTACAAAAAGATAATCCTCATATTCGTCAAGTTTTGGGCGCTGATTGGTAGAAACAATATCTTCTTGTATCAGCGGGTGCAAATCGTAATATTCACCCAGCCTTTCAATAATATGCGTGTTGTTTAAGCCATTTACATTAATCCATGTAACATGTTCGGAAGCTTCAAATTTAAAAGCTTCTTCAACATCTTCTGTATCTACTTTTGTATAATGATCTTTGCTGTAATCAATAATTTCAATTTTTGTTATCGCCGTATCTTTTTTGCCGGTGTACGTAACTGCTCCTGGCATCTGATTGAGATGTTTCTGCTTCGGAATTAAAATATTGGGGAATTTTCGCTTTCGCTTTTTAGTTTTTGTAGCCATTTCATTTTTTTTTGATGATTTTAAAGATAGAAAAAGCGCGTTAATATTTGAAGAATTTTTTTAGTAACCCAAAGCTGAAATTAAAATGGAAATGGCTAGGAAATGATTTATATTTTCAAATAGAAATAAAAAAACTCATCGCAAATTACTCGAGCCAAACTTTAAAATCCTTTACGCGTTCGCGCGCTACTATAATTTCTTGAGCTTTAAAGTTGTTCAGTTTTAATTCGAGTCTTGAATTTGTATATGAAATAATATCCTTTATCGCATTTATATTTACATAGAATTTTCTGCTTGTTCTGAAAAAGGTTTCGGGCGAAAGCTCATTTTCCAATTGTTCCAACGTTAAATCTAGCAAATAATCTCTACCTTCAATTGTGTGTAGATATGTTCCCTTATTTTCAGAATAAAAACATTCTATTTCATCAACCGAAATCATTTTAAGATGTTGTCCGATTTTTGTTGTAAAGCGTTTTTTATATTCCCTTTCAAGCGGATTGCTTAAAAGTTTTTTAATATCGTTGAAGTTAAGTTGAATGTTTTGCAAATTTGGTTTTAGACTGCTATACTTAATTACGGATCTGTCCAATTCGGCAGCATCTATAGGTTTTAGCAAATAATCTATGCTGTTCAACTTAAAAGCTTGCAAAGCATATTCATCAAAAGCTGTAGTAAAAATTACCGGACTTTTTACATCAACTTGCTCAAAAATTTCAAATGAAAGACCATCACTTAATTGAATGTCCAAAAAAATTAAATCTGGATGTTTATTAGTTTTAAACCAATTTACGGCATCTGTAACGGAATGTAACGTTTGGCTAACTTGCAAATCAATCTTTTCCAACATACGTTTTAATCTGCGGGCTGCTGCTTGTTCGTCTTCAATTATAATTACGTTCATTCAATTAAATTTTGGTGGATTTCAAAATTGTTTATTAATTCGAAAAAATACTTTTATTGCTTATCGATAAATTGTCGAATTTTTTTCTCTTCCCATTTTTGTAGCCAATTATTTTTAAAGAAGAAATAAATAAGCACATAAATTAAATGCCAAAACAAACCGATTCCCCAAATAATGGTCGTAATATATGTTCCCAAACTGCGGAATTGTGTTGCGCCATCGCCAAAAATATTCCAATTGTAAATAATAATTATGGCATTCATTAGTATAAAAACAAGTAAATGCTGATAAAATGCCCTTAGTGTTTTCATTTTTTGAACGGCTCTGCGCCTACTATCTATTTCTGAAAAAACCATAAATTAAAATTTCAACGGATCCTCATTATTTCGCTCGCGATCCATAAATTGCTGGACTTTTCGCTCTTCCCAATCTTTTCCGAATATTGGATCAAAATTAAAAATCTTTAGGGCTTGAAAGAAAATACCAATTCCCCAACCGAATGCTGCCCACAAAAACCACATATCTTCAAATTGATTGGTGTAATAATTTACACCCGCCAAAAAAACCATAAATATCAAATAGGTTGTTAAACTGGTATAAAACTTCTTTAACTCCGCAACTCGTTTTTTTGCTTTGTTGTATCTGTTGGTTCCCGATTGCTCTTGCATAATTTCTAAATTTTTTATTGTAGCGTAAATTTAAGTTGTATCAAATTGCTTAACAAAAACGCTTTACTCAATTGTAGATTTCCTCGCGCCAACTGTAAAATTACTGTTTTTCCTTTTCCATAAGTTGTTTGATCTTGCGCTCTTCCCAAGCTTTTCCGAATAATGGATTATATTCAAACGCTTCTGAAGCGTGCGCGGAAACACCAAAACCCCAGCCAAAAATTGGGAATATTGCCCACGGAAATCCAGTTTCACTTATAAAATTGAGACATATAAAAACAGGAAGCATACATAAATAGATAGCAAAATGAATATAAAATGCTTTTATGTTTTCAACTTTTTTCTTTGCTTGCTTATATTTTTTTTCTGAAATAAAACCATCCTGGGTTACAACTATTTTCGGCTCAAATTGAAGTGTTGGAATAGCTATCACAAAATTATTATTCTCAATTTTCGCATTTACCGTCTGCTTGGTCAGTAAATAATAGCGTTGCCGAATATTCCTTAGACCAACGCCCGTACTTTCGGAAACCACCTGTTTTGGTTGTAGATTATTCGAAATTAGTAAGGAATCAAAATTTTCTTCAATGTTGATGTTTAATGGTTTACTCGGCGTTACTTGATTATGTTTTACGGCATTTTCCAAAATTAATTGAAGGGAAAGCGGTACAACTTTGGCTTCCGGATTTTTTAGTATTTCGGGATATGTAAAACTAATGCTGTTTTCAAAGCGCATTTTTAATAATGATATATAGAGTTTTGCAAATTCCAATTCTTCCGCCACCGTAACCAATTCCTTGTTTTTTTGCTCCAAAACATAACGGTAAACTTTTGAAAGTGCGGTTGTAAAACCAACGGCGGCTTCTTGGTTTTCTTCAATCAAACTTGTGAGCACATTTAAACTGTTAAATAAAAAATGTGGATCTAACTGATTTTTGAGCGCATCAAACTTTGCTGAAGCTGTTCCAGCTATAATTTTTTGCTCTCGTACTTTATTTTCATTCTTAAATTTATAATAGGCAACTATGTAAAAAATTAAATTAACAACCAACGCGATTGTGAACGAAACATAATAATAATCAAGTTGCTGATTTTCAATAAATTCTGCAAAAGTTCCGCCTTCAATATAAATTGAAACAAATAACTGCAATAACAACAGCGCACAAACGGTTGAGGCAATTGCACCAAAAAAAGACTTAATAAGATTCTTAATTTGGTAAAGTTCACCTTTATACTTTTTTGTAAAATATGTGAATAAAGGCACGTTGACCATATAAAGAACCACCGAATATAGCTGGTTATATCCAAAATTGATTAACAGATTTTGGCCAGTTTCAATAGGTTGCCCATTCAAAAACTCGATAATTTTTAAGACTAAAAAAATTAATGTGCCTACAAAAAATGCTTTTCCTATTTCCTTTAAAAATCTAATCATTCAGTTTTACAATTTGCTGCCAAAACGCTTTCAGCATATTCTTTTCCGCCTTGGGGGTAAAATTCGCCTGCAGGCTTAAATGTATCATATGAGGCAACCGCTCGCTTCAAATCTGCACAATAGATGTCCGTTGGTTTATTAAAATATTTTGCCGAGCCAATATCCCATTCTGTTTTTCCTAATAAAACGTGCGGATTTTCTGGTGCAATCTTTAGGGCTGCTTGATATAATTCTGCCACTTTCGGGCTGTATTTCATTCCATATTGCATACCGTCCTGCACAATCCAAGCTGTGTAATATTGCGCTTCCAACACCATAATTTCTGGATTTTCCTTACTTCTCGTTTTCGCCTCATTTAAAAAAGTAAGCGCTTTATCCAATTCCAGCTTTACTTTGTCCTTGTCCTTTTCATTAAAACTTGCAAACACATTTATTTGCGAAACATAAAAAGCAGGAAGCCAATTTTCTGGTTCTGCTGCAGCAATTCTTTCAAAAATATTCGCTGCTTCCGTCGGCTTGTTTTCTTCCCAAAGTGAAAATGCTTTTCGCATTCCTTGTTGATATTTTGTAAGCTGCTCATTGTTTGCGGAAGCATTTTCTTCTTGTGCATATAGTCCACTTCCTAAGAAAATGATTGCTATATAAATGACTATTTTTTTCATAATTATTTTAATTTGAATTAATTTTAAAATTGAATTTATTCCGAAGTAATTTTATAAATTATCAAGTTGATTATCCGTTCCTTTTTCACTTATAGTCCAGAAAAAACCGACGAAGAAAAACTGGTCTGCCGCTGGTCTTAGACTTCTCCGATTAAAATTGCCGTTAACATCTGCCGTATTTGCATATTGGTACCCATTAATATTTTTAAGCCCGAAAGGATTATTTACTGAAAAGTACAGAATTTTCTGTTGACTAATTAAATACGCACAATTAAAGCTAACACTATTGTAATCTTTGGTTTTGCTATTCAAAAATCCCTGCTCGTTCAAATCTGTATAGGTTCGACCACTTGCATATTGATAACTAAAACCAATTTGGCTTTTCCAATCTTCTATCCAATATTTACCAACTATTGATATATTGTGAGCATTCGCAAATGATGGTGTAGCCTCGGTTGGATAATTTTCATACTTTCTTTTGGTGTCTAGATAGGAATAACTAACCCAATAATCAAAATTCTTTACACTTTGGTTATCGCGCCAAAATATATCCAATCCTGCGGCATAACCACTGCCATTGTTGTCAAAATTACTATCAAAACTAGGAATTTCATTTTGATATGTTATCAATTTCGCATAATCCTTATAATATGCTTCTGCTCTTAAAATGCGATTGTTCTCGCTATATTGATAATTTAGAATATAATGTTGTGTTTTTTGCGCTTCAAGTTTAGACGAAAATTTTAATATTTCACTATTTGGTTGCTGATAAAAATCGCCGTACGCCAATGAAACCTGACTATTTTTTCCAGTTTTGTAAGCGAATGATAAACGTGGTGAAAATGTAAACTGATTAAAAAGTTCGCTATATTCCTCTCTAATTCCAGCTTTTAAAGCTATTTTTTTTGAAAATATAAAATCTGCTTCAGCATAAGCGGCTGTAATATTATTCAAATATCCGTAGGTTGAAGCAAAATCCGCAGTCTCGAAAGTTTCACTAAAATCGGTAGAAAATTGCTCAGCGCCCAATGATAATTTTACTCGATTACTAAATCTTTTACGCGCTTTAATTTTTAAATGGGTTGAGTTTTCAGTGTTGTTTAAATTGTCATCTTGCAATCCAATTTTATTTTTTCCAATGGTAAAACTTGCGCCACCAAATACATTCCAATCGTTTCCAATTGCTGCGGAATAGTTTGCATTTGTATAAAAATTATTGTTGTTCAATTTAAAATTGAAACCTTTGGGCAAGTTAATATCTTCCTGCGTTAATTGAAATGAAGAAGTGTCAAAAGCTGCGTAAATTTTTAAAAGACCATTTTTTATCTTTTGACGATAGACCGTTTCGCCTGAAAAAGTTTCGAAAGGTTTTTGAAAATCATTTCTGTCCGGAAAAATCGCAATGTAAGGAGCCAAATTTATATAACTAGCATTTACACTTATAGAACTGCCCTGATTCCAAGAATTTTCATTTTTCGGTTTGAATTTTTGCGTATTTCCTAAACCCACACCAAGCGTCATTAAAGCAATTTCAGTCTTTTCTTGGTCGGGTTCGTCAATGGTATTCAGCAAAAGTACCGACGAAAGCGCTTGGCCAAATTCCGCCGAATAACCGCCGGTTGAAAACGTAATTCCATCAAACAAAAACGGGCTGTATCTGCCGCGAGTTGGTGTATTTTGGGTTGTTGGCGTGTACGGACTAAAAACGCGTAGACCATCAATAAATATTTGTGTTTCTTCGGCCTCTCCGCCTCGCACAAAAAGCCGACCATCTTCAGCAACGGTTGTTGTGCCGGGCAAAGTTTGCAAAGCTCCAACAAAATCGCCCAACGCACTTGCGGTGGTTACAACGTCCAACGGTTTTAAAACTGAAACTTTACTATTATCTCCCGCCGAAAAACTTCCCGCTGAAATTACAACCGTGTCTAATGAATTTACATCATCCTTCAAAGTTATTTTTATATCTCTCATCTGCGAAACATTTGCCGCCATCATAAAAGTTTCGAAACTTACAAATGAAACGATTAAAGTTTGAAGTCCCGTTTCCGTTGTTGTAAAATTGAATTTACCATTCTCTCCAGTTGTTGCGCCGTCGTAACCACCTTCAATATATACATTTGCACCATTAATTGGATTTCCGTTTTGCTCGGTCACAATTCCAGAAATGATAGTTTGTGCATTTGTAAATTGAATGAAAAACAGCAAATTTAAAATCAGAAATAGCTGAAAATGAGATTTGTTGAATAGTTTCATTATAATGTTTGGTTGTAATTTCAGTCAAATTTCAATGTTTGATTCATTTTCAGAAAATTAATATTTCTCAATTGTAAAATTAATTCCTTCAACTGTAAATTATTTAAATTTGATTCGCCTTTACAGCAATCTATTCAATTTTTAAAATTCATCCAACAAAAATTGTAACTTCGATGCATTAAAAAAAGTGTGATATACTGTCTATTTCGGCTTGCTTCTTGCTTAACATTTGCGGAAATTGCAATATTTTATTTCAACCGACAAAACCTAATACGTGAAAAAACCCAATTTTAAAAGATACACGCAACGGCAAATTTGGTATTACGCCAAACGAGCGTTTTGGATTCTTGTAGCGTGGACGGTTATTTCGAACATTATGTTTATGTACGAATTTTATACGCTAAAAAGTAATGGCGTTTTAAGTTCATCATTCGATTTTAAGTCGGCGTTTACAGCAAATATGCTGGTCGCAGTTTGTGCAGGAATTTTCGGCGGGATATTTACGGTAAACTTAATGGAGCGTTGGTTGCGAAAATATACTTTTGGCAAAGCGCTATTCTTTATTTCATTAGCGTACATTGCCACCGCATTTTTAGTGAGTTTAATTGGCTCATTCTATATTTACAGTGATGAGTTTGGATTGCCATTTTACGCTATAAAAGTGATAGAGCATGTCGGTTACTTTTTTGGAACGTGGTTATTTGTAAAAAACTTTATTATTTGGTTTTTCATTGTAATTTTTACATTGATTATTATGATGGTGAACGACAAATATGGTCCAGGTGTTTTTCCGGATTACTTGCTTGGGCGTTATTTTCATCCAAAACATGAGCGCAGGATTTTTATGTTTGCTGATATTAAAAATGCAACCGGTATAGCTGAAGAACTTGGCGAAGAGAAATATTTTAATCTATTGAAAGACTTTTTTAGGGATATTGCCCCGGCAATAGTGCAAACCAGAGGCGAAGTTTACCAATATGTTGGTGATGAAGTTGTGGTTTCATGGAAAATGAATTACGGAATAAGGCACGGCAATGCAATACAGTGTTATTATAGTATGAATGAGCTTTTAAAATATAAAAAACGCAGATATATGCGGAAATATGGATTATTGCCCGAATTTAAAGTTGGCTATCATTATGGTACTGTAATGGTGGGAGAAATTGGGCAGATTAAGCGCGAGATTGTATTTTCCGGTGATGTGTTAAATACATCTTCCCGAATACAAGCAACTTGTAATGAATTAAATGTAAAGATTTTAGCTTCTAAACAATTTGGGGACATTTGCTATAAACTTCCAAAAGGCGTAAAACGAATTGCCTTTGGAAGCGAAAAATTGAGAGGCAAAAATGCTGAAATGGAATTGGTTACATATGTAAAAGATTAAAAATTCGTAATCCATTCACGTTTATAATTTTAATGAAATTCACAAAATAGCTTCAGTATTTCAATCCAATCTTCACCAAAAATAAAAATAATTTCATTGTAACATAATTACATAAATCGCTACCAATACCCTAACCAACCAATAACCTTGACAAAAGAGCTAGAACATAACTTTATAAGTCAATTAGAAGCCAACCAGAATATTGTACATAAAATCTGTAGGCTTTATACGCACGATCACGATTCGCATAACGACCTATTTCAAGAAATCACCATTCAATTATGGAAGGCATTTCCAAAATTTCGCGGCGAGGCAAAATTTAGTACGTGGATGTATCGTGTAGCACTTAATACGGCTATCACAATGTACCGCAAATCTAAACGGCGCATTGCAACGCAAGATTTTGAAGGAGTAAGTTTTAAGATTTCTGCTGAAGAATATGATAGTACGGTTGAAGATCAATTAAAACTGATGTATAGCTCAATTAAAAATTTAAATGATATAGATAAAGCGTTGGTCTTTCTTTATTTGGAAGATAAAAATTACAGGGAGATTTCAGAAACTTTAGGTATAACCGAAGTAAACGCAAGAGTAAAAATGAACAGGATAAAAGAAAAATTACGCACTATTTTAAATCCGTAGTCAAAGATGGATGAATTAGAATTATTAAAAAAACAGTGGCAATCTCGGGAACAAGAACTCCCGAAAGTGTCGTATTCCGATATTTACAAAATGTTGCTTAAAAAATCTTCATCTATTGTGAAATGGATTTTTTACATTAGTATCGGTGAGATTTTATTTTGGACGTTGCTGGCATTTTTTGTGCCAGAATCCAGCAAATTGGTGAATGACGAAATGGGTCTGCACACGTTGTTTTTGGTGCTGAATATTTTCAACTACTGCGTTTTTGCAGTTTTCATCTATTTATTTTATAAGAATTATCAAAAAATTGAAGTCACCGATACGATAAAACAATTAATGAACAATATTCTTAAAACCCGTAAAACGGTAAAGTATTTTGTGTTTTATAATGTTGGGTTTGCACTGTTTTTAGTGGTAGGAATAAATTTATATTATTACACACAACAAGATCAACTTTATAATATTTTGACAGAGAATTACGCAGGTTATTCGAAAATTCCGCACGATACTTTTACCAACATCTTCTTTATTACTCAAATAATAGTTGGAGCAATACTTATTGGTATTTTGATTCTATTTTATAGATTAGTCTATGGAATTTTATTGAAGCGATTAAAACGTAATTATATGGAGTTAGACAGAATTGAATTGTAACAAAAAATTTGAAAAAAGAATTAATACCGCCATTCTCTTTCTTTGTTCAATTCCTCTTCGCTTTGGATTGTTTCCGGCGGCAAAACTTTTAAAAAGGATGGATGTTGCTCGATTGCATATTCAATTTTTTCAACAATTGCGTCCATTGTATCGTTTTCGTAATCAATTTCCAGTGGTTTTTTAATTTCCATTGTTTGGAGAATTCCTCTTTTCTTGATTCTAATTCCCTTTTTATCAAACGAACGCCTAAAACCATCAATTACAATTGGAACAACGATAGGTTTATTCTGTTTAATTAAATGAGCAGTACCGCGTCTTATAGGTTTCCAAGGTTTTGTTGTGCCTTGCGGAAATGTAATTACCCAACCATCATTCAATGCTTTTGTGATGCTACTTACATCGCTCATTTTTACTTGTTTATTTACTTCTTTTCCTTTTTCGCGCCACGTACGCTCAATACTTACAGAGCCTCCATAAGCTAATATTTTAGGCAATAAACCAGATTGCATAGTTTCCTTTGCGGCCACAAAATAAATGTTCAATTTAGGATTCCACAAATAACCAATATTTTTAAGCGAGTCTTCCCTCCCACTTAAACTTGCATTAAAAACGTGGAACATTGCCACAACATCGGCAAAATAGGTTTGGTGGTTGCTTACAAACAATACATTTTTTTCGGGTAGACCACGCAAAATTTCACTTCCATCTATTTGAAGTTCATTAAAGCCTTTAAATCTTCTGTGCGTTAAAGCACCAAAAACACGGATAAGCCATCTCTTTAAGAAAAGTATATGCCCAAACGGATTTCTCTTTATAAACGCCATAAATCAGTTTAAAAATTTATTTAAAAGTAATTGTAATGTTTAAAAAATAAGACTTACAAATATAACTAATTTGGGTTGAGCAGCACATTTTTAAGTAATTCGCGTACTTCGCTGAGCATCATAGCTGTGGCGCCCCAAACTATATGTCCGTTCAGATTAAAAGCCGGAACGTCCAAATTTGTAGCGTACGATGTTGTAAGTGTTTTTGTGACTAAAAACTCGTCATTTAATAGATCTTCTAATTTCACTTCAATTAAAGCTTCAACTTCATCTTCCTGTTGTATAAATTTTGGTTTTAACCTTGTAACTGCGATAAAAGGCTGCACAAAAAAGTTACTGGGCGGTATATAAATTTCAGTTAGTTTCTTAATAATTTCAATTCTTTCACGTGGTACACCAACTTCTTCTTCTGTCTCTCGCAACGCCGTTTCTTCAATATCTTTATCTATCTCTTCAAATTTTCCGCCCGGAAAACCAACTTGGGCAGAATGAACTCCTTTATACGTTTTTCTGAGAATAAGAATGAGATTTGTTTCAGAATTTTCACTGGGATAAAAGAGAACCAAAACTCCAGCTTTTTTGGAATCTTTAAAAAGTTTTGCTTGGTTTTTCAATTCTAAAAGTCTTTCAATGGGCGCCATTTTAAGTTGTGCAGTTTCGCCGGGCAATTCCATTTTAACTACCTTTGCTATCAGTTTTTCAAATTCAAGAAAATTCATTTATGAAGCTTTATTTTTCAGTGTTTTTATCATTTATTTTATGTTGCGCAAGTTGTGAAGATAATAAAAAGTCTTCCGTTTCAAAAGAAGAAAAAGTTGTTAAAACAGCAGTTGATTCTTCAAAAATAAATAGAGAAGATTCACTTTCAGAAACTAGAGAATATCCTATAATTACAAATGAAAATGTGGTTTCTTTTTTAACCGAATACGGCAAGCAAAATAAGGAAACCAAAGTTTTAATTTCAACAAACCAAGGTGATATTGAAATTGAATTATACGAAGACACGCCGTTGCACCGCGCTAATTTTATCTATTTGGTGAAGCAAAAATATTTTGACAATACTTATTTTCATCGCATTGTTCCGGATTTTATAATTCAAGGTGGAAATGCAGATGATTTTGCGGTGCCAAAATCACGCACAAAAATTGGGAGTAATTATTTAATTCCTGCCGAAATAAATAGCCGAGATCATTTTTATGGAAGCGTTTCGGGAGCAAAAGAATATCGTGAAAATCCTGACAAAAAAACGATGCCTTTTGAATTTTTCATCTTTCTTGGCCCAAAAACTTCAAGTGCACATTTAAATGGGAATTACACGGTTTTTGGAAAGGTTACAAAAGGAATGGATATAGTTGAAAAAATTGCAAATCTGCCGCGAACAGAAGATGAATGGCCTAAACAGAATGTGTATATTACGGCGAAAGTTATCAATTGACTTATAAATTGGGACATAGGATTAATGACAAACTTAAAAATAAAATTGAAAAAAAAACTTCGGCTATACTCATTTACCGTTAAAGATGAAAAAAGAAAAATATAAATAAATTGAATTTTAACGACACAATAGTAGCATTGGCAAGCCCTGCCGGAACTGGAGCTATCGCAGTAATTCGACTTTCGGGTGCGGAGGCTATAACTATTTCCAATGCTTTATTTATTTCAGTTTCAAATAAAAAGCTATTAAATCAAAAAAGCCATACCGTACATTTAGGAAATATTGTAGATGGTAAAAAAATTGTGGATCAAGTTCTTGTCACTGTTTTTAAAAATCCACATAGTTATACGGGCGAGAATGTTGTTGAAATTTCGTGCCACGGTAGTAGTTTTATTCAACAGGAAATTATACAATTATGTCTTCGTAGCGGTTGCAGAATGGCGCAAGCGGGGGAATTTACACTTCGCGCTTTTATCAATGCGAAGATGGATTTGAGTCAAGCCGAAGCGGTGGCAGATTTAATAAGTAGCGACAGTGAGGCGTCTCACCAACTTGCAATACAACAAATGCGGGGCGGCTTTTCTTCTGAAATAAATCAACTGAGACAAGAATTATTAAATTTTGCCTCTTTAATTGAATTGGAACTGGATTTTGCAGAAGAAGATGTAGAATTTGCAAACAGAGATGAATTTCAAAAACTGGTTTCAAAAATCACAGGCGTTTTGAAAGGATTGATTGATAGTTTCGCCACTGGAAATGTATTGAAAAATGGAATTCCCGTAGCAATTGTTGGCGAACCAAATGTTGGAAAATCTACCTTATTGAATGCACTTTTAAATGAAGATAGAGCCATAGTGTCAGAAATTGCAGGAACTACGCGAGATACGATTGAAGATGAAATAACAATAGGCGGAATTTCTTTTAGATTTATTGACACAGCAGGAATTCGGGAAACGGTTGATGTTATTGAAGGCTTGGGAATTAAAAAAACATTCGAAAAGATTGAAGCGGCACAAGTTGTAATCTATCTTTTTGATGCGTCCCCATCTACCGCTGGCATCTTCCCCAAAGGGAAAGAATATTACAGTGTCATTAAGGAAATCACGAAAATTCAATCTCAATTTCCACATAAAAATTTAGTACTAGTTGCTAATAAAGTTGACAAGCTTTCCGATAAAGAAATTACGGAACTTTCAAAAATACTAACGTCTAAAGACTACCAACTTCAAACTATTTCGGCTAGATCGGGCAAAGGTGTTGAAGAACTTCAAAACAAATTACTGGAATTTGTAAATACCGGCGCACTTCGGAATAATGAAACTATTGTTACCAACAGCAGGCATTATGATTCCCTTTTAAGAGCTTTGGAAGAAATTACAAAAGTGCAAGACGGCATAAATGCAGACTTAAGTGGAGATTTGTTGGCAATAGATATTAGACAGGCACTTTATCACTTTGGTGAAATAACAGGCGAAGTTACCAATGACGAATTGTTGGGTAATATTTTTGCTAACTTTTGCATCGGAAAGTAACTACACTAATCATCGGAAAACATCGGAAACAAAAAGCAATGTAAATCAATGCTTTAACTCAGATATATTTTCATTTATTTTCATATAGTCGTTTTTTGTGTCAGATATATAGAGTATATTTGGACACAATAATACTATTTGTGTCAATTTGTGCCAAAATAAATTGTTTTGATTTTTAGTAAAATAATTTTGTCTGCTTATGTCCAATAATAATATGCTTATGTCTTTCTAATATGACATCAATAAGGAATTACAATAAAATATGTCTGTTTTGTAGAAAAGAATTTATAGGACAGAAAAGAACAACAAAGTATTGTAGTCAAAAATGTGCATCTCGTGCATATAAAGTAAGAAAAAAAGAGAATTCAATTATAGAATCTAATTTTGAAGAGTTTGTAAAAAAACAACTTCATCAACATTCGGAATCTTTATATCAGATTCATTTTTCTTTAAATGAATTGATAAGAATTCAAAAAATAAATCAATCCAATTATATAACTCCAAAAGACTTTTGCGAAATAAAAGGCATTAGTAGAAAAACATTAAGTCGTTGGATAAATGATGATAAAGTTGAGGTTAAAAAATTAAGTAGTCGTAAATTTTTAATAAAATCGGAAATATGAGTGTAAAAACCTATTTAAGGCCTGCAAAGGGCGGAAAAAGTAATATCTATGTTGATTTTTCAGTAAGTGGTAAAAGAAAGCGAGAACGAACAAAGATGTTTTTATACGATAAGCCAAAATCAAAGATTGAAAAAGACCACAATAAGAAAACGAAGAAATTAAGAGAAACCTATGTTGCTCAATTAACTATCAAGATTCAAAATAACGAATTAGGTATTAAAGTTCCCAAAAGTAAAATTAAAGATTTTGTACAATACTTTGAACATTTAACAAATCACAGAATCGAAACTGGAAAAAATACTGATACTTGGACTTCCTCTTTAAATCATTTAAAGGAGTTTAATCCAGATGGTTTAAAATTTTCAGATATGAATATTCAGTGGTTGGAACGTTTCAAACATTTCTTAACCGACTGTAAAAAATTAAAAAGCTCATCATCTAATAACTACTTTAATGTTGTTAAACACGCAATTCACGATGCTTTTAGAGACAGACTAATTGATACGGACTTTGCGGATTATGTAAAGGCACCAACAGTTGAAAAAGCAATTAGAACGTATTTGACGGAAGAAGAAGTATTGAAATTAGAAAAAGTAGAGTGTAATATTCAAATACTTAAAAAAGCATTTTTATTTGCTTGTAGAACAGGAATGTCATTTGCAGATATAAAAGCTTTGGAATGGAAAGATTTAAAAATAAATCCTAACAATGAAAACTATATAGATTTTCATAGAAAAAAAACAAAAGGATTACAACATCATCCAATTACTTATGAAGCAAGAGAAATGCTTGGAGAACAAGGTGGATTAGAAGAAAAAGTTTTTAAAAATCTGATTTATAATAGTTGGATGAATATTAAGTTACAACAATGGGTACATAGAGCAGGAATATCTAAAACAATTACTTTTCATTGTGCAAGACATACTTATGCAACAATGTTATTACATAAAGGGGTTGCGATTACTGTTGTTAGTAAATTGCTTGGACATAAAGACTTAAAAACTACAATGATTTATGCGAAAGTAATGGATGAAGATATGCGTAGTGCAGCAGAATTAATGCAATTTAGCAATAACAAAAAAGATTAACAATTTTACTATTTAGTTAAATGGATAAAAATACATCAAGACATACATCGAAACGAATTATTAATGCGAGTTTCATTAGTCAAAAAAGCATACAAGTAGCATTGGTTGAACAAACCAAAGCATTTTTATATGAGCAAAATACTTTTGATAAAAAAGTAAACATAGTCAATGATTTAAAACGTTTTTTAAAATCTGACGAATTAGATTCACTACTGAAAGAAATATATGATAATCAATTATTCAATATTCCGATCGATACAAGAAAAGTATCGAATAACAATCCTAAAAGCATAGAATATTTGAGAGAAATAGAAACGCTTAAAAAAGAGGCTTTTGATTTGCGATATAAAGAAATACATCTTTTTCATAATAGCTTCTTAGATGAACTCTTAAACAGCTTTATTCCACCAATTATTCGTGGTTTGAATTATAAAGGCGAAGAAAATTTGCTTAGACTGTTTAAAGAAACATTAGAAATGAACGGATTTATTGATAACATCAATTTTGTGGATTTTGTAAAGTTCTTTCAAGAAGAATTTCAACCTGATAACAAAAAAATTCATTGGAAGAAAAACTTAAATGAACTCAATCATTTATTCAAAATTTTTAGAGAAAAGAAAGCAGAGTTGAAGTACAATAGAAACAACTTTAAAGACATCATTCCATTAATGTTTACTTTCAAGAATGAAAATGGATTAATTATAGATGTAAGTAAAGAACAATATTCACAAAATAATCAACCTGTATCTGTTTCAATAAAAAGAGAGTTAAAGAGTTATTGTGCAACTCTTACTATAATTCCAAATTAGAGTAACCATTATTTTGCTTTAAAACCCACTACCTACAATACTTCTTAAAAATACTACTCTAATCCCAATATTAGAGTGAAAATTGAGCTCATAATCTTACAACATTTGCAGTAGCAATAAGCAAGATATTATGAGTTTAGACGCATTACATAAAGAAATAGCCGAATTAAAAGACTTGATTCAAAATTTAGGAATTCAACAAAAGGAGTTTCTGAATACTGATGAAGCGTCTGCATTTTTAGGAATTTCAAAAAGTTCCTTTTATAAAATAACGTCAGCTGGTTCTATTACCAAATATAAACCGAGTGGAAAAGTAATGCTGTTTAAAAAATCTGATTTACAGCATTTCATTGAAAATGGTCGAATTGAGAGTCAAGATGACTATAATGAGCTTGCAAATAAGTTGACTGATAATCTTTTAAAAAATATCCTGTAATGATAGATTTTATTAGATTATTTAGAAGAATAGAAAACCACAATTTGTTTTTAGAACGTGATGATATAAAGTTTGTTGAAGCCATAGTCTATAAACCACAAAAAACAATAAAATACTTTTGGCACAACGACCCTAAAACAAATTGTAAAATTAAAGTTGGATATAACAATTGGGTTGAGTTTTCTGGAAGTATAACTAAATATTGGTACGAAGAAAATATTAACAACTTAACATATTCTGATTTAGCTTGCGCGATATATGAACTTTCAGACACTTTGTATTCTCGACCAAACGAGCTAATTCTACGCTCTTTTGAGTTTGGTTTGAATATTTTATTAGATGATTTTTTAAATGCTCTTAATCTTACAGATTTAGCCTTGAATTACAAAAACAAATTTTTTCAGGATATGGACGGGAATAATCTTACAAGTATAGGAAAAAGATGTGTTTTGCAAGAGTATCAACTAAAATTATACAGTAAATCATTGCAGTATAAATTACCCTATGAATTGTTGAGATATGAAATTAAAGTTCATAAAAAGCGAATTTTAGAACCTTATAATTTTAGAACAGTTGATAGTCTTTTGGATAAGAAAAATTTGCTGTTTTTGAAAAATCAACTTTTGGAAAGGTTTAATGAAATATTGTTGTATGATAATATAATACCACAACAAAAATTAAATGGTTATGAAAAAGAACTTTGTTCCAATTGGCAAAGTGAAATATTTCGTAAAAACTTAATCAAAACCAATCGACAGAAATTTAATTATCAAAAAAAACGCTTGACTGATGTTATAGAAAAGTTTGGTGAACAAAAATTAAAACCAAATTTAATACAACAGTTTTCAGACACTTGGGATAACCTTATGGAAAGTTAACAATTAAAAAAAAACATATAATGAAAACACTAAAACCAGCAAAGACCTTTTTAAATGAATACTTAAATTATGAAATAATAGGAATGTACTGCAAGAGTATCGAAACAGACCCAAATACACTACATATATCTGAACATATAATACATAAGCCACATTTATTAATTCACAATAATAATGAGTTGTTCTGCCTTAATTTTTCTGCAAATTCAACAATAAAAAATAAGTTAACTTTCAGAATAAGAAAAGTCAAAGCAGAAAACATTAATCAATGTGAAAGTATTTTAAAAATAGGTGGAATATTGAAAAAAGTAAAAACGAACCTAAATAATACACATCAGCAAATAATATTTGAAACTTCATCAATTAACTTTGTTATAGCTGTAGATTGCAGATTTTCAAAAGAGAAGATTATATTTTACTATCAAGAAAAATATTAATAAAACGCATTGATTCTTGAATCTATTAATTTGATATGATAAAATATATAGAAAAGTAAGATTATGCTCTTAAAATGAAAGAAAAGCAGTAATTATTAAGTCTAATCCTCCCAAAGTATGCTTATAACTGAATTGTCATAACCATAAACACAATGTTCGTAAAAAATTCTATCAAAATCATCCTCAAATTTCACGTTAAACCAATCATCAGCATAAACAGTTTCAGCAGAATCATATTTTGTTCCATTTAAAAAATATTCGCCTACCGCAGTATCAATTGGAACATTTTCTTTACCGTGTTTTAAAGTCCAAAAAGGAAAATCAGAAGTACTCCAATACCATTTAATTTGGTTATTTTGAGAATAAACTACCATTATTGGATGGCATCCTATAATAGCAAACCTAATCGCAGTAGCTGTTAAACTAACTTGAAATAATTTAGATAGTTCTTGAATAATTCTAAATGAAAATGATTTTTTGAAGCAATAGTCTTTAACCCATTTTTTAGGAATTAATAAGCAAGAAGCGAAATAATCTGCTTCACGTTCCATTTTTATATCTGAAACAAACCCTGTAAAAGATGGATGGCTATTGATAAGCCCTTTTGATAAGGCGTTTCTATGACTATCAATAAAATAATGTCCTAACTCATGAGCAAATGTAAATCTTGCTCTTTCTGTATATGCGTGTTCTAATCTGTCAATATTTATATAAATATGAAAACTTCCATATTCGTGTTCTAGTAAACCATCGTATGATTCTTCATAATTGCCATAGCAATAAGTGATATTTTCTTTTTCAGCTATTAATTCAACATCAACAGGACCTTTTTGGAAATAACTTAAAGATATAAATTCTGCAAGATTTTCTATTTCCTCTTTTTCAAAATCACTTAAAAATGAATTATTTTTTTTTACTTGCATTTTTATCCTCTAACATTTTTTTACTAACTTTTGCTGAAATTTCTTTACCCTCTCTTGCAGCTCTTGATAAGTTTTGAATATCATCAGAAGAAACAGTACTATTGTTTAAGTTGAAGTTATTAAGTTTTAAATAACCTCTTTCTAATATTGCTGATGGATTATGCCAATCTAAAGGAGTTTCATTTAAGATATTTTCAGAATTTTCAAATTCTTCAATTTCTTCTTCGTTTGTAGGAAACAGTAAACCTTTAGACTTAAATAAATCAATTAATTTTTTATTTGACATTTTTTAAAGGTTTTAATTGTGAATGTTGCGCAAAAAAATCAATAATTTTCTTTTCGCTTCTTTCTTTTATTTTTCTAATATTTAATTTTGTGGTATCGTGCAATTTGCATAAATCATTTAAGACGTTTGAAGGGGTCTTTTTACCTTCTTCATAATAATTATATAGAGTAAACATAATCGCCTTATCCCTTTCGCTTAAAGTGTTTAAAGCATCAATCATTAATTTCTTGTTAACACTATCTGCTAATTCCTCATTTATATCTTCACTTTCAATTAGTGGTTCATCATCTACTACTTCCAATGATTTTTCTTTGTTATAGTATTCTTTGATGAGTGTTTTTATCTCGTTACTGGCAACAATGGATAGCCAGGCTTTAAAGCAATTATCGTTTTTGGCATTTTGTGGTATTTCGAAGGATAAAGGGTTTTCATATACCTTAATAAAAACATTGTTGATAGTAGCTTCATAAAGTTGTTCATTATAAATCCCCATTTTTTTTAAATTACTTTTTACGATAGCTGAAAGTAACTTACTATAACCTCTGTAAAGAGTATTGAAAGCCACCGAAGACGATTCCTTATTATCGTCCTTGTATGAAATGGTTAATAATATTTCTTCTAATTCTTCTAATTGCATCTGCACTATTATAAATAAAAATCCGTGACAATTTAAGGAAAAAATAATGATGTCACGCTTTTTCATTTATACTTATGAAGTGCATTTCATTTCCGTCAAATCTTTTATGTCGAAAAGTTAAAAGAGTAATGTTGAATATAAATATTAAAAAATGGCGACAAATCCACCAAAGGATAATTCCAGAAAAGGTGCTGTAAGAGATCGTTCACAGACTTATAACCCAAAAACAGATTCTTGGGTAAAACGTGATTCAGACACGGGTAGGTTTATGGATGTTAAAACTTCTGACAACAAACCATTCAAAGGAGTTAGGAAAGAAAAAAAATAACACTATTTCGTGTTAGGCAAAGTTTTTCTGCTGATAGTGAAAAGCAAATAAAAAATATTCTATGACATAAAATTACAATTTATTAAAATGAATTTAAAAAACAGATTGGGGTAAAATGCCACAAAAATAAATAACTTTAAAACATAAAATAATGGGAAATCCTAAATTTCAAATTTTCAAAAGTACCGCTAATTTTCAATACTATTTTAGGCTAAAAGCTGGAAATGGTGAAATTATTTTAGCAAGTGAAGGCTACACAACAAAACAAAATTGCCAAAATGGTATTACATCAGTAAAAGTTCATTCGCCTTATGATAGAAATTATCAGAGAAAGGATGGAATAAGTAATTACACTTTCAATTTAAAAGCCAACAACAATGAAATTATCGGTAAAAGTGAAAATTACACTACTCGACAAGCAAGAGAGAATGGTATAGAAGCCGTAAAGCGAGATGCTCCTAATGCACCTGTTGAAGATATAAGTTGATGCATAATTAGAATGGCGTGTGCGGTCAGTATGCGCCATTAAATTTTAAAAAAGTAAAAAATGAGTGTAGTAAAAAGAATTAGTTTAAAATCATCAAATAAAGATTTTTTAGATGATGGAATAAGAGTAAAAGATGCCTTGAAATTAATAAAAGGCTCTGAATATTATGACGAGATTTATTCAGCTTTCAATGTTCAAAATGTAGAGGATGAATTTATTGAGATTAAAGGGGCAAATAATTTGGTAAACCTACTTATAAAATCTGATGAAGAATGCAAAAAAGTTGATGTAGATTCTGAACTAAGCAATGTGTCTCTTGCTAAATTTACAGATGAAAACCAAATAATACTTGAACTTTCCAAATTACAGAATGAATCAATTTTAAGGACAGCTAAAAAAGATATGATTTATGCAGAATCTGTTTATTCTGTTAAGTCTGAATATCTAAATGATATGTACCAAATTGATAAGTATTTAGATTATTGTAAAAAGAATAATTACACAGACATTATTGATGCAAATCTTGATATGCTGAATGAGAAAAATAAAAAAAATAAAAAGTCAAAAAAATTCAGGCTTCTGATAAGAGAAGATGGAAAAATTTTTGTTAGAGGTATTACTTCCGTAGATAACTATAAAGATTATAACCTAAAACTTTCTTTATTTATCGCATTAATGGAATTACATAAGTTGATAAAGTATAAATCTCAGTCATATTACGTTGATGGTTACACCTTTTCTGAATCAGATTTGAAAGTAATATTTAAGAGTAATACATCAAAAAAAATTTCATCAGATACGGAAATTGGATTTGCTTTAGAGTTAGTAAACGATGAAATAAGAAGAGATGCCGTGAAATTTAATGGGATATTTACTGTTTTTATTGGAAAGTCTGAAATCTATGTTAAACCAGAAGAAACTAAATCGACAATACTTTCTTTTACACATAGTGTAAATGTATCTACATTTAAAGATAAGTTGAATAGTCTTAACGAGAGTATCGATAGTTTTATAACAGATACTATTGAAGACGCAAAGACTATTAAAATTTTATCAAAACCAGATTTATTTAGAGAACATTTAGTTCAAAAAATTCATCATAGTAGAAATGTTGAATTTAATAAGATGTATAAAAGTCAAATTAAAAATATGCTTTCAAATAAAGTAAAAACTATTTTTGATTTAGCAGATTTGTTCAATAAAATAGATTTGTTGATTGAAGATGACCATATTTCATCTTTAGATTTTTGGAGATACAAACTGTATCAAGTTTTATTAGAAAATGTCGAAAAATAGAAAATTCATCTCGTTTAAAATTCAAACATTTCAGCAGTTGGCACTTTTAACGCTTTAGCTAAAGCATTAACTGTGCATATTGTTGTATTAACAACACCTCTTTCAATTCGTGTAATTTGTGGCAAAGAAACATCAGCAGTAAATGCAAGTTCTTCTTGCGACATATTTTTGCACTCCCTTAGTTTTTTAAGATTCTTGCCAAATTTCTTCAAATATTTTTCATCACGAATACCAATCAAATCATATACAGAATTAGGTTTCTGTAAAAGTCCCCTAATCATTAATGATTTATCTAATCATATATGATTAGCAAATAAGATTTTTGAATATATTTGTTGGATAAATCTTGTAACTTTTAAGGTATTAGTAGGCAAGGCGAATAAAAACAGATACTTATGAAAAAAGTCTTTATCTCAACATTATTTATTTTCGTGTTTATTTCATGTACAAATAAACTGTCAAAGGAAGAAGTGACTTATGATGAATTAACGAAAACGTATGTCTTAAATAGCAGTGATAAACTGGCAAATGGAAGTCTTATATATTATGATAATGAAAGTAATAATTATGTAAGATTAAAAGTCATTGATGAATTAAAAAATGGAAAAATTATAAATAGATCAGCTTACTATGAAAATGGTAATAAGCAGTTTGAATGTGAATATAAAAATGGTTCTATTTATGGTATAGCTAAATGGTATCATAAAAATCAAAATCTTCAAGAGAAAAGAAATTTTGTAAATGGAATACCAAACGGAAAATCAATAAGTTATTCAGAGGAAGGAACTAAAATTAGAGAATTAATTTATGAAAATGGTGAGATTGTAGATGAACAAAACTTTGATGATAACGGAAATACAATCAAAACTTTAATGGAACAGATTGAAATATCAAGTATTAAAACAGGATTTTATAGTTTTTCAAATAGTAATTCATATAATTCTGTTTACAGACCAACAGTAATTATAAAGGCCAAAAACATTTCAGATATAACTATTAAGGATAATATAAGAATACAATGTCAATTCATTTATAATAATGAGGAATTATGTAATGAAATTGAATATCTACAAGATAAAGTTATGAGAGAAGTGATGCAACCAAATTTATCAAAACAAACAGCAATAATTTGTAGTAATGGATATTCTGTTTTTGACTTATCTAAAATTAATGTAGAGTGTAATATTACAATCAATGAAAAATTCTACAAGAAAATTGTAATATCCAAACAAGTTTTAGAGTCAGAAAGAATAAATTAAATTTTCCGATATTTACTGATAATTGCAGGTTTTTAGTCTATTTTTGACACAAATCTGTCACAAGTTAGCTTGAAACCCTTTATAAATCAGTAATAGTCATTTTTTGAATCGGAAAGTAAAATCGCGATAATCTCAACCTATAATTGAATTTTTCAATTCTTTAATTTCTTCTTAAATTATCAATGTTTTTCACCAATTCTGTGGATATCCTTTTCAAAACCCATATTTTAGGCTACTTACAAATTAGTTAATTGAAAAAACAAAACAAATGAATCAAGTAACAGGAAATGAAACCGTGAAAATACATTACACGGGTAAATTAGAAGATGGGCAAATATTTGATAGTTCATTAAGCAGAGAACCTTTAGAAATAACCTTGGGAGAAAATAGTATAATTCCCGGTTTAGAAAAAGGACTACAACAAATGAAGGTAAACGAGAAAAAAACTATAAAAATTCCGAAGGAAGAAGCTTACGGCGAAATTCAAAAAGCGCTTTTTCAAAAAATACCGAATGTAGATTTACCTACGGAAATCAAGCCCGAAGTTGGAATGGGATTAATGGCTAATAATCCTGACGGAACAGAGAGACCACTTCGAATTTCGGAAGTTAAAGATACTTTTATCATTGTTGATGCAAACCATCCACTTGCAGGAAAAGACTTAACTTTTGAATTAGAGTTAGTGGAAATAAATTAAATTAAAATATCTTATAAGTTTACAAAGACTGCCGAAAGGTGGTCTTTTTTTTGTTGAAATTTAAATGGAAAACTGAATGGAATACAACACTTAATTTGAATTTTTAGTAAAAAGAGCTATTTCAATTTAAGCTCTAATTCCTTTTTTGAGCAAAATTGAATCAACACAATTTATCCCGTCTATAGCTGCAGAGATTATACCTCCAGCGTAACCCGCACCTTCACCACAAGGATATAAACCATTAATTTCAATATGCTCCAACGTTTCTGGATTTCGCGGAATTGAAACCGGTGAAGAAGTCCTACTTTCGGGAGCGTGCAAAACAGCGTCATTTGTATAATAACCTTTCATTTTTTTTCCGAATAAAACAAAAGCCTGTCGAAGTCTTTCTGTAATTAATGTTGGTAGAATTTCGTTTAAATCTACAGAAACAATTCCCGGTTGGTAACTTGTTTTTGGGAAATTTTCGGAAATTTTTCCTTCAACAAAATCTATCATTCTTTGCGCTGGTACTTTTTGCGTTTTGCCTGCTGCTTCCCAACAATTCCGCTCCACTTCCTTCTGAAAATTTAAACATACAAACGGATCATTCGGTTGATAATTTGGTAATATTTCTGGTTCTAAACTTACTACAATCCCACTATTCGCATACGGATTATTACGTTTACTTGGACTCCATCCATTAGTCACAACTTCCTCGGTATCTGTAGCGCACGGTGCAATAATACCGCCGGGACACATACAAAAACTATACACTCCCAACCCATCAACTTGCTCAACCAACGCATAGCTTGCAGGTGGTAAATACGGATTTTCACCATCGCCATGGTATTGAATTGTATCTATTAATTGTTGCGTATGTTCAACCCGAACGCCCAATGCGAAAGCCTTGGCCTCAATTTTTATTTTTTTTGAATGGAGCAAGTAAAAAATATCCCGTGCAGAATGGCCGGTTGCCAAAATTATATTGTCAAAATCTAGCCAATCATTCCCATTAATTTCGATTGATTTAATTTCGTTGTTTTCTATTTTCAAATCAGTTAGCTTACTGTCAAAATGAACTTCGCCCCCATTCTCCTCAATAGTTTCGCGCATTTGGGCAATAATTTTCGGTAATTTATTTGTACCTATATGTGGGTGCACATTTACCAAAATATCTTCATCAGCTCCAAAATTCACAAACCATTGCATCGCTTTTAAAACATTGCCGCGCTTTTTGCTACGTGTGTACAATTTACCATCGCTATATGTACCTGCGCCGCCTTCTCCAAAACAATAGTTAGATTCTGGATTTACAGTGTGATTCTTATTTATTTCTGCCAAATCCCGCCGTCTATCACGAACATTTTTACCGCGCTCGAATATAATTGGTTTTAAGCCAGCTTCAATCGCTCTTAATGCGGCGAACAAACCTGCGGGACCTGCGCCAATAATGGCTATTATTGGTTTATCACTTACATCTTTAGGAGAAAAAGGAGGTGTTTGGGCTTGGTTTTCACCACTTTTCCAAAGTTCGATTTGAAGATTAAGTTTGATTGGTGTTCTACGAGCGTCTATAGACCTTTTTCTAATTCTCCAATCTTTAATATCGTTTTTTCGGAGTTTAGCTTTTTCTAAAGCCAGTTCAAGCACATAATTTGCATCTTCCTGTTTTTCAGGTAAAATTGATATTTGTACTAAAATGGCCATTAATTGAAGTTTGTAATTTTTCCTTAAAACGAATAGCTGTAAGATACGCCAGCTCCAAATTTATCCACCTCAAGATTGCTGTAATCATATCCGGCTTTAACCGTGAAAACTCCTAATTTTTCGGCTTTATAACTTGTTTCCAAATAAGAGTAGATTGCATTTTCACGCACTGTATACGGAATGGCATACGTTCCAAAATTTTGCACCAACGTCCATTTCGACTTAAATTCAAATTTTTTCAATTGGGCAGTTGCGCCAAATTGAATTGCCTTTATTCGATTATTATAAATACCACGCCCATTTGTTGCAGCCTGCAAAAGTGGTAACCCAATTGTATTTTTTTCATAGGTCCACCCAGATTCATAAATACCGTTATTAAAATAATTATCACCACCACTAGTTGTATTAAAACCACCACTTTGCGATGTTGTTTGAATATATTCAAATAGTACAGATTTAATAAAATGTTGGTTTTCTGAATTTACGTTATAATACAAACCCCAAATACCATCTGGAAAGTTTTTTAGGGCAGTACCAGAGCCATCCTCAAACGGGTGCTGATGGTAAAATTGAAGATCTCCAAATGTTGATTGGTAATTATATTTAAGATTATAAAAACCCAAGTGATTACCCAAGGCATTTAGAATATCATTGTCGGTACCGTTTGAAGCACGTCGTGCAAGAAATACATCAAGATAATCTCTAAAGGAATTTGGTTGTTTTCCAAAAGTGCTAGATGTTCCGCTATATTGAGCATAATGTTGTATCCCACCATAAATTGTGTTTTTGGAATCAATTTTCCATTGTATCCCCAACTTTTTATAATGAATGTTGGTATTATGTACTGCTCTTTCGTCATTCAAAAAATAATTACCCAAACCATAATCTATGTATATATTATTGAAAATAAGAATTGGCTTTGGTGCTTCTATTAATATCCCAGGTATCGCCCTTGCATTTCCGGACATGCTAAAATTATCGTTTACAGCACTCAAACCATCTCTTTTCACTTCTGGATTTTTGCTTCCTAATACTATTAAGAAGTATTTATTTTCGTATTCTAAAAATACTTGATTTCTCTGTAACGAGTTTTGGAAGCCATCTCTAAGAAAAAAACCGACGCCAGCAGATATTTTAGAAGTCTCTGTTATATTATATGAAGCCAAAGATTCTCCCTCAAACAAAAGATTAGTAGCTTTTGCCTTTGAACCATTAACATTGGAAATAAACCAAAAAGGATTGGCATTTTTCGACGCTAAAGCGGAAAGTTTTAATGTACTTTTTATTTCAAAATTAGAATTTTGCGAAAAGATATTCAGATACGGTGCGAGGAATGCTACCACGAAACAGTAAATCCAATGAATATGCATTATTATAAATGATTTTTGGAAGAAAAGGTCTCTATATCTTCGCCACTTGTAAAAAAGTCTCTCGTATTTGTATCTAAAATTTCGAATTCAGAGTTTTTGCTAATAAACTCTGGAACTAGCAGTTTTAACTTAGCGACTACATCTTTTTCTTTCAACCGAAGTGCTGATTTTATAATTTTATTTATTTGCTTTTCAACAAAGTCGTAGTCTTCAATAATGTCTTTACTTACCATTATTTTCTTATGGTGAGTAGGTAAGGTTTTGCTTGAGTCGCTTAATAATTCTTCATAGAGTTTTTCACCAGGTCTCAATCCGGTAATTTTAATATCAATATCTTCATAGGGTACATAGCCCGCAAGCTTTATCATTTTTATGGCCAAGTTCATTATTTTAACAGGCTCGCCCATATCAAAGATAAAGATTTCGCCACCGTTACCCATTGCTCCAGCTTCCAAAACCAATTGGCAAGCCTCAGATATTGTCATAAAATATCTAATAATATCAGGATGGGTAATAGTAATCGGTCCACCTTTTTCGATTTGCTTTTTAAATAAAGGTACAACGCTACCGTTGCTTCCTAAAACATTGCCAAAGCGTGTGGTAATAAATTTCGTGTTTTTATTGGGATGATTTTTTGCCGCCTGAAAATTCAAGGATTGCACATACATTTCTGCTGCCCTCTTGGACGCTCCCATCACGTTGCTCGGGTTAACCGCTTTATCTGTGGAAACCATTACAAAATGAGGTACATTATAAAAAACAGCTAAATCTGCCAAATTCTTTGTGCCATAAATATTTGTAATAATTGCCTCTGGCGAATTATCTTCCATTAAGGGAACGTGCTTGTAAGCCGCGGCGTGATAGATCGCATCTATTTTATATCTTTCGAAGAAAACCGCAAGTCTATTTCTATTGGCAACATCACAAATTAAAAATTTAATATTCAATTTAGTATATTGTTCCTCCAATTCGAGTTGTAGATTGTGAAGTGGTGTCTCCGCTTGGTCCAAAACAAGTATAAGTTTTGGATTATACTTAATTATTTGCCTTACAATTTCGCTACCAATAGAACCTGCGCCGCCTGTTACCAATACTGTTTTATCCGAAAGTTGTTGCCGCTTTTCTTCATTGTGCAATACTATTGGTTCCCGTTCTAAAATATCGTCAATTTCTAGACTTTTTACTTGGTTGGTAACTGAGGTTTTATCGCTCCAATCTATTACCAAAGGTGAGTTGTAAACCCTTATATCATTTTCTAAACAATCTTCAACAATTTTCACCTTGGCTCTCGATGTTAGTTTGTCATCTGCAAGTATTAAAGCAGATATATCATTCGCCTTTAATCGTGAAACAATGTTTCCATCCAATTTGTAAACAGGTTTACCTACAATTCGAAGGCGTTTATTTATTTTTTCACTTACCACGAACCCTATTATTCTAAAGCGTTGTGGATGCTCAATATCTAATGCAGCTGCTACGGATATTGCATTTTCGCCCGAACCTAATATAGCTGCGTTATCAAATTTATCACTACGTTTAATAATTTTCACATACTCATAAGCTTGCTTTACAGCCAATCTGAATATAAATAAAAAAGTAAATGAAAAGAAAAAATATAGTACTAGAGATGCATTTAAAAAAATACGCTGACCTAACGATAATATACCAACATAATTAATAACCGTTAATATAACATATGTACTTATAGATGCCAAAAATATTTTGAGAGCATCCATATATGATGAATGTCTTACAAGACCTGCATACGTTTTAAACACTAACATAAATAAAATGTTAATACCCAAAACCAGCGTAATTTGAGAAATAATTCCGAGTTGTGTGAGGGAGACAATATTTAAATCGTGTAAAATGTAAACTGTGAATAACAAAGAAAAACACAACAGTAAAATATCAATGCATAAAACAATCCAACGCGGAACATATCTTACATTGCGTATATCCAATTTATTATCTTCTGAGGACATAATAATCTTAATCGCATTTTTTATCTTTCCTTTCATTCTCTCACTTTCATATAAACGATATATTACTTAAAATAATCTAATATTACTCTTTCAATCCGATCTAATTCCTGTTCGGTTAAGTTAGAACCTGACGGCAAGCATAATCCTTTTTCAAAAAGCTGCGATGCGACATCAATTCCTACAAAAATAGATTTCTTAAACACTGGTTGTAAATGCATTGGTTTCCAAAGCGGCCGAGCTTCAATGTTTAATTCTTGCAAATATATACGTAAATTATCTGTGTTACGTTTTTTATCACCACTTTTGAATGTTATTGCAGAAAGCCAATGATTACTTACAAATCTTTTGGAAGGCTCTTGGAACAGATTTACCTCGTCAATATTTGCAAAAATACGACGATAAAATTGATTGTTTTTTTGTCTAAGACCTACGTGTTTATCCAGTATTTCCATCTGACCTCTACCTATTCCTGCTACAATATTACTCATTCTATAATTATAGCCAATTTTTGAATGTTGGTAATGCGGCGCGTCATCTCTAGCTTGAGTAGCCAAAAAAATTGCTTTTTGTTTATGTTTGGCATTTCTACAAACCAATGCGCCACCACTTGAGGTAGTAATAATTTTATTTCCGTTAAAGGAAAGAATGGAAATATCACCAAATGTGCCGCACTTTTCACCATCAAATGAAGAACCTAAGGCTTCTGCTGCGTCCTCAATTAAAAAAACGCCATATTTCTTACAAATTTCCTCTATTTCCTTGATTTTTGCTGGCATACCATATAAATGTACAATTATTGCCGCTTTTGGTTTTTTACCCCTTTCTATTCCTTTAATAATTGCTTCTTCTAAATATTGAGGAGAAATATTCCAGGTTTCATTTTCACTATCAACAAAAACTGGGGTTGCACCACAATAAATAATAGGATTTGCAGAGCCACAAAATGTAAACGATTGGCAAATAACCTCATCGTCATTTGTAACACCGGCAATAATCAGTGCCAGATGGATAGCTGCTGTTCCACTACTCACACAGGCCACGTGACTGTCCTTACCAAGATATTTTTCTAAATCTTTTTCAAAACCGTTCACATTGGCACCCAATGGAGCTATCCAGTTGGTATCAAATGCTTCGTTAATATATTTTTGCTCATTGCCGCCCATATGTGGAGATGAGAGCCATATTTTGTCGTTCATTTTTAAAATTTTAATATAGTTCCACCCCAAGAATAACCAACACCAAAGCCTGCCAGTAATGCGCATTCTCCTTTTTTGATACTTTTTTCCTTCATCATTTCAGCAATAACAATCTGTATCGTGGAGGAGACCGTATTGCCGCAAAAATCCATTCTAGTAGGGAATTTTTCCGGAGTAATTTTTATTTTTTTTCGTAAGTGGTTCAGCATATATAAGTTTGCTTGGTGAAAAATGAAGTGCTGAATGTTTTCTTGTTCCATTTCATTTTTTTGAAGGGTATCTTGAACCAAGCCGGGAATGCTTTTAGCTGTGAAATTAAATATGGCAGGGCCATCCATTGTTAGATTATTGGACGTAGTTTCATTCCCGTAATTGTCTTTAAATGTTTCAGCTTTTAGATTACGATAGCGCATTCCGCCTCCTTTTACAATTAGTTTCTCAGCTCCCTTGCCATCAGTTCCTAACTCAAAATCCAAAATTTCTGCAGCGTAGCCTTCATTTTTATCAGAAATAATACTTGCTGAAGCGGCGTCACCGAATATGGTTCGGTTTCCTTTATCGTTCTCATTAATAAATTTGCTGTAAGTTTCTGCGCATATTAATAATATATTTTTCGCAATTCCGGCAGCTATAAATCCTTTTGCTGTTGCAAGGCCATATATAAAACCTGAACAGCCTAAATTAAAATCGAAAGCACCAATATTAGTTGGAAGGTTTAATCGTTCTTGCAGAATACAAGCTGTGGTTGGTAAAAAATAATCTGGGCTTTGCGTACAGAATAATAAAAAATCAATCTCCTCCCTTTTTATTGGGTATTCTTCAAACAAAATATTTGCGGCCTTAATAGCCATATCTGATGAAAATTCGCCTTCAGCGGCAATATGGCGCTCGTTAATGCCAATCTTGCTTGCTATTTTTTCGACAGACCAGTCTGGAAATTCACGGTTTAAATCTGCGTTAGTGAGTACCTTTTCGGGAAGATAATAGGAGATATGATTAAGGTATGTTTTTTTCATCGTAAGGTAAATCCACCATCCAGCTTTAAATTGGTGCCAGTTACCCATTTGCTACCTTCGGAAAGCAAATAAATCGCTGCAAAAGCAACATCTTGTGATTTACCATAACCAAAAGGATATTTTTCTTCATCTTTTTGGAAATCTTCTGCCGAAAATGCTGTTTCATCCAAGAGCTCAGTACGTACCATTCCTGGCATAATACAATTTACCCTAATTTGTTTTGATGAAAGTTCTAACGCCATTGTTTTGGCTATAGCATTAATAGCTCCTTTGGAAGCAGCGTAAGATGAAAGTCCCAAAGAAGTAATTTTAGGGCCACCAATAGATGAAATAAATACAATAGAACCTCCTTTATTAATTTTTTTATTTTTTACTAATTTTTGAATGAGCATTATAGGTGCAACTAAATTTGTATTCAATAATTGCTGAAAACTATCTTCCTTTAAAAAGTTAAAAAGTTGAGTATCTATAACTCCTGCCGAATTTACTATGCCGTCAATATTTTCTATTTCAGCTACAAAATTAGTTACAGCATCACTATCATTCAAATCAAGTGAGAACATACTGTGACCTTCTCCTGAAAGTGATTTCAACGTATTTTCCAAACGCGGTTTATTCCTGCCAAGAGCAATAATTGTTGCGCCCATTTTAGCGCATTGTATGGCAGTTTCTTTACCAATACCGGAAGAAGCCCCCGTAATTAATATTTTCTTGTTTTCTAATGAAAAAGGATTGTTCATACTATTAAGTTAAGGTAACGCCTCCGTCTAGTTTCAAATTTATACCTGTAATCCAGCTGCTTGCATCACTCAATAAAAAAATTACAGCATTCGCGACATCTACAGGGCTACCATAGCCTAAAGGATATTTTGCCATATCTTCTTTTACTGAATCTTCTGAAAAAACCGAATCTTCAATCATTTCAGTCTTAATCATACCTGGCATTACGGTATTAACACGAATATTTTTTGATGCATATTCCAAGGCCATAGTTTTTGCTGCTGCGTTTATCGCCCCTTTTGATGCGGCATAAGAAGTTAAACCCAAAGAAGTTGTTACTGGGCCGCCAATAGATGATAAAAAAACTATGGAACCACCTTTGTTCATCTTTTTTTTCTTTAACAATAACTGAAGAAAATGGATGGGGTTAAAAAAATTTGTCTGCATCATTTTCTGAAGGGACTCTTCTTTGAGAAAATTAAATAATTGAACATCAACTATACCAGCCGAATTTACAAATCCATCAATTGTTGTTAGACCATTAATAAAGTCTGTAATTTCATCTTGATTATTTAAATCGAAGCAAAATATTTGATGATTGCCAGCTTTTAGTTTGTTTAATGTTTCTGTTAATCTTTCTTTATTTCTGCCCAATGCAATAATAGTTGCATCTAATTCTGAACAAGCAATTGCCGTAGCCCTGCCAATTCCGGAAGACGCACCCGTTATAAGAATGGTTTTATTTTCTAAAGAAAAAGGATTGTTCATATTATTAAATGTCAATATGGTTTAAATAGGTAGTTTCATCGATGCTGAAAGTACCTATTCCCCAAGAAAGACCGACCCCAAAGCCGCATGCTAAAATATTTTTTTTCGAATTTATTTTACCAGATAATTCCGTGGTAATCGTAATGGGAATGGTCGCAGAGCTTACATTACCGAATTCATAAAGCGAGTAGGGAACTTTTTCTTCTTCAAGCTTCAGTTTTTTTCGAATTTTTTCGTTCATAAACATATTTGCTTGGTGGAATAAGAAATAATCTATATCAGCAGGGTCGAGTGCAATTTCTTCATAAAAAGTTGTGATAGCTTTTGGCACTTTTGTAATTCCAAATGAAAAGACATCCATTCCGTTTAGATACAAATCTCTTTTTCTATAAATATTGACCCCATCCTGCGAAATCTCTTCATCAGATTGTAAATTTAATGGATTTCGTGCTCCACCATCTTCAATAATAATCGCATTAGCTCCTTTTCCGTCACTATGCAATGAAAAATCCATAACCGCATCTTTCTTTTTAACTAACAAAGTAGCCGTGCCTGCATCCCCAAATAATGGGTAAGTGCTAAGGTCTCTTGGATTACATTGAGCAGAACTTACATCACCTACCAATAGTAAAGCCTTTGCATTCGGTTTTGAAGATTTCTCCAACATGGTAGCAATGACGGACATTCCGTAAACATAACCAGAGCAACCTAAGCTAATATCCAATGCCATTGTTGTTTGCGGTAATCCTAGCCGATCTTGAAGTATTATCCCTGTTGCAGGCAACTGGTAGTCAGCAGTTTGTGTAACAAAAAATAAGTATTCAATTTCTGTTTTATCAATATCTTGATTATCCAATATATTCTTTGCAGCTTCAAAACAAAGGTCTGATGTAGTATGTTCTAAAGAAATATGTCGATATCTTATTCCTGTTGCATCTACTATCTTTTGACCTTGCACTTTATCAATTAAAGGATCGTCTAAATTATCCTTATAATTTTTTGGAGCGCAAGAAACAATAGCGGAGACCGCAACATTATTTACTTTTAATGTTGCCATTATTTTGAATTGACAGCTTTGTAAAGGTCTTCAACAGTTGAAGCTCCTTTTATATCCTCACCATTAATAGTAACTTCATATTCCTCATCCACCATCGCAATAATGGAAAGCGCAATCATAGAATCCCATTCGTCCAAATCCCTAAATTTAGTTTGTGCAGTAATTTCAGAAGGGTCTGTTTCATCAAACTGGTCTGCAAAGTTTTTAATAAATTTTTCCATTTTAATCTACTTAAATATTTAATTATACATCTATTCTTTTTCCGGGAATACCGAAATATTTTCTATTGTCCTTAATACTTTTTGTTAAAAATGTAAAGGAAAGAATTTCATTATTATTTCCAATGCTTTTTCCCTGCAAAACGGCGGCACCCATCCCTAATGTATTAAAATTACCAATATCAACATTACCGGCAATTTGAACTCTTGGCATAATACTATTAAAATTACCTAATGTAACATCATGACCTATTCCAATTCCACCGTTTAAAAAGTTGAAATTACCAATAGCTACATCACAGGAAATATTCGTTTCAATGGCAATAACGTTTCCAATTCCAAATGAAAATATCGGATTAATTATATTATTTGGATGGATAATGTTTGGAAAGGATAAATTGGCGTTTTTATGAAATTTCTGAACTATTTTGTTTACTATTTTTCTATCCGAAATGGCGAAAACAATATCAATTGGTTCAGTGGTTGTAAGTAGTGTATCCACTTTTCCCAAACAAAAAGTGTTTTGATATACGTGGAATTTTTCCGTGAAAATATCATCATAAAAACCTACAATTTCCCAAGTTGGAGCCACATTATTAATTGCGTGAATAATGGACCAAATCTCCTTGCCCAATCCAGAAGCACCAATTATTGCAATCTTCTTCATACTATTCGTTTCCTTTAAATGGTATTGTGGTTGCAACTCCTTCTGTATTTATATCTTCCCTGAAAAGTACCTTTTGAATTGTTTTCAATAAAATTTTAAAATCCAATACGAACGATTGGTGGGCTACATACCAAACGTCATAAGCCAATTTCTTTTCCCAACTTATTGCGTTGCGTCCATTTACCTGTGCCCAGCCTGTAATACCAGGTTTTACAAGGTGTCTTTTTTTTTGTTCTAAATTGTAAAGCGGTAAATATTGTGGCATTAAGGGTCTTGGCCCCACAAGACTCATGTCGCCTTTCAACACATTAAACAACTGTGGTAATTCATCAAGCGATGTTGCCCTTACAAACTTTCCAAAACGTGTCAATCTTTTCTCGTCTGCCAAAAGCTCGTCATTGCCATCGCGCTCATCTGTCATGGTCTTGAACTTCACAATTTTAAAAATTTTTTCATTTTTTCCAGGCCTTCGCTGAAAGAAAAATACGTGCCCCTTATTGGTGCCGTACAACCCTATAAGAACAACTGCAATAATTGGACTCGCAAAAATTAAAAAACAAATTGCAAAAACCCTATCTATAAATGGTTTAATGATTTGGCCATACATGAACTAAGCTCTTCTTTTATTTGAGGTGGCAAAACTAAGTAAAAATTTTAACATAATTGTGCATTTTTCTTTTATTTGGGAAGTTAGTAATATTGAGAAATACGAGATTGGATTAACTCTTTTTTGTGTTTAATCTTGCCAATATTGCATCGTACGAAATGTGGATAGTGTACTGGGACTGCAACAACTTGTTCGCATTGGTCTTCATATTAGCCAGTTCAGCTGGTTGCATTTTTAAAAGTGATGTAATGTTTTTAATCTGTTGTAAAATGTCACCAGATCGTGCCCAGTAACCACAATTATGTGATTCTATAATTTTTCCAATATCTGTACTTATATCAGTTGCCGCTATAATAGGCAATTCCATTTCTAGATAAGATAAAAGTCGTGAAGGAAAATTTGGTATCGTAAAATCTGGATGTAGAAAAATCATTCCAAAATCACAGCTTTGCAGCAATGTATCATAATCCTCTTTTGGAATAGCTGAAAGTAACTTGGCATTAGTTGGTTTATTTCTTTCAAACCAATTTTCAATTATTACAAACTTTGTTCCTGAACCGACTATTAAGAAATAACACTCCAAATATTTAGCGTTTTCTATGGTTTTTATTAAAAAATCTACTCCTTGCGGTGCGCCTAGATTTCCGCCGTAAACAAATATTTTTTTGTCCAGTGGAAGGTTATATTTTTTACGGATTGATTTTTTTTCAGCTTCAGTCTGAAGTAATTTTATTGGTACGATTGTATTTGGGTTTTCTTCAACCTTTTTACTGGATATATAGGGATTATGTTTAAGGACATAATCTACATTTGCTGGAGACATACATCCAATTGTATCTGATATCTCATAAAGTTTTCGTTCTTTTTTCAGAAAAAATTTGTGGAGGAATCCACCCGCTTTCATCATTTTAAGATCAACCGCATTTTGCGGAAATATATCTTTAAGTAATAAATAACTGTAAGCGCCATCCCGTTTCTTAATATAACTGATTGCTTTGGAAAATGTGATTGGTGGTGTGGAATAAAGCACCAAATCAAACTTTATATTTTTACAATATTTTTTTATGGCACTTAAATATAATCTTTCTATGGAGAGTTGTCCGAAACCTTTTTCAATTATATTGGTTTTTTCGACATTTAGCGTTTTTACCTTTATGAAAGTAACGCCGTTTTTTTCTATTTGTGAAGTTCTTTCTTTATTTCTCCTTTGTGTGGGCGATACAATTACTATTTCATGACCTTCCTCTTTAAATTTATTTAAAAGGTCAGTATAGATACCTCTCGTTTCCAAAGAATCTATTTTTACCATTGTCAAAAAAAGTAATCGCATTATTTTATTTTAAGAAATATTCTTACTCCAAACGACCCTATTTACGTAATCCACATACGACAGAATAATCCGCACCACTTTTTCTGAAACATTTGGCATACTGTAATCATATACTGGTCGGAAATTACGCTCGGGACTTCTTTTTTGTTTTGATAACGCTGCCAAAGCTTGCATAATGCGCTCCGGATTCATGCCCACCATCATAACCGATGCCTCCTCCATTGCTTCTGGCCTTTCGTGCGCATCGCGAATATTGAGCGCGTGAAAATTTAATATTGAAGACTCTTCGGAAATAGTACCACTATCGGACAATACGGCAAAACTGTGCATTTGAAGTGCATTATAATCTGAAAAACCAAGTGGTTTGAGAAATTTAATATTTTTATGAACTTCCATCTTTTTGGAGTCCAACATGTTTTTAGTTCTTGGGTGGGTAGAAACTATTATAGGATAATCATATTTTTCTGCTATTTGATTTAACGAAGTAATTAAGCCTTCAAAGTTTTTCGGATTGCTTATATTTTCTTCCCTATGTGAGGACACAACGAAAAATTTGTTCTTTTCTAGATTTAGTTTTGAAAGAACTGTGCTTGCTTCAATTTTATTTCTAAACTTGGTAAGAACCTCAAACATAGGACTTCCCGTTTTTATAATCCTATCGGCTGGCAATCCTTCACGAAGTAAATATTCTCTCGCAATGCTGCTGTAAGTTAAATTCACATCGCTTACGTGATCTACAATTTTTCGATTTGTTTCCTCAGGCACTCTTTGGTCAAAACAACGATTTCCAGCTTCCATATGAAAGATTGGAATTTGGCGTTTTTTTGCAGGAATTGCACATAGACAGCTATTTGTATCTCCCAAAACCAAAAAGGCATCGGGATTTTCCTTTTCAAGCACAGGGTCTATTTTTATTAGAATATTACCAACTGTTTCAGTTGCATTTTTTCCAGCCGCTTCAAGAAAATAGTCCGGTTTGCGTATTTCAAGATCATCAAAAAAAATTCCATTTAGTTCATAATCGTAATTTTGACCGGTATGTACCAAAATATGTTCAATAGCGTCATTTGCATCCAATGCTTGCATTACGCACGCAAGCCTTATTATCTCTGGGCGTGTTCCAACTACTGTTACTACTTTTAGTTTTTTCATTTAATTGAAATTTCTTTAAACGCCTGCGAAATTAGGGTTTTAAATATTAATAATAAACCGTTCTGATAAATAAGCAAAAAACGTTATGCTTTTAATCATTCCCTAGTTAGACTAACTGTTGGCTAAATTAAAATCAATATGTGAGTTGATTATAATTTCGGATTTCAAGTTCTTCAACTACCCACAAACTGAAATTTTGTAATTACACCTTCTCAAAATACGTATCTGCGTCGCTTTCATCATAGGGTTCATTAATCCAAAAGAGCGTTATCAACTCTGTATCACCAATATTCGTAATGTTATGGGTGTACCAAATTGGCATATCAACATAAGCGGGTTGGTTTCCGTTTAAAATATATTCAAAAACTTCTGCGGTGTTAATTTTTCTAAGTTTGATTGATGCTTTGCCGCTTATCACCGCAAACCGCTCAACTTTTCTGGTATGGTAATGATTACCACGTGTAATGCCAGGCACCGTAGTTGAAAATGAAGTTTGTCCTGCTGTATTGGCTCTCATAATTTCCACAAAAGCACCACGATTGTCCGTGTGTTTGATGAATTTGCGTGGAAAATAATCTTTTGGAAGAAAAGATGTGTATGTATTGAAAAGACTTTTTTCAAAATTATCTGAAAGGTCTGGAACAACTCCACTTTCTTGATAATTCTTTTTATAACCTTCTAACAATTGAAGAATTTCCGAAACTTTTTTTGATGCCGTACTTTGTATTTCATCTATAATTATTCCAGTTTTGGTAGAAACTATATGATTGTAAAATATTTCTGAAAGTTCATTAATATAAATAAGCTTAACCTCACCATCTTGTATAATTTTTGGCTGGTCATTATTTATCAATTTATAACAAAATGTAGCCACAACCGAGTTATAATTAGGCTTACCAAAAGGTCCAAAAACATTGGGAATTATACATGAAACAACTGTAGCGCTATTTTTTGCTGACCAACTTTCGAATGCCATTCTACCTTCTTTTTTTGAATTACCATACAAATTGTCTTTCTCTTCCTGAGTAGAAGATGAAAAAATAATTTTCGGAGTAACATTTGCAGCAGTGCAGGCGCTTATTAACTTATTTACTAAATTTACATTTGTGTTATATATAACATTTGAATCATCGTGCCTATTCATGGCGGCCAAATGAACAACAACATCACAATTTGAAACGAACTTCTGTAACATTTCAGGATTTTCAAAAAAATCCTTTTTAAACGAAACTAGTTTAATTTCTTCGGGTTTCGTACCCAAGAAGTTATATAAATGCATTCCCATAAAGCCAGATTGACCCGTAATTCCTACTCGTATCATTACTCCCACTCTTTAAAATTTTTAAAATCGAATTTATAATTATCTACTATTTCATTTAAATAATAATCTGAAAATATCATAAGCCGTGCATTTTCGCTTTCCGCTTTAAATCCGTTGGCAAAACCGGGTGGAATTAATAGCACTTCCGGTTTTTCAGAATTTAAATCAAATTCATATATTTCAGTTGATGCCTTTGGCAAATCCCAATCTTCCACTTTCACTAATTTTACTTTAAAAGTTCCATTTGTACACAAAAACCAGCGGCTTTCTATTTTATGTGCCTGCCAAGCTCGAATTATGTCAATATTGGCATTAGTTGTATAATACATCCGTTTAATTGCTCCCAAATCAAAATCATTAATAAAGCTAAGAATTCCGCGATTATCTGAAAATATATCGCCTTCAATAATTTGAGGATTTTTAGTAGTCAAGATTGTTTTTACTTTATATCACTTTTAATAATGTCCAATTTTTCAATAAGTTTTTTCATTCCTTCAACATTTAGTCTTTCCGTATTGTGGCTATGATAATCTTCAATAGTGCTTACATCTACTTCTCCCTCAGAAAAATATTGGGCGTAGTTTAAATCTCTATTATCTGCCGGGATTCTATAAAAGTCACCCATATCTTCAGCTTTTATCATTTCTTCTCTTGTACACAGCGTTTCATAAAGTTTTTCTCCATGACGCGTACCAATAATTTTTATTTCAGCATCGCTTTTATAAAGTTCTTTTAGTGCTTGCGCCAAATCTTTTATAGTTCCAGCAGGAGCTTTATTCACAAAAAGATCGCCTGTATTTCCATTTTCAAAAGCGAATAAAACCAGTTCCACTGCATCGTCCAGTGACATTAAAAATCGCGTCATTTTTGGATCCGTAATAGTTAATGGTTGTTTGTCTTTAATTTGCTTTATGAACAACGGTATTACCGAACCTCGTGAAGCCATTACGTTACCGTAACGAGTGAGGCAGACAACAGTATCCTTATTATTTCTAGAGGCGGCAACGGCAACTTTTTCCATTAATGCCTTTGAGATTCCCATGGCATTTATTGGATATGCAGCCTTATCTGTACTCAAACAAATTACTTTTTGGACCTTATTGAAAGCCGCAGCATCTATTACATTTTGCGTTCCCAGAACATTTGTACGAGTTGCTTCCAATGGAAAAAATTCGCAAGATGGAACTTGCTTTAAGGCTGCAGCATGAAACACATAGTCCACACCTCGCATTGCGCGCTCAATACTATCATAATTTCGGACATCGCCAATGTAAAATTTCAGTTTATCATTTTTTAAGGAAGTACGCATGTCTTCCTGTTTCTTTTCATCTCGCGAAAAAATACGGATTTCTTTAAAATGATTTGTATTTAGAAAACGGTTTAATACCGCATTTCCAAAAGAACCTGTGCCTCCAGTTATTAGTAGAATTTTATTTTGAATTTTCATTTTGCTTTTTTATAGTAAGCTTATTAGATGCTCTGTATATTTATCTGCTGTAAAATTATTCAAATACGAATTTATTGCGGCTTTGGAATATGCTTCATATTTGGTTTCGTCTTGCGCCAATTTCTTTATAACTTCAGCGATTTCTGCTGGAGATTTTGGATTAACAAAAATACCGTTTTCCTGATTGACCATAGTGGGTATCAATCTATATTCGGTTACAATTGGTACACACCCATAGGCAAGTGCTTCAAGCACCGATACTGGCTGTCCTTCATTAATATAATAACTGGGTAATATGAAAAAATGAGATTTTTGAAATGCTTCAGATTTTTCTTTTCCATATAAACCTTTTACATGAGAAACATTTTTCTTTAAATCATGGGCTTGAACATACTCAAAAAAAGCTTTTTCTGATAATTCGGAATTTACAAATTTTGTATCATCAACAGATTCTAGGAATCTACCTGCAAACGTAGCTTCTATTTTTAGGTTGGTAGTCTTCTCTATTATTTTCACAGCTTCCAAAACATCCCAAAATCCTTTGCTCTCTATAAGATTACTCAAATACAGTATTTTTATAGAATCCTCTTTTGAAATAGATTTAGAATGAATTTTTGAACTATCAATTTTTTCAGGTAAACCATTGGGCAAAGCATAGACTTTAGATTTGTAATCTCTTAAAAATGAAAATTGACTTTTGGTAAATTCGCCTTCGACAATAATTTTATTAGTTTTTGAAAGCGTATTATTTATTCTATTCTGCAATGATTTAGATTGATTATTATAAAACCCACCATAATTGGCACCAAACTGATGCGCTACAATATTATGGTTGAACATCCGCCCCATTCCAATTATTAAGTAATCTCTAATAAAACCAACTTTAGATTGTGCGGTTGTTAAATAAATAGTACATTTTTTATTGAGCATTAAAATAAAGAATATTCTAATTACAACTATCAGATAATTAATTGCTTTAATAAAAGAAAATTTACCTGAAATTCTTTCTCTTTCACTTGTAAAAATGGAAACTCCTATATCAATAATCTTATTTTTAATTTTCCTTTTTTCTAGCTCATCGACCAAAAGTTGAAACATCATCGATTGGCCGTTAACACTTTTATTATTTTGAGTTGTAGGGCCAATAGCTATTATTTTATAATCCATTTTTTACATCGTTTATCCAGGTCCAAACTTTTTTTAAACCTTCATCAATTCCAATAGTTGGATGCCAGCCAAGATCGTTATCTATTTTTTTTATTTGAAGGACATTGTAATTACAATCAAATTCTCTTGATGATTTTGGGACAGTTTTAATTTCCATACCCGAGATAAAAACAATTTTCTCTAAAATTTCCTTTATCGTATAACCTTCTTGACTGCCAACGTTATAAACAGCGGTTATTCCTTCTTTCTGTTCACTTTCTAAGCACTTAGAAACTGCGGCTGCAAGGTCTGACACATAAATGAAATCTCTTGTAACCTTCCCCTCGTCATATAGATCAATTGATTCATTTTTTATAATAGATCGGAACGCGTGGCCTATTATACCCTGAGGTTTAAATAAATTTTGATATTTTCCATAAACATTTGAGGGTCTAAGAATAAAACTTTCTATTTTTGACTGACTGGTCAAAAATTTAATATAATTTTCTGCTACAATTTTTGAAAGGCCATAAGCAGATATAGGTCTTTTGTGACTGTTCTCATCTAAGGGCTCATTATTTATTGAATCTCCATATATAGTTCCTCCAGAGGATAAATAAACGAATTTTTTTAAACGGGGTATGTCTTTGGCTTTTTCTAAAAATTTGACTAGCGGATTCGTATTCTGCTGAAAGTCATCAACCAAGCTTTCATTATGTATGCTAGGTACGAGTGAACTAACCAACCATATAGCTACATCACAACCGTCAATACTTTTCAACAAATTTTTTGTGTCCTTAATATCAATTTCAAAAGTTTTCACATGATTGTGCTTTATAACTCGAGCATCAATTTTTCTACTAATAATATTAACCGCATAATTTCTTTTTAAGAAATAATGGGTAAAATTTTGACCTATAAAGCCCGCTCCTCCTATAATTCCAATCCTAGGTTTCATATTCTAATTATATTTCTTTATGATGGAATTGTACATTAATTTAGTTTGCTTTATTTGCATTTCCAAACTAGCAACCATGTCTCTATTGTTCAATAATGAGTACACCATTTTCTTAAATCTAAATTCCAACAGGGTTTTATTTAAAAATGATTTTTTATTAAATGAAAATTTAGTAAGATAATACATAATAGAATCAAGCAAAAATTTAAAACTGGAATCTGACATTTCCAACCTGCCATCTATTTCGTGGATATAAGATTTAGATTTTTCAAAACGGATAAGCATACCGGCATTCAAAATTCGCTTCGTTATATCAGATTCCTCACAATACAAAAAAATGTTTTCATCAAATAAGCCAATTTCATAGAATGATTCTTTTTCAACAAAAAGAAATGCTCCCGATAAATACATATACCTACTTGAAAAAATATTTACTTTATTTAAAAACTTGGTTATAATTGGGGTAATTAATGGAAAAATAAATTCTTGTCTTATATAATAAGATAAATCAAAAGCACCGTATTGTTTAAAACCGAGCATTCCTAATTTTTCGGTTTTTACGAAATAATTGATTGCGTAGGCAAATAAAGGTTCTGTCATTGTTATGTCAGGATTCATTATAGCAATGTATTTACCCAAAGATTGTTTTATTCCAAGATTATTACCCTGTCCATAGCCACCGTTTCTATCATTTTTAAGAAGCATAACTTTATTGGGAAATCTGCTCTCAATAAAATCAAACATTTGGTTACTTACAATTTGAGCACTATTGTCAACAATAATAATTTGAAGTTTATCACCAATGTCATTATTCGCGAATATAGAATTAAGACACTTTTCTATTAGATCTTGAGAATTATAGGTTACAATTATGACGGATAGTAATTTCATTGTATTTTTTTTATTTTTAATTCCACTGGCTATAATAAAAGGATTCACGATCAGCATGAATCACAGGATTAAATATTGTTTCATAGGGGAAAAAAAGCGAATAATAATTTTGTCCGTAGGAATTTTTAATGTACAACTTATAGTCAAGTATGAAAAATAAATTAATTAACGCAAAAAAGACCACAAAGTTTTTTTGCGTCTTTAATTTTAATAGAGCGTAATTATTATAAATTACATCTACAACTATAACTAAATAAACAGGATATAAAAAATTTAAAAGTCTTTCAAATCCCGTAAAATATTGTGCCAAAATTGAAACCAGTAAAAAAGAGGAATAAAACCATTCGTATTTTCTAGTGGCTAGGGAATTTCTATAAATCATTAATGGTAAAATTAAAATTACCCTAACAATATAAAAAGCTATAAAACCCAACAAACTCAAATTGATTTGAGAATAGATTTCAGCCCTATTCTTCATAGATTCGAGAAATAATAGCGGCATCAATATGGTAAAAATGAGAGACCTGAAAAAAAGCAATATCACAGACATAACCAATAATAAAATTATTGTTTTATTCTTTATTTTAAAAAGATTAAATAGTGGAAGAAAAAATAGAAAGAATGCTGAGATATGAAATAGTAACGAAATAGATGCCAAAAAATAATATCTAACATATTTTTTATTCTCCAAGTTTCTGATGTTAAATAAAAATACTGACAACGCTAAGGTTTCTCTTTGTATTTCAAATGAATAATAAAAATAAAGAAGCGATAAAAACATTACCAATAAAACCGTGAATTTATAAGGCGTGTACCGCTTAAGAAAAACAAAAAGGGATAAATTAAATATCAAGGCATGAACGAACTGAAAAAAATAAAATTCTGGAGAAATCGTTTTACAAAACGCAACTAAAATAAACCATAAGGGTTGATATCCAAGGTCATTATCATTGGTCAAATAAATACCTAAGTTAGATAAATTTGGCCAAGAAGCATACTTGTCTTCATATAATAAAGTATCGCCGCCAACGCGATATCTAAATGCACTCATGGCAACCAAAAGAAGAAAAGCTATTATATAATATAATTTTTCGCCACCTGAAGATTTATTAACATCATAAGATATTAATCCAAACAATAGAAATAAAATTATAAGTAAATAAGTCATGTGGTTACTTAAACAAATCAATAACTTTATTAATATCTTTTCTCAAAAAAAACAGCGCAAATGTGGAATAGAATAATAGGAATAAAAATAACCCTATTCCAAGTTTATACCAAGAACCTGCGAAAAGACTTGTCAAAATAAATACGACCCCTGAAATAAGTATGGCAGTTAACATTATTGGAATTATTACTTTAATTTGAAGTAAAAAATTGGATAATAATATTTTACTTGAAATATAACTCGTAATTAAAAGCTGTAAAATATGTTGTAATAATATTCCGTAACAGATTGCTATCAAACCATGATTATACGTTAGCACCAATATGGTTATTCCAATTATTTTTGTGATTATCTCAATTTTTAAAAATAATGTTGTTTTGCCTTTAATTTGGAAAAGCATCATATTTATATTTATTAAAGGATAAAATGTAAATGCTACAGCAAGCACCCTGATTACTGGAACAATCTCAATCCACTTTGTAGATAATAATGAAGTAACTATAGGTTCGGCTAAGGCAACCACGCCAAAAAATACTGAGAAAAATAAAAGGCAAATTATACGAGTGTACTCTAAATTTAAACTGAATAATTTTTTATTATCATCTTGATAAGTGGATAGAAAAGGAAAGGCAACCCTTTGCAGGACAGATGTCAACATAGAAACTGGCATCATTGTAAATTGATTGGCTTTTGAATAAAGCCCAAGATCAGCAGTTGGGTATTTTTTACCAATTATTATTGTGTACGTATTGAAATATAAGGCTTGTATCAAAGAAGATAACAGCAATTTAGAGCCAAAATAAAATAAAGAATTAAAAGATTCCTTTGAGAAGACAAGAAGTGGAATCCATTTTAGTTTAATCAAAAAAAACACTGTAGTAAAAAACGCAAGTGCAATGGATTGATAAACTAAAGACCAAACGCCAAAACCTAGATGTGCTAAAATTAATCCTATAGTTCCAGAAATAAGAACAGCAATCAATGACAACTTTGCTTGAACTTTAAAGTTAAGGGATACAGATAATTTGGTCCTGTGTACAACTATAAAAGAATTAAATACTAAGCCAAGACTTATTATTCGAATAATTGCAGTTATATCAGTATTATAAAAATTGGATATGTAAGGAGCCGCAACAAATAAGATTGCGTAAACTAGAAATGCTATACCAACATTAAAATAGAAAACCGTAGAATAATCAACCTCACTTCTATCTTTCTTTTGAATTAAAGCGTTGCTAAATCCACTATCAACAAAAACTTGGGCAATTGCAATAAAAACTGCCACCATCCCGATTATTCCGTAATCTTTGGGGACTAACAGTCTCGCCATAAAGATTTCGACAACTAGTTGAATGCCTACAACCGCAAATTTATCTATTGCGCTCCAGACTACACCATTTAGAACATCCTTAGCTTTATAACTCAAATTTGTTTATTATTTATCTGCTTAACGAGTTGCAAGCCTGAGCAAATATTGCCCATATTCATTTTTCTTTATAGGAGTAGCCAATTCAATAAGTTTTTCTTTAGAAATATATCTCCTTTCAAAAGCTATTTCTTCAAGACATGCTACTTTAAGCCCTTGTCGTTTTTCTATAGTTTGAATAAAATTTGATGCTTCTAACAATGACTCATGGGTGCCTGTATCCAACCAGGCATATCCACGACCCATTAATTCAACCCTCAGGTTATGATTTTGAAGATATTCTTGGTTAACAGTGGTAATTTCTAATTCTCCTCTATTACTAGGCTTAACGTTCTTTGCAACTTCAACTACTGAATTAGGATAAAAATAAAGTCCCACTACGGCATAATTACTTTTTGGTACGATCGGTTTTTCTTCAATTGATGTTACATTTCCTTGTTTGTCAAATTCAGCCACACCGTAACGCTCTGGATCTTGTACATAATAACCAAATACAGTAGCTTTTTTGTGATCTTCTATGTTTCTAACCGCTTTTTGAAGCAATTCAGTAAGCCCGTGTCCGTAAAATATATTATCTCCTAAAATCAAGCAAACATCGTCATTTCCAATAAATTCTTCACCGATTATGAAAGCTTGGGCTAAACCGTCCGGTGATGGTTGCTCAGCATATTCTAATTTTATACCAAAATCATCTCCATTACCTAACAAATTTATAAAATTAGGTAAATCGTATGGCGTTGAAATAATTAAAATCTCCTTTATTCCAGCTAACATTAAAACTGATAGTGGATAATATATCATCGGCTTGTCATAGATGGCCATCATCTGTTTAGAAATGGATTTTGTTAAAGGATATAAACGTGTTCCCGAACCACCTGCTAAAATTATTCCTTTCATAGTATTGCCCGCACTTAGGGGTGTTTTTTTTAGTTATATTCCTGCATTTGCAAGCACATTGTTATTATTCTGATTCAAATTATTTAAACATTGATTCAAACTTTCTTTCCAATACGGGATAGAGTACGAAAATGTATCTTTTAATTTTTTCTTATCCAAAACCGAATATTTTGGACGTATGGCTTTGGTAGGAAATTCTTCGGTATTGATAGGTAGAACATCAAAACAAGTATTTTTTAATATTTCGTAGGCGAAATCATACCAGGAAGCTACACCTTCATTACTAAAATGGTAAATTCCATAATCTGTTTTTTTGTTTAGAATTAGATATATTATAAATTTTGCCAGATCTACGCCATAAGTTGGTGTACCAATCTGGTCACAAACAACAGATAATTGATTCCTTTCTTTAGAAAGCCTTTGAATGGTTTTTAAAAAATTATTACCGAACTCACTATATAACCAACTAGTTCTTATGATAAAATAGTGAGACATTAAATTTGTAATTTCTTTTTCCCCATCAAGCTTTGTTTGCCCGTAAACACCTAAAGGATTTGTAGCGTCATTTTCCCTTAACGGAAACGATTGTGTGCCGTCAAATACAAAATCCGTAGAAATATGAATTAAAATAGATTTAAAAATATCACAATATTTAACGAGATTCGCAACTCCAATTACATTTATTGCGCTAGAAGAGTCAATATGATCTTCTGCATTATCGACATTGGTGTAGGCTGCGCAGTTTATAACGTATGTAGGTAAATATTTAGAAAACAGATGTTCGATTTTTTTGATATCTAAAATATCGCCGTCATTTGAGGAAAGGAATATAAAGTTTAAACCCTTGTTTCCATCTTTTTTTTCAATATCCTGAAAGCACTGGCCTAACTGACCAAAACCTCCATAAACCAATACATTGCATATTTCCATTACAATCGATTATGGCCGTTTAAAAATGGCATATTAAGATCTTTTTGCGAGATTACCCGCTTGATCAAAGGTATTTTCCAATCAATATTAAATTTGGGATCGTCATATCTAAAACCTATTTCCGAAGCTTTATTGTAAAAACTATCACATTTATAGAAGAAGCGCGCATTTTTACTTAAAACCGCAAACCCGTGCAGGCATCCCTTAGGTATAAAAAGTTGTTGCTTGTTATCAGCATTCAACAAAATGGCAAAATGCTGTAAATAGGTATTGCTGTTGGGCCTATAATCTACTACAACATCCAAAACTTCACCTTCAATCACACGAACCAGTTTGGCTTGCGCAAAATTACCAGATTGGGCGTGAAGCCCTCTAATTACACCATACTGAGAATAAGACTCGTTATCCTGAACAAAATCGACTTTTAAACCAGTCTTTTCATTAAAAATATTTTTGTTAAATGACTCGAAAAAATATCCTCTATTATCTTCGAAAACTCTCGGTTTTACTATAAAGCAATCCTTGATTTTTGTTTCTTTTATTTCCAAATTTTAATTATTGACCGTACTGATTATTATAATATTCTTGATATGCACCGGATGTAACATTTTCAAGCCACTTTGTATTACTTAAATACCAATCGATGGTTTTTGAAAGTCCTTCCTCAAAAGTAACGGTAGGTTTCCAACCAAGCTCCCTATTAATTTTTGAAGCATCAATAGCATATCTTAGGTCGTGACCTGGTCTATCTTTAACATACGTTATCAATTTTTCACTTTCTCCTTTTGGCCTTTTCAACTTTTCATCCATCTGCAGGCACAATGTTTTTACAAGATCAATATTTTTCCACTCATTAAAACCGCCAATATTATATGTTTCGCTGTTATGCCCCTTATGAAAAACAAGGTCAATGGCACTCGCATGGTCTAAAACATATAACCAATCTCTTGTATAATTACCATCACCATAAACTGGTAATGGTTTCTTTTCTATTATATTATTTATAAAAAGAGGGATTAGCTTTTCAGGAAAATGATTAGGTCCATAATTGTTGGAGCAATTACTTATTACATAGGGTAAAGCATAGGTTTCTCCGTAAGCGCGTACAAAATGGTCTGAGCTTGCTTTCGATGCAGAATATGGGGAATTGGGGTCATATGGGGTCATTTCGGTAAATAGACCGATTTTTCCCAAGCTTCCATAAACCTCGTCAGTACTCACATGATAAAACCTCTTGCCATCCCATTTATCTTGCCAAAGTTTTTTAAATGCCTGTAACAAGACCATTGTACCAAGAATATTGGTTTTGGCGAATGACAATGGATCTGATATAGAACGATCAACGTGACTTTCAGCCGCAAGATGAATGACGTCGGTAAATTTTTCTTTCTCAAAAAGTTTATTTATAAAATCATCATCTGTAATATCACCTTTGACAAAAGTGTACATTTTTTTGCCTTCTACATCAACAATATTTTCAAGATTACCTGCATATGTTAGTGCGTCCAAATTAAATATATGGTACTCCGGATAGTTGGTTACAAATTGACGCACAACATGCGAGCCAATAAATCCGGCGCCGCCAGTGATTAATATTTTTTTCTCCATACTTCTAATAGCTTAATCCTCTACATTAACAATAACCACTTAAACAACAGTAGCCTCGTAATTAATAATTCTTAGAGCGCAAAGTTAGAAATTTTGCATAATAAACTGCTATCATAATACACTTATGTTGAAAAACAGGGAATTTGTACATGTTTATAGCATTTATTCAAATAAGCATTTTAATATAGTAATGAAATGACTAATTTTAATTAACAGGGATCTTAATTATACATTCAATAAAAGTATTTACCATTATATTTTTATTACTATATAAATAAAAATAGAAGTATTCAACAGTCTTTCTTTATATAAAATAGTTTCAAACTTTTATTTATTATTTTGAGCAAACTTCAATACATCAACTCAATTATCCCTTCTATTTGATTGTGTATTTTTTGCTCGGTATCTTTTAAGGGTGAGGTTGTTGCAATAACGAATGCTTCTTGAATAGATTCTATTTTAAAAGGGTTAAAAACCAAAGACGGAATACATACTTGATACATATATGGTAAATCAGCGCCTATTACTTGACAGCCATGTTCGATAGCCTCGATAATGCCAAGTCCAAAACTTTCCGTTTGAGAAGGAAAAATTAAAAATTTACTTTTACGATAATGCTCATATAAGTTGACCCTTTTTACAAAACCTATATTTTTAATTGGATATTTTTTTTCCTTTTTCTTGGCTATGAGATTTATTACTTGACGGTTTTTATTGTTTACGGTCAATATAAGTTTTCCCTTTTTATAAGTATCATAAAAATTACAAAATGCATTTATCAATTTTAAATGGTTCTTGTACATTCCGGCATTACTAACATATAAGAAAGAATTTTCTTCTCTTTGTATTTCAGAAAATTCTTCAACCATAGGCATAAAAAAAGGCAAGATAAATACTTGGTTTGATGACACTTTGTATTTTTGAACAAACCGACCTTTTATGTATTCATTCTGCACTATCCAAAAATCCGTATTCTGCTTGACATTGTTAATGAATTTTATTTTTAATTTAAATTTAAGAAAATCGAAAATCGAAAATTCCCGTGGTATTTCAAGATATACAGGCTGATGAAAATAGGTAAATACTTTAGCAGTGGTTTTAAGGGTTGGTGGGAGATTGCCAAAGCACAGTATTTTTGAGAATTTTGTTCTGTTCTTTCTATAAAATGAATAGCGCTTATAAATTGTGGCTTCTAAATGTTGTACTGTATTCTCAACTTTTATAGTAGGTATATTAATTTTTACCCTAATATCCAGCAGATAATAAATAGGTAATTCGGTTTCCTCCAATTTTTTAATAAGATAATCTAAAAGCACCTTGCCCCCGCCGTTGTTTATATGCAATGCATCAAGTAATATCATACAATATCAAGAGTTCCAGGTTTCAATATCCTTTTATTTTTGGCAAGTTAATAAATTTAACCTTGTTCCATTCAAATGATATTTGAATATAAGCTGCAATATTGACTAACAACCTTTTGAAAATCATATTTTTCTAAAGATTTTTCTGTTTCGGGAGTAGGCTTTAGAATTATTTTATTTTTCAAAATCATTAAAAAGGCATTCCGAATTTCTACGATGCTAAAAGGATTTACAAGAATTAATCCTGTTGCTATTGTATTCATCGGGGCAATATTTGATGTTATTACTGGCAGCCCAATAGAAAGCGCTTCAATAATTGGTAAACCAAAACCTTCGGCTTCTGAAGCAAAAAATAAGATGTCATTATTGTAATATTCTTCAATCAACTGTTCTTCCGATATTAAAGAAAGTACTTTTGATTTTTCTTTAATATTATATCTTTCAATTAAAGAATAGATATTGTCAATTGTACCGTGTACAAATGAATATTCCACATTTAAATCTTTAGTGGCCAATATTAAACGTTCATAGTTTTTCAATGGTTGTGCACCAATCTGTAAAATTTTAAGTGGCCTGCTTCCTCCATAATAGCTGGTTTTTTTATCAAAATTAATTTTGGTTACCAGCATTGGATTATTGATAATTATGATCTTATAGATGTACGCAGGGAAAAAAAAATTAAATTCGTTAGCAATAGCAGCAGATACAACTACAACTTTATCACTGAATATTATTGGTAGCCTGTAGTAAAACAAATTATACAAAATACCTTTTATTCCTGCATGCTTTTTATACCAGTAAAAGTCATGTATAGTAAAGATTCGGGTTTTGAACGGGAATGCCAAAACCATATATCCGCAAGCCCCTGTGATGTGAACGATAAAATTACTTTTAAAAAAAGAAATGATGAAATTGTTTACGAAACAAAGGATATCGTAATTACGCTTTAATTGAATTTTATGCAAACTTTTAGGGAACCCACTTTTTTGAGAAAGATTATCAAAAAGAGCTTGGTAAATGCGCTCTATACTGTAATTGCCTTGGTTAGGCTTTCTAAAAACGTAATACAAGGTATTAATATCCATAAAATAAAATTCTGGAAAATTTGGAAATTTACTTTTTCAAATATACTTTCATTTCAGGATAGAAAAGTTTTACCAAAATCCAAAATATTGAAACAACCAATCCGATAAATAGAAATTTGATTATTGTTATTAAAAGTGAAGGAGATGAAGGTTCTAAAGGTATTCCAACAGGTTTTAGAACAGTAAATATGGGCGTATCTTTTTTTACTTGCAATCTCGCAGTTTCAGCCTGCGCAGCGAGTTGTGAATAAATGTCATAGGATAGGTCATATTCCTCTTTTAATTCATCCAATCTGTTCTTCGTAACTGAAAATATATAATTTTGATTTCTATCCTTATAGTTGCCGAGTTCAATTTTCTTTTTCAAGTAATCCTCTTTAGCCTCACTATATCTCTTGTCAATAAAGTCCAGCTCATCCTGAGCTTTTTGAATATTAAAATCTATTATGAATTTTTGGAGAACATCTTGTGCATTTTTAGCCAATTGTGATGCAGCAATTGGCTCAGACATTTTGAAACTAATTTCAATATACCCTTCAATATTATTGAAATTTACCAATAAATTATCATCAACAAAATCAATTTGATCTTGTTCTAATCTTGAAATTTTGTAAATTGATGAATCAATTAATTTTACATTACTTGGTTTAGGGGAACTTTTTAATTTATTAACCAACATCCCCGGCAGTCCAATTGTATATGATTTAAGGGTCGTTAAAAAGTCTGTTTTCTTAATCGATGATAAATAATAAGAAAGTTTTACCGGTTTTTCTTGACCATTAATTTGAAGAGGTGTTTCTAAAATTGCTCTTTCAAAAGGTGTGCTCTTTACAATAATTGGGTAAAGAGTTGGCAATATCTCTGTACCGTTACCTTGCCCTAATTTTAAGCCAACCAGGGCAGCAAAATTTCCAAATTTTTTGCCTAAACCTTTATCTTGTGAAACCTGTGGCAATATTAAGCTAGTTGCTGTATACTCTTTAGGTGTCAAAAACGAAATGATTACGCCTAATATTAAAAAGAAGACTAAAATTTTAAGAACAAAATTTTTACGCCTTATAAGTTCTTTTAAAATAACCTCCGCAGTGAAACTGGAAAATTTAGATTTTTTATCTAATAATTCATCGCCATCAGCTATTTTCTCGCTTGATATTTCTGTATTCTTTTCTTCCATTTATAATAATCTATGCATAAAATAAAATTTTACCGAAATGTTTAAAAGTGCGGCAAGATACAGCTAATATTTTTTAAATTAAAGTATCGAGAAGCTGTTTCACTAATTTTTTGCCTATAATCACACCAAAGAAATTTAAATAGAAATATGTTGATTGGCTATTTAATCTTCCTCTTAAACCTTTTAAACAAGGTTAGTCCATTTAATATTTTTGGAAAAGTGTTTTTTTGTATTAAACTATATTGCAAGTAAATTAATATGGGCAGCGGGAGCGACAATATAAAAAGCAGAAGACCTATATTTTTATAAACACCATTTAAATACAGAAAAATGCCAACATAAAATACCGCACAAAGATTTAAATAAAAAGAGACCTTTTGAAATATAGAGAGATTAAATATTCTAAACACCGATAATGGCAACCAAAATACTGCAACTATCAGTTCCGCAGCTATTAGTCCCCTTAAAATACCTCTTAGCGTAACTATTTCTTTGTAGAAAAAATAAAATGCAATTAGAACCAAGGCTTTTAATAACGAGCCAACTACAACAACTCGTTTTTTATTTAATCCCGTAAAAAATACATCCAAAACTTGACCGTGATTTTGGATAAGCAAAATAAAAATCAATCCGCTGTAAAGCAACAGATTGAAGTCTAATTTTCCTCTTGTCCAAATTTTAAAAAAGTCTTCAACAAAATATAGTGATGATATAAAGCCGAAAATCAAAATAACTGACGTTATAAACCAATAAGATCTGAAAATATCGAGAATCTTATTCTTTTGGTTTTTAGAAAAAAGATTAATCATGATGGGGGCCAATGGGCTAATTATTAAATCTGAAACTCGTGCACCGAAGTTAACGAGGGTTTTTGTGGCTACAAACAATGGTAAATATGTAGTTCCCAAAAAAGCAGATACAAATAAAACTACACCGTCATTTCCTATTTTTTCAAGAAAATTACTAAAGGTAAAATAAAGCGATTCACGAAAATTATGAAATCCTACACGAAAACTCCCGTTTTTCCACCACGGAAAAAAATCCGGCAATAGTTGTTTTAGCTTATACAAAATTATCAATGAATAAAAACTTTTTACAAAAGCCCATAATATGGCTAGTTCTATTAAGCTAATACCTTTAAAAGCTGCAAAAACCAAAACGAAAAAGTCTAAAATAATTTCGGTTAGTGAAAATTGATATGACTTATAAATTAATCCAAAAGGATTTAAAGTCTTTACAACAATACCGCGGTACGAACCTATAAAAAGCCTATACATCATCATTATAAACAATATTAAGGCAACGGTGTTGTCATTTATACTATCATCTAAAAAATAATGCAGTAAACCAGATTTATAAATAATTAGGAGAATCAACATTTCCAAAAGACATACTATAAAGTTTACCTTAATAGCTGAAGCCAAAATCTGCTGCCCTTTACTAAATTTAGTATTTACTATCCTATTTATTTTATTGCCAACATACGTTGCGTGACCCTGTTCAAAAATCTGAAGGATATTGAAAATTGACAATATTGCAATCCAAGACCCATATACTTCTTTACTCCAAAAATTTAGCAGTATAGGTATTAATAAAAAAGAATAACATACAACTGTTACAATCTCAATCGCCTTGTAGCCATAGGATTTATAAAGTTGTTTGTACATAAAAATGGATTGATTTAGTAAAGAGTATTGTATTCTATTTTAAAAATCTGCTCTATTTGAGTCATGTATCTTCGTTCTATCTCCTCTCGTAAAATTTCAATATTATTTACAGACGTTTTAGTAATAAAATTGGGTTCGTGTAGCTGTGTTTCATTTAATGAAAATTGGGTGCGTAAGTCGATAAATGCAGCAACAATTTCTTCCATTTTATAAACCTTATCCATGAGGATGTTGCAGTTCTTATCGCAATATAGATTTTTTGCTTGTATTAAAGTAAAATCTCCAATTTCTAGATAATTTTCAAACGAGGTGTAGTTTAAATTTTTAGTGCGCCAATTGTAGTGCGAAATTACTTTTGAAAGGGGGTGGCGGTCAAAGCAGAATTTAAAATAGTTATTCCAGACATTTTTAGCTGTATATTTTTGAATCTGCAGAGCCGTCATATGATTCGTGAAATTTAATCTTTTGCGATGTTTCAATAAACGTAACCAATCTTTAAAAGTATAATGTTTAAATGCTATTAAAGTGTTTTGAGGGCTTCGTCCGCCAATTTCCATTCTTATTTGTTCGTCTTCCTTGTCAATTGCCGTTATAATGTCTTTTTCACCACATATTTTGCTTAACACAATTTCAATTGAAGTTCCCGCAGTTTTTCTAGTTTTAACGAATATAAATTTATGTTTGTGTGAAATTATCATATCTTAAAAGGTGTATTTTAAAATATCTATATCCTTTTCATAAAATTTACTCACAATTTTTTTCCCTTCTGAAGAATAAATCTGAGTGTAATCTTCATTTTGTTTATTCCTATGATTAAAATGAAACAAAATATCGGGATGTTTTTTTATTACATTAAAACTCTTACGGCTATACCTTTTAATTTCTGAAATATTACTTTTTGGCAATACATCCTCAGCTATTTTCAGAGATGATGCAATTTTTTTAAAATCTGTATCTAGTTTTTCGTATCTACCAACAAAATCAACCATTAAAACTTCATTTTTATATATAAAATCTACTTGATTCTTAAAGAACCAATTTTCCGTTTCAAAATAGGAACTAAAATACTTAAGGATGAAAGTGTTAAAAGAAACCAATCCATTAAAACCATAAAATTTATAGAATGAAACTGCGCGTTCAAATGGATTTCTTACAAATGCAAATTTGAAATAGTTCTGAAATTCCATTGGTGACAAATAACCAAACTTAACATAATCTGTTGCATTTAAGTGTGCTAAGCGAGGAGGCCCCTTTTTTGGATCATTATTTGGCGCTAATAGAAAATGTTTACGGTCATCAAATCTTGTTTTCCCCAATTGCTTTAAAAAAAAATTCTCAATACTTTGCCCAGCAGTTTTTGGAACGTGCACAAATAAAGCATTGTAAGGTTTTAAAAGCATTAAAATTTATAGTTGAAGGTTTCTAAATCGGTTTTAAATTCTCGCTCAATTATAGACCTGGAATAATTTGAATATACAGATTCATAATTTTTGTTATCAGATTTTTTTTTCCAAGTTAACATTTCAGCATTAAATTTTGTTTGTAACAATTTAAAATCTTCTTGCAAATTTTCGAAGCGAATATAATTAAATTTATAGCCCTTCGCGTTTTCCAACCATTTGGTCTGGGGCATAAACATTATTTCCACATCGCGATAATAGGGATCTTTTTCATCGAATGCCTTTTTTACCCATTCGTCAAAAGAAAGGGTGTTTATTCCTAAATTGTTTTGGTTGGTTTTAATTCGGTAAAAATATTGGGAAGTAATTTTATCAAAAGGATTACGGATTGAAGCATAAATAGAGATGTCTAAAGGCAACTCTTTACCTAATTGTTTTTTGAAAATTTTCTCAAATTCAATAATTGTAAAATGCGATTCAGGGATTTTGAGACTGTGCGCTATAGATGTTCCAGCTGTTTTATTAATGTGTATAAAAACTGGCTTTTCTTGTTTATCTACCTGCGCGATATATTTTCGTAATGCAAAATGGTTAAATATCTTTAAATATATATTTTGATAAATCCACCATTTGTAATACATAAAGATTTTTTGTAAAAAAGATAAATTGCTTACAATTTTTTAAATGAATAAAATTTAAAAGTTCTCAAAAGTGCTATGTAAAATGGCAATTTCTTTTTTTTATGTTTCGATTTTAGTTTCGATTTCCCTAGATTATCATACCAGCCGCTACCGTTTCTTTTGTTCCTTCATTTATTAAAATAAAACTGCCTGTTATTCTATTTTCTCTATATGGATCTACCATTACAGGCTTTGTTGTTTTTATAGAAATACGGGCGATATCATTCATATTTAATGTTTGATCTTCCGTAATACGGTTATAGGTATTTATATTTATTTTGTAAACTACTTTCGTAATAATAGCCATCGGCTCATTACTTGTTTGAGCCAAAACATATTTGGCTCTCGGCCTTGCAGGTTCGGATCCCAGCCAGCAAACCATTGCATCAAACTCTTGTAATATTTGTGGCGTATTATTGCTTTTTACAATCATATCCCCACGGCTCACGTCTAGCTCATCTTCCAAAGTAAGTACAACCGACATTGGCGCAAATGCTTCCAGCAATTTTTCTTCAAAAGCATCAATTGATTTTATTTTTGAATTAAAGCCCGAAGGCAGTACAGTAACTTCATCGTTTACCCGTAGAATACCACTAGCCATTCTTCCCGCGAAGCCCCTATAATCTATAAATCCATCGCGCTGCGGTCTTATTACGGTTTGTATGGGAAAGCGCGCGTCAATTTTATTTATGTCGCTGCTAATGTGTAAATTCTCTAACGTATTTAAAAGTGGGCCACTTTGATACCAACTCATATTCTCGCTACCGTTTACAACATTGTCCCCCAATAATGCACTTATTGGTATAAAGCGAATATCCTTTACATACAATTTTGAAGAAAAATTTTCAAACTCCGCAATAATGTCTTTATATATTGCTTCGGAATAGTTTACCAAATCCATTTTATTGATACAAACAATAACGTGCGGTATTTGCAATAATGAAGCTATAAATGCGTGTCGTTTGGTTTGTTCAATTACGCCGTGGCGTGCATCAATCAAAATTAGGGCGGCGTTTGCTGTTGAAGCTCCCGTGACCATATTTCTTGTGTATTGAATATGTCCCGGCGTATCTGCTATTATAAATTTACGTTTTGGGGTTGTAAAATAGCGGTATGCAACATCTATCGTTATACCTTGTTCACGTTCATCTTTTAAACCATCGGTAAAAAGAGCCAGATCTATACCAAGATATCCCTTTTTAGAACTTGCGCTTGCAACTGCATCTACTTGATCTTGATAAATTGCTTTACTATCATAAAGCAATCTGCCAATTAAAGTGCTTTTACCATCATCTACGCTGCCTGCGGTTGTGAATCTGAGTAATTGATTGTTGTCTATATCATTATTCTGTAAATCCATTGCTTTTTCTAAAAATATCCACTTCTTTTTCTATCTTCCATAGCAGTCTCACTTCGCTTATCATCTGCTCTATTTCCTCTTTCGGTTTGTGACATTGCAGCTACTTCTGCCACTATTTTTGATAAGGAATCTGCTTCAGATTCAATACCTCCTGTAATAGTTATGTCTCCCAATGTTCTAAATCTAATCGTTTTTTGTTCTACTTTTTCTGCTTCTTCTAACTTCAGAAATTCTGAAACGGGAATCCAAGAATCATTTCGCCACACAACCTTTCTTTTATGGGCAAAATATAGGGAAGGTATCTCAATTTTTTCTCTTAGAATATAATTCCAAACATCCATTTCGGTAAAGTTACTAATCGGAAAAGCCCTAAAATGTTCACCTTCAAAGTATTTACCGTTTAAAATATTCCAAAGTTCTGGTCGCTGATTTTTAGGATCCCATTGTCCAAATTCATCTCTATGTGAAAAAAAACGTTCTTTTGCTCTTGCTTTTTCCTCGTCCCTTCTACCTCCGCCTATTGCGCAGTCTATTTTATTTTCCTCAATTGCATCCAGCAATGTTGTAATTTGTAAAGCATTTCGAGTTGCATTTTTTCCCTTTTCCTCCACAACTCGTTGCTCATCTATTGCCTCTTGCACAGACCCAACCAAAAGTTGCACCCCGAGATCTTTAATTATTGCATCTCTAAATTTTATTGTTTCTGGAAAATTGTGACCTGTGTCAATGTGCAGTAATATAAACGGTATTGTGGCTGGATAAAATGCTTTTTTTGCCAAATGCGTAATTAGGATAGAGTCTTTGCCGCCTGAAAATAGAATGACAGGATTGTCGAATTGAGCGTAGACCTCTCTCAAGATATAGATTGCCTCAGATTCTAATTCATCCAAATAGTTTAAGTAATATTTATTCATCTAATCTGCCTTCAATTTTAGGTAATATCATTTTTTCCAGCATAGCAACCGCTGTCTGAATTTCAATCTGTGAAGTATCTATTTCCAAATCTGCCTTTTTAGGTGCTTCAAATGGGGCATTAACTCCTGTGAAATTATCTATTTTTCCTGCACGTGCTTTTTTATAAAAACCTTTTGTGTCGCGGTTTTCACAAATTTCTATTGGTGTATTTACGAAAACCTCATTAAAATGATTGTTTCCAACAATATCCTTGACCATCTGCCTATCTTCTTTATAAGGAGAAACAAAAGCTGCCAGCACAATAATCCCAGCATCCAAAAATAAATGGGCAATTTCAGCAATACGTCTTATGTTTTCCTTTCTATCTTCTTTCGAAAAACCTAGGTTATTGTTGATGCCACTCCTAATATTATCTCCATCTAAAATATAAGTAGCATATTTTTTTTGTGAAAGAGACAATTCCAAAGCGTTTGCCAAGGTGGATTTTCCTGAGCCCGACAAACCCGTAAACCAAATTAATTGCGCACGCTGTTTTAGGTTCTTTTCTCTAATTGAGCGTGTAATTGTAAAATTATGTGGAATAATATTTTTATCCATTTTTGGTTGTAGGTTCGAGGCCAAATGTAGACCTATACCACATTCTTTCGTGAAAGTAATATAAAATCATCTTTGTGACAAGTTCCGATGCGCCAATTTTTAGTCCAGTAAATGGATTACCCGAAATAATGGATGAGATGACTATAGTGTCTAAGGTGCCGACCAAGCGCCAAGAAATTGTCTTACCTACATGCCTTTTCCTGCTTTTCGCAAAAAAAGAATTTTCATCAAATTTTCTAGAAAACCAAAACCGTTCATGAAAATAATATAACAACATTTTAGAAAAAACTTCTACTAAACCTATCTTTAATCCAAGAAAAGGATTACCAGTAAGTATCCAAGACAGCATTATAGTATCGAGCGTTCCCAAGACCCGCCAGGTTATGGTTTTGGCGATATGCCTTTTATGTGGTGAGGTATTCATTTTTTATCACTAAAAAATGGTTGTTCAATAAATTTTCTTTGTTGTAGCGCATTGGGTTATTGGTACTAACGTCTAAAACATTAATACCGACTGCCTCGCAAATTGCCTGTCCGGCGGCGGTATCCCATTCCATAGTTGGTGCGAATCTTGGATATATATCAGCTTTACCTTCCGCCACTAAGCAAAATTTAAGGGAACTGCCAATAGATATCATTTCGGTTTTATGAATTTTGGAAAGGTTGGAAATATAATTTTTTGTGGTTTCATTTAAATGCGAACGGCTTCCAACAATACGCACCGTTTTATTATTAACTGATGGTTTAATTTCATTCTCCAAACTTAAAATTTCAGACAAATTAAAATTTTCTATATCAATTTCTGATTTATACGATTTTTTATCTTCAACTAAACCGACGTATAACGTTTTTGTAACAGGAACGTAAATTACCCCAAATTCTGGTTTTCCATTATTTACCTTTGCTATATTTACGGTAAATTCTCCGTTGCGTTTTATGAACTCTTTAGTACCGTCAAGTGGATCTACAATCCAGCATTCGCTCCAAGAGCTTCTTTCAGAAAATGGAAGTTGTTTGTTTTCTTCGGTGATAATTGGAATTCCCGTTTTTTCTAAATACGAGACAATAATTTGGTTGGCATTTTCGTCAGCTATGGTAAGTGGCGAATTATCTTCTTTAAATTCAACTTTAAAATTGGACTCATAAATCTTCATAATTGCTTTTCCAGCTTCAACAGAAGCTAAGATTGCCACATTTACTAAATTTTGATGAGTAGGCATTATTTAAAATTTATTTTATACAATATCTTATTGAAATTTGCTATTCGATTAATTGACGTTTTATTAAGTTGGTGAAAACTGCTAATATTTTATTTTATAAGTCTATCAATTAGTAACGTGAATGTTGCAATACCTGTGCTTATACCTATAATATCTTGAGTGGATAAAGGATTTCTGCTTTCAGCTTTCGACGGCACTAAAATAAGTGCGCCAGGTTCTAGCTTGGGGTAGCTTTTGAAAAACAGAAAACTCTTTGTAGATGCAATATCTCCATTTTGATAAACTACGTACGTTTTATTCTTTTTTGCATTCTGTGAAAAGCCACCAGACATACTAATGTAATCTTTTAAAGTGGAGGATTTTTCATAACGAACCATAGACGACACTAAAACTTCACCTTCAATCTTAACTGTTTCTTTTTTGGACGGTACTACCAACTCATCATCATTTAATAAGATAAGATTGCTCTTTGCATTTGGATTGTCTATAATATCCTGCAAATTTATACCTACCCTAAAGTACTCTTGATTTTTAATATCAACCACATTGTTTCTATAATCACCTTTTTTATCCTCTTCATCTTTATTATTGTCAACTACCTCATCAGTGGTTAATTTAAGGGCTTTTTCAAAATAATAGGGGTTTTTCCTAATCAATGTTGCTCCTTCTGTAAATGCATAAGGAGATAATCCATTTGATAGTGCTAACAAATCTGATATTTTTTCATCCTTACGCTCCATACTATATGAGCCTGGATAATTAACCTCCCCACTTACAGTTACAACAACCAATTCCGATGCGCCTTTAAGATAACGAACAGCTACTCTATCTTTCGGCATTAGCTTAAATTCTGAGGCAGCTACAAGACTCAAACTGTTATTGGCAGAAACTTTAAAACTTTGAGTTAAAGTTTCAAAATTATCATCTTTTAAACTTCTGAAAACGTCAATAACCGCAGGATTTGCTGTATCCGTAAAACCATTTGCGATGATTACTAAATCTTCAACGGTCATGTTATCAAAATATGGATACAATGCTGGCGCATTTACAGCGCCGTCAATTGAAACAGTGCGATCTTCCTCTAAATCATATTTATTATAAATTCTTACGGCATCGTTTGCCTTTAAAACAATATTTAATTCACCATTTAGTACTTGTTGCACTGAAAATGGGGTCACAGTTTTGGTTATCCCATCTTCCGTTCGTATCAATAATCCTCTATCCAAAAATGCTTCGTCTGTAAGTCCAGAAGATTTGTTTATTAGGTCTAACAAGGTGAGGTCTGGTGTAAGTTCATAATTGCCAGGATAATATACAGCTCCATCTATAGAGATTCTATTAATAAATTTATCAATAATTGAATTTACCCTAAGCTCGTCACCATCTTTGAGCGTAGCGGTTCCGGCGTTTTCGGTATTAATCTCTTTAACAACGCGTCTATCCCCTTCAATACGTTCTAAAACAAGTCTATCCCTATATGCGGTGCTCGTAAAACCACTTGCGTAATTTAATAACTCGGTTAGTGTTTCATCCTTACGCAGCTCATAAATGCCAGGACGTTTTATTGCTCCACTAATCATTACTCTTGAAATGTAAGGACCTACAATTATTACATCTTGATCCTGAACAGTAGTATTACCTTCTTGTGAACCTTCAACCAAAAATTTATAAATGTCGAAATTGGCTGTCTCTTTGCCATTTCGAACAAGCTTAATATCCCTGAAAGTACCATCTCTTGTTGGCCCGCCAGAAGCATATAAGGCATTTAAAACTGTACTTAACGAACTTAAAGAATAGGTACCGGGAACTTTTATATCACCAATAATATTTACCTGAACGGTACGTACTTTTGAGAGAGCAACCCCTACAAATACTTTATAAGGACTTGAATCTGGAGCAGAAATGCCAGAATAAATGCGGCGAAGAGCAGACTCGATTTTACCGGTGGCTGCTTCAATTGTTAACCCGTTTACGTATACCGGACCAATGTTTTGCAATCTTATTGCACCCTGCCTATCCACTTTTGTGTCGTATGTATATTCCGCAGCGCCGTATAAATTTATGGCTATCTCGTCACCTGGCCCTAACTGATAATTGGCAGGAGTTGCCAAATTTAAATTAGGTGAAAAACTTATATTGGTATTATTAAAAAAATCGTAACCAAATAAGGAATCTCTACTTACATTTTGCTTGATTTCATTACCTGTAAGGCCAGAAGGCAACTCATCTACAAGATCGAGCGCATTGCCTGTGCGTGTATCTTGAACTTCGTTTGGTTTAAACATTTTATTATCCCTCATTAGTCCCTTTAATCGATTTTCAAGTTTTGCGATATCTGAATCTGATACTCCTTTAGCACTTGCAACAGCTTTTATTTGCTCAATTGTATAACCTTGGCTCTTTGCCTGTTCATAATAATTTGAAAGCTGTTCATCTGTAACATCGTTAATATTGCCAGAAAATATACCAGATGTAATTTGACCGTACGAACTACCTATTATTACAAATAGGAAAACAATTGACAATTTTAGGGGTTTCATTAAATTTCTATTTAATTTCATAAATGTGTACTAAAATAAGGTGCTAGCAAAATTAAAATTCTTTTCTTGCCACAAATTGATAACACCTTTAGGCAAGCGCAAATATATATAATCTTTATACAAATGTGCGTATTACAAAATCCACAGTTGTAATCATAAATCAAATCACTATATCGAAATAGTTAAATATAATATAATAAGGGTCTTATCTTTTATAGTCGAGAGAATGCTCGTTAACTTTACGGTAAAATAAAAAACTATGAATTACCTAAATTTAGACAAAGAAAAAATTACAGATTGAGCCGAACAGCTAAATGTGCTTTTGGCAGATTATAATATGTATTATCAAAAACTGCGAAACTTTCATTGGAATATAACCGGAAAAAACTTCTTTGACCTTCACATAAAGTTTGAAGAAATGTACGAAGATACAAAATTAAAAGTTGATGAAATTGCCGAACGTATTTTAACGTTACGTTTTCAACCTACAAGCAACTTTAGTGACTATTTGAAAATGTCTAACCTAAATGAGTCTCCTTCCGAAACGAAGGATGTTGAAATGGTGAAAATTTTGCTTGAAGACCATGGAAAATTACTAAAACAGATGAGAAAAGTAATTGATGTAGCGGATAAAGCCGGTGATGAAGGAACAATCGACCTTACGGGTGCCTACATTAGAGAGCTCGAAAAAATAAGTTGGATGCTTGATGCGTGGTCAATGAAAACTGGTGATACACATAAGGACTTATAATTTTTTTTTAAATGCCTGTAAAAAATAACCAGCCTTTTGCTGGTTATTTTCTTAAGAATAAATGTAAAAAGGTTTTAGGTTTTGTTTGTAAATTAAAAGTTGAAACCAAGTCCAAAAGTTAACCTAACTTCTTCTTTTGACGCAAAAGTTGAAAAGGTAGCGTTTAATCCTCCAGCGCCATTTATCCAAAGGCCCCCGCCATAGCTATTATGCCATTTTTCTGAATCGCCTTCTTTTAACCAAACCCTACCTACATCTGCACCGCCATAAATTCCAATTTGAATTGGAAATAACCCGATTTTAAATTCGTTAAAACCATAGCGCAAATCACCACTTGCAACCAAAGCAGATTTCCCTGAAAAACGCTCTTCTCTGAAACCGCGAAGACCGGATTCACCTCCTAAATTTGCTGCTTGGTAAAATTCATATTTCCCACCAATATTTGTTTCATATTTTAAATTAGATTTTAAAACAAGATGTCTGCTTCGTTCTAAAACATTGTAAAAACCTAATCTTGTCTTTAGAAAGCCATAAAATCTTTCCGTCTCTCTAAAATTATCTGTTACTCCAGCATTTAAGTCAAACATCATTCCTAAGGTAGGATTTGCTGGATTATCATAACTTCTATACCTGTAAATGCCTTCCAGCGTTCCAAAATAATTTGTTTTATCCGTTTCAATTATATTATTTTCATCTAAAAAATTTGAAGATAAGTTGGTTGCAGTAATTGCATCAAAACGGGTTTGTAATTTAAAGACGCTACCAAAAGCGCTGTTTCTCACCAATCCTACATTCAAGCCCAGTGTTTGTACTCCTACTCTATTATAATCAAAACCTAAAGTATTATCAAAATTTGATGTTTCGTTACCAATTCCGAAGAAATTATTTACGTAATTTGGACTAGTAGCGCGCGCACCCAACGATAAATTTAGCCCGTCTTTTATATTGGCAAATTCACCGTCATACTGCAAATCGAAAGTTGACGTGTTTGCATAATAACCGCCAGTTACTATATGTTTTTGGCTAAAAGGATTTCGTTGGAAATTATTAACCTCGTAAACATATTGTAATCCAACTCTTAAACCATCGTCAGGATTGTAACCAAGCGCAGAAGCAAAAGTGTTTGATCTTTCTATTTGCTTTCTATAATCGTAAGTATTTAAATTATAAACATCTGTAAAGCGCAAGCTTCCACCATGCTTACTTATCACGTTGCTTAGAAATGATTGCTGGTCATAAATTTTAACGCGCCTGCCTTCATTCAATTTATAGCTATCTAAACCACGACCTCCAATACCTCTAATATATATTAAATTTTGCCCTTCGTTGTCAACTTCAAAAGTATCGTCTCCGTTTAAACCATAAATCCACAACTCGTTTGTGTCTTCGTATTTGTATGTTCTATCTATTATTGTATCCGACAGTTTACCATTATTGGTGCTGTACATTTTTACGTTTGTTTCACCTTTAGGCAAACGGGTAATTTTAAAAACATCATTGCTATCTGTGCCTACAAGCGTTTGCTGCTTTGCTAAAAATGTATAATATCTATCGGCAATATCAGACAAATTATCTCTTCTCTTTTTTAAAGTTGAAATAATATTGGTTAGCGATTCATCCCTTACTTCAATAGGAACTGTTGAAAAAGCTTGATCGATAACCGCGTCCGTAAGATTCGCTTCTATGTTTTTTGCTGCTTGAAGCCACGTATTTCTGCCGCTTCGCTCTAAAAGTGCGCGATCTAAAATTACACCTTCTGCATTAAACCATTTTAAGTCGGGAAGATTTTCGCTGTAAACATGATTTTGTCTATTTCCACTAAAAATTGAACTGGCAATGTCCAAAATGTTGCCGTCTATACTGGAAAATGCATCATCTCTATTTTTTGGAATTGGTACGTACACATTTTTACTGAATTTATTGTAATATTCTGCCCAACGCCAATGGTCTGCTTCCCTGTCCCAATCGCCTATTAACATATCGAACAAGCGCGATTTAATATAATTTTCTTCATCTAAATTAATGTCGCCACCCGCTCTAACCTTTGTTAGTATATCGTCTGTAGTTTTAACATCGTCAGGATATTGGAATGTTTGCTCGCCTTCACTTTTTTCAGAAGGTTCTACAGAAATTAAGTAAAGTTCGTCCCCAAAATTTTTATTATATTTTTGAAGACTTGGCTGTTTTGGAACATAAAAAACTTGTGGACTTGTAAAAAAAACGTCTATTGCCTTTGCCAATGTCGGGATTGCCAAAACAGCATACGGATGCGAAGCAGTATAAAATTCATTGTTGAACGCCTCTTTTGGAGTTTTTGATTCTTCGATAATATCCTGATCTGCGTCAGGTTTTTCAAAGGAAATTAACTTTGAAAGTGACAATGCATTTTTTGCCATCGCCCTCATTCTGTACGTATTGCCTATACTGTCCGATAAAAGTAGCGATTTATATCCTTTTTCAGCATTTTCTCTAACAACTGTCAAGCCACCAAATAATGTGTCCAATAATGCCACTTTTGAATTGACAGGTGTTGAATATGCCTTTTTATATTTTGAACCCCAAACAGTTTTAAAAAACAAAGCTTCATTTATGCTATCCTGTTCAAAAATTGGAACTGTTATTTTCGGCGATAGATTTTTTTTGAGGGTAGAAATCCCATAATTTTTAGTGGGAGGAATTACCTGCTTTTGAAATAATAATTCTGGTTTAAATTGTGAATCTCCTCCAAAATAACGTACCCACGATGAGCCATCTTTAAATACATCTAAAACCGCAAAACCTTCTCTGCCATCGCTAAATAACCCGTATTTGCCCAAAGCTGCAAAACTATGTTTAGCGCCTGCTCCAGAAACTATCTGCTTAATTTCTTCATTTTCTATATATTGTAATGTATGATCGTGTCCTGATGTAAAAATTATACGGTCATTATTTTTGGCAAGCGAACGTAATTTTAACATCAGATTGTTATACAACTCATTATACCTATCCTGCACAGAAACACCGCCTTGGGAACGTATTTGAGCAATCAAGGATGCCAAAATTGGTAAAGGAATTTTTTTCTGAGTAGGATATAAATGCTTTTCGAGCGCAAAATAACCACCGTGGTTACCATTTGTAAACATAGGATGATGCATTGCAAAAACTATCGTTTTATTTCTGTTTTGCTCAAGCTCGATGCCAATTTCTATGAATAATTTTTCACGGGTTTTGATATCACAGAATTCATTTATAGATGGATTTTTATTCCAATCTTCCAAAAACCATTGCGTATCCAAAAGTATTAATTGAATAACGTCACTAACAGAAATACTTTTTAATGGGCAACCATTTTCTGGTCCGAAAACACTTTTACCAGCATATTGATTGATATAATCTGCTTCCCAAGCTACACCTTCAGCACCAGCCTGGTAATATTCGTGATTTCCCGGAATAAAATAAACAGTACCGCCATATTTCTTTGCCGCGTCATACTGAGCTTCCATCATATGCTCAGCTGGCTTGCGGTATGAATCTCCTTCAAGTGGCATGCCGTCAGGATAGATATTGTCCCCTAAAAAAATAGTGTAATTGTCGGTAGTTTTTTGTGTTTCTAGAAAATTTTCGAAGGTTGTTAAGGCAAGGCTTTTTCCGTCAAGTGGAGATAAACCGGCGTCGCCAACCAAATAAAAGGTCTTTTCAATTTCTTTATTTAATGGATACTCTGGCTTAGCGTCTTTATCTTTATATTGAACCTCATACGTAGCGCAAGAGGCACACAACATCAATCCAAAAACTCCTAGAATATATTTTATTTGAAACATAAATTTTTACATACTTAATGATAAGCCAAAGCTTAATCTAACACCTTCATCACCTGAAAAAACATTCAATGTACCACCAACAAGATCGGCAGCATTAATCCAAAATCCACCACCATAACTTGAATGCAATTTGTCGCTTGTATCATTGCTTACCCAAACTCTACCAACATCACTTCCACCAAAAATACCTATTTGTAAAGGTGTAACACCGGTTCTAAATTTGTTGAAACTGTAACGCAAATCTGCACCTGCAACTGCAGATGAACGACCAATAAAACGCTCATTTCTGTAACCTCTTAAACCTGTATCACCACCCAATTTTGCGCCTTGATAAAACTCAAAGTTATTGCCAATATTAAATTGTCCTCGCACATCTGTTTTAAGAACCAACTTTCTATTTTTGGTTAAAGCATTATAAAATATAATGTTTGGTTTTACGTAACCAAAAATTGCATCGCTATCTTCAATGTTTTGGGTACCGCCAACGGTTAAACCGAAATTCATTCCACGAGATGGATTTATTTTATTGTCATAGCTTTCATATTCATAAATACCTTCCGCAGAAATAAAATATTTTGTTTTATCAAGCTCGATAGGATTCGCTAGTGATATAAATCTGCCCTCAGTATCTTCAACTTTTATAGCGTCAAATTTTGCATTGTATTGAAATGTGCTACCATAATGTGTGTCTTTTTTTAAACCTATATGTGCACCGTAACCGCCTGTTCGGGTTCGATTGTAATCCATATCAAAAAGATCATCATTTTCATATTCCGGGTTTACAGTCTCGTTTCCAAAGCCGAAAAAGTTCTCGGAGAAATTCGGATTTTTAAAATAACCGCCAACTATGAAATTGTAATTACCAAAAATGTTGGCAAATTCTCCTTCATAATTAACATTGAAACTTTGAGTTTCAAAATAATAACCAGCCTGAATTCTATGTTGTTGTGCAAATGGGTTTTGTTGAAAGCCATTCATCGTATACATATCTGAAATTCCGATTGCCAAACCGTCGTCCGGATTAAAACCAATTGATGGCAAGAAAAGGTTAATGTTCTTCTTTTCTTTTAAATAGTTATAGGTATTGAAATTATAATTATCCGTAAGTCTAAAAGCAGCGCCACCTTTTTCTTCAATTGTATTTTCGGCATTCTTTTGATCGTACACTTTTATTTTCCGACCATTCGAAATTTTATACGTATCGTTATTTTGACCACCAATTATCCGAATGAAAATTGGGCTGCTTCCTTTTCCTTTTACTTCAAAAACATCATCATCATCTAAACCGTATAGCCAAATTTCCTTTGTTTCTTTGCCATCAAAGGTTCTATCAACCATTAATTTACCCTTATCCCCGTTTTTTATACGGTATGTTTTTACGTTTGTTTTCCCTTCGGGCATTCGGGTAATTTCAAAATAATCGTCTTTATCTGTTCCCGTAATAGTTTGTAATTTCGCCAAATAGTCATAATATTCTCCTGCAATCCGTACAATATTTTCTCTGCGTCCTTTTAGCTTCTCTTTTATATCAAGCGCTGTTTCATCCAACACTTCTTTAGGCAGTTCATTAAAAGCCTTTTCTATTACGGCATCTGTAACATTTTGCTTTATAAATTCTGCCTGTTTTATCCATTCTTCACGCCCATAATTTTCAATTATAGATCTGTCCAACTTTATACCAGCACTATTGAACCAAGCGGTATGTTTAAGATCTTTTCCATAAACTTGAAATTGCTGCGATGTATTAAACAACGTACGAACAACATCTAGCAAGCCCCCATCAAAATTTGAGAAAACCTGGTCACGATCTCGGGGTATTGGTTTAAATAACTTTACATTATCTTTATCATATTGTGCCCAACGCCATTGGTCTGCGTGCCTATCCCAATCTCCCACCAACATGTCGAAAACACGTGCGCGAATATATGTTGGCTCATCTAATTGGTATTTTTCATCTTTTCGAAGTTTGGCCAAAAGGTCGTCTGTTCCCTCATTATCGTCCGCATTATCAAAAATAGCACCATCAAAAGCTTTGTCGGGTTTTTCAACAATCATGTAAAGTTCATCACCGTAATCGTCATTATATTTTCCCAAAGCTTCTTGTTTCGGCACGAAGAAAAGTTTTGGATTGGTGTGAAAAATTTCAGCAGCATCGGCCAAATCGGCAATTGTAAAAGCTCCGTATGGATGGGCGGCCGTGTAAAAATCTAAAATTAAATCTTCCGGAAGCGTATTTTTAAAATCTTCTTCAACAAGCTTATTTTTGATAAGCACATTCTGTAAAAATTGAACTGCACTTTTCTTCAATGCCCTCATATTATAGGGTTTCCCGTCTTTATCTTCCAATCGCAACGATCGAGTTTGATGACCTCCGCCTGGCCTAACAACTTTTAAACCACCATAAAGCGTATCTAAAAGTGCAACTTTTGCGTTAACTTTTGTATTGTAAACGTTTCGATAATGTTGTCCCCAAACTGTTTTATAAAATCCTGTTTTATCTACTTGGCTATCTTCATAAACTTGAGATTGAACCGTACCTGGATATGAATCAGGGAAATCTGCATCAGTCATTTTCTTTTCGGCAGGGATTATTCTCTTCTGAAAAATAGATTCTGAAGTACCGTCCCCATTTGCTTTATAAAAAGTTACAACTGTTGAACCATCTTTGAATATTTGAAGTGTTGAAAATCCTTGACCGCCATAACTAAATTCACCAAACTGCCCTAACGCTGCAGCAGTTGCGGTGCTAGCAGAACCAGAAATTACTTGACGTGTGCTGCCTTGCTCGCTGTATTGTAATGAATTGTCGTGACCCGAAACCATAACCAAGCGCTTGCTGTCCTTGGTCATAACTTTGATCCGATCCATTAATTCATTATATCTTTCGTTGTATCTATCTTGTTTTGAAATTGCTCCTTGAATTTTTACTTGGCGCATAATATTATTTGCGAGTTTTGGATCGAAGAGTGGATATTTTCCTCCAAATTCACCATTGGTAATAAGTGGATGCGACATCGCCAAAATTATAGTTTTATCTGCATTGCCTTTCAGCTCGTCTTCAATTGCAATGAAAAATTTGGTGCGTGTTTTAATATCGCACTTATCATTCATTTTTGGATAGTCGTCCCAGTTTTCAATATACCATTGGGTGTCTATTGTTATTAACTGAATATCCTTTTCAATTTCGATACTTTCAATTGGGCAACCATTATTGGGCTGCAAAACATCATCGTCGTTAAATTTCGATTTCAAATAATCTTCAATTTTCTCTAAGCCATCAACACCTTTATTCCATTCTAAATCTGCAGGAATTGCTACAACACTTCCTTTAAAACCTTCAATAGATTTCAAAATTTCATCATTATTCTTTTCATCTTCAGCTTTGAAAGAATTTCCCAAAAATAAAACCACATCTTTGGTGGTTTCCTTATCAGCTATAAAATTGCTAAATGCCTTTAATCCAATCGCTTCATTCTTACCCTTATTGCCAGCATTTCCCAAAAGATAAAACGTTTTATCAACTTTTGATGAGAAAGAAATATCGCTGCCGTTATATGAATTATTTAAATATTGAGGGGAATACGTTGCACAAGCGGAAAATAATATAGCAAACGCAAAAGTTATAAAGATGTTAATTTTGTTCATAAGCAATACTTAACTTTTAATTTTTAGTAATTTGGTTGTACAATTTAAAACTATGGATAAGATTATTGCCGAAGCTGATGAATTTATGCTTCACCTTTTCAAAGAGAAACTTCCGAACACCTTTATTTACCACAATTATACGCACTCTAAACGAGTTTATAAAAGTATAAACGAAATTATTGAAAATTCACAAATTAGTGTTAAAGATGCAACGATACTGCGCCTTGCGGCACTTCTTCATGACACTGGTTATATAAAATGTCGAGAAGGACACGAAGAAGAAAGTGTAGTGATTGCTACCAAGTTTTTGAAGGAAAAGAATGTGGATACAGATATTATTGACGGGGTTGCAAAATGTATTTTGGCCACCAAATTTAAAGATAGCCCTCAAAGTGCTTTGGAAGAAATGATTAGGGATGCAGATTCTTCCCATTTTGGAAAGGATTATTTTGAAGAAGCCAGCGAATTTTTACGTCAAGAATACAAAAAACAGGACATTGAAGATTATAGTCCGGAAGAATGGCGAGATGAAAACATAAAATTACTTATTGAAAAGCACGATTTTTATAGTGAATATGCAATACAAAACTGGCAAGCGCAAAAGCAGGAAAATTTAGCGAAACTTTTAAAGGCGAAGAAAAAAGTAAAGAAAAAGCTGAAGCAAGAAGAAATGAAAGCGCAGCTGAAGGTGAAATATAAAGATGCAAGTCCAGATCGCGGTATTCAAACATTTTACAGAACTGCTTTAAAAAACCACATAAAACTTAGTGATATTGCCGATACTAAGGCCAATATCTTACTTTCTGTAAACGCGATTATCATTTCGGTTACATTGGCAAACTTGTTTTCAAAATTTGATACAAATCCATATTTGATTTGGCCTACAACCGTTTTTGTATTATCAAGCGCGGTAACAATGATTCTTTCGGTTATTGCCACAAGGCCAAATATTACGCGAGGCGAATTCACTAAAGAAGATGTAAAAAATAAGGAAGTAAACTTGACATTCTTCGGAAATTTCCACAAAATGGAACTTTCCGAATATCAATGGGCTATTAACGAACTTTTAAAAGACAGGGAATATATTTATTCTTCAATGACCAAGGATTTGTATTTTCTCGGGAAAGTGTTGGATAGAAAATATCGTATTTTACGATTAACCTACACAATTTTTGTTCTAGGAACCGTAATCTCAATTCTAGCGTTTGGTTTGTCGTTTGGGTTATCTGATATTAGCGTTCAAGAAGTAACCAATATTATTGAACAATCTCATTGATTTAAGCGTTAATTTGGGTAAGTAAATCTTCATATGTATAATATTCCTTACTATTATCGTTGCTTCTTGTATATAGGACGCTTACCCTAATTGCTTTGAGACCGGTAACTCCTTGCAATTCCTCAAGCTCAAGCATTTCTACATCTTTATCCAACATTTTTTTGAATTGTAAAAAACCGATATATTTTAAATATTCAGCTTCATCTTCTGCTTGTGAATATATAATGGCAATTTTTCCTGCTTGCGTAACGCGTTCTTCAGTACCATTTATATTGGCTTTGTCCACGCGTTTTTTAATTACTTCGTAGCGTGCATTGTACGTACCATCTACATCAAACCGTTTTTCGTCCATTCTAAAACGCAAAGATAAACTGCCGTTAAATGCTAAGATCATACTTGCAACATCCAACGCAACGGGCAAATTATCCTTAAAACGATAAAAGTTATTTTCCATATCGCACATTACTTGCAACTGCCATAATTTGAGATTATTCAAATAGATTTTATTGAAAGATTTTGCTTTGGTAATAGATTCGCCAATATACATATTGTGTTCAACGCCATCTGTTTTAAAACGTTCAAAATAATGGGGATACATTTTTTGAGCTTCAATTTGTTGCTTGTCCAAAATGCTCGCTAAGCGTTTGTTTATATGCATTACGCTATCGTCATAATCTTTTCTATGCTTGTAAACGAAGCCTGTTTCGCTGTCAATGAGTTCATAATATTCCAAAACTAGAGCGTTTAAGTCTTCGTTTTTACTACTGAGATGTGTAAAAAGCGGTATTATTTCAGAATTTAAAAATGAGAAAACATTCCGTTCGCTATCAACTTGAAGTTTATCCTTAATTTCAGCTAAATAATTGACAATTCTAAAGTCTAAGGATTCATAAATTGGCAATGGTTCAAGTCTATTTATCTTTACTATTATTTTCTGAATATGCTGCAACTGAAGTTTTAAATCTAATTGCGTAGCCAAGTTTCTTGCTTCTGAAGAACCTTTTATATCTATTTGGCCGTATAAAGGATATACATCTTTAAAAACAATTTCGCGATAAAAAGTTGGGTTTCCTTCAGCAATATCACTTAAATAGCGCTGTGCTTCTTTTTTAAATTTCCAATGTACACTTGGATGAATTGCGGTACATTCTTCTTGTATAACAAGTTCTATGTCGTTTTCAGATCGTTGCTTTGCCCTAACAACACTATCTATTAAAAAGGGCATCACATCTTTCAGCTTATTGGCATTTATGGTATTAAGTTCGTTTGCGTTTGGTGAAACCAATTCCAATACTCCCAACAACTTGTCATCTTCAACAATTGCCGCAAGCAGCGCACTTTTAAAACCTTGTTTTAATAATTTTTTATAAAGTAAATTTTCAGGATATAGTTTATTATACCGCTCGGCATCTGTAATGCAATAAATATCTTTAAGTTTAAAAATGGTGTAATGTGAGGTGCTGCAAAGCGCATCTTTGCAGGCTTGCGAGGTTTTTCCATTCAAAATAAAGCTATCAATATCCTTGTATAAAGCCTTTTGAAAAGTTTCTTTTTCCTCATTATAATCTGTAAATCCAATTTTTAGTTGCGTTAAATTAAAAATAGATCTAAAAATGCGTGCAAAATCTTGATTCATTGTTCCACCGTGAATTTCGCGACGCAGTAAATTGGTCTTAAAGTCGGAAATAGAGACATCCATTGTTACATCTACCAAATTGGCAATACCGAAGCCTTTTAGAATCCAACTATTTGGTGGAAATTTTTCTTTCCACAGATTTATGTCTTCAAAACTTTCTAAAAGTAGATTAAGGTCTTCGGTTGTAATATCAATAGCTTCATTCGTTTTTTCAATTTTGAAAAATTCAGCATTATAGGTAACCCGATAATTTTTAATTGTACCATTTTTATTTGGGATATTGTAAAAAAGCGGCCGTTTAAAGTCAATATTATAGCCATAATAGGCGTTTAAAATAATGCTACAGCCTAAAATATATTTTTGGTCTTCCTCAAAATTTATGAGTATTGGTTCATATTTTTCGCCAGCTTTTTTTAAAATATCCTTGTGGCGCTGTGTACTTTTAATATCAATATTCAAGTACGGAATAGTTGCAAATTTTATCTCATTATTTTGCAGAACAGGTGTAAAAATATCGTCCAGGACCAAGTCTATTGCTTCCCGGTTTTCTTGTACTTCTTTTTGAGTTGTTAAACCATTGGTAAGAATTGGATATTCCTTTTCAACCTCTAAAATTTCTAAAGCACGAGCGCGCGTAAGTCTATTTGTTGAATCTACCTGCTCACGATATTTGTCAAAAAGTTGACTGAAACTTATTTTTATTTGTAGCGGAAAATCTCCGTTTGCTATTTTCATTTGTTGTGGTTGTAAACAATAAATATACGCAAATATTGTCTGTATTTATTTTGTCAACTTACAATTAACAAAATATTGATTGGCGCTGCAAGTTATATAATAAAAATACTATTACTTTTGCCAAAATTTATAAGAAGATACAAAGCGTGTTGTGCACCAACATCTCTTCTAATTTTAAACATAAAAGCAATACTAAATTATAAAAAAATGAAACGCATTTTATTACTTCTCATTACTATTTCAATTTTTTCGTGTAAGGACGATAAAAATTATACTCTAAGTGGAACTGCAACTGGTTTTGCTGATAGTACCCAAATTATGGTTTACAATTTTAAAGAAAACCAACCAAACGTAATTGATACTATTTATGTAAAGGAAGGAAAGTTTTCGGCAAAGTACCCAAAGCCAACTGTTGCTGAACTTTACTTTTTGCGACCAAATAATACAAACGGTTCTATTATTTTCTTTCCTGAAAAAAATGACTTAAACGTTAATATTTATAAGGATAGTTTGTACGCTTCACGAGTTGAAGGAAGCCAAGAAAATGATGATTATACTGCATTTTCTAAAAAAATGTTTGTTTACAATACTGCCAAGCAGAAAAATATGGACGAATTTAGAATGGCTAAACAAGCTAACGATTCTGTAGATATGGAACCGTTTAAAGCAAAAAATGACAAGATTTTAGACGAAGAAAACGCGTATAAAAAGCAATTTATAAAAGAACATAAAAGTTCAATTTTTATACCAATGCTTATTTCTGAAATGGTACAACGCCAAGAAATTACAATTGATGAAGCGAAAGAAGTAATAAACGGTCTTGATGCAAGAATTAAAGATACTGAATTGGTTAAAGAGCTTAGCAAAAACCTTGACAGTATGAATGCTGCTGAAGTTGGCGGTAAAGCGCCACTTTTCAGCGCACCAACACCAGACGGCGGAACCTTAGCACTAAACGATGCTATGGGAAAATATACAATTATAGATTTTTGGGCATCTTGGTGCAAACCTTGTAGAGCCGAAAACCCGAATGTTGTTGCTATTTACAATAAATACCACGAAAAAGGTTTAAATATTATTTCAGTTTCTTTGGACAAAAAAGAAATGAAAGATGCTTGGATTAAAGCAATTGCGGATGATAAAATGGATTGGTTTCATGTAAGTAACTTAGAATTTTGGCAAGATCCAATTGCGCAACAATACAGCGTTCGCTCTATTCCGCAAACATTTTTGTTGGATGAAAACGGTGTTATAATCGAAAAAGATTTAAGAGGACCAGCTTTGGATGCTAAAATGGCAGAATTACTTGGCGGAACAATGTAAAATGCTGGACGCTAGAGGCTGGATGATTTATGCTGGATGTCAAAGGAAAAATATGTAAGAAAATCCTCAACTTCAAATTGAAGTTGAGGATTTTTTTTGTTTTTTAATTAGACCAAACTTTAAACTATTCCAATATAAACCGAACATTTACGGTTGTTGAAATTTCCATTTCCCCGGCCGCGATAGTTTGTTGTCCGCCGCCATCAGATTCCATTCGCATCATTGATGTTTTATACATTGGTTGTGGCGGATAGTTTGTATTACTAAACTCGCTAATAGAAACCGCTTTCCCAACTTTTTGGTTTAAGACTGAAGCATATTCATTTGCTTTCATCAATGCGTTTTCGACTGCTTTTTTTCTTGCTTGAGATTCTAATTCATCTTTTTTAGAAGATGAAAAACTTACGTTGTCAATTCTGTTTATACCGCTGGAAAGTAATCCGTTCATGGTATCTTCATAATTATCAAGATTTCTAATCTTCACATTTATTGATTGATTGGCAGCATAACTATAGGTTTTAGTATTATAGTCATAATTTTTAGCCAAGTTAATGTATTGCGTTTGCACATCTTTATCAGCTATTCCTTGCTTTTTCAAAAATTTTAAAACATCATTTACAATTCTATCGTTTTGCTGTTTGATTACGGTTGCATCTTTACCTGTATTTTCAACTCGAATAGTTGCAGTAACCTCATCCGGCACAACTTTTACAATTCCCTCGCCAACAATGTCAACAGTTGCCTGGGTATAAGTTTGATTATTCGTTGTTTGAGCAATCATTGAAGTGCCTATTATTGCTAATATTAAAAAGGTTTTAAATTTATTCATTTCTATAATTTTTCTTGTTTAGAGAATAAAGAAACAAAGAATATGCCGCAATTTTTTTAAAGTTGCGTTAATTTTCCAATTCCGCCGAAAAAGAACTAATTAAATCTTCCCCATTTTATGCATTACAAAAAGAATTACTATAGGTATTGCCAACACGCCAACCAACCATAATTGTGTACTTAGTATATACGGTGCAAATGCAATTGTCAGCACATAACCTGCCAAAGCACCACCAAAATGGGCGTCGTGACCTATATTACCCAATCGCTTTTTCATTCCATAAATTGAATAAAGCAAAAATAGAAGTCCAAAAATATAACCTGGAATGGGAATTGGAATAAAGAAAAACCCAACCATCATATCTGGATTTAGCATAATTGCTGCATATAAAATCCCCATAACCGCACCACTTGCGCCAACGGCACTGTAATGATATTCGTCTTTGTGAAAATAGAATGACAACAAATTGCCTGCCAATAAACTAGCTATATAAATTAGAACAAACTTAGTTACGCCAACCTTTGAAATTACTTGGTTTGAAAAGAAAAAAAGCGTAACCATATTAAACAACAAATGCTGAAAGTCGGCATGTAAAAATCCAGAAGAAAACATCCGTATTTGCTCCCCGCGCCTAATACCAGCAATATTGAATTTGTATTTTTCAAAAAAATTAAAATCGTTGAAACCTTTGATTGAAATAAGTACATTAATTCCAATTATTACTATGGTTGCAATATCTATGTTTTGTAACATCGTTTAAAAATTAAATAATAAATTACAAGTAAAAAACAAAATTCAAATTGTGGTACCTGAAAGTTCTGAAAGCTATTTAAAATATTTAGATAACTTTCACAATAAAAATTGCTTTCAGAATGTACCGAAGACTAATACCATCTTCGAGTAAACAGACGCAACAACGTGGAAGGGCTTAACGTTACTATAAACCTAATTTTTTGATCATAATTTGGTAAACCTGGCTCCCAGCCCAAATTGGAATACATCGGGAAATATAATTCAAAATAATCTGCTACCAAGGTTAATTTTATCCCTGTATCATAAACCGCATTGGTGCCTCTTCCTTTATTATGCACCAAACCTACATCTGCATATCCAAAAATCCAACGCCAAATATTGGTGCTTGCGTTTAACGTTGCAATCCAACTATTTGCAAAGGCAGGTTGTAGCTGACTTTTAAAGCCGCCCTCAGCAACAATTAATTGCTGGCTGAAAAGACCGGTATCTTCGCTTCTGCCGTAATATCCGTATTCAAAAAGATAATCGCTTGGTCTGTCCAAAGCAAAGCTAAAATAATCTTCATTTTGCCGTGTGTCGTTATAAATAAATGCTCCCGCATACGCTCTTAAATTAAGCTGTCTGTTATTTAAAAACAATTTTCTATATTCAAAAGTAGTAGAAATCTTACTAAATTTTTGCGAGATCTGATAATCTACAACACCTCTAAAATAGTTTATCAAATTTGGATTGCTATAAACATATTGCGCATCAAAAACATTATAACTTGGCTCTTGCCGCGTGTCTGCGGGATTTTCATCGCGCTGCACATACACATTTCGAAGATTTATAAATTGCTGTTCATTATCCCGTATGTCTTTATTCCTAAAGGCAAATGTCATATAAGGTGTGAGCTTTGTATAAAAAAGATTTTCGTCATATGAATAGTAATTACCCGAAACGCCGTAGCGCATGGCGTACAGATTGCCCTTATCCATTGTTTGGGTGTATGAAATGCCGCCACTACCAATTAACGTATGGCTACGCAAACCGTATTGCGGCTCAAGTTTATAGCTAATCGGTTTTGGCAGAACCGTTTTATTATAAAGCTTGGTGCCAACCGAAATGCCGTCATAAAGGTTGTATTCAAAAATTGGCATAAAAAATAATTGATTGTAATCCGGGTCTTCAACATCTTGAAAAAGTCTAAATTGCAAAGGTCTATTTAATAAACCTTGTATTGCCTTTGTATTATTCCGCCGGTTATATTCTGCTATTTTCCCTTCATTATTCAACACCAATTTCCGAACATCTTTTGATGGCACTGTAACTATTGCAATACTATCTATTGGCAAAACCCATTTTTTGAAAAGCGTTTTGTTTTTATTTTTTCCATAAATTGAAACGGGCAAAACTGTTTTTCGCAAATTTCTAACGGTAACATCAAGAGAATCTCCTCTCTTTTTTACTTTTGAAATTTTGAAATCTATTGTTGTTCTTTCTGAAATATAATCCTCAAAAAACCAATTTACGGGAAGCGTAGTATTCTGCTCCAATACAGTTTCTAACTCTGAAGATTTTGTAAGTTTTAAAGCATTTTCAGAATAAAATTGTTTGATACTTTTATCTAAAACACCATCGCCCAAATAATCGCCTAAATAGTTTAAACCACTACCACCGTAATAACTGCTGCCAATATTTGTGTTGTATTTTAACAAAGAATCTCTTGGACTTGTAAGGCTTTGCTGAATATTATTGCGCGCCATATTTAAATACAAAATTGGATATTGGTCGTTAAACTCCAAATCTGCCGCGTGTGCCCAACGGATTATCCACCAATCGCTCAAGCTTCCAATAATTTTCATTTTTGGATAGTTGGCATCTACATACTTCATCATCATATATATTTGAAGCGAACCTTGTAACCAATAATCATCTCTTGGTTGAAGTGGCAACGTATTCTCTATATAATTTTGACTTATAGCTTTTAACAACGCCAAATCATATTCAAAACCATCGGGAAATGGACTTATAAAATCGGGCAATAAATTAAGACCATAAACAGGATTTTTTTTATAATCTTCGTTCGTCACCATCATTTTTTTGAATGGATACGGCCCGAGTCTTTCTGATAAAAAATGCACAACTCTATCTATTAAAAGTGCGCGCATTGGGTCGTTCACTTTTTTATCGTGAATGTTGGTTACAATCGTAAATTGATCTGTTTCAATAGCTTCAAAATCTTGTATTTGCTGAAGAAAAAAATCAGAATGCATCCTTTTTTCGCCTGCTAATTTTACAATTCGATTGGTAGCTTGAATTTCATCTGAAACCAAATCAAGGTCTGAGTTTACAAAATACTCCTTTGGAAGATTGAATTGAACATTAAAATTTGACGGTGCCAAATATAAATCCTCAACATTTTTATTGCTGTAAACTTCCCATTTTTCACTGTAAACCGCCGGAGAAAGATACCAATATTGAAGTTTAAAGTCGTTGTCTTCAGTAACCCCAAAACGAGTAAACTTATCGTCAGGAATTTTTACGTTGAAGGTGAATTTAATAGTATAACTTTCATTTGGACTTAGTGGTTTGTCCAAAATTACTTTTAGAATATCCACTTCATTTCCTCTTTCCCATTTTAAACTATTCAAGTCTTTATTGGCAACTGAAATAATATCCGTTTTACCTCTGTCTTTATCCTTTTCAAAATGAAATGAACTTTCATAGTTTTCAGAAAAGCGTTTACCTAAAGGTGTGGTTTTGCTAGAAAAACTATTTGCCCAATCGAAAAAATAAATTTCATTTAAAATCTCTGTTGAAGTGTTTTTGTAAACAACCTCTTCCTCAACCGAAAGACTTTTGCTTTCAGGAATTAGCGTAGCAGAAATTGAAATATCATTTTGCGCCTGACTGGAAAGCCAAGAGAAAATAAGGATTAAAAATATGGGGATTTTAACGTTCAAATAGCTGTTTAAAAATTGGGGCTCAAATTGTATTCACCGTAAAAATCATTAAGAATATCCAAAACTTCATCTTCTGTATCAACTAAATGAACAAGTTCTAAATCTGCAACATTCACATTATTTTCGGCTTCCAATAAGGTTGTTTTTACCCACGTTAAAAGTCCGCCCCAAAATTCTGTACCTACCAAAATTATCGGGAATTTATCAATTTTATGTGTTTGAATTAAGGTTAATGCCTCAAAAAATTCGTCCAACGTTCCAAAACCGCCGGGCATAACTACAAAACCTTGACTGTATTTTACGAACATAACTTTTCGCACAAAAAAGTAATCGAAATCTATGCTTTTATCGCTATCAATATATGGATTATCGTGTTGCTCGAACGGCAACGTAATGTTTAAACCAACCGATGTTCCGCCAGCCAAATGCGCGCCTTTATTACCAGCTTCCATAATTCCTGGACCACCGCCGGTAATAACGCCGTACCCGTTTTCTGTAATTTTTTTGGCAATACTTTCTGCTAATTTGTAATATTTATGGTCAGGCTTTGTTCTTGCCGATCCAAAAATAGATACGCAAGGACCAATACGACTCATCTTTTCGTAGCCATTTACAAACTCGCCCATTATTTTAAAAATGGCCCAAGAATCGTTCGTCTTCACTTGGTTCCAGTTTTTTGGATTTTGTTCTAATCTCATAAATAAATTCAATGTTTAATATTCCAGATTAAAAATTCAGATTATTAAAAATTTAAAATTGTATAAATACCATTTTAAAAACTTTAATATAAATAAAGAATGTAAAATTATTTGACAACGCCAATCTTAAATTTTAAACCTTAAATTTTAAATTATTTCGCAGCCAAAAGTAACTCTTTTTTGAGGAAAGGCGCGGTAAGACTGTTTTTATTGTCTGCAACTTGTTCAGGTGTTCCTTTTGCCAAAATTTTTCCGCCTTTTTTTCCTCCTTCGGGACCTATGTCTATAATATAATCTACGGTTTTTATGACATCTAGGTTGTGTTCGATTATTAAAACCGTGTTTCCTTTGGCAACCAATTTATTTAAAACTAGCATCAACACGCGTATATCCTCAAAATGAAGGCCTGTTGTTGGTTCATCTAAAATGTAAAAAGTATTACCCGTATCTCTTTTTGAAAGTTCGGTTGCCAACTTAATTCGTTGTGCTTCGCCTCCAGAAAGTGTGGTAGATTGTTGCCCCAAAGTAATATAACCCAGACCGACATCTTTTATTGTTTTTACTTTTCGGTGTATTTTTGGGATAAGCTCAAAAAACTCAACCGCTTCGTTAATGGTCATTGCCAAAACGTCGTAAATTGACTTTCCTTTATACCTAATTTCCAGCGTTTCACGATTAAAACGTTTGCCTTGGCAGGTTTCACATTCTACATAAACGTCAGGTAAAAAATTCATTTCTATAACCCGTAAACCTGCGCCTTTGCACGTTTCACAACGTCCGCCAGCTACGTTAAAACTAAAACGTCCCGGTTTGTAACCTCTAATCAACGCTTCGGGAACTTTTGCAAATAAATTTCGTATTTCAGAAAAAAGACCTGTATAAGTTGCCGGATTTGAACGCGGCGTTCTACCAATTGGTGATTGGTTGATGTCGATAACCTTATCTAAATGCTCCAAACCTTTAATTTTTTTATACGGCATCGGTTTTTTTACACCATTAAAAAAGAAGGCATTCATTATTGGGTAAAGAGTTTCGTTTATTAAAGTAGATTTTCCACTTCCCGAAACGCCGGTAACACCAATCATTTTGCCTAAAGGAAAATCTACCGAAACATTTTTAAGATTGTTTCCGGTTGCGCCAGTTAAGGTCAAAGTTTTTCCGTTGCCTTCTCTTCTACTTTCTGGGACTTCAATTTGTTTTTTTCCGTTTAGGTAACTTGAAGTTAACGTGTTATGCTTTAATATTTCTTTTGGTGTGCCTTCGCTAACGATTTCGCCACCAAATCTGCCAGCTGCAGGACCGATGTCAATAACATAATCTGCCGCTTCAATCATTTCTTTGTCGTGTTCAACCACAATTACCGAATTTCCAATATCCCGAAGTTGAACGAGTGATTGTATTAATTTCTCATTATCGCGTTGATGAAGTCCAATACTAGGTTCATCTAAAATATAAAGAACACCAACCAATTGTGAGCCTATTTGTGTTGCAAGCCTTATTCTTTGCGCTTCTCCGCCTGAAAGTGATTTTGAACTTCTATCTAAAGCCAAATAATTTAATCCAACATCTACCAAAAATTGGAGTCTTGTTCGTACTTCTTTCAATATTTCGCCAGCGATTGCATTTTGGGTTTCAGATAAATCTTTTTCAATGTTTTTAAACCAAGCAGCAAGCTCGACAATATCCATTTGCGCAAGCTCGGCGATGTTTTTACCGTTTACTTTAAAGTACAATGACTCTTTTCGTAAGCGGGCTCCATCACATTCTGGGCAGGCAACTTTATCCATATATTCCTTCGCCCAACGTTGTAAAGATGCAGATTCGTTGTTGTCGTATGTATTTTGTATAAACGTTGAAACGCCTTCAAACTCTATTTTATAATTTCGGGTGATGCCCAAATCTTTTGAATTTACTTCAAATTTGTCATTTCCACCGAAAAAAATAAGATTCTGAGCTTCCTTTGGAATTGTTTCAAAAGCATCAGTCAATTTAAAGTTGAAACGGTCAGCAATTAACTGCAATTGTTTGAAAATCCAATTATTTTTTTGTGTTCCGTGAGGTGCCAAAGCACCTTGTTTTATCGAAATTTTCTTATTCGGAACCAGTTTGTCTAAATTAACTTCATACAATTTCCCCAAACCTTTGCAATTAGGACACATTCCCTTAGGTGAATTGAAGGAAAAATTATTAGGCTCCGGATTTGGATACGAAATTCCCGAAGTTGGACACATAAGCGAACGACTGAAATATCTGGCTTTTTCTGTATCATTATCTAAAACCATCAAAACATCTTCGCCGTGATACATTGCGGTAACGATGCTTTCGTCAAGGCGTTTGCTTGCTTTTTCGTCCGTTTTTTCCGAAGATTTATTTTTATCAAATTCAGGGATTTGAAGTCTATCAATTACAATTTCAATATCATGCATTTTGTAACGGTCAACCTTCATTCCCTTAGTAATATCAAGCACTTCGCCGTCAACCCTAACTTTTACAAAACCTTGTTTCGCGATGGTTTCAAACAGCTCACGATAATGACCTTTTCTGGAACGGATAACCGGTGCGAGAATGCTTATTTTCTTTCCGCTGAAATCTTCTTCGATTAATTCTTTTATTTTCTCATCACTATAACTTACCATTTTGTCGCCCGTATTGTAGCTGTAGGCATCGCTTGCACGTGCATAAAGCAGACGAAGAAAATCATAAATTTCGGTAATTGTTCCGACTGTAGAACGGGGACTTTTACTAGTAGTTTTTTGCTCAATAGCAATTACGGGCGAAAGACCTTCGATTTTATCGACATCGGGTCTTTCTAATGAACCCAAAAATTGCCTTGCGTAGGCTGAGAAAGTTTCAATATAACGTCGCTGTCCTTCCGCATAAATAGTATCGAAAGCGAGAGAAGATTTACCGCTGCCCGAAAGACCGGTAATTACAACCAGTTTTTCCCTCGGAATTCTAACATCAATATTCTTTAAATTATGAACTCTTGCGCCCAAGACTTCAATATAATCGTCATTTTTAAGCATAGTTTGCAAAGGTACAGTTTCAATTATAATTTGAGAAAGTACATTGGCTATTTTAGTTAACTTGAAAGGCTAATTTGATGTTAAATGTTAAGATTTTGAAAGTTGGTAGAAACAACCGCCAATTGGTTGAAAAATATGGTTACTGGTTTTGAAAATAATTTATTCTAATTATTTTATTTGTGATAAATCGGAATTCTAATTTTTTAATCATTTGGAATTTGATTTAACACTAAAAGATCTAATTCCTCTCGTTTTTGTTGGGAAAACACGATCAATTTCGCAAAAAAAGCTTTAAACTCTTTTTCAAAATCTGTATAAAATTCCTCAAGTTCTCTAACGGCTAAATTCATATTTGCTCTTCCTTTTGTTCGCGCATTCATTTGGGTTAGGATTGTGCTAATTCCACTCACCGTTCTATAGCTTAAAAGCCAGTTATCTGCCATCATATAAGGCATCATTCTTTGGATTCTTGTTGGTAATATTTCAAAATTGCCTTTCAGTAAATCGTAGAAATTATCAATGTAATCTTCCAAAGGCTGCGAACTATATTTTGACCAATTCTTCGCCAAAAAATGGTCGTAGAGTATATCTACAATTACGCCGCTATAATGCCCATAATTTTTATGAAGTCTTGCTGTGCTCTGTTTTACAATACTGTGCGAATCTGTGAAAGTATCTATTTCTCGATGTAAAAGAATACCTTTCTGAATGTTTGGAGAATAGGTTTTGTAGCGTTTACCTTTTATGCCATCAGCAATAAAATTGCCCATAATCATTTCTTCATTTTTGCCTGAAAGGTAAATGTGTGCCAGATAATTCATTTTTTAAATATAGGTAATTATTTTTTCTATTTTTGGAAAGAACAGTTGTTGATTCATTTCAAATAAAGAATACGAAAAATATTTATAAAATTCAAATTTGTGAAAAATTTCCATTTTCAAACCATTTGGAAATATCTACTTTCAACACATTCTAAATCTTATATTTGCATCTTCAATTTGAATTTCCACTAAAAATTCAAAATTTATTTCTATAATTTAACTTTAGATAAATGACATTAATTAAATCAATATCAGGTATTCGTGGAACAATCGGCGGAAAAATGGGCGATAACTTAACGCCGATTGATGCAGTTAAATATGCTTCGGCTTATGGCAAATGGATCCAACAACAACGCAGCAAGGAAAATTATAAAGTTGTAGTTGGTCGCGATGCAAGAATAAGCGGCGAAATGATGCAAAACTTGGTGATGAATACCCTAATTGGAATGGGAATAACAGTTGTTGATTTGGGCTTGAGTACAACCCCAACTGTTGAAATGGCTGTGACTTTAGAACACGCTGATGGCGGAATTATACTTACGGCAAGCCACAATCCAAAACAATGGAATGCTTTAAAATTGTTGAATAATAAAGGAGAATTTTTAAATTCTGCATCTGGACAGGAAATTCTTGATATTGCTGAAAAAGGAGATGTAACTTTCTCCGAAGTAGATAATTTGGGCGAAATTCATAAAAATGATGCGTATATTGATATTCATATTGATGAAATCTCGGACTTGCCGCTTGTAAAAGTTGATGCGATTAAAAAAGCTAATTTTAAAGTTGTGGTTGATGCCGTAAATAGTACAGGCGGCATTGCCGTTCCGCTACTTTTAGAAGCTCTAGGTGTGCATCCTGTAAAATTGTATTGTATTCCGAATGGTGAATTTCCGCACAATCCTGAACCTTTAAAGGAACATTTGGGCGATTTGATGAAGTTGGTTGTTAAAGAAAATGCCGACTTCGGTTTGGTTGTAGATCCTGATGTTGACAGACTTGCCTTTGTAGATGAAAATGGCGAAATGTTTGGTGAGGAATATACATTGGTTGCGGTTGCAGATTATATTTTGAAAAACAATCCCGGAAATACGGTAAGCAATCTTTCCTCGTCTAGAGCACTGCGCGATGTGACTGAGAAAAATGGCGGCAACTATTTTGCAAGTGCCGTTGGAGAAGTAAATGTTGTTGAAAAAATGAAGGCTGAAAAAGCGGTGATTGGTGGCGAAGGGAACGGCGGCATTATCTATCCAGATTTACATTACGGCCGCGATAGTTTAGTTGGAATCGCTTTATTCCTAAGTTTTTTAGCTGAAGAAAAATGTTCGGTAAGCGATTTGAGAAAACGCTACACTTCATACTTTATGGCTAAGAAAAAGATTGAACTTACACCAAATCTCGATGTAGATTCAATTCTGAAAAAAATGAGCCAAAATTATGCAACCCAAGACGTAAGTACTATCGACGGCGTTAAAATAGATTTTGAAAACAATTGGGTTCACTTACGAAAAAGCAATACAGAACCAATTATTCGAATTTACACCGAAGCTAAAAGCCAAAAAGAAGCAGATGAATTGGCGGATAGGTTTATTGCTGAAATTAAAAATATGGCTAAATAATTGAAATTTGCTTTAATTAAAAAAATCTCCTAATTTACAAAGGAGACCTTAATTTCTATGTTTCCAACGTTTATGAGACCATAAGTAAAATTCAGGCTTTGCCCGAATTTCATATTCCAATTTGTCGAAAAACAATCTAGTAATTTCAAAATCTAGATAATCTTCTGGTTTATCCGCTATCGGTACTAAGGTTGCTTCATAATATCCTCTTTTAACCTTTTCAACTTTTAGAAAGAAAACGGCAAAATCCAGCTTTTTTGCTAATTCTTCAGCGCCAGTGAACATTGGGACATTTATGCCCATAAAATCATCGCGATATTTAAAGGCATTTAATTTTGGGGTTTGGTCTGTTAGAATTAAGGTTAGACTTGGTTCCCCTTTTTTCATTTTTCTATATAAATATGGCGCAATTTTCTTATTGGATACTATTTCGGCGCCAAATTTTCCTCGAATATTTTTTACCAAAGCATCAAAACTTACATTATCAATCGATTTGTAAACCGCCAAACCATCATGTGGCATCAATTTATTTAAAATTCCTGTCCATTCCCAATTGCCGTAATGACCTGCGGTTAATAGAATGCTTCGGTTATTTTCAAAATATGAATTTAAAATTTCAACATTTTTGAACTTCATTCGCTTTTTAATTTCCGCTTCAGAAATTGTTATAATCTTGATGGTTTCATAAACCATATCAGATAAATGATGAACAAACTTTTTTGCGATTTGATTTATTTCAGCTTCCGATTTTTTAGGAAAAACCAATCGTAAATTATCTTTTATAACCCGTTTTCTGTAGCCAATAATATAATAAGTAAGAAAATAAAGTACATCTGCAAAAAAGTATAACAACCAAAATGGCAGCAACGAAATGAGCCACACCAAACTGTAAACAAGTAAATATAGAATTCTTTGCATGTTGAAATTTGAACAAAATTAGACAAATCCGAGAATTATTGGAGCAAAATTTAGGGCATTTAAATTTCAGTTATAGATCGAAAAACAACCAATAGGCTTCATTCAAAATAACCGCTAAATAAATTTCAGAAAAATATTGCTTCTTTAACTATTTATAAATAATGCATAGATTTCTAGTGATGTTGATATTTAAATAAACTAATTCACTTCAAATTTAAAACGACACATTTATTTTTTCAATTGTAGAACAGTACACTTTTAAGTATTTTTGTGGCTAAACCATTTCAAAGTAATGCAGACGAAGCCACAGAAAAATAGCGAACTTTCTTTCGAAGATTTTAAAACCGAAGTTTTAAACGATTACAAAATAGCCGTTACCAGCCGGGAATGTAGTCTTTTAGGCAGGCGAGAGGTTTTATCGGGCAAGGCAAAATTTGGTATTTTTGGCGATGGAAAAGAGATTCCACAATTAGCGTGGGCAAAAGCTTTTAAAAATGGCGATTGGCGAAGTGGTTACTACCGCGATCAAACTTTTATGATGGCAATTGGTAAGCTTACCATTCAACAATTTTTTGCGGGATTGTATGGTCACACAAGCATAAATGAAGACCCGATGAGTGCTGGCAGACAAATGGGTGGTCATTTTTCTACCCATAGTTTGAACGAAGATGGAAGTTGGAAAAATTTAACAATTCAAAAAAATAGCAGTCCAGATATTTCGCCGACAGCTGGTCAAATGCCCAGATTATTAGGCTTGGCGCAAGCTTCAAAGATTTTTAGAAATGTAAATGGCATTGAAAACAAAACTAATTTTTCAATTAACGGAAATGAAGTTGCTTGGGGCACAATTGGCAATGCAAGTACAAGCGAAGGTCTTTTTTGGGAAACCATAAATGCCGCCGGCGTTTTACAAGTGCCAATGGTAATGAGTGTTTGGGACGATGAATATGGTATTTCGGTACACGCAAAATATCAAACTACCAAAGAAAATATTTCTGAAATCTTAAAAGGTTTCCAACGCACAGAATCTGAAAATGGTTTTGAGATTATTCGCGTGAACGGCTGGGATTATGTTGAATTAATTGACGTTTATCAACGCGCTGGCAAAATTGCTCGGGAAGAACACGTACCAGTTTTAATACATGTGCAACAACTTACCCAACCGCAAGGCCACAGCACGAGCGGTTCTCACGAGCGTTACAAAAATGGAGCTCGTCTGAATTGGGAAAGAGAACACGATTGCAATGTAAAAATGCGGGAATGGATGATTGCCAACAATATGGCAACCGAAGAAGCACTTTTTGAAATTGAAAAAAATATTAAAAAAGAAGTTCGTGAAGGAAAGAAAGCAGCTTGGGAAGCATTTTTAATTCCTCAAAAACAAGAGCAACAAGAAGCAATCACGTTGCTATCAAATTTAGCTGAAAGTAGTCCGAACAAAACATTTATTGAAAAAATAAAGAACGATTTAGCTTCAGATTCTGAGCCACTTCGTAAAACGATTATTTCGTCTGCAAGAAAAGCATTGCGCTTTGTAATCGGCGAAAATTCTTCGGAAAAGAAACAATTACAGGAATGGATTGATAATTATTTTGAAATAAATCAACCAAAATATAGTGCGCATTTATACAGCGAATCTGCTGAAAATGCGAAAACGGTGAAAGAAGTTCTTCCGTCATACTCCAGTTATGCTGAAGAAGTTGATGGTAGATTAATATTACGAGATAATTTTGATGCTATTTTCGAGAAGCATCCAGAAGTTCTAATATTTGGCGAAGATGCTGGCGAAATTGGTGATGTAAACCAAGGTCTTGAAGGAATGCAAGAAAAATATGGGAAACTTCGCGTTGCCGATGCAGGCATTCGTGAAGCCACTATTTTAGGACAAGGTATTGGAATGGCGATGCGCGGTTTACGGCCAATTGCTGAAATTCAATATTTAGATTATGTACTTTATTGTCTTCAAATAATGAGTGACGATTTGGTTACCGTTCGTTATCGCACAAACGGCACACAAAAAGCACCATTAATTGTGAGAACGCGCGGGCACAGACTTGAAGGCATTTGGCACAGTGGTTCGCAAATGGGCGGATTGATAAATTTATTACGTGGAATGTACATTTTAGTACCACGAAATATGACAAAAGCCGCAGGTTTTTACAACACATTGTTGGAAACTGATGAACCTGCTTTGGTTATAGAATGTTTAAATGGCTACCGTTTAAAAGAAAAAATGCCAAACAATCTTGGCAAATTAAGAACGCCAATTGGCGTTGTTGAAACTGTTAGAGAAGGAAAAGATATTACTTTAATTTCATACGGAAGTACTTTACGAATAGTTTTAGATGCAGCAAACGAATTACAGCAAGTAGGCATAAATGCTGAAGTTATAGACGTACAATCTTTATTACCTTTAGATTTAAATCACGATTTGGTGGAGAGCGTTAAAAAAACAAACCGAGTTTTAGTAATTGACGAAGATGTAGAAGGTGGCGCATCTGCTTATATTCTTCAACAGGTTTTGGATACGCAAAATGGATATCACTATTTAGATAGCAAACCACAAACTTTGGCTGCAAAACCACACAGACCAGCTTATGGAACTGATGGCGATTATTTTAGCAAACCTTCAGCCGAAGATATTTTTGAAAAAGTTTATACTATCATGAATGAAGTTAATCCGAATGATTTTCCGAAGCTTCGATAGATTTTTTGAATAAAATAGGTATTACAAATTCCGATTTAGGTTTACTAATTAAATAGAACAAAAATAAGATCTACTGGGGGAAAACATATTTTCGAACCTGAAGTATTAAAAAGGCTACCCTACATAAAAAAAAATAAGTTGTTTACCCTATTTTGTTTTCGGCAAAAGACCCAATTTTCCAAATAATTCAAATTTTAGTAGGTTCTTTTAAAAATTTTCTATTAAATTAGCAACTTACAAAGCAAACTATCAAGTTATGTTACTTTTCAATTCTAATAATAATAATAATAATAACGCCAAGACGTAACTGAAACTTGTACACTATATCCAACCGTCAAGTTTCTTAAGCTTGGCGGTTTTTTTTTTGGTTTCTGGGCTTCGGTACAATTTCAATGAAAGATCGGAATTACTCAGCCACCTTAATGATAGCGAAGGATTAAAGATGAGGAATTTAAAAATTATCTAAACTTTAAAAATACTAAAAAAAGGATGGATATTAATATCGGAACGAGGAATTGAGATAGCAGGGAAACAACCAAATAACTAAGTAACTCATTAACCAAATAATCAAGTAAGAAAGTAACCAATTAACAATTTTATAAAACTAACCAAAAGTTCCCCGCCTTCGCGAGGAAGAATAAAACCAATATTATGTGTGGAATTGTATGTGCATTCGATTTAAAAAGGCCTTCAGAAGATTTGAGACCGCAATTATTAACAATGGCAAAATGCCTAAGACACCGCGGCCCAGATTGGAGTGGGATTTTCAGTAATAAAAAAGCAATAATGGCTCACGAAAGGTTAGCTATTGTAGATCCTACCTCAGGTAAACAACCTTTATTTTCCGAAGACAAAAAGCTTGTTTTAGCAGCCAATGGCGAAATTTATAATCACGTTGAACTTCGAAAGCAATTTGAAGGAAAGTATAACTTTCAAACAAAAAGTGATTGTGAAGTTATTTTAGCACTCTACAAAGAAAAAGGAGCAAACTTTTTGGATGAATTAAATGGAATTTTTGGTTTCGCAATTTACGATGTCGAAAAAAATGAATACTTAATCGCCCGCGACCATATGGGAATTATCCCGCTATATATGGGTTGGGATAAAGATGGAACATTCTACGTTGCCAGCGAGCTGAAGGCTTTGGAAGGATTTTGCACAAAAATTGAATTATTTCCTCCAGGACATTATTTGCACAGCAGTGAAGGAAAATTAAAACAATGGTGGAAACGCGATTGGATGGAATTTGATGCTGTAAAGGAAAATGAAACAAGTATTGATGATTTGCGTGATGCATTGGATGCAGCCGTAAAAAGACAATTAATGAGTGATGTACCTTATGGCGTATTACTTTCGGGTGGTTTGGATTCTTCAATCACTTCGGCATTAGCTAAGAAATATGCAGACAAACGTGTAGAATCTGGCGATACGGAAGGTGCTTGGTATCCACGATTACACTCCTTTGCAGTTGGATTGGAAGGTTCACCAGATTTGGCTTCTGCTCAAATTGTTGCAGACCATTTGGGTACGGTGCATCACGAAGTTCATTTTACAATCCAAGAAGGATTGGATGCTATTAAAGATGTTATTTATCATGTTGAAACGTACGATATTACTACAATTCGTGCTTCTACTCCAATGTTTTTATTGGCTCGAGCTATTAAGGCAATGGGTATAAAAATGGTTCTTTCAGGAGAAGGAGCCGATGAGATTTTTGGTGGCTATTTATATTTCCACAAAGCCCCGTCTGCAAAAGATTTTCACGAGGAAAATGTTCGTAAATTAGAAAAATTGCATATGTACGATTGTCTTCGAGCCAACAAAAGTCTAGCGTCTTGGGGTATTGAAGGACGTGTACCATTTCTTGACAAAGAATTTATGGATGTTGCTATGCGTTTAAATCCGAAGGATAAAATGATTATTGCAGGTCAAAAAAATCCGGAAGATAAACAAGCAATGGAAAAATGGGTTTTGCGTGAAGCCTTTGGAGATATGTTACCCGCGGCAGTAGCCTGGCGACAAAAAGAACAATTTAGCGACGGCGTTGGTTACAGTTGGATTGATTCATTAAAGGAAATGGTGAATAATAAAGTAACAGACGAGCAGATTACAAATGCGAAATATCGCTTTCCAATACAAACGCCTTCCAGCAAGGAAGAATTTTATTACCGCACAATTTTTGAAGATCATTACCCAAGCGACGCCGCAGCTTTAACAGTCCCAAGCGTACCAAGTGTAGCTTGCAGCAGTCAAGTAGCATTGGATTGGGACGAGAGTTTTAAAAACATGAACGACCCAAGTGGCCGCGCGGTTAAGAATGTGCATTCTGATGCTTACGCAAAATAAAAACTAGAATTTTTATTTTTAAATAACTTAAACTTGGACTTGATTAAAAACGCCAAAAGGAAAATTTCTGTTGGCGTTTTTATTTTTTTGAATTTAGTTTTATTGTGAAGAATTACATACCTGAATTTTTGAAGCTGAATTTTTTGGTTTAATATGTTTCGTAACTTCGCAAAAAAAAATTCAATGATAAAAGCAATCCTTTTTGATATGGACGGCGTAATTGTAGATACTGAACCCTTGCACCGGAAGGCTTATTTCAAAATGTTTGAAGAAGTTGGTATAACAGTTGACGAAGCTATGTATACATCTTTTACAGGACAAGCAACTTTACCAATCTGTAGAACGCTCTGCGAAAAATTTAATCTCTCTGAAACCCCTGAAACATTGGTTTCCATAAAAAGAAAACATTTCAAACATCTTTTTGAAAATAATGCAGAACTTACATTGTTGGATGGCGTTTTAGATTTAATAAAAGACTATCATAAAAATGGATTGACATTGGTTTTGGCTTCCTCCGCTTCTATGCTTAACATCAACCGAATTTTTGAACGATTTGATCTTGACCAATATTTTAAAGCAAAAATTAGCGGCGCCGATTTAAAAGCATCCAAACCACATCCAGAAATTTTTATAAAAGCCGCGGAATTAAGTAGCGAGAAACCTGAAAATTGTATGGTTATAGAAGATTCAACAAATGGAATTGCAGCGGCAAAAGCTGCCAATATTTATTGTGTTGGATATAATAGTGAACATTCTACAGATCAGGATTATTCAAAAGCGGATAGAGTCATTTCACATTTTTCTGAAATAGCTTTTCTTAATCTGAAAAATCTATAATCCCAAATTCTAATTTTGGTTTTCTAATTGAATTCTTTTTCAAAACCTCTATTCTTAATGTTGCAAGGTTGTTGGGTGTTTCAAAATTAAGAACATTATTATCGCCATTCTTTTTTAAGTGACTTCTAATTATTGCGTTTGTATGATAAGTTGCAGGTTGTAATTTAAGAAAAGGTTCATAATCTTCGATGGTACAAATACTGTCATTTCTATCAAAATACCCATATCCTTTGTATTGTCCTTCAACAACCAATGCGAAGCCAATTTCATCTATTGTTCGACCTTTTCCTTGAATAGTAAAAGTTGGTTTATTTTTATGTAGCGATTGAATTGCCGCTTTAACTTTTACATTATAATCTGCAACACTTTCGGTATCTTCACAAATACCTTCACAATTTTTAAGACGATAATGGCTACATTTTTCCGAAGTACTTTGAAGTGTACAAAACCGTGGGCATAATTTGAATGCTTCGCAAATTTCTTCCAGTTTTTCGGTCGCCTCACTTCTACTATAAAATGTGCCAACAGAATCTGAAACTGCCTTTGTTTTTCCCAAAGCCAATTGAATAATCCCTCGTTGATTCACATAACTTATAATTTGATATGTTGTTGTAGGCCATTTTTGTGCTCGGTTAAATTTTGGATAATGTTTGCGAATGTGTTCAGATTCTATCAACAAAGCCAATAATTCGTTGCCGGTGCTTTCATAATCAATATAAAAGGTTTCTTGCCCTAGTAAATATTCTTTATTCTTTTTATCGTAAAAATGACTTATCACGCGTTTCTTTATATTCTTGGCTTTCCCGGCGTAAATAACTTGATGCTTTTTATTTTTGAAAAGATAAATTCCCGCTTCTTGGGGCAAATCATTAATTTGATCAGCAGCAATATGTGGCGGAAGTGTTGCCTGTTTTGAACGTGGATTCAAAAAACTTTGCATTATTATAAAATCCGAATCCAACGAAAGTAAGCGTTTAAAAAGAATAACCGTAGCATCTACATCACCTTCAGCTCTGTGTTTATTGAGATGTGGAATATTAATTGAAGAACACAATCTTCCCAGACTATACGAAAATAAACCGGGAATCAATTTCCGCGATAGCCTAACCGTACACAGCTTTTTCCGATTATACAATTGTCCCAACAACTGAAATTCGCCACGGATTACGTTATAATCAAACCCAACATTATGCGCTACAAAAATTGCATCCTTCGTAAATTCATCAATCTTTTCGGCTACTTCAGAAAAAAGTGGGGCCGACGCAACCATTTCATTAGTAATCCCAGTAAGAGTTGTGATGTGAAATGGTATTAACCTTTCAGGATTAACGAGCGTTGTATATTTATCAACCACTTCACCATCATTTAGGAGCGCTATGCAAATTTCCGTAATGCGGTTACCAGCAATTCCGCCACCGGTAGTTTCAACATCAATAATGGCAAACGTTTGTTGGGGCATTCTTCGAATTTATCTGAAAAAACAAATATAGAAAATTCATTTCATATATTTGGAATATTTCCGCTTAAATGGAAATAATCCAATAAATTTTTGCCATAATAAAACCTATTTATTCAGTCACTATTTTTTTGAAAATCAAAATAACTGAATTTCAGAATTGTCCCGTCCTAAATAATCGATACAGATTATTAAAGGATTAAATTTATAACTTAAAGCTTAACGATGCTAGCATCGTTAAGCTTTTTTGATTTATACTGTTTTCTTTTGAGTTTATTTTGTTGATGCATTTGTTTTGGAGTTAGCATATGATTGGATGAATGTGGTCTTTGGTTATTATAGATTTCGATTGCATTTTTGATTAATTGGCTCTTCAGCTCAATATCGTTGATGCTTTTAGCTATATTAAATTCTTGCTTGAGTATTCCATTGATTCTCTCTGCTATCGCATTCTCATAGGGATCATACTTCTCTGTCATGCTTGCCTTGATATTGTTTTTGCTCAATAACTCTTGATAGTCATCAGAACAGTATTGCAAACCTCTATCGGAGTGGTGTATTAAAGGTTTTTCCTTATCTATTCTGTGTTTTAAAGCCATATCCAGCGCTTGAACAGAACCATCTACTGCTAATGTGTTAGATACATTATATCCCATTATCTTTTTTGAGTAGGCATCTGTAATCAAGGCTAGATATGATGGGTTAATCCTAGTTCCTACGTAGGTGATGTCACTGACCCAGATTTGTTCGGGACGTATAATATCAACATTGCTAACTATATTTTTATGCTTTCTAAATCGGTGATGTGAGTCTGTAGTTATGTGATAACTTCTCTTAGGTTTTATAAGCATGTGATTTACTTTGAGTATTCTAAAAAGCTTGTCTCTCCCTACTTTTAAGCCAGAGAGTTCTTCTCTTAAGATATGATATAATTTTCTGGCACCAACTTTTGGCATAACATTGCGCACACCCCTGACTAAGGTTATGACTTGTTTTGCTATGGACTGATTATGTCTTCTAGACCTAATAGATCGATAATATACCTGTCTATCCAGCCCGAGTAAGTTACAGGTAGAAACTAGTGTTTCCTTGTGTTCTTCTTTGAAGATCTCGATAACTCGGGCGTGTAATTTTTTCTGATTTGAATGTCGTATTCCTTTTCTGCCATATCAACGAGCATATCAAAAATGATTGCCTTCTTGTCCGCTCTCTCGGCTAGATGTTCTGCCCTAGCTTTTTGCTTTTCAAGAAGCTTTACTTTGGCCTCTAATTCGATAATTTTTTGTTCTGGTGTCTTTGCCACGGTTACAACGGATAGGTTTTCCCAATCAAAGGTACCATATTTGCGCAACCAAGAGGTTATTGTTGATCTAGCTTGGATGCCATATTTAAGGTGAGCTGAAAGTCGATCTAACGCTCCCGACTCGATTTCATCTACGACTTGCAGCTTAAAAGAAAGCGAGTAGTCTTTTTGGGTTCGTTTTAGATAACCCCTGTTTACTGATGTTTTCATTACACTAAGGTTTTAGTGTATCGCTATTTCAGGACGGGACAAATATTATAAATAAAAAATCCGCTCGATTTTACAAATGAGCGGATTTATTTGGAAGTAATATTTAAATATCCCTTTGCACAACAATCGTACTAGGTTTCAATTTTATGAGTCTCAATGAATGTAATACTTGCATAATTTTATAAGTAACATCCAACTCGTGCCAACGCACGCCACCAAAGTTCGCTCTACTTGCGTGTTTGTGATGATTGTTATGATAACCTTCGCCCATCATTAAAAAGTCGAAAGGCAACAAATTTTTTGACGTATCCTTAGATTTAAAATTTACATATCCGTAAATATGTGCATACCAATTAATGATTACTCCGTGAATAGGCGCCATAAAAAGTGCAACCGGAAATAGCAACCATTGCCACCAAGCAGTTGCAAAATAAAAGAAAAAGGCAAAATATAAAACGCCCCAAATAATTCTTGAAAAATAAGAGCTTGCGAAATTGTCAAAGCGCTCCCATTGCGGTACGTTTTTGGTGAATTTATCTTCAACCTTTATTCGTTTCTTATTAATATCTGCATAAATGTTTTTTGTTCTCCACATCATTGAAAAGACACTCGCATCGTACTTTGGGGAATGCGGATCTTCTTCTGTATCTGCAAATGCGTGGTGCATACGGTGCATAACGCCGTAACCGTAAGCGCTTAAATAATTTGAACCTTGAAAAAACCAAGTTAGTATAAAAGTTATTTTTTCAGTTATTTTAGGCATTGTGAATGATGCGTGTGCCGCGTAACGGTGCAGAAAGAAGGTCTGAAAAAACAAACCACCATACCAAAGCACGACTATAAATATTAAAATTGTCATTTGCTATTTTTTTTACAAAAGTACTTGCAAAAGCTAAGCCAAACAATGAACCTGAATCAAATAATACGTTTGCGAATTCTGCTTAAAGCTTGCGGAGTAACACCAATATACGAGCTCACATACTTTAAAGGAATTATATTTATTAATTCGCGGCGTTCCTTAAAAAGTTTTAAATAACGCTCTTCGGCAGATTCGTTTAAGAGGGATTGTTCTCTTTTGGATTTTATAAGAAAAAGTCTTTCAGCCGTTAGCCTGCCTATTAAATTACCGAATTGTGTATTGATATAAACCTCTTGCAAATCGTTATAAGAAATACTATACATTCTTGTTTCAGAAAGCGTTTCTAATTCATATAATGAAGGTTTTCTTGTAAGAAAAGAATCGTAGGCACTAATAAATTGATTTTTAAAACTGAAACCAAAAGTTACTTCCTTTTCTACAAATTCTTTTGGTAAATAGAGCCTGACAACGCCACTTTCGATAAATGAAATATAGTTTGCCACTTCACCAAGCTTCAAAAAAACGGTTTTCTTTTTAAAGTTTTTTTCAATTAATCTGGAAGAAAAGTATTTCCAATCTGCATCAGATATTTTTGAAATGGCTTCAATGTGTTTTCGGATAAATTGCATTTATAATTTAAATATTTTAAATTTTCTATTTCAATTTTTTTTGTCAATGAGATTTACAAAACAGCCAAAAATTTCGAAGTCACAACTGCAAACTGTCACTGCCACTGCCAACTTTCTTATGGCAGCCATTCTTTTTTAAAATTCGGCTTTCTTTTTTCCAAAAAAGCATCTCGGCCTTCTTTAGCTTCATCTGTCATATAGGCTAATCTTGTTGCTTCGCCCGCAAAAACTTGTTGGCCAACCATTCCATCATCTGTCAGATTCATTGCAAATTTTAGCATTTTAATTGATGTTGGGCTTTTTGCCAAAATCTCTTGTGCCCATTCAAAAGCAGTGTCTTCCAATTCATCGTGTGGTATTGCCGCGTTTACCATTCCCATTTCGTAAGCTTCTTGTGCGCTGTAATTTCTTCCAAGAAAGAATATTTCGCGAGCCCGCTTCTGCCCGACCATTTTTGCTAAATAGGCGCTGCCGTAACCGCCGTCAAAACTTGTAACATCGGCATCGGTCTGTTTAAAAATTGCGTTTTCTTTGCTTGCCAAGGTTAAATCGCAAACCACATGTAAGCTATGGCCACCGCCAACTGCCCAACCCGGAACAACACAAATTACCACTTTTGGCATAAAACGAATCAATCGCTGAACATCCAGAATATTTAAACGATGATAACCATCTTCCCCAACGTAACCTTTATCGCCACGAGCTTTTTGATCGCCACCACTACAAAAACTATAAACTCCATCTTTAGTTGATGGACCTTCAGCCGAAAATAAAACTACGCCAACGGTCGTATCTTCCTGCGCATCGTGAAATGCATCCAACAATTCTGCAGTCGTTTTTGGGCGAAAAGCATTGCGAACGTCTGGTCTATTAAAGGCAATTCGGGCAACACCTTCAGATTTTTTATAAGTGATATCTGTATATTCCTTCACGGTTTTCCAGTTGGGAGAATTCATATTTATTACATTTGTTTTCAAAGATACAATTCCGAACCATTCCTAGAAAATTCGATAGAATTTTAGAAGGAATATATTTAATGAAATTCAATTTTAGCGATGAAATCAATACTCTTATCCATCACATTATTTTTTACAATAATGCTGACTGCCCAAGAAGCTTACAAATTTAATACAATCACAGACCTTGAAGCAACGCCCGTAATTAGTCAAGGCGTTACCGGAACTTGCTGGAGTTTTAGTAGTACTTCGTTTTTGGAAAGTGAAATTATTAGGCTTACAGGCAAGAAAATTGACTTGAGCGAAATGTACCAAGTTCGAAATACTTATCCATTAAAAGCCGAAAACTTTATTATGCGTCAAGGAAAGGCGCAATTCAGCGAAGGCGGTTTGGCTCACGATGTATTAAATTCCGTAGCAAAAAACGGATTGATCCCTGAAGAAGCCTTCAGCGGTCTTTTTAACGGAGAAACAAACTATAATCACGCCGAACTTGTTGCCGTTTTAGAAGCAATGGTTAAAACCTACGTTGACAATCCCGGCAGAAAATTGAGCAGTAAATGGAAACAAGCAATTGATGGCGTTTTAGACGCTTACATCGGTAAGAATGTAACCAACTTTACTTTTGAAGGCAAACAATATACACCGCAGTCTTTTTTAGCGATGACGCAGATTAAGGCTGAAGATTACGTCAACATTACAAGCTTTACGCCAGCACCTTTTTATTCTAAATTTATTTTGAATGTGCCAGACAATTGGAGCAACGGCAGTTTTTATAATGTGCCATTAGACGAAATGATGGCAACAATTGATAATGCACTTTCAAAAGGTTTCACTGTGGAATTGGATTGTGATGTAAGCGAAAGAACATTTTCATCGAAAGATGGCGTGGCAGTTATTCCAGAAAACGAAGAAAATAATATAAAAGCTTTGCAAGGTTTATATCCGGAGAAAAAAATTACTCAAGAATACAGACAAGAGGAGTTCGAAAATTATGACACAACCGATGACCATTTAATGCACATTACCGGAAAGTTGAAAGACCAAAATGGAACTACATATTATAAAGTCAAAAATAGTTGGGGCACAGATGAAACCCGCAATGCTAATGGTGGTTATGTATATTTTAGTGAAGCTTATATGCGCTTAAAAGCAATAAGCATAACAGTTCACAAAGATGCAATCCCTAAAAACACAAGTTCAAAGTTGAATATATAAATTATTGTGAATTTGGTGCAGTATTTGCAGACTACCCCTTAAATTTGCCAATCTATGAAGTTTCTTTTCGTCATTTTATGTTTTTCTCTTTCGGCCGCATCTTTCGGTCAAAATGACTTTGATACGCGATATTTCACAATAAGTCAGGGATCATTACCATCAATTCCAAGGGTTGATGAAGAGCCAAGTTTTTCTTTAACGAAGGCGCCGAGACTTAATTCAAAATTATATTCGCTTAAAGTTACAAAAGAAAATTACTGGCAACCGGTAGATATGGCTAGCGCCGTCGCTGAAAATAATAATTTTATAGAATATCATTTAGATTTAAACAAACCCGAACCTAAAAAATCCGGAGTAAGTTTAAACTTTGGTGTTAATGAATATGGCTCGCCCAATAAAACAAAAAATACGGTTTACGAAGAGCAGCGCGGTTGGTATGATATAAGACCTTATAATTATTCTTTGGGAAGATATTCACCCTATACGCAATACAGACCTTATTATAATAGAATTGGAAACTAGCTTTCCTTTAACTCTATCCCATCTTCTTTTAAATTAATCTGCTTGTCTTTATAAAGCGTTCCAATTGCTTTTTTAAAACTTTTCTTACTCATTCCCAACTCATCTTTAATAGTGTCCGGTTCAGATTTATCGTGAATTGGTAAAAAGCCGCCAGCAGCTTTTAATTCGTCTAAAATAAAATTTGCGTTTGGCTCAATACTTCGGTAACCTGGCCTTTGTAGCACCAAATCAATCTTTTTATCTGGCCTTATATTTTTTATGAAGGCTTTAATTCTATCACCCGTCCTAATATCTTCAAAAATATCTTCACTGTAAATAAGCCCTTTATGAACGCCATTAATAATTACGTTTGCGCCTTTATCTGTTAAATGTGTGATTAGTACGTTTACTTCTTCAAAAGCTTCAACTGTTAATTCGTCATTTTGTACAAATCTGTTTGTTTTGCTTGAACCTACTAGACGGCTTGTTACCTCATCTAAATACAAATAAACAATATACCAATTGCCAATTTTCATTGGGCGCGCTTGTTCCTTAAATGGAACAAAAAGTTGTTTTTCCAAGCCCCAATCCATAAACGCTCCGTATTTTGTAACATCACTACAATGCAAATAACCGAACGTATTTAAATCTAAAAACGGTTTTAAGTTAGTCGCAATTGGTCTTTCCTCGTTATCTAAATATACAAAAACTGTTATTTCATCGCCAATTTCAAAAGTTTCCGGTTTGTATTTATGCGGTAACAAAACATCGTGATCTGGGTTTTCACCATCTCCCAAATAAAGTCCTGGGTCAGTATCTCGTAAAATGGTTAAGGTATTATATTCTCCTAGTTTCAGCATTTGGCAAAGCTATGGTTTTAAAATTTGGTTGTACGTTTTGTTTTTCTATCGAATAAATTTAAAATAATCCAACAAGATTTTATCATTCAGATCGGCAGGTGTAAATATTTCAAGCAATTGCGGCTTATTATTTTCTGAATAAAAGCTATCAATAATTGAAGTTAAACTAGCTTTATCAGTTGCTGAATGATATTCAAAATCATACATTTTACAAAGTTGCTCCGCGGTTAATGAATGTTCGGTTTCAAAATAGGTTTTGAAGTTTTCTGAATTTTTATCGCCCGGCAAAATTCTGAAAATTCCACCGCCGTGATTGTTTATTACGATGATTTTAAAATTCTTCGGAATGTAATTATTCCACAGCGCATTGCTGTCGTATATAAAAGCAAGATCTCCCGTAATAAACACCGTTGGTTTTTCCGAAACTACCGCCGCGCCAATCGCTGTGCTCGTACAACCATCAATTCCGCTTGTACCACGATTACAATAAACATCTGTATTTTTATTCATTATGTATAATTGCGCATACCTAATTGTTGCGCTATTGGCAAGTTGAAGTTGCACGGCATTCGGCATTTTACCCAAAATTATTTCAAACGCCATAAAATCTGAATACGGTATTTCCTTTAAATAATCAATATGCTTGGCAAGCCTTTTCTCTTTAATTGAAATCCAATCTTTCTGATAGCTACTTTCAACTTTTACTGAATCTGGCAATATAGCTTTCAAAAAAGTATTCGCATCTGTTTTAAAATGCTCGTCTAGCACAAAAAAGGTGTCGTACGCTTTTTTTGAATCGACGTGAAAATGTTTTTGTGGTGAAAAAGTTCTAAGAAACGCCTTTATTTTTTTTGAAATAACCATTCCACCAAAAGTCAACAAGATTTCAGGTTGAAGATTTATAAAGTCTTCATCATTCAAAGGTGCAATCAATTGGTCAATTGCCGTAACAATATTTGAATGGTGCAAATTTGAAGTAGTTTCACTTAAAACCAGCACACTTTTGTCTTCGAGCAATTTTTCCAAAATTTGTTGCTCAATACTATTTGGCGGCAAAACTCCAACTAAAATCATTTTCTTTAAAGCTTTGTTCCAATTTTCAAGAAACGGATTCAAATCTTCCGAAAACTCAGTTTTCTCAGTTTCATATGGCACGTTTTGCGGATAGATCAACTTATTTTCAACAGTGTGGTAAAGCGGTTCAGAAAATGGACAATTAATATGTACTGGCCCACTTATTTCTGAAGCTATATCAATAGCCGTGTTTATAAGTGTTTCATTTTCAATTTGAAAATTGTCACCCTCCTTACAATTTGCAGAATACAGAATGTGGTTTTTATACACATTTTCCTGTCTTATTGTTTGTCCATCGCCAATATCTAAATAGTCCGCCGGTCTATCTGCCGAAATTACGACGAGTGGAATATCGCTATAAAAAGCTTCAGCAATTGCTGGATAATAATTGAGCAAAGCAGAACCGGAAGTACTAACCAATGCTACAGGTTGTTTGGTTTGTTGTGCAATTCCCAACGCAAAAAATGCCGCGCAGCGCTCATCAACTATACTATAACAATTAAAAAAAGGATTTTCTGAAAATGTTACGGTTAGTGGCGCGCTTCTGCTACCCGGGGAAATTATTATGTGTTTCAGATTTTTTGCCTCGCACAGCGCTACAATTGTTTGCGCTAAAATCTTATCTGAATATATCATGTGAAATTGAAGTTGATACTTCGGCTACACTCAGTAACCTTTGTATTTGAAATTTATGACTATTTTTTTATTTAAGTATAAAAATTGAATGATTACAAAGGTAGTCGGAATAGCAGAAATACTACAAAAATTCGTGTATTAGTTGCGACATTGTTTGCAGTTTATTTTGGGTTTCCTCCCACTCATCTTTAGGGATTGACGCAGCTGTAATTCCGCCGCCAGCATAAATCGTTGTTATATTATTTTCAATCTTCATACAGCGCAGGTTTACGTATAGATTTGTTTTATTTTCAAATGAATTTATTACACCTAAAAATCCTGTATAAAATTCTCTTTTATAATTTTCATTTTGAAGTATGAAATTTTTGGCAAATAATCTGGAAACGCCACAAATTGCTGGTGTTGGATGAATAGCTTTAACCAAATCTTCTAAAGAATTTTTACCTTTTTTTAATTTTCCAGAAATATCGGTTCTAATATGTACCATATTTCCGGCAATTTGATTGTAAGGTTTTGAAATTTCTACATGGGAAATTATATTTTGTAGATTTTCTACAACTGTCTTTGTTACTAAAAGTTGTTCATCAATTTCTTTTTGACCCCAAACAATTTCTTCTTTTGAAGCTTTTTGTGTTCCGGCTAAAGACATTGTTTCAAAAGAATCATTGTTTATTTTCAGCAAAACTTCCGGTGTTGCACCGCACCATAAATTGGTTTTTGGATGATACCAACAATATCTAAACGCATTTGCATGAACTGAAAATAATAATTCTAATAACTTTTCGATTTCAAAAACTTTGAGAAGGATTTCCTTTTTTCTTGAAATAACAATCTTACTATTTTCTGTGGAATTAATTGCATTAACGGCAGCTTCAACCAAATTTATATGTGTAGATTTTTCAACTTCGGTCGCTTCAAAATTAGCTGTTTTTGGTAAAAATTTTTCTTCATTTATAATTTCAGCTGAAAAATTATCACTTTCCGAAAATGGCATAATTGGCGCATTTCCTTCATAATTAAAAGGAGCCAATACAAATCCATTTTCAGTTAAGGATTTTGAAACAAAAAGCTGATCGGAATTTTGAAAAGAAGCTTCAATTAAATTGCTGGAAAAATGCGAATAAATTACAAAAGGCTGGTGATTTTTATAGGCTGCCGCTGCCATTTTGAATATTTGGGTTGGCGACATATTTATTTTGGTAATGTTAGTGTAGTTAATTTAATGAGGGAAATAAGCTGGTTTTTTTCATCTTCAATGCGAATCTGCCATAATTGGGTGGTTCTACCTTTATGAATTATTGTCGCTTTGGCGTAAACAAAACCATCGCGGACACTTTTAATATGGTTTGCCGCAATTTCCAAACCTCTAATAATAAAGTTTTTTTCGTCTAGAAAGATATAAGCGGCGGCACTTCCAACACTTTCTGCAAGTGCTACCGAAGCGCCGCCGTGCAAAATACCGTCCGGCTGATGAACTTTTGATGTAACGGGCATTTTGGCGACCAATGTATCTTCGCCAATGTCTACAAAACTTATTTCTAAAGTTTCCATCAATGTATTTTTGCACATTTGGTTACACTTCAATAAAATTTCGGCTTTGCTTAATTTCATATTTAATCGTCTAATTTTGCATTTATAAAATTACAAATTAAGTATGACTAAAGACAAGAATGTTGAATATAGCGCAACAAATACCTATTCAACCTTAAATACGTTTACTTCAAAAACAAAAAATGTTTGGCTTGTTTTTCACGGAATGGGCTATTTAAGCCGCTATTTTATTACTTATTTTTCCGAATTAAATGCTGAAGAAAATTTTATCATTGCTCCGCAAGCGCCTTCAAAATACTATCAAGATAAAAACTTTAAACGCGTTGGCGCTTCTTGGCTTACGAAGGAAAATACGCAGATGGAAACAGAAAATGTGCTGAAGTATGTTGATGCCGTTTTCTCAATAGAAAAACCTGAAACTATGCCGCGCTTTTTGGTTTTGGGATATTCCCAAGGCGTATCTATCGCCACACGTTGGTTGGCAAGCCGAAACCTGCAATGCGATGAACTTATTTTGCACAGTGGCGCAATTCCAAAAGAACTTACCGCAAATGATTTTGAATATTTAACACCTAATTGCAATATTACTTATCTCTACGGAAACAATGATGAATATATAAATGAAGCTAGAAAAACCGAGCAACAAATCAAAGGAAGCGAACTTTTTGGGCAGCATTTAAAAATTAAAGTGTTCAACGGTACTCACGAGGTCAATAGAGACTTTTTAATGGATTTAGCTTTAAAAAATGTAAGCTAATTCTTACCTATTTTATAATAAACTTGTTTTTAATATAACTTTTGGCGTTATTTGCCGACCGTTTATCGGTTTTAATAAGATTTATTATTTATAAATTCATTTGAAATAATTTTTAATCTAAAAAATTATTTGTCTATCAAAATTTAGAAATAAGTTAAACAAAAAGGTTATGTATTTGTTAAAAGGAATTTAAAATTGAGAGAATTCTTTTATTTTTAGCTTTTTAATGAAATAAAAACATCAATATATATTTTTTTGAAGTGAAAAGCTTAATATTTGGTTAATAAACAAGCTTTTGAATAGAAAAGCGGTTCGGTTAGGAACCGCTTTTCGACTTTGCATATTTTTGTTTCGTTAAAATATTTCTACAAAAATTAAATTTCAATAATCAATATTCGCATCTCGTTTTATACTTTTATAGCCTAACCAATATCTATGCAGACGGTAATTTCATATTCTCTTTTTACCGAATCTGACATACGCTTTTTTGTAAGTGGTAAGCATTTTAGATTGTTTGATAAATTTGGCTCTCATCTGCTTGAATTTAATGGAATTATGGGAACATATTTTTCAGTTTGGGCGCCTGCGGCAAAACAAGTGAGTGTAATTGGCAGTTTTAATAATTGGGATGAAAACCAACATAAATTAAATATAAGATGGGACGGCAGCGGCATTTGGGAAGGTTTTATTCCTAATGTTGAAGAAGGCGCTACCTATAAATACAAAATACAATCATACATTCCAGGCGTGGTTACCGAAAAAGCAGATCCGTATGCGAAATCTTGCGAACATCCGCCATCAACTGCATCAAAAGTTGTTAAGATTGAACACGTTTGGAAGGATGCAAGTTGGATGAAATCCCGACAGAAGAAAAATAGCCTGCAAAGTCCAATTTCGGTTTATGAAATGCATCTTTCTTCTTGGAAACGCCACGAAAACCCTGATAGACCTTATGCTTACTTAGAGTTAGCTGCTGAATTGCCAGCATACATAAAGAAAATGAACTTTACCCATGTACAGTTTATGCCAATAATGGAATATCCGTACGATCCATCTTGGGGCTATCAAATTATAGGTTATTTCGCGCCAACATCGCGTTTTGGATCGCCCGAAGATTTTATGGTTTTGATTGAAACTTTGCATAATAATGATATTGGTGTTTTATTAGATTGGGTTCCCTCCCATTTTCCGGAAGACGCTGCTGGCCTTGGTTATTTTGATGGTAGCTGCGTTTATGAACATCCGGATCGGAGAAAAGGTTATCAGCCCGATTGGAAAAGTCTAATCTTCAATTATGGTAGAAATGAAGTTCGATCCTTTTTAATAAGCAACGCTATTTTTTGGCTAGAAAAATATCACGCCGATGGCTTGCGCGTGGATGCGGTATCTTCAATGCTGCATTTGGATTATAGTAGAGATGAAGGTGAGTGGGAACCAAATGAATACGGCGGAAGGGAAAACTTGGATGTTATTTCGCTGTTAAAGGAATTAAATGAAGAAATAAATAAAAATTTTGACGGAGTACAAACAATTGCTGAAGAATCCACCTCATATCCAATGGTTAGCAGACCAACAGCTCACGGCGGTTTAGGGTTTGGAATGAAATGGATGATGGGTTGGATGAACGATACGTTGAAGTATTTTGCCCGTGAAACAATTTATAGGCCATTTCACCAAAACGACCTTACATTTAGTATGACATACGCCTTCTCTGAAAACTTTATGTTGCCGTTAAGTCATGATGAAGTAGTGTATGGCAAAGGTTCACTTTTGGGAAGAATGCCGGGCGATAATTGGCAGCGTTTTGCCAATTTAAGATTATTGTTCGGTTATATGTTTACGCATCCCGGCACGAAATTATTAATGATGGGCTGCGAATTTGGACAAGAAAACGAATGGAATTTTAGAACCGGATTAGACTGGAATTTGCTTGAGAATAAATTACATAGTTCGATGCAAGAATATGTTTCAGATTTGAATAGGTTTTACAAAGAAAATCTTGCCCTTTCAGAAAAGCAATTTGAACCCGAAGGTTTTGAATGGCTTTCGTATGACGACAACAAAAATTGCGTGCTTGCCTATATCAGAAAAGGAAAAAATGAAAAAGAAAGTTTAGTAGTTTTCTGCAATATGACGCCAACTTTATTAGAAAATTATGAAGTTGGTGTTCCTTATTCTTGCAGAATCAGTGAGATTTTTAATAGTGATGAAAAAAAATATGAAGGAAGTGGCGTTGGAAATGAAAAAATTATTAAGTCGAAGAAAAAGGAGAATCATGGCAAAGAATTTTCAGTTGCGGTAACCCTTCCACCCTTGGCGATGATTGCTTTTAAATATGAAACCGTAAAGATTAGAAAACCCAAAGAAATTTCAAAGGCGAAACCACTTCCGAAGAAACAAGTTGCACCAAAAGCAAAACCAATTTCAACTAAAAAATCAATTCCGAGGAAAATAGCAATTTCAAAAAAATAAAAATAATATTAATTTTAAATTTCGACTCGGTTGCTAAGCGTAGTCGAAGCATCGATTTCAGTTTCGATTTCGATTTGGATTTCACAGATATATGATCGTAAATACAGAATTAGAAAAAAAGGGGAACCAATTTCCTAACAGAATAATAGACTTCAAAAAAAGTAAAGATAAGTTCCATTTTACTACAGAAAACAATGTCTTATTGCAACTTACTGTAATCCGCGATAGTGTAATCCGCTTTCGATATGCGCCAATGGGCAGTTTTTCAAATGATTTTAGCTATGCAATTTCTGAAGATGCAGTTCGAGGTTATAATAAATTGGAATATTCTGAAGAAAAAGAGGAGTATAAAATAACCACTTCAAAATTAATAATTCATGTTGCCAAAGAAAATGGTAAAGTGAAAATTTTTGATATTAACGGAAATTTAATCAGTGAGGATGAAAACGGTTTTCATTGGGAAGACAGCTATGAACTTGGTGGCGAAATTGTTAAAATGAGCAAAAATAGTCAGAAGTTGGAATGTTTTTACGGTCTTGGGGATAAACCTATGCACTTCAATTTAAAAGGAAAACGTGTTGAAAATTGGGTAACAGATGAGTATGCCTTTGGAAAAGATAAAGATCCTCTATATAAGGCAATCCCTTTTTACATAGGTCTCCATAACGAAATTAGCTATGGAATTTTCTTTGATAATACCTTTAAAAGCTTTTTCGATTTTGGACAAGAACGCAGAAATGTAACCAGTTTTTGGGCGCAAGGTGGCGAGATGAATTACTATTTTATCTACGGTCCACAAATGGAAGAAGTGGTTACAAGCTACACCGATCTTACCGGAAAGCCAGAAATGCCACCGCTTTGGGCACTTGGCTATCATCAATGTAAATGGAGTTATTACCCAGAAAGTAATGTAAAGGAAATTGCTGCAAAATTCCGTGAGCTTAAAATACCGTGTGATGCTATTTATTTAGATATAGATTATATGGATGGTTTTAGGTGTTTTACCTGGAATGAGGAATACTTTCCCGATCCAAAGAGGATGGTTTCTGAATTGTTGGCAGATGGCTTTAAAACTGTTGCTATGATTGATCCGGGAATTAAAGTTGACAAAGATTATTCGGTTTATAAAGAGGCGTTGGAAAAGGATTATTTCTGCAAACGTGCCGATGGGCCATTAATGCGCGGTAAAGTTTGGCCGGGCGATTGTAACTTCCCCGATTTTACAAATCCCGAAGTGCGAGAATGGTGGAGCCAATTGTACAAAGAAATGATTGAAGACGTGGGCATAGCCGGCGTTTGGAATGATATGAATGAACCTGCAATTATGGAAGTGCCAACAAAGACTTTCCCGTTGGATGTGCGTCATGATTATGATGGCAACCGTTGCAGCCACAGCAAAGCGCATAATATTTATGGTATGCAAATGGTTAGAGCTACGTATGATGGAATTAAACAATTTACCTATCCAAAAAGACCTTTTGTAATTACACGCGCCGCCTATTCCGGCACGCAGCGTTACTGCTCAACTTGGACGGGAGATAATGTGGCAACTTGGGAACATTTATGGATAGCAAACCAACAAGTCCAGCGAATGAGTATTTCAGGCTTTAGCTTTGTGGGCACGGATATTGGAGGTTTTGCAGAGCAACCAACTGGCGAATTATATTCGCGTTGGATTCAGTTGGGGATTTTCCATCCATTTTGCAGAACACACAGTTCGGGCGATCACGGAAACCAAGAACCGTGGGCTTTTGATGAAAATGTAACCAACATTTCACGTAAGTTTATCGAACTTCGTTATAAACTCCTTCCTTATTTATACACTGCTTTTTATCAATATGTAACGGAAGGTCGCCCAATTATTAAGCCTTTGGTTTTGTTCGATCAAAAAGATGCACAGACTTATTATAGAACAGACGAATTTATTTATGGTGACAATATTTTGGTCTGTCCAATTCTGGAAGCAAATGCGCAAGGTCGCCGTATGTATTTTCCCAACGGAAAATGGTACAATTACTGGACGCACGAAATTGTTGAAGGCGGAAAAGAATTGTGGGTAGATGCAGATATTGAAACCATCCCAATGTTTATAAAAGAAGGTGCCATAATCCCAAAATATCCTGTACAGCAATACGTTGGCGAAATAGAAATTGAAGAAGTTGAGCTGGAAGTTTATTATAAAGAAGGAAAGGAAACATCATTTTTATATGAAGATGCCAACGATGGTTATGATTATAAAAAAGGACGATTTAGCTTTAGAACTTTTAAACTCACGGGGAAAAAAAATGAACTTATCATGCAACAACATAAAGAAGGAAAATATGTAACAGGTTATGATAACTTTAAATTAGATTTAAAGAGATTGCCATTTGAAATATCAAAAATTGAAGTTGACAATCAAGATACGCACTTGTCTGATTTAAAGGTTAACGGCAACACATCGTTGATAATTGATAAGAATTTTACAGAGCTGCATATTTTTGGAGTGAATTAGATTTTGAAAAACTTATGAAAATAAAATTCTCAATAGTATTACCATCGTTTATTTTCCTAACGTTCGCAATGTCTTGTGAAGAAAAAAAATGAATCAAAAATTAGTAATGCTGAAGTTTTAGGAAATGGAATTCCTTTTGATATTAAAAAAATTATTTTCACTGAAAATGTTACAAGATTATATTCAAAAATAAGTAGCATTGATAGTTTGGAAGAAAAATTTCAAAAATAGGATCAGTTTCCTTTTCAAGAGGAATTGAACGATATTTCATTTAGGGTATAGAATATTAAAACATTGGACGTAAAAATTCCTGCATATGAATATTGTTTTGTATTTGAAGGAAATTGTAAGGACAGCATAGCCGTTTTTAATAATCTGTATTTTGATTGTATTAAAACACTTGCCCTTACTAAAGGTGAGATCGTAGCTATTACAGCAACATTAGAATATTTAGATGAAAAAATTAGGGATTCGGCTTTTTAAAGCCTTAAAAAATTTACGGTACGCCAGTTTTGGAATATAAATAAAATTCTAGCTTTAATGAGAAAACGGTAAGTTGGGCACCAAAAAATCTAATTGTTGAAGTTAGCACCTCATATGGCTTTTCATTTACCGCAAGCACAAATGATGATTCTAAAAATGAAAAATATTATAAATTAGACTTGCTAATAGTGCAAAAAAAACAGTTGCAGGATTTGATACAAGCACATGTTCATATATACAATGATAATTTTGAACAGGATTATACACAAAGATTGGCAAATGTGAGTTTTTTACCTAAGCTAATAAATATTCAACATATTCTGATGCTTAATTAAGTATAGCGATTTTCAAAAAAAATTATCGAAATTATTTAATTATTGTTTTTTATATTTTTTCTATTATATTTCAAATCTATAATATTTAATAAAATCGAAACCACCAAAGCAATCCCAAAACCCAAACCCGTCCATAAATCGGCAGTTCTGCTGGAAACATTTATTCCTGACAGTCGGTTTACCAGATATTGCATATATGAATTAAATTCAGGCTCACGACCTAATTTTTCCAATACTTCCCAATGCCAATCTGTTACGGGGCAATAACCGAAACCGTACCAAATACCCAGCACACTCCAAGAAAGACCTGTAAGCAATAAAAGCACAAGATTGTATTTTCTAGTTCTTTTTAAAATCCAACCGAGCATATTAAATAGGATAATAACCGTATGAAAAATGAGAAAGAAAATATCGGCGATTTCGTAGAATATCATTCAAAAGATTTTTTCAGCTTAAATTTAACTAAGATAGAAACAAAATATATGATTACAATTATAGAAATTGGACTTCTTCAATTTTAAAACTTATTAGCACTTTTTGTATCTTACAATGCTTTTAAAATATACATTATGAAAAAAATTACATTTCTACTTTTAGCTTTTCTTGCTTTGCAGGTTAACGCCCAAATTTCGTTTTTAGGCGAAATTGATAATAAACCAGTTGCTAATAGATTGGTTGTAACACCAATAACAGCAAGCATCGGCTATCAAGGTTATGATGAAACGCAACCTTATTTTGGACAAGGCGAATATGAAATTTTCCTCGATAATACAGATGGCGTTTTAGATAAACCCATCATAATTTTAGACGGTTTTGATCCCGGCGATTCCAGAAATATAGATGGATTGTACAACAGCCTTTCTTTTGATGGCCAAAATTTAGCAGACATTCTCCGCAATGAGGGTTTTGACATTGTAATCCTAAACGCCCCACAATACACCACAGATGGAAAAAATATTGACGGCGGCGCAGATTTTATTCAACGAAACGCAATGGTTTTGGTTGAGCTTATCAATTTCATAAATTCAGAAAAAGTTGGAGATGAGCAATTGGTAGTCCTCGGCCCAAGTATGGGCGGTTTAATTGCCCGTTACGGCTTAACGTATATGGAAAGTAACAGCATAGATGCAAACACAAGACTTTACATAAGTTTTGATGCACCACATCGCGGCGCAAACGTGCCAATTAGCCTACAATATATAATCAATTATTTAGCCGTTCAAACTGGCGACCCAGATGCGCAGGCGGTTGTAGATGGTTTATTAAATTCTCCAGCAGCAAAAGAAATGTTGTACGACCATTTATATGCACATTTATTAACGGGTTCAACAACCGATCAAGATCCAACAAAATTATTGCCCGAAGGCGCGCCCAATTTTAGAAATGCCTTTCAAGCAGAATTAGACGCTTTGGGTTTTCCATTTCAAACTAGAAATGTAGCAATGGTTAACGGAAGTGGTATTGGCACCACCACCGGAACGCCAGGAATTCTAGTAGTTGATACAACTTTAGATTTAGGAAGCGGCGCCACGGCAGATGTAAACCTACATTTTACACCGCCAGCTACACAGACCATAAACGTGACCAGTTTTGCCAGCTTCTTTGTAGGAATACCTATCGATACTTTTAACGCAAGCAGCCAGTCTTTTGATTACACAGATGGCGTAGATGCAGCGCCAGGAGGAACTTCTAAAATATCGAATGCTGTTGGTGACGGCACTGGCAATCCAATAATTCAAGATTTTGTTGATGCTTTGCAACAAGATGAATTTAGTTTTATTCCATTAATAAGTTCGTTGGCGATTGAAGGAGAAAATAATTGGTTTGCAACGCCAAATCTCGATAATTCGCCATTTGCTGCAACCTTTATTCCTAATGTAAATGAACCACATGTAACAGTTACGGCTGCAAGTGCCCAATTTGCGTTAGATGAAATTAGAAATGGAGCTTTGGGAATTGCAGATTTGGATGTTTTAGGGAAATATTCATTGATTCAAAATCCTGTAACAGATGTAATTGGAATTCAAAATTCTAAAACTACAAAGGTTGGAAATATTTCTATAAAAATTTATTCCGTAAATGGACAAGAAGTTTTTAATCAAAATTTTGATGCTGAAAATTCGTTACTTTCTTTCAATACTTCTTTAGATGCTGGTTTATATTTCCTAAACATAAAAGATGCTGAAGGCTCTTATACATTGAAGCTTTTAGTGAAATAATTTTTTTTGTAGTTTCTAGTTTAGTCTATGAGTCGATAGGTTTAGAGTTCAGATTTAAAATAAACTTCAAATATGAAAATCTTTATTAATTTCTCTTTTTAATGATTATCGATGATTTTGATGTCGCAATAATCGGTGCTGGTCCTGCAGGCTGCGTTTGCGCCCTTCAACTGGCAAAAACCAATTTAAAAATAGCTTTAATTGAAAAAGAAACTTTTCCGCGGGATAAGATTTGTGGTGATGCTTTAAGTGCAGATGTCATTAATCAATTAACGAAATTAGATGCTGAACTTTTATCAAAATTCGAGGCAGAACATTTTAAGAAAGCTTCAAATGGCGTTCGGTTTTTTTCACCGAATGGAAAGTCGATTGATATTGATTTTAATTCAGAAAAAACCACTTCATCCAAGCCTGTCCGCCGAGGCGGAAATGGAAAAACTGCCGCAGGTTATATTGTAAAACGAATTGACTTTGACAATTTTCTATTTGAAGAAGTAAAAAATTGCAACAACATTTCCATTATAGAAAACACCAAAATCATTGATGTTTCGGTTGAAGCGGAATTTGTTTTGCTAAAAACCAGAGATTCAAATTTTAAAGCAAAATTTGTGGTTGGTGCCGATGGTGCAAATTCAATAATTAACCGAAAACTCACCAATAACAAACTAGATAAAAACCATCATTGCGCGGGTTTACGCCAATATTTTGAAAATGTAACGGGTTTTCACGAGCAAAATCATATTGAACTTCACTTTTATAAGGAATTATTGCCAGGTTATTTTTGGATATTTCCATTACCGAACAATCAAGCAAACGTAGGTTTGGGAATGCTTAGCAGCGAAGTAAGTAAACAAAATTTGAACCTAAAAGAAAAGCTAAATGAGATTATTACAACTCATCCAAATATTAAAGACAGATTTGCAAATGCCAAACCGCTGGAAACCATTCAAGGTTTTGGTTTACCAATCGGTTCCAAGAAAAAACAACTTTCGGGCAATCGATTTTTATTGCTTGGCGATGCGGCTAATTTGATTGACCCTTTTACGGGCGAAGGTATTGGAAATGCAATACGAAGCGGAAGAATTGCCGCCGAGCATATTAATTTAGTTTTTATTAAAAATGATTTTAGCGCAAAATTCAACAAGAAATATGACGCAGAAATCTATCAAAAAATGTGGAACGAATTGCGGTTGGGACGTTCGCTTCAAAATATGCTTAAATATCCGAAGCTTTTCAATTTCGTAGTGAAAAAAGCGAATAAAAATGAATCGTTACGTACCTTGTTAACATCAATGTTGACGAATGTAGATTTAAAGAAAGAATTGGTAAAGCCGAGTTTTTATTTTAAATTGATTTTTAATTAATACAATTTATTTTGTAAAGCCAAAATGTTAGAAATATAAAAGAAAGACCACAAATACACGAATCTTTCTAAAAACTATTCGTGTATTCATGGTGAAAATATCAATCATTTACATCTTAAAATCAACAATTATTAAAAAGATTCTTTTTAATAGAACATACAAATATCTAACTATATTAATTTGAAAGCATCCTCTTTAAAAGAAATTAAAACAGAACTAAAACAACATTCGGCCGAGCAATTGATGGAGTTGGTTTTACGGCTTTCAAAATTTAAAAAGGAAAATAAGGAACTCCTCACCTACTTATTATTTGAATCGTCGTACGAAGCTGGATTTATTGAAAGTATAAAAGAGAATATAGATTCACAATTTGAAACTATAAATACAAAGAATTATTATTGGGTTAAAAAGAGCGTTCGCAAGATTTTAAAGGAAACAAAAAAGTTTATCAGATATTCGCAAAATAAGGAAACTGAAGTAGAATTACTTCTGTATTTTTGCAAGAAATTGAAGCATTTAAATCCGCCAATCAAACGAAATACAACACTTAAAAATTTGTATGTCAGACAATTGGAATACATTAAGCGAAAAGTAAATACCTTGCACGAAGATTTGCAATATGATTACGAAGTTGAATTAAAAGAATTGGAATTATAGATTTCCGACAAAAAAATCTTTCAGAATAGTAGTGAATTAATTTAAAAATTTTATTTGAAAAATGCAGAAATTCAGGTTTTACCTTTTATTAATTTCTTCAATTATTATAGTAAGTTGCTCAAAACCAAATCCCAATGAAATGAAAAATCATTTAAATGGTTATTGGGAAATTAAAGAAGTGAAAATGCCCGACGGTGAGAAAAAAGATTATAAGGCTACCGTAATTCTAGATTATATTGAAGTTAAAAACGATAGTGGTATTCGCACCAAAGTTTCGCCAAAATTGGATGGCTCATTTTTAAACAACGGAGTTGGAGAAGATTTTGCCGTAAAAATTGAAAACGACAGCCTAAACCTGTATTACAAAACCCCTTTTGCAACTTGGAAAGAAACCGTTTTAAAAGCCGAAGACAGCACTTTAATAATTAAAAATAGCGACAATAAAATTTACACTTACAAGAAATTTAAACCTTTTGATTTGGGTAAATTAGTGAACTAATTTTTTAACATACCAACTAAACTCTAAACTCATCGACTCATCGACTTTTTAACAAGAAACTATAAACTACAAACTTTTTCAAACCCAAAAGATGTTTAAACGCAATTCAGAAAATACATCGATCAGCGATGTTATAAAAGATTTTATAAAAACCAATAAGCTTGACAAAGGCTTGGATAAAGTAAATATTTCTGAAGCTTGGCACAACGTAATGGGCAAAGCGGTAAGCGGTTACACAACTTCAGTTAAACTAGATAATGATGTGCTTTATGTTCAGTTATCGTCTTCAGTTTTAAGGGAAGAATTAAGTTATGGCAAAGAGAAAATCTTAAAAATGCTCAACGAAGAAATTGGTAAAGATTTGGTTTCTAAGTTGATTTTAAGGTGAATTCGGTTTCTTACTTTTTGAATTTCTTCAAAATTAAATTGTACTAAAACAAACACTTCTCATATATAAAATTCTATTTTTCAAATTTATTCAGTAGTTTTAAAGAGAAACTTTTAATTCTACTTATGAATAAATTTAGCCTCCTTTTTTTCTTTATTTCAATTTCTAGTTTTGCGCAAAAAACAGATTTAACCCAATTTGTGAATCCGTTGGTTGGCACAGATTCTAAATACGAATTGAGTAACGGCAATACCTATCCTGCAATTGCTTTGCCTTGGGGAATGCATTTTTGGACGCCACAAACCAATAAAATGGGCGACGGTTGGGGTTATCAATATGCGGCAAATAAAATCCGCGGGTTTAAATTAACACATCAACCTTCACCTTGGATTAATGATTACGGCGCTTTTTCACTTTTCCCGACTACAGATTCATTAGTTTTTAACGAGAATAAACGTGAATCGTGGTTTTCGCATAAAGCTGAAACTTCGCTACCACATTACTATAAAGTGTATTTGGCAGATTACAACACAACGGTTGAAATTACCCCAACTGAACGAGCAGCACGTTTTAGAATTACCTATCCCGAAACCGATAAAGCTTATTTAATTGTTGACGGATTTTATAAAAATAGCTACGTAAAAGTCTTTCCGAAGGAACGAAAAATTGTAGGTTATGCTCGAAACAACCGCGGTGGCGTGCCCGAAAATTTTAAAAACTACTTTGTAATCTACGTTGATAAAGATTTTGATGAAGTTTTTGGTGTTGAAAACGATACAATTACTAAAGGAAAGTTAGAATCAGAAAGTATTCACAGCGGCGCAATTCTTCAATTTAAAACCAAAGCAGGTGAAAAAGTCAACATTAAAGTTGCTGCTTCATTTATAAGTACAGAACAAGCTGAATTGAATTTACAACGTGAAATAGGCGATAAAACTTTCGACCAAATTAAAGATGAAGGTCAAAAAATATGGAACGACCAATTAAATAGAATTGCGGTTGAAGGCGGCACAGTCGCCCAAAACACTACATTTTATACAGCTCTTTACCGCACCATGCTTTTCCCGAGAAAGTTTTATGAATTTAATGCCGAAAACAAAATTGTGCATTACAGCCCGTATAACGGCAAGGTTGAGAACGGTTATATGTTTACTGACAATGGCTTTTGGGATACATTTCGAGCTGTTTTTCCTTTCTTTAATTTGATGTTCCCAGAAACGAATTCGCACATTATGGAAGGCCTTGCAAACACTTACAAAGAAAGCGGTTGGTTGCCTGAATGGGCAAGTCCCGGACACCGTGATTGTATGATTGGTAGTAACTCGGCTTCCATAATTTCGGATGCGTATTTGAAAAATCAAGATATTGCGACTATAAATACTTTATATGAAGCGATTGTAAAAAATACGAACGAGCGCGGGCCACTTTCATCGGTTGGTAGGTTTGGAGCAGATTATTATAATACGATGGGTTATATTCCGTATGATGTTGAAATACCAGAAAATACAGCTCGCACACTTGAATATGCCTACGACGATTTTACGATTTGGAAATTGGCAATTGCCTTAAAAAGACCACAAGCTGAAATTAATACATTCAAAAAAAGAGCGCAAAATTATAAAAATGTCTTTGACAAATCGACGAATTTTATGCGTGGAAAAAATGAAGACGGCACATTTCAATCACCTTTTAGGGCAGATAAATGGGGCGATGCGTTTACCGAAGGCAATAGTTGGCATTGGACGTGGTGTGTATTTCACGACATAGAAGGTTTGAAAAATTTAATGGGTGGCAACAAAGCTTTTACGGACAAATTAGATTCCGTTTTTACCGCAGCACCAACTTTTGATTATAGTTATTACGGCTCTCAAATTCACGAAATTACTGAAATGTTGATTGCAAATATGGGTCAATATGCCCACGGAAATCAGCCGATACAACATATGCCCTATTTATATTGTTACGGCGCGCAACCTTGGAAAACGCAATATCACGTCAGGGAAATTATGGATAAATTGTACACGCCAAATCCCGACGGACTTTGCGGCGACGAGGACAACGGGCAAACAAGTGCTTGGTATGTTTTTTCAGCAATGGGAATGTATCCTGTCGCGCCGGCAACGGACGAATATGTTTTGGGTTCGCCTCTTTTCAAAAAAATAACGTTGAAGTTGGAAAATGGAAAAACCTTTACCATTTCAGCACCAAATAATACTTCGGAAACAAGATATGTTGACGAATCAATTTTAAACGGAAAACCATATTCAAAAAATTTCTTGAAATATGAAACGATTATCAATGGTGGAAATTTTGATTTGAAGATGAGCGCAGAACCTAATAAGAATAAAGGAATAAAAGCTGATGATGCGCCTTATTCGATGAGTTCTGAATTAAATTAAAAAATAATGATATCATATTGGAAATCTTTCAGTTACACATCAAAATTTTCGGTAATTGCTTTTTTCATTACCTTAGTTTTAGGTCTTTTAAGTATGGGTATTTTGGGTGCAGGTTTATACTATGTTGTATCCTTTTTGTTTTTTTCGTATCCAAGCCTAAATGATTGGCGTGGAGATTGGGTTTGGCCAGCAACTATTGGCGTTGGAATGGGTTGGTCGCTTGGTTTTATTTTTGGCGGAATTGCTTTGCATTATCTTGATAAAATAAGTAATGCAAAGTATTTAAAAATCTGTATTTATATTTTGATATTATGGCTTTGGGCGGCTTGCCTTTGGTATTTTACGTTGAAATCAAATTTTTAAAGCAATTAAAATGCAAGCTAGACTTAATTCTCAAAGAATTAGGGTTATATAAATATTACACAACTGTTTTTCAAATTATAAGTTTCAATTAATATTAAGTATATTTCCCAAATAATACTAATCTCAAAACCTTATTTTATGATTCATATTAAATCCTTTTTTGTACTCCTTTTAGTTTTAGTTTCAACCAATTCCCTGATAGCTCAAGATTTTCAAGTGCCAACAGATGTGAATTTTCAAACCGACCAAGATTTTAAAAATGCTGAAGTTGATGTTGTGAAAGCTGTTAATTGGCTCGAAAATACTCCAGTAAATATGGAAACTGATAAACGAAAAGATGTGAATTCGTTTTTAATGAAATGGATGACGGGAACGCCAAATGTATCTATTGAATTAGCGCAATTTCAGACTGATTTAACCGATAAAAATCCAGATTTGCTAATGATTTATATGGCAGGTTGGAGTAAATATGCAATTGAAAACCCTTCTGAATCTTCAAACAAGCTGGAGTGTAATCTCGCTGGAGTTAAAAGTGTTCTAAAAATATATTCAAATAATGTAGGCAAAGGAGTTTCGAAAAATAAGAAAATAGAAAAAATGCTTAAGATGAATGATGAAGAATTAAAAGCTTTTGTAGTAAAGGAAATTATATAATTTGAAAAAATAAGTGTATAAAAAAGCCGCAACCTTAAAAGGTTGCGGCTTTTGTACATATTTAAGTTGCTTCTGGAACTGTTTGTAAAGATCCCGACAGAAAAAATCGGGATTTGGCTCTCTGCTTACTTTACCTCTTCAAAATCTACATCTTCAACGTCGCTGTTTTCAGTTTCGCCGCCGTTGTTTTCTTGCTCCGCTCCTGCTCCGGCATCTCCTGTTGGAGCGCCTTGGCCGTCTGCTTGTGCTTTGTACATTTCTTCAGAAGCTACTTTCCACGCTTCGTTTATCTTATCTAAAGCTGGTTGAATGGTTTCAACTTCTTTAGTTTCATAAGCTGTTTTCAATTCTTCCAAAGCTTCTTCAATTGGCTTTTTCTTATCATCAGATAATTTCTCACCAAATTCCTTCAACTGCTTTTCAGTTTGGAAAATCATTCCGTCAGCTTCGTTCAATTTATCAACTTTTTCTTTCGCATTTTTGTCGCTTTCGGCATTTGCTTCAGCATCTGCTTTCATCTTTTTGATTTCTTCATCAGTAAGCCCTGAAGAAGCTTCAATACGAATATCTTGCGTTTTGTTGGTTGCCTTATCTGTAGCGCTTACTTTAATGATACCGTTGGCATCAATATCAAAAGTTACTTCAATTTGTGGCGTACCGCGCTGTGCTGGTGGAATTCCATCTAAGTGGAAACGACCAATTGTCTTATTGTCCGTTGCCATCGGGCGCTCACCTTGTAATACGTGGATTTCAACACTTGGTTGATTATCTGACGCAGTACTAAAAACTTGACTTTTCTTAGTAGGAATGGTTGTGTTAGATTCAATTAATCTAGTTAACACGCCACCCATAGTTTCAATACCTAAAGAAAGTGGCGTAACATCCAATAAAAGAACATCTTTTACATCACCCGTTAAAACACCACCTTGAATTGCGGCACCAATTGCTACAACTTCATCAGGATTTACACCTTTGCTTGGTTTTTTTCCAAAGAATTTTTCCACAGCTTCTTGTACTGCAGGAATACGAGTAGAACCACCAACTAAGATAATTTCATCAATATCGCTTTTGCTTAATCCAGCAGCTTTTAATGCTTTTTCGCAAGGTGCAATGGTTCTTTTTACTAATGGCTCGATTAACTGCTCAAATTTTGAACGGGTTAATGTTTTTACCAAGTGCTTTGGTCCGCTTGCTGTTGCTGTAATATATGGCAAATTGATTTCAGTTTGAGCTGAACTTGACAATTCAATCTTAGCTTTTTCAGCAGCTTCTTTTAAACGTTGTAAAGCCATTGGGTCTTTACGAAGATCGAAATCCTCTTCAGATTTAAATTCGTCTGCCAACCATTTGATAATAGTTTGGTCAACATCATCACCACCTAAATGTGTATCACCGTCTGTTGCAAGTACTTCAAAAACGCCATCACCTAATTCTAGGATACTAACATCGTGTGTACCACCGCCAAAATCAAATACAACAATTTTTTGGTCTATCCCTTTTTTGTCAAGACCGTAAGCCAATGCTGCCGCAGTTGGTTCGTTTATAATACGTCTAACTTTTAGCCCGGCAATTTCACCAGCTTCTTTAGTTGCTTGACGTTGGCTATCGTTAAAGTATGCAGGCACGGTAATAACCGCTTCTGTAACTTCTTGACCTAAATAGTCTTCGGCCGTTTTCTTCATTTTCTGCAAAATCATTGCGCTCAATTCTTGTGGCGTATATAAACGGCCATCAATATCTACACGTGCAGTGTCGTTATCACCTTTTTCAACTTTATAGGTTGCGTGTTCTGCTTCGCTTTTAGATTCTGAATACTTGTTCCCCATAAATCTCTTTATGGAGCTAATCGTTTTTGTAGGATTTGTAACTGCTTGTCTTTTAGCGGGATCTCCTACTTTAATTTCGCCACCATCTACAAATGCTATTACAGAAGGTGTTGTGCGTTTTCCTTCGGCATTAGGAATAACCGTTGGCTCGCTACCTTCCATTACGGCAACACAGGAGTTGGTTGTACCTAAGTCGATTCCAATTATTTTACTCATCTTTTTGTTTTTTTATGAATTCCAAATAATGCTGAAGGCACTATTTTGAAATCTGTTTAATTTTATTTTTCTGTTTTGTATAAGACAATGATTATGCCAGCGGAAATATTATGACAAGGTGGCAGTTTTTAATTATGAATGCGGAATTAAGAATTATGAAATTAAAAAACTTGAAAAGCTTTTACTCATCATCTTTTAGTGAAGTATTTAAATCGAATATATTTTATAAAACCACTACTTTTGAAAATTACAAAAATGATACAAATTTTCCCAAGCGCAATCACAAAGAAAAATTTTAAATTACTTCTGAAAAGTTATTTTTGGATTTGGGTTTCCTATTTCGCCTTCTTTGTATTTTTGGGATTGTTGAAGTCTTTATTCCCTGAAATTGCCATTGAAAAATATGAGCAAACACAACTTCGTGAGCTTTTTGAAAATAATCCAATCCAGTTAATAGTTCTGGGTGTTATTGTAGCGCCCATTTTAGAAGAGCTACTTTTTAGAACACTTTTAAAACCGACACATCCAGAATTTCTGCTTTTTCTGAGTGGTCTAACTGCCTTTATCTTTAGCATAATTGCAGCACCTTATGGAAATTGGATTGTTAGAACAATATTACTGTTCGTCATTTTAGTTATTACCTATTATATGTTACAAGAAGTAATTTCAGACAAGAGCACAAAAAAATTAAGAGTTTTTCTATCAAAATATGTTTGGATTATTTTAATAGTTACCTCAATAGTGTTCGGGTTGGCTCATATAAATAATTATGTAGATTCATTTTTTATAAATCTTGCTTTGCTTCTTTTAATATTTCCGAGGATTATAATCGGCTTTATTGCCGGTAGATTGAAAATGAAAAGTGGTGCGATGTTGTGGCCAATTTTATTGCATTTTATGAATAATGCTTTCTTGATTGTAATTTTTCTCATTACAAAATCTGAAATCTAGCTAATTCTTAAATTTAGTTTATTAGTATCTTTAAAAAGTACAGAAAAAAACATTATAATTTGAACGTAGATTCGGCCTTTAAGAACAAAAGATTACGTTTCATAATATTACTAATTCTTTCTGGTGAAGCTGTTTTTATCCTGCCGTTTGTTTTGGCTCGCGTTTTTAGAGCTACAGTTCTCGATGTTTTTTCGGTAACTAATACAGAATTAGGTTATTGTTTCTCAATTTATGGCATCGTCGCCTTATTCTCCTATCTATTTGGCGGACCACTTGCGGACAAATTTGAGCCAAGAAAATTAATGGGAAGCGCACTTATACTAACTGCAATCGGCGGTTTGATATATGCCAACAATCCAAGTTTGGTTACGCTTCAAATTTTATACGGATTTTGGGGTTTTACAACCATTTTTCTATTTTGGTCTGCAATGATAAAAGCTACCAGAATTTGGGGCGGAATTACAAATCAAGGAAAAGCTTTTGGGTTTTTAGATGGTGGCCGCGGTCTTGTTGGTGCTTTGTTTGGCCTTTTGGGTGTATATGTATTTTCATTTTTTATTGATGCGGATAATGTTGAGGTTAATTCTCTTCAGCAGAAAGAAGCATTCAATATAATTGTTTACATTTCTTCGGCCTTGGTTAGCTTAATTGGCATTATAGTTTTCTTTTTTCTGAAATTAGATGGGAAAACTGAATCCACAATTCGAGAAAAAATAACGTGGATAAATATAAAATCTGTTTTAAAATTACCATCCGTATGGCTTCTAATGGTAATTATTTTGTGTGCCTATGTTGGCTATAAAATAACCGATATATTTTCGTTATACGCAAAGGATATAATGTTATATTCTGAAGTTGACGCCGCTAAAACAGGAACATTTTTGTTGTTTATACGTCCGCTAGTTGGAGTGACGATAGGATTTTTTGCTGATAAGTCAAGAGCTTCAGTTTATTTGATTATTGGGTTTTTACTTTCAATATTTGGAGCTGTACTTTTTGCTTCTGGTTACGTTGCTGAAAATGCCGATTTGCTGTTTTTTGTAAGCATTATTGTTACAGCAGTTGGAGTATATGCCGCACGGGTACTATATTTCGCAGTTTTGCAGGAAGGTAAAATTCCGTTAACGCTAACAGGAACCGCAGTAGGAATTATTTCTTTTATAGGTTACACACCAGATATTTTTGCGGGACCGGCAATTGGTCATTTTTTGGATAATTGGGCTGGTTTTAAAGGACATCAATATGTTTTCATTATGCTTGCTGCATTTTCGTTTATTGGTTTGATTGCTTCGGTTATTTTTTGGAAGACTAACATTAGTAATTCCGCAGTTAAAAATTAATATGAGTAAAAAATTCTTTTACTGAAAAGTTTTTGTTTTTCAATCTTTCCATTTAACGTTACCTTAAAACAAAAGTGCGCTTGCAATTAGTACTTTTAAAATCTTAGAAAACTCACAAATTCACAAATTCACACATAAAAATATGAAAGCAGTACAAGTACCAAAAGCGGGAGCCGATTTTAAAATAGTAGAAATTGACAAACCAACCCCAAAAGACAACGAAGTATTAATTAAAGTAGAAGCCTGCGGCATTTGCCACAGCGACAATTTTGTAAAAGAGGGCGGTTTCCCAGAATTGGAATATCCGCGCGTTCCCGGTCACGAAGTCGTAGGTATTGTTGAAAAAGTAGGCAAAGAAGTGAAAAATTGGAAAAAAGGACAACGCGTAGGTGTAGGCTGGCACGGCGGACATTGCTTCACCTGCGAACCTTGCAGACGTGGAAACTTCATCAATTGTGAAAATGCAAAGGTCGCCGGAATTTCCTACGATGGCGGTTATGCCGAATATATGTGCGCTCCGCAGGAAGCTGTGGCAAGCATCCCAAAAGAACTATCTTCCGAAGAAGCCGCGCCACTTTTATGCGCCGGAATCACCGTTTACAACGCCATGCGAAACAGTAATATTCGTCCCGGAGATGTGGTTGCCGTTCAAGGAATTGGTGGTTTGGGACATTTGGCAATTCAATATGCCAACAAAATGGGAATGCGAACCGTCGCCCTCTCCCACTCTGACGATAAAAAGAAGCTCGCCAAAGACCTCGGCGCGCACCATTTTATAAATTCCAAAAAAGAGGATGCCGTAAAAGAACTTCAAAAATTGGGTGGCGCAAAATTGATTGTTGCAACAGCACCTCACGCAGATGCAATTAGCGCAGTTATTGACGGACTGGGAATTGACGGACAATTAATCTGTATCGGCGCCACGGGAGATGCAATTGAAGTTTCGCCAATGCAATTGCTTCAGCAACGAAAATCAGTTTCCGGCTGGCCCAGCGGAACCGCAATTGATAGCGAAGACACCTTAAAATTCAGTGCAATGACGGGCACAAAACCAATGATTGAAACTTTCAAACTGGACGACGTAGAAAAAGCATTCAAAAAAATGATGGATAATAAAGCAAGGTTTCGCGTTGTATTGGTTCCATAAAATATATCATCAAAAACTTGAACACTGAATACTGAATATGTGGAATTTAAAAAATAAAAAAGCCGTCATAACCGGCGGCACAAAAGGAATAGGAAAAGCAACCGTTTTAGAATTTCTCTCACTTGGCGCGGAAGTTATTTTCACTGCTCGAAGCAAAGAAGATGTAAATGCTTTTGAAAAAGAACTTCAAAAAGACGGCCACAAAGCCTACGGAATTGTTGGCGATATTTCAGAAAAAGGAAGTATCGAAGGCATTTTTTCCGAAGTTGAAAAACGTTGGGGAACGCTGGATATTTTGGTGAACAATGCCGGCACAAATATCCGGAAAGCTGCGGTGGAATATTCCGAAGAAGAATACCAAAAAATAATTGGCATCAACCTTACCGCTCCTTTTCTTTTAAGTAGAAAACTATATCCATTTCTTAAAAAATCGGGAAATGCTTCAATTATAAATGTGGCTTCAGTTTCTGGTGTCATGGATACTAAAACAGGGTCGCCTTACGGAATGTCAAAAGCTGGCCTTGTTATGCAAACCAAAAACTTGGCTACGGAATGGGCAAAGGACGGTATTCGCGTAAATGCAATGTCGCCGTGGTTTACACAAACTCCATTGACTAACGATCTTTTAAAATTGAAAGAGCGCATTGACCCCGTTTTAAAGCATACACCAATGGGCCGCATCGCGCAACCCGACGAAATGGCAAGTGTAATCGCTTTCTTCGCGATGGATAAATCTTCTTATGTTACCGGACAAAATCTGGTAGTTGATGGCGGAATAACCAGTACAGCTATTTAAACCTAAAGGATCAAATTTTTGAATCCCAAATTCCAAAAAAATAATCATGGAGTTTGGGATTTTTTATTTAGATTTTATACACAATAATTCTTCCCATTGTGTAGTATAACGAGGACTTCGCTCTTTTTTTATAAGTTCCCATTCATTAACGCGTGTTCCCACTAAACCTGAAGAAATTGTAGATTTCCCAAATTTTCTATTGATGGCATCAAAGGTTTTAATGAGTTTTTCATTGTTCAGTTTTGAAGGCTGATGGAACAGATTTCCCTGCACATAATCCTGCGGAATGATTCCGGTCAGGTTCACTCCTACTTTTTTATAACGATATCCAGGTTTATAAATTTCGATCAATGCTTTCCGCGCGGCAGAAATAAGTTTGAAGGTATCGTTAGTAGGAATATCTAAAGTCACCGTCCGGCTGTTTGAATATTGATTGTCCACATTGCTGTGATAATTGGTGACAATAAAAACCTGAACATAGGTAGCGCAGGATTTTTGGGCGCGAAGCACTTCACTCACCTCGCTGATGTAATAGGCGCAGGCTTCCTCAATACGTTCCAAATCTGGTAATTTTATGCCGAAGGATTTTGCGGTGCCAATCCCTTTTTTGGGCGGTGGTTGTATTACAAATTCATTACATGGCTCGCCTCTCAATTCGCGCCACGTGCGTTCGCCCACCACAGTCATCTCTTTGCGAACCCACTGCAGCGGGGTTTCGGTGAATTGAAGCGCATTGAAAACACCTATATTTTTCAACCGTTCGGCGTGTTTTCTGCCAATGCCCCAAACATCGCCAATTTTGCACCATTTTAATGCGGCAATTCTTTTTTCTTCGGAATCGATTACGCAGACGTGATTGTTTTCCGCAATTTTTTTTGACATTTTGTTGGCTAGTTTTGCCAGCCCTTTACTGGGCGCAATGCCTACGCCCACGGGTAATCCCGTGTTTTTGAAAATAGTGTCCTTAATTTCGTGACCGTATTTCTTCAACGAAACATTTTTCATCCCGGATAAATCCGCAAAGGCTTCGTCAATACTATAAACTTCTACATTTGGAGAAAACGTTCCGAGAATGTTCATCACCCGTTGCGACATTTCGCCGTAGAGCGTATAATTTGAAGAAAAAAAATTCACTTTATGGGCAATCAATTGATTTTTGATTTTGAAGACCGGCTCAAACATCGGGATGTCCGTAATGGCTTTGGCTTCTTTGTTTGCAGCAATCACGCAACCATCGTTATTGCTTAAAACCACAACGGGTTTTCCCAAAAGGTCAGGACGAAAAACCTGCTCGCAGCAAGCGTAAAAACTGTTGCAATCTACCAAGGCAATCATCGGGTGTAGTGGATTACATAAGTTATAATCCCCCAAACATTGATTTCTTCTTCAGAAAAACCGAATGGAATTCGCTGTATTTTAAATTCTCCTTCTTGAATTATAAGAGCCAAAGCGTCAAAATTTCGGGAGATGGAACGATCAATAATCAATACATCTTTATCGAGAATATTATGATCTTTAAAAGCATTTCCATCAACCCGCACAAAAAATGTAGCATCCCGATTAGTAATCAATTCTTGATTCAAATCAATAGTAGGTTCCAAGTAATGAGTGGCAGGACTAGAAAAACCGGTCTGTTTTGAAACGCCGGGCTCGTGCCTGTTTTTTACTTTTGTGAGTTTGCCTGATGTAAAAATTTCCATAATTCAAAAATAGGAATATTTCCTAATTTATGGAATATTTCCATTATATTTTTAAAATTATTTTTATCGGGTTTTCTTTTTGGATCTTTCCAAGTATTAAAAAAGCATAGACTACAATACTATTTTCTTCTACTTCGTAGACCATTAAATAGGGAAAATCAATAATGAATGCTTCACGGTACGGAGGTTGTTTGGAAGGAAAAAGGAAAGGGTTTTGAAGAATAAGGCCTAAAAAGATGTCTATTTTACCCAAAAAACGTTCGCCCCAAACCGATACTTTTGGATTCGTAATATTCATATCTTCAATAAAATAAATATTTGCTTCCTCTTTAATATGAAAAAGATATTTCATTTTTTAGAATTCCGAGTGTTCTTTTTTACTTCTTCCTAAGTTAACGAATTGCTTTCTCCGACAAAATGTCTTTCCCTGCGTGAATTAAGTATTTCATATTGTTTTTTGGAAATAGTGATATCCGCAGTGTCGTTATTTTCATAGCTCTCAGCGAGAGCTATCATTAACTTTAAAAGTCGTTCATCTGCTGTTTCTACAAGGTCTAAAACGCTATTTTTCAATTCTGAAATTTCCATGATTTTTGAAGTATTTATGTAAACATACAACACAATATCAAATATCGGAAAGGCTGTTTAAATTCTAAAACATACTATTATATTTGTTTAAAAGAAGTTTGAATGGAAAGTATCAGTGTTTTTGATATGTTGAAAATAGGAGTTGGCCCTTCAAGTTCTCACACTTTGGGACCTTGGCGCGCCGCCGGAAGATGGATAGCTGAACTTAAAAAGAAAAAAATTTTTGATGAAGTTAATGCAATTTCGGTAGATCTTTACGGTTCACTTTCTTTAACAGGCAAAGGCCACGCAACAGATCTTGCAGTTATGCTCGGTCTTTCAGGATTTGATCCGGTAACGTTTCCTATTGAAGAAATTCAAACAAAAATTGAACTGATAAACAATAATCATGTTTTAAACTTCAACGGAGAAAAGAACATTCAATTTATTCCTAAGGAGCAGATAAATTTCAACCGAAAATTTTTAGATTTCCATCCAAACGGAATCAAATTTACAGCTATTTTAAAAGATGGCTCTAAAAAAACTTCGACGTTTTATTCAATTGGTGGTGGGTTTGTTGTGAAAAAAGAACGAAAACGTGCCAAGAAAAAGATTGAAAAATTTTCAAACTTTCCAAATAAGGTTCATAACGGCGCCAAATTATTAGCTGCTTGCAAACTAAAGAATAAAAACATTTCTGAAATAGTGATGGAAAACGAACTTTCATTACGAACCGAAGCTGAAATTCATTCTGGTCTAAAAGCAATCTGGAGTGTAATGTTAGATTCAATGTACGTTGGCTGCCATACAGAAGGAAAATTACCCGGCGGATTAAATGTAACGCGGCGTGCTTTTGAAATGAACAAAAACCTATTGAGCGATGCAAATTACACAAATGCCGAAGAATGGGTTGCCGCCATTAGAGGCACCGAGGTAAAATTCAGGCAGATTTTAAAATGGGTTTCGTGCTTTGCCTTGGCGGTAAATGAAGTAAATGCATCTTTAGGCCGCGTTGTAACTGCGCCAACTAATGGAAGTGCGGGCGTAATTCCGGCGGTTTTAATGTATTATATAGTAATTGAAAATCACGATGCCAATTTTGAGCACATTAAAAAATTCCTTCTAGTTTCCGCAGAAATTGGTAGTATTTTTAAAAAAGGTGCAACCATATCTGCAGCAATGGGCGGATGCCAAGCAGAAATTGGTGTTTCATCATCAATGGCGGCTGGCGCACTTTGCGAACTTATGGGCGGAACTCCCGAACAATCTTTAATGGCAAGCGAAATTGCAATGGAACATCATCTTGGGTTAACCTGTGACCCAATTGGCGGTCTTGTACAAATTCCTTGTATTGAGCGTAACGCAATGGGCGCGATAAAAGCAATAAACGCTTGTGAAATGGCGTTAGACAGCAATCCAAATAACGCAAAGGTATCCTTAGACAAAGTAGTTGCAACAATGTGGGAAACCGCAAAAGATATGACTTCAAAATATAAGGAAACAAGCGAGGGCGGATTGGCGGTGCAGGTTAATATGAGTGATTGCTGAAGAAAGTTATCAGTTTACAGTCGCAGTTTTTTCAGTTGGCAATTGAAAGTGAATATTTTAAATTAATTATTCATCTTAGCTATAATCATCAAATTATATAAATTTGGAATCTAACTGAATATTCAATTTACATAAAACTAAGGTTTTCACTATATCTCACCTATTTCACGATACATTCGCTTATTTTTGAAATTCAAAAGTAGTATAGTTACCAATCAATTCTCCATTATATGAGTACAGCAAAAAAGGAATATAAACGCATAACCGTCAAAACGTTGGTGGATATGAAGAAGAAAGGCGAAAAAATTTCGATGCTTACGGCGTACGACTTTACGATGGCTAAGATTGTTGATAGCGCTGGGATAGATGTTATTTTGGTTGGTGATTCTGCAAGCAACGTGATGGCTGGTCATGAAACCACGTTACCTATTACGTTGGACCAAATGATTTATCATGCCGCATCCGTAGTTAGAGCTATTGAACGTAGTTTGGTAGTGGTAGATTTACCTTTCGGAAGCTACCAAAGTGATCCAAAAGAAGCGCTTCGTTCAGCAATTAGAATTATGAAAGAAAGTGGCGGACACGCAGTAAAATTGGAAGGCGGCCGCGAGGTTAAAGAATCAATAAAACGAATTTTGAATGCCGGAATTCCGGTTATGGGCCATTTAGGTCTAACGCCACAATCAATCTATAAATTTGGAACTTACACCGTTAGAGCGAAGGAAGAAGAAGAAGCTGAAATATTAATTGAAGATGCCATACTTCTTGAAAAAATAGGATGCTTTGCAATTGTACTTGAAAAAGTTCCGGCTGCTTTGGCGAAGAAAGTTGCTGAAACTATATCTATACCCGTAATTGGTATTGGAGCCGGCAATGATTGCGATGGCCAAGTATTGGTAACACACGATATGATTGGGATGACGTATGAATTTCAACCTCGTTTTTTACGACGTTATTTAGATTTATATTCTGAAATGACCAATGCTTTTAAAAGTTATATTACAGATGTAAAAAGTGGCGATTTTCCTAATGAAGAAGAGCAATACTAATTAAGAATTAAGAATTAAGAATTAAGAATTAAGAATTAAGAATTAAGAATTAAGAATTAAGAATTAAGAATTAAGAATTAAGAATTAAGAATTAAGAATTAAGAAAAATAAAATTTTATCGCATCAAATACAAGTATTCACAGTAATAAAGATAATCTTCAAATTTTATTCGAGGATAATCATCTAATTATTATAAACAAACGTCCTGGCGATATTGTTCAAGGTGATAAAACGGGTGATGCGCCACTTTCTGAAGTTGTTAAGGAATATATTGCTGAAAAATACAATAAACCCGGTGCTGTTTATTTGGGTGTGGTGCACAGAATTGATCGGCCAACAAGTGGAATTGTAGTTTTTGCAAGAACTTCAAAAGCTTTGGCGCGATTAAATAAAATGTTTGCTGAGCGGGAAACTGAAAAAACATATTGGGCAATTGTTAAAAATATGCCGCCAAAATCTTCAGATCGACTTGTCCACTATTTGATCCGAAATAGTAAGCAGAATAAGAGTTATTCAAATATAAAAGAAGTTCCGAATAGTAAGGAGGGAATTCTAAACTATAAATTTATTAAATCTTTAAACAATTATTTTTTATTGGAAATTGATCTTGAAACAGGTCGTCATCATCAAATTAGATCGCAACTTGCCGCTATTGGTTCACCCATAAAAGGTGATTTAAAATATGGTTTTGACCGAAGTAATAAAGATGGAAGTATTCATCTTCACGCTCGCAAAATAACTTTTGAACATCCTGTGAAAAAAGAAGCGATGACAATTATTGCAAATCCACCGCAGGATTCTATTTGGGATAGTTGCACTTTTTAGGTTTCAATTGCAGTCCTCAGTATTCCAAACAGTAATTTGCCTAAAATACTTAAACCTCACAGATGCATCATACTTAAAAACTTAATGTTTTACTATTTTCCATGCAATGTATTCAAAGCATAAATTGCAAAGCTTCCCAACCAATGTCCACCTTCATAACTATCGCCAACTAAATTAGGGTATGAATATTCAATATGTTCATTCGCAATATTTTTTAAATGACCGTATTTTGGATATTGTTTTGCCAAACCATATAAAACCCAAGCTCGACTGAAATTAAGTCCATCCAAATGAACTAATTTTCCATCTGTTCTATCGCTTACTTCGCCTACTTTTAACTTATAATTTGCATCGGCCAATTGTGGTAAAAATTTATCCATCCAAGTTATAAATTGCTCGGAAGAAAGGATTCTTCGCATTATATCTACTTCTTCCAAACACGGAGATAAAAAATCATAACCGCTCGGCTCCCAAGTTATCGGGCAATTTTCATCATTTAAATAAAATGTTTTTACTCTTTCTGAAATTAATCTTTCCAATTCTAAATCTTCAACACTTTCTGCGTAATCATATGCTAAGGCTAATCCAAAAGCTGTATTGGTATGTTCGCCAACTCTTATTGGGTAATTAAGTTTTGGCAAAAATTCTTTGTATCGAAGTACAATAATCGCGGTCAATGGCTTTAAAATTTCTTCAAGTTCCTTCGCCATTGGGTCATCCCAATTATACAAGGTTTCTGAAAGTTTTAAAAGCCAAGCCCAACCGTACGTTCTTTCAAAAGATTTATTGATTGGTTTTTTAAAAAATGCTACTTCAATTGCTACATTTTCAGCGGTTATTTTTTCCTTCAAAATAGATTTTACTTCTTCTGCCCTATCCATTTCTGGAAATTGTTGCAATAAAGTTACCATACTCCAATATCCGTGAACAGCGCTGTGCCAATCAAAACAGCCATAAAAAATTGGATGTATTGCGATTGGCTCAACTAAATCTGCCTCGCTTTCCAACGTTTCGCCGGGTTTATAAGGGTAATTTGTGGTAACGCAATGCAACGGCAAATCAACAAGTTTATTCGCTTCGGTTATAGTAAAAACGGGTTCTTTGAATTGTTTAATAGTATCAGAATTTTCTTCGGAAGCAATCATTTCTTTTTTTGAATTGTTACAGCTAAATGTAAAAAGCGCTAAAATTATTAAAATAGATACCTGTTTCATAGCAGTTAATTAGTTAGTTCCGAAGATAATAAAAATTGAGATTTTCGAAAGATGCAATTTATTTGATTGAATAATTTAATCAATTTCAGTGGCAAAATTTGAGGAATTTTAAATAAATTAAAAAAAGAAACCACGAACTTGTGAATATATTTTGAAAAATATTCACAAGTTCGTGGTTCTAATTTATCAGTGTAATCTTTACATTTTTACTTCATCTCCATTTTTATCCAGCAAAATAACTTCATCAAAGCCCATATCTTTAAATTGTGAAAATTGCGTAGCAGCATCACCAACAACTAGATAAGCCATTTTATTTTCGTCCAACAATTTGTTTGCCAAAGCTTTGTGCTGAGCCAAAGTCATATTCTTAATTACGGATTCTTCACCTTCAATATAATTTGTAGGCAAATCATACGTGCTCATTTCTTCCAACATACCTAATAATGAACCTTGCGTTTCAAATCTGCGCGCATTACTTTTTATCATTGCATTTTTTGTGAATGTTAAATCGTCTGCTGAAATTCCATCTTTATATTTTGCAATTTCATCTTTAAAAATCTTTACAGATTCTCCTGTTGTATTTGTTCTAACGCTTGAAGATGCTGTAAACGTTCCGGGGATTTTACTTCCGCTAAAACCACTTCTTGCGCCGTACGTATAGCCTTTTTCTTCTCTTAAAATTAAGTTTACATTGCCTGAAAATGAACCTCCCAATTTATAATTCATAACTTCCGCAGGGTAAAAATCTGCATTGTTTCTAGCCATACCAATGTAGCCAATGTTAATTACAGACTGTTTGGCATTTGGAATATCCACAAAATATAAGGATGCTTTATCACGATTATTTGATGTTGGATAATCTGGAATTGAAACTTTTTTAGCTTTCCAACCATTTTCAAGCGACTTTAAATTTTTAAGCGCGCTTGCTTCGTCAATCTGTCCAACAATTTGAAAACTGCTTACAGATGGTGAGAAATTATTGTTGTAAAACGTTTTTAAATCATCAATAGTTATAGCCTTAACTGATGCAACTGTACCATCTGTTGGATAGCTAAAAATATGATTTTTACCATAAAGTAATTTGCTATAAACCCTATTTGCAACGGCATTCGGGTTTGCATTGCTACGTTCAATTTGGTTGATTGTCTTTGTTTTAATACGCGCAAATTCTTCTTTATCCCAACGTGGTTGCAACAAAATTTCTTCAACCACCTTCATTGTTTTATCAAAATTACGGGTTAATGTATTTCCTCTAATAACTATAGATTCCCGCGTAGTGTACATATTTATACTTGCACCCAAAAGTTGAATTGCTTCTTCTAACTGCTCTGGAGTTTTATTGGCAGTACCTTCCATCATAATATCGCTCACCAAATTTGCCACGCCATTTTTCTCCATATTGTCGAGTAAGTGGCCGCCATCAATTACCAAACTGAAATTTACCGTTGGCAATTCATCTTGCTCAATCCCGTAAACCGTCATTCCATTTTTAAGGGTAGTTTTCCAAGATTTTGGAATAGTAAGTTCTGGCGCTGGACCCACAATAGGCTCTACAGATCTATCAAAATCTGAAGGCGTTTTAACCACTTCCGTAGGTGCTGCATTAATTTTTTCGGCAGCTACATTTTCTACAATTTCTTCTTCAACAACGATTGCTTTTTTGGAGTTTTCAACAATTAAATTTGTTTGTCCTTTTGGTACAAAACTGGTTTCAACAAAATTCTTACCTTTAATGTATTGGTTGTAAACGCGCACAACATCTTCTTTGGTAACTTTTTTGATGTTTTCAATATCTTTGGTTATAAAAGCTGGATCGCCTGTAAATACATTATAATTCGCCAATTGAAAAGACTTACTCAAAACACTGCTTATGCCGTTATAAAAATCGGTTTCAAGTCCTGCTTTTATGCGTTCGATATCTTTATCGGTTACACCTTCTTTTTCAAAAAGCGCAAAAGCTTCAAAAACCCCTTTTTCAACATCGTTTAAACTTTTGCCATTGTTGGCAGTGATTCTTATTTGAAATTCCCCAGCTAATTCTTGCGAATTATTATAAGCGTTAACTTGAGATGTAAGATCTTTATCTTTTACCAATACTTTATATAGAGGTGCTTTTTTTCCATCTGAGAGAATATTGCCGAGAAAATCTAAAGCATAGGCATCTGGCGTAAATTGCTCTATTGTTGGCCAAACCATATTTAATTGCGGCGCGGTTGCAAAATTGTCTTCGTGAAATAATTTTTTAGTTTCCGAAAGCTTTACATTTTGAGGCTTTAAAGGTTGCACTTCTTTACGACGTTTAATTTCGCCAAAATATTTTTGAATCATTGCCTTTGCTTCAGCAATATCAAAATCGCCAGCCAATACTAAAGTTGCATTGTTTGGACCATAATATGTATTATAAAAATCCTTTACATCGGCAACGGTTGCATTTTGAAGATCTTCCAACTCACCAATTACTTGCCAGCTATACGGATGTCCTTTTGGATATAAATTTTGGTCTAAAACATAACTAGTATGTCCATAAGGATTATTATCAACCCTTTGGCGCTTTTCATTTTGAACAACTTCCTGCTGGTTTTCGAAAGCAGCCTCGGTAACGGTGTTTATTAGATAACCCATTCGGTCGCTTTCTAGCCACATCACGGTTTCCATTGCATTTTTTGGAACTAATTCGTAATAACGAGTACCATCTTTCCAAGTGCCGCCGTTTAAAGTTCCGCCTGCATCTTGAATTTTTTTGAAGAATTGATCTTGTGGCACATTTTCAGATTCCTGAAAAAGCATATGCTCAAATAAGTGAGCAAAACCGGTACGACCTGTAACTTCCCTATTACTACCAACACCATATTGAATAGCGAGTGCAACAATTGGATCACTTTTGTCTTGATGAAGTATAACATCGAGACCGTTTTCAAGTTCATATTTTTCAAACTTAACTGAAAGATTTTCAGTTGATTTTTGCGCAAGGGCTTTATTTGAAATACTAGATGTAAATACAAATAGAATTGACAGGAAAGCAATAAGGACGGGTTTGTGGTAATTTTTTGAATTCATATTGATAGAAATAATTTAGTTGAATTTTTTTGATACGTTTTAAAGATAGCAAAGCGATGTTTTGGGATTCTTAAAATTGAGTTAAAAAGAATTTTCAACCATTTTAGACAAAACGTTGTTTTGGTTCTAATATATTATAAGGATTGAATATTACCCAAACCATCCATCACGATCCAAACTTCTGTACTGAATAGCTTCGGAAATGTGGTTGCCTGTTAATTGGTCGCTTCCTTCAAGATCGGCTATTGTTCTGCTTACTTTTAAAATACGGTCATACGCTCTTGCTGAAAGATTTAACCTTTCCATTGCTGTCTTCAAAAGTTGGAGAGAAGCATCATCCAATTTGCAATATTCCCTAATCTGCTTCACGCCCATTTGGGCGTTGTAATGAATATTTTCAAAAGCAGCAAATCGTTCTGTTTGTATTTTCCGGGCAGCGGTAACACGTTCGCGAACAATCAAACTGCTTTCGCCTTTTCTCTCTTCGCTTAATTTTTCAAAAGGAACTGGTGTTACTTCAATATGAATATCTATTCTATCTAATAACGGTCCGGAAACTTTGCTTAAATAGCGTTGCATTTCAGCCGGAGAAGACATAACTGGCGCGTCCGGATCATTAAAATAACCGCCCGGACTTGGATTCATACTTGCAACCAGCATAAAACTGGATGGATATGTAACCGTAAATTTTGCCCGACTGATTGTAACTTCCCGATCTTCCAACGGCTGCCGCATTACTTCAAGAACGCCGCGTTTAAATTCGGGTAATTCATCTAAGAATAAAACTCCGTTATGCGCAAGACTTATTTCGCCGGGTTGTGGATATTGCCCACCGCCAACCAAAGCCACATCAGAAATTGTATGATGCGGACTTCTAAACGGTCGCGAAGTCATAATCCCACCTTTTTGCATGGTTCGGCCCGCGACACTGTGAATTTTTGTGGTTTCCAAACTTTCCTGTAAACTCATAGGCGGCAAAATACTGGGCAAACGTTTGGCTAGCATTGTTTTACCTGAACCTGGCGGACCAATTAAAATTATGTTATGTCCGCCGGCCGCTGCTATTTCCATACAGCGTTTTATGGATTCTTGTCCTTTTACGTCACTAAAATCGAATTCTGGTTGTTCTAAATGTTGGTAGAATTCGGCTTCCATATCTACGATGGTTCTTTCGAGTTCTGTGCCTTTGTCAAAAAAGTTGATTACTTCACTTATATTTTCAATACCATAAACTTCAAGTCCTTCAACAATTGCCGCTTCTTTTGCGTTTTGCAAGGGTAATATAAAACCTTTGTAACCTTCATCTTTTGCTTTTATTGCAATTGGCAAAGCGCCACGAATGGGTTGCAAACCGCCATCCAAAGAAAGTTCGCCCATTATAATATATTCTGAAAGTGGATTTTGCTCTTCAATCTGTTCGGTTGCAATTAATATTCCCATCGCCAAAGTAAGGTCGTAGGCTGAGCCTTCTTTACGTAAATCTGCCGGCGACATATTCAAAATCAATTTCTTACCCGGAATTTTATAGCCGTTATTTTGAAGTGCGGCGGCAATTCTATAATTACTTTCCTTAATTGCATTGTCCGGCAAACCAACTAAATGATAGCCAACGCCGGTATCTACATTAACTTCAACCGTAATTGTGGTGGCATCTACACCAAAAACGGCACTGCCGTAAACTTTTGTTAGCATAAATTTTCTTAATTTATAATGAAGTGAAAGATATATATTTTTTAAAGAATTAAAATAGCCTACAGTTTTTAAAAAAATACATATTTGCAACAGTTAGGATAGGTCAACGTTAAAATTAAAATTTAACTAACTTCCGAAATAAATTTTTTATTTATTTGACAAACTAATTAGTAACAATAACATAACATTTGCTCTTAAAATAGTAGCGTGTTTTGCCGAAACAAATTTTATATGAAAAAATTAACAATTTTTATATCCTTATTTTTTGCCATACTAATATCATGTAATAAAGATGACGACCCAATTTCACCAATTGACCAACTACCAGCCGCAACGCAAACTGGTGCAGGTACTTTTGGTTGCCTGGTTAATGGTGAGCCATTTATTGATAACAGTGGTTCTTTTAATTGTTTTTATCAATTTGTAGATGGTGAATATAATTTTGGGATTAATGGTTTAGACAATGTAGGAAATTTAACTAGCCTTAATATTTCAACTTATGATAAGTCTTTGGAGGAAGGACAAACTTATCAGCTAATTCAAGATGATATTGGTAATGCTTGGGCTGGAGGTTATTTTGATACTGATAACTCATTTGGGGAATTTGTTACAACTAATCAAGAAAATTCTGGAACCCTTAAAATAAATAAATTTGATTTTACAAACTTTATAATCTCTGGAACTTTTTCTTTTGATTTATTAGACCCATATACTGGAAATATAATCCAAATACGAGAGGGTCGTTTTGATAGTCATTTTTCCCAATAATTCTTCAATTACAAAAAAATAATATTACAAATTAAAACCTATGAAAAAAATACTAATATTTATGATTGCAGCTATGGCAATAGTAACCTCTTGTAATAAAGATGACGACCCAATTGCACCAATTGACCAACTACCGGCAGCAACACAAACTGGCGCAGGTACTTTTGGTTGCCTTGTTAATGGTGAGCCATTTATTGATAACAGTGGCTCTTTTAATTGTTTCTATCAATTTGTTGATGGTGGTTATTATTTTGGAATTGAAGGTACAGACGAAGATTATGATTTAGTTGATATAGGATTATTTTCAAATAATCAAACAATTATGGAAGGTGAAACTTTTCAGCTACAAGAAAATATATCTGGCAATATATTTGGTTCTGGGTTTTTTTTATCATCAAATAGTAATGGTATGGGTGTAACAACTAATCAAATCCAGAGCGGAACATTGAAAATTACGAAATTTGATTTTGAAAATTTTACTGTTTCTGGATTATTTTCTTTTAATCTACTTAACCCTTTTAATGGGAATATAATTGAGATAAGAGAAGGACGTTTTGACAGCCGTTTTACACAATAAAATTAGTAAGCATATAAACAAATTAATAAAATTAAAACTTTATGAAAAAAATTACTTTGATTCTATTTATGGTAATAGGCCATTCGGTCTTATCACAAAATTTATCTGTGCCTCTAGAAACTTGGAAGTCAAAAATAGTTCCCGTCTTTCAAGGTCTTGATAAAGCAAGAATACCCAATGGTATATTATTGGACTACGCGATGGACTTTACCGATGTATCTGTTTACAACGGAAATATAAATTCTTCGCAAAAAGTTGATCTGAATGTTTTTAGCAATATTTATAAAACAATATTTACAGCTCGTACTACGACTGATACGTTGAGTTTTCCAAGAATGAAAACAATTGCACAAAATTGGGCAATGGAGCGAGTTACATGGAACCAACAAGAACAAAAAACTATTGTTATTGGTGGTTTATATTATAAGTATTCAAGTATAAACAGTAATGCACTGCCACAAAATAAGATAACCGTTGCTAATAATAAATACTATGACAAATATATTAATGGAGTTTGGCAAAATCCGTATCAAACAAAAGAAACAGTTGCTTTTACTCCTGTCATACGTAGCTACAACAAATCTTATTTTAATGTTATATTACCACAATCTTTAATGCTCAGTAACCAATTAGGTAGTATTACCAAAATAGAATTTGATGCAAACGATGGCAAAGGTTATAGACAACTTACATATGGACAACCATTATCTGTACTTTATTATCAAAATGGCACCTATACTTGGAAATATAGAATAAGAATAAATAATTCCTACTATTTATACAGCAGCAGTCAAATAAAAATTGAGGCAGATAGCTTTGCGCATAGGGACGCTAATAATTTTGAAAATGATATAGTGATTCCAGGCCCTCAAGGTTTGGGTTTTCGTAATGGTGCAACATTGCGGATTGATTATGCTCCCAATCATAATGGAGAATTGCGACAACCATTTATAGTAGCAGAAGGTTTTGATCCTGGAAGTATTTTAGAACCAGAAACGGAAGGTGGTGAGTTAAGTTTGGAAGATTTTAGGAGAAGCTTCACACCTGAGGCGGGAAATAATTTATTTCAATTGCTAGATGGTGCAAACCAACAATATGATATTGTATATATCGATTGGGAAAATGGTGTTGGTCGGTTAGAAGATAATAGTATCGTTCTCGAAAATGTATTAAATTGGGTAAATACCAATAAAGTTGGTACAACCCAAAATGTTTTATTAGGGCAAAGTATGGGCGGAGTAATAGGACGATATACTTTAGCTCGTATGGAGCAAGAAAGTAAAATACACGATGTAAGTTTATTTGTAAGCCACGATGCTCCTTTACAAGGCAGTAATACGCCATTAAGTACACAGTTTTTTAGTAGGCATCTTTACAAGGAATATGTTACAACACCAATATTATATGGTCTTGGAGAGGGCGTTTTACCCGTTATTCTTGGATTGGCAGAACTTATAAGTAATGCAATTAATAATATAAATGGTGTTAATACGTCGGTGCTTCCATACATGAATCCAGAAGATGTTTTAACATTACAAGATACCCCAGCAGCGGTTCAGCTTAATTATGAATGGGTTACTTTTAATGAAACAGTGTCAACAGCCATACACCAAGCATGGCAACAAGAGTTTGAACTTAAAGGTTTTCCACAAAATTGTAGGAATGTAGCCATAAGTAATGGTAACGAATGTGCAGTTGACCAAGGTTTTGAACCTGGAGACACTCTTATTGCGGTTCATGATGTAGATGACCCAAGTTTTTTAGGAGATTTGGTTCATTTAATAACCAATCCACTAATTGGAGCAGTTACTAATGATTTAGGCTTGCATCTATTAGGGCAGCTACCAGGTTCCAGTAAATATTTTTATGATTTTGATTTAAAATCTACTCCAAACACGAATGATCCGGATAGGAATGTTTATTTTGGTAAAATCAGATATGAAAAGAAATTACTTTGGATTATCCCAATTTCTCATACTTTGACAGAACGTTCCAAAAATGCAACTCCTACGTCTCTTCCTTTTGGTTCTTATTCGGGGGGAACTTTCGATATAACGAATGCTACAAGTGAACTGCCATCACAATTTCCTCCACAAATTTTAGTTAATCAATTTTACGGCTTTATACCGGTAGTTAGTGCGATTGATGTAAGAAGAAATGGCGGAATTACACAAGGTGACTATTTGCGTAGATATGCAGGAGGAACCATTACAGAACCTGGACTTTCAAGCGGATTTGATAATTTTATTGTTGACTATTCACAAAACCCTACAAATAATAGGCATATATCATTTCAGCGTAGAAATGGTGATTGGTTAGCAAATGAATTAACTAATGAAGCTAACAATTTCTTTGATTGTACTTTTTTATGCGAAGTACAAGAAATTGCGGGCCCTACCAATATTTGTACTTCCGGAACATATTCTGTTAATAGTCCTGCTAATGCAACTGTAACCTGGTCAATAAATCCTTTTAATGCTGGTACTTTTCAAGGACAGGGCACAGGTCAAATTCAGTTATCTTTAAATGCTAATTTTAGCGGTGCAGTTACGGTAACTTCAAACATTACAATTCCTTCTTGCGGTGTAACAACAAATCTTACAAAACGAATATTCGCTGGAAAACCAAGTTTTAATTTACAGGAAATAACCTATTTAAATTACGTTGACCTACGTATTATAGGAGCTGGAGGAGCTGATATCAATGAGCAAGGAATAACACAAGTAACTTGGGCACCAGGCGCTGGCACAAATGGCGGTAATCTCCAAGGGCAAGGTCAATTTTTTCGTAATGCAAGAGGTTATGGTTATAATTGGACCTTGCCTTTAACCATAACAGTAACAAATAGTTGCGGTTCAAGGACAATTAGCGTGGTAATAACCCCACCCGCGCCAGACCCTTGTGATACCCAACCAAAATTTAATATTGAACAAGAAGATATTGGAGTATATTCATTAAGTCCAGATCCTGATCCGTGCGATGAACAAAGAGTATCGACAGACAATAAAATTGCTACTTCGGAAATTGGGGTTTATGATTTTTCTGGAACACCATTATTTTCGACCAAAGGCAAAGTAAATTTAAACTCATTACCATCAGGTATTTATATATTAAAAACAATTGTTGACGGCGAAGTCATTACAAAAAAAATTATAAAATAATAAAAACTAAGATTTTAAAATAAACCGTTTGCCTAAAAATAAGGCAAACGGTTTTTTAGTTTTAAACTAAATTCAATATTAGAACAAAATAATTAAATTACTTTCCTTAATTGCATTGTCCGGCAAACCAACCAAGTGGTAGCCAACGCCGGTATCTACATTAACTTCAACCGTAATTGTGGTGGCATCTACGCCAAAAACGGCACTGCCGTAAACCTTTGTGAGCATAAGTAAGTAGTTGTTTTTTAATACGCGCAATTTGTGATAGCAAGATAATACTTTATTTAATGTTTCAATATCTAAGATGATGTTGATAAACTAAATTTAATCAAGTGTAAAGTTGCTTTATAGCGTATCAGTTAAAACTCTGTAAAATATTTAGGTATTTAACTATCTTAAAAACAGTTGTTTAACTCTCCTTCAAAATGATTAGGAATATTAATTTAGCCCCAACAAAAAACTAGTTCACTTTAATATTAACCTAATCTTTATTTATTATGATTAACCAAATTTCAAAAAACTCAAGACTGATATTGGCATTTAGCTTTGTTTTGATTTTTAGCTCAATTTCCTTTTCAGGAAGCCACGAAATAGGTGGCTATGTAGATCAGGCAGAAAGCCGATTTACAAGAAACGTGTGGAATTTTATTAAAAATTTCCAAACACCAAAAACAATTGGTGGTAACAGTTGGAAATACACACAATATTACTGGTCTGAACCGTATGAATTTACGGGAACCTCGCACCGTAATTATGTAGATGCTGTAGATTTAGCCTACGTTGCGGGTCACGGTAACTATCATTGGATTCAAACAAAAAACAGTCCAAATACAGGCGTAGATTTAAAAACGGTACCGCAATATGGAAATACGGGAGACGATTTAGAATTTCTAATTATTGAATCTTGCTACACGGTATCTTCAAGACCAGAAAAAACCAACTGGTGGAGTGATTACAACAATATGTTTGGAGGAATGCACCAATTAGTAGGCTTTCATACACTTAGCCATTCAGATAATGGAATACCCAACAATTTTGCTAATAAGCTAAAAAGCAATGGTGCCGTTTGGCAATCTTGGTTTGATGCCGTTACTGAGGAAAGATATTGGATTTTTAATCCATCTTATTACGATCCGCAATATGGTAGCAATTATCCTTATCCTGGCTTGGCGAGTGCTGTTGTGGCTAACGGCTGCAGTAATGACCGTTTAAGTTCTTATGCCAGCGATCCTGCTCCAGGAACTGGTGGAATGACAACCTACTGGCAATATTAATTATTAATTTTAAAAAACATAAAAATGAAAAATTCATATAAAACATCGCTATTTACTATTGCTACAATCGCTGTTGCACTAGTTGCTATGTCTTCTTTTGTAAATGAAAAGACAACATCAAACGCATTGGTAAATTTTGAGCCAACTGCTTACCAAAATCTTGTTACCTATCAAGAAGGTGATATGTTTGTTTATGCTACGGCAAGTTTAAAAGCAGAAAAGGTAGAAAAATTTCAACAAGCAGCTGAAAAAAGTTTAGCCGCAAATGGATTAGTACCAAAATCTCTAACAGAAGCTGTAAAATTCAGTGAAAAAGATCCTACGGCTTTTTATGCCCAAGATTCAAAAACTGGAACACTTTCCTTTAATAAAGGTATGGAAGGCTACTATAACAATAAAAAGCTACAATTACCAGATGAAGCAAAAGCGAAAGAACTTTCTTTATCATTTATTAAAAATGTTGGTTTGGCTCCAGAAGATATGAAAGAACTTAAAATGATGCACTCTGGGGGTTTACGAGCTTCGGACGCAGGTTCAGAAAACGTGACCGATCTTTTGAGAACCATCACTTATGGACGCATGCTAAATGGTGTTCCCGTTTATGGTGCAGGTTCTAAAATTGTGGTAAATGTTGGTAACAACGGCGAAATTGTTGGTGTAAAATCACGTTGGAAACAAGTTGAAAAAACAGCTTCAAAACAAGTTAAAACAGCTTCGTTAATTTCAGCTAAAGAGGCTGAAGTGCAAATGCAACGTAAATTGATAAGCGATTATGGCAAGGATGCAAAATTCAAAATAAAGGATATGTATTTAGCTTATTATGATGGTGGTGAAAATTTTATACAACCAGCATACTTTTTTCAAGTAGATATTAATTTGCCTGAAGTAAAAGGTAGCCCAAGTATAAAATTTGATTACATAGGAATTGTTGCTGCTTTACCAAACCCACCAGAATCTATAGCTGCAGCCCAAGATTCGCCAGAAGCTCAAAAAATGATTAAAAATTTAGGCGAAAAAGGAGCTCGTATTACTAAAGAGAAAGACCCAAAAGACAACGATTAAAAATAGCCGATTGTTAAACTAACCAAAAAACTATCAAGTTGCATACAATATATTATGTGGCTTGTTAGTTTTATTTTTTAAACTCTTGATTATGAATATAAAAAACTTTCTTTTCGTTATTATTTTAAGTTCATTCAGTTTGCTTTTTTTCAGTTTTTCTGGCTGTGGAAATAAAGTAACTGAAAATCAATCTGTAGAAAATCCGAAAAAACCTGTAGCGCCTGAAGGCTATGAAGAACCAAAAGCAGCAGATTCTATTCCGTTAGCAGAATTGGGTGTAGATTGTTATGAAAAAAATACAAATTTATACAAAATTGCCTGTGCAGATGTGTACGATCCGGTTTGCGGTTGCGACAACAAAAATTATAGCAATAGTTGCGAAGCTGAAAGAGCTGGAATTAAAAAATGGACTAAAGGGAATTGTAAATAACCAAAACTTGTAAAAAGATTAAGCCTTTAATTTAGAAATTAAATTCTTGGTTGAACAATTTGTTTTATAGTAATTTCCGCCATTTTCAATTGCTGATAGAGTTCCTTTTGCCAATTTCTTACCAAGCTCAACGCCCCATTGGTCGTAGCTGAAGATATTCCATATTACTCCTTGTACAAAAAGTTTGTGTTCGTAAAGGGCGATTAATTTTCCTAAACTTTCGGGCGTTAGTTTTTCTATTAAAATAGTGTTGGTTGGTTTGTTGCCTTCAAATTGTTTAAAGTTATTTTCAACTCCTGTATTGTAAGTTCCTAGAAGTAAAGCTTCGGTTTGCGCAAAACAATTTGCTAGCAATTTATTTTGATGATCTTTATTTCCGTAAAGGGAATTTGAAAATGCGATAAAGTCGGCAGGAATTAATTTTGTGCCTTGGTGAATTAATTGAAAGAAAGCGTGTTGGCCGTTTGTACCTGTACTTCCCCAAACAATTGTTCCGGTTTCGTACCTTACTTTTTCACCATTTCTGTCGGTACTTTTGCCATTACTTTCCATAATTGCCTGTTGCAAATATGGAACGAGCTTCGATAAATATTGAGAATATGGAATGACAACTTCCGTTTCTGCCTTAAAAAAGTTGTTGTACCAAATTGAAAGCAAGGCAAGAATTACCGGCATATTTTCGCTGAAATCTGTTTCCGCGAAATGCTTATCCATTTTGTTTGCGCCTTTTAAAAGACTTTCAAAATTATCGTAACCAACGGCGCAGCAAATTGAAAGTCCGACAGCGCTCCAAAGTGAAAAGCGGCCGCCAACCCAATCCCAAAGTGGAAAAATATTTTCTTCGGCAATTCCGAATTCTTTTACAGCCTCTAAGTTTGTTGAAACGGCAACAAAATGTTTTGCGATATCTTTAGTTGAAGCTTTTTCTAAAAACCAACTTCTTACGGTGTTTGCATTTGTAAGCGTTTCTTGCGTAGTAAATGTTTTTGAAACAATTATAAAAAGCGTTGTTTCCCGATCTAAATCTTTAATGGTTTCCATTACGTGGTCACCATCAACATTGCTAATAAAATAAACGTTTAAATGATTTTTATAAAACTTCAAAGATTCCACAACCATATCTGGTCCTAAATCGCTGCCGCCAATACCAATGTTTACAATGGTTTTAATAGATTTACCTGAAAATCCTTTCCAATTTCCACTAATTACTTCGGAAGAAAAAGATTTCATTTGTTGAAGTGTTTCCTTCACTTCAAGTTTCATTTTATCGAAATCACGTAATGCTGTGTGAAGTACTTGTCTATCTTCAGTTTCATTAATTTTTTCACCATTAAATTGCGCTTCAATTGCTTCTTTTAATTTACATTCTTTCGCCAATTTCAATAATAATTTTAGCGTGTGATCTGTAACTCTGTTTTTTGAATAATCTAAATAAAAATCTTCCCGTTCAATCTTAAAATTATTCGCTCTATTTTTATCTTCTGAAAACAAAGTCTGCATTTTTTCATTCTTCAAAGCTTGATAATGGCCTTCAAGCTTTTTCCAAGATTCGGTTGATGTAGGATTTATTTTTGGGAACATTTTTTTGAGATATGAGACGTGAGAATTAGTACTATAAATTAAATAATTTAGAACCTTGGAATTTTATTGATGATCCGAAATTTCGAACACATAAAGCGAATTATTTTCTTTGATAGCTAATGCGCGATATTTTTTAGTTATCCGAAACTGATAAATTCCTAAATTTTTTGGCTTTCTAAGTTTAAGCTGAACTTTATGCTGCTGATCTTCTCTAATATAATTGCAAGCTTTTAAAAACTGTTTTTGCAAATTATATTTTTGCAATTCTTTCCTAGCTTGCTCATTATCGAAAACTTGCATTAAACAACTATACGAAATGTTGAGTTAACAGATGAAATTTCATTTCTGGCAATTTCAGCTTTTTTTATGGTGTCAGCTGACAAAGGTTTTTCGTCCTGAAAATAATCCACCGCCCAATCTAATAATTCTTCAATTGATTCAAATTCAGTTTTTGGTAGCTTCTTCCCGTTTTTTATTTTAATTGTAGTCATATTTTCTAAAGATTAAACTTTTTAAAGTTATGAAATTAATCTCAAATAAAATTTTAAAGGACATTCTTCCGATAATATTCAATAAGTCCATCAATTGGTCTTCTTACAATATTACCCAAAGTTAAATGATAGGGTTTCATACAATCGCGGATTATGTCTTCAGAAAAATGGGCGATGCTTCCTATAAAATGAATTGGTACGTTTTGAGCTTCTTTGTAACATAAAATTCTATTTTCTATAAAATTTGTCATTCCTTCACTTAGCAATTTATAGAAATAACCATTTACTTCCCGCGAAAATTCTTCTTGTGTATCGGCAGTAAAAATAAATTCTGCGAATGAAGCCAAATACGTATTTGGATTTGGCTTTCGGTATAAATTCATTTTTATAGTATCTGGCTCAAGATCAAATCTTTCTTCAAATTTTTTAACCAAACTATTTGGCATTTTGTTGTAGAAATAATCTCTAATTAATCTTTTCCCGAAGTAATTTCCACTTGCTTCATCCATTAAAATAAAGCCTAAGGAAGCTACGGAGGAGTGAATTTCTTTCCCATCAAAATAACAACTATTGCTACCCGTTCCTAATATACAAACAATGCCAGGTTCTGTCGTTGCTGCGTAAACGGCGGCTTGCATATCCTCCATAACCGTTACTTTGGCTTTTGTAAATAATTGACCGATTATCTCGCTTAAAATATTTTTTGGAGTGATTGTACCGCAGCCTGCACCGTAAAAATCTACTTTTTCTACTTTCTCGAAAATTTTAATTAAATCTGTGTTTTCTCTAATACGAATATATAATTCGTCCTGCGGAATTACAGCCGGATTTAAACCTTGCGTCCTTGTTTTTAAAACAACTGCGCCTTTAGCATCTAAAAGAACCCAGTCGCATTTTGTGCTGCCACCGTCTGCAATTAAAATCATACTTATAAACTTGAAACGTGAGCGGCCAAATCTACCAATTTTGAAGAATAGCCATATTCATTGTCATACCAAGCTACCAATTTAAAGAAATTATCGTTAAGTGCAATACCTGCGCCAGCATCAAATGTACAGGTGTGCGGATCTGAAACAAAATCTTGCGAAACAACTTCGTCTTCTGTATAATTTACGATGCCTTTATATTCGCCATTTGCGGCGTTTTTGAACATAGTTTTTATTTCCTCATACGAAGCGCCTTTTTTGGTTCGCACTGTTAAATCTACCACAGAAACATCGGCTGTTGGCACTCTAAAAGCCATTCCGGTAAGTTTACCTTTTAAGCTTGGGATTACTTTCGTAACCGCAACGGCAGCGCCTGTACTTGTTGGTATAATGTTTAGCGCGCCACTTCTGCCTAATCTATAATTTTTCATTGAAGGTTGATCTACAGTAGATTGTGTTGCGGTAAGCGCGTGAACTGTTGTCATTAAACCTTCAATAATTTCTAGATTGTCATCAATTATTTTTGCTAATGGCGCAAGACAATTGGTTGTACAACTAGCATTTGAAATAATTTTATGTTCAGCTTTAATTTCGGTATGGTTTACGCCCATAACAAACATTGGGACCGTTTTTGAAGGCGCCGAAACAACAACTCTTTTAGCGCCGGCTTTTAAATGTGCTTCCGCCGCATCCATTTCGGTAAAAATACCGGTGCAATCTAAAATTATATCTGCATTTACTTCATCCCACTTTAAGGTTTCTGGATTTCTCTCTGCGGAAACTCGAACTGTTTTACCATTAACTACTAAATGACCATCTTTTACTTCAATCGTGCCATCAAATTTACCGTGAACAGAATCGTATTGAAGCAGATACGCTAAATGATCTACATCTAATAAATCGTTTACTGCAACTATTTCAATATTTTCTCTTTGTGAAGCAATTCTAAATGCTATTCTACCAATTCGGCCAAAGCCGTTTATTCCTATTTTCATATTTTCCTTTTGATACTGTTGTTTCTGTTGATACTGTTGTTTCTATGGATATATTGTTTCTATGGTTTCTATTGATACTCTAGATTCTATTGTTTTTGAAATATTTTAAACTAAAAAAGTTTAATGTTTTCTTCAATTTCGATTTCGATTTCGATTTCCTTTTCAATTTATACCGAAATAATATCAGCCACTCGAATCAATTCTAAATCTATTTTATGTTTTGTTTTTACGGTATCCTTAAAAAGTACCGCTTTTATTTTATTGTGTTCTATACCAATCATCACGTCGCGCTCGCCTGCTAAAAGAGCATCTACCGCTCCTACTCCTAGCCTACTTGCCAAAACCCTATCATAACAACTGGGCGAACCACCACGTTGAATATGCCCTAAAACGGTTACCCTAACTTCATAAGCCTGCAAATTTTCTTCGATGTATTTTGCAAGCTCGAAAATATTTTTACCAATTTGGTCACCTTCGGAAACTACGATAATACTTGAGGTTTTGCCAGATTTTTTACTTCGCTTCAACGATTCTACCAATCTATCTTTTCCCATATCTTGTTCGGGAATCAAGATTTCTTCAGCTCCTGCGCCAATGCCTGCATTCAAAGCAATATCGCCAGCGTCTCTGCCCATTACTTCAACTAGAAATAATCTGTTGTGCGAATTTGCAGTATCACGAATTTTATCGATTGCTTCAACAACCGTATTTAAAGCTGTGTCATAACCTATTGTATAATCGGTGCCATTTATATCGTTATCTATAGTGCCGGGAATGCCAACAATTGGAAAATCAAACTCTTGGTTAAATAGTTCGGCACCAGCAAAAGTACCATCGCCACCAATTGCAACGAGCGCATCAATTTCGGCGTCGATTAGATTATTATAAGCTTTTTTGCGACCTTCTTTGGTTCTAAATTCTTTTGAACGGGCAGACTTTAAAAATGTACCACCACGATTTATAATATTTTTAACCGAACGCGCATCGAGTGCTTCAAAATCACCTTCAATCAAACCTTCATAACCGCGATAAATTCCTACACATTCAATGTTGTGATAGGTACACGAACGAACTACGGCACGTATTGCAGCATTCATTCCCGGCGCATCGCCACCGCTTGTAAAAACGCCTATTTTGTTGATTTTTTTACTCATCAGGGTAAATCTATGATTTTAATTATTGTTTGGCAAAGTTGTAATAAAACTATAACGTTTTCGGTTAATAAAAACTTTAGGGATGAGGTATTTCGAATGAGGAATTAGTAATTAGTTTCAATTTTTCTAACGAAATTTCAAATTTCACAATTTCATTTTGAAATTAATAAAACTTTGCGCCTTTGCGTGCAAATTTTTCTCGCAAAGGCGCAAAGAGTGCAAAATGATTGATTGTCTTATTTCTCTAAAACTAAATATTGCCAAGCTGCGAAATCGTGTTCTTGATTTTCTGTTAATGTTACGGTATTTCCTGTAATAGCATCTATATATTCTCCGGTTACGTTTACTGTAAATTTAACTGGATTTTTACTTAGATTGGCTATATAAACAACTTCATTTGCACCTAGATTTCTAGAAAAAGCCAAGACTTCATTTTCTTTGGAAGTTTTTAATCTATTGTATTTTGCAGCCGCTTTTCCGCCACCCAAAGCTGGATTATTTGCTTTAAGGTTTCCTAGTTTTTCAAGCAAAGGCCAAACGGTTTTTTTAGTTTTTGGAATTGTATCTTTTTCAAAAAACAACAATCTGTGGTCTAAATCATATTCTTGTCCGCTGTAAATTAAAGGCATTCCTGGGGTTATAAATTCCAAAGCCAACATTGCTTCGCTTGCGTCGCCCATTCTTTCTTTTACCGTTCCGTTCCAGCTGTTTTCGTCATGGTTGGTTATAAAATTCATAAGTATGTCGTTTTTCTCGTACGTACTGTCGCGTTTTGCCATGTATTTATCCCAATCTTTTGCATTTTTTTTGCCTTGTGCAATCTCGTTCATTACGTGATGTCCGTCCCAAGCATATGCCATATCAAATAAATTATCTTTCATTAATTCCGATTCCCAAGCTTCTGCTAGCATAAATATATCTTTTTCGGCACGTAGCTTTGGTATCGCGTTTTGCCAGAATTCTGTTGGCACACTTCCCGCAACATCACATCTAAAACCGTCAATTTTTTCTTTGGTTATCCAATATTTAAAGTCCTCAATCATTTCTGCCTGCAATTCCATGTTACTGTAATCAAGGTCTGCAACATCTGCCCAACCAACTGGTGTTCCATCTTCATTTAAAGGTTCCGAAATTTCTCCTTTTGAGTTTTTTGTGTAATATTCTGGGTGTTCTTTTATCCAAACGTGATCCCAACCTGTGTGGTTTGGCACCCAATCTAAAATTACATACATTCCATTTTCGTGAGCTGTGTCAATTAATTTTCGTAAATCTTCAATTGTCCCAAATTCTGGATTTACTTTTGTGAAATCGGTAACGGCATAATAGCTGCCCAACATTTTAATTCGGGTTGCTTCATCTTCAATTAAACTTGCAAAATCGCCGCCGGTTGCTTTTCTCTTTGTTTCTGAAATAGGAAAAATTGGCATTAGCCAAATCACTTTTACATTTAATTTTTTAAGCTCTGGAATGTCTTTGGTAAATGCATTAAAAGAGCCTTCAGGCGAATATTGACGGATATTTGCTTCGTAAATTATTGCACTTTCTAATATTGCATCGCTTACTGGTGCTAAGCTATCAGTTTTTACATTTTCATCTGAACCGGTCATTTCTTTTTTGTCGTTCTTGCACGCTGCTAAACAAGCAATTGCAAATAAAAGGAGGATTGAGTTTTTCATTTCTTGAATATTAGAATTTAAATTTTAATCGTTTTATATTTTTTTTTAATGAGCTAAATTTATTTTCACTTCAGACTCTTTTCTGGTATTCCATTCCATTGAAATCGTTAGGATTTTAGAAGATGAATTCCAATTAAATTCAACTTTTTTACCATCAACTTTAACTTTTTTCGGTTTGGTTGAAATATTATGGATTATAACTTCCATCGTTTTATTTGAAGTTTGAAAAGCTTTTCCTGTTTCAGCTTCAAAATCTAATTCCAACTGCTTTTTTTCTAATTCACTTTCAAAATGAAGTAATTCATAAGCTCCATTTTCAAAAGCATTCGGGGTAATTCCATCGTCATTATATAATTCACCTTTACTTTCAGTAACCGAATTATCAAAATAGAAATGCAATTCTAAATCATTTCCATCATATTCTTTGGTGCTTTGCATTGGTTTCGCCATTGGAATAAAGGCTCCTGCTTTAACATAAGTAGGAATATAATCCTCGTGTGTTTTGATAGATTTTGTTGTTCCTCCTTCAAATTTTTCATCTGTGTAAAAATCGAACCAACTAGTATTCTTCGGAAAATAGACTTGTTTTTCTTTGATTTGAGATTTTAAAATTGGTGCAATCAAAAAACTATCTCCCCAAAAATATTCTGAAGCATCAGTCAGTAAATTTTTTGAATCATCTTCAAAAAATAAAGGACGCATTAACGGTGTGCCGTTTTGATTATTTTTAAAGGCCAATGTATAATTGTAAGGCAATAATTTATAGCGTAATTCAATTGATTTTTTTGCCAATGCCTTTGTTTTTGGCTCTCTAAAAACGGGTTCAGCCGGTACTTCTTCTTGCGCGTGCGGTCTATAAATAGGTTGAAAAACGCCATATTGCAACCAACGTGTATAAAGCTCATCATCAAGATTATCGCCTGCAAAACCGCCTAAATCTGAATGCATATATCCAAGACCTTGCATTCCCATTTGTAGCGCAATTTCTGGCTGACTTTGCAAGCCGCCCCAAGTTCTGTTAACGTCGCCAGACCACGGAATCATCCCAAAACGCTGCGAGCCGGAATAACCAGCACGCATTAAAATAAAAGGTCGTTGGTTCGGGAAATCGGTTTTATAACCTTCATAAACCAATCTTGCCCAATCGTGGCCGTAAATATTGTGAACTTCGTCTGCCGTTCCTGTTGCGTGCAGTAATTTTGATGGATGCACTTCGGGTTCGCCCAAATCTCCCCAAACTCCAGTTACGCCCATATTTGCCAAGTCTTTGTAAATGTTCCAGAACCAAGCTTTTCCTTTCGGATTGTAAATATCAATTAACCCAGTATTTCCAAAATAGAAATCGTATTTAAATGGATTTCCAACAGAATCTTTTGCTAAAACATCCTTATCTACAGCTTCCTGCCAACGTTTTGAAGTGGTTAAAATAAAAGGTTCTGTAACTAAAATGGTATTCACATTTTTAGTTTTTAAATCGGCAATCATTTTCTTAGGATTTGGGAATGAATCTTTCAAAAATTCCAGATTTCCCATTTCACCTTTAATCTCTTTCCCAAACCAATAAATATCAATAATAACGGCATCTAACGGAATTTCTTCATCCCTAAACTTCTGCACCGTTTCTTCAACTTCCTTTTGAGAATGATACCCAAATCTGCTTGAAAAATTGCCAAAAGCCCAACGTGGTGGCATTGGTTGTTTTCCTGTTAAATTGGTATATTCATTCACCAAATCTATCCAAGAATCGCCCACAATTACTTGATAGGTTTTGCGTCCAGAAATGGTTTCATAAGTCAAAGTATTATTTTTCTTGCTATCTAAATCTAAAAAACCGATTGGCGCATTGTCAAAATGAATTAGATATTTTTCTGAAGAAATAACGATTGGCATCGTGTAATTCATCAATTCCGAGCGGGTTTCGTAACCGTAATGTGCGCGATTATATAATTGCAAACGGTTGCCGCGTCGGTTCATTCCCAAAGCTCTGGCGCCGCCGCCATAAAGGACTTCGTCACTTTTCAAATTGAATTGAATAGTTTCTAAACTATCATTTTTCAAATACCCCAGTTTTTCTGAAATGATGGGTTTGTCATTATATCTATACGAAATTTGAAAAGGCTGCTTTTGAATTAGTACTGAAATACCTTCAGTTTTTAATTCAAAATAGTTTTCTTTTTTGATTAATTCTGAAGCAACATTATTTGGTTTTAAAACAACCGCATGCGAATTTGGATTAAAGGTTTCGCCGTTTGGAATAAAAGTGGTTTCAATAATTTTTGAAGAATACGGCGTGATTTTATACAAACCGTCATTTACTTTTATTTCGAGTATATTATTTTGAAAATAAACGGACTGAAAGATTCTATCAGCATTTTGGGCAAAGCCGAAAGTGCTAACAAATACAATTAGTATAGAAATTAAATATCTCATATTTTACTTTTATTCAGGTAATTGCAAAGGTTTCGACGATTCAGTTTGAGTGCTTCGACAACCTCAGCTTGACATTATTGCCAAATTTGTCCTACGTCTTACGTCCTTTCGTCTTACGTCATTTCTTAAATACAAACTTCAAAGGCACATCAAAACGTTGGTTCCAAGAAGCTTCAGAATGGTCCTGACCTTCAAACTTTAAATTCCTAAAATTTTCTTCGGAATAGCCTTTTGCCGTAAACACACTATCAATTGGTTTTTTGAACGGTGGATACATTTCATCCAAGGTTTTTGTACCGTAATCAAAATAGAATTTGTGGTCTTTTGGCGATGGTAAGTTTGTAGTTAAATAGTTGTAAAAGGCCTTCGGTAACGGATTCACTTTGCCCGGCATAACGCCAGGCCAATGTGTACTCATACAAATTGCATTGCCAAAAAATTCGGGATATTCGCAAACCGCATACCACGAAATTAAGCCGCCCATACTTGAACCTGCAATCACTACATCTTCAAAATTATCTGATATTGAATAGTTAGCTTTTAGGTAAGGTTGAACTTCTTCAACAATAAATTTTAGGTAATTATCTGCATTAAAACCTGGTTCGTACAAACTACTTTTCTCGGTTTTTGCAACGGCAATTAATGAATCTTTTGAATGTTGTGGTAAACTTTCAAAAGCTTTCTGTGGAAAATAATCGCTGTTTCTAACTTCACCAACATTAAAAATTCCGACTACAATAATATCTTTTATAGAATCATTCTCCATTAATCTTGAAACGGTTTCATCTACCAACCATTCTTGATGGTTCCACGTTTTATTGGCATCAAAAAGATTTTGACCGTCATTCATAAACAAAACTCCATATTTTTTATCGGCAGAATAACCTTCGGGCAACCAAACATCAACTGTTCGTGGAATTACGTATTTTGAAGGAAAACTGTCAACGCGTTTTATCGTGCCTTGAAAAAGTGTGATGTCTTTGAGGTCGTATGCTTTTACTGAGGATTCTGAGGTTTCAGGTTCTTGCAAGGTTTCTTTCTTTGCTTCTTTGCAAGAAATGATTGAAAGCGTAATTAATAGGTATAGTAGTTTTTTCATATTTATTTATTGAAACGTTTTGCGATGTCTGTTCGAGCCCTTCGGCTTTGCTCAGGATAAACTAAAGTCGAGAACAGGGAAGTTTTGATTACATATTAAGGTCTCGACTGCGCTCGACCAGACAAGTAAATTTCCTTTTAATTTAATTCAATAATCATTGACGATTTTCCACCAATCACAAGTTTATCTATCAATTCAACTTTCTCATCGTTTAAAATATTTTTGCCTTTTTTGCTTCCATTTAAACCTTCAATAAATCTGTCCATCTTTATTGTCTTTTCTTCATTTGAATTATTCAAAACAACCATCACTCTATCTTTGTCGTCGTATCTAAAATAAACGTAAACATCATCAAAAGGAATGTAATGCAAGAACTTCCCGGTATGCATTGCCTTGTTGCCTTTGCGCCAGTTTAAAATTTTCTTTGTAAAGTTGTGATATTCGTTTTGACTTGCAGATCTACCTTCTTGCGTAAAAGCATTTTGAGCATCGCCTGCCCAACCGCCGGGAAAATCTTGACGAATATCGCCATCACCGTTTTTCTCTTTATCGCCCGTCATCCCAATTTCATCGCCATAATATAATTGAGGAATACCGCGAACGGTTAAAATCATTGTCATTGCCAATTTATAAGTAGCCAAATCTTGCTTATAAATTGTATTGAATCGGTTTGTATCGTGATTGCCCACAAAAACCAACATATTGTTGATGTCGGGATATAAAAAGTCGTTTGCAAAATTGTCATACGCTTTTTGTAAACCAGAATCCCAACCTGCACCTTCTCCAAACATAGATATTAAAGCGTCGTGCAATGTAAAATCCATGACGGATGGTAAATGACTATTATAACCTTCAATTTCCGCGATTTTACTATCCTTTTGCCAATACGCAATTTGAGCTTGGTTATGCATCCAAACTTCGCCTACAATATTAAAAGCAGGATATTCAGACATAATCGCTTCTGTCCATTTCGCGATTGCTTCTTTATCGTTGTAACTATATGTATCAACCCGCAATCCGTCTAAATCTGCATATTCAATCCACCAAATTGCGTTTTGGATCATATAATTAAGCAACAACGGATTTTTCTGATTCATATCTGGCATCGTAGTATCAAACCAGCCATCCATACAACCGATTGCGTCAATTTTTGCGGCGTTTTGGTCAAATTGGGTTGTCATTCTATAATTACTTCTTTTAAAACCGTTTTCACCTTCTGGCCAAACGTGAATCCAATCTGGCGCAGGCAAATCGTTTATAAGCCAATGTTTACTGCCCCAATGATTGGTTACGTAATCCATTACTAATTTCATTTTACGCTTGTGCATTTCGGTTGCCAAACGTTGGTAATCTTCGTTTGTACCGTAACGCGCATCTATTTTGTAATAATCACTTTGGGCATAATGGTGATAACTATAATTTGGTTCGTTGTCCTCAAGCAACGGTGTGCTCCAAAGTGCTGTAATTCCTAAGTCTTCCAAATAATCCAGATTATTGATGATGCCTTGAATATCGCCACCGTGACGGCCATCTTTATTTTCTCTATTCGCTTTTTCGGCTAAACCTTCTACGCTGTCATTTTCAGGATTTCCGTTCGCAAAACGGTCTGGCATTAAAAGATACATGGCGTCAGAGGCATCAAAGCCGCTTCTCGCAGGCGAATTTCTTCTGCGTTCCTTAATTTCAAATGGATAGACAAATTCAGTTATGCCATTTAGTTGAAATTGAATATCATGCATTCCCGGTTTTGCACCTTTAGTACCTACGGTAACGAATAAATAATTTGGACTTTCATCTTTTAAAACTTCCAAAACAGGCAGACCTTCAATTTTTACATCGTGGCCAGAAATATTTTTGCCGTGAACCAAAATTTGAATATTACTACGGTTCATATTTTCCCACCAAAACGGTGGCTCAACGTGGTCTATCTGCGCCATAAGTGTGGTAGTTATTGTAAGAATTAATATTGTAATTAATTTTTTCATATTTGTATTTTTCACTATGTTTCAGTAACTTCGTATGGGTTTATTTTACCGCAGAGAGGCAGAGGACGCAGAGTCTTGTTGATAATTATACCGTTACCTCTTCATTTGGTTTTACCGTGACTGTCTTATTTTTAATCTTTAATTCAATTTGATTATCGCTTTGGATGCTAAATTTGTGGCCGTCGTGGCTTACAAAAGCCTTTACAATATTTCCTCTAAAGTTAATTTTAAAAGAATACGATTTCCATTGCTTCGGAATTTGTGGGTTGAATGATAACTCGTCATTTTCAATTCTCATTCCGCCAAAACCTTGCACGATACTCAACCACGTTCCCGCCATACTTGTAATGTGGCAACCTTCGTGAACTTCATTATTGTAATCGTCTAAATCTAAACGTGAAGTTCTTAAATAAAATTCATACGCTTGTTCCATTCTGCCCAATTTGGCAGCTAAAATGCTGTGAACACAAGGCGAAAGTGACGATTCGTGAACTGTAAAAGGTTCATAAAAGTCGAAATGTTTTTTGTGCTGCTCCAACGTAAATTTCTCTTCAAAGAAATATAAACCCTGCAAAACATCGGCTTGTTTGATGTATGGCGAACGCAAAATACGATCCCAAGACCATTTTTGGTTTATCGGGCGCTGGCTTTTATCCAAATCTGCCACCGTTACAAGCTCTTTATCCAAAAAGCCATCTTGTTGAAGATAAATATCCTTTTCTTCTGAAAATGGAAAATACATGCCATCTGCAACGGCTTTCCATTTTTCTGTTTCGTTTGTTGAAAGCTTGGTTTTATTCAGAATCCGAACGTAATCTGAATTAAATTCTGCTTCAATTTTTTTAATGTTTTCCAACGCATATTCAATACACCATTTTGCAATGTAGTTGGTGTAAAAATTATTGTTGATGTTGTTTTCATATTCGTTAGGACCGGTTACGCCCAAAATCATGAACTTATTTTTATCTGCCGAAAAAGTGGCGCGTTGGTGCCAAAAACGGGCGATTGCGATTAAAACCTCCAAACCTTTTTCGGGTACGTAACTGTAATCTCCCGTAAAACGAACATAGTCGAAAATTGCGTAGGACATTGCGCCGTTTCGGTGAATTTCCTCAAAGGTAATTTCCCACTCATTATGGCTTTCTTCGCCATTCATTGTAACCATTGGGTACAAAGCTGCTCCGTTTTTAAAGCCCAATTTTTCCGCATTTTCTATTGCTTTTTGAAGGTGATTATAACGGTAAACCAATAGATTTCTGGCAACTTCTTTGTTTTTGGTTGCCATATAAAACGGCAAACAATAAGCTTCGGTATCCCAATACGTACTTCCGCCATATTTTTCTCCAGTAAAGCCTTTTGGACCGATGTTTAAACGAGAATCTACCCCTAAATATGTTTGATTTAATTGAAAAATATTAAATCTAATTCCTTGCTGCGCCTTTACATCGCCTTCAATCGTAATATCGGCCATATCCCAAATTGCTGCCCAATCTTTTTGCTGCTGCAATTTAATTGCTGAAAAACCTAAAGCGGTTGAAGTTTTTAAAACTTGTTTTGCGGCTGAAAGTAATTCATCATTTTTATGATATAACGAAACCGTGTAACCTGCATATTTTTCAATTGAAGCCGTTTCGCCTTTATTTACTTTCACCGAATAATTAAAAGATATTTTTGCGTCTGAATTTTCGGTTGAATGATTTATGTTTTGCTCTTCTTCATCAATAAAAACCTTCGATTGCATAAAAGTGCAAATGTTGAAATCTGTTTTTAAGGTTTTAGAACGGATGAAAGCTGCATTGTTTTCTTCGGAAATAGAAAGTGTATCCCAAAATTTATCGTTCCAATTGGTATCTTGGTTTGTTATTGCTGCGTCAAGATACGGGCTGAAAATTATTTCTGCGTCATTATTTATAACAGTTACAGAATATTTAATTGCGCCCAAAGCATTCATATTCAAACTTAAAATACGAATGCTTTTTACTGAAATGGTTATTCCGTTTTGCAAAGTAGCTTCAAAAGAACGTTGGTAATAACCGTCTTTCATATTCAATTCTCTTCGGAAATTTGATAGAGATTTTACTTTATCCAAATCTAAATTTTCACCATTTATGGAAACTGAAATTCCGATGAAATTTGGGGCATTCAAAACTTTTGCGAAATATTCCGGATAGCCGTTTTTCCACCAACCAACACGGGTTTTATCGGGATAATAAACGCCAGCTATATAACTTCCCTGAAATGTTTTGCCGCTATAATCTTCTTCAAAATTGGCGCGTTGGCCCATTGCACCGTTTCCAATACTGAATAGACTTTCAGAAGCTTCGACCTTTGCGGCGTCAAATCCTTCTTCAATAATCGACCAATTGTCTGGTTTTATATAATCTTGATTCATTTTATATAAAGTGTCGATACTTTCGACGTTTTTAATTAGTAAAGGTTGTTGTTTTTTAAAATTTACTTCATAAAAATTGAAGCATTAATCAATTTTAGTTTTTACTGATTTATTAATTCTTCGAGAAAGTCATTACTCATTTCTGTAAAATCCTTAAAAACGTATGTTGCATCAGTAAGCACATCTTTTTTACCGATGCCAATACTGGTCATTCCTACAATATTTGCAGCTTCAATGCCTGCTAAAGCATCTTCAAAAACGATACAATTTTTATATTCTACATTTAAACCTTTGGCAGCATTTGTGAAAACTTCTGGGTCTGGTTTTGCTTTGCTTACGTTTGTGCCGTCTACGATTATTTCAAACATTTCCAATAATCCTACTTTTTCCAAAATTGTTCTGGCGTTTTTACTAGCTGAACCCAAAGCTATTTTTTGGTTGTTGTCTTTTAAAAAATTCAACACTCTTTCAACTTCAGGCAATATTTCCGAAGCATCCATTTTTTCGATGTGTGACAGATAATCTACATTTTTACCAGCCATTACTTCATTAAATTCTTCCGCAGAAATTGTTTTGTTTCCTAATTCTAAAATCTTTTCTAAAGATCGAATTCTGCTAACTCCTTTTAATTGTTCATTTTCTATTTCAGAAAAGGGAATGCTGTAACTGTCTGCCAGTTTTTTCCAAGCCAAATAATGGTATTTTGCAGTGTCTACAATTACTCCATCCAAATCGAATATGAATCCTTTTTGATTACTCATTAATATGTATGCTTTTTTGTGTTTGTACTCGTAAGGTTAAAAGTCCGGCTAAAATCATAGAACAACCGCCTACGATTATTGCGTAAATAGGTTCGCTGTTAAAGAAATTCTTTACCATAAAGCCAAGTATGGTTGCCGCAACAATTTGTGGGATTACAATAAAAAAGTTAAAAACACCCATATAATAACCCATTTTTGCCGCCGGTAAAGAGCCCGAAAGCATTGCATACGGAATTGATAAAATACTCGCCCAAGCAATACCTACGCCGACCATTGCTAATAACAATCCTACTTTGTCGCTTAAAAAGTAAATAGAAATCAACCCCAAACCACCCATACAAAGTGCTAAAAGGTGTGTGAATTTATTACTTGTTCGAGCAGCCAAAACCGGCAATAAAAATGCTATTGCTGCCGCAACACCATTATAAACAGTGAACATTACGGTTACCCAATCTGCGGCATCGTTATAAATTTTTGTGGTTGTATCGTGCGTGTTAAAAACGTGACCCGTAACGGCTTGCGTGGCATAAATCCACATACTGAAAAGTGCGAACCACGAAAAAAATTGCACCCAGGCCAACTGTTGCATTGTTTTGGGCATATTTAAAAGGTCTGTTACAATTATGGTAAAACCGTTGCGGACATTCTTTTTGCGTAATTGTGCTGCGAGAAAAAATAGTGCGCCAGCAACCATTAAGCCGATAAATAGAATGTATAAAACCTTGTCTAAATTTTCAAAATACAAAAATGCGGTAACCGCCAAACCAACCAAAAACATTCCGATACCAATATTGGCTTGTTTTGAAATATTGGTTGGCTGAACTACAACTTCGATTTCTGTGCTATCATTTTTAATTTGTGCTTTTTCAAAAGCTTCTAATTCGGCGGGAGAATATTCTTTACTATTAAAAACCGTCCATAAAACTGCAAGTAGAAAAACTACACCACCCACATAAAAAGACCATTTTACGGAAGGCGGAATGATACCTTCTGGCGCGGTATTGTCTAAACCAATCCAATTTGTAAAAATATAGGGCAGTAAAGATCCAACAACGGCGCCAATACCAATAAAGAAACTTTGCATGGCAAAACCAAGTGTGCGCTGGCGTTCAGGTAAATTATCGCCAACGAAAGCTCTGAATGGCTCCATGGAAATATTTATGGAAGCATCCATTATCCACAATGTTCCTGCGGCAACCCACAAAGTTGGGCTGTTCGGCATAACAAAAAGGGCTATTGATGAAAGTATGGCACCAACAAGAAAATACGGTCGGCGTCGTCCTAATTTTGTCCACGTTCGGTCGCTAAAATAACCGATTATTGGTTGAATAATCAAACCTGTAACAGGCGCAGCAATCCACAAAATTGGAATATCTTCAAGCTTTGCACCAAGGGTTTCAAAAATTCGGGATGTGTTGGCGTTTTGAAGGGCAAAACCAAATTGAATGCCCAAAAACCCGAAACTCATGTTCCAGATTTGCCAAAAACTTAATTTAGGTTTTTGCATATCGATAGCTTTTTAAGCCTCGATACCTTTTGTACCTATTAGTAGGAAAGGTTCAAAAATGATATCGAAACATATTTTAGTAGGAAGTAAAATATAGCTTCGAGTTATCAAGGGTGTAAATATAAAATAAAATTTGAGAAATGGTTGTTAATTTTTGGCTGTTGATTGTCGTTCAACTAAATCTGTTTCGATTATAACAGTTTTATATGGAATTTCAACCTCTTCATTTTCAATTCTAAAAATTAAAAGTTCGGCTGCTTTCTTTCCTATTGCCTTCCCATGTTGGCTAACGGTTGAAAGACTTGGATTGGCATATTTAGACAGAATACCGTCAGTAAAACCGATAACTTTAAAGTCCTGCGGAATTTTCTTTCCTAATTTATTCGCCATACTCATTGCCGTAAGGGCATAAATTTCATTTACCGCAAAAATGGCATCTAAACTAGGGTTATTTTGAAGAAATTTTAGAATTTCACTTTCCAACAAATCAATATGGTTTTCATCGTTCACCTCGTCATTTAACTTCAAAATTAGAGAAGAATTTAATTGTAAGCCATTTTCAATTAAGGCCGTTTCATAACCTAAAGTTCTTAATTTTCCAACATTTACGTGGTCTTCGGTAGTTATTATGCCTATGTTTTTGCAACCTAATTCTATTAATTTAGCAACGGCTTTTTTAGAACCTTCAACATCGTTTACAACAACTTTGTCGCAGGCAACTTCTTCCACAGACCTGTCGAACATTACAATAGGCATACCTTGGTTTATGGTTTCCTGCAAATGGTGATAATCCTTTAATAATTGAGTTTCCTTTGAAACGCTTAAAATAAAACCATCTATACTGCCATTAGCGAGCATTTCCATGTTTAAGACTTCTTTGGTAAAAGACTCGTTGCTCATACCTATAATTACATTATAACCGTGTTCATTTGCCACAGCTTCAATTCCGCTAATAACGGTTGTAAAAAAATGATGAACGATTTCAGGAATAATTACGCCCAAGGTTTTTGTCTTCCTATTTTTTAAACTTAGTGCAATATTATTGGGTTTGTAGTTGTACAGTTTTGCAAAAGCTTGAATCTTTTTACGCGTTTCTTCGCTTATTTCAGGATTATCCTTTAAAGCTTTTGAAACAGTAGAAATAGAAACATCCAATTCTCTCGCAATTTTTTTTAATGTAAGTTTTTGCACCTATTAACAATTTGCCCTCAAATTACTAAATAATCTCATAAAATTCTATCAAGCCAATTAATAAATTGAATAGTTTAAATATTTATAACAAATTCCCTTTGTAAATGTTAAAAATGAAAACTTATCAACACGAAAACGTTTTCGTAAAACCCAATATTAACAAAATGTTATGAGTTGTTAAATATTCTGTTAAATTTGGCGGAGGAAGTAAAATATTGTGATTTAACTTATTGTAAACTAACAATTTAAAACGAATGAAAAACTCATTAAATCGATCCATATTCATTTTATTTCTAATTCCGCTTAGCATTTTTGCGCAAAATAATGTCTCGGGAACTGTTACAGATACTAATACGAATATGCCGATACCTGGCGTAAATGTTATTTTAAAAGGTAGCACTAATGGAACAACTACCGATTTTGATGGTAATTACACCGTAAGCGATATAAAAAATGGTGATGTTCTTATCTTTTCCTATGTTGGTTATAAGAATAATGAAGAAACTTATAATGGCGAAAAAACCTTGAATTTATCATTATCTGAAGATGCCGCAGTTCTTGGTGAAGTGCTTCTTATAGGTTACGGTAGCGTAAATAAAAAGGATGCTACGGGATCTGTAACACAACTTACTGCTGAAGACTTTAACGGTGGTAATATTGTTACGGCAGAAAACCTTATTAACGGTCGTGCTGCTGGTGTTACTATAAATACTTCGGGCGCGCCTGGTTCTGGCTCAACTATTAGAATTCGTGGTGGTGCCTCGTTAAGTGCTTCAAATGATCCACTAATTGTAATAGATGGTTTACCAATAACCAACGATAATGCAGGAGGTTCACGTTCAATTTTGGCGGGTTTAAATCCTGCAGATATTGAATCCTTCAACATTTTAAAAGATGCTTCGGCAACCGCAATTTATGGAAGTAGAGCTTCCAATGGTGTAATTATAATCAACACAAAAAAAGGTAGTAACAAAACGAGTGTTCAATATGATGTTAATTTTGGATACAATACGATTAACGATCAAATTAGTGTTTATAATGCCGCAGATTTTAGAAAAGTTGTAGAGCAACAATTTCCTGCGGCTGGTTCAAGTTCCAATGCCGCTTTGCAAGCTCGTTTGGGTAATGCAGATACCAATTGGCAGGATGAAATTTTTAGAGATGTATTTTCTGTAAACCATAATCTTTCGGTTAGAGGTGCAATTGCAGATGTTTTGCCAATTCGATTTTCAACAGGTTTTAACAGACAACCCGGGAATATTGAAACATCAGAATTTGAACGTTCAAACTTTTCGCTTGCGTTAAACCCTAAGTTATTTGAAGAGCATCTAAAAATAAATGTAAACGCAAATTATTCTAGAGAAGATAACCGTTTCGCAGATACAGGACAAATTGGAGCGGCCGCAAACTTTGATCCTACACAATCGGTATTTGATCCTACTAGTGGTTTTGGTGGCTATTTTCAATATATAAATCCAGATGGAACTAAAATTGCAAACGCTCCCGGCAATCCCGTAGCATCCTTGTTACAACGCCGAAATGCAGGTAATGTAGACCGTTTTTATGGAAATGTAGAATTTGATTATAAATTACATTTCTTTGAAGATATGAGGGCGGTAGTTAATCTTGGTTACGACAGATCTTTTGGGGAAGGAACAGACATTACAGATGCAAACTCAATAAACGGTTTTGATGCGGGCTCTACAATAAACGATATTCAATTTAACAATAATAGCTCTTACGAAAGTTTGCGAAAAAACAAAAACTTAAATGCCTATTTGGTTTATAACAAATCTGTTGGTGATTTTAACCTAGAAGCAACCGGAGGTTATGATTACCAAGTTTTTGAACGTAATGATTTTACTACCAATAACACAAACGATCCCGCAAGCAATCCGCCACGACTTACACAACCAATTGATGTTGTTCTAGCTTCATTTTTTGGAAGATTTAATATAGATTTTCAAAAGAAATACCTTTTAACATTAACATACAGACGTGATGGGTCTTCAAGATTTATAGATGATTTTAGATTCGCAAATTTCCCAGCAGTTGGTTTCGCTTGGAAGATTAACGAAGAATTTGCAGAATCTAAAACATTAAGCGATTTAAAATTACGCTTGGGTTATGGTATTACGGGCCAGCAAGAGATAAATCAAGGAGCGTTGTTCAATATTTATCAGTCTAGCATAAGTACCTCGCAAAATATTTCTCAATATATTTTTGGTGGAACTCCAATTGCAACCGCATTGCCAGGTTATAGAAACCAAGGTATTAAATGGGAAGAAACCACGCAGTATAACGTTGGATTGGATTTTGGCCTTTTTGAAGATAGAATTACAGGTTCGGTTGATGGTTTTTACAAAGAAAGTAAAGATCTTTTAATCTCTGCTCCTATTGCAGATGGCGCAAACTTTTCAAACCAAGGTTTTCAGAATATTGGAAATTTAACTTCAAAAGGTGTTGAAGCAACTTTAAGTTCAGATATTGTTAAAACCGAAAAAGTTAAATGGAATATTTCAACCAACGCAACAATAATTGATAGAAAAATCACCAAATTAGCACAAGGTTCAGATATAGAAATTGGTGGCCGTTCTGGTGGAACTGGCGGAACAATACAAGTTCACAGAGAAGGACAAACACCAAATTCGTTTTATGTATATCAACAATTATATGATACTTCCGGCAGACCAATTGAAGGAGCTTTCAGAGATTTGGATGGTAATGGTATCATAAATTCAAACGACCGTTACATTCGCGGTAATCCAGATGCAGATGTTACAATAGGTTTCCGTTCGGACTTGAGAGTTAAAGATTTCGACTTTTCATTTGCTCTTAGAGCAAGTGTTGGTAATGAAGTTTATAACAACGTAGCTTCAGCAAATGCTTACTATAGTTTGATTAACAATAATGGTTTTCCTTCAAATATTCCAACTGCTGTTGAAGAAACAGGTTTTATAAACCAAGATGCGCAGATTATAAATTCAGATTTATATGTTGAAGACGGCTCGTTCTTAAGAATGGATAATGTGACTTTAGGATATACCATTAAGAATGCGTTCAATGCAAACGCAAATCTTCGTTTTTACACTGGCTGTCAGAATGTTTTTGTACTATCTGATTATTCAGGTCTTGATCCTGAAATACCTGTTAAAGATGGAAATATTGGGATTGATAATAATATCTATCCAAGACCAAGAACATATTTAGTAGGTGCTAGTTTAAGTTTTTAAAAAAAAGAACAATGAAAATAAATAAGAAAATTTTTAAAGTAAGCTCTTTTTCTCTCGCTTGTGTAGCACTTTTAACAACTACATCTTGTTTGAAGGATTTAGATACTGAACCAATTGATCCAACCGTTGTAACGGCAGACCAGTTTTTAACAGATGAAAATTCCGCTTTGCAACTTTTAGCTGGCGTTTATTCTAATTTCACTTTGCCAAGCCAAACGTCTCCAACAGATACCAATATTTTTGGCTTGGATGCCGGCTCAAGTACATTTTCACGTACAATGTGGAACTTGCAAGAACTTTCTACAGATGAAGCAGTTTGGTCCTACGAGAACGATGCCGGAATACCAGATTTACAACGTAATGTTTGGAATGATAGTAATGAATTTATTGCAGGAATGTTTGGTAGAAATGCACTATCATTATCGTTAGCTAATGACTTTTTACGCTCTTCCGAAGGCTCAACAATCAACAATATTGATACAATGCGTGCCGAAGTTAGATTTTTAAAAGCATTAGCCTACTATTATTTTATGGATATGTACGGAAAGGCTCCTTTCGTAACTGAAGCAGATCCTGTAGACCCTACATTTCAGCCACCTATTGCAGACAGAGCACAACTTTTCACATACATTGAAACTGAACTGACAGAAATTTTACCAGCGTTAACTCCTGCCGGTCAAGGACAATATGCAAGAGCAGATCAAGGCGCGGCGTATATGCTTTTAGCAAAAATATATTTGAATGCCGAAGTTTACATAGGTGTAAATAAATATTCCGAATGTATCACCGCTTGTAACAGTTTAATAAATAGCGGTGCTTATGTGTTAAACCCAACGTATGCCAACAATTTTACTTCGGACAATGACGGAAGTTCTGAAATTATTCTAGGCTTGGTATCGGACGGTTTAATTTCACAAAGTTACGGCAGTACAACGATAATCTTAAATGGAGAAGTTGGCAGTGTTGAAGGAAATGGTGACGAGGTTGGTGTAAATGGTTTTGGTGGCGCAATGCGTTTACGCAAGCAAATCTCAGAACTTTTGGAAGTGCCCGCAGCTGGAGACAGAAATACTTTAAAAACAACGGGTAGAACAATTAGCGTAACAAGTATTGCAGATAGAGATGCTGGTTATACGCACGTAAAATATAAGAATGTTTCCTCTCAAGGAGTACAAGGAGGTGACAGAACTTTTGCCGATACAGACTTTCCACTTTTTAGATATGCAGATGTTTTACTAATGTATGCAGAAGCAGTTAAAAGAGGTGGCACTGGTGGATCTGAATCATTGGCCGTGCAATACATAAATGATTTACGCAACAGAGCAAATGCGCCAAATATAGGAACAAGCGAACTTACACTTCCATTTTTAATAGATGAACGTGGCAGAGAATTATTCTGGGAAGGCCACAGAAGACAAGATTTAATCAGATTTGGTCGTTTTACCGGAAGTACCTACAATTGGGAATGGAAAGGTGATACACCAAACGGAAGTAGCATTCCTGCTTACTTCAATTTATACCCAATACCAGCAAGAAGCCTTGCCACCAACCCCAATTTAATTCAGAATACAGGTTACTAATCTTAAAAAAATTTAAAAATGAAAAAATCAATTTTTACATTAACAAAATTAGCTTCTGTGCTTTTTATTGCACTTATAGCTTTTCAATCTTGTTCCGAAGACGATTCGCTAACAGTAACGGCCGCAGCGAACGATGGCAGTTTGGCATTTCAAAATAGTCCTGCTTCAAATTACATTTTATCTTCACAAACGGCTTCGAATACAGCTGAACGTTTTGTTTGGAGCGCAGCAGATTTTGGAACAGAAACATCAGTATCTTACGACCTTCAATCATCAACTTCTCCAAATTTTGAAGAGGTTAATATCTTAGATACAAGTACCGAAACCAATATTGCAGTAACAGTTGGGAGCCTTTTAGCAATTGCAACAAATTTAGGTTTGGATAATGATCCGCTAACTACAAATATTGATGGAAGTGCAAACAATTCTGGTTCTATTTATGTACGTGTCCGCGCTTATATTGGCAACGGGGGTGCTAATTCACAAGAGTTGTATTCAAATGTTGAAACAATAAATTTAACAGTACTTGAAAATACGGGGGAAGTAGAAATTACGCTTCCAATGATTGCTGTTCCAGGTGCCTATCAAGGTTGGACTCCTGCAGTTGCTCCAACTTTAGCAGCCGCTGAAATTGGACAAACTAACTACGAAGGTTTTGTTTACTTTATGGATGCCACAAACGAATTTAAATTTCTATCTCCAATGGAAGACGGAACTTTTGATTGGGGAACAACAGATTGGGGTGATGACAACACATATACCGGTAAATTAGTTGAACAAGATGAAGTTAATTGTAAATCAACCGAAACTGGATACCACTTGGTAAAAGCCAATACGGCAGACTTAACATATTCTATAGTTTACACAAGCTGGGGCGTAATTGGTAATGCAACCCCAACGGGTTGGGATGCTGATACAGATTTAGTATATGATTCTGAAACTGGTTTATTGAGTATCACCTTAATGCTTACAGCAGGTACAGATAATGCTATAAAATTCCGTGCTAATGATGCGTGGGATATAAATTTTGGAGATACAGGCGTTGATGGATCATTGGAATTTGGTGGAGATAATATTCCTGCTCCAGAAACTTCTGGTATGTACAAAATAACGTTAGATCTTACAAATCCTCGTGCCTACACCTACACTTTAGAAGCGTTATAAAATAATATCATTCCCTATTTGTTAAGTTTACTTTTTGAAAAGGAGTGTAGTTTCTGCACTCCTTTTTTTATTCAAAAAAAATCTTGTTATGAAAAAAATATTTTTTTTAATTTTAATGTCCATTGTAACTATCGCGAGTTTTGCACAAACGCAAAATGCTACTTTTACAATTACTCCTGCCACTTTTGAAGCAAATGACCAAATAACCATAACCGTTTCAAATATAGATGTTTCACTTTGGAATGTTTCTGATATCTATTTATGGGCTTGGTATTATGATGTAGATGACAACCCAGTTGGCGACAGTCCTACAAATGGTTCATGGAATAACAGTAACGAATCTCAAAAATTTACTAACAATGGCAACGGCACATTTTCATACACTTTTGTGCCATCTAACCTTTACGGCACTTCCAACATTGGTCGCATTGGTATGCTCGCAAAAGCAAAAGATGCCACAGATATGGGCAACGGTGAACGTAAAACCCAAGATAATTATGCCGAGGTTGGTACTTTTCAAGCAAACCTTGTTGCCCCTTCCGCCGAGAACACAATTTTAAATGCTGGCAGCAACTTGACAATTTCTGCAACATCTTCGGTTAATGCCAATTTCGAATTATTTGGTAATGGAAATTCATTGGTAACACAAAATACTACAATGACCTTCAATACAAATCGTGTAATTAATGAAGATACTTATTTTGAATTGGTGATAACCGATCCTTCTTCGGGAAATCAAATTTTAAAGACATTTAATGTTATTCTTACACCAAATCCGCAGATAGCAGCTGTTCCAAACGGAATGAGAGATGGATTGAATTACGATCTTAACAATCCAAACGAAGTGACGTTAGTTTTATATGCGCCATTTAAAAACTACATTCACGTAAAGGGAAATTTCAATAATAATGATTGGCGACTTACCAATACGTATTTAATGAAAAAAGATATAGCGCAAAACCGTTTTTGGATTACGCTTTCAAACTTAAATGTTGAGAATAATAATTTTCTCTACCAATATGTAGTTGATGCCAATATTACCGTGGCAGACCCCTATTCTACTTTAGTATTAAATGAAGTTGATGATCAGTTTATAGATCAGGAAACGTTTGCGGATATTCCGGCATATCCAACTGCTAAAACCGAAACCGCAATTTCTTGGTTTAAATTGAATCAAACCCCTTACGTGTGGCAAGTTCAAAATTTTGAAAGACCAAAAACAACAGATCTCGTTATTTACGAACTCTTAATTAGAGATTTTGATGAATTGCACAGTTATCAAGCAATAATCAACCGCTTAAATTATCTTCAAAATTTAGGAATAAATGCAATTGAATTGATGCCCGTAAATGAATTTGACGGTAATATTAGCTGGGGTTATAATTCAGCTTTTCATATGGCTAGCGATAAATATTACGGCACGCAAAATAAGTTGAAAGAATTAATTGATGCCTGCCACGAGCGCGGAATTGCCGTAATACTTGACGTAGTTTATAATCACGCAACCGGGCAAAACCCATATTACAGAATGTGGAATGATTGCGACGGCTGTTTTGGTGGAAATGCAACAACCGAAAATCCTTTCTTCAATGTAACAGACCCAAACACAACCTTTTCATTCTTTAATGATTTGAACCACGAAAGCGCTGCAACCAAACAATATATTGATACACTCAATGAATATTGGTTAACCGAATTTAACATAGACGGATATCGTTTCGATTTTACAAAAGGATTTACAAATACTCCGGGCGACGGCGGAAATTTTGATGCTTCCCGAATTGCAATTTTAGAAAGAATGTACGATCAAATAAGAACTGTAGATGATAATGCGTATGTTATCTTAGAGCATTTTGCGCCAAATACAGAAGAAACACAATTAATTGAGCATCGCGCAACAAGCAACCAAAATGAACAGGGAATGATGCTTTGGAGCAACCACAACTATAATTATAACGAAGCCACAATGGGTTATAATAGCAATTCCAACTTTTCTGCAATTTCGTATTTAAATAGAGGTTGGAACACAGCTTCCGGCGTTGGTTATATGGAAAGTCACGATGAAGAGCGGCTAAACTATAAAAACCGAACTTTTGGTAATGGCAATAGTAACTACGACACCAAGAATTTTGAAACCGCAATGGATAGAATGGAATTGGGGGCGGCATTTTTCTTTACCGTTCCCGGACCAAAAATGATATGGCAATTTGGAGAGTTGGGGTATGATTTTAGTATCAACCAATGCCAAGATGGAACTACAAATAATGATTGCAGAACAGATCCTAAACCAATAGTTTGGAATATCGGTTATCAAGATAATCAAGATAGAACTGATATTTACGATGCTTGGAGAAAGTTAATCAGACTCAAAAAAAGCGAGCCAATTTTTGAAACGTCTACATTTACAATGGATGTTGCAGACCCAAATGGTGTAAAACGAATCCAACTTACTAATACTGCTGCAACAGGTTCGGAAATTAAATATGTTACAATTTTAGGGAATTTCGGTATTGTTGAACAAAACATCACTCCTTCTTTTCAGGAAACAGGTTCTTGGTTTAATATGCTGGACGGTTCAGAAATTACAGTTAGCAATCCAACGGCAACTATTTTGCTCCAACCCGGACAATATTTATTGTATGCCAATGAATTTTCGGTTTTGGATAATCCAACTTTTTCTTCGGAAGAATTGGCACTTTTCCCTAACCCAACGTCAGACATTTTTAGGCTCAATAAAAACCTTGATAAAATTAATATTTTCGATATAACCGGAAAGTTAATTGGTTCAATTTCCAATTATAATGCGATGGAAGAAATTAATGTAAGAACCTACAATAAAGGTGTTTACATAATTCGAACTCAAGCATCGGATAAAGTATATAACCTAAAATTAGTAAGAAAATAAGTAAAATACGTGTTAGTACGTACAAATTGAAGTAGAGCACATCCTTATCTTTGGTTTATGAATTAGTGGATGCGTATTAAGTTTTATTTTTTGTGGGGATAGAAAATAAGGCCAATACTTCAAAGTTTACTAAGTTAGGTTTGTTATAAACGCCGCAACCAAAAGTTGTGGCGTTTTTAATTTGATAAATTTAGTTTTTCAAAGATTAAGTAATGTTACTTCGGAAGATATTTTAAATAAATTTGTTTGAAACTTCCATTTTCAATTTTCATTATAAAATAACAAATCCACGAATAACATTAAAATATTCGTGGATTCGTAGTTAGATATTTTACAAGAAATTCAAATAGAAGACTCCTTATTGAATCCCCAAAAAAATCCTAATTCTGTAAAACTTTGAATTCTATTGAAGAATCATTATAAACCGAATGTGTTTGGTTTTTGAAATCTTTTTCTTCAGCTTTATAAATATTAGGCACAAAAGTCTGCGGATTTAAATCAATTAAAGGAAACCAAGTACTTTGTATTTGAATTTGGATTTTATGACCCGATAAAAATGTGTGATTCACGGCTTGAAGCGTTATATTAACATCTGTTTTTTTGTTTGGTTCAAATGCTTCAGGTTTGCTAAAACTGCTACGAAAACGTCCCCGCATAATTTCGCTTCTAACCATCATAAAGTAATTGCCCATTTTTAAATACGGTTGTGTTTCTTCGTAATCTGGCGCATCTGCCGGAAAAACGTCTATAACTTTTACTACCCAATCTGCATCTGTTCCGGTTGTTGCAACCTTTAACTTTGCTAAAATATCACCAACTACCGTGACATCTTGCGTTAATATTGGGGTTTCAAAAACCAATACGTCTGGTCTGCGAGCGGCAAAACGTTGATCGTCTGTCATATATTTTCTCGGTGTAAAAACCATTTTAATATCTTCAGAATAAGGAACCGGTTTTTTAAGGTCACTCAAAAATGAAACCGCTGTATTGCCCGGTTGCTTAACATTGGCCAATTTCTGGTCTTCTTCTAAATAATAGGTTTTGATAGACGTGTTTTTTGGAGGCCATTCATTATAAGCCATCCATTGTCTTTTTCCGGTATCATACATATACGCTTCGGGCAAATTGCTTTTGTCTGAGCCATCACCTTTCAGAAAATGATTAAAGAAATTAGTTTCAATATCCCGCTGAAAATTTTCTGAAATATCATCCCCAAAATATACATTTCCAATTGCTTGGCGTTTTGTCGTCCTTGCCCAATCTCCGTGACTCCAAGGTCCGTAAACTATTGTATTATAATTAGAACTTGTTTTTTCAATTTCTTTGTAAGTTTGGAATGGTCCGTATAAATCTTCCGCATCAAAAAAACCACCAACTATCATGACGGCAGGTTTTATATCCTTTAAATGTTGAATGATACCGCGGCTCTTCCAAAATTCATCATAATTTGGATGATCTTTTAACTGCTGCCAAAAAACATTGTCTTCTTTGTAGTAGGTATCTAACTTTGTGAGCGGTGTGTTTTCCAAGAAAAATTGATATTGATCTTGTGTTCCAACTTCTGGAAATTTATACCAATCTTCTTTAATTGGCTTCGTTTTTTCATAACCAAAAAGAGCTGTTGCTCTCCAATAACTCAATAAATATGCACCATTATGATGAAAATCGTCAAAGAAAAAATCACTAATACACGCTTGCGGCGAAACGGCTTTTAAAGCTGGATGCGAGTCCAAAAGACTATACGTTGCGTAAAAACCTGGGTAACTTATTCCCCAAGTACCAACTTTGCCGTTATTGTTTTTTACATTCTTTACCAACCAATCTATCGTATCGTACGTATCGCTTGCTTCATCAAATTGATTTCCTGTTTTATTAGGTATGTAAGCCCGCATATTGTCGTAAACTCCTTCACTTGCCCAACGGCCTCGCACATCTTGATAAACAATTATATTGCCTTCTTTCATCAAAAACTCGTTCGGTCCAATTTTACTTCTAAATTGATCTTCACCGTAAGGTTGACAGCTATAAGGCGTGCGCTGAAATAATATTGGATATTTTGTTTTTGTGTCCTTTGGCGAATAAATTACCGTAAACAATTTTACGCCGTCGCGCATCACAATCATTGTTTCGGACTTGGTATAATTTTCTTTTACAAAATTTACCTCTTGTGCAAAGGCGGTAATTGAAGCCATAAAAAGCAACAGAAATATTTTAAAGGAAACTTTTTTAATATTCATAAGTATGTATTGAGTATTAGTTAATTGTAGTAATTGAATTTATAAAAAAATAATGAAAAAATAGATTTCGAAATTTGAAGAGTTAGGTTTTCAAAAGATTTAAAAATCCTTACTTCTTAAAATTGTCAATACCTTTTCTAAGCCAAGCTTGATATTCCAGTGCATCAGGAGTATATCCTACCGGATCAACAAGATTGTTTTCTTCCAAATCCATCAATACATAAAACGGTTGCGCATTTGCTTTATATCTCGTTATTTCAAGATCGCTCCACTTGTTGCCCACCGTTTTAATTTTCTTACCGGTTTCTACACTTGTATATTTATCTTTTTCAGCTAAATCTTTTTTCTCGTCAACATATAAAGAGATTAAAACCACTTCATTTTTCAATATTGAAAGTATATTTTCCTCCGGCCAAACATTTTGTTCCATTTTACGGCAATTCACGCAAGCCCAACCTGTAAAATCAATCAATATTGGTTTGTTAACTTGTTTGGCGTATGCAAGCCCTGCATCATAATCGTGAAAGGAAATAATATCGTGCGGCGCCATTAATTTCGCACCTTCGGGAAGTTCTATATTCATTGCAGAACCACCTCCTAATTTTGTAAAGCCAACGCCATAGGGAGATTCGCTATAATCTAATGGCGGTGGAAATGCGCTGATTAACTTTAAAGGTGCTCCCCAAAGTCCAGGAATTAAATAAACAACAAAACTTAATGTTAACAATCCCAACAGTAATCTACCAACAGAAATATGCTCTAAATGACCGTCGTGCGGTAATTTTATTTTTCCTAATAAGTAAAGCGCCAAAGCACCAAAGACAGCAATCCAAATTGCTATAAAAACTTCACGTTCCAGCAAATGTTGTTGTAAAACCAAATCTGCTTGCGAAAGAAATTTAAAAGCAAAAGCAAGTTCTAAAAATCCTAAAACTACTTTTACCGTATTTAACCAACCGCCACTTTTTGGAAGGCTATTTAACCAACCCGGGAAAATTGCGAATAATGTAAAAGGTAATGCAATTGCCAAAGAAAAGCCTAACATCCCCACAATTGGCGCAATACCACCTTTACTTGCAGCTTCTACCAAAAGGCCACCAACTATTGGTCCTGTGCACGAAAATGAAACGATTGCCAACGCAAGCGCCATAAAAAATATACCAACAATACCACCTCTATCTGCTTGGCTATCTACTTTATTTGCCCAAGATTGTGGCAGCGTAATTTCAAAAGCACCTAAAAATGAAACTGCAAAAATAACCAGCAACAAAAAGAATATAACATTAAACCAAACACTTGTTGAAAGCGCATTTAGCGCGTCGGCTCCAAAAATTGCTGTAATTAGTGAACCCAACACAACATAAATAACGATAATAAATATGCCATACAGCGTAGCATTTTTAATACCGGCAGCTCTATTTTTACTTTGTTTGGTAAAAAAGCTAACGGTAAGCGGAATCATTGGGAAAACGCAAGGTGTAAGCAATGCTGCGAAACCTGCCAAAAAAGCAAAGAAGAAGATACTCAACAAACCTTGATTTTCTTTTGGTTTGTCCGCACTCCTGTCCGCAGTTAAATCTGCATCATTCTGTTTTTCTTCTATATCCGTTTTTGTTGAATCTATTTCACTCGCTGCAACAATTTTACCCGGAATTACGAATTGAAATTCAGACATTTCAAAAATACATTTCTCATCGTCACAGGATTGGTAGTCTATCGTTGCATTCACTGCAGCCATATCTGCATTTAAAACTTTTATAGATTGCGTAAAAGTTGCGTTGTGTGAAAAGTAGGTAAGATCCATCTCAAAAATCTTGTCAAACTTCTTTTTTGAAGGGCTTTCTTTAACTTTCCCAACCAATTCATAATCACCTTTTTCGTTTTCAAAAGTGAATAAAGTTGGTATTGGTCCGCCTTCGGGAATATCTTGTGTGTATAAATACCAACCATCATCTATAGTTGCATTCACTATTAAATCGTACATATTATCACCTGTTTTTTTTATTTCAGAGGTGAATTTTACGGGTTCAACAATTTGCGAAAATGCAGTAATAGAGAATAACGAAAGGAGAAAAAATAAATATTTTGTCATATTAAATAGGGAGATTTCAGGGTAATTTTGAGCGTTTTTGCAGTGATTTGATTTACACGAAAATATTCACTTGCGCGTAAACCGACAATCCAAATTATATTTTCGCCACTACAAAGCAGCCATACTTTTTGTTTGGTTATCAAAGATAACTTTTCATCTTTAAAAAACTTACTCAATTTCTTTTTTCCTTTCATTCCGAAAGGTTGAAATGAATCTCCTTCTTCCCATTTTCGAAGTATTAAAGGATAAATGATCTTGTCCGCGTCAATAAAAATAACTTCTTTAGAAGATACGTAACTATCTTCCACCTCTTCAAATTTAAGATGGATGGGCGTTTTTATTTCTGAAAGTTTTTCGGGTATTTCAAATGAATCTTGTATATCTTTTTCGGATAAAATTGTGAGAAATAAATGATCTCTATCTTTAAGCAAACAATGCGTTTCTGAAAATAATTGTTTGCCGGATTGTGCCGTAATTAACTCTGAAAGCGCTTTAAAATCTGTAAACCCAAACGGATTTAAAAGTTCGAATAAAATTGCATCGTTATTCGGAAATTCAATCAGCCTATTTATCGAAATAGCGTAGCCATCAAAATTTTCTGTTACTATTTGGTTGAAGATTAATTGCATATAATCTTCAATCAAAATTTTACTTTGCTGCAGATTTGCTTGCGTATTTGTGAAGTTTTGAAGAAAATTAACGTTCAAATCCATCAACTTTGGAACCACGTTATGACGAATTTTATTCCGAAGATATTTTGTTTGGCTATTGCTCTCATCTTCCCGCCATTCAATTTCATTTTCTTTGGCATATTCCAAAATTTCTTCTCTTGAAAAAGGTAATAATGGCCTTATTATTTTGCCGTTTATTTCAGGAATGCCGACCAAGCCTTTTAAACCTGTAGATCTTGTGAGATTAATTATAAAGGTTTCCAGCGAATCATCAGCGTGATGCGCGGTTACTAAATAATTATATTTTTCTTTCTCCAAAATTCCAGCAAACCAACTATATCGTAAATCACGAGCCGCCATTTGGGTTGAAACTTTATTTTCTTCGGAATACTTTTCGGTATCAAACTTTTGGCTGAAATATGAAACTGCGAAATATTCTGCCAGGTTCTCGGCAAATTCTTCATCTAAATCACTTTCAATTCCACGTAAAGAAAAATTACAATGTGCAATTGCAAAATCCAACTCTACATTTTTTAATAGGTGACATAAAACAGTACTATCCAGGCCACCGCTGCAGGCAACTAGTAATTTTCTGTCTAAAAGTTGAGGTAAATTTTTTTCAATATGTTTTTTAAATTTCGCTTTCAAAGTAAAAGTGGAACCGCTAATCCTAACGCCAATGCAATCCCGAAGCTTAGCATTGTGCCTATTAAAACATATTCCGTTTTTAGTGTGTCTGTGTCCTTATATCTCAAAATTGATTTTGCGGCAATTAGAAAACCAACCGCTTGAAATTGGCCAATCAAGATAAATGTCAACGTTAAAATTCGCTCCAAATTGCCAATTACTTTTCCACCGTTTGGCAAATCGGTTTCATTTGAAACTACGATTTTTGTACTTCGAAGCATTTCTTTAATAAAAATATTTGCCGGTTTAAGGCAGCATAAATAGGCAATAAGCAACACAACAATTTGGAGATTGTCATAAATAAATATGGTTGGAGTAAAATTAAAATGTTTAAAATAAAAATTTACTATAATTAGGATGATTGCTAAATGCAGTATTTGATCTATAAAATAACTGTAACCGCCAACATATTTATTTCGTGATAGCCACGGTTTAAATCCGTCTATTATATAATGAGTAATTGCTATAAAAAGAGCAGGTAAAACATAATTAAGCTGAAATGACAAAAACCAAGCTATTGCAAAAACTAAGATTCCGTGCAAAACGAGCCACTTACTTTTAAAGCCAAATTTGCCTTTGCTATCTGCCATTTTTTGGGTTTGAAAAAAATAATCTGCCAAAATATGAGCAAAAAACTGCAGAAGGATTAATATTGACATTTCCATTACTTTAAGCTTTTCATAAGATTGCTAAAATACGAAACTGTTGTGTCAATTGCATTCCATCCCACATTTGTTGAATGTCGATTAACCACAGATTGATCAATATTCATAATTTTCGAAATTTCTGCTTCGCTATTGCTCAATAATTTAAGATATAAAACCATACATTGCTTTTCTGTGGCTTTAGAAAGTAAAACGTCCAAAAGTTCAACAATTGGCAACATTGTGTTGTTTAATCCTTCATTTTTAGACTCAAAAAATAGGGTGTTTTTTATGGTTATCCGTTCTTTATCGTAGGTGTGCATGTTGCTAATTGCTCGACCGGAAAGATAAATGGCTTCTCCATCAATTATTCCTTCTTCGGGAATAAAACGCTCCAACTCGCCATAACCCATTGCCAAGCGAACGCCGTGTGTTTTAAAATGTTGCGCCCTAAATTTGCCTTCCTCATAACTTTCAATATTGATTGGAAGGGTTTTCACAAAGCTTTTTATGGCAATTGCAGCTTTTAAACCGTCTTGGGGTTTTGGAACAACAATTTCCAACGAATCTCCTTTAATTATACGCCCAAAAGTTGATAGGGATTTGTTTAAATCGCTCAATAAAGATTGAAGTGATTTTTCAAGAAGTTCTTTATCAATAGTCTGTAATGACGTTGAACTCACGATATCCGCCGATATTACAATTTTTTTCATATCAATTATTGTAAATCAAAGATATAAAATTTATGTTGTCTAGGGTGCATAAATGCTGTTTATGTTGTCTAGAGTGCATAAATGCTGTTTATGTTGTCTAGGGTGCATATTTACTTAAAACTTCTCTCACAGCTTGAGCCTTAACCAAACATTCATCATATTCATTTTGTGGGGTAGAATTAACTGTAATAGCGCCACCAACTGAAAAACTAAGATATTTTTTTTCTGAATTATATAAAATACCACGGATAACCACATTAAAATCAAAATTGCCAGCATTATCAAAATAGCCTATTGTACCACTATATAAGCCACGTTTGGCATCTTCAAGGTTTTCAATAATCTTCATTGCCGAAACTTTTGGCGCGCCTGTCATACTTCCCATTGGAAAAGTATTTTTAATGATATTTACTGGCGAAATACTTTCAGAAACCTCACAGGAAATAGTTGAAATAAGTTGATGTACCTGCATAAATGTATAAACTTTACAAAGCTCTTCAACATTTACACTTCCTTTCAATGCAATTTTTGAAAGATCGTTTCGAACCAAATCTGTAATCATTATATTTTCACTTCGCTCTTTGGCATCATTTTCAAGTTGCACTATAATTTTAGCGTCTTCCGCAGGATTTGCTGAACGTTTGGCTGTACCTTTTATAGGTTGTGAAATAATATGCTTGCCAGTTTTTTTAAGAAAACGCTCTGGCGATGCCGATAGCGCGTACAAATGTTCAAGCTTTAAAAAAACAGCAAAGGGCGATTTTGAAATAGTATTTAAGTGATTAAAAGTTTGCAACGGATTTATAATAGCATTTTCAGCATAAAATTCCTGACATAAATTAGCCTCGTAAATATCGCCACGTTCAATGTGGGATTTCATTTTTTCCAATTTTTCAAAATAGCTTTCTTTTGAAGTTCTTGTTTCAATTTTTAAACCTTCATTAATTGCATTTTCAGCAGCAATTTCTTCAATGTCAATATTTAAAATTTCTTGCCAATCTGCTTCAACTTCATCTACCACAAAATTTAAATACCGCGCTTCTACTCTATCTTCATATAAAAAGAATAATTTTTTTGGTTGAAAGAAATAAAGATCGGGAAAATGCAAACCGTCATAATTTGAAGAGCGTAATCTTTCAAGGTCATTTTTAAGATCATAGGTGAGATAACCAAAAAGCCAATCTTTTGTGATAGATTGATATTCATTCAATTTTTCGAAACCGTTTACAAAATCGGTTTTGATAGACGTAAAAGCATCAACTGCCAAAACTGCTTGAAAATTGGAATGCGTTTGCGGATAGTTGTTGCTGTCCAACCAAATAACCTCAGCAAATTGCTGAGCCCATTTTAGCATTTTCAGCTTTAGGATATCTGTTATTTCAGTTTTAAAAATTGTTTTGGTACGCATAAAACCTTTTGTAGGATAGCAATTTCGGGTTAAAGATAACTTCAATTTAAAAATAAGGGAATAAAAAAACTGCAAGAAATTCAGTATTTTGAATACGCTTGCAGTTTTGAAAATTATTAATTCTTCCAACGTTTGAAATGATGGAAAAATTCAGTTTTAACCTTATATGTGCATAGCTCTATCATCCGTCGCGGCAAGTGCGGCTTCTTTTACAGCTTCGGCATAGGTTGGGTGTGCGTGGCTCATACGGGCAATATCTTCTGCACTTGCCCTAAATTCCATTGCGGTTACGGCTTCGGCAATTAAATCTGCACAACGGGCGCCAACCATATGTACGCCTAAAACCTCATCAGTTTTTTTATCTGCAAGTATTTTTACAAAACCATCGGTATCTCCGCTTGCCCTACTTCTACCCAAAGCGCGCATCGGGAATTGCCCAACTTTATATTCAATTTTTGCTTCTTTTAATTGCTCTTCGGTTTTACCAACACTTGCAACTTCTGGCCACGTATAAACTACTCCTGGAATTAAATTATAATCTATATGCGGCTTTTGCCCTGCAATTATTTCAGCTACCAAAACGCCTTCTTCCTCTGCCTTATGCGCCAACATTGCACCTCTAATTACATCGCCAATTGCATAAATATTACTTATATTAGTTTGTAAATCCTCATTTACATCTACCAAACCGCGCTCTGTAATTTTTACACCTGCATTTTCTGCTTTTAAGCCATCGGTAAATGGTTTTCTGCCGACAGAAACCAAGCAATAATCACCTTCAAATTTTACTTCTTTATCGTTTTTATCGGTTGCCGTTACCGTTACCACTTTTCCTTTTTTGCTAACGGCAGAAACCCGATGCGAAAGAAAGAATTTTACACCTTGTTTTTTCATCACCTTCATAAGCTCTTTGCTTTGCGAAGAATCCATTGTTGGTATAATTCTGTCCATATATTCCACTACAGAAACTTCGGATCCCAATCTGCGATAAACTTGGCCTAATTCTAGACCAATTACGCCGCCTCCAATAACAACCATATGTTTTGGTATTTCCTTTAATTTTAAAGCCTCGGTGGAAGTAATAACTCTATCCTTATCCAACTTTATAAATGGCAAAGTTGAAGGTTTACTTCCGGTTGCAATTATAATGTATTTACCTTCCAACGTTTCGGTTTTTTTGGCGCCAACAACTTCAATATGAGTTGCGTCCTTAAAACTGCCAACGCCCGTAAATACATCAATTTTATTTTTGTTCATCAAAAACTCGATACCCTTTGTTGTTTGGTCTACAACAGCTTGCTTGCGCTCAATCATTTTTTTGAAATTAAGCTTAATTTCGCCGGGAATTTCAATTCCGTGTTCTTCAAAATGGTTCATTGCTTCCTCGTAATGATGGCTAGAATCCAACAAAGCTTTACTCGGAATGCAACCCACATTAAGGCAAGTTCCGCCCAAAGTATTATATTTTTCGATAATTGCGGTTTTCATTCCCAACTGTGCGCAACGTATTGCACAAACATAGCCGCCGGGACCTGAACCTATAATAATTACATCGTATTTGCTCATTATTTTTTACTTTAATTGAAGCGGCAAAGGTACAAAAAGACGTGGGATTTTAAATGTTAGATTTTGGAATTGATACAGTTGTCTTGTTGATAATGATGTACCTTTTTATGCTTTTGCCGCTTTTTTTACTTTTGAATATTTTAATTATATCAAAATTATGAATATAATTATCTTCAAGATATTCTGAAATTTTAGATTTTTTGCAGCTACATATTTTTTTGAACAGAAAATTTGACTTTTTGTGATTTATTATTCTCAATTTAATTTCTGAGACAGCACAACTTTTAATTCATAATTCATAATTCTGAATTCTTAATTTTCAACTTTGAATATATATCTTTGAATTCAAACAAAACCTCTATGCTTATTATCGGTATTGCCGGCGGAACGGGAAGCGGAAAAACCACCGTCGTACAGCAGATTGTGCAGGAATTGCCACAAGATGAAGTATGCATAATTTCCCAAGATTCATATTATAAAAACACAAGCCACCTTACTTTTAAAGAGCGCACACAAATAAATTTTGATCATCCAAATTCCATTGACTTCGATTTGTTGGTTAATCATTTGCAACAATTACGGGAAGGCCATAGCTTTCAGCAGCCGGTTTACTCTTTTATTGAACATAATAGAACAAGCGAAACAGTAACTACATTTCCCAAAAAAGTGGTGATTGTTGAAGGCATTCTAATTTTAACGCATCCGGATATTCGGGATATGTTCGACATAAAAATTTATGTACATGCGGACAGTGACGAACGTTTAATTAGACGCTTAAAACGCGATATTGCGGAACGTGGCCGAGATTTGGAAGAAGTTTTAAACAGATACCAAACCACCTTAAAACCTATGCATCAACAATTTATAGAGCCAACTAAGGAATTTGCCGATATCATTATTCCAACAAATAGATACAATACCGTTGCGGTAAATGTGATTCGAAGCATTATAAACGAAAAACTTAATTATACCAAATAATGGGTTTTAAAGAATTTAGACAACGAAAATGGGTTCGATTTGTAAGCAATAAGTATGTGCTTATATTACTATTATTTTTAGTTTGGATGCTGTTTTTTGACACAAACAGTTATCTTATTCACCATGAATTGAATAATGACATCAATGCTTTGGAAGACAATAAAGAATTTTACAAAAAGGAAATAGATCACGATAAAATTTTTATTGAAAAAATGACTGATAGTGATGAAGTTGAGCGTTTTGGTCGAGAACAATATTACTTGAAAAAGGAAAATGAAGATATTTACGTAATTCAAAATGAGGACAGTTTGAAAAAGAACAAAAAAGATGAATAATTTATTTAGCGATTTTGAAGGCGTTTCATCTAAACAGTGGAAACAAAAAATTCAATACGACCTTAAAGGTGCGGACTATAACGACGCTTTGGTTTGGCAGAGTTTGGAAGGCATAAACGTAGCGCCAACCTATCACGCCGATGATTTTTCTGAGAGCTTTCAACCAATAATAGGTAATCCGGATTCCTGGAATATTGCACAAGCCATATTCATAGATGATGAAATAATTGCGAATAATCTCGCGATAGATGCAATTGAAAGAGGTGCAGAAAGCATCATTTTTTCAGCTGCAACCGAATTTAATATGGAACAGGTTTTCAAAAAAATCCCTTTTGGAAAGATTTCGATTTATTTCGATTTTAAATTTTTGGATGAAGTTTTTTTATTGAAGTTGAAATCTTTTCTATCTGAAATAAAAGCGAATGTTTTTTATAATTTAGACCTAATCGGAAATCTCGCTGAAAGTGGAAATTGGTTTGAAAACCTTCAAAAAGATTACGCAAAACTTGACGTTTTTTTAGAAAATTTAAATGTTGAAGAAACGCCAAATGTCATATCAATTAATGTCGGGCTTTTCCAAAATGCGGGCGCAAATATGGTTCAGCAATTGGGTTATGCTCTTGCACAAGCCAACGAATATTTAAACCATTTATCTGAATTACAGACAAAAAATTCAACTAAATTTTCGGAAGAATTTTTCAAAAAATTTCAAATTTCTTTTAAGGTTTCAGTAGGCTCTAATTACTTTTTTGAAATCGCAAAACTTAGGGCGCTTCGAAAAGTGTACGCCGCTCTAGCTTCAGAATATAATTTTAATCCTGTTTGTAATATTCTCGCAATGCCCAGTAAACGCAATAAAACCATTTACGATTATAATGTAAATATGTTGCGGACAACTACCGAATGTATGAGTGCTATTTTGGGCGGTGCAAATACAATTTGCAATTTGCCGTACGATTCAATTTACCATAAAAGCAACGAATTTGGTGAACGTATTGCACGAAATCAATTATTGATTTTAAAACGAGAAAGTTATTTTGACTTTGTAAGCAACGCCGCAGATGGAAGTTATTATATTGAAAATATTACAAATCAATTAGCCGAAAAAGGGTTGATTATTTTTAAAGAACTTGAAAAAGGTGGTGGATTTTTAAAGCAATTACAGGAAGGTACAATTCAGAAAAAAATAGAAGAAAGCGCAGAAAAAGAACAAAATTATTTTGACGAGGGAAAACTAAAACTTTTGGGCACAAACCATCACATCAATAAAAATGATAAAATGCAAAATGATTTGCAATTATTTCCTTTTGTAAAAACCAACATCCGCAAAACATTAATCAAACCGATTATTGAGAATAGAATTGCCGAAAAAACTGAAAAAGAACGTTTAAATTTAGAATCATGAGCGAAACAGCATTAGAAACCATTTTAGGAATTTTGTTTATCATTTTAAGTATCGGAATATTAATACGTCTCAAAACTTTTTCTAAATCTAAATATTACAGATATCTATTTATCGCAACCGCTATATTATTGATGGGTTTCGGAATTTATTTGGGCTACACCGGACTTTTCGGTTCGTTGGGAAAATAAAAATGACAATAAAATTAAATGCAACGTAAAAACATTCAAAATATCAGTCTAAAAACTTCAATTTCTAAAGTTGAAGAATCTAAACTGTCTATTAATTCTGAAACATTTTCAACCGCTGAAGATATCAAGATTCAAAAAAAATATTTCGAAGATGATATTAAAAATCTTGAACATTTAGATTTCGTTGCAGGAATCTCACCTTATTTGCGCGGTCCGTATGCTACAATGTACGTTCAAAAACCTTGGACAATTAGGCAATATGCAGGTTTCTCGACCGCAGAAGATAGTAACGCTTTTTACAGAAGAAATTTAGCCGCAGGACAAAAAGGACTTTCGGTTGCGTTCGATCTTGCAACGCACAGAGGTTACGATAGCGACCACGAACGCGTAGTTGGTGATGTTGGAAAAGCAGGCGTTGCGATAGATTCTGTTGAAGACATGAAAATACTTTTCGACCAAATTCCATTGGACAAAATGAGTGTTTCTATGACAATGAACGGCGCAGTTTTGCCAATAATGGCTTTTTATATTGTGGCTGCCGAAGAACAAGGAGTTGATTTGAAGAATTTGGCAGGAACAATCCAAAACGATATTTTAAAGGAATTTATGGTGCGCAACACCTATATATATCCGCCAAAAGATTCGATGCAGATTGTTAGCGATATTTTTGAATTCACGAGCGAACAGATGCCTAAATTCAATAGCATTTCAATTTCGGGTTATCATATGCAAGAAGCTGGCGCAACCTGCGATTTGGAGCTTGCGTACACTTTAGCCGACGGACTTGAGTACTTGCGAACTGGTATAAAAGCAGGAATGGATATAGACAGTTTTGCACCTCGTCTATCCTTCTTTTGGGCAATCGGAATGAACCATTTTATGGAAATTGCCAAACTGCGTGCCGCAAGAATGTTGTGGGCAAAAATCATAAAGCAATTTAATCCTAAAAATGAAAAATCGCTAGCTTTACGAACACACTGCCAAACAAGTGGTTGGAGTTTAACCGAACAAGACCCATTTAACAACGTTGCCCGAACTACAATTGAAGCTGCCGCTGCCGTTTTTGGTGGCACCCAAAGTTTACATACAAATGCGTTGGATGAAGCCATTGCGTTACCAACAGACTTTTCAGCAAGAATAGCAAGAAATACACAGATTTATTTGCAACAAGAAACTGAAATTACAAGAACAGTAGATCCTTGGGCGGGAAGTTATTATGTTGAAAAATTGACCGCTCAAATCGCTGAAAAAGCTTGGAAATTAATCGAAGAAGTTGAAGAATTGGGCGGAATGACTAAAGCAATTGAAGCCGGAATCCCAAAACTACGTATTGAAGAAGCCGCAGCCAGAAAACAGGCTAGAATTGATAGTGGCCAAGATATTATTGTTGGTGTAAATGAATATAGATTAGCAAAAGAAGATCCGTTGCAAATTTTAGATGTTGATAATCAGAAAGTAAGATTGTCGCAAATTGAAAGATTAGAAAATATTAAAGTTGAAAGAAATTCTGAAAAGGTTGCTCAAACATTGGCACATTTAACCGAATGCGCGAAGTCAAGAAATGGCAATTTATTATCTTTAGCTGTTGATGCAGCTCGCGAACGCGCCACTTTGGGCGAAATAAGCGATGCGCTTGAAGTAGTTTTTGGAAGATATAAAGCACAAATTAAAAGTTTTAGCGGCGTGTACAGTAAAGAAATTAAGAAAGACCCAAGTTTCGCAAAAGCCCGCGAGATGGCAGACCAATTTGCCGAATTAGACGGCAGACGTCCACGGATTATGATTGCCAAAATGGGACAGGACGGTCATGATAGAGGCGCAAAAGTAGTAGCAACTGGTTATGCCGACGTTGGTTTTGATGTAGATATTGGTCCGTTATTTCAAACTCCAAAAGAAGCAGCAAAACAAGCTGTTGAAAACGATGTTCATATTTTGGGCGTTTCCTCTTTAGCCGCAGGACATAAAACCTTGGTACCACAAGTTATTGAAGAACTTAAAAAACACGGCCGCCCAGATATTATGGTTATTGTTGGTGGCGTAATACCTGCCCAAGACTATCAATTTCTTTTTGACGCAGGCGCAACGGCTGTTTATGGTCCGGGAACGAGAATAAGCGATGCCGCAATCGAGATTTTGGGTGTTTTGATTGAAGCTTCAAAATAATTTAGATTTGAGAAAAAAAGTTTATCCAGCAATTTTAATAATCTTTTTTGGCTCTGCAATATTTTTTACGTTGAACAGAAATAATAAAGTAATAGCCATAGATGTTTTGCTTGTGCCTTCAACTGAAATGCACAATCAAGCTATTAAATTAAATGAGGCAATCAGAAAAAATAATCCGAATACGATCAAATTGAATAATAATACAATTCCGCATATCACATTATTGCAATGTTATGTGAAGGAAAAAGATCTACCAAAAGTTAAAACTGCATTAACAGGAATTTTCAAAATGATTGAAAACGAAAATTTAAAAGTTGAAAATCTCACATATTCCAGAGATAAAGATGAAAGTTTTGCTGTTATAAGTGTTGAAAAATCTGAAGCAATTTTAGCAATTCATAAAAAAGCAATTGAGCTCATAAAACCATATATTATTGAAAATGGTAATCAAGAAGCTTTTGTTCAAAATAAGGACGGAAGCGCAATTAACCAACCAACTTTAGATTATGTTCCAAAATTTATTAGCGATTATAGTAACGAAAATTTCAAACCGCATATAAGTTTGGGTGTTGCGAAAACAACATATTTGGATAGTTTGGCCACGGACATTTTTAAACCTCAAATTTTTAAAGCAGTAGCTGTTGGCCTTTATCAATTGGGGGATAATGGAACAGCACAGAAGTTTCTTTGGAAGAGTAAATAATGCTGAAAAATATCCTCTCCTATTTTTACCCAACTACAAAAAAAATAGCTAGCGATTACAACGGTACTCTTGAAATTACCACCACAAACGGCAAAACCGTTTTAGATAGTAAAGATGCCAATTATAGCTACGGTTCACTGCAAAAAATATTGGAATTTGGACTTTCGAAAATCGATTTTACAAATGTAAATTCAGTTTTGGTTTTAGGCCTTGGCGGCGGCTGCGTGATTAAATCGCTTCGAGATAAATTTGATTATTCCAATAAAATTACTGCGGTTGAAATAGATGGCGAGATTATTAAAATTGCTTCGGATTTCTTCGGAATAGAAATTTCAGAAAATCTAGAAATTCTTTGTGATGATGCCTTTCAATATCTTCAAAACATTTCAAATTTATTCGATTTAATAATAATCGATTTATATATAAACGATACCGTTCCAACAATATTTAAATCGGTAGAATTTGCCAAATTACTTCAACAGAAAATCGCTGTGGGTGGTAAAGTGCTCTTTAATTTTGGATTGAATATTGACGAAAAATCAATCGAAAATTCTTTTTATAACTTCTTCCATAATTCTGAAGATTTCGCGATTCAGAAATTCTCGAAGGTTGAAGGCACAAACTTGTTACTGATCATTTCAAAAGATTAAATTCTTTGTTGAAAATTTTTGATTGCAAATTTACAATTCAGTTAAGTAAGCCAGTTTTTTGAATCTGCTCTGCTAAAAAGCTATCTTTGTTATCAAATAAAAATACTATGGATTTAAAAGCAAAAATGCTACGCGACGATGCACTGAAAGGTAAAACTATTGTTGTAACAGGCGGCGGAAGCGGTCTCGGAAAAGCAATGACAACCTATTTTTTAGAATTGGGCGCCAATGTGGTAATCACTTCAAGAAATATAGAAAAACTTCAAAACGTAAAAACCGAACTTGAAGAAATGACAGGTGGGAAAGTTTTGCCAGTGCAATGCGACGTTCGAAATTACGATGAAGTTGAAGCAATGGTTGAAGCTTCTGTTAAAGAATTTGGAACCGTAGATTGTTTGCTAAACAATGCAGCTGGAAATTTTATTTCACCAACCGAACGGCTTTCAGCAAATGCGTTCGACACCATAATAGACATCGTTTTAAAAGGAAGCAAAAATTGCACCTTAGCCTTCGGTAAACATTGGATTGACAAAAAAGAAACCAATAAAGTAGTATTGAGCATTGTAACAACCTACGCTTGGACAGGTTCTGCCTACGTTGTTCCAAGTGCAACGGCAAAGGCCGGCGTATTGGCAATGACGCGCAGTTTGGCTGTGGAATGGGCTAAATACGGCATGCGCTTTAACGCAATTGCGCCAGGACCTTTCCCTACAAAAGGTGCTTGGGACAGATTATTACCGGGCGATTTAAAGGATAAATTCGATCTTGCCAAAAAAGTGCCTTTGCAACGTGTTGGCGATCATCAAGAACTTGCAAACCTTGCGGCTTATATGGTTTCAGATTTTTCTGGTTATCTAAATGGTGAAGTTATAACATTGGATGGCGGCGAATGGCTTAAAGGTGCGGGACAATTCAATTTATTGGAAGCAATCCCAGAATCTATGTGGGACCAATTGGAAGCTATGATAAAAGCTAGCAAAAAATAGCAAAGGTCGCGGAGTTTTCAATCTACTTTAAATGTGAAAAAATTCCTAATTGAATGGCTATCCCTATCAATTTCAATAATTTTGAAATACCACTATTAAAACAAATACGAAACACTTATGAATCTTAGAAATTTATCCTTTTCGGCTATTGCATTAATAGCTTTTACAGGATCGGTTTTTGCGCAAGATGTAAAAACTGAAACTGCAAAAATTGAAACCCAAAAAATACCCACAGATCCAAACGTAAAAGTTGGAAAATTGGAAAATGGACTTACCTATTACATCCGTAACAATGGCAAGCCAGAAGATAAAGTTGAATTACGCCTTGCCGTAAATGCAGGTTCAATTCTTGAAGACGACAACCAAGTTGGTCTTGCCCACTTTATGGAGCATATGAACTTTAACGGTACCAAAAACTTTCAAAAGAATGATTTGGTAGATTACCTTCAAAGTATTGGCGTAAAATTTGGCGCCGATCTTAACGCTTATACAAGTTTTGATGAAACAGTTTACATACTACCAATTCCAAGCGACGATCCTGCAAAACTTGAGAAGGGTTTTCAGATAATTGAAGATTGGGCTCACAACGCAACGTTAACAGATGAGCAAATTGATAGCGAGCGCGGGGTAGTTTTAGAAGAATACCGTTTGGGTTTAGGCCCAGATAAGCGAATGATGCAGGATTATTTACCAAAATTATTGTACGGTAGCCAATATGCGAAGCGTTTGCCAATTGGTACTAAAGAAAATCTTGAAAACTTTAAATATGAAGATGTTAGAAGTTTTTACAAAGATTTTTATCGTCCAGATTTAATGGCTGTTGTTGCCGTTGGCGACTTAGATGTTGCAACAATGGAAGCAAAAATTAAGGAACACTTCGGAAAAATTAAAAATCCGAGTACAGAAAAAAAGCGTCCAACTTTTGAAATGCCAAACCATAAAGAAACTTTCATTTCGGTTGCTAGTGATAAAGAAGCTCCATTTTCAAGATTTCAGGTAGTTTATAAAGATAGAATTGATGCTCCAAAAGTTGTAACGGTTGCAGATTATAAAGATCAACTTACCAAAAACCTCTTTTCTTCAATGATTAATAATAGGTTGGATGAGTTGCGTAACAGTGCAAATCCACCTTTCGTATTTGGATTTTCATATTACGGCGGTACGTATGCACGTAACAAAAATGCATATCAAAGTTTTGCACAGACTAGTGAAACTGGCCAGTTAGAAGGGTTAAAGGCCTTGTTGGAAGAAAACCAACGTGTTAAACGTTTTGGTTTTCAAGAAGGCGAATATGAGCGCGCGAAGAAAGAACTTCTTGCAAATTTAGAAAAACAATATAACGATCGGGACAAAAACGAAAGCGGACGTATTGTAGGCGAATATGTAAACAACTTTTTAGAGAACGAACCAATTCCTGGAATTACTTGGGAATTTGAAACAACTAAAAAATTACTGCCAACCATTCAATTGAAGGATATTACTAACCTTATCTCTCAATTTTTACACGATGATAACAGAGTTATAATTCTAACCGGACCAGAAAAAGATGGTCTAACCCAAGTTACCGAAGATCAAGTTTCAGCTTTATTAAAAGAAGTCGAAACGATGGATGTAAAACCTTATGCAGATACAGAATTAAAGCAGGATTTAATAGAAAACTTAAAACCGGCAGGAACAATTCAGGCTATTGAAAGCAACAAAACCCTTGGCACAACTACATTAACGTTAAGTAATGGTGCAAAAGTAACTTATAAGCCGACAGATTTCAAAAATGACGAAGTTCTATTTGAAGCCTTTAGTTTTGGTGGATCAAGCTTATACAGTGATGCAGATTATAAAGCAACAGTTTTTGCAAATGACGGCTTGCCAGAAGCTGGAATTGGTGGAATTTCAATAAATGATCTTAGCAAAATGATGAGCGGTAAACTTGTTGGAGTTCGTCCATCAATCAGAAATTTAACTGAAAATTTATCCGGTTCAGCAGCACCAAAAGATTTGGAAACCTTGTTTCAACAAATCTATTTATATTTTACAGCACTTAACAAAGATGACGCAGCATTCAATTCATTCATCACAAAGCAGAAAAGCTTTTTGGGGAATTTAATGGCAAATCCACAATTTTACTTTCAAGATCAATTGGGCAATTTCAAAAATCAAGGTAACAATCGCTATGTAGGTTTCCCAACGGTTGAAGCAATGGATAAAGCAGATTATGATTTAGCTTACAAACTATATCAAGAACGTTTTGCAGATGCGGGAGATTTCCATTTCTATTTTGTTGGAAATGTAGATGAAGCGCAAATAAAAGATTTTTCTACAAAATATATTGCGAACCTTCCGGGTTTAAACAGCAATGAAAAATTTAATCCAACTAAATACAGAGAAGCAGATACGCCTCGTCGTAAGGTTTTCAACAAAGGAAAAGATCCAAAAAGTTTGGTAACAATTACGTGGCATCAAGATGATGTAACCTATTCAGACAAAGAAAATTTGGCAATTGATGCGCTGGGCGAAGTACTTACAATTAAGTTAATTGAAAAACTTCGTGAAGAAGAAGGCGGCGTTTATGGCGTTGGCGCTCGTGGAAGTTTGAATAAAATAAGCTTTCCACAAGTAAACTTTTCAATCTCTTTCCCTTGCGGACCAGAAAATGTAGATAAATTGGTAGCTGCTGCTTTAGGTGAAGTTGAAAAACTTAAAAAAGAAGGACCAAGCGATAAAGATTTGGCTAAAGTAAAAGAAACGTATTATGTAGAAAATAAAGACAATCTGAAGAAAAACAAATTTTGGATAACTGCTTTAGAAAGAGCTGATACGGACGGAACAGATCCGTTAGAAATCCTTAAAACAGTTGAAGAAGTTAACACGTTGACCAAAAAGGAAATTCAAGATGCAGCAAATAAATATTTAGATGAAAACTATCTATTAGGTATTTTAATGCCAGAAGAACAATAGAAATTCTTTGTATTAATTTATAAAAATCCGTCAGTTTTAAAAACTGACGGATTTTTTTATAACCAATTAGTAAATGACGTACGACTAATTGACGTACGACTTATAGATTGGATTCAAAAACAAAGAAATATAATACAAACAGCTCCTTTCCTTTTGGGAAGGGTTGGGGATGGGACTTTCAAAATTTACATTGAATTTTATTTCATAAAATATTAGCAACTATTGTCGGTCATACATCATAAGTCTTAAAGCGAAGCGGTCTTAAGTCTTCTTCCTTTGTTAACAAAAATCATTTTCTGTCCACCAAAATAATCGTACTTTTAACCCTCAAATTTTTGAACGGATTAATGGGTAAAATAATAGCAATTGCAAACCAAAAAGGCGGCGTGGGTAAAACTACTACTTCGGTTAACTTAGCAGCATCTTTAGGGGTTTTAGAAAAAAAAGTATTACTTATAGATGCAGATCCGCAGGCAAATGCAACATCAGGTTTAGGAATAGATGTTGACGCGGTTGAAATAGGAACTTACCAATTGTTGGAACATTCTGCAACTGCCAAAGAAGCCATTATCAGTACAACTTCACCAAATTTAGATTTAATACCGTCACATATAGATTTGGTTGCTATCGAAATTGAATTGGTAGATAAGGAAAATCGTGAGTATATGTTGCGTGAGGTAATTACAGAATTAAAAGATACATACGATTATATTTTAATAGATTGTGCGCCATCATTGGGTTTGTTGACGCTTAATGCATTAACTGCGGCAGACTCTGTATTAATCCCTATTCAATGTGAATATTTTGCGCTTGAGGGTTTGGGCAAATTGCTGAATACTATTAAAAGTATCCAAAAAATCCACAATCCAGATTTAGACATTGAAGGATTGTTACTAACAATGTATGACCAACGTTTGCGCCTTTCAAACCAAGTGGTGGAGGAAGTTAAAAAGCATTTTGACGAAATGGTTTTTAATACAATCATACAACGAAATGTACGTTTAAGTGAAGCACCAAGTTATGGCGAAAGCATTATAAGCTATGATGCAGGCAGCAAAGGAGCAAGCAATTATTTAAGCCTTGCGCAGGAATTGATTCAGAAAAACGAGAAGAAGAAATAAATGGCGAAAGCAATTAAAAAACAGGCTTTGGGCCGCGGATTATCGGCTCTTTTAAAAGATCCATCTAATAATATTCAATCTGTCAGCGATAAAAATGCCGATAAGGTTGTTGGCAGTATTGTTGAATTGGAGTTGGATGCAATTGAGGTAAACCCATTTCAACCAAGAACCAGTTTTAATGAAGAATCTCTTCGGGAATTGGCTTCATCTATTAAAGAACTTGGAGTAATTCAGCCCATTACTGTCCGAAAATTAGAATTCAATAAATACCAATTGGTAAGTGGTGAACGTAGATTTCGTGCGTCAAAATTAATTGGTTTACCAACCATTCCAGCTTATATTAGAATAGCAAACGATCAAGAATCGTTGGAAATGGCTTTGGTTGAAAATATTCAACGCCAAGATTTAGACCCAATTGAAATTGCCCTTTCATATCAGCGTTTAATTGAAGAAATAAACGTTACGCAAGAAGAATTGAGCGACCGCGTTGGAAAGAATAGAAGTACAATTGCAAATTATTTACGTTTACTAAAATTGGATCCAATTATTCAAACCGGAATGCGCGATGGTTTTATAACAATGGGTCACGGCCGTGCTTTAATTAACGTTGAAGATTTTGGTTTACAACTTGATATTTATGAACGGATTATCGGCGAAAACCTATCTGTTAGAGATACCGAAGCATTAGTGAGAGCTAATAAAAATAGTGACGAAAAGCCAAAAGCAATTAAAGCTAGTTTACCAAAATATGCGAAGCAAGCTAAAAATGACTTATCAGATTGGTTAAATACAAAGGTTGATGTCAAGGTCTCAAAATCTGGAAAAGGTCAGATTTTAGTTTCCTTCAAAGATAAAAATGAACTTGAACGTATTTTGAAAGCGGTAACAAGTGAAAAATAGATTTCTACATATTGTACTGTTCTTGTTGGCTCTTCCACTATTTGCCCAGCAGACTGACAGTTTAAAAGTTAAAAGAGAAACAGCGTTGATCGTTAAAGATTCAGCAAGGTCACCAAAAGATTATGATCCGCTAGCACCCGCAAGAGCTGCATTTTACTCGGCTGTTGTACCAGGTTTAGGGCAAGCTTACAACAAACGATATTGGAAAATTCCTATTGTTTATGCAGGAATGGGCGCAGGAGTTTACTTCTATCTTAGAAACGATAAAGATTATAATCGTTTTAGAGATGCCTACAAAAGCAGACTCGCCGGTTTTACCAATGACGAATTTTATGGAAACGGAGCAACGCCTCTAGTTTCTGATGCAAGATTGATTGATGCACAAAAAAATGCGCAGCGCGATAAGGATATTAGCGTTGTTGTAACAGTTTTGTTTTATCTCTTAAATATTGTAGATGCCAATGTTGATGCACACTTGCAGCAGTTTAATGTGAATGAAGATCTGTCTTTTAAACCATCTGTAAATCCAAATTTGGTTAACCAAACCAATAATTATGGTATGTCGCTAACCTATAGTTTTAAATGAAAATAGCACTTCTCGGTTATGGCAAAATGGGTAAAACCATAGAAAAACTAGCTTTGGAAAAAGGTCACTTTGTAATATTCAAAAAATCAAGTACATTGGAAGAAGGGAATTTAAAAGATGCAGACGTTGCCGTCGATTTTTCATCGCCCGAGACTGCTGTTCAAAATATTAAATTAGCGATTGAAAATAATATTCCGATAGTTTCAGGGACTACAGGTTGGTTGGAAAATTATGCTGAAATGGTAAAATTTTGTGAAGAGCGTAACGGAAGCTTTTTATATGCGTCCAATTTCAGTATTGGTGTAAATCTGTTTTTCGAAATAAATAAGTTTGCGGCCAAAATTATGGCACCATTTAAGGAATATATTGTTTCAATTGAAGAAATACATCATACCGAAAAAAAGGATGCGCCAAGCGGAACGGCAATTTCATTGGCTGAAGGAATATTAGAATTTTCAGATAAAAAAACTTGGAAATTGAACGAAGCAAATTCAGAAGAAATAAAAATTGACGCCAAACGTATTGATGATGTAAAAGGAACGCATATAATTAAATACAATTCTGAAATTGACACGATAGAGTTGAGCCACAAAGCACATTCCAGAGAAGGTTTCGCGCTCGGAGCAATTTTGGCCGCGGAATATATAAAAGACAAAAAAGGCATTTTTTCAATGAAAGAAGTTCTGCGAAATCGAAACTAATCCCGAAGCGTCGGGAGAAATAGAAATAGTTATTAACGAAATAATATAATTAAATGAGTTGGTCAGGTTGGTTACTTTTTATTCTAATAGTTCAGGTAATCCATTTTTTGGGAACTTGGAAATTATACATTGCAGCTGGCAGAAAAGCTTGGGAAGCCGCGGTGCCAATTTACAATAGCATTGTTTTAATGAAAATTATAAACAGGCCTTGGTGGTGGACAATTCTTCTATTTATACCAATTGTAAACCTAATTATGTTTCCTGTAGTTTGGGTAGAAACGCTTAGAAGTTTTGGTAAAAATAAACCGATTGATACAATTTTGGCTGTTTTAACTCTAGGACTTTATATTTATTATGTTAATTATACACAAACGCTACATCATATAAAAGATCGTGAATTAAAGCCAAAAACAAGCGCGGGAGAATGGGTAAGTTCTATACTCTTTGCCGTTGTAGCCGCCACAATTGTTCATACTTATGTAATGCAGCCATTTACAATACCAACTTCTTCCCTTGAAAAAACACTTTTGGTTGGAGATTATCTATTTGTAAGCAAATTTCATTACGGCGCGAGAACGCCAATGACGCCGCTTTCTTTCCCGATGGTACACGATACCATTCCGCTTGTACATACAAAGTCTTATATAAAGGAACCAACTATTCCGTATTTCAGATTACCGGGATTTCAAAAGATTAAGCACAACGACATTGTTGTATTTAGCTGGCCACCAGATACCTTGAGTGTAATTACAAATCCATCAAGCAAGGTGGATATTAAGCCTTTGGATAAAAAGTCTAATTATGTAAAGCGTTGCGTTGGCTTGCCGGGAGATTCATTGGCTGTAAAAAATGGCTTCGTTTATATTAATGGGAAAAAGAACGAATTACCGGATAGAGCGAGAATTCAATTTTCATATTATGTGAGGGTTTCTGGGCCTTTAAATCCAGATATGTTGATTAAGCGCTATAATATCACAGACCATTATGGTTATGATAATCAGAACAAGATGTATATTTTTCCAGCCATTTCGGAAGAGTCTTTAGCGATGCTAAAAAATAACCCAAATGTTGTTGAAATAATTGCAAATAGATCAAAAGAAGGTCAGGGAGATTTCGGTATTTTTCCGCACAATCCACAATTTAATTGGAATGTAGATTTCTTCGGTCCTATTTACATTCCAAAAGAAGGCACAACAGTTTCCATTACGCCAAAAACACTTCCACTCTACAAACGTATTATTGAAGTTTACGAAGGAAGTGAAATAGGTATTTCGAATAAAATTACCCAATCTGGCACACAAGTTTTATTAAATGGTGCACCATTAACCAACTATACCTTTAAATTGGATTATTATTGGATGATGGGCGATAACCGTAATAACTCCCAAGATGCAAGAAGCTGGGGTTTTACGCCATTTACGCACGTTGTAGGCAAACCCGTCTTTATTTGGATGAGTAAAGATCCAAATGGTGGCATACGTTGGGAGCGCCTATTTACAACTGTTGGCGGCAGTGGCAAACCTACTTCATATCTATTGGTTTTTGTGATTTTGCTTATTGCTTATTTTGCTTTTAGCTTTTATAAAAAGAGGAAATCGAAATAGTAGGCAGTGGCAGTTTTTAGTTTTCATTTATTAGTTATGAAATCTATTCCTCAAAATAACGTAATTCTACATGTAGTTTTTTGTAGTTTGTTGTCTTACGTCTTTTAGCAAAGCGGTCTTATTTCTGTAAAATGAAAAAAATCCTACTCCATCCAGCTTATTTCCCGTCTATCGCACAAATGGTTGCAATTGCGCAAGCCGATGAAGTTTTTTTTGAAGTTGAAGATAATTACCAAAAACAAACCTACCGAAACAGAGCATATATTGCGCACAGCAACGGATTGTTATTACTGAATGTTCCTATAAAACATACAAATAAGGGTATTCGGAAAATGACAAAAAATGTTCAGACTGAAAATGACTTTCCGTGGCAGGATCAACATTGGAAATCATTGCAAAGTGCCTACCGCACTTCCCCTTTTTTTGAATATTACGAAGATGACCTCGCCCCTATTTTCTCAAGAAATGTGACTTCACTTTTAGAACATAATCTTTTAATTTATGCTTGTTTGGCAGAACTAATTGGGCTGAATGAGGAATATTTAAAAACTAACGAATATATTGCCAAACCAGATTGCACAGACTTGCGGAACTTGATTAACGCAAAAAACAAGATAGATTTTACTATTGAAAAGTATGTGCAAGTGCACGAAGCCAATCATGACTTTATTCCGAATCTGTCTGTTTTAGATTTGCTTTTCAATCAAGGGCCGAATACGTTAAATTATTTAGAAAACCAGCGGTTCAACTTTCAAAAAATTTCAATTAAATAATCCTTCTATTTCTCCTTTTTATCCCAACCTATAATTGCTGAAATAGGAAAATGGTCTGAAAATGTTTTGCTCACATTTTCAAATCGAACAAAGTCTAATGTTTTATCGGCAAACATAAAATCTATTCGCATTGGATATTTTTCGAATAAAAAAGTGGTTCCCAGTCCATTACCGCGCTTCACGAAGCCATCATTCATGTTTTCTTGCAGTTTTTGATACGTGTATGAAAACGGTGTATTATTAAAATCGCCCACCAAAATAACGGGATACGGCGATTTATTTTTATGTTCAATTAAGATAGCTATTTGCGATTGTTGTTCTTGAAAAGCATTTGAAATACGCTTAAGCCATAGTTTCTCATTTTCTTTTCCTTCAATTATATTTTCAGGAATTATATTTAAGGACTGTAAGTGTAAATTATATACTCGAATAGTATCACCACCTTTTACAACATTCGCATATAATATATTGTTCGATGTATTTTCAAAATTAAAGGCGCCAGTATTTATGATTGGATATTTCGAAAAAATTGCGTGACCCAATTGAGATTTTGAATATCTGAAATGTATATAATTATATTTAAAAGCTGAAAAATCTACTTTATTTGGAACATAGTATTCTTGAAGGAATACAACATCAGGATTTTCAGCGGTTAATAAATTTGCCATCATTTCTCCAGTATTAATGGACTGATCTTTTTCATAGGCATTAAATAATCGGACATTAAAAGAAAGAACACGCAAAGAATTGGTATAATCTTCCTGATCCGCTTCCGAAGAAATTTCGTAAAATGAATTAAAATGGAAAAAAGAGATTGTTAAAACAATAGCCGATAGCAGCAATTGTCTTTTCACCAAAATAAGCCAGTAAAACAGAAAGATAAAATTAATAACAATAAGTGGTGAAACGCCCAAACTTAATAGCGAAATTATCGGGAAACTCTTTGGAGGCAAATATGGCAATATAAAAGAAACAAGTAACAAAAGGACAGCAATCCAATTGAAGAATAAAATAAATTTATTAAAAGTGCCCAGCTTTTTCATTAATATCACTGCTCTTTAAATAGGTAATTTTTCTCTTCAGCAGTTAGACTATCGTATCCACTTTTACTAATCTTGTCTAAAATTGAATCTATTTTTCGCTGATGTGCAGATTTATCCGTTGCTGAAAAATTTGATTTTGCTGCAGGCTGTTCGGTTCGATGCACTTTTTTGAAAGGCTGCTTCTTTTTCGGCTTAAAAATGGCTGCGCACCAGTCCATAAAACGTTCAAATCCTTTTCCAATATCATTCCCTTTTACCAATTGTACTGCATAAAAATATCCAAAAATACCTCCGCCAACGTGGGATAAAAGTCCGCCAGCATTTCCTGAACTTGGGATTCTAACCAAATCCAACACGAAAAGGAAAAGTGCCAATTGCCAAAGCTTTATAGTAAAAGTGAAAATACGAATAGCTGTTTGTGGCGCATACGTTGCTATAAAAATCATAACTGCCGTAACCGCTCCACTCGCACCAATTAAATAGGATTGCTGCCCACTAAAAACTGGAAAAAAAGAATACGAAAGTGCAAATAATAATCCGCCGAAAATACCACCGAGAAAGTAAACCGTCAATAATTTCTTGCCCGAAAAAAGATTCAGCACAAAATTACCAAACCAATATAACCACAACATATTAAACAAAATATGAAATATGCCACCGTGTAAAAATGTATAGGTTATAAGAGACCACGGTTGTAAAATCATTTCACCGAAATCTGCAGGCAACACAAACCACTTCGTTAAAAGCCCACTATCCATTTTAAGAATAAATGACAGCAGACTTGTAATAATAAAAACAACTGCGTTAATAGCAATTAATTTTATTAACGTATTGCTTGTAGCGTAGTAATAGGATAGCGTTTTTGCAGACATTCTTTAGATAACAACTATTTGTTGGGGAAATTGTGGTTTACAAAGGTAAACTAACTTTAAATTTAGAATTGCGCTTAAAATTTTAGTTCCATCTATGATCGTTGAAACTATTTTTCTTCCAGTAATAAGCCATAATAAAGCCGAATAAAGCGCCTCCAAGATGCGCCCAATTGGCAATATTTCCACCAAATAATGAAAAACCTGTTATGCCTGAAAATAAATCCAACAACAATAAACCAGGAATAAAATACTTGGCTTTTACAGGAACTGGAAAGAAAATAAGCATAAGTTCTGCATTTGGGAACATTAAACCAAAGGCAACCAAAATACCATAAATAGCGCCGGATGCCCCAACAGCACTTGTATTATAAGCTGTATATATTGAATTTAATCTATCTTGACTCATCACATCCAAAATAGCGGTGTTACCGCCGCTACCTGTTGTAAGAAAATTTGTGACATCGGTCATATTCCAACCAGCTGCCAACATTGCGTCTGTGCCGTTTTGAACCTGTAAATAGATTACCAATAAATGGATAAATGCTGCGCCAAGTCCGGCTGAAAAGTAAAAAAATAAAAATTTGTTTCGTCCCCAACGCATTTCCAAAGGCGATCCAAACATATAAAGCGCAAACATATTAAACAAAATGTGCATGAACCCGCCGTGCATAAACATATGCGTAAGCAATTGCCAAAAGTGAAAATTCTCACTTTCTACATAATACAACGCAAATAATTTATACGACAAGTCAGGAGAAAGTAGCGTGCCAATAAAAAATAACACATTTACTATAATTAATACCTTAACTGTTTCGGTTAATCTTCCCATAATAAATCCTGCAAAGGCAAAAGTTTTTTTTTCTTTACCTACCTTAATTTATAAAAATTTTCTGTCAAAATCTGCTGCGTCAAATGTGATAAGAATAGCTTTTCCTATTGGGGAAACGCTCGGTTCTTTACAAGCAAATAGTTGATTGATAAGATGTTCTCTTTCTCTTTTATTTAATGAAGAACCCGTTTTAATCGCCATATTCTTGGCTAAACTTTTAGCCATTAAATCAGTATGGCTAAAGTTTGCATCGGGAACTTCTTCTTTAATATCACAAATTAAATTTTCAAGAATTTCGCCTGCCATACTTTCAACCAAATTAACGGGTACGCCACTAATTTGGACAGTATCTTCTTCAAAATCTGTAAAAACAAAACCTGTGTTTTGCAATTGTTCCCTCATTTTAATCAAAATCTCCATATCTGGAATTGAAAAATGAAGTTGCAAAGGAAATAACAATTGTTGGCTTACCGCTTCGTGAACTGTTATATTTTTCAAAATTTCTTCATATAAAATGCGTTGATGCGCCAAATTTTGATGAATGAGCATCATCCCACTTTTTATTGGGCAAACAATATATTTATTTTGAAGCTGAAAAGTGGTTTGGCCTGTTTCCTCGTCGTTATTTTCAAATAAACTGCCTGTTACTTCATCACTTTCAAAATGGACTTCTGTTTTAAATCCGCCGTGTTCAAGTTCTGTTTTAAAATCGTCAATAGCAATATTCGTATACAACGCTTCCCAATTAGCCGACTTGGCGGTATCGCGTTTAAATGGAAAATTTATATTGCCTTGTTTTACTTCTTTTGAAAAAGGATTATAATCTCTGTCAACCTCAATTGTTGGCATTTTTGCCTGCTTTTTACTATATTCATAAGGCGTATCGAAACCGCTATCTCTGTTAAAATCCAGAACGGGAGTAATGCTGAATTGCCCCAAACTGTGCTTTATGGTCGAACGGAGCATTGCATACATTGCGTGCTCGTCTTCAAATTTAATTTCCGTTTTTGTAGGATGAATATTAATGTCTATGGAATGCGGATCTACTTCCAAAAACAAAAAATATCCGGGATGCGTGCTATCTTTTATCAAACCTTCAAAAGCTGAAACAACGGAATGATGCAAATAATTACTTTTAATAAACCGATTATTGACGAAAAAAAACTGGTCTCCCCTACTTTTCTTGCCATATTCAGGTTTTAGCACAAAGCCCGAAACTTTCAAAAGCTCAGTTTCTTCACTTACAGGAACTAATTTTTCATTTGTTTTACTTCCGAAGATACTTACAATGCGTTGCCTTTCGTTACTTTCGGTTAAATTGAAAACATCACTTCCATTATTGATCATGGCAAAAGCAATATTTGGATGTGCCAAGGAAACACGATGAAATTCGTCAATAATATGCCTAGTTTCAACGGGATTGCTTTTTAAGAAATTTCGGCGAGCCGGGATATTATAAAAAAGGTTTTTAACCGAAATTGTTGTGCCTTGTGGTATTACCGCTGCTTCCTGCGAAATAACTTGGCTGCCTTCAATACAAATTTTGGTACCAATTTCAGAATCTCCGTTGCGTGTTTTCATTTCCACGTGCGCAATGGCAGCTATTGATGCCAATGCCTCACCACGAAAGCCTTTTGTATTCAAATTGAAAAGATCTTCTGCAGTTTGTATTTTAGAAGTTGCGTGCCTTTCGAAACTTAGGCGCGCGTCCGTTACGCTCATTCCTGCTCCATTATCAATAACTTGAACTAATGTTTTGCCAGCATCTTTAATTAAGAGCGTGATTTTGGTGGCTTTTGCATCTATCGCATTTTCAAGCAATTCCTTAACAACTGATGCTGGACGTTGCACCACTTCGCCCGCCGCAATTTGATTGGCAACGTGGTCTGGCAATAACTTAATTACATCTGGCATTAATTGGTTGTGTAGAAAATGGACAAATCGAATTCTATAATAAATAGGAAAATTAAAACTAATAAAGCGACAATAACAAAAATGCGGAGTTTAACGGTTTTATCCTGTTTGGTCCGTAATTCTTCCCAAGCATTTACCAGCTTTTTCTTTAAGCCAACATTATCTCCAACCGTACTTCGAAACTTATCAAACTTCTGCTCCATTTTGTACGGACTTCCATCTGTATCAGATTCGTAAAAACGTGGTGTGTAGGCGTATTTCTTGTTCTTTCTTTTGCTTATAATTCCCATAATATCTGTGTTTCAAAGGTACTAATTTCAATTATGAATTCAGAATTATGAATTATGAATTTGCACCTAGATTAGATTTAGGATTAAAACAAGAATGATACCAAAAGGGAGTTTTAAGTTTGCAGTTGCAGTTGGCAGCAAAGAGGACTTAAGAATTAGAAATCAAACAAAAATTCAACAAAAAATTGAAACGCAAATCAAAAATTTCAAATTTTAATCTAAAAATCTTGAATCTAAAATTTTGAATCTTTTACCAATTGCGCCATTTTTATTGCGGCTATCGCGGCTTCTGTACCCTTATTACCGTGTTTGCCGCCGCTTCGATCTATGGATTGCTGCATATTATTGTCGGTAAGAACGCAGAAGATAACCGGAATTTTCCCTATGACATTCAAATCTTTTATGCCTTGCGCAACTGCTTCGCACACATAATCAAAATGTTTTGTTTCTCCTTTTATTACATTACCAATTGCAATAACGGCATCTAGCATTTCGTAGCTTTCAGCTATTTTTTTGCAACCGTAAATAAGCTCAAAGCTTCCGGGAACATTCCATCTAACAATGTTTTCCTTTATTGCGCCGCAATCCAACAAGGCATCAAAAGCGCCTTGAAACATACCTTGAGTAATGTTTTGGTTCCATTCAGAAACAACAATCCCAAATTTGAAATTCTTCGCATTTGGGATTGTCGCCTTATCGTAAACCGATAAATTATTATTTTCTGTCGCCATTTTACTGCTTCATTGCTTCTGTTTGCCCCTTGTAAATAACGGCTTTAGTAGCTTCTTGAGATTTTGGATAATCGTCTGTAATTTTTGAAAAGTGTTTTAAAGCAACATCTGTTTTACCTAAAATCATTGCTGTAATACCTGCTTTCAATAAAAAGCGAGGTGCTGTAAAATCATTTGTTCGCATTGATGCTGCTTTTTCGTAATACTTTAAAGCTTCTTCCGGCTGGTTAAGTTGTGCAAATGCATCGCCAATTCCGCCTTGGGCAAGTGGCGCGAGCATTTCATCATCGCTACTAAAATCGTCTAAATGATCAATTGCTTCTTGATATTTTTTAGTGTTCAAAAATGACATTCCTGCATAATAATTTGCAAGATTTGCAGCATTTGTACCACCGTAATTGTCAATAATATCTACAAAACCATATTTACCTTCACCACCACTTATAGCCAAATTGAATAAAGAATCCTTTGAATTTGCAGTTAATGCTTGCTCGTAATAAGATTGCGCTTGGTACATTTCGTTCATCGCTTCAATTTCTTTCGGCTTCTTAACATATTCATTATATGCTAAATATCCCAATGAAACTACGGCGACCAAAATAATGAAACCTAAAATAAATTTTTGGTTCTTTTCCACCCAAGCTTCCGTTTTCGACGCGCCTTCATCTAAGGTGTTAAAAACTTCAGCCGTTGTGCTCTCGTCTTCAAACTGCTCATCTCTTTCAGCTTTATTTTTAGGTTTATTTCCCCTCTTATTGTACGTTGCCATAATTTTATAAATTGAGGGGCAAAAATAAAATTTTTAATGGAATTTAAAAGGATTAATATTTCTTATTTTTTAATAATTTGCAGAACCATTCAAAAATTCATTCCTCAGAAAAATAAAACTGCAACTTATTCAATCTTATGATTTTACAATCACTGTCTTTATTAAACTATAAAAATTTTGAAGCCGAAAATTTTCAGTTCGATCCAAAAATAAATTGTTTTGTAGGTAATAACGGTGTTGGAAAGACAAATGCGTTGGATGCAATCTATCATCTTTCCTTCGGAAAAAGCTATTTTAATCCTATTACAAGTCAAAATATTAAGCACGACGCAGCCTTTTTTGTGGTTGAGGGCTTGTATGAAAGAATGGAAAATCCTGAGAAGGTTGTTGTAAGTGCAAAACGTGGACAGCAAAAAATTATTAAAAAAAATGGCAAAGCTTATGAGAAATTCAGTGAACATATTGGTTTTTTGCCACTTGTAATTATTTCGCCAGCCGATAGAGATTTAATTATTGAAGGAAGTGATACGCGCCGAAAATTTATTGACGGCGTAATTTCGCAAGGCGATTCAAAGTATTTGCAAACACTTTTAAGTTATAATCGGGTTTTGGCGCAACGCAACAGTTTGCTCAAATATTTTGCGGCTAACAACAGTTTTAACCAAGATGCGCTGGATATTTATAATCTGCAACTAAGCGAGTATGGCACTGTTATTTTTGAAAAACGTGCCGCATTTATCGAATTATTTCTACCTATATTTTTAGATAGATACAAGGCAATAAGTAGCGGCAATGAAGCTGTAATTTTGAAGTATGAAAGTCAGTTATTTGAAAAAGGATTACTCAATCTTTTAAATGAAAACACGCAAAAAGACCGATACAGCCAATATTCAAATTTTGGAATACACAAAGACGATCTCGTTTTTGAAATTGATGGGCATCCCATAAAAAAGTTCGGTTCGCAAGGACAGCAAAAATCTTTTTTGATTGCTTTGAAGTTGGCACAATTCGATTTTATAAAAAAGCAGAGTAAACTAAATCCTATTTTATTATTGGACGATATTTTTGACAAGCTTGATGAACAAAGGGTTGAGCATTTAATAAGCTTGGTGGATAACGAAAATTTCGGTCAGCTTTTTATAAGTGATACGCACGCAGACAGGACGGAGGCTGTGATAAAAAAGGTGCACCAAAGTTATAAAATGTTTCAGCTGTGAATTAGACGTTAGACGTTAGACATTAGACATTAGACATTAGACATTAGACATTAGACAAAAATAAATTCTTACAATTTAATAATTCACAGTTTATTAATAACCTTCTATATATATAAATTGTTAAACCTTGTAACCTCTAAATTTAAAAAAATGACAACAATTTATCACAATCCGCGCTGCGGCAAAAGCCGTGAAACGCTTCAAATACTGGAAGAAGCTGGCGAAACAATTGAGGTTGTAAAATATTTGGAAAATCCTTTAGATGTTGAAGTTATCAAACAATTAGTTGAACTACTTAAAATAGAACCAATTGAATTAATCCGTAAAAATGAGACTATTTGGAAAGAAAAATTTAAAGGAAAAGTTTTGACAGATTCTCAAATAATTCAAGCAATTAACGCATTTCCTATATTAATGGAAAGACCAATTGTTGTTAAAGGAACAAAAGCTGCAATAGGTCGACCTCCCGAAAATGTATTGAAAATATTATAACCTTAAAAATGCTTCTTACTTATTTTTAAAAAATTCAACAAAAGCAAAAATTTTTGTATTTAAATTCAAAATAGCATAATAAGTGTTAAATGATTTTTATTAACAATAATTTGGCGAAAGTCTCTTAAACCCAAGAGTATTTTCGTTGTCTTATTATAAAATTGTTTATGAAAAATTTATTTACCCTCATAATCCTACTTATAACTGTAGGTTTGCAAGCCCAAGTTCCCTCAGCAAAAGAAGTTACAATTACTGGTAAAGTATTAGATAAGGATTCCGGACAACCTTTGGAATATGCCACGGTTTCTTTTACGGACACGCAAGAAAAAATTGTAACCGGTGGTATTACAAACCAAAAAGGTGAATATAAAATTGATGTTCCTGCCGGAGTTTACAAAGTAAAATATGAGTTTATCTCATTTAAATCTGAAATTCGCCCAAATAAGAATCTTTTAACTGATACAACCCTTCCAACGGTTGCCTTAAGTGCCGATGCAGCAAGTTTAAATGAAGTTGTAATTAGGGCTGAAACTACAGAGGTTACCGTTCGCTTAGATAAAAAGATATATAATATTGGAAAGGATTTAACATCCGGCGGCGCAACCGTTAGCGATGCATTGAGCAATGTACCTTCAGTAACTGTAGATGTTGATGGTACAATTGCCCTTCGTGGAAATGAGAATGTTCGGATTTTAATAAATGGTAAACCTTCAGCAATTGCTGGATTTGGCGGGACAGATGCATTGCGACAACTACCTGCAGATGCTATTGAAAGAGTTGAAGTTATAACCTCACCTTCGGCACGATATGATGCGGAAGGTACTGCCGGTATTTTAAATATCATTCTTAAAAAAGAAAAAACATTGGGACTTAACGGTTCTATAACAGCAAATTATGGCGTTCCGCTTCAAAGTAGTTTTTCAACTAACATAAATCTTCGCACGGATAAATTCAATATTTTTAATAATACGGGAGTTCAATATCGTAAATCTCCGGGAAGCGCATTTTTTGAAAATAGATATTTTGGAAATAATGTTACCAATCCTTTAGTTGTTGAAACACGAGATTTTGATAGATTGAATAGAGGGTTTAATACGAATCTTGGCGTTGAATATTATATTTCGGACAAAACATCTCTAACAGCTTCAGGGTTCTTACAAATGGGTAATGACCGAGATATTACAACCAACAATACCAATGAGTTTGATGCAAATAACGAACTTGCAATAACAAGGCTAAGAGAAGAAACACAAACTCAAAGAGATACTACCTATCAGGTTTCACTTAATTATATTACAAAATTTAACGATAAAGGACATGAGTTAAAAGTAGATCTGCAATATGATAACGATAGAGAAAGGCAACATTCATTAATAACTGAAAACAATAATTTTCCGGTTTTTCAAGAGCTTTCTGATGAAGCAGTAATTTCGCTGGAAAAACAAAACAACTATTCTGCCGATGTGGATTATGTTTTGCCAATAGGCGAAAATGCTCAGTTTGAAGCTGGTTACAGTGGCGATTTTAAAGAAACTGCTACAGATTATACGCTATTGGAAGAATTTTCAACGACTGGTATTTTTATTCGAAACAATAATCTTTCCAATATTTTTACGTATCAAGAAAATGTGAATGCGCTCTACTCTCAATACGGTAACAAGTATGGTAAATTTTCATTTCTTTTAGGTTTAAGACTTGAAAATACCCAGTTAAAAGGTAAAGTAGATGCTATAAATGTAGCCGTTGATGGTACAACGCCGCTCAATTTAAATTTCGATAAAAATTATTTGGGCCTTTTTCCAACACTTAATTTCACGTATGAACTTTCTGAAAAAGAAAATTTTACGTTAGGTTATAATAGACGTATAAACAGACCTCGCGGATATTTTATAAATCCATTTCCTTCTCGCTCAAGCGAAGCAAATGTATTTCAAGGAAATCCAGATTTAAATCCGGCATATTCCAGTGCTTTTGATTTGGGATATTTAAGACGTTGGAAAAAATTAACCTTAACATCCTCCATTTACTACAATTATGAAACTGATGCCTTTGAGCGAGTTCAGGAAGATACTGGAAACTTAACCGCCAACGGAATACCAATTATTAGAACGTTACCAATAAATCTGGCAACTAACCAGCGTTACGGTTTTGAAGCAGGAATACTTTACAATCCATATAAATGGTTGCGTTTAAATGCCAGTTTTAACTATTTCCTTTTCCAAACAAAAGGCTTCTTTAATAATGTTGATTACGGTACAAAAAATAGTAGTTATTTTACCCGCGGAAGTGCAAAAGTCACGTTACCTGGCAATATTGATTGGCAGAATAATGTTTTTTACAGAGGACCGAGCAATAATTCACAAACAACTTCTGAAGGTATTTTAAGCGTAGATAGTGCACTTAGCAAAGATATTATTGATGATAATGCGACTATTACATTTAATGTAAGTGACGTTTTTAATAGCAGAAAAAGACAATCGTTAACAACATCTAGTACTTTTACGAGCAACAGCGAATTTCAGTATCGTCAAAGGCAGTTTAATGTATCTTTTACGTATCGCTTTAATCAGAAAAAACAAAGGGCAAGACCACAAAATAATGGAGGTGGAAATGATGATTTTGAAGGGTAAATTGGTTAGTTAGTTAATGGTTTAATGTAAATTAAAAAATTTGGTTTTTAATTTTACGATTCATTCTTTGAAGATTTTAGAGATTTTTGATAAAAAAAAGGAAGCCAAATTGGCTTCCTTTACTTTTTACATAAACTGGCGTTTAATTTAACCCTCTTTGTCTTTTCTTTTCTTCGCGTTTCATTTTAAAATCTTCAAAAGCAGCTCCTCCAATCCAATATGGTATAATTCCAACCAAAAAAAACATTAACCAAAAACCGATGGTTAAAATAGTTAAAAAAGCTAGAAATCCTAAATATTGGTCAAACTCAAACATAGCATTAGTTTTTTAAATGATTTGCCAAAGATAATACAGTTTTATAAGAATGAAAAAGAAAGATTTATTTTTATTCACAAGTAATTAACTGCCAAAATTTCTTAGTGGAATTGGGATTTTGAAGTATGGTAAAAGAACTTAAATAATAAAAATTTCCAATCCCCATTCTTGAATACTGAAAATCGAATCTTTATATTTGTTATCAACCGAAAATTCAAAAGAAAAAAAATGGAATATAGAATAGAAAAAGACACAATGGGCGAAGTAAAAGTGCCAGCCAACAAGCTTTGGGGAGCACAAACGGAGCGTTCTTTCGAAAACTTTAAGATTGGCCCAAAAGCTTCTATGCCTTTAGAAATAATTTACGGTTTTGCCTATCTTAAAAAAGCCGCAGCTTATGCCAATTGTGAACTCGAAGTTCTTTCTTCAGAAAAAAGAGATTTGATTGCCAAGGTTTGTGATGAGATTTTAGAAGGAAAGCACGACGATCAATTTCCGTTGGTTATTTGGCAAACAGGAAGTGGAACGCAAAGTAATATGAACGTAAATGAAGTTATTGCAAATCGTGCCCATCAAATGGCGGGTAAAAAAATTGGAGTGGGCGAAAAAACGCTTCAAGCGAATGATGATGTAAATAAATCTCAATCTTCAAACGATACATTTCCAACGGGAATGCACATCGCAGCTTATAAAAAATTGATTGAAAATACCATTCCCGGCGTTTCGCAACTTCATAAAACCTTAGTTTCAAAATCGAAGGAATATATGAAAGTCGTAAAAATTGGTCGCACACATCTTATGGATGCAACGCCATTAACACTTGGACAGGAATTTAGTGGTTACGCCTCACAATTGGAACACGGCTTAAAAGCTCTTAAAAACACGTTGCCACATTTATCTGAATTGGCCTTGGGCGGCACAGCAGTTGGTACAGGCTTAAACACGCCAAAAGGCTACGACATAAAAGTTGCCGAATACATCGCAAAATTTACCGAATTACCCTTTTTAACCGCAGAGAATAAATTTGAAGCCCTTGCCGCCCACGATGCTATTGTAGAATCTCACGGCGCATTGAAGCAATTGGCGGTTTCATTAAATAAAATTGCAAATGATATACGGATGCTTGCAAGTGGCCCGCGAAGTGGTATCGGTGAACTGAGTATTCCTGCAAACGAACCTGGCTCATCTATTATGCCCGGTAAAGTAAACCCAACACAATGCGAAGCTTTAACCATGGTTTGCGCACAGGTTATTGGTAACGATATGGCAATTACTGTTGGCGGAATGCAAGGACAATATGAATTGAATGTCTTTAAACCTGTAATGGCTACCAATTTTCTTCAGTCGGCTCAGTTAATTGGTGATGCCTGTGTTTCTTTTGATGTTCATTGCGCACAAGGAATTGAACCTAACTACACGGTTATCAAAAAACAATTGGATAATTCGTTGATGTTGGTTACTGCCTTAAATACTAAAATAGGATACTACAAAGCAGCAGAAATTGCAAACACGGCACACAAAAACGGAACAACCTTAAGAGAGGAAGCGGTTAATTTAGGATATGTAACTGCAGATGAATTTGATGAATGGGTGAAGCCAGAGGATATGGTTTAAATGTCTCTAGTCGGTTGATTTTAGTAAATAGTAAAAAAGACCACGAATACACGAAGAAAAATTGAGTCGTGTATTCGTGGTCTTTTTAGTTGTACTAGATTATTAAATTGGATTATCGACTCAAAGACAATTACGGTTTTGCAACCTCATCTTTCTTCCCATAAAACTTACGATATCTAAAAAAAGCAATAATGCTTAAAACAGTACAAAATAATACCAAATACCAAACAAACGTTGGTGTTGCAGGCGCATTTCCGCTAGCGTAACTGTGAAGTCCGCTTAAGTAGAAGTTCACTCCAAAATACGTCATCATTATCGAGGCGTACGCAAACATTGCCATTACATTAAATGTCCATTTACCGCGTAAACCTGGCACCAATCTGGCGTGTATTACAAAGGCATAAATCATAATACTTATAAGTGCCCACGTTTCCTTTGGATCCCAACCCCAATATCTTCCCCAACTTTCATTTGCCCATTGGCCACCCAAAAAGTTTCCGATTGTGAGCATTACAAGTCCAACTGTTAAAGCAAGCTCTGTAATAATAGAAAGTTCTTTTATGTTCAGATCCATTTTTACAAAGTTGGTCTTTGTGGTAAAAATCATTAAAAAGAGCGCAGTCATTGCCAAAATCATTCCTAATGTAAACGGTCCATAACTTGCAACAATTACAGCTACGTGAATCATTAACCAATAACTATCTAAAACCGGCTGTAAGTTTGCGATTGACGGATCTAACCAATTTTCGTGTGCAACCCATAAAATAATTGCCGCAACAAATGCAGTTGAAGCTACAGTCAAATCACTTTTCCTACCAAATGCCAAACCAAAGAATACGGTTGCCCAAGCTACATAAATAACAGATTCATACGCGTCACTCCAAGGTGCATGACCACTTACATACCAACGTGCTGCAAGACCCAAAGACATTAAAATCCAAAGTATCCAAATGGCGACTTTACAACTTTTAATTACCCAATAAACTACTTTTCCTTCCCTAAAAATTTGAATGATAATGGCAATAAACATAAATACGCCAAACATTGTAAAGTAGTGGAAAAGCCTATTAAATACATCAACCCTATTATAAATTATTTCAGCCTTTATTTTGCTCTTGGAAGGTAGAACGGCACTTCCATATTTCTTTTGATAATTTTTTATGCTTTGTAAAAATTCATTTGCTTTCGAATAATCTCCAGATTTTCTGGCATCTTTTACGCTTTCAAAATATAGCGGAAGTATATTTTTTGTGTATATACTATCCATTCCCTTAAGTTGGGTATCCTTTAATTCAGGAAAAGAAACCCATTTATTGTTTGGATCATTCGGAATAGGGAAAATCTTTAAGATACCTCCACCCAAAGCTTCATTCAACAGAAAAAAGTTTTCATATGCCTTAATAAAATCTTTTTGAAATTGGTTTGGATTTGTAGTAGAAGTGGCTTCTTTCAAATAGGGTTCAAGCTTAAAATTACCTTGTCCATCAAATAAATCCATTAATGCAATTTGCTTTGTATCTTCCGGAACGCCTACAACTTTTCGGATACTGTCGTTTCCCCTTTTCAAGGTAATTAAAGGAACTTCAACCCAAAGCCGTGGAAATTCGGTCATAGACATAAATACTTGGTTTGCATCTAGGTTGCCATAATGATCGCTTCTACTTATTTTTCGTAATAACTCGCTTGCAAACGTATTTACAGGCTTCATGCGCCCATCATCTTGTATAATTAGTTTAGCAAAATCTGCCGCTTGTTCTTTGTTAACAACATTCGCATTAATTATACTATCTATCTGCATTTTAGAAGCGCGGGAATGTTCGGGTATTGGCGGATTTTGAGCCATTGCCGATAAAGAAAAGAATAGAACAACTATTGGCGTAATGGCAGCCTTTTTACGTTTTATCTTATCCAACATTTTCTTAAGATCGCCAAAACGTGAACCTTTGTCAAAAAGGATTGCCATAAGCCCAAAATACAAAAGGAAATATCCAATGTATGTAATCCAAGTTCCCCAAAAATCGTGGTTTACAGAAAGTATTGTTCCTTTTTCATCCGGATCAAAACCTGACTGAAAAAAGCGATATCCTTTATGGTCCAAAACGTGATTCATAAAAATGTCTTGATCAAAAAACTCTGTCGAGCTGTCATTAACGGTTACTTTACTCATAAATGATGAATAACCTTTCTCGGTACCCGGATATTTTTCAGCAATAAAATCATTCAATTTAATATTGAAAGGCAAATCATAAACTTTGCTTCCGTAAGTAAGATATACTTTAAGACCACCAACCTCAACTTCAGTTGGATCAGGATTTGAACCTTTTCCGCCAAGCAAATCGACCGTTTTTGTTTCATTGCCCGCAGAAACTTCAACAATTAAGGCGTCTTGGTGGGAAGGATCTTCCTTTGTTGCTGCAACAATGCCATAATTTCCGTTGATTAGAGGATCGGGAATTACGAATTGCATTCCGGCCAGTTGATACAGGCTGCGTAACATTAAAGGCTGTAAACTATCTGCAACTACAACACCTTGTTGCTTGTCTGCCATTCGCACATAAGTACCTTCAAACGGCGCTTTTATGTCAAAACCCTGATCCGTGTTGTACGTTATGTTTATTGCGCCATCTGTTGGTTTATTTAACGCGAAGAGAATATTGTGAATACTTGCAACCTCCCCCATTTTCAAAAAATGGTCGTGACGGCTTCCTTCGCCTGCTTCAACTATTTTCAGGTATTGTTCCCCATTGTCATCAGCAATTAGCCCTTGTTTGGCATTTGGAATAAAGTTCTTATAATTAATCGTTACAGCTTCATCCTTATAATCGGTTTCAATTTTAAAATTATTATTCAATCTTTCTGAAAGACGTAATTTCTTTGGCTTAATCAACCTTCGCTGCTGTAAACCATTAACTTCATAATCGCCATCTATAAACCCCTTTATGTACGTGGTTTCTGACAAAATTTTATCACTACTTTCGCCTTCACGAATATTCATTGCACCTTCATACCCAAAATAGCGCGTAACGCCGGCACCAATTATTACGAGGATAAAAGCTAAGTGCAGTATTAAAGTGCTCCATTTTTCTTTTCGAAGTAGCCTGAAACGGAAAATATTTCCAATAAAGTTTATTACGAAAATGACCATAATTGCCTCAAACCACCAAGCATCATATATAAGCTCTTTTGTGTAGGGCGATGGCGCTTTTTCAAAACCTTTGTCCAAAAAGGTCCCGGTTGCCATTGCGGCGGCAAAAACAAGAAATAAAGTGGCAGTTAAACGGGTAGAAAAAAGGATGGAAGCTAACTTCTTTTGCATTGCAATAATTTTGGTGCAAAAATAAGTAATTACCAGTGATTAGCCTTTGTTAAAACGTACCATATTTTAAGTGGAAAAACTAAGATTAAAACAATTGAAAATACGAAAATATAGCATCTTTTACCTTCCGAACTTAGAAAATTATGTACCTTCGGCTTATGATTAGCGTAATTTTTCTAGGGTTTGGAAATGTAAATCAGCATTTATGCAAAGCTTTACTTAAAAGTGATAAAGTATCTGTTTTTCAAATATTTAATAGAAGTAAATTAAATGTCATAGATTTTATTGATGGCATAAAATTAACCTCAGATCTCTCCAAAATTGAAGAGGCTGACGTTTATATAATAGGAATTGCGGATGATGCTATTAACAGTTTTTCAAACAGCTTACACTTTACAAATAAATTAGTTGTTCATACTTCGGGCGGCGTTTCAATAGATTCTCTTTCAACCAAAAATAGACGCGGGGTTTTTTATCCTTTGCAGACCTTTTCAAAATCAAAAGAAGTAGAAATTGATAACGTCCCAATTTGCATTGAAGCAGAAAATAGTGCAGATTTAAATTTACTGCGGAACTTGGGAAATATAATCTCCAATAATGTGGTTGAAATTTCGTCGGGAAAGAGAGAAAAATTGCATCTTGCGGCCGTTTTTGTAAATAATTTTACAAACTATTTATATGAAGTTGGAAGTAAGATTCTAGAAAATGAAGATCTTTCTTTTAACCTCTTAAAGCCTTTGATTAAAGAAACCGCTGAAAAAGTAGCAACTCTAAACCCGAAGGACGCGCAAACCGGTCCTGCAAAAAGAAACGATTTAAAAACAATCGAAAAACATTTACATTTGCTGGAAAAAACTGAATATAGGAAGATTTATAAGCTATTGAGTGATGGAATTTCTCTAGACAATCAAGGATGATGATGCTTGATGCCTAAATGGCCAAATAAAGCTTAAATCTTAAATATTGTCCCGACGTTCCGGGATTTAATTTTGAATCAATTAAATGGAAAAAAGTTATAAAGAACACCTAAAGCATATTAAATGCTTTGTTTTTGACATTGATGGTGTACTTACCGACGGCACAATACAGGTGAATACGCAAGGTGAAATGTTTCGAACAATGAATATAAGGGACGGTTACGCTTTAAAAGATGCTGTTGAAAAAGGATATAAAATCTGTATTATTTCTGGTGGAACCAATGAAGGTGTGCGCGTTAGATTGCAAAACTTGGGAATAAACGACATCTTTTTGGGTGCACATCATAAATCAAAATTTTTGGAAGAATACTTACAAAGCCATAAACTAGAAGCTGAAAACGTACTTTATATGGGCGATGACCTTCCAGATTTTGAAGTTATGCAAACCGTTGGTTTACCAACCTGTCCGCAAGATGCCGTACCAGAAATCAAAACAATTTCTAAATATATTTCACATAAAAAAGGCGGACAAGGTTGCGTTCGCGATGTTATTGAACAAGTTTTAAAGGTTCAAGGTAATTGGATGACCGCCAAAAATATAAGTGCTAAATACGACTAAATTTTAATAACATAAATAGAAAAATCACTTTACCAAAATTATAATTCAACCTCCAATTTTGCACTATCTTAAACTCATTCGCTACCAAAACCTAATTTTTATAGCGCTTACGCAGCTTATCATAAAATACGGCCTATTTCATCCTTTCAAAATAGATATTACGCTGAACGGTTTTGGGTTCGCTCTTTTAGTTGTCGCAACTGTCTGTATTGCTGCGGGCGGTTACATAATTAACGATATTTACGATGTAGAAATAGACCGAATAAACAAACCTAAAAAAGTTTTAATTGGCAAAAAAATTACTGAGAAATCAGCAAATAGATTCTACATAATTCTAAATATTATTGGTGTTGGCATCGGTTTCTATCTTTCCAATATTATAGATAAGCCAGCTTTTTCGGCACTATTTATAATAATTTCAGCCCTACTTTATTTGTATGCGTCTTACTTAAAAGGAATGTTGCTTATCGGCAATTTACTAGTTTCGGCTTTGGTTGCAATGAGTTTAATAATAGTTGGCTTGTTTGATTTGTTGCCTGCAATTACAGAACAAAATCAGGGAACACAATCCGTAATTTTCAGCATCGTTTTGGACTTTTCACTATTTGCTTTTTTCTTAAATTTCATAAGAGAAATAGTTAAAGACATACAAGATATAAATGGCGATAAAAATTATGGAATGAATACATTACCAATTTCAGTTGGAAGAAAAAGAGCAACGCTCATCGTATTTATTTTGGGTTGTATTGCCGTTGTTGGCGTAGTTTATTATATGTACACTTATTTATATGAAAACCAACTTGCCACACTTTATTTTCTCTTTTTAATTTTAGCACCACTACTCTACTTCTGCATTAAAAGTTGGGGTGCAGATACTGTAAAAGAATATGGTTTGCTATCGCTACTTTTAAAAATTATTATGTTTTTAGGAGTATGTTCAATTTTAATCTATCAAATTTAAAATGTTACGGGAAAGTCTTACAGATTACAAAATCATTTTAGCATCTGGCTCGCCAAGAAGACAACAGTTTTTTAAAGAACTGGATATAGATTTTACAATTGATGTTCGCCCAATTGAAGAAACATATCCAGAAAACCTAAAAGCAGCAGAAATTACCGATTACCTTTCAAAATTAAAGTCAACCACATTTACTAACATTGCTGAAAATGAAATTATTATAACTAGCGATACCATAGTTTGGTTTGAAAATAGTGCCTTGGGAAAACCAAAAGACTTTGATGAAGCCTTTAAAATGCTACAAAACCTAAGCACCAAAAGGCACGAAGTAATAACATCAGTATGTTTTACAGGCAAAAATTTTCAAAAAACTGTAAATGACACTACTCAAGTTTGGTTTAAAGAACTTAGTGATGAAGAAATTACATACTATATAACCAATTACAAACCATACGACAAAGCTGGAAGTTATGGTATCCAAGAGTGGATTGGCTATATAGGTATCGAAAAAATTGAAGGTTGTTACTTTAATGTAATGGGATTGCCAATTCGATTGGTTTATGAGGTTTTAATGGGAATTTAAAAAAGTAATTAAAAGAATAACACCAATAATTCAGTTTAAAAATTAAAAGTTATCGCATAAAATATTTTTCAGTTTATTTCTAAAAAATTTATAATTTAAATCACAGCGCAAATGCCGAATTATACCTTTCTTCATAATTCAAATATTCTGATACACGTTTTGGCTGGTTCAATTGCTTTGCTGCTCGGTGTTATTGCACTAATTACTATTAAAGGCGGAAAATGGCATAGAAAAAGCGGTAATTACTTTCTTATACTATTGTGGCTTGTGGTCATAACAGGATTAATAGGCGTCTTCATCTTCAAAAGAAACACTTTTTTGCTTATAATTACTATTTTAAGTGCATACTATGGATTTTCGGGATATAGAATTTTAATCAAAAAAAATAATGAGCCAAGACTTATAGATATTGTTGTTGCGATAACTTCATTGCTTGCCGTTTCCTACTTTTTATACTATTTTAAATCTATTGGTATGTATTGGTCGCCAATAATTATCTACAGTACAGTTGGGGCTTTGTTGTTAATAATTACATATGATTTTTTGCGTTATTTGATTCCAAAAAAAATTTATGTAAATATGTGGCTTTATGAACATATATTTAAAATGATTGGCGCGTTTACCGCTTTACTTTCGGCATTTTCAGGAACGGTATTATATATGTACCAGCCGTACAGCCAATTTTTACCTTCTGTTTTTGGGACATTGTTGCAAATTGGATTTATATTTTATTATGTTAAAAAATTCAAAAGCTTTAAGACTTCTTCAGCAAAAACAATTTAAAATCTGTTGGTTTAATAACAGTCTAAATTTTATAGGCTTAGAAAGAAAAAGTTTCACCTTAATTAAATATCGAAAAGCGATTAAAAATCTATTTAAAACATTTATATAATCATAAAACCGCGACCTTCGCGATACGCTCCAATTAAAGTGATATATGTTTCAAGATAAAAATTTAAACCATTTAGTAGAAACGGCAATTGTAATTGTAAGTCTATTAATAATTCGGGCTTTTTTAAATGCATTGGTTAAAACATTCGCTAAAAGGAGTGAGCGTGTTGGGCATCGTACAGGCTTAATTTTGAAGTACATAAGCTTTGCAACCATTCTTCTTTCAATTTTAAGCATCATTTTTATTTGGGGCGTAGATTATAAAAATATCGGCTTATATATGTCTTCGGTTTTTGCCGTTATAGGCATTGGTTTTTTTGCGCAATGGTCTATTTTAACTAATATAACTAGCGGCGTTATTATGTTTTTTACTTTCCCTTATAAAATTGGTGATTATATAAAAATACACGACAAAGATTTTCCTTACGAAGGTTTTATTGAAGATATAAAGGCGTTTCATATGATTATTAGAACCGGTAAAAACGAAATTATTACGTACCCGAATAGTTTATTGATGCAAAAAGGAGTTTCAATTGTACAACCCGAAGAAGTTGAGGAAATTTTAATGCATTTGGAGGAGGATGAACATAAAAGAGAAACTACCGAGCCTCCTTCAAATATCGTCTAAAATGTTGGCGAACAAAGCAATTTAACATCTACCTTTTGTAAATTGCCGATTAATTATACACTTTCCAAATACTTATATTCAATTAAAAATTAACAATGCGCAACTTATTTATTATTGCTTTCGTAAGCATATTTAGTAGTTCAATTTTTGCACAACAGCCACAGAAACCTACATCTTCAGAGATTTATCATAATCTACAAGAACTTAATTTTTTAGGTACGGCGTTATATCTCGCTGCGCATCCGGATGATGAAAATACAAAACTCATTTCTTATTTGGTAAATGATGTACACGCTCGCACAGCATATTTATCTATGACAAGAGGCGACGGCGGGCAAAATTTGGTTGGTCCAGAATTAAGGGAAACCCTTGGAGTGATTAGAACACAGGAATTATTGGCGGCTAGAAGAACTGACGGTGCGCAACAATTTTTTACACGAGCCAATGATTTTGGTTATAGCAAAACACCAGACGAAACCCTAAAAATTTGGAATAAAGAAGAAGTTTTAAGCGATGTTGTGCGAGCAATACGAAGATTTAAACCAGACGTAATCATTAACCGCTTTGACCATAGAAGTCCGGGAACTACGCACGGACATCACACATCGTCCGCAATGTTGAGTGTTGAAGCTTTTGATTTAGTTGGCGATGCTTCAAAATTTCCGAACAGCTCTAAAGAATTTGGAACTTGGCAGCCAAAACGACTGTTTTTCAACACATCTTGGTGGTTTTACGGTAGTAAAGAAAAGTTTGACGCTGCAGATAAATCCAATTTAATTGACGTAGAAACAGGCGGTTATTTTCCATCAATGGGACTTTCGAATGGTGAAATTGCTTCCCTTAGTAGAAGTAATCATAAAAGTCAAGGTTTTGGTAGCACAGGTTCTCGCGGAAATGAAACCGAATATCTCGAATTTCTAAAAGGTGATTTTCCAAAAAACAAAAATATTTTCGACGGAATTAATACAACTTGGTCTAGAATTGAGGGCGGCGCTGCAATTGGAAAAATATTGGAAGGTCTTGAAAAAAACTTCAACTTTAAAGATCCTTCGCAAAATGTGCCCGCGTTGCTTCAAGCATATTCCCTTTTGATAAATGTAAAAGATGATAATTGGCGTGAAATTAAACTTCCGCAATTAAAACAATTGATTTTGGATTGCAGCGGAATTTTCCTTGAAGCCGCTTCAGAAAAAAATTCAATTAATCCGAAAGAAGAATATTCTGTAAATATCGAAGCGATAAATCGTGGAAATGAAGCTGTAACCTTTAGCAACATAACAGATGAAGATGGCAACGTTATTTCAGCAGTAACTAAAAATTTAGGTAAATATGACGACGTTCAACTTAAGGCTACCATTTCTTCAAAAATGCACAATCCGTTATATTCATCGCCATATTGGTTAAATGAAGTTGGAACAGTCGGAATGTATAAAGCGCCCGAAAGCCTCATAAATATTGCCGAAACCCCTGCACCGGAAAAGGTAGTTTTTAATCTCAAATTTGGAGCTATTACAATTCCATTTACAAAACCGGTGGTTTACAAATTTAACGATCCCGTAAAAGGCGAAGTTTACCGAAGACTTGAAGTTTTGCCTGAAGTTACGAGCAGCATTACAGATAAAGTTATCATTTTTCCAGATTCTGCACCAAAGCAGATTCCTGTAATTGTGAGAGCTGGCAGAGCAAATATTAGTGGAAATCTAAGTTTGCAAGTGCCAATTGGTTGGCAAGTAAAACCGGAGCAGCAGGTTTACAATCTGACGCGAGAAGGCGAAACGCAGACTTTTATGTTTACCGTTACACCTTCAAAGGATCAAAGTGAAGGCTTGATTAAGCCATTATTGCAATTGGGAGATGCGTTTTTTGACAAGGAATTGGTTGTTTTAGATTACGAGCATATTCCGTATCAATCTATTTTATATCCTTCGGAAGCTAAAGTTGTACGTTTGGATGTTAAGAAAAAAGGACAGTTAATTGGCTATATTAATGGTGCAGGAGATGCAATTCCGGAAAGTTTGAAACAAGTTGGTTATACCGTTATAACTGTTACTCCTAATGAAATAAATGAAGAAAATCTGAAAAGATTTGATGCCGTTGTAATCGGAATACGAGCTTATAATACAGTTGAAGAACTGGTTTTTAAACAAGCTGCGCTAAACAAATATGTTGAAAACGGTGGAACATTAGTTGTTCAATACAACACAAACCGAGGCTTGGCTTCGGAAGATCTGGCACCGTACAAATTAGAGCTTTCTCGTGACCGAGTGGTTGATGAAGATAGCGAAGTAGAAATATTAGCACCAAATAACGAAATTTTGAATTCGCCAAATAAAATTACCCAAGCCGATTTTAAAAATTGGGTACAAGAACGCGGTCTTTATTTTCCAAATAAATGGGCTGATGAGTTTACTCCAATTTTAGGTATGCACGATGTAGACGAAGCGCAAACCAAAGGTTCTTTATTGGTGGCAAAATATGGAAAAGGCTATTACATTTATACAGGTTTAAGTTTTTTTAGAGAGTTACCGGCAGGCGTTGCGGGCGCTTACAGATTGTTTACCAATTTATTGTCTATTGGAAAGTAATAAAATTAGATTACCTATTTTTATAGCAACTTAAATTATTCACTTTTGTCCAACATACCTGAAAAATTTACTTGGAAATGGAAATACACGGTAGTGCTTATTGCAAATGCCGTTTACATTTATCTGTTTTATTTAGTAATGCAGCACTTCGCATAATATGGCACAGATAGATTGGATTATTCTAATTTCGGCTTTGGTTTTTATAGTGCTTTACGGCACAATTAAAGCGCGCGGTCACAAAGATGTTACAGACTATTTAAAAGGCGGTAACAACTCGCGTTGGTGGACAATTGGTCTTAGCGTTATGGCTACGCAAGCCAGCGCCATTACGTTTCTTTCAACGCCCGGACAAGCTTTTCACGATGGCATGGGTTTTGTTCAATTTTATTTTGGGCTACCAATTGCAATGGTTATTATTTGCTTGGTTTTCATTCCAATTTATCACAGACTCAATGTTTTTACGGCTTACGAATATCTCGAAACCCGTTTCGATTTAAAAACACGAACGCTTACTGCAATACTTTTTCTAATTCAACGTGGACTTGCAGCTGGCATTACCATTTTTGCACCATCAATAATTCTTTCAGCAGTTTTGGGATGGAATCTTATTTATCTGAATATAATAATTGGCGTCGCAGTAATAATTTATACAGTTAGCGGCGGAACAAGAGCGGTGAACGTTACCCAAAAACAGCAAATGTTTGTTATATTTTTAGGAATGCTTTTAGCGTTTTTAATTATTTTGAATTATTTACCATTAGACATAACATTTACAAAAGCGCTTGAAATTGCAGGGGCAAATGGAAAAATGGATATCCTCGATTTTTCTTTTGACTTTGATAATCGCTACACTTTTTGGAGTGGGATAATTGGCGGAACATTTTTGGCCCTCTCGTATTTTGGAACAGATCAAAGCCAAGTACAGCGCTATCTTTCGGGAAAATCGGTTAAGCAAAGCCAAATGGGATTAATCTTCAACGGACTCTTAAAAGTGCCAATGCAATTTTTTATTTTGCTAATTGGTGTAATGGTTTTTGTGTTTTATCAGTTTAACGCGTCGCCGGTTAACTTCAATCCTTCCGCCGTAAAAGATGTGAAAAAATCTATTTACGCGGACGATTATCAGGTTTTGGAGTTTAAGAAAAATGAACTTGATAAAACTAAAGCTAAAAATCAAATTTCATACGGAAAATCTGATGATGCAGCCGAAAAGGAAATTTTGTTGAAAGAAATAGTTTCAATAAATAAAGAAGAAGACGCACTTCGGGAAAAGGCGGTTGTATTGATTTCAAAGGCAAATCCGAATGCAGAAACTAATGATAAAGATTATGTTTTTATACATTTTATTTTAAACAATTTACCGCGCGGATTAATCGGTCTTTTATTGGCGGTAATTTTAAGCGCTGCGATGTCTTCAACCGCTTCGGAATTAAATGCACTAGGCTCTACAACTGCGATAGATTTATATAAGCGAAATGTGCACGACAAAACAGATAAACATTACGTAAAAGCCTCGCGATGGTTTACACTTTTATGGGGCTGTATTGCCATTTGCGTTGCCTGCGTTGCCAATCTTTTTGACAATTTGATACAATTGGTAAATATAATCGGTTCCATTTTCTATGGAAATGTTTTGGGAATTTTCCTTTTGGCGTTCTTTATAAAATACGTAAAAAGCACAGCAGTATTCGTCGCCGCACTAATTACGCAAGGAATAATAATTTTCCTTTGGTATATTGATGCAATGCCCTATTTATGGCTAAATGTGGTTGGTTGTGCAATCGTAATGTTTATTGCATTTATGGCGCAGGCAATAATTGGAAATGATGAAACTGACAAAGAGGTTGAGTTGCCTATATAATCTACAATTATAATCTACAATTTTAAAATTTTTGAATTTCAAAAAAATCAGTCGAAGAAAATTTATTAAAGCAACAACCCTTTCTTCAATTGGTGTTTTACTTTTAGATTCTCTTTGGTTTGAAAAATATATGATTGACTGGAATTATTTTGACATTTCAACTTCGGAATTCGATAAGATAAAAATAATCCAAATTTCAGATCTGCACATAGATAAATTGTACTCCTTTCATAAATCTATTGCTCGGAAAATAAATAGTTTAAAACCTCATTTAATATTTATAACAGGTGATTCGGTTGATAAAACTGAAAACATAGCATTATTAGATAGTTTTTTAATGTTAGTTGATAATTCCATTAAGAAATTTGCAATACTTGGAAATTGGGAGTATTGGGGAAATGTGAATATTGAATTTTTGCGAAAAACGTATTCAAAGAATAATTGTGAGCTTTTAATTAACGAAAATAGGTATCTACAACTTGAGAATAGAAGTTTAAACATTATTGGCATTGATGATTATATTGGCGGAAATGCAGATTTTGAGAAAGCAAAAGAAAATTTGAAACCTTCAAAAAACAATATTTTACTCAATCATTGCCCAGAATATACCAATACAATTTCTATGCTACAAAGAGAAACCAAAATTAATCTCGTTTTATCTGGACATACCCACGGTGGTCAAATTACATTTTTTGGTTTTGCTCCCATAACGCCAAGAGGAAGCGGCCCTTTTCTAAAAGGTTGGTATAAAATCAGAAATTTACCTATGTATATTTCCAAAGGAATTGGTACAAGTATTATACCCATACGTATTTGGGCGAGAGCAGAAATTGTTGTTATGAACATTTAAATCAAAAAAACCAAATTCAAAAACTTGAATTTGGCTTTTCATTTAATGGAAAGACACCAATTTACATTGCGCCCCACTCTTTTAAAGACTTTTCATTTAAGGCTACATAATCCATATTACCTTTTTCTTTTGCCAACGCCATAGATTTTTTTGCAAGCTCAATCGCTCCCTTTTTATCTCCCGATTTTGCGTAGATTAAAGATTGTTGTCTTAACTGATAAAATGCCGGCTCTTTGCTCATAGACATTGCTTTATCCATCCACGTTTTTGCTTGCTTAATATCTTTACCACTTTCTAAATAATAAACAGCAGAAGAATAATAATCACCAGCCGATGGACCGTTCAAGGCTTTTTCAATATTTGCAGTCACTGTTTTATCTGTCATCACTTTAAATGGTACATCAACATATGTTTTCTCCCAGAGAATTCCCAATTGGGCAGAATCGCTAGTAATATCGTCAAATGTCATTGTAAAGGTTTCAACTTTTGTATTCATTGGAACTGCGGGAACGGTAACTTTTGCCGCAACTTTGCTTTCATCCCATTTTTCTGGATTTCCCCAATTTGTGGCGTCTGTGTAAAACATAACTTCCCATTCCGTTGCCATTGGTTTTGTATATATTGCGTATGTACCGGCTTTTAGGGTTTTGCCTCCAACTTCAACATCATCACTAAAAGTAATTTTAGTATTTGCATTTGCGCCGGTTCTCCAAACTTGACCGAAAGGAACCAAATCGCCCATAATTGTGCGGCCTTTCATTGAAGGTCTGCTGTATTCTAAAGTTACATCGGTAAGACCAACTTTTTGTTCAATTTTTTGAAATGGGCTTGGTTGTGGTGTAGCAATTTGTGCGCTCAATCCTACTGAAAGTGCAATTGCACAAATAAATAAAATAGATTTTTTCATTGTTGTTGTTTCGTTTTTATGATTTTTTCAAATATACAACACAGCCTTTCGTCATTCGTTAACAAATTCTTAAATATATTTTATAAATAACATTCATTCAGTTAGATAGTTACATAAATATTTAAAAGTTGTCAAATTAAATTCATCAATTGAATATTCATTTTTAGGATATTTTAAGGAATTGAAATTTAGATTTGTTGAGTTGTTAATTTTTTGTTTAAGATATATGCCCAATCATAAAACAAATGTTAACTTTACGAAAAAGCAAAATCATGTTCAAAATTATCAAAAAATTGTCTTTCAGTAAGTTAAGACGGAAAGTTGTGAGTGATAGTGTTTATAGACTAAATAGAATGAATGGGAAATTAACCTTCAGAAAATAGGCAGCATTTTCAATTAAAAAATTTCTATGAAAATATATACATTACACGCAAAGCAAAATTTACCAATTTCAAAAGCTGAAGCTTGGCAATTTCTTTCAGACCCTAAAAATCTTAAAAAAATTACCCCAGATTATATGGGTTTTGATATAATTGGCGGCGCAGATAGAGGAATGTACGCAGGCCAGATTATACAATATATAGTCACACCTATTTTGGGAATAAAAACCAAATGGGTTACTGAAATTACCCACGTAGAAGATGGCGAATATTTTGTAGATGAACAGCGTTTTGGCCCATATTCACTTTGGCACCACAAACATTTTTTAAAGGAAATTGATGGCGGTGTTGAAATGGAAGATTTGTTGCATTATAAAATCCCTTTCGGAATTTTAGGACAAATGGTGCATCCATTTTTGGTAAAACCGAAACTTGACGAAATTTTTGAACATAGAAGAAAAGTACTTGAAGAAATGTTCGGCAAATATTAATTTATGAATAAAATTATATTTAATTCTTATTAATGAACTCATACAAATTAAATTTATGAAAAAAAATATTCTTCTAATTGGTGGTAGTCGCGGCATTGGCAAAGCCATTGCCGACAATTTGAAATCTGAAAATAATATTTATGTTGCAAGCCGAACAAACGAAGATGAAGATGATGAAATTAATTATATTGAATTCAACGTTTTAGAAGATGCTATTTCTGAAAAAGAATTACCCGAATTTATTGATGGGTTTGTTTATTGTCCCGGAAGCATCAACTTAAAACCTTTTAAAATGATGAGTATTAAAACTTTTCAAGATGATTTGGACATCAATTTTATGGGTTTGGTAAGGGTTGTTCACGCATTATTACCGAGATTGAAAAAATCTGAACAAGCAAGTTTGGTTTTCTTTAGCACAGTTGCCGTAAAGGTGGGAATGCCATTTCACACCAGTGTTGCCGCCGCAAAAGGAGCGATAGAAGGATTCGCAAAAGCCCTCGCGGCAGAATACGCGCCAAGTTTTAGGGTAAATGTTATCGCGCCATCTTTAACGGATACGCCGTTAGCAGAAAAATTACTTTCAAGTGTTGAAAAGAAAGAGAAAATGGGCGAAAGACATCCAATGCATCGTGTTGGTACAGTTAATGACATTGCTGATATGGCTTGCTTTTTATTAAATGAAAAATCTAGTTGGATTACCGGACAGGTTTTTGGGGTTGATGGTGGAATGTCTACACTTAACACAAAATAATGGCTGAAAAAGTAAATATATTCTGGTTTCGAAGAGATTTACGATTGGATGACAACGTAGGATTTTACAAAGCTTTACACGGAAAATTCCCCGTTTTACCGATTTTTATATTTGATTCAGAAATTTTGGGAGAATTGCCCAAAGATGATGCTCGCGTTACTTTCATTTTTGAAACGCTTCAAAAAATGCGGGAAGAACTTCAAGAAAATGATTGTAGTCTGGCAATGTTTCACGGTAAACCTGAAGAAATATTCAAAAACATAATTTCAGAATATAATGTTCAGAATGTAATTACCAATCACGATTATGAACCTTATGCAAAAGAACGTGATGAAAACATTGAAAAATTTCTAAAGTCAAAAGATATTGGATTTTACACATATAAAGACCAAGTTATTTTTGAAAAAAGCGAAGTGGTAAAAGCCGATGGAAATCCGTATTTGGTTTACACACCTTACATGAAAACTTGGAAAGCAACCTTTGATGAAGAAAAAGATTTGAAGATATATTACACAAGTCAGCATCTCGATAATCTTTATAAAAATATGCGATTACCAAATTTAAGTTTGGCAGATATCGGTTTTAAAAAATCTAAAATAGGAATTCCAGATTATAATGTCACTCCCACTTTAATTCAAGATTATGAAAAAACTAGAAATATTCCTTCAATTAATGGCACATCACATTTAGGACCACATCTTCGTTTTGGTACCGTGAGCATTCGGAAAATGATTAAAAAAGCTATTTCAGAAAAGAATGAAATTTTTTGGCAAGAGTTAATTTGGCGCGAATTTTTTATGCAGATTTTATGGCATTTTCCAGAAACAGTTAATAATTCTTTCAAAAAAAAATATGATAGAATTGAATGGCGAAATAATAAAGCGGAATTCGAAAAATGGAAAGAAGGGAAAACCGGATATCCATTGGTTGATGCTGGAATGAGACAGCTTAATGAAACAGGTTATATGCACAATCGCGTACGAATGGTCGTAAACAGTTTTTTATGCAAACATCTTTTGATAGATTGGCGCTGGGGCGAGGCTTATTTTGCTGAAAAATTATTAGATTATGAACAATCCAGCAACGTGGGCAATTGGCAATGGGGCGCCGGAAGTGGCGTTGACGCTGCCCCATATTTCAGAATTTTTAATCCAACTACGCAGATTGAAAGATTTGATAAAAATTACGGTTATATAAAACATTGGGTAAAAGAATTTGAAACTGACAAATACCCAGAGAAAATGGTTGATCACAAAGAAGCGAGAGAACGTTGTTTGACGGTTTATAAAGCGGCAGTTTCTTAAATAGCAACCTAAACTAACTTCTTTTAAAATTCCAATTTTAGAATATTTTATTCCTACCAAATAGTTAAAAATCTTTTAATTATTGTGAATTGCTTTTTAGGATAGCACAATTTTCCCATCTTGCGCGTTATACTTTATACCCATCCAATTTTTAATTATGAAGCATTTTTTGACAGCTATTGCAATTTTTTTTATTTTCACTTCTACCATTTTTGCTCAGGACAGTATTCAAATTAGAAAAAATACCTTACAAAATCAGATGATTGAGGTTTTTGATAATAGTCCGAGTTATATGGAATATAAGAATATCAAAAAAACGCAAATAGCATTTTTAAGAAAAAATATAAATGATTCAATTAAGATTTTAGAAAACAAACTATTCACGCAGCAAAGTGAACTTCAGCAGCGTCAAGCAATTTCAGATTCGTTGCGATTAAATCTGCAAAACACTCAGCAAAATCTTGTAAAGGCAAAGGAGAAAGAAGAAGGAATAGAAGTTTTTGGAATTAACACACAGAAATCTACATATACCACTTTAATGTTTTCAATCATCCTAATTTTATTTTTAGCCGCCGCATTTTTATTCTACAAATATTTAAATACGAATAAAATAACAAAAAATGCAGAGTTGAAGTTGGTTGAAACAGAAATTGAACTTGAGGAATATCGCCAAAATGCCTTAGAACGCGAACAAATATTGCGTCGTAAATTACAGGATGAGATTAATAAAAGTAGAAAGGCTTAAAAAGTTGGCAGTCGCAGTTTAAGTAATTATTAAAAAGTGTAAAAAAAAATTGATTTTTTTTGATCTCTAAGTATTTAAAAATTTAAAATATCTAAACTTCCTAAGAATCTAACCTAACAATCTTCGCTCCTATTGCTCTAAGTCTTGTATCTATATTTTCGTAACCTCTATCAATTTGTTCAATATTGTGAATTATACTTGTTCCAGTTGCAGATAAGGCTGCGATAAGCAACGAAATACCAGCCCGAATATCTGGAGAAACCATTGTAGTTGCTTTAAGCTGAGATTCAAAATTATGGCCAATTACGGTTGCCCGGTGCGGATCGCAAAGAATAATTTTCGCGCCCATATCAATTAATTTATCCACAAAAAACAAACGACTCTCAAACATTTTTTGATGTATAAGAACACTGCCTTTTGCCTGCGTACAAACTACTAAAACAATTGAAAGCAAATCTGGCGTAAAACCTGGCCAAGGTGCGTCGGATACTGTAAGGATAGATCCGTCAATATAACCTTGAATTTCATAGCTTTTTTGATGCGGAATAAAAATATCATCTCCTCTTTTTTCAAGTTTAATCCCAAGTTTACGAAAGGCTTCAGGAATTAATCCTAAATTTTCCCAACTTACATCCTTTATTGTAATTTCACTTTTGGTCATTGCCGCAAGTCCAATCCAGCTGCCAATTTCAATCATATCTGGTAAAACTCGGTGCGTGCAACCACCCAATTTTAAAACTCCTTCAATATATAAAAGGTTAGACCCAACACCTTTAATTTTTGCGCCCATCGAGTTCAACATCTTGCAAAGTTGCTGTAAATAGGGTTCGCAAGCGGCATTGTAAATGGTTGTTGTACCTTTTGCCAATACTGCAGCCATTACAATATTTGCGGTTCCAGTAACCGAAGCTTGGTCCAAAAGCATGTAAGCGCCTGTTAAACCTTTTGGAGCTTCTACTCCGTAAAAGCGCTCTTCTTTATTGTATCTAAATTTTGCGCCAAGATTTATAAAACCTTCAAAATGGGTATCCAGTCTTCTTCTTCCAATCTTATCGCCGCCGGGTCTTGGAATGTAACCTTTCCCAAATCTGCCCAATAAAGGGCCAACAATCATAATGGAACCTCGAAGTGAGCTTCCTTCTTGTTTGAATAATTCTGATTCTAGATAATCTAATTTTAAATCGTCTGCCTTAAAAGCGTATTTACCTTTGCCAAGTTTTTGGATTTTTACGCCAAGATTTCCTAAAATGCCAATAAGTTTATTAACATCCAAAATATCTGGAATGTTCTCAATAATTACCTCTTCCGGAGTAAGTAGAACGGCACAAAGTATTTGTAGTGCTTCGTTTTTTGCGCCTTGCGGATGTATTTCACCCTTTAGTTGGTGGCCGCCTTCAATTTGAAAAGTTCCCATACAATAATGACTCGGTTATTTAGTATCGTTTTCTATTTCGGTTGTTGCTATTGCTTTTGTGAGTTTTCTTTGTATTTGAAGTAGAGTTTGTATTGAAACGTTTCTTGTTTTTCAACAATGCAGCTGCCGCAGAAAGATCTTCGTCACTATTTTTCAAATTAATCTTACCTTCCGAGAGTTCGAACAGATGATTAAAAATTACGTCATCTTCAACTGTATCCTTATTCCAATTCAAAAAACATTTCTTCATATGGTTGGCAATGGTAAGTATAAGACCGTCCTTCTTTTCGCCTTCCTCCCAACCTACGGCAACATCAATCATTCTTTTAATGTTATTGCCATAAAACCTGTAACGAGGGTAATTTTGAGGATAATCCAGCTTTGCAGGTCTTTCCATTAGTTCCTCTCTTGAAGGTATTGGATACGGAGAATCTACATCCAACTTAAAATCTGAAATTATAAAAAGTTGGTCCCAAAGCATATGTTGAAAATCTGGTACGTCACGCAAATGTGGATTTAGATTGCCCATTACTGCAATTATTCCCTTCGCCATTTTGTTACGTTCCGGCCTATCTTCAAGCTCAACAGCTTGGTCTACCATTTTTTGGAGATGGCGGCCGTATTCTGGAATAATAAGTTTGGGACGCTCGGTATTATATTCTATATCGTCAATTAAAATCATATGTAGTTTTAAGAAATAATGTTTGCTGAAGAATTAGCTGCCCGCAAAATAATGAAATTATAATGAAATAACACCTTCAACCTTTGAAACTTCAAGATATTTTGAAATTACGGCATCGGGAGATTCCATTTGAGTTCTAATTGAAAAACTGGTATAAGTACCTTTTGAAGAATCTCGCATTGTAATATCTGCCTTTTGTTTATCAAATATAGCCGTTATTTCAGCAATTTTCTCAAGGGAAGATGGTACTATAAATTTAAATAAATATTCGCTTGGCCAATTGGTGTCCTGCTCAAGCTGGTTGCGCAATCTATCATAAAACTCAACTTCTTTTTTCTCTTCTTCCATAAATAATTTGATTGCTATTTAAAATGTTTAAACACAAAGATAGGTTTTCGGCATCAATTATTATTTACGTTATTTGTATAAAAATAATACCTTTTGAAAATAAAACGAATTGTAATTGCTGGCGGTCCAGGTTCGGGAAAAACAACTTTAGTGCATAGTTTAGAGCAAGCAGGTAAAACTGTTTTGCATGAAATTTCGCGGCAAATTACACTTGAAGCTAAGAGAGATGGAATAGATCAACTTTTTTTAACGAATGCCGTACTTTTTAGTGAAAAACTGATAGAAGGCAGACTTAAACAATTTGAAAAAGCTGAAGATTTAAAAAGTGAAATCGTTTATTTTGATCGTGGCATGCCAGATGTTACCGCATATATGGAGTACATTGAATTAAGTTATCCCAAACTTTTTTCTGAAATGTGCGAAAAATATAAATATGACAAAATATTTATGTTGCCACCTTGGGAAAAAATTTATGCTACAGATAATGAACGTTACGAAAGTTACGAAGAAGCAGAGCAGATTTTTGGCTACTTAAAAACCGAATATGAAAAATATGGCTACGATGTAATTTTAGTGCCAATCGGCAATATTGAAGAAAGAATAAAATTTATAACCGCACATAGTTAAACCTATAATTTGAAAAGTCCAATTCAAATTCTTACTGAATATTGGGGCTTTACATCGTTTAGGCCTTTACAGGAAGATATTATAAATTCAGTTTTAAATGATCTTGATACCGTTGCGCTTTTGCCAACAGGTGGCGGTAAATCTATTTGTTTTCAAATTCCTGCACTCGTAAAAGATGGTATTTGTATTGTAGTTTCACCATTGGTGGCGCTAATGACAGATCAAGTTACTAGTTTAAGAAGCAAAGGAATAAAGGCTTTACAATTAAGTGGTGGTCTTCGTTTTGACGAGGTAAATGGTATTTTGGATAATGCAATGTACGGCAATTATAAATTTCTATACATTTCGCCCGAAAGACTTCAACAAGAATTAGTACAAAATTGTATTCGGCAAATGACGGTAAACCTTATTGCTGTTGATGAGGCGCATTGTATCTCACAATGGGGAAATGATTTTAGACCTTCATACAAAAACATTACTTTCTTGAGAGAAATGCATCCGCTAGTTCCAATTATTGCATTAACGGCAACCGCAACGCCTGAAGTTCTTACAGATACTATTGCCGAGCTCAAACTGGAAATGCCCGCAATCTTTACAAAAAGCTTTGTTAGAAACAACATATCCTATCAAGTAATTGAAGAAACTGATAAACTTTACCGTATTGGTCAAATAGTAAAAAAATCGGAAGGTTCTACTATAATATATACAAGAAGCCGCCAAAGTACTGTTGAAACTTGTAACCATTTAAATGCAATGGGCGTAAGTAGTACTTTTTACCACGGCGGACTTTCCGCTGTAGAAAAGAGAGATAAGTTGGCCAATTGGCAAAGTGGCCGAGATAAAGTGATTGTAGCAACAAGCGCATTTGGAATGGGAATTGACAAAGCAGATGTTAGGCAAGTTATACATATTCAACTCCCCGAAAACTTGGAAAGTTATTTTCAAGAAGCTGGAAGAGCCGGTCGCGATGGTGAATATGCCCAATCAATTATTCTTTTTTCTGAATATGATACGCAATTGGTAAAAAGTCAATTTATTGAAACTTTGGCTACTCCAAAAAGCCTAAAGCAACTATATAAAAATATAAATAACTACTTTCAAATCCCATACGGAGAAGGTCGTTTTAGCGAGCATAGTTTTAATTTTACCGAATTTTGCAAACAATATAGTTTGAATTCATTGCAGACATATAATGGTTTGCAAACATTGGACAGATTGGGGGTTGTAAAACTTTCGCAGGAATTTGGACAAAAATCCAAGGTGCATTTTATTGTGCCTTCCAATCAGCTGCTCACCTATATTGCCAGCAACGCCAAATTATCAATAATTACCAAAACTATATTAAGATTATATAGTGGTATTTTTGAAGGTCCAGTATTTATTAATTTAGAACTTGTTGCTTCAAAAACAAGCCAATCAACTATTGCAATTATTGATGTTCTCAAAAAATTGGAGCGCGATAATCTAATTGAAATGTCGTTGCGCGTTACAGATTCAACAATCACATTTATCCAACCGCGTGAAGATGACCGTACAATTAATGTACTTTCAAAAGAAGTTGAATTAATTAATGAGAAGAAAAAAGCACAAGTAAAAGCTGTTTTAAACTATTTGTCAAATACCGATGAATGCCGAAGCGTTCAATTAGTTAAATATTTTGGGGATAATAATGCAAGTTATTGCGGAATTTGTTCAGTTTGTGTCGCAAAAGCCCATAATTCTGTTGGAGTTAATCTGAAGACTATAACTTCAGATATTTTAAATATATTGGAAGAAAATGAAATGAATTCTAGGGAAATAGTTTCAAAATTAAATTATCCCGAAAATAGAATTATTCAAAGTTTGCAGGTTTTATTGGATAACAAAAAGATAAAATTGAATGTCCGAAATAAATATTACACCGTTTAAAATCGATTTATATACATATTAACATGAATGAAAATTTAAAAATAGTTTTTATGGGCACGCCAGATTTTGCTGTGGGTGTTCTAAAAAAATTGGTTGAAGAGAAAAAAAATATTGTTGGCGTAATTACAGCACCAGACAGACAAGCTGGACGCGGCAGGAAAGTTCAAATGAGTTCGATTAAGGAATTTGCGTTGCAACATAACATAAAAATATTACAACCCAATAACTTAAAAAACAAATCGTTTTTAAGCGAACTAAAGAATTTGGATGCCGATGTGCAAATTGTAGTCGCTTTTAGAATGTTACCAAAAGTAGTGTGGCAAATGCCAAAATTAGGTACGTTTAATCTTCACGCATCGCTCCTACCGCAATATCGCGGCGCAGCTCCCATAAATTGGGCAATCATTAATTGTGAAAACAAAACGGGCGTAACCACCTTCTTTATTGATGAAAAGATTGATACTGGCCAAATTATACTTCAATCTGAAACAGAAATTACAGCATTCGAAAATGCTGAAAGCCTTCACGACAAATTGATGATTTCGGGCGCTCAACTAGTTTTAAAAACCGTAAATTTAATTGCAAGCGGCAATGCAACCACTAAAAAGCAACGATTAGAAGTTGAAATTCCATTGAATAAGGCTGAAAAACTTACTCCCGAAAACACAAAAATAAATTGGAACAACAACGCAGAAAAAATTGATGCTTTTATAAGAGGTTTATCGCCGTATCCGTGTGCTTGGACTACGTTTATCGATGAAGAAAACAACGAAGTTAAAATGAAAATTTATGAAGTTGAAAAATTAAATATCCCTGCGGAAGATTCTAAATCTCACGGAATAGGCAAAATTAATATTTCAAAAAAGTCACTGGAGGTTTATTTGGCTGGTGGTATAATTTCAATTAAGGAATTGCAACTTCCCGGGAAGCGCAGAATGAAAATTAGTGAGTTATTAAATGGCTATAGTTTTCCGGAACGACTTCATTTTACGTAAACCCTTGTTATTGCTCAACTTCTTAAATTCCCCCTAAAATAAGGCAACATTATCAACAAAGCTTCAAAGTTATTAACAAAAATGCCGATTTAGTGCGCCATTGCTTGCATGAACCGATATTCCTTTTAAATTTGTAAAGCAATTTCATAGAAGTTTAACCAACAAATCAAATTTAAAAACAATTATGAACAAATCAGATTTAATTGATGCAATGGCAGCAGATGCTGGCGTTACAAAAGCATCAGCAAAAAAAGCATTAGAGTCTTTCTTAGGAAATGTAGAATCGTCTCTTAAAAATGGAAACAGAGTGTCTTTAGTAGGCTTCGGTTCTTGGTCAGTATCTAAAAGAGCTGCAAGAGAAGGTAGAAACCCACAAACAGGCAAAACTATTAAAATTGCTGCAAAAAATGTAGTAAAATTTAAAGCTGGCTCTGAGTTACAAGGAAGTGTAAACTAACTGTAACACACCAATTTATACGATTAAAGACTGTTTTCTTGGTTGAAAGCGGTCTTTTTTTATGCAATTTTGGCAAATAATTATCAACTTTGTTGCAAGATTCCATAGATTAACTTAGATTTATTGTCATAACTGAAATTATGACCACCCTAAAACCTGAAAAAGGAGTTCTATTAGTTGCCGAGCCATCTATAATTGGCGATGTTTCATTCAACAGATCCGTTGTCTTATTAGCCGAATACAACAATGAAGGCTCTGTAGGTTTTATACTGAACAAACCTCTTGAATATAGATTGAATGATTTTTTACCAGAGGTAACTTGCAATTTGCCCGTCTATAATGGCGGACCTGTAGAACAGGACAATCTTTACTTCATACATTGTATTCCAGAACTAATTCCGGACAGCATAGAAATTTCAAATGGAATTTATTGGGGTGGAGATTTTAGTGCAATAAGCGAAATGCTTAATAACAATCAATTAAATGATTCTCAAATTCGGTTTTTTCTTGGTTACAGTGGTTGGGAAAGTGCTCAACTAGAGCAAGAATTAAGGGTAAATAGCTGGGTTGTTGCACCAAACACCTATAAAAACAAAATAATTGGAAAAGGCTATGATGATTTTTGGAAAGAAAAAATGATTGAGTTTGGCGGCGATTACCTTTTATGGTCCAATGCTCCAGAAAACCCCCATTTTAATTAACCTAATCTTGCTTTTAAATTAAGCTTTGCCAGCAATTCCTTGGCAATTTTATTCTTATATTCTTTTTTTCGATATTTCGTAATTGGTTGAATTCCCATTATTGTATTGGTCAAAAACATTTCATCCGCTTTCTGCAACTCAAAAGGTGTTATCGATTCTATTTCAATAAAATAATCTGGCAATTGCGCTAAAATTGAAAGTATTTGTAATCTTAAAATACCATTTAAGCAACCATCTTCAAGTGGTGGCGTTTTAATTTTATAACCATTTACTATAAATAGATTTGCTTGTAATGCTTCAACAACCATCTTATTTTCATTTAAAAGCAAACAATTTTCATATTCATTTTCAGTAGCATAAATGCTTCCCAAAACATTGATTATTTTGTTGTTGGTTTTTAAAGTTGAAAGCAATCCAGAATTTACATAATGATCTTTAAAAAGTTCAACTTCATAGTGGTGTTCATTTAGCGTATAAAAAGGCGTTTCAAGCTTTTCAAATGAAATGGCAAAATCAACCTCATTGGTTTTTGGTGTGTATTTTCCTCCATCTTTACGCCAAATTTGCAGTTTTAATCTGAACGCGTTTTGAAGATTTTCGGAATATGTAATGGTTTTTTTAATTTCGTCCTCCAAAAATTCTGGCGTAAAACTCATTGGGATTTCCATTCTTAAAATACGCATATTGGCCATTAATCTAAAATAATGATCTTCCCAAAAATATATTTTTCCGCCAGAAAATCGCATTGTTTCAAAAACCGCATCACCATAACTTAAACCACGGTTTTGGGAATTTAAAAAATTTTCATTATCTGAAAGTAATGTGCCATTAAAATTTACCATAAAAAAAACCGTTCAATTTTAATTTGAACGGTGCAAATATACTATTCTATATAGGTTTTTAAAGTTTCAGAGATACATTAATGTAGCAAATAATTGCAAAGATTATGATGAACCTAATACTTGTTTTAGGTTTGAAATCATATTTTCCCACAACATTTTACCTTCTTCAACTTCATCTTCTTCCGCATAATCTGTAACCATAAGGGAAACGTCTTTTGTAATTTCATCTACTTGAATTCTCATTTCAAAATAATAATCTGTTCCTTCATCTTCAATCCATCTAAATTTGATGCGTTCCGGACTTTTTTTACCTAATAATTTTGCCTGTTCTTCGCTTTGAGCCCAAATAAAGGTGTAAAATTCGCCACGACTGTTAACATTATCGGCATACCATTCTGACATTCCCGAGGGCGTAGAAATATAGGTATATAGCAACGAAGGGGAAACCTGTATCGGAAATTCCATTTCGTATTTAATTTTCTCTTCCATATCTTGTTTGTTAGTTGATGCCCAATATATAGATAAAAGTTTGATTGTAATATGTAAAATCGAAAAAGTTTTGGCTGTTCAATCAGTTAAAAATATTATTTGAATTATTTAAGGATTGCATAATTTAATCGCTCTACCAATGTAAATCTATCTTAATTTTTAATTGAAAAAGAGCAATGCAACTAAACGATATTGTATCAAAATTGACTTAATAATAGTTGAAATCAAGAATTAAAGAATTTTTCTTCTGAAATAAAAAAGGCTGATTGTTTTAACAATCAGCCTTTAAAATTTGTAGCGAGAGCGGGGCACGATCCCGCGACCTCCGGGTTATGAATCCGACGCTCTAACCAACTGAGCTACCTCGCCATACTTTTTTTGAGGTTGCAAAGATAATAACAATATCGTTTGGAGCAAGTTTTACCATTCTTTTTTAAAACTACGTTTAAGCAAGTTTTTTAATCAATTCCTCCAAATTTATAGTTTGCTGTTCTCCACTTTTCATGTTTTTAAGTGTATAAACATTTCCAGCTATTTCTTTTTCTCCAGCTAAAATTACAAATGGGATATCCCGTTTATCTGCATAGCCCATTTGTTTGCCCATTTTTGTATTATCTGGGTAAAGTTCGGTTGTAATATTCTTGTCTCGCAATTTGGTAATTGCTTGGATTGCGTACAAAGATTCAGATTCTCCAAAATTAAGGAATAAGATTTTTGTGCTTTCTAAAATGGTTTCGGGAAATAGATTAAGTTCTTCTAAAACCAAATAAATACGATCTAAACCAAAAGAAATACCGACTCCACTCACATCCTTAAGACCAAAAATACCTGTAAGATCATCATAACGCCCACCGCCACCAATACTTCCCATACTAACATTTTCGGGCGCCGCAACTTCAAAAATTGCGCCTGTGTAATAATTAAGGCCTCTTGCCAACGTAACATCTATCTCTAAGGATACACTTTTTAAAGATAATTTTTCAATCGCTTCATTTATAAATTTCAATTCTGAAATGCCTTTCATTCCTATTTCAGATGAATTCAATAATGCGGACAAAAAATTTAATTTATCTTCATTACTGCCTTTAAAAGAAAATAAGGGGTGCAATTTTAAGAGTGCGTTTTCATCAATTCCCTTTTCGCGCATTTCTTTTTTAACGCCTTCTTCGCCAATTTTATCCAATTTATCGAGAGCGACAGTAAAATCTATCAATTTATCTTCAGCCCCAATTACTTCAGCAATTCCGCTTAAAATTTTTCGGTTGTTTATTTTGATTTTCACACCTTCAAGTTTCAACTTTGAAAAAACGGAATCATATAATTGAATTAACTCAACTTCCTGCCAAAGTGAAGTGCTACCAACAACATCTGCATCACATTGAAAAAACTCTCTGAAGCGTCCTTTTTGCGGTCTATCTGCTCGCCAAACAGGTTGCATTTGATACCGCTTAAACGGAAAATTAATTTCGTTTTGGTGCTGCACTACATATCTCGCAAACGGTACTGTAAGATCGTAACGGAGGGCTTTTTCTGAAATTGAAGATGTTAATTTTAAACTATCTTTTTGTGAAAAAAGACTAACATCAACTTTGCTCAAAAAATCACCACTATTCAAAATTTTAAATATCAACCTATCTCCTTCATCACCATATTTTCCCATCAATGTTTCACTATTTTCAAACGATGGCGTTTCTATGGGTTGAAAGCCGAAAAGTTTAAAACAATTTTTAATTATTTCGAAAATATAATTTCGTTTTGCTACTTCTTCGGGTGAAAAATCGCGCGTGCCTTTGGGAATACTAGGTTTCATTATTTGAAAATCAAAATTTAATTTAAAATGCAAATATCTTAATTAATAGTAACTTTATCGCAGTTTAACAGTCTAATGGTTGTAAACCAAAAATAAATATGTTCTCATTATTTCGGGAAAATGTACGTATAGCCCTCGATTCCATTAAAAGCCAGTTGCTTAGGACAATATTAACCATTGTTATTATCGGCATTGGCATTTGGGCGCTTGTTGGGATTTTAAGTGCTGTGCAGGCTTTGGAAAGTCTGATTTCCGGTAGTTTTGCATCTATGGGTTCAAACACATTTAATATTCAGCAATATGAATTTGATGTGCAAAGCAATAACGGCGGCGAGGTTGCAAAGGTTAATCCAATAATTAATTATACCAATGTAAGGGAATTTAATGACCTTTATAGGTATCCTTTTAGTAAAACAGCTATTTCATTTCAAGGAACGGCAGGTGCAGAAGTTAAGTTTGAAGATAAAAAAACAGATCCCGAAGTTCAAGTTTTTGGCGTGAATGAAAATTTTCTTGAGAATACAGGAACAAAGATAGACGACGGAAGAAACTTTAATGTTTTTGATATACAGAACAATAATAATGTTTGTTTAATTGGTTCAGATTTTTTGAAGAGTTTATTTGAAAATGATAACCCAATTGGGAAAACATTAAGCGTTCGCGGTGTTAAATTTAAAGTAATTGGCGTGCTTGAATCCAAGGGCTCAACTTTTGGGAACAACCAGGATTTGAAGATTTTAATACCTATACAAGTTGCTAGAGGTATTTTTACCGCACCCAATATTAATTATACTATAAGTGTAAAAGTTGACGATAAAGAAATGATGCAAGGAGCACAAGATGCGGCAATTGTAACGTTTAGAAATATTAGAGGTTTAAATCCCATTGAAAAAAACAATTTTGGATTAGAACGAAGCGATGATCTTTTAAATAAAATTGGAAAAATTTCCGGCTATTTGCAAGTAGCAGCTTGGATTATTAGCATAATTACCATTTTAGGGTCATCCATTGCTTTGATGAACATTATGTTGGTTTCTGTAACCGAACGTACGCGCGAAATTGGAGTGAGAAAGGCGCTTGGCGCAAAAAGTTCAACAATTTCCACACAATTTTTTATCGAGACAATTGTAATCGGGCAATTTGGAAGTATTTTGGGAATAATTTTAGGCGTAATTACCGGTTTTATTTTTGCTAAGGTTTTAGGATCTAGCTTTCAACTTCCTGTAACACCAATGATTTGGGCTACTATTATCACATTCATTGTAGCAATAGTTGCGGGATCTTATCCGGCATCAAAAGCGGCAAAATTAGACCCAATTGAGAGTTTGAGATATGAATAAAAAAAGTTGGCAGTCGCAGTATTAAGTAAATAATAGTATCATTTGAATATTATCAGCAACTTTAATTTTTAAAATACCTCATTTTGTATTTTACTGCAAACTGTTATCTGCTACTGTCAACTTTTTATTCATTACTTACAATATCTTCAAAATATTTAAAAAGATCCCCTTTTGTAATAACTGAACCTTGCTGAATTAGCACAAAAATATCCTTATTTCTATCTTCTGAAATTGCTTTAGTAGAAGTATAAAGTGTCACAGAATCATCGTAGAGATTCTGTTGAAGCCACTTATAACCGTAGTCTGATGTTATATCTATATTCGTATCTTCTATTTTAATGCCTATCAATTCCATCGAAGTGTTAGAAATTTGAAATAGCATTAATTGCTGAGGAGAAATATGTTCAAGATATTTTACTTTGTTTAAGACACCTTCCCAAATTAAATCGCTAAAAATATCTAACTCTTGCTCGGCGGCTTCACTATTTTTATTCTTAATCTCATCCCATTCCTTTGCGGTAATGGATTGGCTTGCAAGAAAATTTATAAATTCTTGATGTAATTCTTCAAATTGTTCCTTACTTAATCTGGCGTATTTCATTTTATAAGATTTGAGATATTAGAAGTGAGATTTGGATGAGGGATATTTGTTATTATAATCGGACTTAAAGTTTTTTTCAGTTTCGTCCTTGACTGCGACTGCGACTTCCACTAAAATTCAATTTTTCAAATAAAAAAAAGCCTCTTTCAGTTAAGAAAAAGACTCTTTTATTCAATAATAAAAATTTTATTTCGCTTCCGCTACCACATCAAAATTAAATGATGTTATTACGTTTCTATGAAAACGAATGGTTGCTTCGTATTGTCCAGTTCTTTTCACGTTACCGCCGGCAACTGAAATATACTTTTTCTCAATACTTACGCCTTCTTTTTCTAGAGCTTCTGCAATATCCGCAGTGGTTATAGAGCCAAACAATTTGTCTCCTTCACCTGTTTTTGCTACAATTTTTAATTCTAGTCCGCTAACTTTATCAGCTACTTTTTGAGCCTCATCTACGGCTTTCTTTTCTTTAAAAGCACGTTGCTTCATCGTTTCGGCCAGCATTTTTTTGGCTGAAGGAGTAGCTAACAAAGCGTGCCCTTGTGGAATTAAAAAGTTTCTTCCGTATCCACTTTTTACTGTAACTAAATCGTCAGTAAATCCTAGATTTTCTACGTCTTTTTTTAATATAATTTCCATAATTATCGCTGCTTTTTATTTTAATAAATCGGCTACATACGGCATAAGTGCCAAATGACGCGCTCTTTTAACTGCCACAGCAACCTTACGTTGATACTTAAGTGACGTACCTGTTAATCTACGTGGTAAAATTTTACCTTGTTCATTTATAAACCTTAAAAGAAAGTCTGCATCTTTATAATCCACATATTTTATGCCCGATTTCTTGAACATGCAATATTTCTTGGTTTTATTGGTCTCTATGTTTAGCGGAGTTAGATAACGAATTTCGCCATCTTTTTTCCCTTTTGCTTGTTGTTGTAATGTTGCCATAATTATGCTGATTTTTTTTCGCGATTTCTTCTTTTTTCTGCCCAAGCAATTGCGAATTTGTCTAAGCTTACAGTTAGATAACGCATAAAACGCTCATCTCTTTTAAAGGCTAATTCTAGCTCGTGTACTGCTGTACCTTCTACAGTGTACTCAAACAAATGGTAAAAACCACTCTTTTTGTTTTGGATAGGATACGCTAATTTTTTTAGCCCCCAATTTTCTTTGGATATCATCTCAGCTCCTTTAGAAACAAGAAAATCTTCGTATTTCTTTACTGTTTCCTTTATCTGATCTTCAGATAAAACGGGATTTAAGATGAAAACAGTTTCATAATGATTCATATAAAATCTATTAAGTTATTTTCTCTGCGCCTTGCAAAGAGCGTGCAAAAATAATACTTTATTTTCGATTTACAAAGTGGCTGTCAACCATCTTTATAAATAACAATGGATATTTATTTAGTAATCTACTTTTACCAAAAACGTATAAAAGTTGCCGTTTATCGAATAATTTACTAATATTGTTTTACTTTTCACTTTTATTAAAATATGCAAGACCAACCATTACGCTGTATTATTGTAGACGATTCTAGATTGCAACGTCTTTCAATTGTAAAACTTATTCAAGACCACACGGCTCTTAAGCTTGTGGCAGAGTATAATAATGCTGTAGAAGCAAAAGTTGGACTAGCCGACAATAAAATTGATCTCGTATTTTTAGACATTGAAATGCCTGTTTTATCAGGTTTTGATTTTTTGGATAATCTAGAATCTAAGCCGGAAGTTATTTTTGTTACAGGAAAAACTAAATATGCCTTCAAGGCATTTGATTATGACGCGCTAGATTTTCTTCAAAAGCCAATATCCAAAAACCGCTTTTTAAGTGCTATTCATAAAGCCGAAACAATATTCAAACTTAAAAATGATGAAGGATTTGAAGAAGAAGAATTTATATTTGTAAAAAGCAACCTGAAAAAAAGAAAGGTTTTCTTAAATGAATTGCGCTATGTTGAAGCACTTGGAGATTACGTGAAATTAGTGACGGATCACGATTCTATGGTTGTACTTTCTACAATGAAATCTTTTAATGACCTTTTGCCTGCCGATAAATTTTTGCGCATTCATAAATCATATATAATAAATCTTGAAAAGGTTGTAAAATATAACAGCAAAACGGTTGAACTTGGCAAAGATAGCCTTCCAATAAGCAGATATAGAAAAGAAGAACTTTCTAAAGCGCTAGATTTGCTAGAAAGTAACTAATAGCTATCTACATCAATTAGTAAATGTACCGTACTAAATTCTTTTATTCCATTAAAAGCTCGCTGTACATTGTCAATATATTTTTTGGTTTTTTCCAGCGATTGTTTTTTAGGGATTTTAATAAGTACATTAGTAATATACATATTCCTTATTCTGCTAACCGGTGGTGCTTCTGGGCCTAAAATGTTTTCTTTTAATTGTAATCGTAATCCTTCCGCGAACCAAGTAGCGGCCATTTCTATTTTGTGTAAATCTCGGTGTTTAAATGTAAGGCGAATAAGTTTATAAAATGGTGGATATTTAAATTGGTAACGCTCTTCATTCTGCATTTTATACATTCCAACATAGTCATTCTCGCAGACCTTTTGTAAAATTCGGTGTTGCGGATTATAGGTTTGTATTAAAACTTTACCCTGTTTTTTAGTACGTCCTGCCCTACCCGAAACTTGTTGCAGTAGTTGATAACTACGTTCGTGCGCCCTAAAATCTGGGAAATACAAAAGATTGTCCGCATTCATTACACCAACCAAACCAATATTTCTAAAATCCAATCCTTTCGCCAACATTTGTGTACCCACCAAAATATCAATTTCTTGATTTTCCAATTTTTCAATAATCTTTGCGTAGGCGTGTTTTCCCTTCATTGTATCTTGATCCATCCGCGCGATATTGGAAGTTGGAAAAAGCGTATTAAGCTCTGTTTCAATTTGCTCAGTTCCAAAACCTTTCGTATCTAAAGTCTCGCTACCACAGGCTATACATTCTTTTATCATCGCCATATGATAACCGCAGTAATGGCAACGCAATTGGTTTTTGTACTGATGATAGGTTAAGCTTACATCGCAATTGGGGCATTGTGGTGTAACGCCGCACGTTGTACATTCTATTATAGGAGAAAAACCACGGCGATTTTGAAACAACATAACTTGTTCACCAAAGGCCAACGTTTTTTTAATTTCTTCAATTAACTGATCGCTAAAATGACCTGTCATCTGTTTTTTAATGTGCTTGATTTTAATATCCACCAATTCTATTTCAGGCATTACTACATCGCCAAATCTTTTGGTTAACGAAATCAGACCATATTTACCCGCTTTAGCGTTGTGATAACTTTCTAAACTTGGTGTTGCCGAACCCAAAATTACTTTGGCTTTGTGAATATTTGCCAGCACAATCGCACTGTCGCGCGCGTGATATCTCGGTGCAGGATTATATTGTTTAAAAGACGGCTCGTGCTCTTCATCTATAATTATTAATCCCAAATTGGTAAATGGCAAAAACAAGGACGAACGCGCGCCCAATAATATTGAAGTTTTTGAACTAGTATCCAATAAATTATTCCACACCTCAACTCGCTCATTTAGCGAATATTTTGAATGATAAACAGAAACACGGTCTGAAAAATAATTTTGAAGCCTTGTAATAAGTTGTGTAGTTAATGCAATTTCTGGCAACATATATAGCACTTGCATTCCCTTTGCCAAAGTTTCTTCAATAAGCTTTACATAAATTTCGGTTTTCCCGCTAGAGGTTACACCGTGAAGTAAACAAACATCATTTGTTTTGAATGAATTTTCAATTTCCCGCAAAGCAATTTGTTGATGTTCATTTAAGCCCTTCGGCTTGCTCGCCTTCCCTCCGTCATACTCAATTCTATCTTTTTGAATAAAATATTCTTCTAAAATACCTTTATCAATCAAAGCATTTACAATAGAAGTAGAAGCATTACTTTCTTTTTCAAGGGCTGTTAACTCAATCGGTTTTTTTGTTTGTGCTTGTAACATAAAAACCGTCATTAACACATCTCGCTGTTTTGGCGCGTTTGATAATTTCTCTAATACCGCTTGTAATTTTTCTTCGGAAGTATTTTTTGAGGCTAATTTTATATATCTTTTAAATTTTGGTTTATAGGTTTCATAAACTTCTTCTTTTACCAAAATTATTTCCTTCGAAATCAAACTTTGAACAACGCTCACTACATTTTTTCTATCAAGAATATTTCGAATATCATTAATATGAAGACTTGGTTGATGTTGAAGTGCCTCAAAAACTAAAAATTCATCATCGCTAAATTTACTCTCGTCCGTATTTATCTTTTTTGAAAGCGTTATTATCGTTTCACTTTCCAACAAAAAAGCTGAAGGTAAGGCGGCGCGAATTACTTCTCCCAATGTGCACATATAATAGGTCGCCATCCATTGCCAGTGTTTTAATTGAATTAATGTAACAATGGGATGTGTATCTAAAATTTGGTCTATTTCTTTAGTTTCATAACCAACCGGCGCATTTGTATGAACTTTTACTACAATTGCAGTATAAACTTTAGATTTACCGAACGGAACAGCAACACGAAAGCCTATTTTTAATAGATTGGCGTTCTCTTCACTTATGCTATAAGTAAATTTTTGTTTAAGCGGTATCGGTAAGATTACGTCTATATAATTCAATTAAAATTTCTGCATTAAGATTAGGTAAAAAATGAATATTTGTTGGTTGTACAATTTCGGAATAATAGATAGGAATTTAAAAAAAAATGAGACAAAAAAGGCCGCCAAATGGCAGCCGTTTTATTTATCAAAAAAATCTATTCCACCCGAAGCCAGTATTGCGTTCTTCCGATGAGAGAAAAACCCATATAGCCGCGAACTTTTAATTTGTTCGGCTCTTCCAAAGTAAGATAACACTTGTACGTTTTACCAGTATTTGGATTTGTAATTTCTCCATCATCATATTCATCTCCATCTTTTACAAGATTTTTGATTAAAACAAAACCTTGAAGTGGTTTTCCTTTGTCTTTTCCAGTACACAAATCGCAGATATCATCCCTTTTATTGGGATTTTTAATTTCAATAATCTTACCAAAAACCTTGTTTCCATTTTTGTATATCTCAATAACAGATTTCTGTTCACCTGTATTTTCATCAACCGTTTTCCATTTACCAAATATATCTTGTGCAAAAACGGCTGTATTATTCAAAAGTAGAAAAAAAAGTATTGAAAGAAAAAACTTCATTAAAATCAACTAAAATTAAGAATGGAAATTAAGACTTTGGTTATTTACCTAACATTGCGTTTTTTAATTTAGAATCTATGGGATCGTTGCCCAACCAAATTCCGAATAAAGCTTTTTTAAATGCCATTCCGCTAATTGTGCCCAATTCTTTATCATTTTTATAGGCAACACAGCCTTTACCTTTTTGATAGGTAATGTCAAACGTGTCTCCTTCTACTATAGGATCGCCAAAAAAGCCGATAAATTTTTTAATTTCTGAAGCTAATGGTTTTGTATTGTTGTTCATAGAAGCTTCGAAACCTTCTTCAACCGCTTCACTCATTGCTTCACTTGAAACAAAACCTGAAGTAACTACCAATCTAATGGCCATGGTTTCATCTGCATTTAATATTGATGAAGCATTGTTAGATTTATTCGTCAGATACAACCCGCCCGAATATAACTTTAAAACAATCGCCTTTTTACGAATTCCAGCGCCGTTAAGCATCAAATTTTCTGAATTAAAATTTACTTTGTTAGGCAAGGTTGCTTCACCAACTTGTGTTTGTGCTGTTCTCAATTGCATTGTAAATACAGCTGCGAGGATAAATAAAAAGTTTTTCATACGTATCTATTAAGGTTTTTTGGATTTCTGTTTACTTTTAGGGTTTTATTGTTGTTTATGTTATTTTCTTTAAGTCTTTGTATTGATATGTTAAGTTCAAAACCTAACAATAGTAGGTTTGCATTTATCCAAATATAGAATAACAAAATTAATAATGCTCCAATGGAACCATACAACTCGTTATAACTTGAAAAATTATTTATATAGACACCGAAAAAATAGGTTGTAATCATAAATAATATTGTTGAAACTACAGCACCAATTGAAAAAAACCGTGATTTCTTACCTTCCTTGGTGCCAAAATAATATAGTGTGGCTATAATTATATAAATCATAATTACCAAAATTAAAACCTGCATTGCCGATATCCAAAAAACATCATTTTTTATATATGCCCTACTTTGTAAATCTCGAATGATATATTCAATATAAAATATAACACTCACGGTAAATAACAACAACAATGCCAGAATAATTGAGACCATAATTGCTACCGCAAATTGCCGAAAATAACCACGATTCATAGTCACGTGAAAAGAATATTCGAACGCGCTGAAAATTGCATTAACACCATTTGCAGATAAATATAAAGACAAAATAAAGACAAAAGATAGTAATCCTGCACGCGGGTTTACGGCAATATCTGCTATTACCGGATAGAAGAAATCTGCCGTTTGCGGCGGCAGAAAATTTTCAATAAATATTAAAAAACGGGTCTGGAAATCGTCAATTGGCACATACGGAATCAGATTTAAAAGTAAAAGCAGAAAAGGAAACAAAGCCACAAAAAAACTATATGCAATGCTACTAGCTCTTGAGCTAAAAGTACCTTTTAATATTCCTGTGCCATAAATATCCAATAAATCATATAACGTAAGCCCATTTAAACCTGGTAATTTTATTCGCTTACTAAATTTTATGAGGTCGCGGATAATAGGAATATTTATCTCTTTATCTACTACCTTCTTTTTAGTCATTATACTGCTTTTAGGCTTAGGTCTAAATTATGAACCGAATGTGTTAGCGCGCCACTGCTTATAAAATCTACACCGCATTCTGCATATTTCCTAGCCGTTTCCAGCGTTATTCCACCACTACTTTCGGTGAGGCATTTTTCATTAATAAGTTGTACCGCCTTTTTAGTATCTTCATAATTAAAATTGTCGATTAGAATTCGGTAAACATCTTCACTTTTTAAAATTTCTTCAATTTCCGTAAGGTTTCTAGCTTCAATTATAATCTTTAGATCTAAATGATTTTCCTCTAAATAACGCTTCGTTTTTGAAATGGCTTTTGTAATTCCCCCACAAAAATCTATGTGGTTATCTTTCAACATTACCATATCATACAAAGCGAAACGATGATTTTCGCCACCACCTATTTTAACGGCCCATTTTTCAAGCGCTCGGATTCCCGGCGTTGTTTTTCGTGTATCTAAAATTTGGGTTTTGGTTCCTTCTAAAAGTTTTACGTATTCATTGGTTTTTGTCGCAATCGCACTCATACGCTGCATTGCGTTCAATACTAATCTTTCGGCCTTTAAAATAGACTGCGATAATCCTGAAACGTAAAAACATATATCGCCATATTTTACCGTTTCGCCGTCTTTAATTTTTATGTCCAATTCCAATCCGGGATCAACATATTCAAAAACCTGTCGTGCAAAATCTATTCCTGCGATTATACCTTTGTCTTTCACCAATAATTTTGCGGTACCGGTTGCATCTTCTGGGATACAGGCAAGACTGCTGTGATCGCCATCGCCTACATCTTCGCGTATTGCGTTAGCTATTATAATATCAATTTCTTTGTTGAATTGTTTTTTTGAAATCATAATCTTGAAATAAATAGCTAAAATAGTTGAAATATTTTGAAGCGTCTCAAAACAAGTGCAAGCACTACTAAAATATCTTTGTATTTTTGAAAAATATGAAGATAACCCTTTTGGCAATTGGTAAAACAGACAATCAACATTTACATAAAATAATGGATGATTACATAAAACGTTTAAGCTTTTATGTTTCATTTAATTTTGAAGTAATTGCTGATATTAAAAATGTGAAAAATCTTTCGGAAAAGCTCCAAAAAGAAGCGGAAGGAACCGAAATACTTAAAGGAATTACAAATTCAGACCAATTAATACTATTAGATGAAAATGGAAAAAATTACACCTCGATTGCTTTTTCAGATTATTTGCAAAAAAAAATGAACAGTGGTTTAAAAAACCTAACATTTGTAATTGGCGGTCCGTACGGTTTTAGCGAAGAGGTTTATAAAAGAGCAAACGGAAAAATAGCACTTTCTACTATGACTTTTTCACACCAAATGGTACGATTGTTTTTTATAGAACAGCTTTATAGAGGATTCACAATTTTAAAAAATGAACCATATCATCATCAATAGTCAGTTAGCTTTCGGTAGGAATTGTTATTTGTAAACAAGAATTTATAAACATTTGATCTTTCAAAATTGGGTGGGATTGTTACAACTATAATCTTTCCTTTCCATTTATAAATTTTTATAATATTACCGTCTTTCGTTTTTGAATCTTTTAATTTATAACCCAAAACCTCCATTTGGCTGAGAAAGCTTGTATATAAATTGTTGTTTTTGAAAACCATATCGAGCGCGGTAGCATTTGCACTTTTCGAAAAATAATAATTTATAAAATATTTGCCTAGTGATTCATTCACCTTATAATTAGGTACATCAAAAACAAATTTTGCTACACCAAATTTCTTAGGTGTTTCATCCTCAGCGCTATAGAAATACCAATTTCCTTTGGTCAAGGTTTCTTGAACTACGGCAATACTTTCATCTCCCATTTTATTTAACTGCGAAACAGTTACATTCTGGGCTGATAAATAGAAGCCACAAAAAATACAAATGCACAAAAAGGCATAAAATTTCATAAAATAAATTTTAAATGATGTATTTGTGGGGAGTTGATGAACAAATCTATATAAAAAAAATGAAAGACAAAAAACAAACAAAGAATTCTATAAGTCTAATATATCCAAACATAATGGTTATAAAAAATATTTTTTAATTTTATAAAGTAGTTAGATAATTATTGATTTACTATACATATCGATTGTAAAATATAGGTAAAATATGAAGCGAATTTAAGCTAAATTTATTTGAATAAAATTGCATTAATCCTTTCTATTCAACACTTTATATTCTTCGTAACAACCACTTATTGCATCCAAAATTTGAAGATCGTTTGCTGTTTTTATAAAGTCTTTTGAATAACTACATTTATTTAGAATTTCGTCTATATCAACTCTTTCTAGTTGCAAGACTGCCATTAATGTTTCACGGTCATATTTAGATTGAAGTAAATTTCTAATTTCGTCATCGGTCTTCATCTGTCTTAATTTTCGCATCTGTTTGGGTTGTTTTCCAAAAACGTTATATAGGAAATCTGCCGGATTAAAAATTGACCCCAACACTTTACTTATAGCGCCCGGTTGCCTGCTACCGCCTTCATAACCTGTACTCAAGCCAGAAATTCTGTATCTATAATTATCATAAATAGGAATAGTTTTAGCATCTACTTCAACATAACCTGTTAATTGAACGGGCCGTAAAACAACTTCTTCCAACGCTATTCCCAATTCAGTCATTTTCACTTTAATATCACCAAATTTTAACCAGTCATTCGTCACGCGAACTCTTATACTTTTAAAGCCCAAATATGAAAAATACAGTGTATCATTTACGGCCGCAGTAATTTTGAAACTACCATCTTCGCTTGAAGATGTTCCAATAACCTTGTTTAAATTTACAATGTTCACATTTTCCAAAGGTCTATCAGTTGCATCGTTCAGCACTTTTCCAACCACTATTTCCTTGACTTGAGCAAAACCAGAAAAAGTAGAAAAAACGACAAAAAAGAGCATTACAAAATGCTTCATAAAAAGATTGTGTGTTGGGAATTTGGGATGTTTCACTTTTACTAATTTTTTTTATATTTCAAATAATTGTTTGACATGCAAGATAATTAAAACAGTAATTGAAGCTTCAAAAAATTGAAAATCTCCTATTTAATTCTCAAAATGCTAAAAATTGAAATGAAAAAAGCCTCGTTAAGAGGCTTGTAAAGATATAAGTATAGTCGTTAAAACGATGCCAAAATTTATGGAATGCTTAAAATTCACAAATTTTTGAATCTCTTGTTTTAAATAAGATTAATCTCTTCTTCTCCTTCTACCACCAGTACCTTCAGAAGATGGTTTATCACTTCTTTTTCTACTTTTTCCAGCAAATGCCGGTTTATCACCACCGCTAAAACTTTTTCCGCCTTCACGTTTTTTGAAACCAGAACCTTCGCCTGAACTACTGCCAGAACTTCTTTCGCGCTTTTTAAAGCCAAAATTTCCTTCAGATCCACCTTTTCTATGTTCTTTTCTGTCTCCTCTATCTCTGCCGCCGCTACGACCGCCACTTTTACCTCCTTTGTCGCTTCCGCCTCTGCTTCTTCCGCTACTGCGGCCACTACTACTTTTTCCAGTATCCGTACTTACTTCAACATTCACGTGTCTACCTTCCAATTTAAAATCTTCGAAGGCCGCTAATACTAAATCTTTGTGAACGTCATCCGTATTAAAGAAAGAGAAGCTATCTTTTACATCAACTTTGTAAACGTCGTCTTTTCCTAAATTCAACAAATCCCGTAAGAAATCCTTCAAGCTCATCCAATCAAAATCATCTTTTGATCCAACATTCAAAAAGAAACGAGTGCTATCTTTAGATTCGGTATAATTTTGACTGCCCGCAGAAACATTTAAATTTTTCGAGTTTTTGTAATAATTGAAGAAACGCGTAAATTCAACAGAAAAGACCTTTTTAATCAAATCTTCTTTTGTAAAATCTTCCAATACTTCATTTATCTTCGGAAGGTAATTATCAATTTCGTGATTTACTTTCGTGTCTTTTATGCTATTTGCAAGGTGAAAAAGTTGTCTCTCACAAATTTCCATTCCATCCGGAATTTCCCGAGCTGTAAATTTTTGCTGAATTTTCTTTTCGATACTGTGAATCTTACGAACTTCACTTTTAGAAACAATTACCATTGAAACACCCGTTTTACCTGCTCTGCCTGTACGGCCACTTCGGTGCGTGTATATTTCAATTTCGTCTGGCAGTTGATAGTTAATTACGTGTGTAATATCATCTACATCTATTCCACGAGCCGCAACATCTGTAGCAACAAGCATTTGGATTTGTCTATTTCTAAACGACTTCATAACCATATCGCGCTGATTCTGACTCAAATCGCCGTGAATTGCTGCTGCATTGTATCCATCTTCAATTAATTGCTCGGCTACTTTTTGTGTATCTCGCTTTGTACGGCAAAAAATAACCGAAAAAATATCCGGATTGGCATCTGCCAAACGCTTCAAAGCATCGTAACGGTCTCTTGCGTTTACCAAATAATATTCGTGCGAAACAGTATCTGTTCCTGTATTTTTTGCGCCAACGGTAATTTCAACCGGGTTGTTCATAAACTTTTTAGCGATTACAGAAACTTCTTTCGGCATTGTTGCGCTAAAAAGCCACGTACTTTTTTCTTTTGGGGAATGTGAAAGTATTTCAGTAATATCTTCAAAGAAGCCCATATTTAGCATCTCGTCTGCTTCATCAAGCACACAATAATCAATTTTTGAAATATCAATCATCCGTCTGCCAATCATATCCTTCATACGGCCAGGCGTAGCCACAATAATCTGTGCACCTCTTTTTATTTGGTTAGATTGTTCGCTAATGCTTGCACCTCCGTAGATTGCAACAACATTTAAGCCTTTGTAATATTTACCATATGTATTTAACTCATTGGTAATTTGAAGGCAAAGTTCGCGCGTTGGCGAAAGAATTAAGCCCTGCGTTGTGCGGCTTTCAATATTAATTTTTTGAAGCATTGGGAAACCGAATGCGGCTGTTTTTCCCGTTCCTGTTTGTGCAAGCGCTACAATATCTGTATCGCTTTCTAATAAGATTGGAATTGCTTTTTCTTGAACTTCTGATGGGGTTTCAAAGCCCATATCGGTAATGGCCTTGAGAAGATTTTCTTCAAGACCTAAATCTTTAAATTTAGTCATGTACTGCATTTTAATTGTCAATGTGCTGTAAGGAAGCGAATTCTGGACAATTAAAACTCACAACTTCTTTCAACACTACTCCTCACGCTGAGGATTTTTTTTGAAGGCGCAAAGATACTGTTTTTTTATTTAGCTGGCAATGTGGAGTTTGAAGAATTTTAACTATTTAGAGTTTAGGAGTTTAGGAGTTTAGGGGTTTAGGAGTTTAGGAGTTTAGGAGTTTAGGAGTTTAGGAGTTTAGGAGTTTAGGATAAAATAAAAATTCTTTTTGAATGAAACTAACATTTTATATAAAAGTTAATTTTAAAAATAACTTTAATCGAAACAATTCGGATTAAACTGAACAAATTAGAATTCATAAAATGAAAACTGAAACTGAAGACTATTTATAAAGATATTCAATTAACTGTCGCATTGCCTTTCCTCTGTGGCCTATCTTCCCTTTTAGCGTTAATGACATTTCAGCAAAAGTTTCATTGTAGCCAGTTGGTCTAAAAATTGGATCGTAACCAAAACCGCCGTTTCCTTGCTTTGTTTTTACAATTTCTCCTTCACAAATTCCAATAAATAAGGATTTTGAATGATTGAAATTCAACGCAATCGCTGTTTTAAATCGCGCTTTTCGGCTTGGAGCGTCTTCCAATTTTTGCAATAATTTTTGCATATTTGCCTCAGCGTCGCCGTTCTTTCCCGCGTATCGCGCGCTGTAAACTCCAGGCTCGTTATTTATAGCTTCAACTTCCAAACCTGTGTCGTCGGCAAAACAACTGTAACCATATTTTTCGCTGATGTAGTTTGCCTTCAAGATTGCGTTTCCTTCAATTGTATCGGCTGTTTCGACAATATCTTCATTACAACCAATTTCATTTAAGGAAAGTAATTTCATTGTTTTTGGCAATAATGCTTTTACTTCAATTAATTTATTTTCGTTTTGCGTGGCAAATACCAATTCCATTGTTAACTATTTTGGGTTTCGTAAAATCTTTCAATAATTTTATCTACGTTTTTAATTGTATTTTTTGTCCATTGTAATTCAATTTCTAATTTTTCATCTTCACTTAAATGCCAATTCAGTTTGGTTTTTCGTAATTCTGTAGCGGCGTATTGAAGAATTATAGCTGCAGATACCGAGATGTTCAAACTTTCTGAGAATCCAAACATTGGAATTTTAAGATATTCATCTGCTTCATTTAAAACAGTTTCAGATAAGCCAACATTTTCTTTTCCGAAGAAAAATGCGCTCTTTCTTGAATAATCAAAATCAGTTAGCAATTTTCCGTTTTTGTGCGGAGTTGTTGCAACTATTTGATAATCGTCTTTCTTTAAATCAGAAATACATTTTTGCATACTATTATGTCGCGTTAGGCTCACCCATTTTTGCGCGCCCATTGCAATTTCACGATCCATTTTTTTGCCCAAACGCTCTTCTACAACGTGCATATCCTGTATTCCGAAAACATCGCAAGTTCGCATAACTGCACTCGCATTGTGCATTTGGTAAATGTCTTCGGTCACCACGGTAAAATGCCGGGTGCGGTCGTTTAATATTTGCTTAAAACGTGCAATACGATCTTCGGTTAAAATATTTTGTAAATGTTTAAAGAGTTGTAAGTCCAAGTTAATTAGGGTATTTTTATGCAAAGATAACGCATCAAAAAGAAATCGAAATCGAAATCGAAAAATGAAGAAATTGCAGTTGGAAGTGGAAGTTGGCAGTTCTGTTTTCCGAGATTAAATTAAAGTGTAAGTTATACAGAATGTGAAATTTTCATTTAATTATTCCAATAATCAACGTTGAATCAAAAAAAATCGAAATTTCATCCAGCTTCTTGCTTCAAGCATCCAGCATCCAACAACAAAAATAAAATTATGAGAATAGCAGTATTAACCGGCGCCGGCGTAAGTGCTGAAAGTGGTCTTAAAACCTTTCGAGATGACGATGGACTTTGGGAAGGACACGATGTAATGCAAGTTGCAACGCCAGCAGGTTTTGAAAAAGATCCAAAATTGGTTTTGGAGTTTTACAATCAACGACGCAGGCAGTTAAAAGTAGCAGCTCCAAATGCAGCACACATTGCATTGGCAAATCTCGAACAAGAAAATGAAGTAACTATAATTACCCAAAATGTAGACGATCTACACGAAAGAGCTGGCAGCTCCAAAGTTATCCACTTGCACGGCGAATTATTGAAGGTAAGAAGCACCTTTGACGAAAACCTAATAATGGATTGGCAGAAGGATTTAAACCTAGGTGATTTCTGCGAACACAATCATCAACTTAGGCCTCATATAGTTTGGTTTGGAGAAGCAGTACCAATGATGGATTTGGCAATTGAAGAAGTAGAAAATGCCGAAGTTATAATAATTGTTGGAACTTCTATGCAGGTTTATCCAGCTGCTGGCTTAGTACAATACGCAAAACCTAACGCCAAGATTTATTTTGTAGATCCAAACCCAAATATTAATCTGTCAAAAAAAATTACAATTATTGCTGAAAATGCTTCAACAGGTATTCCTAAAGTTGTGGGAATGTTGAAAGAGAAAAGTTAATTGAAAACTTTTTCAGTTTAAACCTAAAATTCAATTTCAAAAAAGGTTGACCGAAACGCCTAAAATCCCAATTCAAAAAAACATATCTTTGCGTGCTTAAAGTAGCTTTCTATGTACACGAATTCGCTTCAAGCAATTTCTCCAATTGATGGCAGATATGCCTCAAAAACCTCGGCACTCATTCCTTATTTTTCTGAAGAAGCCTTAATTCGATATAGGATTATGGTTGAAGTTGAATATTTTATCGCTTTGGTTGAGTTGCCTTTGCCACAATTACAAGATTTTGACAAAGCTTTATTTGAAAAGCTCCGTGAACTTTATACCGATTTTACCGTGCAAGATGCAGTAAAAATCAAGGAAACGGAAAAGGTTACAAATCACGATGTAAAGGCGGTCGAATATTTTATAAAAGAACAATTTGAAAAGCTTGGCATTGAAAAATATAAAGAATTTATTCATTTTGGCTTAACCTCTCAAGACATCAATAATACTGCAATTCCGCTTTCATTAAAAGATGCCGTTAACGATGTTTATGTGCCGCATTTAATGCAAGTAAAAAACAAGCTGAAAGAACTTTCCCAAGAATGGGAAGGTGTTGCAATGCTGGCTAGAACACACGGGCAACCAGCTTCACCAACGAGATTGGGAAAAGAAATTGAAGTATTTGTGGTGAGGATTGAAGAACAATTTAATCTTTTAACCAGCGTAAAAAGCGCAGCAAAATTTGGCGGCGCAACCGGAAATTTTAATGCACATCAAGTTGCATACCCAAATATTGATTGGAAACAATTTGGCAGCAATTTTGTGCAGGGAAAATTAGGTTTACATCATTCGTTCCCTACAACGCAAGTTGAACATTATGACCATATGGCGGCACTTTTTGACTGCCTAAAACGAATAAATACAATTCTCATAGATTTAAATAGGGATATTTGGACCTACGTTTCAATGGAATATTTTAAACAGAAAATTAAAGCCGGAGAAATTGGAAGTAGTGCAATGCCACACAAAGTAAATCCTATAGATTTTGAAAATAGTGAAGGAAATTTAGGATTGGCAAATGCAATTTTTGAACATCTTTCAGCTAAACTACCTATAAGCAGATTGCAAAGGGATTTAACCGATAGTACGGTTTTACGAAATATTGGTGTGCCAATTGGGCATACTTTAATTGCTTTAAATTCAACTTTAAAAGGATTGAATAAATTGATTATTAACGAAGCAAAATTTAAGGAAGATTTAGATAAAAACTGGCCAGTGGTTGCAGAAGCTATTCAAACAGTTCTGCGTCGTGAGGGTTATCCAAATCCATACGAAGCTTTAAAAGGTTTAACACGAACCAATGAAGCCATCAACCAAACTACCATCGCAAACTTTATTGAAACGCTAGAAATTCCAGAAGCTGTAAAAGCTGAAATGCGAAAAATTACACCATCAAACTACACAGGAATCTAAAACCTCTGCGAAACTCTGCGGTTCTCTGTGCAACTCTGTGGTATAGCGCTATAACACAGAGTTTCGCAGAGTAAAAACGCAGAGTTACACAGAGAGAAATTAAAAAGCCCCAACTTAAAAAAGTCGGGGCTATTAACTAAGAAACTCAACAAAAATTTAATCCTTAAAAATCGGTCCGAAGCCGCTTAACTTGCCTGCGTCAATATCTCCGTTTTTAAGACTATTCATTAATTTTATCATTTGGTCCGGGCGCATTTTATCACCAAGTAATCTAAAAACCGCAAACCCTCTTTTATCATCACTAGCATAAATTATTACCTCATTTATTGCATCTTCATCTCCAGTATATTTTAGGGTTGCGCTCCAATTGTTGCTATTAATTCGCGTAAGTTCTTTGTATTGCGGTTGGTCCAGCACGTTTTTTATTTCCTGTTTCTGCGCCAAATATTCCACCGTATCGCCATCTTTTATTGGATAGGCCACAACATTTACTTTTTTAATGGTGTTGAAAATATCCTTTTCTTCGGGCGTAAAGTTTGCTGTGTTGGATTGCAACAAGCTTGCAGCTATATCAATTTTCATAAACTTATCGTCGTCTTGTTTTTCAACCAAATACTTTTGCAGAGATTTTTCATTTTGACAGCTTAAAATGGACATTGCCAAAAACCCAAGACTTAAAACATACCGTAAGATTGTCATTATTTAGTTCTTTTTTTGGTTTCCTAAATCCTTCATCTTATCACTTCCCGGAACCTTTAAATCCTTTGTAAGTTGGCTTATTTTCTTAAGATCAATATTTCCGGTCATTGTCATAATTACCGTCATATTTTTGCCATCTACATTACCTTGAAAAAGCATCAATAATTCGCTAACAAAGTTTTCGCTTTTACCATCTTTACTGTAAAATTTAATATTTTGGTTTTCATCTTTTACACGCATCAGTTCTCCTAACTTTCCGCTAGAATCCCCAACATATTTGCTAACTGCGGCATCCATTTTGGTCGCTACATTTTTATTGTCTGTTGTGTAAATTTTAATGTTATCTAAATTGTTAACCAAGTTTAAATATTCCTGCGCATCGGGATCGCTTGAGTTTAGATCCATTTTGCTCAGTAATTTGAACATGTTTTTGGTAACCACTACAGAGGTTACATCTTTTTCGTTCTCAAAACTGTCGAACGCGTTTTGTGCTTGGGCCAAAAATGGCGCCATTAATATTGCTGCTGCTATTAGTAACTTTTTCATCTTATTGTTGTTTTTAATTTTTGTTATTTATTTTAATACTTTGTTTTTATTTATTTTGAATTGATCGATAATCGCTAATTGCTCCGTTCCTTTATTTAGGTTTTTTGAAAGAAGCATCATTGTTTCCCGCGTTTGGTTAAAAGCCATCAAAGCTTCTCGCTCTTCTTGGCTAACCGAAGGTTTTGAGAAAAACAATGCACCAACCGTAATTGCTGTAACAAGTATTGCCGCCACACTATACATCCACGGTTTCATTGCCTTTTCTTTATTCGGAAGTTTAATTTCTGCTTTTAAAACTTCACTTTTTGCAACTTCAAAGCTTTTAAAAAGTGGCACATAGTTTTGCAAATGTGCTGCAACCGATTCACTTGCAAAATATTCTTTCAAAATTGCTTCGTCATTTAGAGTTGTATTTCCTTCAAAATACGCTTCCAAAAGCTGTTCTATTTTATTTAATTCCATAGTTATAATTTTTTATAAGCGCTTCTCGTATTGTTTTTCTTGCTCTAGAAAGTGCCACTCGTATTGCTGTTTCGTTCATTTCAAGCATTTTGGCTATTTCAGAAAATTCAAAAGCTTCTACATCTCTTAACTGTAATATTATTTTTTGTTGTTCGGGCAAATCTTCCATTAAACTAAAAACCATTTCAACACCTTCATTACCTTCAACTTGCCTTTCAATACTGTCAGAATGTTCATAATTACTATGTACAATCTTCAAATTTCCGGCTTGTTTAGATTTTAATCTATCCAAACAATAATTTTTGGTCATTGTAATGGCAAATGCTTCGGGGCTTTTATACTTTTCAATATTTTTTTTGCCTTTCCACAGTTTATAAAAAACTTCCTGCACGGCGTCCTCAGCTTCATCTGTTGAAACCAAAAGTCGTTTCGCAATTCGGAATAGCCTATCTTTAAAGGGCAAAACCGTTTCGGTAAATTGTTTTTGGTTCATTTGGTTAGTCTTGCTTGGTCAGTAGGCCGTTCTATAGTAAGGACGATATGATTTGATATTTGTTACAATTTAATTTCATTCCTGTTTCTTTTGAAATGTTTTACCCTTTATGGCGTTTAAAATTAAAGCATTTTGAATGTTCTTTAATTTGAACAACTTTTGCCATTATTTTTATATTTTTACTGAAATTGAAAATTGAATCGTTTTTCAATCCAATAATATGAATTCGATATAGTTTCGAATCTTAAACCTTGAATATTTCTCTCGTGAAAAAGAAAATCATTTTCCCCATAATTGCTATTTGTCTTCTATTCGTTTCGTGTTTTGAAGATCTTGACGATAACGATAAACTGGCATCCACAAACGAAATCAATAATTTTGTGTATCGTGCGCTGAACTATTTTTATCTGTATAAAGCCGACACGCCAGAATTGGCAAATGATGCGTTTGCAAATTCTGACGAATTGAATAATTTTTTGAATAATTATGATTCGCCCGAATCTTTATTTGAATATTTAAAATCTCCCGTAGATCGTTTCAGCGTTCTATTTCCAGATTTTGAGGTTATCGAAAATGCTTTAAATGGTGTTTCATTGAACAACGGTTTAGAATTTGGATTAGTGCGATATCCGGACGGAAGCAATAAAGTTTTTGGTTATGCGCGCTACGTTTTACCAAACACATCAGCCTCAAACGCTGGCCTTTTGCGCGGCGATATTTTTACGGAAATTAACGGCACCCAATTAACCGACACCAATTTTTCAGACCTTTTAAACCAAGATAGCTACACAATTGGGCTAGCAACTTTTGATGGTACCAACATTTTACCAACCGGCGAAACTGCCGATTTAATTAAAACCCAATACACCGAAAATCCTGTTTTTCTCGCTCAAACTTTAAATATTCAAGGACAAAAAATTGGTTATATTATGTACAATGCCTTTACAGCCTCTTTTAACAGCCAACTTAACGCAGCTTTTGGACAATTTAAAAGTGATGGAGTTACAGATGTTGTTTTAGATTTACGCTACAACGGCGGCGGATCTGTTGACACAGCCAAAGGGCTTTCTAGCATGATTACAGGTCAATTTGAAGGTCAGCTATATTTTAAGGAATTTTGGAACGTCGATAGACAAGCCGATTTTGCCGAAGATGCTTTTTTTGAAAATACACTTGGCGGCGAGCAGGTAAATAGTTTAAATCTTACAAGACTGTACGTTTTAACTACTGGCAGGACTGCTTCCGCGAGCGAGTTGGTTATAAATACGTTGAGTCCTTATATTAATGTAGTTCAAGTTGGGCTAAATACAACTGGAAAATTTCAGGCTTCAATTTTATTATACGATGCGGCAGCGCCAAACTTTAGAAGAAGCGAAGCCAACCCAGGCCATAAATACGCAATGTTGCCATTGGTTTTTAAAACGGCAAACAGCGTAGGATTTACAGATTATATTGATGGACTTATTCCAGACATAGAAATTCGCGAAGATTATAGCAATTTAGGGCAATTGGGCGATCCAAACGAACCCTTGTTGGCTACTGCAATTGCAAATATTTTAGGTTCTCCCAAACCTCAGCAAAGAAGTAATATAAGTTTAGAAGAAATTTCTGAAAGTAAGTTTACTTCGCCTATTTATCAAAAGATGGTTGCTGAAAAATAGCCATCAAATTATTTCCAATTTTAAATTTAACTGTTTGATTTATACTATAATTAGCTCATGTTTTCGGTTGAAATATTTAGCAATTTTAATACTTTTCGTCGGAATAACTATTTCTTGTAAAGACAAAAATTCCAATCAAAATTCTGAAATTTCTAAATCTGTAAAGTCGATAAATTCAGATTCAATTTCTGAAATTAAATATGCCAAATGCTTTACGATTACAAACTATGAAGGCTATAAAATAATTGAAATTACAAATGCTTGGCCGGGCGCGACCAAACATTTTAAATATGCTTTGGTTGAAGAAAATGGCAAACTCCCAACAGATTTAGAATTTGATGCGGTTGTAAAAATTCCGTTGAAAAATATTGTTGTAACCTCAACAACGCACATTCCTTCATTAGAAATGTTGGGTGTTGAAAATACATTGATTGGCTTTCCAAATCTCGATTATATTTCTTCGGAAAAAACTAGGAAGCGTATTAGTGATAAACAAATCAAGGAACTTGGTAGAAACGAAGATATAAATACTGAAGTATTGATAGAATTAAACCCTAATCTTGTGGTTGGTTATGGTATTGATAATGAAAATACAACCTTCACAACAATCGCGAAAACAGGAATTCCCGTTGTTTATAATGCAGATTGGACAGAAACAACTCCTTTAGGAAAAGCAGAATGGCTAAAATTTTTCGGTGCATTTTATGGAAAAGAAAAATTAGCAGATAGTCTTTTTTCTAAAATTGAAGAAGATTATAATAAATCCAAAAAATTAGCTTTAACTGCCACAAATAAACCAACAGTTTTAAGTGGCGCGATGTACAAAGATGTTTGGTATATGCCGCAAGGCAACAGTTGGGGCGCGCAATTTATAGCCGATGCAAATGGTGATTATCTTTGGAAAGATTCTGATGGAACTGGAAGTTTGTCGTTAAACGTTGAATCAGTTTTAGAAAAAGGCAAAACTGCTGAAATTTGGATTGGTCCGGGACAATTTTCAAGTTATTCGCAATTAAAAGAAGCGAATCAAGTTTATGCAGAATTTGACGCTTTTAAAAATAAAAAAGTCTTTAACTTCACAAATAAAAAAGGTGAAACGGGCGGCGTTCTATATTACGAACTTGCCCCAAACAGACCAGATTTAGTTTTAAAGGATATCATTAAAGCCATTCATCCCGAATTATTACTGGACTACCAACCGTATTTTTTCAGTAAATTGCAGTAATGCAAACCAGCCAAAATTTTAGCACCTATTTCCTTATTTTAGGGGTTTTGTTGATAGCAATGTTGCTTTTAAACATTTCACTTGGCTCAGTTGGCATTCCGATAAATGAAGTGATTTCAGCAATTTTTGGTGGCGAAACAAGTAACGAAAGTTGGCAATATATAATTTTGGAATATCGACTACCAAAAGCAATAACGGCAATAATTGCAGGAGGTTCTCTTGCCATTTCCGGTTTACTAATGCAAACTTTATTTAGAAATCCGTTGGCTGGTCCATTTGTTCTTGGATTAAGCAGCGGCGCAAGTTTGGGAGTAGCTTTACTAATTATGGGCGCCGGACTTTTTGGAGGCTTTGTTGGCTCGGCTTTGGTAAGCCCATATAGTTTGGTAATTGCATCTGCCCTAGGCAGTTTTTTGGTTTTATTGGCGGTTTTAGCAATCACACTTCGCATCAAAGACACGATGGCAATTTTAATTATCGGTTTAATGTTTGGTAGCGTAACTGCTGCCATTGTTGGTGTTCTTTCCTATTTTAGCAATGCGGAACAATTGCAACAATACATTTTTTGGAGTTTCGGAAGTTTGGGAAATCAAAATTGGTCCGGCATTTTAATATTATCAGTTTGTTTTATCTTCGGAAGTGTTTTGGCTTTTTTCAGTGGAAAATCATTGAATGCTTTATTATTAGGCGAAAACTATGCTAAAAGCATGGGTTTACAAATTAAGCGGACAACGTTGCTTATCATTTTAGCCACAAGTATTTTAGCGGGCGGCGTTACGGCATTTGTGGGGCCAGTCGCATTTGTTGGGCTTGCGGTTCCCCATATTACAAGGCAATATTTTACAACTTCCAATCACTTTATTCTATTGCCAGCAGTAATTTTGGTGGGTGCAATTTTGATGCTCATTTGCGACACAATCGCACAATTACCTTTTTCCGAATATACGTTGCCTATAAATGCAATAACATCATTGGTTGGTGCGCCTGTTGTAATTTGGCTTTTGGTAAGAAAACGTAAATTACTTTTTTGATGGATGTTGAAGAAAAAAATATCGCTTTGGAAGTTGTTGATTTGGCTGTCGGTTATTTCAATAAAAAGTCAAAAATTGAAGTTGCAAATTCTATTAATTTCAAAATTGAAAAAGGCGAATTAGTCGGATTGGTTGGTGCAAATGGCGTTGGTAAATCTACTTTACTTCGCACTTTAGCTTCAATGCAAACAAAATTAAAAGGTGAAATATTTTTCGGTGGAATTAAAATTGAAGATTTCGCGCCATTGGAATTAGCAAAACAACTCAGTATTGTACTTACTGAGCCGCCCGCTTCAAAAAATCTTTCGGTTTTGGAATTGGTTTCGCTTGGGAGACAGCCTTATACAAATTGGTTAGGCTCATTTTCTGCTGAAGACAAAGAAGCGATTGATTTTGCCATCACTTCAACCGAAATTGAGAATCTTCAACATAAAAAATGTTATGAATTAAGCGATGGACAATTACAAAGAGTTTTAATTGCCCGCGCATTGACGCAGGATACGCCAATAATTTTCTTAGATGAGCCAACAACACATTTGGATCTATATCACCGTGCATATGTGCTTAAATTGCTGAAAAAACTTGCAAACGAAACCCAAAAAACAATTCTATTTTCAACACACGAAATAGATCTTGCAATTCAATTAACCGAAAAAATGATTGTGATGGATAAAGAAAATGTGTTTTACGATAGTCCGTGTAATTTAATTGAATCCAAGCGATTTGACGTTTTATTTCCACCGGAAACTATTGAATTTGATAGGAAAACAGGGAGGTTTTTAATTCGAAGTTAAATTTGATTTCTTTGAACTTTGGGTTGTATCTTTAAATCTTCAACGGTAGTTCAACATAAAATAAAATCGAATTGGATCAACTTTTTATTTTTTTAATTCTTGGAATTGTCACACTTCTTTTTGGTGCATTTTTGGGAAACTTCTTCGCTCGTTTAAAAAATAAAACAGAAACTTCAAAACTTGAGGAAAGATTGACTAATGCTTCAATGCAAGCAGAAAAATTGAATGTTCACTATGGAAACATTGTTCAAGAAAAAGAAATTCTTCGGAAGGAAAAAGAAAGCCTTAATCTGCAATTGGCAAGACAAAGCGCAGAGTTTGATAATCTCAATTCAGAATTAGAAAGGGAAAAAGAACTTTTCAAAAATTTCGAAAAAGACTTTAACGATAAGTTTGAAAATCTTGCCCAAAAAATACTAGAATCAAAATCTGAAAAATTTACAAAGCAGAACAAAGAGAATATTGATGGCATTTTAAAACCGCTACAGGATAAGATTGAGAAGTTTGAAGAGCGCGTAAACTCTGCCAACAAAGAAAGTTACGGACGCCATTCAGAATTAAAAGAGCAGATAAAACATCTTTCAGACCTAAATCAAAAAATAGGAACAGATGCAGAAAATCTTACAAAAGCGCTGAAAGGAGATTCCAAAATGCAGGGAAATTGGGGCGAATTGGTTTTAGAAAGAGTACTCGAAAAAAGTGGATTGGACAAAGACCGTGAGTATTTTGTTCAAAATAGCTTTACTACGGAAGAGGGAAATAGAGTTTTGCCCGATGTGGTTTTGCACTTGCCCGACAATAAGAAAATGATTATTGATAGTAAGGTTTCCTTAAATGCCTACGAACGCTTTGTAAATGAAGAAGATGAAACGTTGCGGGAAAATTATTTAAAAGATCATATTGCCTCTTTAAAAAGACATATTGAACAATTGGGAGCAAAAAATTATCACGATATTTACAAGATTGAGAGTCCTGACTTTGTGCTTTTATTTGTACCAATTGAACCGGCGTTTGCGGTTGCAATAAACAGAGAAAATAATTTGTACAATTGGGCTTTCGAAAAAAATATTGTAATTGTAACACCTTCAACACTTTTGGCTACATTACGAACTGTTGATAGTATGTGGAAAAATGAAAAACAGCAGCAAAACGCCATTGAAATTGCCACGCAAGCTGGTGCATTGTACGATCAGTTTACCAATCTTACCGATGAATTGATAAAAGTAGGCAAGCAGATTGGAACTGTCCAGGGCAGTTACGAAAACGCAATGATTAAACTTACGGGAAAAGGAAACCTGGTTGGTAAGGTTGAAAAATTAAAGAAGCTTGGCGCCAAAGCAACAAAAAGAATTGATGATAAATTGTTGAAACGATCGGAAGAAACTGATTTTTTAGAAACTGAATAAAATTATGAAAAAAATACTCTTAATAATACTGGGCGTAATTTTGGGCCTTTATTTACTCTATGTTCTTTTTGTTTCGTTTGTAACGTATTCTGACGGGACAAGAGCTGGCGAATTAATAAAATTCAGTCATAAAGGTGTGATGATAAAAACCTGGGAAGGTGAAATTAGCCAAGGTATTAGCGGCGCGCAAATTTTTCAGTTTACCGTGCTAAGCGGCAATGACAATATAGTTGAAAAATTGAAAGAATATCAAGGTCAATATGTAAAACTCACTTACGAGGAGCGGTACGATACTTTCTTCTTTTGGGGAGATACCAAATATTTTGTGACAGGAGTAGATTTGGAACAATCTCCACATTTTAACCGAAATTAAAATGGAAGTATTTTTTAAAAATATTGAAGAATCGCAAGTAGTTTTATCTGAGTTGATGTTGCCATCGCACACCAATTTCAGTGGAAAAATTCACGGTGGTTACATCTTATTTTTGATGGATCAAATTGCCTTTGCCTGCGCAAGCAAACACAGCCGGAATTACTGTGTAACAGCTTCTGTTGATACGGTAGATTTTCTAAAACCAATTGAAGTTGGCGAGCTGGTTACGTTGCGGGCTTCGGTTAATTATGTGGGAAATACATCAATGATTGTTGGTATTAGGGTTGAAGCAGAAAATATACATACCGGAAAAAAGAAACATTGCAATTCTTCTTACTTTACGATGGTCGCTAAAAATGAAAAAGGAGAAAATATGGAAGTGCCGGGATTAATTTTAGATTCAAAAACAGAAGTAAGGCGTTTTGTAAAATGCATTAGAAGAATGCAAATGAAAAAGGAGCGCAAAATTGAATTCACCGAAATAGATTTTGAAACTGAAAAGTATATTGAGGAACTTAAAAACTATAAAGTTAAAATACCGTAAATAAAAAAAACCTCGCGGAATGCGAGGTTTTAAGTTATAAGTAATGCTTTTTATAACTTTGTAATCTTAAAAGTACTCTGCAAATCGCCCGAGGTGATTTTAACAAAATAAAAACCACTATTCATCCTACTCATATTAATATTTGTGTAATTACCAGTGCCTTCGCCTTCGGCTATTTTGGAACCTATTGTATTATAAATTTGATATCTGTCAACTTTATATAATGATGAAATTGTAAGCTTATCCGTTACCGGATTTGGAAAAAATTGAATATTCTTAATAAATTTATCCTGCACGGATAGGTTCTCCATTTCTGTAGTTGTTGAACTCGAAGAATTGTCATTTTGCCAATCCCTATTGGCTGTTGTTTGCGCAGTCACATTAAAAACAATAAAAGCAAAAAGAATAAAAGTAGTTTTTTTCATATTAAAGTACTTTGTATATATACTAAAGGTACATAAAAATTAATATTGTGTGTATACGATTTTGAAAATGAGCTTATTATTTACTCAAATACATTTTTCGCCTGCTATAAAGCTCGTAAAACTCATCATCTTTTAGGCTATCTATAAACAAAATACTTTCGCCTGTACTTTTCATTTCTGGGCCCAATTGCTTATTCACATTTGGGAATTTGTTGAAACTAAAGACAGGTTGCTTTATTGCAAAACCTTCCAAATGTGGCTTAAAGTCGAAATCTGTTACTTTATTGTGACCTAACATAACTTTTGTAGCATAATTTACATAAGGTTCGCCGTAAGCTTTTGCGATAAAAGGAACAGTTCTTGAAGCCCGCGGATTTGCTTCAATTATATAAACAACATCATCTTTTATGGCGAATTGAATGTTAATCAATCCAACCGTATTCAATGCCAAAGCAATTTTATGTGTGTGGTCTTTTATCTGTTGAAGAACAAATTCTCCCAAGTTGAAAGGTGGTAATGTTGCATTGCTGTCGCCGCTATGTATTCCGCAAGGTTCAATGTGCTCCATTATACCAATTATATACACATTTTCGCCATCACAAATTGCATCTGCTTCTGCTTCAATTGCGCCATCTAAATAATGGTCTAAGAGCAATTTGTTATTTGGAATTTTTCGAAGTAAATCTACTACGTGCGCTTCCAATTCTTTTTTGTTGATAACGATTTTCATTCCTTGTCCGCCCAAAACGTAGGAAGGTCTTATCAACAATGGAAAATCTAATTGGTCGGCCAGCGCTAAAGCTTCATCGGTTGTTTCTGCTACTCCAAATTCTGGATAAGGAATATTAATTTCTTTTAAAATATTTGAGAAACTACCTCTGTCTTCCGCTAAATCAAGAGACTTGAAGGTTGTTCCCATTATTTTTATGCCGTAACGTTCTAATTTTTCAGCAAGTTTCAAAGCTGTTTGTCCACCAAGCTGCACAATTACTCCTTCCGGTTTTTCGTGCTGTATAATGTCATAAATATGTTCCCAAAAAACGGGTTCGAAATACAATTTGTCGGCAACATCAAAATCGGTACTTACGGTTTCGGGGTTGCAGTTTATCATTATGGTTTCGTAGCCTAATTCGGCAGCGGCTAAAACACCGTGAACACAGCAATAATCGAACTCGATGCCCTGCCCTATTCTGTTTGGACCAGAGCCTAAGACTACTATTTTCTTTTTATCAGTTACAACGCTATCATTTTCAGCATATTTTTCGCCACCTTCCAGTTGCATATCATTTTCAAAAGTTGAATAATAATATGGGGTTTGCGCTTTAAATTCTGCCGCACACGTATCTACTAATTTGTAAACACGTTTAACATTAAGTTCGTCACGTTTTTTGTAAACTTGACTTTCCAAACACTTCAACATATGCGCAATTTGCCTGTCGCCATAACCTTTTTGTTTAGCTTCAAGCAATAAATCTCGTGGTAAAGTTTCAATATTATAATTTGAAATTTCCTTTTCCAACTGATACAATTCTTCATATTGACGAAGGAACCACATATCAATTTTTGTAATTTCGTGAATTCTACTTAACGGAATCCCAATTTGTATTGCATCATAAATTACGAAAACGCGATCCCAACTTGCATTTTTAAGTTTATCGAGAATCTGCTCGTAATTTGTATAACTTTTTCCGTCGGCACCTAAACCATTTCTCTTTATTTCGAGTGATTGCGTGGCTTTGTGTAAAGCTTCTTGAAAACTTCTACCAATTCCCATTACTTCACCAACACTCTTCATTTGAAGTCCTAAAGTTCGGTCGCTACCTTCAAATTTATCGAAATTCCAACGCGGTATTTTTACGATTACGTAATCCAAAGTAGGTTCAAATAAAGCAGAAGTAGATTTTGTAATCTGGTTGCTCAATTCATCTAAATGATAGCCAATTGCTAATTTAGAAGCAATTTTCGCAATTGGATAACCCGTCGCTTTTGAAGCTAGCGCAGAAGAACGGGAAACTCGTGGATTAATTTCAATAGCAATAATATCTTCCTTTTCATCTGGGCTAACTGCAAATTGAACGTTACAACCACCGGCAAAATCGCCAATGCTACGCATCATATGCATTGCCATATCGCGCATTCGCTGATATGTTCGGTCGCTAAGTGTCATTGCTGGTGCAACTGTGATGCTGTCGCCCGTGTGGATTCCCATCGGGTCCATATTTTCGATAGCGCAAATAATTACAACATTATCATTTTTGTCGCGAAGCAATTCAAGTTCATATTCTTTCCAACCCATCATCGCTTTATCGATCATTACTTCGTGGATTGGCGAAATTTCTAAACCATATGACAATAATTCATCAAAATCTTCTTCTTTATAAACGATGCTTGCTCCAGCGCCGCCTAAAGTATAAGAAGCTCTAATTACAAGCGGAAAACCAAATTCCTGCGCAATTTCCTTGCCTTGTAAATATGAATTTGCGGTAGCTTGAGGCGCCATTGGAACACCGATTTTATCCATTAGGACGCGAAATTTTTCGCGATCTTCCGTAATATTTATTGCATCAATATCTACTCCAATCAATTCAACATTAAAATCTTTCCAAATACCTTTTTCATCTGCTTCAATTGCAAGGTTTAGAGCAGTTTGTCCACCCATTGTTGGTAGAACAGCATCAATTTGCGGATGCTCTTTTAAAATTTTTATAATGCTTTTTGTTGTAAGCGGAAGTAGATAAATATGGTCCGCCATAGACGGATCTGTCATTATGGTAGCTGGATTGCTATTTATTAAAACAGTTTCTATTCCGTCTTCGCGAAGGGAACGCAATGCTTGTGAACCTGAATAGTCAAATTCGCAGGCTTGCCCAATAACGATAGGGCCTGAACCAATAATAAGTACCGATTTAATCTTGTTGTTTCTTGGCATTTGTAAGCTTTTTTAAAGAAAAATTCAAATTTACGATTCGATAGGGTATAAAAAAAAGGTGTTGCTAGAAAACAACACCTTTTTATTTATGACTTATCCACATTATTTTTTGTGGCGGCTTTCAGTTGATACAGAAAGTTTTTTTCTTCCTTTTGCTCTACGTGCTGCCAATACTTTTCTACCGTTTACAGAAGCCATACGTTCTCTAAAACCGTGCTTGTTACGTCTCTTTCTCTTTGATGGCTGAAATGTTCTTTTACTCATTATAGTATTCTTTAACTGCTAAATAGCTTTTATAATAATTCGTTTTAATAAAACGCTAAGTAGAGATTTTGGGATTTCTATATACTTTGCGTAGGCGGGTGCAAATATACAATCTATTTTATCTTATGCAAACCCAAAACATAAAATATTTTTGAATGTTTTTCTTACCTTTGCCGACCAACAAAAATAGACACATGTTCAATAAAAATATAAAAATAGTTTTAGCTGCTTTAGTAGTTGCAACCGCAGTTTGGCAATTTACCGAAACCAATATTGGCAATGGCATTATGCTTATTCTGCTCGCTTTAATGTTTATCTTCCTATATTTTAAGAATGAAATTATTCTTTTAGCATTTTTAAGACTTAGAAAACAGGATTTTCCGGGCGCGAAAAAATGGTTGGATAAAATTAGAAATCCGCATACCGCTTTGGTTACTAAGCAAGAAGGTTATTATAATTATTTGAATGGCTTAATGATTTCACAAACGGATATGAACGAAGCTGCGAAATATTTTAAACAGGCTGAAAAATTAGGCTTAAATATGGATGCAGATATGGCAATGACAAAACTGAATTTGGCCGGTATTGCAATGACAAAAAACCGAAAACGTGAAGCCGAATTACTTATGACGGAAGCAAAAAAGCTTGACAAACACAATATGCTTGGCGAGCAAATAAAAATGATGAAGGATAATATGAAAAAAATGGGGCAACAACCAAAACAACAGTTTGGCGGGGGCCGTGCAGGACGTGGTGGAAGGCGTTAAATTAAATTAGTAGAAAATGCTGATATTTTACTTGCGAATATTTTAAACGGTAAAATGCAGCTACTCGTCTAAATAATTGAAGTTTTGTTTCTTCCAATTAAAGAGCTTTATTAGAATTCCATAAATTTATCTTCGAAAAATTAAATACAACAAACATTGATGAAAAATTTAAAACCTCGAATCATTTTATTTATAACTATTGCTTGTATATTATCTAGCTGTAAAGATGATGTTAGTAATAATAATGCTAGTCAAAATTCTGATGAAAATTCTGAACTAGTTGGAGTTTGGCAGCGCAGCGATTTTATTAAAGACCCTGATTTTTCTAATTACAATGAAAATAATGACTACAAGCTTCATTTTAATACTGATAATTCTAGTTCCTTAACGCACGGAATATTTTACAGCGACGGTAAAGCAATCTCAACTGCTAATACTTTTGAATGGAGCACTGAAAATAATCAACTGTCCATTAAGTTTTCGGATGAAGAAGTAATAAACACTCCATATTCAATTAACGAGGAAGGCCAACTTCTGTTGAATGGATTAACTAATTTGCCGTTCAATAAAATTTCAGAATAAGTTTGGTTAAAACATGAAATCTTACCCATTTTAATTAAATAGCTAAAAGTACACAGAGTTTCTTTTTTTTGTTGAAAATATAAAATTCTAACTTAAACTATTTACAAAAAATTAGGTTGAGTAATTACAATTATAAGAAGTGTTTCTGCTATTTACCAACCGCGTATCTAAACTCAAAATCCTTTATTATCCTTTTGTATAATATCCTTTTTCAGGAATTTCGATAGTGTATTCTTTTCCCGTGGAATTCTTTAAATAGGTATCCCGCAACCATGGATTGTGCAGTTTCAAAATCTTATAATTTATACCGTATTGCTTAACCCATTCCGCCCAATCTGTGACTGGTGTATTCACTTTTACTTTGTAAGTTGGTATGGTTTGGTACAGATCTTTATCCCGAAAATTGAAACCATATTTTTTTGGATTGCTCATTATTTCCTTTAAAGCTAAAATCCTGAAAACGTATCGGCTAGTTTCATCATTCAACAACAAATCGTAATATGATGTTTCACTTTGGCGGTCTATTTGCTTATTCATTCCGCCAGAACCTGCGTTGTATGCGGCCGCAGCCATTGTCCATGTTCCAAATTTTGCCTTTGCTTTTTTAAGATATTCTGCTGCAACTGCGGTAGCTTTTTCCAAATCATACCGTTCATCAACATATTCATTTATCTCAAGACCATATTCTGCGCCAGTGCCTTTCATAAAATGCCAAATTCCCGACGCGCCAGCAGAAGAGCTAACATATTCCAATCCACTTTCGGCAACGGCTAAATATTTAAAATCGTCCGGCAATCCATATTTTTTTAAAAGTGGTTCAATTAACGGAAAATATCTATTCGCTCTTTTAAATAGCAACAATCCATTGCTCTGCCAATAGGTGTTTACAAGTAATTCCCTGTCCATTCTTTCTCGAATGTCTGGATTATTTAATGGCACGTTTTCACCAGCAAAATCCATTTTTTCCGGTAATTGCAATGCGTAAACATTATAATCGTTTACCAGTTTTTCTTCAAACTTCTCATCTGTTTGGGCGTCTTGCACGGCATTTATACTCAAAGTACAAACTGCCAATATACCAATGCCCATTCCTAATTTTGCTATAGTTTTCATAAGTTTTATAAGTTGATCAAATTTTGACGTTTTTTTTTTTTAATTCTGTTTATAAAGATATGTCGGATTTTTATATGTACTAAAATCTTGTATCGTTTATGTTTCAATAATTTCAAGAATTTTTTCGGATACTGTATTTCCTTTAATTAATACCATAACGTGGGTTCCATTTTCTATTTTGATGCAATTTTTTATATTCTTTAACGGAAATACAACATCTTTCGTGCCGTGAATATGGTTAACACCTTTAACTTCAATTTCACGATCCCAACAAACCATCTTTTCTATTGCCCAATCTAAATATACGCCATCTTTTACTTGCAAATATTCATTGTATAGTTGAAGTCTTTTTCTACTTTTTGGTCCAATTGCAAACTTCGTTAAGTCATTAGCAGAAGCAACAATTGAAGTTGGCAGTATCTTATATATTTTAGTTTTACGTGCAAATTTCAACCTGGCTGGCAATTCATCTTTTGTTTTAACGCTTGAAATGATTATTAATTTCTTCAAATTTAGAAATTTACTCATTTCTTGTACCATAACTCCGCCAAAAGAAACGCCTATTAAAACGATGTTTTCATGTTGAATTTTAGAACACATCCGCTTGGCATACATTTCTAAGCTCTCATCTTTTACTGGAATAAGCCATTCTATAATATGTATTTCATATTTATCCTTTGGAAGATGGATATTTTTAAAAATTTCAGTTCCTGCTGCCAAGCCAGGAACAAAATATACCATAGTCTTTGTTGAATTCAAAATGCTTTAACAGTTTAGAAAGAGATTAATTGCGGATAATGCGTAACTTTACGAGACAAATATAAAAATTTCCCTTCCCTAACCACGTACCATTTTATGAACAAAGTATTATATGCAGCCGAAACTCGAGGAAAAGCAGATTTTGGATGGCTCACAGCAAGATATTCTTTTAGTTTCGCAAATTATTATGATCCAAATCGACTGCAATTTGGAATGCTGCGGGTTTTAAATGACGACATTGTTGGTTCTGGAATGGGTTTTGGAACGCACCCGCACGATAATATGGAAATTATTACCATTCCGCAATACGGTAGTTTAAAACATCGTGATTCCTTGGGGAATGAAGGAATTATTAACCCTGGAGAAATTCAAGTAATGAGCGCGGGTACAGGTGTTGAGCACAGCGAGGTAAATGCAAGTAAAACAGAGCCTATTTCATTATTTCAAATTTGGATAATTTCTGAAGAAAAAAACGTGAAACCTCGTTATGATCAAAAAAATATTAGTTCACTCCTAATTCCTAATAAAATGAATTATGTTGTGAAACCGAAACAGTTTGCAAACGACGGGGAATTGTGGATACACCAACAAGCATTTATAAGTATTGGCGAATTTCCCGATAGCACAGATTTATCGTACAAACTAAATTCAAAAAACCACGGAGCTTATATTCTCGTAATTAATGGTACGGTAGGTGTTGAAAATGAAGTTCTTAACAAACGTGATGCAATTGGTCTATATGACGCTGAACATGTTGACCTATCCGTTTCTAAAGATTCTAAAGTACTTATAATTGAAGTACCGATGCTTTAAAATATTCTTTTTAAACCGCTTACGTAAGAATTATTTAAAAGGCTATTTTATGATTTACTGAAAGTTGAAAGAAAGTTTTTCAGTTTAAATATTTCAAATTAAACATTTAATTTAAATCTTAACTAAATTCCTATGATAGAAGATGTAGCAATAACCGATAATGAATTTTTAAGACAATTTGAACTTGAAGTTGGCGACAATATGGCCAGAATTGAATATGCGCTGCAAGAACGTAAAATTTTTCTTACCAAATATGAAATGCCAGAAGATATGGAAGAACAAGGTTTCCGCGAAATTTTCATTCAAGCTGTTTTTGAAGAAGTTAAAAGCCGCGGAATAAGTTTGGTGCCAACAAGTCCTGAAGTTGCTGGTTTTATGCGTAGTAACCGCAGAAAATATAAGAGCTTACTACCAGTTGGAATAAATATTTAGATTTGATTGAGTAATAAATTAAATTTTTAATATTCCAATTGGCTACTTTGTACTAATTTCTTTTTCTTATTTTTTCCGGAATTTTCTAAAAAATCAAATCGAACCAATCCATCTTCGTCTATTTCGGTAAGTTTTATCTTGTGCAATGTATTTACCAAATCCGGATTCCACGTCGACTTCACTTTCACATAGTTTTCGGTAAATCCATTTATATAACCCACTTTATTTTCACCTTCAAATAAAACGGTTAACGTATTGCCCAATTGGCTTTCATAAAAAGCCCTTCTTTTTTTTGCCGAAAGGCCTCTCAGCATTTTACTACGCTTATTCCTTACTTTTTTTGAAATGACGCCATCCATTATTGCCGCAGGTGTGTTATCTCTTTCGGAATAGGTAAAAACGTGCAGATAACTTATATCAAGTTCATTCAAAAAATTATAGGTTTCTAAAAAAAGTTCGTCCGTTTCACCCGGAAATCCCACAATAACATCAACCCCAATGCACGCATTTGCCATTAACTCCTTTATTTTTGAAACTCGTTCAACATATAATTCCCGCATGTAGCGACGTCGCATTAATTTCAACAATTCATTACTGCCACTCTGCAATGGAATATGAAAATGAGGAACAAACCTTTTACTTTTTGAAACAAAGTCTATTGTTTCATCTTTTAACAGATTCGGTTCAATTGAAGAAATTCGTAATCTTTCAATACCTTCAACTTTATCCAAAGCTTTAACCAAATCTAAAAAAGTATGTTCGTGCTTTTTATTTCCGAATTCCCCTTTTCCGTAATCACCAATATTTACGCCTGTCAACACTATTTCTTTAATATGTTGGTTAGCAATTTCAGCAGCATTATCCAAAACATTCTGCAACGTGTCACTTCTTGAAATCCCGCGAGCTAAAGGAATTGTGCAATACGTACATTTGTAATCGCAACCGTCTTGAACTTTTAGAAAAGCTCTCGTTCGGTCGCCAATACTATAGGAACCAACGTAAAAATTGGCATCTTCAATTTCGCAGGAATGCACTTCGGCTCCGCTGAGTGACCTTTTTTCAGGATTTAAAAGTAAATCGTTAATATAGCTTGTGGCATTAAATTTTTCAGTTGCACCAAGTACTAAATCTACACCATCAACGTCTGCTAATTCTTCCGGTTTTAACTGCGCATAACAACCAATTGCAATAACATATGCATCTTCATTTAGCTTTTGCGACTGTTTTACAATTGTCTTAAATTTTTTATCCGCATTTTCGGTAACGCTGCAAGTGTTAATTACGTAAATGTCCGCAACTTCTGAAAAATCAACTCGCGTAAAACCTTCACCTTCAAAACTTCTTGCGATGGTTGACGTTTCGCTGAAATTAAGTTTACAGCCAAGCGTGTAGAAAGCAACTTTTTTGGAAAGATTCATTGTTGTACTTTTGGCAATTAAGTCTACAAAAATACAAACTTAAACCACGAATTCACGAATTATCTTTATTTGAAAGTTTCAATTTTATAGATTAAAAAGCGTAAATAAAATATTCGTATCCCGACACTTCGGGAGCGGTAAAACATTATAATGCATAAATTACTATCAATTTTAATAATCTTAATACTTATTTCCTGCGGAAATTCTTCCGAAGAAAATAGCGATAAAATCGTTTTCCGTTACAACGAAGCTGGAAATATCCCAACTTTAGATCCTGCATTTGCCCGAAATCCGCAGGCAATTTGGCCGGACAATCAACTTTATAATGGTTTGGTGCAGTTGGATGATTCTTTAAATATTCAACCTGATATTGCGAAATCGTGGACTATAAATGATTCCACATTAACCTACATTTTCAATCTGAGAGGTGATGTTTATTTTCATCAAAACAAAGCTTTTCAATCAAAAGGCAGTAAATTAACTACCCGAAAAGTTGTTGCTCAAGATTTTGTTTACAGCTTCAACAGGCTCACTGATGAAAAAGTTGCTTCTTCAGGAAGTTGGGTTCTGCAAAATGTAGATCATTATGAAGCTTTAAATGACAGTACATTCAGCATTACGTTGAAAAAACCTTTTCCACCTTTTTTAGGACTGTTGGCAATGCGTTATTGCTCGGTAATTCCAAAAGAAGCTATCGAATTTTACGGGAAAGATTTCAGAAATAATCCAATTGGTACGGGTCCTTTTCAATTTAAATTATGGGAAGAAAATGTAAAATTGGTGCTCACCAAAAATCCGTTGTATTTTGAAAGTGACAAAAATGGCAAGCAATTACCCTATCTTGATGCCGTTGCAATTACGTTTATTCCAGATAAACAGGGAGAATTTCTTCAATTTGCCCAAGGAAATTTAGATTTTATCTCAGGCTTGGACAGTAGTTATAAAGATGAAATTCTAACTACGGACGGTAAACTTCAAAATAAGTATAAGGACTTGGCGTATATGATTTCTGGGCCCTATTTAAATACTGAATATTTGGGATTTTATTTGGATGCAAAAACGCCCGAAATTAAAAGTCTTACTTTACGACAGGCCATAAATTATGGATTTGATCGTGAGAAAATGGTAAAATATCTTCGGAATAGTTTAGGCATTCCCGCCATTAACGGCTTTATACCAAAAGGTTTGGCGGGTTATGCTGAAATAAAAGGGTATGACTACAATCCCGAAAAAGCATTCCGATTAATTGATGAATACAAAAAAGAAACCGGCGATTTGGCGCCAGAAATAACTATTGGTACCAATAGCCAATACCTAGATTTGTGCGAATATATTCAGCGTGAACTTGAAAAAATTGGAATTGGTGTAAAAGTAGATGTTATGCCACCGTCAACATTGAGGCAGATGAAAAGTAGCGGCGAACTGGATATTTTTAGAGCGAGTTGGATTGCAGACTATCCGGATGCGGAGAATTATCTTTCCCTATTTTACAGTCCAAATTTCGCGCCGAATGGGCCCAATTATATGCATTTTAAAAGCGCAGTTTTTGATAGTTTGTACAACGCCTCTTTAAAGATTTCAAATATGGAACAAAGAAAACTTCTTTACACAAAAATGGATTCGGTAGTAATTGAACAATCGCCTGTAATACCTTTATTTTATGATATGGCAGTGCGTTTTGTAAATAAAAAAGTAAGCGGTCTTGGCATTAATCCACAGAATTTTTTAGTGTTGAAACGTGTAAAAAAGGCAAACTAACTATGCTGAAAAAAAAATTTGATGTGTATGGCAAACCAAAAAATTTTCTGATAAACGGCGGAAAAAAGGAAAACGAGCATTTTGACCAACGCGATTCTTTAAAAACTTTCGAATATGCTGCCTTTCAAAAAAAATTGTTCGCTGAAAAGAAACGTCAAAAACTTAAAATCCGAATGCTGATTATTGTCGCTATTTTACTTGCTGTTTTACTATTATTCCTGCTCCCTTATATTTTAGCATTATTTTTTGGTGATAGATATTTGACTTATGAATTGGAATAATTCAAATTAAATTTGAAAATTTGATTTTTTGATCGGAAACTTGGCACATTTTTAAATTCCTACGAATAATAACTCACTTTTAAATTCAAAACTTTTTGTTCCATATTAATTCTAGAATGTTAAAATTGAAATAAACTTAAATTAAACAAACGTTTAATTTAAACAAATGTTTAGTTTTGTGCCCGAAATGGAAATTCAACATTCAAACTTAAGCGAGAAACAACAACATATTTTGGAAGTAGCCGAAAGGTTATTCTCCGAAAATGGCTTTGATGGTACTTCTGTACGCCACATTTCAAAAGAAGCTGGTATAAATGTGGCAATGATTTCCTATTACTTCGGCTCTAAAGAAAAGCTGCTTGAAACGCTTATTGATTATAGAATTTCAGGCTTTAAATATCAAATGGAATTGGTAATTTCAGAGGAAAAAACCTATTTCGAAAAGATTGACGAAATCATTTCAATATTAGTTAGCCGTATTCATCGCAATCGGAAAATTCATCAAATTATGAATTTTGAGCACGGTAAAGATCTTCGGAATATAAATATGAATCCGTTTATTCAGCAGAAAACCGAAAATTATCAAGTTTTGGAAAAGTTTGTAAAACAAGGACAAGAAGCTGGCGTCTTTACCAAAAACGTTCATATTCCGCTCCTCTTCCCTACTATTTTGGGAACGTACTTTCACTTTTACTTCGACCGAAAATTTTATTGCACGCTCGACAATATGCCGGATGAAAATTCACTTGAAGATTTTATAAAAACAACGCTAACACAAAATATTCAAAAAACAATAAAAGCATTATTAACCTATGCGGACTAAAATTTCAACATTCTTACTTTTTGCATTGGCTTTTGCATTAAATGTCAAAGCACAAGAAATTAAAGAACTTACACTTACGGAAGCTGTAGCACTTTCATTGTCAAATAGCAATGAAGTAAAATTGGCTGACACCAAAATTAAAACGGCAGAAAGTGAATTAAATTCGACTAAAAACCTGCAATATCCCGATGTTTCCCTTTCTGGGCAATACCGATATTTAACCGGCGCAGATGTTACATTGGCGCAACAAATTGGCGGAAATGGAGATGAAGATACAAACGGACCGGCACCACAACCAAAAGTTGACCAACTTTTACTAGGTCAAGCAAATGTTTCGCTGCCTTTATTTTCAGGCTTTAAGTTAAAAAATACAATTGAAGCGAGTGAAAATAAATTTAAAGCCGCCAATTATCTTGCTGAAAATGACAAGCAAAATATTGCTTTACAGACTATTGTAAATTACTTAAGCCTTTACAAAGCTAGGAAAACCGTTACGTTGGTTGAAGAAAATTTAAAAAGTGCGCAACAGAGAGTTTTGGATTTTACAGCAATGGAAGAAAATGGACTTTTAGCCAGAAATGATAGATTGAAGGCGAGTTTGCAGGAAGCGAATATTCAAATAAGCCTTGAAGAAGCCAAAAAGAACGAACGTATTTTAAATTATAAACTGGCAAAATATCTTCAACTTCCCGAAAACACAACAATTCAAACTTCAAATACAGATTTTGGAATTACGCCAAAAGCCGTTTCAACTTCAATTAATAGAAATGATTTGTTGGCAATTCAATCTCAAAAAGAGGCTGCAAAAAACTTTATAGAAGTTGAAAAAAGTAGCTATTATCCTACAATTGGTCTTGTTGGCGGTTACGCCGCATTAGATTTGAACAATGCAATAACCGTGAAAAATGCGGTAAATGTTGGCGTTGCTTTGTCTTACAATCTCGCCGATATTTTTAAAACGAAAAGTGATGTAAGGTTGGCAGAAAGCAGGGCTGAAGAACTTGATTATAATTATAAAATAGCTGAAGATAACATCAACATTCAAGTGGAAAATGCCAAACAGGAGTATGATTTAATTCTGAAGAAAAACGCCTTGTATCTCCAATCCGAAGAGCAGGCAATTGAAAATTATCGTATCGTAAAAGATAAATATGACAACGGTTTAAGCGATACAAATGATTTGCTTGAGGCAGATGTGCAACAGTTACAATCAAAAATAAATTTAGAATATTCAAAAGCAGATATTTCTCAAAAATATTACGAGTTACTTACTGCTGAAGGAGTTTTAACCAATCAATTCAAAAATTAATAATTGCCAAAATGGAAGAAAAGAAAAAACCTAGTAAAAAATTTATATTCATTATTGCAACCTTGGTAATCTTGGGTGTTGTTTATGGAACGTATAAGTACGTTCACTCACTTTCGCACGAAACGACAGACGATGCGCAAATTGCCGCAAATATGAGCTCGATAATCCCACACGTTGGCGGTTATGTTGATAAGGTTTTTGTGTCTGACAACCAAAAAGTTAAAAAGGGCGATACACTTTTTACAATTGACAATCGTGATTATTCTGTGAAAATGGAGCAAGCCGAAGCTGGACTTATGGCCGCTCAAAACCAAGTGAATGTTGCCGAGGCAAGTATTGGTAGTTATCAAGCCAATGCTGCCGCTAGTAGTGCACAAATAACCTCTGCCGGAAGTAACATAGAAACAGCGCGTATAAAATTAGGGCGTGCAACAAGCGATTTTAAACGTTATGCCAATCTGTATGAAAACCATTCAATTACCGCACAACAATATGAGCAAGCGCAAGCCGCGATGCAAGAAGCCCAAGAACAATTAAAAATTTTACAAAGTCAAAAGAAAGCTGTCTCAAGCCAAACGAATGCTGCGAATTCGCAAACTGAAATTTCTAAAAAACAAGTTGGCGTGGCAGAAGCAAATGTAAAAGCTGCCCAGGCAATGGTAGATGCTGCAAAACTAAATTTAGATTACACAGCGGTTTTAGCACCGATTGATGGTCAACTTTCAAATGTTTCATTACAAGCTGGTCAATTTGTGCAACCGGGACAATCTCTATTTTATTTGGTAAATACAGATGATAAATGGGTTATCGCCAACTTTAAGGAAACCCAATTAGATAAAATGCGTGTTGGCCAAAAAGTTTCAGTTGAAATAGATGCCTATCCAGGCGAAGATTTTGAAGCAACAATTACCAATTTTTCGCCAGCAACAGGCGCAAGATTTTCATTATTACCGCCGGACAACGCTACCGGAAATTTTGTAAAAACAGTACAAAGACTACCCGTGAAAATTGAATTTGCAAAAGAAAACGACGCCGAAAAAATAGCGCTTTTACGCTCTGGAATGAATGTTAATGTAGATGTACATCTTCAGTAGTCAGTAGTCAGTAGTCAAAAATAAATGTTATTAGTCTTATGTCCTACGACATTTCGTCTTTCGTCAAAAATCTAAAGTCTCAAATCTAATATCTCAAGTCTAAATAAATGTCGGAAATAGCAGCAACAGAAGAAGACAGCCTCGTTGAATATGGTTACCGACGTGTAATTATTACCGTTACGGCAATATTATGTGCCTTGCTAGAAATTGTTGATACCACAATCGTAAACGTGGCGCTTAATGATATGCGCGGTAGTTTGGGCGCGACATTAACCGATGTTGCTTGGGTAATTACGGCTTATGCGATTGCAAACGTGATAATAATACCGATGACGAGTTGGCTATCGAAACAATTTGGACGAAAAAATTATTTTGCAACTTCCATTGTAATCTTTACGGTCGCTTCTTTTTTATGTGGAAATGCAACCAATTTATGGGAATTAGTTGCCTTTAGATTTATTCAAGGTCTTGGTGGCGGCGCTTTATTAGTTACGGCGCAAACTATTATTACTGAAAGTTATCCGCTTGCAAAACGAGGAATGGCGCAGGCAATTTATGGAATGGGCGTAATTGTTGGTCCAACTTTAGGTCCGCCGTTGGGTGGTTATTTGGTCGATCATTATTCGTGGCCGTATATATTTTACATTAATTTACCTATCGGAATTCTAGCAACCGTTCTTACGATTTTATATGTTAGAAGTCCGAAATATGGCGAAAAACTGAAGGTAAATCAAGTAGATTGGTGGGGAATATTATTTCTTGCAGCTTTTATTGGTTCGCTTCAATTTGTTTTGGAACACGGCCAACAAGACGATTGGTTTCAAGATTCGCTTATTACTGGTTTAACGGTTCTTTCCGTTTTTGGTTTGGTAGCCTTTATTTGGCGGGAACTTACATACGAAAATCCGATTGTAAATTTGCGGGTTTTGAAGAATACAAATCTTTGGATTGGTACAGTAATGACTTTTATTTTAGGCTTCGGTCTTTACGGCACCACTTTTATTATACCTATTTATACACAATCGGTTTTAGGTTGGACGGCGACTGATGCAGGTTTACTATTAATTCCAAGTTCGATTACTACTGGTATTATGATGCCAATAATTGGAAAACTAATTGAACGTGGCGTTTCCCAGAAATATTTAGTAGCACTCGGCTTTTTAGGATTTTTCTTCTTTAGCTTTTGGATGCACAACTTAATAACGCCAGACACAGGTTCTGAACATTTATTCTGGCCACTTGTTTTACGTGGTATTGGTCTCGGATTGCTCTTCGTACCAATTACAACCTTGGCACTTTCAACTTTAAAAGGAAGAGAAATTGGCGAAGGCGCAGCTTTTACGGGAATGATGCGACAGTTAGGCGGCTCGTTTGGTATCGCTATTATTACAACGATGATTTACAGATTTAACTTTCAACATCGCGTAGATTTAATACCGAATATAAATGCGACAAGCTTAAATGTTCAAAATAGGATACAAGGTTTGCAACAAGCTTTTATGAGTAAAGGTTATGCTTTTAACGAAGCATTAGAAAGGGCTTATGCAGCTTTAGATGGACAAGTTTCACTACAAAGTATTGTATTGACGTATAGAGATGTTTTCCTAATAATGGGAATAATCTTTTTACTTTGTATACCTTTTGTGTTATTGATTAAGAAAGGTGCGGGAAAGGTTGATGCTTCGGCGATGCATTAAAAGATTAACGATTGAAGATTGAAGATTTTTGATTGCTGATTTTTAAAATTGTGAATACATTAATTTCAAAATTAATTCCACCTTTTTCAATTTTGAATTTTGAATTTTAAACTTTGAATTCTGAATCTTGAATTCTATCTTTTCCTCCATTCCACAGAATCATCAAAAATCTGTTGTAATATTTTAGCATCGGTTTCTGTAAATTCAATTTGTCTTCTGCTCATTACTACTTTTGCGACTTCGAAGGCTTTGTCAGTTTTGTAAGTTGTCATTCCGCCGCTTCCGCCCCAACTGAAACTTGGGATAAAATTTCGTGGGAAACCACTTCCGAAGATATTGGCGCTTACTCCAACTACCGTTCCTGTATTAAACATAGTATTGATACCACATTTGCTATGGTCGCCCATCATAAGTCCGCAGAATTGTAATCCGGTTGCTGCAAATTTTTCGGTTTCATAATCCCAAAGTTTAACTTCCGCATAATTATTTTTTAGGTTGCTATTATTGGTGTCCGCTCCCAAATTACACCATTCGCCTAAAACTGAATTTCCTAAAAACCCATCGTGACCTTTATTTGAATACCCGAAAATAACCGAATTATTAACCTCGCCACCAACTTTACTATGCGGCCCAACAGTTGTCGCTCCATAAATTTTTGAAGCTAATTTTAAAGTAGATTCTTCACACAAAGCAAAAGGACCGCGAACTAAACTGCCTTCCATTACTTCTGCATTTTTACCTATGTAAATATGTCCAGATTCAGCATTTAAGGAACAATTGGTAAGTTTCGCTCCATCTTCAATAAAAATATGTTCAGCATTTTTTGCAAAAACATCGTTGGGAATTGGTTCACTTTTTCTGCCTTTTGTCAGCATTTCAAAATCACGATTTATTGCTTCCCCATTTTTTGAAAAGATATCCCAAGTATATTCAATCCGCAGAACATCTTTGTATTCATATTGAAGAATTTCAAACGTTTCAAAATCTATTTCTTGTTCTTCGTTTGAAAAAAATGCAATTGGTTCATCATTGTAAAAAATCGCTTGATTTTCTTGAAGACCTTTTACAATATTTACCAAATTTTCAGAAGGAAGAAAGGATGCGTTAATTAGAATATTCTTCTCTAATTCCAGAAAAGGATATTTTTCTGAAAGATAATCTTCAGTAACCGTTGTAGTTGTTGAGCCCAGCAACATTTCCCACTTTTCGCGAATGGTTAAAATACCAACCCGAATATCGGCAACAGGTCTTGTAAAGGTAAAAGGTAGTAATTGGTTGCGGACGGTGCCGTCGAAGAGTATGTAATTCATTAGAGTTTAATTTTCTATTTGTAAACGAAAAATAAAATAGCAGATAAAATAATTGATAAAATTGAAAGACCAATCGCAATTAAAGCTAGTTTATAATTGCCTTCCGCCCTTTTGATTAGGGTTAAGTTTTGCTGAGCCATTTGCTGAATAAGTTCGGCTTGCTGTACTTCATTATTTTCAAGAAGCTCAATGCGTTTCAGTAAATTGGCAGGCTCTAAATCTAAATTATTATCAGCTTTTTGCTTCTCCTTTTTATTGGAAGCAAGAATTTTTCCAGCCAATTCGACTAAAGAAATTGCTTGCGGTATTAACTTTAGCCAAAGTGCCATTTGTTTCGTTTAATTATTAATTACTAAAGATAATAAAGTCCAACAAACCCAAAAGAAAAAGCCTTCGATTTCTCGAAGGCTTGATATTATAATTAAAAAAAGGGACTACTCTTCTTTAGCAGCTTCTTCTTTTTTCGCAGGTTTTTTAAACTTGTCGTATTTGTTTTTAAACTTGTCTATTCTACCAGCTGTATCAATAAGTTTAGATTTACCGGTATAAAAAGGATGTGATGTTCTTGAAATCTCCATTTTTACTACAGGATATTCTACACCATCAACCTCAATGGTTTCTTTAGTTTCAGCAGTGCTTTTGGTTAAAAAAACATCTTCATTACTCATGTCTTTAAAAGCAACTAATCTATAATTTTCTGGGTGGATACCTTTTTTCATTTTATTCTATATTTTAAACTACCTAAAAACGATTTTCCCGTTTTGAGTCTGCAAATTTAATGAATATTTAAAACCTCACAATATTTATTGCGGTTTTTTTGTATAGATGTTTTGACAATTCAAACTGTAACGTTTTAGTATATTTGCCTACAAACAGAAGACATTTATAAACTAATCATACCTATATCTTAACCTTACATTATTATGGAAACAACTAACTATCAAGAATCTAAAAAAGCATCAGTAAGAAAAATTGGCTTAAACTATGGGCTTTTATTGTCTTTAGCAACAATTACCCTTTCAATAGTCGTTTATGTTATGGGTCTTTCAGCCGAGCAACCTTGGTGGAAATCACTACTTAACTTTGTTTTTATGGGTGCAATAATTTACATGGGTTTAAAGGCGTTTAGAACTGAAAACGGCGGTTTTTTATCTTTAGGTGATGCACTTAAAACAGGATTGGCAATATCACTAATCGCTGGTATTATAGGTGCTATTTTTACTTACATATTTGTAAATTTTATAGAACCTGACTTTATTGCAAACCTATTAGTTGTGACTCGAGAAAAAATGATTACTCAAAATCCGAATATGACGCAAGATCAAGTAGATACCGCGATGGGTTATACAGAAAAGTTTATGAGCCCATTTATAATGACGGCTATTGCATTAATTGCTTCTCTTTTCTTTGGATTTATAATTAGTCTTATTGAAGGCCTAATTCTGAAAAAAGACAGACCAACTCACTTATAATTTATTGCTGAAATTTTTTTATTAAAGTTGAAAAAGTTCACGAACATATTTTAAATTATATTCGTGAACTTTGTTTATTAAATACTGTTGATGAATCTATCGATAATTATCCCACTTCTAAACGAAGAAGAATCGCTGCCCGAACTTTATACTTGGCTTGCAAAGGTTATGGTGGAAAATAATTTCTCTTATGAAGTTATTTTTATAGATGATGGCAGTAATGATAATTCGTGGAAGATTATCGAAAAACTTTCAACCGAAAATACGGAAGTAAAAGGTATTAGATTTCAGAAGAATTACGGCAAAAGCCAAGCCCTTCACGCTGGTTTTGCAATGGCAAAAGGCGATGTAATTATCACAATGGATGCCGATTTACAAGATAATCCTGAAGAAATCCCATCAATGTATAAAATGATTGTTGATGAAGGTTTCGACCTTGTTTCTGGCTGGAAAAAGAAACGGTATGATAGCGTAATCAGTAAAAATTTACCTTCAAAAGTATTTAATTTTGCGGCTCGAAAAACTTCGGGTGTTAAGCTTCACGACTTTAATTGTGGGCTTAAAGCTTATAAAAATGAAGTAATAAAAAGCATTGAAGTTACTGGCGAAATGCATCGCTACATTCCCGTTTTGGCAAAAAACGCAGGCTTCAAAAAAATTACCGAAAAACCAGTTTTACACCAAGCAAGAAAATACGGTACAACAAAATTTGGAATGGAACGCTTTGCACGTGGGTTTTTAGATTTAATAACCATTTGGTTTATATCACGTTTCGGAAAACGACCAATGCACCTTTTCGGGACTTGGGGCGCAATTATGCTTTTTGTTGGGTTTTTATTGGCTTTATATTTAGGTATAGATAAGCTTTTTTTAAATCCGTCGGGAAGATTAATTACTGAAAGACCACAATTATATATTGCACTAACGGCAATGATTTTAGGTAGCCAGTTTTTTCTTGCAGGCTTTTTGGGCGAGTTAATATTAAGGAGTAAAAAAGATTCTTCAAGGTATATTATTAAGGAAAAAACCGAGTGATTGCTGTGGTTATTAACTTATTTTAAATCATTCTTTATTCAAGGTTTAGGCTAATTCATTCTTAAAGAATTAATCTTTTAATAGTGAAATTCAAAATTAAATCTAGCTTTATATTTCACACGTGTTGCAATTTGTAAAATTAGCACGTATATTTACTTAAAAAGTAATAGAATGAATACCAAATTGACATTAACCTTAGAAAAAGAGGTTATAGAAATCGCCAAAGAATACGCCAAAGAAAAAGGTCAAAGTCTTTCTGAAATGGTTGAAAACTACTTCAAATTTGTAACTGTAAGCAGACGCAAAATTGAAACAAATGAACTTTCCCCTAAAGTTAAAAAGTTGAGAGGCATACTAAAAATAGAAGAAGATTTCGACTACAAGAAGATTTTAACTGAAGAACTTTCAAAGAAATATGGCGTTTAAACTGTTTATAGATTCTGATGTCGTTATAGACTTTTTCACAGATAGAGAACCCTTTGCAAATGCGGCAAGCGAGCTTTTTGAACTTAACGATAAGAAAAGCATTACTTTATATATGTCGGCAGTTAATATAAATAACATCTATTATATTGTTAGAAAATTTTTAGGGCACGAAAAAACGCTTGAAATTATTGAGAGTCTGATGGAAATGACCGAAATAATTGGAACGACCAAAAAAGAAATTGTTCAAGCCCTTAAAAATGATTTTAAGGACTTTGAAGATTCTATTCAATATTCTTCAGCCCTGACTATTTATGGCTTAGATGCTATTATTACACGAAACATAAAGGATTATCGCAAGTCTAAGATTGCGGTTATGACGCCTTTAAATTTTCTTAAAATGAAAGAAAAAATGAGCGATAAAAATTTATAAATCCTAAAGCTGAAAAGCAGTTCTATAAATTTTATATGAATTATAAATTGAAAACTGCATTATTACGCTTTATGATACAGATAAGCCTCATTCATCTGAAACCTTAAATTACTAAAAACGCAACACCAATTACTGCAGGCGAATCGCTATTTTTACACCTTAAAATTATTACAATGAGATACGTAGACCCAAAACTTCTTGAAAGGGTAAATAAGTGGCTAACCCCATTTTTTGACGAAACTACCCAACACACCATAAAAGAACTTATTGCTTACGAACCCGAAACTTTAGAAGATAGTTTTTATAAAAACTTGGAATTCGGTACTGGCGGAATGCGCGGTATTATGGGCGTTGGTGATAATCGCATCAACAAATATACATTAGGAAAAAATACACAGGGAATTTCTAATTATCTGAATAAGGAATTTGGCGGAGAAGAAATAAAAGTTGCGATTGCCTATGATTGCCGACATAATAGCAAATCGCTTGCAAAAATAGTTGCCGATGTTTTTAGTGCAAACGGAATTAAAGTGTTTCTTTTTTCAGACTTAAGAGCAACGCCCGAATTATCTTTCGCAGTAAAATATCTAAAATGCCAAGTCGGAATTGTTTTAACAGCATCCCACAATCCCCCGGAATATAACGGCTATAAAGTATATTGGGAAGATGGCGGACAATTGGTGCCACCTCAAGATAATGAGGTAATTGCCGAAATAAATTCATTACAATATCAAGATATTAAATTTCAAGCAAATGAAGATTTAATTGAATTGATTGATGAGCAAGTTGACGAAGCCTTTGCAAAAGCTTCAGTTGAAAATGGAACTTTTAATACTTCAAAAGAAGCAAAAGATAATCTTAAAATAGTTTTTACTTCACTTCACGGAACTTCAATTACAATGGTTCCGAAAGTTTTGGAAATGGCTGGCTACAAAAATGTGAGCCTTGTAAAAGAGCAGGAAAAACCAAATGGCGACTTCCCAACGGTAAAATCGCCAAACCCAGAAGAGCCTGAAGCCTTAAAAATGGCTTTAGAATTGGCCGAAAAAGAAAATGCAGATATTGTAATTGGCACCGACCCAGATTGTGACAGATTAGGCATTGCCGTAAGAAACAACAATGGCAAAATGACCATACTAAACGGTAACCAAGCAATGGTTATCAAAACCCATTTTTTGTTAGATCAATGGAAAAAAGCGAACAACCTAAATGGCAAACAATTTATCGCTTCAACAATTGTATCTACACCGATGTTAGCAAAAATTGCAGAAGGTTTTAATGTTGAATATAAAGAAGGATTAACGGGTTTTAAATGGATTGCCAAAATGGTAAAAGACTTTCCGGAGCTTCAATTTATTGGTGGTGGCGAAGAAAGCTTTGGCTATATGGTTGGCGATTTTGTTCGTGATAAAGATGCCGTGACCGCTACCCTACTCGCTTGCGAAATTGCAGCACAGAAAAAAGCTGAAGGCAGTAGTATGTATCAATATTTGCAAGAAATTTATAATGATTTCGGTAATTACCGCGAGCATTTGGTCTCCCTTGTTAAAAAAGGAAAATCTGGCGCAGAAGAAATTGAAGAAATTATGAAAGAACTTCGCGAAAATCCTTTTAAAGAAATTGCTAGTAGTAAAGTGGTTAAAATTGAAGATTTTGAATCTTCCGAAAGAAAAAATATTGACAAAGGCACATCAGAAAAAATGGATATTCCAAAAAGTAATGTGCTTATTTATTATACCGAAGATGGTAGCAAAATCGCCGCAAGACCAAGCGGAACGGAGCCTAAAATCAAATTTTATATGAGTGTAAATACTTCAGAAAAAGAAAATTTTGTTGAAGTGCTTCAAAATAAAATCGACACCATTTTGCTTGATTTAAATCTAAATTAAATGAATTATTTCAAAAAAATACTTCGGTATGTAATTCCATACAAAAAATATGCATACCTGAATATATTTTTTAATGTACTATATGCTTTGTACAGCACGCTTTCGTTTTTGGCAGTAATACCGGTTTTACAGATTATTTTCAGCGATCAACGCAAAATTGTTTCAAAACCAGCATATCATGGAATTGCGAAAGTTTCAGAATATTTACAGGATAATCTTAGTTTTTATTTAACACAATATATTGACCAATACGGCAATTTTAAAGTGTTGATGTTTATGATTTTGGTAATCATAACTATATTTCTGCTAAAAAATCTGAGCAATTATTTAGGGCTTTATTACGCAACGTTTATGCGAAATGGTGTTTTAAAAGATTTAAGAAACGCGCTTTACGACAAAGTAATTCGGTTTCCGTTGGCATTCTATTCTGAAAAAAGAAAAGGTGACACAATTTCAAGAATCTCCGGAGATGTGGATGAAGTTAAAAACTCAGTCCTTTCGGTGCTCGAGATGATTGTAAGAGAACCGCTTACTATTATTTCCTCGCTACTTATTATGGGCTTTATGAGCCCAAAACTTACATTATTTGTCTTCTTATTTTTGCCTGTTTCAGGATTTTTAATTTCGCGAGTTGGAAAATCTTTAAAAAAGGGCTCTTTAAAAGTACAGGAAGAACAAGGTACATTTCTTTCAATTTTGGAAGAAACTATGAGCGGACTCCGCATAATTAAAGCCTTTACGGCAGAATCACTTTTTAAAGATAAATTTGAAGGTAGTAATGAAAGGTTTTACAAATACAGTAATTCCGTTTTAAACAGACAGAATTTAGCTTCACCGATGAGTGAATTATTGGGAATAATTACCATTGGTATTTTATTAATTTATGGTGGCTATTTAGTTTTTGTGGACAAAACGTTGGACGCAAGTTTCTTTTTAGGGTATATACTATTGGCTTACAACATTTTAACCCCCGCAAAAGCAATTGCAAAAGCAAGCTATTCAATAAAACGTGCAGATGGTTCGGCATTGCGAATTTTAGAATTGCTCGAAACCGAAAATACAATCGTAGATAGTCCAAATGCCATCGAAAAAGTAGAATTCAATGATACAATTTCACTTAAAAATGTTTCATTTAGATATGAAGATACATATGTGTTAAAAGATTTTTCTTTGGAAATAAGAAAAGGAACAACTGTTGCGCTTGTTGGGCAATCTGGCAGTGGTAAAAGTACAATCGCCAATTTACTTACCCGTTTTTACGATGTTAATGAAGGCACCATTGAAATTGATGGAGAAGATATTCGAGGGATTAAACAACAATCGTTACGCGGTTTGATGGGCATTGTTTCGCAAGATTCTATTTTGTTTAATGACAGTGTTGCGAATAATCTAAAATTGGGAAAACCGCAGGCTTCTGCTGAAGAATTACAAGATGCAGCCGATATTAGTAACAGCTATGAATTTATTAAAGATTTGCCAGAAAAATTCGAAACCAATATTGGCGATAGTGGAAACAAATTGAGTGGTGGCCAAAAGCAACGTTTAAGTATTGCAAGAGCTGTTCTTAAAAACCCACCGATTATGATTTTGGATGAAGCAACCTCAGCGTTGGATACAGAAAGTGAACGTTTGGTTCAAGACGCGCTGGAAAATATGATGAAAAATAGAACTTCAATAGTTATTGCACATAGATTGAGTACGATTCAAAATGCAGATTTAATTGTGGTTATGAGCAAAGGCAAAATTGTTGAAAAAGGTAAACATCAAGAATTGTTGTCCAAAAAAGGTATTTATTACAGCTTGGTTGAAATGCAATCATTAGCATAACATTATTCCAAAAAAAAAAGAGCAGTGTGGGGAACCGCTCTTTTTAGGTTTCGTTTAAGAGTTTCTTCAAACTCTAAAACATTCTATTTACATTACTTGGGTCAAAGATATAATAATATTTACACCTACAAAACTTTTTGTGCTATTTATCTTACTTTTTTTACCGTTAATCCGATAAATACTTATTTTTGAGCGTTTTTACTTAATATTAATTTCTAAATTAAACCATCTCGTATAATTAGAGTCCAAAATATATAAAGTCTGAAGTTGACAAACGAAACCACACTTATAAAAGCGTTAAAAAATGACTCTGGTAATGCTACAGCCTTTTCAGAATTGGTAACGCTTTATAAAGAGAGGCTTTATTGGCAAATTAGAAAAATGGTATTGGATCACGATGATGCCTCAGATGTATTACAGAATACCTTTATTAAAGTATTCAAAAATATTGAAGGATTTAAGGAAGAATCTAAATTATATACGTGGCTTTATCGCATTGCAACAAACGAGGCTATTACTTTTTTGAATAAGAAAGCAAAACGAAATAACATAACTTTAGAAGATGTAAAAGCAAAAGCCCTACAAAATTTGGAAAGTGATGTGTATTTTGAAGGAACAGCCATACAGCTGAAACTTCAAAAAGCGATTGCTACTTTGCCCGAAAAACAACAATTAGTTTTCAATATGAAATATTTTGAAGAGATTACCTATGAAGAACTCTCAGAAATTCTTGAAACATCCGTTGGAGCTTTAAAAAGCAGCTATCATATTGCGGTTAAAAAGATAACAGAACTATTGAAAAATGATTGAAACGGTTATTAGTTATGAGCCTGTCTGCCAATTGGCAGGTTATGACAAAAATAGAAAATGATGGAAAAAGAAGATATTAATCACGGTTTTAAAATTCCAAAAGTTTATTTTGAAGATGTTGAAAATCTTTTGAAAGATAATCTGATTTTAGAAACATTTAAGGAAAATTCGGGCTTCAAAATTCCCGAAGGTTATTTTGTTAGTGTCGAGAAAAGCATTTTAAAATCCATCAAAATTGATAAAAAAGGTTTGGTTGAAGTTGTAGAAGATAAACACAAAGTGATAAAACTTTTCAAAAAAAGTTGGTTTTATTATGCAGTCGGCGCTGCAGCTTGTCTTGCTTTAATTTTTAGCATTTGGCCAAAACAAGAAGCTATTGATTTAGAAATTGCCGCTATTTCTGCCGAAACAATTGAACAATATATTATAGAAGAAAGCAACCATATTAGCACTTTTGATTTGGTAAATCTTTCTTCAGCAGAAAATTTTGAAAATATATCTAACAACAAAGATTTTTTAGACATAGAAAATATTGAAGATTATCTGTTGGAAAATGGCGATAATTCAATTTTATTAAACGAAACATTATGAAAAATTTCTGCCTTTTATTATTATTAACTTCAGCAACCTTATTTTCCCAATCTGGCGGGAAGTTTGAGAAAATAAAATCCTTGAAAACGGCTTTTATTACAGAGCAATTAGCTTTAACGCCAACTGAGGCTGAAAAGTTTTGGCCGGTTTACAACGTTTACGATTCACAATTTAGAACGCTCAACAAAAACCAACGAAAGGAAATTTTTGATAAAGTTGAAAACGGTACAGAAAATATGACAAATGCCGAAGCAACTGTTATTATAGACAAAGACCTTGAGATTCGATCAAAAGAGTTAGAATTAAGAAAACAAATGGTAACAGATTTGGGAAAAATATTATCAGCAAAGAAAATTTTGCTTTTGGCCAAATCTGAAGAAGATTTTAAGCGCACGTTGTTACATCGCTATCGTGATGCAAAACAAAAATAGCGCTATTTTTTTTTCTTTTGAAATGTTAGTTTAGAAATTTTATAATTTCCGGAAGCAAATGCAACACTATCGTTTACAAATTCAATAGCAAAAAAGCCTTCCTTGCTTAAATCTGTCCAAGTATTTCCTTTATCAAAAGAATAGGAAATACCGGGACTTCCAACGGCTACAAGAGCTTTCCCTTCACTTCCCGGAACAAATTTAACCGAACTTCTATATCCCGGATTTTGTCCATTGGCAAGTAGTTTCCAAGTTTTTCCACCATTATTGGTAGTGGCTTTATTGCCTTCATTAAAATCTTTATTCTCCCAATCGCCACCAAAAATTACACCTTCTTTTTCACTGTAAAAAGCAATGCTATAAATACCTGTCATTGTCTTACCCTGCACAATTGGGGTTTCAAAAACCTTCCAAGTTTTACCTTTATCCTCGCTTTTAAAAACACGCGCTTTTTTCCCGCCCGTGCAAATCCAAACTGTGTTCCCCACAATTGCAATGTTGGAATTACTTGCTGCGAAAGCGGCTTCTCCTTCAACAATTGGCGGTAAATTTTCACAGGGAATTTTTTGCCATGTATTCCCACTATCTTCTGTTTTAATAATACTTAAACAACCATCGGTTGGGTCGCCCATTGCAATGCCTTCTTTATCATTAAAAAATGAAATGGCATCATAAAAAACCTTGTTTCCTTTTTCAGAATAAACTAATTCAATGTTTGTGGCTTCTTCGCCGTTATATCCAATTTTGTATAGCAAAGCAGGATTTTCAATACTCAACACAAAAGCGGCATTTTTTCTAGCAGCAATTGCTCTAAAATTTATAAGCGAATCATCATATTTTATGGTTGCAAGCTTCGGAATTTTACCATCTATTAAGCCAACTTTTCCATTATTTGCGGCAAACCAAACTTTATTTTCGTCAATTGGTGAAATTGCTCGAATGCTTAAACTGTCTGAAAAAATAGGTTCAATTTTTACACTCGCAAATTTAGTTTCGGCCTCGTTGGAGCAAGAAAAAAAGAAAGAAAGAATAACCGCAGCTAAAAAATATCGCATATAATTTTTTTTGCCAAAAGTAATGAAAACAATTAATTGTGAATAGGCTACCTTTGCGCCAATAATATAAATTTGGAGAAAATTGAAAAATCTTCAACTCAAAAAGCCGAATGAAATTACACCGCAACCTTGTATTTGCCACGATAGATTCTCTTCAATTAATTTTTAATGAAGGCAAACAAGCAGATAAAGTACTTAGGAATACGTTAAAAAGAGATAAAAGATGGGGTTCTCGAGACCGTGGTTTTATTGCTGAAACAACGTATGACATTGTAAGATGGAAACGTTTATACAGTGAAATTGCCGAGGTAAACGAGCCTTTTAACCGTCAAAATTTATTTAGACTGTTTGCCGTTTGGGCAACCTTAAAAGGAATTGCAATCCCAGAATGGCCACAATTTGAAGACACGCCAACACGAAGAATAAAAGGCAGGTTTGATGAGCTTTCAAAAATTAGAAAAATTAGAGAGTCTATTCCAGATTGGTTGGACGAACTTGGCAGCAAAGAATTAGGCAAAAAATGGGATGCGGAAATTGCAGCGCTTAACAAGCAGGCAGATGTAGTTTTACGTGTGAATACATTGAAAACTACGTTGCAACAACTTCAAAATGAACTTTCTGATCAAAATATTGAAACTGATATTATAAAAGGCTATCCAAATGCTTTGAAATTGAGAGCGCGTGAAAATGTTTTTACGACCGAACAATTTAAGAATGGTTTTTTTGAAGTACAAGACGCTTCTTCTCAAAAGGTTGCTGCAATTTTAAATCCACAACCCGGTATGAAAGTGGTTGATGCTTGTGCAGGTGCTGGTGGTAAAAGTCTTCATATTGCCACTTTAATGGAAAATAAAGGTCAATTAATTTCAATGGATATTTATGAGAATAAATTGAACGAGCTTAAACGTAGAGCTCGCCGAAATGATATTTTCAACATTGAAACACGCGTTATTGATTCTACCAAAGTGATAAAGAAATTGGCCGAAAAAGCTGATAAGGTTTTAATAGATGCGCCGTGTTCAGGGCTTGGCGTGTTGCGCAGAAATCCAGATAGCAAATGGAAAATGAATCCAAATTTTCTTGAAACTATAAAAAACACACAAAAAGAACTGTTAGATTCATATTCCCGAATGGTAAAGCCCGGCGGACAATTGGTTTATGCAACTTGTTCAATTTTACCTTCGGAAAACGAAAAACAAGTTTCTAGTTTTTTAGGCAGGGAAGAAGGAAAAGATTTTTCACTACTTTCCGAAGAAAAAATACTGCCAAGCAAATCTGGATTCGACGGATTTTATATTGCATTACTTCAAAAAAAATAATTCAAAAATTTTAAATTGATATGAAAAAATTAATATCCCTATTATTTTTTACAATTACGCTTTCCGTTTTTGCACAACAATCTTATTACGATGATGTTGATATTACAAAAACTGGCCAAGCCCTTTATTTAGAGCTTCAGTCAAAAATTAATATTGCCAGTCCAACTTTTACGTATGATGATATAAAAGATGCCGTAAAAATTACCGACATTGACCCAACAAATGCCAACAAGGTCTTACTGGTTTATGGTTATAACGATACAGATGGCAATTGCATAACAGATAGGACGCGAAATAAAGAAAATTTTGGCGGTAATAATTGCGAATATAACCGCGAACATGTTTTTGCGCGCAGTCTTGCAAACCCATCTATGGGAGACGTAAATAGTGGTTCTACGGGAATTTTAGCAGACCCTCACAATCTTAGACCATCTGATGTTGAATTTAACGGTATGCGCGGTAGCAAGCGGTTTGGCAACGGTAGTGGAAATGCTGGAGATGTTGGAAGTGGAAATTGGTACCCTGGCGATGAGTGGAAAGGCGATGTTGCGCGTATGATGATGTACATGTACACTCGTTATGGCGATAGATGCTTGCCCTCACTGGTCGGCGTTGGCACCTTACAGGGCGATACACAAATGTTGCAGATGTTTCTACAATGGAATGTTGACGACCCCGTAAATGCTTTTGAAGACCAACGCAACCCATATTTACAAAGTGTTTATGGCAACCGAAATCCATTTATAGACAATCCATATTTAGCAACTGTAATTTGGGGTGGACCTGCGGCGGAGGACAGATGGGGAATTTTATCTATAGGTGAAGATTTAGTTCAGCAATTTGTGGTTTATCCAAACCCGGCACAAGATTTTGTTTGGGTTCAAAATGCTACAAATGCTCCAATGGAAATTCAACTATTTGATATTACCGGGAGAAAAGTTATTGGTTTAAACTTTCAGAATACAGAAAATGCTATTGATGTTTCTCAACTAAATTCAGGGATTTATATTTTGAATATTTCTTCGGAAGGAAATAGCACTTCTAGAAAAATTGTTGTGCAGTAGTTTTTTTTGAATAGTATTCACTTTTATTGAAAAATAAATTTTCTGATTTTGAATTACTTGTTTTTGAAATTTTAAAATCAAATAAGTTCATATTTTTAAAACAAAAAGGTCTTGATGTACATCAAGACCTTTTTTAATTTATGTAAACAATCTATTATTTGATTGATACTTTAATTGTCGAGGTATTTGCTTTTCCATTTATTTTAACAAGATAGACACCTGTGGACAAATCGCTACTGTTAAAAGTACCTCTGTATCCTTTTCCAGCATTTATCATTGTGCCTGTTTTCAATTTTTTACCTTGAATATCATATACTTCAAAATTCAAATCTTCAACAACATCTTTACTTGCTACAAAAATTTCGTGAGTTCCTTCATTTATTGGATAAACGCTTACATTGTAATAGTTTTCAGTTTGATCTAAAGTTCCTAAGACGGGAATGTTATCTAAATTAAAACCTGCCACACGCGTTCTCCAAGCGTTGTTTGATCTAAAATATTCACTTGTAAACCAGAAAGTTTCACCATCCGGATCCATTGTCATTTGAGAGTAATCCCCAAATCTATCACTTTGAAAATGGGAGCCAATTCCTTCTTTTATAGTCTGCTCTTCAAAACTCATTTGGTTTAGCGGGTCACTAGATAATCTACCTGTAAAACGTAATGATGGTCTAGTTTCTGAACTGGATACACTGTAAGCCAAAGCTATATTTCCATTTAAGTCCATTCCCATACTTCCCATAAATCTATTTTCAATATCATTTCTAGACCACGTACTTTCTTGAAAGATTGAAAAAGGATTATTATCTGTATTACGCAATTCGTACCAACGTATCCCTATTCTACCTTCTCCAACATCTGTATTAAAATTTAAGATCATTGAATTATGATCATCAAAAGAACGATAATTAACCATATACGATACAATACCACTTTGTGATGTTAATTTCTGGCTTGTTCCCGGTTGCGGTACTTCTCCTTGCCCAAAAGGAGCAAAGGTAGAATCGAATGGAGAAGTTGGGATTATTGCAGGTATAGAGATTCTTGAAAGATTGGGTTCTGCAAAGTTTGGTCTAACTTCCCATACTTTTAATTGATCGAAAGGAATTGAGTTTGACCACCCATCATCTTGTAAATAAACTATATATCCCGGTGCATCTATTGGTGCTTCTGTACCCAACAAATTGGCAGGTGTTGGTCCGAAAATTGTATTTGGGTTTCGTATTGCTCCTGGCAAGTTGAATCCTAAAATTACAGGATCTGTAATACCTGCTAACATACCCACACGATCTAATGCATACACAACATTGCCTTGATTTTTATTTGCAGTCATAAAATAAGCACTCGGCCAAACACTGTAATGCGGATAATCTGGAAAAGCGTCTAATGAATATTCGTAAACATTGTAAGTTCCTGTAGGATCTGGTGTTGTTGATATCCCTATAATTAATGCATCATCACTAACACGAAATTGACTTACAAAAAATCTATCTGCCAATTGATCATACATAATTATAGGATCGCCATTGTTATTGCCCGAACCAAGAAATGTACCTAAAGAAGTTGGCCCCAAAAGTACATCTCCAGTTTTGTCAAATATTTTAACAACAACGTTTACAGCTTGTACATAATGATTTGGTCCAACCGCACCAGAAGGATCTGGCGGAATAAAGCCACCACTTTCGTTAAAATCTACACCATCAAAATTTACTAAGATATCTTGTGGAGATCTAAAGGAATTTTCGCTCTGAGCAATTGGGTCTGCGCCATTTAAGGGCAATGCATTCGGATTATTTTTCGGCGGAACCCTCATATTATTGTAGATTTCACGCACTTCATTTTCTTCATCGTCGTTATTCTTTGGTGCTACAGTTGGAAAGTCGCGCAATGCGCCTGTTTCTCCAAGAAATATACCGTGAGATACGATGATTGGTGCAAATTCAGACTGAGCTGATACACCTGCCATTATTAATAAAAATAATGTAATTGAGAATATTTGTTTTTTCATAAACTATTTTTGTGAACTGCAATATAACGAAAAATGTCTATAATTTGTACGTATGCGTTACGTTAAAATTTGTTATTGTCAAGCTATCATTTTGAATATGAATATTTTGATTTACAATTTAACCGAGTTTCCTCTACCTTTAATTGATTAAATAAATTATGTTACAAATTGAAATTTTATTCAATAAGTAGCTTTTTCACGGTAGTAAATTTTTCACTTTTCATAACGATAGTATAAATACCTGGTGGCAAATTAAATTGATGAAAGTTGTTATTCGAAATAATAAAACTATCCACTTCCCTTCCATCCAATGCAAAAACTTTTGCATCTGTTTTTGTATTTATTCCACTAAAATATACCCTACTTTTACTCGGATTTGGATAAATTTTAATTTCAGAAATTGAATTTGTACTTACGCTAAGGCTTGGATCATAAATTTCGCCTTGTAGACTTCCATAAATATAATCTACCAATTCTGGCTTATCTATAAAAGGATTTCGGTTAAACTGCCATGTGTAAATAATATTGTTTCGGTGCATTTCAAAATCGTCCGCAGGATCATCTATATTCCACTGTAACAATGTTGCCAAATCGCCAAGTTGTCCAACTGTTGCATTATCCGGATCGCCATTTACCAGTTCTAGATTATTATATCGTACCGCAATGTACATTACTGCTCTGGCAGCATCACCTTTCCAACTTCCTAAATTGCCGGCTGGGCCTGAATATTCTCCATAATCCTTATTATTGCGAGCGCTATTTTCTGGTCCGTCTGTAGCTCTAAGTCCGTGCCCGTCAGAAACGCCGTGCCTAATTGAATCTGCCGATGTTGTTACAAAAATATCACGTCCATCTGCAACACCATCATAGTCAATAGTGTAAAATCCACCTCGGGAACGTGGGTATGTATGCTCGCGATTCCAAAGGCCAACACTACTGCCTCCCATGCTTTGGTATAGAATTTTTTTACGTGCCTGTTCAGTATAAAAAAGCCAAACTTCATTACTGTTTAGTGGACTTTGATCAGCTTCTTTTAAAATATCAATAGCATCATTATAAGTTTGCGCCCTTACATTGTCGCTCGTAATTATATTTTGCAACTCTTGTCTCAATTCTGCACCCGCAAGTCCCGTTAAGCTATCATAATAACCAGTTGGAGCTGTACTTTCTACAATCCCGTATGTTGGATTTAAAGGTGTACCATAGTTAGCCATTGTAAAATCTACATCTTCAACTAAAACCTCATCATCATTTTTCAATAAATTGTATTGAACGGGTACGTTGCCTATGTGAATTTTCGCAAACTCATCGCCATCATTAACACCATCTGTAGTTAGCTGTATTTGCACTGAAGTGGAATTATTACCAGCCGCAATTGTAAATGAAGTATTACCTGAATAATCATTTATATCAAATGTGCCGTTTGAAAGATTGAAACTTACCGTTAATGCGGTTGTAGTATTAAATTCTGTAGTAAAATTGATGGTCATTATTTGACCTTCCAAATATTGAGGTTGATCTGTTGTGTATGAAATACCGTTAAAGTCGAAACCTGTACCGTCGTTCAACTCGCCCGGCGTTGGTGTAGTTACGGTATATGTGCCATCATTATTTCTTTGAATGGAATTTGTTGTTCCGTTGCCACCTTCATCTTCGTTTGTTTGAACATTAATCCCTAATAAAGTCATCAAGCCAGTATCGTCAGCATCGCTTGTATCATATAATAAAGCATCTATTAAGTTTGTTGTTGTTGCTTGAGTGAATAATGGCCAATCGGTATCACTACCCAAATATACTGCAACCGCATCTGCCCCATTTTGAATGGTGGAAGATGGAATTATTAAGGTAGGAATTGGAGAAACTCCAGTGCTCCCAATTAACAATAAGCCGTTCACATCGGTTGTGTAGCCGTCTAAATCTATCGTAAAATAGCTACTATCATTTCCACTTGCAGAACCGTTGAAAAGAACAACAACGTAACCATCCAAGGCAAAGTTTGGCGTATCGCTCTTTAGTTCAATAAATTCAGCAAAATCTGCTCCTTCGGTATCGCTGTCCAATTCATTCACAACAATTTGAGAAGTACAAATTGACGAAATAAATAGAAATGTAAGAAAAGTAAATAATTTCATAATTGCGTAGTTTTTTTTGCAAAGCTATAATTTAATATGACAATCTCCTTTAATGGCTAAAATGATAATTAATTGATAATATTAAAGAAGACAAGAATGCATATAAAAATTGGTATTTAGTAAAGAATAAAATTCAAGAAATCACTATAAATTTCGATGGAAAATAAAAAAGCAGGCTTATTAAGCCTGCTTTTCAAAGTAAAATTTAAAAGTTATTTTACAATGATTCTTTCAGTTTTTATTGAATTTGTGAATTCACCGCCTACTTTTAGTAAGTAAACACCACTTGCGGCAGAAGACATATCCAATTTTAAATTATGTGAACCAGCCGATTTTTCAATCATTTTAATACCCAATTCTTGGCCTAACATATTGAAAACCGAAACATAAGCTCTTCCATCATAATCAGATTTTAGAATAATATCAAAGATTTTATTATCAGCGCTAGAAATTATTAAATCTGAATTCTGTATTGCAATATCCTCAATTCCTAAAGTACCAATATTTGCAGTATAATCTTCCGTTTCCCCATAATCAGTTATTTCGCAAGCATCGGTTGGAACAGGACCATTATAGTTAGATTTGGCTCTCATTATGTGTGCACCAATAGTTGCATTGGCAGGCACAACCAAATCAAAAGTTTCGGTAAAAGTACCTCCAGCTTGACCGTTTGCAATTTCGTGGTTTGTTACAACCCTTTCATTATTTGAGAAGACTGAATCATCATTAAAATCTATCCATACAGTTATAAATTGATCACCATAACCGGTAGTAACAGTCAAATCGTTAGTGCTTCCAGGCGCTAAATTTGCTACAAGATTTCTAAAATCTGCGTAACCTTCGCACCCAGAAGGATTATTAATGTCTGCAACTGAAAACAACTCGAATCCATCTCCGAATGAACAATCTAATACTGGTTGGCAGAATAAATTTTCTACCACTTTAGTAACACTATCATTACTTGGATCAGCATCTCCGGTCAAATCTGTTGAAACAGTTAAACTGTAAGTTCCAAGTGTTGAAAAATCAAAAGGTACAGCAAAAGTAAATTCTGTTTCTTCTCCAGACGTTATAGGTCCCGCAAAACTCTCAACCACTGGTGTTGAACCATCAACGCTATATTGCACATTAAAATTTGATTGTGTTGAAGCTCCAAAGTTCTTAATGGTTGCAACTATAGGCTCAACCAATAATCCTGTCATTGATTCAGGAGAAACTATTTCAGTAATCCCCACATCATTTGCAAAAAGATTTTTCACAACTTTTGTAAACGTGTCATTTGGGTTAAATTCATCATTTGCCAAAGCTGTTTTTACTTCTATAGAATATTCTTGACCCGTTGTTGAAAGATCTACAGTTTGATTAAATGTATAGTTGTCTGTTTCATTGGCTGCAATACTGCCTGTGTAATTTTCGGTAGCGATTAAATTTCCATTTACTCGCAACTCCAATGGAATAGTAGTTTGAGTATCGGTACCAAAATTTCTAATACTTACTTGAACGGTTTCGGCATTTGTTAAAATCCCGTCTTCTGGCTGTAAAATATTACTTATTCCAACGTCGTTATTAAAACCGCCTGATAATGAAAATGATGCAATTTGAGTTCGCCAAGAATTATTTGCGAAAAAATAATCTGCCGTGTACCAGAAAGTAAAGTTATCTGGATCCAATGTTACGTGACCATAATCGCCATATCTATAAGTATTTGTACGAACTCCAGTACCTTGAACAATAGAGGTTTCTGCAACCGTCATTTGCCCAAGAGGATCACCGTCATAACGGCCTGTATATCGTAAGCCAACAGGTAATGTAGCACTACCTATGCTAAAAGCCATTCCTATATTTCCAGCAGCATCCATTGAAGAACTACTCATAAATCTGCTGTTACCATCTGCTACAGAATATGTTCCTTCTTGATAGATTGACCAAGGATTTGTTGCGTCATTTCTTAATTCAATCCAACGTATTCCTCCTGTATCATTATTGTCTATAAAAGTGTTGAATGTTATTAACCAAGAATTATGATCTGCAAAACTTCTATAATTAGCACCAAAGGATATAATACCACCGTGGGCAGCCAATGTTTGATTTGTCCCCGGCTGCTGAATTGAGCCTTGACCAAAAATTTCATTTGCGTCAAATGGTTGCGTTGGTATTATTAATGGTGCGGAAATAGTTGAATTTGCAAAATTCGTTGGATTAACCGCTATTTCCCAAATTTTTAAATGGTCAAATGCTACACCACTCCAAGCATCGTCCTGCAAATAGGTAATATATCCAGGTGTATTTGGCGGCAAGGTTGTTCCCAATAAATTGGCAGCTTCTGGACTTTTTATATTATTAGGGTTTACTACAACGCCAGGTAGTGCAAATATCGCAATTTCTGGGCTTGTTCCACCTGCAAGTAATACATCTCGCTCAATTACAAAGGCACGTGTAGTTTGTCCGCCTAAATTTATAGTACCATAGTATCCGTCAGGCCATACTGCATAGTGCGGATAGTCAGGAAAACCACTAAAACCAAACTGATAAACATTATAAGTTCCCGTTGGATCATTAGTTGTAGAAACACCAATAGCTAAAGAATTCCCTCCATTTATACTACCAAATTCACTTACCAACCATCTGTCAGCAAGTTGATCGTACAAGACAATCGGATCTCCGGAGTTCCCGCCAAAACCAAGAAAAGTGCCAAGGTTTACAGGACCTACTAATAAATTACCGGTCTTATTAAAAATTTTCACGAGTGAATTTACGGAGTGCACATAATGATTAGGCCCAACAGCACCGGTAGGATCTGGTGGGAAAAAACCAGATTCAGTTGAAGATGCACCAATAAAATTTTGCTCTATCGCTCGGGTTACAATTTGCCCAGCTTTGGTTTGAAGATTATCAATAACCGTTGGTGGCACGTCATTTATCTCAATTTGGGTTGTAGATTCGTTAGGAACAATCGTTAAGGTCTTTGGATCTTGATTAAGATTTTCGACTAAAGTAGGCAAATCTCGCAATGGCATGGTTTGTCCAACGTACGTTCCAACAATTACTTCGCTCGCAGAAAATCTATCTTGAGCGTAAAAATTTGTGAAAAATGTAAGACAAAATAAAAAGGGTAAAAATTTGATTCTCATACAAATGATATTTAGTTATTTAATGAATTGCAATATAAGTGTTTATATTCAAATTTAAAAAATGAATGTGATAGAATTCTGACGGTTTATTTCATAGAAAATACAAAATGTCAGAAATGGTAAATTTCTAAATTTATGTACCTTTGAAAACTTCCTTTTTCAAGAATTCAAAACTTTATTCTTATAATTTGATGAGGAAAAAAACGTGAAATTTTATAAATTTTAATATAATAAAGATGATTCACTTTTTTGGCAATGTTGAAAACACCGTTTTTGCAGTCCAAACCCAAAATACAATTTCAGAAGAAGATACTAAAAAATTGTCGTGGCTTTTCGCCAACCAACCTAAAATAGAAAAATCCGTCCTGTCCACAAACGCGGCGGATTTTTTTGTTGGCCCCCGCGCTGCAATGATTACGCCGTGGAGCACAAATGCTGTTGAAATTACCCAAAATATGGGGATTGAAGGAATTATTCGCATTGAAGAATTTCACAACAGCGTTATTGAAAAGGGAAATTTTGATCCAATGCTTTCTCAAAAATTCAAGGAATTGGGCCAAGATATTTTCGAAATTCATATTCAGCCGGAAGGCATTTTGGAGATTGAAAATATTTCAGAATACAACCAAAAAGAAGGTTTGGCGCTGAATGCTGAAGAAGTTGAATATTTGGAAACCCTCTCAAAAAAATTGGGCAGAAAACTTACAGATAGCGAAGTTTTCGGGTTCAGCCAAGTGAATAGTGAACATTGCCGACACAAAATCTTTAACGGAACTTTTGAGATTGACGGTCATGAAATGCCCTCTTCCCTATTCAAATTAATCAAAAAAACTTCTGAAGTAAATCCGAACGGGATCGTTTCGGCATATAAAGACAACGTCGCTTTCGTAAAAGGTCCAACCGTAAAACAATGGGCACCAAAAAGTGGCGACAAGCCCGATTGGTACGAAGAAAAAGATTTTGAAAGTGTGATTTCCATAAAAGCTGAAACGCACAATTTTCCAACAACCGTGGAGCCTTTTAACGGCGCAGCAACCGGAAGCGGTGGCGAAATCCGCGATCGTTTGGCTGGCGGAAAAGGTAGTTTGCCATTGGCGGGAACTGCGGTTTATATGACTTCGTATTCAAGATTGGGCGCTTCGACTCCGCTCAGTGACCGGTCATTGAGCGGAACCGAAATGACTCTCCAGCCTTGGGAAAAAAGTATGAAAGAACGCGATTGGTTGTATCAAACTCCGCTCGATATTTTAATAAAAGCCAGTAACGGAGCTTCCGATTTTGGAAATAAATTTGGGCAACCACTTATTGCTGGTTCTGTTTTAACTTTTGAACATGACGAGTGCTTCGACAAGCTCAGCATGACAAAAGAGAGAATGTTGGGCTACGACAAAGTTATAATGTTGGCCGGCGGAATTGGCTACGGAAAAGCAAGCCAAGCCATTAAAAGCAAACCACACGAGGGCGATAAAATTGTAGTTCTTGGTGGCGACAATTACCGAATTGGTATGGGCGGCGCAGCAGTTTCATCAGCCGATACGGGCGAATTCCACAGCGGAATTGAGTTGAACGCAATTCAACGAAGCAACCCTGAAATGCAAAAACGTGCGGCAAACGCCATTCGTGCAATGGTTGAAAGCGATGAGAATCCAATAATTTCAATCCATGATCACGGCGCTGGCGGACATTTAAATTGCTTGAGCGAACTGGTTGAAGATACTGGTGGCAGAATTGAATTGGACAAACTTCCCGTTGGCGACCCAACACTTTCCGCCAAGGAAATTATGGGTAACGAAAGTCAGGAACGAATGGGCTTGATTATCGGCGAAGAAAATTTAGAAAAGTTAAAGAAAATCACTGATCGCGAACGATCGCCAATGTATGAAGTTGGTCATGTTACGGCAGATAAACGCTTCTGTTTTGAGAACAAAAAAGGCGAAAAACCGATGGATTTTGCTTTGGAAGATATGTTTGGCAGTTCGCCAAAAACCATAATGAAAGACAAAACCATAAACAGAAATTATAAAAATCCAGTTTATGAGGTTTCGAACCTGCCTGCCGGCGAGGCAGGAATAATAAAATATGTTGAGCAAGTGCTTCAATTGGAAGCCGTTGCCTGTAAAGACTGGCTTACCAACAAAGTGGATCGTTGCGTTACGGGACGTGTTGCGAAACAGCAAACTGCTGGACCTTTGCAACTTCCATTGAATAATTGTGGTGTTATGGCGTTGGATTACCACGGAAATGAAGGCGTTGCTACTTCAATAGGACATTCTCCGCTAACGGCTTTAATTGATCCTGCTGCTGGCTCTCGAAATGCAATTACGGAAGCATTGACCAATATAGTTTGGGCGCCGTTGAAAGATGGTTTGAAAAGTGTTTCGCTTTCCGCAAACTGGATGTGGCCAGCCAATAATGAGGGCGAAGATGCCCGTTTGTATGCAGCGGTGAAAGCTGTTTCAGAATTTTCAATCGATTTGGGAATCAATGTTCCCACGGGAAAAGATTCTCTTTCAATGAAACAGAAATACAAGGATGGCGAAGTAATTTCTCCAGGGACGGTGATTATTTCCGCAGCTGGGAATTGTAATTATATTAAGAAAGTTGTTGAGCCGGTTCTTCAAAAAGGCGGCGGCAGTATTTACTATATCAATATTTCACAGGATGAATTTAAACTTGGTGGTTCTTCTTTTGGGCAGATTTTAAATGCAATTGGAAATGATGCTCCAACGGTTAAAAGTGCCGAATATGTAAAGAATGTTTTCAACACTTTACAACAATTAATTCGAGATGAAAAAATCCTCGCAGGGCACGATGTTGCTTCGGGTGGATTGATTACAACGTTGCTGGAAATGTGTTTTGCCGATGTGAATTTGGGCGCAGATTTGGATCTTTCGGCTTTGGGTGAAAATGATTTTGTAAAATTGCTTTTTGCTGAAAATTGTGGTGTGGTAATCCAAGCTTCGGAAGACGCTTCAGTTGAAAAAGTACTTGCTGATAGAAAAATCGATTTCAAAAAAATTGGTACAGTTACCGAATCAAATTCACTTTCAATAAAAAATAATTCAGAAGAATTAGAATTCAATATTTCTGAAATGCGCGATGTTTGGTATAAAACTTCGTATTTATTGGATAGAAATCAAAGTGGACCTGAATTGGCAAAAGTTAGGTTTGATAATTATAAGAAGCAACCTTTAAAGTTTGAGTTTCCGAAGGATTTTGATGGGAAATTAAAGTCCTCCCCCGACCCCTCCCGAGGAGGGGAGTTTAATTCAGATGGCACTTCGGCTACGCTCAGTGACCGGGATTCGGCTACGCTCGGTCATTCGAGGCCTAAGGCGGCTGTTATTCGAGAGAAAGGAAGCAATAGCGAACGTGAAATGGCTTATATGATGCACCTTGCTGGGTTTGACGTGAAAGATGTGCATATGACAGATCTTGTTGAAGGCCGCGAAGATTTGGAAGACATAAAATTGATTGTTGCGGTTGGTGGTTTCAGCAATAGTGACGTTTTGGGAAGCGCAAAAGGTTGGGCTGGTTCTTTTTTATACAATGAAAAAGCGAATAAAGCGCTGAAAAATTTCTTCGCAAAAGAAGATACACTATCCCTTGGCGTTTGTAACGGTTGTCAGCTTTTTGTGGAATTGGGACTTTTAAATCCTGAGGATGACGAAAAACCAAAAATGCTTCATAATGAAACCGGCAAGTTTGAATGTGTGTTTACTTCGGTGAAAATTCAAGAGAACAATAGCGTGATGCTATCTTCTTTTGCTGGTTATACGTTGGGAATTTGGTCGGCACACGGGGAAGGGAAATTTAGTTTTCCGAAAGCTGAAAGTCATTATAATATTGTTGCAAAATATGGTTATGATGCTTTGCCAGCAAACCCGAACGGTAGTGATTTCAACACTGCAATGATGACTGACAAAACTGGCAGACATTTAGTGATGATGCCCCATTTGGAACGTTCTACTTTCCCTTGGAATTGGGCGTATTATCCAAAAGATAGGAAAGATGATGTGGTTTCTCCTTGGGTTGAAGCTTTGGTTAATGCTCGGGTTTGGATTGAAAGTAAGTAGATTGTTTAGCTGATTGGTAATGGGAATGCTTAAACAGCAAATGCGATTAACTTAATTACAAATACAGACGCTCTAATTACAAATGTGATTGCTGTAATAACAAATATGAATGCTAAAACAGCAAATACGAACGCTCTAATTACAAATGTGGGAGGGCTAATAGAAAATGTGATTGCTTTAATTACAAATGCGTATGCTCTAATTACAAATATGAATGCTGGAGTAGCATATGCGGGTTAGGAAATTACACATGTTGCTTTGGTAGTTACATTTATGATTGCTCTATTAGTAAGGGTGGATTTATAAAATAAAAGAAGGCAGGTTACATTTTGAATGTACCTGCCTTTTTCCTATTTAATGACTTTATGAAGCAGGATTTATGCTCTTTTATTGGTGAACTTGATGCCGGATACTTGTTTAAATTCTGCACTTGATGCGCCGTAAACGGATTTTATATATTTTTTTACTTCTGCGGCTATTTCTACTACGCCTATTTCTGGTTTGTAGAGTACTTTGTCCCTTGCTATTCTTGCATTACTTACGGTTGTGTAGGCTGTTGCAAGTTGATTGTTTTTAGCCTTAAGGTCTGTAAGTTTTGCTTTAAGTGCGGCTATTTTTAGGTCTGCCTCATTTGGCTCGTATGATGACTCTGATGTCAAGATGTCTAAAAGGCCACTGAAATGTTGTATTAACTGGTCGTAGGATTGTTGACTGGAGCTTATTGTTTTTGGTGGTGGATTGTTAGGGTCTATCGTTTCATCTTTTTTGGATGCTCTCTCGCCCCTAATTTTTGCGTTAAAGCCTTTCGCGTCCGCGATTGTTTCCTTGCTTGCATCTGTTGCTTCCAATGCATTTACTATCCTTGTGGCCAGTGCGCGTAAACCTGTAAAGGCTACAACACGGGCATTTACTGCGGTGTTGTATGCTGTTACTTGTGTTGCTACCGTATTAAGTTCTGCATCGGCTTGGGTATGGAGTGCTGTTAGGGCTGGTAGTTTAAGTGCTGTTTTTGATGGGGCATACGTTGTGCCATATCCTTCTGCGAATGTTATAAGATCGAAAAAGTTTGCTACATTTTTTGCGTTACCTACTTCTGATGTTGATGCCATGATTTTGAGTTATTAGTTATTAGTTGTGGGTTATTGATTGATGCAAACTAAATTTAAATTCTTACTTTGGGTAGGGGTGTTTACTTGTTTTTTTAGGGGTGTTTGCCCTATAATTTCGACACGGATTTCACGGATTTGCACGGATTGGGGGACACGGATTTGTACGGGTTGGGGGACACGGATTTCACGGATTGGGTGGATGGGTTGTTACGCGGAGGTGCGCGGAGAGGCGCAGAGGTGCGCGGAGGTTTGAGGTTGTTAGATGGGCATTGCAAATGCTTATTTAGATGGGCTCGGTTTGTAAAATTGTGGTAGAGGGTATCAGGGATTTGCACGGATTGTTGGAAAGTCCCATCCCTAGCCCTTCCCTGAGGGAAGGGGATGGTTTTTTGAACTGTTTTAGGTTTGGGGTAGTTGTATGGCATTGCAGATGCTTATTTAGATGGGCTCGGTTTGTAAAATTGCGGTAGAGGGTATCAGGGATTTACACGGATTGTTGGAAAGTCCCATCCCTAGCCCTTCCCTGAGGGAAGGGGATGGTTTTTTGAATTGTTTTAGGTTTGGGGTAGTTGTATGGCATTGCAGATGCTTATTTAGATGGGCTCGGTTTGTAAAATTGTGGTAGAGGGTATCAGGGATTTGCACGGATTGTTGGAAAGTCCCATCCTGCCTATTGGCAGGCAGGCCCGGCCCTTCCCTGAGGGAAGGGGATGGTTTTTTGAACTGTTTTAGGTTTGGGGTAGTTGTATGGGCATTGCAGATGTTTATTTAGATGGGCTCGGTTTGTAAGAGCGCGCCAGAGAGAGTCAGAGAGAAGATTTTTCTTCAAAATAAAACGGCTTGTTTTTGGCTAGCGTCAAAATATCCTATCTTTAAAAAGTTAAAAAAAATACATTGAAAGTATACTTCTGAATTCATAATTCATAATTTAAAATATGACCCTTTTCCAAAAATTACAGACGGCAACTTCCGAAGAAGATGTGAAAGATGCTTATATAAAGGCGCTTGGCTTAAAGGAATACCAGAAAAACCTTATTGACATACAAACGAAGGAAATTTGGTTTGAGGCCAAGGATTCCGGGAGACATTCTACGTATGCTATGTTTACGCAATTGCTGCACTATGTGCAGGATGCACTGAATAAGGGCGAACACATTCCGCCTTTTCTTGCGGTTATAGATACACACAAAGCTGCCATTATGCGGAGTGCAGATGTTATTCCGTTTCTTGCCAAAAAAACCATTAAGTGGGGCAAGAGTGCAAGCGGTTATACGCAAGATGCGCTGGATGAAGTTTCTTCTTATATAGGCACCTATTTTGTTAGCTATAAACTTGCCACACACGAGGACGAATTTATCAGCACCCTTAAAAACGCCATTAAAACGGGCGAAATAGTCCGAACCCAAATTACGCCAGATAACCTAAAACAGGTTTTTGATAAATGGGTGGATATGATTGGTAGGGAAATAGACGGGGTGCCGGAGGAGGATTACGCCCTACTGTTTTTTGCAGATATTATGCACGACGGCACGGTTTCTACCCACGCCAATCTCCCCGCCGAGCTGTTGCACAAAAATAACGAACCCGTGTTTATGTTGGGCGGAAAGTTATATGAATTGGGCAACAAGGAAGGCTATCGCCGCTTTTGGACCATTTATAACAAACCGCCAAAGTCTGAATACCGCAATTATTTATTGGAAAGGCGCGATAGCTTAATACCTGTGGACGAGCGCAGTTTTAAGGGCGCTTATTACACACCTTTGGCGGTGGTGGACAAAGCGTACGATAAGCTGGCTGAAACCTTGGGCAAAAACTGGCAGAAAAATTACATAGTGTGGGATATGTGCTGCGGCGTGGGCAACCTGGAAGTTAAGCACAGTAACCACCGTAATATTTATATGAGTACGTTGGATAGTGAGGATATTAATGTAATGAAAGCTACCAAAACCTGCGTAGCCGCAGAACGTTTTCAATACGATTATCTAAATGATGATATTACCGAAGACGGCAAAATAGACTACACCTTAACTAATAAAGTACCCCAAGGTTTACGCGATGCCATTGCGGAAGGTAAAAAGATATTGGTATTGATTAATCCTCCGTATGCGGAAAGCGGTAGCGGCATAGGGAAAGGCGAATTCAATAAAAAAGAAGTTGAGAAAACGAAGATTAATAATTTAATGAAAGCCAATAAGACTGGTTATGCGAGTAAAGAATTATTTGTTCAATTTTTAGTGAGAATTGCCTTAGAAATTCCAACTGCAAAAATAGCTATGTTCAGCACTTTAAAATATGTAAATGCGCCAAACTTTGAAGCTTTTAGAAAAAGTTGGAGTGCAAGATATTTAAGTGGTTTCGTTGTACACAGCAAAGCTTTTGATGGTTTAAATGGTAATTTTCCAATAGGTTTTTTAGTTTGGCAAACAAACCAACCTCTTATTGATAAATGGAAAATCAACGATATCACTACTGAAGTTTTTGATAAAAAAGCAATTCCAATAGGTGAAAAGAATTTCTATAATTTACCTAAAAAAAGGTTTTTGAATGCTTGGATGAAAAAGTCAATAACTAATAATGAAATTGCTTTGCCTTTGTCAAATGCCTTCACCATCTCAAAAAATCCAAGGATAAAAATGTCTTGTGATAACATGAAAGGGTTTTTATTCGCAGGAAATAACGATTTGCAAAACGCATCAACTGGAACTTTAATAAGTTCTTCAATTTATACAGGTCGTAATGGTGGTGGCGTGTATTTAAATGATAATAATCTTTGGAAAGCGGCAATTGTTTTTGCCGTAAGACGATTAATAAAACCCACTTGGCTCAACGACCGCGACCAATTCCTACAACCAACCGAAACATTAACAGACGCATTTAAAAATGATTGCTTAATATGGATGCTTTTTAACGGCAGTAACCTAACCGCAAGCGCCAACGACCTAGAATGGAACGATAAAAAATGGAGCATCGTAAACCATTTTATACCCTTTACAGAAGAAGAAGTTAATGCACCCGGAAGGTTTGAGAGCGAATTTATGGTGCAATACCTAGCAGACAAAAAGTTATCTACGGAAGCAAAGCATGTACTTGCCGAAGGTAAAAAACTGTGGCAAGCTTATTTTGAACATACAGATGTTCGCACCGTTCGCGACGACCTAAAACTAAACCGCCCAGACGTAGGTTGGTACCAAATACGCAAAGCGATAGAAGCACGAAATAGCAGTGGCGATTTTGCCCCTGTATCTTTTGATTCTTTTAAGGAAGCCTATTCTGAATTGACCGATAAATTGCAACCCATGGTTTATGAGTTGGGGTTTTTGAGGGGGTAAGTTTCAATATTTCCAATTTTATTTTGATAAATTTAAATAGTCACAAATTATGTTTAGCTGCAAAAAATAATTCAAAATGATACACTACACACCTCACTCTCTTACAAAACCTGTTGCATGGAATGTTAAGAGAGAACCTATCTATAGAATTTTCGATGATGTGAAATGGATGAATAATTTTTTTGAAAATGGCGAATTAATGTTGAGTTGTTTTCAAAATTTTAAAAATTATAAAGATGAAATGCAAGGCGATAAAGATGAAGGTCATGGAGTTATTGGAGGCACGGATAAAAAAGGAAATACGATTGCATATATCTATGATTCCGGTACGAATGCATACGTCATGTCAACAACAACAAAAATTACGGATCAAGTTAAAAAAGATTTTAAAGGCAAATGTGCTATCAAAATAAACAATCCAACATTATTTGGTCTAGAAGTATCTAAAAAATTGCCCTTTGTAGAAGCTGGACTTGAGGGTAAATGTAATTATGTAAAATCTAGAAGCAATTTTCTAGATGGAGAAGTTGAAAATAATAGAATTTTGTAAGGCTTGGACTTTCAAAATGACCCGAACGCTAAAATCTTATTAAATCAAATAACTTTGGGAATGGAGCTATTTTTTAAGAATATGAATTATGAGCATCAAAAAGAGTACAGACTAATTTGGTTTTCAAAAAAGGAAATTAGGGAATCTATTATAATTAGCTGTCCTGAGGCAGTTGAATTTTGTGATGAAATATATTTTTAAATTCAAAAAATTGCATCTACTATAAACGTAATTTAGAAACACAAAAAAATAAAAAATATTGAGAATTATAGATAAAAAAGAAATAGAAGAGTTAATTAAAGGCCATTTTTCGCAGTTTATAGCTTCAAAGGACATTTTAGATTTACTAATAAAAAGTCAAGGAATAATTAGTGAAAAAAAACAAGTTTTGCCCTTTATTGAAAAAATAAATTTATTAAAACTCGTTTTCAAAAATTTTATAGACCGATTAATCCATTATTATGGATTTGCTACAGCACTCTAAAAGGCTTTCTTAATATATGCATCAATACAGAATGGGGGTTTTCAATATTCAGTTTCTTCTTACAGGAAAATGGCAATAAATTCATCGATTTTATTTCTGTCCAAATCGTGGTTACCTGGCACAAAAAATATTCTACCAATTAGCAAAGGGAATTTATCTGTCAACCTATCGAAAAATGTTTTCCGAAAAATGTTGAATCGATTATGAAAATCAACAAAATTTGAACCAGATTTTTAATTAAATCTCCAGAAAAGATAACGGTAAAATTAAATTTATAAGAAACAAAACATCGGCTCATATTGACATAATTTTCTAATATATTTAACAAGAGAATTTAATATATTTTCTTGTGAAATATTAATAATATCAGTTTGCATGTGAAAATCACTGAGGTGAATAAATTTTATCATATTTATATCATTTATCTATCAAATATAAAATTTATACATTGTAACGAATGAAAAAATCGTTAGAACTTTTGAATATTGTAATAATGAAATTTTACACAGCACACTCTTGTGAAACTTACATTAATACAAATTGGGTTGTTTTCCCTATTCCGATTAATTTATTTGTAATCAAAATGCTTGTAAAATTCACAGTAATATTAAATTTCAAATTTCAAGCAAAATCAGCAAAAGAATTCAAAAAAAATCCAGCCTTAAAAAGCTGGATTTGCAATTACAAAAATCAAAAAATTACAAGTTACTGTTTTAGGCAGACTTCTTTTTAAAGATAAGGTATCTAACTGCCCAATACATGTTGGCATCTGTTGACATTGTTAGATTTTGTATGCGCACGGTTTCATTTTTTGTTGGGGTGTAATCCTGCAATTGTGCGCGTGTTATGCCGCCGCGAAACTCGCCCGGGGTTTTTAACTCTGGCACCGCTAATTGGCCATCTTCCTTAACGGCGCGCAGGGCAACTATATCCTTTGGATATTCAAAAATGGTTACTATCCTGTAGGTTGTTCCCGCTTGTAACGCATACGGGCTGTCCAACGTTCGCATAAAGCCGAATAATACATTGGCTTTGTCCACCGCTTTAAAGCCTTGCTTTGCCTGCGCTTTAATTTCAGCTTTTACCGCAGCGTCCAAATTAGTTGTTGAAACGGTGTACATACTAAAGCCCTTACCTCCATTAGTTACCTTGCTTATGTTCTGTTGAAAAGGTGCATCGCCGATTTTCAGAAATTCGGTACGGATAATTTCCTGTGCAGAAAATGCGCCATAGCAAAGCAAGATGCCGATGTTGATTGCTATTCTTGCTTTTTTCATAATTAAAAGGTGTTGGGTGCTAGCTGTTGGATGCCGGATTATTCTACAATTATTTTTTTGGTGCTAGTGGTATTATCTAATGTGGTGATTGTTAAAAAATAGATGCCTTTACCTAGATTACCAACTGTTAGCTGCTTGTTATTTCCCACAACCGTATTTACAAGTTGTCCCAAAGTGTTGTAGATTTCAGTTTTTGAAATTTGGGCAGAAGTTTCTATATTGATAACGTTTTTTGCAGGATTAGGGTACAATATAAAGGCGGTTGCTTGATTTGTGGTAACACCTAAATTTGCGCAAGCTTCCATTACGTAAAGTTCACGACCCGTTTCAGTTCTGGCTGCGAAGAAAATACGATTATCAAAATATTTATAACGCGTTTCATAATCCAAACTTCCATTACTTGGGTTTAAATCTTCAATTAAATGTGTTCCGGCTGCAGTTCCATCTGTCACCCACGGTTCAATATTGTTACCGCCGTTATCGGCATCAAAAAAAAGTTGGTCCGTACAAATGGCGTTAGACTTATAAAGAGCGTAGGATGCCGAGCCAGAACCTGGATTTATATCTAATAAAAAATTGGTGTTCTGCGCAGTGCCATCACTCGTCCAAAGTTCAAAACCGTGTGTTCCATCATCTGCCAAGAAAACCAATTTTCCGTTTAATGACACAAATCCTGTTGGGTTTGAATTGGATGCGGGATTTATATTTTTTACTAATGAAGTGCCGCCAGCTGTTCCGTCTGTGGCCCAAAGTTCTACGCCATTTGTACCATCGTTTGCGCCAAAATACATTTTATCGTTATAAACTCCAGCTGAGAACCCGAAAAAGCCATCGGCGAGCCCAGGATTTATATCTTTAAAAAGTGATGTTCCCGCGGTTGTTCCATCTGTTGACCAAATTTCGCGTCCGGCGATACCATCGTCCGCACTAAAATATAATTTATTTTGAAATTGAATAAACTCCCGTGGATCGCTACCTTGATCGCCTGCTTGAATTTCTTTTAGTTGGGTTGTTCCCGATTGTGTACCATCAGATTTAAATAATTCTCTTGTTGAAAATCCTGTAAGGTCCAAAACACTTCCTACAAAAATTACCTGTCCGTTTAATATAGTTAAACCTTCAACATCTTTAATATTTGTATTTAAAACAACGGGTGTGTTGGAACCTGCATCCAAAGAAAATAATTGATTGCGGAACGGTGAATCTGTATTTCCGGAAGCAAAATAAAGTTTGCTGCCCATAACTAAATAATCGTGGGCGGCGATGCCATTTCCTCCTAAAATTGAAACTCTTACGGTTCCGTTTACGGTTCCGTCCGTTTTCCATAATTCCGCACCATTTGTGCCATCTACAAAGGAGAAATAAACGTTGTTATCAAAAGCTACAAGATTTAAAACTTGGGTAACGTTTTTTAGAACTATGGTATTTGCTACCGTTCCATCGGTTACAAATAAATCATAATCAAACTCATTCTGCCGATTGAAGAATAATTTATCATTTAATTGCGCAGAAAAAAACAGGTTATTAATGCCATTAAATTGATTTGTGCCCAGATACAAATCTGTGAAAATTTCTGGATTGTATTGTGCATTTGCAACGCCTGCAAGACCCAATAAAAAGTAGAATAGTAGTTTTTTCATAGTATAATTTCTTAGATATTATTAATTAGTGATGTATCGAAAATTGTAAAAATCTATTTGGGCAAGCCGTAGAAAAATATGGTGTGATTGGTATCGCTGCTTACGTATTGCACGACTATATCATTATTAAGATTTTTAATTTCGGTTACGCTTCTGCCGTCGTCCGTATTATAATCTTCTCCAGTGTAATTGCCAGATTTCACCATTTCATTTAATTCTGCAATGTATTGGCTTGCCATATTTGTAAATAAGCCCAACATCATAGTATTCATAGAAGAAACCTTATAATCCAACACATAAAGCGGTAGTTCATTATCCCTGCGTTGAATGTAGGCGTCAGAAATTGGTGAATCTTCTAACGTTGTACTATAAAATTTGTATCCTTTTTCCGTGTTTTCTTCGGTCAATTCTTTTTGAAGATTGTTGAATTGTGAAGGAGCGTCCGCAATTATTTTTCGGAAATCAGCAATTATGGGAGTTTGCGCCAAAAGCGATAAACTTCCCACCATTAAAAATGCGATGAGTAAAATTGTCTTTTTCATAATTTGTAGTTTTATAAAGACAAATGTGGAAACAACTGAAGCAAAAAAAAATACGCTAGTTTGCGTATTTATCAAGTTTTTATTTTGAAGGATTTACGTTAAATCAAATTTTGGTTTCTCGCTTTTTGAACGGCTTCCAGCTTGTTATGTACTTGTAATTTGCGGTAAATATTCTCAACGTGTTTGCGTACGGTACCTTCTGCAACAAAAAGATTTTCGGCAATATCGCCGTATGTTACCCCGCTGCTTAATTGTTCTAAAACCGTAATTTCCCGTTTGGAGAGATTGGTTGTTTCACCGATTTCCATTTTAAATTCTGGCTGATTGCGAAACATTCTAAGCGTTTTTAAAGCAATTGAAGGGCTCATAACTGCCCCACCATTTAGGGTTTGCACAATGGCATCATACAATTCCTGCGGGCCAGCTTCTTTTAGAAGATAGCCGTCTGCTCCCGCTTTTATTGCGTTGAAAATATTTTGGTCGTTATCAAAAACAGTAAACATGATAACTTTTATTTGCGGATGCTTGTTTTTTAGCCAAAAAGTAGCTTCAATGCCATCCATTTTCGGCATTTCAATATCCATTAAAATGAGGTCTAAATTAAATTTTTTATCGAATTTCTCGGTTAATTCCAAACCGTTTTTAGCTTTTAGCCGGATTGTAATATCATCAAAAAAACTTAATTTTTCTGATACATTTTTAAGCAGCATTGCATTATCTTCAACCAAGCCAACTTTTATCATTGTAGTTTATTTGAATTCAAAAGTAGGGTAATTTTTGTTCCGTTTTCTGGTTTTGAACTAATTGAAAGCTCGCCGCCCAAATGTTCGGCGCGTGTTTCCATATTGTTGAGGCCATTGCCGAATTCAATTTCGGTTATGTCGAACCCTTTTCCATCGTCAATTATTGAGATGTTGATTTTTGCTTCCGAAGTTTTTTCAACAGCAATTTGTATGTTTTTACAAGCGGAATATTTTAGCGCATTGTTCAACGCTTCCTGCATAATTCTGTACACGTTTATTCCTTGCGCAGATGAAAGTTTTAAGTCTTTTAAAGAATCTTCAATTGTGAATTGAAATTTTAAATTGGGGTAACTTTCCTTTGCCTTTACCATATAATTAAGCAATCGCGCCCGCAATTCTTCCATTGTAAACGTGCCCGAATTCATTGCCCAAATAGTGTCACGAAGTTCTACAATTGTTTCTCGGGTTATATTTCCAATTTTTGCAATGCGATCCTCAAATTTTGAATCTATTTTATTAAAACTGAATTTCAAATTTTCTACCGACGAAATTATAAAAGTAAGTTGGGCACCAATATTATCGTGCAAATCTCGCGAAATGCCCAAGCGTTGCTGTTGCAATTTATTTTGAACTTCAATTTCCGCCAATGCAGATTTTAGTTTAAACTCCTGCGTTTGCTGGGTATTCTTTGTTTTTTGCTGTCTGTAAATTTGATAAGCAATCACTAAAATCGCCAAAAGTGCAACTATTGAAAGTTGCAGTTGTTTGTTCCGTTTAGAAACTGTTGCTTCGGAAAGCAACAGTTCATTTTCCTTTTTTTCAGTTTCATAAAGCGTTTGGTACTGCACCATTGCCGCTTCCTTCTTTTCGTTAAGCAAGGTTTTATAAACCTGAAGATATAGATTTTGATACGCTGCAACAAGTTCTGTATTTTTTTGAGCTGTGTAATAATCAATTAAAACTTGATAAACCTTGGTAAGTCCTGGCGTGTAACTAACTTCTTTGGAAAGATTAATACTTTTTTGGGCGTAATCTTTTACCTCCAATTCATTATTATCAAATGCTGCTAATTGCGCCAAATTTGAATAGCTATCAGAAATTTGCTTCTTGTTATTGTTCAGTATATCCAAACGCAGGCATTCCTTAAAATAAATCTTTGCGCTGTCCAATTGGCCGCCGTACATAAAACAGTTTGCCTTATTGTCCAAAAACGTAACCTTTAGATAATTGGATTTTATAGCGTCGCACAGGCGCAAACCTTCCTCATCTATCGCCAATGCTTTTTCAAAATTGCCAGCCATTCCATACATATTGGCTGTTAAATGGCTTGCTACCAAATAAGAAGGTTCATTTTTTTTTGAATTTAAAATATTCAGTGTGTTATCAAGATTGATCTTTGCAAGATCTGTATCGCCTTTTTGAAGATACAGTTGCCCGAGATTACTGTTTACGCCAGCAATAGCAACATCATTCTTCAGTTTTTCGGCAATTTTTAAAGCACCTAAAAGACTTTCCAACGCTTTTGGATAATCACCAATGGCATTGTAATAATTTCCCAAACCATTTAACAGCGTGAGTTTAAGGGAATCTGCGCCGTCTTTTCGCAGTAGATTTTCGGCGGAATTAAAATTTATAAATGCCGGCTGAAGATTTTTAATCATTAAATGATAAGTTGCCCGCGCTATAAAACCCATAGCTTTATAATCGTTGGCTTCATTTTCCGAAGCATCTGCAATACTATCTGCGTACTGCGGGATTGTTGTATAATCTATGTATTTAAGCTTAAAAACGGTATTGTAGTAACGTGCTATTCGCTGCTGATTTTCAGTTTTAGATTCAATCGATTTATTTTCTGAACAAGAGTTGAAGCATAGCAATACAAAGAGAAGTCCGGAAGCTAAGGAAATTCGCATAATGCCAAGTTGTTATTTTTATTTTGCAGCTTAACAAATATATGTTATTAATTGTGGTGGGGTGAAAAAGTTTTGGGTTGTGGGAAAAGATGTGATATTTTCATATTTCAAATAAAAATTTAAGTTGTTTTTTACTGTCTTAATTGATTACTAAATGTTGAATATTTTGGTTTTAAAGAATTTAATCAAAAACAGAATTCTAAAGTAAAAGGCAAAATTCAATATGTATTTGAATTAATTAAACAAGTGGAACGTGTTCCGGAAAAGTTTTTAAAGCACGTAACGGGGACAAACGGACTTTATGAAATTAGAATTGAATATCAATCAAATATCTATCGAATTTTTTGTTGTTTTGATGAAGAAAATCCTGTCGTCCTTTTTAATGGTTTTCAAAAAAAGACTCAAAAAACACTACAAAAAGAAATAGATAAAGCGGAGCAATTTAAAATTGACTATTTTTCGAATAAATGATAACTATGATGGAAAAATATAAGGACATAACGAATTTTGACCAACTAATTGAATTAGAACACGGTAATATTGGAACTGAAAGTCGCAATAAATACGAGGAAAGTGCTCAAATGTTTATTGTTAGCGAAATGCTTAAATCCGCGCGAAAAGATGCAAATCTTACACAAGAACAACTTGCTGATAAAGCTGGAACAAAAAAAAGCTACATTTCCAAACTTGAAAATGGAAAAGGGAATATTCAACTTTCCACATTAATACGAATCTTTGAGCAAGGATTAAACAGAAGAATTGGTTTAACTTTCCTATAATTTATTATATAGTTTAGCTTTACAATATTCAAAATGAAAGTAAGTGATCTTTTCGGAATGATAATAGAATATTCTAAAAAATTAAAGAATTCTCAATTGCAAAAAAATCCAAACATATTATAATTAAAATGAACCTATTAACGCTCACAATTTATACAATCTGGTTTATTTCTGAAATATTGATTAATGTTCTTACAAAATCTAAAACTGAATCTAAAAATAGCAAAGACAAAAATTCACTTCGCATTATTTGGTTGACAATTGCCATTTCGATAGCTGTTTCGGTTCTTATTGCTACTAATTTTTGGTTTCCTATTTCAGTAAATGGAAGTTTAATACTTGTAGGATTATCACTTATAATTTTAGGTGTGGTTTTACGGCTTATAATCATAAAATCGCTTGGGGCATTTTTTACTTCAGATGTTGCAATTTGTGAAACACACCAATTAAAAACCGATGGATTTTATGCTTTTTTAAGACATCCCTCCTATTTTGCTTCGCTACTTTCTTTTATGGGATTCGGGCTTTCGCTAAATAATTGGATTTCGTGTTTAATAATTACAATCTCAATTTTTACTGCATTTATGTACAGAATAAAAGTGGAGGAAACGGCATTGATCCATCATTTTGGAACTGACTATCTAGCTTATAAAAAAAGAACCAAAGCTTTGATTCCGTTTATCTATTAATTTCTTTAAACCGTTATTTCACCATTTTTACAATTATGATTTGTGACTAAACTTTTCAAAATGAGCGTTTTCATAAATTTTTTGAAAAAACTATACGTACATACTTTATAAGGTTTACTTTCGTTTTACGACAACAGTTTGAGTATTTTACTTCAATAATTTTGTTCTATGAAAAAATTTTTACTTCTATTTCTTATTTCTACCTTCAGTTTCGCACAACAATCAGAAATTTACCAACGTGCAAAAATCTTCTTAAACCAAAGCCACACGCTTGCCGATCTTGACAATCTTGGACTTGCCGTAGATCACGGAATCTTCAAAAAAGACATTTCAATTATCAGCGAATTTTCAGTTTCTGAAATTCAAAAAGCTAGAAATGCAGGTTTTAATGTTGAAATTTTAATAGAAAACGTTAAGGCAGATTTCCTGCGGAAAAACGCAAATCCAACTTCAATTGAAAGAAACCCAATCTGTGAAAACGGAAATATAGATTATCAAACCCCAGCAAATTTTACGTTGGGCACAATGGGTGGATATCTTACCTATCAAGAATTGTTGGATCAATTGGATTTAATGAAAAGCCTTTATCCTAACTTAATTACTACAAAACAAAATATATCAAATTTCGTAACTGAAGGTACGCCGGACAATACTGTGACGCCTTCAATTGGCGGTAACGGAATAAAATGGGTAAAAATAAGCGACAATCCCGATGCTACAAATGAAAGCGAACCACAAATTTTGTACACAGCTTTACACCACGCCCGCGAGCCAATTTCGTTATCGCAATTGGTTTTTTATATGTGGTATTTGCTAGAAAATTATGAGACCAATCCAGAAGTTAGGGCAATTGTTGATAATACCGAATTGTATTTTGTGCCAGTTGTAAATCCCGATGGGTATTTGTACAATCAAAAAACAGACCCGAACGGCGGTGGTTTTTGGCGTAAAAACAGAAAAAATACATACGGAACAGATTTAAATAGAAACTACGAATACTTTATAAATGGTGACCCAAACAATGGCGCTTGGGGTGGAGAAGGTTCATCAAACAGTACGAGCAGCGAAACCTATCACGGTCCTTCGCCATTTTCGGAGGTGGAAACACAAGCCATTAAATATTTTGTTGAAAACCATAATTTTGTAATGGCCTTCAACAATCATACGTATAGCAATCTGTTGCTTTATCCGTACGGTTTTACGCAAAATTTTCCAACGCCGGAAAATGATCTTTTTGCAGGATTATCACAGGAATTGGTTTCGCAAAATGGCTTTGCCAATATAATTGCTTCAGAATTATATGCGGCGGCAGGAGACAGTGACGATTTTATGTACGGTACCGTTGGCACGCATTCAAAAATTTATGCGTTTACACCAGAAATTGGAAGTTCTTTTTGGCCTTCAAGTTCTAAAATTATTCCGCTGTCCAAAGGGATGATGTACAATAATATTACGGCGGCGAAAATGGTCAACAACTTTGCTTCTGTTAAAGATATTTCGCCCCTTTTTGTTGGCAATAACAATACTGTAACTGAAAGTTTTGATCTTAGAAGGCTTGGTATATCGGGTAATGGCAATTTTACCGTGATGCTTAATCCAATTTCCTCTACAATTGTTTCGGTTGGGCAACTTTTTACTGCAAATGGTTTGAATTTATTAGAAACCCAAACCGGAACAATTAATTATACATTGGCTGCGGGATTAAATGCGAATGATCCAATAGTTTTTGAATTGGTTGTAAATAACGGAAGTTACGACACTCGAACTTTAGTTAGCAAAAAGTTTGGGTCGCTTACCGAAATATTTAGCGATGCCGGAAACAGTGTTTCAGATAATTTCACCAACAACGGTTGGGGAATTACTAACTCCACTTTTGTTTCGCCACCAAGTAGCATCACAGATTCTCCGAATGGCGACTATCAAGATAATGCAAACAAAACCATTGCGCTTAGCAATGCGATTAATCTTACCAATGCAACAGCTGCAAATGTTAGCTTTTATGCAAAATGGGATCTTGAGGATAGTTATGATTATGTTCAGTTTCAAGTTTCACCAAACGGCGGAACTTCTTGGATTGCGCAGTGTGGAAAGTTTACGAATCCGGGAAGCGATAATGGCGCACAGCCAACGGGCGACCCACTTTACGACGGAACTAAAAACGATTGGGTTCTCGAAGAAATAGACTTAAGCGATTATGTTGGTCAAAATATTTTGGCGAGATTTCAGCTAAGATCTGACAGTGGCGTAAACGGTGACGGCTTTTATTTTGATGATTTAACGTTCGATATTTTGGATGATAATTTAGGAACGGTTGATAATCCAATTTCTAATTTTACAATTTATCCAAATCCAGTAAACGATATTTTGAATATTAAAACGGCGCTGAACAATTATTCGGTTGAAGTTTATACTATTCAAGGACAATTGGTTTCAACTTCAAAAAATAAAAGTGGAACGACCAGTTTTGACACAGGTAAATTAGCTTCAGGCGTTTATATTTTGAAATTGATTGGTGAGGAAAATAGTCAAACGTTTAAGATTTTAAAGAAATAGATAGTTTGATTTCAGTAAACATGAAAAAGGGGAAATTTGTATAAATTTCCCCTTTTTGTATTTAATAAGTAATGGCGAATTTATTTTGCCATTGGCTGTGCACTGTTGGTTGTAAAAATATCGCGGTACATTTTCCAAACGCCGTCTTCCATTTTCCACGCTACCATAAATTTACCTTTGTCCAAACTTACGTCATTCGCTCCCAAAAGTTCGTACATTCCAGTTTCAATAACAACTTCTGGACCACCCATTACTTCATCAGTAGTAAGTTTTATATTTGTTACGCCCATTCCTTGTGCGCCTTTAAAAAACATACCAATTGCTTCAGCTCCGCAAAGTTTTGGCGCATTTGCCGGCATAATGCAGGCGTCGCTCGTATATTTTGAAATAAATAAAGAGGAATCGCCTTTTGCAAATCCTTCGGAATAGGTTTCATTACTTTTGGCAATATCTGCTTTTGCTGCAGTAAGATCGAATGGCATAGTTTCCATATTCTCGTCGTTATTGGCCATTTCGTTTTTTTCATCTTTGCACGAAATAAATACCAAGGTGATCAAGGCAATTGTAAATAATTTTTTCATAATTAATTGGTTTTAGATTATTGGTTTCAGTTAGGTGTAAAATTTTAATTGAATTTAATATCTTTTGAAGGTATTATAATATAAAAGTCCGAATCAAAATTGCAATTATTTTGCAAACCGAAATTTGATGAAGCCGGAATCCATAAAATAGATTGTTCGCCATAATTTTCGCCGTTCTGCACATTATCGAAAGTGGCGATCTGAAAAGTTTTTAATGATTTTATAGTATCATCTGCTAGCGGATTATCCGGGTCTAAAACATTATATTCCAACTTTTCTAAAATGCACGGCGGATAGTTTTCTTCAACCCCAAATTGTTTTATTTCCAAAAAAGTTGTTGCATCTATTTGTGTCAAAATTTTCTGGGTAATTGCGTCTGTATAAAAACTTTTCAGTAACATAACTGCTCTTCCGCTGGTCTCAACAACGGTTGCAGGTTTTGAGGTGTCCTTTTGAGCAAAAAACAATGTTGGCAAAAGAAGTAATATGAGCAAACAAGCTCTCTTTATAAAGTTCATTTCTACTTTTCTTTTTAAAAATTCGGTTGAATATAAAAGCAAACATACCTTTCAATATTTGAAAAAGAAATACGGCATTTGTAGTATTTTGAATATTGTATTTAATGAATTATCAATTTAAAAATCTTTCAAATATGCTTGTGTTTTTGAAGGTTTTTCTAAATTCAACTTTACAATTTTCAGAATTGAAAAAATCAAACATTCTTTGATGTTAAGGGTAGTTATACTTTAAAATAGACATCAATTATCAAAATTAAATTCATATTTTGCATACTCAACAATTAGATTATGAACGATCCAAAAAGACTTTTCGATTTCCCATATTATCAGCTTGAAAAATATCCACAGCAAAAAGCACTGGTAACAAAATATAATGGCGAATGGAAAGCCACCTCTACCCAAGAATATATAGATAAAGCAAATGCCGTAAGTCGTGCGCTTGTTAGAAAAGGAATAATGCCAAACGATAAAATTGCAATCATCTCGATGACCAATCGCACAGAATGGAATATCTGCGATATAGGCATTATGCAAACCGGCGCGCAAGGCGTACCTATTTATCCCACGATTTCTGAAGAAGAATACGAGTTTGTGCTAAACCACAGCGAAGCTATTTACTGTTTTGCATCTTGTAAAGAGGTGTATGATAAAGTACAACAAATTAGAAATAATGTACCATCTTTAAAGGAAGTGTACACTTTTGATGAAATTGAAGGCACTAGAAATTGGAGTGAAATTTTGGATGAAGGCGCGGACGAGAGCAATCAAGATGAAGTTGAAAAAAGAATGGAAGCAATTCACGAAGATGATTTGGCAACCTTGATATATACTTCGGGAACCACTGGAAAACCTAAAGGTGTGATGCTTTCACATAAAAATATTGCTTCAAACGCAAAATATAGTGCAGAAAGATTACCCATAGATTTGGGTAAATCAAAAGCGTTGAGTTTTCTTCCCGTATGCCATGTTTACGAGCGCATGTTGTTATATATGTATCAATTTTGCGGGGTCGAAATTTATTATGCTGAAAGTTTAGAAACAATTAGCGAAAATTTAAAAGAGGTAAAGCCACATGTTATGAGTGCTGTACCGCGATTATTGGAAAAGGTTTACGATAAAATTTACGCCAAAGGTGCCGAACTTACGGGCATAAAGAAAAAACTCTTCTTTTGGGCTGTTGAATTAGGTTTGAAATATGAACCGTACGGCCAAAATGGTTGGTTTTATGAAACTAAATTAAGCATTGCACGAAAGCTTATTTTCAGTAAATGGCAAGAAGCTTTGGGAGGCGAACTAAAAGCAATAGCTTCTGGTAGTGCCGCTTTACAACCGAGATTAGCGCGTATTTTTAATGCTGCCGAAATTCCAGTTATGGAAGGTTATGGCCTTACAGAAACTTCACCAGTTGTAACGGTAAACGATATGCGAAACAATGGTTTTAAAATTGGGACAGTAGGAAAACCACTAAAGGAAACCGAAATTAAAATAGCCGAAGATGGTGAGATTTTAATAAAAGGACCGCAAGTTATGTTGGGTTATTATCAAAACCAAGAACAAACTGACGAGGTTTTAAAAAACGGATATTTCCACACAGGAGATATTGGCGAAGTTGATAAAGATGGTTTTCTAAAAATAACCGACCGTAAAAAGGAAATGTTTAAAACCAGCGGCGGTAAATATGTCGCACCTCAACTATTGGAAAATGCAATGAAACAATCACGCTTTATAGACCAGATAATGGTAGTTGGTGAAGGCGAAAAAATGCCTGCTGCGCTCATACAGCCCGATTTTGACTTTATTAAAGATTGGGGTTCTAAAAAAGGCAGAAACATCCCAACAGATCCGAAGGAAATGATTAAGAACCAAGCTGTGATAGACCGAATTCAGAAAGAAGTTGACACATACAACGAGCGTTTCGGCAAATGGGAAAAAGTAAAAGTATTTGAATTAACCCCTGATGTTTGGAGCATAGAAGGCGGCCAACTTACCCCAACTATGAAGATGAAACGTAAAATTATAAAGGAGCAGTATAAGGATTTGTATAATAAAATTTATGAGCATAAGGAGTAGATGATGCGAAATATAATTCAAAAATGAGCAATTTAATTTTGCTCATTTTTTTTGATCAAATTGAAATAATTTGAAAATGTAAGATTTCTAATCGTCTCACGACAGAAATAATAGAAAAATAAATTTATGAAAACGAATATTTTAAATAAAATATTTCCCCTATTCTGCATCTTTACTTTTATAAATGTAAACGCCCAAGAAAAAACCAACCCATCTTCACAAGATGAAGAATTGGGAAAAGTAAGTTGGTACAGAGATTTTGACCAAGCTTGTGCCATCTCAGAAAAAGAGAATAAACCTATTCTAATATTATTTCAAGAAGTTCCCGGATGTTCAACTTGCCGCAATTATGGGCATAACGTGCTTACCAATCCGTTGATGGTTGAAGCTATTGAAAATGAATTTGTTCCCTTGGCAATATTTAATAATAAAGGTGGTAAGGACAAAGAAATTCTAACGAAATACGACGAACCTGCTTTGAATAATCCCGTAGTTCGCATTGTAGATAAAAACGGCAAAGACATTTCAAAAAGAATTGCAGGCGATTATTCAGCCAAAGCACTTTACAAACGAATGATTGAAACACTCAACAAACAAGGCAAAAAAATCCCAGAATATATGAAGGTTTTGCGCGAAGAACTTGCTTTGGTTGAGAGTGATAATATTAAAGAAACCCAATTTAAAATGTACTGTTTTTGGACAGGCGAAAAACAATTGGGCACGGCAAACGGCGTTTTAAAAACCGAAGCTGGTTTTAACAGCGGCGAAGTTGTAAAAGTTACGTATGATGCCAACAAAACCAATGAAAGTGAGTTAACTTCATTCGCTAAAAAGAATAGCATGCAATTGGTAAATTCGGGTAATTTCCGCCATTCAGAATCAGATGAAGATTACTATTTACAACATACAAATTATAAATATTTACCGTTAAGTGAAGTTCAAAAAACCAAAATAAATAGCGCTTTGGGTAATGGTGAAACTGCAGAAGTATTCTTAAGTCCGAAACAAAAAATATGGTTTCAACAACTCAATTCTTCAAAGAAAACCAAGGAAATTTTATATAATAAACCCTTTGCAACTTCTTGGGAAATGATTTCTTCAATTTAGGCATAATTTATTTTTAAGTAAATATAGATTCGAACGTCTGTTCGAGCGCAGTCGAGAACTTCCTGCTTATAAATTTTAATTAGGTCTCAATTATAGTTTACCTTGAGTAAACCAAAGGGCTTGACCAGACAATTTAAAGATTATAAATTTTAGCAACAATTTACTATGCACGCATAACATATTTTTGTATCTTTGGTTTTCAATTAGTTAAATGAAAGAAAAAACCATCGATTATATATTGCGCTCCACTTGGATGAGCGTAACCAAAATGTACAACGAAGAAGCCAGTAAAAAAGACAGTACAATGGCAACGGGTTTTGCACTTATAAGTATTGACCCTGAGGAAGGAACAGCAAGTACAAGCCTCGGTCCAAAAATGGGAATGGAATCTACAAGCCTTTCGCGAACGCTAAAATTGATGGAGGAAAAAGGATTAATTGAGCGTAAACCAAATCCAAATGACGGTCGTGGCGTAATAATCCATCTAACTGAATTTGGAAAGGAAATGCGCGAGTTTTCAAAAAGCGTAGTAATTGGTTTTGATGAAGCGGTAAAAGAAAATATTCCCGAAGAAGATTTGAAAACCTTCAAAAATGTTGCAAATACTATTTTAGAGCTTATAAATACGAAAAACATATATAGAAAAAAAGTTATGAGTTCAGAGTGATGCGTTATTAAAAACTCAACTCTACACTCATAACTCTTAACTTATAACTTCAAAAAAAATGTCAAAAAGAAGAATTAATAAAGTAGCCGTAATAGGTTCAGGAATTATGGGAAGCGGGATTGCTTGCCATTTTGCCAACATTGGCGTTCAGGTTTTATTGCTTGATATTGTGCCACGCGAGCTTAATGATGCTGAAAAAGCCATAGGTTTAACCTTAGAAAGTAAGGTTGTTCGCAATCGTATTGTAAACGACGACCTTGCAAAAGCCATAAAAAGCAAACCTGCACCACTCTATCATAAAGATTTTGCAAATAGAATTTCTACAGGAAATCTTGAAGACGATATCGCAAAAGTTAAACATGTAGATTGGATTATTGAAGTTGTTGTAGAACGTCTTGACATTAAAAAGCAAGTTTTCGACAATCTTGAAAAACACAGAACGCCGGGAACTTTAATTACTTCGAATACATCTGGAATCCCGATTAAATTTATGAGTGAAGGCCGAAGTGAAGACTTTCAGAAACATTTCTGCGGAACTCACTTTTTTAATCCGCCTCGATATTTAAATTTATTCGAAATTATTCCGGGACCAAAAACTTCAGAAGAGGTTCTTGAATTTTTAAATGGTTACGGTGAAAAATTCCTCGGAAAAACATCCGTTGTTGCAAAAGATACGCCTGCATTTATTGGTAATCGCGTTGGTATATTTGGTATTCAAAGTCTTATTCATCAAGTGAAAGAAATGGGCTTAACGGTTGAAGAGGTAGATAAACTTACCGGTCCCGTTATCGGTCGTCCAAAATCGGCTACTTTTAGAACGGTAGATGTTGTTGGTCTTGACACCTTAGTTCACGTTGCAAATGGGATTTATGAAAATGTGCCGGATGATGAAGAGCATGATGTTTTTCAACTACCAAATTTCATCAATAACATGATGGAAAATAAGTGGTTGGGAAGTAAAAGCGGACAAGGTTTTTACAAAAAAGTAACTGGTGACGATGGCAATAGTGAAATTCTTTCATTAGACTTAGATTCATTAGAATACAGGAAAAGTAAAAAAGCCGCATTTTCGACTTTGGAAGAAACCAAAAGTGTTGATAATGTTGCTGATAGATTTCCAATATTAATAAAAGGAAAAGATAAAGCAGGCGAATTTTACCGTAAAAACTTCGGTTCTATGTTCGCTTACGTTTCAAAAAGAATCCCTGAGATTACAGACGAACTTTATAAAATTGATGATGCGATGCGTGCCGGTTTTGGCTGGGAACACGGACCATTTCAAATTTGGGATGCTGTTGGCATAAAAAAAGGACTTGAACTTATTAAAGATGCCGGCAAAGAACCTGCATCTTGGATAAAAGAAATGTTGGAAAGCGGAGCAGAAAGTTTTTACGACGTTCGCGAAGGCAATACCTATTATTATAGTATTCCAGATAAAACACATAAAAAAGTTCCAGGTCAAGATGCCTTTATCATTTTAGATAACATTCGCAAAAGCAAAGAAGTTTGGAAAAACAGCGGCGTAGTTGTTGAAGATTTAGGTGATGGAATTCTAAATGTAGAATTCATTAGTAAAATGAACAGCATTGGTGGCGACGTTTTAGCCGGCGTTAATAAGGCAATTGATTTAGCCGAAACAAGCTACGACGGATTGGTTATTGGCAACCAAGGTAAAAACTTTTCAGTCGGTGCCAATATCGGGATGATATTTATGATGGCTGTCGAGCAGGAATTTGATGAACTTAACGCTGCCGTAAAATATTTTCAAGATACGAGTATGCGTATTCGCTATTCTTCAATTCCGGTTGTTGTTGCACCACATTCAATGTCTTTGGGCGGTGGTTGCGAATTTGCATTGCACGCTGATAAAGTTGTGGCAGCAGCAGAAACATATATAGGTTTGGTTGAGTTTGGCGTAGGTGTAATTCCCGGCGGTGGGGGAAGTAAGGAAATGACCGTTCGTGCACAAGATGGTTTTGGAAAGGATGATGTAGAATTAAATAAGCTTCAAGAATATTTTTTAACAATAGGTATGGCAAAAGTATCAACTTCAGCTTATGAAGCTTTTGATACGGGTATTCTTCAAAAAGGAAAAGATATTGTTGTTGTAAACCAAAAACGTCAATTAGCAGCCGCAAAAGAAGTTGCCCGTTTTATGGCAGACCAAGGTTATACTAAACCAATTGAAAGAAAAGATATTAAAGTATTAGGAAAGCAAGCTTTGGGAATGTTTTTAGTTGGAACAGACCAAATGGTAGCCGGAAAATACATTAGCGAACACGATAAAATAATTGCAAACAAGTTAGCATACGTAATGGCTGGAGGCGATTTAAGCGCTCCAACAATGGTAAGCGAGCAATATTTGCTTGATTTGGAAAGGGAAGCTTTTTTAAGTTTAGCTGGAGAAAGAAAGACTTTGGAAAGATTGCAGCACATGCTTCAAAAAGGAAAACCACTAAGAAATTAAAATGACGTAAGACTAGTTGACGTTGGACATAAGACTAATTTATAAAAATTTTCATACCTCATAAATTTAAATTAAAAATATGACAGCAAGACGCAATTTCAGAAAACTTACAATTTGGAAAGAAGGTATTGAATTAGCGAAGGAAACATACGCAACCACAAAGTCTTTTCCCAAGTCAGAGGTTTATGCCTTGTCAAGCCAAATGCAGAGATGTTCTGTTTCTGTTCCATCTAATATAGCTGAGGGAACTTCAAGAAGTACAGATAAACATTTTAAGCAATATTTAGAAACAGCATTAGGCTCAGCATTTGAGTGGGAAACTCAATTGATTATTTCCTTTGAAATCGGATATATTTCAGAAGAAACATTTAACCATTTAGAAAACAAAATTCAGACAATTCAAGGAATGATTAGTCGTTTCATGGAAACTCTGACAGTATAAAACAAAGAGACTTTTTGTATTGAGACTTGGAAATAAAATTTAGTCCTACGTCTTATGTCATTTCGTCTTAAGTCAAAATTTAAAATTATGAATCAAAAAACTGCATATATAGTAAGCGCTTATAGAACGGCTGTCGGTAAAGCTCCACGTGGCGTATTCCGCTTTAAAAGACCTGATGAGCTCGCATCAGAAACTATACAATACATGTTGAGTAAAGTTCCAGCGTTAGACAAAGAACGAATTGACGATGTAATTGTCGGCAACGCCATGCCAGAAGCTGAACAAGGTTTAAATATGGCTCGATTAATTTCGTTAATGGGATTAAAAATTGAATCAGTTCCAGGTGTTACAGTAAATCGTTATTGCGCATCAGGTGTCGAAACCATTGCAATTGCAACCGCAAAAATTCAAAGTGGTATGGCAGATTGCATTATTGCTGGCGGAGCAGAAAGTATGAGTTTTATACCAATGGGCGGCTACAAACCAACGCCTGACTATAACTTGGCAAAAAACGGTCACGAAGATTATTATTGGGGAATGGGTTTAACGGCTGAAGCTGTTGCAAATCAATTTAACGTTTCTCGTGAAGATCAAGATGAATTTGCTTTCCATAGCCACGAAAAAGCTTTAAAAGCGCAGGCAGAAGATAGATTTCAAGAGCAGATTGTACCGATTGAAATTAATGAAACTTTCGTTAACGACGAAGGTAAAAAAGAAACTAAAACATATACCGTAACTAAAGATGAAGGTCCAAGAAAAGGAACTTCAATTGAAGCGTTGTCTAAACTACGTCCCGTTTTTGCTGAAGGTGGTAGCGTAACTGCTGGTAACTCTTCACAAATGAGTGACGGTGCAGCTTTTGTACTTGTAATGAGCGAAGAAATGGTAAAAGAATTGAATCTTGAACCAATCGCAAGAATGGTAAACTTCGCCGCAATGGGCGTTGAACCACGAATTATGGGAATTGGTCCTGTAAAAGCAATTCCAAAAGCTTTGAAACAAGCCGGACTTAAGCAAGAAGAAATTGAGTTGATTGAATTAAACGAAGCCTTCGCTTCACAATCACTAGCAGTAATTCGTGAATTAGGCTTAGACAAAGACATCGTAAACGTAAATGGTGGTGCAATTGCACTTGGACATCCATTAGGTTGTACAGGCGCAAAACTTTCTGTTCAACTTTTTGATGAAATGCGAAAAAGCAATATGCAAGGGAAATACGGAATGGTTACAATGTGTGTTGGTACCGGCCAAGGAGCAGCGGGAATTTATGAGTTCCTTAACTAAGGACTTAAGACGGTAGGACATAGGACGTAAGACTAATTTTATAACACCTCAATAATATGGCAGCAAGACATAATTTTAGAAAACTTACAATTTGGAAAGAGGGAATTGAATTGGCAAAAGAAACCTATTCAACAACAAAAACATTTCCAAAATTTGAAACCTATTCTTTAAACAGTCAAATGCAGCGTTCCGCAGTTTCAGTTCCTTCAAATATAGCGGAAGGAACTGCGAAAAGAACCGACAAGCATTTTCTACAATATTTGGACAATGCATTAGGTTCTGCTTAAGAATGGGAAACCCAACTTATTATAGCTTTTGAAATTGGTTGCGTTTCAAAAGAAACCTTTGAACATTTAGAAAGAAAAGTTCAATCTATTCAAGGAATGATTACAAGATTTATGGAAAACATAGAAAAGAATATTTCTTAAAAGTTAATTTAAAAAACAAAAAATATAAATAGTGACGACGTCTTAAGTCCTACGTCTTATGTCCTACCGTCCTACGTCAATTTAAATAATATATGGAAGCAACAACAGAAAAACAAATCCTTCGCGGAGGGCAATTTTTAGTTAAAGAAACAAAAGCAGAAGACGTTTTTACGCCTGAAGATTTTTCGGAAGAGCAAAAAATGATGCGCGATTCTGTAAAGGAATTTGTTGATAAAGAGATTTTACCGAAAAAGCCAGAATTCGAAAAGAAAAATTACGCCCTTACAAAACAAATTATGCAAAAAGCCGGAGAAATGGGTCTTTTGGGAATTTCAGTACCAGAAGCTTATGGTGGTTTAGGGATGGGTTTTGTAACCACAATGCTGGTTTGCGATTATATAAGTGGCGTTACAGGTAGTGTTGCAACTGCCTTTGGCGCACATACAGGAATTGGCACAATGCCAATCACACTTTATGGAACTGAGGAACAAATTCAAAAATACGTTCCAAAATTAGCAACTGGCGAATGGTTTGGCGCGTACGCACTTACAGAACCAGGCGCAGGTAGCGATGCAAATAGTGGAAAAACGAAAGCTGTTTTAAGTGATGATGGTAAAAATTACCTTATCAGCGGACAGAAAATGTGGATTTCAAATGCTGGTTTCTGTAATACATTTATTGTTTTTGCCCGAATTGAAGACGATAAAAACATAACAGGTTTTATTGTTGAAAATAATCCAGAAAATGGGATTTCAATGGGCGAAGAAGAACATAAATTAGGTATTCACTCCTCTTCTACCCGTCAGGTTTTCTTTAATGAAACCAAAGTTCCGGTTGAAAATATGCTTGCCGGTCGTGGCGAAGGTTTTAAGATAGCGATGAATGCTCTTAACGTTGGGCGCATTAAATTAGCTGCTGCAAGTTTAGATGGACAGCGTCGTGTTATCGGTTTTGCTGTGAAATATGCAAATGAACGTATTCAATTTAAAGTGCCAATTTCAAGTTTTGGTGCTATTAAACTAAAATTAGCCGAAATGGCAAGCTCCGCGTGGATTAGCGAAAGCGCAAGTTACAGGGCAGGAAAAAATATTGAAGATAGAATTGCAATGCGTCACGAAGCTGGTGCAACGCGTCAAGAAGCCGAACTTAAAGGTGTTGAAGAATATGCAATTGAATGTTCCATCTTAAAAGTAGCGGTTTCTGAAGATATTCAAAATTGCGCAGATGAAGGAATCCAAATTTTCGGTGGAATGGGCTTTAGCGCCGATACACCAATGGAATCTGCTTGGAGAGATGCCCGTATAGCCCGTATTTACGAAGGTACGAACGAAATAAACAGAATGCTTGCGGTTGGTATGCTCGTTAAAAAAGCAATGAAAGGCCACGTAGATTTATTGGGCCCAGCACAAGCGGTTGCCAGCGAACTGACAGGAATTCCGTCTTTTGAAACGCCGGATTTTACTGAATTACTTTCAGAAGAAAAAGATATGGTTTCTAAATTAAAGAAAGTGTTTTTAATGGTTGCAGGTAGCGCTGTTCAAAAATACGGTCCTGAATTAGAGCAACATCAACAAATGCTTTTGGCTGCTGCCGATATTTTAATTGAAATATATATGGCAGAAAGTGGAATCTTACGAGCAGAGAAAAACGCAAAACGTTTTGGCGAAGAAGCTTATAAAGAACAAATTGCAATGGCAAAATTGTATTTATTTCACGCAGTAGATACAATTATTGTAAAAGCAAAAGAATCTATTTTATCATTTGCGGAAGGCGACGAACAAAGAATGTTATTGTTAGGGTTAAAGCGATTTACAAAATATCAAAATATGCCAAATATTGTTGAAACACGTAAATTAATTGCCGCAAAAGTGATTGCTGAAAATGCCTATCCTTTTTAAGCAATATTATTTGGTTAATACAAAAAAAATGCCGCTCAAATTGAGCGGCATTTTCTATATAAAATGGTTTTTAAACTAGCTTTTTAATAGCGTAAATATCTTTTTCTTTACTTTTAATTGTATAGAATCATATTCTCCTTCCTGTATTTTTTTAATTTGATCTTTATCAATATCAAAACTAATTTGTGTTGCATTTCGTTCTATCCGTTTTGAGTATTCACTTTCAAATTCAACCATAGAGGCATTCAAAGTAAGATCACCATTGTTGCTTTTAAAAGTTATTTTTGCGCCGCTTTTGCTTTTAAGGGCGTCAACACTCAAAAATAAAGCTTCGAAAAAATAATATTCATTTAACTCTTGAAACCCTCCATATAAGAGTATGTATTCAGATTCGCCAAATTTTTCACCGTTTTCTGCCGCCATTCTCTTTTCTACTTCTTCATTACTAATTGTTTCTATATGTTTTGATTCAAATAGTCTTTTAAACATTTTTTATAATTTTTTTTAGTTCAAATTTAAAAATAGGTAAAACCACAGGAAAGCTTTATAAATACTTACTTTAATTCTAATATTTCAAAAAAAATTACATCAAAAACATGAATTATTGTTAAACTAATGTTAAAATATTACTATGCAATACAAAGTACTGTAACAAATTAATACTTCCGTAGTCTATTTAGTATAACCATCAAATAACAATTATTATGAGAACTTTAGATTCAAATTATTTAACAGACAGATTAGCAAATTCTAATAGCCGCGTTTGGAATTCAAAAAGACGGTATAGAAACTAAACATCAAAAAAAAATAGTATTCAACCTTTTAAAAAAAAGAAATTATGAGAACATTAGATTCAAATTATTTATCAGAAAGATTAGCAAATTCAAATAGCCACTCTTGGAATTCAAAAAGACGCTACAGAAATTAAATAGCAATCAAAATAATAATCAACATTTAAAACTAAAATACCATGAAAACCTTAAATCAAAATCAATTAGCGAGTTCATTATCAAACTCTAAATCATTTATTTGGAACCAAAAAAGACGGTTTACCATTTAAGACAATTAACTATCAACCTTTAAATTTTAAAAAATGAAAACTACTAGAAATATACGAATTAGAGAGTGGGCGACAAACCAAATTCACGCTGCACTAATTAGACCTTATGAATATAAATTGCAACTAAATGAAATTAACAGTATCAACTAAACTTTCAACCAACAACCGCCAATCCAACTGAAAGCTAAATTTAAAAATAAATTTAGCTTTCAGTTTTTTATTTAAATACGTAGTTAAAACTTCAAATTTAGCTTTTTTCAATGTAGCTAATATTGTATAAAGTCAGTTTCAAATATTTTTATTTTCAACTTAATACTATAAATTCTGGAGAAGGTTTCTAGTAAAGTTTTATATCTTTAAGTTTGAATAGGAAATTCCCAATGAAAAAATTTGTCCTTTTATTTTTAGTTTCTACTGTTTGCCTTGCTTTTACAATTGGCGATATTGGGGCGTTAAGGACTACTATTTTAAATAAGTTGACCAATTACAGCAGCAATTTATATCCTGAAAAAATATATATACATACAGATAAGCCATATTATAGCGCAGGTGAAGATATATGGTTTAGCGCCTATTTACTTAACGGTGTAAATAATACCAAAAGCGAAAAGAGCCATGTAATTTATGTGCAATTGGTAAACGAAACTGATAGCTTGGTTAGCGAACAAAAGCTTTTTTGCGAATCTGTAAGAATAAATGGCGATTTTAAAATTCCTACAAATTTAAAAGATGGCAATTACCGGCTTCAGGCATATACCAACTATATGCGAAACCAAACACAGCAATTTTTCTTCAAAAAAGATGTAACCATTTTTTCCTTAAATTCTTTTTTAGAAACAGACAATAACGATGTTTCAACAGAAAGTAAGGAATTGGCCGATTTAGGTTTTTATCCCGAAGGCGGCTATTTAGTTGCTAGTTTGGATAACAAAATAGCGGTTAAAATTAAAGATGCAGATTTAAACACAAAGCCAATTGTGGGTATTATAGAAGATGGACAAGGTAAAAAAATAACCGATTTTAAAACGGCGGAATTTGGCATGGCAGCCTTTAATCTTAAACCAGAAATAGGTAAAGAATATCGAGCCGTTGTGGCTTTTGGAAATGAAAATATAGTGTATCCCCTACCCATTCCGCTAGAAAGGGGATATGTTTTGAGCACTTCACAAAATGAAACGGATGTTATTGTAAATGTTTCAACCAATAATTCGGACGGTTTAGAGAACACATTTAATAATCGGCCAACAAAGAGGTTTGGCGGCTTTCGATTATATTTATGAGAAAACAGATACGTTCTTTTCGGTTAAAATTCCGAAGAAGGATTTAATTGAAGGCGTTTTAGACATTGTACTTTTCAACGAAACAGAAAAACCAGTTGCCGAGCGTTTGGTTTTTATTAAAAAAGAAAATACAATTTCGGTTTCCGTGAAAAAGACAAATGGAACAGAAACTTCAATTCGGGATCGTGTTAATCTTGAAGTAGCTGTAAAAAACACCAATGGCAAACTGTTGGCAAGCACACTTTCCCTGTCAATAACCGATGCCAACTTAATAAAGCGCGACAGTAATGCTGAAAATATTAAAACATATTTGCTGTTGAATTCAGATTTAAGGGGTGAAATTAAATCGCCCAATTATTTTTTTGAAGGTAAAAATACTGTCAGAAAAAGTTATTTGTTAGATTTAATAATGTTAACGCACGGTTGGCGCCGCTTTACTTGGCAGGAATTTATTAAAGAAAATCCAGTTCAAGCATATAAACCTGAAGATGGAATTTATATTTCTGGTTATACCAAAAATAATAAATCGCCATACCAAACAAAAATTTGTGAAACCAAACTTACTTTTAGAACAACTGGTTTTTATCAAGAAACGGCTACTACAAACAAAAACGGTTATTTTTCCTACGGTCCGTATGTTTTTGAGGATGACGTAAATGTATTTTTGCAAGCAGGTGAAAATATTTCAACCGAAAAACCGAATTTTAATGAAACAAACATTGTTTTAAATGAAGAAAAGGAACAACCTAGTATCATTTCGGAACGAATTATAAATTCGTTCGATCAAAATATAACGGGTTTAAAAAGTTATAAAGCGAAAAGTAGAAATAATGTAATTCATAATTTTTCGTATGACCAAGATCGCGAACTTTTGGGCGAAGTTACTTTACAAACTAAAGTTGCAACCAAAGAAGAACTGGCGGACATAGAAAGAAACAAAAGAACCCGCTTTTTTGAACCTTCGCATCGCATTGTGGTGGACGAAATGGGTACGCACGGCGCAGGAGATTTTATGGAATTAATCGCCAATATTCCGGGAATACGCGTTGGTAGAAAATACGGCGAAAACAACGCTGCAGTTATGGATGTTTTTATCACACTTCGCGGTCTAGACCCAGCTTATTATTTAGACGATACAAAAATCAATCTTATAACGGCATTAGCAATACAACAAGTTGAAATAGATTTTATCGATATTCGAAACACAGGTCAAGCTTCTGCAGCTTACGGTCTTGAAGCGCAAGGCGTAATTGCCATTTACACCAAAAGGGGAAAACGAGGCGGAAATAAAATAACCGAAAAAAAACCAGGATCAATAAACTTTACTATTAACGGTTTTTATAAAACCCGCGAATTTTATGCGCCAGATTATTCGTTGGTCGATAGAAACCGAACCAAAATAGACAAGCGAACAACCTTATATTGGAATCCAAAAATTGTAACGCGCGGGTATTCAAACCCTAATTTAACCTTTTATTCAAGTGACGAAACCGGCACGTATCAAATAGAAATAGAAGGTGTAACAGATTTGGGTATTCCTTTCCATTCAACTTCCTATTTAAAAGTAGATTGAGTATATTGGGTTTTTAATTTTAAAATTAATTTCTGCCCGTCACTACTTGCTATTTATGAAAAAAATTATTCCCGTTGTCTTAGTTTCAATTGTCTGCCTTGCTTTTTCATTCAGCGATATTGGTGCATTCAAGGTTTTACTTTTAAACAAGCTTGAAAATTACACGAGTACTTTATATCCAGAAAAAATCTATATACATTCAGATAAACCGTACTATACAGCAGGCGAAGATATTTGGTTTAGCGCGTATTTGTTAAACGGAGTTTTTCATACAAAAAGTGAAAAAAGTCGGGTAATGTATGTGCAACTTGTAAATGAAATAGACAGTATAATTAGCGAACACAAACTTTTCATAGAAAAACCAAGTGTGAGCGGCGATTTTAAAATCCCTACAGATTTAAAAGAGGGAAACTACCGGCTTGTTGCATTTTCAAATTATATGCGCAACCAACCACAAGATTATTTTTTCATGAAAGAATTGAAGATTTTTTCTTTAAATCCTACAGATGAAAGTAATACTAATTTAAAAACGAATAAACAATTGCCCGATATCGGTTTTTATCCCGAAGGCGGTTATTTAATTACAGATTTGAATAATAAAGTTGCCGTAAAAATTAAAAATGCAGCTTTAGATGAAAATGAAATTATTGGCATTATCGAAGATGCGGAAGGCAATCAAGTATCAAACTTTAAAACTGCAGAATTTGGGATGGCGTCCTTCAATTTAAAGCCAAAAATTGGTGAAAAATATATCGCAAAAGTTAGTTTTGGTGATGAAGATATTATTTACAACCTGCCAATTCCGCTAGAAAAAGGATATGTTTTAAGTACTTCACAAAATGAAAGTGACGTAATAATAAAAGTTTCCACAAATACTTCAGAAGGCTTAAAAAACACCTTGATAATCGGTCATCAACGCGGCATTGCAGCATTCGATTACATAAACGAAACGACAGCCAATTCAATATTGGTTAAAATTCCGAAGCAAGATTTAATTGAAGGTATTTTAGATATTGTACTATTCAACAGTACTGAAAAACCCGTTGCCGAACGATTGGTTTTTATAAAGAAAGAAAATACAATTTCCGTTTCTTTAAAAAAGACCAATGGAACTGAAACTTCAATTCGTGATCTTGTAAATCTTGAAGTTGCCGTTAAAAATACGGACGGGAAGGAATTAGCAAGCACGCTTTCTATGTCAATAACAGATGCTAATTTAATTAAGCACGACAATAATGCCGAAAATATAAAAACATATTTGCTTTTAAATAGCGATTTACGCGGAACAATAAAATCGCCAAACTATTTTTTTGAAGGAGATTATACCGTTAAAAAAAGCTACTTGTTAGATTTAATTATGCTCACGCACGGTTGGAGCCGTTTTACGTGGCAAGAATTAATGAAGCAAAATACTTTTCAGGAATTTAAACCAGAAAAAGGAATTTATATTTCGGGTTACGTTACAGATGCCGAGCCGCCTTATAAAACCAAATCTTCCGAAACTAAATTAACGTTACGAAAGGAAGGATTTTTTCAGGAAATAAAACAAACTGAAGAAAACGGCAAGTTTTCTTACGGTCCGTATGAATTTAGTGATGAAGTAGATGTATTAATACAGGCAGGAGACGCAATAAATACAGAAGCTGTAAACTTAAAATACACAAATATTACGATTAATGACCCAACCGAAAGGCCTAAAATTATTTCAGAAAAAGATAGGTTTTACATTAAACAGGACATTCCAAATATTGAAAACTACATTAATAAAAGTAGAAATAATGTGGTAAGAAATTTTGGGTACGACCAAGAACGCCAACTTTTAAGTGAAGTAAATTTACAAACAACTTTAATCTCCAAAGAAGAAATAAAAGAAATAGAACGTAATAGACGAACGCGTTCTTTTACGCCATCACACCGCATAGTTGTAGATGATTATGGCGATAACGGCGCAGGCGATTTTATGAGCCTAATTTCTAATACACCAGGAATTAGGGTAGTTCCCGATCAATTTGGGGGTCTTATTGCAACTCTTCGCGGTTTAGAACCTGCCTACTATTTAAATGACGTAAAAGTAGATTTAAATACAGTTAAATATTTAACGCAAGCCGATATAGATTTTATAGACATTAGAAATACCGGCCCAGCATCTGCTGCTTATGGCCTAGATGCAACGGGTGTTATTGCTATTTACTTAAGGCAAGGCAGCAGAAATTATGGTGAAAAAGCTAAAAAATCGCCAGGTTCCATAAATTTTAAAGTTGAAGGTTTTTACAAAGCCCGCAGTTTTTACGCGCCCGAATATGCATCAACAGATACAAATAATAGCAAAATAGATAGAAGAACTACCTTATATTGGAATCCTTTGATAGAAACGAAGAACAATACGAATCCCGAAGTAGCATTTTATACCAGCGATGAAACCGGCACCTATCAAATTGAAATTGAAGGCATCACAATAACGGGGATTCCTTTTCATCAAACTACATTTATTGAAGTAGAATAAACTGAATTTTTTATTTAACTTATTTTTAAAAATAACCTTAATTTATGGCGCAAAGTTTGTTATTATTGAAGAAAACAGAATTTAAAATGAACAAACTTCTTCCAATTATTTTAATATTTATAAGCCTTAAATTTTTTGCGCAAGAAAATGCACAAATAGTTGTTCTTACAATAGAGCCGGTTTATGAAGGACTTCAGTTAACCAACTTTAAGAATATTTCAAATAATGATGGTTATAATAATCAGCCGTCATTTTCTTCAAATGAAACTGTTTTATTTGCTGGCAATAATGCAGGTCAAACTGATATTTCTGAATATAATTTGAATTCAAACATTCAAAAATTTATCAATTCAAAAACCGATGGCAGCGAATATTCCCCACAAAAATTTCCTTCAAATAATGATGTTGCCGCAGTTAGATTAGATAAAGACGGGTTGCAAAGATTGTATCGTTATAATTCTGAAAGTGGAAATTCTTCGGAATTAATTAAAGATTTACAAGTTGCCTATTTCGCATTTTACAATAACAATACTATTTTGGCAACCGTTTTGGATGGCGACCAAATGGCATTGGTAAAAATTGATCTTCAAAATAAAAAAGCAGATACGATTGTTCAAAATGTTGGGCGCTCTGTTCATAAAATTCCGAAGCTGAAATTTATGAGTTACAGTTCCGTAAATAATGAAAAAAATCTTGACATTTATATGATGAATATGGAAAACGATGAATCTTTCTTTATTTGCCAATTGCCAATTGGCGTTCAAGATTATGTTTGGTTAAACGATACGCAAATAATTGCCGCAAGCCGCAATAAACTGTATATGTTTGACACGTTAGGCCCACAACAGTGGAACGAAATAACAACTTTAGAAGAATTTGGGCTTAACAATATAACCAGAATGGCAATTAGCCCAGACGGAAAAAAATTGGCCGTTGTAGGTCAACTTGATTAGTTTCATTTTTTAAAACGTATATATTTCTGCTTTCTTTTATTTAAAACTGTTTAATCAAAATTTAGAAATTCATCAAAGTTTTTACTTCCAAATAAAATTGAAATTTTATAGTGAGTAATCTAAATTCAAAAGAAAAATTTAGAATCTATATTTTAGAGCGTTTTTCTGTATTTTTAGATAAAATTCATAAAATGAAAATTTTCCCTATTCTATTATTACTTCTTACTTCGACCCTTTTATTATCGCAAACCGATTCCCGTATTTACGATATTGTAAATAATGTTTCTCCCAAAAACATTGAAAGCGATGTAAACACACTTGTAAATTTTGGTACACGCAACACTTTTAGTGATACTATTAGCACCACTCGAGGGATTGGCGCAGCAAGGCGCTGGATAAAAAGTGAATTTGAAAAAATTTCTAAAAATTGTAATAATTGCCTAAATGTAATCTATCAAAAAGATTTGGTAAAAGCCGAAGGAAATGACCGCGTGCCAGCAGATACGTGGGTTGTTAATGTTGCTGCAGTTCAAAAAGGAACAAAATACCCAAATAGATATATTATAATGAGCGGCGATATAGATAGCCGAAATAGTGACGGAAGCGATTTTACAAAAGATGCGCCTGGCGCAAATGATAACGCAAGTGGCATGGCAGGCACAATTGAGGCTTCGCGCGTACTCTCTAAATATAAATTTGAAAATAGCATCGTTTATCTTGGCTTAAGTGGCGAAGAACAAGGTCTTTTCGGCGGAAAAGGTTTTGCCGAATACGCAAAAAAACAAGGTTGGGAAATTATTGGCGTTTTAAATAACGATATGATTGGCAACATTAAAGGTGTTGACGGCGTGATAAATAACACAGATTTTAGAATATTTTCTGAACCTGTCCCTCCAACCGAAACCGAACGCGAACGCCAAGCAAGACGCTTTTATGGCGGCGAAGTTGATGGAATTTCTCGACAATTAGCGCGTTACATTCATAAAACCACGAAAAAATATATGCCAATAATGAACCCAATGATGGTTTATAGATTAGACCGTTTTGGGCGTGGCGGCCATCACAGACCATTTAACGATTTGGGTTGGGCAGGCGTTCGTATTATGGAATCTCACGAAGATTATAACCACCAGCACCAAGATATTCGAACGGAAAACGGTGTTGAATACGGTGATAAGGTTGAATTTGTAAACTTCGATTATGCTGCAAAATTAACAACTGTAAATGCTATAAATATGGCCAGCATTGCTTGGGCACCGCCAGAGCCAAAAAATGTTGCAATTGGTGGAATCGTTGAAGCTTCGGCAAAATTAAAATGGGAAAAAGTTGAAGGCGCAGCTGGCTATAAAATTTATTGGCGTGATACCACTTCGCCTACTTGGGATAATAGTCGATTTGTTGGAGATGTCACAACATTTACTTTAGATGGAATTGTAATTGATAACTACTTTTTTGGAGTAGCTTCGGTTGATAAAGATGGGCACGAAAGCTTGGTTGTTTTTCCTAATTCGATTATGCGTTGAATTTGTGAATCGTGATTCGTTAATTCTTTCCTTCTTTGATTGAATAATTTTTTAAATTATGAAAAAAGTATTTCTTTTAATTGGTTTTGTGCTTTTAGGTATTTCTGCCAATTCACAAACATTTACACAGCAAGATACACTTCGCGGTAGTATTACGCCTCAAAGAGCTTGGTGGGACGTGCAACATTACACACTAGATGTTAGCGTTGATATTAAGGAAAAATCAATCAGTGGTAGCAATATTATAAAATATAAAGTGGTAAGCAATGCTTCCGAAATGCAGATAGATCTTCAACAGCCTATGCATATTGATAAAGTACTTCAAAATAAGAAGGAACTTACATTTACTTCAACAGGAAATGCGCATTTTATAAAACTCATTCAAAATCAGGAAATAGGTCAAGAATATGAGTTAACCATTTTTTGGTCAGGAACCCCAATTGTAGCTAAACGTCCGCCGTGGGACGGTGGTTTTACGTGGTCTAAAGATAGTAACGGCAAACCTTTTGTGGCAACTTCAAATCAAGGTATTGGTGCTAGCGTTTGGTGGCCGTGCAAAGATCATCCGGCAGATGAGCCTGACAATGGTGTGACAATTTCAGTTACTACGCCAAAAGATTTGATGGATGTAAGTAACGGCAGGTTAATTTCCCAAAAAGAAAATAAAGACAGTAAAACGTTCACGTGGCAAGTTGTAAACCCAATTAATACCTATGGCGTTGATATAAACATTGGTGATTATATACATTTTGGCGAAAAATATCAAGGTGAAAATGGTACTTTAGATATGGATTATTATGTGCTTCGTGAAAATGAGGCGAAAGCAAAAGAGCAATTTAAACAAGCGCCAAAAATGATAGAAGCTTTTGAATATTGGTTCGGGCCTTACCCATTTTATGAAGATGGTTACAAATTGGTACAAGCGCCATATTTGGGAATGGAACACCAAAGTAGCGTAACCTACGGTAATAAATTTGAAAATGGTTATTTAGGTCGCGATCTATCTGGAACCGGTTGGGGTTTAAAATTCGATTTTATAATAATCCACGAAAGCGGTCACGAATGGTTTGCCAACAATATTACAGATAAAGATGTGGCAGATATGTGGCTTCACGAAGGTTTTACCGCCTATTCAGAAAATTTATATTTAGATTATTTCTTCGGAAAAGAAGCATCGGCCGAATATGTAATTGGCACCAGAAAAAATGTTCAAAATGATGGACCAATCATCGGAAATTATAATGTTGATAACGAAGGAAGTAGCGATATGTATTATAAAGGTGCAAATTTGCTGCATACCTTGCGCCAATTGGTAAACGACGATGAAAAATGGCGACAGATTTTGCGCGGTTTAAATAAAACGTTCTATCATCAAACCGTTACCACAAAACAAGTTGAAGATTATATTAGCCAACAATCTGGTTTAGATTTAAAACCGTTTTTTAATCAATATTTACGTACAGCGTTAATTCCTGTTTTTGAATCTGAAGTGGAAGGAAATACACTGAAATATAGGTATGGCAATGTTGTTGATGATTTTACAATGCCACTAATTGTAATTGTAAATGATTCCGAAGTTTGGCTTACACCCATAACACATTGGCAAACAAAAACTTTCGACTTTAAACCTGAAACAGTTAAAGTGAAAAAAGATTTCTACGTTGAAACTGAAAATATAAAAGGCTGATATTATTTTACTTCTTATAATACTTCAAAAATAAAATGAGTTTTAATATTGTCCTTTTAGAACCCGAAATACCTAATAATACTGGTAACATTGGTCGTTTGTGTTTGGCCACAAATTCTACACTTCATCTTATAAAACCTTTGGGTTTTGAGCTGAGCGATAGTAAATTGAAAAGGGCTGGATTAGATTATTGGCAATATTTAAACGTGGTTATCTATAATTCAAAAGAAGAATTTTTCAAAAAACATAGCGCTGAAGAATTTGTTTATTTTTCGAGTCATTCAAGTCAAACATATACCAACATTAATTTCAGGAGAAATCAATTTTTAGTTTTTGGAAAAGAATCCGTTGGTCTTCCTAAGGAATTAATAAATGATAATATTGATCATTGTTACAAAATTCCACTGCACAGCGAGCATATCCGCAGTTTAAATATTGCTAATTCTGTCGCAATTGTTATCTACGAAGGCCTTAGACAGATAAAAGTATCTTAATTTCATATTGTCCCGTCCTAAATAATCGATACAGATTATTAAAGGATTAAATTTATAACTTAAAGCTTAACGATGCTAGCATCGTTAAGCTTTTTTGATTTATACTGTTTTCTTTTGAGTTTATTTTGTTGATGCATTTGTTTTGGAGTTAGCATATGATTGGATGAATGTGGTCTTTGGTTATTATAGATTTCGATTGCATTTTTGATTAATTGGCTCTTCAGCTCAATATCGTTGATGCTTTTAGCGATATTAAATTCTTGCTTGAGTATTCCATTGATTCTTTCTGCTATCGCATTCTCATAGGGATCATACTTCTCTGTCATGCTTGCCTTGATATTGTTTTTGCTCAATAACTCTTGATAGTCATCAGAACAGTATTGCAAACCTCTATCGGAGTGGTGTATTAAAGGTTTTTCCTTATCTATTCTGTGTTTTAAAGCCATATCCAGCGCTTGAACAGAACCATCTACTGCTAATGTGTTAGATACATTATATCCCATTATCTTTTTTGAGTAGGCATCTGTAATCAAGGCTAGGTATGACGGGTTAATCCTAGTTCCTACGTAGGTGATGTCACTGACCCAGATTTGTTCGGGACGTATAATATCAACATTGCTAACTATATTTTTATGCTTTCTAAATCGGTGATGTGAGTCTGTAGTTATGTGATAACTTCTCTTAGGTTTTATAAGCATGTGATTTACTTTGAGTATTCTAAAAAGCTTGTCTCTCCCTACTTTTAAGCCAGAGAGTTCTTCTCTTAAGATATGATATAATTTTCTGGCACCAACTTTTGGCATAACATTGCGCACACCCCTGACTAAGGTTATGACTTGTTTTGCTATGGACTGATTATGTCTTCTAGACCTAATAGATCGATAATATACCTGTCTATCCAGCCCGAGTAAGTTACAGGTAGAAACTAGTGTTTCCTTGTGTTCTTCTTTGAAGATCTCGATAACTCGGGCGTGTAATTTTTTCTGATTTGAATGTCGTATTCCTTTTCTGCCATATCAACGAGCATATCAAAAATGATTGCCTTCTTGTCCGCTCTCTCGGCTAGATGTTCTGCCCTAGCTTTTTGCTTTTCAAGAAGCTTTACTTTTGCCTCTAATTCGATAATTTTTTGTTCTGGTGTCTTTGCCACGGTTACAACGGATAGGTTTTCCCAATCAAAGGTACCATATTTGCGCAACCAAGAGGTTATTGTCGATCTAGCTTGGATGCCATATTTAAGGTGAGCCGAAAGTCGATCTAACGCTCCCGACTCGATTTCATCTACGACTTGCAGCTTAAAAGAAAGCGAGTAGTCTTTTTGGGTTCGTTTTAGATAACCCCTGTTTACTGATGTTTTCATTACACTAAGGTTTTAGTGTATCGCTATTTCAGGACGGGACATATTTAGAAATAAAAAAAGCCCCAATAAATGGGGCTTTTAAGAATATGTCAACTAATTATTGAACGATAAATACACTTGCAATTGCAACTGCAGTCTCACCGCTAATTGGCTCATCGTAAGCTTCGGTTACCGCATCAACTGCATTCGAGCCTTGAGGTGCGAATTGAACATTATCTACGCCTAATTGAGAAGTGTTCTGTTCACCATCATAAGTTGGTTGAGTAGCGGCTGGCATACCTGCGCCACGCTCATCTCTAGTAATCCAACCTTTTAATCCTCTTAATCTTCTAACTTCAGATGCGTGTCTTGCCTCAACAGAATGTATCTGCAAAGCAAAAGTCAATAAATCTGGAGCACTAATTAAATTGCCAGCTTGTCCTTTGTACGCTCTTACTCCAGTATCTTCCAATGCTTGAGAGATAGCTAAAAACTGAGCGTAAGATGTTGCTCCGTCAACGTTCGGATCTTCGTTGAAAGGATCAAACATTCCTCCTGCGGTAAAATCAAATGTTGGAGAATCAAAAGAGTCAGGTCCTAAACCAGCTTGTAAAAATGCAACGTGCGCATTTTCGTGCTTTGCTATTTGAGTATAAACAGTTACCGATCTAGCATCACCATATTGCTCTACAATACCACCATTAATAAGACTTTTGTTATAAAATGCAGCTTCAAGATATTCAAGCGTTAAAGCTAATTGTAATGCACTTGTAGGAGTTCCGCCACCATTTTGAGCGTATGTTTTTGTTCCCATAGTTGCCAAACCAAAAGGTATTGCAGCTAATGCCGCTTTTTTACCCATACTTGCCATTGTACCGAACATGTCTTCTCTTGAGAAGTTCTTCTCCATTAATTTTTCTGAAGTAAATTCGTCTAAAAATTTTATAATATTCATAATGTGTTTTTTTAAGATTAATTAATTTTGATTATTGCAATCCGTTTGCTGTAAATGGAGTTCTAACAAAACCTGTTGCAACAACAGCTGCTAAAATTTCAGATGGTTTTTTAGCACCGTCAAAAGCTACACCAGTTCCAAGTAAATCTACCAATACATTATCTCCAGCAAAATCTGCAGAACCTGGATTAATCAAAGTTGCTATCGCAGAAGCATGTCTAGCTTCAACCGAAACAATTTTACCAGCCACAACTAAGTAGTCAGGGTTAGTAATATATCTGGCAGCACCATTGTAGGCCATAACTCCCGTATCTTCCAAAACTTTTGCAGTTCCAAGAACTTGGTCTCTGTTACCAAAATCAATAGAATCAAAATTAAAATCTAATGTTGGCAGAACTTGATCAGGATTAGCAACTGAACTTATAGCAGCAGAAAAGAAATCTCTGTGTATTAATTCGTGATAATATAAATCTGTTAAAGTTTGTCTTTCAAGATCAGAAATATTTCCATAGAATGAATTCACAACCTTAGTGTAAAATGCTGCTTCCAATTGCTCAAGTGCGAATGCATAATTTAAAACCCCTAAATCTCCTGAACCTAAATCAAAAACTCCTGGAGTAGGTATAGGATCATCATCATTATTACAGGCAAATAAAAAACCAGCGCCAGCAACTGCCATTCCACTCATTTTTAAAAACTGTCTCCTGCTATTTCCAACGACAGGTTGAGGAGAATGCACTTTAATTACTTTTTTCATAATTTAATTTATTAGTTAATATCCTTGTTATTCGTTTCTGGTTAAATTTACGTAGTATTGAAGAGGTCAGTTTTAAAAATTTTGTTAAATTAATAAATAAATTCAATTTTTAACAAGATATTAATAAGATTGCACCAAATGATTGATTCTAGTCACATCTATACAATTTAAATGCGCTTGCCTTTTTTTATATACAATTTTACTAATCTTAAATACCCCTTTAATTGGATGCTTGCACATTGGCAATTTTATAAAACCATATTTCCATTTATAGCTGGAAGTGGTATTATGTCAACTCTCATTTTTGGACCGATAATTGGCTACATATTATTCTTAACCATTGGATTAGGAATTGGTTGGCTTGGTTTCATTTCATTTAACAAAAATGAATTTTATTTTTACTTTAATTTAGGTATTATAAAATACAATTTGTTTAAATTTAGCTTTATCATAAATTTTTTGGTTGGCACGCCGATCTATATAATATTGATGATTTTAATATTTTTCATATTTGGCAATCTTACAATTACATAGCACAAGCAAATCGTTCGGCAAGAAAGTTATTCTGAACAAAGTTTCCCTTTCAATACATACCGAAGAAATAATTGGGCTATTTGGAAGAAACGGAAGTGGAAAATCTACTTTATTGCAGATTATTTTTGGCACTTTGAAAGTTGATAATTCATTTAGAAATGAATGGCCTGACGATAAATCCAAAAAAAGTAATTAAAAGCGATACTGTAGCTTATTTGCCGCAACATCCATTTCTTTCAACTAACTAATTTACGCGTGCGAGATATTATACCTATTTATTATAGCGAATCAAAAAACAAGATACCATCTTCTACGACACAACAATTGCTGGATTCGCAAATAGGAAAATTAGTGAACTCCCGCTCGGACAACTTAAATATTTTGAAGTTGTATTAGTTGGTTCAGGTAATCACAAATTTTTATTATTAGATGAACCATTTTCAATGTTGGAACCTTTGCAAAAAATTTCTTTAAAGAAATTTTTAAAATCGATAAGTACAAATAAAGGTCTTATTATTACAGATCATTATTATAAGGACGTTTTAAAAATAGCAACAAAAAATTTAGTTTTGTTTAATGGTAATTTAATTCCGGTGAAGAATGAGCACGACCTAGTGCAAAATGGTTACCTTAAGTAGGGACAATAAAAAAGCCCCACTTTCGTGAGGCTTTCAAAATAGGTATCATTTTAACGATTAATCGTTGAAAAGAAGTTTTATTTTTTCGGCATTAATACTGCATCAACAGCGTGAATTACACCATTTGAAGCATCAACATCAGCCATCACAACTGTTGCCATACCACCTTTAGCATCTTTTACCATTACTTTACCGTCTTTTTCAGACAATGTAAGATTTTCACCTTGTAAGGTAGTAACTTCATACTTGTTGTTGTTGTCTTTAATAGCTTTCATAACATCGGCTGCCATAAATTTACCAGCAACTACGTGATATTTCAAAAGATCTTGCAATTTGGCTTTATTGTCCGCCATCATTAACATGTCCATAGAAGCTTTTGGAACTTTTGCAAAAGCATCGTTAGTTGGAGCGAAAACAGTTATTGGACCTTCAGCTTTTAAAGCATCAGCTAAATCTGCAGCTTGAATTGCACTAACTAAAGTAGAAAAGTTTTCGTTACCCATTGCGATAGCCGCAACTGTTTTAGAATCGTAATCTGCTTGCATCATTTTAGAATCTTCTTCAACTTTCATTAAAGAGTCAGATTCTTGTTGCATACGCATTTCTTCAGCCGCTTTTGCTTCAGCTTCTTTTTTCTTTGAGTCATCACAGCTAGCGAAAAGCACAGCTACAACACTTAATGATAATAAAATTGTTCTTAGTTTCATAATTTAAATTTGTTGATTTTTGTTTAAGCAAATATATCTCAACTTCTCATAAGTTTATATTAATTGGAATTAATTTTTAGTTAAATTTTATTGAAATTAAACGTCTGAAAATCTGATGTTTATACTTATAAATATATGAATTTTTATTTTATCATCATAAATTAGCGTTAATTGAAATATCATATTTTGGCAAATTATGTAAATTTAAAGTTCATAATTAATTTAAAATATTTTATAAAAATGGTAAAAGCAAAATATCAAAGCGTACTCAATCTTGGTGAGAAATTAAAGATTCAACAAAATGATGTAAAGGAAGAAAACGGTAAATTACACATATCGGGAGTTGCAAATACCCCATATGATAAAGATCAACTTTGGGATGAAATAAAAAAGATTGGCGGTGAAAATCCAACTGATATAGTTGCAGATATTAAAGTAGCAAATTCTGCAGTTTATGCTAAACACACTGTTGAGAGCGGCGAATCACTTAGCAAAATCTCTAAGAAATATTACGGCGATCCCATGAAATACAATGCCATTTTTGAAGCAAATAAAGATATTTTGAAAAGTGCAGATATTATTCAACCTGGACAAGAATTAAACATTCCCCAATTATAATATTTTACAACCAACCTTTGGTTTAAACATATTATAATAATAGCCGTCACAAAATTGTGACGGCTATTTTATTTTAGAAAATTTCTTTTGTGGGGTTACAACCCGCTGATGTAGCCACCATAAACATCTTTAAAACGAAGCCCATCGCTCAAATTGTATTTACTTAATTTTTTATTTTCTGCAAGAGCCCAAAGAATAAATTCCTTGTAAAAATAAATGTCTTTTTCCGAAATATTTGAAGCATATTGCTCTATAATTTCATCCAACGGTTCTATACGGTCCAATTGTAATTTATACTCTTCATCATCTGCCGTGTCTAATAATTCGAAACCACCACTTTGTTCGAAAAACCATCCTACAATCTCATCATATGGATCTTTGTCCGAATCCTTTTTAAGTTTTTCAATTTTTGGGAATTTCTCAAAAAACTCTGTGCTAACTGCATCGGCTATTAACTGTTTTGCCACTTGAAACGCTCCTTCTTGTTCTCCTTCATAAACTAATTCAACTTTTCCAGTTATTGCTGGTACAATTCCCATAAAATCGCCCAACCGCACTGTAGTTTTAGTATCTCCATTTTGTATTGCACGTCTTTCTGCAGTACTCAACAGATTTTGAAAAGCTGTAATGCTCAATCTTGCACTTACACCACTTTTTGCATCTATAAATTCACTTTCTCTTGCCTCAAAACTAATTTGCTCTAAAATATCTTTTGCCAATTCCGGAACATAAACATTACTTTTTTCTTTGGAAGCTTCAGCTGTTTCTTGCTCGGTTATTGTTCTTGCCGTTTTAAGGTTTTCTGGATAGTGGGTTAATATTTGAGATCCAATTCTATCTTTTAAAGGTGTTACAATACTTCCTCTATTGGTATAATCTTCAGGATTTGCGGTGAAAACAAATTGAATATCCAAAGGCAACCTCAACGCAAAACCTCTTATTTGAACATCGCCTTCCTGTAATATATTAAAGAGTGCAACTTGAATGCGCGCCTGTAAATCAGGCAATTCGTTTATTACAAATATGCAACGGTTTGAACGTGGTATCATCCCAAAGTGAATTACGCGATCGTCTGCATACGTTAATTTTAAATTTGCAGCTTTAATTGGATCTACATCACCAATTAAATCGGCAACTGTTACATCTGGCGTTGCCAATTTTTCTGAAAACCGCATTTCTCTACGAAGCCAGATTATTGGTGTGTCATCACCTTTTTCGTGAATTAGCTCTTTTGCAAATCTCGAAATTGGCTTAAACGGGTCGTCATTTATTTCGCTGCCTTCAATCACTGGAATATGTTCGTCCAGTAAAGTTACCATTTGTCTCGCCAAACGGGTTTTTGCCTGCCCGCGCAATCCAAGTAAATTAATATTATGTTTTGAAAGGATTGCTCTTTCCAATTCAGGAATTACTGTGTATTCATAACCATGTATTCCTTCGAATGTAGTTTCCTTTTTTAATAGCTTTTGAAGTAAATTTCTTCGTAATTCTTCTTTTATACTTTTATATTCAAAGCCAGCATTTTTTAATTCGCCGAATGTTTTTATTTGTTCAATATTCATTTAAAGTTTCTTATTTTTTATAGTAATATATTTTTTTCGATTATCCAAACTGCCTACTGCCACTGCGACTGCAAACTTATTTAATCCGTTTCCTCCTATTGGTCTCATAATCTGTAAAAATCATTTCACCCAGACCTTGCAATCCTGTGTAAAATGCTTTTCCTTTATTTGCCGCGGTAAAATTATCTACAAATTGCTGCAAATATGGGTCGCTCGCTATCATAAAAGTGGTTATTGGAATATGAAGTTTTCTAGCTTGCGCCGCCATTGAGTAACATTGATTTACAATATAGCTATCCAAACCATTACTGTTTTTATAGTATTTACCGTCGGGAAGCCTTATACAGCTTGGCTTACCATCGGTTATCATAAAAATTTGTTTGTTGGTGTTTCGTTTTCTTCTTAGCATATCCATTGCCAACTGTAGACCAGCAACGGTGTTTGTATGATATGGCCCAACATTCAAATACGGAAGATCCTTAATTTTTATTGGCCAGGCATCGTTTCCAAAAACCAAGATATCCAAAGTATCTTTTGGATAACAGGTTGTGATTAATTCACTTAGGGCCATTGCAACTTTTTTTGCAGGTGTAATCCTGTCTTCGCCGTATAAAATCATACTGTGGCTAATATCTATCATTAGCACCGTACTCATTTGCGCTTTGTGTGTAGTTTCTTCAACTACAAGATCGTTTTCTGTTAATTTAAAATCTCCGATACCGTGGTTAATTTGGCTATTTCGAAGACTTTCTGTCATCGAAATTTGATCTAATCTATCACCAAATTGATAATCGCGAAATTCCCCAGCTTGTTCATCGCCATTTCCTGTATGTTTGGTTTTGTGATTGCCGGATCCACTTCTTTTTATGTTTCCGAAAATTTGTTCCAAAGCTCTTTTTCGAAGCGCCCTTTCCAATTTTTCTGTAATTTTTATAGATGGATCTCCTTCTCCTTTTCCTTCCCCTTTTCCATTTGGCACAAATTCTTCCCGAATATATCCTTTTGCTTTTAAATCTTCAATAAAGTCTTCGATTGTATAATCTGGTGTGGTAAGTTTGTATTCTTCATCTAACTGCTTCAACCAGTCTATTGCCTCATCAAAATCGCCAGAAGTGTGGGTAATTAATTCTTGAAATATCTCGAAAAGTTTTTCAAATGGAGTTTGTACAACGGGATTGTGTTTTGTAAAAATAAAACCCATTTGCCTACTATTTTTTTGCATAGTTAAAAGTAGTTGTTTTTCTGTTTAGCTTTTAGATGGTTACTGTTAAACATACGTTATAAATTAAAATTGAGTTATTAACAAATGAGTCAATAAAATTCGCTTATGTGCTAATTAACAAATATTTATGACGTTAAAAATAAAGAATTTAAGTTATGACTAGTTAAATGCTTAAGCATTTAACTAACTTCGAATAAACAAAATAATACTAACTTTTTAAAAACTATGAATTATGGCAGAAATTAAAATCGAAAAGAAAACCCCAATTTGGCCTTGGATCTTGGTCGCTCTCATTTTGGCTGCATTAGCGTACTATTTCTTTATATATAAAAATGCAAATATAACTGATGATGACGTTAATAGAAATGATACAATAACCAATATTGATTCAATGAATACTGAAGATGATTCAACTTATGGTGATAACCAAACAAATGACAATGCTGCAATGATTGCATCAATTAATGAATACAAGAACGTAATCTCTGACCCAAATATGAATATGGATCATACCTTTACAAGCAATGCATTAAACAAATTGATTACAGCTACAAAAGATATGGCAGAAAAGGCAAACGTAGATATCAAAACCAATCTTGATGCGGCCAGAGTACAGGCTGATGCTATTGAAAAAGATCCAAAATCTTTAGACCATGCAGATAAGATTAAGGATGCTTCTGTGAAAATTTCTTCAGCACTAAAAACTATTCAAGGGCAAAAATTTTCAATGTTAGAAGCTGACTCTAAAAGTGTTGAAGATGCAGCAATGAGCATGGATGTTAAAATGGCAACTTTGAATCAAAAAGACAAAGTGAAATCATTTTTAGACAATGCTGGCAATCTTTTGATGAAAATGGATAGCAACCTACAAAATAGCATGAATCAATAATCTTACTAATTAAATAAAAACAAACATGAAAAACGAAGAAAAACACCTATATAATCTTGACGAACTTTCTGATTACAAAGTTGCAAGTGATGATTCAGATGTACGTGGTTGGGATGTTAGAGACGCTAACAATCAAGTAATAGGAAAAATAGAAAACCTTTTGGTTAACAAAGAACAAAAAAGAGTTGTTTATCTAGATGTAGAAGTAGATAAAACAATTATTGATGCAAAGCACGATCCTTATGCAAGACCTTCAAATAATGAAGTTAGGGAATTTTTAAATAAGGATGGTGAAAACCATTTAATTGTGCCAATTGGTATGGTAACGTTAAATAAGGACAAAAATTTTGTGACATCTTCCGCAATTGACCATCGTACTTTTGCTGAAACAAAACGGTATCAAAAAGGTTCAAATATTAATAGGGAATATGAAACTGTCGTTTTAGATTCATACAACCGTGATAGAAAAGAAAATCACGTTTATGATGAAGACGATTTTTACGAGCGTAAAGAATTTGAACGTTGGTAAAATTTAAAATAGAATTACTAAAAGGAAGTCGAAATGGCTTCCTTTTTTTATATGAAAAGCATATGTTTTTTTTATAACTAATAATATTTGTTTTTCTTTTTAGCCTTGTTAGCCTTACTGTTAAACATACGTTATAAATTTAAATGATACAGATAAAGAATTGTAATATTAAGAACCAATTGGATATTAAAAAATCAAAATAATTAACAACTTAAATTTATGCTTTCAATTTTACAGAACACGATTAATGACAAAAAGGGAGAAATAGATGTAAATCCTCAATCTATAATCGAAAAAATTGACAGCTGGGTAGATGGTTTTATTAAAGCACTACCAAACGTTGTTATAGGAATTCTTGTTTTTGTAGCATTTATCTATATTTCTAGATGGCTCGGGAAACTCGTGAAAAAAATGCTTCGTAAAAAGGGTCGTCAGAACTTCGGCGATCTTTTGGGTGCATTTACCAGATATTTGGTTATGATTTTTGGGGTTGCAATTGCCCTAACTATTATGGCGCCCAATTTAAGTCCGGCAGATCTTATTGCGGGAATGGGTGTTTCGTCTGTCGCTATTGGTTTTGCCTTTCAAGATATTTTACAGAATTGGCTGGCGGGAATTTTAATTTTATTGAGACAACCTTTCGAAATTGGCGACCAAATAATCGTTAATAATTATGAAGGAACTGTCGAAAAAATTAAAACGCGCGCCACGATAATTACTACTTATGACGGTATGCGAGTTGTTATTCCTAACAATACTGTTTATAATAATTCCGTAGTTGTCAAAACTGCGCACAAATTTATTCGCTCACAATACGATATAGGTTTAGGCTATGATGAAAACTATCTTGAAGCGATGAAAATATTGAAACAAACTGTTGAAAATTGCGAAGGCGTTGAAGAAGAAAAAACTGTTGAAACATTAGTTTGGGATCAAGCTGACAGTTGGTTAACCATTCGCGTAAGATGGTGGACAAAGAGTGATAGGGCAAGCGTTGTACACATTTGGTCGAGGGTTATTTTAGAAACACAATCTGCAATGAATAAAGCAGGAATTGATTTGCCTTTTCCAACACATATTGAAATACAAAATGCACACGATCACAAAGAGGCTCAAAAAAATCTTGAAAGACAATTTTCAACTCACAAAAAAGTAAAGTCTGAAAAAGCGACAAATGCTGAAAAAAGCGAAGAAAATTAAATTTTTTTTAAAGTTGAAAAATAAATGTTGTGAAGAAAGCTATATTTTTTTTTTAAGGAAGCCAAAACTGCTCCCTTTTTTTTTAGGACACTCTGCTATTTAAGTACAAAAATTTATATGCTTTAAAACTAAAGTTGGTTTCACTACCTTTAAATTCCATCAAATATTCAAATTTAAAAATGAAAAAATTATTATTTTCAATGGTATTGTTTGTTGCAAGCGCAGCATTTGCACAGCAATTAAATACTGATATTTTAAAAGATATGAAGCCGCGAAACATTGGTCCTGGCGGCATGTCTGGCCGTGTAACCGCGATAGATGTTGTAACAAGCGATCCAAATGTTATGTATGTTGGCACGGCAAGCGGTGGATTATGGAAAAGCACAAGTGGCGGAATAAAGTGGAATTCTGTTTTTGATAAGGAAGTTACAGCTTCAATAGGTTCTGTTGCCATCCAACAAAGTAATCCATCGGTTATTTGGGTTGGCACGGGCGAAGGAAATCCCCGTAACAGCTTGAACGGTGGCTACGGAATTTACAAATCGTTGGATGGCGGCCGCAATTGGCAATCTATGGGCTTGGAAAAAACCCGACATATTCATAGAATTATAATCGATCCAACAAATCCTGATATAATTTATGCCGGCGCAATTGGTTCACCTTGGGGAGAACATCCCGAACGTGGCGTGTTTAAAACAATTGATGGTGGAAAAACGTGGAAAAAAATTCTATTCACAAACGAAAAAAGTGGGGTTGCCGATATCGTAATGGATCCCACAAACCCAAATAAATTAATTGTCGCAATGTGGCAACACAAACGCGACCCGTGGTTTTTTAAAAGCGGCGGCGAAGGTTCTGGTCTTTACGTAACATTTAATGGAGGCGATACGTGGGAAAAACGAACCGAAAAAGATGGCTTGCCAAAAGGTTCTTTGGGAAGAATTGGTCTTGCAATTGCCCCAAATAAACCAAATATTATTTACGCTTTGGTTGAAGCTGAAAAAAATGCATTATACAAAAGTGAAGACGGTGGTTTTAATTTTAAAATGATTAACAGCAAAGGCGATATTGGCGACAGACCGTTTTATTATAGTGATATTTTTGTAGATCCGCAGAATGAAAATAGGGTTTATTCTGTCTTTACTTATGTTAATGTCTCGCAAGATGGTGGAAAGAATTTTGAACAGCTTATGCCAGCTTACGGCGCCGATAATGGCGTTCACCCAGATCATCACGCTTGGTACATAAATCCAAATAACGGGAATTTTATGATGGATGGTAACGATGGTGGATTGAATGTAACCTACGACGGCGGCAAAACGTGGCGTTTTATAGGAAACTTACCTGTTGCGCAATTTTATCATATTGCGGTAGATAATGAATTTCCGTACAATGTTTACAGTGGCATGCAGGATAATGGCAGTTGGCGCGGTCCTGCTTATGTTTGGAAAGCCCAAGGAATACGAAATGATTATTGGCAGGAAATAAGTTTTGGTGACGGTTTTGATGTTGTGCCGGACAAGGACGATAGCCGTTTTGGCTGGTCAATGAGTCAACAAGGTTATGTAAGCAGATACGATTATATAACAGGAAATAATTATGTGGTTCGCCCAACACATCCCGATTCAAATATTGAGCTTCGTTTTAATTGGAATAGCGCCATAAATATTGATCCTTTTGATAATAGTACACTTTACTTCGGAAGTCAATTTGTTCATAAAAGTGTGGACAAAGGTTTAACGTGGAAAGTAATTTCGCCGGATTTGACAACTAACGATCCGGAAAAGCAAAAACAAGGTGAAAGCGGAGGACTTTCAATGGATGCAACTGGAGCGTAAAATTATACTACTATATTGGTAATCGAACCTTCTCCCACTGAAAAAGATATGATTTGGGCAGGCACAGATGATGGTCGAGTGCAGCTTACCCAAAACGGCGGACAATCTTGGGCAGATGTTTCCCCAAATATTGCTGGGCTTCCAAAAGGAAGTTGGATCGTTCAAATTAAGGCGAGCAATAAAAATAAAGGAGAAGCTTTGTTGGTTGCTAATGACTATCGTAGGTTTAATTACACGCCTTATGCTTTTAGAACAAGGGATTACGGTAAAACGTGGCAACGCATTGTTTCAGATAAAGATGTGAAAAGCTATGCACTTTGTATAATTGAAGACCCGATTGAAAAGAACCTGCTGTTTTTAGGGACAGATGATGGCTTATATATTTCAATAGATGCAGGAAATTCTTGGAAAAAATATACTAACGGATTTCCAACGGTCTCGGTGAAAGATTTAATAATTCATCCGCGCGAAAATGATTTGGTAATTGCAACTTTTGGCCGTGCCGCTTGGGTTTTGGATGATATTATACCACTTCGTGAAATTGCTGGAAATTCAGCTTTACTTAATCAAGATTTGAAACTTTTCAATCCGCCAACTGCTTATTTAGCTGCTTATCAACAACCAACTGGCAGTCGTTTTGGAGCAGATGCAATCTTCAACGGTGAAAATAGACAAAGTGGTGCGCTCCTCAAATTTTATTTCAAATCAAAAGAAATTAAGAAAGAAGAAATTTCAACTGAAAAAAATAAGAAAAATAAGAAGAAAGATAAAACGGTTGCCGAAGAAGTTACGGCCAAAAAAGTTGAGGAAGATGAATTGCCCAAAGCTGAAGATAAGGAACCTGAGGAAGAAACTGAAAAAGTTGCAGAAGATGAAAAAGGAAAAAGTAAAGACAGTTTATATCTTAAAATTTATGATGGCGATAGAATTATAAGAACCCTAAAAAGAAAAATTCCAGATAGTAGCGGCATTTACGTTTGGAGATGGAATTTGGACGAATCCGGTTCTGATAGACCTAGCAGAAGCCAACGAGAAAGCAAAAATGAACCCGGCGGCATTACTGTAAAACCAAATACTTACAGAGTTGAAATTAACTATGAAGGCACAAAAAGCGAAAATAGTATAAAAGTTGAAAGCGATCCTCGACTACCCGTTTCCCAAAAAGCAATTGACGAAAATTATACAGCATCTAAAAAATTGGAGAACTTTACCCAAGTCGCGGCAGATGCAGTTGAACAATTAGTTGAAAGCAAAAAAACAGTTGATGAATTCAACGATAAATTGAAAGAAGCTGAAAAAGCAGATCTAACTTCAAAAGATAAATACAAAGACGAAATTAAAAACAACGAAAATGTTTCTAAAAAGATAGATTCCTTAATTGAAGTATATATAGGTAAAGTTGATAAACGCCAAGGCATTACCCGAAATGCTGAAATTACCGTAATGAACAGGATAAATACCGCAAACGGATATGTAGAAAGTAGGCCAAATGGTCTAACAAACACAGAAAACACCTTGATTTTACAAGCCGAAAATGAATTAAAAGAAGCGCTTTCTCAAACCAACTTGTTTTTTGAAAAAAATTGGACAGTTTATCAAGCCAAAATGGAATCTTTGGAAATTTCACCATTTAAAAAGGTAGAAACATTTACAATAAAGAACTAGCTAATTATTCCGATTTTTTGGGAATGTGCAATTGCTTCGGCACTATTTGCACAGTAACAGGTTTCGGTTCCTAAAGATTCAATATTTTTTAAAGTTACCAAGACTTTATTTTTTTTGTTATGCGCTGTTTTTCGAATATAAACTGCCTTTATATTCTGTGGGAATATCTTGCAAACCCTTTCATATATAAACGTGTCTTTTTGCGTATCGTCACCTAAGAGGACATATTGTAAGGTTGGATAAAATGAGATTATATCCTTAATTTTTTCAAATTTATGATCGTGGCTTCCTCTTCCGGTGAAAAGGAAATCTGAGATTCCTGTTTTTATTTTTTTCAACTTTATAACCGCTTTAGGCAATTCGTGCTTTTTGGCGAAACTGTCTATAAATTCATACAAATTCCATTCGCTGCTTGAAACGTAAAAGAAAGAGTTAGATGAAATTTCATCTTCTTGTCCGGCGGAACTTAATGCTTTGTAATGATCTGCAACATCATCAAAAATTTTCCTTTTGTCTAAATTCCGAAGTAATAAAACATAAAGTTTTTTAAAAAAATTGTTGCTGTGGCTTACCAAAAAAGTATCATCAATATCTGAAATTATGCCGAGTTTACTTTCAAAAGGCTTCAAAAGTTCAGCTGTTTCCACAACACCGAAATTTCCAGATTTTTCGGTTTTAATACTAACTTGATACTTGTGCCAACCGCTTTCCAATTCACGCTTGTACGGTACCGTAAATCTAAAATAACCATCTTCCAATGTTTTGGTCGTAACTTCCAACGTACCAAAGTTTAATTTTACTTCTATATTTGGCAACGGTTTTATTCTAAACATATGCATAACGGCAACCGCGTGGCGAATACTGTGCCTGTCCAACCTATATTTATCTGGTGCCCACGATTTAAAAACGTGTCCAAAAACAACCAATTCGTTGTCATTTACATAACCGCGATACAATTTTAAATCAAGCTTCACTTATTGAGAATTTGTTAACGTTTAGCAAGTGTAAAATACCTATTTTTAAGCGTAAACTGTTATAATGAAATCAGAAAAAAATATCCTGCTTGTTGTAAATCCCATTTCGGGAGATTGTGATAAAACAGACTTAATCAACCTTGTTAAGAATTTGTCCGAGACTCAGAAATTCAATTTAGAACTATTTTATACTACAGGAAATAAGGATTTAGAATTAATTAAAGAAGTTATTTCGAATAAGAAAATTAAAAGAGTTTTGGTTGCGGGCGGCGATGGAACAATAAAATTGGTAGCAGAAGCGGTTGAAAATTCTGAAATTATTTTAGGAATACTTCCTGCCGGTTCGGCAAATGGGCTTGCAGTAAATTTTAAAATTCCCGAAATACCCCAACAGCAAGCAGAAATAGCGTTATCCGATTGTTTTGTAGAAATGGATATGCTTGAAATAAACAAGCAAACCTGCCTTCATATTGCCGATATGGGAATTAATGCGGAGCTTATAAAAAATTATGAAGACAGCAGCCTTCGCGGGAAACTTGGCTATTTTATTCAAAGTATTCCGACAATTTTTCAAAGCGAGTCGCCTTACGATTTTACAATTGAAGCAAACGGCGAAACCTTTCAGAAAACGGGAATTTTGCTGGCAATTGCAAATGCAAATACTTTTGGGACTGGCGCGAATATAAATCCCGATGGAAAAATAGACGATGGGAAATTCGAAATATTGGTTTTTAAAAATTTGGATTTTATCGAAATATTTAAAACAATGCGAGAAAATACAAGACCAAATGAAGAATTTGTTGATGTCATTTCAACCAAAAAAGCAAGAATTTTCTCACAAAAACCAGTTTCTTTTCAGATAGACGGAGAATATGAAGGCAAAATTTCTGAAATTAATGTGAAGATAAAGGCTTCAAAATTGAAAGTGGCAGTGCCGGCTACTTTTTGTACTATTTAAAATCAAACTGATATGAATCTACACAAAATAAACTTTAAAAATAACGACAACCAGAATCTTGCAGGTAGATTAGAAATGCCGGATAATCAAAAACCTCTAGCATTTGCAATTTTTGCACATTGTTTTACATGTTCAAAAAACTTGCTTGCCGTTACCAATATTAGCCGAGCGCTTGCAAAAGCTGGTATTGCCGTTTTGCGTTTTGACTTTACTGGTTTGGGCGAAAGTGAAGGCGATTTTGAGAATACAAACTTTTCGGGCAATGTTGCAGATTTAGTTTCTGCCGCCAAATATTTGGAAAATAATTATTCAGCACCATCACTTTTAATTGGTCACAGTTTGGGTGGCGCTGCCGTAATTATGGTCGCTGAAAAAATTAATTCAGTAAAAGCGGTGGTTACAATAAATGCTCCAAGCGATCCCGAACATGTAAAAAATAGCTTGCAAAATGACCTAAATGAAATATTAACAAAAGGCGAGGCTTCAATTAATTTAGTTGGTAGAAAATTCACTATTAAAAAACAATTTCTTGACGATCTTGAAAAGCAACCCTTAAGGCAAGTAGTAGGTCGGTTTAAAAAAGCACTTTTAATTATGCATTCGCCACAAGATGAAACGGTTTCAATAAACAATGCAGAGGACATTTATTTAGCAGCTTCGCACCCGAAAAGTTTTATATCGCTGGACGGTGCAAATCATTTGTTGACGGATAAGGAAGATTCCATATATGTTGGTCATGTTATTGCTGCTTGGGTTACTCGATATATTGCTTTTGCTGAAAATGAAATTCAACAAAATGAAAAAAAAGTAAGTGCAAGTTTAAATGCGATGGATGGTTTTACTACTAAAATGCAAATGGGTAATCACAAATCAATAGCAGATGAACCGGAAAGTTTTGGAGGAAAAGATTTGGGCCCAACACCTTATGATTTAGTAAGCGGTGGTTTGGCGGCTTGCTCTGCAATGACAATTCAAATGTATGCTAAGCGAAAAAAATGGCAGATAGATACAGTAAAAGTCTCGGTAGATTACGGTAAAGAACATGCGCTGGACTGTGAAGACTGTGAAAGCGAGTCATCAAAAATTGGAACCTTTAAAAGGGAAATTTCTTTCGAAGGAAACCTTGATGAAAAACAAACTCTAAAACTTTTAGAAATAGCAGATAAATGTCCTGTCCACAAAACATTGATGGCAAAAAATCAAATATTTACTTTATTGGTTTAAAAGACAACCAAATTTGTATTTAATGTTCAAATGCGAACATTAATGTCCTGTAATAACTATTTTATTGAAGTTAACTTCTAAATTTATCTTAAAGCGCACGTAATGGACATAACAATTAGTTATATTTAATATTCAAATAAATAACCATCAAATAAAAATATTATGAAGAAATTGAGTTTAGCCATTACGTTATTGGCAATGATCGCATTTACAGCTTGTAAAAACGACAAAAAAGATATGGATAAAGACATGGACACTACAGATTCTGTAGAGAACTCCATGAATAATGATCCCCAAAAAATGTCTGCAAAAACTGTGACTGTTACTTTAGAATCTAAAAGCAATAGTACTGCAAAAGGTGAAGTTACTTTTACCGAAGAAAATGGAATGGTGCGTATGGAAGCAAAAATGACTGGTTTAAAACCTGGAATGCACGCAATACACATTCACGAAAATGCAGATTGTAGCGCGGCAGATGGAAAATCGGCTGGCGGACATTGGAATCCAACTTTTGAGCAACACGGAAAATGGGGCGATCCAAAAGGATATCACAGAGGAGATATAGGCAATTTTGAAGCAGATGAAAATGGTAATGGCGGTATGAGCATGCAAACAGACCAATGGTGTATTGGTTGTGATGACGCAAAGAAAAATATAATTGGAAAAGGTATTATAGTTCACGAAGGTACAGATGATTTTGTTTCCCAACCTTCTGGCGATGCTGGAGCACGTGTTGCTTGTGGCGGTATAATTGAATAACAGAAAGTTACAAAGTTTATTAGGCCGACATATTAAATTTGTCGGCCTTTTATATTTTTATAAATTAAGGAAAAAATTTAATGTATTAGCCAAATAATACATTTAAGCTAAACGATTAAAATTTGAATTGAAATATTCCTTTTTTTTATCTATTTTAGTCCCACTAACAAAATAACTTAATGGAACAACCCAATTCCCTCATTCTTGAAATGCAGCAAGGTAACGAAAAAGCATTTTCAAAAATTTATACCCTATATTCTGAAGCCATTTATGGCATTATTTACAGCGTAGTGCTTGATGAGGCTACTGCTGAAGAAATTTTACAAGATGTCTTTGTAAAGATTTGGGATAAATGCGACAGTTACGATATCACCAAAGGGCGCTTTTTTACTTGGATTTTGAACATTGCAAGAAATGCAGCGATAGATGAAACACGTTCAAAATCTTTTAAGAACTCCAGAAAAAACCTTAGTACATCTAATTTCGTAGATATATTAGCTACAACCGATAGTCTTAACAGAAAAACTAACGCAATTGGAATACGTAAGTTTGTTGACGACCTAAAACCTATGTGTATTGAAATTATAGATCTTCTATTTTTTAAAGGATACACACAAAAAGAGGCCTCAGAAACTTTGGAAATTCCTTTGGGAACTTTAAAAACCAGAAACCGTAACTGTATGAACGAATTAAGATTAAAGGTACTGGGATAAATTATGACAACACAAGAACTTATAGAATCAGGACAATTACAACTCTACGTGGTAGGTGCTTTACCTATTGAAGAAGCCCACGAGGTTGATATTGCTATAGCTCAAAATTCTGAAGTTAAAAATGAAGTTGAAAAAATAGAAAATTCATTAATAACATTGGCAGAAACCGTAGCGCCTATAATGTCCGCACAAATATGGTTGCACATTCAAAGAATGATAACCAAGGTAGTACCAATAAATGAAAAGCGATCCATAAATTGGGCGGCAATTACAGGTTGGGCGGCTGCAATATTATGTATTTGTGGTATCGTTTGGATGTTGAATCAAAATAAAATTCTAAAAACAGACTATCAAGTTACAAATTCTGAAAATATTCAATTAAAAGAACAAGTTGATAATTCTGAAACTAAACTTGCCAAAACCGAAAATGTTTTAGAAATATTACGTTCCAAGGAATACGCAGCATATACATTGCCTGGCAATGAGGCCGTAGCGCCACAAGCATTTGCAAAAGTTTTTTATAATAAAAAGGACAAAATCGCTTACATAGATACTAAAGGTTTACCACCAGCGCCTAGAGGCAAAGTTTATCAAGCTTGGAGTTTGGTTATGCAACCTCTTACGCCTACTAGTATGGGTATATTATCCAGTTCCAACGAAATTGAAAGTGGTATTTACCAGTTTTCAGATTTTCCAGTTGCGCAGGCATTTGGCATAACGCTAGAACCTGAAGGTGGAAGTAAAACACCAACTATGTCGCAACTTTATACTTTAGGAATGGTGGCTTCTACGCCGTAGTTGTTATTAAAAAGTAAAAAATAGATTACTATAACATTCGAGTTTAAATACTTTAATTGGTATTTTTATTCGAATTTTATTTTTTCTGTTAGTTTGAAAATAACTACAAATCTTAAAAATCATCAAAAAATATGGCAACAAATATTTCAAAGTTGAATATTAATGCTTCTGCGGAAAAAGTCTGGAATGCATTAACAAATCCTGAAAAAGTAAAATTGTGGCAATATGGAAGTGTTTTAACAACAGATTGGAAGATAGGAAATACAATAATTTTTACTACTGAATGGCAAGGACAAGTTTTTAAACAATGGGGAATTGTCTTGCAATTTGAACCTTTCAAAATTCTTAAATATAATTTATTTGCACCAAGACCTGATCTTGAATATAAACCTGAAAATTATTTTGAAATGGAGTATCTTTTGACAGAACAAGAAAATGGTACTGAATTAAAAATAGTGCAAACAGATAACAGAATTGGGACAAAACAAGAAGCTGAACAAGGCGAAGAAAATACCATCCTTAAAATGCTAAAAGATTTAATTGAAAACTAACTTAAAACTTAAAAGGCACAAAATAAGAAACGCCCACTTTCGTGGGCGTTTCAACTAACAAAAAAACTCTGAAAAAACCGGATTTAACCGATTTCAAAATCTACCAATTAAGATAGATAACCAACCTTTATACTATACTTACGTAAATCCTATCGGCTTGGTTTCAAATACTTACAATTTTTCTATTTCTTTTGCTTTTACAGGTCCTAATTCATAAAAAGCGCCTTCCAATTCTGACTTTAACTCTTTTACTTTCTCTAAATTTCTATTTGCTTTATATATTAAAGCGGCGTGAAATAGCGCTTTAGGTTCGGTTGTTTTACCTTCAACATGAGTTTCAATGGTTTTTAGCGCTTCTTTCTTTTTTCCATTTACCAATTGCGCGTATGCCAAAAGTTGAAATGTTTCAGGTGTTGCTCTATTTGTAATTTCCTTTTCAGCTAAAAGTAATGCCATTTTTGGATTAGATTCGGCATATAAATTTATCAAATACGTATTGTACATGCCGCCGTAATTGGCATTTTCACGAACCATTGAAACAAATTTATTTAACTCATCGCTTTTCTTTCCAGCATTACCTTCAAAGTCATACATTTCAGCTTTCATTAAATGATAATCCGGCACTTTTCTTACCACAATTAATGAATCTAAAATGCGCAATGCTTCCGTCGTGTTTTTTTCACTTGAATATGAGAGCCAAGCAATTTGTTTTTTTGCGTACGCATTGTCGGGCTGTAACTGCAAGGTTTTTAAATAACTAACATAGGATTCCTGCAATCTGCCAGCGTGTCCGTAAAAATCGCCAATATTGTTATAAATCCATAAATTGGTGTCTTTGTTTTTACTTTCAACCGAATACGCTTTCGCCTTTTCCAAATATTTTATTGCTGAATCTAAATCGCCTTTATGATAGCTCCATTTTGCCAATCTAATTAAATAATTAAAGTCGCTATTGTCCTTTATTTTTTCGAGCATTGTATCGGCTTTTTCGTATTCTCCCAATTCCATATACACATCAAAAAGCATACGCTCTGTCGCGAGTTTGTTTGTTAGACCTTCATAAACTTCTTCCAAAATAGCTTTAGCCTCTTTAAAGCGATGTTGCGAAATATAATTATGCGCCAATGAACGTTTAAATCCATCTTTATTCGCTGCAATTTGAATCGCTTTTTTATCTAAAATTTCAGCTTTTTTAAGATAATCTACATTACCAGTTGCATCAAACAACATTTCGTAAGATTGCGCCAAAGGACCTAATTCTCCTATTCCCGAACTATCCGCCGCTAGTCTATTTTCCCAAAAGTCACGCTGCTCATTAGCCAATTTATAACTAGCATTATTTGAAGAAGATAAGTACTGATTATAATCTGTTATTGACGTAATTGGAGTTGGTCTATTTTCTGTACACTCATAGTAAAAAATGAGAATTAACGATAAAAGAGCTATTTTCAAAACCTATATTTTTTTTTAAATAAAAAAATCGCCTAATAACTAATAAGATGAGGCGATTTTTTCAATTTACTATTGTAGTATTATAAAGGTGCTTGCAAATATGGGAAAGGTTGCACTACCCTATCTCCAAAATCTACACCATCGCTTGTTAATTGTGGCGTGCCATTGTTACCATCAAAACGTGTTCCCGTCATACCTCCAAACATTAATGTTAGCGAAAAATCTATAGCATCGTCTTGCAATCTTCGTCCTGTTAAGGCAACACCTGTAGCAGAATCATAATACGTTGTTTCCCCATTTGGCGCAACTTGCAAAGCATCGTATTCTGCGAGCAAACGTGTAAAAGTTGTAGCATCTAAACCAAGGATATTATTTTCGTAATCCAGATTTAAACCTAAAGCATTGCCATAAATATCGTGATATGTTTCTAACTTATTCTGAAATTCTGGCTGAAAAGATTGCCGCTGGTTTACAACTGAAACATTAAAGTCATTTTTTCTTCCATCATTTGCACCAAATATTTTATTAATTCCCGGTCTACCCAATATATCTTGTTGCACAAATGTGCCTGAAAATGATTCATTACAGGGAGCGCAAGCTGGACCACCGCAATCTACAGAAGTTTCACCATTGTTTTGTATACCGTCATTGCAGGTTTCCTGAATAATTACCTTTCCATCCACATCATTGCTGCATCGTGAGAATAAAAACGAAGAGCAAATTGCCAAACTAAGTATTATATATTTATGATTTTTCATTTTGGATATCTTTTAGACAGGTTATTATTATTGTTTTTTCTTGGTACTAACCCAAACATTATATGAATTTGGCAAATTATTTATTCCTAACGCACCACCAATGTGCGTTGGTGCATTACCAAGCATAGCGTTTGGAACTTCAACCACAACGGCCAATACGTTTAAATTTGCAAAAAAATCTGATGCCGTTTCCGCTGGCAAAAAACCAGCAGGTGGATCCTCGCCAGCAGCTGCTCCAGATGCTACCATATTGAACCTATTAAAATCAAAGAAAAATGGATCTCTACGTGGACCCGCAAAAAATTTCATATTATTATTTTCTGCTGTAATATAATCTGTTGTATTTGAGATTTTCACAACACTTTTTGGGCCAGATGTTTCAACTTGGCTAGTTAAACCAGTTGTGGTAGGTGCTATTGGTCCGAAAAAATACATTGAATCTCCTTTTTTAATAGCTTGTATTACCAAATCTTCAACAAAATCTCCTGTGTTATCTATATTAAATTCAATTAATACATTTTCGTCAAAAGCCGCGGCTAATGTTACACCGCCAGGAGTTAGCGGACTTTGAAATGTGGCAATTAAAACGGTATTGTCAGGATTGTCGCCCTCAAAAGCGTATAAATCTGCAATATCTGTTGTTTGTCCGGTAACTGAGGGCGAATCTGCTTGATCCGAAGACATTAAAAAGACAGCAATCACAACAATTGCGATGCAACCTGCCACTGAGATTAGTGTTGTTTTTTTCATAATTTTAATTGAACTCATTTCGTTAAAAGGTTTTACTTTTGCCAATAATACTTTATATCCTACAATATTAAGGTTTTCTAGCCATATTTTGTAAAACTAAATTCAAACAAAAAGCTACTAATGAATCCTTCAGCTACAGATTGGATACGAAAATATTATTCCGTACTTACACGGAAAAAATATTTTCAACAAGATTTTAGCGAGCTAAACTTCTATAAACAGCTTCAAGATTCGGGATTTATATATGGCGTTTCCATTAAACCCGTTTTTCTAGACAAAATAAGTGATTTAAATCTTACGCGTGAAGAATTAACAAAAGTTAATTTAATTCACTGCTTTTTTTATGCATTCTGGCAAAATAAAAAAACGCTGAATTTTGATGAAATGGTTAGCTCCATTATTAAATATTATACAAGTTTGGGAAAGGCGAAGGCGTCATTTTTACAAAAGTTGAATTTGACTCAGGGAAATAATCAAATTCTTGAAAATATTATTTCCTCTCGAATTAATGAAACCAATGTTGCGCTAAAAAATAACAAAGTTTCAATATTTACGTATGCATTTTTGTACGCTGATATTTTAGGTTATGAAGGGTTTTTGCAGAATGAAAATGAGCTTAAAAATTATCTTTCCAACTTTGAAAAAATGCTGATTGCAATTTGTTTTGAAGCATTGCGTGCAAAGAAAAAGAAGAATAAATATGATATTTTATTGATAAGTCTGTTCGCCCCAAACCTTTCGATACCTAATATAGATCAAGATAAATTGCTACTGGTTGACCAAGAAATGCTGTCAGTTTTAAAGAAGACGACAATTAAGGAAAAATGGTATATAATGGATTTGTGCTGCTTGGCAATTTGGAATGACGGAGAATTTGACGAGAACGAACAAAAGTTTATTTCACTTTTATGCAAAGCGCTAAATTCAAACAATAATTTATTTGAAGTAAGCTCCACAAGTTTACTTCAATTTAATACTACACAAAATGGCAGAGTTAAACTTTTTGAATATACAAATCCCGTAAAACAAGTTTACAAACAATCTGCAAATACGGTTAAGCTTTTGGTTTTACGGAACAGTTCAAGATTAATAAAAGAACTAAAAGAAAGCGGCGAATTAGTATCACTTCTGGGGAAATCTACACGAAGGGATTTAAACAATGTTGAAAAGCAGAAAGTAAGAGAACAGCTGTTGGATATTTGTAAAACAATCCCTTCCCTTACGATATTTTTATTGCCAGGTGGCACAATTTTGCTACCTTTATTAATAAAATTTATTCCAAAATTACTGCCTTCTGCTTTTGATGAGAATAGGATAAAAGATGGATAAATTCTAAATCTCAAATTCTCAAATAACAATTTATAAATACAACTTTAAAGACCTTTATCACAAATTTTTAATGAAAATTCTTAGGATTTTTACTTCCTGTTTTCAGCTAAAAACCCTATTCCTTCTCACACAAAACACCCCAAATTGGCAATGCCTTTTGTGCAACATTTATTTTTACAGTTTTTTCGTCTATAACTTCAAAAGCATCTGAAGTGCCATATTTTTTATCGAAAATTGTAGCTAGTGAAATTTTTGGATTTTTAAATTTCAACGTTTTCCAATTTCCGTCACTTGTATATGTTCCTTTTTCATCAATTGTCGACGTTTTTGAATCTTCATCATCTTCACTTGCCAATATTTTCATATTGAATTTAAACGTATTATTTTTCAGCAGTTGAAGCGAAATAGAAGCTTGATCATTTCCTAAACTTTTATACGAAACATTAACACCTTCCACAATTTTTTCAGTTACAGATTTATCAACTGAAGTAACTGCAGATTTCTTACTTCCGCAGGACAACGTAATTAATGTTAACCCAATAATTATAAAAAATTTAGTTTTCATATTAGCGTATCAATTTTTTGTATTTAATACGTTTTGGCATTAAATCGCCGCCCAAACGTTTCTTTTTGTTTTCTTCGTATTCACTGAAACCTCCTTCAAAATAATACACTTCGCTATTTCCTTCAAAAGCTAGAATATGTGTACAAACCCTGTCTAAAAACCAACGGTCGTGACTAATTACAACCGCGCAACCTGCAAAGTTTTCCAAACCTTCCTCCAAAGCTCGAAGTGTGTTTACATCTAAATCATTCGTTGGCTCATCTAAAAGCAAAACATTTCCTTCTTCTTTTAATGTCATTGCCAAATGCAAACGGTTTCTTTCCCCACCGGAAAGTGTCGAAACTTTTTTGTTCTGTTCACTTCCGCTGAAATTAAATCTACTCAAATAAGCACGGGAATTTACTTGCCGTCCCCCCATCATAATTAATTCTTGGCTATCGCTGAAGTTTTCCCAAATGGTTTTATCTATATTTATATTTGAATGTGCCTGGTCTACATAAGCTATATGTGCCGTTTCCCCAACTTCAAAACTACCTTTATCGGGCGTTTCTTCACCCATAATCATTTTAAAAATGGTGGTTTTACCAGCACCGTTTGGACCTATAATCCCAACAATACCTGCCTGTGGAAGTTTAAAATTTAAATTTTCGTATAACAATTTATCGCCAAATGCTTTTGAAACTCCGGTTGCATCTAAAACATTTGTTCCCAATCGCTTTCCATTTGGAATATAAATTTCCAATTTTTCGTCAAGTTGTTTTTGATCTTGGCTTAATAATTTATCATAATTCTGAAGACGTGCTTTCTGTTTAGTTTGTCGACCTTTTGCTCCTTGTCTTACCCATTCCAACTCACGTTCCAAAGTTTTTTGCCTTTTACCCGCAGTTTTCTGCTCTTGTGCCAAACGTTTCGATTTTTGATCTAACCAAGAAGAATAATTTCCTTTCCACGGAATACCTTCGCCCCTATCCAATTCTAAAATCCATCCCGCAACGTTGTCAAGAAAATATCTATCGTGTGTAACGGCAATCACGGTTCCTTTATATTCTGAAAGATGATGTTCCAACCAATGCACACTTTCAGCGTCTAAATGGTTTGTTGGCTCATCCAATAATAAAACATCTGGTTCTTTTAATAATAATCTGCACAAGGCAACGCGGCGTTTTTCGCCACCTGAAAGAACACCGATTAGTTTATCGGGTTCCGGAGTACGCAGCGCATCCATTGCTATCTCTAGTTTGGTGTCCAATTCCCAAGCATTTGTAGCATCTATCTTATCTTGCAATTTTGCTTGTTTTTCCATTAGTTCATCCATTTTTGCTGGATTTTCATAAACTTCTGGCAAGCCGAACATATCGTTAATTTTGTTGTATTCATCAAGTATATCAACCACTTCCTGTACGCCTTCTTTTACTATTTCAAGCACCGTTTTGGTTTCGTCTAATTTTGGTTCTTGTTCAAGATAACCAACTGTATAACCTGGTGCGAAAACTACATCGCCTTGATAATTTTTTTCTTCACCGGCAATAATTCGAAGTAAAGTTGATTTACCACTTCCGTTAAGACCCAAAATTCCAATTTTGGCTCCATAAAAGAAACTTAAGTATATATTTTTTAAAACTGGGGTTTGTGCATTTTGATACGTCTTGGTTAAACCAGACATTGAAAAGATAACTTTTTTATCGTCAGACATTTATTGGTTTATTAGTTAATTGGTGATTAGTTAATTTGATATTTGATTGGCCATATTGGGTACAAAACCTTAAAACATTTTTAAGTAACTGGCCACTGAAAACTGCGTAATGAAAATTGAATTAAACCCTTCCCTTAAGCGCATTAAAAACCCAAGCAATTGCAAAGAATCCGATGCCAACCGTAGCAAAACCCCATCCAGCAACATCGTCATACCTAAATGCACCCAAGCCTATTAGTACTACGCCCATAACTAACATTATAAAAGCGGCCCAAGCCAGTACGGTATTTTTATTCATTGTCATATTCTCTATTCGTTTTATTAAAAAATTTGGTGTGAAGACAAATATCGATAATATAAAACATATTTTAGTTAAGAAAATGTCATAGTTTGAATGCTTATAACCCTATTTGCTATGTAAAATTCGTTTTGAATTAAAGTGCAAGCTATAAATTTACATTCTACCATAAACTTGAAAGTTTAAATAGTAAACATGCTTGTATTTTGTATTTTTACGAAAACTTATATTTTCAATGGACTTAAACTTCAACAAAAACGAAGATCACAATAAACTTTTAGTTTCAGATTTAAAACAGCGTTTAGCAAAAGTTAAGCTTGGCGGCGGACAAAAACGAATTGATAAGCAACACAGTCAAGGTAAACTTACCGCACGAGAACGTATTGAATATCTCCTCGACCCAAAAAAACCAAGTATCGAAATTGGTGCTTTTGCAGGCGACGGAATGTACGAAGAGCAAGGCGGCGCGCCAAGTGCCGGCGTTGTGGTGAAAATTGGTTACGTAAAAGGCAAACAATGCATTGTTGTTGCAAATGACGCAACCGTCAAGGCTGGCGCATGGTTTCCGATTACTGCGAAAAAGAATTTACGCGCGCAGGAAATTTCAATTGAAAACAGATTACCAATTATATATTTGGTTGATAGCGCAGGCGTTTTTCTGCCAATGCAAGATGAAATATTCCCCGATAAAGAACACTTTGGAAGAATATTTAGAAATAATGCCGTTATGAGCAGTATGGGAATTACCCAGATTGCAGCAGTTATGGGAAGTTGTGTTGCTGGTGGAGCATATCTTCCAATTATGAGTGATGAAGCATTAATCGTTGATAAAACCGGAAGTATTTTTCTCGCCGGAAGTTATTTGGTAAAAGCCGCAATTGGCGAATCTATTGACAACGAAGATCTTGGCGGTGCAACAACGCATTGCGAAGTTAGTGGCGTTACCGATTACAAAGCAAAAGACGATAAAGATGCGCTTGATAAAATTAAAAATATAGTTTCCAAAATTGGCGATTATGACAAAGCAGGTTTTAATCGTGAAAAAGCTTTAAAACCGAAAGAAAATCAAGATGATATTTACGGAATAATCCCAAAATCCCGCGCCGAACAATACGATATGCGCGAAATTATAAAACGTCTTGTAGACGATAGCCATTTTGAAGAATACAAAGAAGGTTACGGCCAAACAATTTTAACCGGTTACGCTCGCATTGATGGCTGGGCAGTTGGTATTGTCGCCAATCAAAGGACTTTGGTTAAAACGACAAAAGCCAAAACCAAACCAAGCGAAATGCAATTTGGTGGCGTAATTTACAGCGATAGCGCCGATAAAGCTACGCGATTCATTGCCAATTGCAATCAGAAGAAAATTCCATTGGTGTTTTTACAAGATGTTACCGGTTTTATGGTTGGTAGCAAGAGCGAACACGGCGGTATTATTAAAGATGGCGCCAAAATGGTAAATGCGGTTAGTAATAGTGTTGTACCAAAATTCACGATAATTATTGGCAATAGTTATGGCGCTGGTAATTACGCAATGTGCGGAAAAGCCTACGACCCAAGACTTATTGTAGCCTGGCCAAGTGCTGAACTTGCCGTAATGAGTGGAAATAGCGCAGCAAAAGTTTTACTTCAAATTGAAACGGCTTCATTAAAAAAACAAGGAAAAGAAATTACCGAAGAAGAAGAAACCGCACTTTTCGATAAAATTAAAAAGCGTTATGATAATCAAATTTCGCCATATTATGCGGCATCTCGTATTTGGACAGATGCGGTAATTGATCCGCTAGATACAAGAAAATGGATTAGTATGGGAATTGAAGCGGCAAACCATGCGCCTATTACGAAGCAGTTTAATATGGGAGTTTTGCAGGTTTAAATAGTTTGTAATCGGTAGGTTCCTTAAAATTTAATAAAATATTGAAATTTGAAATTTGAAAATCAGCAATCGTTAATCTTTAATCAAATGTCTAAAAGTTTCAAAAATTTATTCATTTTACAAAAAACTTGCTTTAAATTCTTTATAGGTCATTCCAGGCTCTTTTGATTTATCAGCCTCTTTAATTCGTTCATTTATAATTTTTTTATGATCATCGCTTAATTCATATTTTTCAATTTGATAAATCATTAAATACAGCTGAAACTCTTCCATTGTTTGAAAGTGGGTTTTTTCTAAATTTAATTCCTCTTCAATGTGTATTGTTGTCATAAATTTCAATTATTCAATCAAATATAAGAAAAATTTGATGATGGACTACCGCATAAAATTCTCAATTTAATCTTTTCAAAACAAAAAAAAAGAGCGCTTTCGCGCTCTTTCCTTTAAAAAAACCAAACTTCAAAAAAACTATTTTCAAATTTATTTGATGCTTTTTACCAATCTTATAAACTCGGCGCGATAACCGTCCTGGTCTTTTCCTTTTCCGGATTCCGCCAACGCTATAACATCTGCTTTTTTGTTTGACTCAATAAAATCTGATTTGCGAAGTTGCATTCCAAATAATGCAACGGCGGCTGAAAATTTTAAATCATCTGTTGCTTTTTCAATTGATTCATTTTTATCTTTTAAGGTTTTTACGATCAATTTGCTCACATCACCGTCAGGCTCTTTGTATCTAAATTTTACGGTCAACATTTCATCCGTAAAATTTTTACTTGTTTGTTTCGTGTATTTCAAATTATCGATATCCTTTAAATATTTACTTTTTATCCCAACCGGAATTATTTCATATAAAGCAGTAACCGTATGTCCGCTGCCCAATTCGCCCGCATCTTTGGTGTCGTCTTTAAAATCTTCGTCGTTTAATAATCTGTTTTCGTAACCTATTAATCGGTAAGCTTGCACTTTTGCGGGATTAAATTCTACCTGGATTTTCACATCTTTTGCGATTGTGTAAAGTGTTCCAAAAAATTCGGTGCCCAATACTTTTTGTGCTTCTTGCATAGAATCTATATATGCGTGGTTGCCGTTGCCTTTATCGGCTAATGTTTCAAGCTTACTATCTTTATAATTGCCCATTCCGAAACCTAAGCAAGTTAGGAAAACGCCCGATTTTCTTTTTTCAACAATCAAATCTTCCATCGAGCGGTCATTGCTTGCGCCAATATTAAAGTCGCCATCAGTTGCAAGAATTACGCGATTATTCCCGCCCTTGCTAAAGTTTTCTTGAGCAATTTTATAGGCAAGTTCAATTCCTGCGCCACCTGCAGTTGAGCCGCCTGCGCTTAAATTTTCGATTGCATCTCTAATTTTTTGTTTTTCGAAACCCGAGGTTGGTGCTAAAACCAAACCTGCTGCACCAGCATAAACAACTATTGAAACTTTATCGGTTTCCCTTAATTTGTCTATCAAAACATTTAAAGCGGCTTTTAATAATGGTAATTTATTTGATGCGTCCATTGAACCTGAAACATCTAATAAAAACACGAGGTTTGAAGGTGGAACATTTTGCAACGAAATATCTTTGCCCTTCAACCCAATCCGCACCAATTTTGAATTTGTATTCCAAGGAGAATTTACAACATCGGCCGTAATTGAAAATGGGTCTTTACCTTTTGGCTGAGGATAATCGTACGCAAAATAATTTACCATTTCTTCAATCTTTACGGCATCTTCTGGCACTTCTTGTCCGTTGTTTAACATTCGGCGAATGTTACTGTAACCTGCTTTATCTACATCTATAGAGAAAGTTGAAAGTGGCGCGGTATTTACACTTTTAAAGATATTTTCTTGAATACGACCGTAGGATTCATTGTCTGAAACTTGGTTTGACACAACAGTATTTCTTATAATCTTAATCTCCTCGCCCCTACCTTTTACGTTTGCAAACGAAACATTTTGTGTTACCTGCACTCCGGCCGCTTTACCCTGCAACATTTGGTTAACGTTGTCTGCCTTAATTTCTACCACCGCCGAGGTCATGACCGTCTTTTCACGTTTTACGTACCCTGTTATTACAACCTCGTCTAAAACGGCACCTGCACGTAGTTTTACTATTATTTCACCAGCTTTTTTAACTTTAACTTCGGTTGCTGCATAGCCAACTGTCGCGAAAACCAAGGTTTGTCCTATTTGTGCTTTGATACTGTATTTTCCATCAAAATCGGTTTGTGTTCCGGTTGTAGTTCCTTTAATTATAACATTTACACCAGCAAATGGTGCGTCGTTATCATCTGTTACTACGCCGTAAATGGAAACGGTTTGTGCGCCAAGCTGAAAGCTTAAAAACGCAATTGCAAAAAATGTGAATACTGTTTTCATGTGTTTTGGTTTTTAGTGTTAAACTTGGGTAAAACTAAATATCACATGCCGTTTTGAAAATGGTGCTTGAGGGAAAGCGTGTTTTGGGTTAGGGAAAGGTTGCTTTAAATGACGTAAGACTAAATGACGTAAGACATAAGACCAATATAATGGATTGAATCAGATAGAGTTTTTTACCTTTACAATCTACATTATAAAGATATAAATGAGTTTCTATGAATAATGAATTAATCATCCAAAAGACTTGGATTAATCGAAATTGGAAATGGTTTTTCTCTTCAATCATTGTTCTAATTTTAGCTATTTCATTATTCTTTACATTAACAGCAGGACATTTGGGCGATTTTAGTAAAGCTTATTTAGAACCTCAACTTTTTGAAGGTGCTGTTGAATTAGCACAACAAAATAAGGAAGTAACCGAGCTTTTAGGCGAAATAAAACCAATAAGCAAAATGGCGATTTTGGAAGGTGAAGTTCAATATACCAACCAAAGTAATCACGTTACGCTTTCAGTAAAAGTTGATGGAACAAAAATGAAAGCTATGCTTGATGTTGTTGCAAATCGAAAAAATGATGGTTGGGAATATGAAAAAATAAATATTAGGGTTAAAAATCCGCCGGAAAAAAGGCAGACGATTGTTGTGAAATAGATGTAAACTCTTTTAGGATTATTGAATTTGAGCTAAGGTTTCGGCTCGTTTAATTTTTCCCGTTTCGGTGTATAAAAATTTTTCAATTGAAATAATTTTTTTCGGTCTTTCATATTTTGAAAGGTTTTCAAAAATTACAGAAAATTCGTCTTTTTTCGATTTATAATCACTTTCAATAATCAAAACCACTTTTTCGCCCAATGCTTTATCTTTTTCTGAAGCAATAAAAAAGGGTTGTTTTATTTCCGAAGCAAGTTTTTTCTCAATAATTTCAGGATATATTTTTATTCCGCCGCTGTTAATAACGTTGTCTATTCTTCCCAAAAATTTAAATTTTTTATTTGAAATTAATTCAACAACATCATTAGTAACCAAAGTTTCATTTGAAATTAAAGGCGCATCGATTACCAAGCAATCATTCTCATTTTTAGAAAATTGAACATTTGGCAAAGCTTCGTAAAAAACCGTTTTTTTAGGCCCATTCAAATTTCTGATGGCGATATGACTTATTGTTTCGGTCATTCCGTACGTTGAATAACATTCAGTTGTAATATTTTGAAGTTTCACTTCTAAATCTGCTGAAATTGAACCACCACCAATAATCAGTTTTTTTATTTTGTGCAAATCGTCAATCGAGTTAAAAACCTGATACGGAACCATTGCCGCAAAATCAAATTCCTGTTGAAGATTTTGTAACGGATTTTTAGTTGGCTCAACAACCGTTAAATCCCAACCCAAAACCATCGCGCGAACCACCATCATTTTACCGCCAATATAGTCGGCAGACATACATAATAAAGCTGAAGTATTTTCGGGAAGATTAAAAAACGCTCCAGTTGAAATTGCGCTGTTCCGCATTTGCTCTTTTTGAAGTTTTATTTCTTTGGGAATTCCTGTTGAACCTGAGGTTTTAACTGTAATTGACTCTTCGTTAGATAGCCAATCTTGAATAAATTTACCAATTGAAATTTCGTGGTGTTCGCCTTTTGAAATTAAATTTTGGGCGAAAGTTTGTAATTCTTCAACTGTTTTGAAGGTTTGATTATTTAATTTAAAATTTGAATTATATTTCATCCAATTTTGAAATAGTTAATTTCTACTTCTTGAATTTCTCACTTCCTCAACTTCCTTCGTTATTTCAGCAAGTGATATCTCATTATTACTTTTATCGCGCAACTTCTTTAAAATTGAAGAAAAATCCGTTTTTGCAGCTTCTTTCGAAATTTTTATTAAATTTAAATCGGCAAGATTCTTTAATAAATTTTTAGCTTTTGGATTTAATATTTCTATGTTCAGAGTTTCCATCTTTGTGCAAATTTTTATAAAGCTAAGCAATAATTTCGAATTGGGATTTTTTGAAAGATTGGGTTCATATTTATTTCTATTATCTCTACAACTCCAAACCTGGAAATCTATCATCTACAGATTTATCTAAAACCGGCGGCTCTACTTTTCCAAAAAGCTTTTCGCCCCAATTTTTCCATTTATAACGGTACGCCATAATACCAATGAATATTGGATAGATTATAAAAACAGGCGCAATAACATCAAAACCTGCGCTTGGTTCGCTTATGTCTTTTAAAACACTGTTGGTTTGGAAAACTGTCCAATCTGCCGTCACCAGCAAGGCCGTTATTAAATTATTGCCAGCGTGAAAGCCCAAAGCAAGTTCCATTCCGTCGTCCATCAAGGTTATTATTCCGAGGAATAATCCCGTTCCTATATAATAAATCATTATAATGTTGCCCATTTTGGTTACTTCGGGATTAAAAAAGTGTAATCCACCAAAAATTAATGATGTAATAAATAATGGCATCCACTTATTCCCAAAAATCACACCTATGCCTTGCATTAAATAACCACGGAACAAGTATTCTTCAAAACTTGTCTGCAACGGAATCATAATTACAGCAATAACTAATAAAATTAAAAATGGCACCAAGTTAAATTGAAGCACATAACTTTCAGGATTTTGATAATAATCTATTCCGATTAAAACTAAGGTCGTGATAAAAATTAGACCGAAACCGAAGAAAAACCGTTTCCAATCCATTTTTTTACGTGCCGTTGTTAACGCAACAAATGGTTGATTATGAAGATATTTTATAATTATATAAACGCCGAACAAGCCAATTGCAAAACTCAACAGCATTAAAAACAAGGTGAGATTAGATTCTAAAACCGTCATTATCGTAGTTTCGTCCAACGCAGAAAAATCTTTTCCATCACTCATCATTTTAGCAACAACCGCTATAATTAATGGTATTGTTCCTATCTGTGAAAAAAGAAAAATGGTAAAAGCGCCAACTAAATAACGCCACCAATCGTGTTTGTAATTAAAAGCTTGGGAAATAAACATGTGGATTGTTGATTTTTGAATTTTGATATTTGATTGCTGATTTTTGAACACTGACTTAAGACCGCTTCGCTAAAAGACATAGGACGTAAGACAGTTTTGTTTTAATTTTTAAGTTTTAAAAGCTTCATTTATTTTTTTTAGTCTAACGTCTTACGTCGTTTTGTCTTATGTCATTTAAAAATATTAAAGAAAATATCGACATTCCAACCCTTTCCCGAATTGTAAAAAAGTTCTCCATTACCAACTTCCAGCGGACTTTCAAAATTATTGGTGAACAAACTTCCTGTTCCTAAACCTTGTGGCAATTTACTGTTTTTTGTAAAGGTATATTGCGCAATTGCGTTTAAACCGATATTGCTTTCCAAAGCTGATGTTATCCACCAACCCATATTTTGTTTTTCAGCCAACGTAATCCAAGAATCGCTGCCATCAAAACCGCCTATTAATGCAGGTTTTAGAATTAAATATTGTGGATTTATAGTTTTTATTAAATCTGCTTTTTCTTCTTCGGTAAATATGCCTATTAATTCTTCGTCTAAAGCAATTGGCAATGGTGTGAATTCACAAAGTTTCGCCATTTCCTGCCAATTGCCCTGTTTTATGGGTTGTTCGATAGAATGTAATTGTAATTCTGAAAGGATTTTTAATTTCTCCAAAGCTTCTTCAATTGAAAATGCACCGTTTGCATCTACCCGAAGTTCAACTTCAGTAGCTGAAAATTCATTTCTAATAGACTTCAACAAATCTATTTCAGTGGAAAAATCTATTGCTCCTATTTTCATTTTTATGCAGGTGAAACCTTCTTTTAACTTTTCTGAAATTTGTTGTTTCATAAAAGTCTTATCACCCATCCAAACCAAACCATTTATTGGAATTGGTGCTTCTTTTTTAGTAAAATTTGAAGGAAATAAAATAAATGGATTTTCAGATGCAACTGATTTAAAAGCTGTTTCTAAACCAAATTGAATTGAAGGAAATTCAACTAAATGTTTCAACAATTCCTTTTCTCCTAAATTGATATTCTCACAAACCCATTTTAGTTTTTCTTCATAATCGGGTCTGTCGTCAATGCTTAATCCATGGAATAGTGCGCACTCGCCTATTCCAAGTTTTTCATTATTCTTCAGAATTAAAAAATAGGTTTCTTTCTGCTTTAAAATTCCACGACTTGTACCGCTCGGATTTTTAAAATCTAAAATATATTTCTTAAAAGTTGCTGTCAGCATTTGTATAGAAAAAAGTTCTCATTTAAGATTTTGAAATTTGGGAACCTCTCGACTGCGCTCGAGGAGACAAGTATCTTATAACTCGATTGCTTCCCCGATTTCCAGCAACATCAAATCTTTGCCCGCATCGTAAAATTTCTTTTTTGCCTCTTCGTGATCTATTTCAATAAAACCAAAAGTGTCGAAATGTACGCCCATTACTTTATCGCATTTTACAAAATCGCTTGCAATTATAGCATCGTCTATTCCCATTGTAAAATTATCACCAATAGGCAAAATTGCAAGATCGAGTTTGGTTTGCATCGGGATTAATTTCATATCCATTGTAAGTGCAGTATCACCTGCTATATAGATGTTTTTGTGTTCGCCTTCAATTACAAAGCCACCCGGTTGACCACCGTAACTTCCATCTTCAAAAGAGCTTGTATGGATTGCATTTACATATTTTACCTTTCCAAAGTCGAACTTCCAGTTTCCGCCGTGATTCATTGGATGCACTTTAATTCCTTTCGCCTCGTAATGATTGGCAATTTCAAAATTGGAAACAATTGTTGCACTTGTATTTTTTGCAATTTTTTCAGCATCCAAAACGTGATCTTGATGTGCGTGGGTTAGGAAAATATAATCTGCCTTTAATTGCATAATATCAATTTTATTTTTTGCAAGATCGTTTCCTGTAATAAATGGATCGACTAAAATGTGTTTTTCGCTTATTTCAATTCCGAGGCAATTTTGACCGTAATACGTTATTTTCATTTTAAAAAGTTTAGAAGTTTAGAAATAAATTATAGTTTTAAATTGCATCAAAAAATGTTTCTTCGGATTTACTTTCATTTTTTTTTCAATTAGTTCTAAATAAAATTTGAAAGAAAAAATAAAATGGAGAAGGCAAAAGTACTCAATGCCACTTTTTTTAATTCGGGATCCAAAAGCATTGGCGATTCATTTTTATAAACCTTTCTGATATTTAAAAATAAAGGTATAAATGCGACCAAAGGCAGAAATTTTAAAGACGTATCGTTTTCAACTAAAATTATATAAATTATTGCACTTGCAAAAGCAGTTACTATAAGGCTGGCGTGATAATTTTTCACCTTAGATTCTCCTAATAACACGGCCAACGTGTTTTTATTAACCCGCGCATCAGATAATCTATCTCTCATATTATTAAGGTTTAAAACCGCAGTACTCAGTAGGCCGATTGTAATTGCGGGGAGAATTATCATATTCCCAATATTCTGTGTAAACAGAAAATAACAGCCCATTACGCCCACTATTCCAAAAAAAATAAAAACAAACAAATCGCCCATTGCACGATAGCCGTAGGCATTTTTACCAACTGTATATGTAATTGCAGCAATTATTGCGGCAATCCCAAGATTAAAAAAAATAGCTGCTAATAAAATGTTTTCCTTTCCAAATGCAACGAATATGAGCATACTTACAACCAATAACGTAAATATTGTGGTTATAATCATTCCTATCTTAAGATCTTTTGCCTTTAAAATGCCGCTTTGCATGGCACGCATTGGGCCAACCCTTTCGTGATTATCTGTGCCCTTGACACCATCTCCATAATCATTTGCAAAGTTTGAAAGAATCTGAAAACCAAGAGTTGCAATTAGCGCTAGAATAAAAATTAACAAATTGAATTCTCCAACGGCATTTGAAGCTGCACCGGCGATAATTATTCCAGAAATTGAAAGCGGTAACGTTCGTAAACGAGCGGCAGAAATCCAGGCCTTTAATTTTATCATCTACTTTATTTTCAATTGTAAAAATACGCTAAAAACTAAAAACCGCTTCTAATTAAAGAAACGGTTTTTCACTTACCAATTAAAATATAAATAACTACTTAACAATCAATTTTTGAGAAACTCCTTTTGCATTTTTCACGATGTAAGTTCCCGTTTTTAAAGTTGCAATATTCATTGATGCAACATTATTTTGAGACAAGATATTTCTACCTAACATATCAAAAACTTTGTAACTGTCAGGTTTGCTAAAAAATACTATTCCAATTGCTGGATTTGGGTAAATCTTGAAAGCATCAGTAGTGGCAAAATTATTTTCTCCTACTGAAAGTGCTGGATTATCTAATGAAAAAACACTTACAGTTGCGCTTACTTCATTTGAAAGAATAACCAAAGGTTTTCCATTTGGACTGTTTACAGCACCGATAAATACAACCCCTTCCGGACCCAAATCGCCACTTTCGGTTTCAGTTGGAATAGCTCCACGACTGTTTACATATTGAAGATAAACTGGATTTGCTGGATCAGTTACGTTATAAACCATCATTCCACCTATTCTTTCCAATAATATAAAAGCATATTGTTGGTCGCCAATTTGTTTTACCGTAATACCTTCCGGCTCTGGACCTTTGTCATCGCTTCTATTTTTAAATGTGTTATTTGCATTGCTAGCGTTAAAAATTGCTCCGAAAACTGGATCTGCAGCGGTAATTACTTCAAAATCATTTGCGCTGTCATAAATTAAATTTCCGGTTGTTGCTTCAAAAATACTGAACGAACGTGCGCCGAATACATCAATTTCTTCGTAAAGACCATCGCCATCTGCATCGCCTGAAGCTGCCGTAACTTTTATGTTACCCAAGTTAGTTGTTAAACTTAAAATATCTATATCAGAAAAAACTGCTGGATCTAAAACATAATCTGCATCAGTAATCGTTTTTTCTTCGGAATAGCCTCCGTAATCCCTAGAATCTCCTTCATTTGCCGTAACAATATATCCGGTATTATTAACTGAATAAAAAGCAACTGCATCTGGCATATACAACCCTTTTATGGGCCAAGATGCATTGAATATAAAATCTGTATTATTTGAAGTATCCAATGAATTTTGAGGTAAACTATGATCTTTTTTTCCGAATGAAATAATATCGTTTATCTGCAATGTTGCTAAGTTTACAATAGCATACGCATTATTTTCTTGAAGGGTTACATAAGCAAATTGCGAATCGTCTGAAACGGCAATATATTCTGGTTCCAAATCTTGGGAAACTGAAGCTCCTGGTCCAAAAATCCGAACACCTGCAGCTCGTAAAGTTGCTAATTGACTATCAAAAGCATTAAAATTTAAGGTTGTAACATTTACTTGGCTAATATTTCCTAAACCGCCCGTTACATCGATTACTGAAATTGAACCTTCCGGATCGATTGTGTAATCATCACTTGGCTGACCTTCGTTCGCTACTAACAGTTTTGTACCGTCTGGCGAAAATGTTAACATATCTGGCAAAGAACCTACCTGTAAAACCGTAACATTATTACCATCTGTATCTGCCAGAACAACAAAACCATTATCAAGCGGATCGTTTGCAGAAATTGCTGCCGCAACAATTCCATTACTCACCGCAACACTTTGTACAGAACTACCAAATGGCGTAATATCTACTGTTGCTAATTCAGTAATATTTTCAGCGTCTGAAAAATCCAATACCTTTATTGCTCCAACAGTTGTTACAAATAAACGTTGGGAAATTGGATCAAAAGCTGAAATTTCTGCTGTGCCGCCGGCATCAACTAAATAACTTGCTAGGAAGTTTACGTCTAATTCGCTCTCATTGGCGGTCGGAATAACTGTATCTTCATCAAGAATATATACTGAGAATAAATTGGTGGCTCCAACATTAACGTTCATACCATTATCTAAAGATAGGACAAAGAATTTATCGCTTCCGTCTACTGTATTATTTATAATAGGTATTGTAATGGTTTGAGATGCTGTACTATTTGCTGGAAAAGTAACAGTTGCTGTATTCGCAAAAGTAAAATCGGTACCTTCAACAGCAGTTCCGCCCGTATGCAAACTAATGTCTATAGTTGCAGCCGTCGTTGGCGCTGCAGAAATTGCTACCGTAACAGTAATTGAAGTTTCATCTTCAAAAACCGAAACGAAGGAGGAATTAAATTGAGCACTCACGGCGGTAATCGCGGAACCGTTTCCGGGCGAACCAACATTCGGAACATCTTGAGCATCCCCGCCACCATCAATAGTTGCCACAGCATTATTTGCATTGCCAATAATACTAAACACGCCTAAATCCGTATCGTATGATTGACCGTCGTTTGCCGCTGTATCTGGGTATGAAGCAGAATCTATTGGCGCATTCGTTAATGGGTTGCCTTGCCAAAGTGTAACAGTATCGCCGCCAGCGCCAAGACCAGCGCCGTCTGTATAACCTACTTGCACATTTGTAAGATTTATAACTTGGCCCCATACATTTGTAAAGGTTGTCACATCGCCTGCATTCCCAACCATTACAATTGCAAAACCACCCGCAGGAATTGTTGTTATCCCTTCAATTAAATCTGCCGTTGTTGCGTCTGCTGAATCGTCATCGTAGAATAAATCGCCATCTACGCCTGAAATCCAAGTTGCTGTTCCAATATTTGAAATTTCAAACCAATCTGCAGTAATATCCGTTCCTGCTTGGCCTGGGAATATTTCAGTAATTGTTAATTGTGAAGAACCTGTTGCAGGTTGAAAACTTCCTATGGAAACAATTGTACTTAATGCACTACCACCATTACATAAACCTGTTCCGTCTAAAACCTGTAATGTACCAAAAGTCCAATTTGTGGCATCAAAATTTCCAGCATTTGCATTGGCAAAATTATTTCGCACGAAAAATGAATCCTCATGTTCCCAAGCAGTTCCTGTTCCATTTACGCCGTCTTCACTAAAACGATCTTCAACATTCATAGCGGCATCTACAATTTGAAAGCCATCATTTCCATTTGAACTAATTATTGCATTTTGAAGAATGTTGGTTGTAATGCCAAATTCCGCAGTAAAGGTTGCTTCGTTATTAGTTAAATATATGAAGGCATCTGAAATTGTCGCAAAAGTTGATAAATCTAAACTGGTGGTAAAGCCACCACCGTTAGATTGTCTTTGTAGACTCCAGCCCGTAAAATCTATCGTGCCGTCCACATAAATTTCCAGAACACGACCAGCCGCCGATGGGCAAGGCGAATCTACATAACCAGTTATTAATGCTTGTTGCGCAAATGTAACTGTGCTTAAAAGCAGCAGAAAAAAGAATGTAATTTGTTTCATCAGTTTATTTTATTTGAATTTAGGAACAAAAATAAACTGTGATATGAAGACTTGTTTTAATTCAACTTTAAGATTGAATTAACAAAAACTAAAATTTTAACGATTAATGGTTTTAAAGTTAACTTAGGGTAAAATAATCGTTATGGCTTTAACTTTTTGAGTTAAATCGTATCAAACGAAGCCCACTTTACGATTAAACTTTTTATTTGAAGATTTTTAGAAGTAACTCCTTATATAAATCGGCATTACTCATATTTGCGGCGCCCACGCCTTTTCCTTTCATATCTACCTCGCGAATTACGGCAATTGCAGCGCTCACTTTTTTCATTGGATAATTTCTTGCAGCAGTCTGATAATCTTTAATGAAGAATTGATGTACACCCAAAGCCTTTGGCGCTTCAGCCTTATTTGTAAGTGCATGATATTTTAAAAGTTTTGCAAAAAAACCATATAAAATCGAAGTTGTCATTAATACAGGATGCGATTTTGGGTCTTGCGCAAAATATTGAACAATACTATACGCCTTTTTAATATTGCGTTCGCCAATTGCATTTTGAAGTTCAAAATTGTTGAAGTCTTTGCTAATACCTATATTTTCTTCAATAAGTTGTGGTGTAATTTGTTGCCCTTTTGGCACAACCAATTGCAACTTTTGTAGCTCGTTGTTTATTTTGCTTAAATCGTTTCCCAAAAATTCGGTAAGCATTTGTGCAGCTTTGGGGCTAATTGTATAATTTTTTTCGGCTAAAACACGCGTAATCCATGCGGGAACCTGGTTATCGTATAATTTTTTGCTTTCAAATATTTCACCAACTTTGGCTACCGCTTTTGCAAGTTTCTTGCGCTTATCCAAGGTTTTGTATTTATAACAAATTACCAAGACAGTTGTTGGTTGCGGATTTTCAACATAAGCCACCAAATTTTCAATCGTTCGTGATAAATCTTGGGCTTCCTTCACAATAATCACTTGCTTTTCAGCCATCATTGGGTAGCGTTTGGCGCTACTTACAATATCGTCTATCGATACATCGCGACCGTATAAAACCATTTGGTTAAAGCCTTTTTCCTCTTCACTCAATACATTTTTTTCAATATAATCGCTTATACCGTCAATATAATAAGCCTCTTCGCCCATTAAAAAATAAACGGGTTTTGTGTTTCCTTTTTTAATATCAATTAATATGGATTTGGCTTTGTCTAAGGGCATTCGAAGGGTTTATGGTTTGGGGTTTGTAGTTTCTAGTTTCTAGTTTCTAGTTTCTAAATTTAATGTCTATAAGTTTAGAGTCGATTAGTTTAGTTCTTAAATTATAGACTTCAGTCAAAATGAAAATTTCAATTTAAAATTCGGAACTTCCAGCGTCAAGTATCTAACATACAACATCCAGAAATAAAATAACCGAATTATAAAATTTTTACCACTAACCTTGAATTTTAAATCTTAAATTTTGAACCTTTACACGTGCAAAAACTAAACTTTCCGCAATATAACTTTCGCTTCAAAAATAGCGAAAATAATGTGTTGGTTTTTGACCAAATCCGAAAAAAGTTTGTGGTGCTTACGCCCGAAGAATGGGTAAGAGTAAACGTAATTGAATCACTATTAAAAGATTACAACATCCCAAAAAGCCATATAAACGTTGAGAAGCAACTAAAACTAAACGGAACAACCAAAAGATACGACATTGTAGTTTTTAATAGCGACGGTACAATTTATCTAATTGTAGAATGTAAGGCGCCAAGCATTGCAATTACCCAAACAACTTTCGACCAAATTGCCCGATATAATATTGCTTTAAATGCTACTTATTTAATGGTAACCAACGGATTGGAACATTATTACAGCCAAATGGATTTTGAAAATGAAAAGTATATTTTTCTTAAAAATCTGCCTTCACCCACAACTAATGCTGAATAATCTATCTTTGCAACCGTGAAAATAGCCATTGTCATATTAAATTGGAACGGGGAAAAATTGTTGGAGCAATTTCTACCTTCGGTCGTTAAATTTTCCTGCCTGCCGGCAGGCACGGCTTCGGAAGAAGCTACAATTTATGTGGCTGACAACGCTTCAACCGATTCTAGTATTGAATTTTTGAAAAAATATTATCCTTCAATAAAAATAATTCAAAATACAGATAACGGCGGATATGCAAAAGGGTACAACGATGCGTTAAAATTTGTTGAAGAAGAAATATTTATTCTTCTAAATAGCGATGTTGAAGTTACCGAAAATTGGTTAAAACCGTTAATTTCTGAATTTGAAAAAGACTCTTTACTTGCCGCCGCACAACCAAAAATATTAGATTTCAAAAACAAAGAATATTTTGAATATGCCGGCGCTGCAGGAGGATTCCTCGATAAATTTGGCTACCCATTTTGCCGCGGCCGCATATTTGATTCCATTGAAAAAGATAAAGGCCAATACAATGATATTACAGAAATCTTTTGGGCAACGGGCGCTTGTTTAGTAATTAGAAAAAATATTTTTTGGCAAGTTGGCGGTTTTGATGAAGATTTTTTTGCGCACCAAGAAGAAATAGATTTATGCTGGAGAATAAACGCAATTGGCGGAAAAATAAAATACTTTGGAAACAGTAAAATTTATCATGTAGGGGGAGCGACATTAGGAACAGCAAACCCAAAAAAGACTTTTTACAATTTTAGAAACACACTTTTAATGCTTTTAAAAAATTTGAAAGGTGCAAAAGTTTGGTATTTAATTTTGATAAGGCTATTATTAGATGGATTGGCTGCTTTTAAGTTTCTTATAGAAGGGAAACCAACCCATTTCACGGCAATTTTGAAAGCTCATTTTTCTTTCTATCGGTTAATTCCTAAATTTCTAAAAAAAAGGAAGAAATGTTCAACTTCAACTAAATATTATTTTGTCAAATCTATTGTATTTCAATATTTTATACTAAAAGTGAAGGTATTTAACAAGCTTCAATAATTTTTACTTAAAATATTGTTAAGATACCTTAAATTCCACTTTCAATCCATAATTTTGGGCAACCTATAAATTAAAGATAATTATGAAAAAAATAATGTTATTAGTAGTGTGTTCAAGCCTTCTACTAACTTCTTGTGTTTCTAAAAAGAAATACGCCGAGTTAGAAGCTATGCAAAAAAACACACAGGATTTATTAAATACTGCAACTGTTAAATTAAACTCTTGTTTGACTGATGCCGCCACTTCAGAAGCACGTGCTCAAGCTCTTGCTGATAGATTGGCAGATATGAAAAGTACAAACAATGCTTTAATACAAAGCTCTAAAGATTTAACTGTTCTTACAACTAAAGGCGCTACAAACCTTGAAAAATCTTTGGAGAGTCTTAAAGAAAAAGATCTTAAAATTACCCGTTTGCAAGATGCACTTAACAAAAAAGATAGTGTAACCCTAGCAATTGTTACTAGCTTAAAACGTGAAGTTGGTGTTAACGACCCAGATATTGAAGTAAATGTAGAAAAAGGTGTTGTTTATATTTCACTTTCGGATAAAGTTCTATTTAAGAGCGGAAGCTACAATGTTTCGAACAGAGCTACAGAAATTTTAGGAAAAGTTGCCAAAGTAATCAACGGCAAACCTGATTTTGAAGCAATGGTTGAAGGCCACACCGACAATGTACCTTATAAAAAAGGTGGCGAGTTGATTGACAACTGGGATTTAAGTGTAAAACGTGCAACTGCAATTGTCCGTGAACTTCAAAATCTTGGTGTAAATCCAAACAAATTAATTGCTGCTGGCCGCGCAGATTATGTGCCATTAGTACCAAATGATTCAGCTGAAAATCGTTCAATCAATAGAAGAACCAGAATTTTGGTTCTTCCAAAAATTGATCAGTTTTATGATATGATTGAAAAGGAAATGAAAACGCTTGAAACTGAAGGATAATTTCAAATTTTTCAAGAATAGTAAAAAGCCATTCGATGAAAATTGAATGGCTTTTTTCGGCTTTTATAGTTTTTTTGAATTTCAAATTTAGTATGTTTAGAATAGAAAAAGAATTGCGAATTTTTGAAGTAGAATAAGAAAATGGAATTTAAATTAGTATCAGAATTCAAACCAACTGGCGATCAACCCACAGCTATAAAATCGTTGGTGAGCGGAATAGACACCAATGAAAAATATCAAACTTTATTAGGTGTTACGGGTAGCGGTAAAACATTTTCGGTAGCCAATGTAATTCAACAAACGCAAAAACCAACCTTGGTTTTGGCACATAATAAAACGTTGGCGGCTCAATTATATACTGAGTTTAAATTATTTTTTCCCGAAAATGCGGTTGAATATTTTGTATCATATTATGATTATTATCAACCGGAAGCTTTTATTCCTTCCAGCGGAACGTATATTGAAAAAGATCTTTCCATAAACGAAGAGATTGAAAAAATGCGTTTAAGCACAACGTCTTCCTTACTTTCGGGAAGGCGCGATGTTATTGTTATTGCTTCGGTTTCGTGCCTTTATGGTATTGGAAATCCAAATGAATTTCAGAAAAACGTAATTTCTTTGAAATCGGGACAGATTCTTTCCCGAACAAAATTATTGCATCAATTAGTGCAAGCTTTATATTCAAGGACAGAAACCGATTTTAATCACGGCCGTTTCAGAATAAAAGGTGATACGGTTGATGTTTTCCCGGGTTATGCCGATGATGCATTTCGAATTCACTTTTTCGGCGATGAAATTGAAGAGATTGAGATTTTCAATCCGTTGAATAACGACATCATCGAAAAGCGGAAAAACCTGAGCATTTATCCAGCAAATATGTTCGTGACTTCGCCCGATGTTCTGCAAGGCGCAATTAGGGCAATTCAAGATGATTTGGTTTTACAAATTGAATATTTTAAAGAAATAGGCAAACATTTGGAAGCTAAACGTTTGGAAGAACGCACCAATTTCGATTTAGAAATGATTCGTGAATTGGGTTATTGCAGCGGTATTGAAAATTATTCCCGATATCTTGATGGCAGATTACCAGGTACAAGACCATTCTGCTTGTTAGATTTTTTCCCGAAAGATTATTTAATGGTGGTTGACGAAAGCCACGTAAGTATTCCGCAAGTTGGTGCAATGTACGGCGGCGATAGAAGCAGAAAAGAAAATTTGGTTGATTACGGTTTTAGATTGCCAGCGGCGATGGACAATAGACCATTAAAGTTCGAAGAATTTGAAGCAATGCAAAACCAAGTAATTTACGTAAGTGCAACGCCGGCAGACTATGAATTAGCAAACAGCGGTGGCGTTTATGTGGAACAAATTATTAGGCCAACAGGTTTGTTGGATCCGCCAATTGAAATTCGCCCGAGTTTGAATCAAATAGATGATTTATTGGAAGAAATACAAAAGCGAGTTGAAGTTGATGAACGCGTTTTGGTTACTACTTTAACCAAAAGAATGGCGGAGGAATTGACGAAATACATGTCGAGAGTTCAAATAAGATGTCGGTATATTCACAGCGATGTTGACACGTTGGAAAGGGTTGAAATTATGCAAGATTTAAGATTAGGTATTTTTGATGTGCTCGTTGGTGTAAATTTACTTCGTGAAGGTTTAGATTTACCCGAAGTTTCACTAGTTGCAATTTTGGACGCCGACAAAGAAGGATTTTTAAGAAGTAACCGTTCGCTAACTCAAACCGTTGGTCGCGCCGCTAGAAACTTAAATGGAAAAGCCATTATGTACGCTGATAAAATTACCAACAGCATGCAAGCGTGTATTGACGGTACAGAATATAGACGACAAAAGCAGATAGAATATAATATAAAAAACAATATCACGCCAACGGCAATTAAAAAATCCTTTGAAAATGCGTTGACCAAAAGCAAACAAGAAGCTTACACATTTGAAACAGCTGAAACTTTGGCGGCTGAAGCAGAAAACGAATATTTAACTAAGCCTCAAATAGAAAAAAAAATACGCGATACCCGAAAAGCGATGGAAAAAGCCGCAAAAGAATTAGATTTTATGATGGCGGCGAAACTTCGTGATAATATAAAATCGCTTCAAAAAAATCTGGAAAGTGTACTTTAATTCTGAAATTAGAACGATTATAAAATTTTCAAACCTTTTATTTTTTGGGTTTTTACTTTGCTTTCCGTATATTTTAAATTGCCAAAACACACCAAAAAAAATGATTGAACAACCCGATATAAATCTTTCAACAAAAACAATTCCTGAATCTATTATGAAGGAAGCTTTGCAGGCGCTTTCCTATTATCCTGAATTGACCGATACTGAAATCGTTTTTAAATTTAAAGACAATATAAAAAAAAGCACGATGCAAGCGCAACCTACTTTTTCAAGCTTTTTTAAGGGAAAGAAAAATAGAGGATATCATATTTTGATAAGTAGAAATATTCAAATTGATGGCGAGCATTTTACAATTGCCGACATTCCAAAAGATGTTTTAGTGGGTTGGATTGGCCACGAATTGGGTCACGTGATGGATTATAGAAATAGAAGTACACTAGGAATGATGATTTTTGGTGTTAAATATCTTTTTTCGCACGCACATTTAAAGGAAGTTGAACGCGCCGCAGATGTCTTCGCAATTTCCCACGGAATGGGCGATTATATTTTAAAAACCAAAAATTTCATTCTGGATAATACAAGTTTATCCGAAAAATATAAAAAGCGAATCCGCAACTTTTATATGTCGCCCGAAGAAGTTATGCATCTAATTCAAAAAGGAAAATTGGAGAAGGCAGCAAAAAATGTGGAGTAATAAGCTGGATCAAAACGCAACGTTTTATTGCCTAAAAATAACCACAGAGAACACAGAGGTTTACACAAAGAGCACAGAGAAATTTTTGAGCACCCTTTTATAAAATAATCTTAATCTATTTGTGGCCTTTGTGTTTTTTTTCTCTGTGAACTCTGTGGTTTAACGTGATTTATATAAAGTTAATTCAAATCAAAAACCTTACTTCAAACTTTCTTCAACAAAAGCTTCCCAATCTTTAAATTTTTCTTCGGTCATCACTTTTGCCATTTTTACTTGTCCGCCTTTTTTCTTATTTGCGCCGCTCCATTCATAAAATATTCCCGGCGAAATAACTTTTACTTTTACCCCTTTTAATGCTTTTGAGCGGGCTACTTTATAATTTTTATTGGCTTGTTGTAATGCTTCATCAAGTGCTTCTGCAATTTTTGTTTCATCAACTTTACTGTCTGATCCTAAATACCAACTGTGGTAAAATTCATCATTTATTTTTACCGCAGCCAATGTAAATTCAGGGATTTCAATATCAAATTGCTCTTGAATTTCTTGAATGGCGACTTCCATTTTATTCACGGAAAGTTGCGAGCCAACTACGTTTAAAAAGAATTTTGTGCGACCCGTAATTTTAATCTCAGCTCTTTCAACATCTGTAAAAGCAACAGTATCTCCAATTAGATAACGCCAAGCGCCGCTTACTGTGCTTATAAGCAAAACATAATCTATATCTTTTTCAACCTCAGCGATAGTTATTGATGGTGCTTCTGGTTTTAATGCTCCATTTTCATCTATATATTCGGGTTTAAATTCAACAAATTCAAAATAGATTCCGTTGTCAGTTACCAATTTCATAGATTCGGTCTCTGGTCTTTGTTGAAATGCAATAAAACCTTCAGAAGCTAAATAGGTATCAATTATGGTTATTGGTTCTTTCAAAAGCTGATTAAAACTTTTTTCGTAGGGTTGAAAGGCAATTCCGCCGCTGGTAAAAACTTTTAAATTTGGCCAAACTTCGTGAATGTTTTCAACTTTATGATGGGCGATTACTTCTTTCAGCATTAATTCCATCCAAGAAGGAATTCCGCTTAACGCACCAATATCCCATTGTTTTGCACTTTCGGCAATTGTTTTTACTTTTTCATCCCAATCATCCATTTTCGCAATCGCCTGTCCCGGCTTGTAATAACCTTCAAACCAAAATGGTATTTGACTGGCGCTAATTCCACTAATTTCACCTTCTTTAAATTCGCCATTTTCTTGCAAATTCGTAGAACTTCCGAGCATCATAATTTCCTTTTCGAAAAAATCTGAAGGCAAATCGAAATTGGACAATGCACCAACTTGTTTGATTCCAGCTTTTCGTATGCTATCAATCATTAAATCTGTTACAGGAATTCGTTTGCTTTCTTTTCCCGTTGTGCCGCTACTTAATGCGAAATAGGCAGGTTTTCCCGGCCAAGTAATATTTTCAAAGCCACGATGCAATTGGCACCACCATTCGTTATTTAATTTATCGTAATCGAAATACGGGACATTTTCAGCAAAATTTTCAACCGCATTATCAGATTCCAATATTTTTGAAAATCCGTAATAAATTCCGAAGGATGTATTTTTTGCTTTTTCCAATAGATTTCTGAGTACTTCTTTTTGTGCTTCAACAGGTGACGTTTCTGTAACTATTGTATCTCTAAATTCTATTGCACTTTTAATTAGTGAGCCTAATATTGCCATATTATCAGTTATCAGTTATTGGTTATTGGTTATTGGTTATTGGTTATTGGTTAAATATGAAAAAATACGTTTATGTTTTTATCAAAACATATTTATATTTCAGAGTAAGCAAAATACAAAATCAAAGCAACTACAATTACGCTTTTAAAGAAGTTTAACCTTTTATCCAACGTAATGTATCTATTATCTTTGTGGGCTATGAACCATCCAGATTCCACCCGATTAAATAAGGCAATTAGTGATAGTGGTTATTGCTCGCGCCGTGCTGCCGATACATTGATTGAGCAAGGACGTGTTACCGTAAATGGTGAAAAAAGCACGCTTGGTGACCGCGTAATGCCAAATGATATTGTAAAAGTTGATGGTAAATCGCTTACCGAAAAAGAATCTCTCGTTTATATTGTACTCAATAAACCCGTTGGAATTACTTGCACAACCGATACCCGTTTTGATGATAATGTGGTAGATTTTGTAAAACATCCCGAGCGCATTTTCCCAATTGGAAGATTGGACAAACCCAGCGAAGGCGTGCTTTTAATGACGAATGATGGCGATATTGTAAACAAAATTTTACGCGCGGGCAACAAACACGAAAAAGAATATATTGTAACAGTTGATAGACCTGTGACGGACGAATTTATAAAAATGATGAGCCGCGGCGTGCCTATTTTAGACACTGTAACAAAGAAATGTGAGGTTGAAAGAGTTAGCCGATTTGTGTTCAGAATTATTTTGGTTCAAGGTTTAAACCGACAGATTAGAAGAATGTGCGAATACTTTAATTTTGAAGTAGTTGCACTGAAAAGAACCAGAATAATGAATATTTCTTTGGGAGATTTGCCCGATGGCGAATGGCGCGATTTGACCGAAAAAGAGTTAAATGAGTTAAAAGCCGCAGTTTCAGATAGTGATAACGCGCCGCAAATGGAACGTAAAGTTGCTACTACTCCAAAAAGAAGACGCGGACCGAAATAAAAAAACCGCGTGCCGATTGAGTAGCGCGCGGTCGTTTTTCAACTAACTAACCAAATTAAATTTCAATTATGAAATCTCAACCATTCTCTTAACTTCTTTAACTTCAACTTTTGGCAATTCTATTTTTAAAATCCCGTTTTCGTAAGTTGCTTTAATTTCTTCAGAATTTACTGTTTCTGGAAGCGTAAAAGTTCTTTCAAATTTTGAAAAATTGAATTCTTTTCGCGTAAATTTTACTGCTTCAGAATCCTTTTTTTCTGTAGTTTCATCAGATTGTACTGATTTTGAAGAAACTTTTAAACTATCTTTTTCAACTTCAATCGTAAAGTCGTCTTTCTTAAAACCTGGAACTGCAAATTCTAATACAAAACTCGTGTTATTATCGGAAATATTTACAGCAGGCGTACTAAATCTTTCCCAATTATTTACATCTAACCTATTCTCGTTTAATAAGTTATCAAAAAGTGCAGGTATCCAATTCGGATTGTTTTTTATTGTTCTCATATTATTAAATTTTAGATTTTTTATTGTTATTAGTAGGCTTTCAAAAAGGATTCCAATACTAATATGCAGACGTTTTGTCTGTTTGTCTCTAAAATTTAATGTCATTTTGTCGGTAATAACGATAATTTTTTTTGCATTTAGCAAACTAATCGCTATAATTTAAAGGTTACTTTTACAATACATCAAAATGCTATGAAACATTTATTATATAAACTTGGCGCATCCTTTAACGCGCTAACCAGTAAAATTGCCTTTTATCCAACCTTGATTTCGGTCACAGGTTTTTTCTTTGCCCTACTTATGGCGATTTTAGAAAAAGAGGGGATTTCGAGAGATTTGATAGAGATGTTTCCGCTATTAGCAATTGAAGACGGCGATACAGTTTTAACTTTGTTAAGCGCCTGTATTGGTGGATTAATTTCTTTAATGGTTTTCAGCTTTTCAATGGTTATGCTTTTGTTGAGCCAAGCGTCAAGTAATTTTAGTCCGCGGTTATTGCCGGGCCTGATTTCCAATAAAAGCCACCAGATAATTTTGGGAATTTACCTTTCAACCATTATCTACAACATTTTTATTCTCTTTACGATTGAGCCTTCCGAAAAAAAATACACTTTGCCAGGTTTATCAATTTTAATTGGTATTGCGCTAACCATATTTTGTTTGGGTGCTTTTATATTTTTTATCCATCAAATTTCGCAGAATATTCAGATTAATAACATTCTCGATTCAATATACAATAAGGCTTTAGACAGGCTTGAAAAAATTATTGAAAGTGAAAAAAATGCAGATTTAAATTTAATAAGCACGTTTCCGGGAACAGAAAATTGGCATTCGTACACTACAAAGAAAAATGGATATTTTCAAAATATTTCGATTGATAATATTGCCAGAATATGTGAGAAAAAAGACATCAAAATTTACATTACGCTTCCAAAAGGATTGTTTTTATTGAAGAATGCCGTTTTTATAAAATCTGATAAAGAAATAGATGAAGAGCTGATTGCCGACATAGTTTCCAACATAAGTTTTTCTCGAGGCGAATTGGTAAAGAATAATTACGCACTTGCCTTTAAGCAAACTACTGAAATTGCAGTAAAAGCAATGTCGCCCGGTATTAACGATCCCGGAACCGCAATAAATGCAATTGATTATTTAACCGAATTATTTGCCCTGCGAATGAAGATTTTGGATACAAGTATTATGGAGCATAATGGCAAAGCAAATCTTAAATTAGCAATTATAACTTTTAGGGAATTGCTTTATAATGTGATGGCAAGCCTGCGAACTTATTGCAAACACGACCCGATAATGGTCCAAAAAATGTTTTGGATGTTGGATTATTTAAAAGTACAACCAGCGGTAGATGAATCGTATACAGAATCTATTGCGCAAGAACAGAAATTATTGTTGAAAGAATCTACAAATGCTTTTGATACTATGGCAGACAAAAAGGCTATTGCAGAACGCAAGCCACAGAATTTAGTTGATTGAAATGTTTGAGTAAATTTTGAAATCGGTATGTTTTTTTAAATTTTAAATAAAAATATACCAATTTTTGGTATCTTCGATTAAATTTTATAGAAATGAACAAAAACACATCAATATCACTTGGAAATTATTTTGATGAATTCGTGCAAAATAGTGTTACGAAAGGAAGATTTAAAAATGTTAGCGAAGTTATACGCGCAGGCTTAAGGCTTTTAGAAGAAGAGGAAAGTAAGATAATTGCATTAAAAATTGTAATACAAGAAGGAATAGATAGCGGAATCGCTCAGGATTTTGACCCAAAAAAGCATTTAGAATCACTAAAAGCCACAAGACATTCAAATGCCTAAATATAAATTAACGAGAAAAGCTGTTGAAGATTTGTCAAATATTTGGAATTATACTTTCGAAGTTTGGACTGAAAAACAAGCTGACAAATATTATAACTCGCTAATTACTGCTTGTCAAGAAATTGCAGAAAATCTAAGTTTAGGAAAAAACTACGAAGGAATTTCAAACCAGCTTTTCGGAATGAAGGCCAATAAACACATAATTTTTTATAGAATTTTAGAAGAAAATTATATTGAAATTACAAGAATTTTGCATGAAAAGATGGATTTAAAGCAAAGAGTGGAGGAATAATTAATCATTGTAAAAAATTTAACTGTCCGTTCGAGCGCAGTCGAGAACTATAAAATTTTGATAGAATAATAAATGCTCTACCAGACAAGTAAATAACAAAAAAAGCCCAGCAAAATTTGCAGGGCTTTCAAATATATTAAATAACGTTTAAGCCAAAACAGCCTGAACTTTATCCGCAGCTTCTTGAAACTCAATCGCGCTTTGAACGTCTAATCCGCTATCGTCTATTAGTTTTTTAGCGATGTCTGCGTTTGTACCTTGTAATCTTACGATAATTGGCACATTTACAGTTCCCATATTCTTGTAAGCATCTACAATACCTTGCGCTACTCTATCGCAACGAACGATACCACCAAAAATATTTACCAAAATTGCTTTTACAGCAGGATCTTTTAAGATTAATTTAAAGGCTGCTTCTACTCTTTCAGCATCTGCTGTACCTCCAACATCTAGAAAGTTTGCTGGTTCGCCGCCGGCTTGTTTAATTAAATCCATCGTTGCCATTGCAAGACCTGCCCCGTTTACCATACAGCCAACGTTACCATCTAAATCAACATAGTTTAAGCCTTTTTCTTTAGCTTCAACCTCAACTTGGTTTTCCTCACGCTTGTCGCGCATTGCTTCGTAATCTTTATGACGGAAAAGTGCATTATCATCTATCGATACTTTTGCATCTACCGCTATAATTCTATCATCACTTGTTTTAAGAACAGGATTTATTTCGAATAAAGAAGAATCAGATTCGCTGTAAGCTCTGTAAAGTGCTGTAACAAACTTCGTCATTTCCTTAAATGCTTTTCCCGAAAGTCCAAGATTAAAAGCAATTTTACGTGCTTGAAAAGCTTGCATTCCAACAGAAGGATCTATTTCTTCGTGAAAGATTAAGTGCGGAGTTTCTTCAGCAACCGTTTCGATATCCATTCCGCCTTCGGTAGAATACATAATCATATTTCTACCTGTTCCCCTATTTAAAAGAACGCTCATATAATATTCTTCCGGCTCGCTATCACCAGGATAATACACATCTTCAGCGACTAAAACTTGATGTACTTTTTTACCTTCAGCAGAAGTTTGTGGCGTTATCAGGTTCATTCCGATAATTTCACCTGCAATTTTTTTAACATCATCCAAACTCTTGGCAAGTTTTACGCCACCCCCTTTACCACGGCCGCCCGCGTGAACTTGTGCTTTTATAACGTGCCAGCTAGTTCCTGTATCTTCGGTTAATTTCTTTGCAGCATCAACCGCTTCTTGTGGTGTTGTGGCAACAATTCCGCGTTGTATTTCTACGCCAAAACTGTTTAAAATTTCCTTGCCTTGATATTCGTGTAGATTCATAAAATTTTGTTTGTTTTTCCTATTAAATTGAAAGGATGACAAAAGTAAGAAATGTGTGGCGAATTTGGAAGTATTTGAAATCGAAATCCGTTGAAAATGAAATCGAAATTGATTTTGATTTCAAATAATCTCACTCTTGTTTCCTGTAAATACTCGGTAACTGTAGCTTAAATGTAACTGCAAGAATTCGAATAGTTATAATAATACTGCCTGCAATAACTACATCCCATTCCGAAGAAATTACAGTGTTTAGCAATAAAACATACGCTGTAGCACCAACTATACAGGCGGTTGCATATATCTCCTTACGAAAAATTACGGGAATTTCATTACATAAAATATCACGTATTACACCACCAAAACAAGCAGTCATTGTTCCCAATGCTACACATATTAATGCGGGAAATTCTGCTGAAAGTCCTTTCTGCACACCAACAATTGTATAAAGTGCAATACCAATTGTATCAAATAAAAATAACGATTTACGTATATAGCCCAATCGTTTTCTAAATATTACCGCAATAATTGAGGAAATTATAATTACGTAAACAAATGTGAGGTTTCGCATCCAAGCCACCGGAAATCCTGTTAATACATCGCGTAAAGTTCCACCGCCAACAGCGGTTACAAAAGCAATTATTAAAATTCCGAAGGGATCCATTCGCTTTCTCAGCGCTATTAAAACCCCCGAAATTGAAAAAGCAATTGTTCCCAAAACATCAATTATAAATAATATGCTCACATGTTCTGGGTATAAAAATTATAATCTTTTATCACTTTATCTATAAAAGTGATTGGCGTTCCTTCATATTTCACTTGCATAACCTTGCTCACTTTATTGCTTAAACGCAAAATAACATTATGATTGCCATTGTAACGAGCTTGTAAAAAAACGTTTTTGATTGTTTGCATTTCAGAATCTGAAAAAACCGTTACCTGTGGAAATTCTGGCACATAACCTTGCGGAATATCCACTAAAACCGTCTGTCCAAAACTAATGGTCTGCTTTTCGTTAATAACCGTTGTTGTTGCTGCAAGATCGCCCAAACGTTGTCCTTTACCATTCATTAAAATTGTTACCAATGCTAAACCACCTGCGGTTCCCGTAATTTCGATAATCCGCATTACCCAACGTAATAAATAGTTGCTGAATGCGGGTTTCGAACCGTCCATCTTTACAACTCGTATCTTCATTACTGCTTTTCCGGGCGTGCGCCCGTTCCAAAACATTTCCCATAAAAGATGGTATAAAAAAATAGGAAGTCCAATTGTTAGCGAAATAACCCACGTATTACTCGGCAAATCTATAGCACCAAAAGCAATGCTTACGCAGATTACGTAAATTACAATTATAACCAAATCTACCAACCACGCTAAAATTCGTTCGCCAACTCCTGCGGCATTCTGAACAATGTTAACATTTTGGGCTGTTTCTATTTGAAAATTATCCATTAAATATGTTTCTTTGAGCAAAAGAAATTGCTTTTATGCGCGAGGCCGCTTTTGCGAAACAAAATAAAGATAAATGGTTAAAATTTGAAAGCGTTCTACGTAATAATGTTCAAATTAATCCAGATGAGTTGAGTGCGCTGTACGTTGAAGTGACAGATCACTTAAGTTATGCGCAAACTTTTTACCCTAACAGCAACACGCTTAGGTATTTAAATGGGATTTCAGTTTTAGCGCATCAAAAAATTTATAAAACAAAACGCGAATCGCGAACAAGGTTTATTACGTTTTATACAAAGGAATTTCCGTTATTTTTCTCAAAATACCATAAACATTTGGCAATTGCGTTTGCCGTTTTCCTATTATTTTCAATTGTCGGCGCATTTTCGGCAGCGACAGATGGCAATTTTGTGCGTTTGGTAATGGGCGACGGTTATGTAAATATGACGTTGAACAATATTGAAAATGGTGATCCAATGGCGGTTTATAAACAAATGAACCAAATGGATATGTTTTTGGGTATAACCATAAACAACATTACAGTTGCCGTTTACGCCTTTATCTACGGAATTTTCCTAAGCCTTGGTTCTGTTTTTATAATGATGCGAAACGGTATTATGCTCGGCTCTTTCCAATACTTTTTTTATGAAAAAGGATTATTATGGGAATCTGCCAGAACTATTTGGATTCACGGTACTATTGAAATTTCGGTAATAATAATTGCCGGTTGCGCTGGTTTGGTTTTGGGAAATAGCATTCTTTTTCCTGGCACCTATACGCGCTTGCAATCTTTTATAAAAGGCGCAAAAGATGGACTTAAAATTATGTTGAGCACCGTCCCATTTTTTATAGTCGCAGGATTTTTGGAAGGTTTTGTAACCCGACACACCGAAATGCCAGATTGGTTGGCAATATTAATAATTGGTGCTTCCTTATTTTTAATAGTTTATTATTATGTAGTATATCCGCTGCGATTAAAACATAAAATGAAACAAAAACCATCAATTTAAATCTTAGAATTAGTATCAAAAATATAAATATGGAAAATTTTAATCCCGAAATAATTCAATTTAAAAAGCAGCGAGAGATAGGTGCAATTTTAAGTGATACATTCAAATTTATTAGACTTGAGTGGAAAACGCTTTTGACCATGATTTTAAAAATTGCGGGACCGGCTTTATTAATTATGCTCATCGCATATATTTTTTACGCCAATAATCTTGTGGGCGGTTTGGGAATGCTCAGCGTTTTTGGAGCCTCCGGATTTTTTACACCAACGCTTGTAATTTCAGTATTGATACTTGCTTTTGCTGGTGTTGTATACTATGCTTTGTTGTATGGCACCGTTTTAGGCTACATCAAATCTTATATTCAAAATAATGGAGTTGTAGATCAAGTTGAAGTTAGAAACCAAGTTTTCAAAAGGTTTTGGGGACTTTTGGGGCTTACAATGTTGGTCGGCATTATTTCAATGGTTGGTTTCGTTCTTTGTTTAATTCCCGGAATTTACGTTGGAGTGGTTTTTGGCGCTTCTTTCGCAATTTTTATGTTTGAAGATAGAGATGCAACCGATACAATTAGTTATAGTTTCACATTGATTAAAAATGAATGGTTTATAACCTTCGCAACAATTTTGGTGGTTGGCTTGCTTTATTATTTTATAATGGTGGTTTTTCAAGTACCGCAATACATCTATTTTTTCATTAAAACATTTACTGGAGCCGAAACAATTTCGGCAGATCCAAGTAAAATGTTCGATTGGGTTTATGTAACCTTAACGTCAATAAGTATGATTTTTCAATATATTTTGTACAGCATTATTGTAATTGCTTCAGCTTTTGTTTATTATAATTTGAACGAAAAGAAAAATTTTACAGGCACGTTGGAACAAATTGATTCATTAGGAAACAACGATTTTCCAAATGCTTAAATTTTTCATTTCTTTTATTTCAATATTTTTTGTGATGCTTTCTAGTATTGCACAGGAAGGTATTATTACAAAAGATTCAATAAATGCAATTGAAATAAATACAAATGAAAAAAAGAACGACACTGCGGTTGAAGCTTTAAAAATTAAATATGACGAAAACGGTGCACTTTCAAAACCAGATTTTGATAAAACCATCATTGAAAAATATAAAAACGATAAAGCTTTCGATTATTCCGAAAATTTGGAAGAGGCAAATTGGTGGACACGTTTTAAAACTTGGTTGGGCAATATTTGGAATTCCTTTTGGGATTGGCTAGTTGGCGATTATCGAGCCAACGGTTTTGTAGCTTTTTTAATTAAAGCAATTCCATATTTAATTATTGCGGGAATTTTAGCGTTTATAGTTTGGTTATTTTTCAAATTAAATCCTGGCGCGCGCTTATTAAAATCGAAAGAAAAACCAGATGTATTTTTTACGGAAGAAGAAGAAATAATCAAATCTAAAAACATTAAAAAGCTAATTGATAAAGCTTTAAAAAATAATGATTACCGACTAGCCGTAAGATATTATTATTTGTTAATCCTCAGAAATTTAACCGATGCCGAATTAATTGAATATGAATTCGACAAAACCAACACCGATTATTTTTCTGAAATAACCAGCGAAGCAATCAATAAAAACTTCCAAAAAGCTACTGTTTTATACGATTATATTTGGTACGGAAATTTTGAAGTAACCGAAAACGATTATCTAAAGGCGCAAAATACCTTCAGCAATCTAGAAAACCTAATTCCAAAAGCCAATGTCTAGATCGCAAAAAATACTCTTTTTCGGTTTGCTGCTCGTTTTGGCAGGAATGGTTTATATGGAAGCTACCAAAAAGCAACCCGTAAATTGGTTTCCAAGTTATCATAAAACCGATAAAATTCCGCTTGGCACATTCGTTCTTCACGATTTAATGGAAGAAAATTTTGCCGAAAAATTTATTGAAAAAAATCAACCACCTTTTGAGGTTTTAAAAGATTCAACTTTAAGCGGCACCTACTTTTTTGTTAACGACGATGCAGGTTTTGACGAGGATGAATTTGAGCGATTATACAAATGGGCAGAAAAAGGCAACACAATTTTTATAGCCGCTTCCTATTTAAGCAACACCATTTTAGACACCCTAAAACTTAAGCAGGAAACAGCTTACAGTATAACCAATTTAGGCACAAAACCGATGCTGAATTTGGTGAACAAAAACCTAAAATCCAACAAACCCTATTTGATTGATAGGGATTTTCAAATAAATTATTTAAGCGAAATTGATACGTTAAACCAAACGGTTTTAGGCGTTACCCAGGTTTTTAATGACACATTAAAAATCACCAAACCTCAAGTTAATTTTATAAAAGCGCCCATTGGCAAAGGTGCAATTTACATTCATTCGCAGCCCGAAGCATTCACCAATTATTTTTTGTTGGACAAAGAAAATGCGGCTTACACACAAAATGTGCTTTCCTATATTAATGACGGCAAAAATGTGTATTGGGATAATTATTACAAAACCGGCAAGCCCGTAAACATGTCGTTATTAAAAATACTTTTAGGCAGTAAATACCTAAAATGGGCATATTATTTTGTGCTGATTGGCGCACTTTTATTCATCTTTTTTGAAGGAAAACGGAAGCAACGCAGCATTGCTGTTGTTGAGCCGTTAACCAACAAAACCTACGATTATACGCGTACAATTTCAGGAATGTATATTGATAAAAAAGAAAATCATCAAATTGCCCAAAAACAGATTAGCCTCTTTTTTGAATATATTCGTATCCGTTTAAGAATTCCGACAGATTTGTTGGCGCAACAAGGCTTTAATTCGCGCTTTGTAACTTCGGTTGCAGCGAGAAGTGGCAATACGGTTGAAGAAACAAAAGAGGTTTTAACGTTGGTTGAAAAAATTCAAAACCAACAAAATACTTCGGCTGAAGAATTACAATTAGTATATAATAAGATAAACGATTTTAAACATAAAACAGATGGAAAATCCAGAAATAGGTAACGACGAGCTACATTTTAACAACCGAATTCCGCTTGAAGATTTAAAAAATGCAGTCGGCGAAATTAAAAGACAACTTGCAAAAATAATTGTTGGGCAAGAGGAATTTATCGAGCAATTAATTGTCTGTTTATTGGCAAACGGCCACGTTTTAATTGAAGGCGTTCCCGGAATTGCAAAAACAATTACGGCAAAATTATTCGCAAAAACTTTGAAAACAGATTTCAGCCGAATACAATTTACGCCAGATTTAATGCCGAGCGATGTTTTGGGAACTAGCATTTTAAATATGAAATCTTCAGAATTTGAATTTAAAAAAGGTCCGACTTTTAGCAACGTAGTTTTAATTGACGAAATAAACCGCGCGCCAGCCAAAACCCAAGCCGCACTTTTTGAAGTGATGGAAGAACGCCAAATTACAATGGACGGCGAACGTTATTTAATGGAATATCCGTTTATGGTTCTAGCAACCCAAAACCCGATTGAGCAAGAAGGCACGTATGCTTTGCCCGAAGCACAATTGGACCGTTTTCTTTTTAAGGTAAAAGTTGGTTACCCAAAATTAGAAGATGAAGTAAACATTTTAAAATCGCACCACGCCAGAAAGCAGGCAAATCCAGAATCGGTAATTGAAGGTGTTTTAACGCCAGACGATTTAAAAAAATACCGCGAACAAGTTCAAGAAATTATAATTGAAGAAAAGATTTTTTCTTACATCGCCCAGATTGTTGACAAAACGAGAAACCATCCACATTTATATTTAGGTGGTTCGCCACGAGCTTCTTTAGCAATTATGAATGCCGCAAAAGCTTATGCCGCAATAAACGGAAGGGATTTTGTAACGCCAGACGATATTAAAAAATCACTTTCACCCGTTTTAAGACACAGAATAATCCTTTCCCCAGAAAGAGAAATGGAAGGAATGACGCCGGAAACTGTGATAGATATGATTGCGCAATCGGTGGAAATACCACGTTAAAAAAAAGTTTGCAGTCGCAGTCGCAGTTTTCAGTAGAAAGTAAAAAGTATAAAGGCTCAAGATTAGTTAATTCAATACTTCGATACTTCGTTATTCGTTATTCGTTATTAAATAATTTTAAAAATTTTTTAAACACACAAACAATTAAACTCCAAAACTCTAAACTCATAGACTCATAGACTCATAGACTCAAAGCTCATAAACCCTAAACTAATCGACACATAAACTAATCGACTAATTCCAATTTCCTAATGCCCACAATTAAATGCTAAATTTCCTAAAATCCTTCTACCTAACCGCTCGTTTTTTCTACGTAATGGCAGCGCTTGCCGTTTTGTTTTTGATGAGCTATTGGTTTAATGGTTTATATGGCATTGTTTGGATTTTATCTTTTGCGCTTATCGTTGCTATTTTATTTGAATTGAGCATGCTTTACAGTAAAACCGGTTTAAAAGGCGAACGTATTTTGCCTGAAAAGTTTTCGAATAGCGATATGAATGAAGTTATCGTTCAACTTTTCAATACGCATCCTTTTAAAATTGAAGTTTCAATAATTGATGAAGTGCCTGTCCAATTTCAGAAGCGGGATTTTTTGAAGCATATTAAAATTGAGGGTAAAAATCGCAATACATTTCAATATGGCGTTAGACCAGTTGAACGTGGCGAATATGTTTTTGGCAATTTAAATTGTTATGTGACTTCGGTAATTTGCCTTATAAAACGGAGGTATACCTTCAACAAAGAGCAAATGGTAAAAGTGTATCCTTCGTTTATTCAAATGAAGAAATATGACTTTTTGGCAATTGATAATCGGCTTTCACATATCGGTTTAAAGAAAATTAGACGCATTGGTCACACAATGGAGTTTGAACAGATTAAGGAATATGTAGTTGGCGATGATGTGCGAACGGTAAATTGGAAAGCCACTGCAAAACACGCTCGGTTAATGGTAAACCAATATCAAGACGAAAAAATGCAACCCGTTTTTTCGATTATTGATACCAGTCGCGTAATGAAAATGCCTTTTAACGGCTTGAAATTGGTGGATTATGCCATAAACAGTGCGCTGGCTTTCAGTAACATTGCGCTAAAGAAAAGTGATAAAGTTGGCTTGGCAACCTTCAGCAACAAATTGGAAACCTTTATGCCTGCGGTTGCCAAGAAAACATATTTAAACACCATTCTTGAAAAGCTTTATAATATAGATTCACGGTTTTTAGATTCAGATTTTGGGGTGTTGCAAAGTTTGGTAAAACGCCAAATTACACATAGAAGTTTATTGTTACTTTATACAAATTTTGAACATATTTCTGCCTTGCACAGACAGCTACCATTTTTACAAGCCATCGCAAAAAAGCATGTTTTGGTTGTAATCTTCTTCGAAAACACCGAATTAAAATCCCTATCTGAAACGCCAGCAAAAAACGTAAACGAAATCTTCGACCAAACCATTGCCCAGCAATTCGAACAAGATAAATTATTGATGGTTCGGGAATTACAGCAAAGAGGCATACAAACTGTGCTTACTTCACCGGAAGATTTGACCGTAAATACCATTAATAAGTATTTGGAGATTAAAGCTCGGGGGTTGCTATAAACTGTAGCGTATTTAATTTTATAAAATTACATATTCGTTAAGTTAAACTCTGACTACAACTCAATTTACTTCATTTACACAACTCATCACAAAATTCTAACACTTCAGTAGTTTCTTGTTTTATAGAGATTAGAAATTTATGACCTTTACATTATAATATTTCAATAAAACTAAAAACTCAACTTTATGAAAACACTTATTTTATCAATCAGCCTAATTATAACTTCAATGTTTATGAAAGCTCAGAACGAAATTACTTCAGCAGAAAAAGGCACAACTATTACGGTAACAATTCCTACCCAAAGCAATGAAGGAAATATAAAACTCGGTTTATATACTGAAGATGTATTTATGGTTGCCGCACCAACAATGGCTTTAACTGCTGAAATTGTAGACGGAAAAGCAACAGCCGTTTTTGAAAATGTACCGCAAGGGCAATATGCAGTGCTTTTATATCAAGATAAAAATAACAACAAAAAAATGGATTTTGAGCCAACTGGAATGCCAAGCGAACCGTACGGAAGTTCAAACAACGTAATGAGTATGGGCCCTCCAAATTGGATGGACACAAGTTTTACAGTTAAAGATTCACCAATTGTAATGGAAATACGGATGTAACTTAATGCTAAATTAAGAGATCGGAATTAATACTGAAATTAGAATCACGAATTCCTAAAATGGCTTCGTGATTTTTTTGTATAATTAAAATCTTCAATTAAAAGTTCTGGTATAAGATTAATCAATAATGTGTAAATTTGAATCACATTTTATTTTATAGAAATGACGATAACACAACTTAAATATGTTTTGGCCGTAGCCGAACATCAAAATTTTACGCGTGCTGCTGAAAAAACATTCGTAACGCAACCAACTTTGAGTATGCAAATACAAAAGTTGGAAGACGAATTGGATATTTTAATCTTCGATCGTAGCAAAAAACCTATCGAACTTACTGATATTGGTCGAAAAATTGTAAACCAAGCGCAAAACATAGTCAATGAAGCTGAACGAATGCAAGATGTTGTAGACCAGCAAAAAGGATTTATTGGCGGCGATTTTAAATTGGGAATTATCTCAACCGTTATGCCCACACTTTTACCGATGTTTCTTAAAAACTTTACCAATAAATATCCAAAAGTGCATTTACATATTCAAGAGTTAACAACGGACGAGATTATTTCTCAACTATACGAAGGTCATTTAGATGCTGCCATTGCGGCAACACCACTTAATAATGAAAAAATTAAGGAGCGACCACTTTATTACGAACCGTTTGTTGGCTATATTCCACAAAATCATAGACTTCATAATCATAAAAAAATTGAAAGTACTGATCTTGATTTGGAAGATATTTTGCTATTGGAAGACGGCCATTGTTTTAGGGACGGCGTAATTAATTTATGCAAGACTTCAAAAAACAACAATGAATCTTTCCAACTGCAAAGCGGTAGTTTTGAAACACTTATAAAACTGAGCAATGAAGGTTTGGGTATGACACTTTTACCCTATTTGCACACATTGGATCTTGGAGAAAATATGAAAATAAATTTGAGATATTTTCAAGAGCCTTCGCCAGCAAGAGAAGTGAGTTTAATCTATAATAAAAGTGAATTAAAGATGCAAATAATAAATGCACTACAAGACGTTATTGCCGGGGTAATAAGAGGCGCAATTGCATTTCAGGATGTGAAAATAATAAGTCCACTTTCCAAAAAATAGGAAGATATTGTTCTTCAAAAAAATTCCCTTCAAATATCATTGAAGGGAATTTTTTCTTTTTCAAGGATTAAGATAAATCAAACATTGATTTAACTGTGGGTTCTGCTGTATGAGAGAATTAACCCAAATTCTTAGCTCCTCAACTTCGTAAGGGAGTAAACGGGTTAATGCTTTTTTTAACTCTTTGCAGAACAAATTAACATCAAAACTTACTTTGCTAAGTACAGCTTTGGTATAATCGTACATTGCTCTAGCCATTGTTAACTTAATTAATTTGGTTTAAGTAGCAGTGTTGAATAGGCTTTTGATTTTTGTTTTTTAAAGATAGTGAAAAAATTGACGCACCTTTATATTTTTCAAAAAAATAAATAATAGTTAATCTAAAATTATAAACACAGAAAAAGTAAATTTTGAATTAATTGTGTAAAACATTGATTTTAAAAAAATAGAAGGTTCAAATTGCTAAAATCGTTATTTAGATAATTTTACTTTTAGCGTCCATTCAAATTCGAATACACTTACCGAATCATCTTTTTCATCTTTGCCTTCGGCAAGCATCCAGCACGTTTGGCCTTCATTTGTTTTTATGCATAAATTTATTGCATCTTGTAATTTTTTGCCATCGTTGCACGTAAATATTATTCTGCCTTTCGCTTTTTTGGTGAAAGTAGCTTTGTTATTTGCAACCAGCATAGAAATTGCCAAACCACTTTCCTTAATTTTTTTCATTACCAAAGTTCCGGTACTTAATTCTGCCGCCATTCCTTGTACTGCCCAAAACATACTTTTAAAAGGATTCTGATTAATCCATCTATATTTAACTGTGGTAATACATTCCTCTTGAGAAATACTTTTAACCCGAACCCCACAAAAATATGCAGCTGGTAATTTGAGCATTAAAAAAGTATTTATCTTTCCGTTGGTAAGTTTCATAACTAAAAGCGTCTGCACGAAGATATTATTATATTGAAAAAAGAATACGAATATATTCTAAATTGGCAAAGATTCTTCTGATATAAAAGCTAAAATACTAAGATAGCAAATTACTCATTCAAAAATATTTTTAAATTTATAAAGATATAAATAGACAGAATAATATTGTATTGAGTTGATATACAATTAATTAAAACCTTATAAATTAAATTTATCAAAATAATAAGAAGTTAATTTTATGTTAATTTTAGTACTATGCGTAACACACTACCTTTTTTAAGACATATATTTGTATAAGAAATTAATAAGCTATGGAAACTATATCACCAAATAACACCCTTTCAATAACGGCAAGTAACAAAAATGTTGCTGCACTTATTCATCTTTCTACATTTTCAAAATATTTTATTCCCTTCGGAAATTTTATTGCTCCTATACTATTATGGACAACAAATAGAGACAATATTTTTGTAGATGAACACGGAAAGCAGGCAATTAATTTTCAATTAAGCATTTTAGTTTATATGCTTTTAATTGGAATATTATGTATCCCATTTGTAATAATAATGGCAGGAGATTTTATTAATTTAATTGAATTGTTTGATAGAAGTAACCATAATATTCAACTTTCTGAAATAAAGAATATTTCAGGATACATAGTACTGGGCGCAATTGTCGGACTGCTATTTTTAGGACTATTATTTTTTGAACTTTATGCGGTAATAAACGCAAGCATTCACGCAAATAGAGGAGAGAATTACAAATATCCATTTTGCATACCATTCATCAAAACTAATCAACTTAATCAATCAAAAAATGAGCAATTTATTTAACCTATTACTTGCATTTGTACTCAGCATTTTAAGTGCAGAAGCAGCGCACAGCAATGAGACCGTTGCGCAAACTAACACTATAATCTGCGAACAGCAGCTACATTGTAAAGCAGATCTTAACAATTTAGGTTTTCTGGAAGAAACAACTAGAATTATAAAAAATTGAAATATGAATATTGAAAACACAAAAGCGCAGATGCGAAAAGGAGTGCTAGAGTACTGCATTCTTTCTATCTTAAAAGATGGCGAAGCATATACATCAGACATTTTGGATACGCTAAAAGATGCAAAAATGCTGGTGGTTGAAGGTACAATTTATCCGTTATTAACCAGACTGAAAAATGCGGGATTGCTAGCATATCGGTGGGAAGAAAGTACTGGCGGACCGCCACGAAAGTATTACGACCTCACCGAAACCGGAAAACAATTTTTACTAGAATTAGACACCACTTGGGACGAATTACGCCAAGCGGTAAATAAAGTAACCAGCCAAAACTAAACAAAATGAAAAAGACAGTAAACATAAATTTAGCCGGAACCCTTTTCCACATAGATGAAGACGCTTTTGGCAAGTTAACACGATATCTTGATGCTATTAGAGCCTCAATAAAAGACCCGATCGGTGCAGATGAAATAATTAAGGATATTGAAGCAAGAATTGCCGAATTATTTTCCGAAAAAGTTGCAAGTTCTGCCCAAGTTGTTTCATTAAAAGAGCTTGATGAAGTAATCGCGGTTATGGGACAACCTGAAGATTATAGTGTAGATGAAGAAATTTTTGAAGATGAACCAACAACTGAAAAATCGTACAGAAATTCACTTTCCAACGCTGGACACAAGCAATTGTTTCGTGATATAGACAATAAAATAGTGAGCGGTGTCTCCTCAGGAATTGGTCATTATTTTGGAATAGATGCAATCTGGGTTCGTTTAAGCTGGGTGCTTTTGGTAATTGCCGGTTTTGGATCACCAATTCTTGTTTACATTTTATTTTGGATTATTGTTCCTGCCGCTGAAACCACTTCAGAAAAATTGAAGATGACTGGCGTTCCCATCAATATTTCGAATATTGAAAAAAAGTTTAAAGAAGGATACGAGAATGTAGCTGACAGAGTAAAAAATATGGATTACGATAAATATGGTCGTCAAATAAAACAAGGAACGGCTGGTTTTTTTGATACGTTAGCCACGCTTTTTGTTACCATTTTTAAAGTATTGGGCAAAGTAATAGGCGTGTTCGTAATATTAATAGCAATTGGCGTATTAATTTCTCTAGTTGTTGGGTTCTTCACCATTGGAAGCATCGATATTTGGGGCACAGGAGAGATAATGGATTATGTAGAAATTGCCAACGTAACCAACGCACCCATTTGGCTGGTATCTATCTTGAGTATGTTGGCCGTTGGCATCCCATTTTTCGTATTACTTATTTTAGGTTTAAAATTATTGGTAACCAATTTAAAATCTATAGGCAGACCAGCAAAAATAGTGTTGCTTTTAGTTTGGATTGCGTCACTTATTGGCCTCGGAATTTTAGGAATGCGCTTAGCAACTGAAAGGGCTTACGACGGTCAATTTTTAGTACAAAACAATCTAAATGTAAAGACTGGCGATACGCTACAAATAGCAATGCTAGCAGATGCAACTTACGAAAGAGAGGTTTACAGAGATAGCGAAATGAACATTAAATACGACACAAACCAGCAAAAGCAGTTGTATTCAAACAATATTGCAGTACACATTAGAAGTACAAATGATAGTATTGGCAGAATTGAAATAGAGAAAAAGGCGGAAGGAAACAGTTTTTTACAAGCCAAGAAAAATGCTGAAGATATTAAATATGAATATGTTCTGAAAGGAGATAAATTAAATTTAAACGGCTTTTTTCTAACAAATCCGGCAAACAAATTTAGAGAGCAAGAAATTGACATTTTCATTTATTTACCCGTTGGCACGATAGTTTATTCCGAAGAAAATGCAAAATCATTTATTCAGGGTTTCTCCGAAAATGATAATTCGGGTTATAAACAAGTAGGACATTATGTTCGTATTCTTCAAAATGAAAGTGAATGTCTGGATTGCCCGGCAGATATAATTAATGATAACGAAAATACACTTGAAGATGAAGTAAACGAAGAAATTTCAGATTCATTATCCACTGTTGATTCTAACAATGCAAGTTGGGAAGATGAAGTAAATTCAAAATTAAAAGATAATGGCCAATTTCAAAAAACAGCTAAAGAGGAAAAAAATCACATTAAATTAGATGGAGAAGGCTTAGAAATTAAAGTACAAAACAGTAAAGACACCGTAAATATAAAAATCGGCGGTTAACTAAATCCAACTAACTAAAACCAAATATATTATTATGAAACTAATAAAAATATCAATTTTGCTAATTCTTTCACTTGCCACATTCAGTTCCTGCCAATTTAATATTGGAGACGGCAAAAGTGGTAACGGAAACGTAATTAAAGAACAACGCAACATAACTGAAGAATTTGACCAAGTAAAAGGAAGCCGCGGACTAGAGATTATTTTATCAAAAGGAGAATCTAATATAATTGAAGTTGAGAGTGACGAAAATCTTCAAAAGAATATTATAGTTTCCATTTCCAATGGTAGGCTAGAAATTACTACAGATGAAAACTTATCTGGAAATGCAACAAAAAAAGTATATGTAACGTATAAAAACGTAAGCAACATTGATGCAAGTAGCGGTTCAGAAATAAAAGTTATGGGTCAATTAAAAAATGAGACCTTAACTCTGGAAGCAAGCAGCGGCGCAAGTTTAGAAGCAGATATTTTTGCAAAAGAAGTAAATCTGAAAGCTAGCAGTGGAGCAGATATTACAGTATCGGGCAAAGCTGCACAACTTATTGCAAAAGCAAGTAGTGGTAGCGAAATTGACGGAGAAAATTTAAAGGTAGCAACCGCAAAAGCAGATGCTTCAAGCGGTGGCGACATAACGGTTTACGTACAAGATAGAATAGACAGTGAAGCAAGTAGCGGTGGTGAAGTTAATTATTATGGAAACCCAAAAGAAACGACCGCCAACGATAGTAGTTCTGGAAGCATTCATAAAAGATAAAATGTATTATAAATTTTTATAACCGCCGCTTGCAAAGTTAAGGTTTGATTTGTGATTGGTTATAAATATAGAAAGGTTGCCCAATTAAATTTGAGCAACCTTTTTCAATACACTTAATAATTTTTAAATGTTAGTTTTCAACTTCACTTTTTACTACTAATCTAAAACCTTCGCCGTGAATGTTTATAATTTCAACATCATCATCCGTGCTTAAGTATTTTCTCAGTTTGGCAATGTAAACATCCATACTTCTAGAAGTAAAATAGTTATCATCTCTCCAAATTTTAGTTAATGCCAGTTCTCTCGGCATAAGATCGTTTTTGTGTAATGCAAGCAATCTAAGAAGTTCATTTTCTTTTGGTGAAAGTTTAATAGGATCACCTTTTCGATATGATAAAAATCGCAGTTTTGAATTCAGAAAAAAGTGCCCAACCTGAAATTCAAATTGCTTACTGTCAGCAATACTATCGGTTGCTTTGCGCTGGATGATTGCTTTTATTTTCATTAGCAATACTTCACTATCAAAAGGTTTATTTAAGTAATCGTCCGCCCCTACTTTGTAACCTTTCAATACATCTTCCTTCATTGCTTTCGCTGTTAAAAAAATGATTGGCACGTCTTCATTTTTTTCGCGTATTTCCTTGGCAAGTGTAAAACCATCTTTATACGGCATCATTACATCTAGAATGCACAGATCGTAATCATCTTTTTTAAATTTTTCAAAACCTTCCATTCCATTTTTGGCGTGGGTAACGTTGTAATCGTTCATTGCAAGATAGTCTTTTAGGACAGTACCAAAGTTTGGATCGTCTTCGACCAATAAGATTTTTTTGTTTTCAGTTTCCATTTTATTATGATATTAAGTGTAGTTTTATAATAAAGGTGCTTCCTTTACCTTTCTCGCTATCTACGGTGATTTCAGCATCGTGATCGTCAAGAATACGTTTTACGTAAGACAGACCAAGACCGTGACCTTTCACGTTGTGAATATCGCCCGTTGCCTCGCGATAAAATTTATCAAATATTTTATGTTGGACAGCTTTGGTCATTCCCATTCCCTGATCCCTTATTTTTAATATTACGCTGTTACGAACATTTTCAGTATAAATATCAATTTTCGGTTCGCCCTCAGAATATTTAATGGCATTGTCAAGAATATTAACAATCACATTACTAAAGTGTGAAGGGTTTGCGAGAATTGAACTTTTAAGCGCGCCAAAATGTGTTTTTGTATAACCATTTCTATCTTCAACAATTAAGTTAACGTGAGAAACAGCCTCTATAATTAAATCGTGAAGTGATAAAACTTCTTTTGGTAAATCGAGTTCGTTTTTTTCAAGCTTACTAATTTGCAAAACATTTTCAACTTGTGTATGCATTCGGTTATTTTCATCGCGAATCATACCCAAGTATCGTTCTAAAAATTCCCTATTGTCCTTTACTTTCGGATTTTTAAGTGAATCAAGAGCCAAATTAATTGTTGCAATTGGAGTTTTAAACTCGTGCGTCATATTATTGATAAAATCACTTTTTATCTGTGAGATTTGACGTTGCTTATAAATTTGTGAAATTGCGCTACTATATGCCAAAATTATTACTGCGGTAAAAACCAATGAAAGAATAGCCATTCCCAATATAGAATTCCACACCAATTTTTGTTTTTCAGGGAAATTCACGTTTAGTGTATAGCCAACATTTTCTTTTTCGTTTTCAAAGATTGGCACGCTATACGTTTTCTCATTTATTTGTTGAAACCTGTTACTTCGTACTTTGGTAGATAAGTTTTTATCATAAACAGCAAATTCAAATTTTGCATTTACACCTCTATCTTCCATTTCTTTTTGTAAGCTCAAGGAAATCTGTTGTGCGGTTAATCTTTTATGAATTGGGGTTTTTGCAACAATGCGACTATATGCCAACTCAAATTGATTTCGCTCATAATCTCGTAATCTGCTAAAACTTTCTTCACGCTTTGTTGTTAAGTTACTACCATCAACACCTTTAATAATACTGGTTTTAACTTGCTTATTCGTAATTTTTTTGAATTGAATAGTATCAATCTGTGTATCAAAAAAGCCAGAGGATAGTTTATAATCTTGTTCTAAAATACCATCGGAAAAAATGTAGGTTTCATTTTTGGTATCGTTTTGAGTTTTATACAATAACTCTGTAAAAGACATTTCGTCTGGCACCTTCATACTATCTGCCAAAATACTGTAGGCGCGATAGTATTTTTCAATTTCCTGTAATTCAATTTTTCTGGCTGCACTAACTAAAACCTGTTTTGCATTTACACTAAATTGCTCTTCTTTAGTTTTGTAAGCATTTGATATCCAATAACCTTGAACAAAAATTATACCTAATAATGACAAGCTCATAAGAGCTATTAATAGGACGAAAAGTTTTTTGTTCATTCCCCAAATGTAATATTTTAACATTTACATAAAGTTCCATTTAACCAAATGTTAACAGTAGATTGCGTGTAGATTGGGAATGTTTATTCGCTAAATTTTTTGTGGAGTTTTATAACGCGCTTTTCAACTTCTTCCAAATCATCGTTTCGGATTATAAAATCTGCAAATTTTCGTTTTTTAGCGTTAGACCACTGCGTTTTAATTCTAGCTATTACCTCCTTTTCCGTTACATTATCTCTGTCCATAACTCTTTGAATTCGAATTGTTAAAGGTGCTAAAACCAATATGGTTGAAGAACATTCTAAATAGCTTCCATTTTCAAATAATATTGCAGCTTCTTTTATACAGTAGGGAAAGTCTTTATTTTTTATCCATTGTTCAAAATGAATTTTAACCTCCGGATGAATTATTTTGTTGGTTTTTTCCAATAGGATTTTATCATTGAAAATTTTAGAGGCAACAAATGTTCTGTTTAAATTTCCGTGAACATAGGCTTCATTTCCCAAAAGTTTGGTAAGTTCGGTTTTAATAGTTTGGGATAGATTTGTTAATTTTTTCGCTTCATCATCGGCTATATAAATAGGTGCGCCAAGATTGGCAAACATTTTTGCGACAGTAGTTTTACCACTTCCTATTCCGCCGGTTAAACCAATAATTTTCATTTGAAGAGTAAAAAGTCTATTTTTTTTGAACTTAATTCAGCATTTCTAATTTCTTTGGGTTGTTGAACCAACTTTGGCGTCATAAAGTTTTCATCGGAATTTCTTTCATTAAAATCACAAACTACCCTAAAAGACTTATCTAAAATATCGCTGAAATTTTTGAGTGAAACATCGAAGGTTACCGTAATATTTTGAGGAATAATTTTGATGGATTTTGAAGGCGGCAGATTAATTACAATAATTGGTACAGTTACTTCTTGTTGAGAAAACTCGTCCACCATAACACTTACCAAAACCTCATCTGGACTATACGTTAGTGCCTTATCTTCGTATTTTAAAATTTTAGCTTTTGAAGAAAAAGATTTATCAATATCCTGTAAAGCAAAAACCTTCGTTTCTACCATTTTTGTATTCTTAATTACTTCTGAGGGCCCAGATATGGTTATACTATCGGGCTTTATTCGAATAGAGTCTATAACCTTAAATCCATTTTTGAATCCCAAATCCGACTTTAGTTGTACCGGTACCTTTTTAGAAATCAATTTATCCAAGTAAATGGTTAGTTCATTAACTGATAGATTTTGCACAGATAGGCTTTTGGTAAGTTGTGTAGCAATCATACCAATTAATTCATCTTTTGAAATATATAACTTTGTTTTGCCCTCGTCATAATATTTTAAGACGCTAACAGAAATATGAGGCTTATTAAATTGATAGATTAAAAAATCGAAACCGTTTGCAGTTACTTCAAAAGAAATTGTACGCTTATTTTGCGGTGAAAGCGTTACGTTTTCCGGAATACTTGTGTAATCTATTTGCGCTTCAACAGCAGCTGTATATTCTCTGCTAAATTTAGTGAGTACCCAAAAAATGATTGCAATAAATAAGAAAAATAAGAATACCCTTATCTTGGTTTTCTTAAAATTTCTAATGAATATATTGGACATACGGCAACCGTTTTTGCTAAAATTAGGTAAAAAATAACTTCGGAAATATTTTAGTCGGATCTTTTTTTAACCAATTTATATAGATTGTACTCTTTAAAAAAGCCAAACCATATCCAAAAAACTGAATAAATAAAGCCAAAATGGTAAGCAAGCCAGTAATGAAACTTCTATTTTTAAGAATCGAACCGATAAAAATAATTGACAAATAAAGCCCCAATGGAATAATTAATAACCGATGAATGAGCAAAGCACAGAAAGAACTAACCAAAACAAAAAAGACGAAAAAGGTCGGAAACCAAAATGTGAGTTTATTATTTTTTGGATGCCACGAAGTTAAGATTGGCCGTACAAGGCCAAATTTTTTCACCTGGTTATAGAAAGATTTTAATGATATTCTACGTTTATGATAAACAATTGCGTTTGGAATAAAGGCCGTTGTAAATCCAGCTTTTTTTATACGTTCACTTAAATCTGGATCTTCGCCTGGGTGTATTTTCCCGAACCCTTCCGTTTTTAAGAAAGCCTTTTTTGAAATACCCATATTAAAACTGCGTGGCTCAAAGTTGATTACACTTTTTGAACTTCCTCTTATACCGCCAGTTGTTAGATATGAAGTCATCACATAATTTATTGCCTTTTGCAATTTTGTAAAACTTTTATCTGCGGCATCAGCTCCGCCATAACAATCTGTATAATTGTTGTTTAAGAAATCATCAACAGTATTTAGATAATTCGGCGTAATTAAAACATCTGAATCTAATATAATGAAGTAATCTCCTTTTGCTCGCTCCATTCCATAATTTCGGGAGCTGCCGGGTCCAGAATTTGTTTTTTCGAAATAGGAAAGATTCAGTTTATCTTTAAATGAATTTACAATTTCGTTAGCTTTTAGGGTAGAGCCATCTTCAATAATTACAATTTCAAATTCACGGTCAAATTTCATAAATAAAAAACTTTCCAAAAGTTCTTCTATCTCACGAGGTCTGTTAAATACTGGGATTACAAAAGAATAGTACCGCTGCATTTCACAAAAATAATCAAAAAAAAAGCCACCCGCATAACGGATGGCTTTATAAGCTTAAATTAAATTATAGATTATCTTTTGATTACTTTGTAAGTACCCAATTGACCGTCTATAGAAACTTTCATAATATACGTTCCAGTTGCTAATCCAGAAAGGTTAAGTTCTGAAGTATTACTATTAATAGTAACATTCATTACTTTTTGACCTAACAAATTAAACAATGTAGCAGACTCAATATTACCTGCAGCGCGCAAGCTTAAGAAATCTGTTGCAGGGTTTGGAGCGAAAGAGAAATCTGTAAATACATTATCTTCTACACCAGCAGTATCACAAGAACCAAATGCCAAAAGACCAATAAGCTCTGCGTTAGTACCTCCTAAATCCTCAAGTTCTACACTTGTAATAACTTGATCTGAAACATACCCGAAGAATACTGGACCTTGAGAGGTTACATCTAGTGTAATAGTTTCAATAAGAGTACCACCTGTGCCGAATATTCTAGCATCTACTGGAGATCCACTTACTAAACTATAAAGATCAAATCCGACAGCATTCATATCATTTCCTGGGAAATTTATGATTGTGTAAGAAGCAAATAAATTGGCACCAACAATGTTTGAAGTATTTACACTAAAACCAGTAGGAGCAAATACAGTAGGATCTACCTCATTTGAACTAGAAGTTACCTCGAAGCCAGGTTCAAGAACACCAGCTGGGAAACAGCTGTTACCAGCAGAGCTAAATGGACCATCACAACCAGAGATTGCAGTTGGACCACCTGTGAAATCCTCATTGGTAAGTGTACCACCAAATGCAGCTTCAAAAGCAGCTCTATCAGTATAAGTACCCGCAGTACAGCCACCACCTGTAGTACCAAGTGGTCTACAAGTACCAGCAATGTCATACACTCCTTCTAAAGTAGGATCTATCACGAAACCGCCGCCAAGACCATCGTCATAAGCTTCTCCGAAACCAGTTGTGCCAGCAGTAGAGTTTTCCCAGAAAGTGTTAGATGCATCAGTTGCCTCTAAAGAGACACCAATCCAATATACTGTAGTAGAACCAACTACGCCTGGTAAATCAACATCGTCTACATCTAATTCTACATCATATAATTGGAAACCAAATGCAACACCTACAGGATCTTGACTAGTTGGCAATAATCCAGTTACTGGATAACCAGCTAATGGAGCACCCGGAGTACCTCCGTTATCCTCATAAACATAAAAATCAACAAATGCCGCCGTTACACCAGCACCAGCTGGACCGATAAATGCATTTAGATTTACAGATTCAAGTTTGAATATTTCACCATCCTGAACCGTTACATCGTGTGCAACTATTCTACCTAAGTTATTTGTAAAACTCTTACCGTTTTCTAAAGTACCAGTATTTGCAACACCACAACCAGATGGTGGCACAATATCCACACACGTAACTGCCATAGAGAATGGGCCAGCTGCTGTTAAGAATCCTTCTACAGCAATGTAGTATGTTGAAGTACCATCAGATGAAAAAGTTACCTGAGATTGTAAAGCACAGAAATCATCATTATTTGCAACTTGAGTACCGCCACAAGAATCATAAACAGTAATAATTGAATCAAAAGCAGTTGAACCATCACACAATGATAAAGTAACATTTTGTGCTATACCAGTACCTGTAAATTTAAACCATTCATCATTACTAGCATTAAAACCTCCTGTGTCAGTATTGTCAGAAGTATCACCCGCTGCAATGTCACCACACGCTATTGCAGTAGCATCAGCACAAGTATCATTATCTCCGCCACCTGTACCACCGCCACAAGTAACTGTACCAGGACCTGTAATAGTATTGGTGAACATGCCAAAATCACCAGCAGCAAAGGCTGTTGTCACAAGATAATAGTCCGTACCAACTGCTAAAGGTGCATCAAGAATTTGAGAAGTGGTTAGTCCTCCAGGACCATCATCGTCACCAGCTACAAAATTTGTAGTTACATCTAAAGGATCAAAAGCAGTCATATAAAGAAATAAGAAGCTGTCAAAACCGTCAGTAGTAGTATCAAAAGTATAAGCTCCAGCTACATCAACAGTAAATGGGCCATAAACATGATATGATACTGGACCTAAACCTGAACAACAAGTGCCATCAGCAAAAGGTCTTGCCCAAGTATTAGTGCTGGTTGCATCATCTTCCAAAGTTGCAATTAGATCACAGTTTCCTCCACCAGTACCACCACCGGCTGTAACATTTAATGTATAATCTTCAGCTGAGCCGAAACCTGTACCTAAACAAGGGTCTAAATAATTGGTAGTTCCAAAAATTTTCTTAACACGCATTCTAGTTGAACCAGCTAAAGCATCAGCAGGAACAGCTATCATACCTGTTGCTTGCATACCGTCGGTTCCTGTAGAACCTATTATTGTCATTGTAATAGTGTAAGTTTCACCGGCGTCAGCAAAATCATCATCTTGATTCCAATCTGCAAAAACTGCAAAACGGTTTGTAAAAGGTCCATCAGTATTACCTTCTAAAGCAATTGGATAGCTCATTCCAGCAACAACATCACCTTCAATAGCGGTAAAATCTTGGTGTGCTTCGCCACCAGTTGCAGCTGGAGATACATTATCTATTCCTGCAAACAATACTCTTGTGATAGGCTCTACGTTGCTTGTAAAGGCAAGAGGCCCACAATATGGTGCTGGGAAAACTGCAGTTGTTCCGCTAACCATAAGAGTATAGTCTTCGGCCTGACCGAAGGTTGTACCCATACATGGCATTAGATAGTTTGTAGTTCCAAAAATCTTTTTAACACGCATTCTAGTTGCGCCAGCCATAGCATCTGCTGGAACTGCAATCATGCCTGTTGCCTGCATACCATCTGTACCTGTTGAACCAACAAGAAGATTGGTAATTTCATACGTTTCGCCAGCATCAGCAAAATCATCATCTTGATTCCAATCTACAAAAACAACAAAACGGTTTGTAAAAGCAGTACCATCAGTATTACCTTCCAATGCAATTGGATAAGACATTGACGGATCAACATTACCAATAACAGCTGTAAAATCCTGATGAGCCGTACCGCCAGTTGGAGCTGGAGAAACATTATCAATTCCAGCAATAACAACTCTTGTTATTGGTTCTACATTTGGAAACAAAAGAGGTCCACAGTAAGGTTCTGGAAATACAATTCTTTGTGCCACCTTATTTTCCAATAAGTTAACAGAAGAAACCGTACCATTTGAAGTACGCGCATTGAATTTTGCCGTTTCTGCGGCAAATGATGCAGATCTATTTGCATCTGTAAGAGCTTGAGCCTGTGCAACTAATTGCGCCTTTGATAGCGCTTTATTATTGCTTAATGAAGCAGGCTGATTGGCAGAATTTGCCGTTCTTTCTGCAATCGAAGACTTTTGCGTAATCGATTGTGATTTTGGAGCTGCCTGCATATCACTTACCTTCAGCTGGTTGTAATTTTGGCCAAACCCAACAAAGCAGGTCATTGCCAAAGCTAACAATGTAATTTTTCTCATAGTTAAAAATATTTAGTTAATATTATTATAAAAGTATTAAAAATAACTTAAATACCTAATTAATTCCTAGAAATTAATTTATGTAATGTGTTAAATCTTGGATATACAAAATCTTAGATTTTGGCAAACATTAACATACTCTAAATTTTTAAAATTAAATGAAATGATTTTCAACTATAACAAAAAAAAAGTCCCAATTTTAAAAAATTCAAAATTGGGACTTTGTGATATAGATATTTTTCTTACTCATCCATAAAAGTAGACATTACAGCATCGCTCACTCCCATATTAGAGAAACCACCATCATTATATAAATTTTGTAGCGTGACCCTTTTTGTAAGATCGCTAAACATAACAATTGTATAGTTTGCGCAATCTAATGCTGTTGCATTTCCAAGTGGAGACATTTTTTCTGCATAAGTTATAAACCCATCAAAACCCTTCACACCTTGGCCAGCTGTGGTTGGCGTTGGGCTTTGTGAAATAGTGTTCACCCTAACTTTTTTATCTTTTCCAAAGAAATATCCAAAACTTCTGGCAATTGATTCCAGATATGCCTTATTATCTGCCATATCATTATAATCCGGAAAAACCCGTTGCGATGCCATATATGTTAATGCTATTATACTACCCCATTCTGCCATAGCATCTTTTTGATAAAGCACTTGCATAGTCTTGTGAAATGAAACTGCCGAAACATCCCAACCTTTGTGCGTATATGCATAATTTTGATCTGTGTAGTGATTTCCTTTACGAACATTAACAGACATACCAATAGAGTGAAGCACGAAATCAATTTTTCCTCCTAAAATTTCGGTTGATTTTGTTACTAAATTTTCTAAATCCTCAACACTTGTTGCGTCGGCAGGTATTATTTCAGCCCCGGTTTTATCGGCCAATTCCTTTATCTGACCCATTCTCATTGCAATTGGTGCATTTGTCAAAACAAATTTCCCCCCTTCTTCGTGCACCCTTTCTGCCGTTTTCCAAGCAATAGAATTCGCGTCTAAAGCTCCAAATATAATTCCGCGTTTTCCTTTAAGTAAATTGTAATTCATATTTTATATCTTAAAAAATTTATACCTATATATTATATCAACTTTTAAATATTCTAAAAAATTATAACCCTATCTCAAAGATACTGTTAATTTAATAATTCTTTTGCGTTTGCAAGTGCCGCATCTGTTATTTTAGAGCCTCCCAACATTTGTGCTATTTCATTTATACGCTCTTCGGGCGTTAATTGTTTTATTCGGGTTTGGGTAATATTATCCAAGTCTTCCTTATAAACTTTGATGTGATTTTTGCCTTTTGCCGCAATTTGAGGTAAATGTGTTATACTAATAACTTGCATATTTGAAGCCATTTCTAGCATTATATTCGCCATTTTGTTAGCAATCTCTCCCGATACGCCTGTATCAATCTCATCAAAAACTATGGTTGGCAGGTTTTGATATTTTGCCAAAATAGCTTTTGTGGCGAGCATTATTCTACTCATTTCTCCTCCCGAAGCCACCTTTTTTAACGCGCCCATTTCTGAACCTTTATTGGCTGTAAAAAGTACTTCCAAAGAATCAGTCCCGTTTTTTCTGAATTGTTCGCTATGCGTTAATTGATATTCAAATCTCGCATTTGGCAATCCTAAATCTACCAAATATTCTTCTATTGCTTTTTTTAGAATTGGAATAGCGCCTTTTCTACTTTCGGAAATAATTAAACCTTGTTCAGAAATCTGAATAGTCAGCAATTCTATTTTAGCTTCCAATTCCTTGATTTCAGCATCAAGTTGATGCGTGGTTTCAACCGTTTGCGAAAGTGAATTTTGAATTTCTAATAATTCTTCAACCGAAGAAACGGAATGTTTTTGCTGAACTTTATAAAGTGATTGAAGCGTTTCCTTAATCTGCTGAAGCATTTCTGGATCTGCCTGAACTTTTTCAGATAAATTATTGACAGAATCTAACAAATCCTCCAATTCAATAATGCTGCTATCTAACCTTTTAAAAGCATCATCATACGAAGTTGAAAAATCTTTAATCCGTGAAAGTTTTTTTCTTGCCTCCTTTGCAGACTCTAACGTGCCAATTTGATCTTCGGTAAATAACTGAATAACTCGTGAAAAAGATTCTTCAATAATTTCGGTATTATTCAATGTTTCAAAGGTTTCTTCTAATTGAGGTTGATTAATTTTAGAGAGATTCAAAACTTCTAATTCTTGTAATAAAAACGTACTGTAATCCAATTCCTTATTGGCTTCTTCCCTATTTAATTTTGCAGAATCTAATTGTTTCGTTATTTGTTGAAAAAATTTTAATGCAACAACATATTTTTGAAGATTCTCAGCATTGTTCGCCAAAGCATCTATCACTTCCATTTGAAAATCTTCACGCACCAATTCAAGTGTTTCATGTTGGCTATGTACATCTACCAAAAATGGGGCTACAGCTTGTAATTGATTCAATGAAACTGGACTGTCGTTTACAAAAGCGCGTGATTTTCCGCCAGGCAAAATTTCCCTTCGCACGATTGTTTGTTCTTCAAAATCGAGATCATTCGAAGAAAATAAGGTCTCTAGATTATAACCTGAAATTGAAAAATGACCTTCAATTACACACTTTTTATCTGCAATTTTAACGCTAGCTGCATCTGCCCTTTTACCCAATAAAAGTCCCAGTGCGCCTAAAATTATAGATTTACCAGCACCTGTTTCGCCTGTAATAATAGTAAGCCCTGAAGATAACGTAAGTTGAACGTCATCTATTAAGGCGTAATTTTTTATTGTTAGTTGTGTTATCAAATTTTAAGCGTGTCCTTTCCAAAAATTTGAAAAAGTGATTCTAAAATACCGAAGATTTAAGTACTATACAAGCTGTAAAGCCAATGTTTTAAATTTTTATTGCGCTCCAATTTGTACGTTTTGTTGGTGCAATTCTATTTAAATTTTCAACAAATTGCGCAATATCTACGCCTTGCCCACCACTAAACACAGATTCAATCTCATCGCTTTTCGCATCAAAGAATGTTCTTACCAAAAAAGAATTTGGCCTTCTGTCATTAATATCCTTCAATTTTTTTACTGCATCAATTATAGTATTCTTCGCATCTTTTTGGTTTACAGAAAGCAAATCCAAACCTTTGCGGTGATATAAATAAAGCGCTTCGTGAAACTCTTTGTAAACTGGTGAAATTACCGCATCGTTATATTTAAAACGAGATTGGTTACCGTCTGTCGATTTCCAACCCTTAAAATTTCCGGAGGCTGCCGTATTCACAATTTGTTTGGCAATATTAAAATAAGGCTCACCACCGCTTGGCGCAAACGTATCTGCATCCAAACCAATAATTGTATAAATGTGATACGCCAAAACAGAAACCAAATTTGAGGAAAATACATTTGCGTTAAATGCCAAAGGTTCAAATTCTTTATAGTTGAAACTTACATCGCGGTCATTATAATTATAAACCGGCGAATCATAAGTAGAATCAAAAATTGGCCGTGAGGATTGCACTTGCAAACTTGCAGCAAAGGAATCACCATCATATTGTGTGATAATTAATTGCATACTGCAATCTATGCGTTCTTGATTTTTATAAACCTTGTCCGTCCAATTTGTATTATTTACAAAATCCGTTAATTGACTTTGTAACGATTTGAAAACTTGTTGGTTAGGTTGGCCTGTTTGCTCCGCATCTATCGTTATTGTGCAATTAAGTTCCTGCGCAACAAGTGAAAGGCTACTAATAAGTGAGAATATAAATATTAATTTACGCATCTATAAGTGTTATAATATGTTGTAAAATATCGTTGGCAACTTCTGCCTTTGGTTTAACAGGAAATGGGTACGGTTTATTGTCTTTGCCAATTATTGTAATTTTATTGGTGTCGCTTTTAAATCCTGCACCCTCGTCTCTCAGCGAATTTAACACAATTAAATCTAAATTCTTTTTTTCAAGCTTTGTTTTTGCATTCTGTAATTCATTTTCGGTTTCTAATGCAAAACCAACAAGAAACGTATTTCCTTTTATTGTTCCCAAAGAAGCCAAAATATCTTTTGTTTTTTCGAGCTCTAAAATTAATTTACCGTCAGATTTTTTAATTTTCTCTGAAGCAACCTCAGTTGGTTTAAAATCGGCCACCGCTGCGCTAAGAATCGCAATATCAATATTTTCGAAATTGTGATGCACCGCATTATACATTTCTTCAGCAGAAATTACGGGAATTATATTTAGTGATGAATTGCTTGTTTTAACGTTAACCGGACCCGTAATCAAAATTACATTTGCGCCCAAAGATGCTGCTCTTTCCGCAATTGCAAAACCCATTTTGCCACTGCTATGATTTCCTATAAACCGAACAGGATCTATTGCTTCATACGTTGGACCTGCGGTAATCAGCACATTCTTATTTTTAAGTGGCAAATTTTGAAGCAGATCCTTTTCAATAAATGCAACAATTTCCTCGGGTTCTGCCATTCTGCCCTGTCCCGATAAACCACTTGCCAATTCTCCAACGCCTGCCGGAATTTGAATATTCCCAAATTCCTTTAACTTCTTGAAGCTATGTATTGTTGAAGGATGTTTGTACATATCCAAATCCATCGCCGGCGCATGATAAACCGGACATTTTGCGGAAAGATATGTGGCAAGCAATAAATTATCGCAAGTTCCACTCGCCATTTTAGATAACGTATTGGCTGTTACGGGAGCTATTAAAAATAAATCTGCCCATAAACCTAATTCTACGTGATTGTTCCAAGTTGGCTCGGAATTATTTTCTTCGGAAGTAAAACAAGAAAAAACTTCATTTTTTGAAAGTGTTGAAAGCGTAAGCGACGTAACAAAATCTTTGCTGGAAGGCGTCATTATCACCTTTACATTTGCGCCCACTTTAATTAACAAACGTACAATTAACGGAGATTTATAAGCCGCGATGCCACCAGAAATGCCCAACAATATATTTTTTCCAATTAGAACTGACATTTAAATGAATCTATTTTAAAAAGATTTTATGAATCAAATTTTTTACTATGAATATTGTAAAAATACTTAATTAAGAATGATAGCATTCAACAAAATTTAAAAACAAAAAAATTGCTTAGAGTTTCTAACTTTTACGCGAAACCCTAAGCAATATATTTTTGAACTCTAAAATCGAAATAGTGGAAAATTAGCACATATTTCTAATCAAATAATAATTAGAGATTAAAATTTTACTAGTCTTCAATAACCTCATCGGCTGTATTGCGATAGTAAATTTTGTTGTCTACCCATTCTTGAACGGCCAACGCGTGTGGCTTTGGCAATTTTTCGTAAAACTTAGAAACTTCAATTTGCTCCTTATTTTCGAAAATTTCTTCTAAACTATCGTTATATGTTGCAAACTCATCCAATTTTTCAAGTAATTCTTTTTTAATATCTGAATTAATTTGAGATGCACGTTTCGAAATTATTGAAATCGCCTCATAAATATTATCGGTAGGCGCATCTATGATATTCTTATCAATTGTAATTGTGTTAATAGGTGCTTCTGTATTCTTGATATCCATAATATGTATTATTTACTTGTAGGTTCTTCAGTTGTGGCATTAGTTGCCATTCTTTTTTCAATATCTGCCAATATTTTGTCAGCTTCAGGTTTTAAGTCTGAATCAGCATAATATTTAACAAAGCTATTATAATATGTTTTTGCAGTTACCAATCTCTCATTCACTTTGCTTGGCAAACTATTTATTGCTTGCAAATAACCCGCTTTAAAACGTCCAAAAAAAGCATCCTTTCTGTAAATAGAACCGGGATGATCGTTTATAAAATTTTCAAAAGCAACAATCGCCGTATTGTAATTTTGAATATAATCTCCAATCTTTAAATATTGATTGGCAATTTCAAAGTCTTTCTTATCCAATTTTGTTTGCAATTCACTCACCAAAACGTTTGCTTCTTCTCTATTTGGACTGTCTGGATAAGCATTTACATATTCCTGTAATTTCTCTAAGCCTTTATAAGTTTCTTTTTGATCTAGAGAATATCTGTTTGAAAGTTCGTAAAAACTTTTTGCTCCTCTAAAACTTGCAACCTCGGCACTATCGCTTGTTGGATAAGCCTGTACAAAACGTTCAAACTGATAACCTGCAAGATAATTATCGCCCAATTTATAAAAAGTGTTGGCGTAAATAAACATTAACTTTTCAGCTTGCGGTTTTCCCCGATATGAAGGCACAATCTGTTCCATCAATTTTAGGCCCTTTTTATATTTTCCAGCTTTGTACAAACTGTCTGCTATAGAGAATTTTTTGCCCAAATCATCACCTCTCAAGGTTTGTTGGTATTCGCTACAAGAGCTCAACAACAAACCTACTAAGACTAAAAATAAAAATGTATAGGTTATTTTTTTACAAAACATCGTGCAAAAGTAGTGTTTTTAATGAGAGTATGAAAACAATTTCTTGGCGAAAATAAATGGAAGATTTGTTGTATAACTTCAATTTTGATATATTTAACTTCAAAATTAATTCGAAATTAAAAAGAGTCCACAAACTTATCTATTTTTTCCCGTAAGTTTTTACCAACCGAAACTAATGGCAATCTTACCGTATCGCCGCAAATTCCTAACTTTTTAAAGACTGCTTTAATCCCTGCCGGATTTCCTTCAGCAAAAATATAATCTATAGCAGGAGCAATTTTATAGTGAATTTTATAAGCTTCATTGGCCTTTTTTTGAAGCCCCAATTGTACCATATTCGAAAATTCCTTTGGAAATCCTTCTCCAATCACTGAAATAACCCCAGCGCCGCCAGCCAAAATCATGGGCAACGTAATCATATCGTCACCAGAAATTATAAGAAAATCCTTTGGACAACCTGCAATTAGTTTCATTGCTTGCACAATATCGCCAGCGGCTTCTTTAATTCCAATAATATTTTGGTGATCGTTTGCCAATCGAATCACGGTTTCCGGCAACATGTTGCTTGCTGTCCGGCCGGGCACGTTGTATAAAATTATAGGCTTAGGTGCAATTTGCGCCAAAGCCGAAAAATGTTGATAGATTCCTTCCTGCGTTGGTTTGTTGTAATATGGCGAAACACTCAAAATTGCCGTAAATGCAGAAAGATCGCGCGTGGACATTTCGTCCATTACTTCTTTCGTATTATTGCCACCAATACCCAAAACCAGAGGAATACGGCCATTTGTTGTTTCTATAATTATATCAATTACAACTTGTTTTTCTTCTTTTGAAAGCGTCGCACTTTCTGCAGTTGTCCCCAGTACAACCAAGTAGTTTATTCCATTTTTAATATTGAAATCTACTACATTTTTAAGCCCTTCAACATCTATTGAAAAATCCTCATTAAAAGGCGTAATTAACGCAACGCCAGTACCCATCAATTCTTTCATCTTTACTCTATTTTATAATTCGCAATTTCTAAAGTTTTTTTAAAATTTTCAGATACTTTGTTAAGTCATAAATCAAACTATCAAATTTGTCGAATCTAGCTTTAAAAATTAAATCGAAAAACAATTCTTCACTGTTGAAAAAACCTATTTTAAAATGTGCTTTACTTTTAGCTGCCAACAGATTTAAATAGATGTTTTGATTATAATTTATGAAAACCAAACAATCCAAATGTAAATCTGAAAAAGCCTCTGCATCTACATTTAAAATTTTACCCCTAAAGCTAAAATGACTTTCATTTATCTGATTATGAGATGATGTTGTATCATTCATATTTGAATTTGCAAATGTAAATATTTTGATGTCTTTTGCGTGTAGATTATAATTTTTGAAGGTCGAAATAATTTTTGCGCTAACATCGCCAAAGGAATCGTCAATTAAAAACCCTATCGTTTTTATTGGGTCGTTTCGCTTGGACAAATCTCTATTATTACTGAAGCTATAAGCTTTTTTAAGCGCTATTTTATTGGAAAAGTTTTTCAGCAATTTCATAAACAAGTCTTCTTTATTTTTTCGAATTTATAGCATTTCCAAAAAATTATCTTCTGTAATTATTGGCACACCTAAGCTATTTGCCTTTTCCAATTTGCTCGGTCCCATATTATCGCCCGCAACCACATAATTTGTTTTTGAAGAAATTGAACTAGAAACCTTGCCGCCGTTATCTTCAATTAATTTCTTCAGCTCATCTCGGGTAACTTTGTGAAAAACGCCGGAAACGACAAAAATATTTGAGGCTAACTTGTTTGTCTGATTTGCCAATTTTTCTGCTGAAATCTCTAATTGAACACCATATTCCTTTAGTCTGTTCACTATTTCAGTATTCTTTTCTTCGGAAAAAAATGCTACTACACTTTCGGCAATTCTATCTCCAATCTCATCAACCGAAATTAATTCTTCCACGGATGAATTTTTGATAGCTTCAATATTCTTGAAATGTTTTGCCAACTTTTTAGCAACAGTTTCGCCAACATATCGAATTCCCAAACCGAATAAAACTCGCTCGAAAGGAATTTGTTTTGAAGCTTCAATACCATTAATCATATTTTCAGCACTTTTTTCGGCCATTCGTTCCAACGGAATTATTTGGCCTTCAGTAAGTTTATATAAATCGGCGTAATTATGTATCAATTTATTTGTAACCAAAAGCGCTATCGTTTCACCACCCAAACCTTCAATATCCATCGCCTTTCGAGAGATAAAATGTTGGATTCTACCAATTATTTGCGGCGGACAATCTTCATAATTTGGACAATAATGTTGCGCTTCGCCTTCATTTCTTATAAGTTTTGTATTACATTCCGGGCAGTTGGTAATATATTCCGTTGGGTTTGAATCAAGATCACGAAACGTAAAATCTACTCCAATTATCTTCGGAATTATTTCACCTCCTTTTTCAACAAAAACAGTATCGCCTTGCCTAATATCAAGTTTTGCAATTTGGTCTGCATTATGCAATGAAGCCCTTTTTACAATAGTTCCCGCAAGTTCAACAGGCTCTAAATTGGCAACCGGCGTAATTGCGCCCGTACGACCAACTTGATAGGTTATTTGATTTAAAACAGTAGAAACCTGTTCAGCTTTAAACTTATAAGCCATTGCCCATCTCGGCGATTTTGCGGTGTAACCAAGTTCCTCTTGTTGCTGCAAATTATTCACTTTTATAACAACACCATCGGTTTCATACAGTAAATCGTGGCGGTGCACATCCCAATAATTTACAAAATCTAAGACCTCATCAAGATTTTTTGCGATTTTAGCTGCTTCGGGCACTTTAAATCCCCAATCTCTAGCTTTTTGTAAACCTTCAAATTGTGTTTTTAATGGTAATCTTTCGCCGTGCAAACTGTACAATAAACAATCTAAAGGTCTTTTGGCAACTTCGGCGCTGTCTTGTAATTTTAGGCTTCCGCTTGCTGTGTTTCTAGGATTTCGATACGGTTCTGCGCCTGCTTCAATTCGTTCAATATTCATTTTTGCAAAACCCTCAAAAGGCAAAACAATTTCGCCTCGAATATCAAATAGCGGCGGATAATCTCCCTTTAACTGCAAAGGAATTGATCGAATGGTTTTTACATTGGCAGTAACATCATCTCCTTGAAAACCGTCACCGCGCGTTACTGCTTTTAGTAGTTTGCCGTTTTCATATGTCAAACTAATTGATGCGCCGTCATATTTAAGCTCGCACGTAAATTCTACATTTCCGTCAACCGCTTTTTCAATGCGTTTTTCCCAATCTTCGAGATCTTCTTTTGAATAGCTGTTGTCCAAAGAATACATTCGAAAGGTATGCGGAATAGTTTCAAAATTTTTGGTAACCGCACCGCCAACGCGCAATGTTGGAGAATTTTCATCAAAAAATTGTGGATTTTCAGTTTCTAAATGTTGAAGTTGCTTTAGCTTTTGGTCAAATTCAAAATCGGAAATTGTTGGTGTATCAAGTACGTAATAAGTGTAATTATGATTGCGAAGTTCATCGCGGAGTTTTTTTATTTGCGCTTCAATATTCATAGGGCAAATATAGGAAAGACAGCAGATTCCATAAACAAAAACGACGTAGTTTTGGAACTTCTACAACAAAGAAAATTTATTTTTTTATGCTTTTTGTGAATCTACCGACTTTAAATAATGATTTTTTGAGAAATCATTCATTTTATCCAAAAGTCTCTGCATGTCTGTGTCGATTAAAAGCAAATTGAAATTATTCTGGCTTAAAAAACCAACTTGAACCATTTTCTCTAGCATTTCAATTAAAGGATTATAAAAATTATTGATGTTTAATAAACCGATTGGCTTATTATGTAAACCCAATTGAAGCCACGTAAATATTTCAAAAAGTTCTTCCAAAGTGCCCGCGCCACCAGGAAGCGTTATAAAACCATCACTTAATTCTTGCATCTTCATTTTACGTTGATGCATATTTTGGGTTGTTATTAATTCTGTAAGGCCTAAATGAACTACTTCCTTTTTCTTTAAAAATTCTGGGATTATACCGATTACTTTTCCTTTTGAATCCAAAACTGCCTTTGCAATTTCGCCCATTACACCTATTTTGGCGGCGCCGTAAAGTAAGGTAATGTTATTTTCTGCTAAGAAGATTCCTGTTTGTTTTGCGGCTTCTGTGATTTGTGGATCATTCCCGTTACTGCTTCCGCAGAATACGCATATTTTGTTTAGATATTTCATTTTTCTCTGTGTACCTATGTGATTCCTCCGTGAAACTCTGTGTAATAGCTATCACGCTGAGTTACGCAGAGATTCACAGAGTTTCGCGGAGGGTTATAAATTGCATTTTAACATTCGGTATTTTCCATAGATATCTTTTTTTAGCTCGATGTTTTTGAAATCTTCAAGTTTTAAAAACTCAATCAATTCTTCACTAAGGTACTCATTAATCTCGAAGAAGAGCAATCCGTTTTCTTTCAAATACGTTTTTGCCAATTTTGAAATGGCTTTATAAAACAGTAACGGGTTTTCATTTTCAACAAAAAGCGCGGTTGCAGGCTCAAAATTCAAAACATTTTTTTGCATAAATTCCTTTTCCAATTCCCGCACGTATGGCGGATTTGAAACTATAATATCGTACGAGTTTGGAAGTGTTTCAGTTCTCAATATATCAGCATGAAAAAAATTAATTTTTACTTCATTCAACTTTGCATTTTCTGCTGAAATTTTTAAAGCTTCTTCAGAAATATCCAAAGCTGAAACTTTAAAATTTGGAAGATTTTTGGCAAGCGAGATTGCAATGCAGCCAGAGCCAGTGCCGATATCTAACAATTCTGAATTCTGAATTTTGAATTCTGAATTATTTAAAACCCACTCCACCAATTCTTCTGTTTCGGGTCTCGGAATTAAGGTATGCATATTTACTTTAAATTTAAGGCCGTAAAATTCGGTTTCTCCTATAATATATTGAATAGGTTCAAAATTTTTCAGCCGGTTTTCTGCATCGGTAAATTTCAAAATTTCATTTTCTTCAACGTCAAAATTTGAATGTAAGCTGATTTGAAATCTTGTAAATGCTAAATGATATTCAGCCAATAAATTGAAAAATGAATCAATTTCTTCCGAAGGATATATTTCCTTTAGACTATCTGTGAAATTCTCTTTTACGTTTTTTAAGTTCAAAAATCTAGATTCTTATTATTCTATAAATCCTTTAACATGTGAACTGGGCAGGAATAGTGGCCGGTATTTCCCATTGATCCATCAATATAATTAAAACCCGATTGTTTGTATAATTTTTGGGCAGCATTCATATATGTCATTGTTTCGAGATAGCATTTTTCGAATTTTAATTCTTTTGCTTTTTCAAGACATTTGACCATCATTTTTGCGCCCATTCCTTTTCCTCTTACTTCGGGTAAAAAGTACATTTTTTGCAGCTCGCACACATTACCTTCAAAATTATCAAGCTGCGCAATACCTGCGCCTCCAATAATTTTACCATCAGTTTCAACCACAAAATAAATAGCTTTTGGTTTTTGATAAGTTTCAAACATACAATCCAGAGCGGCATCTGCATAAGCTGTACCCACTTTTGGAACGCCAAAATCTATTAAAACACTTCGGATAACCGCTGCAATTTGTGCATTGTCCTTTTGCTGAATTGGTCTAATAATAGCCTCGCTCATAAAACTTATTACTGTATTTTTGGGGTGTGAAGATACACGAAAAATATATGTTGCGCTGCCTACAATTGGCAAAAAATGGCTTGGGAACAACCTATCCAAACCCATTGGTTGGGAGTGTTATAGTGCTAAACGATATAATTATTGGCGAAGGTTTTCACCTAAAAGCAGGACAACCACATGCAGAAGTTAATGCAATCGCGAACGCTAGCGAAACAAGCTTGTTAAAAGAGGCAACAATCTACGTTAACCTCGAACCTTGCAGCCATTATGGCAAAACACCACCTTGCGCAGATTTGATTATTGAAAAAGGCATAAAAAAAGTAGTGATTGGCTGCACAGATATAAATCCTGCGGTTGCTGGTAAGGGAGTTCAAAAATTGATGCAGGCTGGATGTGATGTTACTATCGGAATTTTGGAAGCTGAATGTTTAGAGATCAACAAACGCTTTTTCACGTTTCATTCCAAAAAAAGACCTTACATTATTTTAAAATGGGCGCAAACAGCCGATGGATTTACTGCGCCAAATTCAAAAACTGATTCAACTGAAATTAGCGAAAAAAAACCTTTTTGGATAAGCAATTCATTTTCTCAGCAATATGCCCATAAAATGCGGGCTGAAGAACATGCAATTCTTGTTGGAAAAAATACCGCGATTACTGATAATCCAAGTTTGACCGCACGAAATTTTGCGGGTGAAAATCCCGTTAGAATTTTTATTGATAGGAATTTGGATATTATTGAAAAATCTAATTTATACAACGAAGCTGCCGAAACAATTGTAATTACCGAAAAGGCAAAGGGTGCTGTTAAAAATATAAGTTTTGAAGTTGCCAACTTCGCTGAAAATTTACCTTTACAGATTTGCGAAATTCTGCATAAAAAAAACATACAATCTGTAATAATTGAAGGTGGCGCAAAAACGTTACAAAGTTTTATTGAAGCAAATTTATGGGATGAAGCTTACATTTTTAATGGAATTTTTAATTTAGAAAAGGGATTGAAAGCGCCGGAATTAAAAGGTTCGAAAATTTCAGAGATGAAATTGGGAGATGATACACTTCAACTATTTAAAAATAAACTTTAGTGATTTATTTACTTTTAAGCGTGTTATCTTCAACCATTATCTTGGTGGTTTTTAAGCTGTATAAACGTTTCAAAATTAATAGCTTTCAGGCAATAATTGTAAACTATTTTGTTGCCTGCATTTGCGGGTTATTATCAACTTCCCACGATATTATTTTCTCTGATATACCAAATGAACCTTGGTTTTTTTACTCAATTGCACTTGGTTGTCTATTTATATTAATCTTCAATTTAATGGCAATTACAACACAGCGAAGTGGGATTTCTGCAGCTTCGGTAGCTACTAAAATGAGCGTTGCTATTCCGGTTATTTTTGGTCTTTTATATTATGGTGAAAGTTTGGGTACTTTCAAGTTTGTTGGAATTATTTTAGCGTTGATTGCCGTTTATTTAACCTCAATTAAAACCAAAGACGGTTTAAAAATTAAAGCCAAAAACCTCATCTTTCCTATTTTGGTATTTTTGGGAAGCGGGATAATTGACACAAGTATAAAATATATTGAAGATAGTTTTGTAGCTGAAAATGAAGTCGGTCTTTTTAGCGCAACGGTTTTTGCGGCAGCTGCAAGTGTTGGTACGATTATAATTATTGGTCAAATTTTAAATGGAAAATTTCAATTCAAACTGAAAAATGTTTTTGGAGGAATTGCTTTGGGAATTCCCAATTATTTTTCAATCTATTTTTTGGTTATGGCTTTGCGAAGTGACTTTTTAGAAAGTTCTGGGATTTTTACGGTTAATAATGTAGCTATTGTAATTTTGTCCATTGCAACTGCAATACTCTTTTTTAAAGAAAAGTTACTTGTCAAAAATTGGATTGGTGTTGGCCTTGCGGTAATTAGCATTTTTTTGATTGCTTTGGGAAAATGGTAGAAAAAGATGGTGGATGCAGGATGTTGGGTGCTGGAGAATGAAGTTTGGAGTAAATTTAGAAAACTTGGGATTAGAAAAAGATACATATAAAACTATTTTAAAGGCTTCAAAAGAGGTTCTTTTTAAAGAAAAAGGAAGCAAGTTTTTTGGATATGCTTTTCCAGTACTTTCCGAAGAAGATGTAAAAATATGTATTGAAAAACTTCAGAAAAAACATCACACCGCACGTCATTTTTGCTACGCTTGGCAAATTGGGAAAAGTTACAAGATGTATCGCGCAAATGATGACGGCGAACCAAGTAATAGCGCGGGAATGCCAATATACGGCCAACTGCAATCCTTTGATGTTACCAATATTCTTGTTGTAGTAGTTAGATATTTTGGCGGGACAAAATTAGGGGTTGGCGGACTTATACAAGCTTATAAAACAACGGCTAGTATGGCTTTAACCACCAGCAAGATTATAGAAAAAACCATTGATGAAGTTTTTAAAATATATTTCGAATATCCCGAAATGAAAAGGATGAAAACCTTATAATTATAAATCAGAAAATGGCGCTAACCTGTGAAATCGAAATTTCAGTAAGAAGAAAAGATGTAGAAAAAGTATTAGGAATATTTGATAATACCTATAAAGTTGACATCAAAAAAACACCAGATTTGGATTAAAGCCATTTCGAAGTTATTTCAATTTAATTAATCAGCTTTTTTTCAAAAGATATTTTAAGAAACGTCTTCCAATTTTTCTAAAAGATATGTTGGCGCTTTCATTATTTTTCCAGTTTTACTGTTTATAAAAACTAGTGTTGTAGTTGCCTCAATTAAAAGTTTTTCTTTTTCATTATAAATTTTATAATCAAATTCAATCTTCACAGTTGGAATTTTCTTCAATGTAGTAACTATAGTTAAAACATCATCATAATAAGACGGATTTCTGTAATCGATATTCAGATTTACCACGGGCAAGTGTACATAGTTTTCTTCCATCCACTTATAGCTAAAACCTAGTTCGCGCAACCATTCCGTACGACCTTGTTCTAGATATAACGGATAGTTGCCATAATAAACAATACCCATTTTATCGGTTTCGCCATAGCGCACCCTAATATTTATTTTAGAAGTTTTAAACATATTCCTATTCTTTAAACGAAGTTTTTTTGTAGTTTTATAATCGAAGCATGATGCAATAAAAAAAATGAAAATTCAATAGCCAATCGGTTTTTTTTTCAGGTTTTTTGTTCACATATTTGCAGAGTCAAGAATGAGTTACAACCTACAATTTTTTCTTTTCTATTAACCTAATTTACTAATAAAAAACGCTAGGATTTATTATGAGCAAAACTGCGGAAACAGTTTGGGACAATTGTTTGGCCTTTATCGAAGATAACATTTCTTCGCAAGCCTACAAAACTTGGTTCGAACCAATAAAAGCGGTAAAGCTTACAGATTGTGCTTTAAGCATACAAGTGCCGAGCAAGTTTTTTTATGAATGGCTTGAAGAGCATTATGTTAAGTTGCTTAAAGTTAGCTTAACAAAAGAATTGGGCACAACTGCCAAACTTGTTTACATTATTAAAATGGAAAACACGTACGGCAACAAACTACCATTTACAGAGCGCATTCCTAGCTCAAACCGATCTAAGGTGCAAGCGCAAGATGTAGATGTTCCTTTAAAAAATAAAAGTCCAGAGCTTAAAAATCCTTTTGTAATACCTGGAATTCGAAATGTAAAAATTGAATCTCAGCTTAACCCAAATTATAGTTTTGAAAACTTTTTGGAAGGCGATTCCAACCGTTTGGCACGTTCGGCCGGTTTAGCAGTTGCTAATAAACCTGGAGGAACTTCCTTTAATCCATTATTGATTTTTGGTGGTGTAGGTTTGGGCAAAACGCATTTGGGCCACGCAATTGGTGTGGATATTAAAGATAAATATCCGGATAAAACCGTACTTTATATTTCGGCTGAAAAGTTTACACAACAATATATTGAATCGGTTAAAAAGAATAACCGAAACGACTTTATACATTTCTATCAAATTATTGATGTTTTGATTGTTGATGATATTCAGCTGCTTTCTGGCAAAGCTGGAACGCAGGATGTTTTCTTCCATATTTTCAATCATCTACATCAAAACGGAAAACAAGTTATATTAACAAGCGATAAAGCGCCGGTTGATATGATAGATATTGAGCAGCGCTTATTATCCAGATTTAAATGGGGACTTTCTGCCGAATTAAATTACCCAGATTACGATACGAGAGTTGCTATTATTGAGAATAAATTATATCGTGACGGTGTTGAAATGCCTGACGAAATTGTTGAATTTTTAGCAAATAACATTAAAACAAACATTCGCGAATTGGAAGGCGCAATAATTTCATTAATTGCACATTCCTCTTTCAATAAAAAGGATATTACATTAGATCTTGCCCGAAAAATTGTTGATAACTATGTGAAACACACCAAACGTGAAGTTTCAATAGATTATATTCAAAAAGTGGTGAGTGACTATTTTCAGATGGATGTGGATACGCTTCAATCTAAAACTAGAAAACGTCATATTGTTCAAGCACGACAGTTGGCAATGTTTTTTGCGAAGAAATTCACGAAAGCTTCTTTGGCGTCTATTGGTTCACAAATTGGACAACGCGACCACGCAACTGTACTTCACGCTTGTAAAACGGTGGATAATCTTTCAAGTACCGACAAGCAATTTAGAAAGTACGTTGAAGATTTAAGTAAAAAACTTACTTTATAATTTCAATATTTACTTTATTATATTCTACCAAATTTTTTTTCTGAAATAATCCAGGCCTCTATTTTGTTATTTGTAGCGTATTTTTGTTTTAAAATAAAAGTGAAATGAAAACACGTATTTTAATGGTTTGCTTAGGGAATATTTGCCGATCACCACTTGCCGAAGGTTTATTAAAATCGAAAGTTGATCCTGATAATATTTTTGTAGATTCCGCAGGAACTGGCGATTATCATATTGGCGATTTGCCCGATAAAAGAAGCATCGCCGTAGCTCAAAAAAATAATTTAGATATTACTGACCAAAGAGGAAGGCAATTCAAACCTGCAGATTTTGACAATTTTGATCATATATTTGTTATGGATGCTTCAAATAAAGAGAACGTTTTGCTTTTGGCAACTACGGAGGAACATAGAAGAAAGGTTCATTTAATATTAGACGAAATCTTCCCAAACGAAAAAGTAGATGTGCCCGATCCATACTTCGGTGGCGAATTGGGATTTGATCAGGTTTACGAAATGCTGGACAAAGCCACAACTAAATTAGCTAATAGACTTTAATACTTTTATCTCCTAATTTTCACTATTTTAGCATTCCAATTAAATACCTAAGATATGAAAAAATTATTCTCGGCACTTCTACTTTTTGCAATTTGTGGAAGTTTAAAAGCACAAACATTTACAACCTCATTATTTAAAGGAGGTTTTAGTACGCCTATAAATCTTCAAAATGCGGGAGATGAACGTCTTTTTGTAGTTGAACAAGCTGGAAGAATTAAAATTTTAAATCCAGACGCAACGGTGAATGGAACACCATTTTTGGATATTACAGGCATAATTTCCAGCGGTGGAGAGCGCGGCCTTTTGGGTTTGGCATTTCACCCGGACTATGCCAACAACGGCTATTTTTACGTAGATTATAGCAACACCGCCGGCAATAATCAAATTTCTAGATTTTCGGTAGATCCAAATAATCCAAATATTGCAGATCCAAATTCAGAATTACAACTTATAACAATTACACAACCTTTTAGTAATCATAATGGCGGCTGTATAGTTTTTGGTCCAGACGGTTATCTTTATATTTCGTCCGGCGATGGCGGAAGCGGCGGCGATCCGGGAAATCGTGCACAAAATAAAACACTTCTTTTAGGAAAATTACTACGTATTGATGTAGATACACAAACGGGCGGTTTAAACTACGGAATACCTTCAGACAATCCCTTTGTGAACGATCCCGATACAACTATAAAAAAGGAAATTTGGGCATTTGGACTTCGTAATGCCTGGAGATTTTCTTTTGATTTCACAGAAAATAATCTTTGGATTGCCGATGTGGGTCAAGGAGATTGGGAAGAATTGAATAGAGAACCTACAACTGCGGCTGGCCTTAATTATGGCTGGCGCTGTTATGAAGGCAATCACACATTTAATACTGCAGGTTGCCCACCGCAGGCAGAACTTACGTTCCCACTTGGAGAATATAGCCACGCGGGTGGCAATTGCTCGGTAACAGGAGGATTTGTTTATCGCGGAACGAAATACAGCGATATTTTGGGTTTATATTTCTTTGCTGATTTATGTAGTGGTTTTATTGGCACGATTGCAAACAATGGTGATTTGGTGAATCACGGAAGTTTTAATGGCGGCAATTGGGCAAGTTTTGGAGAAGATGTAAATAAAGAACTTTACATTTTAAATACAACTGGAAATATTTATAAAATTGAAGGCAGCGTGCTTTCTACCGGAGATTCTGTTTTTGAAAATTCAATTTCGATGGTGCCTAATCCTACTTCAGATTTTGTTAGTTTAAAAATTCAAAATGATACTTTTGAATCACTTCAAATTATAGATTTGAAAGGGAGCATTTTATATTCGGAAACGGCAATAAATTCTTCCAATAAAAATATTGATACCTCAACTTTATCCAGCGGTTTGTATTTCGTTAAAATGATGAGCAAATCTGGAAATACTGCCATTAAAAAGCTTTTGAAACAATAACATTTCAACTTAAAACTTTTTGGGGCAGATATAGAAAATAGCTGCCCTTTTTTTTATTTCAATATTTAAATAATGTAATGCAAAAAGAAAAAGGAAAACTTTATTTAATACCAAGTACGCTAGGATCTACTGAAGTTTTTAAAGTAATCCCAACATACATAAAAAATCTTATTGATATTATTGACCATTATATTGTTGAGCACGAAAAAGACGCTCGAAAATTTATTAAACTTATTTCTCCGGAAAAAGTTCAGCAAAATTTACATTTTAATGAAACAAATAAATTTACTGAAGCGTCAGAAATTCCAGAAATGCTACGTTTTTGTTTGGAAGGTTTTGATATGGGCGTTATAAGCGATGCAGGTTGCCCAGGCATTGCAGATCCTGGCGCCAAGGTTGTAGAACAAGCCCATTTGCAGGGCATAAAAGTGATACCGCTGGTTGGGCCTTCTTCAATTTTGTTAGCTATGATGGCTAGTGGTTTTAACGGTCAGAATTTCGCTTTCAATGGTTATTTGCCAATAGACAAAAATGAACGTAAAGTTGAAATTAAAAGACTAGAAAAACTTTCGGCAGACTATAAACAATCACAATTATTCATAGAAACACCTTATAGAAATAATCAAATACTTGAAAGTTTGAAGGAAACTTTGAGCTCGCAAACCCAAATTTGTGTCGCGGCAGATATAACCCTTCCAACAGAATATATTAAAACCCACACAGCCGCACAATGGCAAAAAATAAAGGTAGACCTTCATAAAAGACCTACCTTATTTATTATTCAAAAAAATTAAGCTTTTAAGCTACATTACTTTTGCTTTTCTATTTGCTATAATGTGCGAAACATCATATCCCGAAAACATTCTTAGGTAATAACGGATTGAAGCACCATTTGCATCTTCAAAACCTTGTTCACCACTGCTTCTTAAAAAAGCTTGAACTGCACCAGGACCGGCCAAATGTGCAGCTGCCAATATTCCAGATTCAGTGATCTTTACACCTCCAACGGTTTTACCTACATTTCTTTTTATATCTTTTCTCAAAATCCATTTGTTTCGAGAAGTATAAGCAGAAAAAGCCAACTCTTGTTGTTTACTATTCTTCAAAAAACTTTCGGGATTTTTAATACCAATTGCGTGAAGTGTAGACTTTCCAAATTGGTATTTACCAAGATATCCATAAGGATTTACAGTTAAGTAATTTCCCTGAGACTCTTTGAAACCTAAAGCCTCTCTAAAGCCTAAATAACTCTTGCCCAAAAACAAACTATATTTTGGGGCAACAGGAATGAACCAGTCAACCATTTCCGACTTATTCGGAACCGTGTAATTCAACTCAAGATCGCTTACTCTATATCTAGATAAATCGATTCCATTGGTTGAAAAACTCATTGCAATTAGTGCAAAAACAATGAGTGAAAGTGAAATTTTTAAAGATTTTATTTTCATACAGTTTAAAAATTCGAGCAACTTCGTTACTCTATTTTCAGCCGGCAAATATACAACTTATTTTAAAAATCTGATTTATAGTGTGTTAATGTAATTATAAAGTTGAAAGAAGTGTTTAAGCAATTGTAATTATCGGTTAACACCATTGGCATTTATCCAGTTTACATACGCTTGTTTATTTGCATTGTGTTGCGACAGGTTCTTGGCAAATTTGTGGTAGCCAAAGTTGGTTACATCTGCCACAAAATAATAATACTCGTTATCTTCAGCATTTAAAACTGCTTCAATAGATGAAATATCCGGCATTGTAATAGGTCCCGGCGGAACGCCAGCATATTTGTAGGTATTATATGGAGAATCAATTTCTAAATCGACATATAAAACTCTTTTGATAATTTGATTAAAGTCATTATCTGTTTTCTTCTTCGCAAAAATTACTGTTGGATCTGCCTGTAACAACATTCCTACTTTCAATCTATTTAAATAAACCCCGGCAACTCGTGGTCTTTCATCAACTTTTGCTGTTTCTTTTTGAACAATTGCAGCGAGTGTGGTAACTTGTTCTGGTGTTAAATCTAAATCTTTTGCTTTTTGTCTTCGGGCAGGATTCCAAAAACGGTCGTATTCCGTTTTCATACGGTCGCGGAAGGTTTCTGCTCTGCTATTCCAATAAAACTCGTATGTGTTTGGAATATACATTGCTAAACCATTATCTGCGTTTAAGTCAACTTTTTTAAGATAATCCGAATCTTTCATCGCTGTCAAAAGTGAAAGACTATCCGCTTCAATTTGATTTGCAATATTTCCCGCCAAATCTTCAAGACGCTCCATATTGTTGAACTTTACCATTATTGGTATATTCTTACTTCTAATAGTGTTGATGATTTCATTGTTATTCATCCCCTTTTTGATGATAAAATGACCAGCTTTTATATTTTCTAAATATCCTTTTTTTTCGGCAACCGTTTTAAAATTGTCCACATTTCTCAATAGTGGCTCCAATTCTTGTAAAACTTGATTTGGTGTCGCGTTTGTTGGAATGTAAACATTTGCAACATCATTATTAAAAGCCGTGTTTGGCGCGATAACGGTGTTGTAAACATAATAGGCAAAAATGCCCATTGCTATCATACCTAATAATACTATTGCTAAAAGAATCTTTTTTATGTACATTTTTTTCAATTAGGACTTCAGAATTATGAATTATGAATTATATTAATTAATTGATACAAGATTTCATTTTTATAGTTTCCTTCGGAAAAAATCCAATCCTTTTTTATCCCAGTTTTTTCGAATCCCGCTTTTTTAAAAAGTTGAATGCTGCCTTTATTTTCTTCGGTAATTGAAGCAAAAATCTGATGTACATTTAAATGCGTAAATGCATAATTACAGGTGAGTTTTAATGCGTCTTGGGCAAAACCTCTTCTTTTTTCTTCTTCGGAATAAATAACAATGCCAACTCCTACTCTATTATGTTTCGGTTCAAATTCAAAAAGATCGATTAAACCCACACTCTTTTCATCTTTAATTTTACAAATTACCAATCGCAATTGTTTTATGTCATAAATATCGCGGTGGCTATTTTCCAAATATTGTTGCAGTATCTCTTTTGAAAATGGAACGGAAGTATTGCTAACCTCCCAAAGCGATTCGTCATTTTCCAAAGTGTATAAAAATTCTAAGTCTTCGGGTTCCAGCGCTCTCAAAAATATATTTTCGCCTTTAAGTTTTTTCATTCCCATTCGCCTTTATAAACTTGAACTGCTGGTCCTTCGAGATAAACTTCATTATATTTTTCAACTTCTTTATTAAATGAAACAAGTAATATTCCGCCTTGGACATTCAACTTTATTTTTGATTCCGAAGTCTCTCCAATATTGTTCATTGCAATTGCAACCGCTGTGGCGCCTGTTCCGCAAGCCAATGTTTCATTTTCAACACCTCTTTCAAATGTGCGCATATCAAATTCCGTTGAAGAGACTTTTTCAACAAAATTTATATTCGAACCTTCTTTCCCGTATAAACCATTTCGCAGATTACTGCCTTCTTCAAAAACAGGATAATTTTTAAGATCTTCAACTAGCTGAACGTGTTGCGGACTTCCAGTATCCAGAAATACATATTCTGAAGTAACCTTTATTTCGCTAACATCGTTCATTTTCAACTTGACCAATCCATCATTTGTAGTTGCATCATGTACGCCATCCACAGCTGTAAAAGTTGTTTTGGAATTTATTATATCCAAATGTTTTGCGAAGTGTACAATACATCTTCCGCCATTACCGCACATACTTCCCTCTTTTCCATCGGCATTATAATAAACCATATTAAAATCTGTTTCAGTATGGTTTTCCAATAGAATAAGTCCATCCGCACCTATACCAAATCTGCGATCGCACAATTTTTCAATTAAAGATTGATTATCCTTTTCAAAAAAAAGTTCACGATTATCAATTATAACGAAATCGTTGCCGGTGCCTTGATATTTATAAAAAGTAAATTTCATAGTTGCGCAAAGGTATTATTTAATTGGCAATTTTGTTAATCCAAATCTATTCGCTTTAAAAAATGTCAAAACAAGTAAATTCTAATCAAACAAGACGTTAACAAAGTTTTTTGCCTTAGTTAAATACACGTTAAACTTTAATTTTCAACATACATTTTTGAGACTTGTGGTGTTAATTTTGTAGTGTAAAATGGAAATGATTGTTCTTTGAATTTTCATTTTTACATTATTTCTACAACATAATTATTAATATTTTATACACGTTTTATTATGAAACAAACTGTTCAATTACTTTTAGTTGCGCTTTTTGCTGGCGCTATAACGCTTTGTGGCTACAAATTGTTAGAGAAAAATGAGACTATAAACTTGAGTCCGCAACAAGCCGCCAACTTTATTCCGGCAAGTTTTACTGAAAATTCATTTCCGGGAACGAATATAGATTTTACCGAAGCCGCCGAAAAAACAGTACACGCTGTAGTTCACGTAAAAAATACAACGGTTAGCAGGCAACCAACCAATATGATGGAATATTTGCAGGGCGGCGGACAGGCAAAAGCGATGATTGGTTCTGGGAGTGGCGTGATAATTTCGCCGGATGGTTATATTGTTACAAATAATCACGTAATTGCAAACGCCACACAACTGGAAGTTACCCTAAATAACAACCGAACTTACACGGCAGATTTAATTGGGACAGACCCAAAAACCGATATTGCCTTAATAAAGATTAACGCAGATGACGATTTACCATTTATTCCCTTTGGCGATTCCAATAATGTGAAGCTCGGCGAATGGGTTTTGGCCGTTGGTAATCCCTTCAATTTAACTTCTACCGTAACTGCTGGAATTATTAGTGCGAAGGCAAGAGATTTAAATCAGTTTGACGGTAATCCGCAATCATTTCTACAAACCGATGCGGCCGTAAATCGCGGGAACAGTGGCGGCGCGCTCGTTAATACAAATGGTGAATTAATTGGAATAAACACCGCAATAACTTCTGAAACTGGCTCGTATGTTGGCTATTCATTTGCGGTGCCAAGCAACAATGCCAGAAAAGTGATTGAAGATATTATGGAATTTGGCAATGTTCAACGTGGTATTTTAGGAATTACCGGTGGAAATTTAGATACAGCCTTAGCAATCAAATTGGGTATAAATGACACACAGGGAGTTTATGTAAATGATGTTGAAAAAGGAAGTGGCGCCGATAAAAGTGGACTTAAAAAAGGAGATATTATTAAACAACTAGACGGTATAAAAATTAATAAGTTCAGCGATATGGCTGGCTATTTGGGTTCAAAAAGACCAAATGATGTTGTTAATGTAATCGTAGAGCGAGACGGAAACGAAAAAGTTTTACCAGTAACACTTATAAAATTGGAAACCTATCAAATAGAAGAATTAGGTATTGAAGTAAAAAATACAACCCAAGCCGAATTAAAACAAAGAGGTATTAGTAATGGCGTGGTTGTAACGCGGGCGCTTTCGCCAGATATGAGTAATTACAACCTTACGGATATTGTAGTCACTCAAATTAATGATGAAAAGGTTTCAAATATTGAAGATGTAAAAAATATTTTAGGGCACAGAAATAATAACGAGCCAATTAAAATGACCTTTGTAGATCAAAAAGGAAATGTAAACTCCTTTATATTTAGATAAGAATTTTGTTGATTGATTTTTGTGAAAACTCTCTTTCATTTTTTTGAAAGGGAGTTTTTATTTTTCAAAACGTATAACTATAACGTTTGAAATTGATATTTTTGCAGGATTAAATAACCTACTTCCAGTAATTGCGAAGGTTTTAAAAATAAGTTTTATGAATTTTGACGACGTTTACGAAAGAGAATTATCTTTTCAAACCGACCGGAGAAAAGCTTCGGTTGAATTTATTAAAATTATAAGCGATTTATGGTACGATAAAAGCATCGAGTTGGTGCTTTTTAGAAATCAATTGATAGATAGAAATGTAAGCGAAATCTTAAACCTTCACGAATATGCAGGTGAATTTGTTGAAAAACCAATTTCAATTTTCGATTCTGTTGAAATAGCGCAAGCAATTAGAACATTAGATTTGCCACCTTCAAAATTGGATATTGGTAAACTTACTTATGAGTTTCATTTAGAAGACGATAAATACAGTAATGCATTAGCTTTCGTTTCAGATAAATTGAAAAATGCGAAAGAAACCAAGAACATCGTTCCCAAAGATGTTGTTCTATACGGTTTTGGTCGTATTGGCCGTTTGTTGGCAAGAGAGTTAATGACCAAAACTGGAAAAGGAAATCAATTACGTTTACGCGCAATTGTGGTGAGAGGTAAAATGGATCAAACCGTTTTAGACAAAAGGGCTTCTTTGCTTCAATATGATTCTATTCACGGAGATTTTGCCGGCACCGTTCGCACAGATCTTGAAAATAGCGCGCTAATTGTAAATGGAACAACAGTTCATATTATTTCAGCAAACAATCCCGAAGATATAGATTACACAAAATACGGTATTAATGATGCGTTGGTTATTGATAACACAGGCGCTTTTAGAGATGATGTAGAATTGAGCCGACATTTAACAAGTAAAGGTGCATCAAAAGTTTTGTTGACTGCGCCCGGAAAAGGTGTTCCCAATATTGTTCACGGGGTTAATCAAAATGAATACGATCCAAACAATGTAAATATATTTTCGGCAGCTTCTTGTACCACAAATGCAATTACGCCAATTTTAAAAGCTGTTGAAGATTCGCTAGGCGTAGTGCGTGGACACCTTGAAACCATTCACGCTTATACTAACGATCAAAATTTGGTAGATAACTTTCACAGTAAATATAGAAGAGGTCGCGCTGCAGCTCTAAATATGGTTATTACCGAAACTGGCGCAGGTAGCGCAGTGGCAAAAGCTTTGCCGAGTTTGGCGGGTAAATTAACAAGTAATGCAATTAGAGTTCCGGTTCCAAACGGATCTTTGGTGGTTTTAAATCTTGAAATTGAAGGTAAAACTACAGTTGATGGAATTAACAATATAATTAAAAAATACGCTTTGGAAGGAGACTTGGTAGAGCAGATTAAATATTCAATGAATAACGAATTGGTTTCAAGCGACATTGTAGGTTCTTCGGCTCCTTCAATTTTTGACAGTCACGCAACAATTTGTACTGAAGACGGCAAAAACGTAGTGCTATATGTCTGGTACGATAATGAATATGGTTACAGCCATCAAGTAATTAGGCTGGCTAAATATATTGCGCAGGTTCGAAGGTTTACATACTATTAGTAAACTAGCTTTTATTTTATAACTTTAAATCCCGATACTAACGTAACGGGATTTTATTTTTATGACTTTATTAACCAACAAACTACCAACTTTCGCCCATTTTTGTGAACTTTAAGAATTAAGAATATGTCTTCAGAAACAAAAAAAAGAAGAGGTTTTAAAAAGAAACGTTACACAATTCCAATTATAATTTTGGTTTTGCTCATCGCTTTTCGATTGTATCTTCCAACCCTCGTTAAAAATTACATGAATAAAGTATTGGCAGATATCCCAGGATATTACGGCCAAGTTGATAATGTCGGTATTTCTTTATATCGAGGCGCATATCAATTAAACGGACTTTATTTGAATAAAGGCACGGCAAAGTCGCAAATCAAGTTTTTAAATTTTCCAAAAAATGATATTTCAATTGAATGGAAATCCTTATTTAAAGGAAAGGTTGTTAGTGAAATTGAAATGACCAGTCCAGAAATAATATATGTTTTTGAAGACCAAAAAGATAGTATTGCGGGAGATGCGAATGTTGACGATTGGACAAAAGCGTTGACAGATATTGTTCCGTTAGAAATTAACCATTTTGAAATTCACGATGGTAAAATTGCATTCGTCCAATTACAAGCAGACCCAAATATAGATCTAGAAATAGATAAAGTTGAACTTACTGCAGATAACTTGCGGAATGTGGTAGAAAAAGGTCGTGTTTTACCTTCGCCCTTTCACGCAACGGGAGTTGCTTTTGGCGGTGGAGCTGTAAAATTGGACGGAAATATAAATTTGATAAAAGAAGTTCCAGATTTAGATTTGTCTTTTGCACTTGAAAATAGTAATGCAACAGCCTTAAATGACCTTACAAATTATTATGCCGGCATCGATTTTGACAAAGGAAGTTTTAGCTTATACAGTGAGATTGCCATTGCAGATGGGCATTTAAAAGGATATATAAAACCATTACTTAAAGACAGTAAACTTATAGGAAAAGAAGACGGTTTTATTGAAACATTATGGGAAGGCTTTGTTGGGTTTTTCAAATTTGCACTCGCCAATCAAGGTACAGATACGTTGGCAACACGAGTGCCGCTTGAAGGTGACTTAAACGATGTACAAGCTGGGATTTGGAGTACCGTTTTCAATATTTTTGGTAACGCTTGGGTAAAAGCATTTAAAGGCGAGTCCGACGATAGTATTAATTATGAAGATGCTTTTAACGACCCAAATTTAACCAAAGAAGAAAAACAGGAATTGCGTAAAAAACAAAGGGAAGATCGCAAAGCAGAAAGAAAAAATGATACAACCGACGGTTTTTTTAAGCGACTTTTCAACGGAAAAGATAAAGACGAAAAAGAATAATTTTTATTGAGAATAAATCGGGCCTTTAATCTTATTTTCCTAAAAAAATCGATTTATCAAATCGCTAAAGTCAAAAAATTTCTGTTCAATAATTAACATGGTCGCAATATATGATGAGGAAAGGAAGCATCAAAAGAAATAAATTGAATTAAGAACTACAATAATGCGAATTGATATAATTACCGCTTTACCAGAATTACTTGTAAGTCCGTTTGAAGTTTCCATCCTTAAACGTGCAATTGAAAAAGGACTTGTTGAAATTCATATTCATAATCTTCGCGATTTTTCTACAAATTCATACAATCAAATAGATGATTATCAGTTTGGCGGCGGTGCAGGAATGGTAATGATGATTGAGCCAATTGATAAATGTATTTCAAAACTAAAGGCCGAAAGAGAGTACGACGAAGTAATTTATATGACGCCAGACGGGAAAACCTTCAACCAAAAAACTGCTAACGCACTTTCTTTAAAAGAAAACCTAATAATTTTATGCGGCCATTATAAAGGTGTGGACCAACGCGTGCGTGACCAATTTGTCACAATGGAAATTAGTGTGGGCGATTTTGTATTGAGCGGTGGCGAACTCGCTGCAGCATTAGTTGCCGATGCCGTAATAAGATTATTACCGGGCGTTTTGGGAGATGAAACGAGCGCATTGACAGACAGTTTTCAAGACAATCTTTTGGCACCACCCATTTACACAAGACCTTCGGAATATAAAGGATGGGAAGTTCCTGAAATTTTATTGAGCGGGCACAGCGCAAATATCGAAAAATGGCGAGAAGACCAAGCGTATGAGCGAACAAAAACGCGCCGTCCAGATTTATTGGAAGATTAGACATTTAATTTATTTTCAAATTCAAAACAATTCAACCGATTATGTTCCACAAATTTTTAGTACCTATTATTCTACTTGTTTTCGTAACTTCTTGTAAAGACAAAATCAATGAAACCGACGTAGACGCACCAAAAGAAAAAGAAAATATGGCTTTTAATGAAATTCTTGAAAATTATTATCAGGACAATTTAAAATTGAATCCGGTAAATGCCACTTTCAGTGGAGATAATAGATATGACGATCAATTTCCAGATTTTATTTCGGATGAATATTTAGAGAAACTGAAAACAACGTACACTTCGTACAAAGATAAAATTTCGGCAATTGAAGATTCTACGCTTTCTTCAACCCAAAAAATGAGCAAAGATGTGTTGCTGTGGGAATGTAACATAAATCTTGAAACGCTAAATTTTAAAAACCTGCAATATTTCCCGATAGATCAAATGTGGAGCGTAAATTTGGTTATGGGCCAATTGGCAAGTGGCAGCAGCGCGCAACCTTTTAAAACTATAACAGATTATGAGAATTGGCTAAAACGGTTGGATGGTTATGTTATATGGCTGAATTCTGCAAAGCAAAATATGCAGAAAGGAATGTCGGAAAAATACGTGCTTCCAAAAAGTCTTGTTGAAAAAATCTTGCCACAGTTAGCAGAAATGACTGAACCCGATTTAGAAAAAAACCTTTTTTATTCGCCAATCAAAAATTTTCCCGATGGTTTTACTTCCGAAGAAAAAGATAGTTTGACTTTAAAATATAAAAATAGTATTAATGAAAAAATTATCCCTGCGTACCAAAATCTGCACGACTTTATGGCTGGTGAATATTTGAACAAAAGCAGAAGTACATCAGGAATTGCTGATACGCCGAATGGTGAGCAGTATTATCAACATCAAATAAAATTGTATACAACTACGAATTTGACGGCAGATGAAATTCATCAATTAGGTTTAAAAGAAGTTGCAAGGATTTCTTCGGAAATGGAAAAAGTGAAAAAGAAAATAGGTTTTGAAGGATCTTTAAAGGAGTTTTTTAATTTCGTTAGAACCAATAAAGAATTGATGCCATACAAAGAGCCGCAACAAATTATTGATCATTTCAATCAAATTCATAACAGAATGCAACCAAAGTTGGATAAGCTTTTCAGCCAAAAACCGAAAACAGCTTTTATGGTAAAGCAGACAGAAAAATTCCGCGAAAACAGTGCAAGCGCAGAATATAATCCAGGAAGTTTGGATGGTACACGTCCCGGTATTTTTTATGTACCAATTCCGGATGCTACTAAATATAATGTATATTCAGACGAGTCGCTATTTTTGCACGAAGCAATCCCCGGACACCATTATCAAATTTCATTAACACAGGAAAATGAGAATTTGCCAATGTTCAGAAAAACACTTTTTTATAGCGGTTATGGTGAAGGTTGGGCTTTATACTGCGAATCTTTGGGCAAGGAATTGGGCCTTTACACAGATCCCTATCAATATTTTGGAATGTTGGGTGCTGAAATGCACAGAGCCGTGAGATTGGTTGTAGATACCGGTTTGCATTCAAAAGGTTGGACACGAGAGCAGGCAATTACATATTCTTTAGGAAACGAAGCCGAAAGTGAAGAAGGCATAACTTCGGAAATTGAGCGATACATGGCAAATCCAGGCCAAGCACTTTCGTATAAAATTGGCCAATTAAAAATTCAGGAATTACGCAAAAAAGCAGAAAAAGAATTGGGCAAACATTTTGACATAAAAGAATATCACGCCGAAGTATTGGAAACAGGCTGTATTCCGTTGCAATTATTGGAAGATAAAATAAATGCGTGGATAAAAGAAATGAAAGACGAACCTAAGAAACGTAAGAAGTTTTCTATTTAGGATTTTTTAATTTGAAACTTGTGAGTTGAAAAAGTCGCAGTCGCAGTAAGCAGTCGCAGTTTGAACGCAAAATGAAAAATAAATGTAATATTAAAATTAGATAATTAATTTCCAATTGATTGCCGAGCAAAGTCTTACGTCATACGTCATGTAGCGAAGCGGTCTTAAGTCGTTTTTACCATATTAAAGATATTTGAAACAACACTTGCACTTAAACTAAATTTGTCTATTTTTGCACCCAATTTAACCAACCTCTGGCGAAAATCGTGAATGTTGCTTAATGATAACATTATCAATAAAATTAAGATGGAAGAGTTATTAAAATTTGTGCAAAGCGAATTTGTTCCAAAAAAAGATTTCCCTGAATTTTCAGCAGGTGATACCATTACGGTTTTCTATGAAATCCGTGAAGGTGAAAAAACAAGAACACAGTTTTTTCGTGGTGTAGTAATACAAGTAAAAGGTACTGGATCCAGCAAAACTTTTACAATCCGCAAAATGTCCGGTACTGTTGGTGTAGAGCGTATTTTCCCAGTGAATTTACCAACCCTTCAAAAAATTGAAATCAACAAAAAAGGTAGCGTACGTAGAAAACGTATTTACTACTTTAGAGGTCTTACCGGTAAAAAAGCCCGTATTAAAGAAAAACGTTACTAGCTTTCTGACCATAAATTATAAAAAGTCCCCACCAAAAACGGGGACTTTCTGCGTTTTGAACAATTGTTAATAATGTTGGTTAATTAGGTGTTCATATTTACGACCGTATAATTTTGGAAATCATTTGATTGTGTTCTTATATTTGTTTCATCAACGTAGTGTTACAGCTAAGTTGGTATACATAAAGTAACGTTCTTTATACATACTTTTTTATACTTGTTGGAAGTCTTTACTGTTTTACTACAGTTTGTACTTAGAGTAAAAAAAAGTAGGAGCTATTTATTTATTCAATTACAGATTGACTTATTGTTAAAGTAATAGAACAAATTTAATAGACTCTGTTGTAGCAAATCACAACCGCAAGGGTATAATAAACTTGCGTTATCACGAATTTAATTCGAGAGGTTGGCAACGGTTTACTGCACAAGAAGCCATAGTGTTGCAGTATTGCAATAGTATGGCTTTTCTTGTTTTATTAATTTACCACTTTTCAAATAAACATAAAACAAGCGAAATACTTCACAATTAGCAATTTCAATACTTTCAGAACCTACTCCTATTCGCTATATTTGTGATTTTCCCAAATAAAATTACTCCAAAATATATAATTTCAAAATATACTTTTAACATGACAAAACCCGCCAAAATACTTTATACCAAAACAGACGAAGCGCCAGCATTGGCAACATATTCATTTCTTCCAATTGTTCAAGCTTTTACTGCACCTTCAAATATTGAAATTGAAACAAGGGACATTTCATTAGCTAACCGAATTTTATCTTTATTCCCTGAAAATTTAAAACCAGAACAACGCGTTAATGATGATTTGTCCGAGTTGGGCGAATTGGCAAAAACGCCAGAAGCAAATATTATTAAACTTCCAAATATTAGTGCTTCCGTTCCACAATTGGGTGAAGCAATCACCGAACTTCAAAAGAAAGGTTTTGCTATCCCAGATTATCCTGAAAATCCACAGAATGATGCAGAAAAGGAAATCCGTACTAAATATGATAAAGTAAAAGGTAGCGCCGTTAATCCTGTATTACGTGAAGGTAATAGTGACCGACGCGCGCCAAAAGCGGTAAAAAATTATGCGAAAAACCATCCGCATAGTATGGGAGCGTGGAGCAAAGACAGCAAGAGCAAAGTCGCAACAATGGATAAAGGCGATTTTAGACACACAGAAAAATCATTAACGCTTCAAAATAATGATGTTTTAAAAATAGTTTTAACAAATGCTTCAGGTGAAAAAACAGTTTTAAAAGAAAATTTAGAAGTGTTGAAAGGCGAAATTATCGATGCTTCGGTAATGAGCAAAAAATCGCTGATCTCATTTCTTCAAAAGGAAGTAAAGGAAGCTAAAGATGAAAAAATTCTGTTTTCATTACACATGAAAGCAACGATGATGAAGATTAGCGACCCGATTATTTTTGGACACGCAGTTAAAGTTTATTTTGCTGAATTATTTGAAAAGTTTGGAGAAGATTTCAAAAAAATAGGATTTGATGTAAACAATGGTTTTGGCGATTTGGAAAGTAGGTTGGCCGGACTTCCGAAGGAAAAGCAAACTGAAATAACAGCTGAAATTGAAAAAATAATTAATAACGGTCCCGATTTGGCAATGGTTAATAGCGACAAAGGAATTACCAATCTTCATGTGCCAAGCGATGTAATTATTGACGCATCGATGCCAGCTATGATTAGAAATTCTGGCCAAATGTGGAATAAAGCCGGAAAAAGTCAAGATACGTTGGCGGTTATTCCAGATAGCAGTTATGCCGACGTTTATGAAACTACAATCGAATTTTGTAAAAAACACGGAGCTTTCGACCCGACAACAATGGGAACAGTTCCAAACGTAGGTTTAATGGCTCAAAAAGCTGAAGAATATGGCAGCCACGACAAAACATTTGAAATTAAAGCTGACGGAAAAGTTGACGTCTTAAATAGTGAAGGAAAAGTTATTATAGAACATAAAGTAGAAGAAGGTGATATTTGGCGTATGTGCCAAGTAAAAGATTTGCCTGTTCAAGATTGGATAAAACTTGCCGTAAGCAGAGCACGTGCTACAAAAACTCCAACCATATTTTGGTTGGATGAAGACCGCGCTCACGATGCAGAATTAATTAAAAAAGTAAACCAATATTTACCCGAACACGATACAAAAGGATTGGATATAAAGATTTTAAGCCCAAAAAAAGCTACAGAATATACTTTAGAAAGAATCATAAAAGGCGAGGACACAATCTCGGTTACAGGAAATGTGCTGCGTGATTATTTAACAGACCTCTTCCCAATTCTGGAAGTTGGCACAAGCGCAAAAATGCTTTCAATAGTTCCATTAATGAACGGTGGCGGCCTTTTTGAAACAGGAGCAGGTGGAAGTGCACCAAAGCACGTAGAACAATTTATGGATGAAGGCCATTTACGTTGGGACAGTTTAGGCGAGTTTCTAGCTTTGGCAGTTTCGTTAGAACATTTAGGCGAAACAAACGATAATAAAAAAGCAATATTATTGGGCGAAACCTTAGATGATGCAACCGAAAAATATTTAGAAAATAGCAAATCGCCTAGTAGAAAAGTTGGAGAATTGGATAATCGTGGAAGCCACTTTTATTTAGCGATGTATTGGGCGGAAGCTTTGGCAAATCAAAATAAAGACGAAATGCTGAAAGATAGATTTACACCAATCGCCAAAAAATTAAAAGACAACGAAGCTAAAATTGTTGAAGAATTAAATAAAGCGCAAGGTCATAAAATTGATATTGGTGGCTATTATGAACCAACAGAAAAATTGGTGAAGGAACAAATGAGGCCGAGTAAGACTTTTAATGATATTTTGGCCGAGATAAAGTAATTGTTCAAAGAATCCGACAACTTGATTAAACTTCAAAACTGAATTAATTTGTCTGTTCGAGCGCAGTCGAGACCTTATTAAACGTAAAAATCTTGTAGTTCTCGACTGCGCTCGAACAGACATCTCAAGCAAATTTAAATACTTCAATTTTTTAAAATTAGCTGTGAAAAACATTATATTTTTTCTATTATTCTTTGCCAGCGCAACAATTTTCGCCCAAGAAAAATACACTCTAAGTGGTACAATTTCTGAAGCTGAAACTGGGGAAACCTTAATTGGCGTTAATGTCATAATACCATCATTACAAACAGGCACGGTTACTAATGAATATGGGTTTTACTCTATAACACTCCCAAAAGGTGACTACGAATTTTTCTTTAGCAATCTAGGCTTTAAGACGATTAAAACAAATCTGTCACTTAGCGAAAATGTGAAGAAAGACTTAACCCTATCTGCCGAAACCGAAACCTTAGACGAAATAGTTTTAAAAACCGATGTAGAAAAACTCAATATTCGCGACCCGCAAATGAGCGCAAATTCGCTGTCGGTAAATACCATAAAACAAATACCAGTAGTACTTGGCGAGGTAGATGTTATAAAAGCAATCACACTTTTGCCAGGCGTTACAAGTGCCGGCGAAGGCGCAAGTGGTTTTAATGTGCGTGGTGGCGCTGCAGATCAAAACCTAATTCTATTGGATGAAGCAACTTTGTATAGTTCTTCTCACCTTTTCGGTTTTTTCTCTGTTTTTAATCCAGATGCCATCAAAGATTTAACACTATATAAAGGCGGAATTCCTGCTCGATATGGCGGTCGGGTTGCTTCGGTTTTAGATATTTACCAAAAAGACGGAAGCAAAAAACATTTTGGAGCTATTGGCGGAATAGGTTTGGTTTCAAGCAGATTATTGGTTGAAGGTCCTATTAAAAAGGATACCGCTTCCTTTCTATTTGGTGGGCGCAGTAGTTATGCCCATTTATTTTTGCCTTTGTTCAATAATGATAATGTAGCTTATTTTTATGATTTGAATACCAAAATAAGTTATGATGTAAATAAAAATAACAGATTATTTTTATCAGGATATTTTGGTCGCGATGTTTTTAGTATTAACGACACTTTCTCAAATACCTTTGGAAATACAACTTTAAATTTACGTTGGAACCATCTATTTTCAGACAAATTATTTAGCAATCTTTCAGCGATTTATTCAGATTATTATTACGGTTTAGAGTTGACTTTTGTTGAATTTCAGTTTGATAGCGGCATAACCAACGCCAATTTAAAATATGATTTCACACATTATATTTCAAATAATCTAAAACTCAATTACGGTTTAAATAGTATTTATTACAAATTCAATCCGGGCGATGTGAAGCCGATTAATGAAACTTCGGGAATAAATGCTTTTAAATTAAACGATAAATACGCTTTTGAAAATGCTATTTATTTAGATTCTGAAATAAAAGTTGCCAATAATCTTAATATTCAAGCGGGTTTACGGCTTTCAACTTTTAACCGATTAGGACAAGATGGATTTAATCTTTATGCTAACGACAATCCAATTTTATTCAACGATGATTTAAAAATCTATCAAAAAGCAACTCCAATTGATACGGTTTCTTTCAGCCGAGGAAAAACAATCAAATCGTTTGTAAATTTAGAACCCCGTTTTGCGCTTTCGTATCAATTGAATGATATTTCATCTGTAAAAGCCAGCTACAACAGAACATCGCAATACATTCATTTAATTTCAAATACAACTGCGCCAACACCTTTTGATGTGTACGCACCAAGTGGAAAATATATTGAACCACAATTGGCAGACCAAGTTGCATTGGGTTATTTCAGAAAATTTGATGGGTATTCACTTGAAGTTGAAACGTACGTAAAGAAAGTTCAAAATAGATTGGATTACGTTGATGATGCCGATTTAATTGCCAACAATGCTATCGAACAAATTTTATTAAGCGGTGAAGCTCGCGCCTATGGATTGGAGATCTTATTGCGAAAAACAGCAGGTAAGTTTCAAGGTTGGTTTGCGTACACGTTTAGTAAAAGTGAGCAACGCACGCCAGGCAGAACTGCTTTGGAATCGGGAATAAACAATGGAAATTGGTACAACAGTCCGTGGGATAAAACGCACGATATCAGCATTACCGCACAATATGAACTTTCAGATAAATGGAAATTTGGCGCAAATATGATTTATCAAACCGGGCAACCAACAACTTTTCCAGAAGGACAATATGTTTACAACGGTCAAGTTGTACCGGTTTACGAAGCCAGAAATAGCAGCCGTTTGCCAAATTATCACCATTTAGATGTTTCGGCAACGTGGACGCCACATCCCGAAGGTCGAAAATTATTCAACCGAAATTGGCAGGGAGAATGGGTTTTCAGTATTTATAATTTGTATAATCGCAAAAATGCAGCTTCTATTTCATTTAGGGAAAATACAGATATCAATCAAAATGAGGCAGTTCGGCTATCTATCTTCGGAATAATTCCGGCAGTAACGTATAATTTTAAATTCTAAGGAAATGAAAAAGATTCTAATTTTATTGGTTTTCTTCGGAATAATGACTTCTTGCGAAGATGTGATTGATGTAGATTTGAATACTGCAGAACCAAGGTTGGTTATTGAGGCCAATATAAATTTGTTGGTTGATAATACTTCTGAAAGCATTGTAAAACTTACAACAACGGCACCTTTTTTTGAAAACCAAATTCCCGAAGTTTCAAATGCAACCGTAACAATTACGGATGGTAATGGAATAATTTATCCTTTTCAATATACTGAAAATGGAAAATATATTAGCGATTTAATTCCCCAGCAAAATTTAGATTATACGTTACACATTTTTTACGAAGGCGAAAATTATACAGCCACAACCCGTTTAAAAACTGCAGTACCGTTGGAATTTGTAACGCAACGTGACGATGGTGGTTTTAGTGGTGAAGATATTGAGTTGAAAGCATTTTTCACAGACCCAGGCGGAATTGATAACTATTATTTCTTTGAAGGTTTATCGAGTGCCGGTAATAGTTATGATGCGTTGGATGATGAATTTTTTGATGGAAATACAATTTTTGGCTATTATTTAATTGAAGACTTAGCGCAAGGTGATGTTGTAACGTTTAATTTATATGGCGTAGATAAGCCATTTTATAATTTTATGTTCATATTATTACAGCAAACTGGAGACGCTAGCGACGGGCCGTTTGAAACACAACCAGCCACAGTTAGAGGCAATATTGTGAATGAAAATAGTCCAGAAAATTTTCCGCTAGGATATTTTAGGGTTTCTGAAAAATATACTTTAGTTTACACGGTTCAATAATTTTTCAATAAAAAAATTTGAAATGAGTTTTAATAAAATAACCGAAAGCGATTCTAACTACAACAATTTAGAAAAAATGACAGTTTCTGAATTACTTTCGAATATAAATAATGAAGACAAAACCGTTGCCTTTGCTGTTGAAAAAGCGTTGCCAAAAATTGAAAAACTTACCGAAAAAATAGTTGAAAAATTAAAAACTGGCGGCAGATTATTTTACATCGGCGCAGGAACTAGCGGTAGATTGGGCGTTGTTGATGCAAGCGAATGTCCACCAACATTCGGCGTTTCGCACGATTTGGTAGTTGGTTTAATAGCTGGTGGCGATGAAGCAATCAGAAAAGCGGTAGAGTTTGCCGAAGATTCTGAAAATCAAGGTTGGAAAGATTTACAAGTGCATAAAATTTCAGAAAAAGATGTCGTAATTGGCATTGCAGCTTCTGGTACCACACCATATGTAATTGGCGCGCTAAAAAAGTGTATCGAAAAAAATATTCTTACAGGTTGTATAACGTGCAATGAAGGAAGCCCGTTGGCGTTAACGGCAAAATTTCCAATCGTTGTTATTGTAGGTCCAGAATTTGTAACCGGAAGTTCACGAATGAAAGCTGGTACCGCCCAAAAATTAGTGCTGAATATGATTTCAACTACGACGATGATCCAACTTGGAAAAGTGAAAGGCAATAAAATGGTTGATATGCAATTAAGCAATAATAAGCTCGTTGGGCGCGGTATAAATATGATTATGAATGAATTAAACATTTCAGAAAAAGAAGCTTCGGAATTGTTAGAAAAATATAAAAATGTACGCGAAGCTATAGATAATTTTAAAAATGGGTAGAGAGCATACAGATTTAGATATGTTGAAGAAAGGCTTAAAGCGTCTACTTTTCGCTTTACCATTACTGGTTTCAACAACCTACATTTTTACTTTCACATTTTTAAATAAAGAAGTTCTGCCCCTTTGGGTTGGTCTTATTTTCGGAATTGCACTAATGACTGTCACAATTTGGCTGCTGTTTAAAGGAATTGGCTTGGTTTTGAAGTCTATTTTTTAAATGAATAAAAAAGACCACCTCGAAAGATGGTCTTCTAATTTATAAATTTAAAAATTATTGCTTTATAATCCTAACTGTATTGATTATTCCATCAGTATTAACTTTCACCAAATAAGTTCCATTTGTTAATGTTGAAAGATCTAAAGTTACTTCAGCAGATTGTGTTCTTTTACTGTAAACCGTTTGTCCTAACATATTAGTAACCGAAATTTCAGAAATTATTTCAGAATTAGTAATTGTAAAAATTCCAGAAGTTGGGTTTGGATAGAATTTAAAATTAGCATTATTAAAATCACCAATTCCTAAAGTAACCGTAACTGTTACGGCAAATGGTTCACTTAGGCATTCATCAACTATACTCACTGCGTAATAAGTTGTACCGTTTTCTAACAATGTTGTTAAAGGCAATGGGTTCGTATTATTCATTGCATCAACTTCAGTTGCAAACCAAAAAACATCTGTAGGGTCCACAACTATATCAGCTAACGTAGCACCATCTACAAAAGTTTGTGCTGTATCACCTGTTGGAGTTGGAGGGGTTACACATTCGCCAAGGTTTAATCTGCCAAAAAACTGTGCAGAGCCACCACCCATATCTGTTGCTGTTCCAGTAACTGGATCTAATATACCAAATCCAGCTCCACTGGAATAAAGTATATTACCATTACCAAGTTTGGCGACGCCTCTCAGGCTCCCAAGACTAAAATAATTAACAATAGAACCATCGGTTTCTGAAAAACGATAAATTCCGTTGCCATTACCATTATTAATACTGCTAAAAACCGCAGCCAAAATCGTTCCGGAATCCTCTCTTTCTATTTGCTGTACAAAACTTACAACACCTGATTCTACAATATTGCCGATAAAAGCACCACTGTAATCGCGTCGTTCAATATTATTGGAAGAACTGTATGAAATATAAACTTCGCCATCTCCGTTATCAATAACATCAAAAGGCGAATCTGATTCTGGAGCTAAACTGATATAACCTAAGTTTGTACCGGCAAAATCAAACCGCGCAATAGAATTTGCCGTGGCACCATTATTACTTCCTGAATTACATACCCAAACTTCAGTTTGGTTAACAATACTTAAACCACGAATATTATCTAAACCAGTTTCTATTGAAGATATTAAAACACCTTGTAAATCATATCTTTCAATTTTATCATCCAATTGATAGGTTATCCAAATTTCATCTTCCACTTGTATAAGTGCTTTGGGTGTTCCTGAATTTAACGCGATAAATGAAGATTCTATAATATCTCCGTTGTCTGTATCCAACAATAATAAGTTGCCATCTTGGATAAGGCCTATACGCTCTTGCGATGTCATTGAAAATGCACAAAGCATTAAAACAAGGGCCAAAAGATTTTTAATTAAAGTAATTTTTTTCATAATAAGTTTATTTTATGAAGGTTAAGATAATAAATATTAGAGTATCACGCAAATACTATGTTAATAAAGAAATTTAAAAGTATGTTATAAGTTCTTTAAAGATAATTGAAAATATAAAAATTACTATTTCAAAGAGGTTTTAAAATTAAAGTTTTAACAATAAATAGATATTATTTTAGGCTCTCTTTTTAATTTAGGCTAAATAATTAATTTCAAAATTAAAAATCATTTTTCTAAGGGAAAAATCTTATCCAACTGAACTATTAAACAAGACTATTAAATTTTAAGGAAGTATAATATAATAGATCCATTAGAAATTTTACAATGCCTTACTTCCTTTTCGGGCATAAAAAAAGACCCGATCAAATAAATGATTGGGTCTTTAAAGGAAGGCGGCGACCTACTCTCCCACGAGTGCAGTACCATCGGCGCAAACGGGCTTAACTTCTCTGTTCGGAATGGTAAGAGGTGAGCCCCGTCGCTATAACCACCTTGGTTATGTGACAAGACCATCTTCTGGAAGATGGTTTCTGTGTCATCCCGCAACGCTGTGCGGGAAAATATCGTGACATATCGGAAAATAATGAATATGTGGAAAGCATAAATCTTGTCTTTACTTATAAAAGAGTGTGCCCCCTCCCGGTTGCCCGGGAGGAAGCGCGTACATAAGCTTACGGGCTATTAGTACCACTCGGCTCGAACGTTACCGCTCTTGCACCTGTGGCCTATCGACGTGGTAGTCTCCCACGGCCCTTTAAAGAAATCTCATCTTGTGGTGGGTTTCGCGCTTATATGCTTTCAGCGCTTATCCCTTCCCAACGTAGCTACCCAGCAGTGCCCCTGGCGGGACAACTGGTACACCAGAGGTTGGTCCAATCCGGTCCTCTCGTACTAGGATCAGATCCACTCAAATTTCTTGCGCCCACTGTAGATAGAGACCGAACTGTCTCACGACGTTCTGAACCCAGCTCGCGTGCCACTTTAATGGGCGAACAGCCCAACCCTTGGGACCTTCTCCAGCCCCAGGATGTGACGAGCCGACATCGAGGTGCCAAACCCCCCCGTCGATATGAGCTCTTGGGGGAGATCAGCCTGTTATCCCCGGCGTACCTTTTATCCTTTGAGCGATGGCCCTTCCATGCGGAACCACCGGATCACTATGCTCTACTTTCGTACCTGATCGACTTGTAGGTCTCTCAGTCAAGCTCCCTTATGCCATTGCACTCTGCACACGATTGCCAACCGTATTGAGGGAACCTTTAGAAGCCTCCGTTACTCTTTTGGAGGCGACCACCCCAGTCAAACTACCCACCAAGCACTGTCCCCTTTTGTAAAGGGTTAGACTCTAGACAAGCAAAGGGTGGTATTTCAACAGTGACTCCACGACGCCTGGCGACGCCGCTTCAAAGTCTCCCACCTATCCTACACATTACTTGTCCAAAACCAATACTAAGCTATAGTAAAGGTGCACGGGGTCTTTTCGTCCCACAGCGGGTAATCGGCATCTTCACCGATACTACAATTTCACCGAGCTCATGGCTGAGACAGTGTCCAGATCGTTACACCATTCGTGCAGGTCGGAACTTACCCGACAAGGAATTTCGCTACCTTAGGACCGTTATAGTTACGGCCGCCGTTTACTGGGGCTTCAATTCAATGCTTCTCCGAAGATGACATCTCCTCTTAACCTTCCAGCACCGGGCAGGTGTCAGGCCCTATACTTCATCTTTCGATTTTGCAGAGCCCTGTGTTTTTGATAAACAGTCGCCTGGACCTCTTCACTGCGGCCCATCCGAAGATGGGCGACCCTTCTCCCGAAGTTACGGGTCGATTTTGCCTAGTTCCTTAGCCATGAATCACTCGAGCACCTTAGAATTCTCATCCCAACCACCTGTGTCGGTTTGCGGTACGGGCTGCCTCGCTCGCTTTTCTTGGAAGTCGATACTTGGGGTTATCACCTTGGCCGTGGCCTTGGCGTACTATCGGGGCGTTACCGCTCCCTTCAACGCACTATTCCGTCAGTGCGCACCCAATTTTCGCCTCCGTCGCTTTTGGCGCGGGCAGGTACAGGAATATTAACCTGTTGTCCATCCACTACCCCTTTCGGGTTCGCGTTAGGACCCGACTAACCCCCAGCTGATTAGCATAGCTGGGGAAACCTTGGTCTTTCGGTGTGCGGGTTTCTCGCCCGCATTATCGTTACTTATGCCTACATTTTCTTTTCTGTACGCTCCAGCATGCCTCGCGACACACCTTCAACGCAGACAGAATGCTCCCCTACCACTCTCGCACCTGGTGCGGAGTCCATAGCTTCGGTAATATGTTTATGCCCGATTATTATCCATGCCGGACCGCTCGACTAGTGAGCTGTTACGCACTCTTTAAATGAATGGCTGCTTCCAAGCCAACATCCTAGCTGTCTGTGCAGTCCAACCGCGTTATTTCAACTTAACATATATTTTGGGACCTTAGCTGATGGTCTGGGTTCTTTCCCTCTCGGACATGGACCTTAGCACCCATGCCCTCACTGCTGAAAAACATTTTATAGCATTCGGAGTTTGTCAGGAATTGGTAGGCGGTGAAGCCCCCGCATCCAATCAGTAGCTCTACCTCTATAAAACTTTTAATCAACGCTGCACCTAAATGCATTTCGGGGAGTACGAGCTATTTCCGAGTTTGATTGGCCTTTCACCCCTACCCTCAGGTCATCCCAAGACTTTTCAACGTCAACGGGTTCGGTCCTCCACTGTGTGTTACCACAGCTTCAACCTGCCCAAGGGTAGATCACACGGTTTCGCGTCTACTACTGCTAACTATGGCGCCCTGTTCAGACTCGCTTTCGCTACGGCTCCGGTCCTAAAGACCTTAACCTTGCTAACAACAGTAACTCGTAGGCTCATTATGCAAAAGGCACGCCGTCACACATAAATGCGCTCCGACCGCTTGTAAGCGTATGGTTTCAGGTTCTATTTCACTCCGTTATTCACGGTTCTTTTCACCTTTCCCTCACGGTACTGGTTCACTATCGGTCTCTCAGGAGTATTTAGCCTTGGCGGATGGTCCCGCCGGATTCATACAGGGTTTCACGTGCCCCGCACTACTCAGGATACCACTATATCCACATTCTTTACCTATACCGGGCTATCACCGTCTATGGCCACTCTTTCCAAAGTGTTCTAGTTCATCCTGCTTCCAATGTCGTGGTCCTACAACCCCGTCTATGCCGAGACATAAACGGTTTGGGCTAATCCGATTTCGCTCGCCGCTACTATCGGAATCACTATTGTTTTCTCTTCCTCCGGGTACTTAGATGTTTCAGTTCCCCGGGTTTGCCCCGCTTGCGCGGTACCGTATCTTCAATACGGTGGGTTGCCCCATTCGGATACCTGCGGATCGACCTGTATGTGCCAGTCCCCGCAGCTTTTCGCAGCTTATCACGTCCTTCTTCGCCTCTGAGAGCCTAGGCATTCCCCATACGCCCTTACTTTGCTTATTGTACTTTTTGCTCTTTTAATGAGTTGATTCAAAAATTTGCGTACACGGTAAACCGCATACGACTTGTTACTTTTCTCGTATTCTTTATTTCCAATATGTCAATGAACTGTCTGGATCTCCCCTGTCTTCACCGCAAGCATTATGAAATAGCTCTTTGGTACTCGGACAGTGGATTATATCCGTGGTGGAGAATATCGGAGTCGAACCGATGACCTCTACGGTGCAAGCGTAGCGCTCTAGCCAGCTGAGCTAATCCCCCATTTTTTGAAATCCAGAATGATGAATTCAGAATTACGAATAATGAAGTAATCTTGCTTCAACTTCTAAAATTTCCTTTCAATATGTATGAATGAACTTATATTTCCGAGGAAATATGTTTTTTTTTGCAACCGGGTATCAACTGGTTACGGCTTACTGCATTGCTGCGTACTTTTTTAAATGGTAGTCCCAGGCAGACTCGAACTGCCGACCTCTACATTATCAGTGTAGCGCTCTAACCAGCTGAGCTATGGGACTCTGTGACAAGTCTCCAATGTTTCAGTGTTCAGCAATCAGTTTTGATATACCGAAGACTTGACCTGTTGACCATAATATTATAAAATTGACAGCTAAACCAAGCAAGGTCACGCATCGTTCTAAAGATGATGGGAAAATTGCTCTGTTCAATTAAAGTAGTCGCCTTTCTCGGCCCATCTTGCGATAGACTGTCTCTAGAAAGGAGGTGTTCCAGCCGCACCTTCCGGTACGGCTACCTTGTTACGACTTAGCCCCAGTTACCAGCTTCACCCTAGGCCGCTCCTTGCGGTGACGGACTTCAGGTGCTTCCAGCTTCCATGGCTTGACGGGCGGTGTGTACAAGGCCCGGGAACGTATTCACCGGATCATGGCTGATATCCGATTACTAGCGATTCCAGCTTCACGGAGTCGAGTTGCAGACTCCGATCCGAACTGAGATAGGTTTTATAGATTCGCTCCCTCTCGCGAGGTGGCTGCTCATTGTACCTACCATTGTAGCACGTGTGTGGCCCAGGACGTAAGGGCCGTGATGATTTGACGTCATCCCCACCTTCCTCACGGTTTGCACCGGCAGTCTGGTTAGAGTTCCCGACATGACTCGCTGGCAACTAACCACAGGGGTTGCGCTCGTTATAGGACTTAACCTGACACCTCACGGCACGAGCTGACGACAACCATGCAGCACCTTGTAATCTGTCCGAAGAAAAGGGTGTTTCCACCCCTGTCAGACTACATTTAAGCCCTGGTAAGGTTCCTCGCGTATCATCGAATTAAACCACATGCTCCACCGCTTGTGCGGGCCCCCGTCAATTCCTTTGAGTTTCATTCTTGCGAACGTACTCCCCAGGTGGGATACTTATCACTTTCGCTTAGCCACTCAGCATTGCTGCCGAACAGCTAGTATCCATCGTTTACGGCGTGGACTACCAGGGTATCTAATCCTGTTCGCTCCCCACGCTTTCGTCCATCAGCGTCAATGTATTATTAGTGACCTGCCTTCGCAATTGGTATTCTATGTAATATCTAAGCATTTCACCGCTACACTACATATTCTAGCCACTTCATAACAATTCAAGACAACCAGTATCAATGGCAATTCTATGGTTGAGCCACAGACTTTCACCACTGACTTAGCTGCCCGCCTACGGACCCTTTAAACCCAATGATTCCGGATAACGCTTGGATCCTCCGTATTACCGCGGCTGCTGGCACGGAGTTAGCCGATCCTTATTCGTAGGGTACCGTCAAGCTCTCACACGTGAGAGTGTTTCTTCCCCTATAAAAGCAGTTTACAACCCATAGGGCAGTCTTCCTGCACGCGGCATGGCTGGATCAGAGTCTCCTCCATTGTCCAATATTCCTCACTGCTGCCTCCCGTAGGAGTCTGGTCCGTGTCTCAGTACCAGTGTGGGGGATCCCCCTCTCAGGGCCCCTACCTATCGTAGTCTTGGTAAGCCGTTACCTTACCAACAAACTAATAGGACGCATGCTCATCTTGTACCGATGAATCTTTACTATACCTCAAATGCTCTCAGTATAGGCTATGGGGCATTAATCCAAGTTTCCCTGGGCTATTCCCCTGTACAAGGTAGATTGCATACGCGTTACGCACCCGTGCGCCGGTCTCAAAGGAGCAAGCCCCTTCTACCCCTCGACTTGCATGTGTTAGGCCTGCCGCTAGCGTTCATCCTGAGCCAGGATCAAACTCTTCATCGTATAATCTTAAATAATATAATTTAGCGACCATACTCTAAAAAGAAATTCCCCCTCATCATTCCTTAAAAATCTCAGGTAATCTTACTTAGTTTAGTTTCTCTGTAAATACAAAACCGTTTCCAGTTTCATATATACGCTGTCAATTTCAATATCTCAATGAACTTATTTGTCTTTGTTTCGCTTTTCAAATTCGTGTTTTGTAGTCACTCATTCTGTAAGCGGGTGCAAATGTAAGACTCTTTTTTTAATCTGCAATACTTTTTAAAAAATATTTCAAAAAAAATTAAGAGCTTCAATTCTGCTTTCCAAAACAGTAAATATCTGTTGTTTTAAGCGGGTGCAAATATAGATTGCTTTTTCAATTAGGCAAACATATTTTATCCTTTTTTTTAAATAATTTTTATCTCTTCATATAAGTTATTGAAAGGATTGCAATTACATCTAAAATTAATATTTATATTATTTTACCTTAAAATATAACTTCGCTAAAGTGAGAACATAATATTCTTTAAAATTGGTGCAATTGAGCGTTGGTTATTTTAATGATGTGCACTAATGAACCAACAATTCCTTTACGGTTAAAAGCTTTAATAAGGAAATTATTCTCATAAGCTGTACCGTGATTGAATATTAATTTTAATCTTAAAATATAGTATTAATCCACAATGCATAAAAAATCCATATACTGCAAATCCTAATAAGATATAATTATATTTCTAATTTTTAATGAAATGCAATTAAAACTGAAGCTTTATATTATTGGTATAAATTAATTGTAGTGTTGTAATAGAAGAAATATGAGTCTTTGAATTTAATTGCACAAAGATAAAATATGAACTCAAAATTATAGTGCGTTAGGGATTGAGCCCCCGAAGCATCGGGGTTAGCTCTCCCGATTTTTCATCGGGAAGCGATTGGTGAAAGCCAAGTGCCTGCCAGTGCCATTAAGAGCATTGGCTGGCAAACGCCCAGATAAATATTAAAAAACCCAAAAATAGAAATTAAATGGGTGCGAACAGTATGCAACAATATTGTGAAACGTTAAAACCCGTTGTATCTTTGCACCCTAAAATTTTATAGTATGATAGCCATTACTCTACCAGATGGAAGTTTAAAGCATTTTGATGCTGGTATTACACCTTTAGATGTAGCAAAAAGCATTAGTGAAGGTTTGGCAAGAAACGTGATTTCTGCTTCCTTTAATGATACTGTGGTTGAGACCACTACTCCACTTACCCAAGATGGAAGTTTGGTTTTATATACGTGGAATGATACTGCTGGAAAGAAAGCTTTTTGGCATAGTTCGGCACATATTCTCGCACAAGCTTTGCAAGAGTTATATCCAGGAATTAAATTAACGATTGGTCCTGCAATAGATAATGGATTTTATTACGATGTAGATTTCGGCGATAAAACAATCGTCGAGAAAGATTTAAAAAGCGTTGAAGATAAAATGTTAGAGATTGCAAGAGGCAAGCACGAATTTTCCATAAGAGAATCTTCAAAGGCCGATGCATTAGATTATTACAAAAAACAGAACAACGAATACAAGGTAGAACTTATAGAAAATCTTGAAGACGGTACAATTACCTTCTGTGATCACGATACGTTTACAGATTTATGTCGGGGCGGCCATATACCGAATACAGGAATTGTAAAGGCCGTTAAATTAATGAGTATTGCCGGAGCTTATTGGCGTGGTGATGAAAAAAACAAGCAGCTAACCCGTATTTACGGTATTAGTTTTCCAAAACAAAAAGATCTTACCGAATACTTAGAATTACTTGAAGAAGCAAAAAAACGCGACCATAGAAAATTAGGAAAAGAACTTGAACTGTTTACTTTTTCTGAAAAAGTTGGACAAGGTCTGCCTTTATGGCTTCCAAAAGGTGCTGCTCTAAGAGAACGTTTAGAAAATTTCTTGAAAAAAGCGCAGAAAAAAGCGGGTTATGAAATGGTCATTACGCCGCATATCGGCCAAAAAGAACTTTATGTTACTTCTGGGCACTTCGCAAAATATGGAGCAGATAGTTTTCAACCCATAAAAACCCCGAAGGAAGGTGAAGAGTTTATGCTAAAACCTATGAACTGCCCGCATCACTGTGAAATATATAACAGCAAACCATGGTCCTATAAAGATTTACCGAAACGTTTTGCTGAATTTGGCACAGTTTATAGGTATGAACAAAGTGGTGAACTTCACGGTTTAACACGTGTTAGAGGTTTTACGCAAGATGATGCACATATATTTTGCACGCCTGACCAATTAGATCAGGAGTTTAAAAAAGTGATCGATCTTGTACTTTATGTCTTCGGTTCTTTAGGATTTGAAAATTTTTACACGCAAGTTTCAGTTCGTGATAAAAGCAAACCTGAAAAATATATTGGTAGTCTTGAAAATTGGGATAGAGCTGAAAAAGCAATCATTAGCGCTGCGGAAGACAAAAATCTTAATTATGATATTGTTGAAGGAGAAGCTGCTTTTTACGGCCCTAAACTTGATTTTATGGTGAAGGATGCACTTGGCAGAAGCTGGCAATTGGGAACAATTCAGGTAGATTATAATTTGCCCGAACGTTTCGAATTGCAATATAAAGGCAGTGATAATGAAATACATAAACCCGTAATGATACACCGCGCACCTTTTGGAAGTATGGAGCGATTTATTGCTATTCTTCTAGAACATACCGGCGGAAACTTTCCGCTTTGGTTAATGCCTGAACAAGTAAGCATCCTTTGTTTAAGCGAAAAATATGAAAATTATGCACAAAAAGTTTTAGATGTGCTTGAAAATAACGAAATTCGCGCCCTTGTTGACATTAGAAACGAGACTATTGGGAAGAAAATACGTGAGGCAGAAATGAATAAAATGCCTTATATGTTAATAGTTGGGGAGCAAGAAGAGATTGATGGTACGGTTTCTGTAAGGAAGCACGGTGGTAGCGATCTTGGTGTAATGACGCCAAAAGCTTTCAGCGATCTTATAAATGATGAGATTAAAAAGAACACAATTGAATTTAAAGTTTAACTAAAATTATATAGTCATAGCAATACGTAGAAAAAGAAGTAGAGGTCCGGCAAGGATCATTAAAGAAGACCAACACCGCATTAACGGTAAGATACGGGCCGAAGAGGTGCGTCTTGTAGGAGATAATGTTGAGATAGGTGTCTATGCTTTAAGAGCAGCGCGCGATTTAGCGACTGAGCAAGAATTAGATCTAGTTGAGATTTCGCCAAATGCAAATCCGCCAGTTTGTAAAATTATAGACTATAAAAAGTTTGTATATGAGCAGAAAAAGCGCGAAAAAGTACTAAAAGCAAAGGCTTCAAAAGTTACTATAAAAGAAATCAGGTTCGGACCGAATACTGATGATCACGATTACGAATTTAAGAAGAAGCACGGTGAAAAATTCTTGCAAGATGGTGCCAAGCTTAAAGCGTACGTTTTCTTTAAAGGTCGTTCAATTATATACAAGGATCAAGGAGAAATCTTATTGCTTCGTTTGGCGAGAGATCTTGAGGAATTTGGAAAAGTTGAACAAATGCCTAAGCTGGAAGGTAAACGTATGATTATGTTTATTACACCGAAAAAGAAGTAAACAGTTTCAGTCGCAGTTTGCAGTGCTTCGACAAGCTCAGCAACCTTAGATTCGGAAACTTATTAATACTATAGAATTAATTTTTCAAGTTTCATTGAAATTTGAAAATCACAATAAAGCGAAGTAATTAATTAAAATTAAAAAAATGCCAAAACAAAAAACAAAATCTAGTGCTAAAAAGCGTTTTAAGCTTACAGGTACTGGAAAAATTAAGAGAAAGCACGCTTTTAAAAGTCATATTTTGACTAAAAAGAGCAAGAAGCGCAAGTTAGCTTTAACCCACGATGGACTCGTGGATCAAGCAGACATGAGCAATGTTAAGCAAATGCTGCGTTTATTGTAGTAATGCCTAAACGGTTAAAACAAATTATTTAAACCCTGGAGCAGCGCATCAAAAGAATTCAGAATTCAGAATTCAAAATTCAGAATTAAAGAATCGCCTGCTACAAAAATCTAAAAATTATGCCAAGATCAGTAAATTCAGTTGCTAAAAGAGCCCGAAGAAAAAAGGTGATGAAGCAAGCCAAAGGATTCTTTGGAAGACGTAAAAATGTATGGACAGTTGCAAAAAATGCCGTAGATAAAGCAATGCTTTACTCTTACAGAGACCGTCGTGCAAAAAAGAGAACATTTAGAGCCTTGTGGATTACCCGTATAAATGCGGGCGCAAGACAACACGGCATGTCCTACTCTCAATTTATGGGCGCGCTTAAAGGAAAAGAAATTGGATTAAACCGTAAGGTTTTAGCAGATTTAGCAATGAATCATCCAGACGCCTTTGCCGCAATCGTAAACCAAGTAAAGTAAGACAATAACCTATTTATTTCGCTTAGAACGCCTTCAATTTATTTTGAAGGCGTTTTTTTATTCCCTAATTAATGTATGTTATACCTATATTCGTGCAAATAATCTTTTTTGAATAAACTATTTCTCATACTTTCATTTTTACTGTTGGCAACTTCTATCGGACATTGCCAAAAGAAGAAGTTTGTCAAATTTCAAAAAGTTTTTAAAACTGATAAAGGTAGTTCTGTCTTTTTACCACTAGGAAGAATATCTTTTGCCGACAGTGTAGTTAGCAACAAAATTGGCTATCCGCGACCTTATAAAAAGTTCTGCAATAGTAAAGAAGCCTTAAATGAACCCAATTATACTAGATATGAAGATGCCCAATTTCTCTCACTTGGTTGTGGCGGCAATCTAGTGGTTGTTTTTACAAACAACGGTTTTATGAATCTTAAAGGCGACGACCTTTATATTTTTGAAGTTGGCCCAAGTAAAGAGGCCGCAAATATCGAAGTAAGTAAAGATGGTAAAGAGTGGCTTTATGCAGGCAAGATTGTTGGCGGAAAGTCTTCAATAGACCTCAGCGACGAAAATATAGATACCGAAACGGTTTTTTATTATGTTAGGGTTACAGATCTTAAAAGTCTTTGCAATAGTAAAAGCGCAGGAGCAGATATAGACGCAATTGCTGCCATCAATTGTGTAATAAAATTAACAATAAATGCCGATGTACTTTTTGATTCAGCTAAGTTTGATATTAAAGAATCTGCTGAAAATAACTTAAAAGCATTATCCAAACAAATAATGCAAGTTGATGAAGCAACTTTACTAATTGAAGGCTTTACGGACGATGATGGTGAAGAAGAAATGAATCTCGAACTTTCAAAAAACAGATGTAATGCGGTTTTAGAAAAGCTTGTAAAACTTTTAAAAGATAAAAATAAATATGATTTTGAAATAAATGCGTACGGCGAAAGCAAGCCAAGAGTACCAAATGATACCGAAGAAAATAAGCAGCTAAATAGAAGAGTTGAAATTACGGTATTGCCGCCTAAGAGTTATTTTGAGGGGATGAAATAATTGAATTCTAATTGATATGGTTCTATTACAAATTAAAACGTCCCTAAGAAAAGGAACGTTTTTGTATTAATAAATAATTAGAATGCCTTATTTCTTTATAATCTTTTCAGAGTAATTCCCGCTAGTTGTTTTCATATTTATTAAATAAGTGCCAACAGACAAACTAACAATATCGATAAAACCTGAGTTTAAATTATTTGTTATGAAGACCTGATTTCCAAGTAAGTCATAAATTGTTATTTCTAATATTTCACTGTTATTGGTTTTTATAAATAGCTTATCTGCTACTGGGTTAGGATAAAATGAAATTGGGCTAACACTTTCTTCATTGATACTTAACAAGCAATTTTCTGAAAAAATAACTCCTGTATCAACATCCCAACCTGCATAAGCACCTTCGCCGTTAGTAGCAGCTACTGCATCGTCAACCTCTATACAGCGTAACGCGGGATTACCTCGGGCATCTACTGTGCGAATGTCCTCATTATGACCATTCTTTAAATTTAATTCCTCAAGACCTAGGTTTTGTAAAAATACAAGGTCTAATAAGGAAAAATCGTTTAAATTTAGAGCCGTGATATTATTCTGAGGAAAATAATTTAGATCTGTATTTCCTAAATAAATGAGACTTAAAAGTAAATTATTTGATAAATCTATACTAGTCAAATTATTATGACCTAAACCTATACTCGTTAAATTTGGATTTGTGGATAAATCTATACTATCTAATAGATTAAATTCTAAGCCAATAGATGTTAAACTTTGTAAATTCTGCAAATTAACATTAGTTAAATCACATGAACCACTAAAAAGAATCTCTAAACTTGCGAAGTCTTGCACTCCCGTAATATCTGTAATTCCGTGATCGCTTAAATAGAGTTCTTCTACTCCAATAATATCAGCAGTTGCTACTCGACCATTTATTGTATTATCGGTATCAATGGATAATTCAATTAAACGGGCTTCAAAATTTTCGTCTGGAATAAGTGTAAATTGTGCTTTCAATGCTCCGAACCAAAAAAAAGTCACTAAAAGTAAAAATGAATTTTTCATAGCTGCTATTAATTTAATTATTTTCAGATTTGTAAATTATAGTTTGACTGTTTTCGCCATTTCCAAAATCTCGTTCAATTTTGTAAAGACCACTTTCTAAATCATTTACAAGATATTGATTGTTGATTTCTGTAGAATCTTTTTGTTGTACTGTAACATTTTGGTTTATAACTCCATCATTAAATTTTGTAACACTTCCACCAATAGGTGTTGGTGATTGATTGGTGTTATTATAGCAACGTTGCGGCGGCACGGATACACCATTAGGCTCTAATTGAAGAATGCGGATTGCCGAATGATTAGGATGCATAATTTGATTAAAATCTGTTTCAAATTTGCCATACGATGCCACAACCTGTGTCGTGAAATTAAAAGGAACATTTGGATAACTGTATGCTGCCGGTTGAGGATAATAACCAGAACACTTAACAAATTTGTAATCAAAACCTGGTTGAAAAAGCGGGCGGTGTTCTTCTGTAAGAGGTCCGGCATAGTAATAGCTTCCCTTATATGGTAAATAAAGCGATTCAATAGTAGTTGCTGCATAATGGATTGCGGTTGTTGATGCAATATATTCTCGCATACGTATGCCCTGTCCCACTGTTAAAAAGCTCCTATTGCAACCATTTGCGTAAGCCATTGCATTTGTAACGTCAGCAGTGGTTATTTGATACGGTGTGCCTTTGCAATCTACCCCACTACCTGTATATGCGCAAGTATTAAGATCAAATGTATTCGGATATTCATTTGCATTGAGTATTGGAATAGCATTTGTATCTACGACCCTATCTCCCGCAATGTCTGCATTCCAATAAGTATCGTTCGGATCGTTCGGATCGTCAATATCATTTACGTCTCTTGTAACCTGTTCACAATTATTTGTATCAAAATTTAAAAATGTATGGCTTAAACCAAGACTGTGTCCTACTTCGTGTACAATTGTTCCACCTGTAAATCCTTGATCTGAAACTGATAGTCTCGTAGCTCGCCAAGAAGAGCCGCCAAAACAAACGGACTCTTTCATTACATATACATTAATTGAATTTTGCTCAACATATAATTGTTCATTATTATTTATAATGGTTTGAGCTACAAAATATGGTGTATGATTTGGATAATCAGCTGGATTACATTGTGCATAATTACATCCAGAACTAGGATTACCACAGGGATTTATTTGAAGCGCCAAATCACTATTACCAATAGCAGTTATACCGTTATATTTGAAAAATATGTTGAACTTATTATAGGAACGATTCATGACTGCAACTGCTTCTAAAGCATCATTTTCTGTGTACCCTCATAAAATGGGCTTGTCAAATCAATAACATCATTATCCTCCAATAATACCCAAGTATATATATTAAAGACGATTGGGGAATATTTGTTAAGTTCACTAGGTGAATCGGTATAAGTGTGTCTTCCTGTAGGATCATTCTCCAATGGATCAGCTGTTACACAAATATCATTTTGTGCTATTAGATTTGACAAGCTAAACAGAGAGAGAGAGAGAGAGAGAGAAGTAATTTTGTTTTCATAATGAATTTTATTAAGTTGTTTTGCTAAAATAATAAAATTTAGTTAAAATAATAACACTTCTATTATAAACTTACGTCTTCTGCTTCTTTTTCTTCGCAGCCGGAAACAAAACATTATTTAAAATCAATCTATAACCGGGAGAATTTGGGTGCAGCGCTAATTCTGTTTTTGGATCGCCTACTTGATGGCGGTAATCTTCTGGATCGTGGCCGCCGTAAAAAGTGAAAAACCCTTTTCCTTTTATGCCGTGAATGTATCTTGCTTCCCCATTTGTCTTATTTTCACCCATCACCAAAACATTCGCCTTTATTAAATCTGAATCAAAAGAGGTAGTCTGGCCCATAAAACCCTTAACTAATGAGGTGTGATTTTGAACCAACATACAAGGAATTGGATCCCATTTTGCCGAATAATCCATCAAAGTAAAGTAATCTGTTTCTTGATTTATCTTCCGTTTTTCAGTCATATCTATTGATGAAAATTCGTAAACCATCGGGCTTCTTTCCAAAATGTAGTCTTTAAAAGCAAAAGTTTTAGTATAATCAATCTTGCTTTGATAATTGGGTTCACTTGGATCGCCATCAAACATGGCTTCACAAATATCTACTCCTTCGGCAGACAAAGCAATATCAAAACTATCCGTTGCGCTACACATTGCAAACATAAAACCGCCGCCAACTACAAAGTCTCTAATCTTTAAAGCAACATCACGTTTTTCTTCAGAAACCTTACTATATCCAAGCTTTGTTGCAAGCGCTTCAGCTTTTTGCTTTTCTTCAATATACCACGGCGCCGCGCGATAGGCACGATAAAATTTTCCGTATTGTCCCGTAAAATCTTCGTGATGCAAGTGTAACCAGTCATAAAGTATAAGCTGATCACTCAACACTTCCTCATCATAAATTACGGTATATGGAATTTCAGCATAGGTTAAAACCATTGTAACGGCATCATCCCAAGGCAAATTTCCCTTTGGTGAATAAACCGCAATTTTTGGAGCTTTTTCCAAAACAACCGCTTCCATATTTTGTGACGGACTGCTAATATCTGTGAGAATTTGTTCTGTTTTACTGTCGCTTAACAATTCAAAAGAAACCCCACGAATTTGGCATTCTTTTTTAATTTCTTCGGAATCGGGCAGTAAAAAAGAGCCACCGCGATAATTGAGCAACCATTTTACTTTTTGGTTTTTGTCCAAAACCCAATAGGTAATTCCGTAGGCTTTTAAATGTTCTTTTTGACCTTCGGCGTCCATCGGAATTAAGATGTAGGAGGCGGAGGCCTTTATTGAAAGAAGAAAAATAAATATAATTACAATGTTTTTCAACATAGTTATTTTTGAATAATGAAAAGATTCGATTTAAAATGAAATAAAGATACTTACAAATTTTAAGCCAAGAGGCCTTGAAAATCTTAAAATAACAATCGGAAAAAGTACTAAAGATAAAATAGTAAACTTGGATATTCCTAAAAAGGCACATCACTTTCATCATCCACAGAAAAATCGCTGTTCATTGAACTGCCGAAAGCTTCGTTTGCCGATGGAAGGTTTTTGGTTTTAAAAGTATCATCATTTGCCGCATCGTTCATTTTTGAATGAATTTCATACGGAATATCAAATGTATCCAGATTCTCGAACTTACCGAGATTACCGATAAATTTAAGGCGGATTTCATCTAAACCACCGTTACGGTGTTTTGCAATTATAAGTTCTGCTTGGCCTTCCGTTGGGCTGTGTTCTTCATCATCCCATTCATCTATCTTGTAATATTCCGGTCTATAAATAAACGAAACAATATCCGCATCTTGCTCTATGGCGCCAGATTCCCGAAGATCTGAAAGTAATGGACGTTTTGTACCTCCACGTGTTTCAACTGCCCTAGAAAGTTGGGAAAGTGCAATTACCGGAATAGCCAATTCTTTAGCCAAGGCTTTTAAGTTTCTAGAGATTGTTGAAATTTCCTGCTCACGATTACCGCCACCTTTGTTGCTTCCGCCGGCGGTCATTAATTGCAAATAATCTACAATTATTAGTTTTATGCCGTGTTGCGAAGATAATCTTCGTGCTTTTGCCCGTAAATCGAAAATTGAAAGTGATGGCGTGTCGTCAATAAATAAAGGTGCAGATTCTAAACCTTTTACCTTAACATTTAATTGTTCCCATTCGTGTTTTTCAAGATTACCAGTTCTAAGTTTTTCTGAACTTAATCTAGTTTCAGAAGAGATTAATCTTGTAATTAATTGAACTGACGACATTTCCAACGAAAAGAAAGCTACGGGAATATTATGTTCAACCGCAATATTTCGCGCCATACTCAATGTAAGGGCCGTTTTACCCATACCTGGACGGGCAGCAATAATTATTAAATCTGAAGGTTGCCAGCCAGAAGTTAACTTATCTAAATTGGTAAAGCCGGAAGGAATTCCGGAAAGCCCTTCTTTATTCGCAATTTCCTCTATTCGCTTTTTTGCTTGAATCACCAAATTTTGCGCCGTTTCCGAAGAGCGCTTAATGTTACCTTGGGTAATCTCGTATAATTTTGATTCTGCAGTATCCAACAAATCGAAAACATCGGTAGACTCATCATACGATTCTTCAATAATTTCATTTGAAATTTTAATAAGACTACGCTGAATAAATTTCTGAAGGATAATCCGTGCGTGAAACTCAATATGCGCAGAAGAAGATACTTTTTGCGTAAGTTGAATTAAATAATAATCGCCACCTGCAAGGTCTAATTTTCCGTTTTTCCTAAGTTGCGCTGAAACGGTTAATAAGTCCACCGGTTGGCTATCTTCAAATAACATATGGATAGCCTCAAATATGTGCTGATGCGCTTGTTTATAGAACACTTCATCATGAAGAATATCGATAACTTCATCTACACCCTTTTTGTCAATCATCATTGCACCCAACACAACTTCCTCTAAATCAATAGCTTGCGGAGGTAGTTTTCCTTTTTCGAGCGAAATTACCTGCGCAGATCGATTGGCGGCGTATGGTTGGGGCATAATTTTTTCCATTAAGCGAATGTAAACTAAAAGTTAAGAGGAAGCCTAACTGAGTTTAGGCCGATATTAACCGGTCATCAACAATTGAACTGTTAATAAATCGGTTTTATTGTTGATAACCCATAAAAAAATCCGAAAACTTTTTTCGGATTTTTATAAACGTAGGGCAACAAGTAGATTAGCCTGAAAACTCTCCCATTTCAGAATATTTTTTCATTCTTTTTTCAACAAGAACCGTTGGGGATAAGTTTTTAAGTGAACCATATTCTTTTACGATTGCTTCTTTTACAGCTTGAAATGTTGCAAGTCTATTACCGTGTGCACCTCCAACTGGCTCTTTAATAATTGTATCTATAACTTTTAATTTTTTTGCATCTTCAGCAGTTAATTTTAGTGCAACAGCAGCTTGTTCTTTGTAATCCCAACTTCTCCATAATATTGAAGAACAGTTTTCGGGCGAAATTACGGAATACCACGTATTTTCAAGCATTAAAACGGTGTCTCCTACTCCAATACCCAATGCTCCGCCACTTGCACCTTCGCCAATTACAATTACAATTATTGGCACTTTAAGCCGCGTCATTTCTAATATATTGCGTGCTATTGCTTCACCTTGTCCGCGTTCTTCCGCTTCCAATCCCGGAAATGCGCCAGGAGTATCTATTAGGGAAACTACGGGAATTCCAAATTTTTCGGCAGATTTCATTAATCTCAAGGCTTTACGATAGCCTTCGGGATTTGCCATTCCAAAATTTCTATATTGTCTCGTTTTTGTATTGTACCCTTTTTGCTGACCTATAAACATAAAACTTTGGTCGCCAATTTTACCTAGACCACCAACCATTGCTTTATCATCCTTAAAATTTCTGTCACCGTGAAGTTCTAGAAAAGTATCTCCGCACATAGCATTTATGTAATCCATTGTGTAGGGTCTATCTGGGTGACGAGATAGTTGCACACGTTGCCAAGGCGTTAAGTTTTTATATATCGATTTTTTGGTTTCAATTAACTTCTTTTCAATTTGTGCACAGGTTTTTGTAACATCAACATCACTCTCAGCTCCAATGGCACAAGCCTTTTCGAACTGTTCCTGCAGTTCTTTAATGGGCATTTCAAAATCTAAATATTCCATAATTTTGGGGGTTAATCTTGTCAAATTTGATTGTTGGACAAATATAAAATTTTGTAATTAGGTATTCGGCAAAGTTCGCTGTTTTCTTTCAAGCCTATTTTTTATAATTCCGTTGGCAATAACCGTTATTATTATAATTACTGCACCGTTATAAAATTGAGGACTCATATATTCTGCATCTCCCAAAATAAAGAGCGCGAGGATGATACCATATACAGGCTCCATATTTGTTGTAAGCATTACCGTATACGGGCTTATCCATTTCATTACATGTACTGAAGCTAAAAATGCATAAGCCGTGCAAACGGATGCTAATATTAAAATGAAGATTAAATCGTTCCAGCGCAAGGTAAAAAATTCCGCCGTAAATCTTCCATTGAATGCCAAATATGCAGTTATACAAAGCATTCCAAAACCAAGTTCGTAAAATGTAATTACCGATGCTTTATAAGAAATGGCAAATTTGCCGTTTATTACTGAAAACAATGCTCCTAAAAATGCCGAGGCGAGCGCTAAAAGCATTCCTTCAAGATTGTTGGTATCCGCTTTGAATATAATATACAAGCCAACAATTGCAAGCAGACCGAAAAACACTTCGTACCAAATAACTTTTCTTTTAAAGAAAATAGGTTCCAAGAAAGAACCAAAAAAAGCACCTGTACTCATTATTGATAAAGTTATTGAAACGTTGGAAACCTTAATTGCAGAGAAAAAAAAGATCCAGTGCATAGCAATTAAAAAACCTGCAAAGCAGAAAGCCAAAATTGTTTTCTTCGGAAATTTAAGCGTTTGCTTCTTAAACTTTATAAATAAGAAAATAAAAAAGGTTGCTAAAAACATGCGATACCAAACCAACGGAATGGCTTCCAAAGTAATTAACGCGCCCAAAACTGCCGTAAAACCCCAAATAAAAACAATAAAATGAAGATGGAGATAATTGGCTAATTTATCGTTTCGCATTACGTAAAAGATAAATTGCCAAAATCCCAAAAACAATATTCGGAAACCAAGTTGCTATAAAGGGTGAAAATGTGCTTTGTTCTGCAATGGTTCCGAATATCTTGTCGAAAAATACGAAGACCATACCAATACCAATACCAATTGCAAGATTTACTCCCATTCCGCCGCGTCTTTTTACGGATGAAACCGCGACAGCGATGATTGTAAGAATATAAGCGGAAACTGGCAAACTATATCTTCGATATCTTACTACTTCATATCTATTAATGTACGAAGAACCGCGTTCCTTTTCTCGTTTTATAAAGGTATTGAGTTCTGTAAAATTTAATGTTTCCGCAATATATTCAACTGGCGTAAGATCTTCAATATCAAAGGTGAACACTGTATCCAGCGTTGGTGCAGTTTTTATTATGTCATTATTTTCTCCAACTATTCGCTTTGTGTAATTTGCTAATGTGTAAGTTGTATCTGCGGGATTGAACTTTATCTGGTTAGCCGCCAATTTATACGTCATTTTATTATTTTCGAAATGCTCCAACGTAAAGTTTGAACCAGAATTTTCTGCAACATTAAAATAGCTTACATATACAAAATCATTTTCATTAATCTGGGTATATACATTATTTTGATCTCTATCTTGTTTGCCGTGTTTAAAGTATTTCCAAGTGTATTCATTAAATCCTTTGCTTGCCATTGGCGCAAGATACATTCCTAAAAAAAGCGCACCTATGCAAACTATTGTCGCACCAATTAAATAAGGTCTTAAAAATCTATAATATGAAACGCCGCTACTCAAAAACGCAACAACCTCAGTATTGTTAGCAAGTTTTGATGTAAACCAAATTACAGATAGGAATAAAAATAAAGGAAACAATAAATTGGCAAAGTAAATTGTAAAATCTAAGTAGTAAATAAAGGTTTCAGAAAATTGAACTTCATTTTCCAATATTTTATCAATTTTTTCGGCCAGATTTACGGTTATGCCTATTGGTATAAATAGCAATAAAAGTAGGATAAAAGTTCCTAAATATTTTTTCAGAATATATCTATCAAGAATACTGAACATACCTTATAATCTGTTATCCAATTTTTTAACCATTTTATCTTTCCACGTTGAAAAAGTTCCCGCTACAATCTGTTTTCTTGCCTCGCGAACCATCCAAAGATAAAAACCAAGATTATGAATAGTTGCAATTTGCCTTCCCAACATTTCATTTACAGTAAATAAATGGCGTAAATATGCCTTACTGTAAGCGGTATCTACCCAAGTAATATCCATTGTATCAATTGCTGAAAAATCTGCTTCCCACTTTTTATTTTTAATGTTTATGGTTCCTTCCGCCGTAAAAAGCATACCGTTTCTACCATTTCGTGTTGGCATAACGCAGTCGAACATATCAATACCCAACGCAATATTTTCCAATAAATTGGTAGGTGTGCCAACACCCATTAAATAACGGGGTTTGTCTTTTGGGAGGATTTCGGTTACTACTTCCGTCATTGCATACATTTCTTCAGCAGGTTCGCCAACTGAAAGTCCACCAATCGCGTTGCCTTCTGCCCCAACCGATGCTATATATTCTGCCGATTGTTTGCGTAAATCCGTATAAATGCTGCCTTGTACAATCGGGAAAAAGGTTTGGCTGAAACCATATTTAAAGGGTAATTTTTCTAAGTGATTTATACATCTATCCAACCATCTATGCGTCATATGCATGGACCGTTTTGCGTAATTGTATTCACACGGATATGGCGTACATTCGTCGAAAGCCATAATAATGTCGGCACCAATTGTACGTTGCGTTTCCATTACATTTTCCGGCGTAAAGGTGTGGAAACTACCATCAATATGGCTTTTGAATTTAACGCCTTCTTCCTTAATTTTTCTATTTGCTGAAAGGGAATAAACCTGATAACCGCCGCTATCGGTAAGTATATTTCTATCCCAATTCATAAATTTATGAAGTCCGCCAGCTTTTTCAAGAATTTCCAAACCTGGCCGTAAATATAAATGGTAGGTATTTCCTAAGATAATATCGGGATTAATTTCATCCGCCAATTCGCGTTGGTGAACACCTTTTACGGTGCCAACAGTGCCAACAGGCATAAAAATTGGAGTTTCAATTGAGCCGTGGTCAAGCATTATTGTGCCTGCTCTGGCCTGTGAATTTTTGTCGTTAGCCTCTAACGTGAATTGCATTCTATAAATTTGGGGCAAAGATAACTTTATAATTCAGAATTAGGAATTCAGAATTAGGAATTAAAATTGTAATTAAACAGCGAAATAAATACGTTAAATTCTAATTTCTTGAGCTTGTTTTCAGTTTAAAATTCAAAATTCAAAATTCTTAATTCTGAATTGAACAGATGTTAACAAAAGCCACAAATCGTTGATAACTGAATTGTTTTCACCTTTCATCACCTTTTAAGAAAGCCTACTTTTGAAATTCCTAAAAAACTCCATGTATGGCCAATATTAAAGATTTAGAAGATTTAACAATACAAGTTCGCCGAGACATTTTGCGACAAGTTCATAAAGTAAATAGTGGACATCCGGGCGGATCTTTAGGTTGTTCCGAATTTTTTGTGGTCCTATTTCAGGAAATAATGGAACGCAAAGAAACTTTTTCAATGGATGGCAAAGATGAAGATCTCTTCTTTTTATCCAACGGTCACATTTCTCCTGTTTTTTATAGTGTTTTAGCTCGCTCTGGCTATTTTCCAGTTGAAGAGCTTTCGACCTTTAGACATATAAATTCAAGATTACAAGGCCATCCAACAACTCATGAAGGTTTGCCTGGTATTCGGGTAGCTTCGGGTTCTTTAGGACAAGGAATTTCAGTTTCAATTGGTGCGGCACAAACAAAAAAGTTGAATAATGACAACCACATTATTTATACACTTTGCGGCGATGGAGAATTACAAGAAGGTCAAAATTGGGAAGCAATTATGTATGCCGCTGGTAATAAAATGGATAATCTAATTGTAACAATAGATAGAAACGGCCAGCAAATTGATGGTTCCACCCAAAATGTTTTGCCTTTGGGTAATCTTAAAGCCAAATTTGAAGCCTTTGGTTGGGATGTTCTTGAAGTTGAAAAGGGAAATGATTTACAAGCAATTATTGATGGACTTAAAAAAGCAAAATCAAAATTGGGTAAAGGAAAACCTGTTTGTATTTTGCTGGATACGGTAATGGGCAACGGCGTAGATTTTATGATGCACACGCACGATTGGCACGGTAAAGCACCAAATGATGCGCAGTTAGAAACAGCTTTGGCGCAAAATCCAGTTACTTTGGGGGATTATTAATGTCCCATTAATACCCTAAGGGGAAATTACACTACGATATTAATAATAATATAATGATTTTAATTTAACAAAAGCCCCTCCTCTGGAGGGGTTGGGGAAGACTTATGAAAAAATATACAGATACAGGAAAAAAAGATACACGATCAGGTTTTGGCGATGGACTTACTGAACTTGGAAAAACCAATGAAAATGTGGTTGCGCTTTGTGCCGACCTTACAGGCTCTTTAAAAATGGACGATTTTAAAGCAAACCATCCCGAGCGTTTTTTTCAAATTGGTATTGCTGAAGCAAATATGATGGGCATTGCCGCTGGTATGACAATTGGCGGGAAAATTCCTTTTACAGGCACATTTGCGAACTTTTCAACGGGAAGAGTTTACGACCAAATAAGACAATCCATTGCTTACAGCGATAAAAATGTAAAAATATGCGCGTCGCACGCAGGCCTAACTTTAGGTGAAGATGGCGCAACGCACCAAATTCTCGAAGATTTGGGTTTAATGAAAATGTTGCCGGGAATGACCGTTATTAATACCTGCGATTATAACCAGACCAAGGCTGCAACAATTGCAATTGCAAAACATCACGGACCAGTTTATTTACGATTTGGCCGACCAAAGGTTGCAAATTTCACAGATTCCGATCAAAATTTTGAAATTGGAAAAGCAATGCGTTTGCAAGAAGGGAACGATGTAACGATACTTGCAACGGGCCATTTAGTTTGGGAAGCCTTGCAAGCAGCAGAAACATTAAACGAAAAAAGTATTTCAGTTGAAGTAATAAATATCCACACAATTAAACCTTTAGATAACAAAGCAATAATTGATAGTATCAAAAAAACAGGCTGTGCTGTAACGGCTGAAGAACATAACTTTTTAGGAGGTTTAGGCGAAAGTGTTGCACGTGTACTAGCAGAAAATCATCCTGCGCCACAAGAATTTATCGCAACCAAAGATACCTTTGGAGAATCTGGCACACCAGAAGAACTTATGGCAAAATATGGCCTAAATGCCGAAGCAATAGTGAAAGCGGTAATAAAAGTAATAGCAAGAAAAAAATAATTCATTTGAATTTAATTCAATTTAAAAGCCTCGAAGAAAATTCCTTCGAGGCTTTTTAGATTTCAAATTTTTCGCAACAGCCTAACTGTCTGCATCCAAATAATCTGGTTTTCCATCGTTATCGACATCTGGATAGGTTATTGATCCATTACTGTTCACAATAATTTCATCTCTTGTAGGGCGTCCATCGCCATCATCATCGGCATCTATGAAATTTGGTACTCCATCACCATCGGTATCATCATCCTCTTCCCTTCCGTTGCCATTTACATCTTCCAACGTACTTACAACTTTATCCATATCTTGATCTCCAACAATAGTAGTCATCAAATTAAAAGCAAAAATAGTTTGACTGTAAGCTGGTCTATCTGTACCTGCTTGTTGAAAATATCCCAAACCAGACGGAACAAAAATAGCACCTATCCCAAAATTGTTATATGAAATCGTACCATCAGCATTTACGTCATTACTCGCTGCGGCATTAAACTCAATCATACCATCTTGAAAACCATTAATAGTCTGCGTTAAATCAAATCTCACCGGATTGTCAGCCACATCAAAAACAGTTAGACTATTCATAGTTAATGCTTCGTAACGTGCAAAAATAACGTCAGGGAAATTTGGAGAAACACCTCCACCTTGGTTTACTTTCAGATAATAAAGCTTATAGTTAACTGTATTTTCAAATCTATCCACAACCGTCTTTGAATCTACTTGCTGTGTTAATGCTATTTTGTCCGCATTATCTCCTGCAATTGTATCAAATTTTATTTTAAAATTAAAATCTGCTGGTGGGTTTTGAAATTCTTCGTAATTATAAAAATGTGTTGCAAGAAAGGTTTCAATATCTATTTGGGCAGCAATGGCTTCTTCACCCCTATCACGTGGTGGAACAATGTCTGCTGTGTTATCATCTTTTTTACAAGAGACTATTGTGGATGCTATAAGACTTAGAAATAATAATGTAGATAAAATCCTTTTCATTGTATTTTTTTTGAAGGGCGAAAGATACAATTTTCTGTTACTTTTGCTAAAAGTTTAACGCACATTTAAATGAGTTGTTATGAGGGTAGATAAATATTTATGGTGCGTGCGATATTGCAAAACCAGAAACATTGCCACACAAGCTTGCAACAAAGGCGCCGTAAGGGTTAATGATGTTGTTGTAAAGCCATCGAGAAATGTATTTCCAAGTGATGTTATAACGTTTCGTAAAGAGCAGATAAATTATATAATACACGTTATAGAAATACCGCCAAGCCGCGTTGGGGCGAAACTGGTAGATTTATATAGAATAGATAAAACGCCAAAAGAGGCGTTTGAAACCAATGAACTTTTACAATATTCTAAAACTTACTACAGGAAGAAAGGTGTTGGCAGACCAACCAAAAAAGATAGGCGGGATATTGACGATTTTAGTGAAAATACCATAGATGAAACAGATGCGTAATTATTATATTTACTAAAATTTGAAAAGATGAATGGGACCGTTATTTTAACGAAAAAAGAAATAGATCATAAATTGAATAGGATTGCCTATCAAATTTATGAGGCAAATAGCGATGAAACCGAAATTGTAATTACCGGCATTGTCTCTAACGGCTATTTATTGGCGAAAAAACTAAAAACGCTAGTCGAAAAAATTTCGCCCATAAAAGTTATTTTATGTGAAGTTAAATTAGATAAGAAAAATCCGATAAAATCCGTTACTTCAAGTTTAAAACCTGAAGCGATAGAAAACAAATCGCTAATTCTTGTTGATGATGTTTTACATTCTGGCACAACTTTGATTTATGCCGTAAACCATTTTTTAAATGTTTCACTAAAGCAATTTAAAACCGCGGTTTTGGTGGATAGAAATCACAAAAAATATCCTATAAAAGCAGATTTTAAAGGAATCTCGCTGTCAACTTCACTTAGTGAAAATGTTTCAGTCGTTTTTGAAAAAGGAAACCACCACGTTGTTCTAAACTAATTTTAAAGCCAATTGTTCAGAAATTTCTTTAACTGAAAGGTTATCTACTTCAAATTTAAAATCCGATTGATTGTAATAATATGAGCGTTCAAATAAATGCTTCCGTATAAAATCGTCTAAATCTTCTTTAGATTTTAGGTGCGCAATCAGTGGTCTGTTGTTTTTTTCATTGAAAAGTCTGTTAGTTAAGGTTTCAATGTTTGCTTTCAAATAAATGGTAACAACATTCTTATGGTCGGTCAAAAAATCCATTACGCCGCCATAACAAACAGTGCCTCCTCCGGCCGAGATTATCAAATTATCTTCGGAAGCAATAAGTTTTTTTAATAATGTTGCTTCTTTTTTACGAAAAAAGATTTCTCCTTTATTTTTGAAAATTTCAGAAATACTTTCATTAAATTGATTTTCAATATAACTATCCAAATCAATATAATTGTAGCCTAATTGCTTTGAAAGTGCCTTTCCGATTACACTTTTACCGCTTGCCATATATCCAATTAATACAATAATCATAAAACTTTTAACCGTTTGTAACTGCTATTCAAGCAGTTTTAAATTTTAAACAAAATTAATGCAATTTCGTTTTGAATAAATAAATAAATGATAGTATATTTGCACCCTCATAAATACAACATTTTTTTGTCGTGTTTTATGAAGACCTGGTAGCTCAGTTGGTAGAGCACCTCCCTTTTAAGGAGGTGGTCCCGGGTTCGAGCCCCGGCCAGGTCACAGAATCAAAATCCCATCGTCACTGATGGGATTTTTTTATTCTCTTCAATGTATTTGAAAATTGTTTCTGATATATCGAAATAATGAAGCTTAAGAAATAATCTCTATCATCTTATTTGGTTCAATCAATTGGATACCAGCATTTTTTTTGTTTTGTAAATTCCATTGTGTGTAAGCGTACAAAAATAGGTTCCACTTGCTAGATTTAATGCTCCCAATGTAATTGTATTGCTGCCAACCTTATTTACCGCGAATTCATAACTTTCCACCTTTCTGCCTAATTCATCCCTAACTAAAATTATAACGTTTCCTACTTCCGAAAGGCAAAATTGCAAACTAATATTCTCACTATTTAGAATTTTAAAATTTTCTATTCCGCAGCCAATTTTAGAGAAATCTGTTACCAAAAGACTCCCTTCTTGCGAAAAAATCTCGGTTTCAAAAAGATATTCTGTTTGAAAACCTGAAGCACAAATCAACTTTGAAGAATCTCCAATAAATACTGAAGCACTATTACCCGTTACCCAAGCCGTTGGTTTAGAAGGCAACTGTCGCCAAACGTCGGTTTCCGGATTGTAAAAATAGGTTTCTGCTGAAAATGTCTCAAAAGTATTATCGGTGCTTCCACCCGTCATAATCACCCCATCACGCCATGTTTGGGCTTCAAAAAATGTTCTAGTCTGTCCGGGAAAAGGAGTTTTTTCTTCCCAAGTAATAAGTGCTCTGTCGTTGGCATCTATTGTTCCAACTCTTACGGTGTTCCAATAATTTGGCGACATAAAAGCATCACTTCCGCCAATGTAAACAAGTTTATTTCCGTGAATGGCAAAACCACCCCAACTTATACTACTTCCCGCCGGTAACATTGCCGTTGCTTCCCGCCAGCGGTTGGTATTGCTATTGTACAAATAAGTTTTGTTTTGGTAACCACCAACAACATAAATCAAACTGTCTTGGTATGAAACCGCTCGAGCATCGACGATTGTTCTCGGAAAATTTGCTGCGTCAGACCAACTATCTGTTGCTATATTATATTTGCGAACATTTCTTATTGCGTTGCCGGGCGTGTTTAAAAGTCCACCGATTGTGTAAATTGTATCTTTCAAAATTGCGATAGAACCGCCCAATAAGCGCGTTGGCGGCGGCGCTACATTTGTCCAAGTATCTGTACTTAACTGGTATCGCTGCGTAATTGGTGTTATAATACCATCTTGATTTCTACCCGAAACCATAAAAAAATAACCATCGCCATCTTTACTGTAACCAATTGTTTGGCCAGCGCGTATTGGCTCTGTAATATTGGCGCCAACATTCCATTGCGCTTGGGTTTTCGGAATTGTACATATTGCAAATACAATAATAAATAGAAGTTTTTTCATATTGATTAATTTAGAGTTTCCTTAAAATTAATTCATTATAATAAAGGCTCATATAAGTAGTTACATAAGATATTTGAGAAGCAATATAAAACATTATCTGAGTTATAAACTGTTCATTTTCTTTAAACCTCAACAATACTTGTCGTTGGTATACTTATAGCTGTTGTTTGTAGCACGATTAGAAAAAATATATTTCAAAACCGTATTTTTAGGCCATGCAAAAAAAGTTTACAAAACATTTGATCTTTTGGCTGGCATATCATTCTTTTGAAGTGTACACAGACTTTTTATGAATGATAAACCAATACAATCTTTCGGTTTGGGAAGCTTTTAAAATTTCATTCTTTGCCGAAACAATTATACTTTTTGCCATTAAAATACCGATGGTTTACATCATGTTTCACTTTTTAACGAAATATTCTTTTGAAAAACGAAATAGATTAAGACTGATATTTTCCCTTTCAACTACACTCATACTATTTAGCGTTTTCGCCCAATTCATAATTGTTTACGGATTTTTGCCAACCATTTATAAAAATGTAGATATCGTTGAAATATTTGGTTATCAAGGCATAATCAATTCGTTCATGGATAAGGTTTTTATAGCTTGTTTGGCAATTGCCCTTAAGCAAATGTCCAATAGCCAAAGACTTCGGGAAAGGGAACAAACTTTGGTAAAAGAACAATTGAAGACAGAATTGAGTCTATTAAAATCGCAGATAAACCCACACTTTTTGTTTAATACACTCAATAATATATATTCTTTGGCATTGAAAAAATCCGATAGAACGCCTGAAGTTGTGCTAAAACTTTCAAAATTATTGCGCTTTGTAATGTATGAAACCAAGCAACAAGGTATAGCAATTGAAAAAGAAATTGACTTTGTAAAAGACTATCTTGAATTGCATAAAATAAGATACGATGACAGACTGGCGGTCGATTTTAAATATGAAATAGATGACAAAAATGCCCAAATTATGCCGCATATTTTAACGCCATTTGTGGAGAATGCTTTTAAACACGGCGCGAGCCAAGCTACAGATATAACAGTTATAAACATCGAATTGAAACTTTTTGGAAATGAATTAAACTTTAAAGTTGAAAACTCATTCGAGCCAAATCAATTAAACATTGATGCTATATCTGCTGAAAGAAACGAAGATATTGGTACGGGTCTCAACAATTTACGAAGGCAACTTCAACTTATGTATAGCGATTTTCAACTTCAAACCACGGTTGAAAATAATAAATATATTGCCGAACTTTCATTTAATTTATCTGAAAAAATATGATCTTTAAATGTCTAATTATAGAAGATGAACCGTTAGCAACCGATGTTATTGCAGATTTTATTGGGGAAGTTCCGTTTCTAAAATTAGAAAATACTTGCACGAATGCCTTAAACGCGTTAAAAGTTTTAAACGAAAAGAAAATTGATTTAATTTTTTTGGATATACATCTGCCAAAATTGAATGGCCTAGATTTTTTGAGCACATTAAAAAATCCGCCAATGGTCATTCTCACTACTGCATACCAAGAATTTGCCTTAAAAAGTTATGATTATAATGTTTTGGACTATTTATTAAAACCAATAGAATTTAGCCGGTTTCTAATCGCCGTACAGAAAGCTGCAATACTTGCAGCTAAAGCAGTTGCAATTGTAGATGTTGAAGTAGATGAAAATAAGAATGAGGAATTGTTTTTTATAGTAAACAAAAAGAAAACCCGAATTACATTTCAGTCCATTATATTTATTGAAAGTCAGCGGGAAAATGTTAAAATCTTTACTGAAACCAATATTTTTCAAACCCGCATAGCGCTAATAGAAATGGAAAAGTTACTTCCAAAAAATTTTATCCGAATCCACAGATCATACATTGTCTCAAAATCCAAAATTGATTTTATAGATTCTAACGAATTGGAAGTACGCGGCAAAAGATTACCAATTGGTAGAAGTTATAAAAATGTAGTATTTGAAATTTTAGGAATCGGTTAAAGATTTTTTTTCAAGTATTTTATTTCCTTTTACTTTTAGATTTTCCAATTTTAAAATATTTTGAATTTTTCTCTCCTTCAAAAATAATTCTCCAAAATTCGAATGAAATTGATGTTGTTTTAAAAATTCAATATTTACACTCAACCAAAATTCATCAGAATATTCTAAGTTCAAAAAAACCTTCAGCTCCTTTTGAAGTAGTTTCGCCTTATAAGCGTAATCCTCACTAGCCAAATGGAATAAATCTGCATCGCAAATTATTCTTTCTAACTTACTAACGGGTTTTTGCGGCATTTTGGTAGCCTTTATACACTTTACTACTTCGGCAATAATCTCTTCCGAGAAATCATTTTGCGTAAGATAGATAATTGCATTAATAATACTAACATCTTCGTGACCAGTATAGGTTTCAACAAAGCCTGTGTCGTGAAATAGAGCAGCAATTTTTAAGATCTTGAGTTCTGCAGCACTTACATTCTCAAATTTTCCGATAGTTTGAACATTTTCAAAAACTTCAATTGTATGTTCTACATTATGATAGGCCATTTTACTGCACCTACTTTCAGCAAGTAATTGCAAGCAGTGCTCTTTAATTAATTCGAACTTTAAGTCCATTTGAGAAATATTAAAATTTATAGTTTATACCGAGTAAATAGTCTCCGCCTCCACTTTTAAAGGAAAGTTCATAATGTTCCTGTTCATAAGGGGTTGTGAAAATATATGTGCTTCCAATACCAACAATCGCGCCTGCCAAAACGTCCCAACCGTCGTGGCGTGGGTCGTGGCCTTCTAAACGGGAATAACCAACATAACCGGCTACTAAATATGCCGGTATTCCATATTTCCAACCGTATCTTCTCTGTACAAATGATGCGCCGGAAAAAGCAACGGAAGTATGCCCAGACGGAAATGCATGACCATCTGTAGCTCCGTTTGGTCTTGATTTGTTAATGGCATATTTCAATATAACTGTTGTGCCCAAAGTAGTTCCAAAAGATTCAGCAAATTGCCAAAATCCCTTTTTATCCTTATTTACAAATATCAATGTTAGCGCCGCAATTGATGGTACGAGTTGTGCGTAATTGCCAATATCTTGAATTGTTTTTTCGGACTTAGTATTAATAGAAGCTGCTTCTTGCGACCAACTAAAGCTTGAAGATATTATTAATAATAGAAGCACTAATTTTTTCATAGACAGCAGTATAAATTAAGGTTCAAAATGAAAATTTAATTTTGAAGTAATTTTTGTCTATAAATGGTTTCTTAAGCGTTTAGAAGGGGAAAGTAATGCCTAAATCTTAAGTAAACTTAAAGTGAAAAGAATGTGTGAAGTAAATTATGCTAATACAATTAAAGAAGACTTTAAAACTTTTATTGAAACTACTGCACTCTCAATTAAAACAAGTTCACCATCAATTTGCCCTTGAAAATTTGGGCTATTTTTCTTAGAAAGGGTTATTATATCAGTTTGAAAACAACGCACTTCTTTTAATAAATCTGGTTTTCTTATCAACATACAAACGCCAAAGAGAAACATTTTAAACTTGTTTAATTTGGGTACGATAACAACGTCTAACAATCCATCCTGCAGCGAAGCTTTTGGGGTTAGTGTCATTTTATAGCCCATTACATTTGAGTTTGAAATAAAGATTAAAAATGGATCTATAAACAAATCCGTTTCGTTAATTTCAACTTCCATTAAATCTTGTTGGTGATATTCCTTAAAAGATTTCAGGGAAGAATTTACATACGTTATAAGTGATCGTCTATCGGCAGCCTCGTAATTTTTTATTACGTGAGCGTCAAAACCAAAGCCTGTATTGCTAAAGAAATATTTACTATTTACGCAACCTGCATCTATTTGTGTTTGATTGTTTTTAAGGATTAATTGTATAGCTTTTGTAATTGGCTTCGGAATTTTAAGGTTTGAAGCCAAACCATTTCCGGAACCTATGGGAATAATACCCAGGGGAATTTGGGTATTCACCAAAGCCGAGGCAACTTCATTTATGGTACCGTCACCACCGCAGGCAACAATTACTTCCGCGCCCTCTTTAATGGCATTTTCAGTTAAAAGTATTGCGTGTTTTTTGTATTCGGAAACTTTGATGTGAATTGCATACTTCTCAGCATCGAAATATTGTTTCAAAAAAGCTTCAGAAAGTTTATTATTTCCAGAACCAGCAATTGGATTTATGATGAAATGAATATTCTTCAAATTACTTTTTTACTATTTTCAGTCCGCCAGTTCGGTACAGATCGTCGGCTACTTGATAATATGAAATGGTTCTTCTCAGAAAATCTTCCGTGGTTGGTTGTGCAGTTAGGCTGTTATCAACAGGATTCCATTTATAGAAATTTGCATTTGCCTGCTCGTCCATTACCATTACATTATTCTCTTTCAGCAATCCAACTTTTCTGTAATTGCCAATAAACGCTCTTTCTTCTTCGGGCTTCATTTTTACAATATTTTGACCGAATAAATTTGAATCATAATCCCAATTTAGTTGTGCGAACAAAGTTGGAAATAAATCTATCTGCGAACACAGTTTATTCACCTTTAATGGTTGTGTATTTGGCAAATTTATGATAAAAGCAGGAATGTGATAATTTTGAACATCAAGCTCCCAACGTCCTGCACTACTTGCACAATGATCGCTCATTATTACAAACACCGTATTTTTATACCACGGTTTTAGCTTTGCCATTTTTAAAAATTGATTGATAGCGTAATCTGTATATTTAACGGCGCCGTCTCTTCCCGTTCCAGATGGAATATCTATTTTCCCTTCGGGATAGGTGTACGGTTTATGGTTTGAGGTTGTCATCACAAAATCGAAAAACGGTTTGTTGCTATCGTGCGCTTTATCTGCCTCTTTCAATACTTTATTATAAATATCCATATCGCAAACGCCCCACGCATTTTCAAAAGTAACCTCAGCATCGTCAATATTTGTGCGGGTTGTTGTGATACTTGCATCCAATAAAAAACCGCGACCTCTATCAATTATGTTAAAACCGTTGCCACCAAAATACGTGTTCATATTATCAAAATAGCCATCGCCGCCATAAAAGAAATTACGGTTATAACCTTTCTGTTTAAAAACTTCGCCAATAGTAAAAAGATCTTGATTGTCCTTTCGTTTTACAATACTTCTGCCGGGCGTTGGCGGTACTGAAAGTGTAATTGCTTCCATTCCCCTAACCGTTCGCGTACCCGTTGCATATAAATTTTCGAAGAAAAGACTGTTGTTTGCCAAAGAATCCAACGTTGGGGTGATATTACTTTCATTGCCAAATTCCTTTAAGAAATCACCGCTCAGACTTTCAATACAGATAAAAATTACGTTTGGCGTTTCACTTTTTGCAATGCTATCTGTATTTACAATCTTTCTATAAATTGAATTAGCCTGCGGATTTAATAAACTATCGCCGGCGTTTTTATAAATATCCTTCAAATAAGCATAAGCCTCATCTTTGGGAATGGTTGTATAAAAATCTGTATATGGCAATTCATTATTTCTGAAAGCCGAAAAGAAGGAGTAAATTCCTGCTTTTGCCAATTCATTATTATACCTGTTTGTTGAAAAGTCCGCTTGGCCGTTTGTAATGAATAATGCCGAAACGGCAACAATAATAACCCACGGAAGCGCTGCATATAATTTTGGAAGAAAAGGTGTTTCGCTGTTGAAGGTATTTTTAAAATAACCCAATTTTGAAACAGCAAAGATACTGGCCAAAACCAACAGAACCATTCCCGAAATGAGTAATGGCAACGGATACGACTCATTTATATTTTTTACAACTTCGTACGTGTAAATTAGATAATCTACAGCAATAAAATTAAAGCGTCTTTCAAATTCATCCCAAAAAGTAACTTCCCCAAAAAAGGAAAAGAAAAGTATAAACGCACCTAACGAAAAACCAAAATACGTAACAATTTTATCGAAAAGCGAGCCGTATAATTTCTTCGGAATTATCAGCAAATAGATTAGATAAACCAATGAGAAGAATGAAATCGTAGCAACATCAAATAAAAAGCCGATTAAAAAAGTATTCCCAAGTTTGAAGAATCCTTTATCAACTTCAGAAAAATTCCAAAAAAGAAAAGATAATCGTACGATAAAGGAGAAAATAAGAAACAGTAAAATAAACGCTTTTAATACGGAAAAACGTTTTGGGAAAAGTTGGTATGTCATTAAAATATGGTGGTATGTTTTGCAAGTGCAAAATTGAATGCCAATTCTAAAGGAAATCTAAAGTTGTTAATTCTGAAATGATGACTATAAATACAAACCTTTTATTTGCAGATGTAAGAATGCTGTTCATTTTAAAATGAACAGCACCATACTTGTACTTTCTATTATTGCTTAATATCACTAATCATTATCTTCTTCGTCATTTTCATTCTTCATCTCCTTTTTGGTAACGTTGCCCATTTTATCTATTGCCACTTCCATTTCAGATTCACCTTTTTTTACTTCAAATTCATACATCATTCCCGCCACAGTTTCAGATATTTCCATTTCTTTGGTTTTGTAGCCAGCAAAATTTTGCGCCAATGAATTTTTAACCGTTGCTGGAATATCTTTTTCGTTTACTTCGTGCTCCGTTTCGGTCCAACTGCCATCATCCAAAAAATTGGCGGAATATTCCAATTTGTCCATTTTAAATTCTGCTTCCCATTCATTGCTATTTTCTTTATCCCATTTTACGGATTTTGCAGTGGGAAATTTTTTTGCAAAAGCATCTTTTACATTTTGTGGCACTTTGTCCTGCGCAGAGCAAAAGCTGAACATGACAGAAGTTAATACTACTGTACTTACCATTTTTAAAGTTTTCATAATTATCGTTTTTTAAATTATAAGGTAAATGTAGCTTCAGATTCTAAAGTTGAATTTAAGCAAATCTAAAGATTTTTAACATTCGCCTTTTTTTGATGTTGTCTGTGAGAAATGAAAATAAGTATCGCAATTAAAATTACCGAAACAATGGAAGCTGGTAGCGTGCCGAGATCTAAACCACCTTTATTGGATGGTTTGGTTAGAAAATCGCCAAATGTTGCGCCAAACGGACGTGTAAACACAAAGGCAATCCAAAATAAGAGAATTTGATTGACCTTCGTAAAATAATGAAATAACATTACAACGCCTATTATTCCTGCTGTTATAAGTGCGCCAACCAAATAACTTAACCCAACCTCATCACTTAAATAGTCGCCAAAGGCCGTACCCAAACTATTTGAGAAAAGAACTGCCGTCCAAAAAAACAATTCCTTATTTTTTTTGAAGATAGGATAAACTTCTAAATTCCTAAATTTTAAATACCATAAAAATAGTGTTATCCCTAAACAAACAACTAAAATTAGGCTTCCATAGGTGTAACCTAAGCCCAAACTTCTATCCATAAAATCTGAAATTTCGGTTCCCAATGTTGTAGTCGCAATTATTACAAGCCAAAAATATAACGGAACATACTTTTTTGAATACAATTGTACACCTAGAACTATTAAGAAGAAAACCAATGTAATTAAAATACCAACTGTGTAACCTAAACCTAAGGTTTGCGCAATAAAATCGCCCAAGGTTTCGCCCAAGGTTGTGGCTATTATTTTCATTAACCAAAACAATGCGGTTATCTGTGCAACTTTATTTAATAGATTAGATTCCATTGTATAAATTTTTTTAGGCAATAAAAATAAGCCGTGATTCTTAAGGTAATTTAAAGGAGGGAAAATTTTTAATTAATGCCGCTTATTGATTATTCAAAATTTTAATCCCTTAGAAGCTGTTCCAAAATCAATTTCAAAAAAGTGTTCTAAATTTTCGAATTTATAAAAAATTTCAAATCCATATAAATCACATATCTTTTTTAGAATTGCCAGACCAAGTCCCGAAGATTGCATAGAATTTACTTCTCTATAAAAACGCTGAAATAATTTTTCGGGATGGAGTAGCGCTTTTTCCCCATAATTTGAAATGACCAATTTATTATTTTCTGCTATTATTGAAATATTTTTTTTGTTGACACTATGTTTTATAGCATTGGAAATTAGGTTATTTATCAAAATATCAGCTAAGTTCAAATCCATTGAAACTGTTAATTCATTTTTTGAAAAAAGCTGTAAATAATCAATTTCCATTTCCTGAAAATTTTCAATCTTTTCTTCAATTAATTTGGTAAAATTTACCCTTTCAACTCGGTTAAATTGATTATTATCAATCTTGGTAAGAATGGTAATTTTTTGATTCAACTGCTTTAGCCTTTGTATGTCTTTTTGAATAGACGAAACTTGCTCAAACTGTTTATCGTTTATGGCATGTTCATTTATAATATTGTCAATCTTCGCCTGTATAATTGCCAACGGTGTTTGCATTTCGTGCGAGACATCTTCCGTAAATTGTTTTAAGTTTTGGTAATCGCTTTTTACTTTGGAAGTAAGGGTAAAAATTTCTTCTTTTAATTCTGAAAATTCCAAAATATCACTATCAACTAACTGTAACTGCTCATTTGAGGAAAGTGAAAATTTCTTCATTTGTTCCAGATTTTTGAAAAATGGACTCCACAGTTTTTTGTTACTGTTAGTATTGAAAATGAATAGAAAAAGAAAGGATAAAATTAATATTAAAACAATTGCAACAACAATGGCAATAAGAATATCGCCAGATTCCACCACCAAATTTCTAACCGTGATTTGATACAGTTGGCCATCGATATTTTCGTAGGTTGAAAGCTCTCGAAATTGCTCCATTTCATCCTGCGACTGATCGTAAATTATAGTGTCTTTTAAAATTTCACGTTGCCTGGTTTTAACTTTTACAATCTCCGTTACAGGTGGAATTGAGAAAATAGTTTTTTTAGTTTTTAAGGCGTTTACAACCCTTGCTTCAGTTGAATAAAGACTTTCTTCAACTTGATCTTGCAATAAACTCTTTGTGTAGAAATAAAGTGAAACCGAACTAATAATTGCCAATATCAATCCTGTAAAAAGAAATGTTTTTGATGTTTTTGTTATAAGTTTAGATTTTTTAGCCACCCTTTAATCTTCTATAAATTTGTACCCTGTTCCGTAAGCAGTTTTAATATATTTTGAGCCTTCCGCGGTTAATTTTTTCCTTAAATTATTGATGTGAACATATATAAAATCGAAACTATCCAATAAATCGCTATTATCGCCCCACAGGTGTTCGGCAATTATTTCTTTTGACAGTACACGACCTTTGTTTGACAGAAAAAAAACTAGCAAATCATATTCCTTTTTGGTAAGTGCCATTGCTTTTCCTTCAATGTAAGCAGTTCTCGAACGTGTGTCTATTTTAATTTCATTAAATTCTATAAATTCATCGCCCCCATATTTCCCTCTGCGCAATACCGCATTTATTCTGGCATTTAATTCTGCCAAATGAAATGGTTTTGTAATATAATCGTCCGCTCCCAAATCGAGTCCTTCTAACTTATCCGTTAATGAATTATTGGCTGAAATAATGATAACCCCAACATCTTTCCTTTCTTTTTTGATTGTTTTAAGCACATCCAAACCGCTCCCGGAAATCAAATTGATATCCAAAATTATAATGTCATAATCATAAATGGCAACCTTTTGGGATGCTTCAACAAAATCTGAAGCTACCTCGCACAAATTTCCGTCTCTTTCAAGATAGGTTACAATGCTTTGTTGTAAATCTATTTCGTCCTCTGCAATTAGATATTTCATTTTGTAAAATTATACTTTAAAAGTAAGCGGTGATTCTAAAGTAATATTAAAGCATTAAACTGAAACTTGTGCTGGTTTAAATTTTCTTTAGATTTTAATCATACTTTTAATATTCCAAAGAATTTATTCGAATAAATGAAAGAGCTGCTAAAATTACTTATAGAAAAATGCAAGCTTGTTTTATCCTATAAATTTAGGCAGGAAAATCCGAGAGTAACCTATATAATTATTGCGGTTGTTGCTTTTGTAGTTGTTTTGGTTGGCATCCATTTATTTCTTGAACTAACTGAAAATCTTAAAGCAAATTATATGGCGAACATTGATACCAATGTGAGCGAATATATAATTTCATATCGTACACCAACGCTTACAAAATACTTTACTTTTATGACAAACGTTGGCGATAGCTTTGGTTATTTGTGTGCTTTTGCAGTTATTACCGTCACATTTTATTTGATTTTCCACAATTGGAGATATGTGATTGAATTAGCGCTTATCTCTCTGCTAGCACTAAGTTCCAACATATTACTTAAACATTACATAAATAGAGCAAGACCAACTTCAGAACATTTGGTTATTGTTGAAACATTGAGTTACCCAAGCGGCCACGCAATGAGCGCAATGGCTTTTTATGGTTTTTTAATCTATTTATTTTATACTTTTAAGTTGAATAAGTTGCTGAAAACAGGCGTAATTACTTTTTTGATACTTCTAATTTTAAGCATCGGAATAAGTAGAATTTATTTGGGTGTACATTTTCCGTCGGATATTGCGGGCGGTTTTATAGCCGGTTTTATTTGGGTGATTTTATGTGTTTTGATTTTGAATGTAATCCGTATTTTTAAGGAAGATCCAACAACTTAACTTTTAAAATTGAATCGATTTTACTTTTAGTTTTGAAATTCTTAATTCAATTTTTTCTTCTTTGATATTGCGTTCGTAAATTGTAACATTGCTAACCATTACGCAGGTTTATGTCTAAGAAAATTAAGCTCTCCTATTTTGCACTTCTTTTAAGCTTGGTTAATTTAGTTTTATATCATCTTCCTTTTTATCGGTTTGTCACTACCAATAACGATGTTACCACTCTAAATGGAATTTTACTGATTATAAGCTTAACAATTGCTACAATATTTGCGAATGCGCTTTTCTTCTATATCGTTTTATTCTTATTGCGTTCCGTTGGAAAATGGTTGTTGATACTCATTTTCATTATTAATGCCATCGCTGTATATTTTATAAATACGTACGGCGCAATAATAGACGAAAGTATGATTGGCAACGTGCTAAATACCGATTATGAAGAATCTACCAGCTTTTTGTCTTTCGGATTATTTTTTTATATAATCTTATTGGGCATTTTGCCAAGTTTTTTAATTTTTAAAATTGAGTTCATCCGGCCGACTATAAAACGCTTTTTACTGCATGTTTTTTTGACTTTACTATTTCTATTATCTGTTGCTTACGTAAATTCTTCCAATTGGTTGTGGATAGACAAAAACTCAAAAACCTTGGGTGGCTTGGTTATGCCTTGGTCGTACGCGGTAAATCTTAATTTATATTACCTTCATAAGAATAAAGAAAACGAAAAACAAATTCTATTGCCAAATGCTACTATAAAAAATACTGAAAAATCAGTCGTTGTTCTCGTAATTGGCGAATCTTCCCGAAGTAGTAATTTTTCTTTATATGGATATGAAAAAAACACCAATCCGCTGCTTTCTAAAATTGAAAACCTACACCATTTTAAAGCAGAAGCCTGCGCAACTTACACAACTGCAGGTCTTAAATGTATATTAGAATATAAAGACACAAGCGACCTTTATGAAATTTTGCCGAATTATTTATTTAGAAACAATATAGAAGTTATTTGGAAAACTACAAATTGGGGTGAACCAAAAGTAAATATCAAAAATTTTAAGAACAAAGATGAATTAAGAAAAAACTGCGAAGGTGAATTCTGTGAATACGATGAAATCATGCTAAAAGGATTAAAAGAACAGATACTTGCGAGTACTAAAAATAAAATTTTAATTGTTTTGCATACAAGTACAAGCCACGGCCCAACATATTATAAAAAATATCCTCCGCAATTTGAGCAGTTTTCTCCAGTTTGTAAAAGTGTAGAATTGGCAGATTGCACACAAGAAGAATTGATAAATGCGTATGATAACACAATTGTTTACACAGATTATATTTTAGCGACGCTGATAGACCACTTAAAACAAGTGCCAGAATATAAGTCTTCAATGATTTTTATTTCGGATCACGGAGAATCTTTGGGCGAAAATAATTTATATATGCACGGTATTCCTGCAAGCTTAGCGCCCAAAGAGCAATTGGATATTCCATTTATCGTGTGGACATCTGATACTTTAATAAAAATTAAGGAAGAACAGCAGTTTTCACAACACAATATTTTTCATAGTGTATTGGACTTTTTAGATGTTGAAAGTCCTATTTATGATGAGAATATGAGCATTTTTAAAGATTAAATGTTGGAGATAAAATTTTTCAGTATAGTAAATTTTCTGGATTCTATGTTCTTCCAAAGTGAAAACTCATATTATAGATTATTCTTTAATAATCTTCAAAATTGTAGGCAACACAATCAATAAAAGCGGAAGTGCAAATACCAAACCGCCAATTACGGCAATTGCTAAGGGTTGATGCAACTGTGTTCCTGCCCCAAGTCCTAATGCCAAAGGCGTTAAAGCCATTATTGCTGCAAATGCTGTCATCAATTTGGGACGCAATCTTGCTGCGATGGAATATTCAATTTTTTCAGCGTGTGAAAGTGCTTCGTCAACCTCTAAATATTGCCGATAGGTAAAAATTGAATTTTCCCCAATTATGCCAACAATCATTATAATACCAGTATAACTGCCTACATTTAAAGGAGTTCCTGTTAAAAATAAACTTAGCAAACATCCTGCAACTCCAAGTATTGCAATACCGACAATGGTAAGCGCAATTTTTATTCTTCGGAATAGAAATAGGATTACAACAAAAACCAATAAAACTGCCGACACTAAAATCATCAATAATTCTTTGAAAGCTTTTTGTTGTTCTTGATATGCGCCGCCATATTCAATTGTATAACCCGCAGGCATTGAAAAATTCTGTGTAATATGATTTTGAATATCCGCCAAAGTTGAACCCAAATCCCTATTGTTCAATCTCGCGGTAATAACGCCCATCGATTTTTGATTTTCCCTATTTATTTCGGCAACACCTTTTTCGGTTTTAATTGAAGCTACGCTTAAAATGGGAACACTCGAACCGTTCGGCAATAGAATGGACGCATCTTTAATATCTGCAATAGAATTTTTAAACGCATTTGGATAAATCAACCTAATATTTACAGTCTGCTCTTTATCAATCATTGTACTAACAACCGTTCCTTCCGTTTGCGTTTGAAGTTGTAGTTGAAAATCGGCAACCGTTAAGCCGAGTTGCGCTAAAACCGGAACATTTGGAATGATTGATAACGCGGGACCTGCGACAATTATCCCGTCGTTTACATCGGCAGTTCCTTCAACAGTTTCAATTTCAGCCGCCAATTTTTTTGAAAGATCTTCCAAAACATTTACATCGTCTCCAAAAACTTTTACTTCAATTGGTTGGACAGAACTCATTAAATCGCCCAACATATCGCCAATTACTTGCCCAAAATCTATAGTTAATTGCGGTACGGCAGCTTCAACACGTTGTCTAATTTCATCAGAAACCGCATCAGTCGTATTACTTCTATCGTCTTTCAGTTTTATAAGATAATCGCCACGGTTTGGTTCGGTAATAAAAAAACCCATTTGCGTGCCCAATCTTGCAGAATATGCTTCAACTTCAGGTTGCGTATCTAAAATGGCATTTACAATTTGGAGCATTCTATCGGTTTCTTCCAACGTAGTTCCCGCCGGACTGTTATAATCTAAAACAATACTGCCTTCGTCCATTTCGGGCAAAAACCCGGAAGGTAACCGCGACGGAATTAGTAACAAAATCAAAACACACATTAGAAGAAATAAAATCCCAATAATTGGTTTGCCCAAAACGGTATGTATCCATTTGGTTTTTGGTTCGTGTTTTCTTTTTATCGGTTTATTCTTCGTAAAAATGATGGATAAAACCGGCACCAAAAGCCAGGTTACAAAAAAAGAAGCGGCCAAAGCAATAATCATACTATACGCCATCACTTGAAAATAAGCGCCCGCAACGCCCGTCATTAATACAAAAGGAATAAAAATTACAAGTGTACTTAACGAAGAACCGACCATTGCAGGAAATAAATGGGTTACGGCTTCGTGTGCGCACCAACCAATATTTTCTTTGGGATTTTCTTCTCTTATTTTATGAATTTGTTCAATAATAATAACCACATCATCAATCATCAACCCAATAGCGGCGGCAACTGCGCCCAAAGTCATAATATTGAATGTATAACCAACAGCATCTAAAATAATGAGCGTTAATGCCAATGAAACGGGAATTGTAAACAGCACAACCATACTTGCCGAAAAGGAGCGCAGAAAAATAATGACTACAAGCAACGCCAATATCAAACCAATCCACAGCACATCTTTAATACTTGAAATACTCTTGTTTACAAAATCTGCTTGCTTATAATAGGGTTTTAAAACAACTCCTTTCGGAAGAATTTTTGAAAGCTCTTTTACCTTTTGTTCAATGGTATTATTTACTTCAATTAAATTGGCATTTGGCTGTTTTACAACCGCAATTATGGGTACATTTTTTCCGTTGGCCAGTATTTTTACATATTCTTTTGCTTCCTTAACTTCAATATCGGCAACGTCTTTCAAGCGTATTAATCTGTTGGCGCTGTTTACAATTACAAGATTTTGCAAGTCTTCCAACCCATTTACCGCATTATCTGTAAGCGTTAAATACATTCGGTTAAAATCTGTGATGTAACCGTTAGACTGTAAAACATTACTATTTACAACCGCATTCTGAATGGTTTCAATTGAAATTCCCAACGATTTTAAAACATCAGGTTTTAAGACAATTTGATATTCTTTATCCTTTCCACCAATCACAACAATATCTGAAACGCCGGGCGTGGCCGCCAAATATGGCTTAATTTGATATTTGGCGATTTTCTTTAAATCTACTTGTGACAAGCCTTCACCTTCCAAAGAATATCCCATAACGGGAAGTATGGACGGATTCATTTTTTCAACCGAAAAAACGGTGTTTTGTAAAATATTGCCTTGCGATTGATTAATAAAAGATTCAATTTGGGCTTTGGCAGTGTTTATGTCCATATCCCAATCTAAAAAAACCGAAATTTCGCAACTGCCGCGAGCCGTTGTACTTCTTATATATTGAAGTCCTTCGGTTCGCCTTATAATATTTTCCAACGGAATAGTTACTGTTGCCATCATTTTATCAACCGGTTGTTGTCCGGCATCTGCAATAACTTTAATCTTCGGAAATGTGATATCGGGGAAAAGACCTGTTTTAAGGTTTTGATAGGTAAAAATCCCACCAATTAAAAGCAAGATGCCAATGGCAAGTAGTGGAAATTTATAATTTGAATGCAGATTCTTCATTATTTTTTGATGCTTACAATTGTAGAATCCTGCATTTGGTAGGCGCCTTCAAGAATTATGAGATCGTTTAATTTTAAATATTTGGAAGAAATTTGAATAAGGGAATCATTTTTCAACATTGGTGTTACTTCAGTTTTTATGGCAATTGAATCGTTTACAATTTTTAGTACCCAATAATCCGTCAACAATTCATTGGTTTGCAATGCTTTTTTCGGGATTGTCATTGCCTGTTCGCTTTGTTTGAAAATAGTTCGAACTTGGACATTAAGATTTTCAGGAAGCGAAATATCTGGCAATGCTATCAAAAAAGCCTGTGACTGTGCGGCTTGATCTATTATTGGTAATATGCCTGTAATTTTTGCGGAAAGTGTTTCAGCATTTGGTAAAACAAGCTGACAAACGGAACCAATTTTTACGACATCCTTAAATTCATACGGCACATTAACTTTTACAACCAACGTTTTGGGTTGTACTACAGTTGCCAAAATATCGCCTTCTGCTACATAGCCATTTTGAGTGACATTTAGAATGGTTATAATTCCGCTTGCGTTGCTCGCAACTCGAATTGGACCAATAAATTTTGCAAGCGAACTATCAATTTTTACCGCTTCTTTTAAAGCATCCTGTTCTTTAGTGCGCAGCGAAGCGAATGTTTGACCTTTCCTTATTTCGTCGCCAATTTTAAACGGCATATATGAGATGTAACCCGTAATATTGGAGCGAATATCCTCTTTTTTTTGATATTGCGTAATCCCATTGAATGTGAGATATTCTTTAATATCATTTTGCTGCACTTTTACAACGCTTACCGAAATAGGTGCTTTCTTTTTAGTTACCGCATCGGAATTTTTCTTGCAAGCTGTAAAGCTTAAAATCAAGAAAAAAAAAGTGATATTTTTTATATTTTGTAAAATCATTTTTATCAAATATCCAAATTTATATTATTAAAGTCTTAAATCTTATGTCTTTAAGCGCAGCGGTCTTACGTTTTAGTCTGAACGACTTTTACCAATTAATAAAATTATACTGGTTTTGTAAAAGCCAATGATTGGTTTGCATTTGCAGTTTGGCAGAAACATTCTGTTTGTAATTTTGAACCACATTTAAATAATCTACAATAGAAACCTGACCTTGCACCAACTTTCCTTTATAAATTTCAAGTATATTTTTCTGTTTTTGAAGTTGATTATCCATCAATTCCATATTCTCGTCCAGTGCTACAATTTGCTGTTTTATACTTTCAAGATTATTTTCCATTTGTATTTGTGAATTTTTTCGATAAAATTCAAGGCTTTGCTTTTTAAAATTATTTTGCATTTCGTTTAACTTTCGTTGCTTGCCATCGTAAATAGGAATAACCAACCGTAAACCTGCACTTGCGCCAATTCTATGTTCAATATTGTTAAGTTCAACCGCATTTAAACCTGTATTTCCATAAACCGTAAGTTGCGGTTTGTATTGGTTATTAAAAACTTGCTGGTCTGCCAAAACCTGTAAACTATCATTTTCAAATTTTTTCGCATAAAAAAATTGGGTTGGGTTTTTAAACGAAGAAATAGTGGGTTCATCAAGTTTATTAACAGACTCCAATTTTAAACCGCTCAAGCTATACAATTGCGCAATGGACATTTTAAAGTTGATTTGGATTTGCTTCAATTCCAATTTCTTCCTTTCAATATCCAATTGAAGTAGCAAATAATCGCTTTCCATTAAAATGGCTCGTTTTACTAAAAGTTCGACCACTTTCAATCTATTTTCCAAATCTGCCAAAATCTCTTTTGTAAATTCTTCTTGCAACTGAAGTTGATAGGTTGTTATATAAAGTTCGGTTATGTTCTTTTGCAGATTGTGCGCAATTTCTTCCGAAGAAATAAGTATTGCCTCATTTTTTATTTTATTCTGAAATAATAAATTGTCTATGGAAGATTGATTGAAAAGGTTTTTGGTGACATTAATCTGCGCAGAATAAAGTCCACCGTTTGTTATCCCGACATCGTATCCAAATGCATTTGTAGAGGGATTGGTAGTTACATCAACCGCCTTTCCATAATTATCAAAATATGGCGCAACCAGAATTTCCGAAGTAAAATTTATTTGAAATGACCGATTTTGGGCAAGTATCAAATTATTTTGAAGTTGCCCGACTTGTTGTAAATTATTGTTATCCAACAAGGTCGGTGTATTTGCAGTGGCTTTGCCAATATAAAAATCTAGGTTTTGAATTTCTTGTGCTGAAATAGTAATGTAATTGAAAACAATTATAAATATTGAAATTAGAATTCGTTTCATTATCGCTATTAAAATTATAAAGCTACAAAATATGGCAAGAGCAAAGTTTAAACGTTGCTTAAAACTATTTTGTATTTACGTAAAAATAAATTGGAAATCTAAAGAGAAATTGAAGTTATTTATTCATTCAATATCAAATTAAGGAGATTAATAAGTTTAACCTCTTGTTATTAAAAATAATTATATTTGCGACCGTTCTAATGGTAGGTTATCTATTTTCAAAAACACCCAGGTGCTGGAATTGGTAGACAGGCACGGTTGAGGGCCGTGTGTACTCGTTACGTGTGGGTTCAAGTCCCATTCTGGGTACGATTTTAATTGAAAATGAAAACGGTGTAGTCTCCCCCGAAGCGTTGGGGCCATTCTGGGTACAAATGCACTGCAGGTTTTATATTTGTCGTGCATTTTTTATTTTATGAACGTTGCAATCTCATTTTTCACTTCTTTTTAGTAAATTGAAGCCTTAAATTTGGCAATAAAAAAGGTACGTGGTTAAAACCCAATTCAGCATAAAAGACTTAGAAAACCTTAGTGGCGTAAAGGCACACACAATTCGTATTTGGGAAAAGAGATATAATTTGTTGCGACCTTTAAGGACAGATACAAACATTCGCCAATATGATATTTCCAACCTCAAGAAACTTTTAAATGTAACATCACTATATAAACAAGGCCATAAAATTTCCAAGATTGCTGCTCTTACTACGGAAGAACTTAATGAGGAAATAGGAAAGGATTTGGTTGAAAACCAACAAGATCTTTCTGTTCAAAAGCTTAAAACGGCAATGTTCGATTTCGATCATTCGCTGTTTTCCGAAGTGTATAACTCACTCATTCAAAAACATAGCTTTTCTGATGTTTTTGAGAATATTTTTATTCCGTTTCTTATTGAACTTGGCGGTTTATGGCTTTCGGGAACAATAGACCCTGCACATGAACGCTTTATTTCAGAATTAATAAAACAGAAGTTGGCACTTAATATTGATGAAGCACAAAATAATTTCCAATGTAAAAAAACTACTATATTTTCTCTCTTTTTGCCGTATGAGGAAATACACGAAATTGGAATATTATATGCAGATTATCTATTACTAACAAGAGGTTGTAGAACAATTTATCTTGGCGCAAATATACCATTGTCGAGTTTAGAACACGTATTAAGACATCACGACAACGTACTATTTTTAACCTATTGCACAGTAGAGCCACAAGCAAATGATCTTGAATCCTATTTTAATGATTTTTTAGAAAACGTTTGTAGCCAAAAGGATTGTAAACTTTGGGTCTTGGGTAAAAGGGCAAATGACCCCATACTACAAAAGTTTTCAAGTCATATTGAGCCAATAAAACATCTTCAAGCTTTCAAGATAGCAATTGATGCAACTACATAATAATTAAATGCAAACAACATTCTATTTTGTTTAAATAAATAGTAAATTTGTTAAACAATATGGCTACTATACTAATTATCGGTTCCGGCTTTTCATCTTTGGCAGCATCTTGCTACCTAGCAGCGGAAGGACATACAGTTACAGTTTACGAAAAAAATGGAACCATTGGCGGGCGGGCAAGGCAGCTTAAAAAAGAAGGTTTCACTTTTGATATGGGCCCAACTTGGTATTGGATGCCCGATGTATTTGAACGGTTTTTTGGAGATTTTGGAAAAAAACCTTCAGATTATTATTCGCTCGAAAAAATGGATCCGGCATACGCCGTTTATTTTGCTGAAAATGACAGCATACAAATTAATGCCGATTTTGAAAAGATAGCTGCTAAATTTGAAGAAATTGAAAAAGGAAGTGCTTCAAAATTGAAGAAATTCATAAAAGTGGCAAAAGATAATTATGATGTTGCAATAAAAGATTTGGTTTATAGACCCGGCGTTTCTCCTCTGGAATTAGTCACACCAATTACTATTAAAAAAATTGGCCAATTTATTGGTACTGTTAGCAAAGACGTTCGCAAGAAATTCAAGAATGAAAAATTAGTTTCAATTTTAGAATTTCCTGTACTATTTTTAGGAGCAAAACCAAGTGATACGCCTTCATTTTATAGTTTTATGAACTATGCTGATTTTGGTTTGGGCACATTCTATCCAAACAAAGGTATGTTCAGCGTAGTAAGAGCAATGCAAGATTTGGCAGAGGAATTGGGTGTTAGGTTTGTAACAAACAGTACTGTTGAAAAAATTATTGTTAAAGATAATGTAGCCAATGGACTTCAAATAAATGGTAAAACTGTTGAAGCAGATTTCATTTTAAGCGGAGCAGATTATCATCACAGCGAAACATTGCTGGATGAAAAGTACAGACAATATTCCGAAGCATATTGGAATAAAAAAACATTTGCACCTTCTGCCCTACTTTTTTATGTTGGTTTTGACAAGAAACTTGAAAATGTTGAGCACCACACGTTATTTTTTGATGTAGATTTTCAAAAGCATGCAAAGGAGATTTATGACAATGCTGCTTGGCCAGAAAACCCTTTGTTTTATGCAAGCTTTCCGTCAAAAACCGACATAAGTTGCGCGCCCGAAGGTAATGAAGCAGGTATTTTTTTAATTCCGCTGGCTCCCGATTTAGAGGATACTCCAGAAATTAGAGAGCGCTATTTTGAAAAAATAATGGTCCGTTTCGAGAAATTGACCAACCAAAAAGTAAAAAATAACGTTATATTTAAAGAGTCGTTTTGTTTAAACGATTTTAAAACTGATTATAATTCATATAAAGGCAACGCTTATGGCTTAGCCAATACATTTTTACAAACAGCATTTTTAAGACCAAAATTAAAAAGTAAAAAAGTAAAAGGTTTATTTTTTACAGGCCAATTAACCGTTCCTGGTCCTGGTGTGCCGCCAGCATTGATTTCAGGCAAATTAGCGGCAGGTTTAATTCAACAACAATTAAAATAAATTCAACAACAATTAAAATAAGTGAAGCAAATTTTTGATAACATATCAGCTTTGTGCAGTATGCAAGTAACCAAAAGTTACAGCACCTCATTTTCTATGGCCACAAAGATGTTGGCACCTTCCATTAGGCAAGATATTTACAATCTATATGGTTTTGTGAGATTGGCAGATGAAATAGTAGATTCTTTTCAAGAATACCACCAAGAGCAACTTTTTGCCCAATTTGAAATAGATTTAGAAAGTGCGCTTACCCAAAAAATAAGTTTGAATCCCTTACTTAATTCTTTTCAACATACTGTTTCAAAATATGGAATTGAAAGAGAATTGATAGACGATTTTATGAAAAGCATGAAATTAGATCTTCATAAAAGTGTTTATAAAACAAAGGAAGAATACGAAGAATATATTTACGGCTCCGCAGATGTCGTTGGCTTAATGTGTCTAAAAGTTTTTGTGCAGGGAAACACAAAGATGTATGAGAATTTGAAGGATAGTGCGATGCAACTTGGTTCCGCTTTTCAAAAAGTGAATTTTTTAAGGGATTTAAAGGAAGATTTCGAGACCTTAAATAGAACCTATTTTCCAAATACAAATCTTTCAGCATTAGATGAACAAAGTAAAGATTTAATAATTGCTGAAATTGAAGAAAATTTTAAAAAAGGATATCAAGGTATTTTAAATTTACCTCCGGAAGCCAAATTTGGTGTTTTTATGGCATATCGCTATTATAGACGATTACTAAAAAAATTGTCTAAAACTCCAGCAATTGAAATTAAAGACACCCGAATTAGAGTTCCCAATTATGAAAAATTTGGATTGCTTACCAGAAGTTATGTTAAGTATCAACTTAAACTAGTACGCTAACCAAATTATCCTGAAGTTAATAAGAAAAGATTTTAAAAAATGACAACGCTTTTTTGGATATTAATTTTCCTAACCGTTTTTTGCATAATGGAATTTATGGCTTGGTTTACCCACAAGTACATAATGCACGGCTTTTTGTGGAAATTACATAAAGACCATCACCACAAAGACCATAGCAGTTGGTGGGAGCGCAATGATTTCTTCTTCATATTTTATGCAGCCGTTAGTATTTTTTGTTTTGTACGTTGGAGTTATTATGATTTTTGGGCAGGACTACCAATTGGACTTGGCATTTTTGCTTATGGTTTGACCTACTTTTTTGTACACGATATTTTCATTCACCAACGTTTCAAAGTGTTTAGAAATGCTAATAATTGGTATGCAAAAGGTTTGAGAAGAGCACACAAAATACATCATAAACATTTAGGTAAAGGTGACGGTGAATGTTTTGGAATGCTTTTTCCTCCGTTAAGATTCTTCAAAAAAAGTTGAGATGCATAGTCTTTATCTTACCATAAATCTTTGCTCTTTTGTGGTTCCTTTTCTCTTCAGTTTTCATCCCAAGCTCAAATTTTATAGGAAATGGAAATCATTGTTGCCCGCAACGTTGGTGATGATGGCATTTTATATTTCTTGGGATATTATTTTTACACAGAAGGGTTTTTGGGGATTTAATCCAGATTATGTTACAGGCTATCAATTGGGCGGAATGCCTTTTGAGGAATGGCTTTTTTTTCTTTGTATAACTTATTCTTGCATATTTTCATATTACGCCCTGCTATATTTTTTTCCGAAGATTCCTCTGAGAGATAAAACAACATCTATTATTTACGTGTTTTTACAAACGGCAATGATAGTAAGTCTATTCGCGTTTTATGATAGACTTTACACGGCTGTCAATTTCGGATATACATTAGTTTTACTTGCTTTAGTATATAATTTCCAGCGGAAAACACTTAACTCTTTCTTTCCCATTTTTGCTATAATTTTGATTCCATTTTTAATTGTAAACGGCATTTTAACAGGAACAGGTATTGATGAACCTGTTGTTTGGTATGATAATTCTCAAAATATGGGCGTGCGCATTCTTACTATTCCTATTGAAGATTCTATGTACGCAATTGGAATGTTACTTACAGTTTTGGTTATTATCAAGTTTCTGGAGGCAAAATTTTGGAGTGAAAAAAAGTAATTTTAATTGTGCTTTTTGCGTTACTTTTTCAATCAGGAATTATATTTTATTTTTAAGACGTTGTGTATATTTATCCAGTAAATAACAACCATAAATTTCTTTAAAAGTATATGATTTATCCTAAGACCGAATTACAAAAAGTGAGCGATATTGTTGGCTATGGCGTTATTGCTACACAATTTATACCTGCCGGAACTATTACTTGGGCATTGGATAAATTTGACAGAAGCTTCTCGCCTGCCCAAGTGGCGAAGATGGAAGACGTGTACAAGAACATAATAGATTTTTATTCTTATCGCGACCGTAACGGAAACTATATTTTGTGTTGGGACAATGGCCGTTATGTAAACCACAGCTTTAACAGCAATTGTCTTACAACGGCTTACGGTTTTGAAATTGCAATACGTGATATACAAGTTGGTGAAGAACTTACTGATGATTATGGTTATCTAAACATTTCTGAACCCTTTAAAGGTATTGATGAAGGCACAGATAGAAAGATAGTATATCCTGACGATTTGCTGCATTTTCACGAAGTGTGGGACAAACAATTATTGCATGTTTTTAATAAAATTGTTTCTTTAGACCAACCTTTAAAACATTTAATTCCTAACGATATTTGGGAGCACGTAAAATTGATTACCGAAGGAAAAGCAGAAATGGCTTCAATTTTAGATAATTATTTTGAAGCAGAACCCAAATGAGATTAGCCTATTATTCTGAAAGCAATTTGTCCAACAAATTTCTTATTTCTTCACTATTCCAATCTGCCGCGCCGGTTTCTTTTATCACAATTTCGCCCGTCTTTGAAATTAAATAAGTTGTTGGTAGTGCTTCAGTTGAAAGGATTTTGGGGATTGTTGTGCTCTCACTGAAAATAGGAAATGTATATCCTTTCTTACTTGCAAACTGCTGAAGCACACTTTTTTCTTCCGAAGAAACAAAATAGAAATCTACCCTATCGCCAAAATTTTCATATAATTTTTGAAGTGAAGGCATTTCAGCCAAACAAGGTGGACACCAAGTTGCCCACATATTTATAAGTACAACCTTGTTTTTACTTTGCTGAAGATTTTCAAATTTGTCTTCAGCATTTGATAACTGCCAATTATAATCCAAAAGCTTTTCACGGTTATTAATTTCAACTTCATTTGGACTCGTGGCAATTAATCTTTGCACAAAAACACGAATAGGAGTGCCTGTTTGCGGGACAAAGAGTGCAACCATCGCAACCAAGAAAAGCATATTGCCCCAATTCTTTTTTAGAAATTCCATTTTTTATTAAAATATAAAACCTGACAGGTTTTTGAAACCTGTCAGGTTTGGTAAAAAAATCTGTAAAATTTAAGCGTTCTGTTCCTTGATTAAATTTAAAGCTGAACCTTTTCTGTACCATTTTATTTGAGCAGCGTTATATGTATGATTCACTTTTATTGAATCTTTACTTCCGTCTTCGTGAACAACTTCAATAGTTAACGGCGTATCGGGTGCAAAATCTTTTATATCAACAAAATTAAACGTATCATCTTCTTGGATTTTATCATAATCAGCTTCATTAGCAAACGTTAAGCCCAACATACCTTGTTTTTTAAGGTTTGTTTCGTGAATTCTGGCAAAACTCTTTACCAAAACTGCAGCTACACCCAAAAATCTGGGTTGCATTGCAGCGTGTTCACGAGAAGAACCTTCCCCATAATTATGGTCGCCAACTACGATGGTTTTAATTCCTTTTGCTTTGTACTCTCGTTGAACATCTGGCACTCCACCATATTCGCCAGTTAGCTGATTTTTTACAAAATTAGTTTTCTTGTTGAAAGCATTTACAGCACCAATTAATGTATTATTCGAAATATTATCTAAGTGACCTCTATAACGTAACCAAGGTCCAGCCATACTAATATGGTCTGTTGTACACTTACCGAAAGCTTTAATAAGCAATTTCATGCCTTGTAATTCGCTATCTTTTAATGGCTCAAAAGGTGTTAGTAATTCTAGTCTTTCGCTGTCGCCTGCAACTTTTACTACAACGCCACTTCCATCTTCATCGGGCGCTAAATAGCCGTTGTCATCTACTTCAAAACCTTTTGGTGGCAACTCAATACCTCTTGGTTCTTCCAATTTTACTTGTTCGCCGTCTTCGTTTAATAAGGTATCATTCATTGGATCGAAATCCAGTCTTCCCGAAATTGCGATTGCTGCAACCATTTCTGGGGAACCAACAAAAGCGTGGGTGTTTGGATTGCCATCGGCACGTTTTGAGAAGTTACGGTTGAAAGAATGTACGATTGTATTTTTCTCATCGCCTTTACGGTCACTTCTGTCCCATTGTCCAATGCACGGTCCGCAGGCATTTGTGAATATTGTTGCTCCAAGATTTTCAAAAACCTGAAGTAAACCATCACGTTCTGCCGTAAATCTGATTTGCTCTGAACCTGGATTGATTCCGAAGTCGCTTTTTGGTTTTAATTTTTTATCGATTGCTTGTTGTGCGATGGAGGCTGCACGCGTTAAATCTTCATAAGAAGAGTTTGTACACGAACCGATTAATCCCCAATCTACTTTTATTGGCCAATCGTTTTTCTTTGCTTTTTCACCCAATTCGCCAACTGGAGTTGCTAAATCTGGTGTAAACGGACCATTTAAATGTGGTCTTAAAGTATTTAAATCTATTTCAATTACTTGGTCAAAATATTGTTCTGGGTTTTCGTAAACCTCATCATCACCTGTTAAATAGGGTCTGATTTTGTTTGCTTCATCTGCAATAGCACTACGGTCTGTTGCTCTTAGGAAACGTTCCATAGCATCATCATAACCGAAAGTTGATGTGGTTGCGCCAATTTCGGCACCCATATTACAGATTGTTCCTTTTCCTGTACACGAAAGATTTTTTGCTCCTGGACCGAAATATTCAACAATTGCGCCTGTTCCCCCTTTTACGGTAAGGATTCCGGCTACCTTCAAAATAACATCTTTTGAAGCTGTCCAACCATTTAATTTGCCTGTAAGTTTTACGCCGATTAGCTTTGGAAATTTAAGTTCCCAAGCCATTCCTGCCATTACATCTACTGCATCTGCACCACCAACGCCTATTGCAACCATTCCCAAACCACCTGCATTTACAGTGTGGCTGTCTGTACCAATCATCATTCCGCCAGGGAAAGCGTAGTTTTCTAATACAACTTGGTGAATAATCCCTGCCCCAGGTCTCCAAAAACCGATACCATATTTATTTGAAACAGATTCAAGAAAATCGAATACTTCGTTGCTTGTTTCATTGGCACGTTTTAAATCTTTTTCGGCGCCTTGTTTTGCTTGTATTAAGTGATCACAATGCACCGTTGTTGGTACCGCAACATTCTTTTTACCGGCTTGCATAAATTGTAACAAAGCCATTTGCGCTGTGGCATCTTGACAGGCGATACGGTCTGGAGCAAAATCTACATAATCTTTTCCTCTTGTAAAGGCTTTATCTGCGGTGCCGTCCCAAAGGTGGGAATAGAGAATTTTTTCTGAAAGTGTAAGTGGTTTTCCAACAAGCTCGCGTGCTTTATCTACGCGCTCCGCCATTTGGGAATAGACCTTTTTGATCATATCTATATCGAATGCCATAATTTTGGTTTTAGTTTTTTACTATATAAATGCGTGCAATCCTACGATTTACAAGCCTTGCGAAGATACTAAAATTAAAAAGATTTTAAAAATATGGTGGGGTATTTTGCGTTTTTATAACAATACTTCAAAAAATGATAGATACTAATTTGAATTATTTAGGGATTGTTACTTTTTAGTGTTTAAAATTATGAAAGTTGGAATTGCATAGAAGTTGAACGCCCGCTGTTGCGGGCATTTATTTTAGATTTTATATCCTTTTATGAGTTTGTATTCTGAGGATTGGGCGCCGTATTGGGATTTTACGGTGTCCTTAATGGTTTGGGAACGCTTGGAGAGGGTGTCGTACTCTTTTTGACGATTATCTGTAAGTGGTGTTAGTTGGCTGAATGTTGTTGTAACCCTTGTATTAGCAGCATTTAAATCTTCTAACTTTACTTTGAGTTTTGGTATAGTGATATCTGGATTTGTTGGACTGTAATCTTGACCAAAAGATGTTAACGTAGCTATAATATTTTCAAAATTTTGGGTTTGGCTACCAAAAGATCGATGGGAATTAGATACGAACTCGCCCTCATCATTTCTTTTTAGTTTTGTTGTGCTCTCTCCCCTAATTTGGTTAATTAGGCTTGTAATTTTTTCTGTTTGCGGGGATTGTTTACCAAACTTTGCCTTTGTAAACGCCAAAATTGGTGATAAAGTTTTAATAAGGGAAGTAGGGCTTTTTATAAATTGTGATTGACGCGCATCTACCGCTACTGTGTAATTTGATGCTGCCGTTGCGATTGAGCTATTTTCTATTTTTAATTGTGCAATAAATGCACTGTAGGCTGGTATCGCAGTTTCTGGCGTTAGTGCCACGTAGCCTGCATATGTTGAAACTTGTGTTGCCATTTGCTCTGCATTATAAATGCGTGAGCCGAACGTTCTTTCTGATGCTGATGCCATAGGATTTGGGTTTTTTAGAATTATTTATACATATTTTTAATTTTGGTTTGGGGAGAAATAAATATAAAATGGATTTTAGTAATTTCAAAATTATTTCTTATTAATTTTTTACCGATTTGTAGGTTATATAATTGACTGTGTATGCTTTACAACTAACTATACCATTGTTACAATTGGCTATGTTTGAGTTGCAATTGGCTATGTGCGAGTTGCAACTGTCTATGTGTGAGTTACAATTGGCTATGTGCGAGTTGCAATTAGCTGTGTGTGAGTTGCAATTGGCTATGTGTGAGTTGCAATTGGCTGTGTGTGGGTTGCAATTGGCTATGTGTGAGTTGCAATTGGCTGTGTGTGGGTTGCAATTGGCTATGTGTGAGTTGTAATTAGCTGTACAAGACTTACAAGGAGAGTGGCGCTAGATTAATATTGAGTTGCGCTGTGATTAGGTGGTATTGTAAAAGTAATGAATTAGTAGATGTGTAGGGACACGCGTTTCAAAGGGGCAGCCGTGGGGGGTTATTGATCTTCGTAAAATCCAACTATTGAGTCTTTTATTTGCGGCTCTTCCTTACTTGCATCTTTTATAATTTTTCGTTGAATTGAAATCTCATAAATTTTCGTAAATACAATTTGCTCCGAACCTTCTCTAATTTGTTTATCAAAGTAGCCCGTGAATTGCTCTTCGTCATTGCTTATGAAAGTGAAATGTCCTGTATCACAATTTATTGCTCTAAATTTGCCTTTTTTCTTAAAGTTATCATCGCTAGTTGTATTGAGATTATCTATGTCGTTAGCAATTTTATTAGCAAGATTATAGTTGATTCTTTGATTGTAATTCAGTTCCTTTTTATCCGAAACCCACGAAATGTCAATATCTAACTCTAATGAATATATTTCTTTTAGAAGTCCTTTGAAAGCAGAAATAGTATATTCACTATGCTTGATGTATTCGTCTTTCAATTTGTGAGGTTCAACACTATTATTTAGTAACGCAAATGTGTCATTTGCAATTTTTTCACTGCTTGAAAGTTCATTAAATAAGTTTATGTCGGATTGGAAAGGACGAATTAGTAGGCTGTACGAAGCAGCTAAACTTCCAACAACTTCTGAATGAGCGTAAATAAATTTATCTTTATTATGCTTATTTTTCAAATCTATCGTCCCTCTTTCTTTACCAATCAAAACATCTAACGCAACATTTTCATATAAATTCTCAAACTTAATTAATGTCTTTCCTAATGTCTCTGTTTTGATAGTTCCAAAACCAACCCCGTCTCCCTTTTTAATATGAAGATTATAAATTTCCGATTTTTTTTGTGTAGCAAACTCTTTTACAACATCTGCAAGATCAATGTTAGTGTCAATATTATTTAAATCTAACATTTGGTCAATTTTAGAAAAATCTACAATATCTTCTTTCCTTAAAGCAAAATTTGAAGATGGCAGATACGATGTTGGAATTTTGTTTGTTGAGACAACACTAAAATCTGAGACATCATTTACTGAATCATCTTGAAAGTAAGCCAAGCCATCACTTGAATTTCTTATTAACTCTAAGTGAGTTAATTTGTTTGTTAAAAACCTTGCGACATTTTCCTTAGTTGTTTTATAGTAAAAATATCTATCAGTCTTGCCATCATCAGAACAATCAGCCCATTCCTTAATAATAAGATTATCATTTGTATCGAAGTAAAGAGTAGTTGTAGGAAATTCCGCAAAGAGAATTGTCCCAATTTCTTGTGATAATTCAATCTGTCTTTTATTAACCGCTATGCCAAAAAGATTTTCCATTTTAAGCTATACTTTCTAAGACTGTAAATTTATGCTTTAATTCTACGTTTTGATATACAAAAAAGTCAAAGTGTTTTATTTCGTCAGGTTCTCCTGCAATACCGTCAACCTTTTCCAATGTTCCTGACGAAATATGTGTTCCTAATTTTTTAAATAATTTTTCTCTGTTTGAAGTAAGCTCTTTTAGTCTTTTTATTCCTGCATCTTTTTTAGTAAAAAATGAAAGGGCAAATCCTAAACAATTATCCTGTTTACGTTTAGAGTCATTGATGTAAATTGGTTCAAAATTTCTAATGTCATTTATGTCTTCAAATGTCCATCGGAAGGATTCTAACTCGATTTCTTTAAACTTAGTCAGGTCGCAGTCAAATTTGGCAACTTCGTTTTGATATTTTAAATCCATACTTTAATTGTCTGGTGATTGTGGTTTTGAAACATAGCAGCTCACGTGGATATATGTACAAATATATTCGTTATCCGTTCTTAACGGTTAAATATACATAAACCAATGTAAAAAGCTGTCTATAAAAATGGTTGGAACCAATCTTATAGACAGCTTGTACTATTTTATTACATACTGTTTTAAAAAAAGCTTTTGATAATCTCTTCAATACTCAAGCCTTCAGCTTCAGCTTTGTAGTTTTTTATGAGACTGTGGCGTAGGATGCCGGTTGCTACGTGTTGTATGTTTTCTATATCTGGGTAGGGACACGCGTTGCAAACGCGCGCCAGTGGGGGCATTTAATTGACACTATAATCTGATTTAATTATTGAAACTTTTCACCTTTTGCAAGCATTTCTATAATCTCTTTCATTCGTTTCTCTCTTGTTTCTTGCTTTTTTGCAGTTTGAAGGCGAAATCCAATTGAAAATAGATTGGTCTTATTAAGGGTCAAAAAAAATGCTTCTGCTTTTTTGTTTTTGCTAATTTCTTTTAAAAAGTCATCAGGTATTGTCATTTTGCTTGGGGAGTCGTACGCTTTTTCCCAATTACCGTTAGCTTTGGCTTTTTCAATGGCTTTTAACCCTGCTTGTGTCATTCGCCCATCGTTAGTTAACCTTTCTACGTGTCCAATATTAACTTTAGACCAAATACTTTTTTCTCTTCTGGGAGTAAATTTTTGTAGCCAAGATTCTTCGTCAAATGTCTTTTTTTGTCCGTCTATCCACCCAAAGCAAAGAGCCACATCAAGAGCTTCTGCATAAGTGATCGTTTTTTTTTTTGGAATCTTTCTTGAAAATTTTAATCCATAGTCCACTTAAATTATCGTGGTTTTCAACAAGCCAAGTTTCAAATGTTTGAGTTGTTTCGAATTCTATAATTGGAAGTGTATCTAATTTGTCCATTTGTTGAAACTATTTCGGTCTGTTTTGCTTGCTGCTAACGTTCTTGGCTGTGGCAAGTAGGGCAGAAAATAGGCAGTTTCGTTTCGGTTAAGCACAAGCCGAATTTTTAAATTTTTCTAATTATCTTTCTTTTCCCGATTAGCCATACTTCGATAAACTCAGCACAAGCTTTAAAAATTTGGCGACCTCGCAAAAATGCCAAATCCTTTTGTTAGCAACGGCTCGCACTATGTTTTAGATACGTTGTTGGCAAACGTTTTTTACTCACAGTTCATTTCTTTATTCTTTTTTATAATTAATTTATAATTCAATTTTCGCTCCTTTCGTTCTGTTGCATCTCCAACATAAAGTTTGTAGATTATTTTCCGTTGAAAGCCCACCTTTAGAAACTGGAATAATATGATCAATTTCTAACAGCAAATTTTGTTCGTCCTCAATGCTTAAATTGCAATTGCAACAAGTATAACTGTCTCTTTTTTTTATTCTTTCTCTTAAATTTGATGTCATTAATGCTCTTTGACCAGTAATACTTTTTCTCCATTTAATTTCATCATTTAAATATGTTATTAAATTGTTCAGATTCTCAATGTTTAATTTTATATTACATTTTGAAGAACTATTTCCTCCTGCTGATACATATTGAAAAGAAAAAATTGGGATGTATAAATCATTAAAATCTATATTTTCAAATCCTAATTTATTAATAAGTTTATTTTTACTAAAATAAAAGATTAAGAAAGGAATAGATTTGGAAATACGACTTAATATTAATTCTCTTTCTTTTTGTAATAATATTTTTCCTTCTTCTACCGAAATAAAATCATTTAGTACTTTTTCAAAATTCGATAGTGTTTTTTCATTTTTTTCAACATCAAAATATTTGCAAAAATATTTAATAGGTTGAATACTTGCGTTTTTACAAACGGTTGCAGAGCAATGATGTATTCTATCATCTTTTACTTCTTTACTCCATTCTGTTCTTTTAAAGTTATAATTACTGTTATCTATCATTTTGCTTTTACCAAAATCATAGGATTTGATATTTACATAAGAATATTGCAATTCTTGAATATAATGATTTAGATTATTGCAGTTGGTAGTATGTTTTTTGATACTATCTTTTATATTTTTAAACTTGATGCTTTTAAAATAAAAGAAACTAAATATCTTGTAAGCTATAAATATTCCAATACAAGCTATAATAACTATTAAAATCGGTTTCTTAAAAAAAACAATAGTTTCTATAAAAGAAGATAGTATATCTAAAATAAACTCCGCGATTGATATTATTATCCAAGCTATAATTCCTAATATTATAAGAGCTCCTTGAGCTTTAGATTTCATATTTATTCCTCTATATATAGTTAAGAATAACTCAATTTATCTTAATTAAATCTACTTGAATTTGATTCTCGATGTTTTTTTAAATGTTTGCCAACATGTAGATATACGTACAAATATATTCGTTATCCGTTGTTAACGGTTAAATATAAATAAACGAATGTATAAAGCAGTCTTTGAAATTAGGGGTTTCTATTTTTTAAACATAAAATAAACCGCTAAGATTAGGAAGATACAGGCTATAATGTGGTTGGTCCTAAAGGTTTCGGTCTTGAAGACTATTAGGGTGAAGACGGCAAAGACTACTAAGGTTATTATTTCTTGTATTACCTTTAACTGCAGTAGCGTAAAGGGACCGCCGTTTTCTTTAAAGCCTATCCTGTTGGCGGGTACCTGAAACATATATTCAAAAAGGGCGATGCCCCAACTTATGAGTATGATGGAGATGAGCCCTAACTTGCTGAACCATTTTAATTCGGAAAATTTTAGATGGCCGTACCAAGCTATAACCATAAATGAGTTGCTTAAAATAAGAAGTGCAATGGTGGCAAATGCTTTCATTAGGGTACTGTTTTAGTGTTGGACCGTATAAAAGTAAAACTCTTTATTGAAACTTTTGCAACTTTTTATTTATGGGTTGATTGCGGTATTTTGCTTTTTGGAAAGGGGGGTTTTATGTGTGTTGAAGGGGATTGCCAATGGTGAAATACAATCAAGATGAAGTTCTTTAAAAAACGTTATTTCTTACGATAGATGGTAATTAATTGAATGATGGAAAGGACTATTGCAAAAAATTGTACGAGTGATGCTATAAAAATGAAGAATGATCCGGTAAGGAAACTTATCTGCCAATGTAGTATTTTAAATAATGCGCCAAGGATGTAAAATACTATTCCAATTAAGAATAGTATTATTGGAACAGTGAATTTTTTAAGGTTCACTAAAACAAACTTTTGATAATATCTTCAATACTCAACCCTTCTGCTTCGGCTTTGTAGTTTTTAATTAGCCTATGGCGTAGGATGCCGGTGGCTACGTGTTGTACATCTACAATGTCTGGAGAAAATTTTCCTTTTAACGCAGCTACTGCTTTTGCACCCAATATTAGGTTTTGGGAGGCTCTTGGCCCTGCGCCCCAATCTATATATTCCTTTACCATTTTTGGTGCGGCGCTGCTGTTTGGTCTGGTTTTGCCAACCAAGGTTACGGCGTATTCTATTACATTGTCCGCAACTGGAATGCGCCTAATAAGTTGTTGGAATTCTATAATTTCCGCTGCCGTAAATAAGGGATTTACGGTTTGGGTTTCGCCGGTTGTGGTGGCTTTTACCACGTCTACTTCTTCCGCAAATGTTGGGTAATCTAAGTTTATGGCGAACATAAATCTATCTAACTGTGCTTCCGGCAACGGGTAAGTTCCTTCTTGTTCTATTGGGTTTTGGGTTGCTAATACGAAGTATGGTAAATCTAATTTATAATTGGCGCCAGCAACGGTTACGGAACGTTCCTGCATTGCTTCAAGCAAAGCTGCTTGTGTTTTTGGTGGGGTTCGGTTAATTTCATCTGCCAAAATAATATTGGCGAAAATTGGGCCTTTTATAAACTTGAATTCACGATTCTGATCTAAAATTTCAGAACCTAGAATATCGCTTGGCATTAAATCTGGCGTGAATTGGATTCTTTTAAATTCCAATCCCAACGCTTGTGAAACGGTATTTACTAAAAGCGTTTTTGCCAAACCTGGCACACCGATTAAAAGTGCGTGACCTCCTGCAAAAATGGATAGCAATACTTGCTCTACCACTTCATCTTGCCCAACAATTACCTTTTTTATTTCGGTTTTAAGGGCGTTGTATTTTTTTACCAATTGTTCTACTGCAGCAACGTCGCTCATAAATTGTATTCTTTATTTTTTCAACCAATTGCTTGTAAAGTCGCAATCTTGATAATCGCTGCCCACATTTACATAGGTTTCCTTAATTTTCTTTTCTTGCCACTCGCCTATTGCATCAATCTGTTTTTTACGCAATGCCAACTCTTTTATACGCTCATAATCCTTTACATAATCTGCTTTATGCTCGGGATATTTTTTAGTTACGGTAAGAATCTTGAATTTACTTTTACCCGTGTAATCTCTGTCTGTATATATTTTTGAAACTTCGCCCTCTTCTAAGTTATACACTTGCGCGCTTAAGGTTGGATCCATTTTTGTAAGATCGAATTTAGTATCTAAAGAAACGGGATTTACCAATTGGCCACCATTACTTCTTGTTTCCTTTTCATCTGAAGAGGATTTTGCAGCATCTGCAAAGCTAACTTCTCCCGAAACGATTTTAGCGCGGACGTCTTCCAATCTTTTCTTGGCTTTATCGATTTCTTCTTGTGAAACATCTGGGAAAATGATGATGTGGCGAACGTCTATTTCCTGACCACGGATTTTTTCGACATATACAATGTGAAAGCCGAATTCGGTTTCGAATGGTTCACTTATTTCGCCTTCCAATAAAGAGAACGCTACATCCTTAAATTCTTTTGCGTAGGGTGAATCTCGCCGCAATGTTCCCAATTGCCCACCTTTTGAGGCAGAGCCATCTTTTGAATACAATACCGCTTTTGTGGCAAAACTGGCACCGTTATCAACAATATCTGCCCTTATTTCTGAAAGTTTGTTTATTGCATCCTGTTTTGCTTTTTCTGTAATTGTAGGTTCGGCAACTATTTGAGCAACCTCAATTTCTGAACCAAATACGGGACGCTCGTCTTCCGGAATGCCGTAAAAAAACTGACGAACTTCTTCTGGCGTAACTTCAACTTTTTCTACTACTTTACGTTGCATTAAACCTGCAAGTTCGTTGGTTTTGTTTACTTCAAATAAATCTTTCCGCAAATCTGCCATATTATCTTTTCGGTAATATTGGGCTACTTTTTCTTCGGAACCCAATTCGCCAATCATGTATTGAATTTGCTGATCAATTTTAGAATTTATTTCACTGTCCGGAACTAAAAGGCTATCAATTTTAGCTTGATGTGCATATAGTTTATCCTCCATTAATTTGCCCATTAATTGGCAACGTGTAATACCTTCAACCGAGCCGCCTTGGGCTTGTATTTCAATATAACCTTTATCTATATCGCTATCCAAAATAACATAATCTCCCACCACGCCGCTAACGGCTTCAGCTTTGTAATGATTAAATTTTTTGAGCGAATCGTTATAAACAGCCGGTGGCGTTTCAATATATTCCTCACTGTTTTTTATAACGCCGGTAGAATCTACTGTTACCACTTCCTGCGCTGAAGCAAAAAATGGAATTGCAATGAGTAACAAAGCGACTATTTTATTGATTGTTGTAAATTTCAAAATCGTTGTTTTTAATGGCATCTTTTGTAATATCTGTTTCCAGTTTTTTTATGAGTTCCAGCTTTCTTTTGTTCAAAATAATTTGTGTAATTGTTCCGCGGACGTAGGAAAGTGGGGCTACATCATTGGGATTAAGCACATTTTCAATTTTAACCAAATATATACCTAATGAATCTTGTAGTTGTGTAAAATTGCTTTTATTTAACACTTGGCTTTCTTTGCCTTGAATTACGGGTAAGGCTTCTAAAAGCACATCTTTTTGCACCCAAATAGAATCGTTGAAATTGTAAGTTTTATATTGAAATGCTACCTGCTGCAACTGCTTTTTATCTTTTGAATTGAATCTGCTAAGTTGTTCACGGGTTTTTGCAACATCATCATTGGTTTTATCCAATTGAATGTATCTCACTTTTACTAGCTGATCATTCAATTTAAAATTATCGCGGTTAGCGTCATAAAATTCCTTTAATTCCGAACCCGTTACCGTACTATCTATTTGATTAAGGACAATTTGATTTTTGTAAGCTTCCGTATATAAATCTTTTTTATATTCTTGCACCAACTCTTCAAAATTTGCTTGCTTGTCCGGTGATAGGTTTACCAACGCTTTATTTATTAGCAATTGCTGTGTTGCCCAACGCGTAATAAAACTATTTACAATTAAAAGGCTATCTTCCTTTGACGTATTTTTGGAGACCAAACCTTCCAAATCTGAGCTATATAAATATTCATTGTTAACCCGCGCGATGGCATCCTTTTTAGCTTCCGCCGAAAAATAGCCACACGATATGAAGGTTAGCAATAAAAGTATATATGCAAAGATGGATTTCATTGTTATTTAGACAATTCCTTTTTAACTTTTTTAAGCACTTTTTTATCTACGTCAACTTTATATTTATCCCGCAAACTCTGCGTCCATTGTTGTTCTAGCACATTTTGATAATCGCCAATTACACGGCCTTTTACTTCCTCGAACGTTTTTGGTGCGGGTTGCATTACGTCTTTCACGTTTACTACCACAAAACTATCTTCCACCTTGTAAATAGTTGAAACGCCGTTTTTAACCTCTAAATTGTTTGGCAGTTCTTTATCATCAATTTCAAAAGTTCCGTTTGAAACAATTACGTTTATGGTTTTATCTTTGTTCAACATATTTCTAATTTCTTCCGGCGTTTTTCCTTCCGTCATTAAATTTTGAACTTGTTTCGCAATTTCTTCAGAATTTGCTGATACAATTTCAGCCTTAACACGTTTTTTCCAATTGTACTGATCTTTACTTTTTTCGTAATAATTTTTTAATGCGATTGTATCATTTTTGGCTTTTTCCCAAACGTTGTTATTCATCACATCAAAAATCAACAAACCATTTCTGTATTCATTTAAGATTGCTGCGTAATCTTCATTTTCAAACTCAAGTTGCTCTTTAAAATACTTTTTTAGCTCTTCAGTCTCAAATTCATTGTAAAAATCATCAAGCAAGGATGCTTTACTTTTAAATGGTTTTGTTGTTTTCTGTCTTGCAGCAATAAAGTTGGCAAAATCAATATTCTTAACTTGTTTTTTACCAATAGTGAAAATTACCTTTTGATTTCCAACAAAATTTGTGTCTAACATCCATTTACGGCTTGTAACCTCATCTCCTACTAGATTGTTGAAAAAAGACATATCCTTTCCGGTTTCCTTAAAACCATATTTATCCTTAATTTGTTGGTCTATTGCATTTGTAATTATTTTACTACGGTCACCTTCTGCAACTTTCTTTTCCAACTCTTCTTTTTGATCTTCGAATTTAGGTTCATCAAATTTTTGAACTAGCTTTATAATGTGCCATCCAAAATCTGTTTTTACAGGTTTTGTATAATCTCCGGGTTTATTTATTGCGTATGCAGCATCTTCAAACTCGGTTGAGCGTAAATCGCCACGGCTAAATTTATTTAACAATCCACCATTTTTAGCCGAACTTTTATCGTCGGAAAATTGTCTTGCCAAACTTTCGAAAGACTCGCCTTGTTGCAGTTTTGTGTAAATTTCGTTAACCCGTTGTTCTGGATCAAAAGTCCGTTCGCCGCTATTTGTACCAATCATAATATGCGAAACTTCAATTTGTGGAGAGCGTTTTCTTCTATCCAAAACCTTGATTAAATGGTAGCCAAAACTGGTGCGGACAATATTCGAAATACTACCAACTTTCGTTTTGTATCCTTCCGTTTCAAAAGGATATACTAAGTTAAAAACGGTAAAGTAACCCAAAACTCCGGCAGTTTTATCTGCGTTCGGCTCTTCGGAATATTTTTTTGCAAGCGTTTCAAAATCTTCTCCTTTTAAAGCTCTATCTCGTAAATCCTTTATTTTGTTATACGCAATTAATGTGTCCTGCGGCGCATCTTCATACGTGGTTTTAATTAAAATATGTGCTGCCTTAATTTCTTCCGTTCCTCTTTCAAAAGCTTCACGCGCAAGATCTTCGGTTACATTATTTTTGAAAATATAATTACGGGAAAGTTGGTCTTGATAATCACTAAATTCGCGAATGTATTCTGGTTTCTTATTCAAATTTTGTGCGTAGGCTTCAGCAACTTTCAGTTTATAATCCTCAAAAAGTGCCAAATAATTATCTACGTTTTTTTGAGATTCGTCTTGCACCAAATCAAGATTTTTGTTATAAACCTTTATAAATTCCGAAGCATAAACTGGCTGCGAATTTACGGTCATTAAAACTTCTTTTTTGTTTTGCGAATTTGCAGTTAGTGAAAATAAAACTGCAGTAATTGTAAGAACAATAATCTTTTTCATTTCAAAAATATTAGGTTTTAAATTGAAGTAATTTTTCTTCGTAATATGATTTTGCTAAAGCAACGTGCAAAAGTAACAAAAACGAGGTGTTGCACAACTCAGATTTAGAAGTCATTTAACATGGATTTATCTTTTATATGAATTTTCCCAGAATTTTAAATTGAATTAAAAATATAGATTTAGTTTAGTAACCCAATAAATTTGAATTTTTGCGAAATTTGCCGAAGTTGTAACGAATGAATTTTATGAGACTTATAAAACTTATCTGGGATTTTCGCGGTCCGAATGCAAAACCAACCGCTGAACATCACGCAAAACATTTAAACGAATTTTTAAAAGTCGAAAAATTAAAAAACAGTTTTAGTGCGGTTGAAATGGTTATGGAAAATCATCATACAGCATTTCTTGTTGTTGAAGAAGATATGATGAATGAATTGCGAGAGCGATTAAAACCCAATCGCGGCCAACTTTATAATCCCGAAATATGAATTTTTTTGAAGATAAATTTCAGTACTCGCACATCAGCAATGAGAAAATCATAAAACAGCTGACGGAAAATCCAAATACATTTATTGCTAGAATTGAAGAATTAATTTGCCATACATTGAATGCACACACAGTTTGGAACGAACGGATTTTGAAAATATCTCCTTCGGTTACAACATTTCAACTTCATCCTTTAGAGAGATTATCAAAAATAAACAATTCTAATTTTGAGCAAAGTCTTCATATTTTAAAAACGGTTGATTGCGAAAAACAATTAAATTATACCAACAGCCAAGGGCTTCCATTTATCAATTCGATTACAGATATTTTATTCCATATTATAAACCATTCTACGTATCATCGTGGCCAATTAATTTCCCTTTTAAAATTGGAAGGAATACAACCAGTGGTAACAGATTACATATTTTACAAGCGGAATTAATGTTAAATTTTTCTAAAACTAATGCAACTCCTTTATAGATATATGGCTGTTACTGCAATATTTATAGTAATATTGCGCCGAAAATAACTTAATTATATATTATGAAACTTTTTAAAATACTCTTTTTATTTGTTTGTATATCGGGATTTGCCCAAAACAAAACCGGCACGGTCGATGTAGAATTTATACTTTCCAAAATGCCAGAAATTACAGCTGTACAAGATGGTGTAAACACGTACGGGAAAGCTTTGGATGCAGATTTGGCAACAAAAATGAAAGCATATACAGACTTAATAGATACGTATAAAGCTGGTGAAGCTAGTTTTACAGAACCTATGAAACAAACAAAGCAGGAAGAAATTTTGGCTATGGAAGATGATATTAAAAAATTCCAACAAAATGCCATAAAACTTGCTGGTATTAAAAGAGATGAATTGCTAAGACCGCTTTACACTAAAATTGGAGCAAGCTTAGAAAAAATTGCAAAAGCTGATAATTACTCTCAAATTTTCCAACTTAACAATCAAGTTGTTTATTTTGATGATGCTTATGATCTTACTTTAAAGGTTGTAGCAGATATGGGAATTGTTTTGAAGGAAGAATAAAAAAGTTTAAAACATACCAATAAAAAATGCGGTCAATATATTTTGACCGCATTTTTTATTAAATCTTTTTTATCTTGAATAATTTGGAGATTCGCTAGTTATAGTAACATCGTGCGGATGGCTTTCATTAATTCCCGAAGTGGTTATTTTTATAAACCTTCCCTCATTCTTTAAAAAGGCAATGTCTTTTGCACCGCAATAACCCATACCGGCACGTAAACCTCCGATAAATTGCGTCATACTTTCAACAAGATCGCCTTTGTACGGAACACGACCCACGATTCCTTCCGGGACCAATTTTTTAATATCGTCTTCAACGTCTTGAAAATAGCGGTCTTTACTGCCTTGTTTCATTGCTTCAACAGAACCCATGCCGCGATAGCTTTTAAATTTTCTACCTTCAAAAATAATTGTTTCACCGGGAGATTCTTTTGTTCCCGCCAAGAGGGAGCCCAACATTACGCAATCTGCGCCAGCCGCAATAGCTTTTGGAATATCGCCCGTATACCTAATTCCGCCGTCCGCAATTACTGGAATTCCGCTTCCTTTAATTGCTTCAGCAACTTCAAGAACTGCCGAAAACTGTGGAAAACCAACACCAGCAACAACACGTGTGGTACAAATTGAACCTGGACCAATACCAACTTTTACAGCATCTGCACCAGCTTCAACTAGATATTTAGCAGCTTCGGGCGTTGCAATATTACCTACAACCACATCAAGATTTGGAAATTTTGCCTTTACTCTTTTTAAAACTTCAACCACACTTTTGGTATGTCCGTGAGCGGTATCGATTATAACCGCATCAACTTGAGCATTTACCAATGCTTCGGTTCTTTCCAAGACATCTGACGTTACGCCTAAAGCTGCGGCAACAAGCAAACGACCGAATTCATCTTTATTTGCAATCGGTTTTTGTGTGAGTTTGGTAATATCCCTAAATGTGATTAGCCCAAGCAATTTTCCATTGTCATCAACAACTGGTAATTTTTCAATTTTATTTTTTTGAAGAATAAGTTCTGCTTCCTTTAATGACGTGCCTTGCGCAACGGTAACCAAATTTTCGGAAGTCATAACTTCGCTTAGTGGCCGTTTAAAATCCTTTTCAAAACGTAAATCACGATTGGTTACTATACCAATTAAATTTCCAGTTTCATTTGTAATGGGAATTCCGCCAATGCCATATTCGCGCATTGTATTTTGAGCATCGCCAACTGTGTTTTCTTTATGAAGTGTAACCGGGTCTATAATCATCCCGCTTTCTGCTCTTTTCACTTTTCTAACTTCGGCTGCCTGCTGTTCAATGGTCATATTTTTATGTATTACTCCAATTCCACCTTCACGGGCAATGGCAATTGCCATCGCGCTTTCGGTAACGGTGTCCATTGCCGCAGAAACTATGGGAACATTAAGTGTAATATTTTTTGAGAATCTAGATTTTATGGAAACTTCGCGCGGGAGGACTTCAGAATATGCGGGTACTAAAAGTACATCATCATAGGTAAGGCCTTCGCCAATAATTTTGTTTTTGTGTGCAGTCATTGCAATTAAATTAACTTTCGAAGAAAGCGAAAGTGGTTACTTATTAATTGCGTGCAAAGGTATGTTTTTAATTCAAAGTTATTGATTAAGAATTATGATTTTTTGTTCGTGACCTCAAATAATAAATCTTCAAAAAATATTTAGAATAATTCTAAATAAAGTTTGTTTTTCCAGTTTCTGATTATATATTTGCGCTTTATTTATAATTAGTCTTAATAACAATCAAACCATTTTATGAAATCAAACTTTATTTACGCCCTAACATTTGCGGCAGGATTATTCATTGTAGGATCTTGCTCTAAAGATGATAATCCTGGCAATCCAATTGAAAGCCAAATTGAAAAATCTGTTGTAATAAACACATATGCTGATATTGCCTTGAGCAATTATCAAAAAGCATTGCAAGATGCGCAAACCCTAAAAACAGCCATCAATACATTTGTTAGCAATCCGACAGAAGGAAATTTTAAAAATGCAAAAACAGCTTGGTTTAACGCTCGTGAGAGTTACGGAACTAGTGAGGCTTTCAGATTTGCAAATGGACCAATAGATTCTGGTGATACAGAAGAAATGGAAGGCCTTCTAAATTCGTGGCCATTAGACGAAGCCTTTATAGATTATGTTGAAGGAGACGAAAATGCAGGTATCATTAATAGTACCGCGAATTTTCCAATATTGAGCAAACAAGTTTTAATGGAGCAAAATGGAAATAATGGTGAGGAAAATGTTACGGTTGGTTACCACGCAATCGAATTTTTACTTTGGGGACAAGATTTAACTGCTCCATCAGCAAACCTTCCGGGACAAAGAGCTTATACAGATTATGTAGATGGAGGAACCGCTACAAATCAGGTTAGAAGAAGAGAATATCTTTCAATATGTGCAGACTTACTAACCGAAAACTTACAAACAATTGTCGATTTATGGGCTGGCCAATATAGAACCGTTTTTATATCTAATTCTGAAAATGCCAATATTGATAATATACTTAGCAGCATTGCAGAATTGTCAAGAAGCGAATTGGCAATAGAGAGAATTGCTGTAGCGCTTAATAACCAAGACCAAGAAGATGAACATTCTTGTTTTAGCGATAATACAAATCGTGATATTCGCTTAAATCTTCAAGGTGTTGCAAATGTTTATAATGGTTCGTATGGTTCTATTAACGGAGCTTCGTTAAATGATTTAATTTTAGAAGCAGATCCAATATTGGGAGCAGAATTAAGCTCATTACTGAGTACAGCACAAACTGCAGTTGAAGCCACATTAGACCCATTTGATCTTGCAATTTCTGAAGGCGCTTCCAGCGTTGAAGGCGCTAAAGTTCAAGCAGCCGTTTTAGCATTGGTGGCATTTGGAGATAAATTGCTGGAAGCAAGACCTGCTTTAGGTTTAAATTAATTTTTTTTGCGCTCAAAAAATAATAAGAATTGAACCCAACAAATGTTGGGTTCAATTTCTAGTTTCTGTTACTATGTTTAAAACACTATTCAAGTATTTCTTTTTTATCATTTTTATTTTGGGCTTTGTAGCCTGTAGCAGCGATGACAACGACAGCTATGTAAGTTTAGAAGCAGAGGATGGCGAACAATTTTCGGGTGGCGGCAATACATCTTTTAATTTTTCTGCAGAAGCCTTTGGTTTCGCCGCACCAGATCTCACATTTGACGAACGATTGACTTTTGGTTTGGGAAATTCCTTTTTTAATCAAAGCTGGGTTATGGCGCCTTCTTCAACTACAGCGAGAGATGGTTTAGGACCATTATATAATGCCCGCAACTGTTCTTCTTGCCACTTTAAGGATGGTAGAGGAAGACCGCCACTTTTTAATGGTGAGCTTTCCCACGGCTTGTTATTAAGATTAAGTATTCCGGGAAGAGACGGCAACGGACAAAATTTTCCGGACCCTATTTACGGCGGTCAACTTCAGGACAATGCCATTTTAAATCTAGACAAAGAAGGCGAATTGGTAATTACCTATCAACCAATTACAGTTCAATATGCCGATGGTAATTCGGTTACACTTCAAAAACCAATATATACTTTTGCTGGTCTTAATTATGGCGCGATGGCTGGTAATGTTCAAGTTTCACCGAGAATTGCCAACCAAATGATTGGGCTTGGTCTTTTAGACGCAATACCGGAAAGCACACTTTTAAGTTTTGCCGATGCAGGAGATAGTAATGGTGACGGTATTTCGGGCAGACCAAATTATGTTTACGATATTGAAAACAATACAACAAAAATAGGCAGATTTGGTTGGAAGGCAAATCAACCTACCGTAAAACAACAAGTGGCCGCAGCTTTTGCAGGCGATTTGGGTATTACCAATTCTTTAATGCCTGATGAAAACTGTCCCTCTAACATAAACTGTGACGATATTCCAAATGGTGGAATGCCAGAAATTGAGAATGACAATTTAAATAGTATGGCATTTTATTCCTCCACCCTAGCCGTTCCTGCAAGAAGAGATTATGACAAACAGGAAATTTTAGAAGGGAAAGCAATTTTCAATTCGCTTCAATGTACAAAATGCCATATCCCAAAAATACAGACGGGTTCTTACCCTATAGCTTCTATGGCAAATCAAACTATAAGACCATATTCTGATATGCTTTTGCACGATATGGGTGAAGGTTTGGCAGATAACGCTCCAGATTTTGATGCAAGTGGTAATGAATGGAGAACGCAACCTTTATGGGGAATTGGTTTAATAGAAACTGTGAATGGTCACACCAATTTACTTCACGATGGAAGGGCTCGCAATATTGAAGAGGCAATACTTTGGCATGGTGGTGAGGCAGAAAATATTAAAAATGCCTTTAAAAATTTATCAGCGGCAGAAAGAAACAAAGTTATCAACTTTATAAAAACGCTTTAATTAAAAATACAATCAAATAAAGTTTTCAATTTCATCGAATAAAAATTTAGCAAAGAAATCGATAAAACAGTAATAGCATTATGAAAATTCTTCAATTAAAAAATTTAGTACCAATCGCATTTATAGCAATGTCAACCTTTGTAATTATTTCATGTAATTCTGATGATGGTGATAATGAAAATGATAAAACAGCAATAGAGTTAGGGCGCGAGGCGCAGATTAATAATCTCTTCGACAATCAAATAAAACCACTTCAACAAAATCATATTCAATTGTCTTCTACGCTTTTTGAACAATCGCAAATTTTTGAGACTGCAATCAACGTTGAAAATTTAGTTGAATTAAAAAACGCTTGGAAAAGTTCATTTCTACTTTGGAAACAAATGGAAATTTATAATTTAGGTGAAATACAAACATCATTTATTCATTTAAGTATTGACCAGTGGCCGGTAAATACTTCGGTTATTGAAAATAACATTAACGGAAGTACAATTGAAATTGATGATAGTTATATAGCAAGTTTGGGGGCGCCTGCCAAAGGTTACGCCGCCATCGAATATCTGCTTTTTAATGAAAATGAACAAACAATAATCGATGCTTTTAACAACGGACAAAACGCTGTGAGAAGATTACAATATTTGGTAGCACTTTGCAAAAATCTAAATGAAAAAGCTGTAGAATTAAAAAGCAAATGGCATTCTTACGAAAGCGCTTTTAAAACTACTTTAACGACAGGTGTTGATGGTAGTCAAAACCAAGTTGTGAATGCTTTAGTTGCCGCAATCGAGAATATCAAAAATAAAAAATTGGATGCTGCGCTAAGTAGTGCCACACCAAATCCAGAATTATTGGAAGCTTATAGAAGTGAACAATCTAAACAGGCGATTGCCGCAAATCTTAAATCTGTGTTTGATACCTATAAAGGCAACTTTAACAATCAAGAAGGTTTTGGTTTAGAAGAATACGTTTCGCAAATTCTAAATAGAGCAGATATTAATACAAGTATTATAACCGCATTTGCAGATGCACAATCGGCTTTAGATCAAATTTCAAGTAGTTTAGAAGTTTCTGTGGTTACGCAAACCGCGCAAGTTGTAGCTTTTCAAAATCGCATTACCGCTTTAATTGCGCTATTTAAAGTCGATCTTTCAAGTGCTGCGAATATTGTAATTACCTTTAACGATAATGACGGGGATTAGATTATAAGTATTTTACATCTTAATGTTCAGAAATGATAATTTATAACTGTATTTGAAGTGTCGCATACCAAGTCCGTGGTTGGCTTGGTAAAATTCCGGGGCCGGGATAACCGGTTGCTCTTCTTGTGAAATAACTGTTGTCCAACAAATTGTTTATGCCACTTTCAATTTTAAATCGGCTGAAACTATATGATAGCGAAAGGTCTAAAATATCATAGGCTGGTATTTCACCTAAAATGCCGCTTTGGTCATTGAAATCTCTTTTTGAATTGGTGGCATCTGTAAATTGTTCGCTTAAATAAGTGTATTGCAAACTTCCCAAAAAGTCTTTGTAGCCAAAGTGAACACCCGTTTTTAAATTTATCTTCGGAATAAATTCTACTTGCTTTCCTTCAACATTTTGCTGTTGCGAAGTAATATATTCACTTTCAGTGTAGGCAAAATTTACGAATGTATTCAACCTGAAATTCTCGTTGCCGCTGAAGGTTTCCACAATATTCCAATCTATAAAACTTTCAATTCCGTAGGTTGCTGCGTCGCCAATATTGGTACGAAAACGCTCATACGGATTTATACTGCCTTCCCGCCCAACAACGCCCAAACGGTTTTGATAACTTAAATAAAATGCGCCGATGTCATACGAAACATATTTTTTAAAGCGTCCACGTGCGCCGATATCAAACGTATAACCCTCTTCATCTGTAATATTCGGGTCCACCACAAACGATGGATTTGTAATCCTGATATCATTGAAAGTTACCGAACGATAATTTTGACTCACATTACCATAAACCTCAACCGATTTGGCTGGTTTGTAACTTAAGCCTACACCCAATAAAACAAACGAACGGTTAAAATCGCGATTGTCTGGAACGGTTTCATTTAGTATCGGATTTCCTGCCAAATCGAGAATGATGTTTTTATAATCGCCTTCACTTTTGGTCTTTATATATTCAATCCTAAAACCTGGTGTTACAGAGAAATTTGAAGTTATGTTAAAAATATTTTCGCCAAAAAATGCAAAATTTAAGTTTGGGAACGTAAAGTCACTTTGGCGTGTATAATCTGGAAATTGTTCATCGGCAAAACTAAAATTGGCATCATTACCATTTGTGCCAGGGCCTTGACGTTCACTGTTCTTACTTTGGTAATATTTTCCACCAAAAAGAAAGGTGTTTTCTTTATCAAACAAATTATAACGCGTTAACAATCTCGCTTCTGCACCCCAATTGTTGAATTTCCCTGAAATTAGTTCGCGCGGCGCTTCCAAATCATCTTCCTGAGAAACTCTATTTTCCCGAAAACCAACCGATTCTCGCGAAGCATCAAGCGCGAAAAGATTTAAACTAAAATCAGTTTTATCCGAAAACGCGTGGTCCAATCGCAACGAATATAATTTCCAATCTACTTTAAACCAATTTCGGGTTCGGTTGCTGAATGTTGGGTCATCTTCAAATTGTTGGTCTGTAAGTCCGCCGGGTTGTTGTGCCAAATAATTTAGGTAGCTCATTTCAAAAGCTAACTTAGTTTTTTCTGAAAAAGTATAATCTAAATGTGCGTATGCGTTATGCGAATCGAATTGGGAATTTGGTCTAAAATCGTCGCCCTTTTTAAAATTATAATATGCGTAATAACCAACTTTACCGACCGTGCCGCTAAAACTATTAAAGCTGTTGAACAAATCATACGAGCCAAGCGATTGACGGGAAATCCATTCAAACTTTTTGGATGGGTTTGGTTGTTTTAATTTAAAATTTATGAGTCCGCCAAACTGTGTTCCGTATTGCAAAGATGCTGCGCCGCGAACTACTTCAATCTCACTAATTGCATCGGCTGGCGGTGTGTAGTAACTTTCAGGATAACCCAGAACATCTGCCGAAATATCGTAACCGTTTTGACGCGTATTGAAATTTGCAGTTCTATTTGGATTTAAACCGCGACCACCAATATTTAACTGTAAACCGCCATCGTTATTTTCGTAAATATTAAGTCCGACAACTTGTGCATAAATTTGGCGAGCGTTGTTGGTCGCCGTGTTTGTGGTCAAATTATCCATAACCACCACTTCACTTTTTTTGCCAGCGTAAATTGCTGTTCCTTCAACCTGTTTTAGATTTCGGAGGGCGAATATTTCTTCTTTTCGTTTGGTAATCAAAACTTCTGAAAGTTGTTGCGCCAAAACGTTTAATTCAAAATTAAGAACAGTTTCTTCGGAAACGGTAACGGTTTGTTTTAAAACTTCATATTCCATACTGAAAACCGCAAATTCATACGTTCCAGCAGGAATATTTTGAAGTTTAAAATTTCCCGAAGCATCGGTTTTGGTTGAATTACCGAGTGTAACATTATATATTTCAGCATTCGCAATTGGTGCTTTGCTGTTTGCAGAATTCACTTTTCCTGAAATTGAAAGTTGGGCGAATGTTGCGAAATTTATAAAAAGGAAAAAAATGAATATTCCTAAATTCAAAAATTTTTTTTTCATATTTTGAGTTTGTTTTCAGACCTCAAAGGTTTTAAAAACCTTTAAAGTCTTAGCTACTTTGCGTTCTTTGCGCCTCTACGTTGAAAATTTTACCGTAAAGTAGCAAAGGGCGCATAGATTTTACAATCCGCTTATTTTATCATTAAAAGGCATTAACCAATCTTTATGTTTGAAAGATTCTGTTTTCTGCATTAAATCTACTTTCGGGTTAATATATGGTGCACTTAATCTTCCATTCAACGCTACATAACTTTCAGCATAAATAGCAATATTTTTATGACCTTGACTTGCAAAATGCTCGCCCAAATAATGCGCATATTGCAAAATAAAATCGGGTTGGGTACTCATTTGCTTTTCTTGGAATGGGGTCAGAAAATCGCTGTTGTCAACATAAAAACGGTTTCCGGTTTCAATGTCTTCAACTTTTAATTGCACATAACCTGCTTTTTCCATTAGCATAACGCGCCACGAAAACCGGTAGCCTTCTTCAGTCCAAAAAAGCTCGTTTGGGTATGCTAAATAGCGCCACGGAAATAAGAGTTGAAAAGAAAAAAAGACGGCTATAATTGGTAAAACAAATTTTCTTCGAAAGTGAAATTTGTGAAATTTTCTTTCTTCAGAAGCAATAATAGATTTTGAAGTGATTTTCGAATAATCAATTCTAAATAATTTTGAAATAAATTGAATAATCTTGTTATGAAAACCTGCTTCAAAAAATATTAATGCACTTACAATCATAACGTAAGGAAACATCCCAATTGGGAATAAAACACGCGTTAAAATATGAAATATTACCACTAACCCGAATGCAAACCACCGTGTGGGCTTATATAAAAGTAGAAATGGAATAGTTAAATCATACAAAGCGCCGCTCCAACTGAAAGCATAATGAATCCATTCCTGCTGTAATAAATCTCCAAAAAAAGGTAAATCATATTTTGAAGGAAGCCATATTTTTAAAGGCATTGCGTTTAGAAGCCAATCGCTATTCAATTTTGCCAAACCTGCGTATATGTATACAATACCAAGCATTAATTTGATACTATCAATTGTCCATCTAGGTATTTCTTGAAATTTTTTTAATGGATTCTTATATGAATCAACTGAAAAATAACAACTTGCAGGAAGAAAAATCATCAAAAAACTTACACAACTTATAAAATAATAATGATTGAGATAGGTGGTTTTATCCATCAATTCAATGAATGTAAAACTTAAGAAAAAGAGAATTATGGAGATTCTATATTTATAGCCAACTGCTACAAAAAAGGCAGAAATTGCACAAATTATAAAAATTAAATAGGTATAATTTCCTATCGGTTGTACCCAACTGAAACCGTAATAACTAAAGAAGAATTTTGGCTGAATGTAGAGTTTCTCAATCCATCCATTAAACCAAAAACGTACAATACTGGCCAACATCATAATTCCAAAAAACATACGAAACACCGCAAGTGGCGCGGCGTTCGTTGTTTTTTTTAAATAATTGGAAAGTACGTTTGGCATTAAGGTATTGTGATAATATTGAAGTTTGGAAAATTGACATAAGACTAAAATACTTAGGACTTATAAATAAATTGTTTTAATAAATATGAACAAAAAAATATTTTAGTTCTACGTCCTAAGTCATTTTTTCAATCTCCATCGGCATCTACATAATCTATGCTTATGTCCATTGCCTGAATCATATCTACTTTTAAATAGATTACATTTCGCTGCAATTCGTCATAAGTTTCAAGCATTTTTGAATTGTCCGTTTGTATTTGTTCAACAAAATTGTCATTTAATTGGCTTGCCTTATTTTTGGCGGTTACAAACTGGACATTTATTAGAGTACTTAAATTCTCACCATTTTTAATGGTATTCAAATAATCTAAATATGTTTTGAAACTTGGTCCGTTTTCACTGCCATTAAAACTTTTACCGTTAAAAAAGTTGGTGCTTGCTTCTATTGCCTTTAATAACAATTCCTTTGAGATATTTTTTTTATAAAATCCTTCAACATTGCCGGGCAACGGATTTCCCGAAAATACACCCGCCGGAATGCCAACTTTACCAGCTCGCAAAGATTTTTCAAAATAAAAAATATAGTCGTTCGTCAATTTATCTACAGCTCCAGTTGCAGAAGAGCTTGTATTTGCTACAAAAGTATCGCGATAGCCGCTTGTCCAGCTTGTTAAAACATCATTGCTTAAGGCTGAAATTGAAGTAGCAAGTGCTTCGAGATAATTTTTATATCCTGCTGAATTTCCGTTAGAGAAATAAAAAGCAACAATTTCAGCATCTGTAATTCCGAGGCCATTTATCATATAATCAAAAGCTGGAAATCCTTGTTTGTCAATTGTTGATGGTAACGAAAAATCGTAATTACCATTCCCAATAAAACTTTCAATCTGTGCCTTATTTGCCGGATAAATATTTAATCTATTTCTAAACCTAACCTCTTCTGCCTTTCCAATTTCGAACATTGAAACAGTTTGAAAAGCGAGATATGCGTCTTTCCATGAGGCTCGAAGTGCTTGCAAATTTTCAATAGTTGGACTTGCCGTAAAATTTGTTGTTTCAGTTTTAAGAGCGGACGCCTTTGTATTAAAGTTACTGTATGCCGGAATAATAATATTATCTGCCCAATTTACAAGCATTGCACCACGATCAAAATTACTTTGTACTTCAGCAGGCGTATCGCTATCGCTTGAACAGGCGACTATAATTAATACAATTGCAAAAGCGAGTAGCGAGGTTTTAAAATATTTCATAAAAATTTTGGTTTTATTACTGAAATTCAGCAAATTAATTAGTCGCTGCCTGCGCAACTGTGAAATTAAATTTTGCAGCCATCGCTTCAGAAACTATATTTAATGTTTCGGGTGTAATATCCCAATATCCATTTTCAGAAGAATTGGTTAACATATTTAGTAAAGAATCAACTTCGGATTTTGAAAAGAGGGACGTTGTGCTTTCAGAAATTCTTGTAAAACGAAGGCTGTAAACAAAACCATACCCTTCCGAAAGTGAGTGGAATGCTCCTACTCTGTCCCCACTTTCAATTTTAGCCTTCCCAGCTTGAAGATAAAAAATACCACGAGCAGCAATTACGGTTGATATTTTTTCTCGAATTATTGCAGCTTGCGAATCCCTAATTTCATAATTTTTAGCAACAATCGCTGCTCTTCCAAGTTTAAAAGCATTCCAAATATCGGCTGCAATCGTATTAAAATCTCCATTATCATTTACTCTACCAACGTATTCATTTAAAAATGAATCATCTTCGCCAATGGTAAGATTAGGATTTTCGGCATTTGCAGAATTTCCATATAAATAGCCGTATGCCTCATCCCAATTATGCTCCATTGTAGTGTAGGGTTTGCCTAGAACCGAAATATTGCTATCATTGTCAGAGCGATTATTTTCTGCATCAAGTACGGCATCACTTAAATAATTATTAAGCATTTGATCTGCCATTAAAGACCCCAAAAGGCTTTTTGAAAATGCTTGATTATATTCCAACCCTTTCGCATTAATGTAACGAGTTCTAGTTCCATCTGCAATCTGACCGGGAATTCCCGGCGATGCAAGAGTCATTGTATTTGGGAAAATTTCGTTTGTTTGTGAACTGATATATCCTTCTAATGCTGCTTTTATTTGCGCACTTTCGATGGCATTACCAGAAAAGTAATCGAAAGAAGATGCCACTTTATTTCTCAAATTTTTATCAGAAGCATTTAAAATAGGATTAGAAAAATTGTTATTGCCAGCTTGGTGATTGAACATTGCCATTATTGAGGCTTCTGTAGCATTATCAAAATTTGAAAAAGCAGAAGCCGTTTCGCTCGCCATTAAGATTCGAGTAGTTTGACCATTAAAATCTACGGTAGATTCATTTGCGCGTTGAAACGTGTAAAATTCTGGCGCTATAACGTTGTTTACTACTATAGGCTCAACGTCGTCTGACGAACATGATGTTAATAAAATCAAGCCAATAATTGTAAGGGAAATAAAGAGGTTTTTCATTGTTTTTATATTTAGACTTAATAAATATAGTTAAAATTTGAAACGCAAAAATATATGCGAAAATTAAATCTCGCAAGTTTATTTAGATTAAATTTAAATAATACTAGAAAAAAATTGAAAGCTATTTTGAACTTACTTCCAGAATATGTTTATATTGAAGTCTAGCTAATCCAACCCATTGCAAAAGCACTTTTTTATCTTCTTCGGAAAGATCTCCGTGGATAATTGTGTATGATTGTAAGGGCATTTCGTCCTCTTCAACCATTTCTACAAATTCCTCTAATTTATGCTCTTTCTTTTTGACCGAATAACTTTCCCAATCTGACGCGTTAAAATGTCTTTTGCCATCTTTTATATGGTCTTCAAGCCATAATGAAACAGGCGCAACCTTTGCATACCACGGATAATTTGTTTGGTTACTATGACAATCGTAGCAGTTCTCCTTTAAAATAACAACTACTTTTTCGGAAGGTTTCGTTTCTGCTTCAAATAAAGCAACACTTTGGTAACCTTCATTATTTTTTATGGGTCGAATAAATTGAATACCTACCAACGCTATTAATGCGATAATCAGAAAAATCTTAATGAATCTTTTCAAATCTTATTTTTTCAGCGAATTTAAGTAGAAAATAATGGCCTTGCGAATATCCGAAGCATTTTCTGATTCTGTAGGTGTGTAAATTTTTACAATATCTGTATTGGAAGGGTTTAAGAAAGGAATATCTAATCCCTTTAATAAATAATCACTAATGGCAACGGTATAAATTTTTCTATCATTTATAACTTTCTCGCCATTTTTCCAATAACCATTTGCTGTTTCTGAAAAATTATCCAATTGTAAATATGCTCCCGTCCCACTTTGCTCCTCGCCAAACGCCAATATTTTCCGTAATAAACTCCCCATTAAATCTACCTTTAAAACACTACCACCAAATGGGAGCGTTCTGTAAATATCCGCACGTGTTAAATCGCCTTTCAATTCTTCATCAATTCTTATAGAGCCGCCATTTACAATTGCTCCATCTACTTCGTTATTATAAACGAAGGCCATAGATTTGGCTATTAATTTTCCCAAATTAGTCTGTTCGCTTCTATTCGCTTTATCTCCACCATTTAAAGGATCAACCAATTTATAGAGCGAGTTTTCAGACTTTTTACGGTCTCTACTATCGGCTTCTTCTAGGTTATTTATTTCTGTTGAAACACCTTTTTCTTTACCTGATATGGGTATTCTTTTTTGAACTGCTACCACTTCCTGTTTCACATTTTCGGAGTTTGTTTCAATTTTATTTGATACTTCAGGTGCTCTAGTTTTTTCTTCCTTCGTTATCGGTAATTTCGATTCCGTAGTAGCAACTTCAGAATTTATTTCAGTTGGTTTAGTTTTTTCTTTTGAAGTAAGCTGTTGCTCAACCGCAACTGGAATATTTTTGTTAGAAGTTATAACTTCTTGTTTTTTATACTTTTCAACACCCGAATTATTTTCAATTTTTTCTGCAGTTTCAGGGTTTTCTTCTTTGGACATTACTAACTCGGGATTTTTTGAAGTAATTTCCTCTCTTTTAATAACATCAGATTTCTGTTGGTCCTTTGTTATATCCGTGTTTTTATTATTTATATTGGTTTTCTCTTTTGGCACTTTTGCAGTAATTGCCAAATCATCCTTTTGAGTTGATATGTTTTTCTTTGAGCTATTTGATTTTAGCTTTTTATCACTTTTCTGAATTATTTCTTTGCTTGAAACATCTTCAGCTACTAATGGTTCATCATTCATCAATCCATCCAAAATATTCATCCACTTATTTACAACAAGATCTACTTTAGCAGAAGATTCTATTTTATTTGTAACAGGCATAAGCTCTGATGCAACATTCAAATTTTTTGTGCGTAAATTATAAATAATTGTATGTATATAAACGCTTTTAGCATTGGCATCAGCTTTGGCAATAATTGTTTTACCTTGTCTCTCAAGCATATTATCGTGCTCGTGGCCACCCATAATTAAGGGCAATTCCATAAACATACTTGCAATTTTTTTGTCTTGATCTATAGTCACGTGCGTTAAGCCAACTACAAAATCAGCCTTATCTATAGCCAAATCATAAGCCCTTTTAGATTCTTTATAGATATCACCGTAAGCAACATAAGGTTTTGGGTTTGATGGAAGGGTAACACCAAAAACACCAAATTTTATATTGTTGCCGTCTGTATCAGCTGCATTAAAAGTTGTAAAATCTGATGTAGGCAAAGGGGAATATTGTAATTGTTTTGAGAATGGAATCAGCCCTTTCTCAGTAACACGACTAACGTTGGCAGTAGTCCAAATAAAGTTCGATTCATTAATTCTATTGCCTAATTCTGTTTCAGTCAAGTCAAATTCGTGATTACCAAATGTGGCAACATCCAGATCCATTGCATTTAGGACTTCAATCATCTGTTTTCCATTAATTTTTTTTCCATCTACACTTAAGCTTCCTAATACAGAAGGACTTAAAAAATCGCCCGCCAAAAATAAAAAGGTGTTTGGAAAAAGCTCTTTAATTGAATCACGAATGTGCGCCACCCGCGCCAACCCGCCATACTCACCATTATTTAACGGTGCAATTTCATAAACATCGTTCATTTGAACAAACTTTAGAGTAATGGCTCCGGCACCTTTTATAGGATCTTCTGGTTTAAATTGAAGCGCCTCACAACCTGCAAAAACTAAGGCTATAAAGGCCAATACAAATACTTTTTTCATTCAATGATATTTAGTAAAAACTTTGGTTGCTTGATTATAGGCACTCTCAAAGGACGTGGGGATTAAATTACTGGAAACCTTTGCTGCCGTAAAATAACTTAGCATTTTTTCGGTAGGCATATTTCCAGTTAATTCGTCTTTTGCCATTGGACAACCTCCAAACCCTTGTATTGCTCCGTCAAAACGCGTACAACCTGCTTTGTAAGCGGCGTCAATTTTTTCGTGCCAAGCGTTTGGTGTGGTGTGCAAATGCGCGCCAAATTCTATGTGGGGAAATTTCGGTATCAAGTTACTAAATAAATATGAAATAACCGAAGGGGTAGAAGTTCCAACGGTATCACTAAGGGAAAGTATGTTCACACCAATGGCAGAAAGCTTCTCAGTCCACTCTCCAACAATATCAACATTCCAAGGATCACCGTATGGATTGCCAAAACCCATTGATAAATAAGCTACTACTTTTTTATTTTTTGAATCTGCCAGATTTAAGATTTCCTGCAAAGTTTCTAGGGATTGCGCAATGGTTTTATGCGTATTCCGCATTTGAAAATTTTCTGAAATTGAAAAAGGATACCCCAAATAATCTATTTCGGGATGTTGGACAGCATCTTCAGCGCCACGCGTATTTGCAATTATTGCCAACAACTTACTTTTAGTTTCTGAAAGATCTAATTTTGAAAGAACCTCAGCTGTATCAACCATTTGTGGAATTGCTTTTGGAGATACAAAACTCCCAAAATCAATAGTATCAAAACCACAGCGCAATAAAGATTGGATATACAATACCTTTTTTTCAGTTGGTATAAAATCTTTTATGCCTTGCATGGCATCTCGTGGACATTCTATGATTTTTACGTGTTGCATTGCTTCAAAGATATAAATTCCTATGATTGCATAAATCGCTTCACTTTAAATAATATTTAAGAATTTATGGCAGTACTATAAACGCAGCAATACCAACAAAAACAACAATCTGTAACCATTTTAAAACCAAACCCATACTTTTCCATTCCATAATTAAATTTGAAATTTTTCCAGCTGCTAAAGCAATTGCACTAAAAGTGAGAAAGGAAACGAACATAAAAGTAACTCCCAAAATATAAAATTGTATAACAGTATTTGCTTCCTTATTCCAAAGGAAACCCGGAAAAAAAGCCAAAAAGAAAATCATCACTTTTGGATTTAAAAGATTCATAATTACGCCGGTTTTAAATAATTGCCAATATGTTTTTTTTGGCGCGTTTTCGGAAAGCGCAATATTTTCATCACTATTGTAAACTTTAAAGGCTAAATAAATAAGATAACAAGCGCCCAAAATTTTGATGCCATAAAAAATTTCTTCAAAAGAGGTTATAATTGCTGAAACACCAAATGCCAATAATGAAGTATGAACAATACAACCACTTATTAATCCCGCGGTTGTCGCAATGCCACTTTTGGTGCCGTTTGCCAAAGATTGCGTGAGCACGTAAATATTATCCGGACCGGGCGCAAGGGCAAGGGCAAGCGTTGCAATTGAAAAAGAAAGAAGATGCTCAATCATTTTCGTTTTAAAATTGCCGTATTAATATCCTTCACCAGCTTTGGTCCCTCATAAATAAATCCCGTATAAAGTTGCACCAAACTTGCACCGGCGTCCAATTTTTCCAAAGCATCTGATGCGGAATGTATTCCACCAACGCCAATAATTGGAAACGCTCTATTACTTTTTTCAGACAGAAAACGAATAACTTCGGTTGAACGATTTTTTAACGGTTTGCCGCTCAATCCTCCCATTTCCTTTTTATTTTCAGAATTAATTCCTTTTCTTGAAATTGTAGTATTAGTGGCAATTACGCCATCTATTTTTGTAATTGCAACAATGTCGATAATGTCTAAAAGTTGCTCATTGGTCAAATCTGGCGCAATTTTCAGCAGAATTGGCTTGCGCTTGTCTTTTGAATTATTTTTATTTTGAAGCGTTTGAAGCAAAACAGTCAACGGTTTTTTTTCTTGTAATTCACGAAGATTCGGCGTGTTTGGAGAGCTTACGTTTACCACAAAATAATCTACATAATTAAAAAGCGCTTCAAAGCAAATAAGATAATCGGTGACGGCATCTTCATTGGGCGTAGTTTTGTTTTTGCCTATGTTTCCACCAATTAAAACTCTGTTTTGGGATCGATTCGAATTGGGATCACCAAACAAATCCGAAGATTTTAATCTTTCAACAGCAGCTTCTACTCCGCCGTTATTAAAACCCATCCGGTTAATAATTGCATTGTCTTCCTTCAATCTAAAAAGTCTTTTTTTGGGATTTCCATCTTGTGGTTTTGGGTTCACTGTTCCAATTTCAATAAAACCGAATCCAAAATTTCCCAGTTCTTTGTACAATTTTGCATCTTTATCAAAACCGGCAGCTAGACCGACTGGATTTGGAAATTTCAACCCAAAAAGATTTACTTCTAAATCAGGATTTTCAACTTTAAACATATTTCTAAAAATACTTCCGAAGCCAATTTTATGACTAAAACGGATTAATGAAAAGGTAAAATGATGAATTTTTTCCGGATCGAAACTGAAGAAAATTGGTCTTACAATACTTTTATACATAGTTGACAAATGTGTGGTAAAAATAAGCTTTAAGTATTTAATATTTTTTCAATAAACTGTAATTTGCAGGCAAAATTATTATTATGATCACCAAAGAGAAAATAACAAACCGTTTTATTAGTTACGTAAAAATTGATACTGAAAGTGACCCTGAAAGCAAAACAACACCAAGTACTGAAAAGCAATGGAACCTTGCCAATAAGTTAGTTGAAGAGTTAAAGCAAATAGGTTTAACAGACGCATCGATAGATGAAAATGCCTATATAATGGCCACTTTACCTTCAAATGTTAAACATGATGTTCCAGTTATTGGTTTTGTTTCGCATTTTGACACAACCCCAGATTTTACTGGTGCCAACGTGAATCCTCAAATAATAGAAAATTACGACGGCAAAGATATAATGCTTAATGAAGAGTTAGATATTATATTATCACCGGACGATTTTGATGACTTGTTGCTTTACAAAGGACAGACCCTTATAACTACAGATGGCACGACGCTTTTGGGCGCGGATGATAAAGCGGGTTTAACCGAAATTATTTCAGCAATGGAATATTTAGTTAACAATCCGGAGATAAAACACGGAAATATACGAATAGGCTTTACACCCGATGAAGAAATAGGTCGTGGTGCACACAAGTTTGATGTTGAAAAATTTGGTGCGGCTTGGGCGTACACAATGGATGGCAGCCAGATTGGCGAACTTGAATTTGAAAACTTTAACGCTGCAGGTGCCGTTGTTACTATAAAAGGAAAAATAGTACATCCAGGCTATGCAAAAGGGAAAATGATTAACAGCATGTATATTGCTACAGATTTTATAAATAGTTTACCAAGACTTGAGACACCTGAACATACCGAAGGTAGAGAAGGATTTTTTCATTTATATAGCATAAAAGGCGAAGTCGATGAAACCCGATTACAGTATATAATTAGAGATCACGATAAAAAGCATTTTGAAGCACGCAAGAATATTTTATTGAAATTGGCTGCAGAATTAAACGGTCAATATGAAAAAGAGCTTATTAAGGTTGAAATTAAAGATCAATATTTTAATATGCGTGAAAAGATTGAACCTGTGATGCATATTGTTGAAACGGCAAAGAAAGCAATGGAAATGGCAAATATAAAACCAATTTTAAAACCGATACGTGGTGGCACTGACGGCGCCCAACTTAGTTTTATGGGATTGCCTTGCCCAAATATTTTCGCAGGCGGACACAATTTTCACGGACGTTATGAATATGTACCTGTTGAAAGTATGATAAAGGCTATAGAAGTAATCGTGAATATCTGTAAGCTTACTGCGGAAGAAAAGCCAAAAGTGGTTGTAAAGTAGGTATTAGGAAAATTAAATTTTAAAATATTCAATATCAAAGATTAATCCTAAACTTTTATACTCTTTACATTAAAGTCATAAATTCTCTAAACCTTCAGTTATAGGAATCAAAAAACCCTTCAAAATTGAATTTTGAAGGGTTTTTATATTTCACAATAACGATAATATTAATTTTTCTCTATGAGTTTAGGGTTTAGCTTATTACTCATTTCCATTGAAATAGCAGAGGTTTCAAACTTAATTTTTCCTGCTCCACATTCTATTATGCACGTGCCATCTTCATAAATTTCGGCAATTTTTCCGTGTAGACCACTTTTGGTAACCACCTTATTGCCTCTTTGTAATCCGGTTGCAAATTTTTTCTCGTCTTTAGCTTTTTTCATTTGTGGACGTATTAAGAAAAAATACATCACTGCAAATAATAAGATAATTGGAAGAAAAGATTGAATGTTTCCCATAATAAATTTTAAAATCGTTTTTAAATAGTAATTATGAATTTGGTGTCACAACACCTGCTGCTGGTTGATTTTTTGAATTAACAAAAGCTTTTATAGTAATAACTTCTTTTCCAGCTTCAGTATTTGCAACAACAGTTACAGTTTTGCTAACTGCATTTGCACCGCTTGCGTTATACTTAACTAAAAGTTCGCCAGTAGCGCCAGGAGCAATAGGCTCTTTTGGATATTCTGGAACCGTACAACCACAGCTACTAGTTGCATTTACGATTACTAAAGGAGCTTCGCCATTATTTTTGAATTTGAAAACGTGCTCAACTGGAACACCACCTTCAATAGTACCGAAATCAAAATCAGTTTCCTCAAAATCCATTTTTGGGAATTTTCCTGACTCTGCATCACGATCTGCAGCTTCTGCTACATTTTCGTCGTTCACTTTATCTGATGCATTGTCTTTACAAGAAGTAAAGGCGAACATAGATATTACAGCAAGTAATAAAATTGATTTTTTCATTATATAAAATTTTTTAGATTAAGCGATGCAAAAGTAACTATATTTTTAATCTTAATGCAGACCTCTGCCGATTTTCTTAAGTTTCTTTTCTTCATCAAATTGTTTCACCAATTTGTCTAGAATCCCATTAACAAATATGCTACTTTTTGGTGTGCTGTATTCCTTAGATATTTCAAGATATTCATTGATAGTTGCCTTTACAGGAATGGATGGAAAGTACAAAAATTCGGCTATTCCCATTTTAAGAATTATTAAATCTACATCCGCAATTCTTTCTTGATCCCAATTTGGCGTTTTTCCTTCAACTTCAGCCGCTAATTTTTCAGAATTTAAAACTGTTTTTCTAAGAAGTTGAAGTGCAAATTCCTTATCATCCTCATTCTTATAAATTTCCGGAAGTAATTTGGTTGCTACATTTTTCGGTGTAAGCTTATTCAACATCTTAACAAAAGCAGTATTTACGATTGGAAAATCATCAACCCAAGTAAGTCGTTTATCTTCAATATAATCGTACAGCTTTTCGTTTGGAGCAACAATATCCTTGTAAATTTTTATTACAAAATCCCTGTCTTCAGCAAAATTGGTTTCGGTTTTCGCGAGATGCGCAGCGTACCATTCTTTTTTGCGGAGTTCCTTAAAAATTATAGCTACATATTCTGAATCGTGTTGCCAAAAATCTAATTTCTTATTCTTAATAATTTCCGCGTACGCTGGGTTTTCTTCAATTAACAACAACAGCTTATTTTCAAGAAAAATACGACTAGGGTTTTTTTCTTCCTTTGTTGCAAGATGCTTTTTCTGTGATTTGTTTAAATACGAATCAGCTTGATGACGCAGCGAAACAAGTAGCTGCAACATTACCAAATACAGGTCTCGCATTTGCTCTATGCTGTAAAACAAGAATTTTTCTTGAGCCGCAAGATCCGGCTGTTTTTGCTGGTTAAGCGCATAAATAGACTGCAATGCCTTTACCCGTATGTGTCTTCTTGTAAGCATATTTATAAGAACTTTTTTGTGAGAAAAGATTTTATTCCCTTTCACCAATTATTAGTGCCGCGAAAAAAAGTCGCAACTTATTAAAACTATCGCCAAAGATAACTAAACAAGTAAATTCAAAAAATTGAATTTACTTGTTTTCGTTACGCCTTGCATCTATATTTTTTTGGGCTACGTTAAAAGCTGCTTGGTGGGTTGTAATTCCGTTCGCTTCGGCCACTTTTAATATTTCCAAGGTTGTATTATAAATATTTTCAGTCTTTCTAATAATTTCTTGGCGACCGTAGTTTTCGAGTTCGGCATATACATTTATTATTCCGCCGGCATTTATTAAGAAATCTGGCGCATAAACTATACCTTTTGTTCTTAATAAAACTCCATGCTTTTTCTCGTCTTCCAATTGGTTGTTGGCCGCACCCGCAATAACTTTCGCTTTTAGTTGATTGATTGTAATATCGTTTATAGTTGCACCCAACGCACACGGCGAATAAATATCCATTTCTTCTGCATACATATTGTTGCCTCCGTAAATTTCAACACTATATTTATCTCTAACATATTGCAATCTCTCCTGGTTAATATCAGAAATATAAACCTTTGCTCCCTCATTTGTTAAGTGTTCAACAACACCTTCACCAACGTTACCAATTCCTTGAACGTAAACCACCTTGTCTTCCAAAAGATCACTTCCAAAGGCATATTTTGCCGCAGCTTTCATACCCATAAATACACCGTAAGCTGTAATCGGAGAAGGATTTCCAGCACCACCTTTACTTTCAGAAATTCCGGTTACATAAGGTGTTACGGTTCTTACCAAATCCATATCTGCAGTTTCCATTCCCACATCCTCAGCAGTTATATATTTTCCGCCCAATGAGTTTACAAACTCACCAAATTTCAACATTAATTCTGGCGTTTTTTGGGTTTTGGCATCACCAATAATTACCGCTTTACCACCGCCAAGGTTTAATCCTGTAACGGCACTTTTATAAGTCATTCCACGAGATAGACGCAAAACATCATTTAGTGCGTCCCATTCTGTGGCGTAATTCCACATTCTTGTACCGCCAAGTGCTGGCCCTAAAACCGTATTGTGTATTCCTATTATTGCACGTAAACCAGTATCTTTGTCGTTGCAAAACATAATCTGTTCGTGATCGTCAAAAGAATATTGCCCAAAAACAGGCGCAATTTTGTGTAATTCGTTAGCGTTTATAATTTCTGAAGTCATTTTTTCATTTTTTTAAATATCTTTCAAAAAGATGGCGCAAAAGTAATTGTTTGTTGACGATTCAAAAAAAATATATCCTAAAAAAGTAAAGTTGTTAATAATTGTACCTTTCAGCATAAATGGAATTAAAAAAGCTTAACCCCTATTTTCTAAAATATAGAGGCCGACTTATTTTCGGCTTATTCATTACAATAATCGCACGCGTTTTTGCTCTTTTGGCACCAAAGTTTATTGGTGACAGTGTTGATGTTGTTGAAAAATATATCAATGGTGACATCACAGATCTTGCTGTTGTAAAACACGAATTGCTTATAAATATTCTAATTATTTTGGGCACAACACTTTTGGCGGCATATTTCACCTTTTTGATGCGACAAACATTTATTGTTGTTTCAAGATACATTGAATATGACCTTAAAAACACTGTTTATAAACAATATCAGCGCCTTAGCCTAAGTTTTTATAAAAACAACCGCACGGGCGATTTAATGAACCGAATTAGCGAGGATGTTGGTAAAGTGAGGATGTACGCTGGCCCAGCAATTATGTACAGCGTAACAACGCTTACACTTTTTATTGTTGTTATTAGTTACATGTTTTATAAGAATGCCGAACTTACTTTATACGCAATAGCACCTTTGCCGATACTTTCGGTTGCAGTTTATAAATTGAGCGTCGCAATTAATAAACGCAGCACAATTGTACAGCAATACCTATCACAACTTACGGCATATTCGCAGGAAAGCTTTAGCGGAATTGGCGTTATAAAAGCCTATGGAACTGAACCAAGAACGAATGCGGGCTTTGTCACATTATCTGAAGGCAGCAAACAGAAAAATATAGATTTGGTAAAAGTACAGGCGCTATTTTTTCCGTTAATGGTTTTGTTGATTGGTGTAAGCAATATAACGGTAATTTATGTTGGTGGAAATCAATTTATAAATGGTGAAATTGAAAATTTAGGTACCATTGTTGAATTTTTAATTTACGTAAATATGCTTACGTGGCCCGTAGCAGTTGTTGGTTGGGTAACAAGTATGGTGCAGCAAGCGGAAGCCTCGCAAAAACGTATTAACGAATTTTTAAACGAAGAACCGGCAATACAAAATCTGGTAACCGAAAATACGCCGATAAGTGGCGCAATTAAATTCAACCAACTTTCATTTACATATCCGGAAACTGGTATTAAAGCGCTACAAAATATTTCTTTTGAAGTAAATTCCGGTGAAACGCTTGTCATTGTCGGAAATACCGGTTCGGGAAAATCTACAATTCTCGAACTTATAAGTCGTCTTTACGATGTGCCCAATGGCGAATTGATAATTGACAATACAAATATTATCGATTTAAACCTCGATAATCTTAGGGGAAGTATTGGTTACGTGCCTCAAGATGCATTTCTATTCAGCGATAGTATTGAAAACAATATTAAATTCGGAAAGGAAGATGCAACCTTGGAAGAAGTGAAAAATGCGGCGAAAATGGCTTCGGTTGATGATAATATTAATGGTTTTACACAAGGCTACAATACCATTTTAGGAGAGCGCGGTATAACTTTAAGTGGTGGACAAAAGCAGCGGGTTTCTATTGCGCGTGCTATTATTAAAGATCCTAAAATATTACTTTTGGACGATTGCCTTTCCGCAGTTGATACCGAAACTGAAGAAGAGATTTTAAATAATATTGAAAAAATCTCAAAAAATAAGACTACAATTATTGTGAGCCATCGCGTTTCATCTGCAAAAAATGCGGATAATATTATCGTTTTGTCGGATGGAAAAATTATTCAACAAGGCAATCACAGCCAACTTATTGGTGTAGATGGTTATTATAAAGAACTTTATGAAAAGCAATTATTAGAAAAAGAAAATGAAGAATAATGATGCATTATTTGGAATTTTTTTAGATTTTTGGAAAAGCAACGTTAATTATACAACAAAACTATGAGCGATAACTATTCGATGGAGCAAGAAGAAATATTTTCGAAAGTAATGCGTGCCGGAAGACGCACCTATTTTTTCGATGTTAGATCTACAAAAGCAGGAGATTTTTACCTAACCATTACAGAAAGTAAAAAATTTACAAATGATGATGGTTCTTACCATTACAAAAAACACAAAATTTATCTTTACAAAGAAGATTTTAGTGAGTTTAAAGATCATTTAGAAGAAATGATCAATTACGTGATAGATGAAAAAGGTGAAGAAGTAATTAGCGAACGCCATCAATCAGACTATAAAAAGGAAGAAGATGTAACTGAAGGTTCTAAAACAGAAGTTGAAATTGAGGCTACAACAGAAAAAACTGCCTCAAGTTTTACCGACATAAGCTTTGAAGATATATAACTTACATTTATCATTCAATTGAATTAAAGCTTTGCATAAACTGAAAACCGCTATTTTGAAAAACGATAGCGGTTTTTTTATGAAATATAACACTTGGCTTTCTTTTATAAATCTCCACATAATTTTCTAAAAAACTTAGGTTAATTCGCTCCTTCAAATCCTCTATTTTAAAATGGTATCTTTGCCGCTTTTTGATGCAAAAGAACCCATGATTAAACTATTCAACAACTTTACCCACAATCCTAAAAACGATATACTCTCTGGTCTAACAGTTGCCTTGGCGCTTGTTCCGGAAGCTGTAGCATTCGCATTTGTTGCTGGTATCGATCCATTAGTTGGTCTCTACGGCGCATTTATAATGGGAATTATCACCGCCCTTTTTGGCGGAAGGCCTGGAATGATAAGCGGCGCAACTGGCGCAATGGCTGTTGTTATGGTTCATCTTATTCAAAAAGGAAATGAAGTTGGCTTAACGTTGGACGCGCCCGTAGCTTACCTCGGGCTTCAATGGCTTTTTATCACACTTCTCTTTGTTGGTGCAATCCAAATTATGGCTGGGGTTTTTAAATTGGGCAAATTTGTGAGACTAATACCTCATCCCGTTATGATGGGCTTTGTAAACGGTCTCGCAATAGTAATTTTCTTATCGCAATTGGGTCTTTTTAAAAATAGAAGCGGTGCCGTACCACAATGGCTAACAGGATTAGATCTGTGGGTAATGTTAGGTTTGGTAGGTTTAACAATGGCTATTATGTTTGGATTGCCGAAGCTTACCAAAAAAATTCCTGCAGCACTTATTGCAATACTTGTAGTTGCCTGTATCACAATTTTCGGAAATCTAGATGTTAGCACCGTAGGCTCTTTTATTGCTGATGGCGGCGGAAAAGGTCTAAAGGGAAATTTACCTCATTTTCAAACACAAATTTTTGGTTTTTTTGAAAGCATAAACGGACATTGGGATTTAATACTTTCAACCGCATTTTTGTTGGCAGCCGTTGGTTTAATTGAAAGTTTAATGACACTCAACCTAATTGATGAAATGAGGGAAACCCGCGGAAGCGGCAATCGCGAATGCGTTGCACAAGGAAGCGCAAATATTCTGAACGGCCTTTTTGGTGGAATGGGCGGTTGTGCAATGATCGGGCAGAGTATAATAAACGTAAGTTCCGGTGGTCGTGGCCGACTTTCTGGCGCAACTGCGGCAATCGCGCTGCTTTGCTTTGTATTATTTGGGGCACCTTTAATTGAGCAAATACCAATCGCAGCCTTGGTTGGTGTCATGTTTATGGTAGTAATTGGCACTTTCGCCTGGAGCAGTTTTCGGATTTTACACAAAATTCCGTTGGCAGATGCAATTGTTTTGATAACAGTTTCGGTTGTTACAGTTTGGCAAGATTTGGCGATAGCTGTTTTTGTTGGCGTAATAATGAGTGCTCTTGTATTTGCTTGGAAAAGTGCAACCAAAATTCGAGCCCGAAAACACATAAAAGAAGATGGTACAAAAATCTACGAAATTTGGGGACCACTTTTCTTCGGAAGTGTTCAAGCCTTTAACTCAAAATTCGATTTTGCAAACGATCCAGAATTTGTTGAAATAGATTTTATTGAATCAAAAATTTCAGATCATTCTGGCGTGGAAGCACTTAGAACAATTGCCAATAAATATATTGATGGCGGCAAGAAATTGAAGTTAATACATCTAAGCCCAGATTGTAAAAATTTATTGATAAAATGGAATCCTGAATTTGAAACTATAATTGAAAATAGTGTTGAAGATCCGAGATATTATGTGGTTTCAGATACTATGGATGCGGAGGTTTAGGTAGTTTGATATTTCAGGTTTCTATTTTTTGGCAAAATATTTTTCGGAATTTTTCCCGCAGATTTCTTAGTTTTCGCAGAAATTTCGCCCATCATTAGTTGTTTTAGCGGATGGTTTTTATTTATAGTTACACTACTTTTATCTGTGTCTAAAGCACACAAATAATTGAAATATCATCTTATGAAAAAACTAATCTGGACTTTGCAATTGGCAGTATTTATTTTTTCTTCTTCAACTTGTTTTAGCCAAGACACATTTTCAAAAGTATCAAAATCTGAAAACAGAAATTATTATAAATTTGATGCTCAAATAGATTCTATAAAGAATGGTGACCCGACTAATCTAAACTACGAATGGGCTTCAAACTTATATTCCTTGAAATCAAATTATAAAAATTATTTATCAATTTGGGACTCAATTCCATTAAACAATAATATAAAAATATCTATTGATTCTACATTTATAGGAAATTCATATAATACTAAATCAGCAAAAGATTATATAATTGAACAATCCAAAAATGCAAGATTGGTAATTATAAATGAAGATCACGAAAATAATTTTAATCGTGTTTTTGGGGAATCCCTTTTGGACGGACTTTATAAGAATGGTTACAGATTGCTGTTTTTAGAAACTTTATCTAATGGTAAAAATGCTGACACTTTATTAAATGAGCGTAAATATCCAACGAACAAAACAGGTTATTATTCTGATAATCCACAATTTGGCAATTTTATAAGAAAAGCTTTAAAACTAGGTTTCAAATTATTTCCGTATGAATCTACAGCAAAACCTGGAAGTATTGATGAAGATGCAAGAGAACACGACCAAGCTGAAAATGTTGTTAAGATTCTTGAAAAATATCCGCAAGAAAAAGCGTTTATGTATGTTGGTTACGCGCACAATCGTGAAGGAAAAATGGAATCTTGGGGAAAAGCAGTTGCTGAACTTATAAAGGACAAAACAGGGATTGACCCGTTAACAATAGACCAAGAAACATTTTCAGAAAAAGGCTCGAAGACTTTAAGCAATATTTTGCTAACTGAATTAAATTTAAAGAATCCATCAGTTTTATTGAACAAAAACAAAGAACCATACAGAACTAAAACCGACAGCAGTTGGGTTGACATAACTGTTTTTCATCCATTTACAACCTACAAAAATGGGAAGCCGAATTGGTTATTCTATGACGGGAAAAAAAGTGTTTCAATAGATTTAGAATCTATAAAAATTGAATTTCCAATTATGTTAATGGCTTATAATAATGAAGATGAAATTATTAACCTAGCCGTTCCGATTGATATTGTTGAGATTGCAAATCAAAAGGAAATTGCCACATTAGTTTTGAATAAAGGCAACTACGTTATCAAAGCAATTAACAAAGATAAAATGTATCAATTGTTAGAAAAAACGGTTGAGTAATGATTCAAAAATTTATCCCGCAAATCACCCATATCTACGCGGAATATAGAAATAAAAAAGCCTAAGTCATATTTTAACTTAGGCTTTTGTTTATAATCCACCGTCACTGAACGAAATCGAAATGTCGGTTTTAAATTGCTGCATCATCTCGTTCCAAATTATTTTTGGAATCACTTCCTTGACTATATAATCCATTTTCTTCGTCTTTTAATCCTTTGGGACCATTACCTTTTTTAGCCGTATTCCTTCCCGGAACATCTAAATCTTCTCCCGCAAAATCAACTTTTTCTTTTCGGTCTTTTAAAAATTGATCGTCTCCGCCATCACCATGAATATTATCTTGGTTTAAAATCTCTTTATCTTGTTTTGTAATTTCAGCATTATAGCTTATTTTTCTTTTTTTACTTTCTTCTTCAGTCTTCATAATATTATTTTTATTTATTAAAATTTATCCAATTCGCAATCCGTTTTCAACTCTTTGCGAAGGATTTAAAAGAACTACCGATTTTCCATTTACCGCTCCCAACGCCAAGCACTCACTCATAAACTTGCCAATCTGTTTCTTCGGAAAGTTAATTACAGCGATAACCTGCATTCCTATTAAGTCTTCTTTTTTATATTCAACCGTAATTTGGGCGGAAGTTTTTTTGATGCCTATTTCACTTCCAAAATCTACGGTTAATTTAAATGCCGGATTTCTAGCTTCAGGAAAATCTTCAACATCTATGATTGTGCCCACGCGCATTTCAACGTTTTCAAATTCCTGCCAAGTAAGATTATTCATTTGGATTCATTCGTAATTTTTCAATCATTTCTGGGGAAATTGGTCCTTGATCTGCGCCGTAAGCGTCGACAAGCAAGCCCTTTTTTCCGCCCGTAGTCTCAATTAAAAATAGAATGGTATTATCGCCAGGATCTGTCATTCCTTCAAAACGGTAAAATTTTACCACTTCAAGATCGCCAGCTTTCCACTGCATCTTCAGCGCTTTGGATTCTATACCTTCTTCAACTAGATTAAAATCTTCTGTAAAGCCTTGTTTTTGTAAATCTGCAATAGCGACGGATAATGAGGAATAGGAATTTTTCATAATTTCTTATTTAGTTTTTTAAAGTTACTGTTATCACAACTCAGCCACAACATTTTATAATTACTTTAGTAAAATACGCATCTCACAATTTAACAAATATTACCATTGAAAGATAATCAACACTAACTGGTGTTTACAAATTCCTTCTCAATATGTAACTTTAACCACTTTTATTCAACCAATGAATAAATATATACATAATGGCACACACAGAATCTACAATGATTGCTTTGGGAACTATCGCACCAAATTTTAATATACTTAATACGGTTACAAATAAGTTAGTTTCCTTGGAAAATGTGCGTGGGAAAAAAGGCACTATCGTAATGTTTATATGCAACCATTGTCCTTTTGTAAAACATGTAAATGAGGAATTGGTTAGGCTTTGCAACGATTATCGCGTTTCAGGTTTCGGTTTTGTGGCAATAAGCAGTTCAGATATTGAAAGTTACCCACAAGATTCTCCTCTGGAAATGTGGCGAGTTGCACAGCAACAATCGTATTCTTTCCCATATTTATATGATGAAACGCAAGATGTTGCAAAGGCTTACGATGCAGCTTGCACGCCAGATTTTTTCCTTTTTGATACTAGTTTAAGGTTGGTTTACCGAGGCCAATTAGATAACTCCAGGCCCGGAAACGGAATCCCTGTTAATGGAAGAGATTTACGTGAAGCTATGGATAGTATTTTAAGCAACAACCCACAGCGGAAAGACCAAAAACCGAGTATTGGTTGTGGTATTAAATGGCGCGTCCCCCTAACCCCCGACGGCGGAAATGTAACTCCTTTGTAATAAATAATTTTTAATTTGAAAAAAATTACAAAATCAAAAAGTCCATTTTAAGTATTTCGGGGACTTTCGTTTTTATAAAAAGAGTAAATGCTAATCAGCCATTATTTAAAGCATTTTTAATATGCGAAAAATGATGCATACTATGCCAAGCGTACATTAAAGCAATTGTTTTAAGCTGCTTCTCTTCTTTTGTTATATTATGAATATAGGTGCGTTCCCAATCTTTTTCAGTCATCATTTTCACAATGTTAACCAATTTATGATGTATTGCTTCAATATGCGTAATAGACCAAGCTATTGGCGCTGTTTTATTGTCATACATTTCAGACCAAGCCTTTTCATCATAAGCCTTAATAGTTGGGTTTTCTTCGGTTAACGCCCACCGGAAGCGCATATAAGCGTGATTATGGCTATCGGAAATATGATGAACCAATTGTCTAATTGTCCAACTATCTTCTCGATAGGTTTTGCCTAATTCCTCATCATTTAAATTATGTACCAACAATTTCAACTGCTCAGGAAATAATCGGATAATTTCAATTGCTTCTTGCAAATTTTCTTCTGAAATTTCAGCTGGCGCATTAAATTTTCCGATTGGGTATTTTTGGGTTTCGATGTTCACAGTTTAAGGTATTTGGGATTAGGGGATTAGGTATTAGTTGGTCAATAATAAAAATGAAACATTTATAAATTGAATTAAATTATGAATGTTTCAATTCTGAATTCTGAATTCTGAATTCAGAATTAACGAACATCCATCAACTCAACATCAAAAACCAAAGTCGCATTTGGTGGAATAACGCCGCCAGCACCTTGACTTCCGTAGGCTAAATCTGAAGGGATTACAAATCTCGCTTTATCGCCAACTTGTAATAACGCGATTCCTTCGTCCCAACCTTCAATAACGTTGCCCATTCCTAATGGGAAATCGATTGGTTCTTTCCTTTTGTAGCTTGAGTCGAATTCGGTTCCGTCTGTTAAAGCACCTTTATAATGAACGGAAACAGTTTTGCCTTTTTCAGCTTTTTTGCCGCTTCCTTTATTAATTATCTTGTAAAGCAAACCACTTTCAGTTTTCTCAAAACCTTCAGAAATTTTATTTAGTTCGGCTTCAGCATTTTTCTTTGCATCTGCTTCGCGTTTATCTCTTTCACCTGTAAATTTTCTGAACGCTTCAACACTGTTCCAGTTTTTAGCTTCTTCGCCTTCTCTAATAATTTCAACTTTTTGGATGGTATCGCCTTGTGCAATTTTATCTACAATATCTTGCCCTTCTATTACATTTCCGAAGACGGTATGTTTATTATCCAACCAAGGCGTAGCAATGTGGGTTATAAAAAATTGGCTACCATTTGTGCCTGGACCGGAATTTGCCATACTCAAAACTCCCGGCGTATCGTGACGTAAATCGGGATGAAACTCATCTTCAAACTTATAACCTGGTCCGCCTGCGCCTGTACCATTTGGGTCGCCACCTTGAACCATAAAATCTGGTATCACTCGGTGAAATTTGAGTCCGTCGTAATATGGCGTGCCTTGTGGTTTTGCTTTATTTTCAAGATTACCTTCTGCCAACGAAACAAAATTACCAACCGTTCCCGGAGTTTTATCGTGTGTTAGTTTTATAAGTATTTCGCCTTTTTCAGTTGTTATTTTTGCGTATAAACCGTCTTGCATTTTTTCTATTTTTAAATGAAACGCAAAGGTAATTATTTATAAACAACCTCTTGACAATAATTTTAACAAGTAAACTGTAATTATAAAATTGCCAATATTTAAATTGTAAATTGTAATTATATTTAATAATGAATTAAATTTTTAAAATGCAAATAGCTATCTCATTACTTATTTCCCTTTTGGCTTTTTTCCATTTGTACATAATGTATTTTGAAATATTTATGTGGACTAAACGTGGTTACAAAGTTTTCAGGAAATTTCCGCGAGAATTATTCGTCCAAACTAAAGTATTGGCGGCCAATCAAGGACTTTATAATGGTTTTTTGGCCGCGGGTTTAATTTGGACATTTTTTATTGAAGATGCCGACTGGCAAATAAAAATTGCAACATTCTTTTTAAGTTGCGTACTAGTTGCAGGAATTTATGGTGCTGCAACTGCAGATAAAAAGATCCTTTTTGTACAAGCATTGCCTGCTGCAATAGCACTGTTACTTATTTTCTGGCCATAATTTTAAGCCTTTATTATACTTTAAAATAGATTTGATTTTAATAAATTTTTAAGCCTCGGTTTATATAGTTTTGCACTGCTATTTAAAAGATTAAATTCAAGTAATGAGAAATTTATATTTCTTACTCATTTTCACTTTGGTTGCGAATAACTTATTGGCGCAAAGTATTCAAGTTGATGCTGTTACCTATACATCGCAACAATTGGTAGAAGATGTTTTAATAAATAGCGGTTGCATACAGAATATTCAAGTAAACAATACGGTTAGCGGTAATTTTGGCGGTTCTGAAAAGAGTTTCGGCTATTTTAATGCAAACGGTAGCGGCTTTCCTTTTGAAAGCGGCATTGTTATGAGCACCGGAAAATTATCAAACGTTCCTGGCCCAAATAGCTATTTAAGTGACGATGATGCAACGGGTTGGACAGGCGACCAAGATTTGGAGCAAGCAATTGGTATTAACAATACAACCAATGCGACAATTATAGAATTTGACTTTACGCCAAACGCAGATAATATAAGTTTTAGGTATTTATTTGCTTCTGAAGAATACCAAGAAGGCTCGCCTAATACTTGTATTTACAGCGATGCTTTTGCATTTTTGATAAAACCGGTTGGTGGAGTTTACACAAATATTGCACTCGTTCCGGGAACGAATACACCCGTTTTGGTAACTACGGTACATTCGGGAATTAATGGTTCATGTCCACCAATTAACGCCGGTTACTTTGAGGGTTATAACGGTACAAATGTGCCTATTAACTTTAATGGGCAAACCAAAATTCTTACTGCACAAACAGCTGTAACACCAAACCAACCTTACCATATAAAGCTTGTAATTGCCGATGAACAAAATTATCGCTTTGATTCTGCCGTTTTTTTAGAAGCCGAAAGTTTTAATATTTCAGCAAATCTTGGGATAGATAGAACCCTTGCAACGCAAAATCCGCTATGCGAAAATGAAACTTATGTACTCGATGCAACACCAGCTACAAATCCTCCTTTAAGTTATGCTTGGTTTAAGGATGGCGTATTACTTCCTGCTGAAACCGGACCACAAATTACCGTTTCTACTGCTGGAGAATATTCGGTATCATTAGATTATGGCGGAGGTTGTGTAGCGACAGATTCCATAGTAATTGAATATACCACAGACCCAACGGTTCAAAATGTTGAATTATTTCAATGCGAACCAATGGCAGATGGCATTGCAATTTTTAATTTAAACGATGCAATACCTAATATTACAATTGGAGATTCTACTTTACGAAGCGGCGGATTTTACACAAGTTTAATTGATGCTCAAAATGGTGTAAACCCAATCCAAAATCCAACAAATTATACAAACACGGTTGCAGATGAAGTTGTTTTTGTTCGTATTTCTTCGGAATTTGGCTGTACTTCAATTGCAACAATAACATTAAAAACTACTACAAATACGTTACCTCCTTATTATTTGGTTGAATGCAGTAATTCTGCAACAAATCAGTTTGCAGATTTCGATTTATCCGAAGCAACTTTAGCCATAAACACAGATTTAGGCGGCAATTTTATAATTCAATATTTTACAGAATATGATGATGCTATTGCTGTTGAAAATACTTTGCCAACCGATTTTACAAATACCGAAAGTAATTTTCAAATATTATTTATTAGAATTTCAGGCGATGAAGGTTGTGTAGGTATTTCAACTTTAGAACTTACCGTTTTGCCAACACCGCAGTTGGATGATCCAATTAATTACACCTATTGTTTAGATAGATTTCCTGAAACAATTACTCTAATTTCAGGCGTTTTGGGGAATCCCGACGATTATACTTATTTATGGTCAACCGGAGAAACTACTTCAACAATTGAAATAAATGCAGCCGCAACTTACACCGTTACCATCACCCAAACTACGCAAGCCAACGGAACAGATTACGATTGTAGCATTATAAACACAATAACCGTTTCACCTTCAGAATTAGCAACATTTACCTACGAAATAACGGGCGTTTATGGCAATCAGAATATAATTATAACATCTATCGGGATTGGCGATTACGTTTATGCAATTGATGATGAAAACGGATTTTATCAAGAAAGCCCAATTTTTGAAAACGTTCGAGGTGGCGTTCATATTCTTTATGTAAAAGACAAAAACGGCTGCGGAATTGCCTCACAACAAATTTTCATTTTAGATTTTCCGAAATTCTTTACACCTAATAACGACGGTTATCACGATTACTGGCAAATTTTAGGATTGAATTCTGATGAACTTCAAATTACCAATATCGAAATTTTTGATAGATTCAGTATTTTGATGAAAGAACTAAAACCAACTTCCCGCGGTTGGGACGGCACTTTTAAAGGCAAACTCTTAACATCTTCAGATTATTGGTTTATAGCCTATTTTAGTGATGGCAGCGAGTATAGAAGCCATTTTACTTTGAAGAGGTAAAATCAATGTCCGTTCAATTTAAGATTTAAAAGCTGAAAAGCAACATAATTGCATTTACTCCAACCGTTTTATAAAATTTTGTATATTTAGTGTATGGTAAAACAAAGAATTTATCTCGACACTTCTGTTTATGGCGGATTTTTTGATGATGAATTTGAACAGTTTACCAAACAATTATTTGAAAGAATTAGAAATGGAAAATTTAAAATTATATTTTCCACTATACTTGAGGAAGAGCTTAGTTTAGCTCCTGAAAAAGTGCAAGAATTAGTTCGTAATATACAAACTGAAAATTCTGAATTTGTTGAAGAAACCGATGAGGCTGTGCAACTTGCATTAGATTATATATCTGAAAAAGTTGTCGGACAAACGAGCTATTCAGACTGTCTTCACATTGCGCTTGCAACTATCAATAAAGCGGACATATTAGTTAGTTGGAACTTTAAACACATTGTAAATGTAGAGCGAATTCGTGGGTATAACTCTATCAATATTAAAAATGGCTATAAACAATTAGAAATACGCTCACCAAGAGATTTAATGAATTATGGAGACTAAAATAAAAAAGAAGTTTGATGCAGTAAAAATGGCTCGTGAAATAAAAGATAAATTAGATGTTAAGTTATCTAAAATGTCGAAAGATGAGATTGTTGAATATTTTGCAAATCAAAGAATTAAGAAAAGTAGAGTTAGGCCGAGCGCTTAATCAAATGCTATTGAGGTATTTCAAACCTGCTGCCCAAAAGTCAACAAATTTTTGTCTGGGTCTAAAATTGAAAATTCTTTTTGTCCCCAAGGTTTTGTTTCTAAAAAACCATTTGGATGTATGCTGGTTTTACTATCTAAATACGTTTGATATAAATTATCAATTTTGTTAGTTCTAATATAAACTTGCCCATAATTTTCTTCCGGAATCAAATCTTTAAACTCAAAAAAATGGATTTGAAAGCTATCTTTTTCGAGCATTAAATAATAGTCGAAATCGGTTGTTCCAACTTCTTTAAAGCCTAATTTGTTTATATAGAAGTCGCGCGTAATTTTCTTGTTACGCATTGGTATTTTTGGGATGATAGCTGTTAGCATTTTGTGAAATTATAAAATAGAAGATAAAGTAAAAATAAAATTACCACTAATACACGAATATTTTAAATTATCATTCGTGTATTCGTGGTAAAATTTTTAAAAGCTCAAATAAAATTATTTTTTTAACTTGATGCTTTACCACTTCTTTCTTTCAAAACTCCCTCAATATCTTGAAGTGTAAATCCTTTTGCTTTCAACAAAATTAAATAATGATACATTAAATCGGCTGCCTCGTTTTTGAACAAATCTTCATTATCGTCTTTCGCTTCAATAACCAATTCAACTGCCTCCTCGCCTACTTTTTGCGATACTTTATTTATGCCGCTTTTGTATAATTTGTTAGTATATGATTTTGGGTCATCCTCATCAATTCGCTGATGGATTGTTTGCTCCAATTCATATAAAAAACCTTTCGCCGTTTCATCTTTAAAACAACTTGTAGAACCTGTGTGACACGTTGGTCCGTGCGGAATTGCTTTAATTAAAATCGTATCGCTATCACAATCAATTTCAATCGATTTTACATCCAGAAAATTACCAGATTCTTCGCCTTTCGTCCAAATTCTATTTTTACTTCTGCTGTAAAATGTAGCCTTGTTTTCGGTTTTCGTTTTCTCAAAAGCCTCTTCATTCATATAACCCAACATTAAAACTTGTAAAGTATTTTCGTGTTGAATGATAACCGGAACCAAGCCATCGCCCTTTTTAAAATCTATTTTCATTTTATGTTTTTCTTATTGAAATGTTATTTTTTAAAAGATACTTTTTCAAATCTGGAATCGTAATCTCGCCATAATGAAAAATACTTGCCGCCAAACCCGCGCTAATATTTGTTTGAAATAATGCCAAATAATCTTCTTTTGAACCCGCGCCGCCCGAAGCAATGACAGGAATATTTACATTATTACTTACTGTTTCGGTAATGCCAATAGCAAATCCATTTTTTGTACCATCGTTATTCATCGAGGTTAGCAATATTTCACCAGCACCCAATGCTGCAGCCTTTTTTGCCCATTCTATTGTGCGTAATTCTGTTATTACTCTGCCACCATTTATAAAAACAATCCATTCTTCTTCTACAAATTTTGTGTCTATTGCAACAACCACGCATTGCGAACCAAATTTATCAGCAATTTCTCTAATAAGATTCGGGTTTTTAACTGCTGACGAATTTATACTAACTTTATCTGCCCCAGCTTTTATTAGATTTCCAGCCGCTTCAACTGAATTTATTCCGCCACCAACGGTAAACGGGATATTTATTTCTGCCGCGATTTCTTTAACCAAATCAATTAATGTGTCACGCTTTTCGATAGTTGCAGAAATATCTAGAAAAACCAACTCGTCTGCGCCTTGTTTTATGTAGCTTTTTGCCAATTCAATTGGGTCGCCTGCATCTTGTATGTCAACAAAATTAATGCCTTTTACCGTCCTGCCATCCTTAATATCAAGACACGGAATGATTCTTTTCTTTAGCATAATTGCTGTAATTCTTTTAATGAAATTGTGCCTTCGTAAATGGCTTTTCCAATGATTGCGCCTTCGCATCCAATAGCATCAAGTACGAATAAATCTCTCACGCTAGAAACACCGCCACTTGCTATTAAACTTATGTTAGTTTCAGACAAAACTTCCCTGTATAATTCATTTGAAGCGCCTTGCAACATTCCATCTTTCGCAATATCGGTGCAGATTACGTATTTAATTCCTTTTGATTCATAATTTTTAATGAAATCTAAAACATCTAATTCAGATTCTTCAATCCAACCGTTTGTTGCTATTTTTCGGATATGGCAATCGGCTCCTAAAATGATTTTTTCTGGTCCATATTTTTGAAGCCATTTTTCAAATATTTCAGGATTGTTGGCTGCGATGCTTCCACCAGTTATTTGGGTTGCGCCACATTCAAAAGCAATTTCGATGTCTTTGTCAGATTTTATTCCACCGCCAAAATCTACTTTTAAATTTGTATTTGACGCAATTGATTCTAAAATTTTATGATTAACAATGTGTTTCGATTTTGCCCCATCTAAATCTACCAAATGCAGATAAGTAATGCCATTATCTTCAAATTGTTTGGCAACTTCCAACGGATTTTCATTATAGATTTTCATCGTATTATAATCGCCTTTTGAAAGCCGAACGCATTTGCCGTCAATAATATCTATTGCTGGTATAATTCTCATAATTCAACGAAGTTTTTTAAAAGTTGCGCGCCAATTTCAGCCGATTTTTCAGGATGGAATTGTGTAGCATAAAAATTATCTTTTTGTAAAGCTGCGCTAAAAGGTGTTATATAATTACATTCGGCAATTGTGTTTTTGCAGGTTTCAGCGTAGTAACTATGCACAAAATACATTTCGTCGTTTTCTTTTAGCTTGTTGAATAAATCGCCTTTCAAATTCGTCAATTCATTCCAACCCATATGTGGCACTTTTTCTTTTGGCGGAAACAATTTTACGTTACAATCAAAAATCCGCAAACACTTGGCATTTCCTTCGTCACTGTGTTTGCACATTAATTGCATACCCAAACAAATACCTAAAAATGGTTGTTTTAGATTTTGGATAAGTTCAACCAACTTGTATTCTTCAAGATACTTCATTGCGCTGCTAGCCTCACCAACGCCAGGTAAAATAACTTTATCAGCTGCCAAAATTTCTTCGTGCTTTCTTGTAATAATCGACTCGTAGCCCAAGCGATTCAACGCATTTTGAACCGAACTAATATTACCCGCATTATAATCTATAATTGCAATCATATTGTGCCTTTTGTGCTTGGTATGCTGTAATTTTCGGTTTTACTAACCGCCATTTTTATTGCTTTTGCAAAAGCTTTAAAAATTGATTCTATTTTATGATGTTCATTTTCGCCTTCCGCTTTTATATTTAAATTACATTTTGCCGCATCGCTGAACGATTTAAAAAAGTGCATAAACATTTCGGTCGGCATATCGCCAACGTGTTCGCGTTTAAAATCTACATCCCAAACCAGCCAAGGTCTGCCGCCAAAATCTATTGCAACTTGCGCTAAACAATCGTCCATCGGCAATAAAAATCCGTAGCGCTCAATTGCTTTTTTGCTTCCCAAAGCTTTAGTGAATGCTTCGCCAAAAGTGATTGCAACATCTTCAATTGTGTGGTGTTCATCTATTTCTAAATCGCCATCAACTTTTACGGTTAAATCCAGATTTCCGTGTTTTGCAATTTGTTGCAGCATATGGTCAAAAAAGCCCAAACCGGTATTTAAATCGTGGTTTCCTGAACCGTCAAGATTTACTTCAACCATAATTTTCGTTTCATTGGTATTTCTTGAAACACTTCCTACTCTTGGTTTTGCTTTTAAAAATTGATAGATTTCATTCCAATTCTTAGTAGATAAAACAGCATTTTTATTATTATCGCCAATAAAAATTCCTTGGCATTTTAGATTTTTTGCCAATTGAATATCGCTATCTCTATCGCCAATTACAAAGCTATTTGCAAGATTGTAATTGCCGTGTATATACTTTTGAAGCAAACCAACGCCCGGTTTTCGGGTTGCTACGTTATCTTCGGGAAATGACTTGTCAATTAAAACCTCCGTAAATTCGATGTTTTCATTTTTGAAAGCTTCAATTATCTTATTTTGCGCTGGCCAAAAAGTATCTTCGGGAAAAGAATCTGTTCCCAAACCATCTTGGTTTGTAACCATCACCAAGTCATAATCCAATTCGCTGGCAATTTTAGATAGATTTTGAAAAACGCCCGGATAAAATTCCAGTTTTTCCAGACTATCCAGCTGATAATCAATTGGCGGCTCGATTACCAAGGTGCCATCTCTATCTATAAATAATACTTTTTTCATTGTTCAATTTCTTTTAAGATTTTTAGCACATTTTCATTTTCTGAAAGGGTGCCAATTGTAATTCGCAAGCAATTTGGTATTTGGCTTGATCTGTTTCTAACCACAATTCCGTTTTGTATCAAACTTTTAAAAACTTCATCGGAATTTGAAAATTTCACCAATAGAAAATTTGCTTCGGAAGGGAAAACGGTTTCTACATTTTTCAATTTCTGAAATTCAATTTTCAACCTTTCTCTTTCAGATTTTATTAAATCAATTTGTTGTTGAATTGATTTGTTATTCAACAAAACATTTTCAGCAGCCTTTATACTAAGCGAATTAATATTATAAGGCGGTTTAATTTTATTTAATATTGAAATAATTGAAGCACTCGCAAACGCCATTCCTACGCGTGCGCCAGCCAAACCATAGGCTTTACTTAAAGTTTGAAGTACAACTAGATTTGGAATTTCAGAAAGTGAAGTAATAGCAGTTTTGTTCTTTGAAAAATCGATATAAGCTTCATCAACAACTACAATTCCATTGAAATTTTTGGCGATTTCTTTTATCTGATTTTCTGTTGAACAATTTCCGGTTGGGTTGTTTGGCGAACAAATAAAAAGTAAACCAGCTGAATTTACTTTGGATTTTATTTCTTCGATTGAAGGCAATTCAAAGTTTGAATTTAACGGTAATTTTACTATTTCAACATTATTTATGGCTGCTGAAACTTCATACATTCCATACGTTGGCGGAAAAATATATGCTTTGCTTTTTGAAGGCTCGCAAAAGGCTCTAAACAATAAATCTATCGCTTCATCGCTTCCGTTTCCAATAAATATTTGATTAATTTCTACACCTTTTTGCTTTGCAATCAACTTTTTTAAGTTGATTTGTAATGGATCGGGATATCTATTTAAATTTGTATTATTCGGATTTTCATTTGCATCTAACCAAACGCTTGCTTCGCCTTTAAATTCGTCGCGCGCCGAACTATACGGTTTCATTTCCCTAATATTTTTACGTGTAATTTTATTTAAATCAAACATCTTTCAAAGCTTTTAAAAGCCAATATTTTAAGGTTAATTTCTATGTCGGTTCGAGAGCACTCGAGAACTATAAGTAATACAAAATTAGGTTTCGACTGCGCTCAAGCAGACAGCAAATGATGGGCAACTTTTATAAACAAAACTATTTATCAAACTCCAAAGCTTTTAATCTTACCGAAACTGCATTTTTATGAGCAAAAAGTTCTTCAGCTTCTGCCATAATTTCTATTGAAGGACCGATATTTCTAATTCCTTCTTTTTCTAATTGCTGAAAGGTAATTTTCTTTACAAAACTATCTACCGAAACGCCGCTATAATTTCTTGCATAACCGTTTGTTGGCAAAGTGTGATTTGTCCCGCTTGCATAATCGCCCGCACTTTCGCAACTATAATTTCCAAGAAAAACGGAACCTGCATTTATAATTTTATCGCAGAAATCTTCAGCTTTATCTGATGCTATAATTAAATGTTCGGGTGCATATTCGTTGCTGAAATCAATACATTCATCTATATTTTTCAGCAAAACAGAAATACTATTTTTAATTGCTTTTTTGGCAATTTCAACTCTTGGTAAATTTTCAATCTGAGAATTTAATTCCTTCGAAACGGCAGCAATAATTTGTTCGTCATCGCTTACCAAAACAACTTGACTATCGGGTCCGTGTTCGGCTTGTGAAAGTAAATCGGCCGCTACAAATATTGGATTGCAGGTTTTATCTGCGATTACTAAAACTTCACTCGGGCCAGCAGGCATATCTATTGCCGTACCTTCCTGTTGCGCTAATTCTTTTGCTTTGGTCACAAATTGATTGCCGGGACCAAAAATCTTATACACTTTTGGCACACTTTCCGTTCCAAAAGCCATTGCCGCAACTGCTTGACTGCCGCCAACTTTAAAAATTTGTTTTACGCCAATTAATGAAGCTGCATATAAAATTGCTGAATTTATTTTGCCTTCGTTATTTGGCGGCGTGCAAATTACAACCTCTTTACAACCCGCAATTTTAGCAGGAATTGCCAACATTAAAACCGTTGAAAATAAAGGTGCAGAACCGCCAGGAATATAAAGTCCGACTTTTTCGATACCAATACTTTTTCGCCAGCATTTTACGCCTTTTGTGGTTTCGATAACTTTTTCTTCAACTAACTGCGTTATGTGAAATTTTTCAATATTCGCTTTGGCTACATTTATTGCTGATTTTAATTCATCAGAAACTTGAGGATTTGCCGCTTCTATTTCTTCTTCGGAAACTTTAAGTGACGTTAATTTTGCATTATCAAATTTTTCGGCAAATTGAATTAGGGCTTTATCGCCATTCAATTTTACTTCTTTTAAAATCTCAGAAACGATTTCGGTAAATCTGTTTTTATCGAATTCTGGGCGTTTTGTAAATTCAGCCCAATCTTCTTTATTTGGATATTTTATGAATTTCATTACACGACCATTTTATCGATTGGAACAACTAAAATACCTTCTGCACCTGCATTTTTAAGCGCATCTATAACTTCCCAAAATTCATCTTCTTTAATTACGCTGTGCAAACTACTCCAACCCTTTTCTGCCAAAGGTAAAATTGTTGGGCTTTTTATGGAAGGTAAAATGGCGCTTACTGCTTCAATTTTTTCATTTGGCACATTCATTAAAATGTACTTTGTATTTTTTGCCCGTAAAACAGCTTGAATCCTGAAAACAAGTTTTGAAAGAATCGCTTCATTTTCTGCTGAAAGCTTTTTACCTTTTGCAAGTATTGCTTCAGATTTTAAAATGGTTTGGGTTTCCTTCAAACCATTTTTAAAAAGCGTACTTCCCGAACTTACGATATCGCAAATTCCATCGGCAAGACCAATGTTTGGAGCAATTTCAACCGAGCCAGAAATTATATGGATTTCAGAATTTATTCCATTCTTCTTTAAAAATGAATTAACTGTATTTGGGTACGAAGTTGCAATCCTTTTTCCGTTGAAATATTGAAGCGATTCATCTTCAACATTTTTTGGAACTGCCAATGAAACGCGGCATTTTGAAAAGCCTAATCGTTCCACAATTTCAATATTTTTATCGCTTTCAATAAGCAAATTTTCGCCTACAATGGCAATGTCAACAACGCCATCTTCCAAATATTGCGGAATGTCTGAATTCCGAAGGAAAAGTAATTCCATCGGAAAATTTGGGACATCTACTTTTAATTGATCTTTCCCGTTATCAATCTGAATACCGCAACTCGTTAAAAGTTTGATTGAATCTTCATTTAATCTGCCACTTTTTTGGATGGCAATTTTTAGTTTAGTCATTTTTTAGTTATTTGTGTCTGAGAAGATTTACGGGATTATTTAAGAAACAAAAAACCCGTTTGATTTTCTCAAACGGGTTTCAAAAAATATATTTTTAAATTACATATATCATTTTCCTCTCGTCCGAGCGATTTTATGAAAATGATGGTGATGTAAGTTATTTGTGTTCATTGTTATTTTACTGTTTGTCAAAACTACGGATTTTTTTCAAACAAATAGATTTGGGTCGAAACTTTGGGAAAAAATTAAATTTTATAATTAGCAAGTAGTTCTCGACTGCGCTCGAACTGACATATCAATCAATTAAACTTCAATTTATTAATTACCAACTTCACTGATAAACTTTATTCTATACAATCTAAGTTCTTCGTCTTCATAGTCGCCGTCAAATTCTTTCATTGCGTCTTCAATTTTATCTGTTTTGGCTTCCATAAAGTAATCGTGGATTTCTTCTTGTTGGTCTTCGTCCAAAATTTCATCTATCCAATAATTGATGTTCAATTTTGTGCCACTATAAACGATTGCTTCCATTTCCCGAATCAATTCATTCATTTTAAGCCCTTTGGATTTTGAAATATCCGTCAACGCTAATTTTCTATCTACATTTTGAATTATGTACAACTTGTTAGCGCTATTACTTCCCGTGGATTTTACTACAAAATCGTCAGGTCTAAAAATGTCGTTTTCTTCAACATAATTTTCGATTAATTTGATAAAAGTCTTGCCGTATCGCTTTGCTTTGCCTTCGCCAACGCCGTGAACATTTGCAAGTTCATCAAGATTTATGGGATATTTAAGCGCCATATCTTCTAAAGAAGGATCTTGAAATATGACAAATGGCGGCAATTCTAATTTATCGGCAAGTTTCTTTCTTTCGGCTTTTAATAGTTTGAAAAGTTGCTCATCAACCACATCGCCCATTTTTTCGATGCCTACAATTGTGTCGTCATTAGCTTCTTTAAAACTATGATCTTCGGTCATCATAAAGGTTTCAGGCTTTTTAATGAACATTTTGCCTTTATCACTTAGATGAATAATTCCGTAGGTTTCAATTTCTTTCCATAGATAACCTGCAACCAAAAGTTGGCGCAAAAGTGCCATCCAATATGCCGCGTCGTGGTCTGAGCCGGAGCCGAAAAATTCCAACGTATCGGTTCTATGCGATTTTATCATTGCATTTACCTTGCCCACTAGCACGTTTACAACCTCCTTACTTTTATATTGTTCGTTGGTTTTATCAACTGCTTCCAGCAATTTCAACGCATTTCCTGTAGCTTCGTGTTTCTTTTTTGGATGGCGCATATTATCATCCATCATTCCGCCGTCGCCAGTTTCGTTGTCAAATTCTTCCCCAAAATAATGAAGAATAAATTTTCTTCGGCTTATACTTGTTTCAGCAAAAGCTACCACTTCCTGTAAAAGGGCTTGTCCAATTTCCTGTTCGGCGACTGGTTTGCCACTCATAAATTTTTCAAGCTTTTCAATATCCTTATAGCCATAAAACGCCAAACAATGGCCTTCGCCACCATCACGGCCTGCGCGACCGGTTTCTTGATAATAGCTTTCAATACTTTTTGGAATGTCGTTATGTATTACAAAGCGCACGTCCGGTTTGTCTATTCCCATACCAAAAGCGATAGTAGCAACCACAACATCCACATCTTCCATTAAGAACATATCTTGATGTTTTACACGGGTTTTACTGTCCAATCCTGCGTGATATGGCACCGCTTTTATACCATTTACTTGTAAAATTTGTGCGAGTTCTTCAACTCTTTTTCGGCTTAAACAATAAATTATTCCGCTTTTACCTTCATTCTGTTTCACAAAACGTGTAACATCTGCATCTACATTTTTCGTTTTTGGTCTTACTTCATAATATAAATTGGGACGATTAAAGGAAGCTTTAAAAGTATTGGCATCTTGAATGCCAAGGTTTTTAAGAATATCTTCCTGAACTTTTGGCGTTGCGGTTGCAGTAAGTCCAATAATAGGGATGGTTTCGTCAATCCTCTTTATGATTGCTCGAAGATTTCTGTATTCCGGCCTAAAGTCGTGTCCCCATTCGCTAATACAATGCGCTTCGTCAATTGCAACGAAAGAAATTTTCACCGATTGTAAAAATTCGACGTATTCATCCTTGGTAAGACTTTCCGGCGCAACGTACAATAATTTCGTAATGCCGTTTGTAATGTCGCTCATTACCTGCTTTACTTCGGTTTTGTTTAGGGAAGAATTTAAAACGTGCGCAATACCTTCATTAGGAGAAATGGCGCGAATTGCATCTACTTGATTTTTCATTAAAGCGATTAATGGACTAACCACAATCGCTGTTCCTTCAGAAATAATTGCAGGTAGCTGAAAGCATAAACTTTTACCACCACCTGTTGGCATAATAACAAATGTGTTATTGCCGCCAATAATACTTTGTATTACCTGCTCTTGTAACCCTTTAAACTGGCTGAAGCCAAAATATTTTTTAAGGTCTGCGTATAAATCAATTTCGCTCACGCTTCTATATTATTTTAAAGAAAGTTAGTTTTGCGTTACATTAACATTGTTTGTGTACCTAACAATTGTAAATTTGCAACCTTAACTTGAAACGAGCATCTAAATTGTTAAAAGGAAGATACCGTAGATTAAATTATTTTGTTTACAATCTAAATATACTAATTTCTGAAGGAGTTTCAATCAAATAAAATCATTAAAATTTGCAAGACCAAAATCATATAATAAAATTAGCAAAAGAAACGATTGAGATTGAAAGTAAGGCGATAGCAAAATTGGCAGATTTTGTAGATGCCGAATTTGCCGAAGCAGTTACCTATATATTTAATAGCAAAGGCCGCGTAATTGTAACTGGCATTGGTAAAAGTGCAAATATTGCCACCAAAATCGTAGCTACCTTAAATAGTACTGGCACACCTTCAATATTTATGCACGCTGCAGATGCTATTCACGGCGACTTGGGAACAATTCAACAAAATGACACAGTTATCTGTATTTCAAAAAGTGGCAATACGCCCGAAATAAAAGTTTTGGTGCCTTTAATAAAAGCCATTGGCAATAAGGTTATTGCCATAACCGGAAATAGGGATTCTTTTCTTGGGCAACAAGCCAACTTTGTTTTAAATGCGTATGTTGAAAAGGAAGCTTGCCCAAATAATCTTGCGCCAACAACAAGTACAACGGCACAATTGGTTATTGGCGATGCGCTGGCGATGTGTTTGTTGGACCTTCACGGATTTTCAAGTCAAGATTTTGCTAAATTCCATCCTGGCGGATCGTTGGGTAAAAAGCTATATTTACGTGTAAGCGATTTAACTTCATTGAACGAAAAGCCGCAGGTTGCACCAGATACTAATGTAAAAGATGTGATAATTGAAATTTCAGAAAAACTATTGGGTGTAACCGCCGTTGTTGAAAATGACAAAATAATTGGGATTATTACCGATGGTGATTTAAGGCGAATGTTAAGAGAAACAGACAATTTTACGGGATTAACGGCTAAGAATATTATGAGCAAAAACCCAAAAATAATTGATAATGACGCTATGGCGATAGAGGCAATGGATTTAATGGACAATCACGGAATAACACAACTCTTGGCTGAAGAAAATGGCAAGTATTGCGGCGTTGTGCATATACATAATTTAACAAAAGAAGGAATTATATAATGGCTAGAAAAACAAAAGACCGAAGCAAAACTGGAGAAATGTCCTTTTTAGACCATTTGGAAGAATTGCGCTGGCATTTAATTCGATCTACGGTTGCGGTTGTAGTTTTTGCAGTTGTTGCCTTTATTATGAAGGACTTTATTTTTGACACGTTAATTTTCGGACCTAAAAAAGCAGATTTCATAACCTATAGATTGCTGTGCAGTGTTTCACAATCAATGGGCTTTGATAGTTTTTGCTTTACCGAATTACCATTTACAATTCAAAGTCGCGAAATGGCCGGACAGTTTTCCGTTCATATTTGGACCGCGATTACAGCCGGTGTAATTATGGCTTTCCCTTATATTGTATATGAATTTTGGAAATTTATCGCGCCGGGACTTAAGGCAAGAGAACGTAATAATAGTCGCGGCTTTATTTTGGTTTCTTCTTTCTTGTTCTTTTTAGGAGTTTTATTTGGCTATTATGTAATTACGCCATTATCAATAAACTTTTTAGGAACATATCAAGTAAGTAAGGAAGTTACCAATCAATTTGATATTGATAGTTATATTTCCCTGGTCAGATCATCTGTTTTGGCAGCGGGAATTGTTTTTCAACTTCCAATTATTATGTACTTTTTAACGAAGATTGGATTGGTTACACCGCAAATTCTGCGAAAATATAGGAAGATTTCATTGGTGGTTGTATTGATAGTTTCAGCAGTTATAACGCCTCCGGATATTATGAGCCAGGTAATTGTTGCAGTACCTATTTTAATTTTATATGAAGTAAGTATTTATATTTCAAAAATTGTGGTTGGCAGACAGAAAAAGGCGGAAATATTGGCGGATAGCGAGGTAGACAATAGTTAGTAGGCAGCCCTTCTACTCCGCTAAGGGACCTTTATATTTGTAAAATTATGGGAAGTTTATATTCTATTAGAATGTTAAATTAAATTGGAAAAAGATCATTTTAATTAATTACCTATCTTTTAAACCTTCTAAACCCATCGACCATTTAAACTCATAAACTTTTATTTGAATGAAATTAAAAGCTGAAAATCTTGTAAAATCGTATAAAGGCCGACAGGTTGTTAAAGGGATAACTGTTGAAGTGAATCAAGGTGAAATTGTTGGTTTGCTTGGTCCAAATGGTGCTGGAAAGACAACCTCTTTTTATATGATTGTTGGGCTTATAAAACCAAACGGCGGCAATATATTTTTGGAAGGAACCGAAATTACTAAATACCCTATGTACAAACGTGCCCAGAATGGGATAGGATATTTGGCGCAAGAAGCATCGGTTTTTAGGAAATTGAGTGTTGAAGATAATATATTAAGTGTTTTACAGCTTACCAAACTTTCCAAAAAAGAACAGGTTGCTAAAATGAATTCCCTCATTGAAGAATTCGGTTTGGGGCATATTCGTAAAAACCGAGGCGATCTTTTAAGTGGTGGTGAACGAAGACGGACCGAAATTGCACGAGCGCTGGCAACCGACCCACATTTTATATTGCTTGACGAACCTTTTGCAGGTGTAGATCCTGTTGCTGTTGAAGATATTCAGCGCATTATTGCCCAACTTAGAAATAAAAATATAGGCATCTTGATTACCGATCACAATGTACAAGAAACATTAGCGATTACCGATAGAACCTATTTAATGTTTGAAGGCAGCATTCTAAAACACGGAATTCCGGAAGATCTTGCAGCAGACGAAATGGTACGTAAAGTGTATTTAGGACAGAATTTTGAGTTGCGGAAAAAGAAGTTGGAGTTTTAGCTTTTAAAAATTCATTTATCTTTAATTTGTTTCATTAAAACTTTAAAGTGGAATTTGGAAATAAAGAATTTAAATTACTTTTAATATAAATTCTATATTTCTTATTCGGTGTTGGCAAGCGTTTTTTTAATCCAATCCAAAAGTAAGTTTTATTATTTTATTAGATTTTGCTTTTTTTGAAACTATACAAACCAAATAAGTGAAAAAGTTTAAGTCAGTTAGTTTATCCAAATCTATCTTTTCTGCGTTTAAATAAAAATTAACCAACCTACTTTTCAGAACTCTTCCAAAACAAAGACATCAAAATATAAAGTAAAATTATCAAAGGAATCGCTACAAACTTCAGTAGTATTAGGGCAATTACACTTATCAATAAAAACACATATCTAATTGCATTGCTCTTAAAATCCCACGTTTTAAATTTTAATGCGAATAAAGGAACTTCAGCATTTAGGAGAAAACAACTTACAATTGTTAATCCTACCAAAAACCATTTGTTTAAAATAATGTCCTCGGCAAGTTGCGTGTGGTCAAATTGAAGTATTAATGGTAAGCTGACAAGTAAGAGCGTATTTGCTGGTGTTGGCAGACCAATAAAGCTGGTGGTTTGGCGTGTATCTAAATTAAATTTTGCCAATCTGTATGCAGATGCAACTACAATAAGCAAACCAACCAACGGTAAATAATTTAAAAGTGTGGCGTTCCAACTGTCTTTTTCGAGCAATCCAGAAATTGAAAAATAACCGCCGGTTACAGATAAACTTAGCAGTTGCAACATTACAATTCCCGGAACAATTCCGCTTGTAACCATATCTGCCAAACTATCCAACTGCAAACCTATTTCGCTTTGTGCTTTTAAAAGTCGGGCTGCAAGACCATCAAAAAAGTCGAAGAAAATTCCGAAGAAAGCAAAGATCCCAGCGTTTAATAAATCGCCAGAAACGGCAAAGATTACAGCCACACAACCGCAAAGCAAATTAAGTGATGTTATGGCATTGGGAATTTGCTTTCTCATAAAATATTATTTTTGAAGTAATAAATTGTTGTTTTCCACTATTTGTTGCAACTGCTGTAAAAATAGCAAAGTAATTTCGTCTAAACACTACCAAACACAATATGTGGGCTGTTTTATAGTTTACTATTCTGTAAATTAGTGAGATATTTGCGCAAAATTATACTATTGAAAAAGAACTTTTTATTTATTTTAATCTTTTCCGGCTGCCTAGCTACCGCTCAAACTGTACGTAAATACAGTAATGAGTTTATGAATATTGGCGTAGATGCTGCTGCTTTTGGAATGGCAAATGCCGTTACTGCGTCTTCGCGGGATCTAAACTCCGGCTACTGGAATCCTGCAGGTTTGGTGCACGTTGAAGAAAAACAGATTTCATTAATGCATGCTTCCTATTTTGCAAATATTGCCAATTATGATTATGCCGCATTTGCAATGCCGCTGGACGATAAGAGTGCGGTTGGTCTATCAATAATTCGTTTTGGAGTTGATGATATTTTAAATACAACCCAACTTATTGACGACCAAGGAAATATAGATTATAATAGAATTAGTCTTTTTTCAACTAGCGATTACGGTTTTACCTTTTCCTATGCAAGACGATTGCCTTTGGATGGTTTAAATTATGGCGTAAATGCGAAAGTTATTAGACGGGTAATTGGGAAATTTGCCTCGTCTTGGGGTTTTGGGTTGGATGCAGGAATTCAATTTGAAACAGGCGATTGGAATTTTGGACTTATGGCGCGGGACATTACAACTACATTTAATGCTTGGAGTATAGATGAAGAACAATTTGCCACAATTGCCGGCGCGGTTGAAGGGCAAAATCAAGATTTACCGGAAACCACTGAAATTACAATTCCAAAGTTACAATTGGGAATCTCCCGAAAAATAGTGTACCACTATGATTTTGCACTACTGGCCGAAGTAGATTTAAATGTGCGTTTTGCCCAAACCAATGATATTATTTCAACATCTTTTGCAAGCATTACACCTTCTTTGGGGCTGGAATTTTCTTATATAGATTTGGTATATGTGCGCGGTGGCGTTGGTAATTTCCAGAATATTAGACAGTTGGATAATACAGATTCTGTTGGCTTTCAACCCAATATAGGCGTTGGCTTTAAATATAAAGGCATTCAAATTGACTATGCGTTAACCGATATTGGAGACCAAAGCGCGGCACTTTATAGCAATGTATTTTCGTTGAAATTAGATTGGAGTGTTTTTAGGTAGCCTTGTAGACGCTAATCATTTCAATTAGATTATTATCACTAGTTTTTATTGTTGAAGGAGATATTTCTACTAATTCTTTGATTTTTTTTTCAAATTTTATTCTTGCATTCGTTTTACGAACGCTTCAATCCTTATTTTTGTGTTTTTAATCTTCATTTTATAAAAATTAATTCTGAATTTATTATTTTGAAAAGAAGCTACTTTCTATATTTATCAATCTTTCTAATAGTCATTTCCGCAAAGGCCCAACAATTTCAACTCACCGAAAATGCCGAAGTTAGTATTTTAACGCTCGGTCCGGGAACAGAATTGAATGATGCCTTTGGCCACAGTGCCTTCAGAATAAAAGATACTTCAAAGGAAATAGATCAAGTTTTTAATTATGGCGAATATGATTTTAATACGCCTAATTTCTATTTAAAATTTGCACAGGGAAAATTGCTTTATCAAATAGGTGAAAATGATTTTCAGCCGTTTTTTGATTATTACGCAAGCCATAATCGAGAGATAAAAGAACAGGTTTTAAACTTCAACCTTTCAGAAAAACAAAGACTTTACGATTATTTACTGAACAATATTCTACCCGAAAACAAGAAATATAAATATGACTTTTTCTTTGACAATTGTGCAACCAAAATGCGGGACGTTTTAGTACAAATTGTTCCCGACAAAATTGATTATAAAAATGATTTTGTTACCGAAGACAAAACTTTTAGGCAATTAATTGATGAAAACGTGTATTGGAATAGTTGGGGAAGTGTGGGAATTACGGTCCCTTTGGGAGCAATAATTGATAAAAATGCAACTGCGTGGCAATATCAATTTTTGCCAGAGTATGTATTTCAAGCAAATGCCACCGCTACTATTTTAAAATCTACTTTTGATGATGGAAATTTAAAATACACTGAAAGTCTAGTTCAAAGTAGTAAGGTATTGTACAGCGCCAAAAAATCTGAAAAGAAATCATACTTTTTTACAAGTCCGTTATTTATCCTAAGTTTACTGGCGCTTTTAATAATTGGGATTACAATTGACGATTGGCGGAAAGACAAAAGAAGCAGATTTTTGGATACGTCTCTTTTTTTCACAACAGGTATTATTGGAATATTATTGCTTTTGTTATGGTTTGCCACAGACCACACAGCAACTGCAAATAACTATAATCTACTTTGGGCCTTTCCAATTAATTTATTTATGGTAATTGCGTATAGCAGAAATTACGTGCGGTTATGGATGCGGCAATATGCAGTTTTCTGCTTATTGTTATTGGTCTTAATGACGGTGCATTGGTTTACTGGCGTGCAGCATTTTTCTTACGCTATAATCCCCTTAATACTTGCCTTGGCTTTTAGATATTTATTTTTAGTGGTTTATGCAAAGAAAAATGCGGTAAAACCATTGCAGCCTGTTTTAGGCTAGTTATTGGCCTCTATAAAATATGATTGTTGAAAGTGTTTTAACAATTATACTTATATCTAGATAATGGCTGCGATGTTTAATGTAATATAAATCGTATTGCAATTTTTCAAGCGCATCTTCTTCTGTAATTCCATATTTTGCGTTTACCTGTGCCCAACCTGTAAGCCCCGGTTTTATTAGATGCCTTATTTCATAAAAAGGAATTTTCTCTTTGAGTTGTTCAACAAAAAAAGGTCTTTCCGGTCTTGGCCCTATAATACTCATATTGCCAATTATAACATTGTATAATTGTGGAATTTCATCAATTCGCGTTTTTCGCAAAAATCGACCAAATTTGGTTACTCTTACATCCTGCAATTTGGCATATTGAACTCCTTTTTCTTCAGCATTGGCAACCATTGTTCTAAGTTTCCAAATTTTGAATACATCTCCATTTTTCCCTACTCTTTTTTGAGAATAGAATATCGGTCCACGATTGCCCAAAACATTTCCAATTAATATAAAAGGCGAAATAATGAGGCCGCAAATTATTCCGAAGACAGATAATAGTACATCAGAAATACGATGAATTAACAAATAAAGTTGATTTTGATTGCTTCGGCTGAAAGGAAAGTAGCGGTAAAAATCCCTATCAACGTGCTGTACAGGTACACGTTTGGTAATTTCTTCGTACACTTGGGTATATTCCCGTATTGGTGTGCCATCTTCTAAAAGTTTTATTAAACTATTGGAAAGATCTGCCGTCATTCCAGAACCATCCGGCATTGCCACTACAATTTCTGAAATTGATAGTTTTTTTACCGCTTCAACAGCATCAATAATTGAAACTTCAACAATTGAATTATTCCCTTCAAAATCTAATAGTTTTGAACTTGTATTAATAATCCCAACCACAGAATAATTTGGATCGTATTTTTGGAGAGATTCAATAATTGTGCTCACATCCTTTGCTTTGGCAACCAGCATTATTCTCTTGTAAAAGCGGGAAGATGCAAAAAAAATAATATATACATAGCGCCAAAAAATGAGTGCTGTACTTATAGCCAGAAAAAAATAGACTATCTGTAATCTGTTTGTAGGTAAAATAGGAGTATAAAAAGGGGTAAGTAAATAAAAGAGAACGGTAACCGAGCTTGTTAAAATAATATTTTTTATCGTAATTTCAAGTTTGCCAGTTCTTTGAAGATTATAAAGCTCAAATATTGTTGCAAAAATGGTTAGATAAATTGCCAAAACAATGGACCAAACCCAATGTTCCTGATTTATTTTAAAGTAATCGAAATTAAAAATTATGCCAACAAAGTAGAGCACTGCCAATACAACAGCAATATCTACTGTACGTAGTAGAATTTTGCGTTCAGAAATTTCAAAATGAATTTTCTTTTTATTGGCCATTACTTTTTGGTATAAATGTAGACATTTATTTAACTGTCCAAAACAGTAAACCATTTATGTTTCACACTGTGCCAATCAAATTCTTCTACCTTTTTCCGGGCTGCTAGCGCAAGTTTTTGCGCATTTTGAGGATTCGCAATTAAGCATTCAATTGCCTTAATAAATGCCTTCGTATTGTTGGGTGCAACCAACAAACCATCTATTTTATCTGAAATTAGAAAAGGAATACCTCCAACATTTGTTGATATTACTGGCAAGCCCAATGCCATTGCCTCCATAATGCTTACGGGCATATTATCGAAATTGGTGGTATTTATAAAAATGTCATATTCTTTTGAAAGGTCTATCCATTCATCTTTAGTCAACAAACCTGAAAATATAATCGGCAAACCTTCGTTTTTAGCCATTTGTTTGCATAGTTTTAAGCTGCCATCTTTATCAGGTCCGACCATAGAAAGATGAACATCAAGACCTTTCAATTTTAGCTGCTTTACTATTGAAATTGCTAAAGCTGGGTTATAAATTTCAGCGAACGAACGTACCCAGAGAAGTTTAGGTTTTAGTTCCTTCCGAAGTAAAAAAGGATATTTATCTATTTCTAAAGTATTGGGAATGTATAAAAGATTAGTAAACCCTTTTTCTTTAAAAATATTCAAATTAAATGCCGAAGGCGAAACATTTATTTTCGCATTACTAAACATTTTTTTACACAAAACTTCGTTCTTCTCTAAACGATTTTTGAGATTGCCGCCGTGCAAAATTGGGATATAAGGTATATTGTATAAACGACAAATACGTGCGACGATTACAGCAAAGTAAAAATTTTGGGTGCTATAGGTATCAATTAATATAAGCGAGACAGTTTTTCTGTTTTTAAATGTGGCCCAACACATATCAAGCAAACGCAACAATTTATTTTGCTTAGAAGAAACCAAAACCACCTCGTAACCCTCAAACTCAAGTTTAGCCCCAAGTGTTTCGATTGTTGTTGGCGTATTACCTTTATTCGAGAGCTTGTTGCCTACGTATAGGATCTTTTTTTTCGTCATATTCAATATTTAAAAGTGCCAAGCCATATAAAAATGCCGGAGCTGCAATCCGCATTGAAGAATGGATTATCGTAAGTGCCCAGAATAACATGAATGGAACAAAATATATATTTTTCCTACCTGATAACTTTGTAATGATAGGTGAAAATACCAATAGCAATAGAGCAAAAATACCGAAAAGTCCGTGTTCAGATAACATACGTGAAACTTCATTATGTGTTGGTAGTGTTACGCCCAATTCTTCCAAAAATTCCTCCTTAACTCTGCCAACTCCAATTCCAAAAACAGGATTTTCTTTAAAGACTTCAATCTCTGTGCTAACCAAATCGCCACGACCAGTGGTTATATCTTGTTTTTCTCTGCCCAATGCATCTTTCCCAACGTATCTATTTTCAATTAAACCACCAGTTTGTAGAATTGTGAAAAGCCAGATAGCCAAAGCAACTCCCGCAACTCCTATAAATTTTATGGTAACTTTTGCCTTTGTGATTATGCCTGTGGAAAAGTAATAAACCACAATAAAGACAGCGCACATTATTACCGAAACAAAGACTCCACCACGAGAAAAAGTTAAGAGGGCGCGGTACGCCATAGAAACCAAAAAAAGCATCATCACAAAATGTACGAGTTTGTTTTTATAAGGCAAAAATAGACGTGAAAAAAGTATGAAAACACCCAATCCAAGCACTGTAGCAACTTGATTAGGCCCATAACCACCCGAAAGGGCACTGTTAGACTCAGTATTTGTTACTACATCCTGAATATCGGGAGAATAAAAATAAATGTAAACGGTAGTTGCAATTAGTGGATATAAAATATAATCCATTATTTTAAGAACCTCGCCTAATTTGAACGTTTTCCCATAACAATATATTGCACAAAATGCCAGGCAAATAGGGCCGCTAAGATTGAATAAAATAATTTTTCTAAAATTTATATCATAGCTTATAATATCGAAAGAAACCAAAATTCCAGGTACTAATAATAATAGGAAGACCACATAAATAAAAGCTTTCCGACTAAAGCCTGAATAAAAAAAACCTAAAATTATAAAAAGTATAATGAGATATTTGCCAGTTTCATAGAAAAAAAATGCCTTCGTCATTCGGACAAAAACACCAGCGCCAGCAACATAAGCACAAGCCAATAAAACTTCTAATTGTTTGTTCTTTTTTGTGAATATTCTATAAGTAAAATACAAAACCGCAAACAATAAATAAATTACCATTAAAGGTCTATATGCAAACGCCAATAGCCCAAGCCCAACATGAATTAGTATTGCCTGTAGCGGTTTAAGACTATTTAATGTTGGATTTTTGATGGTATTTAGGTTTTTAAAATTTCAGTTAAAATTCTATTTATATGTCGCCGAAAGGTGAAGTTTTCTGCAACTTGATATCCCAATTTTGCTTTGTTTTTTAGGGTCAAATTATTTTCTTGTTCAATATCCAATAAAATTTGATGTAATTTTTTTGCATTTGTAGGTTCAACTATATAACCGTTTTCAGAATTTATATATTGCCCAATACTGGAAACAGATGAAACAATAGGAATACAACCAAAGTTTAAACCTTCTGCAATTACTTTTGGGAAACCTTCCGAAGCGGTGCTTGGCAGCAATAAAAATTCGCAGCTCCTATAAATTTCAAAAACATTTCCCCTATTTAAAAAACCATGAAAAATTGCTGGAATATTATTTTCTGAAGCAAAGGTTTCATAAATCTTTCGTTTTGGTCCGTCGCCGATAAAATGGATGGCTTTTATAAAAGATGTATCTGCCAATGTAGTTACGGAATCCAAAATACGCTTCACTCCTTTTTCGTCTTCCAATCTGCCAACAAAGCAAAATGAAAATGGTTTGTCGTAATTTTTGGTATCAATTATTTTAATTCCTTCTTCCCGTTCCTTTAATGTTAGGCAAGGGTTTTCAAACGTTAGGCAATGTTGTTCTTGGTTTGGCCATTTACCATTTATTGTAACAATTCGATATTGTTTTTTTAAAAGTCTCCGTTGAATTGCATAACCAAGTGGCGGATTTTCTTGAGCCCAATTTCCGGCGTATTTAAACCAACCCCTTTTATTTTTGTGAAAATATTTTAAATATGGAATTAAGTAAACGCCTATTCCCGTTGGTGTTCTTAATTGAAATACATCTACATTTTTTAATGTTTTATTTACTAGCCTAATTGTTTTTGTCAATTTTGATAAAATATTAAGTTTATCGCCAAGGGTTTTACCACCTGAAACTGGCAAAGCCACAAACGTTATATTGCGGTTTGTATAAGGAAGTGAACTTAACGGTGCCGTTTTTTCATAAAAATAAGCTAAGTGAAAAATTTCTTCAAAATGCTTACTGAGGTGGTTTATTTCGCTAATTGTAGGTCCCCAACCAACTAGATTGCCGTTGCCATCTCTATAATGTTCGGTATGTGAGATTATTGCTAGCTTCATTTTATTTCAAAATTGATTCAATTAAATTAATATCTTCATTTGAAAATAAATTCTTATAAGCCTTATTAGAGCCCTCTTTTATCAGCCAATTATCTACTGCTTTCCTAAATTTTGACGAATATGGAATATTTGTAAATTCACAAATTGTACTTATAACCTCGTGCCTATTATTTATTAAATCTTGATACTTTACTTCAAGTATTGGAAATTTTTTCAAATTATTCTTATCATCTTGAAAGAGTTTATATTTCGCCGTATAATGTTTAATAAGATCTGTTTTCAAGGTTGCTTCAAAAGCTTTAGGTTTATTTTTATAATCCCAACGTTGTTTGTAGTAGGAAGCAATAACGGCTAACGGATTTCTATCTATCCAAACAATTTTTGGTTGTTCAAAAACCGCATCCAACGTTTGATGTCTCGAGAGTCCCGTGATTTTTGTCATAAAGATAGGTTTTCCGCTATATTTCTTTATTTTGGAGATATACTTTTGTGCCGCATATGCAGATTCCTTGGAGATTGTTTGTAATTCTGCCTTATTAAATTCCGGTACGTGGTGTAGCCAAAAATTATAAGCTTCGGAAGGTCTGGGAAATTTCGTTTTATTCCTATTCCAAACCTCAAAGGCTGATACTTCCTGCATTTTATTAAAAGACGTAAGTATAGGGTATTTTGGAAATCTATCAACATAGCTAGAGAGCCACCCAATTTTTTCGTGTAGTGCAAGTATGTTTACCAATAAAGTAGTACCACTTCTTCCAGGCCCGTGGATAATTAAAGCATTTTTAATTTTCATCGCACTTTTTTATTATTGCAATATATTCCTGTATAACAACGTCCCATCTAAAATTTGTGGACCAAGCCATCGCATTTTCGCAATAGCTGTGGTAATTGTTCAAAATAGACTCAACAGCATTGTTCACCTCATCTATATTTTTTGGATCTACCAAAATACCCGATTTGTTGTTTTTAATTGCATCCTCAATTCCGCAGCCTTTTGAACCTATCGCCGGAATTCCCAATGCATTGGCTTCCAAAATTGCAATGCCAAATCCTTCAACATCGCCCGCCTTTGTATTCTCGCTTAACATCACAAAAATAGTTGACTCTTGCACTAATTCAATCTTTTTTGCATCCGTTACCTTTCCATGTAAAAATATCGCTTCTTCAACATCTATTGACTTGGCAAGATTTAGTATCATAGTTTTTTCTGTAGGGATTCCAACTATATTATATTGAAGTTGCGGCCATTTTTTAAGCAAAACAGGTAATGCATTTATCACGTTTTGCTGGCCTTTACGTTGTGTAACATTGCCAACAGTTATAAGTTTTGGAAAAGTAGATTTATTTTGAATTACTTCAACCCGTAATTTTTCCAGCCCAAAGCCGTTTGGAATCACTTGTGTCTTCCATTTTAAAAATTCCGGCAACAGATTTTTGGTATAATTTGAAACGGCAATTATTTGTGAGCATCGCTTCAAACCCGACGAAGTAAGTTTGCTTGCGATTTTGCCCTTCAACTGCAATTCTGAGCCGTGGACAATGGCAATTATAGTTTTGGAAGTAAGAAGTTTTAAAATATTTACCATCCACAAAGAGAATTTGCCCGAAACCAAAATAATATCATTTTTCTTCTCACTGCTTATTGTTTCCCTTATCCTTTTCAAATAAGTGAGGACTACTACATTTCTACGCTTAATGCGGTTTATTTTAAAGGGAAGTAATTTGTCAAATTCAATCTCTTCATTTCCATCTTTACTTCGCGTATCTGTAAGTACCGTTATAATGTAACCGCTGTTAGATAAATACAGCGCTAAATTATAGGCATGATTGCCGATACCGCCGGGTTGAGGAGGAAATTCCGATGTAATAAGTAAGATGTTAGTCGAGTTTGCCAATTTTATCGCCTTCTTTTAATTTTATTGAAGCCCTACGCCAAGAAATAAATACTTGAAAAAGTATTATTGGCAACAAAAATACCGAGATAGCGGTACCAAGCAGCAGCATTTTTTTGTTTTTCTTATATTTATAAGGGATAATGGAAGGTGGTACTGTTTTTATGAGCGATAATATTGCCGCTTTACTGCCATAATATTTTCTGAAAAGATATAAAACACTTGGTATAGGCCGAGGCGCAAAAAATTTATAAGTTCTTAAAGCATCCCAACTTCCCATTTCTCGAAGGCCGCCACTGCCAACTTTTAAATGTAATCGTTGCGCTGTGGGATTACTTATGTTTTTATAACCTTCCAAATAAGCGCGGAGCCCAAACTCACCATCCCCCATTCGCTGTTTTTCAAATTGACGGTCAAATAGGCCTATTTTTCTGAAAATGTCTTTTTTCAAAAGTACATTTCCTGTATCCAATTGATCTGAAATTCTAAAAAACGAATAATTTTCAGGTACTTTCGCACCAACCGTTGAAATTGAAGTTCCCGAAGAAATATCTGCCTTAAAATACTCCAAACATTTTAAGTGATTGCTAATCCAATCTACTTTTACCCTACTATCATCATCAAAAAGCAAGATATATTCACTTTTTGAAAGCTGAATAGCGTGGTTTCGTGCCAGCCAAAGTGCACGTTCTTCTTGATGAATAAGTTCTATTTTTAAATTAAATTGTTCGTAGAATTCAGGTTTATAAGGTGAAGATTGGTCTACAACAATAACTTCAAAATTTTTATAGTCCTGTTTTTCTAAGTCTGCCAGTACATCTTTTAAATATTCATATCTATTTAACGTTGGGATAATGATACTTAAAAATCGATTTCCATTTATAAGAGAAGATTCAAACTGCTGAAATTCTGAATGATTGATTGGCGATTTAACAGAATTACCTCGCTTCACATTTTTGCTTTTTCTAAAAGCTGCTATTTCGACAATCGGATTTTTTAAAGAAACCAACCGAAGTATCAAAACATAAAAAACCCAAACCTTGTTAAAATATTTCCGAAGAAAATAATATTCATCTTGCAATGGCACCTTTTCGAAAGAATTGTACGTTTTTACATCTCCAATATAACCAAGTTGAAGTGCCTGCCAAGAAACATCATATTCTTTGGAAGTTTCACTTTTGAAATTTATATCTTCATTTAATTGAATACGGATTTCTGAAGGTAATTCTGAAATTATTGGAAATATGGAAGCGCCATTTTTGCGATAAAGCTGAAAATAGTTGGTGGGCTGTAAATATTTAAGGAATTTGAAAAGCACTTCTTTTATTTAATGAGCATTAAACATTTGCGGTAGAGCAGCATTTTGCTCAATTCCTTTTAGGTAATTAGGATATTCTTTGTCATTTGGCAAAAGTAAGAGGTGACATTTTCCCCTGTGTTTAACACTTTCAGCTGATATTAATTTTTCACCCGTTTTAAGATACCAAACATTATAGCCCATTTCAGTTGCCCAATAAATCATTGTGTTTGTTGCCGTTTCCATACTCAAATCTTCAACATCATGCATTTCAATAAAAAATGTACAACTGGTTTCTGATGCTATTTTGCGAGCTCCATCCATCACCAGTGTTTCAGCACCTTCAACATCAATTTTTACAAGATTTGGAGTGAGGCCGTAATAATCAAAAAGATAATCCAAGGTTACTGTTGAAACTTGAGAAAAGGAATTTACCGCAGCTGCAGATGCTGCGTGGCTAGCGTGCATACTACCTGCTGCTCCAGAGCCGAGGGTATAGAATTTAACAGTTTCATTATTTTTATTACTTACAAATGCACAATAGCATTGGGCTTTAAAACCAAGGTTATTATTTAGTAGATTGCCCATTGCTTTTTGTAGCGCAAACGGATTAGGATCTACCAAAATATAGTCCCTATTTGCATCTTGTATTAAAGCCAATAATGCCGTATAGCCAATATTAGCTCCAATATCATAAATGGTTTTATGATGTTTTGCCAATTGAAAAAACCAAGCGTCATCTTGATCTGTCTTAGACCTTATAGTTCCTACAAAGGTTTTTAGAGAAAAACCGCATAATGATGCTTTTATCAAGCTATTTTTTTCGCCTGTCATAGAAAAGTATATTCCAGATAACCATTTTTTATATTTCATAAAAGATATTATTAAAAAATCCTTGAAGGTCCAGCTTTTCTTTCCAAAGACTTCTGTTTCTATGCTGTAACTCTATAAACTCCTTACTAGTTAAGTTTGAATGAAAATCTTTTACTTTTTTGGCAATATTATTTCTTTCACTATATTCTATCCAAACCACATAATTTTTCCAATTAACGCTAGCATCCAAAGGCAATAAGCAATCGGTATTTAAAAAAATGGGAATTCTTCCCATTGCCAAGCTTTCATATAAACGTACCGAGAAATTGCCACCGCCACGTACGCACAATACATAATCGCTAGTTTGTATATTATCGTAAAATTCTCGGGTAGTTTTTTCTCTTTCTTTTTGATTTGAAACACCTGCTCGGTATTTTTTTCTGAATATAAAATTTGAAATTATTGCATTGTCTTTTAACAATTTGTGCAGTAGTGCGTACCGCAAGCTTGAAGTGCTCAGCAAAGGTTGAGGCAAGCCATCGCGCAAACCTACCCGAAACCTCAAATTTCGAACTATAGTTTGTGTTATTTCCTTGCAAACATGTATAAAATCACCATTTGCTTGCCCACAAAAAGCAACAGTTGGTTTTGTATTATAAGGTCTAACGGTAATTTTATCGGTACTAAAATAACGAAGTATTGGATCGTTTATAAATACAGGAAGTCCTAAATTATTTGAATCAAGTTTAGATTTTTCGCCATTACACCTAAAAATAAGGAGGTTTTTAAAAGTTGGCGTTTTTACCCCAAAATCACCAGAAGTAAAAGAAAGTATTTTTTTATTTTGAAATATATCTTGTTGAATTTCTTGCATAATTTCAGCCATTTTATATTTGGATGCATAATAATTCCACGACATTGGTAATACTAAATAATCGGCTTCTTCAATTGTATTTACAAGGCTGAAATCTTTTTCAGAAATACCGTAAAGCTTGATTCGCTCTTCATCAGTAAAACCTTTATTTTTTAAAAATGGTTTGAGCAACGGGAAAATTTCGCCCCTATTTTTTTCAACTTCGCCAATAATGAAGAGTTTTATCATTTTTTCGAAGTATAAAAATTAATAAACTCTTGCTGTTGTTTTTCTATATTGAATTCGGTTTTAACTCTTTCAACTGCATTTTTGATTATAAATTTCTTTTTTTCTTCGGAAGTATTTATGACCATTTCAATTGTTTGAGCCAATAAGGCCGGATTATTTTTCGGTACAACCCAACCTGTTTTTTCGTGCAGAATATTTTCTGGCAAACCGTGGGCATCGCTTACAATGCATAACAAACCAACAGCTTGTGCTTCTAAAACCGCATTGCAAAAACCTTCAGAAAGACTATACTGTAAATATATTTCTGCTTTTGCATATTCGTCTTTTACAGCTTTTGCGTTTAATTTTCCCTTAAAAATGACTTCATCTTTTAAATCTAATTGCAATGCAGCAAAGGCAATACGCTCATATTCCACACTAGCTGTTGAACCTACAATTGTGTACGTAAATTGAATTCCTTTTTGTTTTAAAATCAACAAAGCTTCGAGCATTAAAACATAACCCTTTATATAATGCAATCTGCCAACGGTTAAAAAATTTATTTTTTTATGATTACCCAAGTTTTCACTTGCAACTTCGCCGAAAAATGAAGTATCAATTGCGGGCGTTATCTTAACTACTTCCACAGTTCTAGGCAAACCATTTTGGTAAGCAAGTTGCAATAATGCATTTGAAATTGAATGAACTTTAGTCACATTTTGCCAAAGTTTTGTATAGCAATTCGGATGTTTTAATGGATAAACAGCCATATCAAAACCCCGTAAACTTACTGCCATTTTTGCACCAATTGCTTCTGCAATCGTTTCCCTACCTATTGCTTGTGTAGCAAAACCAAAATGCAACCAATCTACTTTTGCTTTTAATAAATGTGAATTTAAATATATATTTTTAAAAAGAGCAGCAATTGAAGTATCGCTATTTCTTTCGATTTTAGCAAATTTTAAAACCGCTTTTATATTTGGAAGAAGTGATACATAAGTTCCCATAAAATAAAAAAATAGTAGCAACGGATTTCTATAAACCTTTGTACTTAAAACCACAGGACACAAATTAAAATCCGGGTCTTTTTTTTGGCAGAAAAGTACAACTGTAAACCCATTATTTTGAAGACCTTTTATTTTTGAAATAAAAAAGGTTTCAGAATATGCAGGGTTTTTGGAGAGGACTATGCCTATTTTCATTTTAAACTTTGCGTTTATTTTCTATTGTAAGCAATTTGCGTTTTTTACGGTTGTAAAAAATATATTCTAAATGCAACCTGCTTGCTCTAATAAATTTATGGATGCCAATTTTTCTGAGAAATTTTCTCTTTCTCTTTTTTTGCTGCATATCCATTACCGAAGCTACCTCTTTAATGGCTTTAAATGGATATTTATTTACAATTGCAATTTTAGCGTTTGAATTCATAATTCTTATTGCATATTCATTTTCCCCATAAGCCCCACATGTATTTTCTAAAAAATAACCATATTTATCAAAAAATGATCTAGTTGTTATAAACGGATTATCACTATATTGAAAGGTATTATAGTAATAATTTTTCCAAGAAAACTTTGGGATTAATTTTATTTCTTCAGATAAGGGCAGCAATTTTGGAAATACATAATTTGCCTGTAACCTTATCATCTCTGCCTTGCCACTATCCAATGTTTCCACAATTTGAGGCATGTAGGATGATAATTCTACTTGTGGTAAAAAATCTTCTTGACAGTATAAAATATAATTTCCCTTACAAGCATTTATACCCTTATTTAAATTACTTGCCAAGCCCTCATTTCTTTCTGAGAGTACTAATGTATCAATTTTTAATGCTTTTAATTGTTCTTGAATTTTAATTTCACTACCATCATCTGAAACTACTATTTCAATTTTAAAATTTGAAAAATCAATTTTTTCAAAGGCTTTTAAACATTTCTCCAAAGACTCTATCCTATTAAAATGGGTAATTAAAATACTAATTAAATTATCAGTTATTTTTTTCATTTTAAGGTAACATATTTATATACAAATTCTCATACGCCATGACTTCGGTTTCAATTGAATGATTTTTTACAGTATGCTCGACTGTTTTTAAATTTTCAGCAATTCTTTTGTTTTTATCCATTAAAGAAATCTTTAAAATTTTCTGAATTAAATCTTCAGGATCATTTAAAGAAAAAATATCTTCGGTTTTTAATAAAAATTTCGCACCACCACCAGAATCTGAACTTAAAATACTTACGCCACAAGCCATACTTTCCAAAATAGAAACAGGTAATCCTTCATTTATTGATGCTAAAACAAATAAATCTAAATCATTAATAATTTTAGGCATATTCGCATTTTCAATATATCCGTGAAAATGTACTCGATTTTCCAATTTATTATTTCGAATATATGTATTTAATAATTTTCTATATTGAGCATTTTCATTACCATATAAATGCAATACGATTTTTGAGGGAAGCCTATTTAATGCTTTAATAATAAATAACTGATTTTTATTTGAATTTATGTTGCCTATACATCCAATATCAAACATTAAATTATCTTGTTTTTTTAATGGAAAAAAAATACTTGAATCCACACCGTGAGGGATGAAGGATGTTTTATTTTTGAAAAAGAAAGTAGAAAAGAAACGCAATTTCATTTCAGGGTTATCATAAGCAATATGATGAGAAATAAAACTTTTGAGATTCCATCTTTTAGACCAAGTATTATTTTTTTTTGTGTATAAATATTTTACACCAGATAATTGGCAGGCTAGGGCTTCAATAAAGTTAGATTTATAATCCCAAGAGTGCACTATAGCAATATCATTATATTTCAGAATTTTTCTAAAATTTATAATATCTTGAATATTTCGCCCTGTAAAATTAAATTGTAGTCTTTTTTCCTTAGATATATATGACGGAATTTCTTCTGGAAAACTTTCTACACAAACATATGGATCGAATAAAGCCTTATTAATCTTATTATATAACGCGAGCAGAACAAATTGGCTTCCCGCGGTCTTAAAATTTGGGATTGTAAATAAAATTTTAATTTTCCCCAAAGTTATAAAGGTTTAAATTTTTCCAAATAATTACACTATCTGATGTTTGTTATCTATAAAGGCTATACCACAAAAAGTTGGACAAATTTAATGAATTAAAAGATTAGCATTTTAGAGTGGAACTGACAAAATTTTTATCCATTTCAAACCAGTCGTTAAAATTAATAAGGTTAAGATCTTCTTTCCTATTTTTAAAAAGGGTATCATATTCAAAATATGGATTAGACATTGGTAAATTCAAGTTATTAAATGATTGATACTTAAATTTTGAAATTACTCCAACTCCCCAATCAGTATTAAAACATATTGAGAACAAATCTTGTTTATATCTAATTTTGCTGAATGCTTTCCAAGTAGTGCCATTCCAAAATCCTCTAGCTGGAGTATTTTTAAACTTATAATTCTCACGTGCATGAAACTCGGTTGGTGGATTACAATCATGTAAAATAATAAAACCATTGTCAGATAAAAAATCCAAACTGTTATTTATATCTTTTTCAACCTGTCCCGCCAAATGATGACCATCTACAAAAATTACATCAAATTTTATATTTTTAGGAATGCGGAGCTTACCTTGCTTTAAATTATTAAAAAAGTCATCAGACGTTAAATTAAAATCCACTGGGTTTTCTTTAAATTCTAAGCCAGGATCAACAGAATATTTTTCTTTACACTTTATTTTATTAAAATTATCTGCAGGGTTACGTACGCCTATTTCTAAATATTTTGTTCCCTGAATTTTATTGATCAAATATGATATTATTTCTGTACGTTTTGTTAATTTACTATTTTCTAATTTAGAAAGTTTATATGTATTATAAAATGTTTTATCGTTAAATATTTTTTTTGCAAATTTTAATTGATATCTAAAATATCGTAGTTTGTTTTTAAAGTCTTCCATTTTTTATGAAATGAGGTTTTTTGATTTCTTCTTTATTCTCGTAGATACAATTTTAAAAAAATCATAATTAAGCGGATTACTGCAAATAGAAAATAATGCAAAAAGATAAAATTTAAACCCATAATATGAACTCAACTCAATATTATGCTGAAATTGCAATGCTTTTTTAAAAATTTGTTTTGTAATTATATTTGGGTATTCGTAATAAAATGAACGTAACAATTCTTCATTGGCTTTATAATGTATCTCTTTTTTTGTTGTTATAGAATCACGTTTTTGGCTTCTATCTAATCTAACCAATGTTTTATTTAACCCAAAAATTTCGGAAACGAGGCAAAATCTTAAAAAATAGGCCCAATCAAGTGGAATGTTTGGAAAATGTTGTGAAAAGTAAAGTCCATTTTTTACGTGAATCGTCTTTCTAAACATCATACAACTATTAACCACTTTTGTTTGGTTTATATAGTTTAACAAAAACATTTCTTTTCCCTTTGGATATTGCCCGCCGTGAACCAAAATTCCAGGAAACTTTGAGCTTACTTTTTCTCCGTCCCAAAATTCTGCTATTCCAGAAACCAAGCCAATTTCTGGCTTTTTATCCAACAAATCTACCTGCAATTGTAACCGGTTTGGATAATAATAATCGTCTTGCTCGGCAACTGCAATATATTCTCCAGTTGTGTTTGCAACCAACCTATTCATTGTTGGACCTAAACCAAGATTTATCTCGTTTTGCAAAACAATCATATTGTTGAATGTTGTGCTATATTTTTTTAAAATCTCGCTACTACCATCAAAGGTGCCATCTATACAAGCAACCAATTCAAAACCCTGAAAGCTTTGGGCAGCAAGGCTTTGTAGCGTCGCTTCTAATGTTTTTTCGCCATTATAAATAGGAAGTATTACGGAAACTTTCATTTATAAAGTTGAATTTTTATTGCTGTGAAACATCGCCAAAGTTAACAACATACTAACCGAATGCGAATACGTTACAGCATCATCATTTTTAAAACTATTGTAAAATTGGGCAACCAACGGTTTTGAAATAAAGGAATTAAAGCTTGAATTAAATATTTCAGCTTGCAACTTTTCGTCGTTTTCCATTCCAAGAAATTGCAATTCCCAATTCCTTTGAATTAGATTTTTACCAACAAGTCCTGAAACTGTATGTTGTAATTTATTTACAATTCTATACGGTACATTATTCGGGGTTTTATTATTTTGAAAGGTATTCAAATTATAAGGTCGCTGCGCTTGCCACGTAATATCTGCCAACTTCTTATTTTGTTGCAAATAGGCAATTTGCAATTTTCTATCTGCCAAATATGCTTCGGGAATCGAGCAAATAAATTCGCACATTCGGTTGTCGTAATATGGGACTGAAATTGGATTTGCAGCTTCAAAAACCGAAAGATTTACACTCGTCCATCGTGGTGCCCAATACATACTTTTAAAGGCTCTTATTTGGGCGCTTTTGTTTTCAATTTTTATGCTGTCTAATAATGTTGAAAGACGAGTATTTAAATAATCTTCAAATTGTCCTTCTAAATTCCACGCTTGCCATAAGGTTTCGGCTAATTGCAAGCCGCCTTTTTTAATAATTTTCTTTTTAATAATTACTAATGGCTCTTTGTTTTCATCTGCTGCTGCCATTCCGCGGTCAAATAATACATCGCCCCAATGGCCAAGGCTAAAGATACCTTCGTATTGTTTAAGATCTTGCAAAATTGCCATTTGGCGCGGATGGGTAAAATCGCTGTAACAGCCATTAATTTCTGCAAGCTCATTTATAGTATCCCATAAATAACCTTCTTTAATTTCGAACTTTTGAAAGTTGAAATCACAGACTTTTGCAATTTGCTGGGCTATCTTGGTTTCGGCATATCCATTTTTAAACTGATAACTATACGATTGAACATTTGCTCCTAAATTGAATAATGCCAATGCCTGCGTTCGGCTATCCAATCCGCCCGAAAGCGGCAAAATAGCTTGATTGTTCCCTATTTGTTCTTTTATAATTTTTCCAAAAAGGGTAGAAAATTCAGCAAGTGCTTGCTCAAAAGTAATATCGCGCGGACTGTAATGCCATTTAAAATAGGGAGTTGATTTTTCTAAAAACCCGTCAACATTCACCGTATTTTTTGATGCTGCTGGCAACACTTTTTGGTCTTGCCAATAGGTATCTGTATCCAGGAAAAAACCGATTGCCGTAAAAATACAGATTGCTTTTTTGTCTAATTCATGCTTCCCTTCAACCGAAATAAAATGTTGGTTGATTGGGATTATGGACGTTATAATTTCGGTTGAATTCAGTTTGCTTTATTTTTTAAAACTTTGTTGTAAAGTGTAAGCATATCAGTAACCATAATAATTTCTGAAAATATTTTCTCAACTTTTACTCTTGCAGCAATTCTTATTTTTAGAATTTCTGCAATATTCAAATTCCTAAATGATAATAGGGAATCTGCCATTGCCTGTGGATTTCTTTTAGGGACAATCCAACCTTCTTTATTATCTATAATGGCTTCTTGCATACCACCACAATCTGTGCTTATTACAGGCAAACCTAAAGCCATAGACTCAATAACAACATTTGCAACTCCTTCTTCAATACTTGGCAATAGAAAAACAGAGGCATCACTCATTAATTGAAAAACTTCAGATTGTTTCATGTTTCCCTTTAAAATTACAGAATCTGTTAAACCTAAATTATCAATCAAAAAAGTAAATTCTTTATCTTCAGCAACACCAACAATCGTATAGGTAAAATGAATACCTTTTTTCTTAATAATTGAACAACTTTCTAAGGCATAATCGTATCCTTTTTTCCAATGTGAGCGTCCTACCGATAAAATATTTAATGGCGTTGAACCATTATAACTTTCTTTAAATATGAAAGAATCTAAATTTAAACCAGTATAAACTACCTCATCAATCTTTTCTTTTGAAGTATAAATTTTATCACCAACTTCCGAAATTGCTTTGCTAACCGAATGAAATCCTGCAATCTTTGGAAACCATTTTTGCAAATAATCAAAATTTTCTGGGTTTATAAAGGGCCTAATATTTATGTGATAACCACGTTGACTTAAAACTACTGGAATTTTTTGTTCTTCTAAAATAGTTTCAAACCACGAAATAACCGAAGGCCATTGCAAATGGATAATATCTGGCTTTATATTTTTGATTGCTGTATTTAGATTTTGCTTTTGCAAACCAGTTTTATCGCCGGCAAATAATAACTTGAGGGTTTTGCGAAAAGAATTTCCTTTTAATAAACCCGACAAAGTTGTCACTAAAAAGCCGAATTTATTTTGATTGCTTCCCAAACCAACATACTTTATTCCTTCAATTTTATCTTTAATAGTTTCATTAAACCCCAAAATAAAAACCTCGTTATCCGCCGCCAAGCCTTGCGCTAAGCGATTTATAAATGGCGTAGTTTTAAAACTGCCATCGAAGATTATTATTTTAAGTGATTTACCCATATTTCGCTATTTCAAATTAAGGTAAAAGTTCCTAACTTCATTTGCTACATTTTCCCAATCATAAATCAATGACTTTTCTTTTGAAGATTTCCCCATTTCTGAAATAAGGGATTTATTTCTTAAAACTGTTATCGTTTTATCAATAAAGTCTTCAGATTTATCTTGTTGAATAATTATATTCTTTGTGTTTTCCAAATAAATCGAATTTCCTCCAACATCACTCGTAATTATAGGTAAACCGCAAGCCATTGCTTCTAAAATACTATTGCAGGCCGTACTATTTAACATCGGTAAATAAAGCGCTGTTGATTCTTGGTACAAATTGCGAAGCGTCTTGTCATTCACATTAGTCAAAATTTTTACACTTTCGTGCGCCTTTATTTTGGATGTATAAGACGGATGAACAACTGCCGCAATCTGGAATTTTTTAATTGATGCTGCTAATTTTGGGATGGTTGCATTCAAAATTTCGAAATCGCGTAAATGTTGACCTACAAAAAGTAAGGTATTTTCTTTTTTCTTTGAATTGTGTGGTTTAAAAAATTGGGTGTCAACGCCGTGCGGAATAAATGCTACATTCTCTAATTGCAACCAATCTTTTAGAAATTCAACTTGATTTGACCCAACTGCAATTGCCGCATCCAATTTTTGTAAGGCAGAAATATCTGTGATAGTTTGCTTTAAAATTTCCGGCGGTTTATGAAATGTAGCACAGAATTTTGTATTTGGAAAACGCTTTTTTAAGAATCCTAGATGGCGAATATCACGTTCCCCATTTAAAAAATGGACTATATTTTTTTCGTGTTTATGCTTTTTAAGAAGTTTGTATAATTCAATTTCCTTTAATATGCTGCTGCTGTTATAAATACCTGCAGCTTGTGAATGAAAGCTAGAGAGCATTTTGGCAATAGTATAAGAAAACTTTGTTTTGCCAATTATAACGTTGGCATCTAAATAATCTACCAACCTGCCGTAACCCGAATTTTGGGCGTGATGTGGAGAACGATGGAGGATTAAAAATAGATTCATAATTAGGCTAAAATTCTATTTAACGCTTATACATTAGCAGTAAGGGGAAAACATGCGTTTATATTCCACCTTATACCGAAATTTGCAGAAAGATATTAACTTTGGGTTATGAAACTAACCCTTTATCGATTATATACGGTGATTTGCGCTGTATTTTGTCCACGTTTTATATCAAGTTCAGATTTTGGTTTTGCAATTCGACATTAAAGTTGATTTTTGCATTTAATGCTCTAAAAACTTTAAGAATTGTTTCAAATCTTGCGTCGGTCAGATTGTTCTCAATTTTAGAAATCTGTGCTTTTTTTACGCCAACTAGTTCTCCCAGTTGAGTTTGAGTTAAATTTCGCTCTTTTCTTGCCTCCTTAATTGCTTGCCCTATTAAATCTAATCGCAACTCATTCTCATAGGCATCTCTTTCAAGCGTACCTTTTTCACCAAGGTATTTATCTTTTACTTCTTCAAATGGATATGTTTTCATTTCGCTTATTTTTTTTCGTTAAAATAGTTTTTCATTATTTCGGTCGCTTTATCAATTTCCCTTTTAGGCGTCTTTTGTGTTTTCTTTAAAATTCCGTGGGTTGCGACCACAATAGTTACTTTTTTGTCCGTTTTGTCCCAAAAGGCAAAAAGCCTGTATTGTATTTGATTGTATAAAGTTCTGAATTCCCAAATGTCAGAAGTCAGTTTCTTGAATAGCGTATTATCATTCTTGACTTTTGCTTTATCGATATTGAAAAGGATTTTGGTTCGAGCTTTTTTATCCAGTACATCGAGGAATTCAAAAACTTCTTGAAGAAATTCAACTTTAAAATTTTCAGCCATAAAAGCAATTGTTTAAAGCAAATATAAAAGTTTCCTATTTAGTAAACAATTTTATTTTATTCGAATTTTTCTTGCATAGAGCACAACATTGCTTCTAGAATACGTTTTGTATTTGCAACGGGATGCACGTGTTTCTCAAAATAGGTACGGGCATTTTTTGAAAGTTTCTCGGCAAGTTTATCATCTTTTAGAACCAATTTTATTTTTTCAATAAGTTCTTCGTCATTATTAAAATATAAAAGTTCTACGCCTTCTTGCAGCGTGTTTGGCAATTCAGCAGTAAGCGGTTCGGCTATTATTACTTTGCCTTGTGAAAGATATTCAGCCATTTTCCAAGCGGGTGAGTTTGCCAAACCTCTTGTATAAATAACAATCTTTGCCGTTTTCATGGCATCTAAATATTCCTCGGGCGCAGTTGGAACATTGGTTAAGGCGTCGCCATAATTTTGGTTAGCAATTTTTGATAGAACAAAGCCACCTTTAAATGTATCGGGAAAATGTTGCCTAAGTAACTTTATAATGTGATACCGCTGTTGGTGAATTTGCCGAACATCAACATCATCTTCGTGCAGAAAACATCGCGTTTGAAAAAGTATAGTATTGGTTGTTGCTTTATTCTCAAAATGTTCAAAACGGGCTAGGCTTCTATTTTCTTCGGCTTTTTTAATATGGTTTTTAGTAGTTTTATAACTACTCTTTAATCGTGTAACAAAACGGCTGTCTATTTTAAAATTTACGAGAAGATTTGAAAGCATCATTCCCCATTTAAATTTCGTTTTTCCTCTTAAATATTCAGATTTTACTCTAAATGATAGACCAAGCGGCAGTATTTTAGTGTCATATTTATCATTTAAAACCGTAACAAAGCTACTTTCAAAATTTCGCTTAAAATAGTAATCACAATTGGTTAAAGCGGCTTCAGAAAAATGTTCGGCATGGTCGTATAAATCGGTTGCGAAGCTTATTTTTTTGTTTGTTGTATTATCAATTAGTGTATAAATTGAAGTTTTTGGTTGCGGCTTTGTAGATTTTATAATGCCGCCATTTTCAGAAACGGTTAACATTCCTATATTTTTCTGAATTGAAAGTTGCACTTTTACTTCAACAAGTCCCATTTTTCCCATTTCAAACAAACCCGTTTGTAAATAGGAAGATTGGTTAAATTCTTGTGGAGTGTGGATAATTACGGTGCAGTTTGACATTATTTTTCTAGTAAGGCAGAATTAATTGATTGCTCCAAAACATTGTAAGTTGCTTGAATACTATATTCCTTTAAAACCTTTTCACGGGCTTGCAAACCAATTTGTTTTGACAACTCCTTATTTTGAAAATAATATAAAATATCTTTAGAATAATTTTCTGGGTTTGATAATATGCCATTTTCGAGATGCGTAATAACATCTGCCGGACCGCCGGGACAATCTATTCCCGCAACGGGCGTGCCGCACGCCATTGCTTCAATCATTACCATACCAAAGGTTTCTTTATCGCTTGGCAGCGTAAAAATATCAGCTTCCTGAAAGTATTTTGGAAGTTCGTTATGTTCTTTATGACCTAAAAAAGTAACGTTATTTTCCAATTGCATTTCGGCAATCACGGTTTTTAATTTTTTATAATATTCTTCTGAACTTGTTGGTCCAATTATTTTTAAATGGGCATTTATATAGCCATTGTCTTTTAATAATTTAACTGTTTCAATAGCTAAATGTATTCGTTTCAATTCCACAATTCTACCTACATATAATAACTTTTGACTGTCGGTATTCTTTACAATTGGTTTAAAAATGGTACAATCTACACCTAACGGAAATACGCGAATATCAAGATCTTTAAAAAGTTCCATCTTTTCCATTGTCGCTTTTTGAATATATGTATGTACCAAAATATGGTTGGCATTTTTATAATATTCGCGGTACATAGGAGTATCGGTGTAATGTTGTCCGCCCAACATTGCGATGTATTGTTTATTATTCTGTAAAATTAGTTTAGATAGTGAAACCGAAAATGGACTGGAATGGCCAGACATATTTATAATGGTAACATCGGGTACATTCTTTTTATACGCTGCCAATGCTTTTTTTGATGTCTGCTTTTTCCACTTTTTATGGTCGCCGTTTAATTTAAAATCAACGGGATAAAAAGCATATTTAATACTGTTGTGATTAAAGGAATACTGTTTTCGTTTTGGGGTTAAATATTCTATACTACAATCGTAACCCGTTTTATCCGCAAACATCTGCAACGCTTTTAAGTGCGGCTGACTGTGGTACGTAGCCACACTTTTTTCAACAACGCCGGCTGCTTTTGGGGTGAATGGATGGAGGATGGAAATTGTAGTCATTTTAATTCAGCTTTTCAGCAATTAATATTATCGATCTATAATAAAAAGGTGATATTTTGAACTGAATTTTTTTATTGACCTTAATTGGTAAATAAAATAATGAATAACTTACCTTAGAATGTCGCTTCAACATCTTCATCAATTTATTAAAACAAGGTCTACCTTTATTGTAAACAATCTTAATTAACTTATTTTTTGAAGTTTTTAATCTTTTGATATATTCCTTTTTTGAGTAAGGTATTTCTAAGCCATAGGTCCACTCTTTATATTTCTTTGCGTAATGCATCCATAATCTATAATTTATTGCGTATTTATGTGGCGCACTGATTATTGTAATTCCTCCTTTTATTAAATAATCAAAATGAAGTTGAAAAAACTGTTGTCTTAATTCGTTCTTAAAATGTTCCACCGTTCCAAAAGACCAAGAAAGGTTATATTCCTTATCGTTATTTTTAATAAGCTCGAAGGCGTTTCCAAAGATGTAATTTGCTTTAATAGATAACAACTCTAATCTTTCTTCAGCTAATTTGAGTGCAGGTTTAGAATAATCTAATAGCGTAATTTCTGCACCTTCAGTTGCTGCCAAAAGACTATGCCAGCCCATACCTGAGCCAATTTCAATTGACTTCACATTTTGCCAACCATCAAATTTTTTATTGACAATTGCAGTATATTCTAACCAATTCTGACTCTTTTTCGTAGTTTCAATACTTTTTTTTATCGCTGCTATATCTAGAGAATATCCATTATCCCAAATATTATCCCAAACTGAGGCTTCATTCTCTATTTTTTCCATTTTAACTCTTTTTTTAATTTCCTAACAATTCTTTTTTTTAAGCTACGCACCTGTAGTTTGTAGATTCTTTTACTTTCCCGAACTCTAAAACCGTCAAAAATATTTGTAAAGTCATTTAACCATAATGCTATACTTGAGTGTGTTTTATAATGTATAACATTATAACTTATGTAAAATTTATTTGGGTGAACATTATATTCCACTTCGCAATATTTTATTGTTTTCTTCCAATTAATAAAATGAAGGTACATTACTTCATTTACAACTTTACCATTTTTAAGCTCTACCATTTCACCATCTTTCCAAAGCCATTTGTCTAAATAATATTCTTGATGGGAATCTATTCCTCTTTCTTGGTTGCACAATATTTTTTGCCAATAAACTTTTATTATATTGTCTTGAAGCGCGTCTGTTACAATATTTGAAAAAGTACCTTCACAAAACCGCATCATTTTTTCAGCAGAAAATGATTTTATGTATAATTCATCTTTTTGGTACAGCTTATTTAAGGTGGGATTATTTTTGAGCAGATTAAAATGACCTGAAATCACTTCTTTTCGAGATGAGATTAAATCATAATTTTCCAATAAATATTCAATTTCTTTAGTTCTTATATTTCCCCAGATTATATCTATATCGGTAAAGCCCCAAAAATCATATCCTTCAATATATTCTGAGAAAACATCGCCGTAACTTGGTTTTAAATCACATAGCTTATATGGCTTTTTAATTGGAATGTTGAAACCTATTTTCTCAGAGAATAAAGTTTCCATTTCAATCAAGCTACTTTTAATAAATTTACAATTAGATGGGTATTCATTTGGTATAATACAATCTGTAAAAAAAAGCCAATCAATTGTAGGGTTTGTTTTTATAGACACCAAATGGGCATCAAACCAAACAGGCCATTTTCCAAAATAGGGAATTACAAAGACGATACTCTTCACTTCGTTTTAGGTTTAATTGAATAGAAACCTCTTCCAGTTATTAAATTGTATAATAGATAATTGATAAACAAGAATGAAGATTTATGATGTGCTTTACTGAAAAAATTGTAATGTCTTAAAAGCAATTTAAAATTTTTTCTTTTAACCAATACTTTATACGTTTTTCGACCTTGTCTTTTTGCACGCTCTACAATTAGCAAATTATGAGGATGTCTGCTTTGTAATAATTTAGAAAGATAGATTAAAGATTCAGCTTGTTTAGTGCCTCCACTGGCTGTTTTCTTTGAAATTGAATCGGCACTTTCCCTATAATAGCTTAATGGTAAATAAACAAAACAATATGTTAGTCGCTGTTCAAAAAGGCGTGAGAAGTACTCAAATTCCTGTGCTTTGTGGAGGTTTTCATCAAAGCGTAAGGTGCCAATTATTGCTCGGCGAACCATTACGTCGTTGGTTATGACGGGTTTTTTGCCTAAAATATAATCTATATAAAACTGGTTGCTTTTAAAAGTTTCAATTTTTGGGTTTTCTTTTAATACAATAGCTTTCTCGTTTGTATGGGTATCTACAACAATATCCGCCTTTTGTGAAATTGCATACCCTACTTTTATTTCAATCTTTTTGGGATGCATAATATCATCACTATCAAACCATTGTATATATAATCCTTTACTTTGTTCAAAACCGTAATTGCGGCAGGCATTGGCACCTTTTGGTTTATTTTTTGGGCGTTTGTAAAATTGAAATCTTTTATCTGCTTTTATGCGTTCAGTAACTATGTTTTCGGTTTTATCTGTACTGCCATCATCAACTATAATACATTCCCAATTTTTATAGGTCTGCGCCAAAACAGAATTCAACGTTTCACCTATTAAATAGGCGCGGTTAAAAGTTGGGATTATAATGGAAACTAATGGGTTCATATCTATAACTTAGATGCTATTATACTACGTTAGATAGTTTTTTGCTTTTAATATATTGATACGGCGACTCTCCAGAATTTCAGGTTTTATATTTTTTAATATACGAAGTTCTTTTTTTTGAACGGCAACATTTTCAAATTTTAGGCGTAGGGCACTTTTTAGAATATTCTTTTTTTTCTTTTGAATTAATTTGTCCAATCGTAAAATACCATCAACATTAATATTGGCATATTTTAGTTTAGATTGCCTTTCTAAAGATTTAAGGTATGCCGAAGACCCCCAATTTATTGTAGCTATTATTTTATCTTCCCTGTCATGTCTTAAAAAAGCTTTTGGCACTACCCCTATTTTAAAATTATGAAACAAAGCGCGGTGACAATAATTTTCATCTTCGGCATAATGAAAAAATATTGGGTCGAAACCACCAACGGTTTCAAGTATTTTTTTTGAGAGCAACCAACCTGCTGCATTTATAAATGGCATTTCATAAATAGCTTTTGGTATCTTTTTAAGAAAATAATCTGGATAAAAATCTTCATTATTTTGGACTGATACAAAATGGCAGAAATTTTTATCTAATTTGTTTCCCTTTCCATTTAAGTGTATCGGACTAACAATACCATATTGTGGGTTTTCTATTTGTACTTTAATTAATTCTGCTATACAACCATCCTGTAAATATGCATCTTGATTTAATAAAAAACAGTGGGTTGCCCCTTTACTTAATGCGTAACTAATCCCAACATTATTACCCTGTCCAAAACCTAGGTTTTCTTTTTGTGCGAATATTTGAACGGTAGGATAATTTTTTTTAATATATGCAATTGTTTGATCCGTAGACTTGTTATCTACAACCACAACTGGATAATCCGTACAACTATCCAAACATTGCTTTATCCAATGCATGGCGTTATAAGTAACAATAATTATATATGTTTTATCTGAATATTCTTCTTGCAACACTTTTCAATTTCTTTTTAAGTTTAGCAAATTTTGAAAACTTTAAAATTAAAGCTTTTCTGTTTTCTTGGTGCAGAAGTGGCAAAAACTCTTTGTAAAGAATTTTTTTATAAATATCATAATCATTAATAAACGTATTTCTATTTATGTTTGTAGCCTGTTTATCGTGGATTCTGAACTTAACGAGTGGTTTATTAATAATACCTATAGAATATTTTTTTAGGATGCGGTAATAAAATACATAATCCAGTATTTGTCTTAGGTTTTCATCAAAGTAGCCTACATCTTCTACAATTGCTTTTCGAAACATTACCGTTGAAGGTTCACCAATTTTGTTCATTGGGCTTTGTTGAAAATCGTGTCTTGCAAATATAGAGTTATCAATTATTATTAGTTTGTTGTATTTTTCAAACTGGCTTTGCAAATTTTCATATCTACTAATCCATTTTGTAATTTCTTCGCTTGGTTTTCCCTCGATAATAAATTCTCTTTTACAAGCTACTAATCCAAGTGCAGGTTTTTGATTAAAAACAGTAACCATCTCTTCTATACTAGTTGGCAGTAATATATCATCCTGAAAAAGAAATTTTATAAATTTTCCATTTGCATTTTTAATGCAACTGTTCCAATTTGCACCAATACCCTTCGGTTTATGATTTATTATAGTTACAGGATAATTAACTTGATTTTTAAAAAGCTTAACTAATTTTAAAGTATTATCTTTTGAATCATCATCACTTACAATTACTTCAATATTTTTATATGTTTGTGCTTTTATAGATGCTAAAGCTTCTTCTAGATATTCTTCGCCATTATAAGTTGGAATGCATATTGAAACTAAAAGATTTTCAATGTCCTTATCCAATTTCTGTTCACACATATTTTATTTAGAATTATGAACGAAGTTCTTAAAAATGGCTTTAATAAATCTAAGGGGTGAAAGTATTTTTTGTCCCAATTTATAATCCAAAGTATTTTTAAATTTATTTACTTGGACATCTTTTCTTGATGGCAGTATAGTAGAACCGTCAAAAATTGAATTTGTATGCTGCAGTAATTTTTTATTGGAGGCAATTGCTACTAAGAATTCGGGATAACTACTTGTATTTTTTAATTGATTAAAATCTCCAGTATAATAATGAACATTGTTTTGGGGTATCGTATTTATTAAATGAGAATTCCCGTTCAAATAATTCTGACTAAATAACTGAAAATATGTAAAATATTGTTGCAGTAAGGCTGAAAATTCTTCTTTATACAATTCCTTTACATGAAATTGATTTTTATAATTTGGTATATCTGAATAGTACTTTTTATCTGGTGTAGAAATTATTAAAGTCCCGTTTGGTTTAAGTACCCGTATAATTTCCTCCATCATTTTTTCGTGCTCATCATGATGCTCTAAAGTTTCGAAGCTTACTACAACATCTACTGTATTTTCTGCTAATGGGATTTTACTGGTAGAGCCTACTAAATAAGTTAAATTTTCTTTTTTGTATTTTAATTGTGCGTGTTTTACACTTTCGGCATCAATGTCTACGCCATAAACATACTCGGCTTGCTTACTTAAGATATTACTGCCATAGCCTTCCCCTGATGCAATATCCAGAACAATTTTATTTATTACATATTCTGAAGCCACTGCATATCTATGCAAATGTAAAATTGAATTAGAATTAAAAACATTTGACTCTAGCCTTTCACCGGTATTTATTCTTTCCATTTTAGGGATCTTTAAGATAATATACTCAAAGTAATTTTGACTATTTTATTTTTTTCAAATAACCATTTACGTTGAATGTGGCGTTTTGACCAAACATATCACACCATTTTCTATCTACAATATATTCAGGATGGTTTGGTAAAAACTCACGAATGGCTTTTAAGGGACCACCATTATATTTTTGTTCTAGACCAAGCTCATTTATAATTCCATCTTCAACTATAAAATAGGAATCCTTATTGACTAAATGATGGAATTTATTTAGTATCCCAATTGTGTCTTCGTAAAAATGGGAAGCATCTTCTAATATTAATATTTTTTCAAATTCGTTAGCCAAATTTAGGTCATAACCCTGCCATCCATCTGTATAAAACTTTATACGTTTATGGTTTTTTACAATAGGATCCACATCATCTAAAATATCTATTGTATGTATTATCCCGTTTCCCATACTCTCCAAAAGGTCAGCAATATAATAAGCCCCACCACCAATTCTTGTTCCTATTTCTATAACCAAGTCCGGTTTAACTTCTGCTAGTATCATTTGGTACAAAACATAATCAAACGGACACCTTATTGCTTTTACACCACGATAAGTAACTTGATGATGTCCTTTATCTATTGTGTTTATAGATATATTTACGGCTTCATCTTTGTTTGTATTATTTTTTTTAAACATATCAATTAATCTTTAATTTCCGTTCTCCACCTTAAATTAGGTCTTATTATTCCTGGCAAACTCCCTACATAATCTCCTCTAGATGGACTTTTTTCTAAATCTTCAACTACATTAAATGCTATCGCTTCTCTATCATGAAAATGCACTTTAAAAGGATCATGCGTTAACAATGCCAAGCCTATTACAATTACGCCTTCAGAAAATAAATTCTCATAAACCCAAACCGTACTTTTGTAAATACCTTTTGTTTTTTGAGTACTGTATAACTCGGTATCACTTTCATGAGTATCAAAAATGTTAACCCCGCTTGCATTAAAAAAGTTGTATGCAGCGTGTATTTTGGTTGGTTTACCAATAACTTCATAGATCATGGTTACTCCAATTTTTTCGGTAATTTTAAAATTAGATTTTGTTTTGAAGGCTTCATTATGCACATTTACCTCTAAAATCTTTACAGTATCATTGCCATTATTTTTGGTGTATTTTTTTCTGGAACTTGCACCAAATTCCGTACTTAAATAAGTATCAATTATTTTATTCACATCGCCATTTTCAATAATTGAACCATTTTTCATTAATATAACTCGCGTGCAAAGGCGTTGTATAGACTCCATATTATGGCTCACAAAAAGTACTGTGCGACCTTCCCCTTGCGAAATATCCTTCATCTTCCCAATTGCCTTTTTCTGAAATTCGGCATCGCCAACGGCAAGTACTTCATCTACTACCAAAATATCGGGTTCTAAATGTGCGGCAACAGCAAAGGCTAAACGCACCGTCATACCGCTGCTGTAGCGTTTTACGGGTGTGTCTATATACATTTGGCAGCCAGAAAATTCGACAATTTCATCTAACTTGGCAGTGACTTCAGCTTTTGTCATTCCCAAAATTGCACCGTTTAAAAAAATGTTTTCCTTTCCCGTAAGTTCGGGATGAAAACCTGTGCCTACTTCTAATAATGATGCAATGCGACCTTTGGTTTTTATAACGCCCGTTGTTGGGCTTGTAACACGGGAAAGTATTTTAAGCAGCGTAGATTTGCCCGCCCCGTTTTTACCGATTATACCGAGGACTTCGCCCTTTTTTACTTCAAAATTAATGTCTTTTAACGCCCAAACATATTCCGCCTTTTCCTTGCTGCTTCTGTCATTTACGGCGCCAATTTTTAAATAAGGATCTTCTTTCCCACGTAGTTTATGCCAAAATCTATTAAGATCGTGAGACATGGTACCGGTACCAACATTACCTAAACGGTATTGTTTACTTATATTTTCGGCTTTTAAGATTATCATTTATGCTTTTACTTTTCTATATTCTAAAATCTAGTGTCTTAAATCTAAACAGTATCAATAAACGTTTTTTCGGTTCTATTAAATATTGCTAATCCAATAAAAAATAATACAATGCTCAAAACCAAGGTGTAGGTAAAACCAAACCAGCTGAATATACCAATATCGAGTAACATAAATCTAAATCCTTCAATTATCTGTGTAAGTGGATTGTATGTAACAAAATCAGCTACAAAAGGTGGAAATTTTTTATGAGCCTCAGATAATGGATAAGGCACCGCAGAAAGATACATAAGCAAAGAAACCGCAAAACCTATCAAAACATTCAAATCCCTATATTTAGTAGTCATGGAGCTAATTATCATTCCCAACCCCAAACCTAAAAGTGCCATCATAATTATATATAATGGAGCCAAAAATAGATATATGTTTGGGCTTAAGGCATTACCTTGAAACAGATAGTATGTATAAAATGCAATTAAAATAAATAATTGTATGCCGAATTTCATTAAGTTACTAATAGTAATGGATATTGGCATTATAACCCTAGGAAAATATACTTTCCCAAAGATACCTGCATTAGTTCTAAAAGTATTTGATGTCCCCGTTAGGCAGGATGTAAAATAATTCCAAGCTGTGATTCCAGCTAAATTAAAAAGAAATGGGGGAACATTGCCCGTGCTTATGTTGCCCATATTGTTAAACACCAATGTGAAAATAATAGAGGTAAAAAGAGGCTGAATTAAAAACCATAATGGCCCTAAAATTGTTTGCTTATAAACCGTTGTAATGTCTCTTTTCACAAAGAGAATTATCAAATCACGATAACGCCAAACCTCCTTTAAGTTAAGGTCTAATACCTTTTTTTTTGAGGAAATTTCATAAAGCCAAGTATCGTCAATATCAGTTTTCAATTTATTTTTTTAAGAATACGAAGATAGGCAATACCCTTTGTTAGTTCAGCACTTTGGATGCGGCAAGATACCTTTATGGATCGACTTCATTAACGCTCAATTACCTTAAATAAGTATCATAGAAAAATTTTTTATCCTGCCGTTCTATAAATTAACCTTCCCGTTTTATTTTCACTACTTCCTGCGGAAGTGGTTTCTAAATCTATCTAAAACGTTCTGTTTTTCTTCTGTGCTTTCATTGTTGTAACCGTAACCACCATAACCATAGCCGTAACCGTAGCCATAACCATAGCGCGCTTTTTCTTCGAAAAAATTTATTACAATACTTATATCTTTTATTTCGCCTCTTTTAAACTTGTCATTAACTATCGTAAACATACCACCTTGTGTATAGTTTTGTCTTACAATGTAAATTGTGGCATCCGTAAATTTGGTAAGCTCCAATGAATCTGCCACAAGACCAATGGGTGGTGAGTCTAAAATAATATAGTCATATTCTTTTTTAAGTTCTTCAATTAGCTGTTCCATTCGCTCTCCCATTAATAATTCTGATGGGTTTGGTGGAATAGGACCCGCCGTTATGATGTCTAAATAGTCAACTTGCGTTTTCTGAATTATTTCTGGTAAGGTTGCATCATTAATTAGATAATTTACAACTCCAATTTTATTGTTGATATTAAAATCATTAAAAATCTTTGGCTTTCTTAAATCGAGTCCGAGTAGTACAGTCTTCTTTTCACTCAACGCAAAAACCGAAGCCAAGTTAATTGACGTAAATGTTTTGCCTTCACCACTTATAGAAGATGTTATTAAAACCGTCTTGGCGCCATCAATATTTTTCTTTTTGTAGAAAAATTGCAAACTGGAGCGTAACGATCTAAACGACTCAGAAATTGGTGCTTTGGGAGTATTGAGAACTGGCAAATTAGTGTCTTGTCTATTTTTACCAATTACCCCCAAAACAGGGATTTTTGTAAGCCTTTCAATATCCTGAATTGTTTTAATTTTAGTGTCAAAAAAAACTTTTAAGAATACCAAAACCAAAGGAATGCCCAGTCCAAATAAAAACGCCATTACGTAATTTAGTTTGGTGTTTGGTCCAATTTGACCGCCACCAGTATCTTTCGCACTGTCAATAACCAGAACGTCGCTTACATTTGCAGCCTTTACCAAACCTGCTTCACTGCGTTTTGCCAAAAACAAATTATAGGTTCCAGAGCTAACATTATAACGGCGTTCAATTTTAAGCAGCTCTTGTTGTTCCTTGGGAAGTTTTCTTATTTCGCCATCATATTGACCGATGTTTCCGTTAATACGGGCTAATTCTTGATTTTTTAACGATTTTGAAGACCGTATGTTTTCCAATAAAACACTTTTTACAGCATCTATTTTTCTGTCTATATCTGAAAAAATTGGCGCACCATCTTTGTAGCTATATTCAAGTTTTCTGCGCTCTTCTGCCAAGGTAATAATGCGGCCAACTCCTGTTGATATGCTACTTTCGGTAATACCTGCAACCGATGGCGCGGGCACATTCCTGTAATCCGAACGGCTGGTTAAATAGTCCTGCAACACATTATAATAATTTAGTTCGCTGCGTACCGCTTCTCTTTGAAGATCAAGATCAGTGAGTTTATCATTTATATTGGCGCCTTCCGTTTCTAGATTAAATATGGCATTTTCATTTTTAAATTTGCTTAGCTCCTCCTCCACTCCTTTGAGCTCGACACCTTTATCTGCCAAACTGCTATCTATAAATTTTATAGTTTTAGTTGCAAACAGATTTTTGCGCTCTAACAAATCTTCACTTAATACTTTAACCGAAGTATTCAAATAAGTAACAAGTTTATCTTTATTGTTGCCGTTAAAACTCATTTTTAAAACCGATGATCCTTTTGTATCTGAATCTACCCGAACATTTAGATATTCTTTTACGGTATTGTTGAAATTTGAAAAATTTATATAGTAAACCTCATTTGGGACAAAGCCAACTTCTGGATTTACATTTAGTGTTATATTTAAATATGGTAAGGATATTTTCTGGCCAATTTTATAATCTTTTGAAAAATTTTGAGCTGGTATATATTTTGATTCTATTTGCTTGTCGCCGCTATAAACCTGCACTTGTTGGTTACCATCCTCTTCAAAAGTGGAACTCAAATTAAAATTTACCGAATCTTTAAAAACAATTTTAAAAGTCTGGTTAAGTATTTGAGCTTTGGCAGTATCTGCAGTTACGGTAAATGGGGTGTGTTGGTAGGCATCAACCTTTTGATATTCGCCATCCTTAAAATAATTTAAATAGTATTGCAGTTGCTCTACAACCTTTTCGTTATGCGAGCGAGATTTTAAAGTTATAACAGCCGTGTTTACCTTATCTGTTGTACCGCCCCAGTTAAAAGTTAAACTTGTATTTGAGGTGAAAAATGGATTTTGATCATCTTTAATTGAAATCAGATTTTCCATTTGGTAAACAGGCAGTTTACGGATATTAATAAAATATGCCATTGCCATTGCTAAAAGTAGCGAAACAAGAAATAAAGGCCAATAGCTAATTATTTTAAAGAGAAAGCCTTTAAAGTCGAATGTCAAGTTGGTACTGTTTAAATCAAAATCTTCGCTCATTACAGTCGGGTTGCTAAAAGAATAATGGTTGTTAGGGCAGAAACAATGGTTACTATTGTAGTAAATGACTGCAAGCCCGTTGTACCTGTCCCCAAAGATTTTTGTGGCAACGGATTTATAATTATAAGATCGTTTGGCTTAACATTATAATAGGGTGAATTCATTGCGCTTACCTTGGTTAAATCTAAATGATGTACTTTTTGCCCAAGTGGATATTGCCGTATTATAACAATATTTGTTCTATCACCTGTTACAGTGATATCGCCACTATTTGCAATAGCTTCCATTATACTTACTTGGTCACGATAAATAATATTTGAACCTGGCCCATTAATTTCGCCATTAATAGTATATCTAATCCCTGCAAGTTTTACGGTAACAAAAACGTTGGCCGTTTCTTTAAAGTAATTCTCATTTAGTATCTTTTCAAGGTTTTCACGTATTTCTTCAACCGTGTAGCCAAGTACTTGCAATTCGCCAATTATTGGAATACGAATATTACCGTGGCTATCAACCACAAAACCATCATAATATAATTTTTCTTCGCCTGTAGCACTTGGGTTGTCATCACCTACAGTATTAAAGAAATTGAAAGTTTCTTGATCCAATGTTTTAACCCTAATGCTCAACAAATCATTAATTTGAAGTCTGTACGGCTCGGGCGTTTTTCGAATTACCGCGGTAGTATCATTGGGGCTCTCGCTTTCCTGTAAATACGTGAGTTGTTTTGTTGAAATGCAGGATGTTACACAGAGTGCGAGCAGAAAAAATAATACCAACGGTATAGATTTCATAGAGGCAATAAAGTTAATGGGCAAATATAGAGTAACGTTAGTAATTATAGAAAATTAAGTTATATGAATGTAGAATTATGAACCCATCTCAACTATTTTTGCAAAAAATTATAGGGTTTGTACCTCGGCTTGGCTCGGCAACCGTTCTTTATTAAACTATCAAAAAATTATAGGGTTTGAATTATCTTTCAGTAGAAAATGTATCGAAGAGTTTTGGAATGAGAATGCTTTTTGAAGGCATCTCGTTTGGTATTAACGCAGGACAAAAAATAGGTTTTGTTGCAAAAAATGGCACTGGAAAAACCTCGTTGCTCAATATTCTTTCCGGCGCCGACAATCCGGATGAAGGTCGCGTAACATACCGCAAAGGTTTAAAAACTGCCTTCTTGCCACAAGAACCAGATTTGGATGGCAAACTTACTATTGAAGAAACCATATTTTCCAGCGATAATCCTATTCTGAAAATTATCGAAGCCTACGAAAAATCAATAGAAAATCCAGAAGACACCGAAGCATTCCAAAAAGCATTCGATGCGATGGAAGCCCACCACGCTTGGGATTTTGAAACAAGATACAAGCAGATTCTCTTTAAATTGAAGTTGGAAGATCTTCACATAAAAGTAGAAACCTTGAGCGGTGGACAGAAAAAACGGCTTGCACTTGCAAATGCATTGCTCAACACGCCAGATTTATTGATAATGGATGAGCCAACAAACCATTTAGATCTAGAAATGATTGAGTGGCTTGAAGCTTTATTCGCAAAAGAAAATTTTACGCTTTTTATGGTAACACACGACCGTTTTTTCTTGGAACGTGTATGCAACGAAATTGTAGAATTGGATGAAGGCACACTTTACAACTACAAAGGAAATTACAGCTATTATCTTGAAAAGCGGGATGCCAGAATTGAAAATGAAGCTACGGAAGTTGGCAAAGCAAAGCAACTTTTTAAAAGCGAATTGGAATGGATGCGCCGCCAACCTAAAGCAAGAACAACAAAAAGTAAAAGCCGAATAGACGATTTTTTTGAAATAAAGGACAAAGCCAGCAAACGCCGAAACGACCATAAAGTAGATCTTGAACTAAATATGGAGCGAATGGGCACAAAAGTGGTCGAGCTTCATAAAATCACGAAATCTTTTGGGGATAAAAAGTTGCTCGATAATTTTGAATATAACTTTAATCGTGGCGAACGTGTTGGTATAATTGGCAAAAATGGAACGGGCAAATCTACATTTCTAAACATTTTGACAGGCAAGTTAAAACCAGATGCAGGCAAGGTTATTATTGGTGATACCATTCAATTTGGGTATTATACGCAAGACGGAATTACTATAAAAGAAGGCCAAAAAGTAATAGATGTAATCCGTGAATATGGCGATTATATTCCGTTGAAAAAGGGAAGGCAGATTTCGGCAACGCAATTGTTGGAACGTTTTTTATTCGACCGTAAAAAGCAATACGATTTTGTTGAAAAATTGAGCGGTGGCGAGCGTAAAAGGCTTTATTTGTGTACGGTTTTAATTAAGAATCCAAATTTCCTAATTTTGGATGAGCCTACAAACGATCTTGATATTGTAACATTAAATGTACTTGAAAGTTTTCTATTAGATTTTCCTGGCTGTCTTTTGGTTGTAAGTCACGACCGTTATTTTATGGATAAAATTGTAGATCACCTTTTCGTTTTTCGCGGAAATGGAGAAGTAGAAGATTTCCCCGGAAATTACTCCGATTTTAGAGTGTATGAAGACAGTAATATCGCAGAAAAACGAGCAGAAAACGCCGAAACACCGAGCAAGCCAAAAAACGAATGGAAAAAAGATTCCGAGAAAGCCGCCTTGTCCTATAACGAACAAAAGGAATACGGCAAGCTTGAAAAGGAAATAGCAAATTTGGAAAAACAGCGGGAAACGCTTCAAAATAAGTTTGCAACTGAAAGCTGGAACGGCGCTGAAATAGATAAACAATCCATAAAATTACAAGAAATTATGGACGGGATTGAAGCTAAAACAGAGAGATGGTTTGAGTTGTCGGCTAAGCTATCGGAATAAAAGAAAGTTTACAGTCGCAATTTTCAGTGTTTTTGTTATCAACATTTTTTTTGAATTTTAAAATATTGTTCTTTTCTCCGTGAGCCTAATTGAAAGATGTGTTACAGCTATTACGCTGAGATGCGCTGAGAAACGCTGAGGTTCACCGAGAAAACATAATTTCGAAAACTGGTCATTTAATTAAGCCTGAAATACCAAATTAGATGTTCTATCAGATAAAATCATATATAAAGTTTTTTTTCAAAAGTACGAATGCACACGGCGTTCACTCGCCTTTTGTTTATGATTTGGTTACCAAATGTTTTTATGACAGGAAAAATTATTTGAAATATGCAACTTTAGAAAAAATTCGGAAAACACTTCAAACTTCTTCCGAAGAAATAGAAATCACCGATTTTGGAGCAGGTTCGCGGGTTTTCAAATCAAATAAGAGAAAAGTTTCTGCAATTGCAAAAAATGCTGGGATTTCTGTTAAAAGGCAAAAACTACTTTTTAGAGTTGTTCAATATTTTCAGCCAAATTCAATTTTAGAGCTTGGCACTTCCGTTGGCCTCTCAACTGCTGCGTTGGCATTTGCGAAACCCGATGCAAAAATTACTACTGTTGAAGGTTGCCCAAATACTTCAAAAGTTGCATCTGCTCTTTTTGATAAATTTAAATTGAAAAATATTATACATCAAAACAAAAAGTTTGATGCTTTTTTCAACGAAAATACAAATGAGAAATTCGATTTTGTTTACGTTGATGGCAATCATAATAAAGAAAACACATTAAAATATTTTGAAGAGCTTACTGCTAGAGCGACAAATAGTACAGTTTTAATATTTGATGATATTTATTGGAGCCAAGAAATGACGGAAGCTTGGAAAACAATTGTTGCCAACCAAAAAGTATCGGTAAGTATTGACACTTTTTACTGGGGATTTGCATTTTTTAGGGAAGAACAGCGGAAGGAGCATTTTACAATTAGACTTTAAATTCTAGATTTGAGAAGAGAGACTTGAGATTTTAAACTTGTTTGCTACTGTTGTTTTTATTGCAGCATTTGACCCTAATGTGAATCAAATTAAAAAAGTTACGGTTAGTGAGTGATTTTTACAATTTGACGAAAGTCAAATTATAAAAATTGTGGCTAACTAACTGTAACGACAAACCTATCTTTACGTCTTATATAAAACTTCCGAAATTGTAAAATGAGTTTAGTAATTAAAATTAGAAATATAATCCGAGATTTTGCGCTGGGAACAGAAATTGTTCACGTTTTAAAAGGTATAGATCTAGATGTTGAACGCGGCGAATACGTGGCTTTAATGGGTCCATCGGGTTCGGGTAAATCTACACTTATGAATCTTTTAGGTTGTTTGGACACCCCAACTTCCGGAACGTACGAACTTAACGGCGCCGACGTTAGCAACATGAGCGACGATGAATTGGCAGAAATAAGAAATAAGGAAATTGGTTTTGTTTTTCAAACTTTCAATCTTTTACCAAGAACCACAGCTTTGGAAAACGTAGCATTGCCAATGGTTTACGCAGGTGCGAGTAAAAGTGAGCGGAAAAAACGAGCCGAAGAAGTGCTAACAAACGTAGGCTTGGCAGATAGAATGGACCATAAACCAAATCAACTTTCGGGCGGACAACGCCAACGTGTCGCGGTTGGTCGAGCTTTGGTTAATCATCCTTCAATTATATTGGCCGATGAACCTACTGGAAATCTGGATTCAAAAACTTCGGAAGAGATAATGAAACTTTTCAAGGATATTCACCTTGCCGGAAATACAGTAATTGTAGTAACGCACGAAGAGGATATTGCCGAAAGAGCTGATCGTATTATTAGGTTGCGTGATGGCGTTATTGAGAGTGATATTAGGAAGTAGTTTCGGGTTATGAGTTATAATTAAAATTAATGATTTATCTTCAGCCTTGAAAAAAGCCTTAATCTATCCATTTATTCTTTTAATTAGATTTTATCAGAAATTTATTTCCCCCATTTTGCCCGCAATGTGCCGTTATTCGCCATCTTGTTCCCATTACGCGGTTGAGGCGCTGCAAACTCACGGACTTTTAAAAGGTGGCTGGTTTGCGGCTAAACGTATTGCGAGTTGCAATCCGTGGGGCGGACATGGATATGATCCCGTTCCGCCGAAAAAAGAAACCCAACAATAAAACCGATACAGTTTTGGGTTTTACTATCTTTACGCTTCTTTTTTAAACAAAAAATATGCATTATTTAAGTATTCTTTGGAATCCTTCAGAAGGTATTGACCTTGGTTTTTTTACCATTCGTTTTTATAGTTTAATGTTTGTGGTAGCCTTTGTTTTGGGGTTTGTCATAATGAAGAAAATTTATCAGGCTGAAGGTATCGCTGTGGAAAAAGTAGATAGCCTTTTTATCTATTTTGTGGTAGCGACCTTGATTGGTGCGAGATTGGGGCACGTTATATTTTATCAACCCGAACTATTTGCGGAAGATCCGCTCTCCGTTTTCTTGCCAATACGAACTGTGCCAAATTTTGAATTTACAGGTTTTCAAGGACTTGCAAGTCACGGTGCAACCATTGCTATAATCATTGCGATGTTTATGTACAGTAAAAAGGTTCTTCAAAAACCTGTGCTGTGGATTTTAGATAGAACCGTTATCGCCGCGGCCAACGGAGCTATTTTTGTGCGGATTGGTAATTTTATCAATTCTGAAATAATAGGTAAACCTTCCGGCAATTCTCCGCTTGGTGTGCGTTTTCTGAGAGATGGAATTAGCAAATACGAAGCTGTAAAAATAACTGGGATAAAAGATGTGAACAAGGCTTATAACGCTATTGCCCACCATCCGGAGTTTGCAGATGTTTTAAATTCAGTTCCGTTTAGGCATCCGGCTCAATTATATGAAAGTGTTGGTTATATTTTCGTCTTCTTAATTTTATGGTATTTTTATTGGAAAACCAACAAACGCAACAAACTCGGCTTTTTGTTCGGTATGTTTTTAATCCTTCTTTTCACGGTTCGTTTTATTGTTGAATTTTTAAAAGAAAGCCAAGGCGGTTTTGAAACGGATTTGGGCAACGCACTTTCCACAGGGCAATGGCTTAGTATTCCGTTTGTATTGATTGGACTTTATTTTGTTTTTAGACCGGAGAAGGAAGTAGTCAGTAGTCAGTAGTCAGTAGTCAAAATTAAATAATTCAAAATATTGAATTATTTTTTCGGTGGTTTTAAAGTTATTTAATGGAGGATTTAAAATGAAGAAAACGGTACTATCAATTTTTTTAGTTGGAATGTTTTGTGGATTTTATGGTTGCAAGGACAAAACTGCTGAGCAAAAATCGCTGACCAAAGAAGTTCAATTTAAAAAAGAAGGCGAGTTGCTGTTGAAAAAACAGAAAACAGATTCTACGCTCGCAAAACTTGATATCGAAATTGCGGATGATGATTATCAAACCGAAACTGGACTGATGTACCGACACAGCATGCCAAATAATCAAGGCATGCTATTTATTTTTCCGGAAGAGGGAAGTCGCGCCTTTTATATGAAAAACACCGAGTTTGGATTGGATATTATCTTTATCAATTCCGAAAAAGAAGTGGTAAGCATCCAAAAAAATGCGAAGCCTTATGACCAAACTTCGTTGCCTGCCCAAGGCGCATCACAATATGTGCTAGAAGTAAACGCCGGCCTTACCGAAAATTGGGATTTGGAGAAAGGTGATTTGGTTGATTGGAAGTAAAAAAGACGCAGTTGGCAGTTGCAATTGGCGGTTTCTTAATCACGTGGTATAGTGTAGATATATATTTATGTTAGTTTATTAATTAATTGTATTTCCGATTAACATTATTTCCCCAATAATAGAACGATTTAATTTCGAGTACTATGCTTTTGGTTAAAAAGCGGTTTCTTATTCTTTAAAAGGTCGTTTTTCTTAGAAGTTTGCCCAATTACCCAAACAAAAAAAAACCATCACAAATCGCTGTGATGGTTTTTTAAGATTTAATATTGTCCCGTCCTGAAATAGCGATACACTAAAACCTTAGTGTAATGAAAACATCAGTAAACAGAGGTTATTCAAAACGAACCCAAAAAGACTACTCGCTTTCTTTTAAGCTTCAAGTCGTAGATGAAATCGAGTCGGGAGCGTTAGATCGACTTTCGGCTCACCTTAAATATGGCATCCAAGCTAGATCGACAATAACCTCTTGGTTGCGCAAATATGGTACCTTTGATTGGGAAAACCTAACCGTTGTAACCGTGGCAAAGACACCAGAACAAAAAATTATCGAATTAGAGGCCAAAGTAAAGCTTCTTGAAAAGCAAAAAGCTAGAGCAGAACATCTAGCCGAGAGAGCGGACAAGAAGGCAATCATTTTTGATATGCTCGTTGATATGGCAGAAAAGGAATACGACATTCAAATCAGAAAAAATTACACGCCCGAGTTATCGAGATCTTCAAAGAAGAACACAAGGAAACACTAGTTTCTACCTGTAACTTACTCGGGCTGGATAGACAGGTATATTATCGATCTATTAGGTCTAGAAGACATAATCAGTCCATAGCAAAACAAGTCATAACCTTAGTCAGGGGTGTGCGCAATGTTATGCCAAAAGTTGGTGCCAGAAAATTATATCATATCTTAAGAGAAGAACTCTCTCGCTTAAAAGTAGGGAGAGACAAGCTTTTTAGAATACTCAAAGTAAATCACATGCTTATAAAACCTAAGAGAAGTTATCACATAACTACAGACTCACACCACCGATTTAGAAAGCATAAAAATATAGTTAGCAATGTTGATATTATACGTCCCGAACAAATCTGGGTCAGTGACATCACCTACGTAGGAACTAGGATTAACCCATAATATCTGGCCTTGATTACAGATGCCTACTCAAAAAAGATAATGGGATATAATGTATCTAGCACATTAGCAGTAGATGGTTCTGTTCAAGCGCTGGATATGGCTTTAAAACACAGAATAGATAAGGAAAAACCTCTAATACACCACTCCGATAGAGGTTTGCAATACTGTTCTGATGACTATCAAGAGTTATTGAGCAAAAACAATATCAAGGCAAGCATGACAGAGAAGTATGATCCATATGAGAATGCGATAGCAGAGAGAATCAATGGAATACTCAAGCAGGAATTTAATATAGCTAAAAGCATCAACGATATTGAGCTGAAGAGCCAATTAATCAAAGATGCAATCGAAATCTATAATAACCAAAGACCACATTTATCCAATCATATGCTAACTCCAAAACAAATGCATCAACAAAATAAACTCAAAAGAAAACAGTATAAATCAAAAAAGCTTAACGATGCTAGCATCGTTAAGCTTTAAGTTATAAATTTAATCCTTTAATAATCTGTATCGATTATTTAGGACGGGACATATTTATGAGCTTACGCTTTTTGAGCGGCTAATGCCTCTTCTTTCTTTTTAGCGGCAAAGTCTCCTACATTTTTCTTCTTAACCGTATCATACATAATTGGGGTTGCGATAAATAATGATGAATATGTACCAACCACAATACCTACAATTATTGCAAATAATAGACCTCTAATAGATTCTGCCCCAAAAAAGAACATACACAATAGTGTTATTAATGTTGTGAATGATGTATTTAAGGTTCTTCCCAATGTGCTACTTAATGCTTCGTTTATGGTCTGGTTCATTTTCCAGCTTGTATGTTCGTTAAAATATTCACGAATCCTATCAAATACAATTACCGTATCATTTAGCGAATAACCAATTACCGTTAAGATTGCCGCAATAAATGCTTGATCTATTTCCATACTAAAGGGCATAAACTTATAAGTAAGTGAGAAAACACCTAGCACAATAAGTACATCGTGGAATACTGCCACAACTGCACCTAAACTAAATTGCCATCTTCTAAAACGTAATAAAATGTATAAGAATACAACCAAAAGCGACCCTAAAACCGCCCAAACAGAATCTTTCTTAATATCATCTGCAATTGTTGGGCTTACTTTGTAATACTCCATTCTACCAACTTCTTTACCTTCATAATCACCAATGTATTTTTCAAAAGTTACATCGGCCGGTAAATCTGGTTTTACGGTTTCGTAAACCATTCTTTCAATTTCATTATCAACTTCGGTACCGGTTTCTTCAACTTTATATTTGGTCGTAATTTTCAATTGATTATCACCACCATACGTTTTTGCTTCAGCACTACCAAAGGTTGTAATAAGATTATCTTGGATTTTCTGTGAATTTACATCTTTCGCAAAACGAACGGTATAAGTTCTTCCTCCCACAAAATCTACACCTTGGTTAAGACCAATTGTAAACAACGATATCAAACTTACAAGAATCATGATACTTGAGAAAATGTAAGCCGCTTTACGTTTCTTTAAAAATTCTACGTGGACATTTGTAAATAGGTTTTTGGTAAATGAAGTTGAAAAACGTAATGGTTTTCCATTTTTACCATAACCGTCTATAAACAACCTTGTAATAAAGATGGCCGTAAATAAAGATGTTGCGATACCAATAAGTAAGGTAGTTGCAAAACCTTGGATTGGTCCCGTACCGAAAACCAACAAGATAATACCGGTTAAGGCCGTGGTTATGTTAGCATCCAAAATTGACGAAAGTGCGTTGCTAAAACCATCCTTAATGGCGTCTTTCTGCGATTTACCATTTGCTAGCTCTTCTTTAATGCGTTCAAAAATAAGTACGTTCGCATCAACAGACATACCTACTGTAAGCACAATACCTGCAATACCAGGCAATGTAAGGACTGCTCCAAGACCAGCAAGAATTCCGAAGATGAATAAAATGTTCACTAAAAGTGCGATATCTGCAAATAAACCTGCTTTACCGTAATAACCAATCATCCAAAGAAATACCAAACCTAATGCCAAAAAGAAAGATATAACACCACTATTAATTGCCTCCGCACCTAACGTTGGCCCTACAACTTCGCCTTGTATAATTTCAGCTGAAGCCGGTAACTTACCTGCACGTAATACATTAGCTAAATCCTGGCCTTCAGTAATGTCAAAATTTCCGCTTATTTGGCTTCTACCTCCAGAGATTGCTCCGGTCGTTACGCCAGGTGCAGAATATACAATATCATCAAGTACAATTGCAATTTGGCTTTCTCCCTTAAATGCATCACCCGTCATCTGCTCCCAAATTTTGGCGCCACGACCATTCATTTGCATACCAACTACTACTCTGCCTACTTGGTCATATTCCTGTCTTGCATCTACCACAACACTTCCGCCCAATTGCGGTGCGTTGTCACGATTTCCCTTTAATGCATAAAGTGATGAAACCTCTTCCCCATTTAATGCTGCATTTGCCTCTGGCAAGCCCCAAACAAATTTGGCGTAACGCATCTCATTCGGTAATAAGCTTCTCACTTGTGGCATACGCAAATAGGTATTAACCTGCGCTGTATCTTTCAATCTGAAATTTGCGATAACTGGCCCACCTTGGTAACCTGGCGAAACCATTTTAGACAAAATTGGGCTGGACTTATCGTCGCTTACCAAACTGTCCTTTACATTATCGCCACCAAGCAATTTACTTACGTCGCTTTCCTCAGTTTTGGTAGAATCTGCTTTGGTAGAATCAACAACAGTTTCAGCAACTTGTGTTCCTTCATTCTTTTTAAGTTCGGCAACTTTAGCATCGGCTTGCTGTAAAAAACCAGCCATGTTATCGAATTTATAGGTATCCCAAAACTCTAATTGTGCTGTACTTTGAAGTAAATTTTTAACACGATCTACATCTTTCGCGCCCGGCAATTCCACCAAAATACGGGCAGATTTCCCTAAACGTTGAATATTTGGTTGTGTAACCCCAAACTTATCGATACGCTTACGCAATACCTCAAAAGCTGAAGTGATGGACTCATCAATCTTACGTTCAATAACTGGTTTTACTTGATTGTTGGTCATATTTACCTGGATATCATCTTCAAGATTTTTATTGAAGAAAATATTGGGTGACGCCAATTTGTTATCGCCCGGAATTGCTTCAAAAGCTTTAAAGAAATCCTCTATATAAGTATTCTGACTGTTTTTTTGAAGTTCAGCAGCATTCGTTAAAGCTTGGTTGAATGCGGGATCTTTAGAATTGTTGGAAAGTCCTTTTAAAATATCCTTTACAGAAACTTCTAAAATTACATTTATACCACCTTTTAGATCGAGACCTTTGTTAAGCTCTCTTTCTTTAGCTGTGTTATAATCTATGCCCAAGAAAATTGGTTGGGTACCAACCGAGTCCAAATAGGCAGCCTCTGCGGCATCTCGCAATTTTGGTTCGTTCTCTGTAAATTTATTGTGTGAAAATACTTTCGCTTCGTCTTCAACCTTATTGGCGAAGAACGTAAAAGAAAGTTGGTATAAACTTACCAGCCCGAATAGGACGGCAAATACCGTAATGAGTCCTTTGTTTTGCATGTTTATATTTTTTTGGTCAGATTTCTTGTCAATTCAGGATTTCTCCGAACAAGCGCGCAAAGATATACTTTACACATATATCTGACAATTAAGATTTTTTTGTTGAATTTTTTTTGAAGGTGTATTATTTTGAAATACAAAAACTTCGATTAAACGTAAAGCGAATCGCAGTACTTAAAAATTGGAATTGAAGTAGGAAATTTTTGAAGAATTCCTTTAAGAAACGGGTCCTGCCCTAACTTGTGGAATTTTATAGGAAGTAGTACTAAATTGAAGAGTTACCTCGCCATAATACTTTTGAAAATTAAATTGAATTACAGTCGGAAAGTTGAATGTATTTTCAGCCAGACCAAGCGAAATAAAGGTATTTAAATACTGGTCTTTAGCAGCTTTAACCTCAACAGGCAAACCGTGAAGACCTATATCCGAAGAAAAATCGCTGGTAATTTTAGCGACTTCTAATTTATAATTACTTTGATTTTTGTTAAAAGGATTTCCAGTTGAACCTGAATTTTCATTGAATGCAGTATCTTCAAATTTAAGTTGCTGTTCATTTTGAAAAAGATTCTTTATAATTGAAACATCAACGGTGCTAAAATACGTGACTTTTAAAGTTCCATTTTCAATTTCAGAAACGTGAATGTCGGTTGCGCCAATAGCTGTTAGTTGGTCGGTAATTTCTGAAATAGTATTATTACTTTGTTCAGCATTTAAATAACTACCATCAAACTGAACAATAATTTCTTGATTAGGAACAACAGACTTGTCCAAGCTTACTCCAAAGAAAGCTAGAATTAGTATAGATATTGGAATGTAGATTTTCCAGTTCACGGGTTCAAAAATAGGAAAACTTTAAGACTTTCTAAGTTTTATTTAAATTCTGTGAAAATTCAGTTGCAGTGTTCAGTCGCAGTTTGCAGTAGTGATGTAATTAATATTGAAATTTGAATAAAAAAGCATGCTCCAACTATTCTTTAATAAATTTCTTCTGAATATGACCAAATTCGCCGCTAATATCAAATATATAAACTCCATTTGCTAAACGTGAAGTATCGTATGTTTTAGAATTTGAGCTCCCGATATCATAAATCTTTGTATCAATCACTTTTCCGTCAAGGCTGATTAAATCTAATTTTATATAACCTTGAAATGCTGGATTACTTAATTGTAATGTGATAAGATCTGACGCTGGATTTGGGAATAATTTTATTGGATTTTCAAGAACTTCGGTAAATTCAGGATTGTCTAATGTGCCGTCTAGACTAAACAATTTTCTGAAGAATGTATTACGATCTCCAAAGTTGAAATATAGTTTCTCGCCAATTGTAAATTCATAATCAATAAAATCTAAATCTGGAATATTTAATTCTTGGAAACCATTATTATTAAATATATAGAGATTGTTATAAAATTGCTCCGGTCCAGCTTTATAAAATAAATTGTTACCGTATGCCGTTAAAAATCTAAACTCCGCAACATTTGTTGGCGTATTTGGAACTAATGTTGCGTCAGTGTTGCCTGCAACATACTCAACTAAACTTAAATTATAATTTAAGTCGCCTACGGTAATATAAAGTTTGTTATTTCGTATTCCGCTAAATGTAAATGGCAAAAAGCTATTAGGTAAATTTATTCTTTCCAAATTAGTACCATCATAAGAGTATAAATCTTGAAGGAACGTCCCATCAGTTTTAGCAAAAGAAAAATAATCTTTGTTGTTATATTCACCTAAATATCTAAATACTTGAATATCGGTACGTTTTGTAACAAGCTCTAAACCATTAAAGGAATATTGATATAAAGGTTTAAATTCTGAATCGAGATTTCTGAAACGCACATATACTTTATCTTCTTTTGCGTCGATTAATAAGTTAAAAGAAGTATTTGCTGGAGATAGAATTTCTGTGAGATTAGTTCCATTAAGTTTGTATAATGTCTGTACGCCGCCGGTTGAGGCACTGGTTGAATATGTTAACAATAATTCGTTATTAACTTCAACTAAAATTCTGCAAGATTCAGCATTATTAGGCGTTTCAATCATTGTAAAATTCTGTCCATCAAATTCCCAAACGTCATATAAATTAAGGTCATTACGGAGTTTGAAATAGAAAGAATTTTGAGTTGTGGAATAGAAAGAATCATTATTTGCATCGAGACCTATTGGCATTTCAAACTTCTCTATCATAGTGCCATCATATGATAAAATATCTGAATCATTCTCTGAATCTACATAAGCAGAAAAATAAATTTTATCATTCATTTTTCCTAAATACTCAATTATTATATAATTTTCATCAAGTATAATTTCCTCAACTTCAAATCAGTCAAATTTAAATATCGACAGCGGAGCTTCATTTTGAACAAAAAAATAAGCGCCATTATATTCACCACGATAATATGAATTTATATCATTGTTTACAAAAGGTACCTGTTGTATATCATTACCATCAAAAGAATAATATCCCAATGCTACATAACTTAAAAAATAATAATTGTCTTCTGCTTTGTCAAACGTAAAATAATCAAGGTCAGGTTGATTAGGAACAAGAGAAAGATTTTGAGAAAACGTAATGCCTACTGTAAAAAATACAATTAAATATAGTATTATTTTTTTCATATTTATGTTTTTAGAAAATTGAATAGTATTTTCAATTTTCAATAATAATAATAATAATAATAGAAAAAACCTCATTAAAATATGAATTTCAATGAGGTCTTAAAAATTTATTACTTTAATATCTATAACTCCAACAAATCATTAGTTGCTCTAACGCCATCAGCGCTTTCTTTCATATGATCTTTCTCGGCGTCGTTTAATTCAATTTCTACAATTTTTTCAATTCCTTTTCGGCCTAAAATTACTGGAGCGCCTATGCAAATATCTTTTAATCCATATTCGCCGTTCAACATTACGGAGCACGGAAACATTTTTTTCTGATCGCAGGCAATGGCTTGTACCAATGCTGAAACCGCCGCGCCTGGCGCATACCAAGCTGATGTTCCTAATAATTTGGTTAATGTTGCCCCACCAACTTTGGTATCTTCTTTAACTTGTTCCATTCTATCTTTTGATAAAAATGCTGAAACCGGAACACTATTTCTGGTTGCCATTCTTGTTAAAGGTACCATACCCGTATCGCTGTGACCACCAATTACCATTCCGTCAACATCACTTATTGGTGCTTGCAATGCTTCGGCCAATCTAAATTTAAAACGGGCACTATCCAATGCGCCACCCATACCAATAATGCTTGTGCTTGGCAAACCTGAAGTTTTATGAGCTAAATAAGCCATTGTATCCATTGGATTACTCACCACAATTAATATAGTTTTCGGAGAATGTTTTACCAAATTTGAAGTTACATCCTTTACAATACCAGCATTTATCCCAATTAATTCTTCACGCGTCATTCCCGGTTTTCTCGGAATTCCGCTCGTAATTACACAAATATCGCTATTTGCCGTCTTGGAATAATCGCCCGTAGTACCTACAATTCTGGTATCAAATCCATTTAATGATGCGGTTTGCATTAAATCCATTGCTTTCCCTTCGGCATAGCCTTCTTTAATATCTACTAAAACTACTTCGCTTGCAAAGTTTTTAATGGCAATATATTCGGCGCAACTTGCACCTACGGCTCCTGCTCCTACAACTGTTACTTTCATAAATATGTTTGATTTAATAATTTCCGTGAAGACAGAAATCTTTAATTATTATTTTAAAACCCAATTTTTGAGCTTCTCACAAAAATAGGAATATCTAACTAAATTAATGATAATAAAGGGTTAAAAACCAAAAAGTTCATCTTCAAAGCATGAAAATGAACTTTTATTTTATTCGAAATTACTTATAATTTAATCCTTTCAGCTTTTTACAAACTTCAATTTTAAATTTATAACATTTAAAATCTACAGACTAAATTCTATTCTATGCGTCAATATTTGCATAAACTGCATTCTTCTCTATAAACTCTCGTCTTGGTGGTACTTCATCTCCCATCAACATGGAGAAAATTCTGTCTGCTTCGGTTCCATTATCAATTGCAACCTGGCGTAGTGTCCTAAAATCTGGATTCATTGTTGTGTCCCAAAGTTGTTCTGCATTCATTTCACCCAAACCTTTGTACCGCTGTATTGTTGCGCTACCACCAAACTGTTCATTTAGTTGATCCCGCATTTTGTCGCTCCAAGCATATTCCTTCTTTGCACCTTTTTTAACTAGATATAATGGTGGTGTTGCAATGTATATATACCCGCCTTCAACCAATTCTCGCATGTATCTAAAGAAAAAGGTTAATATTAAGGTAGAAATGTGACTACCATCTACATCCGCATCACACATAATTACCACTTTATGATAGCGCAATTTTGAAAGATTAAGCGCTTTGCTGTCTTCTTCCGTACCAATTGTAACGCCTAAGGCAGTATATATATTTCTAATTTCTTCATTCTCAAAAACCTTGTGATGCATTGCTTTTTCAACATTCAATATTTTACCACGCAAGGGCAAAATAGCCTGAAAGTTACGATCACGACCTTGTTTTGCCGTACCACCAGCCGAATCTCCCTCGACAAGAAATACTTCACATTTTTCCGGATCCTGTTCGGAACAGTCACTTAATTTTCCTGGCAATCCGCCGCCACTCATCACAGTTTTACGCTGCACCATTTCACGCGCTTTTCTTGCTGCGTGACGTGCTTGAGCTGCCAAAATTACTTTTTGAACAATTGTACGGGCATCATTTGGATTTTCTTCCAAATAATTTTCAAGCATCTCTGAAACTGCTTGGCTTACTGCTGCAGTAACTTCCCGGTTTCCTAATTTTGTTTTTGTTTGCCCTTCAAATTGTGGTTCTGCAACTTTTACCGAAATAATAGCCGTAAGACCTTCACGGAAATCGTCTCCCGCGATATCAAACTTCAACTTATCGAGCATTCCAGAAGCGTCCGCATATTTCTTTAAAGTCCGGGTTAAACCTGCTCTAAAACCTGCAAGGTGCGTACCACCTTCGTGCGTATTAATGTTGTTTACGTAACTGTGTAGATTTTCGTTGTATGAGTTGTTATAAATCATCGCAACCTCAACTGGTACAGCGCTATGCTCACCTTCCATTGAAATCACGTTACCAATAATAGGCTCACGGTTACTATCCAAAAAACGAATAAATTCCTTTAAACCTTCTGTGCTGTGAAATTTTTCTGATGGATGTTCCCCCTTTTCATCGGTTTCTCTCCTATCTTCAAAATAGATGGTAATGCCCTTATTCAAAAAAGAAAGTTCTCTCAATCTACTTGCAAGGGTATCGTAATTAAATTCCAACGTTTGTTGAAATATCTGCGCATCTGGTTTAAATGTCACAATAGTTCCTCTAAAATCTGTTTCGCCAATAGGCTTTACAGGATATAAGGATTTTCCACGCTCATATTCCTGCTCCCAAATTTTACCGTCGCGGTGTACAGTAGCTCTTAAATGTTCTGAAAGCGCATTTACAACCGAAACCCCAACTCCGTGAAGACCACCGGAAACCTTGTAGCTATCTTTATCGAACTTCCCACCGGCGCCAATTTTGGTCATTACCACTTCCAGCGCAGAAACACCTTCTTTTTTGTGCATATCTACCGGTATGCCACGGCCGTTATCTTTTACGGTAACACTATTATCTTCATTTATTGTAACATAAATTGTATCGCAATAGCCTCCCATTGCTTCATCTATCGAGTTATCTACCACTTCATAAACCAAATGGTGAAGCCCTCGTGTACCTACATCGCCTATATACATTGATGGTCGCATGCGTACATGCTCCATACCTTCTAACGCCTGAATGCTATCCGCACCGTAACTGCCTTTTTTCTGTTCGTCTCTCATATATAAATTTAGTTGTTTTTCAAATTTTCAGTAAGTAACAAATATAACCAAATAGCCAATAAATATAAGGGTTTCACGCTTTTTATACTTTTAAGTTATCAACAAATTTATGTGGAAAAATTGCCGATTTTACTCTTAACTTTTGAATTAAATTTATGGCGTAGTTATTGTTAAATTTTCTTTAAATTGAAAGAGTTAGCTTTTTAATTCGTCTATTTTTATAATCGATGTACGTACATCACAAAAAATTTAAAACTATGAAAATATTTTTTCCTATCGTTACTTTAACATTGTTGATGCTTTGTCCTTCACAAGAAATACTGGCACAAACTTTTCCTCAAATTGATGCTTCTCCAATGGATCTGGCAATGGCAAGACCTGACAAAGATAGTCCGCCATACGCACGTGTAATTTATAGCCGTCCGCAAAAAAAAGGGCGTGACATTTTTGGCGATTTGGTTCCTTATGATGCGGTGTGGAGAACCGGAGCTAATGAAGCTACAGAATTAACAATATACAAATCGTTAATGTTTGGAACAACAAAACTTAATCCCGGCACTTATACATTATACACAATACCCAATAAAGATAATTGGACAATTATAATAAACAGCGACACAAATGTTTGGGGCGCTTATAGCTATAAAATTGATAAAGACGTAGCTAGAATGAATGTAAAAACAAAACATACCGCGGCACCCGTAGAATCACTTTCTATGATTTTTAAACCTGAAACCTCAGGAACAACATTAATGATTGGTTGGGATGATGAATTTGTAGAAATACCTTTTATGCTTAGTAAATAGGCAGTAAGCAAAAATAAAATTTTCTGCATTTGCCCTAAATAGTTTATGAAAAATATCCCAAAATGAATTTCAAAATTCATTTTGGGGTATTTTTTTTATTGCGGTATATTACGGAATGTTTAGATACTTATGTGTTTGCAATGATACTTTCCATTTTGGGTTTTGCATTACGTATTCCACGATTAACGGAATCATTTTATCCCGTTTGCTCCATTCCGGTTGTAGGTATAAAATGCAATCCGTGCTTACTTTTTCAGCCTGCTCTTCTGCAAAACGGAAATCGTCTTTATTAAAAACTATTACCTTTAATTCGTGTGCCTTTTCGTAAAGTTCAGCGGTTGGGAGTTTCATCTTTTTTGGTGAAAGGCAAATCCAATCCCAACTTCCGCTTAATTCATAAGCGCCCGAAGTTTCTATATGAATTTGCATATTTTCATTCTTCAATGCATTTGTAAGCGGGTTCATATTCCACATTAGTGGCTCGCCTCCCGTAACTACAATTGTTTTAGAATATTTATTGGCATTCTCAACAATTTTTTCAATTGACGTTGGTGGGTGCAAATTTGCATTCCAACTTTCCTTTACGTCGCACCAATGGCAACCTACATCGCAACCGCCAACTCTTATAAAATACGCCGCTGTACCTTTATGAAAACCTTCGCCCTGAATGGTGTAAAATTCTTCCATTAATGGAAGCATCAAACCGCTTTCAACTTTTATTTTTATCTCCTCTTGCATAGCCTGCAAAGGTAGAAAAAACGAACATAAGAAAACCAAAACCTCATTAAATCCGTAATTTTTATTACCTTCCCTACCTAAATTAAATTTTACAAATCTCAATGAATATTTTCAAGACTACCCAAATTGCTTTTATATTGTGTATTCTCTGTTCCTCGCTTGCAATTTCTCAAGTGGGTATTGGAAACCCGAATCCTGACACCTCTTCAGTATTGGATGTTACATCTACTACCCAAGGAATGCTAATGCCGCGTATGACTACTGCACAACGAAATGCCATTGTCCTTCCAGCAAACGGCCTAATTATATTCAATACGGGAACAAATGTGTTTCAGTATAATTCCAATACGCCTGCATCTCCAGTATGGAATTCCTTGAATACAACCGGCCAATCTTTAAAATATTCAAATAGTAATACTACAACAGACGTCAATCAAACTGCGGCAATAGATCTTCCAATATTTGGAAATCTAATTTGGAATGACAACCCAACGCTTTACACCGTAACAGGAAATCAAATAACGGTTGCACAAGCTGGCAGATATTTAATACATTTAAATGTTTCACTAAATGCTTTAAATAATGCAACTATTCGAGTTGCTCCAGATATGAGAATTCTTGTAAACGGAAATGCAGTTGGTACATTTGGATCGACTGGCTATATTAGAAGGGCTGATGGCCACAATGATTCTTCAATTCACATTACTGAAGCACTTCAACTAAATGCTAATGACGTAATTACAATTTCTACAATTCAAGCTGCTGGCACATTCAACGTAACTATGCGAAGCGCTGGATCATCCAACTTTTATATTGAAAAGAAATCTTGATCTTAAAAATTTATGATTTATTGTTAGTCAATAAAAAAACTAGCATCTCCAAAATTAAAATAACGAGAATCAAAATCTAAAACAAACTTTCATTTGAATTTAGGTATTCGAATTTAAATTTTTGGTGCTTTAAAAATTGTTACTTTTGAACAAAATTTTAAAGATGGCAGACAAGCAAACTTTTCTGGACTACATTAACGAAGGCTATGCAACCAAAGGCGATTTTATTAATCTTGGCGCCGCAATGCTGGATGGCGAAACGGTAACCAATGCTTTTGTAAAAATTCCGTTGAAAACGTTGAACCGTCACGGCCTTATTGCAGGCGCAACTGGAACCGGAAAGACAAAGACACTTCAAATAATTGCCGAAAACCTTTCAGAAAAAGGAATTCCGGTTTTGTTGATGGATATTAAAGGAGATTTAAGTGGACTTGCACAGCCAGGCACCGATAATGCTAAAATTGCCGAACGCCACGAACAAATTGGATTTCCGTACAAAGCTTCAAAATTTCCTGTTGAAATACTTACACTTTCCGAACAAAATGGCGTTCGCCTTCGTGCGACAGTTAGTGAATTTGGACCCGTTTTATTATCACGTATTCTTGAATTGAGCGAAGCACAATCTGGAATCGTTTCCGTTCTTTTTAAATATTGTGACGATAATAAATACCCGTTGCTGGATTTGAAGGATTTTAAAAAAATACTACAATATGCAACCGAAGAGGGCAAAGATGAACTTGCAGCAAATTACGGCCGTATCTCTGCTGCTTCAACAGGATCAATACTTAGAAAGGTGGTAGAATTGGAGCAACAAGGTGCGGATAAATTTTTCGGCGAACTTTCCTTCGACCCGCAAGATTTGCTTCGGATAGATGAAGACGGAAAAGGCTATATAAATATTGTTAGACTTACGGATATACAAGATACGCCGAAATTATTTTCAACATTTATGTTGAGTTTGTTGGCTGAAATATATTCAACATTCCCTGAACAAGGCGATAGTGGCAGGCCAGAACTTGTAATTTTTATTGACGAGGCGCATTTAATTTTTAATGAAGCAAGCAGCGCACTGCTCAATCAAATAGAAAGTATTGTAAAATTGATACGTTCAAAAGGTGTTGGTCTTTACTTTGCAACACAAAATCCAACCGATGTGCCGGACGCTGTTTTAAGTCAGTTAGGTTTAAAGATTCAACATGCCTTGCGTGCTTTTACGGCGAAAGATAGAAAGGCAATAAAATTAACGGCAGAAAACTATCCACTTTCAGAATATTATAAAACCGACGAAGTTTTAACATCCTTAGGAATTGGGGAAGCTTTGGTTAGTGCCTTAAATGAAAAGGGAATCCCGACGCCACTGGCCGCAACTATGCTCCGTGCGCCAATGAGCAGAATGGATATTTTGGAAGACGCCGAACTTAAAGATTTGCTGGCTAGCTCAAAACTTACCAAAAAATACAACGAGCATACAGATAGGGAAAGTGCTTATGAAATGTTAACCGAAAAAATTGAAACTGCCAATAAAGAAGAGGCAATACAGAAAGCAAAAGAAGAACGGGAGGCTGCAGAAAAAAATAGAAATTATAATAGCCGTCGCACCAGCTCAACCCGCAGAAGTACGGCTCAAAATCCGTTGATAAAAGTTTTGACCAGCGCAACGGTTATTCGCGGTGTTTTTGGGATTCTGAGTAAATTATTGAAGTAATTTCAACAAGTAGAAAAAAGTAAAGTTTAATTTAAAAGATACCCGCCTGCGCGGGCAAAATATGAAAAAGACAGTTATTCTAAGTTTATTAATTTCAATAGCATTTGTTCAATGTAAAAAAGATAAAGATCCGTTTATGATTAAAAATGGTGAGATTGGCGGATTATCAAAAAACACGCAGATGCATCAGTTAGATTCAATATTTGCAAATGACAGTATTGTAAAGTTAGATACGCCAAAAGATGCATTGGAAACCATTGGCGAAGTTGAAGTTTATGACAAAAAAGGCAAAAAATTGATGTTGATTACGCCAGAAATTGATGATGATTCGGCTAGTAAAATATCATACGTTCAAATTTTTGATAACCGGTATAAAACAGAAAAAGGTTTAAATTCCAACAGCACATTTAAAGATTTGAAGGCAAATTACACCGTTGCAAATGTGCAAACAATGCAAAACGCAATAATTGTTTTCCTTAAAGATTCTGATATATACGTAACGGTGGACAAAATGAGTTTGCCGGAAGAAATACGTTATAATTTGGAGAGTGATATAGAAGTTTCTCAAATACCGGATACCGCACCTTTTAAAATTTTTATGATTGGTTGGGATCACGAAAAAGATGCGGAAACTGAAAAAAAATAGATTGTATTGAAATTTTTTTCAATACAATCTCAGCTAAATTTGGTGCCTTGTCATCAAAAATTTAATTAAATAAGTCCCGATTGTTCGGGACTTTCTTTTACTTTTAATTCTTAAATAAAAACTAACAACTATGATCAAAATTTTAGGTTTAATTTTAACGCTTGCCGGAGGAATTGGGCTTGTGTTGGGTATAATTGCAGCATTTGGAAGTTTAAATTTGGGCAATGCCAAATGGGCTTTAATCATTTTAGGTATTGTCTTCTTTTTTGCGGGCATTGGTCTTCTAAAAAATAGAAAAGATACGGACGCATAGTCCAGATTCTATTTCCCCTAACAAAATTATATTAAAAAAATGAAGGACAATTTAAGACCTTTTCATCTAGCCGTACCCGTTTATAATCTTGAAGAATCTAGACAATTTTATAGGGATGTTCTTGGCCTTGAAGAAGGAAGAAGCAGTAATCATTGGGTAGATTTCAATTTTTTTGGTCATCAATTTGTAATCCATTTGAAGGAAAAACCAGTTCAAACTGACGAATCTGTTAATATAGTTGATGGTAAAGATGTACCAATTCCCCATTTTGGAGTTGTATTGGATATGGAAACATTTCATACATTTTCTGAAAAATTGAAAAAGGAAAAAATTCAATTTATAATAGAGCCATACATTAGATTTGAAGGAGAGATTGGTGAGCAAGCCACTATGTTTTTTAAAGATCCTTCAGGCAATGCCTTGGAGTTTAAAGCATTTAATAATTTAGATCAACTTTTTGCAAAATAATACAGTTATGAATAGAATTGCGCCACAAACGATACGTCAAATATTTGTATTGCTATTAATCCTCATTTTGGGAGGTTTAATATTTGCCGAAATGCTGCCCTATTTAACTGGGATTTTGGGAGCCATTACTATTTATGTTTTGATGAGAAAATGGATGACCAAATTAGTTGTTAAGCGAAAATGGAATAAATCATTAGCTGCTCTAGTACTCATGTTTTTTTCCTTTGTAGTAATCCTGCTTCCAATTGTCGGTGTAGTTTTAATGTTGGGAAATAAGATAGGGAAAGCGGTAAAAAACAGTGAAGAAGTAGTTAGCGCTTTTAAAGACCAATTAGGAAAAATTGAAGATAAACTTGGGTACGATTTAAGTTCGCAAATAGATACAGGCGCAATAACATCGTGGCTTTCAAGTAATTTACAAGGTTTGGCAGGAAGTACATTTAATGCTTTTATAGCAATTGGTTTAATGTACTTTATGCTGTACTATATGTTTGTGAACCAGCATTCAATGAAGGAGTCGCTTGGAGAGTATATTCCATTAAAGCGTGATAATTTAAGCGAAATAGGCAAAGAAGTGAAGGTTATGGTTCGCTCTAACGCAATCGGAATTCCATTGGTGGCTGTAGCTCAAGGAATAATTGCTTTAATTGGCTTTTTAATCTTTGGGATAGAGAATCCATTTTTTTGGTTCGTTATTGTTACAATTGGCTCAATGATACCATTTGTGGGCACTTTATTGGGAATTTTACCCGTTTTTATTGTAACATTATCCGCTGGAGATACTTTTTCTGCATGGGGCATTCTTCTATACGGATTAATTGTTGTTGGAAGCACGGACAATATTATAAGACTGTATGTTCTGCAGAAATTGGATGATGTGCACCCACTTATTACGCTTGTTGGCGTAATTGTTGGAGTACCCTTGTTTGGCTTTATCGGTTTAATTTTTGGCCCCCTATTAATCAGTCTTTTTATGGTAATTGTTAAAATTTATAAAGACGAATACGGTAAGAGAACCGAAATTGATGGTGAGGAGCGATTATAATTTGCCGCTTAAATAATTTTATTATTTCTATTAATTTCAAGCGTGTTCACAAAAATTGAACGTACCGCATTTTCAATGGATAAGCCAACGATGGTCTGGGATGGAGAATGTGATTTCTGTCAATATTGGATACATTATTTGAAAGATAAATGTTCAAATAATGTAAAATTTCAAACTTATCAAACTCTCTCTTATCATTTTGGCGATATTCCAGAAATAGAATTTAAAAAGGCTTCAAGATTTATTGAAGTTGACGGATTGATTTTTAGTGGTCCAAATTCAATTTATAAATGTTTGTACTATTCGCGCAAGATTAACTTTAATTGGAATTCATTATACGAGCATAACCTATTGTTCAAATTTTGTAGCGACCACAGCTACAATTTTATTGCCAAGCATAGATCTTTTATGTTTAAATTGACAAAAGTTTGCTTTGGTAAAAATCCCAGAAATCTTAAATTGTATTGGTTGTTGTATCTTATTTTGTTGTTATTACTTAAATGTTTTGCTTTTTCAATATTTATAACAAAATTTTAAACTTTTTGTGGTCTTCAAATTGCTACCTTTAAACTGAAAAAAAACCGATATGAGTTCAATAACCAATTTTATAGATAAATTATATTTCAATCCGGGAAACCGTGATGAGACTGTTTCCGAGGAATATTTGGAAGGTGAAGTTACCAAGATTGACGAAAAAGATGTTGAAGTGGTAATGAAAAATGAAGAAGCCATCAACAAGAAATTCAGTGGTGCAAATTCATTAAAAAAGTATGCACAACTCGGTAAAATAATGATTGGGATGTTAAAGGATATTAAAAATGGCAACTACCCACAAATTCCATGGTTTACAATTGCAACTATAGTTTTAGCACTTCTTTACGTATTAAACCCGATGGACGTAATTCCAGATTTTATACCAGGCCTAGGTTACATTGATGATATTGGTGTTTTATCTATTTGTGTTGGTTGGATTGAAACCGATTTACACAAATATCTCGACTTTAAAATTAAGGAAGGGAAAGGGATTTAAAACCATTTTAGAAATCAAGACATTTTTATAAAAGCCATCTTAAATTGAGATGGCTTCTATTTTACTACTACATAATTTTAAAAGAATTTTCAAATTTTATAATCTCCAGCCCTTCTCTGCTCGCGTGCCAACAAGGTATTCTTCAACAACATCGCAATTGTCATCGGGCCAACACCTCCAGGAACGGGTGTAATAAATGAAGCTTTTTTGCTTACATTTTCAAAATCTACATCGCCTTTTAGTACATAGCCTCTTTTGCTATTTGGGTCTTCAACTCGCGTAATACCAACATCTATTATTACTGCATCATCTTTTACCATTTCAGCTTTAAGAAATTCCGGAACGCCGAGTGCGGAAATTATAATATCTGCCTGCGTGGTTATTTGCGCAATATTTTTTGTATTGCTATGTGTTAAGGTAACCGTACTATTTCCCGGCCAACCTTTACGGCTCATTAAAATACTCATTGGGCGACCAACTATGTGGCTTCTGCCAATAACTACGGTGTGTTTACCTTTTGTATCCACATCGTAACGTTGTAATAATTCTAAAATACCGAATGGTGTTGCAGGAATAAATGTGCTCATATCCAACGCCATTTTTCCGAAATTTTCTGGGTGAAAACCATCAACATCTTTACTTGGATCAACCGCCATTAAAACTTTGCGGGTGTTTATTTGTGGCGGCAAAGGCAACTGAACGATAAAACCATCAATATCATCGTTTTCATTAAGTTCCTTTATTTTTTGAAGTAACTCAAACTCACTCGTAGTATGCGGTAAGCGAACCAAAGTAGATTCGAACCCAACTTTCTCGCAAGACTTTACTTTACTAGCAACATACGTTAAACTCGCACCATCGTCCCCAACAATAACTGCGGCCAAATGAGGAACTTTCTCGCCACGTTCACGCATTTTGTCGACCTCAGCTGTGATTTCGGCTTTAATGTCGTTACTTACTTTTTTACCGTCTAGTATGGTCATGTAATAGGGTGGATTTTTTAGTTAGCTTATTTTACTTTGGTTATTGCATTAGTCGCAGTCTCAGTCGCAGTCGCAGTTTAGATTGTGATTTATTATTTTATTTTGTAATGTAATTAAAATTTTTCAGCGGATTTACTGAGCTTTCAATTTAGCCACTACCCAAGTTTTAAATTAGATTTTGTTTCAATGAAAATTACTCATTTTTAACTCCAAATATTCCTGGGTTTTTTATCATATAATTAATTAGCTTTCCTATTTCTATATTTTCTTGTGTGAATTTTTGATGCTCTTCCTTTATCAAGTAATTACATTCAAAAGCATAATCCAGCCAAACACTTGTTTCTGAATTTTCGCCATCTGCATCCGTCAATTTACTAATGTAATGTTTCGGAAATCTTCTCTTTCTATATGCTTCGGCAATATTCGATGAAACAGAGCGGGAACTTCTTCTAACTTGGTCTGTTAATGAATATCGCTCTTCCGTTGGAAATAATTTTGAAGCATTAAATATAGCCATCCCCAAAACAAAAGACTTCTGATAAGCCATCAACTGTTTAAAATCCATAATTAAATATTTATCGAAGATGCAACTTTTACTGAGACTGCGACTGAGACTGAAAACTAATTTTTCAGCGCATCTTCCCCATCATCTGCATCATCTTCTTACCGCCGCCGCCTTGCATCATTTTCATCATTTTGCTCATTTGGTCAAACTGCTTCATAAGTTGGTTTACTTGCTGAACATCTGTTCCACTTCCTTTTGCGATTCGTTTTTTGCGGCTACTGTTTATGGTTGAAGGAACCGAACGTTCGCCTGGCGTCATACTGTGGATTATTGCTTCAATACCTTTAAAAGCATCATCATCTATATCAACATCTTTTAGTGCTTTGCCTGCGCCGGGAATCATACCTACAAGGTCTTTCATGCTTCCCATTTTCTTTACTTGCTGTATTTGGCTCAAGAAATCGTCAAAACCAAACTGATTTTTGGCAATTTTTTTCTGAATTTTTCTTGCTTCCTCTTCATCAAATTGTTCCTGCGCCCTTTCAACTAAAGAGATAACATCACCCATTCCTAAAATACGCTCTGCCATACGGCTTGGGTAGAATACATCAATCGCATCCATCTTTTCGCCGGTACCGATAAATTTTATTGGTTTATCAACCACACTTTTTATTGAAATCGCCGCACCACCGCGTGTATCACCATCTAATTTTGTAAGCACAACGCCGTCAAAATTTAAACGTTCGTTAAATGCTTTTGCCGTATTTACGGCATCTTGACCTGTCATTGCATCAACCACGAACAAAGTTTCCTGCGGGTTTACGGCTTTATGAACCTCAGCAATTTCCGCCATCATCGCTTCGTCTATTGCCAAACGACCAGCGGTATCTATAATTACTACGTTAAAGCCGTTTTGCTTTGCGTGTTTTATTGCATTTTGAGCAATTTCAACTGGATTTTTATTTTCTGGTTCGCTGTAGACTTCAACCCCAATTTGGTCGCCAACAACGTGCAACTGATTAATCGCCGCCGGGCGATAAATATCACAAGCTACCAAAAGTGGTTTTTTAGTTTTCTTGGTTTTAAGGTAATTGGCAAGTTTACCGGAAAAAGTAGTTTTACCACTACCTTGAAGTCCCGACATCAAAATTACACTTGGCGTTCCTGAAAGATTTAGACCTTCGGCATCGCCGCCCATTAGTTCGGTAAGCTCGTCTTTTACAAGCTTAACCATTAATTGGCCTGGTTGTAAAGTGGTTAAAACGTTTTGCCCTAACGCCTTTTCCTTTACGGTATTTGTAAAATCTTTGGCAATTTTAAAGTTAACATCGGCATCCAAAAGGGCGCGACGCACTTCCTTCAAGGTTTCTGCTACGTTAACTTCGGTTATACTTCCGTGGCCTTTTAAAACGTGTAAGGCTTTATCTAATTTTTCGCTTAAACTATTAAACATATAGTGATTTTTATGGTATTTTGAATTGTAATCTTCGCAGAAACATATATTTGAAATACATCAAATTACATTGCAAAGTAGGGCTGCAAAGATAACATTCTAACGGATAGATGACAAATTAGGGAAACCGATTTATCTTTTCGTTTTTTGAAATAATAATTAACGAAAATTATTTGAAAAAGTGCATAAGATTATGCCTCAGAAACTATTTCTTTGAAAGGCTTTCGCAACTCAAATTGAGCAGGCTTTATTGTTTTAAGAAATGGTTTTATAAATATGTCTTTAACTTTTGAGCGATGTTTTACAAACAGCGTCATTTGCTCTGGTTTTGCGCCCAATGCACTTTTAATCAATTCGCTTGTTCTGCCTAAATGAAGTTGGTTTACTTTTAGATTTATTGCTTGTTCAACGTAGTCGTAAAGCAGGCGTTCGTAGATTGCATATTTTGTATTGTACTCATAATCAATCCCAACATAATTTGCTTCAAGACAATTGTTATTGATTATTGCTGCGCTAAAACCCAAAATTTCATTTTCTAAAATTATCGCTCGGCATATAAAATTCTCACCTAAATTCGATTTTAAGTATGGCAAACATTTTACATATTCTTCGCCGTACGAATAGTGTGCTTTTTCAAGAACATTTATAAATAATCTGTCTAATTGCTCCAAACTTTCTTCAATTTCGGTAGAAGAAAGTGTTTTGATTTCCAACTTTTCAGCCTTTTTAAATGCGCTGTTTGCCTTGGTTCGATATTTGGCTTTCATAGTGTTTAAATAATCTTCCAGTGATTTCCAAGATTTACTTAAATTCAAAACCATATTCACATCAATCTGAAAAGGCCTAAACTTTTCTTCCTCAAAAGCTGAAAGATATTCATGATTATTCCAGAATTCTTTAAACAAAATAACATCAAAACTATCTTCAAATTTAGAATTCTTCGAAAGCTTTTTGGCGGCATTCGCCATTATTTCAACTGCCTGTTTTTTTGAAATTTTATCTGAAAATGCAATTCCATTTTCGCCGGTTGCAAACATATTGCCGCAAACCAAGCAATTTATTGAAACACTATCATCCGTTTTTCTGCAATCTTGAAGAATTTTATAAACGATATTTCCATCAAATTTTTGTTTTGAAGTAAATTTCACAATCTGAAAAACTCCAGCAACAATCGCTTTTTTTGAAGCATCTAAAGCCAAAATATAAATCAGTTTTACATCAGACTGCAATCCTTTTTCCAAAGCCGATAGATACGGAAGGGAAAGATAAATATTCGAATTGTCAACAACTGAATTCCATTTAACTTCATCAATTGCTTCAACATTAAAATAAAAAGTAAATTCTTCCGAAGACTTAGCCATAAACGGTAATTCTGATTTTGTAGATTTAAATAGTTGGTCGAAAAAAACCAACTATCGTTACAGTTGGTTTTGGGTTACGCTTCGACAGGCTCAGCGTGACGTTTTAGTTTTTATTAAAGTTTAGGTTATCAGTCTGAGCTTGTCGAAGACACGCTTCGACTCCCAACATTTCGGAACAGTGTGCGCTTCGACAGGCTCAGCGTGACTTGGGATTTTTCATTTAAATTCCTAAAGGAAAAAAGATGAAGTTATCTATTCCTTCTCCCAGAACCTTTACTATCTCTACTTCTGTTACTTCCGCCACCTTGTTTTTTAGCACGTATCGCTTTAATTCTATCAGCTTTTTCGCGCTTTTTTTCTGCTTCTTCAGCTTTTACTTGAGCCATTGTTTCGGTTGGTTGATAGTTATCTAGCGTTTTAGTTTCAATGCGTTCGCCTACTAATTTTTCAATATCACGTAGATAACCAACTTCATCTAAACTTACCAAAGAAATTGCTTCACCACTTGCTCCTGCCCTACCTGTTCGTCCAATTCGGTGTACATAATCTTCAGAAATATTTGGTAATTCGTAATTAATTACGTGTGGTAATAAAGGTATGTCGAGTCCGCGCGCTGCAATATCTGTTGCAACCAAAACTCTAACTTTTCCACTTTTAAAACCTTCCAAAGCGCGTGTTCTTGCACCTTGGCTTTTGTTTCCGTGAATTGCGGCAGAAGATATTTTGGCCTTTTCCAACTTTTCACTTAGTCTATTTGCACAGTGTTTTGTTCTTGTAAAAACCAATACTTGTTGCCAGTTTCCTTCAGAAATCAATTTAATTGCAACATCGGTTTTTTCAGATTTATCAACCCTATAAACAAGTTGGTCAATTTTTTCGACCGTTGTGTTTTCTGGCGTAGCTTCAACCATAATTGGGCTGTGCATAAATTGGCTAGTAAGCTGCTTTATTTCTTTTGAAAAAGTTGCAGAGAAAAGTAAATTCTGTCTTTTGGTTGGCAATAAAGCCAGTATTTTATTGATGTCGCGGATAAAACCCATATCCAACATTCTGTCTGCTTCGTCTAAAACCAAACATTCAACTTTTGAAAGTGAAAGTGCGTTTTGACCTACCAAATCTAACAATCTTCCTGGCGTTGCTACTAAAATATCCACTCCGTTTCGCAAAGCTTTAATCTGCGGATTTGCATTTACGCCACCAAAAATTACGGCAGTTCTTAAATCCGTAAACTCGCTGTAATCTTTAAATTCTTCTTCAACTTGTGCAGCTAATTCGCGCGTTGGCGTAAGTGTTAAAACCCTTACAGGTCGTTTTCGTAATGTAGATTCGCTATTTAAATTTTGAATGATAGGCAAAGCAAAACCAGCAGTTTTTCCGCTACCTGTTTGGGCCGAAGCCAATACATCTTTACCTTCTAATATTAATGGAATTGCTTTTTGTTGAATTGCCGATGGCGTTTCGTATCCTTTTTTGCTAATTGCTTTTAGCAGGGCATCAGATAGCCCGAGAGATTTAAATGACATAAATTTAGTTCAAGATTCAAGGTTGAAGATTTTGAATTTTGAATTTTAAACCTTGAATTTCTTATTAAGCCGCGAAGATACGCCTTATTTGTTAAGCAATTTGTTAATCTGTTCCTAATGGAGAATGATGTTTTACCCGAAGTAAATTTCTATTTAATAAAATATTCTACCTATTTTCCTATCTTTAAAAACTGAAAAAATAAGCATTCATTAGTATGAATATTGAACAGATTTTTGAAAATAATAAGGATTGGGTTGCTTCAAAATTAGAAAAACAACCTGATTATTTTACACAGCTCGGCGAAGGTCAAAGTCCTGAAATTTTATACATTGGTTGCAGCGACAGCCGCGTAACTGCGGAAGAATTGATGGGCGCACAACCCGGCGAAGCGTTTATTTTACGGAATATTGCCAACATGGTTTCCAATTTAGACCTAAGCGCCATGTCTGTAATTAGTTACGCCGTTAATCAATTAAAAGTAAAACACATAGTTGTTTGTGGACATTACGGTTGCGGTGGCGTAAAAGCAGCGATGCAAAGTGCGGATTTGGGAATTTTAAATCCGTGGCTTCGTGGCATTCGCGATGTATATAGAATCCATAAAACCGAACTTGCAAAAATTACCGACGAAAATAAAAAATACGAACGTTTGGTAGAACTTAATGTTCAAGAACAATGCGTAAACGTTATTAAAACGGCCGATGTTCAAATAGCCATACGAACCAGAAAATTACGTGTTCACGGTTGGGTTTTTGATATTCACAGCGGGAAATTGATAGATCTTAAAATAGATTTCGATAAAATTTTGAAAGATATTATGGAAATTTATCATTTGGATGAATGAAACGTTAGACGTTAGACGTTAGACGTTAGACGAAATTTAAAAAAAAGCGAATTTATTTAGACACTTTAAAAAACAATAAAAATAATTCAACCTAAAAAAAATATATGAAAACTATTACTTCAGCAATTATCCTACTTTTTTGCATCACCCAAATTTTTGCACAAACCGATAAACAATTGGTAGAAAATACCGTAAACAAAAATAAAATTGAAGGTCATATTTACTTTTTGACAGACGATTTATTATTGGGCAGACAGACTGGAAGTCACGAAAATAAAATAGCAGCTTCTTATTTGGCAAATACACTTAGAGGTTACGGCGTAAAATCTGTGGCAGGCTTAAATGGCTATTACCAAAATGTGCCTTTAAAGAAAACAGCTGCGCCTAAAACCGTATATGTTAATTTAAATGGTGAAGATGTAAAACAAATGGCAGTTATGAACGCAGCAAAAATAGGTTTTGGCGGTGCTGGAATGTATCTAGGTTTTGGGATGACCGAAGATTATAACAACAAAGATGTAAATGGAAAAGTTGTTGTAATTAAAGGTGGAAGTGCCAAAGCTAAAGATACAAGAGCTGCGTTTGGCCTACGAGACGAAAAAGCGGCCTTGGCAAAAAAAAACGGTGCGGTTGGTATTGCAGAGTTGGTTGATGTAGATGAAAATATTTGGGGATATGTAGATCACGAAATGAATGGAGATAAAGTTGAAGTTCTAAATGCACAAACAACAGATAACAAGGCTGATGGTTTGCCATATGTTTGGGTAAGGGATGCAGGCGCTACAATTGCTAATAATCTGGCAAAAAATCCAAAAATTAAAATGGAATTTAATATGGACGCACCTACAATTGAAATGATACAATCTCAAAATGTGGTTGGTTATATTGAAGGAACAGACGCCAAACTTAAAAATGAATTTATAATATATTCTGCACATTATGACCATGTTGGCGTTGGTCAGCCCGATGCAACGGGAGACACAATCTACAATGGCGCGCGCGACAATGCAGTTGGCGTAACAACCGTTTTGAGTATGGCTGAAAATTTGTCAAAATATCCAACAAAACGATCAGGTTTATTCATTCTATTTACGGGCGAAGAAAAAGGACTTTTAGGAAGTCAATATTATGTTGAACATCCTGCGTTACCCTTAAAGCAAATGGTTTACTGTTTTAATAGCGACAATGCTGGTTATAATGATGTGAAAGTTGCGACAATTATTGGCTTGGGTAGAACTACGGCCGAAAAAAATATAAAAGAAGCAGCAACCGCATTTGATATTGAAGCAATTGATGATCCTGCGCCAGAACAAGGTTTGTTTGACAGAAGTGACAATGTTCATTTCGCAAAAGCGGGTATTCCTGCACCAACATATTCATTGGGCTTTAGAAGTTTTGACGGTGAAGTAACAAAATATTATCACCAAGCAGGCGATGAAGCCCAAACCTTGGATTATGATTATTTAGAGAAATTCTTTAGAAGTTATGTTCTTGCCGGCCGTTTAATTGGGAACGATCCAATTACTCCAAAATGGATAAAAGGTGATAAATATGAGGCTGATGGGATAAAATTGTACGGAGGGAAATAGTTATGAGTTATGAGTTATGAGTTATGAGTTATGAGTTATGAGTTATGAGTTATGAGTTATGAGTTATGAGTTATGAGTTATGAGTTATGAGAAAATAAATTTTTAAAAATTAACTCCAACTAAATTCGATGTATTTATTAAAGAATTATTGTTAAACTAAATGCTGATTATTTTTTTATAATTCACTGAAAACAAGATTTTATAATATGAAAAACACCCAAATTTAAACTTTTAAGTTTGGGTATTTCTTTATTATGATTCAAGAATTACAAAAATAATTACATTCTCTCAGGTACTTTAATGCCTAACAATCCGAAAGCAGATTTTATTATTTCGGCAACTGCCGAGGATAATTTTACTCTAAATATTTTTTCATTTTCAGAATCGGCTGCTAAAATTGAAACATTTTGATAGAAGCTATTAAACTCCTTAACTAAATCATACGTGTAATTGGCAATTAAGGCTGGACTATAATTTTGCGCGGCCAATTGTATTGTTTCTGGATATTGCTGTATTATTTTTATAAGCTCCTTTTCTTTTGCATTCATTACTATATCTGTCAGGTTGAGCGGAGCCGAAGCGCCAGCTTTTCTCAAAATACTTTGAATCCGTGCATATGTATATTGAATAAAAGGCCCCGTATTTCCTTGAAAATCTACACTTTCCTCTGGGTTGAAAAGGATTCGTTTTTTTGGATCTACTTTTAAAATGTAATATTTTAAAGCTCCAAGACCAATCATTTTATATAATTTCTCTTTTTCTTCAGCTGAAAAATCGTCAATTTTTCCTAATTCTTCCGAAATTTTTCTTGCCGTTTCAGTCATTTGCGCAATCAAATCATCAGCATCTACAACGGTTCCTTCACGGCTTTTCATTTTTCCCGAAGGTAAATCTACCATTCCATAACTTAGGTGAAATAAGTTTTCAGCCCAAGCATAACCTAGTTTCTTCAATATTAAAAACAGCACTTTAAAATGATAATCTTGCTCGTTGCCAACGGTATAAATCATCCCGCCAACGTCTGGGTGATCTTTTACGCGCTGCACGGCTGTACCAATATCTTGCGTCATGTAAACTGCTGTGCCGTCGCTTCGTAAAACTAATTTTTCATCTAAACCGTCATTTGTTAAATCGCACCAAACCGAGCCGTCATCTTTCTTAAAGAAAACTTCACTTTTAATGCCTTCTTCAATTATATCTTTGCCTAATAAATAGGTGTCGCTTTCGTAATAATAAAAGTCAAAATCTACGCCGATAGCTTTATATGTTTCTTCAAAACCTTTATAAACCCAGCCATTCATTTTTTTCCAAAGTGAAACGGTTTTTTCATCGCCCGCTTCCCATTTACGAAGCATTTCTTGGGCTTCAATTATTAATGGCGCTTGTGCTTTTGCTTCTTCTTCAGTTTTACCGTTTTCCTTTAATGTTGCAATTTGCTTTTTATATTCTTGGTCAAATTTTACATAATAATTTCCAACGAGTTTGTCGCCTTTTAGATTTGTAGAGTCGGGCGTTTCTCCATTTCCAAACTTTTCCCAAGCCAACATGCTTTTACAAATATGAATTCCTCGGTCGTTTATTATTTGCGTTTTATATACTTTGTTTCCGGCGGCTTTTTCAATTTCAGCAACCGAATATCCCAATAAAACATTTCGAACGTGACCTAAATGCAACGGTTTGTTGGTGTTTGGCGAAGAATATTCAACCATTACGGCATTATTCGTATTTTCTCCTTGTCCAAATTTTGAAAAATCTTCAACCGAATTAAAGAAATCTAAATAATACGAATCGCTTAAAACAAGATTCAAAAAACCTTGAACGACGTTATATTTTTCAACCTCAGCTACATTTTCAACCAGAAAATCGCCGATTGCCTGACCAATTTGCGCAGGATTTCCCTTCACAACTCTAAGCATCGGGAAAACTACAACGGTAATATCGCCTTCAAAATCTTTACGGGTTGGTTGAAATTCTACCGTTTCAAGATTGGCACCGTACAGTTTATGAATGGCGAGTTTTATTTGGGTTTCGATATTTTGCTGAAGCGTCATTGTTTACTGTTAAAATATTTCAGAATAAGTTGTCATTTGGGCGACAAAGATAGTTGTTTTAAAATTTTCAATTAAGTTGCTTTCAGTATCTTTAAAAGAAAAAAATGCTTGTAAATGTTTCATACAACAATAAAGATGTTACGCGCAAAATTGAAGTATTAGTAGGCAAACCATTTACGATAAAAGAACGTTTTAAAATGCGCGGCATTGGTTCAACAAAGCTTATTATTACTGAAACAAGCGTTCAAATTAATAATTTGATGATACTGGACAACAACCGAAATGTGTGCAATATCGAGTTACGGCCTAACGGAATTATTGTCGGGTTTAGAAGTTTGCTAGAATCTTATGCGCTCGTAATACCCTATTACAAATTAGTTTTATACAAAGGAAAGGCTGAGGAATATTCAATTTATCTAGATACCTATTTTGTGAAAATTGAAGCAAAGGCAAAGGACAAAGGCGTACATAATTTTATGAATAAAGTCCTGGCTTTAAAAGCGGAAGCTAGTCCAACAAGATTGGAGGATTTATAAACTATCTGCGGTTTTTCAATAAAAGTCCTGCCACAAGCGCCAGTATGCCAAGGCCAATCATCCCAAATGTTTGATTGCTAATTCCTTCTTTTGCATTTATCTCCAACGGCCCAAGTGCCACAACAGTTTGCGGAACAAAAGCTTGGTACAAACCTAGTAGAATAAAGATAACACCTGCAACTAATAAGACGATTTTTAAGATTTTCATTGATGGAATTTAGGTTTTTAAAGATAATGATATATGCAAGATTGAAATAATAAAGATGCCTAATTTTAATTATTGTTTACACTTTTGTATGTACATTTAAACAAAAACAATTTTGAAAATTCTTCTCACCGGAGCAAATGGTTATATAGGAATGCGGCTTTTACCAATTTTGGTTGATAACGGACACGAACTGATTTGTGCCGTTCGAAACGAAAAAAGACTAGCAATAGACGCAGAAATGCGTCAAAAAATAAGCATTGTTGAAATAGATTTTTTGAACGAGCCAAATCTTGAATTGCTTCCAAAAGATTTAGACGCTGCATATTATTTGATACATTCAATGAGTGCTTCAACGTCAGATTTTGATGAAAAGGAAGAACTATCAGCTATAAATTTTAATAAATTAATGGCTGAAACTAATTGCAAACAAGTAATTTATTTGGGCGGAATTGTGAATGAAACAAACCTCAGCAAACATTTATGGAGCCGAAAAAATGTAGAAGAAATTCTGTTTGAAGGAAGTTATAATTTAACGGTTTTAAGGGCAGCAATTATCGTAGGTTCGGGCAGTGCTTCTTTTGAAATAATTCGGGATTTGTGTGAAAAATTACCTTTAATGGTTACTCCAAGTTGGGTAAAAACACGCTGCCAACCTATTGCAATACGTGATATTTTGAGCTTTTTATTTGGTGTTTTGGGCAATGAAAAATGTTATAATGACTCTTTTGATGTTGGCGGCCCTAATGTGCTTTCTTACCGACAAATGATGAAAGAATATACAAAAATAAGGGGTCTTAAATTATATATCTTGGACGTACCTTTTCTTTCGCCAAAGCTCTCTTCTTATTGGTTGTATTTTGTCACCTCAACTTCTTATAAATTAGCATTGAATTTGGTAGATAGTATGCGGGTTGAAGTTATTACAAAAGATAAACGCTTGCAAGAAATTTTGGGGATTCAACCAATAACGTATCACGAAGCTATTGAACTTGCTTTCAAAAAAATAAAGCAAAATCAAGTAGTAAGTAGCTGGCGCGATAGTATGGTAAGCGGCCGATTTAGCGAAGAATTAAGTAAATATATTGAAGTACCCGATCACGGTTGTTTGTTTGATAAGAAAACAGTCAAGCTTGAAAATCCTGAAAAAACATTGGAAAATATTTGGGCAATTGGCGGAAAACGCGGTTGGTATTACGGAAATTGGCTGTGGAAATTTAGAGGTTATATAGATAAACTTGTTGGCGGTGTTGGTTTACGGAGAGGCCGCACAAATCCTGATAGAATTTATGATGGTGATGCATTAGATTTTTGGCGCGTAATCTTGGCCGATAAAAAAGAAATGCGTTTGTTATTATTTGCCGAAATGCGCGTTCCCGGCGAAGCTTGGTTAGAGTTTTGTATAGATAATAAAAATGTTTTGCACCAAACCGCCACATTTAGACCAAAAGGACTTTGGGGCAGATTATATTGGTATTCAATGTTACCGTTTCACTATTTTATATTTGGTGGGATGATTCGGAATATATCTAAATAAGTTTGTAGTCGCAGTGGCGGTTTGCAGTAAAAAAATGTTGGGGACTGAAAAATGTTTAAAAAAATAAACATTCAAAATTATCTTGGAGATTTTCTCGAAAACTAATTAAATTATCTAGATCAGTCTTTTAGTGGAGTCGAAGTGCGATTTCATTACACTTTCGGAAGAAAAACCTCGGCCATCATACATCTTGCACTTCCGCCGCCACAGGTTTCTATTGTTGTAAGATCACTACTTAAAATTTCACAATGTTTGTTGATTGCCTTAATCTGTTCTTCATTCAAAACCTGATGTGCAGCTTGGCTCATCACTAAAAACTTTTTATCTTTTCCTTGTAATTGAAGCATATTACCAGCAAAATGATGCATTTGTGCTTCGGTAATTTTAATAATTTCTTTGTTATCCTGCTTTAAATGTTGCAGCACATTTTGCTTCTCTTTTTTATCATCAATAGTATCGAGACAAATAACACAAAAATCTTCTGCAAGGCACATCATTACATTGGTATGGTAAATTGGTAAGCGCTTTCCTCCAACTGTTTGGTTGGCGGTAAAAATTACGGGCATACAATCAAAATCCTCACAGAATTCTATGAATAATTCTTCGTCCGCTCGCGGTGAAAGTGCGCAATATGCTTTATCGTTTACGCGATCCATCAAAATACTTCCCGTTCCTTCCAAAAAGTAACCTTCATCTTCGGCTGGGCTATAATCTATTATATTATTTATTTTAAATCCTTCATTTTCGAGACGAATTAAAACTTCTTCCCGTCTTTCCCTTCTTCTATTTTCAGCAAACATTGGGTACAAACCTATATCGCCATTACTATGAAAACTTATCCAATTATTGGGAAATATTGAATCTGGCGTATCCATTTTAAGATCGTCGTTTTCAACTAGTACGTTTACACCAACATTTCTTAATTTATCTACAAACGCATCAAATTCTGCTTGTGCTTTTCTATTAATTTCAGCATTTTTAAGATCGATGTCTTCCTGAAAAAAATTATTGACCGCAGTTTGCTCATTCATTCTAAATGCAACTGGGCGTATCATTAAAATGGTATCTGTAATTTGTTTTGCCAATTTGAAGAAAATTTAGAATACAAACTTACGTGATTTTACAATTCAAAAATTAAAATTATTTGGGTAATTTATGCCTAAAATTCTATTCAAAATTTCGCATATTTCTAGCATATTATCTAACTTTAAATTTTAAAAGTTTTCTAATAAATCAAAAACATATTTTATGGATACAATACAAAATTTAAAAGATGAATTAACCGAAGAATATAATATCACTAAAAGGTTTCTTCAAAATTTCCCAGATAATAAAAATGATTATGCTCCACACCAAAAAAGTATGAAGTTAATGCCATTAGCAAATCATTTAATTGATATTTTTGGTTGGCCGGGAATTATTTTAACTACTGATTTTTTGGATTTTTCCGGAGGATATGAACCGCAGAAAACGAACAATAAAGAAGAACTTCAACAATATTTGGAGAAGCAGTATGCCGATGGAATAAAAGCATTGGAAAATGCTAAAGCTGAAGATTTAGAACCAAATTGGAGCATTCGAATGAATGGCCAAAAAATTATGGAATGGAGCAAATATGGTGCGATACGACACGGCTTAAACCAAATAACACATCACAGAGCGCAACTCGGCGTATATTATAGATTGATGGATATTGCTGTTCCGGGAAGTTATGGACCGTCTGCCGATGATCAAAAAGCATAATAAAATAATTATAAAATCTTGATTAATTTATAAAATAGTCATCTTGGCACTACAATTGAATGTTGAGCGTTATCTCAATATAATCCTCTTATGAAAATTAATGTTTTTGCATTCTTTGTTTTACTTCTAACTACTTCGTCAATTTTTCCTCAGGAATGGGAAACAGATTTTGATACTGCCAAAACAAAAGCTGTTCAAGAAAATAAGAATATTATTTTAGTTTTTCAAGGTAGCGATTGGTGTGCTCCGTGCATAAAATTGAATACCGAAATTTGGACAACAAATGTTTTTAAAACGTATGCCAAAGACCATTATATTATGCTGCTGGCAGATTTTCCACGAAAAAAAGGGAATGCATTATCCACTGCCCAACAAATAAAAAATAATGCCTTGGCCGAAAAATATAATCAACAAGGTTACTTTCCTTTCGTTGTTGTTCTAAATAAAGCAGGTAAAGTTTTGGGTGAAACTGGCTATCAAAAAACTACTCCTTCGGAATACATAAAAAAAATAGACTCTTATTTAAAGTAATTTGAAGAAATCCATTATTATAATTATTGCCTTTTTCGGCTTTCATCAAATTTTTGCGCAAGATATTTTTAAGCGAACCTTAAAATTAATGGGCAGCAGATTTGATATTACTGTAGTTGCAGAAGATTCAATGCAAGCCAATGGATATATAGATATTGCAGTAACCGAAATTTCGAGGATTGAAAAATTAATATCTTCTTGGGATGCCAATTCTCAAACATCCGAAATTAATAGAAATGCTGGCATAAAACCAGTTAAAGTAGATGCTGAACTTTTCAAATTAATTGAAAGATGCATCGAAATTTCAAAACTTACCGATGGCGCTTTCGATATAAGTTTTGCTTCAATGGACAAAATCTGGAAGTTTGATGGCAGTATGACCGAAATGCCTTCAACTATTGAAATTAAAAAATCTGTTGCTAAAGTTGGTTACAAAAATATAATTTTGAATTCTGAAAATTCAACTGTGTTCCTTAAGTTGGAAGGAATGAAAATAGGCTTTGGTGCAATTGGTAAGGGTTACGCAGCAGATGTCGCAAAGAAAATGTTGATTGATGTCGGTGTTTCAGCAGGAATTATAAATGCTTCGGGCGATATGAATACATGGGGAAAACAACCCAACGGCGGTTTTTGGAAAGTTGCAATTACAAATCCATTGGATAAAGACAAGGCTTTTGCCCTACTTCCGTTAAAAAATAATGCGGTAGTAACATCGGGAAATTATGAGAAATATGTTACTTTTAATGGCGTGCGTTATACGCATATTATAGACCCACGAACGGGTTATCCGGCAACCGGAATAATAAGTGCAACTGTATTTGCACCAAAAGCTGAAATTGCCGATGCGCTAGCAACCTTCATCTTTGTAATGGGTAAAGATGTTGGATTGGATTTTATTGAACAACTCCCGCAGATAGAATGTATTATCATCGCTGAAAATGGTGAAATTTTCACTTCAAAAAATATAGTGCTAGATTTAAAAAAATAGAAATGAAATATAGTTTAATTTTAGTACTCTTCCTTTGCGTTTTCAATTCTTGCACAATTGTGAAAGAATATGAAAAAATAAATATAAATGATCCTGATATGGCTTTAATAGACAAGCCAATAAAACGGTTTGAGGTTAATGCACACGCTTACAGAGAATCTGCATCTGGCGCCAATGGCGGTAAAACTGGCGGTGGCTGTGGCTGTAATTGAATAATTTAAAAAGGATTAATTTGAAATGTATAATTGCTTTAGCATTAATTTTTGCTACGAATGTTGTTTTTGGACAAGATTCAATTTCAACTTATAAAAAGAAAGTTCTTGAAACTACCGAAGTAGATTTTTTGATGAGTTATTATACCCAAGATGGCGATAATGCTGCCGTAAGTGGCGGTTTAGGAAGTGAAAAACTTACTGACCTAACTCCCACATTCGTTGTTTCAGTACCATTGAATGCAGATGACGTTTTAACAATTGATGCAGGCGTTTCAGCTTATACATCAGCTTCTTCAAGTAATATTGATCCTTTTGATGGTGCTTACGCCGATCCTTTTACAGCCTCATCTGGCGCATCTTCAAGCGATTTGTGGGCTGGAGGAAACGTTCATTATAGCCATAGTAGCGATGATAGAAATAAAATTGTTGGGGCAAAAGTTTCAATTTCATCAGAATACGATTATTTTTCAACAGGTTTTGGTGGTAGTTATACTTTCCTTTTTAATGAAAAAAATACAGAATTAAGTGTAAATGCTACTGTTTATATTGATACTTGGAAACTTCTGTATCCAATTGAATTACGTTTAGATCCTTCATTTATTCAACTTGACACAAAAAGCAGAAATTCATATTCCGCAGGTTTCGGTTTTTCACAAATACTTTCAAAAAATTTGCAGGCTTCCCTTTCGGTTGATTTAATTAAGCAGCAAGGTTTGCTTTCAACACCATTTCAACGGGTTTATTTTGCTGACAAACCAAACAGATTTAGACAGGCTTTTCAATTGGCGGATGATATTGAACGCTTGCCGGACAGCAGATTTAAAACCGCGGTTGGCGGCAGACTTAATTATTATGTAAACGAATTTGTAATTCTCCGAGCTTATTATAGATACTATTTTGATGATTGGGGCATAAATTCTCACACCGCAAGCCTTGAAATACCAATTAAAGTTGGTGGAAAATTCACACTATATCCAAGTTATAGATTTTACAATCAAACTGCCTCAGACTATTTTTATGCCAATAATGAGGCGCCTTCAACACTTACGTATTACACGTCAGATTATGATTTGTCAAAGTTTAGCGCAAATCAATATGGAATAGGAATAAACTATACCGATATTTTTACAAAATTTAAAATATTGGATTTTGGCTTAAAAAGCGTCGATTTAAATTATGGATATTACAAACGTAATACTGGATTGGTGCATCATTTAGTTTCAGCCGACTTCAAATTTTTATTTAATTGAAAATATTTCGGCTTAATACAAGATTAGAATTTAATTAATTCAGCTTCAGCCCTTTTAAAAAAGTTCAGTTCAAACTTAATAATTATAAACGATTCCGGTACCATAAGCTGCACCTACAAAAGTGTTGCGGCCGCCAACTATATAAGATAGCGCTACATAAGCTCCAAATTTTTCAGAAATAGGCTTGTAAACCGAACCACCAATTTTATGAAAATCTACGCCAAATTCTTTAAAATTCTGTGGTTTTGATGTTCCTAAATAATCGATGCCGCCAAAGGAATGTTGGTAATCGTAATACAAATCAAAATATAAATTTGTAGTTGCTTTTCCAATTTTTAATGTTGCTGGAATGCTGTTGGGGGTTTCTTGTAATTTAATGGAGTAGCCACTTTGTAATGTTGCAAACCAACCCGAATTAAATTTATAGTGAGCCATTGCACGGGTTTCAAATATTGTTGCTTGTTGGCCAATATCATTTAAGCCGCCAAGTTGATAATTAGTTACGGGCGTGGAAAAACCGGCTGCAAAGCTCAGTTCTAAACTTCCATTTTCAAAATTTGTTTGAAATGCTTTATATTTCAACATAAATGAAACATCTTGAAAATTACTTTCCTTGTTGCTGCTTAAAAATGGCAAAGAAGCCGCAACATTTAAGTTATCCGTAATTCCGTAATCTGAGTACAGATTTACGTAATATAAACTTCGGCTTAAATCCAACTTATCATTTCCAGCAAGGTACTTTTTTGGATCTTCAAAACCAACGCCTAAAACGACTGAACCTGTATGTTGGGTCTTATAAAAACCATCAATTTTTCCTTGTGAAAAAGCGGCTGTAAGCGTTAAAAAAAATATAATACTTAAATAGAGTTTTTGCATTTGATTGGATAGATTGTTATTTCAATATGTCGACTAAAATATATCAAAATTACAACCAAGAAGAAATGAAGAATATAATGCAACTATCACTTAAAAAATCAGTGAGAGCAATTTTGTTGAATATGCATATCAAAAAAAGAAGTCATTTCGGCTAAAAAAAATGAAATTAGATCCAAAAAAGGAAAATTATAGAAATTGATTGTTAGATGTATTTTACGCTTCGAATCGCATTACTTATTACATTAACAAGAATTCGCATTTGGACAATTTTATTTGAGCCATCTGAAATAAATATTGAAATATTGAAATAGTATTGGAAAGATTACCGCTCATCTCTTAACTTATTCTTCAATTTTTTATTTTGCATTAAAACCCTAATCAATAAAAAAACCACTAATATCAAAAAAGCACTAAGAAAGCTCACAATTATTGTTACCATGAAATAAAGGTTGGGTTATATTTACGTAAATATGGATTAATCAGTTTTAGTACTTGATCATTTTTTTTAGAAATTTTATAAAGCAAATTCATACCTATTAAAAAGCGGATTTAGTACGTGATTGTCGATAAATTTTGATATTAACGAAACTAAAATAATTTAAGTATGAAGAAACACAAGTTCAAATGGCTAACTTATTAATCTCTTACCAACGGCATTGTAGTACAGCGTAATAATCCTTCTTGTTTGCTAATTTCGGAATACGGTACTTCTTCAACAGTAAAACCTTCTTTTCTTAACCATACATTAAGGCGTGTAAAGTTCTTCTCTGAAATAATGACCTCTTCAGATATTGAAAAAATATTGCTATTCATATCATACATCTCTTGTTTTGTAATATGGAAACAATTATTACTTCCGAAGAAATCCAGCAGCCATTTATATTCTTCATAAATTAAAAAACCTTCTTTATGGATAATACATTTCCCTTTTCCAATTGGTTGAAAACAACAGTCTAAATGAAGGGCATTATCTTCTGCAACGGTATTGCTTTTTCGAAGATTGAAAGATTTTACTTTTTTATGGGGGAATAGTTTTTGGAGATGTGCAACTCCTTTTTTATTTGTGCGAGCCGTAATATAACTTGGATAATCTTCACCATAATATGCGCCTACAAAAACATATTCTCCCCACGGCATAACATCACCACCCTCAATATGTGCATCTTCAGGAAATTCTATAATTTTTGATGAATCTATATTGCCCAGCACATTTTGCAATGCATCAATTTCTTTTGATCTGTCTTCAAGAATATTTGCTTTAATAAATTTATCTTCAATTACGAATGCAATATCCCGTGTAAATATTTGATTGTAATCTTCAATTATTTCTGGCCTATAAATCTTTACATCATATTTTTTGAATACAGCTGAAACCGCATCCATTTCAGCAATCATATCACTTTCAATTGGATATGTTCCAGCGGCTATATGTATTGCAGATTTCGGATCGTAAGCATCTTCAAGTTTTGGGGTTGGGCCGTTACTATTTGCTATGCCCAAAACTACTTCGCGCAATCTTGAAATTTCGTTGTTAATATTCAGTTTTATCATAAAATAAAAATATAGCTCATATGCTGTTACAATAATTAAAGCCCAATATACATAAGTTTATTTCAAAAAAAAACACCTGATAAATCAGGTGCTTTATATTATTTTATTAAAAAATTATCTTTTTTCAACCGGAACGAAACTACGTAAGGTTTCACCAATATAAATTTGTCTAGGGCGACCAATTGGTTCTTTGCGTAAACGCATTTCTCGCCATTGTGCTATCCAACCTGGCAAACGGCCCAATGCGAACATTGGTGTAAACATTTCCGTAGGAATATCAAGCGCTCTGTAAATTATTCCTGAGTAAAAATCTACGTTTGGATATAATTTTCTATCTACAAAATATGAATCTTCCAAAGCTTCTTTCTCCAATGCTTTAGCTATATCTAAAATAGGATCTTCTATTCCTAAATTATTAAGAACATCGTCTGCTGCCTTTTTAATTATTTTAGCTCGTGGATCGAAATTTTTGTAAACTCTATGTCCAAAACCGCTTAATCTAAAAGGATCATCTTTATCCTTTGCCTTCGCCATATACTTTGCGGTATCGCCGCCATCTTCTTTTATACCTTCCAACATTTCAATTACGGCTTGGTTTGCTCCACCGTGTAGTGGGCCCCAAAGTGCTGCAATACCAGCAGAAAGTGAAACAAACAAACCTGCGTGTGATGAACCAACCATTCTTACGGTTGATGTTGAACAGTTTTGTTCGTGATCTGCGTGCAAGATTAACAATTTGTCAAGAGAATTAACTACTGTACTATTTACAGAATAATCCTTTGTAGGTTTTTTGAACATCATTTTGTGGAAGTTTTCCACATATCCCAAACTTTCATCACCGTAGTCCAAAGGTAAACCAAGTCTTTTTCTATATGTCCAAGCTGTTAATACTGGAAATTTTGCAAGTATTTTTACAATAGCTCGGTACATTTCCTCATCACTATCTACATTTACAGAAGAAGGATTAAAAGCTACCAAAGCTGAAGTTAACGATGAAAGAACACCCATTGGATGAGCTGCCTTTGGAAAAGCGTCTATAATTCTTTTAATATCTTCATCAACGTGAGATTGGCCTTTAATATCGTTATGAAATTTGTCCAATTCATCTTTTGTTGGTAGTTCACCAAAAATCAACAGATAGGCAACTTCAAGAAAATCGGCCTTTTCCGCCAATTCTTCGATTGAGTATCCTCTATATCTTAAAATTCCCTTTTCTCCATCTAAAAATGTTATTGCACTTTCACATGAACCTGTATTTTTATAACCTGGATCTATAGTAATTACACTATCCGTAACACCACGAAGGCTTTTAATATCGATACCTACTTCATTTTCAGTACCTTTTATTAAAGGAAATTCATATTTTTTACCATCAATCTCAAAAGTCGCTTTATTACTCATATATTATAATCTTTTCTATTATTTATTTAAATGCTAAAAATACAAAAAATAGCGCATTTTTTAACATACTTTGAATATCGGATAGGTTAAATTATCCTTAAATATGTGTCAAGAAATGCTTTCACTGAAAAATAACAGATTGAAAATCCATTATGAGAAATAGGCCATTTAAAATTTAAGCTCTTCGCTAAAAAAGTGAATATCTAGAATTTTATTTTAAATGCTTTTTCTTGGGGAAAATAAGCAACTTCTCCTAATTGCTCTTCAATTCGGAGTAGTTGGTTGTACTTAGCCATACGATCGCTTCTTGAAGCTGAACCTGTTTTTATCTGTCCGCAATTTAAAGCAACTGCCAAATCTGCAATTGTATTATCCTCCGTTTCGCCACTTCTATGGCTCATTACCGAAGTGTAACCAGCGTTGTGCGCCATATTTACAGCAGCGATAGTTTCAGTCAAAGTACCAATTTGATTCACTTTTATAAGAATTGAATTTGCTATTTTTTCTGAAATACCTTTTGAAAGCCTTTCAACATTTGTCACGAATAAATCATCCCCAACCAATTGAACTTTATGCCCAATTTTTTCTGAAAGATATTTCCAACCTTTCCAGTCATTTTCGTCCATTCCATCTTCAACCGATATAATTGGATATTTATCACATAATTCAGCCAAATAATCTGCTTGTTCTTTTGATGTTCTTTTTACACCATCTTTGCCTTCAAATTTGCTGTAATCGTATTTTCCTTTTACATAAAATTCTGCAGCAGCACAATCCAATGCAATCATCACATCTTTTCCTAATTTGTAACCTGCAGCTTTTGTTGCCTTTGCGATTGTTTCCAACGCATCTTCAGTTCCCTTTAGCGTTGGCGCAAAACCACCTTCGTCACCAACAGCTGTACTCAAACCTCTATCATAAAGTACTTTTTTAAGATTATGAAAAATTTCAGAACCCATTTGCATAGCGTGCGTAAAGTTTTTTGCTTTTACAGGCATAACCATAAATTCCTGAAATGCAATTGGTGCATCGCTGTGGCTACCGCCGTTAATAATATTCATCATTGGCACTGGTAACGTGTTTGCGCTTACACCACCAACATATCTATAAAGTGGCATTCCCAACTCATTTGCAGCAGCTTTTGCAGCTGCCAATGAAACTCCTAAAATAGCATTTGCACCTAATTTGGATTTATTTTTTGTTCCATCAAGATCGATCATTATTTTATCAATCATCGATTGGTCAAAAACCGAAACGCCCAATAAAGTACCGGCAATCTTCCCATTTACATTATCCATAGCTTTTTTAACGCCTTTTCCCATATAAGCTTTTCCGCCATCTCGAAGTTCCACAGCTTCATGCTCACCGGTTGATGCTCCGGAAGGAACGGCTGCACGACCAACAAATCCGTTTTCTGTGATTACATCTACTTCTATTGTTGGATTTCCGCGTGAATCGAAAATTTGTCTGGCGTGAATGTCTATTATTATGCTCATATTATTAGGTTGAAGGGTTAATTTGATTTGAAATTGGTTAGACTTTCAAACCTGCCAGGTTTTTAAAACTGGCAGGTTTAATCTCCAGCATTTTAGCTTTATGCGATTTGCAATTTATACTTTTTTATATTCTCAAGAAAATCATCAAATAAATAAGAAGCATCGTGCGGACCCGGACTTGCTTCTGGATGATATTGCACAGAAAATACGGGTTTATTTTTCATTCTTATTCCTGCCGCCGTGTGATCATTTAAATGAACGTGTGTAATTTCAATTTCTGGATTTGCCTCTGCTTCTTCCCTATTTATGGCAAAGCCGTGGTTTTGGGATGTAATTTCGCCTTTTCCTGTAAGTAGATTTTTTACTGGATGGTTAATTCCGCGGTGACCGTGATGCATTTTGTAAGTTGAAATACCGTTTGCCAAAGCTAAGATTTGATGCCCTAAACAAATGCCGAATAATGGCGTTTCGCTTTTAATAATTTCTTTGGTTAAAGCAATAGCATTGTGCAATGGCTCAGGATCTCCCGGACCGTTTGACAAAAAGTAGCCATCAGGGCTGAAGGCGCTCATTTCTTCAAAAGAAGAATTGTACGGAAAAACTTTGATGTAACAATCTCTATTTGCTAGATTTCGAAGGATATTTTTCTTTATTCCAATATCCAAAGCTGAAACTTTAAATTCAGCATTTTCGTTTCCGAAGAAATAAGGTTCCTTGGTTGAAACTTTTGAAGCCAACTCTAGGCCATTCATATCTGGCACTTCTGCCAATTTTTTCTTCAACGTTTCAATATTTTCTACATCTGTAGAAATTACAGCGTTCATTGCGCCGTTATCCCGAATGTAATTTACCAAAGCGCGTGTGTCCACATCGCTAATTGCAAACAGATTACTTTTATCTAAAAATTCCTTCAACGAAGCATCTGCACTTTCCCTTGAATAATGATAGCTAAAATTTCTACAGATAAGTCCGGCAATTTTAACTCCGTCAGATTCTACTTCATCTTCATTGGTACCATAATTACCAATATGTGCATTTGTGGTAACCATTAACTGTCCGAAGTAAGAAGGATCTGTAAAAATTTCTTGATAACCTGTCATTCCTGTATTGAAACATACTTCGCCAAAGGCAGAACCTTCTTTATCTCCTACTGCTTTTCCGTAAAAAATTGTTCCATCGGCAAGTAAGATTATTGCTTTTTTTCGTGTTTGGTATTTCATAAAAAGGTTTTCTAGTTTCAGGTTTATAGTTTCTTTTTCTATTAATTTAAAACTTTTTCAAAAATAGTATAAAAAAAAGGGATAAACGAAAACGCTAATCCCTTTGTTATTTATGAAGTTGAAATCATTTATTCCTCTTCTTTCTTTGCTTCTTTGTCAGCTTTCTTTTCAGTAGCTTTAGCCGGAGTAGTTTTTGTAACTACTTTTTCAGCACCTTCTTCTTTTGAAGTCGAACCACTGCGTCCACGACGTGTAGATTTTTTCTTAACTGCTTTTCCAACATTGTAAATTTCATTAAAATCTACAAGTTCGATCATTGCCATATCTGCATTATCTCCTAAACGATTACCTAATTTTATAATACGTGTATAACCTCCTGGACGGTCGCCAACTTTTGGGGCAACAGTTCTAAAAAGTTCGGCTACAGCTTCTTTTTGGCGTAAACGGCTAAATACAATACGACGGTTATGCGTAGTATCTTCTTTAGATTTTGTAACCATTGGTTCTACAAATTGCTTTAATGCTTTTGCTTTTGCAACAGTTGTGTTAATACGCTTATGCTCAATTAATGAACAAGCCATGTTTGCTAACATAGATTTTCTATGCGCTGTTTGCCTACTTAGGTGATTTACTTTTTTTCCGTGTCTCATGACATTTTTGGTTTAATCATCATCTTGCATCAACCCATTTTGAGGAGCAAAATATGACGTTATTTAATTATTGTTATTCATAAGAAATGAGATTTGAACCAACATAAATGTTTCAAATCTCATTTCTAAATTTTAAAACTAGTCTTTATCTAGTTTATATTTTGCAAGGTCCATCCCGAAGTTAAGGCCTTTTACGTTTACCAACTCTTCAAGCTCGGTAAGCGATTTTTTTCCGAAGTTTCTAAACTTCATCAAATCGTTCTTGTTAAAAGATACCAAGTCACCTAATGTGTCAACTTCAGCAGCTTTCAAGCAATTTAATGCTCTTACAGAAAGATCCATATCTACCAATTTGGTTTTAAGCAATTGGCGCATGTGTAAACTTTCTTCGTCATAGGTTTCAGTTTGTGCAATTTCATCTGCTTCCAACGTAATACGCTCATCAGAGAAAAGCATAAAGTGATGGATTAATGTTTTTGCAGCTTCTGTTAACGCATCTTTTGGATGAATTGAACCATCGGTAATTATTTCGAAAACTAATTTCTCGTAATCTGTTTTTTGCTCAACACGGAAGTTTTCAATACTGTACTTCACGTTTTTTATTGGTGTGTAGATAGAATCTGTGAAGATTGTACCTAACGGAGCGTTTGCTTTTTTATTCTCTTCTGCAGGAACATAACCGCGACCTTTTTCTATGGTAATTTCCATATTAAGGTTCACTTTACCGTCCATATTACAAATAACCAAATCTGGATTCAATACTTGAAACCAGAAATGAATTTTTGAAAATCACCAGCTTTAAGCTGCTTGTTGCCATTTACTGAAATAGTAACGGTTTCATTATCAACTTCATCAATCTGTCTTTTGAAACGTACTTGTTTCAAGTTCAAAATTATTTCTGTTACATCTTCAACAACACCTGCGATGGTTGAAAATTCGTGATCAACACCTTCAATACGTATTGAAGTAATTGCGAAACCTTCTAATGATGAAAGTAATACGCGTCTTAATGCGTTACCAACAGTTAAACCATAACCAGGCTCAAGAGGGCGAAACTCAAATCGTCCTTCGAAATCGGTTGAACTAACCATTATTACTTTATCAGGCTTCTGAAAACTAAATACTGCCATTTTTTTCTTCGTTTTAATTGTTATTTAGTTGCGCGATTTAAAAGTTTGAAGAACACTATAAATCCTTTGGCCAAATACCAATATAATTATTTTATTATTTACTATATAATTCGACAATAAACTGTGTGTTTATGTTTTCTGGAATTTGAAGACGTTGCGGTACAGAAACAAAAGTTCCTTCCTTTTTATCGCCATTCCAAGTAATCCACTCATAAACGTGGCTTGCGTTTGATAATGAATCTGCAATCGCAACTAAGGATTTAGATTTTTCTCTAACACCGACAACATCACCAGCTTTTAATTGGTAAGATGGTATGTTTACTTTTTCACCATTTACGGTAATGTGACGGTGAGACACTAATTGTCTTGCGCCGCTACGTGAAGGTGAAATGCCCATTCTGTAAACCACATTATCTAAACGTGACTCACATAATTGAAGCAAAACTTCACCAGTAATTCCTGGCGCTGCAGTTGCTTTTTTAAACATATTACGGAACTGACGCTCTAAAATACCATAGGTATATTTTGCTTTTTGCTTTTCCATTAACTGGATAGCATATTCCGATTTTTTACCACGACGACGCGCGTTTCCGTGCTGTCCCGGAGGATAATTACGTTTTTCGAAGCTTTTATCTTCTCCGAAAATAGCCTCGCCAAATTTTCGGGCTATTTTTGATTTTGGACCAGTATATCTTGCCATTTCTAGGTTTTAATTTTGAAGGAAATCTAAATTAAGGTCTTAACTTATCCTTTAGATTCTGAATTCCTTCAGATTGATATTTGTTAAAAATTGAAATTGTTTAATAAGATACCCAAGCTAGTTGGGAATAAAATTATACTCTACGTCTTTTTGGAGGACGACAACCGTTGTGCGGCATTGGTGTAACATCGATAATCTCTGTTACTTCGATACCTGCATTGTGGATTGAACGAATGGCAGATTCTCTACCATTTCCTGGACCTTTTACGTAAACTTTAACCTTGCGTAAACCTGCATCGTGTGCAACTTTTGCGCAATCTTCTGATGCCAATTGGGCAGCATACGGTGTGTTTTTCTTAGAACCTCTGAAACCCATTTTACCGGCAGAAGACCAAGAGATAACATCTCCGTTCTTGTTAGTTAATGAAACGATGATATTGTTAAATGATGCATTAATATGCGCTTCTCCAACAGACTCAACGATTACTTTACGTTTTTTAACTGCTTTAGTGCTTTTAGCACCTTTTGTGTTAACCTTTGCCATATCTCTAGGGATTATTTAGTTGCTTTTTTCTTGTTTGCAACAGTTTTACGTTTTCCTTTTCTGGTACGAGAGTTGTTCTTAGTTCGTTGTCCTCTTAACGGAAGACCCGATCTATGACGTATACCTCTGTAGCAGCCAATGTCCATTAAACGTTTAATGCTTAATTGAACTTCACTACGTAATTCACCTTCGATCTTGAAAGAGCCAACAGCATCACGAATGTTTCCGATTTCATCATCGTTCCATTCGCTTACTTTTTTGTCTTCATCAACACCGGCTTTCTTCAGTATATTTTGAGCACGGCTTTTACCGATACCGAAAATATACGTTAACGCGATTACACCCCTTTTTTGTTTAGGAATATCTACACCTGCGATTCTTGCCATAACTTATCCTTGTCTTTGTTTGAACTTTGGGTTCTTTTTGTTAATTACATATAATCTGCCTTTTCTGCGAACAATCTTGCAGTCGGCACTTCTTTTCTTTACGGATGTTCTTACTTTCATCTGTGTCTTTAATTTACTTTTTAATTGTATTCTAAGAAATCAATTAAGATTTCAATTTAATATCTATATGTGATCCGAGCCTTAGATAAATCATAAGGGCTCATTTCTAATTTCACTTTGTCGCCGGGTAATAGTTTAATGTAGTGCATTCTCATTTTTCCTGAAATATGCGCTGTAACTACGTGACCATTTTCCAACTCAACACGAAACATTGCATTACTTAAAGCTTCTACAATGCTTCCGTCTTGTTCTATTGCATTTTGTTTTGCCATTTACTTTTTTAAAAATTATTTAATTAATCATCAATACTTATTTGTGATTGAGGACTAACTATTGTGCAATTACCTTGCCAATGGTTAGGCTACTGCCTTTCTGTTTTTTCCGCTCTTCATTAATCCGTCATAATGGCGGTTTAATAAATATGAGTTAACCTGTTGCATTGTATCTATTGCTACACCAACCATAATCAACAGCGATGTACCACCATAAAATAATGCCCAACCTTGCTGAATACCAAGTAACTTTACAGCGAAAGCTGGCATAATAGCAATCAAAGCTAAAAATATAGATCCGGGTAAGGTTATTTGAGACATTATCTTATCCAAATATTCTCCAGTCTGACTTCCAGGTTTAACACCAGGAATAAAACCTCCACTACGTTTAAGATCATCCGCCATTTTATTAGTTGGTACCGTAATAGCAGTATAGAAATAAGTGAATATGATAATTAAAACCGCAAAAACAAAACAATACCAAAATCCGAATATATCACTAAAAGTAGATTGTATTGTTTGTGCCGTATCACTTGTGCTCAAACTTGCAACTGCTGAAGGCACAAACATTATTGCCTGAGCAAAAATGATTGGCATAACCCCAGAAGCGTTTAATTTTAATGGTATAAATTGTCTCGCTCCAAAAATATTTTTCTCATAATCACCGCTAGCAGTTCTTCTCGCATATTGTACCGGTATTTGGCGAACTGCCATTACCAACATTATACTAAGAAGGATTATTACAAACCATATAACTAATTCAATAAGAATCATTATAAGACCACCGTTAGATTCCAGTACCCTCGATGCAAATTCTTGAGCGAAGGATTGTGGTAATCTAGCAACAATACCAACCATAATAAGTATTGAAATACCATTACCAATACCTTTATCAGTAATTTTTTCACCAAGCCACATTGCAAAAACACAACCTGTTACCAGTATAAATGTTGAAGAAATGTAGAACCAAGCTGTTTGACCTACAACAAATGCTTCAGCTGGAACACCCAAAGCAGATAAACCTGCTAAATAACTAGGTGCTTGTACCAAACATATACCAATTGTTAACCAACGTGTAATTTGATTGATTTTCTTGCGACCACTTTCACCTTCTTTTTGAAGTTTTTGAAGGTAAGGCACAGCAATTTGCATTAATTGAACAACAATAGAAGCCGAAATGTAGGGCATAATACCCAATGCGAAAACAGAGGCTTTAGCAAAAGCGCCTCCAGTAAATGCATTTAATAATCCACCTATACCGCCTGCGTTAAATTTCCCCGAAAAAGAGGCTAATTGGTCTGCATCAATCCCTGGCAAAACAACGTGCGCGCCAAAGCGATAAACCAATAATAACGAAAGTGTAAGGAGAATACGGTTACGCAATTCTTCTATCTTCCAAACATTTTTTAAGTTTTCAATAAATTTCATTGGTAGGTTTAATTACAATGTTACTACTGCACCACCGGCAGCTTCAATAGCTTTTTGTGCTGTGGCAGTAAATTTATGTGCCGTTACCGATAATTTTGCCTTAAGCTCTCCTCTTCCTAAAATCTTAACCATTTCGCTTTTACCAACAAGACCCAAACCTACTAGAGTTTCAAAATTTACAGTATCGGTAATTTTTTTATCGTCAACAAGCATCTGTAGCACATCAAGATTTACACCTTGATATTCCTTACGGTTAATGTTTGTAAAACCGAACTTAGGCACACGTCTTTGAATTGGCATCTGTCCACCCTCAAAACCAATTTTCTTGGAATATCCAGAGCGAGATTTAGCGCCTTTATGACCACGTGTTGCAGTACCACCTTTGCCGGTACCTTGACCACGACCAATACGCTTGGCAGCATTTTTAACCGAACCTTTTGCAGGTCTTAAGTTGTTTAAATTCATCTTATTATTGCTTAAACGGTTTCTACAGAAACCAAGTGTCTAACTTTATTTATAATACCCATAACGGTTGGGGTATCGTCGTGCTCTACGGTTTGGTTCATTTTACGTAAACCAAGTGCAAGCATATTTCTTTTCTGATTTTCAGGACGTTTAATAACGCTCCTTACTTTAGTTACTCTAATTTTTGCCATCGTAAACTAATTTTATCCTTTAAAAACTTTTTCAAGGGAAATACCACGTTGTTTTGCAACGGTTACGGCACTTCTCATTTGTAATAAAGCATCAAAAGTTGCTTTAACTACGTTGTGTGGATTAGAAGATCCCTGTGATTTTGATAATACATCGTGAACACCAACTGCTTCCAATACCGCACGCACTGCACCACCTGCAATTACACCAGTACCTGGTGCAGCTGGTATAAGATTTACACGGGCTCCGCCGTATTTTCCTTTTTGTTCGTGAGGCAATGTTACTTTGTTAAGAGGAATACGAACAAGATTTTTCTTTGCGTCTTCAATAGCTTTTGCAATTGCACTTGCTACATCTTTAGACTTTCCAAGACCTTGACCTACTACTCCATTTTCGTCACCTACAACTACGATAGCTGAAAATCCGAAGGCTCTACCACCTTTTGTTACTTTTGTAACACGTTGTACACCTACAAGACGATCTTTTAATTCTAGACCTCCCGGTTTTACTAATTCTACGTTTTTATAATCTTGATACATATTGCTTAGAATTTAAGGCCACCTTCTCGTGCACCTTCAGCTAGTGATTTTACTCTTCCGTGATATTGGTATCCGCCTCTGTCGAAAGCAATAGCATCTACTCCAGCCTTCACGGCTTTTTCAGCAATTGCCTTGCCTACCAATTTGGCAGCTTCAGTTTTATTAGCGGTAGATACGTCAATATCCTTATCTCTTGAAGATGCAGCGGTAATAGTTTTGCCACTCACATCATCAATAATTTGCGCATAGATTTCTTTATTGCTTCTGAAAACAGCTAAACGTGGACGAAGTTCTGTACCCCCAACCGTCTTTCTTATTCTTGAGCGAATACGATCTCTTTTCTCTTTTTTTGTTAATGCCATAATCTTATTGCTTATGCAGATTTACCTGCTTTTCTTCTTAATTGTTCTCCAACAAACTTGATACCTTTTCCTTTGTAAGGTTCTGGCTTACGGAAACCGCGTATTTTCGCAGCTACTTGGCCAACAAGTTGTTTGTCGAAAGATGTTAATTTAATGACTGGGTTTTTACCTTTATCTGATATGGTTTCAACAACCACTTCTGGAGCAATGTCCAAAATGATGTTATGCGAAAAACCTAATGCCAGTTCTAATTTTTGACCTTGGTTTGATGCACGATAACCAACACCTACTAATTCTAATGATTTAGTCCAACCTTCAGTCACACCCAAAATCATATTATTAACAAGTGCTCTGTAAAGACCGTGTTTTGCACGTTCGTTCTTTAAATCTGAAGATCTTTCAACAATTACTTGTCCTTCTTCTACTTTTACGGTAACATCAGAAAATTCTTGCGTTAGCGTACCCATCTTTCCTTTAACAGTAATTACGTTGTCTTTTACATCAACCGTAACGCCTGCTGGAATATTTACTGGATTTTTACCTATTCTTGACATTTCTTTCTGTTTTTAATATACGTAACATAAAACTTCACCACCTACGTTTTGAGCTTTTGCTTGCTTACCAGTCATAACTCCAGCTGAAGTTGATATGATTGCAATACCTAAACCATTCAATACACGTGGCAATTCGCCAGAACCTGCATATTTACGTAAACCTGGTTTACTTATTCTCTGAATTTTTTTTATTACAGGATCTTTTGTTAACCTGTCATACTTTAAAGCGATCTTGATAGTGCCTTGCGGCTTATCATCCCCTTCAAATTTGTAACTAAGGATATATCCTTGGTCAAATAATATTTTAGTAATTTCTTTTTTAAGCTTGCTAGCTGGTATCTCTACCACTCTATGGCCAGCGCTTACTGCATTTCTAACCCTAGTTAGATAATCCGCGATTGGATCTGTATTCATATATATTAATTTGCGGATGTGGTTTTCGTTTTTATTAAAATCGAACCTTCAACCAATTTATATTTTAATTTGCCACAATTACTGTGGATTTTTAGATCTAAAATTAAGAAAATCAAAATTTAATTACCAGGAAGCTTTACGCACACCTGGAATTAATCCTGAATTTGCCATTTCCCGGAATGTTACACGTGATATACCGAATGTTCTCATATAACCACGTGGTCTTCCTGTTAATTTACAACGGTTGTGTAAACGTACAGGAGAGGCATTTTTAGGTAATTTTTGTAAACCTTCCCAATCTCCAGCTTCTTTTAAAGCTTTACGTTTAGCAGCATACTTTTTTACTGTTGCTTGTCTCTTAACCTCACGGGCTTTCATTGATTCTTTTGCCATCTCTTAATTCTTTTTAAATGGTAAACCCAATTGTGTTAATAATGATTTCGCTTCTTTATCGGTATCCGCAGAAGTGATGAAAGTAATATTTAAACCTTCAATCTTTTTTACTTTATCGATATCTATTTCAGGAAAAATAATCTGTTCGGTTACACCTAAAGAATAATTTCCGCGGCCATCAAAACCACTTGCTTTAATACCCCCGAAGTCACGAACCCTTGGTAATGCAGATGTTACAAGTCTATCTAAAAACTCAAACATACGCTCACCACGTAACGTAACTTTGGTGCCAATTGGCATACCTTTACGCAATTTGAAGTTTGCAACATCCTTCTTAGAGATTGTAGCAACTGCTTGCTGTCCGGTAATTTTACCAAATTCTTCGATAGAATAGTCTATCAATTTTTTGTCTGCCACTGCTGCACCTACTCCTCTAGATACTACAATAGCTTTAAGCTTAGGAACCTGCATTACATTTTTGTAACCAAATTCATCTGTAAGGGCAGTAATAACACGGCTCTTATATTCGTCTTTAAGTCTTGGTGAATAGTCCATAACTATATTGCTTGATTCGATGTTTTTGAAATACGTACTTTCTTTCCGTTTTCCATTTTATAACCTACACGTGTTGCTTTTCCAGATTTTGAATCTACCAACGATAGGTTTGAAATATGTATTAATGCTTCTTTTTCAGTAATTCCACCTTGAGGATTTGCCGCACTTGGCTTCTCATGTTTCTTTACCATATTAACACCTTCTACAATTGCTTTGTTTTTCTCAATAGATACACGTAATATTTTACCTTCGGCACCCTTATGGTCTCCTGCAGTAACCACTACATTGTCTCCTGATTTTAGTTTAAGCTTTCCCATGTTTACTGTTGCGTATTAAAGCACCTCTGGTGCCAATGATACTATTTTCATAAATTGCTTATCACGAAGCTCTCTTGCTACTGGACCGAAAACACGTGTACCTCTCATTTCACCTTGTGGGTTTAATAATACGCACGCATTGTCGTCGAAACGGATGTAAGAACCATCGGCTCTTCTCACCTCTTTCACGGTACGAACCACAACTGCTGTAGAAACTGCACCTTTCTTAATGTTTCCGTTTGGAGTAGCTTCTTTAACAGTAACTACTATCTTATCTCCAATAGAAGCATATCTTCTTTTGGTACCGCCTAATACACGAATGGTAAGTACTTCCTTAGCACCGGTATTGTCTGCAACTTTAAGTCTTGATTCTTGTTGTAACATAATTACTTCGCTCTTTCAATTATTTCTACTAATCTCCAACATTTGGTTTTACTTAGAGGTCTTGTTTCCATGATCCTTACTGTATCGCCTTCGTTGCAGTTGTTTGTTTCGTCGTGTGCCACGTATTTTTTCGTTTTTAAAACGAACTTTCCGTACATCGGGTGTTTTACTTTTTTAACTTCTGCAACAACAATAGACTTGTCCATTTTGTTACTGGTTACTACACCTATACGTTCTTTTCTTAAATTTCTTTTAATTTCTTCCATCTTGTAAAGGGTACCGTTACTGTACTTCTCTTTTAGTTAATTCTGTCTCAATTCTTGCTATAGCTCTTCTGTGAGATCTTAGTTGAATTGGATTTTCCAGCGGTGAAATGGTGTGAGCCATTTGAAGATCCGTGAACGCCTTTCTAGCATCTACAAGTTTTTCATGTAGATCTTTTGTTGCTGTTTCTATTATTTCAGATTGTTTCATAATAATACTTTCTAAAAATTAAGCTTGAAAATCCCTAGACATTACAAACTTGGTTTTTACCGGAAGTTTTTGAGCCGCTAAGCGCAAAGCTTCTTTAGCTGTTTCTAATGGTACTCCAGAAACTTCGAACATCATTCTGCCTGGCTTTACAACCGCAACCCAATATTCTACTGATCCTTTACCCTTACCCATTCGAACCTCAAGAGGCTTTTTGGTTATTGGCTTATCTGGGAATATCATAATCCAGATAGATCCTTCTCTTTTCATAAAACGCGTAGCTGCAATACGAGCTGCCTCAATTTGGCGAGCTGTTAAGAAACTAGTGTCCATAGATTTTATACCAAAAGTTCCGTATGCTAATTGGTTACCGCGTTCGGCGTTACCCTTCATACGGCCCTTCATCATTTTCCGGTACTTTGTTCTTTTCGGTTGTAACATTTTCTTCTATTTAAAAAATTACTTTCTGCGGCGTGGCTTATTACCAGCGCCTCTTGAATTTTGAGGTTTTCCGCCACCTTTCTTGTCGGTTGTCATACCTACAAGTGGAGAAAGATCTCTCTTACCATAAACTTCGCCGTTCATAATCCACACCTTAACTCCCAATCTACCATACGTAGTGTGAGCCTCAACTAATGCGTAATCTATGTCTGCTCTAAATGTTGATAATGGAATACGTCCTTCTTTATAACCTTCTGAACGTGCCATTTCAGCACCATTTAATCTACCAGAAATCTGTACTTTAATACCTTCTGCGTTCATACGCATAGTAGCTGCAATTGCCATTTTTATAGCACGACGATATGATATCCTGCTTTCAATTTGGCGCGCAATACTAGAAGCTACTAAAAACGCATCTAATTCTGGACGTTTAATTTCGTGAATGTTAATCTGAACTTCCTTATCCGTGATTTTCTTAAGCTCTTCTTTTAACTTATCTACTTCCTGACCACCTTTTCCGATAATGATACCAGGACGGGCAGTGGTTATAGTAACGGTTATAAGTTTAAGTGTGCGCTCAATAATTACACGAGAAACACTAGCTTTAGCTAAACGAGCATGTATGTACTTTCTAATCTTATGATCTTCTGCAAGTTTATCGCCGTAATCGTTACCTCCGTACCAGTTGGATTCCCAACCTCTAATGATACCTAAGCGATTTCCGATTGGATTTGTCTTTTGTCCCATCTAATTATTTGCTTTGTGTTGTGTTATCTTTAGCCGCTAAAATCAGTGTTACGTGATTTGAACGTTTTCTTATTCTGTGTGCACGACCTTGAGGTGCAGGACGAAGTCTTTTTAGCATAGTTCCGCTATCAACTCTAATTTCCTTTACAAAAAGCTCTGCTTCTTCAACGTTACCTTCTTCGTTTTTTGCTTGCCAGTTTGCAATTGCAGAAAGCAATAACTTTTCTAACTTACGAGATGATTCTTTTGAACTAAACTTAAGGATATTAAGTGCTTTGTCTATTTTTTCACCACGAACCAAGTCTGCCATAAGGCGCATTTTTCTTGGTGACGTAGGGCAATTGTTCAATTTGGCCAAGTAAATAGTTTTCTTAGCTTCTTTGATTTGCTCTGCTCTTTCTCTTTTACGAACTCCCATGGCTTATTTTTTACCTTTGTTTTTAGCACCTATATGACCACGGAATGATCTTGTTGGTGAAAATTCTCCTAATTTATGTCCTACCATATTCTCAGTTACATATACAGGTACAAATTGTTTCCCGTTGTGAACTGCGATGGTTTGGCCAACGAAGTCTGGAGTTATCATAGAAGCACGTGACCAAGTTTTGATTACGGTCTTCTTGTTATCGTCCACATTTTGTTGAACTTTCTTATCTAATTTGAAATGAACGTACGGTCCTTTTTTTAACGATCTTGCCATAACTTATTTCTTTCTACGTTCTATAATATATTTGTTACTAGCCTTAGTTTTGGTACGGGTTCTGTAACCTTTAGCAGGTATACCGTTACGTGAACGAGGGTGACCACCAGAAGATTTACCCTCACCACCACCCATTGGGTGATCTACAGGGTTCATCACCACCGGTCTTGTACGTGGACGTCTGCCCAACCATCTTGACCTACCAGCTTTACCACTTACAGTTAATTGATGATCACTGTTAGAGACAGCACCAATAGTTGCAATACAAGTAACAAGAATAAGTCTTGTTTCACCTGACGGCAACTTCACCGTAGCATATTTACCATCTCGCGCCATAAGTTGAGCGAAAGCACCAGCACTACGAGCCATTACAGCACCTTGACCTGGACGTAATTCAATACAAGAAATAATTGTACCTAAAGGAATGTTTCCAAGCGGCATTGCGTTTCCAATTTCTGGAGCAGCATCTGGGCCCGAAACAATATTTTGATCAACTTTAAGACCGTTTTGAGCAATTACGTATCGCTTTTCACCATCTTGGTAATTAAGCAACGCTATAAAAGCGGTACGGTTTGGATCGTATTGAATAGAGGCAACTGTAGCAGGAATTCCTGTTTTGTCTCTTTTAAAATCGATTATTCGATATTTCTTTTTGTGACCACCGCCTATATAGCGCATAGTCATTTTACCTCGATCATTTCTACCACCAGATCGTTTGTTCGGAGCTAATAAAGATTTCTCCGGCTTATCAGTTGTAATGGCGTCGAAACCATTTACAACTCTAAAACGCTGACCTGGGGTGATAGGTTTTAATTTTCTTACTGACATTTGTGTCTAATTAAATCTAGACTGCTCTAGATGTTATTGTAAAAATCTATTGTATCACCTTCCGCCACCTGTACAATTGCTTTTTTATAAGCGCTTGTTTTACCAGTTTGAACACCTGTCTTTGTATAACGGGTCTTCCTATCGGGGCGGACATTTAATGTGCGAACTTTTTCAACAGAAACTCCGTAAGTGGCCTCAACCGCTTTCTTGATTTCTACCTTATTCGCCTTAGAGTTTACTACAAAACCAAAAACATTCTTGTCTTCAGCATCTTTTGTAGCTTTTTCCGTAATTATAGGTTTTATTAAGATACTCATCTTGTTTCTATTTACTTAAATTCTGTTCAATTCCTTTCAAAGAACCTTCAAACAACACTAAGCTGTTTGCGTTCAAAATGTTATAAGTGCTTAATTGTGAGTTAGTTATAACTTCAGTACCTGTCAAATTGCGCGAGGACAAATATACATTATTATTTAACTCTCCCAACACAAATAAAGATTTTTTATCCGCAAGACCTAAAGTCTTTAAAACTGCAGTAAAATTCTTTGTTTTTGGAGCGTCAAAATTAAGATCTTCCATCACAACAATTGCGTTGTCATTAGCTTTCATACTAAGTGCAGATCTACGTGCTAAACGCTTCAAGTTTTTGTTCAGTTTAAATGAATAGCTTCTTGGTCTAGGACCAAACATACGACCACCACCTTTAAAAACACCAGACTTAATACTACCCGCACGAGCAGTACCTGTACCCTTTTGTTTCTTTATCTTTCTTGTAGATCCTGATATCTCAGCGCGTTCTTTAGCTTTGTGAGTACCCTGACGTTGATTGGCAAGATATTGCTTTACATCTAAATAAACCGCGTGATTGTTAGGCTCGATACCAAATACTTCTGAAGAAAGTTCAACTTTCCTACCAGTGTCTTTTCCGTTTATATCTATTACAGCTACCTTCATTATTTCTGTATCATTATATAAGCGTTTTTATGGCCCGGAACACATCCTTTTACCACAAGTAGATTCTTTTCAGGAACTACTTTTAAAACTCTTAAGTTTTCAACTTTCACTTTTTCATTACCCATTTGTCCTGCCATGCGCATTCCTTTAAATACCCTTGCTGGGTAGGATGCAGCACCAATAGAACCTGGCGCTCTTAAACGGTTGTGTTGACCGTGAGTAGCTTGACCTACACCGGCAAAACCGTGACGTTTAACTACACCTTGAAATCCTTTACCTTTTGAAGTTCCGGAAATATCCACGAACTCACCTTCGATAAAATGTTCAACAGTGATAGCATCACCCAATTTAAATGTTTCTTCAAATCCTTGGAATTCGGCGACTTTGCGTTTTGCAACGGTTCCTGCTTTTTTAGCGTGCCCTTCAGCAGCTTTAGTAACAGTCTTCTTGTCATCGAAACCAAGTTGAAGCGCGTTGTACCCGTCAACCTCTATGGTTCTGACTTGGGTGACAACACAGGGCCCGCACTCGATAACAGTACACGGCATATTTTTGCCGTTCTCGTCAAAGATGCTGGTCATCCCTATCTTTCTTCCAATTAACCCAGACATATTTATATAATTAAAAATTATGAATTCAGATTGTAAAAGTCGATTCTTACAACTCTTCCTTCGTTTAAATTTATTTCAAAATAAAAGGGATCAAAATAAATTCGATCCCGAATGTTATTTTTTCCGTTTTTCCGTTGCCTACAAGCGCGGGACATTTTTTAATTATGAATTCAGAATTCTGAACTCGCAATTAACTATACTTTTATTTCTACTTCAACACCGCTTGGCAACTCCAATTTCATAAGAGCGTCAATTGTTTTTGAAGAAGAACTGTAGATATCCAATAATCTCTTGTAAGAGCTTAGTTGAAATTGTTCTCTACTTTTCTTATTTACGTGCGGACTACGCAACACGGTAAATATCTTTTTATGTGTTGGTAATGGTATTGGTCCAGTAACAACAGCACCAGTAGCCTTTACGGTTTTTACGATTTTCTCAGCAGATTTGTCCACTAAATTGTGATCGTACGATTTTAGTTTTATTCTTATTTTTTGACTCATTGCTGATATATTAATCGTTTGCTGTTCCTTTTGCTGCAGCTATAACACTTTCTGAGATATTTGAAGGTGTTTCTGCGTAATGTGAAAATTCCATTGTTGAAGTTGCACGACCTGATGATAAAGTTCTTAAGGTAGTAACATAACCGAACATTTCTGAAAGTGGTACTGTACCTTTAACAACTTTTGCGCCTGCCCTATCACCCATATTGCTGATAGTACCACGACGACGGTTAAGATCCCCAACTATATCACCCATATTCTCTTCAGGCGTAATTACCTCAAGTTTCATAATAGGTTCTAATATAACAGCTCCCGCTTTTCTTGCAACTTCCTTGAAACCCATCTTTGCGGCAAGCTCAAATGAAAGTGCATCAGAATCGACAGCGTGGAAAGATCCGTCTTTCAATGTTACTTTCATACTATCAACCTCAAAACCAGCCAATGGACCGTTTACCATTGCTTGTTTGAATCCTTTTTCTACAGAAGGAATAAATTCTTTTGGAACGTTACCACCTTTTACAGCATTAACAAAAACGAGACCTTCTGTTGCATCACCTTCTTCAATGGGACCCAATGTAAATACAATGTCAGCAAATTTACCACGACCACCAGACTGCTTTTTGTAAACTTCTCTGTGATCTGCAGTTCTTGTAACCGCTTCTTTATACTCAACTTGTGGTTGACCTTGGTTTACTTCAACCTTAAACTCGCGACGTAAACGGTCTACAATAATATCTAAGTGAAGCTCACCCATTCCAGAAATAATGGTTTGGCCAGAAGCCTCATCAGTTCTCACTTGAAAAGTTGGATCCTCTTCAGCTAATTTAGATAAAGCCATACCTAATTTATCAACATCTGCTTTAGTTTTAGGCTCTACCGCAATACCAATAACTGGATCTGGAAAGTCCATACTTTCTAAAACAATTGGATGCTTTTCATCAGACATAGTATCACCCGTCTTAATATCCTTGAATCCTACAGCCGCTCCAATATCTCCTGCTTCGATAAAATCGATAGCGTTTTGCTTATTTGAGTGCATTTGGTAGATACGCGAAATACGTTCCTTTTTTCCTGATCTATTGTTGAGAATGTAAGATCCTGCATCTAAGTGACCAGAGTACACACGGAAAAATGCCAAACGCCCAACAAAAGGATCAGTTGCAATTTTAAATGCCAATGCTGCAAATGGTGCAGTTACATCTGGTTTTCTTATTTCTTCTTTGTCAGTATCTGGATTGATACCAATAATCCCTTCCTTATCAGTTGGTGCTGGTAAATAACGACAGACAGCATCTAATAAGAACTGAACACCTTTATTTTTAAATGAAGAACCACATACCATAGGTATAATGCTCATATCCATTACCGCAGCACGAAGAGCAGCGTGCACTTCATCTTCAGAAATAGAATCTTCATCTTCCATATATTTTTCTAACAGATTCTCGTCGTAAGCGGCAACTTCTTCAATAAGCTTACCTCTCAACAGTTTTGCTTCTGCTTTTAGTTCTTCAGGGATATCAATAACATCGAAAGTAGCACCGAATGAATCATCGTGAAAAATAACAGCGCGGTTCTTAACTAAATCTACAATACCTCTAAAGTTTTCTTCATCACCAATGTTCAAAACAATTGGCACAGCATTGCTTCCCAACATAGATTTCACCTGTGAACAAACTTCCATAAAGTTTGCACCCTGACGATCCATTTTGTTAACGAAACCAATACGCGGCACTTTATAGTTATCTGCAAGTCTCCAGTTAGTTTCAGATTGTGGCTCAACACCATCAACTGCACTAAAAAGGAAAACCAATCCATCAAGTACACGTAAAGATCTATTTACCTCAACAGTAAAATCTACGTGACCAGGAGTATCGATAATATTAAAGTTGTAATCTTTTGTTTCTGGCGTAACTTCCGCATTTTCCATTGGAAATTTCCAAACGCAAGTAGTTGCAGCAGAGGTAATTGTAATACCTCTCTCCTGCTCTTGTTCCATCCAGTCCATAGTCGCTGCACCATCATGTACTTCACCAATTTTGTGACTTACACCTGTGTAGAACAAAATACGCTCTGTTGTAGTGGTTTTTCCCGCATCAATATGCGCGGCAATACCAATATTTCTTGTATATTTTAAATCTCTTTGTGCCATTTTTTAGAATCTGAAATGTGAGAATGCTTTGTTAGCTTCCGCCATTTTATGAGTATCCAAACGTTTTTTAACCGCTGCGCCTTCTTCTTTTGCAGCTGCTAATATCTCGCCTGCAAGTTTTGCAGCCATGGATTTTTCGTTTCTTTTTCTTGAATAGGTAATTAACCATTTCATTGCAGTTGCAATCTTACGGTCTGGACGAATTTGCATTGGTATTTGGAATGTTGCTCCACCAACTCTACGACTACGTACTTCTACGTGAGGCATAACGTTAGAAAGTGCATCTTTCCATAACTCTAAAGCTGTTTTTTCTTCGTCTGTTTTTTTAGAATCTACGATATCAATCGCATCGTAAAAAACTTTGAATGCCACACTTTTTTTACCATCCCACATCATGTTGTTTACAAAACGGGTTACCAATTGGTCATTAAACCTCGGATCTGGCAAAAGAGGTCTTTTTTTGGCTGCTCTTTTTCTCATTTGTTTGTTTGTTTTTTGTTAATCGTGACTAAACTTTATTTAGACGGTTAACGCGTTTTCAATGTTACTACTTCTTCGGGCGTTTTGCACCATACTTAGATCTTCTTTGTGTGCGGCCTGCAACACCAGCGGTGTCTAAAGCGCCACGCACAATGTGATATCTAACTCCTGGCAAATCTTTCACCCTTCCACCTCTAACCAATACTATCGAGTGCTCTTGAAGATTGTGTCCTTCGCCCGGGATGTATGCGTTCACTTCCTTACCATTTGTCAAACGTACACGCGCTACTTTACGCATTGCAGAGTTTGGTTTTTTAGGTGTAGTTGTGTAAACACGCGTACATACGCCACGACGTTGAGGGCACGATTCCAAAGCAGCAGATTTACTCTTCTTGGTTATTTTGGTTCTACCTTTACGTACTAATTGTGAAATTGTTGGCATAAAATAATTGTTATTTTCTGTTTAAAAATAAAACACCCCTGTTTTTAGGGGTTGCAAATGTAGAAAATATTTTTAGTAATTCAAACGTTAGTTCATTAAATTTAAACAATTTTCTAAAAAAAATTTGAACAGTCGGTATTAAAATCATAATTCTAAAAAATATGGTGTATTAAATAAGGGAAATTATAAAAAACTATTGCTTTCCACAGTTAAAAAAGATCCCAATCAACCTCAAAATAAATTTTCTTCAAAAATATGATAACTCACTTTGTAACGTTAGTTTTATAGCCATATAATAGCAGTTTTTGAAAATACTAATTATTTCATTTCTATACCTTAATATATATACATTCATTTCTGATAGTTTATATGCACAACAGCTATTTTTAGAAATTTCTGCAGAAAAAGAAATTTCCCAATCCCTTATAGACTCCCTCAATATAAATTTTGAATTTAGAGATTACAATTCATTAAAATCAGAAATAGACACAATTGCCTATAAGCTGCAACATTTTGGTTATGTAGATAGCTCAACTGAAAGTATTGAAAAAATTAATGACACTTTGTATAACGCAAGTTATTATTTCGGAAAAAAATACAGCAATATAAAAATATTTTATTCTGAATCTGATTTTTCTAAAAAAGAAGTAGAACGCTACGCAACCGAAGTATCCGGAAATTATTTTATAATTCCAATTTCTCAAGCTGAAAAAGTGTTACAGTATTTGATTGCGCTAAAAACGCAGAGTGGGAATGCATTCGCTAAAATGAGTTTAAGCAAACTCACGAAATTTGGAGATTCTATTAAAGCTACCTTATTATATGACGCAAGAGATAAACGAATCATAGATTCTCTAGTCATAAAAGGATATGACAAATTTCCAAAATCATATCTTCGTTATTATGCCGGCATAAAAAAAGGAAATAGCTTTAATCAAAAAAAGCTAGTGACTCAAAATGAAATTTTAAATAGTTTAGGATTCGTTCAATCAATAAAACCACCAGAGGCACTTTTTAGAAAAGATAGCACCATTGTTTATTTCTATCTTCAGAAACAGAACAACAATCTCTTTGATGGCATTTTAGGTTTTGCCACAAATGAGAAGACCCAAAAATTAGAATTTAATGGATATTTAAATTTAGATCTTAACAATAATTTAAATTTTGGTGAACAATTACTTCTTAATTATAAAGCGGATGGCAATGACCAAAAAAATTTCAGGGTTAAAACTGTTTTACCTTATCTTTTTAATTCACCTTTCGGACTTAGTGCAGAATTGGCAATTTTCAAAAGAGATAGCACCTTCTCTACTACAGATCAACAAATAAGACTTTTGTACCAAGCAAGTCCTTCCCTAAAAGGTTATGTTGGTTACAAAAGTTATGTCTCGAGTAATTTGCTTGACGAGTTAAATTCTACATCGGATGTTAAGGACTACAAATCTAAATATTTACTGGCGGGATTGGAATTCAAAAGATATCAAAATCGCCAACTATTTCCAATAAAAACATTGTTTTTGTCCGATATTGAAGTTGGAAAAAGGGATTTAAAAGATCAAAGTGACGGTCAATTTAAAATTAGCGGTACTTTATTTAATATTTTTAATTTAAATTTCAACACCTCTATTTTCCTTCAAAACACGACGAGTGTTTTATTCAGCAACCGATATCTTACCAATGAGCTTTTTAGATTTGGTGGTATAAATAGCATTAGAGGCTTTGCCGAAAACAGCATAGATGCTTCATTATTTTCGGTGATAAATACAGAATATAGATATCTAATTAATCCTACAATATATGTGCACAGTATCATAGATGTTGGGTATTTTGAAAATAATGTACTTCAATTAAAGCAAAAATTATATAGTTTTGGACTCGGTCTCGGGTTTAACACGAAAGCGGGAATCTTCAAATTTAATCTGGCAAACGGCAATGTTGAAAATCAAAGTTTTAAATTTTCTAACACTAAAATTCATATTAGTTTAAGCAGCAAATTTTAGTTAACGTAACAATAGCTTAACGTTAACGTAAAATAAAAACTAAAATTTAAGTGTAAAAGTTTGTGTAATTAACTTTTTATTGTGATTTTTGGCATTGGCTAATTCAAATAATATATAAAATGAGAACAAAGTTTAGTGGAATTCTAACACTTTTATTAGTGTTGGTTGTGCAATTATCTTTTGCGCAACAAAAAACAATTACCGGAACGGTAGCTGATGACAGCGGCCTTCCACTTCCAGGTGCTAACGTTATTGTAAAAGGTACAAGCAATGGAACACAAACAGATTTTGACGGAAAATATTCAATCTCTGCTTCTGTTGGTCAAACATTAACTTACAGTTATGTAGGTTTTGAGACTACGGAGCAAAAAGTGGGTGCTTCTAATTCTGTTAATGTAACTATGAAACCCGGCGCTACATTAAATGAGGTCGTTATTACTGGCTTCTCTAACAGGAACCAAACGGTACAGACCTCTGCGGTAGTCACAATTTCCGCTAGCGAAATTTCTGAACTTGCCCCAACCACAAGTGTGGACAACCTTTTACAGGGCAAGGCCGCCGGTGTACAAGTTACATCGGCAAACGGAAAACCTGGTCAAGGAGCATTTGTTCGTATTCGTGGTACTGGATCTTTAGTTGCAGGTGCTTCATCTCCTTTATATATAGTAGATGGTGCTCCTATTCGTGAAGAAGAATTAGGCGGATTGTCTAATGAAGATATTGAAAATATTACTATTCTGAAAGATGCTGCTACTACCGCTAGATACGGATCTCGTGGTGCTAACGGAGTTGTTGTAATCACAACGAAAAATGGAAATAGAAATAAAGATGCCACTATACGATTCAGTTCTAGATATGGTACAACTTCTAGAATAAATCCTAACTTTGAATTAATGGATGCTCAACAAAAATTCCGCTATGAGGCAGAGCTATACGCATTGGGTGTACTTGCGGCTGGCAATTTGCCAGGTGTAACAACTGAACCTGGTTCTCCAGAAAGGCAAAGACTTTTAGACAACGAAACCGATTGGGAAGATTTGATTCTAAGAGATGGCGTCATCCAAAATAATAGCGTTTCCATTTCTGGGGGTGCCGAGAAAATGGATTATTTCTTTTCGGTTACTAATGATAGAAATACAGGAATAATTGACGAAATTGGTGGTTTTGAAAGACTTTCATCACGATTAAATGTTAATTTTGATGCAAAGAAATGGTTAACTGTTGGTGTAAATATCGGATATTCAAGATCTACGAGTGATGAACCAAGAGATAGAAACAATTTACAAAATCCATTTAGAGCACCTTATGATACTAACAATTATGAAACTGAGTTTGTTTTAGATGAAGACAATAATGTTGTATTAGATGCAAATGGAAATCCTGTTTATAACATTACGCATGGTAATTTTGCAATAAGAAAAGCATTATTAACAGATACTGAAAATACAATAGAAAATTTAACTTTAGCTAACGTTGACGCTACTGTTAAATTTTCAGACAGCTTTACTTATACATTTAGCACTTCTGTAAGCCACTTAAACAGAAGAAGAGAGACTTATTCTAGAGAAGGTGGTGCACTTGATGATGCTATTGATTTAGATGGTGGTTCTAAAGGCGATAATGGAATACAACGTTTAGATTTAACGATTAGCAATAGATTAAACTATTATTTAGCTTCAGAAGCGGGTCATAACTTAAATATATTGGGGTTATATGAATTTAACTTTAACGAGAATAATGCTTATTCCCTTGGAGCGAATCAATTTGCATCTCCTTTATTATCAACACAAATTAATGGAACCAACACAAGAGGAGATACTAATAGAAATAGACTTACATTAGTTTCTTACGGTGCTTTTGCAGATTATGATTATAAAGAAAGATACCTTGCATCTGCTTCCATACGTCGTGATGGTTCGTCTAATTTTGGTATCGATAATCGCTTTGGTACATTTTATAGCTTTAGTGCTGGATGGAACATTGCTAAAGAATCTTTTTTTAATTCAGATGCAATCAACGATTTAAAACTTCGTGCTTCTTACGGTACGGTTGGTAATCGTTTGGGTATTGGTCGTTATGATAATCAAAACACAGTTGCCTTTGGTAATTCTCCTTATCCAGGTGGTCCTGCTACAGCTCCTTCAAATATTGGTAATCCTGATTTGAAGTGGGAAACTACAATTACAAAAAACATTGGTCTTGAATTTAGCTTATTCAACAGTAGAATAAAAGGTGTTGCAGATTATTTTATTAGAAATACAGAAGACCTATTGTTTAATGTACCCGCCCCGACAGAGGCAGGTATAGGATCAATTGCTGCTAATGTTGGTGAAATACAAAATAAAGGTCTGGAATTATCCTTACAAACCGATGTTATCAGGAGTTCAGATTTCACTTGGACCCTTGGTGGGAACATTATATTTTTAGATAACGAAATTATTAGTCTTCCCGACGGTGAAGATGTAACACCCTTTGCGTTCAATATTTTATTCCGAGAAGGTGCAAAAATAAATGAACACTATCTTATAAGATATGCGGGTGTTGATCCAGCAACTGGACGTCCTCAATATTTTGGAGGTGATAATAATATTTATTACGCTGATGAGCTTCCTGAAGGTGAAAACAGGGTACTTCAAGGAAAATCAACTATTGCAGATAAAGAAGGTGGATTTTTCAACAATTTTAATTATAAAGGATTTGGCTTACGTACAGACTTTGTATTTAAATATGGTAACTGGATTAACAACATAGTTAAGCAAAATTCATATGGAGATATATCTAATGGTAATACTGTTGCAGACAATAAAGCAGTAGGTGCTTTTAATTACTGGAAACAACCAGGTGATACAGATGTATTACCAAGCCCATTGTATATAAATGAGCAGGATATTAATTCTGATAGATTTTTGGAAAGAGGTGATTATATCAGAATGCGTAATATAACTTTATCATATACTTTTCCAAATGAGTTTCTTGAAAAAACTCCAATAAGTTCTTTGAGAATTTATGCTCAAGGACAAAATCTTTTAACTTTTACAAAATTTTGGGGAGATCCTGAAGTAGGTCTATCATCTGGAGAATCAATTGCTTTTGCAGATACTGTAGCTCCAGGTGAAACAACCTTATATAGCTATCCAAATACAAAATCTATACAAGTAGGTTTGAACGTAAGTTTCTAATTTTAAAAATAAAAAAAATGAAAAAATATATTTATAAATTAATAACTTTTACTCTAATAATAGGAAGCATTACTTCCTGCGATAGCGAGTTAGAGCAAATACCATTTGATGAATTTGCAACAGAAAATGCCTTCATATCTGTAAACGATTTTGAAAATGGAATACGCGGTGTTTATGAAGCACTTATAAATGAAGACATCTTTGCAGGTATGTATAGTGGAGATGATTCAGGAACAATGCTTTCCGGTCCCGATGTTCTTTCAGATAACGTTACGCTATCTCAAGATGGGCGTCAAACTAAATCTACACTACATGAATGGAGGTATTCGCCCCAAAATCCAAGCTTATCTGTTTATTCAGGAGCCTATCGTTTAATATATAGAGCTAACGAATTGTTGTTTTATGCTGAAACTTTTGATGGTGACAATAAAACTAATGTTGTTGCTGAAGCAAAAGCACTACGTGCACTAGCTCATTTTAATGTGGTTAGCTTTTATGGCAAAATACCAACTCAATCCGGTGATGCAAACGGTAGCTTAGGTGCAGCTTACATTACTGGATTTGATCCTGACAACCCAGCTATTGAACCTGCAAGAGAGACTGTTGGAGAAACGTATGCTCAAATAGTGGCCGATTTAGTTGAAGCAGAAGCAGATATTAATGTTAGTAATCCTGACAACAGACTTAATAAACAAAGTGTAAATCTTTTATTATCTAGAGTTTACCTTTATATGGGTGAATGGCAAAACGCTATTAATGCCGCAAATAAAGTTACAATGCCTTTAGCTAATAGAGGTGATGTAGTAGGTGTTTGGGAAGATGCTAATAAAAAAGGTGTTTTGTTTAGTATAGTAAATGATCCTGGTGGAGTACTTGATAATAGTATAGGAGTTACTTGGAGCCAAGGAACACGAACAGCGCTTACGCCTGAATATGTAGTTTCTTTTGAATTGTATAATTTATTTGCAGATGATGATATTCGGAAAGCTGCATATACATTTCAAGGTACGGCCTCATCAAACGCCGTTAATGGTATAAAAAAATTATTTGGTCGCACCGGCGCTAATAATGGAAAAGTAGATTATAAAATTTTTAGAGCAGCTGAAGCAAAATTAAATATCGCTGAAGCTCAGTTTAATCTTGGTAATGAAGGAGCTGCAAGAACAGCCTTAGATGAAGTTAGAACAAAAAGATATCTTACTCCACCGAGTGGTGAATCTGGTACAGTTTTACGTGATGCTATTAGATTGGAAAGAAGATTGGAGTTTGCCTTTGAATATCAAAGATTTTTTGACTTGAAGAGATGGGGACTTGATATTATCAGAGGTTCGGAAGGAGATCACGCAGATGGTAGTGGTACGCCATCGGCCACTTTGACTCTATTGGCTGGTGACATCAAGTTCCAACTACCTATAAGCCAAAATACAATTGACAGAAATCCAAATACTGCTCAAAATCCAGGATATTAATAACTTTTAATAAATAAATTATGAAAAATATAAAATATATTTTAACAACTTTATTGGTTGCGTTCATTTTGGTTTCTTGTGAGACTTATGACGATGTTGAAAATAGAGGTTTAGTAAATGTTGGTATTTCTTCTGGGGATAGTAACGTGCCACCAGTTCCAGAGAACGGTGGGGGCACCCGGGAAAGAGAACTTCAAATATTTATAAGTAGCCCTGCACCTACAGATCTTACCTTTAATCTTAGCGTTGATACATTGAATACAGTTGTCAGTCCTGAAAATTACACTTTACCCCCAACTATTACTATCCCAGCAGGCGAAAGAATTGGAACTGCAATTATAACTTTTGTTAATTTTAATCTGACTGTCGATAGGGAGCCATTGGTTGTATTATTATCTGGTCCAGATAATTTTGTCTATGGTTTAACATCTGTTTTATACACTGTAAAAAGAACAGGCACCTGAGTAATCGATTTATTCATTTTTAAATGCCGTTCAAATATAAATTTGAACGGCATTTTTTATTTCTTTACTTAAAATAAATCTAAACATACAAAAAAAAGATTTTTTTGAAAATTAAACTTAATTCTTATAATTATAAAATTAAGGCAAATACGTTACCAATTCAAAAATATTACCAATAATTCTATTTAAGAAATATAAAAGTAGTATCATACCTATAAATTAATATTTATTTTTAAAATTGAATATATTAATACTTCAAATTTTAGACAATATTATGAGCGACAATCAAAATACCATATTCGGCATTTATCCCGTTAAAGAAGCAATTTCGTCTAAAATAATTTTAGATAAGGTCTTTATTCAAAAAGGAATAGAAAGTGATAAAATTGAATATATAATAAAAGATCTAGAGCGAAATAACATCACAATAAGCTACGTTCCTTTTGAAAAGCTAAATAAACTTACACGCGGAAACCACCAAGGCATCGTTGCATTTACTTCGCCTGTAGCTTTTAGTTCTTTAGAGAAAGTGGTGGAAGAGGCTCTAGAAAAAAATACCCCTGCCCTATTTCTAATTTTAGATCAAATAAGTGATGTGCGTAATTTTGGGGCAATCCTGAGAACTGCTGAATGCACTGGAGTTAACGCGGTTATAATGCAGAAAACGGGTGCCGCTCCAGTAAGTGGTGATACCGTGAAAACATCTGCCGGTGCAGTCTTTAAAATACCAATTTGCAAGGTAGATCATATAAAAGATGCAATTTTCTACCTTCAAGGTTCTGGAATAAAAATTATTGCTGCTACTGAAAAAACGGAAGATAATTTATATTCAACAGACTTTAAAGTTCCGGTTGCTCTTGTATTGGGTAGCGAAGGAAAAGGAGTATCGAGATCTGTGCTAAATCTAGTAGATGGAAAAGCTTCGTTGCCACTTCTCGGGGAAATAAATTCTTTGAACGTTTCAGTAGCTTGTGGTGCTTTTTTATACGAAGTGGTCCGACAGCGACAGACTTAGTAAAATTTAAACAAATTATATTCTGATTTCTATTTAAAATTTTTAAGAAAAAAATTTGTTATAATTTTTTAATCTCTTTTATCCGCGCCAATTTTATCTGATCCTAAATTTGGTCTGTAAGTATATACTATTTTTACTTCATTACCAGTTTGCGTAATTGAATCCCTGATTTCATTTGGATCTGAAATATCACCTTTTTCAATTCGATTTTCTACAGCTATCGGTTTAATTTCTATAAAATTACCGTGCTCGTCAAACTGACTTATAAAAGGATCTTCCGCTTCATTGAAATCTTTTTCTTGCCATTTATATTTTAATTGCTCTACGGTATTTTCCTTAAAAATAAAAGCAAAAAACAACCCTACAAAAAAACCTGACAAATGTCCTTCCCAAGAAATTTGAGGATCTACAGGAAAAAGATACCATAGTAAACCTCCATATAAAAAAACTACGACCAGCGATAAAGCGGTTAACTGAAAATTTTTAGAGAAAATACCTCTAAAAAATAGAAAGGCCGTAAGCATATAAACTACTCCGCTTGCCCCAATATGATTTGAAGGCCTGCCAATTATCCAAGTACACAAACCTGTAAGCAAAAGACCCAACAGTAAAACACGCCATCTTACATTTCTATAAAAATAAAATAATGCCACCGTAAGTGCAAACAGCGGAACGGAATTATTAAATAGATGTTCCAAACTTCCATGGATAAAAGGAGCTAGAATAACGCCCCGCAAACCAATAATTTCCCTTGGATAAATACCCAAATAATTAAAATTGAAACTAAACATAGTCTCAAACCAATAGATAATCCAAATAAACAATACAATTAGTAATGGATAAACAATCACATCGTTCGAAAAATATAGACCATTTTGTCGCTTCATAATTACATCAATTCAAAAAGTAATCCTAAAATTATGTCTATGATAAGTTGTCAGTTTTTCACATATATACAATATCGTATTTTTGCATAATGAATTCACCACTTGCCGAAAGAATAAGACCGAAATCGCTTGAAGAATATTTAAGCCAGCAACATTTAATAGGTCCAAATGGAGCACTAACAGTTCAAATAAAATCAGGCCAGCTTGGTTCCTTAATACTTTGGGGGCCGCCCGGCACTGGCAAAACTACATTGGCAAATATAATTGCTAATGAAAGTGGTAGACCCTTTTACACACTCAGCGCAGTGGATAGCGGTGTTGCTGCTGTGCGTGAAGTTATAGATAAAGTTAAGAAATCTGACACTTTATTTTCTGCCAAAACGCCAATTCTTTTTATTGATGAGATTCATAGATTTAGTAAAAGTCAACAGGATTCTCTTTTGGGTGCTGTCGAAAAAGGGTATATAACACTGATAGGTGCAACAACTGAAAATCCTAGTTTTGAAGTTATTCCGGCATTACTATCTCGCTGTCAGGTTTATATTTTAAATGCTTTTAGCAAAAATGATCTTGAAATGCTTTTAAAAAGAGCGACTACGCACGATTCAATTTTGAAACAAAAAAAAATTGTCCTAAAAGAAACGGAGGCCTTATTGAGGCTTTCGGGCGGAGACGCTCGTAAACTTTTGAATATGCTAGAATTGGTTGTACTTTCTGAAGAAACTCAAAAAGTCACGATAACCAACGAAATGGTTTTGCAAAAAGTTCAAAAAAATACGGTTCTTTATGATAAAACCGGCGAACAACATTATGATATAATTTCAGCTTTTATAAAATCGATACGCGGTAGCGATCCAAATGCAGCGGTATATTGGTTAGCCCGAATGATTGAAGGTGGAGAAGATGTAAAGTTCATTGCTAGAAGATTGGTTATTTTAGCTTCGGAAGATATTGGGAATGCAAATCCAACCGCATTAGTGCTCGCAAATACAACTTTTGCAGCTGTTACCGCAATTGGATATCCAGAATCTAGAATAATATTGAGTCAATGCACTATTTATTTGGCAACTTCAGCAAAAAGCAATGCATCTTATAAAGCAATTAGCCAAGCGCAATCTGTTGTAAAACAAACTGGCGATTTAGCAGTACCGCTTTCTCTGCGCAATGCGCCAACTAAATTAATGAAGGAAATTGGTTATGGTAAAGAATATGAGTATGCCCACAATTACGAAAGAAACTTTACGCCACATGAATTTTTACCAAACGAAATTAAAGGAAAACGCTTTTATGAACCCGGAAATAACCCTAAAGAAAGTGCTTTACGAAACTACTTAAAAAGTCTTTGGAAGGATAAATATGGTTATTAGTTAATCGCTTTATAGACAATATTAACATCATTCACTTCAATTAAAAGGTTACGTGAATCATCAAAAATTGCCTTATAACTAGCGCCATTTGCGTTTATAAATCTAAGTAAGCCGTTAATAGCTATAATTTTACCAACTAATAATAACCCATCTTCAGCCTTATCGGTTTCTTGGTATAAAGAAAAGCCTTCACCTGTTTTTCTCAATAAAAAATTGTCGCTCTCTTTTTTATAATTAGAGAATTTAGCCATCGGTAAATTTGTTTCACCTTTCATTATTTCATCAACATTTTTGGCCTTCATATTACCATCTTCTGTCTTTACTTCAATTGTAACAGGCTCATTCATTTTGGTTATAACCTTTATATCTTTAGACGACTCTGTTTTCATAGGTTCCGCGACTTCGGCGTCATCAAATAACTGAATATCTTTTTGTGCTACACCTTGGGCGCCTACGCTTATAAATGCATCTCTTAAAGCATCTTGATAGGCTAATTTATATTCTTTTACTTTACTTTTCCCCAAATCGCTTGTATAGATTGTAGTACCATTGCAATCTTTTAAAGTAATTTTCAATCTAGTGGCTAAAATCGCTCTTTCTTCTGTAACATCAGCATATAAACCATCGCAACGTTTTACGTTTGGAACCTGATTTGCCAAGTAAGCATTGAACCCATACTTTGCAAAATAGAATTGAGTCATACTATTCAATTCATATTTGTTTTTTTCATTGACAAAATCGAACTGCTCTGGAACAACCACGAAACTATAATCGCTCAATGTTTTTTGTGCTTTTGCTATAAATGATGCGAAAAATATAAATATGAAGAGAAATTGAAATTTCATTAATCGTTTATTTTAATATTAAAACCAAGCTGCAAAGATAAACTATTTGCCTTTGCGAGATTATCATATTTTAGGAGGTTATCTGCGGCAATGTAAAAATTAAATTTACCAATATCCGTAACTGCGGCAAGACCAACATTATTATAAGAATATGAATCTGCGGTTAGTGTGGCTTTGGCTGCCAAAAATTTAAATATCTTTCTATAATAAAAAAGTGTGGCGGCAAGTTGTGGACTCTTAGGCCTAAAAATAGTATAAATTTGCAAACCAGCACCTTGATTGGCGGGAGTTTGACCATCCATATGTAAGCAATCGCACTCGCCGTTTGAGTCAAGTGGCCTGCCAAAACTGTATATTATTGCACCATTTAATTTTGTCGGCCTTAAATGCGAATAGCTTGAGGTTGTAGTATCTCTATCAATTTCGCGCTTAATCTCGTCATCAAGATTGCCGTAATAATTAATTGTGGATTGTCCCTCAGATAAAGGTGGAAATAAGAGCTCTATACCATCCAACGTATATGTGCCCACGGCAGAATAATTTTTTACATCTTTTGTTTGAAAAATTGCTCCCAAATCTAAAACGCTGGCAGATACGCTTACTTTTTCAGTAATATTATATGTGCCACCAAAATCAAAACCCAAACCAAAATTACCACTTACGATTGCGCGGGATATTGTCTTTTTAACCACCGAGCCTTCAAAATCTTCATAAGCAGTAACGCCTGAAGTTTGAACCATCAAATTTACATCTTCAAAATTATGCTCGTAAATATTATTTGAACCGTCAACAACATTTGTTGTAAATGTGCCAGAATTATTAACACTTCTAATATTGAACAAACTGTTATAAATTTTAAACCTTCCGCCAACTGTAAGTTTTTTATTTATCTGTTTATTTGCTCCGAAATGATAAACTGTCAATAAATCTGCAGTTAAACTTATATCATTAAAATTAAACTTGTAATCCAAATAATCATGGTTGCCTTCGTACGCTAAGAGTGCAAAATCCTTCGGAAAGTAGGCTATAAAATCCAACTCCTCATAAATTCCAGCAGAATAATAAACCTCTTTATCCGATTTCCAACCAAAATCCAATATATTCAATTGTTCGGTTGCGGTAAAAAAATCCGTATTCTTAAGCTCGAATATTTTATTTCGTATTCTCGTATTAATATCAGTACTGCTTTCTCCAAAAATATCGTATACATTAACGCCCGTTGAGCCCGCATTCACGTGAAATTGAGATAGGAAGGGAATACCATAATGCTTTTTGTAATTCACTTTGGCACCGGGATTTAACAATAAATTTTGCGGCACTTCTTGTAAACCATATAAAAGCTGTTTGTTTTGTGCGATAGCTTGTATCCCAAATAATAATATGGCAAGAATTGAAAAGTAGAACTTCATTAATATTCTAGAAAAAAGGTGCCTTTGGACTGCAAATTTAAAATTCCGGATAGATTCGCATCAGCTGATGGAATAGTTACAATAACTACAACTTTATTTGAATTAGTAAGACTTATAATCTCCTCACCTTCAATATTTCTTGTTTGCTCGGTAACAACAGCATTTTGCAAATTTCCAGCGGCAACCGTATTATTAAATGTAAAAGTGGTGTCGTTTACCTCACTCAAAAACCTATATGTTACATCAAATTGTTTTGGAATGCTATTGGAATATTTAAAGTAAAATTCAGCATTTTTCAGGGCATCCCTAAATCCGCTATCATCCAAAAATCGAATTTCTGTAGTATCACGAAGTATTAATTTGGGAATGTTATTTTGCGAATCGTAAAAATCGCTTCCACTCAAATTAAAATAGATAAAATTAGATTCAATAATTGGCGTTAGGGCAATTTCATCTGCATTATCAAAATTCGTGTCTTTAACACAAGACACGAACAATATGGAAACAATGAAGCCGCAAAATAAAAGCTTTACGCATTTTTTCATAAAAATACTTTACTGTACAACGAAGTTTTTTGACAGTTAGTCTATAATATAGCATATAATTGTGACAAACTACTAATTTCCGTATAAGTATCCGGAATTACTATATTTTTAAAATTGAAGAAAATTGTAAACATTCCCACCATTTCTGCCCCAAGAATATCAGCCTCAAAACTATCGCCTATCATTACGCTATTTTCTGCTTTAGCATTTGCTTTTATAAGCGCGTAATTGAATATTATGGGATTAGGCTTTTTGACATTTACATCTTCCGAAGTTGTAATGGTTTTAAAATATTTCTGAATATCGCTATTTTTCAACTTTAGATGTTGCACACCGTGAAAACCGTTGGTGATAATATGAAGATTATATTTTTTTGAGAGAAATTGCAATATTTCAACGGTGCCATCAAAAAGATAATTGTCTATTGGCAATTCTTCAATATAAGAAAATGCAATTTCATCCAATGTTTCTACCCCAAAATTCAAATTTAATTGTTTGAATGTGTCTGTTAATCTGCCTCTCCTTAGCGCTGTTTGAGTAACTTTTTCATCTCTGTAAAGCTTCCAATATTTCAAATTAATTGGTTCATAATGTTTAATAAAAATTTCAATATCCACTTCAATTTTATGCTTTGTAAAAACTCTTCTAAAAGCAAGAGCAGAGTTTTTGTCGAAATCCCACAATGTATGGTCAAGATCGAAAAAAATATCTGTTATATTTTCAAAATTCATTCAGTTTCTATTTGAAGTTTTTCAGAAAATATTTTTCGCCAAAGCACATTACGTTCATTTTGATAAAAATCCTGATTGCTAAAAAGCATCGTAAACGTGCCATTCACACTTTCTACCTCACTCATTACTGAAGCAATGGTTTTTACAATTTCTTCCTCGTATTTTTTGTTGAAGGCAAAGGTTGTAAGTGCAACAGGATGTATGGTAAGTGGCGTTTTTACTTCAAAATCTAAATCATAAAACAAGAAAGGTGTACAAGTTCCTGCCCTAAAACCAACCACATCTCTATAAACCATGGTATAATCATTTTTTACTTCCAGCTCCACCAAACTGCGGTATATTTCTGGCAGATTTACAAGAAAACGTGCATTGATAGAACTTTTTAACGCTCGGTTTGTAATCTCTTCCATTCGCAATTTTTCCTTTTTCAGTAATTCGTAATCCGCCAAAGCATCGTTTGAAAATAGCAATCCTGCTTCTTTATAATCTGAAATAAATTTTATGAGAAGCACAAATTTTTGTCTATGCGTATTGATACTTTCTTCGAAATTCACACTCTCACCAAGCAAAAAGAATATTGAAAGTTTTTGGGCATTTCGCTTGGAACGATTTATAATCCATTTAAACGTATCAAAAGGATCGCGGCGCAAACCCAATAAAACCTGAGATCTTTGAAAAATATTCTTAAATTTGAAACGAACTAAATCCTGCATAAAACCAACCGAAGTTCTTAAAAACCCTTTTTGTGCAAATGCGTACGGTTGCGTAGCTTCAATTAAAGTATGAATGTCAAAATTTTTAGCAGGAAAATGTAATTCCGGAAAAGCATTTTCAAGAACTTTTTTAAAATTATAAGTCCAAATATCTACAACTGGTTGCTGTAAAAAACCTTTTTTATACGCTAAGCTTTCCTGCGCCATAAACCGGCCGCTGCTATCTTTTACGTGTGGCAAATACTCCTCATATCTGCTCAATAAATAAAAACTTGCTGAAAAAATATCAAAAGGTAACGCGCTTTTGCTACCGGAAGAAAAGAAACAATAGGTTTTTCCCCAAGGTTTTACATTAACATCTTCACTATCAAAACCTTGTTGATCAAGCAAACCATGGCTTTGTATAAAAAGCTCGTTGCCCAAAGGTTGTTTTGCATACGAAAGTTTAAAGGTAGGCTGCGAAATAAATTCTTCAATGGCTGAGGTAAAATTTACCTCAATCCCTAAAAGCCGGATGCAGATATGCTTAAAAATATAGGAAATTCGTGGAGTAATTTTTGGGGTATAAACTAGTAGCATATAGGTTTACAGCATATTTTCGTCGGCAAAGCTAAAGTAAGCTTTTTCGGTTACGATAATGTGATCGAGCACTTTGATATCTAAATTTTCGCCGGCAGCCTTCAGCTTTTTGGTTAGTTGCTTGTCCGACTCGCTAGGTTTTATGGTGCCAGACGGATGATTGTGCGCCAATATTAAACCAACCGCGCCCAACTGCAATGCAGTTTTGAAAACCACACGTACATCAACCAAAGTTGAAGTTAGGCCGCCTTTGCTAATTTGGGATGTCTGCAAAACAACATTACTATTATTTAAGTAAACTATCCAAAATTCCTCGTGCGGCAATTCGCCCAAAATAGGTTGTAAATGTTCAAAAACCGAACGGCTTGATGTTACTTTCTTCTTTATCATTGCCTCTTCTGCCCTACGCCTTCTGCCAAGTTCCATCGCCGCTGATATAGTAATAGCTTTAGCTTCACCAATACCTTTAAATTTCATTAAATCTTGAATGCTGACTTTTCCTAATTCATTAAGATTATTTGACACCGACGAAAGTATACGCTGGCTTAAACTTACGGCGCTTTCATCTCTACTTCCGGAAGCAATTAATATGGCTATCAACTCTGCATCGCTCAAGCTATTTTTGCCTTTAGCCATGAGTTTTTCACGCGGACGGTCGTCTTCATTCCACTGCTTTATTGAAAATGAATTGGGCTTGTAAGGCAAGGTTTGTTTTGTTTTTATAAAGATAATGATTGTATCTTTATTAAAATAGTTTCAAGTTTTAAGTTAATAGTTTCAATTAAAAAGAATTAGTTCAACTTAAATTTTACTTCAACCACAATTTCAAATAAATGTATCCACCGCCACATCATCAAACCGATAATAAAGATAAAATGATTGCTGTTATGCACTATTTTCCATTGGCTACTTTAATTTCGGTGAAAGATAATTTACCATTTACAACACAACTTCCATTAATCTATTTTGAAGAAACCGGAAAATTGGTTGGGCATATTGACAGAGAAAATCCACAGACTTCTACTTTATTTAATGGTGCAACTGTGACAATTTTATTTAATGGGCCATCTTGTTATATTTCGCCCTCAGTTTACACTACCAAACAATTGCCTACCTATAATTATATTACAGTAAAGCTCAATGGGAAAATTACATTAGAAAATAATCCTGAAAAAGTAAAAGAATCGATGGTAAGAATGACCGATTTATTGGAAGGGAAAAATCCAAATTTCGAACTTGATTACAACGATACACGAATGGAACGGTTACTCAATTACATTCAAACTTTTGAAATTGAAATTACAAGTTGGGAAGGAAAATTCAAGCTTTCACAGGATAAAATTGAAGCAGATTATGAGAATGCCAAAGTTGCTTTAATTGAAGATTTACAGAAAGATCAAACTAACTTTTTCAAAATTATTTTTGGTTAGCTTTAACTTTTAGAACTAAAGATTCATTCTAAAATTGATTTTTTTTCGATTTCAGTCTCATTTTTATTTTATATACTCCTTAACCTCATCAAAATTTAAACCACCATAATTGCCGCTACTCATTAAAAGTAAAGCTGTATTATCGTAATTCTGCGAAAATAAATAGGTTTTAAAATCTGCGGGATTTGTAAAAACTATCAAATCTTCCCGCCCAAAAGCTTTATCAATCTGTTCCGTTTTAATTGCTTCCAGATTTTTCATTAAAACCGCGTGGGGTGAGTAAAAAACTACGGCACTATCTGCCGCATCCAAAGCGCCTTTGTATTCATTTAAAAATTCAGGATTTAAGCTGCTGTATGTATGTAGCTCCAAACAAGCAACCAATTTTCTTTCGGGATATTGATTTTTTACCGCTTGCGCTGTAGCTTTAACTTTGCTGGGGGAATGCGCAAAATCTTTGTATGCTACCGCGTGACTATTTTCAGCAATTTTTTCCAAACGTTTACTTGCTCCTTTAAAAGTTGCGATTGCCTCATAAAAATCTTCGGCATCTACGCCCATAAGTTGACAAATCCACCGTGCGCCTTCAAGATTATTGAGATTATGTTGCCCAAAAATTTCAATTGGCATTTGGCCTTCAGGCGTTTCTAACAATGTTTGATTATTTTCAACCGTATAATTCGGTGTAGAATATGGATACTTTTTAATATGATTTGTAGATGCTTCAACCAGGTTTTTTACTTCGGAATCTTCTTCGTTATAAATTATAGCGCCGCCATTTACAATTTCGTCCAAAAATATTTTGAATTGCTCCAAATAATTTTCAAAAGTGGGAAAAACATTTATATGATCCCAAGCTATACCGCTTAACAGCGCAATATTTGGTTTATATAAATGAAATTTTGGACGCCTATCTATTGGCGAAGAAAGATATTCATCACCTTCCAAAACAATAAAATCGTTTTCGTCGGTAAGATGAACCATTGTTTCAAAACCTTCCAATTGGGCGCCAACCATGTAATCTACTGCTTTGTTATGATAATGCATAACGTGCAAAATCATAGAAGTTATCGTGGTTTTTCCGTGGCTTCCGCCAATTACAACGCGCGTTTTATTTTTCGATTTTTCATACAGAAATTCTGGATACGAATATACTTTTAAACCTAATTCTTTAGCTTTAAGAAGCTCAGGATTATCTGCTTTAGCATGCATTCCTAAAATAACAGCGTCAATGTTTTTTGAAAGTTTTTCGGGAAACCAACCTTCTTTTTCTGGAAGCAATCCCGAAGCTTGCAACCGACTTTTTGAAGGCTCAAAAATTTCGTCATCACTGCCTGTTACAACATCTCCTTTTTGGTGAAGAGCCAATGCCAAGTTGTGCATAGCGCTGCCGCCAATTGCAATAAAATGTATGTTCATATTTTTAATTGAAGGTTCGTGATTTGTGAACTAAAATTAATTAAAATTTGTAATCTAGTTCAAAAATAAAAATTTGAGAGATAATAATATTCATTCTGAAGTGAAAAAAACCCATACTAAACTTCCAAAAAGAAAGGAGCTATACGATTATACAACTCAAAAATTGTTAATTCTGCATTCTGAATTCATACTTATCAAAGCGCCATTATTTTTGCTTTTTCCGTAATTGCTTCTTTAAAAGTAGGTCTGTCGCTAAGTGCTTTATCAATCCATTGCAAAGCCTTGACTTTATTACCTTCATTTTTATAAATCTGTGCCATTCTATAATATGCCCAATCTTTTGGCACACCATCTTTTATTGAATAATTATTAATGTAAGCATTTAAAGAACTTATACCAACCTCAGCATCAAGATTATAGTCTGCTGTAATTTTACCTATTTGATAATTTAATTGATTGCGCTTATGTATTTTAAGAGACTTTGAAGCGTTTTCAACAGCCTCTTTCGGCTGATTATTTTTTTCATACAAATCAGTCAATTTTTCATATGTATGTGGCGAACCACCAATTAAAATTGCGTGTTTATAATATTTTTCGGCATCTTTTGGACGGTTACCATATTCAGCTATATACCCTTTCGCCAAATAACCATCAACCGCAGATATTTTACCAAGTTGTTCTGCGTATTCTAACGATTTTTTTTCACTTCCGCCTACGATTCCCGGCAGTTGAATATAATATTCTACCAAAGCCCACCGTGCTTCAATATGACTTGGGTCTAAACTTGCTGCCTTTTCCAAATGTTCGCGGACATCACCAATATATGATAAAGCCCGCAGTTTACTTATGGTTAGCGCTTTTAAGCCGAGTGCACCACCATATTTAAAATGATAGTTGGCGTTATTTTGATCTTGGTCCAACAATTCTTTGTAATAAGCAATCGCAACATCCCAATTTTTAGCGTACGCTGCGATATCTCCAAGATATTCTGTTGTTTTTTGGTCTTTCGGATTTTCGCTGAGATACTTTTCGAAAATAATCTTTGCTTTGCTGAAGTTTTCTTTTTTGAAATAAGCTTCCGCGTCGGCATAACTATTTTGAGCAGAAATTTGTGTTGAAGAACCAACAAGTAAGGAGAGAATGAATACTAAAATGGAGATTTTTTTCAAATTTTATTTTTTCTATTTGATTTTAAGAACTAAAAATTTTAAGTTTTTGACAATTGAAGATTTCTACCTTTTATCTGGAGGATATTTAGATAGTATTTTTGAAACCACGCTTTCGTAATATTGAATTTTCTGTTCGGGTTTTGCTTTTTCCTTATAATCATCTTCTAAAACTGCTTGCCAAATAAGGTTATCGTTTGCGGCATCAACAAAATCCATCGTAAATTTTTGTTCAACCACTTTGCCGCCAATTGGTAGGCCGCCACTTACACCAACCCCAACATTACCGCCGCCACTGCCAAAGCCAATACCTATTGTATTGCGCGAATTGGTTACAACTTCATTTGCATAAAAATTAATAAGCAACTGCGGATTCTCACTTTTTGAAAATCCCCGAGCACTTAAAATACTATCTGTAATGGCGATAATACGATTGTCGTCCAGCTCGCTAAGCCCAGTTTGTAGTTCGGGAAAATAGTTATACGTTTTATATACGGAAAAGTTTGTGTCTTTCTCAAAATCTGTTGCGACTGTTGCGCCACAACTTATTAGAACAAGAGAAATTAAAACGAAGATTGAAAATTTCATTAGCAAATTTAATTTTCAATAAAAATAAGCAAAAAGAGTGCCTTAAAATATTTGTGGGTTATTGTTTAACAATTTTCTTTGTGACTTCGGTTTTAATTTTGCACGAGTTTTATTGAAGGATTCAGTAACCGTATTTGCAGATCGGTCATTTAGCGGAGCCGAAATGACTTGTGACTTCTCGACCAACAACTAATTTAATTCAACATCTCCCACAATTTATCCTTCAACTCTGTCAAACCTTGTTGGGCGACTGAAGAGATAAACAAATACGGAATGCCTTTAAAATCTTTGTCCAGTTGCTCTTTCATTTCAGCTTTTAGTTCGGTGTCCAGCATATCGCTTTTGCTTATGGCGACCAAGCGTTTTTTGTCTAGCAATTCTGGGTTGTAACGTCTAAGTTCATCTACCAAAATTTCGTATTGCTCTTTAATATTCATCGCATCTGCGGGAACTAAGAAAAGTAGCGTGCTGTTACGTTCTATATGTCTTAAAAATCGATGGCCAATACCCTTTCCTTCGGCTGCACCTTCGATTATTCCTGGAATATCGGCTACTACAAAGGTTTTAAAATCTCGGTATTCAACAATGCCTAAATTTGGTTTTAGGGTTGTAAATTCGTAATTGGCAATTTTAGGTTTTGCTGCTGTAATTACTGATAATAATGTAGATTTTCCGGCATTTGGGAAGCCTACCAAACCTACATCGGCAAGTATTTTTAGTTCTAAAACTATATCGGTTTCTTCGCCTTCTTCGCCAGGTTGTGCAAAACGTGGGGTTTGTTGGGTTGCACTTTTAAAATGGGCATTTCCCTTACCGCCACGACCGCCTTTTGCTACTACTTTTTCTTCGCCGTTTTCGGTTACTTCAAATAATATCTCGTTGGTTTCTTTATCGCGAACAACTGTTCCCAACGGTACATCTATATAAACATCTTCGCCGTCTGCGCCGGTACTTGTAGATTTACCACCTGCCAAACCGTGTTCAGATTTAAAGTGTCTTTTAAATTTTAAATGGAAAAGGGTCCATAAATTATCGTCTGCCCTAACAATTACGTGACCACCGCGGCCACCATCTCCACCATCCGGCCCACCTTTTGGGATATACTTTTCCCTGCGCATATGCTTGCTGCCCTGCCCGCCTTTACCGGAGGTAACATGAACTTTTACATAATCTACAAAATTGCCTTCAGTCATTGCAAGAATTAAGAATTAAGAATTAAGAATTAAGAATTAAGAATTAAGAAAAGTAAGATACTTGGTAGTCAACTAATCTAGTTTCAATAGAACATTATACTTTAAAAATTAACAATGAAAAATATTCAATCCTTAACCTTTTTCGTCGTGAATCAAAAAGTCTAGCTTCTGTAAGTTTTTTGTTAAAAAGTTGAAATAAAATTTTTCATTACTTTTTGAAGCCTTTCTGAAATTTCGCCAACACTTCCAACACCATCTACGCCATAATATTTATGTTGTTTTTCATAATAGCTTTTCAATACATCGGTTTTGCGATAATATTCCGCTATTCGTTCACGGATTACTTCTTCATTTGCATCATCTGGCCTTCCGCTTTCTTTTCCTCTTTCCAATAAGCGATGCACTAAAATCTCGTCATCAACTTCTAAGGCCACCATTGCATTTACCTCTTCGCCTTTTTCAGAAAGAAAATTGGTTAAAACATCTGCTTGATCTTCAGTTCTTGGATAGCCGTCAAAAATTATCCCTAAACCGTTTAAGTGCTTTTCAACCTCCGCTTTCAGCATATCATTCGTCACAGAATCTGGCACCAAATGTCCTTTACTAGTGTAACTTTTTGCTAATTTCCCGAGTTCGGTATCATTTTTAATATTATGTCTAAACATATCGCCCGTGCTAATATGCACTAGACTATATTTTTGTTTCAGAAAAACTGCTTGCGTTCCTTTTCCTGCTCCCGGAGGGCCAAACAAAATTATATTGGTCATGATCTTTTTTTAAATGATAAAAATTTTGAAGGTGCAAATTTACAAAAACTAAGGCAGTTGGGGTTTGATTGGCAAAAAATTAATCAGTCGAATTTTCTGAAAGCTATAAAAGGATACAGATTTTATAAATAATACATATCCTTTTGCAATGCTTTTTTTGAAAACTGGACCAATTTATCTGCTTTATCTTATTCCAATTTCTTGCCATATAATTCTTGTCCGCCTTGCGATAATGTTAAACCTACAACTTTACCATCTTCATTTTTGTTAAAGGTTATTTGCGCAACAACCACTTTAAGATAAAAAATAGAATCAGATTTTGGATAAATTTCAGCAGCAGATTGATCTGTAGCTTGCGCAGATAATTGGCTTCCATTTTTTGTGATTTTTAAAATAAATCCCAGCGCAAGTTCATATTCGCCCACATAACTTTGCAAAACAGTTTCAGAAACTTCCATATTTTTTTCCTTTCCTTCTACTCCCAATTTTTGCAGCATATCTATTGCATTTTGGTTTCCTGGATTTAAATCAACTGACCTCTTATAATTTTCTATTGCTAAATCATTTTTGCCCTGTTTCATTAAAACTTCGCCATAACTATCGTAAACATTAGACGATTTTGGAAATGCCTCAACATTCAATTTAAAAATTGCTGCAGCTTCTTCAATTCTATCAGATCTAAAAAGCTGATATCCTACGCTGTTCAATTCGTTTTCTTTAAGTGAATATTCTTTTGAGCTTTTATTCTTTTCATAAAAAGAAAGACCCGCTTGAAGATTTTTAGTTGAAATTTCCGCCATTATTGCCGTTGCCAAAGATTGCTTTGGCAGATCGTAGGTCTTTCCGTATTCAATAGCCAAAATCGATTCAGTAATATTTTGCAAAGGTGCACCGCCCGTATTATTTAGTAAAATGACAGTAGATTTATCTTCAGGCAAACGCGTAATAAGTGTATTGAAGCCATTTACGCCACCGCCGTGACCAATAAAGTTTATGCTATCGTTACTGTTGCCAATCTCAATTTTGCCACTACTCCAACCATAACCGTAATATTGTCCAAAAGCGGGGATGTATTTTTGAAAAAGCATATCCATAAATTTCTTTGGAAGCAATTTCTCAGTATATAAAGCTTGATCCCAAATGAAAAGATCTTCAACAGTTGAATATAATGAGCCTGCGGCGTAAGGAACCGACATATCGATATAAGCTGAATTTCCAATCTTGCCATCATTAATTTCATAGCCCGTGGCTCGATTTTTTAAAATAGTTTCGTGATGGTCATAACCTGAATTTGTCATTTTTAAAGGGTCAAATATTTTTTCCTGCAATACTTCTTCGTACGTTTTACCGGTAACTTTTTCAATTATTGCACCCAACAGAATATAACCTGAATTGCTATATGAAAATTTTTCGCCCGGCGTAAATGTTAAGGGTAAATCTGCGAAGAGCTGCAGCATTTCAGAAACCGAGTAAGGATTTCGGCTCATATCCTTGAAAAAATTGGGAAATGAAGTATAATTTGGCGTGCCCGAAGTATGTGTAAGTAATTGATGAATAGTAATTTTATCACCATTAATTGTTGAATAATCCGGTAAATATTTGGAAACGGTTGCTTGTAAATCTAACTTTCCATCGGCAACCAACTGCATAATCAACATTGCAGTAAATTGTTTTGTAATACTTCCTAGCCTATGTTTAGTGTTCGTCGCGTTGGGAATGTCCCACTCAAAATTTGCCATTCCGAAGCCTTTTTTATAAATCATTTTCCCTTTTTCTGCAACCAAAACCGATCCATTAAATTGGTTGTATTCGGTATATTTATTTAAAAGATTATCTAATTGAGCTGTTTTAGATTGTGCAAAACTGGTTGTGAATGTGATGATAAAACAAAACAGCAAAACAATTGTTTTAAGACGAAAAAATAATGGTGTGTTCATAATTGATTTTTTTTTTGATTGATGATTAACTTTTGATTGCTAATTGGACGCCAACCCAATGTTTGTGTTACAAACTAAATATGATCTTCTTTTCAGAATGATAAATTCAAGGAGAGTATTGTACATTTGTGGCTATGGCAAATTATTTTTCTTCAGATTTTACATTGGGAATATTGGGCGGTGGTCAATTGGGCAAAATGATGCTCTACGAAACCCGAAAATGGGACATTAAAACCCACGTTCTCGACCCAAGCAATGAAGCACCGTGTCGCATTTCGGCAGATTATTTTGAACAAGGCGATTTACTGGATTTTGAAACCGTTTACAACTTCGGAAAAAAAGTAAATGTGCTAACTTTTGAAATTGAAGGCGTAAATATTGAAGCACTTGAAAAGCTGGAAAATGAAGGTGTAAAAGTGTATCCGAGCTCGGCAACTTTGAAGTATATTCAAGATAAAGGTATTCAGAAAGAATTTTATAAAACACACCAAATTCCTACTTCCCCATTTACAGTTTATGCAGATAAAAATGAATTGAATGAAGCCATTGTTAGAAAGCATTTGCACTTTCCTTTTGTTTGGAAAAGTTGCACGGGCGGTTATGATGGTAAAGGCGTGAGTATTATTAGAACGGCTGAAGATGTAATTCCACTTTCTGAAGGCGCTTGCATTGCTGAAAAATTGATTCCTTTTAAAAATGAATTGGCGGTAATTGTTGCCAGAAATGTTTCGGGCGAAGTAAAAACCTATCCCGTTGTTGAAATGGAATTTCACCCAGAAGCAAACCAAGTAGAATACGTAATCTGCCCAGCAAGAATAGATGAAAAAGTAGCTGAAAAAGCAAGAAATATTGCCGAAAAAGTTTCAAAAGCCTTTAACCACGTTGGCCTTTTGGCGGTTGAAATGTTCCAAACCGAAGAAGATGAAATTTTGGTAAACGAAGTCGCCCCAAGACCACACAACAGCGGTCATTACAGCATAGAAGCCAGCTACACCAATCAATTTGAACAACAAATTCGAGCCATTTTAGATTTTCCTTTGGGCAATACAGACAGTAAAGTTGCAGGCGTAATGGTAAACTTGGTAGGCGCCGAAAATCACACAGGAAACGTAGTTTATAAAAACATCGAAAAAATAATGGCTATGGAAGGGGTTACGCCACATATTTACGGTAAAAAAGAAACCCGACCTTTTCGGAAAATGGGTCATGTTACGATTGTGAATAAAGATTTAAATAAAGCTCGTGAAATTGCTGAGGAGGTAAAGCGGACTATTGAGGTGGTGAGTTCCTAAAATTATTTTAGCAATATTAAAGAAACAGTTTTTGTATATTTAACCATAAATATTCTTACGATGACAACTATTGAAAAAAGAGATAAGATAAAGAAAACTTTAGACACTTTTTCTAATGAACAATTGGAAGAAACTCTCAGTTTTATCGAAAAAGTTAAGAATAATGACGAGCACCGCAAAGAATATATTAAATCTCTATTAGAAAAAGAAAAAAATCTTTTTGAGAGGTTGGCACTATCATAGTAACTTTTGAAAATCAATTCAATATGTCCGGTCGAGCGCAGTCGAGACCTATTTATTTTTGAACCAACATAAAATAAATCTAAGATGTCCGGTCGAGCGCAGTCGAGACCTTAATTTTATTCCGAATTTTCCACCATTAAATGAAATCATATTACATTTACATTATCGAATGTTCGGACGGCTTACTTTATACAGGATTCACGAATGATATTTCAAGAAGATTTGATGAACATCAAAATGGTTTGAACAAATCTTGTTTCACATATAAACGCAGACCATTAAAATTAATTTTTCATCAAGAATTTAATGACGTAGAACAGGCAATTTATTTTGAGAAGAAAATAAAAAAATGGAGTGCTGAAAAGAAAAGAGCATTAGCAAATGAAAATTTTGAAATGCTTCAAATACTTGCAGAATGTCGAAACATGACACATTCAAAATACAAACCCAGTGCAAGCGAGGTCTCGACTGCGCTTAATTTAGACTATTATAAAAAGTAACATTATACCAATTAAAGTCTATTGGTTAGTTTTTTAAGCAAAATTATTAAATAGGTAGGTCTCGACTGCGCTCGACCAGACACAGAATAACCATACGAAAAGTAAGTTCAATTTAAAATCAATGGCAATAAACTAAATCATTAAATTTTGAATCTTAAACTTTGAATAATTAAATAATAATGAAAGTAGCAATAATAATGGGAAGCACCAGCGATCTGCCCGTAATGCAAGACGCAATAGATATATTAAAAGGATTTGATATTGAAGTTGAGGTAGACATCGTTTCTGCACACCGTACGCCCGACAAGCTTTTTGATTATGGCAAAAATGCACACACGCGTGGCATTTCGGTAATTATTGCAGGTGCAGGCGGCGCAGCACACCTTCCGGGAATGATTGCTTCACTTTCGCCTTTGCCGGTTATTGGTGTTCCCGTAAAAAGCAGCAATAGCATTGATGGTTGGGACAGTATTCTTTCAATCCTACAAATGCCGGGCGGCGTTCCAGTTGCAACGGTTGCTTTAAATGGTGCAAAAAATGCAGGTATTTTGGCAGCGCAAATTATAGGAACTTCAGATAAATGCGTGCGCGATAAAATTTTGGCGTATAAGGAAGGACTGAAAATTTTAGTAGAAAACGGTGCTAAAAAAATAACTGGTAACAATAAGTAGTAGTTTGTCGTCAGTGTAAAAACTAACCTTTATAATATGAAACTAACCGCAACTTCATCTTTTCTTGTAGTATTCATTTTTCTTTTCATTAAATCAAATTCAATCTCTGCTCAATCTGTTTCGGGAACTGTGTTTGACAAAGAAACGCAACAAAACATAGCCTTTGCAACCATTCAAATTGGTGAAAATTATGGGGTTGTAAGTAACGATGAAGGCAGATTTAATATTTCAACTGAAAGATTTACGCCCAATGATTCGCTTGTTTTTTCATTTATGGGTTATGATAGAAAAGCTATCGCCATAAAAGATTTTAATACAGAGAAAGTTTATTTAAATCCGAATATTAATACGCTGAAAGAAGTTTATCTGCTTGATAAAAATCTTGATGCAATGAAAATAATGGAACGGGTTACGCAAAATCTCGATAAAAATTATTCGAAGAAATCTGAAAAGCGTAGCATTTTTCAAAGGACAAAAAACAACAACAAAACTGAAAATAGTAATATTGATATCACAAAAGCCGATTTTATAGACAAGGAAACCTTAAAAAACGTAAACTCGAATCTGAAAGAATTATCCGAAGCGTCAAAAAAAGGAACTTCAAATAGTTATTATGACACCTATTTTGATGTTTACAAAAATGCGGGCGATTCGCTTAAAGTTGATATTAAAAAGGGCACACGCCTTATAAATTTAGAGCGAAATACGGCGTCCGATAATATTCCGAATCGGGCTTTTGCAATAATTGCTGCAAAATTGGATTCAAAAAATTCATTCAGATTACGCTCTGGAATAATTCCTTTGAGTGATTCAATTAACTTAAAAGAAGAATTTTTAAAACCTGAAAAGAAAGATTCAATTACTTCATCCTCCAAAAAACAGCAAATAAAAAGCTTGTTCGATGAATTTGGTTTTGGAAAAGATTCAGATTTTAGTTTTATTACAGATTATAAAAAATATGATTTCACAATTAGCAAAGCCTTTACCTATAATGACGAATTGGTTTATGTATTGGAATTTAAACCTAAAAAATCTTCAGCCAATTACAGCGGCGAACTTTATATTTCAGCAGAAAGTTATGCAGTTTTAAAAGCTAAGTATAAATATGCAGAAGGCGAAGGCGGCCAAAAATTAAATTTTAAATTCTTGCTCGGTTTTAAATATGAAGAATTGGAGCGGGAAGTTTTAGCAATTTTTAATAAAAATGTTCAAGATAATTATGGCCTTAAATACGTTAAAGTGACTACAAAGCAATATTACTTTTTTGAAAGATCCTTTACTTTTATCGAAAATAATGTGAGGGGAAAAGACAAAATGAAATTGAAACTTGATCTTTTAACCGAAGGCGTTGTAATTAATGAAAATGAAGTTCTGGTGATTAATCAAGAAGCGATTTCAAATAATGTGTTCAAAGATTTTACCCAGAAAAAAAAGGTGCCAATTGAAACTATTAAAAAATACAATCCTTCAATTTGGTCTAATTACAATATTATCGCGCCAAACAAAGCAATAAAAGATTTCGAAAATTAATTTTCCTTAACATAATAAAACCCGGCTATCATAAATTTTTGCAGACCTTAAGCGAAAATTAATGATAGCTTTATATTTTAAAACATACTTATAAAATGAATAATCCGTTACTAATTCCCTTCAACACAGCACCATTTTCAAAAATTGAAAACAGTCACTTTCTTCCCGCAATTACTAATTTAATTGAAGAAACGAGAGCTGAGATTGATGCAATCACTTCAAATAATGAAGAAGCTACATTTCAAAATACGATTGAAGCGTTAGAAAATACAGGTGAAAAATTAGATAGAGTAACAAGTATTTTTTTCAATTTAAATAGCGCGGAAACAAATGATGAAATTCAGAAGATAGCGCAAGAAATTTCGCCGATGCTCACTGAATTTAGTAATGACACCATTTTAAACGAAACGTTATTTGAAAGAATTAAAGCTGTTTACAAACAAAGAGATTCTTTAAAACTTTCCGAAGAACAGAAGATGTTGCTTGCAAAAAAATACAAAGCCTTTTCGAGAAATGGAGCAAATCTTTCCGAAGACAAAAAGGAAAGCCTCCGGAAAATTGATACAGAACTCGCAAAATTAAGCCTCACTTTTGGAGAAAATGTTTTAGCCGAAACAAATAAGTTCGAACTTGTAATTACAAATAAAGAAGATTTAAGCGGTTTGCCCGAAGGTATAATTGAAGCTGCAGCCCAAACGGCTGAAGAAAAAAATACAAAAGGCTGGATTTTTAACTTGGATTACCCAAGTTATGTGCCTTTCGTAACCTATGCAGACAATCGTGAGCTTCGCAAGAAAATGGCAATTGCCTTTGGTGCAAAAGGATTTCATAATGACACATTAGACAATCAAAACAACGTTTTGCAAATTGCAAAACTTCGGTATGAACGTGCAAATTTATTGGGTTATAAAAGTCACGCGAACTTTGTTTTAGAAGAACGAATGGCTGAAAATCCCGAAAAAGTAATATCTTTTTTAAACGAATTACTCGAAAAAGCAAAACCGGCTGCTGAAAAAGAATTTGAACAACTTACAGCATTTGCAAAAGAATTGGATGGGATTAAAACATTGGAAAAATGGGATGGCGCTTATTACGGCGAAAAATTAAAACAAAAACTTTTCAATCTTGACGACGAAAAGCTGAAACCTTATTTTGAACTTAAAAATGTTATAAATGGCGTTTTTAAGGTTGCCGAAAAATTATATGGTTTACATTTTAAAGAAGTAGAAAACATAGATAAATATCACGCCGACGTTAAAACATACGAAGTGAAAGATGATGCTGGCAATCTGGTGGCAATATTTTACGCAGACTTTCATCCTCGTTCCGGAAAGCGAAATGGCGCTTGGATGACATCCTATAAACCCCAACAAATACGGGATGGTAAAAATGACCGCCCGCATATTTCAATTGTTTGCAATTTTACGAAACCAACTTCGAGCAAACCTTCACTCTTAACTTTCAATGAAGTAACTACACTTTTCCATGAATTTGGACACGCTCTTCACGGAATGCTTGCCAATACACAATATCCTAGCCTTTCCGGCACAAGTGTTTACTGGGATTTTGTTGAATTACCAAGTCAGATTTTGGAGAATTGGTGCTATGAAAAAGAAACCTTGGAATTATTTGCAACCCATTACAAAACAGGCGAATTGATTCCGATGGAATACATTCAGAAAATAAAGGATTCTTCAACTTTTTTAGAAGGAATGGCAACGCTTAGACAGATAAGTTTTGCTTTGTTGGATATGGCTTGGCATTCAAATAATCCAAAAAATATTGAAAATGTTACGGATTTTGAAGTTTCGGCTTTTAATGGAACGCAACTCTATCCGGATGTTATGGAAAACTGTATGAGCACTTCATTTTCACATATTTTCCAAGGCGGCTATTCTGCCGGATATTATAGTTACAAATGGGCGGAAGTGTTGGATGCAGATGCGTTTGCATTATTCAAAGAAGAAGGAATTTTCAATAAGAAAGTAGCCGATAAATTTAAAAATTTTGTACTCTCACAAGGTGGAACGATAGATCCAATGGAGCTTTATATAAAATTCCGTGGTCAGAAACCAGATCCAAAAGCGCTTTTAGAACGTGCGGGATTAATTCACGAATTTTAAGATAGCTGAATTATATTTTACACCTTTAATGGATTGCCGCGAAAAAATCATTTCAAATTAAAAAAGCTTGTAACTTGAATAAGTAATTAGAAACTTCCCTATTTTTGGAACAATTAAAAACGCCTTCTTTGGAAAAATTAAATCCCAATCTTTGGGTAGATAAATACGCCGATTATCTTTACAATTATACAATTGTACGGGTGAACGACCACGAAGTTGCCCAAGATTTAATTAGTGACACATTTTTCGCAGCCTTAAAATCGGCAAAAAATTTTAAGGGTGAGGCGAGCGAGCGTACTTGGCTTATCGCAATTTTAAAGCGTAAAATTATAGATCACTACCGAAGAAAAAATTCTAAAAAAGGGAGAGCAGAAATTCATATTGAATATAAAGGAGAAGATGACGAAGGCGATTGGTTGGAGGAAAATGTATCCGACCCTTTTGATGTTACGGCAGAAGATAAGTTGGAAAATGAAGAATTGGGTCTTGCAATATATAATTGTCTTGAAAGCATAAATGAAAAGCAGGCTGCCATTTTTAAATTGAAGACCATAGAAAATTACGATACGGAGGCAATTTGTAATGAATATAATATTACGCCGTCTAACTTATGGGTAATAATACACCGAGCGCGAAAAAGCCTAGCGGATTGCCTCGAAAATAATTGGTTAAAATAGTATGAAGTTTTTTATTAAATGTAGTGAAGCGACACAGATTTGTGATAAAAATCAATATCAAGAATCTTCATTTGGAGATAAGATTAAACTTAGTCTTCATCTCATTTTTTGTTTGATATGCCGTAAATACTCAATAAGAAACACGAAACTTACGCGATTAATAAAAAAAAGTAAGATTAAAACATTACCTATTGAAGTGAAAAATAGTTTAAAAGAAAAACTACAAAGTCAACTTGATCAATAATTAAAAAATTTTAATTTGCAGTATAGTCTTTTTATAACTTTATATATTGAAGGGCGAAAAGAATAAAAACCCAAAAAATGGCTGCGGCTTCAACCCAAAAAGCTGCGTAATATTTTCCATTTTCCTTTCTACTTCCCCAAAGTAATCCAAACAATATAAAGCAAAAGATAACAAGCGATATGTTTGAATTTATATTATTTTCAGAAATTGTAAATTGAAGAATAACAATTATCGCAAGAAGAACTGTCCCTATTATTTTACAGTTTCTAATTCCCAAAATCTGCGGTAAGGTTCGTAGATTTTCTCCATCATATTTTAAGTCGCGAATATCAAAAGGAAACATAAGCACTACAATTATTAAAAATCGTTGTGCAAAAATCACCCAAAGGTCAATATGTACGTTTGCATGATTGTAAACTATTGGCACAAATACCGTAATGCCTGCCCAAACTAATGCAACTATAAATATTTTAAGACTTGAAAAGGCGCGAAGATTTTTTTTATTTAGAAATGGAACCGCATATAAAACCGTCAAGATTCCGAAGAAACCAAAAACCATTAAACTTTCCAATGTTTGTTGAAAAGTAAAATAAACTAAGAAGCAAAAACAAATTAGAGAAAATATTTGGATGACCTTTAGCGAAGCCGTCAATCTTCTGTGATGTAAGCCAGCAAACTCGGCATATTTCACAAAATTATAACTCGTCACAATTCCAAAGAAAATAAAAGCCAAAAGGTTAAAAGATACTGGTAAATAAAATTGATAAAGTGTAATTATTACCAATGCAACACCTTCAAAAGCAACGTGTATACTACTTTCAATATAAAAATTGAAAAATCTTTTGGCAATTGTCATCTCAACCTGAAAAAAATTGTTTTTAAAGTAAAAAGTTAGTTGATAAAAATATAATTTCCAAGCGTTAAAACTGCACGAATTATCTCTATAAAATTGTAGTTTTGCACCTCTATAAAAAAATTATTGCTACTAATTTAATTGTTTTTTTGATGAATACAGATTCTTTTGTTCAAAGACATAATGGCCCACGAGATAAAGACATTGCTGAAATGCTTAAAACCATAGGTGTAGAAAGCATTGACCAGCTAATTTATGAAACTGTGCCAGATGATATTTTACTCAAGCAAAAATTAAATCTTGAAACCGCTATGAGCGAGCAGGAATATTTGGAACATATTACCGAACTTTCCTCAAAAAACAAATTATTTAAGACATATATAGGTTTGGGATATAATCAGGCTATTTTGCCGCCTGTAATTCAACGTAATATTCTTGAAAATCCAGGATGGTACACAGCATATACGCCATACCAGGCAGAAATTGCCCAAGGAAGATTGGAAGCGTTGCTCAACTTTCAAACAATGGTGACAGATTTAACAGGAATGGAGCTCGCAAATGCATCATTGTTGGACGAATCTACAGCTGCTGCAGAAGCTATGACGTTGCTTTTTGCAGTTCGAGAGAAAGAAAAAAAGCAAAGTAATGCCAAAAAATTCTTTGTTTCTGAAGAAGTTTTGCCGCAAACAATATCTGTTTTAAGAACACGCTCGGAACCTTTGGAAATTGAGCTTGTAATAGGAAATCATGAAGATTTTGATTTCGGATCTGAGTTTTATGGAGCTTTGCTTCAATATCCCGGCAAAACTGGTAAAGTATACGATTATGCACAGTTTGTGTCAAAAGCCAAAAACCAACAGATTAAAGTTGCCGTAGCAGCAGATATTTTAAGTCTTGTTAAGTTAGAATCTCCCGGAAATTTTGGGGTAGATGTAGTTGTGGGCACAACGCAACGTTTTGGAATACCGCTTGGTTATGGCGGACCGCACGCTGCATTTTTTGCAACCAAGGAAGAATATAAACGTCATATTCCCGGTCGCATAATTGGTGTAACCAAAGATTTGGACGGCAATAGAGCCTTGCGAATGGCGCTTCAAACTAGAGAGCAACATATAAAACGCGATAAAGCAACTAGTAATATTTGTACCGCCCAAGTGCTATTAGCTGTTATGGCTAGTATGTATGCGGTTTATCACGGTCCGAAAGGTTTGCAATACATTGCCTCAAAAGTTCATAACAGCACCTTTACATTGGCAGATGCGCTAGAAAATTTAGGGTTTTATCAAGCAAATGAAACTTATTTTGATACAATCGCCATAAAAACCGATGCTACCAAGATAAAATTTCTAGCAGAAGCTAAAGAGGTAAATTTTTATTATCCAGATGATGATACGGTTTCCATTTCAATAAACGAAACTACGACTGTAAAGGATTTGAATAAAATAATTGCCGTTTTTGCTGAAGCTGTTAAAAAAGATTTCACAAAAATTACAGAATTAATTACAGGAAATAAGATACCAAAATCGGTAAATAGAAAATCTGAATTTTTAACGAACGAAGTTTTTAATACCTATCACAGCGAGACAGATTTAATGCGCTATATTAAAAAATTGGAGCGTAAAGATTTATCATTAACACATTCTATGATTGCGTTGGGGTCCTGTACAATGAAATTGAACGCAGCCGCTGAAATGTTACCATTAAGTGATCCTTTTTGGGCAAATATGCATCCTTTTGTTCCAACCGAACAAGCTGAAGGATACCAACAAGTACTTAAAAAATTAGAAAAACAACTTACAGAAATTACTGGTTTTGCTGGCACTTCACTTCAACCAAATTCTGGTGCACAAGGAGAATATGCTGGTTTAATGGTTATACGCGCGTATCACGAAAGCAGAAATGACGGTCATCGTAAAATTTGTTTAATACCTTCCTCTGCACATGGAACAAATCCGGCAAGTGCAGTAATGGCGGGTATGCAAGTTATTGTTACAAAAGCAACGGAAGAAGGCAATATAGACATTGACGATTTAAGGGAAAAAGCCATATTGCACAAGGATAATTTGGCAGCTTTAATGGTTACCTATCCTTCTACACACGGCGTTTATGAGTCTTCAATAAGAGAAGTTACAAGTATCATTCACGAAAACGGCGGACAGGTTTATATGGACGGTGCCAATATGAATGCGCAAGTAGGCCTTACAAATCCAGGCGCAATTGGCGCAGATGTTTGCCATTTAAATTTGCACAAAACATTCGCAATTCCTCATGGTGGTGGCGGTCCCGGCGTTGGTCCAATTTGCGTTGCAAAGCAATTGGTGCCTTTTTTACCATCAAACCCAATAATCAAAACTGGCGGTGAAGAAGCAATTACTGCAGTATCGGCAGCGCCTTATGGCAGTTCGTTGGTATGTTTAATTAGTTATGCATATATCTGTATGCTAGGCGTAAATGGATTGAAAAAAGCTACCCAGTACGCCATTTTAAACGCCAATTATATAAAAGAAAGATTAAATGGCCAATATGATGTGTTGTATGCAGGCGAAAAAGGTCGTGCAGCTCACGAAATGATTGTAGATTGTAGACCTTTTAAGGCAAATGGCATTGAAGTTACGGATATCGCCAAAAGATTGATGGACTACGGTTTCCACGCGCCAACAGTTTCATTTCCGGTGGCCGGGACGCTTATGATTGAGCCTACTGAAAGTGAAAGTAAAGTTGAATTAGATAGATTTTGTGACGCAATGCTTTCAATTAAAAAAGAAATTGACGCGGCAGACAAAGATGAATCTAACAACATGCTAAAAAATGCCCCGCATACATTACAAATGCTAACTGTAAATGATTGGAATTTTCCATATACAAGACAACAAGCAGCATTTCCTTTGGAATATATTGCGGACAATAAATTTTGGCCTTCGGTAAGGAGAGTTGATGATGCTTATGGCGATAGAAACTTAATATGTACTTGTGAGCCAATAGAATCTTATATGGAAGGTGAATCGTAATATTTTTGCATTTAATTAAACAATAGAATAGTTTGCGATTAAGGATTCAACAAAAATTCTACATATAGTTAGTGTCAAATTATGGAATTTATATTTTAACCATCAAAATTTTATGAATTTCTCATAAGTCAATTAATTTGTAGCTTTAAGCATACAGAAACTAGTGCATTTGCGTACTTTTATCGAAATTTCAATAATTTATGGGTGTATCAATTACAGGAATCGGAAGCTATATTCCTAGCGTTGTTTCAAAAAACGAAAATTTTGAAAATCACAGCTTCTATAATAATGATGGTAGCCGTTTTGGGCATCAAAATAATGTGATTATTGAAAAGTTCAAAGCAATTACAGGTATTGCTGAACGTAGATATATTCCAGACAATTATTCAACTTCCGATATTGCAGTTTTTGCCGCACAAAAAGCAATCGAAAATGGACAAATTAATAAAGAAGAAATTGATTATATTATTGTTGCCCACAATTATGGCGATGTAAAAGCTGGAAGCGTACAAAGTGATACCGTGCCAAGTATCGCAACACGAGTTAAGCATATTTTAAAAATTCAAAATCCCTTTTGTGTAGGCTACGATGTACTTTTTGGATGTCCAGGTTGGATAGAGGGAATGATACAAGCCAACGCCTTTATTAAAGCGGGCATCGCAAAAAGATGTTTGGTTATCGGTGCTGAAGCGCTTTCAAGAGTGGTAGATCAGCACGATCGTGATTCGATGATTTATAGTGATGGAGCCGGTGCAGCAATCGTTGAAGATGTTAAGGGAAATAGCGGAATTTTAGCACATCACAGCGCCACGTATGCTTATGAACAAGCCCATTTTATTTATTTTGGCGAATCATATAATCAGGAAAAGACCGATGCTAGAAAATATATAAAAATGTATGGTCGTAAGATTTATGAATTTGCCTTAAATCACGTTCCCGATGCTATGAAATTATGTCTTGAGAAAAGTGGTGCAGGTATAAAAGAAGTAAAAAAAATACTTATACATCAAGCAAACGAAAAGATGGATGAAGCTATAGTGAACCGTTTTTATAAACTTCACAATTTAGAAATGCCGAAGGATATTATGCCAATGAGCATAGATAAACTGGGTAACAGTAGTGTTGCGACTGTGCCGACCCTTTATGATCTTGTGTTACACAATAACCTAAAAAATCACGAATTAAATAAAGGAGATGTAATTATTTTTGCCAGTGTTGGTGCCGGTATGAATATAAATGCGATTGTTTATAGAGTTTAATCAATTCTGAATTCAAAATTTTTAATTCTGAATTAAAAAATGTACGAAGGCACTTTCCCAAATAAACGCTATAAAATCACCCTATCTTTTGTTGAAAAGCACATTAACAAAACTAGTAATATTCTCGATCTTGGTGTATCAAATCCCTTTTCCGAAATTCTTTGGAAGGAAAACTTTCAAGTTACAAATACAAAAGGTGAAGATTTAGATTTTGATACCACTGCAGCACAAAATGAAAAATTTGATGTCTTAACTGCTTTTGAAATTTTTGAACATCTCATTTCTCCGTTACAAGTTTTAAAAGACAGTAATGCAACAAAATTAGTTGCTTCTGTACCTTTAAAATTATGGTTTGCAGCTGCTTATAAAAGTAAATCTGACAAGCTTGATAGACATTACCACGAGTTTGAAGATTGGCAATTTGACTGGTTATTAGAAAAAGCTGGTTGGCAAATAAAAGATAGGCTAAAATTTACAAATCCTGTGAAAAAGATAGGAATTCGCCCCATTTTACGTAGAATTACGCCGCGCTATTATTTGGTTTATGCTGAACGGAATAGATGAAAATTTCAATAATCATTCCCGCTCATAACGAAGAATCTTATCTCGCACAAACCCTGCAATCTCTAGTTGAACAAACTTTTCAACCTTTTGAAATAATTGTTGTCAACGATCATTCAACCGATAATACGCAGAAAATAATTGATCAATTTTCTTCTGAATTTCACTACGTCAAATCCATTTTTATTTCTTCTGAAGAAAACCATCAACCCGGAAGCAAAGTTATAAATGCATTCAACGAAGGATTCAAAATAGTAAATTCAAATTATGAAATAATCTGCAAATTTGATGCAGATCTTATTTTTCCGAAGAATTATTTAGAAGTAATCACGAGTATTTTCAATTCAGATAAAAAAATTGGAATGGCAGGTGGTTTTTGTTATATCGAAAAAAATGGAGATTGGGTTTTAGAAAATCTTACAAACAAAGATCATATTCGTGGAGCTTTAAAGGCATACAGAAAAAATTGTTTTGAAAATATTGGTGGACTAAAAGTTACAATGGGTTGGGATACAGTGGATGAACTTTTAGCGAAATACAATGGATGGAATGTAATTACAAATGCAGCTTTACACGTAAAACATTTGAAACCAACGGGTAAAAGTTATACTAAAGCCGCAAAATTTAAGCAAGGTGAGGCTTTTTACAAGATGCGTTATGGTTTCTGGCTAACCACAATAGCTTCGGCTAAATTGGCAATCCGGAAAAAAAGTTTTTCATTTTTTTTAGTCTGTCTTTCAGGTTATCGTATTTCGAAATCTAATAAAACAGCATTTATTGTTTCCGAAGTAGAAGGGAAATACATTAGAAGTCTACGTTGGAAAGGTATTCGAAGCAAATTGTTTTAGCCATTTATTAACCTTCAAATAACCATCTTCAACTTCAACTTTCTTATTTTTGACCTTTATTAATTTCACCTTTTTAAAATGAAAAAAATATATCTTTATTTTTTAATGTCATTTATTATTTCTGTCTCGGCGAGTTCCTGCATTTCAGTTCAAGTAAAGGAGAATAGCATTTCAGCCACACAAATTGATAGTAAAAAGCCAAAAAACGTAATACTATTAATTGGTGATGGCATGGGTTTGAGTCAAGTTTCGGCTAGTCAATTTTACAATCCACAAAAAACAAATTTTGAACGGTTTCATATTATTGGTTTAAGTAAAACATCATCCGCCAGCGATTTGATTACAGATTCTGCCGCCGGTGCAACTGTATTTTCTGCCGGAGTAAAATCTTATAACGGCGCCATAGGAGTTGATAAAGACACAATTGCAACATCTTTAATTACAGAACTATTGATAAAAAGAGGCTTTTCAACGGGTATAATTTCTACATCTTCTATCCAACACGCAACACCCGCAAGTTTTTATGCGCATGTAAAGTCAAGAGTTTTATATGATCAAATTGCAGAATTTATGCCCGAAAGTGGTGTCGATTTTTTTGCTGGCGGTGGTTTAAAATTTATGAATGCGCGTAAAGATGGGAAAGATATCTTAGCTGAAATGACAAAAAATGGATACACGGTAAATACCACGTCATTACCAACAACTGTTGGTGATGGAAAACAAGTTATACTTTTAGCGGCAGACGGAATGCCGAAAATGAGTGAGGGCCGTGGCGATTTTTTACCAGATGCCACGAAATTAGCATTGGAAAAGCTTTCAAAAAATGAAAAAGGTTTTTTTTTAATGGTGGAAGGAAGCCAAATAGATTGGGGCGGGCACGCAAATGATAGTGATTATTTAATAAATGAACTTATAGATTTTGACAAGACATTGGGAGTTGCGCTGGACTTTGCCAAAAATAATGGCGAAACGCTTGTTATAGTAACAGCCGATCACGAAACTGGAGGATTTACCCTAGCTTCAGACAATGCAGATTATAATAAAATAAAACCTAGTTTTTCCACTACTGGTCATTCTGCGACGATGGTTCCGGTTTTTGCACAAGGTCCAGGCTCTTATAAATTTAATGGTATTTTTGAAAACACAACAATTCACGATAAAATGTTAGAACTTTTACTTGAATAAGACACAAATAATTAAAAACACTGTGTTAATTTATTTACTTTAGCGTTCGTAATATTTTATATGAAGTACCTAAGAGATATTGGCTCCTATTTTATGATGCTGAAAAAGGTTTTTAGTAGTTTTACTAAGGGCTCCGTTTTGAGATATCTAATTTTAAAGGATATAAATGACTTGATTATTAGCTCTTTGGGGATTATAGCCTTTATATCTTTCTTTGTTGGTGGCGTTGTAGCTATTCAAACAGCATTAAATATGACAAATCCACTTATACCCAAAAGTTTGATTGGATTTGCCACACGCCAATCTGTAATATTAGAATTTGCACCAACATTTATCTCCATAATTATGGCTGGTAAAGTTGGCTCTTTTATCACTTCCAGTATAGGTTCTATGCGTGTTACAGAGCAAATTGATGCGCTTGAAGTTATGGGTATTAATTCCTTAAATTACTTGGTATTTCCTAAAATTGTTGCACTTGCATTTTATCCTTTTTTAATAGCCATCGCCATGTTTTTGGGCATTATGGGTGGTTGGGTTGCCGGAGTATACGGAGGTTTTTCAGCATCTGCCGATTTTGCGGCTGGTCTTCAAGATAATTTTATACCATATCAACTTTTTTACGCTTTTTTCAAAACATCTGTGTTTGCTTTTATACTGGCAACTGTTCCATCTTGGCAAGGTTTTTATATGAAAGGTGGTGCTTTGGAAGTTGGTAGGGCAAGTACAAATTCATTTGTTTGGACTAGTGTACTAATTATTTTGGCAAACTATATTTTAACCCAACTTTTATTAAGCTAATATGATTAAGGTAGAAGATGTACATAAAAGTTTTGGGGACGAAGAAATATTGAAAGGAATTTCAACTTCTTTTGAAAAAGGAAAAACAAACCTAATTATCGGCCAAAGTGGTAGCGGTAAAACGGTTTTATTAAAATGCTTAATAGGTCTATTTAGGCCTGAAGCTGGCAGAATTTATTATGAAGATACTGCAATACAAGATATGGATGATGAGCAGCAAAGAGTGTTGCGCGAAGAAATTGGTATGCTTTTTCAAGGTGGCGCATTGTTCGATTCTATGAACATTGAAGAAAATGTAATGTTTCCTTTACGTATGTTCACCAAAAAGAAAAAAAGTGAGCATTTAGATAGAGTAAATGCGGTTCTAAAACGTGTTAATCTAGAAAACGTAAATAAAAAAATGCCCGGTGAAATTAGTGGAGGTATGCAAAAAAGGGTTTCCATAGCACGAGCTATTGTAAACTATCCAAAATATCTTTTTTGTGATGAACCTAATTCTGGCTTAGATCCTAAAACGGCAACTTTAATTGATAATTTAATTCAAGAAATTACCCACGAAAACGATATTACAACAGTTGTCGTAACTCACGATATGAACTCTGTAATGGAGATTGGTGAAAAAGTAGTATTTCTTAAAAATGGTAAACTTGCTTGGCAAGGTGATAAAAACGAAATTTTTAAAACTGACCACGAGGATGTCACCAACTTCGTTTATTCTTCAGATTTGTTTAAAAAAATTAGAAATGTTCAGATCAGCGAACATTAAAATTTTCTGCTAACCTTTTGTGAATCAAATATTTTAACTTATTTTTAACCCTTATATTTCGCACTTAGATTATAAGATTTCTTCTAAAATAAGGTGATTTACTAAACTAGAATATTCTCTAATTCAACGTAAACAATGAAAAAAACATTATTTTATGGTCTGCTTTTTCTTGCAGCCACTCCTTTATTGGCTCAAGGTATTAATGTAACCTTTACACCGCAAAGTAATAACATTGGCAATTATCCAGATTACTCGGAAGTTGCCTGCGATATGAACGGTGATTATCTTGACGACTATGTTCGCGTTTCTGCAAATGGTGTTGGTATAGATTACCAACTTACAGATGGTACATTTAATTCGGTTTTTTATAATATGACAATCGCCAACGTTCCAGATTGGAGTGTTGCTGCCGGAGATTTAAACGGTAATGGCTACAATGATCTTTTATTGGGAAATGGCCAGCGTGTCGAGTTCCTTTTCGCAAAAAATGATGGCAACGGTTTTACAATAGATAATTCGCATAACGAATACATCTTTTGCCAACGATCAACAATGGCAGATATTGATAATGATGGAGATCTTGATGCCTTTGTTTGTCACGATGTAGATCAAAGCCATCCATACAGAAATAATGGTGCGGGCTTAATGACACTTGATCAAACATTAATAACAACCTTAGACCGTCCGGGTAATTATGCTGCCATTTGGGTAGATTATGATAACGACGGCGATCAAGATATGTATCTTACAAAATGTCGTGGCGGTGCTTCACCGGGCGATCCAAACCGTGATAATGCTATGTACACAAACATGGGTGACGGTAGTTTTATTGAAAATGCCCAACTTTTGGGAATGAGGGACAACGCACAATCTTGGTCTACAGTTTTTGAGGATTTTGATAATGATGGCGACTTTGACGCATTTATCGTTAATCACGATTTTCAGAATCGACTTATGGTAAATGATGGCCTTGGATATTTTGAAGATCATATAGCTTCTTCAGGCATCAACCCTACAGATTTAGGTGCATGGGAAAACCAAGCTGCGGATTTTAACAATGACGGTTTTGTGGATATTTTTTCTGAAATGTCTCGTGAACTTTACATAAATAATGGCAATATGACATTTACCGGAATCGATTTATCTTTTGATGAAGGTGGAATCGGGGACTTTAACAATGATGGTTTTTTAGACGTAGTTAACGATGGTGTTATTTATTACAACGATGGCAACCAAAACAATTGGATTAAAATAGGATTGAAAGGTGTACAAAGCAATAACAATGGTATTGGCGCCAGAGTACAGATTTATGGCGATTGGGGAATGCAATCTCGTGAAATACGTTCAGGTCAAGGCTTTAGCCATATGAGTACGTTAAACGCTCATTTCGGAATCGGCTCTAGTACGACTGTAGATAAAATTGAAATTCATTGGCCGTCTGGAATTGTAGATCAAATTCTTAATCCAGATATCAATGCAATGACAATGGTTATTGAAGGAAATTCTCCTTTGGCAACTACAGATTTTCAGAAAGACGGTATTTCAGTTTATCCAAACCCAACAAGCGATATATTAAATTTTTCCTTGAAAGGTCTTGAAGGTACTGCTGTTACTATTGTTGATGTAAATGGAAAAGTAGTTTCAAACGATATTATCTCAACTTCAAACACTTTGAATGTAGTTAATTTAAGTAGTGGTGTTTACTTTGTAAATGCTAAAGTGGAAGACAAAAATGTATCATATAAGTTCATTAAAAATTAAATTAATTATATAAACACAGCAAAAAGGCGATCCAAATGAGATCGCCTTTTTTTGTTTTTGAATTGTCCCGTCCTGAAATAGCGATACACTAAAACCTTAGTGTAATGAAAACATCAGTAAACAGAGGTTATTCAAAACGAACCCAAAAAGACTACTCGCTTTCTTTTAAGCTGCAAGTCGTAGATGAAATCGAGTCGGGAGCGTTAGATCGACTTTCGGCTCACCTTAAATATGGCATCCAAGCTAGATCGACAATAACCTCTTGGTTGCGCAAATATGGTACCTTTGATTGGGAAAACCTATCCGTTGTAACCGTGGCAAAGACACCAGAACAAAAAATTATCGAATTAGAGGCCAAAGTAAAGCTTCTTGAAAAGCAAAAAGCTAGGGCAGAACATCTAGCCGAGAGAGCGGACAAGAAGGCAATCATTTTTGATATGCTCGTTGATATGGCAGAAAAGGAATACGACATTCAAATCAGAAAAAATTACACGCCCGAGTTATCGAGATCTTCAAAGAAGAACACAAGGAAACACTAGTTTCTACCTGTAACTTACTCGGGCTGGATAGACAGGTATATTATCGATCTATTAGGTCTAGAAGACATAATCAGTCCATAGCAAAACAAGTCATAACCTTAGTCAGGGGTGTGCGCAATGTTATGCCAAAAGTTGGTGCCAGAAAATTATATCATATCTTAAGAGAAGAACTCTCTGGCTTAAAAGTAGGGAGAGACAAGCTTTTTAGAATACTCAAAGTAAATCACATGCTTATAAAACCTAAGAGAAGTTATCACATAACTACAGACTCACATCACCGATTTAGAAAGCATAAAAATATAGTTAGCAATGTTGATATTATACGTCCCGAACAAATCTGGGTCAGTGACATCACCTACGTAGGAACTAGGATTAACCCGTCATACCTAGCCTTGATTACAGATGCCTACTCAAAAAAGATAATGGGATATAATGTATCTAACACATTAGCAGTAGATGGTTCTGTTCAAGCGCTGGATATGGCTTTAAAACACAGAATAGATAAGGAAAAACCTCTAATACACCACTCCGATAGAGGTTTGCAATACTGTTCTGATGACTATCAAGAGTTATTGAGCAAAAACAATATCAAGGCAAGCATGACAGAGAAGTATGATCCATATGAGAATGCGATAGCAGAGAGAATCAATGGAATACTCAAGCAAGAATTTAATATCGCTAAAAGCATCAACGATATTGAGCTGAAGAGCCAATTAATCAAAGATGCAATCGAAATCTATAATAACCAAAGACCACATTCATCCAATCATATGCTAACTCCAAAACAAATGCATCAACAAAATAAACTCAAAAGAAAACAGTATAAATCAAAAAAGCTTAACGATGCTAGCATCGTTAAGCTTTAAGTTATAAATTTAATCCTTTAATAATCTGTATCGATTATTTAGGACGGGACAAATGTAAATAAGAATCAAGAAGTTTTGAGGTTAGCATTGAATAATTTAAATAATAGATTAAATATATTCAACTTGCTTTTCGCTGTCACTTCAAATGTTGATTTTTTTTTGGATTTCTAGCTCCGCTTTACCTAACTTCCAGTGTATCAAGTTTCAATTTAAACTTTAACCATTCCTTCAGTTTTTTAGAATCTTCCGCTATTTCTTTTGACGTAGTTTTAGCTTTCCAATTTATTCTGAAAACAGGTAATGTATCAATTTTTTTGAAATTCGTTTTTATCGCGTTAGAATATTCTAATGTTTCAATATTGTCGTAATTTATTTTTATCTCCTCACTTAAATCTTTAAAAGGAAGTTCGGCAACTTTAAGCTTTGCAACTTCATCTTCCAAAAAACGAATTTTATCATCTTTATCTTGTATAATTTGTTCATTTTTAACGTACAAATCTTCTAAAATACCAGCCCGAACTTCGCCTGAAAGTTTATCTGCCAAAGCCCCACTTTGGTCAGCCCCTTGATAAACGCGTAATTGAATGTCTTCCATATTTTCAACTTCCTTCAGCCTTTTATCCCACTCCTTCAATTTATCGGAAGGCACTAACTGACCAATTAAATAAATATCAACTTGCTTTTTCTTAAAATCGCTGGTAAACTTTACAACTTCAGCACCATCATATTTTACTTCAGTACGAATAAAATCTTTTGCCTTAGATTCAAATATCTGAACGCGCAAAAGTTTTACAAATAGAATAATACTTGGCACCATTACTACCAACGCGATTAACGAAGCTATTTGGGCAATAAGCCTACGGCGTTTTGAATTTGCGTAGCGCACCATTGGAAACCGCAAAATTTTTGAGACCAAAAATGTTGATAAAGCAATAAAAACAGCATTAATTGAAAAAAGATACAACGCTCCGCCCGCATATTCAAAATTACCGATTGCCAATCCATAACCAACTGTACATAGTGGCGGCATAAGGGCTGTTGCAATTGCGACTCCAAAAATTACACTTGCAATTGTCCCACTTTTTGTTTTGGCAACAATTAATCCCAAACCGCCAAAAATAGCTACCAAAACATCCAAAATTGTTGGATATGTTCTCGCTAAAAGCTCCGGCGTTTCTTCGGTTAACGGTGAAAGTTTGAAATATAGGAACGCAGTTAGGACACTTAAAAAAACCATTATCCCCAAATTAATAAGGGAACGACGCAAAGTTTCAACATCATTAATTGCAACGGACAGACCAATACCCACAATTGGACCCATAAGTGGCGAAATTAACATCGCGCCAATTACTACTGCCGTACTACTTACATTAAGACCGATGGATGCAACAAATATTGAAAAGATAAGAATCCAAGCGGTGTGACCTTTAAAGGGTATGTCCTTTTTAACAGCTTCAATAGTTGCGTCACGGTCGCTATCTGCACGAATGTCGAATAATTCCGACAGAAATTGCTTTATATTTTGCCACGTATTAAGTTTTACTTTTTCAAATTCCTCGTCGTTTGGTGTAATTTGAATGTCGTTTTTTTCTGAGCTCATTAACTATAATTTTTTCCGAATTTTTTTGAAACCTCTTGTAATAATTGTTTTATTTCTTGTTCTTTCGTTTTTGGATAGAGCAATAATACATCATCTTTGTCAACTATTATGTAATCTTTTAAACCATCAACTATTACTAATTTTTCTTTTGAAGTAGAAATAATATTGCCGCTAGCGTTTGCAAGCAAGGTCTTTGCCCTAACCACCGAATTATCTTTTTCATCCTTATCCAATTTGTCGTGCAACGCGCCCCACGTACCCAAATCGTTCCAATCAAAACTTGCTTTTTTAATATAAACGTTTTTGGCCTTTTCAAGAATACCGTAATCTACAGAGATATTTTCTGCTTTTTCATAATTTTCATCTATGAATTTTTTTTCTTCGGAAGTATTATAAACTGGCAAACCTTCGGAAAATAAGGCATTCATTATCGGCAAATTATTTTCAAAAGCCGCAACAATACTTTTCACACTCCAAATAAAGATTCCTGCATTCCAAAGAAAATTACCACTCGTTAAAAATTGTTTAGCCGTTTCATAATCTGGTTTTTCTCGAAATTGTTTGACTTTTTGAATTTTATTTTGATTGCCTGTAGAGGATAGAGAGTTATTTTCAATTTCAAATTTACCTTCTTTCTCGATTTCAATATAACCGTAACCTGTATTTGGAAATGTTGGTGTAATTCCTAACGTTATCAATTTATTATCCTTTTCCGTAGCATTAAAACAGTTTCGCACATCTTCAGCAAAAGCTTTTTCATCTTCAATCCAATGGTCACTTGGCGCTACCAACATCACTGCATCTTCATTTTTCTTCTGAATTTTTAAAGCTGAAAGTAAAATACACGGAGCCGTATTTCTCATTGTTGGCTCTAATATAATTTGACTTTCCGTAATCTCAGGTAATTGTTGGAGTGTAATATTTAAATAATCTGAATTTGTAAGAATTAAAATGTTCTCCTTCGGAATTATTACCGACAACCGTGAAAAAGTTGTTTGTAACAAACTCTGCCCACTACCTAGCAAATCATGGAATTGCTTTGGAAATTGTCGCGTACTTACAGGCCAAAACCGAGAGCCAATGCCGCCTGCCATTATTACTGCATAGTGGTTTTTATTAAGATTTGAAATTTGAGACAAGATTTATGGGTTATGGGTTATGGGTTATGGGTTATGAGTTATGAGTTATGAGTTATGAGTTAAGGCTGAAAAAATTAATGTTCAAAAAAAGGATTAGGTGTTAAATATTCAATTTTTTTAAACTTCAAACTTTCGATTTTGATTTTTTAGAGCAATTCTACTTCTGCATTTGGATTGAATAAGTAAATTTTTCCCGTAGCCACTTCGGTACATTCAAATCGTTTTACTCGTTTCGCTCCACGTTTAAAAATCTTCCCATTGTAAAGTCTAAATGCTACACCAAAAGGAATTTCAAATATATAGTTTTTATCATTCTCTGGGTCATATTGTTTTAAGGCCAACGCAAGTTTTGAGTCTGTATCGCTCGTTGCTTTTGGATTTCGAAAATGTTTGGCTAACAGCGGCAGTAAATTATTCGGAAAAAATTCCGGCCTTAAATAAGGCAACATCAGTTGTTGAAAACAATATTTCCATTCTAATCCGTGTGGTTTTATAGCGCGTCCATATTTTTGAAATGCAACCAAATGTGCAATTTCATGAATTAATGTAATTAGAAAGCGATATTTATTTAAGCTCGCATTTACCGTAATTTGATGTTGGCCATTAGGCATTTTTCGATAATCTCCGTGACGGGTTACGCGTTCATTTACGATTTTAAGATGAACTTTATTCTCTTTCACAAGCTTAAAAACTAAACTTACAGAAGCGCTTGGAATATATTTTTGAAGAATATCCGTCATACTTTACGGCGTAGAACTTGAAACTTGTAAAATTTTACCATTATAAAATTTGTTGCCGTTTAGTGCAAAATTAATAACGTAATTAGCTATTTCAACTGCGGAAAGTGGTGCTTGATAACCCGGAAAAGCTTCAGCAAGCATTTCCGTTTGAACTGCGCCAAGAGCTAAAACGTTGAACGATGGTCCCGTTTCTTTGTATTCTTCTGCCAATAATTCAGTTAAAGTAATAATAGCGCCTTTGCTGCTACTGTAAGCGCTGAGGCCAGCAAATTTAGCACTTCCCTGAATTCCGCCCATACTGCTTATGTTTACAATATGTCCATCTTTTTTCATAAATGGTAGCACACTTCTAATTAATGACGCTGCTCCAAAAAAGTTTACATCATAACAGCTTTTAAATTCCTCGGCAGTAGTTTCTGCAAAAGGTTTGTTTACCAAAAATCCCGCGTTGTTTATCAAAATATCAACTTTACCATTCCAATTTTTAGAAATAAAATTTGAAGTTCGCTCAATATCTCCAGAATTGATAATATCAAAGGCAAAAGCTGACGTGTTTTTAAGGTTTAAATTGGCAACGGATTCAAAATTTCTGGATAATGCCAAAACGTTATATCCAGCCTCTGAAAATAATTTTACCATTTCAAAACCAATTCCTCTACTCGTTCCTGTTATTATTACATTCTTCATTAAAATATATAATTTCTAGTTTTCATTTCAATTTTCTAAAAATAAACAAAACCCGATAGATTCAAAAAAAATGAAGCTATCGGGTTCTATAATCTTATTATTTCAATATTACACAAACATCGTAATCGGGTTCTCAATATAATTTCTTACCGTCTGCAAAAATTTTGCTCCTGTTGCGCCATCTACTGTTCGATGATCACACGCCAAGGTTACAATCATTGTATTTCCAACAACAATTTCACCATTTTTAACAACTGGTTTCTCAACAATTGCACCGACTGATAAAATTGCACTATTGGGTGCATTTATAATACTTGTAAATTCTTTAATACCAAACATACCAAGGTTTGAAACGGTAAACGTGCTACCTTCCATTTCCTGTGGCGTAATTTTCTTTGTTCTTGCTTTAACTGCCAAATCTTTAACCTGGTTCCCAATTTGCACAAAACTCATTTGGTCTGCAAATTTTAAAACAGGTACTAAAAGTCCTTCATCCACCGCAACTGCTACACCAATATGTATATGTTTTGCAATTCTCGTGCTATCTGCCGTCCATTGGCTATTAACTTGCGGATGCTTTCTCAGTGCCATTGCACATGCCTTAACAACCATATCGTTAAATGAAATCTTAATTGTTGGATCCGCATTTATCGCAGTTCTTGCGGCAATTGCGTGATCCATATCCAACTCAATTGTAAGATAATAATGCGGTGCAGTAAATTTAGATTCGCCCAAACGTTTTGCAATTGTCTTGCGCATTTGGCTGTTTTTAATCTCCTCAAAACTTTCGGTGCCAATTGGAGTATAGGAATTTGCTCCCGAAACAGGTTGATAATTTTCAATATCGCTTTTTACGATTCTGCCATTTTCACCACTTCCGTTTACTTGGCTTAAACTAATACCTTTATCTTCTGCCAGCTTTTTGGCCAAAGGTGAAGCGAAAATTCGAGAATCGTTTGAAGAATTATTTTTTGAAGATTCTACTTTTTCTGTAGAAACTGACTTCTCTGAATTTGAATTTTCTTTTTCTTTTGAATTTACTTTTGAACCCTCAACCTCTTTTTCTGAAGTTTTTTCTTCTTTTTTATCAGAAGTATCTTTTTTGTCTTCAGAAGAATTTTCTTTCTTATTTGACTTTTCAGTTTCACCTTTAGCAGATTTTGAAGCATTCGAAGATTTTCCAGTTATACCTGAAACATCTGTTCCCGCAGGACCAATAATGGCCAACAACGTATCTACTTTTGTAGTTTCTCCTTCTTTTACACCAATTTTCAACAAAGTACCCGAATAGAAAGATTCAAACTCCATTGTTGCTTTGTCGGTTTCAATTTCGGCAAGCATATCTCCTTCTTCAACTGTATCGCCTTCTTTTTTTAGCCAAGTTGCAACCGTGCCTTCTTCCATCGTATCGCTAAGGCGCGGCATATTTATAATCTCTACCCCTTCAGGTAATTCATTTAAAGATTTTGACTCTTCCTCATTATCTGAATCATCTTCATCATTTTCATCTGAATCATCTTCAACTTCATCTTTTTCATCATCACCATCCTTAGAATTTTCTTTTGAAGATTTTTTATCAGACTTTTCTTTTGCTGAATCTTCCTCAGATTCGTTTTCGTCTTCAGATTCATCTTTATTTAAATCCTTAACTTCTTTTCTATCTGATTTTTTATCTTCCGAAGAATCTTTTCCACCGTCATTTATCAAAGCGCTAATATCTTCACCTTCTTCTCCAATAATTGCCAAAAGGCTATCAACTTTGGCTATTTCACCTTCTTTCAAACCAATGTGAAGCAATGTGCCTTCGTAAAAAGATTCAAACTCCATTGTGGCTTTGTCGGTTTCAATTTCGGCAAGCATATCGCCTTCTTCAACCTTATCGCCTACTTTTTTAAGCCAGGTAGCCACGGTACCTTCTTCCATGGTATCACTCAATCGGGGCATATTTATTACTTCAGCCATTGTCTTCTATAGTTTATCTGATAAAAATGGATAATCTTCTTGCTCATAAACGGCTTCAAACATTACGTTCTTGTCTGGATACGGGCTTTCATCCGCAAATTTCTCACATTCTGTAACCTTATCTTTTACGCGTTTGTCTATCTTCTTTATTTCTTCTTCAGTTGCATATTTGTTCTCATAAATAGTGTGCAGCACATAACTAATTGGATCTTCTTCCTGCATTTTAGCTACTTCCTCTTTTGTCCTATAATGTTGGGCATCACTCATACTGTGGCCTCGATAACGATAGGTTCTAAGTTCTAAAAATGTTGGACCGTCACCGCGGCGAGCGCGTGCAATTGCTTCGTCCAATTCCTTCGCCACTACTTCTGGCTTCATTGCATCTACTGGTTTACAAGGCATTTCATAACCCAAACCAAGTTTCCAGATATCGGTATGGTTTGCAGTACGCGCTACAGATGTTCCCATTGCATATCCATTGTTTTCACAGCAGAATACAACCGGGAGCTTCCACAACATCGCCAAATTGAAAGTTTCGTGCAAACTACCTTGTCTAACAGCACCATCGCCCATATATGTTAATGTTACAGAATCTCTATCAAAATATTTATCGGCATAAGCCAGGCCAGCGCCTAACGGAATTTGACCACCAACAATACCGTGACCGCCATAAAACCTATGTTCTTTACTAAAAATGTGCATACTACCACCCAAACCTTGCGATGTGCCGGTTGCTTTACCGTAAAGCTCTGCCATTACCCTTTTTGCATCTACGCCCATTCCAATTGGCTGCACGTGATTTCGGTAAGCGGTAATCATTCGGTCTTTTGTAAGGTCCATTGCGTGTAATGAACCTGCCAAAACCGCTTCTTGTCCATTGTAAAGGTGCAGAAAGCCTCTTACTTTTTGTTTTAGATAAACTTGGGCCAATTTGTCTTCAAACTTGCGCCAAAAGAGCATATTTTCGTACCAGTCTAGATATGTTTTTTTTGTGATTTTTTTCATAGCAACATAAGCTTTTCACGAAGTGCGTTATTTTTTTTGCACGAATAACAAAAATAGTTATTTATAGTACATTGAAAAAATAAAAGAATGGCTTAAAAGTTTGACTTTTCGAAACACGTTGATTTTGAAATAGGACCCTTTTAAATTAGACCCTTGGAATCAAGACATTTTGATTCACGACACGTTGAATTACAACTCGAAAGCTAAAAACTGCCAAGACTTGATTAATTTAATTTTTAAATGAAAATCTATAAAAAAGAAGCATCAAAAACCAACGGAAGTAAATCTTTAACAGATGAAGCTTTCACAACCTTTCCTGTTTCACCCATAAAATAGATTGCGATAGGTGAATCTTGTTTAATTTCATATTCCACCATTGATTGTCGGCAAGCGCCGCAAGGTGGTGTTGGTCTATCTACTATATGATTTAGGGATTTTACCGTAATCGCCATATTTGTAAATATAGCTTTTGGATTTGTTGCGCCAGCGTAAAAAATGGCTGTTCGCTCGGCACAAAGGCCAGAAGGAAATGCGGCATTTTCTTGATTATTGCCTAAGATAATCTCGCCACTTTGTAATTGAAGTGCTGCGCCAACATTAAAATACGAATAAGGCGCATAGGCATTTTCACGTGCCTCCTGCGCCTTATTCATCAATATTTTAATATTTGCTGGAAGTTCTTCAATTGAATCAAAAACTTCTAGATTTATTTCAATTTTTAGATTTTTCAAATTTTAAAATTGGTTGCTTAATTACTTCGAATAATTTTAAATTATTCTAGTATTCATCATACGTATCGCCAAAGTTGAATGTTAGTCCAAAACGAAGTGTACCTTCTAACGGACTTACAACTTTTGACGTTGAGAATAAATAAGAAACATCAATATTAATAGTGGTGTATCTAAAACCTGCTCCCAAAGACGCAAATTTTCTTGAACCCTTCAAATCACTTTCGTTAAAATAACCTGCTCTTAATGCAAAAGCATCTTGATACCAATATTCTGCACCTAAGGCCCATGTAAACTCTTTCAACTCTTCGCTAAAACCATCTGGCGCATCACCGAATGATTTGAATACACCCGAGAAGAAGCCGATGTTTTCATAAACAGCATCATCTTCTGCATCAATTTTTCCGTCGTTATTGAAATCTTGTGGTGTTGGCACCAAAAGTTTATTTACTTCAGCCGTTAAGCTAACTTTATTGTATTCATCCAAAATAAAGTCGAAACCTGCACCTAAACGTAGATTTGTAGGAATGTTATTTTCTTGACCTGAAGCATCATATTTTAATTTTGGCCCTAAATTCGAAATATTAAAACCTGCTCTCCAACGGCCATCAAAATCTCCATAAGGAGCTTCTTCACTTTGATAGTAACCGGCAACATCAACGGCAAAGGTACTAGCGGCATTGGCATCGTCACCATTGGCTGTTGGAATTTTTAAATTTGAACTGATAAACCGACCTCCCACTGCCAACGCAAAACGTTCACTTAAACGTAATGAATAGGAAAGATCTAGTTGTAACTCGTTCGGCTTTACAACAAGAGGTATTTGATCTGCAGTTTCTCTTAATTCTATACTCCCTACACTAAAATAACGTAAACTTGCACCTACGGCACTGGCTTCATTTAATCTATTAAAATAGGTAAGATTACCCAAAAATATGTCGTTTACCAGTTTACTTAGATAAGGTGTATAAGTCACGCCAACGCCTTGTTTAGATAGTGAAAAGGCATACTTTGCCGGATTCCACTGTTGTGAGAATGCGTCCGCCGCTGTTGCAACACCCATATCCCCCATACCTGCAGCACGCGGATCTCCCGCAATAAGCAAGAAAGGAACTCCTGTAGTAATTACGCGATCTCCTAAAGAAGGATCGACACCACCTTGCGCATTGGCTTTAATAGCCACTAAACCTATTATAATTGGAATAAAAAATTTCTTCATTTGAATGTTTTAATTTTGACAAATATATATTTAATTTTTAAAGGATAACAAGTTTCTCAAATTTTTCAACTCGCTGATTTGTTAACGCAGATTTAACTGTAATCTTATATACATACACACCTTTTCCTATTTTATCTCCGAAGTCATCACGACCGTCCCAAGTAATTCCTCGAAATAAGTTACTTCCCGAAGGTGGGAAAATACCATTTTTGGTCCAAACTACTTTGCCTGTAACCGTAAATACTTGGACTTGTACTTCAAGCGTATCAAAATCGCGGTTGTGGTTAAACCAGAATTCAGTATAATTTACAAACGGATTAGGATAGTTTAATACGTTATTTATTTCAAGCTCGTTACTTCCTGCAACCACAAATTGTATTTCTGCCGTTGAAGAATTATTATAAACGTCCCAAGCTTTTAATGTCAATGTATGCAACCCATCCGCTAAATCCCTGAACTTATTATTTGCCACACCTTTAGTGAAATCATCAACATCTGCTTGGTAATATTCATTTAATACAAATGGATTACTTTCATCTCCATCAATAACTGCCACAATATCGTGACCAATTCCGCTCGCCGTATTTATACCATTTGGATCTTCCAATTTTGCAATTAAGTTTGGACTATTGCTTGTAATCCCGCCGCTTACAAAACTTTCATCATTCATATACAATTTTATAAGTGGGCCATCATTATCTTCAGGAGCGTTTTCGTTTAAACCGCCTACCTTAATATCTAGATTGAAACCTGCGTTATCTTCAAATTCATTATTTTTTTGGGAATAGAAGCTTACACGACCATTACCAATTGGTATTTGTATGTCTCGCGGAACAACAAATTCAAATTCAAATAAACCATTTGTAACTGTTGCCTGACCATTAAAAAGACCTTCGCCTAAGGTTTGAAAATTTAAAATCAAAAGATTATAATTTGGAGCGCCATCTGTAATTCCATCATTCCCCAAAGTTTGACGCTGAACATATTTATCAAATATCTTAGTTTCAACGATACCGTTATAATCAGTCATTAAAACACCGGCAGCATTGTTTACTTGCCCACCAATTCGAATGCGGCTTAAGGCTTTAAGCGTATCTGAAGTAGCACCAATTGGCAACCCATTTAAGGTAGTTAATTCAATTTGCTTCTTTGGAAATGCCAAGTTTAGTGCGGGATCGCCAATGTAAAATATAACACGTCTAAGACTACGGGATATGCCGTTTTTAGAAACTCTTAACGCCTCGGCTGGAGTAGCTGGGCTGTCGGTTGTAAAACCAAAAAGCTGAGCAGCGAGAGAATCATTAAACTGCACCCCCAAATCTACTTCTATTGCTCTCGTCGTGGTTACCAATGAAATTGCGCCCCCTTCCCTATTCCAATACGTTAACTCACCGGCTGTAATTCGCAATGGATTGTCAAATTTTGTGAATTCACAAGTTACTGTAACTATGCAAGGGTATTTATTTGTATTCCTTAAATTATTGGCTACTGTTTTGGTGTAGATAAATTCTTTTGCGAGCCCATCTTCTCCACCATGTCCAAAATAATTTACAATCAAAGCACCAACTTCAATATCATCTTGTATTGCCTTAACTACTTCGGGGTAACGGTTTCCACCGGCTGAAGTGGTTTGCTGATACGCATCTGAATGTATTTTCTTCACATTAAAAAATGGCTTCGCTGCCGAAATTTCATCCCCCAAAACATCCAATTGACTTTCGATATAATCAAATTCACCAGCATTATCAACGTCATCAGAAATTAGCACAAAATTATTTCGCCAATTACCATACGACGCTTTGGAGCCGTACGCTACAATTTTGTCAACCATTTCATTTGCTAGAGATACATTATCGGCAATAATTCTTCCAACGGCAATGTCTAGTTTATCAATATCTGTGGATTGTCCAATTGTACCTTCATTTAGATCCATATTTCCAAAAAAATCATCTGATACAAATGAACTAACATCGCTGTCGCTTTTCAAAGTATGAAAACTGGGAAACGTATTATTATTGCCAGGCAATCTGTTTTTATAATCTACTGATGAATCACCAAAAAGACAGAGATATTTTAAACGTTTGTCATCAGTTGAGGCGTTGTCATATATATATCTAACAAAATTCCGGATTGCGCTAATATCTTGCTTGCCTGAAGAGAATTCTTCATAAATTTTATCTGTTGTTACAACTTTTACATTCAGTCCATTTAAATCTCTATGGAAATTCGCCAATCTTAAAGCTGGCTGAAGTAAGAACGGCGGAACTAAAATGAGATAATCTATATCTTTAAAATTTCCTGATTCATCATTAAATATCGAACCTTTCAAGTTTTGATTTGCAACACCAGGATTTGTAACTTTTACCGGAATATAAAAATCGGAGGGATTTATGGCAACAAATCTTTGCGTTTCGCCCAAATTTGACTTGAATGAAATAATTGCAGCTGCAGCATCATTCTTTTTTGAGGCAATAGCTAACGGTTTTGTCACATCCCAAACTTCAGTAAAATCACTTGCATTTGAAATTTGATATTCGCCAATACCGCTTGTTGTTGCAGCCAAATCATACGTAAAAGCCAATTGTGTGCCAGTGCCACTTAGTTGTCGTAAAGCGTTTATTCGAATATAATCCAAAAGACCCAATGAAGACGGATTGCCGGAATTATTATAGGCCAAATTAACGGTAACAAGTTCAGATGAAGCCGGAACAACGTATGATTGCGCAATACCAGTAAAATAAATATGAGCTCCAAGTGCACCGAAAGTAACTGGATTAAGCACGCTGCCATTTAAAGTAACCGCCATAGAGGTTCCTGTTTCAGAAACAGCCACCGCGCTCACTGTAACCGCCATATTTTGACCAGCAACTATATTTGGAAATGTAAATTCAAAACTTTGTTCGTTTTCTATATCAAAGCGGTCGCCGAACCAGCGTCTTCCTAATTTTCCTGGGTTAATCTCGTCCAGTTCGTGAAATTGTGTTTCATTAAATGTGGTGATTGTTGTTGTTGCATTTCCCGTTGGCTCAACCATTGGTTGCACGCGCAAACCTGGCGCTCCATCTGCGGTTACATAATAAAAACTTTCATCACTGTATGGGTTTAAGTTACTGTCATTTTCAGCAACATACCCTTTTGTGTTAGTGCCATAAAAAAGAACATAGTCGCCATCGTTAAAGTTGCCATCTTCTTCACCAATTACTTCTATTGAAGTTTGCGGCGGATCAAAATTATTGTTTTCAGCATTTAAAAGTGGCAAACTTTTTCCGCCATGTCCGTAAATCTTAATATTGCGTGGGTTTATTCCGTCGGTGTTCATTCCTAGACTACTCAAAAAATCTTTGGAAAGTTTTTGAATACCCGTTTGTTCAACCTTAAATTTATAAAAATTCCCCGAAGCGAATATTGAATTTGATAACGGAATACCTTGCGTATCTCTTCCAAAGGCTTGACGGTTATAGGTAATTGAACAAGAAACAATTTTTTTGAGAACACCATTTTCTGAAATAACGGGGGAAATTGAAAAAACCGTATATAAAATATCACGAGCGGCACTTGTCGCAATTGAATATGCTATTTTTTTTGGAACAAGTTTTTGATTGATTAGCTTTAACTCGTCTGGCGAGAGCGTTTCTAGAACAATATTTGAAACAACTAAAGACTTCCCATCACTAAATTGTGTATCCTGCCATTGTTCTTGATACAAAAGAGTTTCATTTGAAATTTGCAGGTTTATTGGAGAATAATCTGAAGTTTCTTTGGTAACCTTTTCAGTATTTATGGACTTCGAGGAGCGCTGACTTGTTTTATCAAAGTTAGGCCAAGCAATTTTAATGCTTCTATTTTGTCCAATCCCAACGGAAATGGGCAAAACTAAAAATATAAATAGGTAAAATATTCTCATCATAAGTACTAACGCTCCAAATATACACTTAGTATGAAGTATATTTCAAGTTTTTGTACATATTAGCTATTGGATAATAATTTAAAAACTAATACGTTTGCATTGTTATTGGTAGGATTTCTCTGTTTAACCTAACAGATGGATTAATTCTAAAATAATATTGCTTTTTTATCGTTAATTACTATATTGCGAACCCAATTTTATCATACTTACCTCTATGATTGTAAATAAAACAATAACATTACGTTTCTTTATTGCGGCTTTCACTGTCGTTTCCCTTGTTAGTTGTAACAAGTCCCGAAACTATAAAGATAGCTCACGCGCTACCGGCTGGAAAATGAATTCAAAAGACGGCGGTTTTCAATATAATCCAAAAGCTAGAGAACAGGCAACAGGTCCAGGGCTCGTATTTGTTGAAGGTGGAACTTTCACAATGGGTCGGGTACAAGATGATCCAATGCACGACTGGAACAATACACCTACACAGCAGCACGTTCAATCTTTTTACATGGACGAAACTGAAGTTACCAATTTAATGTACCTAGAATACCTAGATTGGACTAAAAAGGTTTTCCCTCCGGATGATGAAAATTATAAATTAATTTATCAGGGTGTTGTGCCAGATACACTTGTTTGGAGAAACCGATTAGGTTTTAACGAAACAATGACAAATAACTATTTGCGCAATCCTGCTTATTCAGAATATCCTGTGGTAGGAGTTAGCTGGGTTCAAGCGGTGGAATTTGCAAGTTGGAGAACGGATCGTGTAAATGAACTTGTTTTGGAACAAGAAGGCATGACAGTTAAAAATGCTCGTTTTGATGTTGAGGCTGGTGAAACTTTTAATACGGACACTTATCTTACCGCCCCTACCTTAACGTATGGTGGTAATGATTCAATAACGAGAGGTGGTAAAAAATCTGAAGCTTTAGCAAAGAGAAGCAAAGACAGCACAAATTTATATGTACAACTTAAAGATGGTATATTATTACCGGATTATAGATTGCCAACAGAAGTTGAATGGGAATACGCAGCACTTGGTTTAGTTGGGCTAAGAGAATACAATGCTTATAGAGGAAAGAAAAAATATCCGTGGGAAGGAATGTACACGCGTTCTGGAAAAAGGCGCTCTAAAGGAGATCAACTTGCAAACTTTAAACAAGGTGACGGAGATTATGGTGGGATTGCAGGATGGAGTGATGATGGTGCAGATATTACTGCAGCGGTAAAAAGCTACAAACCAAACGATTATGGTCTTTATGATATGGCGGGTAATGTAGCAGAATGGGTTGCAGATGTTTACAGACCAATTGTAGATGATGAATTCAATGATTTTAACTATTATAGAGGTAACGTTTACACCAAAAATGCAATTGGCGAAGACGGCAAAGTAAAGATTATACAAAAAGATTCAATTGTTTACGATACATTAAGTAACGGAAAAATTGTTGCCAGAAATTTACCTGGAGAAATTCTACAAATTCCTGTTGACGAAAACGAAACATATCAAAGAACCCAATTTTCGGAAAGTGATGAACGTGATTTTAGAGATGGCGACCAAAGATCTAGCCGTTATTTTCAATCCTTTTCAGAAGCAGGTGAAGATGACACGAAGAGAATGTATAATTCTCCGCAACCTAAGGTCTTTGCAGATAGCTTAGGAAATATTGATAAACAATACGATAAAAGTTCAAGCCGTACAACTTTAATTGATAATAAAGTGCGTGTTTTTAAAGGTGGATCTTGGAGAGACAGGGCATATTGGTTAGATCCGGCCCAACGTCGTTATTTCCCACAAGATATGGCAACAGACTATATTGGTTTTAGATGTGCAATGAGCCGAGTGGGTTCTAAATCACAAAAAGGAAAACGTCCCAGAAATTAAATTTTATACTTACAAATTTTAAAACCCTCTTAGCTATTTTTGCAAGAGGGTTTTTTAATACTATTATTTTATGAAAGTTGAATTATTGCACAAAGTCTTTTTGGAAAGTACCGGAATATGCACAGATACCCGAAATATAAAAAGTGGAAGTATGTTTTTCTCTTTAAAGGGTGATGCCTTTAATGGCAACAAGTTTGCGGCTGAAGCAATAGATAAAGGGGCTTTTAAAGTTATTATTGATGAAGAAGAATTCCAACTTTCAAACGGAAAAACAATTTTAGTCAGAAACTGTCTAACTGCATTACAACAGTTGGCAAACTATCATCGTAAGTATTTAAAATTACCCATTATTGCTTTGACTGGAAGTAATGGTAAAACAACGACCAAAGAATTAATAAATGCGGTACTTTCTACAAAATACAAAACAGTTTCTACCAAAGGCAATCTCAATAATCATATTGGAGTACCACTTACGCTACTTTCTATGGACACTACAACAGAAATTGGAATTGTGGAAATGGGCGCCAATCACCACAAAGAAATTGAACAGCTTTGTGAAATTACCCTACCCGATTATGGCTACATTACAAATTTTGGTAAAGCGCATTTGGAAGGATTCGGTAGTGTAGAAGGTGTGATATCAGCAAAATCTGAAATGTATGAAAATCTCAGAAAATATAATAAAAAAGCCTTTATAAATGCCGAAGATGCCCTGCAAGTAAAGCAAAGTGCGAATTTGGACATTATAACCTTCGGAAGTACAGATTCAAATTTGAAGATTAATTTAATTGATGCGTCTGAGAGATTACTTGTTTCGTACCAAGATTTAGGAATTCAAAGTAATTTGATGGGCGATTACAATTTCAATAATATAGCTGCTGCAATTGCAATTGGCTCATATTTTAAAGTTTCTAAAGAACAAATTAAAACAGCAATTGAAAACTATTCTCCAACAAATAACCGCTCGCAACTTATTGAAAAAGGAAATAACAAGATATTAATGGATGCTTACAACGCAAATCCCACAAGTATGTTGGCAGCCATTCAAAATTTTAAACAAGCAAATGGATTTAATAAAATTCTTATTTTAGGCGATATGTTTGAGCTTGGTAAAGATGCCGAAAGTGAACATCAAAATATAACAGATTTATTGGAACAAACTTTATTGGGAAAAATATATTTAGTTGGTGAAAATTTTTATAAAGCTAAAGTAGAAGCTTCGCACATACGTCAATTTAAATCCTATTCAGATTTTTCCGATTTTTTGAAAGTTCACATTCCTGAAAATTCGTACATTTTGATAAAAGGTTCTCGCGGAATGGCTTTGGAAAGAGTTCTTGAAATTATTTAGAATCCTTAAAAGTGAGCCATATTGCCCCGAATTTTCGGGGCAACCAATGAACTCCCTCGGTGTCGACGTAACACTCTAAACCAACTAAGTTCATAGCCCTTTTAATAATTTCAAAAATTACAAACAAAAGTTTTGATGTCTCTTATTTGTCTATTTGTCAAATTTTTTGATGGGTTTTTTCTTAATCATTCCACCTTTTGCATCTTTTACGGATGCCATAATAATAAATGCTTGGTTATCTATTTTATCAATTTCTGTTTTAAGCCTACTCATCTCCAATCTAGTAATTACGGTGTAAACTACCAACGTTTCGCTTGCATTTCCCTCATTGTTCGTAAATCCTTTCTGTGCATGAAAAAGGGTACAACCTCTTCCCATTCCATCTATTATTGCCAATCTAATTTCATCATTTTTGTCTGAAATAATTGTGACACCAATAAATTCTTCAATTCCATCAATTACAAAATCTATTGTTTTTGAGGCTGAAAAATAAGTAAGAATTGCATAAAGAGCAATTTCTGTGGACAGAAAATAAGCAGCACACATAAAAATAGCAATATTAAAAATAAGAATAACATTACCAACGGTCAAGCTTGTTTTACGGCTTATAAAAATTGCAAAAACTTCTGTACCATCAATAATTGCACCACCACGAATTGCCAAACCAATGCCAAGACCTAAAAAAAGACCACCAAAAGCTGCAATTAAAAGAGAGTCGCTGGTTACGTGCGGATATGGAATTACAGCAACAGCAACGGCGAGCAATACAATACCAATAATGCTTTTTACGGCAAAATCTTTTCCAATTGCAAAGTAGGCCAAAATTATAAACGGTAAATTGAATAATACAAGTGCGACAGCAAAGGGAAAATTGGTTAATTCATTAATCATAAGCGAAATTCCCGTTACGCCACCATCCAAAAAACCACTGGGCATTAAAAAGCTTTTCAATCCAAAAGATGCTGCAATAACGCCAAGTAATAAATAGAAGATATCGATTGCCTCGTGTTTTAATTCTACCTCAAAATTTTTGATTTTTCGCTTAAATTCGGCCGGATTGCCCTTACCACTTGCAACAGTCTTTTTATAGCGGCGCCTAACAGCCTTTACAATTATGTTTTTATAAAATGGGTTCAAAGAATAATAGTTTAATTAATTAGTAAATATATTTGTGCAATTTAAAAAGTACCTTATATTTGCATCCGCTAACACGAAGGGCGATTAGCTCAGCTGGTTCAGAGCACCTCGTTTACACCGAGGGGGTCGGGGGTTCGAACCCCTCATCGCCCACCTTCAAATCCCGAAAGCAATTTCGGGATTTTTTTATGAAATATTTTTTCATAAAACCTCAGCTACAACAAACGTGCTGCCGCCAACAAATACCAAATCGTTATTACCTGCTTTCCTAACTGCATTTTTATATGCCATTTTAACGGATAGGTATAATTCACCTTTTAAATTGTAAGGCAAGACTCCTTCTGCCAATAAACCTGTATCCAAACCTCGTGGAATATTAGGTTTGCAAAAATAATAGAGCGCATCTTTTGGAAATAGGGGTAAAACGGTAGACAGATCCTTGTCGCTTACAAAACCTAAAACGATGTGTAGATTCTCAAATTTTTCCTCTTTAAGCTGACTCATTACAAACTCTAGTCCTTCCCTATTATGTGCCGTATCAACGATAACTTTGGGATGTTCACGAAGTATTTGCCAGCGTCCCATTAATCCCGTATTCTTAATTGTATTACCAATTCCATTTTTAATATTGATTTCAGAAATTTTCCAACCTTTTTCCTTTAACACCTTAATTGTTGCAGCAACGGTTTTTTTGTTGTGTTCCTGATAATTTCCTTTTAAATCGCTTTCGTATTCTTTCTGTTTAAAGTCATCCGCAAAACGTATTGGTGCATTATTTTTTGCGGCTAACATCATAAAAATATCTTTTATCTCTTCTTGTGTTTCGCCAATTACCACCGGGGTATTCGGTTCTATAATACCAGCTTTTTCAATAGCAATATCTTTTAAGGTAGTTCCCAAAAACTTGGTGTGGTCCAAACCAATATTCGTAATTACAGAAACTTCTGGCGTAATAATATTTGTACTGTCCAGCCTTCCACCCATTCCTACTTCGATTACAGCAATATCAACTTTTTGATTTTTAAAATAATCAAAAGCTAATCCAACCGTCATTTCAAAAAAAGATAATTCATTTTCTTCAAAAAAAACTTTGTGGGTTGTAACAAATTTTGAAACTGATTGTTTGGAAATCATCTTCCCATTAATTTTAATTCGCTCTCTAAAATCCTTAAGATGCGGCGAGGTGTAAAGTCCAACTTTAAAGCCTGCTTCCTGCAATACTGAAGCCAACATATGGCTAGTTGATCCTTTTCCATTAGTGCCAGCAACGTGAACACTTTTAAAAGATTTTTGAGGTTCGCCAAGATATAAGGCAAGTTTGAGCGTATTATTTAAGTCTGCTTTATAGGCAGATTTTCCTACTCTTTGGTACATTGGTAACTGGGCAAAAAGCCAGCTAATCGTTTCGTTATAGTTAATGGTTGTAGAATTTAATTAGTTAACAATCAATTTTTTTGTGGCTGAATTTTTTCCTTTGTTTATTTTCAGAAAATAAATTCCACTCTTTATTTCGTTTAATTGAAGTTGAATTGAATTTGAATTGGCTTCCCAATTATGTTTCAAAATTAATTTTCCTTCAATATTATATATTTCTATTTTCGTTTGCGAAGAATTTTTAACTTCAATATTCACAAATTCTGAAGCTGGATTTGGATACATTTTTACTTCTAAACCAATCGAATTATTCTCCGTTGAAAGAATGTTTGTTGAAACATCCAATTTATAAATTGATCGTCCAAAAGTAGCTGCAAAAAGTTTTTGAGAATTTTCGTGTATGAATAAATCCGTTACCACAACGGGAGGCATCTCAAAATCCAACGGTTGCCAATTTAATCCCTCATCTGCACTTGCCAAAACGCCGGCATCAGTTGCTATATATAAGTTTCCGAAATTATCTTTAACCACGTCATTTAAAGGAATATCGGGCAAATTCCCTGAAATATCCAACCAATTTATACCGGCATCAAAACTTTTGTAAATATGCCCAGAATCTTCGCCATACCGATAACCGGAATAAGTTGCATAAACAGTATTAAGATTGGTTGGTGAAGCGTAAACCTTGGTAACCCATCTATTTGGTAGATTTTCAGATAACAATTCCCAATTTGTCCCACCATTTTGTGTAGCCCAAATGTTCCCATCATCGGTGCCCGCATAAATTAAATTTGAATTTAGCGCTGAGACATCTATACTTACAATGGTTCCAAAAACCAAATTGCCGTTGTAGGGACCGTTTGTCAAATCGGGCGAAATAGCTGTCCAACTGCCCGCTCCGTTTGTAGTCTTGTAAACCCTGTTCGATCCGTAGTATAGTATTTGTGAATTGGAAGGATCAAAAAGTATGGGCGTATCCCAATTTTTAGGTTCTGATGAAGAAATCCCATTGGTAGCATTTGAAAATGATGAGCCATTGTTGGTAGATTTTCCTAAGTTGCCGTATTGCGACAGTGCATAAATTATAGCACTATTTTGCGGGTCAATAAGGGGTTGAAAACCATCCCCACCGTAAATTGTATTCCAATTTGTTGCGCTTCCAGTTTGGGTTCTAACGGTGCTGTTGTCCTGCGCGCCGCCAATTATACTATTTTCATTTTGCTCATTGACAAATATTCTAGAAAATTGGGTAATTGGTAAATTTAAAACCTTAGTTGAAGTATTCCCGCCATTTGTACTTTTGTAAAAACCACCATCATTTCCCAGTAAAATTTCGCCAGCAACTGAATTATTAAATGCCAATGCGTGCTGATCTACATGTACATTTGGAAATGCATCTTGCCAAGTAGTACCTCCATTAATAGATTTTTGTGGCGTAAAACCTATATAGTAAACTGTATTTTCATTTGTTGGATCTATAAAAATTCCGCCAAACCAATAGTTAAATCCAACATTTGTTAATGCTGAAGAATTTATTTCAACCCAAGAATCGCCGCCATTTATAGTTTTATAAACGCCCTGCAAACCACCCGAAGCGTCGCAAAATTGGGCGTATAAAACATTCGGATTGCTTTTTGAAATGTCTATACTTATCCTGCCTTTTTGAGAAGGCGATGTTGGAAGGCCGTTGGTTAAAATCGTCCAATTGTTGCCGCCATCCGTAGATCTGTAAATATTTGAAAATGCGCCACCGTATTGGTTATAATCTGGCCTTCGAATTCGTTCCCAACTTGTAGCATAAATAATATTACTATTTGTGGGATGAATTGCCATATCTGCGATTCCTGTTTGGTCGTTTATAAAAAGTACTTTCGTCCAAGAAGTTCCTCCATCAATAGTTTTATAAATGCCTCTATTTTCATCATTTCGGAATAAAGGTCCCATCGCGCCTGCAAAAACAATATTATTGTTATTTGGGTCAATCACTACTTTCGCAATGCTGCCAACATTTTCAAGTCCCTTACTTAACCAATTTTCACCTGCATCTTCACTTTTATAAATTCCATTTCCACTATATGTTAAAGAACCTCCGCCACCATTTGGCTCTCCCGTTCCTACCCAAACTAAATTGTTATCGATATTTGAAGTTTCAATATCGCCAATGGCAAGCGCGCTTTCATTATCAAAAATTGGAAACCAATCTGCACCTGCATTTATAGATTTAAAAATGCCTCCCGAAGCTGCGCCAACGTAATATGTTTGTGGCTGATTGCTCGGAATGTGAATGTCTGTAATGCGCCCGCCAATATTAAATGGAGCGGCAAATTGCCAGGGCTCATTTTGAGAAATGGAGCGGTTTATATTTTTTTTCCATTGAATTGCTTCTTTAAAAGCTTTATCATTTATGGTTCCAGTTGGATAGGCACGCTTCATAAACATATAATCGCCCGGAATGGTTTCCAAGAAAGTTGCTGCTTCATTGTGTTTTGTTGAATTGCTACAGCTGAATAGCAGTAAGATAATTGCTGAGGAAAAAAGAATGCGAAACATGTTCAAAAGTTATTTAGCCATAAATATAGGTATAAATGTAACCAACTTTTGAATTTGCTATTTTGAAGTAAAGTAGGAAAAAATAATCGAATTATTCCGAAAGCTTGAAACGATAAACAATTTTACCGATTTGTTTTACAGGAGCATCCACATCAGAATTGAATTTGGTTGCAAGTGCAGCTCTTTTTGCAGGTTCAGTAAGACACTTTGAATTGTTGGTTGTACCTCTAACGCCTGGAGTTGCACTTATAACTTTACCATTTCTATCTACTTCAATACTAACAACTACTATACCTGCTTCATTACAATCTTGGGTATATTTTTCCTTATTTAGGGCTTTCCGTCCACCTAATTGGTAATTGCCATCGCCATCTATTCCTTTGCCCGTGCCGTAGTAACTTTTTGCGTTTGGGTCACCATTTGGGTCGCCTTTGTCGCCAGCTTTATCGTCATTTCCTTCACCACCTTTTGAGGTTCCATCACTTTTTGGGCCATTTATCAAGCTTGAAAGAGCATCATTAGTTGACTTGTCTGGTTTTGGATCTGGCTTTTTAGTTTCCTTTTGAGGTTGTTCCTTTACCGGAGTTTCCTTTACTTCTTTAATTGGCTTGGCTTTTTTTATTACAGGAGCTTCCTCATTATCCTGTGTAACAACGTTCTCTTTTATTTCCGTTTTTGGTTGTGTAGTCGGCTCAGGATTATTTTGTTTTGGAGCAGATTGAATCTTTTCGGTAGGCTGAATTTTTCCACTACCAACTTCGGTTGTACCAAAATTAATTGCAATTCCTTCTTCCAAAGGCGGATCTAAATATTTCATTCCAACGTAAAAAAGCAAAATGACAATAATCACGTGCACAACTACTGTGATGGTCAAACTCTTTTTTTTATGTTCAGTATCTAGGTAAGGCATTAGGGAACAGGGATGAGGAATGAGTTAAAAAGTTATGAGTTATGAGTTATGAGTTATGAGTTTAAATTGTCAAGCTTATTTTAAAACAGCAAGTTTTTTTTGCACTTTTTTCAATAAGTACTGATTACTGCGTACTGAATACTTTAAACTGCCAACTTTAATTCGGTCTAACAGCTAAAACAACTTTAAAATTGTTTCTATTGGCAATGTCCATAACAAAAACAGCATCTTCAATTGGCACACCTTCTTCCGCCCTAAGAACCACTGTTGGTTCCGCTTGACCTTGAAGTGCTGTTTTTAGAGCAGCTTCAATACCATATTCGCTCACGCGTTCTTTATCCACATAATAGGCGCCATCTTTTGTAATGCTTACCGAAGCTTTTTGAACATTACTGGTTTTCCCCTTTGCTTTTGGTAGAATTAAATCTAAAGCATCCGGAGTTATTGCAGGTGATGTTAATAAGAAAAACACCAGTAGCAAAAACACAATATCCGTCATTGAGCTCATGCTGAATTCCGCACTTACTTTATTTCTCCCTCGTAAATTCATACTAGGCCGGTTCGTTTAAAAGGTCTAAGAAATCTACCGCTGTCGCTTCCATTTGATGTACAACCTTATCCGTTCTAACTACTAAATGGTTGTAACCCATATAAGCAATAATTCCAACTATTAAACCAGCTACGGTAGTTGTCATCGCGGTATATATACCTTGAGCAAGGCTGCCCATTTCAGCTTGACCGCTACTTGTTGCCAGTTCGTGAAAGGCCAAAACCATACCAATTACAGTACCCAAGAAACCAATCATAGGCGCTGCGCCTGCAATAGTGGCTAGCACACTAATATTTTTTTCAAGTTTATAAACCTCCAATTTTCCTGCGTTTTCAATGGCTGTATTTATATCTTCCAACGGACTTCCAATACGTGAAATACCTTTATTTGTTAAATTTGATACAGGAGTTTTATTCTGCGCACAAAGAATTTTTGCCGCTTGCAGATTTCCACTAGAAATATGATCCTTTATTTGAAGCATAAAAGAATCATCCGTTTTTGAAGCAGCACGAATGGCAAAAAGTCTTTCAAAATAAATGTACACGGCTACAAAAAGTAATACAAAAAGTACAGCAATAATTATTTGTCCGGCCATACCGCCGTCCGTTATCAAATCCATTATTGAAAGTGTCTTTTCTTGAACTACCGGCTCAAGTTCCTGCGCAGTTGTGGCAGCATCGACACCTTCTTGAATTAAAAAGTTGATCATATTAGTTTTTAGGTTTTAAAGAATAACGATGTTGAATTAAAGAAATTGTTAAGCTTGATGAAATAAAACTCTTTCAAATAGCAAAAAGATGCCTGCGCCCACAATAAAACCGAGAAATGCAAGCCAAGTAATCTTCTTAAGATACCAGATAAAATCTATTCGCTCCATTCCCATTGCTGCAACTCCTGCCGCTGAGCCTATTATTAACATACTGCCACCGGTTCCTGCAGAATAAGCTATAAAATGCCATAATACAGCATCGGTTGGTGCCGTGTACATTCCCATTGAAGCTGCAACCAATGGCACATTGTCAATAATTGCAGAGAAAACCCCTAGACATAGAACCACAAGATCTTGATTGGGAATTGCGCGTTGCAATACTTCGGCCAAATATCTTAATGTTCCAACTTCTTGTCCATTTATCGAGCCGTAAACCAAAGCTTCAAGACCGGCTACTGCCATTAAAATTCCGAGGAAAAATAGAATACTTGAAATTTCAATTCTAGATAATGCCTTGTGTGCAGAATATAAATGTTTTCGTTCTTTACTAAAATCTTCTTCAGGGTGTATATATTCTGAAACCAACCAAACTACACCCAAAGCCAACATCATTCCCAAATATGGCGGCAAATGTGTAATTGTTTTAAAAATTGGTACTGAGACAATCATTCCCAATCCTAGGAAAAGCATTGTTTTACTACTTAGCAATCGCTCTTCTTCCTTGTCTTCCCGTGCATCTACATCAATATTTCCTTTAAACGCAGGCATAAAACTTGCGATAAGAAATGGAACCACAAAACAAGCAATAGATGGTAAAACAACAAATTCGATAAGGCCTCCAGCAGTTATTTTTTTGGCTATCCAAAGCATTGTTGTTGTAACATCACCAATTGGAGACCAAGCACCACCAGCGTTTGCAGCAATAACTACAAGCGCAGCATACCATAATCTATCTTCTTTTTTATGGATAAGTTTTCGCAATAACGTAATTAATACGATTGTTGCGGTAAGATTATCTATTATAGCTGATAAGAAAAACGCAATTATCCCTATAATCCAAAGTAATTTGCGCTTGCTTTTTGTTCTTACTACACCTTTTAAAATTTCAAAACCGCGGTGGAGATCTATTATTTCAACAATCGTCATTGCGCCAATAAGAAAAATTAAGATTTCTGCCGTTTTCCCCAAATGGTGCAATAAGGTATTTTCAAACCCTTCCATTGCACTTTCACCACCAGAGATATAATTAAAAACCTGTTCTTCACCATTTACAATATTAAACCATCCTGCATGAAAACCGATGGCCAAAACAGCCCAAATAAGTGCGGACATGATCAAAGCGGGTACAGTTTTATCAAGTTTTAAAGGATGTTCTAACGTAATTGAGAGATACCCGATAATGAAAATAAGGATAATTATTGAAGTCATAAATTGGGATTTTAAAAGGTTATACCAATTGCTTTAATGCAATTTCAAAAGCCGTTTTACTAATATTCGTTTTCGTGCTGTTGTTGTTGAACGTATTTTGAATAGCATTTTTAATAGTCATACTCGTGTCGTTAAAAATAGCTTCATCCGTCATTTGTACTTTACGTTCCATAAAATAAGCAAAAACGCGTGCCATACCACAATTGCTAATAAAGTCTGGAATAAGGCTGACGCGCTCGTCGGTAAATTCCATGATAGGCCCAAAAAATATTGCCTTATCGGCAAAAGGAACATTTGCGCCGCAACTTATAACTTCAAGACCTGTTTCAATCATTGCAGAAATTTGTTCTTTTGTTATCAATCTTGATGCCGCACACGGAGCAAAAATCTCAGTTTCTAACGTCCATACCTTCTCATTTATTTCGGCAAATGACAACATATTTTCAGCCACCAACGTATTGCCATTTTTATTCAGAAATAGTTGTTTTATTTCTTCAAAAGAAAATCCGTCCTTATTTATTACACCACCATCACGATCTATTATTCCAACAATTTTAGCGCCCATTTGAGCAAGATAATAAGCAGCGGCCGCTCCAACATTTCCAAAGCCTTGAACTACGGCTCTTTTACCTTCAATATTACCTCCATAAATATCGTAATAATGGCGAGCGGCTTCTGCAACGCCGTAACCGGTTATCATATCGGCAACTGTATATTTTCTTGAAACATCCGGAGAATACGCCGTGTTTTCCAAAACTTTTATAACTCCTTGGCGTAACTGGCCAATTCGGTTTATTTTATCTGCTTCAGTTGGGGAAAAGTGACCGTTAAAAACACCTTCTTGCGGATGCCAAACGCCACTTTGCTCGGTAATGGGAATTACTTCGTGAATTTCATCTACATTTAAATCGCCACCAGTGCCGTAATAGGCTTTCAATAAAGGAGAAACTGCTTTATACCAACGCTCTAAAACGCCTTTTTTACGTGGGTCTTGCGGATCGAAATTTATACCACTTTTCGCACCGCCAATTGCAGGTCCAGAAACCGTAAACTTAACCTCCATTGTTTTGGCAAGACTCAAAACTTCATTCATGTCCAACCCTTTTCTCATTCTAGTGCCACCACCAGCCGCACCGCCACGAAGCGAATTTATAACTGTCCATCCTTCCGCATTTGTTTCTGGGTCATTCCAATGAAAAACAATTTCGGGTTCTTTTTCTTCGTACTTTTTTAAAAGTTCTTTCATTTAGGTTGCTGTAGTTTTTTGATAATCCTTCGCAAACGCCTTGGATAATTACTAGCTGTCCAACGCTCACGCTTTGTACATTGAAAGCAAATATAAAAAACTTGTTACCGCTTTATATTTATTTAAGGTAAAATTTATTGGAAGTTTTACAACTGACATTGTAAATATTGATTTGCTTATTTAAGCTCAATAACATCAACGCATTACTAAAAACAAATGCCTATTCTTAACTAAAAAATTTTCCTGAACTATGATCCTTATTGGCTCCCGTAACAATTGCCAAACAATTAATCTCGTTTCTTAATTTTAACACGCCAAGCAATCCAAAAACGAGCGCCTCTTTAAATTCAATAATTTCTTTGGAAGGAATTACTAATTTTATAGTTGAAAGCGCTGATAAACGTTCAATCAAAAAAGAATTATAAGCTCCGCCTCCAGTAATCAAAACGTTTCTTTCGGACTCAAACTGTTTTGAAAGTTGCATTGCAACATGCTCTATAAAAGTGTGTAATATATCCTCAATTGAAATTTGAAAGGAATCCAAAATTGGAAAAATTTCCAAATTTACCCATTCCAAGCCTAGAGTTTTTGGTGGGTTTTTGGCATAAAACGGCACTGCATTCAATTTTTGAAGCAGCTCTAAATTCAGATTTCCCGAAGCGGCAAACTTTCCACCTTCATCAAATTCCTTTCCCAGTTTTTGGGCGTATTTGTTTAGCACAATATTTACAGGACAAATATCGAAAGCAATCCGATTTCCATTATTTTCCGAAGAAACATTTGCAAAACCTCCAAGATTTAAGCAATAATCGTATTCTTTAAAAAGTAATCTATCACCAATTGGCACTAACGGCGCGCCTTGTCCGCCCAATTTTATATCATCAATCCGAAAATCACAAACCAATTTTTGGTTAATTAATTTTGAAAGTTTTGGGAGATTCCCAATTTGATAAGTAAATCCTTTTTCTGGTTGGTGTAAAATGGTGTGCCCGTGACTACAAACTGCGTCTAATTGGGAAACCTGATTTTTTTTTATGAATGCATTAATCACATCCGCCAACAATTCGGTGTATTTAAAATCTAATTTTTCAAGCTTTTCTTCGGAATAATTTATAGCTTCTCCCAACGTTTTCTTCCAATAATCTGAATATGGAATTGTTTCAGCATTTATAATTTTGAAACTCCAATTAGTTTGCTCTTCGGCTACGCTAAGAGAAATCTCATTATACGAAGCCGAAATGTTAATCTCCGCCAAATCAATTCCGTCAAGAGACGTGCCGCTCATTACCCCTATAATATGGTATTCATCTTTTTTCAACTTCTAAATTTTAATCGTTAAAGATAATAACTAAATTTTGGTAAAAGCAAAATAAATAAAATCACAAATTCCAAATAAAAATCAAATTCCAAATAAAATTGAAAATTGAAAATTGAAATTGACCATTTGGGATTTGCTTTTTTTTATAAGTATCTTTGCGCAGCTTTTAAGCTGAATAAAAGAAAAATAAGAATATGGATTTTAGTCTTTCCGAAGAACATATCATGATTCGTGACGCGGCTCGCGATTTTGCAAAAACCGAATTATTACCCGGCGTAATTGAACGCGATAACAAACAGGAATTCCCAAAAGATCAAGTTAAAAAAATGGCCGAATTAGGATTTTTGGGAATGATGGTTGATCCAAAATATGGCGGTGGGGGTATGGATACGGTTGCATATGCAATTGTGGTTGAAGAACTTAGCAAAGTAGATGCATCATGTTCGGTGATTGTTTCAGTAAATAACAGTTTGGTTTGTTACGGGATTGAGGCGTACGGTTCTGAAGCGCAAAAGGAAAAATATCTTACCAAATTAGCAACTGGGGAAAGCATTGGTGCATTTTGCCTAAGCGAACCTGAAGCTGGTAGTGATGCCACAGAGCAACGTACAACCGCAATAGATATGGGCGACCATTATATATTAAACGGAACAAAAAACTGGATAACAAACGGCGGTACTGCAGATTATTATTTGGTAATCGCGCAAACACATAAAGAGAAAAAACACAAAGGTATTAATGCCTTTATAGTTGAAAAAACTTGGGAGGGCTTTGAAGTCGGCCCCAAAGAAGATAAATTAGGAATTCGTGGCAGCGACACGCACACCTTAAACTTTAATGATGTAAAGGTTCCGAAAGAAAACAGAATTGGCGAAGATGGTTTTGGTTTCACATTTGCAATGAAAACTCTTGCTGGTGGCCGTATTGGTATTGCCGCACAAGCTTTGGGTATCGCCGGAGGCGCCTATGAACTTGCCCGCGATTACAGCAAACAACGTAAAACTTTCGGCACCGAAATCTGCAACCATCAAGCTATCGCGTTTAAGCTTGCCGATATGCATACCAGCATTGAAGCTGCAAGAATGTTGGTTATGAAAGCTGCTTGGGATAAAGACAATCACAACAATTATGATATGAGCGGCGCAATGGCAAAATTATACGCCAGCCAAGTAGCGATGGATGTTTCGGTTGAAGCAGTCCAAGTGCACGGCGGTAATGGTTTTGTAAAAGAATATCACGTTGAAAGAATGATGCGCGATGCCAAGATTACACAAATTTATGAAGGAACTTCAGAAATACAGAAGATTGTAATTTCTCGTGGACTGTTGCGTGACTAGCTTCGGCTTTAGTTTACCCTGAGTTTTTATCGAAGGGCTCAGCTTCCGAGTTTCGGGAAAAATTTTTAAATACATAAAAGCTCGAAATTAATTTTCGGGCTTTTTTTTTGAAATAATTCGAATTAAAAATATTTCGAGTCATTCAATATTGTTGAATTTAATTTGTAACAATTTTAAATTTGAAACAACAAATAACAGAAGCTTTAAAAAATTTGGTTTCAAAAACCATTTTTTTTTCCGACATTGACAATCCAAATTCAAAAAAATACAAACCTAAAAAATAGCTACAATGGCAGACGATTTCGATTTATTAGAAACAGATAAAAGTTCAACCAACACAAAAGTCGATGTAAACTGGGGCAAGGCTGTGGACCAGATGAAGAGCAAATTGGCTCAAGAAGATGACCCCGAAGTTCGCCAACGAATTTTAAATGCGACCTTAGATGATGTTGTTGGAATGGCCGAAAAAGACAGAGGTAATTTATTAGATGCTATAAAAGATTTAACAGATTATCAAGATGAAGTAGGAATTGTTTTTGAAAAATTCAGCACGCTAAATCCAGCCGAACAAAAAGTGATTGATCAAGCCGCCAAAGATCTTGAACGCGCAAAAATAGAACTTGAAGATGCCGAAAAAGTAGCAGATTCTTGGTGGAACAATCTTTGGGGACGTAAAGCCAGAATCAAAAAGAAAGAAGAAGAGTTGGTTGCCGCACAAAAAACGCGCGATGGTGCAGATCTAAAAGCAAAACAAATGTTCCAAACGCGTATTGAAAGCGCCGATGTGCAAACTTTGCTGAATGAGCTTTCATATAAAAGTCAAGCGGCGGTTGATAGATTAAAAAACCGTGAAGTTGAAATAAAAGAAGTTGAAGATAAATTGCAAGTTGCAATTGTTGAAGCTAGCAAAAACCACACAAAATCTTTAGAAAAAAAGAAAGAAACTGAAGATAAACTGGAACAACAATACGCGCTTTTAAAGCAATCTAGACAAGCTTTAGAGGAAATTAGCGACAAGCAATCCCCAGCTTATAGTGAAGCAATTGGCAAGGTTACAACCATTGAACAAGAAGTTGAAGAGTTGGAAGGTCTTAAAAATGCCTACACAACTTTAGCGGCTAGTAAAGATAGTTTCGTTCAAAAGCATAATCTTACAATTAAAGTATTAACGTCTTTACGTAGCAACCTGCAAACCCACCGCGCAAAACTTAAAAGTGATACGGACGAGCGTCTTAAATATTATGATGGTTACGTTGTTGCGTTAAAAGCAAGAACTGATCAAGAATTTGCCGCAATCTTAGAGCATTTAGGTGTAAAAACAGATGAGCATATTGGTGCAACCTTAGCATCTATGCACTCTGCAAGTGCAAAAGCAAGACAAGAAATGATGGACAACATTCCAGTTCACGAAAAAGTTATGCAAGGTGTTTACTCAAGTTATGCTGAATCTTTACAAGAAATCCGCAAAAAAGACGGCGAAATACAAAAGAACTTCGCAGATCGTTATGGTATAGATATGAAAGAAATTTTTGCCGAATATTACGCAACAGATGCAAATGCGCCTTCAGGAAATAACGACAATCCAGCACCGCAAAAGCCAAAGCCGAATGTGGCCGATGATTTGCTGTCATAGTCGTTAGTCTTTAGTTGGTAGACGGTAGTAAAAAATGACGTAAGACTAAATGACGTAGGACTTAAGACTAAAATGCTTGGGTATTAAAAACATTAAATTTAATTATCATATTTTCAAATTTTGATAAAATAAGTCTTACGTCTTACGCCCTAAAGCGACTGTGTGCTGCCGAAGCTTCAGCGAAGGAGCAAGCGGTCTTACGTTAAATTTCCCAATTTATAATTCCGAATTCATAATTAAATAATGTCCCTAGATTCCATCGTTACTCCTTTAGACAGTGCTATCCTTGAAACCAAGGATCAGTACAAGGTTTATTTTAAGATTGTGAGCCACGCATTTAAAAATCTTCAGGAAGCGTTGGCAAATAAGGACATTTGCAGTGATATTGAAATTACTTTTATCAAACAATATTGCGAATTGCTTACGTATTCACTTGAAGCATTCCGAATAAAGTATCTTTTTGATGATGAAGAAAAAATGCGGGTTGATTTGACGGAATCTGGTTTTCCAAATTATCTGGAATTTAGATATCTTCTGAATGATTTAAGCCTAAAACGGGAACATTTAGATAAATTACCAGAAATCGGTTCCGTGAAAAAAGAATTTTTGGAAACCTTGTTGAAAGATCGCGAACCCATTTCAGAAAGAAAATTACAACAAGCTGCATCCATTATTTACTATACTTCAGTTGAACAACAATATATTTTCCGAAGATTTATTCAAGGTAAAATTGTTACCAACATAGATAAAAGTATTGGCGAATATATGGTTAGTTGGAGTTTTTATGACATTTCACACAACCGAGCTTTTATTTGCTTCCTCTATTTCGATTTATATAAGGAAACGCTTGATGAATACACTTCAAAAATATATGAAGTATTGGAAACCGTTGCAGATAGGAATATGAGTCTGGATATGATGGCATATGCAATCGATAAAAAATTACCGAAGTTGCTTCCAAAAAAATTACGGGTTATAGATTTCGGTCCATTGCACAGCGTATTTGCAAAAGATGAACAGGAAATAACCCACGTTTTGTTGAAAGGAATAGTAGAGAAAACCTTAGATATTGGTTCTCACGCAATGTCACTTCAAATAGACGAAATAAACAGTAGTGGCAATTTTAGTGAAGGCAACATTTTTAACAAACAACAATTGCAAATTTGGGAAAGCAAAAAACCTCAAAAATATCTTTTTACTTCGCATCGTGTAATGCAACTTTTGTACGATAAAATCCCAGAAACGTTGAATTCACTAACGCGCGACCCAATTGAAATCCCCGAATTAAAACTTACTTAATGGAACATAATAGTACATTTCCCATAAAACTTTCAGAACTCGAAGCTCTTCGTGACGAGGCGACTTCATACTTAAAAGGTGTGCAATGGGAACAAGGTAACAAAGCAAAAAGCCGTGATAAAAATGTGCCCGATACTTCGATAATGATGTATTTGGCAAAAGCGAATGGAACGGCAAACAATGAAGTTATTTCAATTTCGCAAACTATTTTATCCTTAAAAAAGAAATTATTGCCAGATTCTGTTGCAATTCCATTACGATTAAATCACGCACTTTTAGCTTTGCAGGAAGGCTTGACAATGGCAATTTGGTTGCGGGATAGTTATTCAGACGCTTCGGGACTTTCAGGCTTAAGTGAAAAACTTTCAACTTTAGACGCTGGCCAACGAAAGGAATTTGATAGCAAACAACAAACCGCCACGGCATTTATGCTGTATGGTTGCGCTTACAGAATTTTATACGATTTAAAACCAAGCGTTTCAGACGATTTGGCTGTGATGAAAAACAAGTTTGCCGGCATTCCCGAACTTTCATTAATGTCGCCGCTTAAAGGTATTTCGTGTATGCTTTTTTACTTCGATAAATACCTAAACCATCCAGAAATTATTACCAGTGACGAAGATGTTGCCGTTTTTAGCGTTGTATTTTTTGAAGCAATTATTGCTGAAATACAAATGCGGACGGCTTCTTTAGATTTCACCGAAACCATTACCGACAGAACCTACAAACTTGAAAAAAGCGAATTCGCAATTTCAGGTTGGGAAAATACGATGGAAGGCACCGCAAAAAGTGTCGAATTCAATAAAATACAGTTTGAAGAAATTGTTGGAAACCGCGATGCGAAACACTTTGCAAGACGTTTAACCGAAAGAATGTTAAGCTATGATTTTGCCGCAAAGAAAAATCCGTTTCAAGAACTTGGCGGTTTTATGCCGGTATTTATGGGTTACGGAATTCCGGGAACGGGAAAAAGTATGCTTATTGCCGCAATTGCAACACGATTGAAAATGCATTGTGATAATTTGGATATTCCGTTTCTTTTCCACCCAATGCCAGATACGTTGATATCCACTTTTCAAGGTGGTAGCGCCGAAAAAATGGTACAATGGATGAAACCGTTAAGCGACCCAACAAAACTTATTTTCGCACCAATTGATGATGCCGAAAACAATTTACAAGAACGAACTGCGCAAGGCGTTTCGGCTGGTGTAAAAGAAGTTATCGGCGTTTTCTTAAGATATACCGAAGGCGCTTACGCTATAAATTATGGTAATAGTAGCATCGGTCTTTTTACAAATCTGCCCGAAATGTTGGACAAAGCCGTAATTAGCCGAATTCAAGGTCGATTTAAAATAGATGGCGCGCGTACAATTCCAGATTTTATTGATCAAGATTATCTTTGGTGGCGCAAGTTTGAAAAAACGATGCCCGATTTTGTAAAAATGACAAATCCTGAAAAATATACGTTTTTAAGCGAACAAGGATTAGTTCAGAATTTGGGTGAAATCATCAATCAAGGTGAAAAACCAACCGAGGCAAAAGTTTTGGAAATTTACGAACGCACCGAAAAGCAATTCGATACCAATCAGCATTTATTTTATGCGGAATTGTATAAAAATATTCAAAAGGAATTTACCTTTTTCTCTTCAAGGGATATTAGGAATATTCAAAGTGCAATTTCACTTCGACTTTCAGATTTCGATTTGCCAAAAGACTGGTTTGAAGACCCAACATTATATTTCAAAAAAGATTACGATACAAAATTCAAAATGTTGCAAGATTTAATGAAGCAGAATATGAAAGGTCTTAGTTTTAGCGACATTAGAAGACAGGAAGTTGTAAGATATTTAGACAACGTCGCCACAATTGCAGACACAGATTTTAAACGTCAAGTTGACGGGAGAATTGCAGATATGAAAGTACAATTGGCAGCTCGGAAAGAGTTTGAGTAGACTGTCGCAGTCGCAGTCGCAGTCGCAGTCGCAGTCGCAGTAAAACAAAAAAATATTCGTGTATTCGTGGTGAAAAAAACCTAATACTTATAATTATTTACAACAAAAACATCAAACTAATAACTATTAACTTATAACTTTTTCAAGCTTTTGGATAAATTAAAACAAGCAGGATTATTCGGCGGTGGCCTTGTAAACGTAAACGGAAGTTTGGTAAAACGTTACAACGGCTGCTTGGCTTTGCTTGGAGTTTCGGCAAGTAAGTTGGCAAACTTTTCGATAGATGCAAATGGTTGGAGCCCAGAAATTGCCGAAGAAAAAGATAACAATTTCTACCTAAATATAGGTGAAGCAAATGCCAACGCGATAATCGTTTCGCCGCAACAAGAAGGCAAACCGGTTTTTATGCCGTTTCACAGTTATGACGGTAATTTAATGGATGCCGTTTTCGCCGCGTATCGGGAAGAAATAAAGGATATTACTAAAGATTCTGCACTCGTTGTTCAGTTGGACCAAAACATTGATGCTTATTATGAAGCGTTCGATTTGTTGAGTTATAACAAAATTTCAATCAGTTTTTTGCTTCTTGATGATCTTCAGGCAAAGCAAAAAGAACAGAACGATTTAATAAAGTTATTCAACATTGGAAATAATTTTATAGATAGGGAAATTCATCAAAAACTACTTGATTCTGCCAATAAACACGGGGATTTAAGGAATAGAAAATTACAATTACAAGATTTAAGTTTAGATATTTCATCATTTTATACACGTGCTTTTGGTGGTGTTTTTGTGTTGCAGGATTTTATAAAACCTATTTTAGTTTTTGAATCTGAAGCAACTTTTAAGCAAGCAATTAAAAATACATCGCTTGATATTTTACTTTTTCATATTGAACATGAAGAATTATTAAAAACACTTCAACACGATATAATTACCGATGTAAATTATCAACGTACATCAAAAACCAAACGTTACGATCGTATCAAAAAACATATTTTTTCAACTTATTTAGGTAAAACAGAGCACCCAATCCGCGATATTTTAGAAAGCAGATTATTGTTCAAAAAATATCTAAATGCGTTACCGCTTGAAGCTCAAAAGCAAATAATGTGTGTTGAAATTTATGTTCAGAAAAAGATCGTGGAACGCGATTTAGTAGCTGAAAATGTAATTGAATCTATTTATTTAAAGGCTTTACAAGAGCCGCACTCATCTTTACAACCCGAAAATCAAGAAATAATCTGGCAGCTGTTAACCAAGATTATGCCTGCCGATCCTGTACATTTATACTGGTACGACAAAGAAAGATTTTATAAACAATTTGATACTTGGGATGACAGTTACAAAGATTGGGCAATAGATTGTATCTTAGAAGAACTTAAAAAAGAAACAAAATGACTTTTGAAATCATAGTTTTTATCGCCGCCGTTTTATTCGGGATTATCTTGTATTGGACAGAATCTAAAAGCAATCGCTTATATAGATTTTTCAACAAACTCACTCACAATAAGGAGTTGCAAATGAAACCCGAAAGTAGAAAGGGTTTTATACATCAGCAAGATTTTCTATTGCGGTTGGTTTGGATTACCCTTTTGTATTTGGTTGTTGCCGTTATAATAGCAATCGTTTTGCCGTTTATAGTCAATTATATTCAATATTTTATATCGGCAATTGTTGCAACAATTCTTGGTACATATATCGCGTCATTATTTCTATTCGCACGGGAAAATACCAAGAAGGAAAATCTTGAAAAAGCCTATAATAAAGGAAAAGAGAATTTAGGCGAATTCACACAAGACATCCGTGATAATTTTGAACCTAAAAATGATGCAGAACCTGAACCTATGCCAAGAACAGAACCTGAAGAACCGAAACAAAGCGCGAGAGATAGGCTGAAGGATAAGGGGATGATAAAATAATTATGAATTCAAAAAATGTAACAATTGTTGATTTCTGATCAAAATTAAAAACTAAACCTACTCAACTTTTAAACTCATCGACTTTTTCATGAAAAAATACTGGCAAAAAGGGCCGAAACAAAAGAGAATTACAATTATTGGCGGAATAATCCTGTTGCTTCTGCTATTCTTTTTACGTGACGATTATCAACCAATTCTACTCTTCCTTCGGAAATTTATTTTCCTAATAATAATTGGTTCATTGTTTTTATGGTTTACACTTTCAAAATTTCGAAGCGCTTTAAATAGCGGAAGAAGGATTCTAATTTTACTTGGAATTGTAGCATTCTTTGCAACCGGTTGGCTTTTTGGCTGGCAGATTGGCCTGTATAAATATATGCAGACCTATAATGTTTTTAAAAACCTAAATCTGGTTGAGTTAAACGAACTTCCTTTAACGCGAAACGAACGTATTCAGCCTTTTAACAACATTGTTACAATGGCTTACGAAAGCATTGGCGAAACGCAAGAAGTTTCACATCCACAATTGGTGCGGGTAGATAGCACAAACCAATGGACAATGGCCGTGCAACCTGCAAAAGAATATATGTGGCAAAGAATGAACGACAATACCGAAGAACTTTTTACGGTTGAAAGTACTTCCCCTTTCCCACGTTTTTCAGATAAAAATAGAATTCCGGTTATTTTTTCAATCGGCGAATCGCTTGCATTTAGCCGAAATACCTATAATGCAGTTGTACAGCGTTTTAATATTTTTCAGCTTTTTAATCTTGAACCTTCACAGGTTTATTATATGAAAAATGATGAAGGTAAATGGGTTGAAGTTGTTAGTCTTATTCGTTGGAAAGGCTTCTTTTTCCCTTATCCAGCTTATGGTGGCGTGATGGTTATAGATTCTGGTGTCCACAATTTTTCTGATTATTTGGAGCGCGTAACTATTGGGAAAGGAACCTACATTCCGCCAGATGAAATACAAAACTATCCGTATTTAACGCGTCAAAATACACTTTCGGAAAGAGTTTCAAGGCTTGAAGCTCAGTCTTTACAATTTTTAGCTGGTTTCACAGACCCGTTACCTTGGAATATGGAAACTGCAGTTAAAATTCCAGATTTGGCTGACGACCAAAATCAGCAGCCGTTCGTTACGGATTTTGATTTTACGGGAATGAATGTTGATGCTTTTAGCGGCCTTTATCATTGGTTTGGTTTAGAACCTGTTGGTGAAGAAAGAACCAGCTTGAGTTTTAGCGTTCTCGTGCCGGCAGACGGAACAGACAAATTATATTACTACAACCATGCCGCCAAAAAAGAAGGCTTGGCAGGTGTAAGCGCAATGCCATTAAAAGTTATTGAAAGTAAAAAAGAATACGATTGGTCTGTAAACAAACCAGTTGAATTTAGACCATTCATCAAAAAAATTGCGGGTCGAAAACGATTGTTTGTACTTTCAACCGTAACCTCAAAACGTGAAGACAGCAAAAAATTTGATGGTGCCGCCACGCCAGATTTGGCTTTGATAGATGTAGAATATCGAGACGTAGTTTGGTTAGATGCAAAACACCCAAGCGAATGGAACACTGAAATACTTAAACAATTGGGCGAAACTTGGAAAGCTTCTGAAAGACTTACAGATGAAGATTTATATCCCGATAAAGTTGAAATTGATGTGCAGCCAACAATTGGGAATGATTCGTTGCAGATTAACTCGGGAGAGATTGCTCCTGTTGCGAATGATAGTTTATAAATTATTTGTCTTTGTACTTCTGTGGTAAAATTGCACACCACAGAGGCACAAAGTTGACAGAGCTATAATTTTACAATTTTATGATAAAAATTAGTTCAAAATTCATTTTTGCAATTTTTCTAATTTTGCTAATAATTTTCTTTTTCTACTTTGGATTTACTTTTGAAGAAACTTCTACTGAAACAATGTATTGGAGTTCAGTGAGGTTCAATTTAAATTTGAAGTCTAAAATTATTGTGTTACTAATTTTGATAGTTACGATTGGCTATTTAAGATTCAAAAAGCGGAAAGTATAATCTTATAAACTTGAAAAAAAAAGTAAAATACCGTCGTTTCTGTTAAAGTCTAACGACTTGCTTTCAATTTGAATTTCAATTTCAGTTTCGATTTTTTATAAAAAGAAATCCCAAACCAATCCAAACCTAATCACCGCATCGCGATAGGGCACATTTGGCGCAGAAAATTGATTGTTGCTGCTTTGAAAAAGTTGATTGAAATTTTCCCACGTAAAGAAAATGCGCGTTTGTCTTACTTTGGCATTAAAGAAAATATCGAACAACGGAAACCCACCTAATTTTTGGTCGTTTTGAACATAAAATTCTGAAAGTACGGGATCGTAACCATTCATATTATATTCAGAAAAATATTTAAATGTTACACCGGTTTGCAAGAATAGCGCACGTTTAAACCAATGGTCTTCGTAATAAAGTGAATTTCTTGTTACCAATTGCGGAACGTTTAAAACACCTTCGCCGCTTACAACTTTTTGATACATTATGGTATTTGCTAGTGCAATATTGCCATACTTAAAAGTGCGTTCGGCTTTAATTTTTAAATAGTCTACTCTCACATCTGCTTGTTTTGGTTTTGGCAGTGAGTCTGAATTCAAAGCAAAATAAGTATAATCGTCAATACCCGTATAACTTACCGATGCGTCTAATAATTTCTTCGATTTTAATTGGAATTTTAATTCCTGCGTTTTTACATTCTGAAAATCTGTTTGCCAATTGTAATTTTGATAATCACTTTGATACAGCAAAAAATTGAAATTTGGCGCAACTGAATGTACGGTAATAGACGCCTTCACTTTATTGTCGGCATCCAACGCATAACCCGCAGAACCTTGTAAATAATTCCCCGTAAAATCGCCCGACAGATTTATAGCTCCTTTTCCCGAAAGTTCAAAACCACGATATTCTTTTTCATAAGCACCACCTACTTCAATTAAATTTCCTTTCAAACGGTTTTCAATTCTGCCAGCATCTAAATTTAAAACCGAATTATACCCGTAATTATAATCTGTATAACCCGCCCAAGCTGTAATTTTTCCGATTAAAGAGTTATCTAAATGAACATATCCTTTGGTATTAAAGTCCTCCAATTTTACATTATCCAGCAAATTTGTGGTTACATACGCTGGCCCAAAATCTAAAAATGGATTGGTTTGTCTATACTCGTAAAATCTATCTTCATAGCTAATTATATTACCAATTGAAAAGACATTATGACTTAAGCTATCACTATTTCTAATAAGCGCATACTCATGTTCGGCATAAAAACGGATACCTTCCAATTTATTTTCGCCATCTGTAAAGTTTACGTCCAATCTACCACGATCGGTAAATTCTGGATTGTCCGTTACATATAAATTTAGGGAATTGGTCGTAAGTCCGCCATTTTCCAGGTTTAAAACATCTTGCGCTGCAAAATGGGTTCTAATATTATAACGGTCATTTTTTGTTTTATAATTTGCCGTAAATATAAAATTACCCGTACTCGTTAAGTTATGTTGATATTGCCCCAATGAACGTACACCTTTATATTCCAGTGAAAAATTGAATTGGGGAGACGTGTTTATTGTAAAAAAAGCATCCAATTGTTGCCCTTGGTTAAAGGCGGTTTTAAAGTAAAGTTCAGATAACGGCGTTGGAACATTGTAATAATTAATATCGTCAATCTGCTGGTAATTGAAATGATGGCTTTGAGCCACAAATTTTGGTTTTAAGTTTAAATCATCAAAAGTATATGCCAAACTATTATACGTTTGACCCACATTTGAAAATGGCAAAAGTTCAAAATTATCTTTTCGCAGATAATTAAATTTATATTGTTTTTGAATTGTAAGTGTCGAATCTAAATGAATAGTATCACGGTTTGCTGTGATAATTTTGTAAAGTTCAATGGGCGGTTTTGCTTTATTGCCTTTGGCATCTACCGCATCTGGATTTGCCGCCAAACCTTTGGTCTGGCCCAATATTATTGCTGGAAAAATAAACAAAAGGAAAAGCAATAAATAAGATTTCATCAGTATTTTATACATTCGTGGCAAATATAATTTTTTTAATTATGAATTGTTGAAAGTCAATTCTGAAATTAAGGATAATGCTATCATTAAAAATTCACAACAAATTAATAGAATGTGGTACAGACGAAGCTGGCAGGGGCTGTCTTGCTGGCCCGGTAACTGCTGCTGCCGTGATTCTTCCTAATAATTTCTCACATCCATTTTTAACCGATAGCAAACAACTTTCAGAGAAAAAACGTTTGTTGTTGAAAGATATTATTGAAAAAGAAGCTTTGGCTTTTGCCGTAGTTAACGTAATGATGGATGAAATTGACAAAATAAATATTTTAAACGCTTCCATTTTAGCGATGCATCGTGCAATTGAAAACCTAAAAATCAAACCCGAATTTATTGCGGTTGACGGTAATAAATTTAAAAAATTTAAGGAAGTTCCGCACGAATGTGTTGTAAAAGGTGACAGTAAATATCTTCACATTGCAGCAGCTTCTATACTTGCCAAAACGTATAGAGATGAATTTATGTTAAAACTTCACCAAGATTTTGAGCCTTATAATTGGCAACAAAATAAAGGTTACGGCACGTTGGCGCACCGAGAAGCAATCCGGAAATTTGGGATTACAGATTATCATCGAAAATCTTTTAGATTATTGCCGGAGCAATATTCTTTACATTTTAAATATAAAAATACTGTTGAAAACAGGTAAATAACTCTTTACAATCGTTGCCAAAAGGCTTAATTTACTTGTTATTTTTGTGGTTATGAAGCTACTTTTTAAAGTCACCCTTTTAATTTTTATCGCATTTTCAATTTTTAGCTGTAAGAATGATTTAGTTCGCGACGGCAAATTAGAAGAATATATTCCACGAAACACGGTTGCCGTTTATAAAATAAAACAACTCAAATCTTTATTATCAGATTTTAAAAATAATGAGTTGCTTCAAAATAGTGCAAAGGATTCTGCAACGCTTTTTAGAATTGAAAAAATTAATTTACTGAAATATTTAGAACCAAAGACTGAAAGTATTTTGTGTTTTAATGCGAATGCCGATGGAAAACTAGATTTTACATTTATCACAAAAAACAGCAAAAATCTATTTAAGACAGATTCTTTAAAAGATAAAAAGATTGAAACATTTTCCTATGAAGATAAGCAATTGCAAAAGACAACAATCAACAATGAAATAAGCTATTCTGCAATTGTGGACAGTGTTTTTATTGCAAGTTCATCCCAACAAATTTTGGAATCTATTTTGGAAGGCAAAATTGAAAATGATGAGATTTTTAATAAGGTTTACGTTGCACAAAATGATTCAAAATTTGGATTATTGGTAAATAACCGAAAGATTTCTTTAAGCGATTCAACAAAGCAATTTGATTTGGCAAAATGGTTTTCAATGGATATTGAAATACAACAAACCTCACTAAACGCAACAGGAATAGCAATTGGCAGAGATAGCACAAAATTTTTGATAGATATTTTTGATGAGCAAATTCCACAAAAGAATGAAATTGCGGCTTTAATACCAACAAACGCAAAAAAAATAACAGCTTTTACAATTAGTAATTCGAAGTTGTTTTTAGAGAAACTGGCTTCTTTTTCAAAAATTAAAAATGACACTTTAAACAATACAATTTTTGATGCGATCGAGGAAATTGGAGCGATTACAATGCAAAGTGACAAGATAGTTATTTTAAAAAGTAATGATGAAAATACTACGGATGCGGCCTTGGCACAATTTGTAAATCAGGGCGAAATGTATCGCGATATTTCAGTTAATACATTTACTTCGGAAGGATTTTTTACTGAAAAACTGAGTCCGTTAATTACAAATTTTTCGGCTAAATATGTATTTCAAATAGATTCATTTTTCATTTTTGCTGAAAGTATTTTAACCGCAAAAAGTTTTATTGACGATTATACTAACGGAAATGTTTTGAGCAAGCAAGATTATTTCAAAAAATCTGTCAAAGATCTTGGCACTTCTTCTTCCCTACTTTTTATCAATTTTGATGAAAATGTGCAACCTTTGATTAATTCAATATTTAAAACCTCAACAGAAACAGATGTTGCAAAAAATGGGTTTGAAAATTATTCGATGGCGATATTTCAATTAAATTATGATAGAGATTTTGCGCATCTAGCCTTTGTTTGTAATAAAATATCGAGAAAAGTAGTTGTTGAAAAAAACACTTCCGAAGCAATTAATTTCACCTTAAACGGTGCTCCGGTGGGTGGTTTAAAAATCTATAATCCGTCAAAAAACCAAGATGCCGCAATTGTTGTTCAAGAAGCGGGAAACACGTTATATTCTATTTCAAAAGACGGAAAAGCCAATTGGACAAAAAAACTTGACGGGCCAATTTTAGGCGAATTGCAGGAAGTAGCCGTTTTAAAAAATGGAACAAATCAACTTGCATTTACAACTGAAAATTCATTTTATCTTGTAGATAAAAATGGAGAAGATGTTCCCAACTTTCCTATAAAATTAAAGGATAAAATTACGCAACCAATTGCAGTTTTTGATTATGAAAATAACGGCGATTACCGTTTTGTTATAATTCAAAATCAGGGTGTATTAATGTATGACAAAGGTGGGAAGATTGTAAAAGGTTTTAATTACATAAAATCCAAGTCTGCTATTGTTTTGCCACCAAAACATCTTCGTTTTGGCTCCAAAGACTATTTGGTATTTGCAGAAAAAAATGGCAATTTAAATATCTTGAGCCGAACGGGAAAACCGAGAATATCGGTAAATAAAAAGTTTGATTTTAGTGATGTCAATATTTTTGAAGAGGGCGGAAATTTTGCTGTTGTTACGAAAGACAATAATTTATACACAATTTCACAAGACGGTAAAATAGGAAGTAAAAAATTAAACATTTCAAAAGATGCGAAAGTTGCGGTTGTTGAAGATTTAATCATCAGCCTAGATAATAATATACTGAATATTAATGAAGTGAATACTGAACTTCCGATAGGTAATTACACAAATCCTTCCATACAATCAGTAAACGGGAAAAAGCTTATTACTTTTACCGAAACCTCGGAAAAAAAGGTTTATTTATATGACACTTCAGGAAAATTGATTGATGGTTTTCCTATTTTGGGCACATCAAATGCAGCTTTTGGAGCGGACAGCACTAATAAGATAGTTTCTGCAACATTTGGAAATGGTAATTCTATTAATTTGTTGTTACAATAATACCATAACCTAATTTTTCTAAATAATTAATTGCAAAAATCATATATAAGTATTTGTAAATCAGATATTTAAATTATTGTTACATAGATTATAGATTTCGTTACATACGTACCAAAGCGTACAAATAGGTCTTTATAGTTTTGGGGTATTATTAACCTAAAACCTTTAATTATGAAAACACTATTATCCTTTATGCTATTTCTTACTTGTTTGGTAGGTTTGGCGCAAGACAAAATTTATGTACACACTGCTACTGCAGCAAATTCAAGCGGCAACGTAACATACATAGATCATCCTGATCTTAATGGCAACCCAAGTGCAGGTGTTGTTTACACACACAGTTGGAATCCCTCGGGGCTTCCATCAGTTTATAATAACAACGTAACAGGACTTTGGTATTCCTCTGGCGAAGGCAAGTGGGCTATCTATAATGAAGATGTTAGCGCCATTGTTGCTGGCTCGCATTACATGATTTACGTAGCTTCCAACCCAGCAAGTGTTATTACTCATATTAGTAATGCTGGAAATGCGGGTTCTTTTGGAGCTTACACAACAGTAATTGATGGCGGCTCACTTAATAATTCAAATCCTGGTCCCTACGCTGTAATGTGTCATTATTATAACCCAAACTCTGTTTATAATACCCAAAATTTTGGTTTTTACTATGACACCGCTCTAAACAAAAGAGGTATTTTTGATGAAAATGGCACCCCTGCCATACCAAATGGAGCGGCATTTAGAATATTGGTTAACGGCGAAGCATCAGCACGATTTACGCACCAAACATCAGCATCTAATATTTCTGGTAACGTTACAACCATCGATAATGCGGCCTTAAATAATAACCCGAATGCAACATTTGTTTTTAGCCATTATTGGGGAGTTAATGGGGCTACCTCTGAAGTTAATATAGATGCGGTTACTTCAAGCTACTATGATGGCTCACGCTGGAATATTTATATTGAAGATACTTCTTTCTCAATGCCTGAGAATTTAGCTTTCGATATAATAGTTGCGCCTGTTGAAGTGTTAAATGTGCAGGATAACCTAAATACAGCTAACATTAAAATGTATCCAAACCCAGCCAAACACAACGTAACCTTCAGCTCTACAGAAAATATTGACGAAATCTCAATCTATAATATTTTAGGACAGGAAGTGCTTACAGATCTTGTTGGCAATACTTTAAAGGATCTGGATATTAGCCAACTAACAACAGGCACATATTTAGCCAAAATAGCAACTGCAAATGGAATTCAGACAATTAAATTATTGAAGCAATAAAATTATTATAACCAACCTTAAAGCCGCTTAAACGTGAAGTTGGGCGGCTTTTTTTTCTCCTCCAATTTAAATTAGATCATAAATTCCCTATTATGACAAAGAAACACACTTCATATGTTGGGGAATTGGATTCTCTATTATCAGAAAAAATTCTGCTTAATATTAATCATTTAAAAGATGGAACGTACACAATTAGTATTATATCGAACAACAAGATTATTAAGAGTATAAATTTTACAAAAACAAGTAAATAATTATGATAATTTACACCAAGTCCATAAATGAAATTTTAATAATAAAGCAATTTTATGTGATTTTAATTTATGGGAATTAGCATAAAAAATGGGTGTCCCAAAATTAAAATATCTTCATATTTACGGAGGAATAAAACGATTTCTTATGATTATTTTTAAGAAATTGTTACATACGTAACGCTATTTTGTTACAATAGTTATATTCATAATGTGTTGGTTTTCATAAAATTGCATATCTTTAAGCGACAAACCAACCATTCTGTGAAGCCAAATCTAAAGAATCTGCTCATTCTCCAAATCTATTTGTTTTCAATTTTTAGTTATACCCAAACTAAAACGGCAAAGACATTAAATAGCAAAGACAGCATTGTCTATTCTTCTTTAAAAAATAAGGTAGCACAAACAATTAATCAATTTCCCGATAGCGCTAATTTTTATATTAAAAATCTGCACGCTTTTAGTATTGATAAAAATTATTCGGAAGGTCTTGCCGATACCGATTATCTGAATGCTCAATATTATAGAAGAATCCAAAAACCGGATTCGGCTATTATATATTTCAAAAAAAGTATAAAAACGGCTTATCAAATTAAATATTACCGCGGTTTGGCTGTTTGTTATAATGGCCTTTGCAGAACGTATTATTTGTTGGGCAGAATAGAAGAAGCCATTACGGCCGGCAAAACTGCTATAAATTACACTGCCAAATTTGGAGATAAAGATAGGGCAGTTTTTGCCGACACCCAGAATGCGCTTGCAATAGCTTTCACAAGGCAGAATAAAATGCAAGAAGCCATAAAAAGGCTTTTGATAATAGATTCAATTCAAAAAAAACAGCCGCTTAGAGCAGATATTATTGCTGCCGCTTACCAAAGTTTGGGCAACATATATCTTGAAATGAAAGATTATAATTATGCTGAAAGTTATTATTTAAAAGCCAATAAAGAATTTGAAAAAATTCCTGGTGCGGGCACATTTTATTTTAATACTACCAATGTCTATTTGGGAGAGGTATATTATTACAAAGGCGAGTATAATAAAGCCGCTGATATATTAAACAAAACGCATCAATTTTTTACTGAAATAAAGGACGAGCGAACTTTATCTGAAATCAGCAATTTTCTTGGTTTAATTTATTTGGAACAAAAACATTTTGACAAGGCTGAAACCTATTTTAAATACGCATATAATTTTCAAAAGAACAATCTATATTTTTTAGAGGCAGCACAGAGCGCCATTCAATTGGGAAATTTAAATCTTAAAAAGAAAAATTCTGAGGTTGCTGCCGGTTATTTTAAAGATGCGCTTCAATTAAACCAAAACATAAAAAACGGCACAATAAATCAAGATGCCCATAATTTATTATCGGAAGCATACGCGCAAATGGGAAATTATAGCGCAGCATATAACAATTCTCAAATTGCTATAGGAATTCGAGATTCCATCGCAAAAGTGCAAACCACCCAAACTATAAAGGAGCTTGAAGGTAAATATCAAACCGAAAGCCGCGATAGGGCAATTGCCCTACTTACAACCCAAAATAATTTGTCGCTTCAACAAAAGATAAATATGCGAAATATATTTATTGCCGCCATTTCACTTACAACACTAGCTTGCATCTTTCTATTTTTTCTTTATAGAAATAAAAAAAAAACCAACAACAGTTTGCGGGAATTAAGCACGGCCAAATCAACTTTTTTCACCAATATTTCTCACGACTTTAGAACACCACTCACATTAATAAAAGGACCTATTGAAGATCAGCTAGCAAATACAAATCTTACACTTAGCAGTAGAAAAAATCTAAATTCAGCTTATAGAAATGCTGAAAGACTTGAAAATTTGGTGGGTCAATTATTATCGCTCTCTAAGTTAAAAAGCAGTTCAATGCATTTAAATGTGCAGCCGGGATTTTTGGAAACGTTTCTTCAAATATATACCGAAGGTTTTAAATATCAGGCAAAGGAACAAGGACTCAACTTTAAACTTACTACCGCAATTCCTGAAAAAGAGGCTTGGTTTGATCAAGATATTTTCGAAAAGATAGTTTATAATCTTTTGGGAAATGCGTTAAAATTTACTTCAGAAAATGGAAATATAATAGTAAATGCAACTACTACTGAAGGTTTTTTTGTTTTCAATGTCTTTAATAATTGCGCAAAACTTTCAAAAGATGAAAAGCAATTATTGTTTAACAGATTTTATCAAACTGATATTACAAATGAAGGCACAGGCATTGGTCTTTCGCTCGTAAAACAACTCGTTAACCTGCATAAGGGAACTATTTTTGTTGAAGATGCAATAGATGGAATACAGTTTATAGTAAAAATTCCTATAAATAAATCGGCTTATAAAGAAATTGAAATTTTGAATGAGACTTTGCACTCAAATATTGCAGATATAGAAATAAATGGAAGCCAAGAACCCACAACTGTAGTAGATCTTTCTAATGACGCCCCAATAATATTGGTAGTTGATGATGAAAAAGATATACGGAATTATATACAAAGTATTTTTCAAGATAAATATAAAGTTGTAATTGCGAAAGATGGTGAAGAAGCATATTTATTGGCAAAACAGCATATTCCAGATATTGTTATCAGTGATATTTTGATGCCAAAGATGGACGGCTATTCGCTAACAAGGCATCTTAAAAAAGACCCGCTTACCTCTCATATTCCAATCTTATTGCTCACTGCAAAAAATAAAATTGTAGATCAACTTGAAGGAATGGGGATTGGCGCAGATGCATATACTACAAAACCTTTTAGTTCAAAATTGTTGCGGGCAACGGCAGAAAATCTGATAGAAAATAGACGAAAATTGCAAAAACGCTTTGCTCAAGAAATTATGTTGACGCCAAAGGAATTGGCCATTACTACCGCGGAAGAAGAATTTTTAAGCAGACTACAAAAAATATTGGACGAGCATCTCACAGATCCTGAGTTTACCGCTACACGCTTTAGCACCGTTATGTTTATGAACCGCATGCAATTGCATAGAAAACTAAAGGCGCTTACGGGTTTAAGTACTTCGGAATTTATAAAACAGCAACGTCTTAAAATGGCGGCCAAACTTATAAAGTCGAAGGAACTTACCGTTTCTGAAATTGGCTACAGTATCGGTTTTAACGATCCCTCTTACTTTACAAAATGCTTTAAACAAGAATTTGGTGTAACACCAAAAGAATTTGTTTAAAAGAAAAATAATCTTCATAAATACCAGTTTTTTCCAAGTTGTTACATAACTACAACCGTTTGTTACAATAGTCACAGTTGCGTTTTAAAGAACCTTTTAGATTTGTTCAGCTATTTAAGCAGAGACATTATTTATGTTTATTCAATAAATTTTCAATTGGAAAAATCAGTACAACTTGTTTATTAACTACACTTTTAAAACCAAACCTTATGAAAACACAACAAAACCTTTTCCTATTATTTCTCTTTGTATCATCACTTTGTAACGCCCAATTTTTGGACAAACTTGGAAAAAAAGCATCTGACGCAGTGGAGAGAACCGTAGAAAGACGCGTGGAAAGAGAAACTGAAAAAAGTACAGATAGAGCTTTGGACACAATTGTTGATGTTCCAAAAAAGTCTAAAAAAGAACAAAAAAAGGCTGAAAAAAACAAAAAAAATAACGGCGGAAATATTATTGGCGGCAACGCTGACAGTAATTCTAACAACGATAAATCTTCAAATAACAATACCGGAAATCTCGAAGAAGAAGGTGAAAATACGGTAGGTTTTAAACGTGGTTCCCAAATAATTTTTAACGATAACTTTGAAAAGGATGCCATTGGTGATTTTCCCGCAAAATGGAACACAACAAAAGGCGGTGAAGTAAAAAAACTGAAAGGTTTCGAAAATAAATTTTTGAAAATAACCCCAGGCAGCGTTACCAACGTTGAACTTACAAAACCGCTACCAGAAAACTTTACTGTGGAATTTGATTTACTGCTACCTAGCGAACATCCGTATCGCAGACCAGGTATTGGCTTTGGACCAAAACCAGAAGAAATGGACAATCTTTTGTCCAGCCCAAACTCGATGACTTTCGATATTATGTCTGCCACAATGGGAAATGGATATTATGAACTTAGCTATGCCGTGAAAGAATTGGGTTATACCAAACAAAAAATAGCGTACACAGCACCTCTTAATAAAGTAATAAAAATGGCTTTTGAAGTTAACGGAAAACGAATCAGGCTTTTTGTTGATGGCAAAAAAATGGTGGATTTACCAACACAATTTAAACCAGAATACAGAAAAGCGTTATTTTTTACTTCAATAACAAGTGGTTGGACAGAAACTGCCGAAGCTTATTTTTATATTTCAAATTTAGTAATTGCAGGTACTGGCGGAGATGAGCGCAGTCAAGTATTAAAAGATTTGATGGAAAAAGGCAGCTTTTCTACAAATGCTATTTTATTTAATTCTGGTTCGGCAACTATTAAAAGCGGTTCAGATTCAATACTTGCAGATCTTGCGGAAGCTTTAAAAATCAATTCAGATTTAAAATTGAAAATAGTTGGGCATACAGATTCCGATGGTAGTGATGATGCCAATTTAAAACTTTCAAAAGACAGAGCAACAAGCGTACGTGCCGCATTAATAAATAAATATAGTATAGATGCAAGCAGATTAATTGCCGATGGAAAGGGTGAAAACCAACCAATTGCTGAGAATACTTCAAATGATGGCAAAGCTCAAAATAGACGAGTTGAATTTATAAAATTGTAAACCTAGATTTTAAGATATGAAAAGATTACTTATTTTATTAGCAATAGCATTGGCAACAAATAGCTATTCACAAAACTGTTCACGTTTTTATCCTTTTACAGAAGGCGCAAAATTTGAAGTTACAAATTATGATAAGCGAGACCGGGTTTCCGCTGTTACAAAAAATACGGTTCAAACAATCACATCAACAGGCGAGGCTAAAACGGCTATAATATCTGCGAAAGTTGAGGATGGGCGTGGCAGAAAACTCACGGATACTACCTACAAATTATTGTGTGACGGTAGTCAAATTGAAGTGGATTTTCATTCTTTGTTAAATCCTGCAATGTTCGCAAGAATGGGAAATGTTGAGATGGACATTTCAGGAACCAATGTTGTGTTACCAAATGATTTGCATGAAGGGCAAACTTTACCAAATGCGCAAATGGATATGAAAATGACGATGGCGGGTATGAATATGAATATTTCGGTTAAAATAACAAATAGAAAAGTTGTTGGTACTGAATCTGTCACAACTTCTGCTGGAACCTATTCGTGTTATGCAATTACGTATAATTTAATCTCAACAACAATGGGTGTTAATTATACTGGCACAGGCAAGCAATGGATTTCGGAAGGTGTAGGATTGGTAAAACAAGTAGATTATGATGATAGCGGAAATATAAATTCGTCTTCAAAACTTACTGCATTTTCAAGATAATATTTATCGAATCATTATAAAAGAAAAATCCGTTATGCAATATGCACGACGGATTTTTCAGTTAAAGTCGCTTCAAAAATATTTAGGAAATGCGTTAATAATTTTGTTTTTACTTCAGCCATATCAATTTCTGCTTTTCCCAATTCAACATGTAAAGAAGTTACGGCTTTGCCTTTTATTCCGCAGGGAATCATATTATCAAAATAACCAAGATTTGCGTTTACGTTAAATGCGAAACCGTGCATGGTAACCCAACGGCTTGCACGAACACCCATCGCACAAATCTTACGGGCAAATGGCGTACCAACATCCAGCCAAACACCTGTTTCGCCTTTACTTCTTTCGGCTTTTAATCCATATTCTGCTAAGGTTAAAATTACCATTTCTTCAAGCAAACGCAGATATTTATGAATGTCTGTAAAGAAATTTTCAAGATCTATAATTGGGTAACCAACAATTTGTCCGGGTCCGTGATATGTAATATCGCCGCCCCTATTTATTTTATAAAAATTTGCACCAATTTCTTTCAGCTTTTTTTCTGAAATCAATAAATTATCAACATCACCACTTTTTCCTAAAGTATAAACGTGCGGATGTTCAACAAATATGAAATAATTGGGTGTTTCAAGATTGGTTTCTTCCCTTCTATTCTTTATTTTGATATCCAGGATTTCCTTAAAAACTTGTTCTTGAAAGTCCCAAGTTTCCTTGTAATCTTTAGTGCCCAGATCTGTTAGATATATTAATTTGTTCAACCTTAATAGCATTTATAAATAATTTTGTAAAGGTAATGAAAATGTAATTTTTAACTTCTGAAATTAGACAAACTGAATTATTTAGTTCTCAAAGGTGTTAAAATTGAAGTTTTTTAGTATTTTATACCGAAACCTTTCTATTTTTACGACTATAACAGATAATTTTAAGAACATGATAAAAAGAACTATTCAAACATTTCTAACAACTGGCTTTTTATGCCTTACAATTGCTATGACTGGACAAAGTTCGGCTATTTGGCAAAAGGCAACGGTAGCACAAACAAGAAGCGCAGCAAAAGAAGTTAGAAAAACGATGCCGCAGGAATTTCAACTTTTCGCACTTAACACACAAGCGCTTAAAAATGAGTTGGCAAATGCTCCTTCAAGATTTACCGTAAATAGTAATGTGCGTATAAAATTACCAACAAATAATGGCGAATTACAAGAATTTCGCGTGGTTGAAGCTTCGGTAATGGAACCAGCTTTACAGGCACAAAACCCAAGTATGCGTTCATATATTGGTCAAGGTATTGACGATCCAACCGCAGTAGCAAGGTTTAGCGTAACAGATTATGGCGTAAATGTTATGATTTCTTCCGGAAATTATTCAACCATATATATTGATCCTTATACCTCAAACCATAATTACTATATAAGCTATAATATTAGCTCATTACCAGCAGATCCAAATGGTTTTGAATGCCTTGTAAAAGATCCAACAACTACAGATGCACCTTTGGATACTAGAAATGCAGACGATGGAAAACTTAGAACCTTTAGAGCTGCGATAGCTTGTACGGGTGAATATGCTCAATTTCATTTAAATAGACTGGGCGTAGGCGCAGGTGAAACTGACGCTGTAAAAAAAGCTGCGGTACTTACTGCAATTGTAAATTCATTAACTCGTGTAAACGGAGTTTATGAAAGAGAGATGTCTTTAACGATGATTCTTGTAGCCGATGAAATAAACGTTATTTATTTAGTAGCAGCTTCAGATCCTTTCACAAATAATAATGCTAATACTTTAATAAATCAAAGTCAAACAATAATAGACCAACAAATTGGCACAACAAATTATGATATTGGGCACACCTTTAGTACTGGTGCTGGTGGTTTGGCTGGATTAAGAGTTCCTTGTACTTCAGGTAAAGCCCGTGGCGTTACTGGTACGAATGCACCTGTAGGCGATTTTTATGACATTGATTATGTAGCACATGAAATGGGCCATCAATATGGCGGAAATCACACGTTCAACAATTCTTGTGGTAACAACAGAAATGGTGGAACAGCAATGGAACCAGGAAGTGGATCTACAATTATGGCATATGCTGGTATTTGTCCACCCAACGTACAAGCGCATAGTGACGACTACTTTGCGGCTATTAGTATTCAAGAAATTTGGGCTAATATCAGTTCTGGCAACAGTCAATGTGCTGTACAGACCGACACTAACAACCTTCCCCCAACAGCAGACGCAGGTAATAGTGTTACTATTCCAAAATCCACTCCTTTTATTTTAAGTGGTATTGCTACAGATCCAGACACTGATAATAATGCATTAACGCACTGCTGGGAGCAAATGGACAATCAAATTGCGACAATGCCTCCACAACAAACCGCTACGCAAGGACCAGCATTTCGTTCAATAGATCCGTTAGCTTCTACTGATAGATATATGCCAAACCTAACAACTGTTTTAGCTGGACAAACTAAAAATACATGGGAAGTTGTTCCAGCTGTACAGCGTTTTATGCGTTTTAGATATACTGTAAGAGATAATGCTCCAGGCGGTGCAGCAACGGCTAGCGACAATATGGTGGTAAATATTGACGGAGGCTCTGGCCCTTTTGCAATAACCTCACAAAATACCGCAACAACTTGGACTACAAGAGGTAACGAAACTATTACGTGGGATGTTGCAAACTCAGACCAAGCACCTGTAAGTTGTAGTAATGTAGATATTATGTTTTCGGCAGATCGTGGTTTAACTTGGGATACAATCTTGGCAAATACACCGAACGATGGTAGTGCAGACATTTTTGTACCGATTGTTAATACTTCTCAAGGTAGAATTATGGTAAAGTCTGTAGGCAATATCTTTATGGATATCAATAACAGTGACATTATGGTTGAAGGAAGTTTGGGCGCTGAAGATTTTGCTTTCGATAACTTTAGTGTGTATCCAAACCCAACTTCTGGAGTTGTAAATGTTACGTTCACACCGTTATCTTCGGATAATGTTGAAATTTCATTATTCGATCAAAGAGGTAGGTTGATAAACAAAACTAGTTTTGATGATGTATCTACAAACGGTAACTTCACAAAACAGTTACAATACGGTAATTTAGACAGCGGTATTTACTTTATGGTAATTAAAAACGCTGGTAAAACAACGACCAAGAAATTGGTAAAAAAATAATTCTAATTTAGTTTTATCCGAAAAAAGGCGGTCCAAAATTTTGGGTCGCCTTTTTTATTTTACTGAATAATTTTTTGCTTTTTAAAAAACCACACTTTCAGAAATATGGGAAACTTTGGCTGTAGTGCCATCAATCATAAAATCCAAAACAAAGCTCAGCGTATTTCCACTTTTTTTAAGATTTAGCTTTCCGTTCGAAATTTGGTATAAACCTGATTCGCCTCTCATAAATGAACTTTTAGTATAAATGAGATTTACGTCTTTTAAGTTTCCATCGTTTTTGTTCAAGTCTTTTGTATTTGCAGGTACTTCAAATTGTATGGTTTCAGAATAGTTACCATCGGCAGTTCCTGCTGGCCCATTTTTAGAATAGGTATATGTAACAACAATGTTAGTACCGTCTTCCATTTGAGAATATGTAGCGCCAATGCCATCCTGCAGCACCGTAATTTTTTTGTTTTTGAATATTTCAACCTTACAATTTCCACCGTCCGGACAATCTGAGTCTGCGCTGGACTTTTGCACAGTATTTTGCTCTGAACTTACCATTGTTTCTTTAGGAGTTTTACAAGAAATTGTAATTAATATTGGAAGTAAAAAATAAACATATTTCATAGACTTTATTTTTAGATTTTATATTGTTTGAAGATAATTATCGTTTTGGGTTGTTCAAAATAAGTAAAGCTGCAATCACGCCCGGCACCCAGCCGCATACCGTAAGTATGGTTACTAATACTACAGACCCACAACCTTTATCTATCACCGCCAATGGTGGAAATAAAATAGAAAGCAAAACACGCCATATACTCATTGTTACAAATTTAGTAATTAAATAATAGGTTTATATTTTATTCGGAATAAAAGCTTCCGCATACTTATTTTACCTTTTACACATATGTCTAAGATAATGGCTTTTGTTACAACTATTGATTTTCGCGTGTATTCTGCCTATCTTTGAGACCGCCAAATTAATGGCAATGTATCATACTAAATTTACTTTATGCAACGTACCGAACTGGAACAAATACGAAGGGACAAACTTACAAGCTTGCGCGAAATGGGCATAAATCCATATCCCGCAGCAGAATATCCTTTAAACAGCACTTCAAAAGCAATAAAAAATAATTTTGAAGAAGGAAAAAAGGTAATTATTGCAGGTAGATTAATGAGTCGCCGTATTCAAGGTAAGGCATCATTTGCTGAATTACAGGATGGCGAAGGACGCATTCAACTATATTTTAATAGAGATGAAATTTGTACAGGCGAAGACAAAACATTGTACAACGAAGTTTATAAAAAACTATTGGATATTGGCGATTTTATTGGTGTTGAAGGTGAACTTTTCACAACCCAAGTTGGTGAAAAAACCGTAATGGTAAAAAATTTTACATTACTTTCCAAAGCACTTAAACCATTGCCACAGCCTCGAGTTGATGCCGACGGAAAAACGCACGACGCCTTTACAGATCCAGAACAGCGATACAGACAGCGTTATGCAGATTTGGTTGTAAATCCGCACGTAAAACAAGTATTTGTAAAACGTACAAAACTTTTTAACGCCATGCGTAATTTCTTTAATGACCGTGGTTATTTTGAAGTGGAAACGCCCGTTTTACAGCCAATTCCCGGTGGTGCAGCAGCAAAACCTTTTATAACACATCACAACAGTTTGGACATTCCGCTTTATATGCGGGTAGCAAACGAGCTTTATTTAAAAAGATTGATTGTTGGTGGCTTTGATGGTGTGTATGAATTTTCCAAAAACTTTAGAAATGAAGGAATGGACCGCACCCACAATCCAGAGTTTACGGCAATGGAAATATATGTAAGCTACAAGGATTATAATTGGATGATGGATTTCTGCGAGCAACTTTTAGAATTTTGCGCGATGGAAGTGAACGGCAAAACACAAGCAACTTTTGGCAAGCACGAAATAGATTTTAAAGCGCCATATCCAAGAGTTACAATGGCTGAAGCGATTCTAAAATTTACCGGTTTTGATATTACCGGAAAAACAGAAGACGAAATTAGAGAAGCAGCCAAGAAAAACGGAGTTGATGTAAACAACACAATGGGAAAAGGCAAATTGATTGATGAAATTTTCGGCGAAAAATGTGAAAGCAATTTTATACAGCCAACTTTTATTACAGATTATCCAAAGGAAATGAGCCCGTTGTGTAAAGAACATCGTGAAAATCCCGAACTTACCGAACGGTTTGAACTTATGGTTTGCGGTAAAGAAGTTGCAAATGCGTATAGCGAACTTAACGACCCAATAGACCAACGCGAACGTTTTGAAGCGCAATTACTATTGGCAGACCGCGGCGATGACGAAGCAATGTTTATAGACAATGATTTTATAAGAGCGTTGGAATACGGTATGCCGCCAACCAGTGGTATGGGAATTGGTATGGACAGATTAATCATGTTTTTAACCAACAATGCCTCAATCCAAGAAGTATTGTTTTTCCCGCAAATGAAACCAGAAAAAAAGGTAGTGCAAATTGAATTGGATGACGAAGAAAAAAAAGTACTAAACCTATTAAAAGCAAACGCACCAATTGAACTAAATAATCTAAAAGAACAAAGCGGTTTAAGCAATAAAAAGTGGGATAAAACCATCAAACATCTAACAGCAAATAAATTGGCGAAGGTTTCTAAAGTTGAAGATACATTAGTTGTGAATCTTATTTAAAAAAATCCACAACAACCTCCTTATAATCCATTGTACGCCAGAACATCAATATATAAAAGCTATTTACAATTAATTGTGAATGGTAATTTTGTATTTATGTAATATATAAAATGCAAACATGCTTATGTACAGGTGTTGTGCGTAATGCAAAAAAAAATCGTGAAACTCTTCTAGATTCGGCGGATTAAATTTTCGTAAATTTGATTATAACTAAATTTATGAAATGAAACAACGATTTTACCTTGACACATCGTTTTTGGCGGAGTATTTGACAAAGAATTTGATGAGTTTACGTTGCAATTATTTGAGCGAATCAAACTCGGAAAAATCATTTGCATATATTCTGAACTGGTTGAAACGGAATTGGTAAAAGCACCCAAAAAAGTAAAAGAATATTTTACCGACTTACCAAAAGAGAGTTTGGACAAAGTGGAAATAACGGACGAAATTCTTGCACTCGCAACAAAATACGTTGATGAAAAAGTAGTTGGAGCAACGAGCTTTGATGATTGTATCCATATTGCCACAGCAACAATCCATCGAGCAGATATTTTAGTAAGCTGGAATTTTAAACACATTGTGAACGTTTATAGAATACGAGGATATAATTCAATAAATTTAAGAATGAACTATCCGTCATTGGAAATTCGTTCGTCTAAAGAAATTGTCGATTATGAAAACTAAAGAAGAAAACCAAAAGAAAGATTTTGATACGGTAAAAACGTTCCGTAAAATCAAGGACAAAATTTCCAGCGATTTAAAAGGAATGAGTTTTGAAGAAATCAAAGAATATTTAAAAAAGGAAAGCTCGAAGTTACAGGCTGGATAAGCACTACACACAACAACGGCTATATGCAATTGCGTTCCATGCCTCTTCCAAAAATCCCTGCGGAATTTTCGGCTCGTGTGTACTTGCAAAGTTCCCTGCTTGCCCACGCAACTGCTCATAGCCAAGACCGTTACCGTTTATTAAAAAAAAACGTTTCCAGTTCTTATTTTGAGAACTTTTTGTATATTTGTTTTATAATTGAACAGATGAAACGAATAATTGCAAAAAGTACAATTCGGGAATATTGGGAAAAACACGCAGATTCAGAGCAGTATTTAAAAACTTGGTACGATACAGCAAAAAGCGCAAAATGGTTTTCACCAAATGATGTCAAACAAACTTACATAAACGCAAGTATTCTAAAAAATGGTCGAGTAGTTTTCAATATTAAAGGAAATTCCTATCGCCTAATTGTCAAGTTCAATTACGAAAAACAATGGGCATTTATTCGTTTTATTGGCACACACGCTGAATATGACAAACTAGATGCTGATACTATTTAAAAATAATATTATGAAATTAAAACCTATTAAAAGCGAGAAAGATTACCGAGACGGACTTGAACGTTTAAATGTGATTTTCGATGCACCAATTGATACAAAAGAAGGAGATGAAGCGGAAATACTTTCATTACTCATAGAGAACTATGAAAACGAAAATTATCCAATTGGGGCACCAGACCCAATAGAGGCAATAAAAATCCGAATGGAGGAATTAAATATGCGCCAAAAAGATTTGGTTGGAATAATTGGTGGTAAAAGCCGAGTATCTGAAATTTTGAATCGAAAGAAAAGATTGACTGTTGATATGATACGAGAATTGGAACGAATCCTACAAATATCTGCATCTGTACTTGTGAACAATTATAAACTTGCGAACTGAAGAAATAACAAAGGGTAACACCGTGTAAAAATAATTGCTTGGTTCCTGCCTATTTGGAAAATTCTACGGATTTTCCTCTGGTTCGTACATTTTTAGTAAGTTAGTTGCTTAAACACGCAACTATTCTTACACATAAATGTTGGCAAAAATTAAAAAAAAAAAACAAAATCAAACAATAAACATTTAGGAAATACAAAATGAAAAACCAATTTTTAATTTTATTAGTTTGTGTTTTTGGAGTTGATTGTTCAAATGGTATTTCAGATAAAAAAATTAAGACACAGATTAAGAAAAATGATTTATTAGAATATAATCTTAAAGGAAAGATTAAGGGTTTTTCAGAAACAAAATATAAGGCAAAAGATAGTTTTGGAATTGTATTGAAAGACGGAATTTATAAAGACAAATATAGTTCATTATCAGATTTGGAAGAATCCATTACTTTTAATAAAGAAGGTTTTGTTATAAGCAAAACAGAATATAACGATGGAATTGTAGAAAAGCAAGAAAAATTTATTCGAGATAGTTTGTATAGAAAAACCGAATCAAATTTTTATAATTCCAAAAACAAGTTTGCAGGAAAACAGATTTTTAAATACAATGAAAGTGGAGATATTAGCGAGATGACCGCTTATAAGAGTGATGGCAAGATTGAAGGGAAATGGATTTATATTTACGAAAAGAATAAAATGACAAGAAATAATTATGGTTCTGAAGGTAATTTGTATTCAAATTATATTAGCACTTATAATGACAAAGGAGAACTGATAGAATATAAACATTTAGATTTTGAAAACAGAAAATATAACTACACTATTAATTACATCTATAATACTAAACAGAATACAAAAACTGAAGTTAACAAATCATATTATTCATCAGAACTTGAAGATATAAAATGGTTTAGTAAATATAATAAATCTGGAGATTTGATAATAAAGACATTAGATGATTCTTATATTACAAAATATGAATACGATTACGATGAACATAATAATTGGACAAAAAAAATTGAATTTTCAGATGTTTTTCCAGAATTTATAACAGAAAGAAAAATTCAATATTTTGAATAAAAATATTTAGAACAGTAAATACGGATTGCGGAATAACGTTTGCCAACAACGCATATAAAACATAGTGCGAGCCGTTGCTAAACCGAAGGTTCGGGCATTTTTGCGAGGTCGCCAAATTTAAAAATTCGGCTAATTGAAAAAAGAAAGATAATTAGAAAAATTTAAAAATTCGGCTTGTGCTCAACCGAAACGAAACTGCCTATTTTCTGCAATACGTTTCATATACAAATCCGTAACCAAGCTGAAAATAAAAAAACCGACATTAATAATTCTAACTTTATTTTGTGTTTTCAGTTGCACGGAAATGAATTAGACTGAAAATTTACTTGCGAAAGTTGACAGTTTAAAAATTAAAAATGATTCTCTAATCAAAATAGTAACTGAAAAGAAACCTGAATCAAATTATTGGTTTGATGAGAAATATGACGGAGACAAAATTTTTGAAAGCAGAGTTACTAATCCAACAGAATTTATTGAAAAAAATCTGCGTGAGAAAACTGAACTAATTCCTTTAAAAGCAGTTTTAGGCAGAACAATGAATTTCGGAAATATTCAAATTTTAAGCTAGGAATGGTTAATCGCAGACTTTGACGATGGACACGTTCAAGGAAGAGCAATTTATAAATACAAACTAAATGAGAACGGACAATTGGAATTCGAATTACTGAATTCGATGGAGTCTAAATAAAAAAAGCCGCTTACAACGCCCTGTGTAAACCAATGCTGTGTCTGTGCCAATCTGGGAAATACCTGCTGATTTCTCACATAGATTTGTATTTGAAAAAAGTTCGTGTAATCACACACAACGGTTCATACACGTAATACGGTAAAACAATATTTGAACAAAACACCTCACCCCAAAACCCCATCAAAACAACCTCTTCCTTCAACAGTACCAATAGCAGCTAAAATATTTCAGATAATATCAAGTACATTACTGTCTTTATCAATTACATTTCGCATAGCAACAACTGCATTACATATAGTAACAGTAATAAAACAACTATTGATATTATTATTTCATATATTAACAATAATATTTCTTTTATTAACAAAAACACTTCCACTTATAACTATAGCAAAACAAATGTTACTGATATTGTTGCGTTTATTAACAGCAACATTGCCAAATAAAAGAATAGCATTGCATATATTTACTAAATAATTGCTAATATTTGTAACAACATTACATATAATAACTTCAACGTATGCTACTATTAAACATATATCGTGTTTGCCAAGACAAGGGAATAGAAAATCCACATAAATTTTTAAGAAAAAACGGCTTTACGCCCCATACTACAAGTCGTATTTTAACAAGTAAGGTAAAAAGTATCAACTTTGGGCACCTAGAACAATTATGTTTGCTCCTTAATTGTACACCAGACACCCTCTTTAACTGGAAATACAACGATACTACAGGAATCTACAAAAAACACGAGTTAAACAAACTAAGGCATGACGAAAACAAAGGAAACATTCTAGAAAAATTAAAGCAACTGCCTTCAGATAAGATAGAACAAATCCGAAATTTCATAGACAACATTGCCCAAGAAGAAGAAATATCATAAAAAGTAATAGCTTAAAGTAAAAATGCAAAAAGCAAAGCTGTAAAAACTACACTTCAATTAGTTTCATAAAAAAACCGTAAACGACTTTACCTTCCTCTCTTAGCACAAGGGGTCCAGTATCCCTACCAGAATCGCGAACGGTTTTTGTATTATTATACATCGAATGTAAGACGAAACCCAAACCAAACAAACCACAATTGAGGGAACACTACTTTTGGTTGAGGGAACGCGCAACTTTCAGTTATGCATTAATTTAACAGCAAGTAGTAATGCAGTTTCTTAATTTTTTCTATTTTTAAACCCTTATTTAACTAACGATGAAGAAACTAGCATTTATCCTCTCCTTAATTACAACAATTGTTTTCACGTCTTGCGGCAAAGACGATCCGTATGTAGAAAGCACCGATAATCAAAAACCTACAGCGCCATTAAATTTGGTTGTTACCAATCAAACTGAAACCACTGTTACGTTGTCTTGGGGCGCAGCCACAGATAATGTTGGCGTTACAGGATATAAGGTTTATCAAAATGGCACGATACTTATAAATAGCCAAACAGCAACCACTGTAACCGTGAGCAATCTTTTAGCGGGAAGTAATTTTACATATGCCGTTTCAGCTTTTGATGCACAGAACAATGAATCTAACTTAAGTAATACCGTAGAAGTAAACATCGTCGAAGCGCCATTAACATTTATGCCATTACTTTCACAAATGGGCGTTTTTACGGGTATCCTTGCAAGTTTAAACCCAGCAGAACGCGTGCAATTATATGAAATCAACAGTACCCTATTTACAGATTATGCCAAAAAGCAAAGACTTGTTAGATTGCCAATAGGTCAGAAAATGAGGTACAACAATTCCAACTTATTACCAACATTCCCGGATAATACACTTATTGCAAAAACATTTTATTACACGCTTGACGAAACAAATCCAAATTCTTCAAATAAAATCATTGAAACCAGAATCTTTTTAAAAATTGATGGTGTTTGGCAAGTTGGAGATTATGTTTGGAATGCGGATCAAACCGATGCAACTTACACAATCCAAGGAAGCGAAGTGCCCGTAAGTTATAAAAATGCTGTTGGTGAAGTTAAAGATATTAATTACTTAATACCTTCACAACAAGATTGTTTTACCTGCCATAATAACACAGATATTACTAGGCCAATTGGAATGAAACTTCGGAATATGAATTTTACGCCAGATTTTACAAATGGTCAGAATCAATTGGATTATTTAACCGCAAATGGTTATTTGGAAAATGTAAATTCCGCTGCCGTTACTACACTTCCAGATTGGACGGATACTTCTAACGATATATTTAATAGAGGACGAGCTTATATAGATGTAAACTGCGCGCACTGCCACCAACCTGGTGGATCTGTAACAAATTTTGGCTTGGATTTTAGATTTGAAACTCCTTTTGACGACACCGGAATCTTCGCCAATCGCGGCGAAATTGAAAACAGAATCCAAACAAACACACCAACCTACAGAATGCCGCAACTAGGCCGTACAATAATTCATGAAGAGGCGGTTGCAATGTTACTGGAGTATTTGCAGGCTATTGAAGATTAAAAAAATCAAGTTTTTTCCAATATTTAAATAACTGCCAATAAATATTTTCTTTGGCAGTAATTTTAGTTTCTAGACTTTTTGTTCTGTTTCTATTATCCCCTCTCGTTTTATAACTGTTGAAATAAATCAGCTTATTCAAAACAGAAATTCATTTTAAAAATATAAATCGTTCAGCAACTGAATTTCTTTTTTAAATATTTAAAGCTTTATTTTTTATAATGTAAAGATTTCATTCAAACTTTATCTTAAAATTAATTTTTGTCGAAGAAAAAAGAGTACTTCAAATTTGCTAAATTCCAATTAAAAATTAGATAGTTTATATTTTCCATTTCTAAACTAATTGACTCTAAACCCATAAATTTTTATACTCATATAATTTTAAACTCTCTAAACTACTAACTATTAACCTATTAGATTTTTTTTCTAATTCCCAATTAAACCTTATTGCAAATTAACCGTCATAGTAAGACAAACTATTAAAATTTATAACTATGAAAAATGTAATGATTATAGCTTTAATGCTTACAACAGCATTTAGCTTCGCACAAAGAGGTAAAAGTGAAAATGGCGGAAAAAGGCAAGAACAAATGGAGAAGCGCACAAGTTATACTCCACAACAAATGGCTGATATTCAAACCAAGAAAATGACTTTGAAATTAGATTTGAATGAAAGTCAACAAACGAAAGTGCATACGTTACTTTTGGCAAAGGCGACCGATATGAAAGCCAAAAAAGCCGTAAAAAAGGATAGAAATGCGATGAGCGATCAAGAAAAATATGATGCCAAAATGGCTAGGCTAGATTCTCAAATTGAAATGAAAGCACAAATGAAATCTATTTTATCAACCGAGCAGTATGCTAAATTCGAAAACGGTAAAAAGCGTCGAAATATGAAAAAAAATCCGCACCATTCTAAAATGAAGAAATAATCTTAAATATTTTATTTTTATATTTTTGGCGTAATTATTGAAACATATAATTGAAAATGGTTACATTAGTAACTTAAATCTAAAAATTATTAAAATGAAAAATATATTTAAAATTATGATTGTTGCATTTGTAATGGTTTTAGCGTCAAATACAATGTCCGCACAAACCCTAACCGAAGATGGCAGCAGACCTGAAGTCAAAGCAAAAACTGAAACTGCGAATCTTACTACGTCGCTAGGTTTAAATGGTGATCAACAACGAACTGTTTTTAGAGCTTTGGTAGCAAAAGAAGTAGCGTATTCAAAAAGTGTGAATGGCAAGGATGCAAGTACAGCAGCCGTTGCAGCAGAAAAAAAGAAAATTGATGCAAACCTTAATGAAGCTATGAAAAGCACATTAACGCCAGCTCAATATGCAACTTGGTCTAAAGGATAATACTTTTCTTTACACAAATACCTAAAATCCGTTTAACTTTAAAAAGTTAAGCGGATTTTTAATTTAGACTTTTTGCTACTTTTGCAACAGCTGCAATTGTTCTGTCCAAATCTTTGTACGTTAACGCTTCACATAAAAACCACGATTCAAATGCGCTTGGAGCTATATAAATTCCTTCAGCCAGCATTCCGTGGAAAAAGATTTTAAAGTTTTCAGTATTTGCGTTAGCCGCCGACTTAAAATCGGTCACAGATTCTTCAGAAAAATGTACCGAAATCATCGAACCTATTCTATTTATGGTAAAGGCGATATTATTTTCGGTTAAAACTTTAGCCATGCCTTCGTGCAGGTATTCGGTTTTTTTGGCTAAAGATTTAAAAACTTCAGAATTATCATTCAATTCGGTTAGCATCTGTAAACCTGCCGCCATTGCAAGCGGATTTCCACTTAAAGTACCAGCTTGATATACTGGGCCAATTGGTGCTAGCATATCCATAATTTCAGTTCTTGCCGCAAATGCACCAACGGGCAAACCGCCGCCAATTACTTTTCCAAACGTAATTATATCAGCATTCACGCTTAGCAATTCCTGCACGCCGCCTTTTGCTAATCTAAAACCTGTCATTACTTCATCAAAAACTAAGAGGATATTATTTTCATCACAAATTTTTCTCAAGCCTTCCAAAAACCCGTCGGACGGTGGAATGCAGCCCATATTTCCAGCAACTGGTTCTACAATTACACAGGCAATTTCATTTATATTGGCTTCAACTAACTTTTCTACACTTTGTAAATTGTTATAAATTGCCATTAACGTATCCATTGCCGTGCCTTTGGTTACTCCAGGACTATTTGGGACGCCCAATGTTACTGCGCCACTTCCCGCTTCTATTAAAAATGAATCACTGTGACCGTGATAGCAACCTGCAAATTTTACCATTTTTTCTTTTCCGGTAAAGCCGCGAGCAAGCCGCACCGCACTCATACAAGCTTCTGTTCCACTATTTACAAAGCGAATTTTATCAATATTTGGCACCATTTTTATCGCTAGTTTGGCGATTTCGGTTTCAATTTCTGTTGGTGTCCCAAATGAAGTTCCTTTTTTAGCTTTCTCAATAATGGCATCTATCACAGGTTTGTGCGCGTGACCCAAAATCATTGGTCCCCAAGAATTAATATAATCTATATATTTATTTCCGTCGGCGTCGAAGAGATAGCAACCTTCAGCTTTTTCAATAAAAATTGGCGTACCGCCAACCGATTTAAACGCACGTACTGGCGAGTTTACGCCACCCGGAATAAATTTTTGCGCCTCATTAAAAAGGGCACTACTTCTTGAATAATTCATTTTTCTAATTTTCTGGCAAATGCAGATACAGTGTTTGACCTAAACTTATAGTATTGTCCGTAAGGCCATTATATTCTTTCAATGTATCTATTGGAATATTAAATTTTTTGGATAAGCCGTAAAGTGTATCACCTTTTACGACCGTATATTTGGCAATTTTTGAATCATCTTGAACTCTTGAAACAACTTTTTTGCCCAAGACTTCGGCATCAAATTTTTCTAGATCAAACCTTTCAATAATGCTTATTAATTTTTCTGGATATTTAGGGTCTGTTGCATACCCTGCTTTGCGCAAGCCTTTTGCCCAAGCTTCATAATCGTCTTTTTTCAATTTGAACAAATCTGCATACCTGCTTCGGGTTGTCAAGAAAAGGGAATGATCCCGAAAACTATATTTGGCATCGGTATATTTTCTGAAACATTCCTGGCTTTCGTCGTCATCGTGATAAACCTTGTCGCCCGCCCAATCGCTATGACATTTTATACCAAAATGATTGTTGGCTTTACGGGTCAATTCGCCATTGCCGGCACCACTTTCCAAAATTCCCTGAGCCAACGTAATACTTGCAGGTATGCCGTATTGCAACATTTCTTCTTTGGCAATATCGCTAAAATTATTAATATACGTGTTTACCAAAACAGTGTAAGACGAATTTACGGGAGCAACTTCAACCTTTATTTCGGTATTTTTTTCTTCCTTTTTCGTTTCAGTTTTTTTCGGTTTTACTTTTACAACACGTTCGGTTTTATAGTGCTTTTTTGAACTCACCGCCTTTTTTTTCGCCTTACAAGAAGTAAGGGAGATTGAACAGATTAGAAGTAAAATGAAAATTCGTACAACTGTTTTAAACATGAATACGCTCTAAGTTTTTATTTTTTAATATATTGTTAATTCCAGCAATACCTTGCAGGCCGCCTGTATGTATGGCTAAAATTTTACTTTTTGCCGCAAAATAATTTTTTGTCATTAAATCTGCAATGCCAAACATCATTTTACCTGTATAAATTGGGTCTAATGGAATATTATGTGTGTTCTTAAATTCATTTATAAAACGAACCAAAGTTGAATCTATTTTTGCATAACCCCCAAAACAATAATCATCTATTATTTCGAAATTTCTTTTTTCGGTAAATTTTTCAATTTCCAAATTTTGAAAAGTTCCCTTTAAAGCTGAAAATCCGATGATTTTTTGATGCGGTTTTGAAGCCTCAATTATTCCTGCCAATGTTCCTCCAGTGCCAACGGCGCAGCAAAGATAATCGTATTTATCGTGACTTGCATCTATAATTTCGGTACAACCTTTTACAGCCAAACCGTTGGTGCCGCCTTCGGGCAAAAGATAGAAATTTCCGAGTTTATTTTTGAGCTGATTAATATATTCTTCGGAAGTTTTTACCTTATATTCTTCTCTTGAAACAAAATGTAAATGCATTCCACATTTTTCGGCATAAACCAGCGTTGGATTATTTTCATACTTATATTCCAACTCCTTACCTCTTATTATACCTATACTTTTTAAACCAACCATTTTTGAAACCGCCGCAGTTGCCGCAATATGATTTGAAAATGCGCCGCCAAAGGTTAACAAGGTATCCAAACCAAGATTTTGAGCTTCAAGAATGTTGTATTTTAATTTTCGGTATTTATTGCCCGAGATAATTGAATGGATTAAGTCGTCACGTTTTAAGGTAATATTATAATTTGATGAAATTGATTTGTCTAAATCATTTTCTGGACTATTTATAAAAAAGTCTAAAAGATTGGACATTTAGTTTATTTTCTTCAAAGATATAGTTTCTGAATTTTGTGCTCAACCACATTCACAATAAAATGAGTGGTCAAACATTTAATTAAAATTAGACTATAATAATTTTAAAATGCAGTTTAAATAAACCTCAAAAACCCCCAAAACGGTCTCTTTTTTAAATAATCAATGTCCTTTTCATTTGTATACGCCTCTCTTTCAAAACTAATATTGTGGTAGGCTTGGTGTTTGTCTTTGCAACTTGCAAGCCGTACTAAATATTCTGCGCCGTACCAGATATAAAAAAAAATAATCAATAATTCTTGCTGTTGTCGCAAATGTATTTTTTCGTGGTTTACAAAACGAACATCTTCTTTTTGGCAGTGTTCGCGGATTATAATAAAAGGCCAAACCGTCATACCCGAAAAGTTTTTTCGCAATAGGCGTTTGTTTACCAAGAACCGCATTATTGTTTGTAGTTTTAATGGAAGCGAAAATACTACTTTTCGTTTTAGGTTGGCAATTGTAATGATAAATCTAAATTTCAAAATCCGTACTTTTGTTTTTATGCTTTTCCCAAAAAAACAGATTCCAATTGAAAAAGGCGATTATTACCTAACGCCAGAAGGTTATAAATGCTTTACGGAGCAATTTCATTTAAAACGCGGCTATTGTTGTGAGAGCGGTTGCAGGCATTGCCCATATGGGTTTGATGCGAAAAAAGGCAATAAGCAATAAGCAAAATTGTTATCGAGAGGCTACTAATTTCAAAATAAACTATTAAACCTTTTAAACTCATAGACTAATAAACCCGTCGACTAATCTGACTCATCGACTTACAATTATGACATTTAAAGAACAAATACAACAAGGCATTCCGTCGATACTTCCGCAGAAAAAGGAATATGAAACCGAAATTAATCACGCCCCAAAACGAAAAGAAATTCTTACTTCAGAAGAAAAAGAACTTGCGCTTCGAAATGCGTTACGTTATTTTCAACCAACACATCACGCCGAACTTTTACCAGAATTTAAACAAGAATTGGATGATTACGGTAGAATATATATGTACCGTTTTCGCCCAGATTACAAAATGTACGCGCGTCCAATTGAAGAGTATCCCAGCAATTGCCAACAAGCAAAGGCAATTATGTTGATGATTCAAAATAATTTGGATTATGCCGTGGCGCAACATCCGCATGAACTTATTACCTACGGCGGCAATGGTGCGGTTTTTCAAAATTGGGCGCAATATCTTTTAACAATGCGCTATCTATCGGGAATGACGGACGAGCAAACATTGGCAATGTATTCTGGGCATCCAATGGGTTTATTTCCCTCACATAAAGATGCGCCGCGCGTTGTTGTTACGAACGGAATGATGATTCCGAATTATTCAAAACAAGACGATTGGGAAAAATTCAACGCTTTGGGCGTTACGCAATACGGCCAAATGACGGCGGGAAGTTATATGTATATTGGTCCGCAGGGAATTGTGCACGGAACAACTATTACGGTTTTAAATGCTTTCAGAAAAATAAAAAAAGAACCGAAAGGTGGTTTATTTGTAACATCCGGACTCGGCGGAATGAGCGGCGCGCAACCCAAAGCTGGTAATATTGCAGGCTGCGTAACGGTTTGTGCTGAAGTAAATAAAAAAGCTACACACACTAGACATAGTCAAGGTTGGGTAGATGAAGTTATTTCAGATTTGGAGAAACTTTCAAAAAGAGTAAAAGAAGCAATTGCAAATAAAGAAACAGTTTCGATAGCATACGACGGAAATATTGTTAAAGTGTGGGAAAAATTTGATGCTGAAAATATTCATATAGATTTGGGTAGCGACCAAACTTCATTACATAATCCGTGGGCTGGCGGTTACTATCCAGTTGGAATCTCATATGAAGATTCAGTTGAAATGATGGCTAAAAATCCTTCAAAATTTAAAGAAGAAGTTCAAAAAAGTTTGCGAAGACAGGTTGAAGCAATTAACAAACACACCGCAAAAGGCACCTATTTTTTCGATTACGGAAATGCATTTTTATTGGAGTCTTCACGTGCTGGAGCAGATATTCTTTCTGAACAAACCGATAAAGAATTTAAATACCCATCATACGTTCAAGATATTATGGGCCCAATGTGTTTTGATTACGGTTTTGGTCCTTTCCGTTGGGTTTGCGCTTCGGGAAAACCGGAAGATCTTCAAAAAACAGACGAGATAGCTTGCCAGGTTTTAGAGGAAATGATGAAAGATTCCCCTTCAGAAATCCAGCAACAAATGCAGGATAACATAACCTGGATAAAAGGTGCAAGGGAAAATAAACTAGTTGTTGGTAGCCAAGCCCGCATTTTATATGCAGATAGTGATGGGCGTGTAAAAATTGCAACCGCATTTAACAACGCTATTAAAGAAGGTAAAATTGGCGCAGTGATTTTGGGCAGAGACCATCACGATGTTTCCGGTACCGATTCGCCTTATAGAGAAACTTCAAATATTTACGATGGCAGCCGTTTCACAGCAGATATGGCGATACAAAATGTAATTGGCGACAGTTTTCGTGGCGCAACTTGGGTAAGTATTCATAACGGTGGCGGCGTTGGTTGGGGCGAGGTAATTAATGGCGGTTTTGGTATGTTTCTTGATGGTAGTGAAGATACACAACGACGTTTGGAAAATATGCTTTTCTGGGATGTAAATAACGGAATTGCAAGACGCAGTTGGGCACGAAATGATGAAGCCATCTTTGCAATAAAAAGGGCTATGGCAAAAAACCCAAATTTGCAGGTAACGCTTCCCAATCTTGTTGATGATTCATTATTCAATTAAAAGAAATTAAACCTGCCACGAAATCACGAATAACATTTTTGATTGATTGATTGTAAAAATTCAATTAGTTTTAAGCAATTCTAATTACTGGTTAAAAAAAAGAAAAAAAATGAAAGCACTTAAATTTCTCCCCGTATTACTTCTCTTTGTTTTCGCATCTTGTTCTACCGTTCGGGTTGCTTCAGATTATGACAAAGAAGCCAATTTTTCTACCTATAAAAGTTTTGCCTTTTATAAGCCAGGAATAGACAAAACAAAAGTTAACGATATTGACAAAAAAAGAATTCTCCGAGCTATTGAAAACAACTTACTTGCAAAAGGCTTTAATAAAGCAGAAACGCCAGATTTGTTGGTGAGTATATTCACCAAAGAAAATGAGCGTGTGGATGTTTACAACAATAACTTTGGATACGGTTGGGGCTGGAATCCCTATTGGTACGGCGGGTACGGCGGTAATTCGGTTTCAAGAACTACGGAAGGCAGCTTGTTTATAGATTTGATTGATACAAAAACAAACAGCTTGGTTTGGCAAGGTAAAGGCACTGCAAACCTAATAAACAGCAGCGATATTGAGGCAAAAGAGCAACGTATTAATGAGATTGTTACCAAGATTTTGGCAGAATATCCACCCGGAAGTATGACAAAATAAACAAATTAAAAAACCTCAATAGAGGTTTTTTTTATGCTTTGTATTTTTCCAAAATTTAACTGTAGAATAAATGACTAGGTAATATTATATATCAAAAATTTAATCTGTTTGCTATCTTTGGGGATATCTAACAAACCAACTTCTTATGAAAAAAATATGCTTAATTTTAATAATACTATGTTTTACGCCTTCCCTATTTTCGCAGAATAACAACATTCCGGCTGGTGAATATTTTGCAATGAATGCTGGCGTTCTTTTTAGTTTTACCGTAACGGCAGATGGAAGTTATAGCATTTCCATGGCAGATGGAAAATTGGAAACTATAAACGGTGAATTGAAATTAAATATGAACAGTGTTGAAGTGCCAACTTTCGGTATAAAATATGAAACAAGAGGTAGTGCAAGTGATAGTCTTACAATAAAATTTGATGACAGTTTTCAATCTTATTTTTCCAACTATATTTTAATTGGAACCAAAAATACAGCGACCGATGTTTATGATTATAAAATGTTAACCAATGTTTTGGAAGAACAACGCAGCTATGGCAAAACTAGCACAGAATTTAAAGTGGCAAAAACAAAATATATTTCACTGCTTGAAGACAAGACCTTTAACGGTGAGAATGAAGCCTTCAATTACACAATTCCGGATGATGTTTCTACAATTAGCATTAACTATAATTTTTCAACAGACAAATTAATCAAACTTACGGCAACATATGATGCTGATCAAGAAATTGTAACTGTTGGAGAAAATGGGGCAAGTGCATTGGTTTTCAGAAAAGATTACAAAAAATATATTTCAGGGTTTGAAACTCCAACTTCAACTGAAAAAAATATACGGTATGAAGGCTTGGAAAATGGCGGGATAACCGAATATGATGCATATGACGATTACGAAAACACATACAAATTTAAAATTCAGCAATTTGATGATTATAAAAAAGCACTTCAAAAAAACAAAGAAGAAAAGAAAATTTTAATTGTTTTCAATCTGCCTGAAAATGAAACTTCAAAAAAAGAATTTGAAGATTTTATAAAAGATTACGAGCTATATCTTTCAAGCATAATGTATGATAAATACAATGCTACCGCAGACCAACTTAATTTTTATTTGGCAAAAGACGGTGATAAAAGCTTAAAAAAACAATTCAATTTAGAAGAAAATACAATGGTAGCTTTGGTTGATGATGGCGAAATTATTTTTAAACAAAAAGCGGATTTTAAAACAACATCAGGCAACTTTTTGGAGCAATCCGTTATTTCGCCAAACTTTAAACAAATTTATTTAATAAAGCGTTTGGACGTTTTAATAACAACTAAAAAGTTTGATGAAAACGAAGCACAGCAAATATTTGCAGAGTTTAGCAGATTAAATAATTCAGGTTATTATGCAGGAAGTAATCTGAACATAATGTCAGATTACGATAAAGAACAATACAAAAATGATGGCGCTGAAATCTACAAAAGAAAGGCTAGCCAAAGTGATATAGATTCGCTTTATGAAAAGCTAGTAAACTCTCATAAAAATGATACAAACGTAGATTTTCAATTTGCAGATTTAGCTTCAAAAATGCTTCCAAATTACAACGAAATGTACGCAGATGATGCTGTAATGAAACCGTTAACAACTTCAGATTTAGACGTAATAGATTATTTGCTAAAATTTAAAACTGAATTAAAAAATTACGAGCCTGTTGAAGAACTTGAAAACAAAAACGGCAACTATTATTTTTACGATATGTTTCCGTACACAATAGAAACCGCTTTGAAAAATGGAATTGAAGATGCAGATGCCGAAAAATTACAAAGTCTAAAACCTAGATTTGAAAAGTTGTACGATAGCAAGACTGACTATTTATATTTTCTGCAAACATATATTCCGAATGAATTTTTGACTGAATATCAAAAAATGTATTATTCAAATTTCAGTGGAAATAAAGATGTAATACTTCAATTAAATGACATTTATGAAACTTCAAATAATGACAATTCTTGGAAAGCGTTTAAAGCGAGTGTTGCTTCTCAAGCCAATAGCGCTGCTTGGAGTGTGGTTCTAGATAAAAACAATAATAGCTTTTTGAAAGATGCCGTAAAATGGTCTAAAACATCTTTGGAAATTGACGCAGAAAACCCATATTATTTAGATACACTCGCCCAATTACTTTATTTAAATGGTGATAAAGAAGAAGCCATTACAACTCAGGAATTGGCAGTTAAATTTCAAGAAAAAATACTGTTGGATCTAAAAAAAGCGTACCGAGAATCAAGCAGTTTTGATGACGAAACTTTACATGAAATGAAAGAAACGCTAGCGCAATTCAAAAATGAAACCTATATTCAAAAAGAAAATCCGCAGAATTAATTTTGGATAAAAACCCGATACCAACTGCATTCTTTTAAAACTTGATTTTGGAATTGGGTATCATCGTATTCATTTTTGAGGGATTCAAAATACGTTTTATGATCGCCACAAACATCAACGCGATACCCATAATTGCTGCCTTCGGTATAAGTAGCGCAATAATTTGTTTTTGCCAACATAAAGGTAGCTTTTGCTTTTGTTTCTTTATTTCCTTGGGCATTTAAGGCTTTTTGAAAATATTTCGTTGCAGTTTGTGTAAAGACAGATTGTGTAAATTGCTCACCATCCCGTGTGTAATTGTAACCTAAAATATGGTTACGGTCGTCGTTCCCAATATAATGTAGCGTGTTTAAAAACCAACCTTCATTACTCATATTGTACCACGCATTGCCTATCATATAGTAATAATCTGCAGCATTTTTTGAATCTTCCCTTGCCATGTTTTCTAATTCTTTAATAAGTTGCGCCAATAATAATTTATTGTCCGCATAACTTTCAGGTTTCGTATTAAACGTAACACCTTTCTTTGTTAAAAAATCTTTATACTTAAACTGCATTTTATCAGATTGCTTTTCAAAAGGCGTATCAAAATATTCTCTTATTGCGCCTGCAAAAATCTCCGGACGTATATTATTAGCCCAATAATTATCGGTAGATTTTACTTTTTTGAAAACAGCAATTGCTTCATCCAATCTATTTTGAGAGAATAAATAAGTTCCTTTTAAATCATACGCATAATCTTGTGGATTATCATTCAATTTTGAAAGTATCAACTTTTCATAACCATTTTTATTGGGAATATCAATGAAGTTTTGCAATGCACTTATAACATTTTCTTCAACAAAATCACTTTTATAATTGAGATTGTAATTGGTTCCCAATTTTTCTTCAACCGTTTGCCACGTTACATTTGCTTGTGGTCCAAAATATTCAATTAAGCCAAAAGTGCCAATGACTATATTATCATTCTCCCTATACAAACCTGCAATTTTATTGAAAAAAAAGGCCGAAATAGGATAATAACTAAATAAATCAGGATCGTTTTTTAGCCTTTCGTATAAAGCTCCAATTTTCTCTCTATCTACAAATTTCAATTTTAAAACTTCAATTGCTAAAGCTAAATGCTTGGCTTGTGCAGACATTGCGCTGGTGAAAGGAATCTTACTTACGACTTTTAAACCGTTTTCATAATCTTCATTTTTAAGATAGGTGGCTGCCAAAATAATGCGCCAAAAGTCAGTATTCGTCACTTTTTTATTTTCAATTTGACGCTTGGCCAATTGTTGTAAACTCTTTAAAGTTGGCATATCCAAATTTTTTTTTGTGCTTTCGGTTTCATCATTATTTTCTTGCGTCCAATCATAATAGCCGTTATTGAATACTTCTGTCTGCAATTTATCTATTTCCCGAATTGCCAATACTTCCAAATAAGCTGAATTAGGTTCCGATTTTTCAAGATTATTCATTTCAACTGAAATATCTCCATTCGCATAAAAAGATTTAAAAAAATATTGAATTTCTGAAAAATTTTCTTTCGTTGTAAAATCGTCAGCAAGTTGTGGGTTTGACCAATCAAAATATTTCAAACTCAGCGCGCAAACCCTGCGTCTTGAAGGAATATTTTTGTAAACTTCCAAATATCCAAGTATAGATTCCCGCAATTTTTTCATATTGTAAGCCGCACCAGATTTCTGCTCTAGCGCCAAATTAAAGATGTAATGCGTTTGCGGTGTGTCCTGCAACATACTTTCAAAATATCGTAACGCCGCTTCATTATTCTGTAAATAATGTGAAAGGCGCACAATTTGAAAGCCGTATCTGTTTCTTAAAAATGTATTGTTTGTGTTTTTATAACCCGCCAAAGCTTGCTCCAATAATTTCGGCTTATCATCGGCCGAATCGTTATTCTCACCTTGATACCAACCATTTCCGCCATCATTATTGCTATAAATACCTTCACAACCTATCGCTAAAAGCATATAATTAGCAAAGTCATTCCTCAAATTTTGTGGAATATTCGAAGCAAGTTTTTCCTTGCCATTGCCTTTTTGATTCTTCAAATTCTCGTAGAACTGTTGCTTCCCGCCATAAATTAATTCAGTAATATCTTGTGTTGAAATATTATTACCGAAGAAATCCTGCCACTCTTTTAAATTTTCATCAATGTTACCAGCTCCCTCAAAATCATTGCAAAAAGTTTCCCATGGACAATGTAGAAATGGGAAAAGTGAAACATCACTAATAATTTGCTGGTTGACAATTGGATAATATAATTCCTCGTATTCGGCAGAATAACCGCAGAAATTCGGCAGTTTTTCAGCTGAAAAAACAATTGATGAAATTAAAAATATAATATTAGCGCACGATTTTGAGAAGTTCATCTATGTCCAACTGTTTTAATTGATAACTATTTAAGTGGTATAAAATTACGGAATATTCGGTTGCAGCATTATCAGAAATCATTTTTTTCAATTCCTTTAAATCTTGCATAATTACAGACTCCATCCGCAGCAAATCTCCTTTGTAAACAAATGTTTTGTTCATGTACGTATCTGCTTTTGCTTTATATATATTCAACGTATCCGTAACCCTGAAATTTTCTGAAAGTTGCTCGGTCGTAATATCTGAAAGCAGCCCATTTAGCTCATTATTTCTATATAAAACGCCCCAACTAAATATAGGAAGCGCAACATTGAATGGCAATGGATATTCTTTTAATCTCCCTAAATATTGAGCGGTTTTACGATTATTTATAATACTATTTGTTTCTGAAATATTGCCCAAATTGCCAACATTATATATCATAATCGTAACCTCATTTACTGGCGGAACACCCGTTTTTTCTCGAAATTTAACTTGATGCAACCGTACAGTTGCAGAAATTTTTGTTGTTTTTTTTGAAGTTGAAAGAGATAAGAATGACTTTTCTTTTTTCAGAAATTTTAAAAACTTAAAATAAGCGTCACGCGTGCCAACCGTCCAATCGCAATCTATCTGAATTTCGTTGATTAAAATATGCTTCGGAACGGAATTGGTAGCAATTCGATACAATTTATCTGCTGAATTTTTTGCCAATTTTTGAAGATCTGAAGCCGTCGTTGTCTTTTCGAAAACCTCATTGGTAATATAAATTACGGGTATTATTTCAGCAACTGAAAGCGTGTCATTTTGTTTAATTTGCAAAGTCGCCGTTGGCAAAACCGAATTATCAAAACTATTTAAAGACAAATCGAAAAAGCGAACATACATTTTATCTGAATTTGCCTTTTTCAGAATTGCATCCGTCTCAAGATTATGTGTGTAATTTGTTTTCCAATGGTAAAAATAAACCGGTTTTTCTTGATTTTTGTTGCAAGAGCAAATTACAATTGCACAAATCACGCAAAGTATATAGATTACTTTCATAGACAAAATTCAAATAATCTATAGGTAGAAAAATTAGAATTAAAGTACATCAATTTTTCAAAACCTTTAAACTTTTAAATTTCCCAGCTGTCGTTTCAACCGAAATAAAATAGGTTCCATATTTCCAATTCTGTGTGTCTATTGAAATATTGGTTGCTTGTTTAAAATCCTTTCTGAAAATTTGCTGCCCCAACAAATTGAATACTGTTACAGTATTAATTTCAACTTTACTGTTCAAAACCAATTCATTTGAAATAGGGTTTTGATAAAAAATATCATTTTGTGCAAAATCGGTCACTCCAGCTATTAATTCATATAAATTTTGCGCATAGATTTTATCGCCATTTCCTTTATCTTCAATAAACACCGCAACTGTTTGTCCATCAACTTGTTTTGTATATTGTATTCTACTCTTATTAGCAGCGAAAGTAGCAATCGGTAAATTATCTCGTAAAAAATCGCCATTTTCATCTAAGGAAACGGAGCCTAATGTTGTAGGTGAAACTCCATTTTCCATACCTTCTTTAACCAGAAATAAAGGCGAATCCAATTGCAATTTTAGCGGACCCGCGTGTACTTTGTCGCTGCCAATTGCGAACATAACTTTAGCATTATCTGAGAGCAAACGCTCCCCGGTTTCTTTATCAAATTTTTGAACATATTCGCCAAGCATATTTTGTGAGTTATCAGTATAGGTACAAACAGACCAGATAAATGGTGAAAACTCAGCTTTAGCTATTTCAGTTTCAGTTTCATAGTTTGTTTCATTAATGTCAAAATCAGAACCGTTAATTCCCCAAGGCAAACTCCCGTCTGGATTAACGCGCTGCAGATATGAATCAAAACGTGTACCGGCAGAAGCATAATAACCCATATAAACAATGTCGCCATCTTGTGTGCTCGGGTATTTTCTTATAAATGTTGTAGCTCTATCTGCCAATTGCAAAGGATTGGTCCATTGTGGGTTTCCATCAATATCATAACGTTGCGCATATAAAAATGAATTTATGCCTCCTGCAATAGAATGGTAAACTACTTCAAAGTCACCGGTGGACAGTTCAAATAAATTTGCAGCTTGTGTGTTTCCAGATCCAATTGTTTTAGTGCTGGGCCAAACGGGAATTCCATTGGCATCAAATTGTTGCATAACAGCAAGACCGGAATCTCGCCAAGAAACAATAGCATTTTCTGAAGACAATGGCAAAATATTTACAGGTACACCAATACCCAATAAGATTCCATTTGCACCCCAAAGTTGAAGGCCATCTGCATTAATTTTGAAAGCATAGGCTGAAAAATCTTCAGTTCCTGTAACGCCTATATACAAGTTATCAGCTTCATCAGAAGTTATATTAAATGTCACTGTAAAAGTGCTCATAGGCAGCGTATTGCTTACCAATATTCCATCTTCCCCAAATTGTTGAAGACCGTCAGCATCCAGTTTCTGTAACCTTAATTCATAGTTAACTGGAGCAGGAACAATCTTCCAAAAAACTATCATAGTTTCACCGGTTGAAAGTCCAAGTGCTTGCATATCGCCGCTTTCTGAGCTAGCTACAAGTGTATTTACATGGGTGTCTGTTGTCCATTGTGCGTTTACAATTGAAATTGAAAAAATGAAAAGAAGTGTAATAAATTTTTTCATAATGTTGAAGTTTAAAGTATTGGTCTAAATTGGACACTATGAAGATAAAAAAAGAAAATTGAATTGTAAGCTAATCTAAGAATTATGAATGAGGGATTTAGTAATTATTTCAACTTCCGAAGAAGAAAAAATTATATGATAGTTTTAAGATTTTCTTCTATTTAACCCATTACTAATACAAGTATCTTTATAAGTATATTAAATTAGTTAGAACTATAAAAATTTAGTTACAAATGGAAAATTACAAAAAAGCATATATAGCCGGAGGTTGTTTCTGGGGAATGGAAGATCTTTTCAGAGTTAGAAAAGGAGTTAAAGATACCGAAGTAGGTTATTTAGGAGGCAAAAATGAAAACCCAACGTATGGCAATCATCCCGGTCACGCTGAAGGCATTGAAATTACATATGATACTGCCGAAACCTCATTCAAACAACTATTGGATTACTTTTTTAGAATCCATAATCCCACCACATTAGACCAGCAAGGGAATGATATGGGAAGCAGTTACAGATCTACCATTTTTTATCAAAACGAAGAAGAAAAAGAAGAATCGAAAGAAGTGATGAAAATTGTGAATGAATCTGGCAGATGGAAAGGAGATGCCGTAACAACATTAGAGCCATTTACAGTATTTTGGCCAGCTGAAAAAGAACATCAAGATTATTTAAAGAGAAAGCCAAATGGTTACACTTGCCATTTTGAGAGGTTCGGGAGTTTTTTATAATGAAATAGTACGAGTTTTAAAGTGTTGAATTTAACTGAAAATTATTTCATTCTTTCAGTTCATTGTTATTTGAAAGTTTAAAACTATTTTTTTTGAAGAATTATTAAATATAAAAGAGTCTAAATTCAGTATTTTTTGTTGAATTTAGGCTCTTTCATTAATAATTCAAAACCTCCAAAATCTTTTTCTTCACCTTTTCCGTAGAAGGAATCATAGTCTCTTCCAAAACAGAATTAAGCGGAATTGCAGGTATATTTTGAAGGTTTGTTTTGGGCAAACAAGTAATTACTTGACAAAAGAATTATTAATATGATGACAATTCTATAATGCCACATCAGCTCAATGATGGAAAATTAAAAGTTCAAAACATACAAAATCTTGGCAGTATTTTGTTTGGGTTCACAGAATAATCCTGTACTCCAAAACAGCATTCAACTTAAACTTTGTAACTCTAAGATTTTATTAAGACTAGAATCCAACAATTTCTTTTAATTTGATCTTTCAAAAAAAAATAATGAAAAATATATTGACACTTTTAGTGATCTTACTTGTTTTTACAAGCTGCAATGAAACGAGTAAAAAAGTTGAGAAAACAGATTACAATTCAAACAGTCCAGAAACATCTGAAGCAACAAGTTCACAATCTAAAAATAGTTCGACTTTAAAGTCAATATTCCCTGGAAAAAGTTTTGTAGGTATTATTTTGGAAAGTGAGCCAAATAAAATTATCGACAGTTTAGGTCCAGCAAATGACGGCGATGCTGCAATGATGAAGTCAGTTTCCACTTGGAATTCCAACGACGATATACTTACACTTTACAGCACTCGCGGCACAGAAACTGGCGATGGTTATAAAATAAAATCTATTAGAAGCACCTCAGCAAATGCCAAGACTGAAGATAAAATTGGCGTTAATAGTTCTTTAGAGGAAATAAGAAAAATATTCACGCTAAAGAAAGCAGGAACTTTTACTGAAAAAGGAAGTGATTACACACTGTACGATACAGAAAAAGGAATTTCTTTTGAGATTGGCAGCGATAATATATGTCACGGGATTGTAATACATCCAAAAGATGTTTCAGCGACCGCTACCTATCTTCCAATTTATTCAGATTTTAAATACGTTGAAAATTAATTCTTAATAATTCAATACCTCCAAAATTTTCTTCTTAACTTTTTCGGTAGAAGAAATCATAGTTTCTTCCAAAACAGAATTAAGCGGAATGGCAGGCATATTTTCGGAACCAATAAGCATCACCGGAGCATCCAATTGCTGAAAACATTCCTCTTGAATCCTGCCTTGAAGCGCTCTGCTGAAACTATTTTCTGAAGGTTCTTCAGTTACAACAAGACATTTTCCGCATTTTTTAACAGATTTAAAAACCGTTTCATAATCCAACGGATGAAGCGTTCTAAGGTCAACAACTTCAATTTTATCCTGCATTCCAAGTTCTTCGGAAGCGTTCATCGCCCAATGTACGCTCATTCCATACGTAATTATTGAAAGCGTTTCTTCCTCTTCTTGTTTCCAGATTTCCTGCAAAACCCAAGCTTTCCCGAAAGGCAAAATATAGTCTTCGGACGGCATTAGCGAAGTTGCGCCTTTTGTGCCTTTCACTTTGCTCCAATACAAACCTTTGTGTTCAAAAATTACGACTGGGTTTGGGTCATAATATGCCGCTTTCAGCAATCCTTTTAAATCGGCGCCGTTACTCGGATATGCAATTTTAAGTCCTCGAATATTGGCAACAACACTTTCCACGGAAGAAGAATGATAAGGCCCGCCGCTTCCGTAAGCGCCAATTGGCACTCGTAAAACCATTGAAACCGGCCATTTCCCGTTTGAAAGATAACAGCTTCGGGAAACTTCAGTAAAAAGTTGATTGAGGCCAGGCCAAATATAATCTGCAAATTGAACTTCTACAATTGGCTTTAAACCAACAGCGCTCATTCCCACCGTACTGCCAACAATAAAAGCTTCTTGAATTGGCGTATTAAAAACGCGATTGTCGCCAAATTTCTGGGCAAGCGTTGCCGCTTCGCGAAAAACGCCGCCCAAACGTCCGCCAACATCTTGACCGTACAATAAACATTCTGGGTGTTTTGCCATTAATTCTTTAATTGCGAAAAGCGCACAATCTACCATCACCACTTTTTCGCCACCCTTCGGGCTTCTTTCACCTTTTTCTTCGGTAATTTCAGTAGGCGCAAAATCGTGCGTAAATAAATCTTCAGGTTTTGGATCTTCAGCTTTTAGTGCTTTTTTCAAAGCTTCTTTGATTTCGATTTGGATTTTGGTTTCGATTTCTGAAAGTTCTTTTTCAATAAATCCATTCTCTAACAACAATTTTTTCAATTTTGGATACGGATCGCGGCTTTTCGCTTCCTCCAAATCATCACGATAAAATTCCATCCGAACACCCGAAGTATGATGATTCAAAAGTGGCACTTTTGCGTGCACCAAAAACGGTCTTCTTTCTTTTCTAATTTTTGAAATTACATCTTGAATGGTGTTGTAACTTTCTTCGAAATCTGTTCCATCAATTGTAACAGCTTCCAAACCGTGAAAACCTGCGGCGTATTCATAAGCATTTTGTGCGCGAGTTTCCGCTGCATTTGCCGAAATATCCCAACCATTATCCTGCACCAAATATAAAATCGGTAATTGCTTTAAAGCCGCCATTTGAAAGGCTTCCGCTATTTCGCCTTCCGTAACTGAGGCATCGCCTAAACTGCAAACCACGATTGGCAATTCTGAATTCTGTTCTGAAGTTTCGGGATTGAATTCAGAATTCATCGATTCCTTATACCAAAATCCCATCGCCGCGCCCGTTGCAGGAATTGCTTGCATTCCCGTTGCCGAACTTTGGTGTGGAATTTTTGGCTTGTCATCATCTTTCAAACTTGGATGTGAATAATAGGTTCTTCCGCCAGAAAATGGATCGTCCTTTTTGGCCAAAACCTGAAGCATCAATTCATACGGTTTCATCCCGATTGATAGCAAAATTGAATCGTCGCGATAATACGGATATACATAATCCTGCGGCAAAAGCTGCATTCCCACAGCGGTTTGGATTACTTCGTGTCCACGCGAAGTTGCGTGAACGTACTTTGAAACGGTTTTAAAATTTTCCTCATAAATCTCGGTCATCGCTTTCGCAGTAACGAGGTTTTTGAAGGCTTTTTTTAATATATCTTTTGAAATATTCACTTATTTGTTCTTAACGAGGTCTCGACTTCGCTCGACCTGACATTGTTATATTTTTCTTTTGGAATCAAATTTTTCCATGTAATCTGCAATTCTTCTCAGAAACGAACCCGCCAAATAACCGTCTACAATTCTATGGTCGAAAGAAAGTGATAGGTACATCATCTGTCTAATTTCAATAGTATCGCCATCTTTTCGTTCTATTACTTCGGCACGTTTTTTTATTATCCCGGTAGCCAAAATTGCCGCTTCAGGTTGATTGATTATTGGCGTTCCCATCAAACTTCCGAATGTTCCCACATTACTTATTGTAAATGTGCTTCCTTTGGTATCGTCGCCTTTCAGCTTATTGTCGCGGGCTTTCCCGACGAGTTCATTTGTAGTTTCGGCTAATTTCTTTAAATTCTTTTTATCGGCATTTTTCACAACGGGAACGATCAAATTCCCCGAAGGAAGCGCCGTCGCCATCCCAATATTAATTTCCTCTTTTACAATAATATTTGTGCCATCTAACGTGGAATTTATCATCGGAAAATCTTTGATTGCTTTTGCCACACATTCGACAAACAAAGGCGTAAAAGTTAGTTTTTGATTGTATTTTTTTAGAAAAGCTTCTTTGTTTTTGTTTCGCCAATTAACCATTTCGGTAAGATCCGCTTCAACATAAGCTGTTACGTGTGGCGCCGTGCTTGCACTGAAAACCATATGGTCGGCAATCATTTGGCGCATTCGGTCCATTTCCACGATTTTGCCTTTTCCTTTATCGAATTTTAAAGCCGGAATTTTAAAGCCAGAAATTTCTGGAACAGCCTGGGCAAACTGAAAAGGACGTCCATTTTCCAAATACTCTGAAACATCACTTTTTCGCAAACGTCCATCCTTTCCAGTTCCGGATATTCGAGCTAGTTCTTCGTAACTGATATGATTTTTACGGGCAATTGCATCTACTAAAGGTGAAATGAAAACGTTTTCGTTTACTTTGAATGCCTTTGAAGTTGAAGTTGAAGATGAAGACGAAAACGAAGTTGAAGTTGAAACTGATTTTACAGAAGCAACTTTCGCCTTTTCCTTTTTTTCAGAAGTTTTTGAAACAATTTTTTCAGAATTGGAATTTTCCGAAAGCTCCAAAATGGCAATCACTTCACCAACGGGAACAACGTCTTTCGCCTTAAATTTATGTTGAAGCATTTTCCCGGAAGCGGAAGCTGGCACTTCGTTGTCAACTTTGTCTGTTGCAACTTCAAGTAAAATATCGCCTTCCTCAAAAGAATCGCCTTCGTTTACAAGCCAGTTGATGATTGTTCCTTCAGTTATGCTTTCGCCCATTTTGGGCATTTTGAATTCTGTTTTCGACATAGTTGTCTTTATTCTTTTTTCTCTTTTCTAAATTCAGAAATAGTTTTATAAAAATCTTCCTGTACTGGCCTATTCTTCGGAATTTCGCGCAACGGTTCCACTTCTCTTAAACTTTCGTGACAATCCGTTGGTAATTGTTGATACAATCGCGTTCCAGCGGTTTTCCACGCAATCATTTCATCCGAAATATCTTTAATGGCCTTGGCAGGATTGCCGACGATCAGTTTGCGCTTCGGAAATTTTTCCTCGGCTTTCACAAAACTCATTGCGCCAACAATGCATTCATCGCCAATTTCAGCATCGTCCATAATTACGCTGTTCATTCCAATTAAACAATTTCTGCCCAAATTTGCCCCGTGAATAATAGCTCCGTGACCTACGTGCGCACTTTCTTTCAACACAATACTTTTCCTTGGAAACATATGAATGGTACAGTTTTCCTGTACATTCACCCCATCTTCCAAAATAATTTCGCCCCAATCCCCGCGAATTGCCGCTCCAGGACCGATGTAGCAGTTTTTTCCAATAATCACATTTCCAGTAACGGCCGCCAAAGGATGGACGAAACTGCTTTCATGGATTACTGGAATATGGCCTTTAAAACTAAAAATCATAAATTTTAATTATATGATGAAATGATTAATGGACAAACGGATTAAAAGACATCTTTTAGTTTAGTGTGTTCTTGAAATTTGATATCATCGCTTGCAATTTTTGGATTGTTTGCAAATTTTTATCAAATGTAATATCATCTATGTATTCCAAATCATTTGCGCAAATTAATTGTGTTTCCCATTCAAATGAAGAACCCAATGCAGTTTCTAAATATTGAACAAAATGCTTATCGGAATTTCTTGCCGAACCTTCAGCAATATTTGAAGCAATAGAAACCGCACATCGTTGCAATTGATTTGAAAGGCAATAAATTTCAGTTTTAGGAAATTTCGAAGTTATTACATAAGTTTCGCTAACAAGTTTTCTCGCTTCCTGCCAAATTGTTAATTTTCTGAAATTATGCTTTAAAGACATAGTGCTTTTATCCTTTCCTCTTTTCTTCCTTTTATCTTTTTATCTTTTTATCTTTTCAACCAAAGCTTTTTAATTTCTCTTTTGTAAACTCCGAAAGCACCAACCTTCCTGAAATTACAGCTCTTTCCGCCAATAATTTATCCCAATCTTCCGTGCCGCTCCAAAATACTTTTTTCATTTCTTTCATCGCCTCGGGATTGTAAGTGCAAAGATTTTCTGCGAATTTTTGAACGGCTTCGTCCAACGCTTCCACAGAATCATAAACTTGATTGTACAATCCTTTTTGTCGCGCCCATTCAGCTTCGTAAAAGGAATTTGCATCAATGGCGATTTGGCTCATTCCGCTCAAACCTAATTTTCTTTCTACAGCGGGACCAACCACAAATGGGCCGATTCCGACATTTAATTCGCTTAATTTTATGGAAGCGAATTTTGTTGCCATACAATAATCAGTCGCGGATGCAACACCAACTCCGCCGCCCACGGTTTTCCCTTGAATTCTTCCAATGATGAATTTTGGGCACTTGCGCATTGCATTAATAACATTTGCAAATCCGCTGAAAAATACTTTTCCCGTTTTGGCATCATTTATACTGATTAATTCGTTGAAACTGGCGCCTGCGCAGAACGTTCTATCGCCGCCGCTTTTCAGAATTATAACTTTTACATCATCATTATTTCCAGCTTCGGTAATTGTTTTTGCAAGTTTCGTCAACAAATCTCCAGGCAAACTGTTGTGCGCCGGATGGAAAAATTCGATAGTTGCAATACTGTTATTTATTTCTTGTTTTACGTATGGTTCATTCATGATTTTTGATTCAAGAATCAAGAGCCGAGAGCCAAGACTTTTTATCCTGATTCTTAGCTCTTGGCTCAATTAGCCCAAAAGATTAAACTGTTCAAAATGGTGATTTAGGTGCTTACGTTCCAACAAATACCATTCAAATTTGTTCAACTCGCCGAACACTACATTTTTGGTTTTTGCGTCTGGGTTTTGTTTGAAATATTTCAAATAATCTGCCCGAGCTTCCAGCATTTTGGTTTTTGCCGTTTCCAAATCTGCGTGTTTTGTTTCTTTTATTTTTGATTGCTTCGCCAACGGAAAATCGTATTCCCGTGGCATTTTTCTGAAATTATATAATGATGCGTGTGTTTCTTCCAAATATTTTTCGGGGGTTGCAATTTCAAAATCCTGAATTTCACCCGAAGCAATTCTATAGGTATATTCCAAATGTTCCAGCATATGTTGCGGACTCATTGTTCCCCAATTCGGTTTTGAATTTTCGGAAAGTTTGATCAAATATTTTTGAATGGATTCCGAAGTCATTTCCGCAAAAACAGTCTGCTTTTTTTGAACCATCGTCAAAATAGTTGCAACGGCCAGCAATTCTCCTTGCTTTTCTTCTTCCGAAGAACTTTCGTCAATATTCGCATCAAAAACCTCAACGTACCATTTAACAATTCCCGAAGGTAATTCGGTTCCTTTTTGCTCACGATCAATTTTTTGTTTACACGTCAAGCGCACATAAATAGTATCGTTGTGATAAATTGGGCGAAGAAATCTGCATTCCTCCAAACCGTAATTTGCAGCAACTGGGCCTTTATTCGGATACACGAAAAGTCCTGCGGCGGCGGCTAAAATGAAATAACCGTGTGCGGTGCGTTTTTCAAAAATACTGCCTTCCAATGAAGTGATATCGGTATGCGCATAAAAATGGTCCCAAGTTACATTTCCGAAGTTTATAATATCAGTATCGGTAATGGTTCGGTTGTGGGTTTTGATTGACATTCCCGGTTCAATATCTTCCCAATGATAGGCAAATGGATGCTTTTCGGCTTCCTTATAATCTGCTTTTGATTGATAAATTCCAGTGATTTCTGTCAATGTGGAAGGTGAACCTTGAATGGCGCAACGCTGCAAATAATGTTTTATTCCGCGCATTCCGCCCATTTCTTCACCGCCACCAGCGCGTCCGGGACCGCCGTGAATAAGGTTTGGTAATGGCGAACCGTGACCCGTGCTTTGTTTTGCGCTTTCGCGGTTCAAAATTAAAATTCGTCCGTGGTGTGTGGCTGCGGAAATCGTGTATTCTTTAGCAATTTTATCGTCATTTGTAACAATTGAACTCACCAAAGAACCTTTACCCATTTTTGAAAGTTTAATCGCTTCTTCCAAATTTTTATAGGGCATAATTGTACTAACTGGCCCGAAAGCTTCAGTAATATGGGCTGCTTCGTTTTGCAACGGATTGTCTTCGCGGAGCAAAATTGGTTTCATAAAAGACCCTTTTTTTGAATCGGCTCCCAAAACTTCAAAGTCCTCAAAACCTGCCTTGCCGGCAGGCAGGTCGCCGTAAACTATTTTTGCACTTTGGGTGATTTTTGAAATCTGCTCTTTTACTGAATTGCGCTGGGCATCGTTTACTAACGCGCCCATTCGCACTTCTTTCAAGCGCGGATCGCCGATGGTAACTTTATCGAGTTGTTTTCCGAGGGCAATTTGAACATCTTCCACCAAATTTGCGGGAACAATAATTCTTCGGATTGCCGTACATTTTTGACCGCATTTTACGATCATTTCATTTCGGACTTCTTTGATGAAAAGATCAAACTCCGGAGTTCCCGGAACGGCATCTTGACCTAAAATAGAAGCGTTCAAACTATCGGCTTCCATTGTAAAGGGCACAGATTCCTCAATCAAACGCGGATGTTTTTTCAGAATTTTTCCCGTGCTAGCAGAACCTGTAAATGTAACCACATCTTGCGATTCTACGGTATCAAGAATATTTTTCGCAGTTCCTGAAATCAATTGTAATGAACCTTCGGGTAAAATTCCCGAAGCGATGATTTCCTTTACAACGGCTTCTGCCAAATACGCAGTTTGCGGAGCGGGCAAAACAACAGCGGGCATTCCGGCCATCCAATTCACCGCGCATTTTTCGAGCATTCCCCAAACAGGAAAGTTGAACGCATTTATATGAACGGCAACGCCTTCGCGCGGCACCATAATGTGATGCGCCATAAAACGGCCTCCGCGGGAAAGATCGATCGGGTCGCCTTCAACGTGAAATGGCTGATTTGGAAATAATTTTCGAAGCGAAGCATTCGCAAACAAATTGCCGAAACCTCCTTCAATATCTATCCAGCTGTCAATTTTTGTGGCGCCGGTTCGATAACTTATTTCGTAGAATTGTTGTTTTTTCTTAGTTAAATAGAAAGCTAATTTTTTCAACATCATTCCGCGTTCTTGAAAAGTCATTTTCCGAAGCACATTTCCTTTTTCCCTTCCGTACTGCAATATTTCAGGAATATCGAGACCTTCCGTGGTAACGTTTGTGAAATGTTCACCCGTTACCGAATCGAGGATTGGACTGCCTTCGCCTTTACCTTCGGCCCAATTTCCTAATATGTAGTGTTGTGTTTTTTGCATGATTTACTATAGCCGTTGTTTACTTTTAATTAGAAAAATTATAGAATATTAATATTTAAACAATTTGTTCAAGCTATCCAAAATAATTTGAATTTCCTCTTCAGAAATAGCTCCTATTTTATGTTTAAGACGAAGTTTATCTATAGCTCTAACATGGATTGAGAGCGCTTCAGACTTTTGCTTCAAACCATTTTTCTTATTTGCTTCAATAACAAGATTTCCGTGTAAATCTTTAACTTGAGAAGTAAGTGGCACGATTATAACTGTATTTATTAAGCTATTGATAATGTTACCACTAATTATTACTGATGGTCTTCTTCCACGTTGCTCGCTTCCCAAAACGGGATCAAGATAAACATCATAAATATCGCCTTGTCTCATTCTCTCTCATATTCTTCAATCATTCTGAACCAATCCTCAATTCCTTCCTCTGCCATTGCAACCATATCAGGATCATTGGCCATTTTTTTGTAAGATTTTACAAACGCTGCCTTGTCTAGCTGCTCAAGATAAATTTTAAGCGCTTTTTCAATTATTTTATTCTTGGGAAGCTTAAGCTCTTTTGCTGCCTTTGAAAGCTGCTCCAAGATGCTGTCAGGTAATGATGATGTAAATGTTGCCATAATGTATTTATAAAATGTAAATATAAAACTTATTTATCTGAAATTATAATTATAATTGAAAATTTAAAGATCCCAAAATTAAGCAAGAAAAAGGCTGCCCTATAAGACAGCCTCATAAATTTACAGAGTTTAAGGTTTTTAATTCTTGAAATTATGACTTATTGAAAGTTTAAAATATCTATTTTTTCCAAAAGAAATAAAATAAAATAGTATTATTATAAAGGATATGCCTATAATATTAAAAAGATATTTAAATATCTCTAATTCAAAATAAGAATATAATATATATAATAATATTATAAAAGTTACTTGAAGAAATATCCATTTATCGGACATATATGGTTTTATACCTATTTGGTAATTTTTATTGGAATTGTCCAAATATATCTTTTTAGATCTTACCCATAAATATTTTGCGTAAACCTCAACATTTGAATCATTAGCTCCAACCTCAATACTTGAATCTGAAGACAACTTATATTTTTTGTTATCGACATACACATCAACAGATATCAAATTGTTAGAAAATTCATTCTTACGGTAAAAATTTATTGTCTTCATAGCTATTAGTTTATTATGAGTAATATGCTCCTAAAGAAACTGCGCCTGCTGCTAGTGGAGCAAATGGCCCGAGATAGAAAAATGCCGCACCACCAATCGCATCACCAATAATAGCTCCTGCACCATTGCCACCACCACGTGCTACACCGTAGTTTGACCATAAATCATTTGAAGAATAAAAAATTGATTTAAAGTACGAATATCTTTCTAATTCGTCTTTACTTAGGTTTTTTAGATTACTATCTATTTCATTAATTATTACACTAACACTAGCTATATCATTGGAATTAAGTATACTGACAAATTTTGAATGCAAATATTGATTAATCTCACCATTTGCAAGTTGATCATCAAGCAAATTCTCTAAATTTTGATTTATTTCTTCAATATTAAAATCCGCAGTAAAAGAAATTAAAAATTCTTTGGCTTTTACATCACTTAATAATTCAGGATATTTATCTACTGATAATTCATAGTATGTCTGAAACATCTCCTCAAAATTTGCAGGCTCTACATTTTGGTTTTTTAAATAATTTAAAACCAAATCATTATGTAATTCACCCGGGCTCAAAGCACCAATTGGTCGCTCGGCAATAGCATTTTCCGTATTTGTTTCTATACTTCCGTTTTTATCAAAATTTTCTTCCATTTGACAAGAATATAATCCAAAAAGGGAGATAATTAATAAGACTGAAATTTTTGAAATCATTTTTTTCATAAAAATTTTATTTTAATTTTTCTACCTACTGTAATATTTAAGGATTTTCGGTTTCCGCCATTAAAGTATTAATACAGAACAAATATCTTTGATCTAGGATAATTTTTTATCAGTTACTCGGATAAATAATATCGGTTCAAGAATATTTTATTATTTTTAAAAAAAATTAATATGTCACTAGGCTCAAAATTACTTAAGCTCAGAACAAATTTGAATCATACACAATCAGAGATGGCACGTATGTTAGAGACTACACAAGGAACATACTGTGACTGGGAGAGCAATACGTCTAAACCTAATTTTGAAAATTTATTGAAAATATGTGAAGTATTTGAAATCGACATATATGACTTGCTGAAAAAAAAGAAAAAAAAACAGAAACAATCCAGAAGCTTTAAAATTGATGATAAAATGAGTCCTTTGAATACTAAAGATATCTCAATTTTTCTTAAAGAAATATTGGAAGTTCAAAAACAAATTTTAAATAAGTTGGAATAAATAGAACATTTATTTCTTTCAATTAAACATTTTCAATAATCGCGGCATAACCCTGCCCAACACCCACACACATTGTAATCAATGCGTAGCGTTTGTTTTGTTCCTTTAATTCCAAAGCTGCAGAATAAGCAAGCCGCGTTCCTGTAACCCCTAATGGATGCCCGATTGCAATGGAACCACCATTTGGGTTAATTCGCGGGTCATCATCATTTAATCCCCATTCCCGAATGCACGCCAAGGCTTGCGAAGCGAAAGCCTCGTTAAGCTCAATCACGTCCATATCTTCCATTTTCAAACCTGCCTTTTTCAAAGCCTTGTTTGAAGCTTCAACGGGACCGATGCCCATAATTCTAGGCTCAACGCCAACTACGGCAGAGATTACAATTCTCGCAATCGGTTTCAGATTATATTTTTTAACGGCATCTTCCGAAGCAATAATTGTTGCTGCCGCTCCATCATTTAATCCCGAGGAATTTCCCGCGGTTACGCTTCCATCTTTTTTGAAAGCAGGACGAAGTTTTGCCAAAACTTCTTTTGTTGTATTGGAACGAATGAATTCATCATCTTTAAAAATAATGGAGTCTTTCTTTCGCTGCGGAATTTCCACTGGAATAATTTCTTTTGCCAAACGCCCACTTTCTTGTGCTTTGGTAGCTTTCATTTGCGAATGATATGCAAATGCATCTTGATCTTCACGATTTATTTTATGTTTTTCAACCAAATTTTCAGCGGTGTTTCCCATTCCATCCGTTCCGTACATTTCAGCCATTTTTGGATTTACGAATCGCCAACCAAAACTGGAATCGTACATTTTTGCATCGGTTCCAAAAGCTGATGACGGTTTTGCAACTACGTACGGTCCGCGCGTCATATTTTCAACACCACCTGAAATAAACAAATCGCCGTCGCCAGCTTTTATTGCTCTGTTTGCGTGTATTATTGCTGAAAGTCCGCTGCTGCAAAGTCTATTTACCGTTTCACCAGGAACTGTTACCGGCAATCCAGCCAAGAGAGCTGCCATTCGAGCCACGTTTCGATTGTCTTCGCCAGCTTGGTTTGCGCAACCCAAAATAACATCGTCGTAAGCTTCTTTTGGAATAGTTGGGTTTCGTTTTACAATTTCAGCAATTACTAAAGCAGCCAAATCGTCTGTTCTTACCGAACTTAGAGTGCCTTGATAACTTCCTATTGGTGTTCGTATTCCATCTATAATATATGCTTCTTTCATTCTATTAATTTAAAATTTCTGAAAAGGTATCGCCCTGATTTATATCACCCGTATTATAACCTTTCATAAACCATTTTTTACGCTGTTCTGAGGTTCCGTGGGTAAAACTATCTGGATGGATGCTACCTTGCACTCTTTTTTGAATTGCATCGTCACCCACAGCGTTGGCTGCGCTTAAGGCTTCATCAATATCCCCTTCATCTAAATATTTTTTATCATAATGTGCAAAAACGCCGGCATAGAAATCGGCCTGAAGCTCTAATGCTACCGAAAGTCGGTTGGCACCGTTTTCATCAGTTTGCCTTTGGAGTTTTGTTACTTTCTCTGAAGTTCCTAACAGCTTTTGTACGTGATGGCCAATTTCATGAGCGGTTACGTAAGCAATTGCGAAATCGCCGCCTTCAGCTCCAAAACGGTTTTTCAGTTCATCAAAAAAGGCTAAATCCATATACAATTTGTTATCCGCAGGACAGTAAAAAGGGCCGGAAGCTGCACTTGCATTTCCACAGCCCGTACTTACGGCATCTGTAAAAAGCACCATTGTTGGATCCTGATATTGCCCAAAATTGTTTTGTTGAAACACTTGGCTCCAAACATCTTCTGTATCTGCCAAGATAGTTGCCATAAATTGGCCTGTTTCCTTTTCCTGTGAAGTGAGTTCACGCTGCTCGGTCTGTTGGGTGCTTTGTCCACCGCCCAATTGTTCTACAATTGGAGCGAGCTGCTTTCCGGTATCGCCACCAAAAAACTGCAGTCCAAGTACAATTAAGGTTACAATTATTCCGCCACCCGTGGCCAATTTGCCCGTGCTCATTCCACGCCTATCGTCAACGTTCCCGCTTTGTCTTCTGCCTTGCCATTTCATATTTAAAATATTTTTTGTTAGTTAATACTCTTGGTGGTGGTAAATTTCCAATTAAACTTCTAAAGTAGAAAACTTCAACTATTATTCTATTCTTCCCAGTTTTTTGAGGTTCTGTAAACTACACCTTTAAACAAAGCTACCAATTCTTCACCTCTTTTTACTTCAACGATATTAAAACCTAGTTTGTTATTTACTTTTTCAATCACAGATTCTGCCGTTAGATAATCTCCTTCATTTAAAGCCTCAATATGGTTTATTGAAGTTTCAATGGAAACGGCATATTTCCCGTGGGTGTTTGCGGCAAAACCAAAGGCGGTGTCTGCCAAACTGTAACTTATACCGCCGTGCGCTTTGTTCATGCTATTCAGCATTTCTTTACGAATTGTCATCGCTACTTTGCATCTTCCTTTTTTTACATCCAATATTTGAATGCCGAGCCAAGAACTGAACGCATCTTGACTTAACATTTTTACAGGTATTTTTTCAGCCTCAAGCATTTAAAAGAAGGTTTTGTTTTCACGGTTCATTTTTCGCAATAATGGCGAACATCTATAACGATCTTCGTGATATTCATCGTAAAGTTCGTCCATTTTTTTAACGCACCAACCAATTCCTTTTTCATCAGCCCAGGATAATAGCCCTTTTGGGTAATTTACGCCTTTGGTCATTGCATTGTCTATATCTTCTGCGGAAGCGATATTCCAAAAAAGTGCATCAGCAGCTTCGTTTATTAGCATTACGAGGATTCTGTTGAAAATTTGTATAGCATTTTTGGATGACAGAGACCCCTCGACTGCGCTCGGGGTGACATCCTTCGAATAATTGTAATAACCCTTTCCAGATTTTCTTCCTAAATAACCAGCCTCGGCAAATCGCTTTTGGGTAAACGCAGGTTTATAACGCGGATCGAAATAAAAGGCTTCAAAAACGGTTTCGGTTACGGTGTAATTTACGTCGTTTCCTATAAAATCCATCAACTCAAAAGGTCCCATTCTAAAACCGCCGATTTCTTTCATTGCGGAATCGATTTCGGAAAATGAAGCAATTCCCTCTTCATAAATGCGAAGTGCTTCGCCATAAAAAGGACGTGCAACCCTATTCACAATAAAACCCGGGGTGTCTTTTGCAACAGCAACAGTTTTTCCCCAGTTTTTAATAGTTTCCACGGAAGTTTTTAAAATATTTTCTGAAGTTTGAATTGCTGGAATTACCTCCGCCAATTTCATCAACGGAGCTGGATTGAAAAAGTGAATCCCGATGCAACGTTCCGGTTTATTCAAGGCCGAAGCAATCGACGCAATAGAAAGCGAGGATGTGTTTGAAGCGATGATACATTCATTCGAAACGTAACTTTCCAATTCCTGAAAAACCTTCTTTTTGATGTCGATATTTTCAACAATTGCTTCAATCGTTAAATCTGAATCGGACAATTCTTTTAAGGAATTGACAAATTTTATATTGTTTTGGATGCGTTCTTTTTCTGCGGAATCGATTTTTCCTTTCTCCACTAGACGATCCATTATTTTTTCCAAGGAAGCTTTTGCTTTTTCCAGCGCTTCTGCATTTGTGTCAAATAATTTTACGTTACAATCGGCGGTGGCCGCTACTTGTGCAATGCCAGCTCCCATTGTTCCGCTTCCTATAATTCCAACTTTTTTAATCATTTTAATATCTATTTACCTCTCGACTGCGCTCGAGGTGACATTTAATTTCCTTTAAAATTTGGCTTTCTTTTATTCACAAATGCCTCAACACCTTCAGCATAATCTTCACTTTGTGCAGATTCAATTTGCAGTTTGCTTTCCAAATTTAATTGTTCTTCCAATGAATTTTGCAAAGAATTATTCAACAAACGCTTTGTAAAACCCAACGCTTTTGTTGGCATATTAGCAAGTGTGTTTGCAATAGTATTTACTTCTTCCGAAAAATTTTCAGCAGAAACCACTTTATAAACCATTCCCAATTTTTCTGCTTCCTCGGCAGAAACTTTATCACCCAGCATCATTAATGCCGATGCTTTTTGAAAACCGATTAACCGCGGCAAAAAGAAAGTCCCCGCGCTATCGGGAACTAAACCTATTTTGCTGAAAGCTTGAATAAAACTCGCATTTTCTGAAGCAATTACAACATCACAAGCCAAAGCAATATTTGCTCCCGCACCGGCTGCAACTCCGTTGATTGCGCCAATAATCGGTTTTTCAATATTTCTGATTCGGGAAATAATTGGATTGTAATGTTCTTCAAGAATTTTTTTGAAACCTGGATTGAGCTCAGGTGAAGTAACTTCTTTTAAATCCTGTCCCGCACAAAAAGCTTTTCCGCTTCCGGTGATTATTATCGCCCGAACTTCGGGATTTTTTTCATAGAAATCCAATTCACTTTGAAGCAACAAAGCCATCTCGCGGTTAAAACTGTTGAAAACTTCGGGCCGATTTAGGGTTAATGTCGCTATTTTATTTTCAATTTTTGAAGTGATTGAACTCATAGATTATTTTTGTATTTTAAAGTCGGGATTGTAAATAATTCCGATGATATTTTTCCAAGGATCATAAACAGTTGCAAGCATAATGTCACCTCCCACATTGTTCGGTTCTTCGTGTTTGGTTGCGCCCAATTCAATTAAAGAATCAAAACTTTTCTGAACATCATCCACTCCCCAATACATCAGCACCGTACCATTATCCGTTCCTTTAGCTTTAGCTTTTTCTTTTGGATGTAAACCCAATTCAAAACCGCCAATATTAAACCCCACGTAATGAGGAGTATCGTAATAAGGTTTTGAGCTAAAAGCCTTACTATACCACTCTTTGGCTTTGGCCAGATCGCTAACCATATACACAACGGTGCGAAGACCTAAAATTTTCATTTTGCTATATTTTATATTATTTTAAACATTTAAAGTAATCAAACGGTTCTTGACAATCGTCACATTTAAAAAGTGCTTTGCAGGCCGTGGAACCAAATTGACTGACCAAATGTGTATTTGTACTTCCGCATTGCGGGCATTTTACCAGTTTCTTTTCGCCGAGTAAAACATCTTTGTCGTGCGATTCTGAAAGCGGACGGGCAATTCCGTATGCTTCCATTTTTTGCAATCCTTCTTCTGAAATCCAATCGCTGCTCCACGCGGGCGAAAGGATTAATTCAACTTCTGCTTTTTTTCCTATTTCTGAAAAGGCTTTTTTTAGATCGTCGCCAATCACGTCCATCGCCGGACAACCGGAATACGTTGGCGTTAATTTTATTTTTACAATTCCATTTTCTTCAATTGCTTCTCGAATTACGCCCAAATCCAAAACCGAAAGCACAGGAATCTCAGGGTCTGAAACGGATGATAATATTTCGACCAAAGAACTTTCTATATTTAAATTTTCAATTTTCAATGTGCAATATTCAACTTTCAATTTTTTTTAGCTCTTGCGGTTTGAAGGCTTTTTGCGAAAATGGCAATCAGTTCTTCGCACTCTTTTAAACATTTTTCACCTTTTTCAATTTCTTTTAAGAGTTCTGCGCCAATTTGAATTTTAAGATTTAATCTCGATTCCTTTAATTCTTTTAAAACGATTCCCATTTTGTGTATAAAATCTTTCGCTGATTCCGCACCTTGTACTTCTCCATAATTTAAAGCTGCGCCAGTTGCTGATCGAATAATTTGTTTGACAAATGGTCCAGCGCATAAGTATATTAAATTTTTGTAAAAAGTTTAATGCAAAGAATTGCGAAATCAATAAGTCTATCTTCTAAATCAAATTTCTTTTCCATAATTCATTTTTAATTGAATATTGAAAATTGTTTGTTGAATATTGAGCATTGTCTACCATTGCATATTTGGATAAGTGCGCTGCATGTATTGCAAATCGGCCAATAAATAACCCATATGCTCGCTATGAATTCCTTCTTTTCCGCCTTTGGTGAAATACTTATTTTCAGGAACTGTTAGGGTCGCTTCTTTTAAAATTTCGGAAACTTCTGCGTAATATTTTGTTTTGAATTCGGAAATATTGACACCTATTCCTTCATTCGCCATTTCCTTTTCAGAATCGGTCATAAAGAAAAGTTCATCCGTAAAACGCCAAAGATCATTGATTGCTTCCTGCATTTTTGACTTGCTTTCGTCGGTTCCGTCGCCCAATCTTTTTACCCAATCTGAAGAAAAACGTTTGTGATAACTCACTTCCTTTATACCTTTTTTTGCGATTGCCGCCAAAGTTTCATCGGGACTATTCTGCAATTTTTCCATTAACATTAAATGATAAACATCGAATAAAAACTGTCGCCCAATTGTGTAACCAAAATGTGTATTTGGCTGTTCAACTAGCAAACAATTTTTATATTCCCGTTCAATTCTTAGGAAAGCGATATCGTCTTCGGTTTTTTCTTCTCCTGCGATTTTTGCGGCATATTGATAATAGCTTCGAGTTTGTCCGAGCAAATCCAATGAAATATTTGTAAGCGCAATATCTGTTTCCAAACTTGGGCCGTGGCCGCAAAGTTCGCCCAAGCGTTGAGCTAGGATGAGGGAATTGTCGGCTACTGTTAGGATGTAACTATATAAATTTTTCATTTAGAATAATTTAAATCGAAATCGAAACTTAAATCGAAATCGAATGCATTAATTATATTTTTTAAGAAGTGAAACAACAATTCTAATTAGCTCTTCATTTTCAGTCCTTATCGTTGCAATATTATTAAAATCTATTAGATTGGCTTTAATTTGAATATTAATATTTCTAAGAGACTCACGTAATTCCTTTAATGTAATCCTTAATTTATTTGCCCTATCTCTATCTGAACCTGCACCTTCAAATTCTCCAAAATTCAGTGCAGATGAGCAGGCAGATCTTATAAGTTGTTTAGCAAGATAATCGGCGGCAAAGGATTTGGGCGGTAACATAAAAATAACAACAACTGACGCCGCAAAATCTTCAAATCGACTATCTAAATTGTAACTTTTCATTTTTCGATTTCAGTTTCGATTTCGATTTCAATTTCATTTTACATATGCTTCACCTCATCCGGCAAATCATAAAAAGTGGGATGACGATACACTTTATCCTGCGCTGGTTCAAACATTTCACCATTTTCCGACGGATTTGATGCAGTGATATTTTTACTTTCCACCACCCAAATACTTACTCCTTCGTTTCTACGCGTGTAAACATCGCGGGCGTTTTCAATTGCCATTTCGGCATCGGCAGCGTGAAGACTTCCAAAATGACGGTGTTCCAATCCGTTTTTACTGCGGACAAATATTTCCCAAAGAGGCCAGTTTTTTTTGTTATCAGACATTAGATTTAAGATTTGAGATGTTAGTAATGAGACTTATGACCGCTCCGCTTTAAGACATAAGATGTAAGACTAAATATCTCTCACATTTTTCTTAGGTCGTAAGTCCTTTCGTCTTAAGTCAGTTTTTTTCAACTTGCTTTTGCTATTTTTCGTTTTTCATTCTTTTCAGCATGCGCCATTGCAGCATCACGAACCCATTCGCCATTATTCCAAGCGTTTACTCGAGCGTTCATTCTTTCTTTGTTGCACGGGCCGTGGCCTTTTACAACTTGCCAGAATTCATCCCAGTTAATTGCACCGAAATCGTAATGGCCAGTTTCCTCGTTCCATTTTAAATCTGGATCGGGAACCGTGATTCCCAAAAGATCTGCTTGCGGCACGGTTTGATCTATAAATTGCTGACGCAATTCGTCGTTACTTTTGCGTTTTAGCTTCCATTTCATGGATTGCTCTGTGTGAATGGATTCGTCATCTGTTGGCCCCAACATCATCAAACTTGGCCACCACCAGCGGTTTAGAGCATCTTGCGCCATTGCTTTTTGTTCTTCGGAACCACGGCAAAGCGTCAGCATAATCTCAAAACCTTGTCGTTGGTGAAAACTTTCTTCCTTGCAAACACGCACCATTGCACGAGCATACGGTCCGAAAGAAGTATTGCAAAGCGGCACCTGATTTATAATTGCGGCACCGTCAACCAACCAGCCTACTGCGCCCATATCAGCCCAAGTTACTGTTGGATAATTGAAAATAGAAGAATATTTCGCCTTTCCGGAATGCAGTTGCTCGTAAAGTTCATCCCTTGAAATTCCAAGTGTTTCGCAAGCGGAATAGAGATATAATCCGTGGCCAGCTTCATCCTGAACTTTTGCTAATAACGCAGCTTTTCTTCGTAATGAAGGCGCGCGCGTAATCCAGTTTCCTTCGGGAAGCATTCCAACAATTTCGGAATGGGCGTGCTGGCTCATTTGCCGAATATGGGTTTGGCGGTATTTTTCGGGCATCCAATCTTTCGGCTCTATTTTTTCATCGCGCGCAATGCGGGCTTCGAAAATTTCTTCTAGGTTTTTAATTTTTTCTTCGCTCATAACTTTGTTATTAAGAAATCAAATTTTTAATTTATTCTTTTGCGTTAAGGATTGAAGCGGTATCCTTTTTTGCCTTTTCGCAAAAAAGATATAGCTGAAAGCCTGACCGCGCTCTTTCGCGCGGGAACGCCCAAAATCAATATTTCAGTTTAGATTTGAAAATGATTGCCACCTTCGCGGGAATGCTCGCTTGAAAACAGCTTACACATCAAAATCTACTTTCACTTTTTCCGAAGTTGGCACTGCTTGGCAACTCAATACCAAGTTTTGTGAAACTTCTTTATCGCTTAATGCGTAATTTATTTTCATCTCTACGCTGCCTTCCAAAATTTCGCATTTGCAAGTGCTGCAAACCCCGCCTTTACAGGCAAAAGGTAAATCGGCACCTGCGGCCAAGGCGGCATCGAGAATATTATCAAAATCTTTAGTCATTGTAAACTGGAATTCCTTCCCGGCATCTACAATAGTCACTTCTACGCCTTCCACATTTTGCTTTGCCAAACGCTCTTGGCGCGCAATATCTTCATCAGACAAGCCTGTTACAAATAATTCGAAATGTAAATTTTCCTTTGGTAATCCTGCTTCAACCAAATAATTGGATACGTAATTTATCATTTTTTCGGGACCGCAGAGAAAAACTTCGTCGGTATCTGGAATATCGATGAAGGTTTTTGTGAGCACTTTCATTTTGCCATCATCAAACCTACCGTTCAACAATTCTATATCTCGTCGTTCTTTGGTTAGGAAATAATAAATTTCGAATCTTCCGAAGTATTCGTTTCGCAATTGCTCCAATTCTTCTTTAAATATAATGGATTTTGCGGTTTTATTCACATAAAAAAGCTTGCAGGTTGAGTTTGGCTCAACAGACAAATGGCTTTTTACCATTGAAAGTACGGGCGTAATGCCGCTTCCCGCTGCAAAGAATAGATAATTTTTAGCTTTTGTTGGCTGCACTGCTACACCAAATGTTCCGCTTGGCGCCATAACTTCAATAATGTCGCCAGCTTTGAGCGTTTCATTAACGTATGTGGAAAATTTACCCCCAAGAATTTGTTTTACAGCAACTTTCCAACTTCCATCGTTCGGACTCGAACAAAGGCTATAGGAACGGCGCACGTCTTCATCATTTATATCTGCTTTTAAGGTAAGATGTTGCCCTTGACGGAAATGGAATTTATTTAATATTTCTGAGGGAATATCAAAATCTATCACTGAGCAATCGTCAGTTTCTTTATAAATATCCTTTATTTTAACTTTATGAAATTCTGCCACAATGGTAATACTAATTAGGTTAACAAAACTAACACTTGTTAGTTAGAAATGCAAATGGTTTAACATTTTTTAAAATGGAAATAAAAATAACATCAAGTTCCAACTGCTCTGAACCTGACACTTTTAAACAATACCTTTTATTAAAACCGAAACCATATCTTTCTTCAAAATATTTACGTCTAGTTTTCCGCGTTTTTGATTCCATAAATAAAGGGTGCGAAGTGTTGAAAGTATCGAAAAGAGTATTACTTCGGGATGGTTTGGTTTAATTTCGCCATTTGCAATGCCTTGTTTTATTATACTTCGGAAATTGTCCTCATAACTGTCTCGCATTACTATAAATTGATCTAAATCTGACCCTTCCAAATGCATCCAATCGTTATTTAATGAAGCTAATGCGTTGGAATAATTTACGGTAATATCTATATGAAGTTCGATTACCTTTTCAACTTTATTAATTGCTGATGTGTTTTCTGCTAAAACATTTTCCATTCCAACCGTAAACTTTTGTGCAACTTCCAAAATAATAGTTGAAAGTATTTCCAGCTTGCCACTAATATGATTGTAAAGGCTTGATGCTTTTATATGTAGTTTTTCCGCAATATCGCGCATGGAAACAGCCTGAAAACCTCGCTCGAAAAAGAGTTGTGAAGCCGTGGCAATTATTTCTTCTTTGCGCGAAATTGTTTTCATCAATACTGCAAGATAATAATTATGAAGATGAAAGTTTTAACTAGAAAGCTGTAATTTTAGCTTTTTAAAATAATTGTAAATGGGTTTATTAGATTTTTTGTTCGGAAACAAATCAAAGAAAATTAAAGATTTTAAAGGTCGCGGTGCTATTATATTGGATGTGCGTAGTAAAGCCGAGTATGAAAGCGGTTCAATTTCCGGTTCCAAAAATATTCCATTGGCCAACATTTCTTCAAAACTTTCTGAAATAAAAAAATGGAACAAACCCGTTATTACGTGTTGTGCAAGCGGAATGCGCAGCGTAAATGCAAGCGCTATTTTAAAAAGTAATGGCGTTGAAGTTATGAATGGTGGTAGTTGGTTTAATTTGAATAAAAAACTTTAGTCTTTCACTTCGGCTTCGCTCAGCCAAAAAATTAAGGAAAGGAATAAATAGTCTATTTTTTTAATTGTTTGAATTTCAGTTTTTTGTAGCTTTATAAGCACTAACCAAAAAACTGAAATTATGTATCAATATAAAGCAAAAATCATCGGAGTTTATGACGGTGACACCGTAACAGCACTTGTAGATTTGGGATTTTACCATTCTCAACAAATGAAATTTCGCCTTTATGGCATTAATACGCCGGAAGTTCGTGGCGAAGAAAGGGAACGTGGTTTGGTAGTTCGGGATATTGTTCGCGATATGATTTTGGACAAAGAAGTGACCATTAATTCCTTCAAAGATAAGCAGGAAAAATACGGTCGGTATCTTGCCAATATCATAATTGACGGGTTAGATTTAAATCTATGGTTAGTTGAAAACGGCCACGCAATGGAATATATGCTATAATTTCAATTTCTGAAAGTCTGCTTCAGTATTTACGGGCTCGCCTTGATATTTTAGCGTCCAACCCATACTATTTGTAAGAATATAGATTTTTGAAAGTTCTGCAATTAGACGGTTTTCGGCGTTTGTTACCAATTCAGATTTTTCAATTTGTTTGCGTAACGATCTTTCTACGTTATTCTTTATTTTGTTGTAATCACTAGCATCAAACTGGTTTAAATATTCTTGCTGAATATCATAATATTCAATATTTGGATTTATTGAAAGTTCATAATCAGGTATTTTGGTAATGTAAACTATCTTATTTTTTTCGTCAATTTGGGTTTCAACTTTACTTAAATCGTATGCGATTGTTGCTTTTGCATTTACAATTACAATCGCTTTCTTTTTGGATTCTACAAGTCCCAAAAACAATTCTTTCGTATCCTTTTCGGTAAAAACCTGCGCATAACTGCCTTCTGTAACAATTAATTTACCAACATTTTTTAACTGTTTTTCAATTAAAGCGGTATTTGCTTCAACTTTTTGTCTTTCATCTTTTCCTTGTTCGCAATAGCGAAGTAAAAAAAATATAACACAAGCAATGACAATTCCGAAGAAAATTTTTCTCATTATTTAGCAAGGGGATTTAATATTTGAGATTTTTCAAATCTTTGCTCAAAAATAGTGTTTTTAGAAATGCAAAAACCCCAAAGATTTTATAAACCTTTGGGATTAAAATTTTAGAAAACTACCGCTTAATTCTTCACACTTATCGGAAAATCTTGTCCAAACCCGAAACTTGCCGGATATTGTGCGCTTCCTCTATATTTTCCAGATACTTCCGGAACTTGACTTTCTAAATATGCTTTTAGCTCATTTACCGTAATTCTGCCGTCGCCGCTGTCTGCTTTTCCACTAAGGGCTTGAAGCAAAACGTATGTGAAAACGCCGTGTCCAATTTCATCAAACTCAGTTGCAAATTGTTCGCTGCCACTTGCTGTAAGCCAATGTGTGCCTGTACTTCTGGCAAGTTGCGCTATTGCTTTTTCCTCTGCCGCTCCTCTAGATGCAATTGCCGTTAAAGCGCCTCCACTTTGGCAAGCATCTAAAATATAAAGTTGCTTTTGTGCTGGGATTGATGCCGAAAGTTCTTTTAAAAGGTCGGCTGAAATTCCTTTTGCTGCAATAGATTCATCCGCACCATAAATCTGCGTTACATCATGCGGCACCAAATAAAATGTTTTACTTTCATCTCCAGTCACCATTCCATGACCGGCAAAATAAAATATAAAAACATCCTGCGGATTTGCCTTTGAAGCTATTTCCTTAAACGTCTGCAACATCTTATCCTTATTGGCTTCGTCGTTTTTTATGTAGTAATTATTTACTTTGCTGGTTATAGATTTCATCCCAAAATCTATTGCATCTTTAAATCCTGTAGCATCTGCCACTGCATAATTTAGGTTGTATTTTGGATTTTTGTAACTATCTATTCCCACAACCATTAAATATAATTGAATGCCAGCAGGTTTTATAATTTCCTCCTTTTTCTGTGTATATTCTACTGAAATTACTTGCGGCGCGCTTTCAGTATTTTGACTGTTTATGGCCACGGCTTTAAACGTATTTTCACCTTCCAAAAGCGTTAAATTAAAAACCTTTTTAGTTTCGGCTGGCGTATCATCTTCAACAGTAAGATTGCGCGTACCGGTTGAAACTAATTTGTTATTGTGATATAATCTTACTTCTGAAATTTTATCACCTTTTGCAAAACCTTCAACCGTTATTTTTGCCGATGGATTTTCAGTTTTTACAACCGAAACCGCATCTTCAACCGTTAAATTTCTTGTTCCTTCGGAATAAATTATTGAAACGGTTGGCGGATTTTTAATATTATCGATATCTATTTCCGGCTTTTCTATTTTTTCACCTTTAAGTGTGTTATATAAAAGTCTTGGTGTGTAAAATTTATCGAAAACCTGATCCAACGGAATTGTTTCACGACCGCGAACAAAAGCAACTCTGTCCCACGCATTTTGTGATCCTTCAAAAAGACCTTCGGGCGTGTGCGCAACCCATTCGCCATCAAGAAAAAGGATTAATCTTAAAATTTCAGTTGGACTATTTATATTAAAAAACTTAATTGAGCCGTCCGAAATTTGCGCATAAACTTCATCTGAAACAAATGAAACACGCGCATTATAAAGTTCTTTGAAGTTTTTACTTTCACTTTCCAACTTACCAGTTTGTAGATTATAAATTTTTGTTCCTATTTCCTTTGTGAAGAAAATCAGTTTCGTTTCGCTTGGGTTTAAGGCGAATTCAGCCAAATAATCTGCTTCCGGAATTGAGAAACTTCTAAGTATTTCACCCGAAGTAGTATTAATAATATCAGCGTTTTTGGTATCTAAATTTATTGCCAATAATTCTTTTCCACCTTTAATATGATACAGATTTCTGTAGCTATTGGGTTTACTCCAAAGAAGTTTTTTTGTTTCAATATTATAATAATCTAACCTTTCTTTATATTCTTCGTCAAAAACAATTTCGTCGCTAATGCCAACGGCAATTCCCTTTCCGGTTGGCGAAATATCTAAAAATGCCTGCTCTGCTTTTCGAACATTTCCAATAGGTATTATTGCCACTTTCTGATTACTTTCAACATTTAAAATTGAAATTGTATTATCTTTTACAAAACCCAAAAGTTTGCTGTCGGCATTAAAACTTGCGGTATTTGAGTTTTTATCAAAATCTGTTGTTAGCGTTTTAAAACTATCCTTGTTTCCTGGAATAAATTGTTTAATACCTTCCTTGTCATTTCGGGTAATGTAATATGCAAGATTTCCTTCGGAATTAACCGCAATGTCGCCATACAAGGAATATTTATCCGTGAAATTTGGATTGTACTTGGTTGATTGAACAGTCGAAGAATTGGCGAATAGCGAATAAATTTTACCACTAATATCTGAAGAAAATAGAGAAGCAGCATTATCATTTTTTGAAAAAACAACGTTTTGCGAATTTAAAACCGCCGAACCAAAAGAAGCTACCGGAATTTCAGAATAGCGCTTGTATTTCTTGTAATTTCCCTGCCCAAATAATTCGTCATTCTCATTTACATAAACATAATCTTTATCGGCAATTATTGAACCTTTATTGAATTTATTATAGATTACACCTTTAACTTCGCCAGTATCGGCATTCAATTCTATAATTGGTGTTTTTAAATAGGAAACCCAAAGCGAACTACTTTCTTCGGAAATAGCGATTTTTCCAAAAAAACTTTTCAGCGCTCGATTTGTATTTTTTTCAACTACCAATGTTTTTTCCCAAACAGCTTTGCCAGAAGTTGCGCTAAACCGAACTACTTTTAAGTGTGTCTCGTCTAATAAATAAGTATAAATTTGATCGTAATTTTTGAAGAAACCGAGAGGTGCTTCGTTCATTGCGGAATATTCTTTCTTTACTACATCGTAAAATTGATTGTTTCGTAAACTGCTTTTTATCCACGCATAATCTTCATTTCCTAAAAACTCGAAACCTTCAGCTTGTGGATTTGGAAACTTGGCACCACCAATTTTTTGCAATGCGCCAGTTACCGGATTTAGGGTGTTCATTGCCACATCGTCAAAATCGCCCGTAAGAAAATAAACCAACTTATCAACTTTTCGAAATGCTACATTTTGAACTTCTGATGTTGAAGGATATCTTTTTACTTCAACTAAAGATGTATTATCAAAAACAACTATTTCTTTTTTCGAAGCGAGATATGTTTTTCCCGAAATATCATCTAAAGTAAGGTCTCTTGCGTGTTCTGGAATATCTATTGTTTTCAATAAAATACCCGTTTTTTTATCCCAAAATTTTAAGGTTTTATCATCAAAACTTCCGTAGCTAATTACTAGGTTTCTAGGTTCATCAAAAAGCATTTTTGTAACATAACCGCTATGTGCAGCTTGTATAGCAATGCGAGAATCTTGTGCTTGTACAAATATGGAAACAAGCAAACAGCATAAAAAGGCGAGTTTTTTCATATTATAAATGTGAAATTTCAACCATCATTGGCACAACATATCCTTTAGCGCCATCCTTCACCTTAAAACCTGGATCGCCGGAAGCATATTGAACCATGTTTTTATCAATTAATTTATCGCCCAAAGCCGCTTTTATTTTTGACGTTAAACCGCCAGAAGTATTTTGCATTACCTGAAGTAATTCTGCTTGGTTCAATTCTTCTTGGCTGAAAAGTATAAGTAAATAATCGGTTCCTGCGGCGCTATCCATTTTAATTATTTTCTTTTCAGATGGAAAAGCAAATTCAGAATTTGCACCTATTAACGGCGACATTCCATTTTCAAAAGGTAAAATTTTATTTATTTTTTGAGAAAGGTCTGTAGCAAAAGCATAGATATAACCTTCATTTACATTCTTAAGATAAAAACGAAAACGGGTATTGCTTGGGTACGCTTCTGTCATTCTATAGGCAACCAAACCTTCGCCTTCAACATCATCTTCAACAACAAGATTTCTGGTTGAAACTCTTGTAACAGTCATTCCTTCTCCATTATTTTGTTCAAAGCGCAAACTTCCTTCCGGTAATTTTTGAGCAATTGGACTCGGGTCTGGCTTAGGGATAGGTTTTGGTTCTGGTTTTGGATCTACTTTAGGTTCCGGTTTTGGATCCGGTTTAATATCATCATCCTTTTTTTTATAATAACTGTAAGGTTGCAAAGCGCCCAAACACCATTTGTCATAAACATCATACGGAATCCAGATATAACCACCATCGCCCCATTGCGTGCTCCAACTATTTAAAACCCGAAAACAGCCGCCTTCATAATTATCATCATAACCAATTGCTACCATTGCATGCTGACCGTGCTTTTTTGCTTGCGTGCCTTCATCTGTTGGCACAGTCCTCCAAACTTTTTTTGAAAGGCCAAAACTTTCTGGTAATTTCATACCGATAAGAACCGGATAGCCTTCAGAAAGTGCTTTTTTCGTAGCATTTACTCGAACCATTGGCGCTTGCTCATCATAGAAAAAAAGCGTTTGATAATCGCGAATTCTATAATCTATAGCTTCCAATTGCGCTTCTTGTGTAATATTAGGATTGCATTGGTACGGAACTGTTTTTAAAGTTGGCACTCCCATAACCTTTAAAGCTTCCATCCCCAATTTTGGGTTAGCCCCCAGCTGGCAATTTGTATCTTCCTCATTTTTAATTGCGTAATAAACAAAAGAGGGTGAAAGCGCTGCATCCGTAATTTTTTGCTTATCTGTAATATTATAATCCTTTGCCAGCATGGTGGTTCGCAAACCATAAGCGGCAGCAAAGGCAACACACGTACCATATTGACCTTGGTTGCCAGGAATTGGCGTGTATTTTTCCAAGGAATAAGAACTTGGTAAATTATCATACGTACCCTCAGTAAATTGCACTTTATACGGGATACTTCTGTAAGATGCCTCGTCCCATATCATCCCAGTACCATATTGGGCTTGGGCGAATATTACACTGCAAAACAACAGTGCAATAATGTAGCTGAATTTTTTCATAATGTTGAATTTAGTTTTTACATTATAAAATAACAGCGATTTTTCAGGATTTGGAATAAGGCAAGTGTCGTATATTTCGGAAAGACATTAGGGATTTGACAAAAGAAATCAGATATTTATAACTTAATTTTCACGAATACCAAATGAATATTGCCTATTGCCAGACTAAAGATCATATTTAAAAACCAACATTACAATTCTAGGCATCACAAAATATTGGGAAGTGGAATTTAATGTCTCGGTAAAACTGTCGTTGTTTATGAATTTTGTGTTTAGAATATTGGTGGCTTGAACGGAGAATTCCCAAGGGCAATCGTTTGGTTTGTAATAAAGATCTCCTTTTAGGAAACTATATTGGTTTTTGATGGTTTTTGCATCGTCTGTGTAGTTATAATAATTCCATTCTGCGCTTAGGGTAAAATCTTTTAGGAAGCGTAAATCTATGTTGGCAAAAGGGCTTTCGGTGAAAAATGTTCGCTTTAAACCGCCGTTGTCATAATCGTTTATGGTGTAATTATAGCCGGCTTCAAAATTTGGCCAATTCTTAAAGTTGGTTCGAACGCTTGCTTTGTAGTTTTGTGTTAGACTTTGGCTTTCCCGAACAAGGTCGTTAAATAAACTGTTCGATTTATTTAAAACTACTGCCGCATTAAAATTAAATTGAAATTTCTTGACCCGTTTGCTAAACCTTCCAACGGCTGAAAATGTTTCATCCGGGAAATTACTGTCAATATTTATAAGGGTTGAAGTCTGATTTATATTTTGAATATCCGCACTTCGCTTTATCCCATCAATTTTTCTTGTGTAGTTTAAATTTCCGCCAATGTTTGTATAATTAAATAAATTGAAACTGAAATACGTTAAATTATAACTCTGTGAAAGTGAATTTTCTAAGTTTCTATTTCCGCGGTACAAGTTGTTATAATTGTTGAAAACATAAGCCTCCGCATAATTATTAATGTCTGTATATTCTGATGTTATAGCATAATTAAACCGAATGTTTTCGCTCTTTTTAAGTTCGATAATTACGTTGACATCGGGTAAAACCATCCAATCGTTTTGTGTTGTGGTACTGCCAAGTTGTTTATTTTTAAGATTATAATTATGAAGCGTAACGCCTGGCGTTAAAATGAAAATTCCCTTTTTCACCTTATAATGTAAGCCAAAAAAAGCATCGGTAAAACTATAGGCTACATCATTTATTAATGGCACAATTTTTCCATCTACGGGTTGTGAAACATTAAAATCTAACCTATCTGAATTATCTAAAAGTTGAAAAATATTACTATTAAATGTTTGATTACTATACGTTGTACCTAATGTAAAGTTTAGGTTGCTCGTATTATTCAACACATAATAATAGTCAACTTTCGCATCAACTTTATTAGATTTTACATCCTTTTCTTGATTTATGTTATATCGATTTTGTGGCACATCCAACGGCAAAATTTCAGGGAAAGGAAGCAAATCTGTTATTGCGTTATAAAATGGGTCTTCATTTTGATACAAATATTGCACCTGCCCAGCAAAAATATTTTTATCATTCAACGTATAATAAACGTTCGCGTTTTGGTTTACGCTAAATGGTTTATTTTCCTTGACCTCTTCAATATTATTGTTAAAATTAGAGAATTGTGAAAGTGTTGTATCGTCCTCAGTTTGTTTTGAAGTTTTAATAATTGCATCGTAATCAAACTGAAAATTGGTGTTTGGTTTATAAACGCTGCTCAATTTCAACATTCCCAATTGGTTGCGTTGGTCGTTTACACTATTTGTGGTTTCCGTTACGCCCGTTGTAATATATTGCCGAATGCTATTGTTGGCAATATTAGTTTTGTTGTCACTTAAAATTGCGAAGCCGCTTAAATCTAAAGTTTTACTTGGCGCATAGCTAAAATTTCCTGCCACAAAACCTGCTTCAATTTCTTTGGCGCGGCTATTTTGTGAAACCGCAAAACCCAAATCGCTTTCTTGAATATTGAAAGACGTACCGCCACCACGATTAAAATTTCTAAAACCGCCCGTAAAATTGAAGTAATCCCGAAATGTAAAAGGCACTTCACCTATATTATTGAAATCCGTTATAAGATTTATGCTATATTTCGGACTGTAATAAAACAATTTTGGATGAACAAGATAGCGGCCATTCTCGTCGCCATAAGTATCGGCGAGTCCTGCGCCTGCTGTAACTTCACCAAACCAAAAATTCTTTTTTCCTTCCTTTAATCGTATGTTTATGGCAACATTGTCTTGGTCGTTGCCCAAACCTTTCATTTGGCCTACTTCGTTGTAATTTCTTAATACTTCAACTTTATCAACCGCATCTGCTGGAATATTTTTGGTTGCAAGTTTGCTATCGCCATCAAAAAAATCTTTGCCTTCAACCATTACTTTGGTTACTTTTTTGCCTTCTACTTCTATTTCGCCATCTGCATTTACTTCAACACCTGGTAGCTTTTTCATTACGTTCCCAAGTTTTCGTTCTTCGCCGTTTGTAAAACTGTCGGCATTATACGTTATGGTATCGCCACGAACCGTTACGGGCATTTCGTAGGTTATTTCAACACCTTTAAGTTCGTCTGCTTGGGGTTTTAAAATAAAATTTTGTTCCAACGCTCCTGAATTCTTTGGAATTTCCAAGGTCTTTTCAGCATTTTGAAATCCTAGAAAACTTGACTGCAAAGTGTATGTATCTCCTGTTGGAAGATCCATTTGGTAACGGCCTTCGTAGTTTGTTATTCCGTAAGATTCGGTTTTTCCTGTGGACTTTATTACTGCAATTACACTTGCGAATTCCAGCGGATTGCCGATGCTGTCTTTAATTGTGCCTTTCACTTTTACGGTTTGGGCGGAAAGGGAAAATGAGAAGAAGAGAAATAAATAAAGTAGATATTTCATATTTGGATAAGCAGCTTTCTAAAAAACAATATTTTAATATTCTAAACTCTGTGCACCTCTGCGGCTCTCCGCGTATCTCAGCGTAATAGCTATTTCACAGAGTTGCACAGAGAAACACGGAGTTTCGCGGAGGAAAATTTACCCTCCAAAACCACCGCCACGACGACCGTTGCCACGACCTTGAAAGTTTTCGCGCATTTCTTCAACTTTATCTTTTACGATTTTGTTGAATTCTTCCCGTGTAACATTATCGCCTTTTTTGGGAGCTTCAATGGTATCAGCATCTTTTGGGTTCATCGTTATTTTTGAACAAAGGATTGTGGTTCTATAAACATTCAATTCCAAAATTAAACCCGGTAAACCTGCGTATTCTGCAGGACCATTACCAACCGGAATTTGAGGTGTAAACCAAGCGGTAACCAGCACTTCTTTAGGAATTTCAATATTATCCATTGGGTCATTTGGTTCTTCTTTTTTAGCATCGCCATCCTTTTTTTCTTCTTGTTTTTTGGGACGCGCCATGCTAAAATCATTAGCATCAATCTTTTTTAATGCGGTAGCTTTAAAGGCTATGTATTGCCCAATTTGCTTACTTTCTTTTTCAATTTCCCATTTAAGTTTTGCAACCGTATCTGTAACCAAAAACTGTTTTCCGAAAAATTCGCGCTCTTCAATAAGTTTGTTTTCATCAAGATTTTTATATTGCGGGCCAGCGGTAAAGCTGCCCATCATCATTGCAAAACCGCCACCTGCGCCAGCTTCCAATTTTTCTTCTTCTTTGTAAATGCTCTCGTCTTTGTTGAAGGTAAGTATATATGTTTTTTCCAACATACTTTTCATTCGGTCGGCAATCATCTTTTTCATATCCTCCGTCATATCGCGACCGCCGCCAAGTGCATCCATATCTACTGTGGTTTTTGATTCGTAGTAGGCTTTGCCACTTATGTTTTGGGCGAATAATGTTGCCGTAAATAATGTTACAGCAATAAAAGAAAGTATTTTCATCATAATATTTTAAAACGTTAGTAATGTAATACTGAATATTGTTACAATTTTTAGACCAAACATATATATAAAGGATTTTTGCCAGTGAAAAGAAAAGTATTTTAATGCAATATTATCCGCCAATTATAAAGCCACCAGAATTACCTTTTTTATCCTTTAAACCCTTCATCCGTTCGCGCATTTCTGCATCTTTTCTTTCTGAAATCTCATCGTATTCCGCTTGATCTACTTTTTTTCCTTTTGAAGGAATTTCAATAGCTAATTCTTCGGAAGGATTTATTACTACTTTATAGCAAAGGAGTGAAAGTTCGCCTTCGTTTACTTCTAAAATCAAACCGGGCAAACCCCAATATTGGTCAGGACCGTGAGATAGCGGAATCTGAGGAGTGTACCAAAGCGTTGTTAAAACTGTTTTGCTATATGGGTCAAAATCTTTTGTTACACTGTTAAATCTTTCGCCATTTTCCTCCCGTGAAAAAGTAGCTTTAAAGCAAACATATTTTCCAATTTTTTTGCTTTCATTTTCAAGCTTCCAATCAGATTTTTTCAATTTATCTTCTATTAAAAAAGCCTTGTCAACAATTTCTGTCTGTTTTATGTAAGTACTGTCTTTTAGATTTCTATATTCAATATCGTCAGTACCTCCAACGGTTATGGTTACTCTACTATTTGCATTGGGTTTTGGCGCTTCAAGCTTTGGCTCGATCTTGTAAATAGATTCTGAACCGTTGAAGGTAAGTTTATATTCTCTTTCAAATTGGCTTTTAAGCTGTTCTAGCATATCGTCCATCATTTTTTGTTCTTCTACAGTTCTTGAAATGGTATCAGATTTCTTATCATACGTCCTAAAACTTTTATAGTAAGCGATGCCTTTAATATTCTGGGCTAATAACGTTGATGAAAATGTAAAAAGAATGAAAGTAATTATTGTATATTTTATATTCATAGAATTGAATTGTACTCGTTAATTTAAAATTTTAAAGTTACAAAACATTTTCACTTTTGGAACGTCTTTTGTAACTTCCCGAATTATATGAAGCTATTTATAATTTTATTTTTCAGCATTCAAGTTTTGTTTGCCCAAGAAACGAAAATGGTTTCTACAACTCCAATTTCTGTGGATAGTTTTGTGGGTTTTGATGCCTATAAAAATTTGTATTCACTAACAAATAAGGTTTTACATAAAGACGGTCCGGACGGTAATTTTGTTTTTAACGACCTTCAACTTGGCAAGATAACCTCAGTTGATATTGTAAACCCTTTGCGAATTGTCTTATTTTATCACGATACCAATAGCGTTGTTTTTTTGGATAACAAGTTAAGTGAGATTGAGCGGTTAAACTTCAACAACCTTCAAGAATTTATTAATGTGAGCGCCGCGACAAATGCAAGTAACAATAGACTTTGGATTTTTAACACCGACAACCAACAATTAGAACTTTTTAATTACCGAACCAACCAAAAACAGGAAGTTTCCCAACCTTTTCCGGGCAGACTGATTTCGCAAACTAGCAATTTCAACTATTGTTTTACACTAACCGACAAAAAATTGCGCGCTTTTAATATTTACGGCAGTCTTTTAAAACAAATTGATGTTGAAGGGTTTGAAAAAATTGTTCAAAATGAAGAAAACGTAATTGCGTTAAAAGAAAACAAACTGTACCTAATTAAAGATTTTACCGGAAGTGAAAATATGGTGTCTGTAGAACCTTTACAATTGTCTTTGCCCGAAATTACTATAAAAGACTTGCAGCTAACTCAAGATTTCCTGTACCTTTATGACGGCAAAAATTTGCTAAAATTTTCAATACAACCACCAAAGTAATTTACAAATATGCACGTTGCAATTGCAGGAAACATAGGTTCCGGAAAAACCACTTTAACTAGATTATTAGCAAAACATTACAAATGGCAACCCCATTTTGAAGATGTTGAAGACAACCCATACCTCGACGATTTTTACAACCAAATGGAACGTTGGAGTTTTAATCTTCAAATATACTTTCTGAATAGCCGTTTCAGGCAAATTCTCGATATTCGTGAAAAGGGTAAAAGCGTAATTCAAGATAGAACCATTTACGAAGACGCTTATATTTTTGCCCCAAACCTGCACGCAATGGGCTTAATGACCAATCGCGATTACGAAAATTACCGTTCCCTTTTCGATCTTATGGAAAGTGTTACCGAAGGTCCGGACTTGCTAATTTATCTCCGAAGCTCAATTCCAAATCTTGTAAACCAAATTCACAAACGCGGCCGCGAATACGAAAACAGTATTAGTATAGATTATTTAAGCAGGCTTAACGAACGTTACGAAGCTTGGATAACAGGTTACGACAAAGGAAACATTATAATTTTGGATGTTGATAATCTAGATTTTGTTGATAAAGCTGAAGATCTTGGCGAGGTAATTAATAAAATTGATGCGGAGTTGCATGGGTTGTTTTAGCCCTGCTTTTATTAGTTTTAATTTTAGGTGTTGTTGTTTTTAGTTTTCAAATATTTCCCAATCAGATCTTTGATTTCCTTATCAGAAATTGAGTCCTTCTCGCCTTTATTATAAATAGAAAGAAGCAAAACCGTATTATCATCTAACTGAGTATATGAAATAATTCTAATACCGCCAGATTTTCCCTTGCTTTTTGATGAAACTGCAAGACGAATTTTATAAATATTATTCCCCAAAGAAATACCGATATTGCGATTTTTTTCTAATTTCTCAAATAATTGCACAAGTTCAATTTTAAGAGAACGATATTTTCGAATAAGCCTTTTCGCTTCTTTTTGAAAATTTGGCGTTAGTTATACCTTAAAGCTCATTAATAAAATCCTTGGCAGAAGTTGTTTTTAATTTTCCCTTTTTATAATCTTGAAGCTCTTTCAAACCATTTGTAATATTTAATTTTATTGCAATTTTTGAATCTACTATATTTTCATCAACTTGAACAAAATCAAGATTCTTTATAAGCTCCAAAAAGAATTTCAGCTTACTTTCTTCAACTTTTAATAAAACTTCCTTCATCTAAAATAATTTAAATACTATTCAAATATACATAAATATTGAGAGTTTAATTGTTTCGATAAAACACAATTATTTATACTTCATTTAAACCAAACCTTAACGTTTTCCTCACAATAAGCCAGTTATAAAAGACTTATTTTGCTATCAATAATAATTTCTAGTTTAGAAATTAACCGGCAATTTATGGCAACCCTTTATAACAACAAATCTTTTCATCGCGACCTTTCTTGGTTGCGTTTTAATCATCGCGTGCTTCAGGAAGCGGCCGATGATAGAAATAAATTATACGAGCGCATTAAATTTCTTGCCATATTTTCTTCAAATCTTGATGAGTTTTTTCGGGTTCGGGTTAGTGATATTCGGCAGATTAAGCAAATTGAAAAACCGTTCAGAAAAAGATTAATTACCAAACCAAATAAGGTTTTAAAGGAAATAAAAAAGCAAGTTGATATTCAACAGGAATTGTTTGGCAGTATATTTCAAGACGAAATTATTCCGAAATTAAAAGAAGAAAATATAAATCTAATACGTTTTGAACAATTTTCATCAACCCAAAAATTGGCTGCTACTGAATATTTTGAGGAAACAATTCAACCAAAATTAAAGATTGAAAGTTTTCCAAAAAATGGCAAAAACGAAATCTTCGTAAAAAATGAAGCTTTGTATTTAACGGCTTTGTTTGAAGATGAAATTCAAATTGTTGAAATTCCACAAAACGAACCTCGCTTTTTTGTATTCCCAAAGCAAAACGGTAATTATTACATCACATTTATTGATGATATTTTGAAATATAATCTTCGTAAAACGGAGAAAAAGGTTGAAGATATTACCTATTATTCATTCAAAATTTCGCGCGACGCCGAGTTATACATTGAAGATGAATTCTCGGGCAATTTGATGGAAAAGATTAAAGCGGCTTTGCCAAAACGAAATACTGGACAAGCCACACGCGTTTTGATTGATGAAAAAATGCCGAAAGATTTTCGGGAAATTCTGCAAAAAGCGTTGGATGTAAATCAAACCGACGTAATTCTTGGAGGACGTTATCATAATTTTAAGGACTTTTTTGGCTTTCCAAACCCAACAAATAAAAATTTAAACAACGAAGAATTAACGCCTTTGCCGCATCCGGTTTTAGCGGATTGCAAATCTATTTTTGAAGTTGTAAAAAAGAAAGATCAATTACTTCACTATCCGTATCAAAGCTTTGAACCTGTTATAAAATTAATGGAAGAAGCGGCAAATGACGAAAAAGTAACCGTTATAAAAATTACAATTTACCGCGCCGCTGAAGAATCCAGGCTTAATGATGCCATTGCACTTGCCGCTGAAAAAGGCAAAGATGTAACCGTTTTTATTGAAGTAAAAGCCCGTTTTGATGAACACAATAACCTAAAATGGGGAAAGATTTTTGAAGAGAAAGGCGCTCGTGTAATTTATAGCTATCCGGATATTAAGGTGCATTCCAAAATTATGTACATAGAGCGTGAAGTTGATGCTAAAACCGAACGTTACGGATATATTGCTACAGGTAATTTCAACGAAAATACGGCAACGCTCTATACAGATTTCGGTTTGATGACGGCCGATAAAAAACTTACAAAAGAACTTTTAAAAGTTTTTATGGTTTTGCAACGCGATATGATTGTACCAAAAACCAAACAACTTTTAGTTTCGCCATTTACAACACGCGCCAAATTTACGCAACTTGTTGAAACCGAAATCGCCTTGGCGAATGCTGGCGAAAAAGGTTTAATTATCTTGAAAATGAACAGCCTTCAAGACAGCGCAATGATAAAACTTTTATACAAAGCGAGCAACGCTGGCGTGAAAGTTAAATTGCTAATACGCGGAATGTGCTCCTTAATACCGAATATAAAAAACCAAAGTGAGAATATTGAAATTACAAGTATAGTAGATCGTTTTCTTGAACACGGAAGAGTTTATCTCTTCGGAAATAACGGCGACGAAAAAATATACTTTGGCTCGGCAGATTGGATGACGCGTAATTTAAGTCACCGTATTGAAGTTGTAACTCCAATTTTAGACGAAGACCATAAAAAAACCATTCGCGATTTGTTGGATATTGAACTTGCAGACAATGCAAAAGCCCGAATTGTAGATGCCGAACAAACTAATGAATATGTTGAAAACAATGACAAAAAAATACAATCGCAACTAGAGATTTATAAATACTTTAAGGATAGGATAAATTAGAATAACACTTTGCGTCTTTGCGACTTTGCGTTGAAAGTTTTTCCCGCTGACCTGCCTGCCGGCGAGGCAGGTTTCGCAGATTTACGCAGATGCAAGCGCAAACTTCTGCGTAAATCTGCGAAATCTGCGGGCTATTTTTTTGGAGTTCTCAGTCAATCAAAAATCGGCAATCTTTAATCGTTAATCTGCAATCTTACATCAGGCTATAAATCCATTTTCCCTTGCGTGCTTTAAAGCATCTTCACTCTTAGCAACAAACAAAACAGACGTTGTCTGATAATTTTCATACAAACCTCTAACTCGCAACATCTTTTTGGCATGATTAACGTCTCGCAAGTAAATTGCTAAAATCCGGTCGGGATAGTTTTCGGCAATTTCGAGGTAAATATCTGCATCGTGCTCGCCGCTATCGCCAATTAAAATAAATTTTAAATCTTTGTAAGCCCCTAAAAGATTGATTATTTCTTTCTGTTTTTGCGGCTTTTCAGGTTTGTATTTTTTCGCAAAAGGGTTTACAAAATCACGCAGCAAAATAGGCCCTTTTGGAAAATTGTTTTTCTTTAAAAAATGTTCAAGATATAAATACAAATTCCACGGACTATGGCTTACGTAGAAAATTGGGTTTGCATTATTGCCCGATTTTCCCAAATGTAATTTTTGATAAAAAGCAGCTGCGCCTTCAAGCGGAACACGTTTTTCGGCACGTTTTAGCAACGTATTTTTGGCAACTCTCCATTTAAAACGTGACGTTAATCCTGTATGAACAATGGTATCATCAATATCACTGATTACCCCAAATTCAATTTCTTCACCTGGTATTAAAATTTCACCTTTAAATATATTGTTGTTGTTAATTTTTCTGTTGAAGTAACCATCTTTATAGGAAATATCATACTGCAGCCAACCGTTATCATCGGTTAATTTGCGAAGGTTTTCAATTTGTTTATCAATAAGAAAATAACCTTCGTTGTCGGTTTCGGTTTCAATTATAATTCCGTTGGGTAATTTTAAAACTAAGGGTGCATTTTTAATTTCATCTGTTTCAAAACGCTTGTAAGTATTCATCAATAAAGAAAAAACACTCTTTTTTGAAAGGTCTATACCTTCATCTTCCAACGCCCTGCCTTTTACGTACAAATGGTTTTCAGTCCCATAACTTTGGAAGGTAATAATTTGTAAAGGGTCTTTTTTGAAGAAGGACATATTAGATTTGAGACATTAGATTTGAGATGTGAGATTGAATTATTATAAAATTAAAAAATGAAAGATAGACTTTTCATAAAAATCATATTAATGAAACAAACGAATAAGAATAAAAATAAAGAATAAAAAAATAAAGCTCCACCAAACGGCAGAGCTTTACTATATATTAAAGAATTTTCAATTCAAAAATTTTTAATTCAGAATTAATTTACTCTTTATCTTTTATCTTAATTTTCATATTCTCAACATCCTTCAACATTGCACGAACCTCATCTTCAGTGCCATTAAAAGATTTCTTTTCAACTTCAGTAACACCGTTTACAGTTCTTCTTATTTCAACATTTGCGGTTACTTGGTCGTTACTATCGTTGTTAAGCATTTCGACATACGTTTCGGTTTTATCGTTTAAACCCACGGCACCAACCATATAATTTCCATCGTTGTTAAGTAAGTTAACCTGCTTATCCGTTAAAATGATTTTATCACCATTGGCGTTTATCATATATACTTCCGAAGAAGAAGTTGCAGATTCAGAAATTCCAACATTCTCAGAATGATTGCCTAAAATTGGCGCGATTACAAGACCAATTAAGCAAGTAAGTTTAATAAGAATATTCATTGAAGGACCAGAAGTATCTTTAAACGGGTCACCAACAGTATCTCCCGTAACAGCAGCTTTATGCGCTTCGCTACCTTTGTAAGTCATTTCGCCATTAATTAGCACACCAGCTTCAAACGATTTTTTCGCGTTGTCCCAAGCACCACCAGCATTGTTCTGGAAAATCGCCCAAAGAACACCACTTACGGTAACACCTGCCATATAACCACCTAACATTTCTGCAATTGCAACACTATTCATTCCAAAAGCCATAGGCACGAATGCAATAACCAAAGGAAAACCAATGGTTAAGATTCCTGGTAATAACATTTCTTTTAAAGATGCTTTTGTTGAAATTGCTACACATTTGTCATATTCTGGTTTTCCAGTACCTTCCATAATTCCTGGAATTTCACGGAATTGTCTTCTAACTTCATTTACCATTTGCATGGCAGCTTTACCAACTGCGTTCATCGCTAATGCCGAGAATACAACCGGAATCATACCACCCACAAATAACATTGCTAAAACTGGCGCTTTAAAGATATTTATACCGTCAATTCCTGTAAAGGTTACATAAGCAGCAAATAATGCTAAAGAAGTTAATGCCGCCGAAGCGATTGCAAAACCTTTACCCGTTGCAGCCGTTGTGTTACCAACAGAATCTAGAATATCGGTACGTTCACGAACGATTGGTTCTTGTTCACTCATTTCGGCAATACCACCTGCGTTATCAGAAATAGGTCCGAAAGCATCAATTGCCAATTGCATAGCTGTTGTTGCCATCATTGCTGAAGCTGCAAGTGCAACACCGTAGAAACCTGCAAAGGCGTAAGAAGCCCAAATTGCACCAGCAAAAAGTAAAACTGAAGGAAAAGTAGAAATCATACCAGTCGCTAAACCAGCAATAATATTTGTTCCTGCACCTGTTGAAGATTGTTGAACTATTTTTAAAATTGGTTTTTTACCTAAACCTGTGTAATATTCGGTAACCGATGATATAGTTGCACCTACAACTAAACCAACTAATGTAGCATAAAACACACGCATTGAAGAAATTTCTTGAAGACCTTCGCCAAAGAAATTCATATTCATTTTTTCTGGTAACATCCACGTTACAAGTCCAAAACAAGATACAGCAACAAGTAAAATTGATACCCAGTTACCTAGGTTTAAAGCGTCCATAACTTGAGACTCCTTTGCATCGTTACTTTTTATTTTTACAAGCATTGTACCTATAATAGATATAACAATACCCACGCCTGCAATTGCCATTGGCAATAATATTGGGCCAATACCGCCAAAAGCGTCATTAATTGCGCCACCCATATCTTTTATAACATAGTTTCCTAAAACCATTGCGGCTAGTACTGTTGCAACATAACTACCAAATAAATCGGCACCCATTCCGGCAACATCACCAACGTTATCTCCAACGTTATCTGCAATTGTGGCTGGGTTACGCGGATCATCTTCTGGAATACCAGCTTCTACTTTACCAACTAAATCTGCACCAACATCTGCTGCTTTCGTATATATACCACCACCAACTCTTGCAAACAATGCGATAGATTCTGCTCCAAGAGAGAAACCCGCTAATGTTTCAAGAACGATTGTCATTAATTCCTGAGGAGATCTTGTTATACCATCTACTGTAACTGGCTCCCAAACACCGTTCATAAAAACGTGAAAGAAAATAATAAAGAATAAAGTAAGACCTAAAACTGCAAGACCTGCAACACCTAAGCCCATTACTGTACCACCACCAAAAGATATTTTTAAAGCGTCTGGCAAACTTGTACGAGCAGCTTGTGTGGTTCTAACGTTTGTCTTTGTTGCAATTTTCATCCCCATATTTCCAGCCAATGCCGAGAAAAATGCACCGAAAATAAAAGCTATTACTATTAATATATGTGTAGTTGGAACAACAAATGATACAACTGCCAAGGCAACACTCACGATAACCACGAAAATTGCAAGTAATCTGTATTCGGCATTTAGGAAAGCTAAGGCGCCTTCGTAAATGTGATCGCTTATTTCTTTCATCTTACCATCGCCCGGATTTTGTTTTAATACCCACGAACGTTTAACGGCCATAAAGATTAAGCCTACTATCGCCATTAGTATTGGCGCATAAATCATCATTGATTCCATAAAATTCTAATTAGTTTTTAGCGTGGCAAAAGTAATACTTTTAAGGGAACTACAAAATGGGGTTTTCCAAAGGCTGGCAGTAGTGATACTTTCATTTGAAATTCGGTTACTTTAAAGTCGCAATATTCAGTCGCAGTTTGCAGTTTAAACAAAGTTACGGTTAAAAAAGTCGCTGTATTCAGTAATCCCCTCAGCTTATTCAACTTATTTCTTGAAATTATTTAATAAGCAAAATTGAATTTTAAGAATTTATACCAATTAAAAAATAAAGGGCAGCTTAAATAAACCGTATCCTTAGTTATTTGGAAGGTTAGAATTAAGAGTATTTACATCAAAAAATAATTGATTCTAAATTAGAAATATATTACAAAACTTCAATTTATTTGTGTTCGCTTGAAAGTAATTGTAGAAAACTTGGACTATTCTCATTATAATAGCAAATTAAAAAAATTCTAATGAAAAATTTCCTTCTTACTTTAACTGCAATTCTATTTATCTCAACAAGCATTTTGGCTCAAGATAAAGACAAATCACACAATCTTAACAAAAACAATATTGCAATTAGAGGCTACGACCCAGTTGCATATTTCACTGAAAATATGGCGGTTAAAGGCAAAAAGGAATATGCCGTAAAAGTAAATGATGTTGTTTATTACACGTCTTCCTCAAAAAATAGGGAGTTGCTACAAAAAAATCCAGAAATGTACGAACCACAATATGGCGGTTGGTGCGCATACGCAATGGGTGACGATGGAACTTATGTTTGCATAAACCCAAAGGCTTTTGAAATAATTGATGGCAAACTTTATCTTTTTTACAAAAACATACTTTCTAACACCAAAAAAAAATGGGATGAAAATGAAGCTGAATTAAAACAACAGGCAGACCAAAATTGGAAAGAAAAAATGAAAATGCAAATACAATAATTAAACAACCATAAAACCACTATTCATGAAGAAATTCCTTTATTGGGCAATTAGAATTGTGCCCGCCGCTATTTTACTGCAAAGTTTATTTTTTAAATTTACCGCTGCACCAGAAGCTGTGCATATATTTACTGAATTGGGCGTAGAACCCTATGGCCGTATCGGTCTTGGCGTGGTTGAACTTATAACAGCAATTTTACTAGTTATTCCAAAAACTGCTTATTATGGTGCCATTTTGGGCGTAATTCTTATGATTGGCGCATTAGGTTCACATTTGGCAGTTCTAGGAATTGAAGTTCAGGGCGACGGTGGAAAACTTTTCATATTGGCAGTTGTAACCCTGTTATTTTGCGCCGCATACTTACTATATAGAAAAAAGTTAGTAGCTTAATCTTCACATATAACTTTATGCTTTTTACTTCCATAAAAAATAATCTTAGGGAATTGACTCAATTATTGGATAAACTTTCAGCACAACAATTTTCCCATAATTGTGAAGTACTTAGTGGTGGCAGTATCGGTGCCCATTACAGACATATTATTGAAATTTATACTTGCCTATTAAGCAATTATGATTTTGGTAAAATAAATTATGATAACCGCAAACGTGATATTAAAATGCAGACTGATCCTGAAATTGCAGTTGAAAAATTATCTTTTATTGAAAAAAACATAGAACGCATCAATAAAAAATTAACTTTGAAACAATGCCTAAACGATACTGAAGTTATTTTTGAAACCAACTATTATCGTGAACTTTTATATAATCTTGAGCATGCAATACACCATCAAGCATTAATAAAAATTGCCGTTAACTCTTTTCAAAATATTGACATTTCGGAATATTTTGGAGTATCGCCAGCAACTATTGCCCATAGAAATAAATGTGATCAACAATCTTAACATTGTATGCCCTTTAGAAATCTTAAAATATTTTGGCACAAAGTAAGACATTGGGAATATTGGAATATGCACATTGTATATCTACCAATTTATTTTCTTTATGGTTACTATTCAATCAAGGCAAAATCCATTTGCTTTTTTAATGCCGTAAATCCGTCAATTAAAAACGGCGGACTTATTATGGAATCAAAAAAGCAGATTTATGATTTAATGCCACAGCAATATTATGCAAAAACGGTTTTGATTACTTCCAAAATTTCTTCGGAAGAATTGCTGAAGCTGATGCAATCAGAAAGGTTTGATTATCCAATAATTACAAAGCCAGATATAGGTCTTCGCGGAAGTGCCGTAAAAAAAATTCATTCTTTTGAAGAATTAGTACACTATCACAAAAAAGCAAATTTTCATTATTTAATTCAGGATTTTATTAATTTCCCCAATGAAATAGGAATATTTTATGTTCGGTATCCAAATGAAAAAACGGGAAGGATTACGGGTATCGTTTCAAAAGAAACCCTTACAGTAATTGGCAATGGTTTTTCAACTGTTGAAGAATTGTTGGATAAAACGCCGAGGTTTCAAATTCAAATTAAAAATCTTCGCAAAGAAAGCGGTTCAATATTTAAAAACGTTCTTTCGAAAAATGAGAAGCTTACGTTGATGCCTTTTGGAAGCCATTGCCGAGGAGCAAAATTCACAGATTTCAGCAATATAATTACACCTCAACTTACACAATCAATCAATAAAATTTGTCACAATATTGAAGGATTTTATTACGGCAGATTAGATGTAATGTATGACACCATTGAAGATCTTGAAAAGGGAAAAAACCTGATGATAGTTGAATTAAATGGCGCAAAGAGTGAGCCAACGCATATTTACGATCCTGAACATTCAATATTTTTTGCTTGGAAAACATTGGCGCAACATATAAAATATATGTTCGAAATAAGCCGAATAAACCACAAGAGCAAAGCAGCTACCTATTTAAAATATAACGTTGGCATACGAGAAATGCAAGCTCATTTTCTTCAAAATAAGAAGATAGTAAATTTCTAAAAACTCGAGTGTAAATTTCCTTTACAACGTTAAACCTATCACAAATAACTGAATATGAAGTAAGTACTGTAATTCATTACGACCTAAAAAGCTAACAATTAAAACTATTGTAATGAAAAAATTAATCCCAATTATTTTATGCGCCTTTGCATTAACTTTTGTTGGATGCAACAATACTGATGACAATTCCACTCCAACCGCAAACGCAGATTTCACGATCACAATTGAAAATATTTCGACTCCAAAGAGTTTCATTGGCTCAGGTGTTTTTAATACGCCCGTGGGAGAGAATACTCCTGGCCCAGCAACACCAGGCAAAAAATATGAATTTACAATAAATGCAGGCCGCAGTCAGCATTTATCTTTTGCTACAATGCTTGCGGCAACAAACGATCTTATTTTTGGACCAACAGGTGAAGGTATTGCTCTTTATGACACAAATGGCGATCCAATTTCTGGTGATGTTACAGACCAAGTTTATCTTTGGGATATTGGTACAGAAGTGAATGAAGAACCAGGCGTAGGACCAAATACGGTAACCAACCAACCCGCTCCAAATACTGGGGTGGAAGAAAATGGTGTAGTATTGAATATTGCTGATGTAACGACAGGTTTTCAGTTTAACTTTCCTCCAGTAAATGAAATTATAAATGTAACTATCACACATTTAACGGGTACAGAATTTATGGTGAGTATTGAAGATTTATCTACTGCTATGCTTAATACAAGCCAAGGGGTGCGCCCAGCGCCACTTTCTCCCGGCGTTTGGACTATCCATAGTGGCACAAATCCTTTGTATAAAGTAGGAAATCCTGATTATGATAAAGGGGTTGAAGGTATCGCAGAAGATGGAAGTCCAACAGTTCTAGGTGCATATGTAGCAACTGAAACAGGTGTAACCTACCCAGCTTCACCAGGCGCATGGTTAGTACATTCAAACGGAACAAAGCCACTTTTTACAGATGGAGCGGCAGATTATGGCAAAGGTATTGAAGGAATAGCCGAAGATGGTAGTGCAACAAATTTGGGGAGTCATCTAAATAGTTTGGACGGTTATCAATCTGGAGCCGTATTTAATATGCCAGTTGGAAGTAGTGCTCCGGGACCTTTACTTCCAGGTTCAAAATATGAATTTTCTTTTAATGCTACTTCAAATGACAATTTATCATTTGCTACAATGCTAGCAGCAACGAACGATGTGTTTTTTGGAACGGATGAAGAAGGAATTAAGTTGTTCGATACAGGCGGAAATCCAATAAGTGGCGATATTACAGATCAAATATATCTTTGGGATGCAGGGACTGAGGTTAATGAAGAACCCGCAATAGGGCCAAATACAGTAACAAACCAATTACAACCAAATACTGGCATTACCGAAAATGGAACTGTAAAATTGTTAAGCAGTGTTATAGATGGTTACACATATCCACTCGTTAATAATACCATAAGAGTAACTATTACAGCTAACTAATTTTACTGATTTTTGAATTAAAAAAGGTCGAAAAGCAATTGCTGTTTTCGACCTTTTTAAATTTGTTGGTGTATTTATATACTGAAGTCTCCTTTTACTTCTGGCTTATTCTTGTATCTTTTTACAAATTGGTTGTATATTTCAACGGCTTCTTTTGCATCGCCCCAACCTTCAACATCTACTTTTTTCTTTTCTAAATCTTTATAAACCTGAAAAAGTGCTCAATCTCTTTTAAGGTGTGTTGATTCATATCGCTTAAATCGTTTAAACGGCTCCAAATTGGATCAGAAACTGGTACGCATATTACTTTTTCGTCCGGTCCCTTTTCATCTGCCATATGAAAAACACCAATTGGTTTAACCTAAACTACACACATGGGGAAAGTTGGTTCGCCACCCATAACCAATACATCAAGTGGATCTCCATCTAAAGCAAATGTTTCAGGAATAAAACCGTAATCTGCCGGATACATCATACTGCTGAAAAGCATACGGTCAAATCTGATCTTCTTCAATTTAAAATCGTATTCGTATTTGTTACGGCTTCCTTTTGGTATTTCTATTAATACGTCGAAAGTTTTATTCATAATTTATTTAAATTTTTCGCTGCAAAAATAAAGATTGCAAATTGTTCATATGAAGTAAATTAGTCAAAATTTTTCATTGGTAATTTTAGTTTAAAACAGCTTCTTGCGATTTATTCTTCAATTGAAAAAGCAATTCATACGATAGCAATCTAGCCTTTTGGTCGTGAATATTTGCGACAACTATAAGCTCATCAATTTGTGTTTTTTCAACAAATTTTGATAGTTTTTCACCCACAGTTTTTTGACTTCCTATAAAAGTATACTGCATCATTTGCATAATATGTGCTTCTTCCATTTCATTCCAAAGACCTTTTATGTTTTTTACAGGAGGGGAAAGTGGCTGCCGCGTATTTCGAATAATGTTAAGCATAAAAAGCTTCATACTAGTTGCCAAATATTCTGCTTCTTCATCACTTTCTGCCACAACTACATTTACACAAGCCATTGCATAAGGCTTTTGCAATTGTTTAGAACCTTCAAAACCGCTATGATATAAAAGTAAAGCTTCGTGGAGATGTGCGGGCGCAAAATGACTGGCAAATGCATACGGAAGTCCAAGTGCCGCTGCCAGTTGGGCACTATATGTGCTAGAACCTAAAAGATACAAAGGAACTTCCAAACTTTCGCCAGGAATAGCACGAACTGGCATTCTATTTATAGCTTTTGAAAAATATTGTTGAAGTTCTTGTACATCATTTGGAAAATCATTCACGGATTCTACACGTTCCCTCCTTAAAGCCCTAGCTGTAATTTGGTCTGTTCCGGGCGCACGACCGAGACCTACATCTATCCGATTAGGATACAGTGTTGCCAACGTACCAAACTGCTCTGCTATTACTAAAGGAGAATGATTGGGTAACATAACACCGCCAGACCCAACACGTATTGTATTAGTTCCTTGCGCAATATAACCAAGCAATACCGATGTGGCAGAACTTACAAGGCTTTCTGCGTTATGATGCTCTGAAATCCAAAAGCGTTTGTATCCTAATTTTTCAGTATGCACAGCCAAAGCAAGGCTATTTTCCATCGCCTCTTTGTGATTGCTACCTTGATTTACTGGCACCAAATCTAAAACTGAAAAGGGTATGGTTTTATATTTTTCTGAAATGTTCATAAAACAAGCAACTTTTAATTAAACTGACTCTAATTAGCAATTTTGAATTGTATTTAAAATATTAAATTTTGGCCCGCTCATATTGTTGCGGCCACGCAACATCATCGCCTAAATTGTGAGCTGCGTGAAGTGGAAAATATGGCTGTCTAAGACTTTCCCTTCCGTAAAAAATTAGGTTTGCATTACCTTCGCTTAAAATTGTTTCAGATTGTTCTGCTGTTGTAATCTGGCCGACTGCTCCTGTTAAAATTTTTGCTTCGCGCTTAATTTGGTTGGCGAATTCAACTTGATAGCCAGGCTTTGTTGGTATGTTAGCATGTGGAACATTTCCGCCGGAGGAAGTGTCTATCAAATCTACTCCCAAAGTTTTAAGTTCTTTTGAAAGTTTAACCGAATCTTCAATTGTCCAGCCGCCTTGAGTCCAATCTGTGGCAGAAATCCGAACAAACAACGGTTTATTTTCTGGCCATACTTTTCTAACCGCTGTAGTTACTTCAAGTAAAAATCTGATTCTATTTTCAAAACTTCCTCCGTAATTATCTTCACGTTCGTTTGCTAAAGGAGAATAAAATTGATGAAAAAGATACCCGTGTGCTGCGTGGATTTCAACTACATCATAACCCGCTTTATCCGCACGAAGCGTTGCTTTAATGTAATCTTCTTTTACCTTTTCAATTCCTTTGAGATCCAACGAAATTGGCGCAGGCTCTCCTTCACGAAAAGGCAAAGCTGATGCTGAAACTGTTTGCCAACCATTTTCCAATTGCGGTTCAATTTTTTTTGCGCCATCTTTTGGCAGTTGATAACTAGCCTTTCTACCTGCATGCGCTAATTGAATGCCTATTAATGCATTTTGGGAATGTATAAAGTCTACAATTGGTTTTACTTTTTCAATATGTTCATCTTTCCATATTCCCATATCGCCTTTTGTAATCCTTCCTTCTGGAGAAACGGCTGTGGCTTCTTGAATTATTAATGCCGCTCCGCCAACTGCCCTGCTTCCCAAATGTACTAAATGAAAATTGTTTGCAAAACCTTCAATACTGCTATACATGCACATTGGCGAGATTACAATTCGGTTTTTGAAGGTTGTATTTTTAATTTTTAAGGGAGAAAAAAGTAGGCTCATTTTTTATTGAATTCGAATTAATTTTGAATTTGAAAGCAAAATTAAACGAAAAAAGCCAGCAGGTTGAAGAACCCGTTGGCTTTATAATATGATTAACCTTTCTGAAGAAAAATTTAGGTATTCAAATGAAAATTTAAAAATAGAAACCAAAAGAGCCCGTAACGCTAAATGGTCTTGCTTCGGGATTGTCTAGATAATTACCTCTAAAATTAAAATCTAATCTAAATATTTTAAAAATGTTTCCAATTCCAAAACTGTATTCATAATAGAAATTTTCCGGTGCTCGGTAAACTAAGTTACTTGCATTTAGTGCTATGTTCTCTTCAGAAATTGAACCAATTACGGTTCTAAAACCTACAAATTCACGTAAATTAAGTTTTCTAATTCCTGGGATTCTTCCAAGAATGCGGCCACCAAAATCGTGTTGTAAATGCATAGATAAATAAGTATCGCTAACAAATTCGTAATAATCGAGGTTTGTGAAGCTATTGTAAATGCTGAAAAGCGTTTGATTTCCCGGAATTGGGCTAAGCAACCCTAATGGTACTTCCCCAAATGTTTTACCGGCTTCTACGGTTGTCAATAATCTTCCTATACCGCCAATATTCCACGGTTGTGTATAAAGTGCTTGTATTCTTTTATATTCAAAATTACTTTGAACAAAATCCTTGAGACCGTAGGTGTATCCTAAAAATATGGTCGGGAAATCACCTGAATTAATAGTTGTTTGTTCTACTCCAAATCCAGATGTCGTTCTGCCCGGCGTAAAGTTGAAGCCCAGCTCTATTTCCGTTTGCTCAATTGTACTTTTTGTTTGACTGGTTAAATTTCCAGCACTATCCCGCACAAAATAGTCGAGACTAAAAGTAGGTGTGGCAGATTCTAGTGTTCTGTAAGATCCTGTAACTCTAACCGTAAAGTTTTTTACTGGATCAATACTAACACCAGCCGTTGTAAGGTTTATGCGCGTTAACCTATCGTTAGAACCAACTGATATAAGTGAGGAAGATGCTAAACTTCTACCTAAAACATCAGTACTTGTTGTTAAGGTTGCTCCAGTTTGCTCAACATCCTTTCTATTTCCAGCAAACATCGTAAGTCTTGTTTCCCTATCCAATAAATATTTCCCTGAAATTCCGTATTTAAAACGCTGGTCTTTAAAACCGTAAGCACCAAAACCTTCAAGTCGCCACAAATCATTCTGTCCAAAATAGGTTCGCCCACCAAGCCGCAATCGCAATCCTTCAGCTTCGTTAAACCCAAAAGTTGAAAAAACAGGGCCGATATCAAAATTATTAACCTCATAATAACCAGATGCAAGTACTGAACCTAAACTGTAAAGTGCTTTAAAACGTGGAACAGTTTTAAGTGTATCCAACATTTTGTAAACACCCTTTTCATCCTTACTCAATTTTTCCATTCGTCTTTCTTCCCAGAAATCGTCCGGGCGGTTGTAAACTACAGTATTATATGGATCTGTTTTTTCTTTGTAAAAGCTCGACGGCTTTTCATTGTCGAAGGTATAATTGTCATACAAAGTTGTTCGCTTACCATAAACCCCTCGAGCTTTTTCCTTTTTATTCAAGCTAAAATCGCTTAAAAAATAATCTTTGGTTATTAAGAAAATTGAATCGTTTAAAACTTCAAATTCCTGTTCTATGTAAACCTCACGAACCCAGTTAACATTTGCACTTTTTGAGGCTTGCATATTAATTTCCTTAATTGCCCACGTACTATCATTTACCCAAAAATCTCCTTTAAATGTTAATTCATTTTTACGGCGCGGATAATAAACAATGTTGTAGCACCATTTATTGCCTCGGTAGGCGCTGTCCAATAAAACGTAGTTATAAACGTCTATCCCCGTCTTGCTTAACGGACTGGTAAACGATTTGTCAAAAAACTTTATGTAATTATCATATACATCATATTCGTTATAGAGGTCATTAACATAAGCAATAAGGGTTTGGTTGTTACTGAATCCACTATTTTTATTTCCTTCTAATATTTGTGTTTCCTTATTTAAATTGTTATCTCCATAAACCTTGCTGAAAGCTTCATTAATAAATATTGGAAGGTATGTGTTGCCCGTAACGCTTGATGTATCTGTTTGATCGAAAATGAACTCCATTCCTTTAAAAACCTTGTTCTTAATTAGCGAACTATCGATCGTGTTAAGATCAAATTCCTGCTTTTCGTATTTATCATACGCATATTGTTTAAACTTCTTAACCCCATTTTGGCGTCGGTTTTCCCAGATTTTACGAAGAATTTCAATTGCAGGGTTTTCCTTTTTAGAAGTTTTTCCGCTAAAAATTTGTACTTCTCCCAAACTAGCAGCTTCTTCGGCTAAACTAACTTCAATTTTATAGGTGGATTTTGCTGTTAAATCTAATGTTTTGGTTTTATAGCCTAAAAATGAAAAAGTAACTTGTTTATATGATTTGTCGCTTTCAAGATAAAAGCGACCTTCTTCATTTGTAATTGTACCTTCATTGCTATTCGGAAAAATAACATTTACGAAAGGCAAGGTTGTACCGCTTTCATCTTTAATGACGCCGCTTACTTTTGTTTGGGAATAAACAGAAGTGATGAATATAAGTAAGAGTAAATGAGGTAAAACCTTCATATAAGTTATGGTTGTAGGGATAAAATTAAACCAAAAATTCACGAACTTTATATACGTTACTCGTGAATTGTTGGTTTTAAATATTAGTTGGGCTTTTATATTTCAATAATCATATTACTTTTTATAAAGCACCTTCTTCACTGCCTTTACAACATCTGAACTATTTGGCAACCAATTTTCCAACAATGCTGGAGAATAGGGTGCAGGCGTGTCTGCTGTATTTATTTTTACAATGGGCGCATCCAAATAATCGAAAGCATCTCGCTGAACAAGGTATGTAATTTCTGTGGATACATTTCCAAATGGCCAAGCTTCTTCAAGTACTACCAACCGATTAGTTTTTTTAACCGATTCCAAAATTGTTCTAATATCTAAAGGTCTAACGGTTCTTAAATCAATTATTTCACATTCAATATTATCTTTCGCCAATTCTTCTGCAGCCGTAAAAGCTTCTTTTATAATTTTGCCAAATGAAACTATGGTTACATCAGCGCCTTTGCGAACAACCTCGGCTACACCTATTGGGATTAAATATTCTCCTTCCGGCACTTCGCCTTTATCGCCATACATTTGTTCGCTTTCCATAAAAATTACCGGATCATTATCGCGAATAGCACTTTTTAAAAGACCCTTTGCATCTTTTGGATTGCTGGGAACTACAACTTTTAGACCGGGACAATTAGCAAACCAGCTTTCAAAAGCTTGACTGTGCGTAGCAGCCAATTGCCCTGCAGAAGCGGTCGGTCCACGAAAAACGATTGGTATATTAAATTGCCCACCGCTCATTTGGCGCATTTTAGCAGCATTGTTTATAATTTGATCTATGCCAACCATTGCAAAATTAAAAGTCATATATTCCACAATTGGTCTAGTGCCATTCATTGCGCTACCAATAGCAATACCTGTAAAACCTAATTCGCTAATTGGGGTGTCAATCACTCGTTTAGCGCCAAACTCATCCAGCATTCCTTTACTTGCTTTGTATGCGCCATTATATTCGGCAACTTCTTCGCCCATCAGGAAAATGGTATCATCTCGGCGCATTTCTTCGCTCATCGCCTCACAAATGGCTTCTCTAAATTGTAGTGTTTTCATAGTTCGAATACTTTTTTTAAACTAAACGAATAGATTTTAGGCAAAAATACTATTCAAAGTTACTAAAGCTATTATCGAAATAACTTAAGGATTGCAAAAATAAACTAATATTTGGTTTGCCATTACATTAAAGAGAAATGAAAAGGCAAAAAATTAGGTGACTTCATATTTCAGCAGATATAATACTGAAATAATTATTATTTTTTTCGATCATATTTTAACCAAATTTTATTATGCGTGCATAGTAATTTTTTAAAATTTACCGTATCTTCGCATAACATAATTCAACACAGAATTTTAAGTAGAATTTCAGAATTTATTCAATCAAAAAAAATTACATAATGAAAATATTAGTCTGCATTAGTCACGTACCGGACACCACTTCAAAAATAAACTTTACAGATGGCGACACAAAATTTGACACCAATGGCGTTCAATTTGTGATTAATCCAAATGACGAATTTGGCCTTACACGCGCAATGTGGTTTAAAGAAAAACAAGGAGCAACAGTGCACGTTATTAATGTTGGCGGCCCAGAAACCGAACCAACTTTACGTAAAGCTTTGGCCATTGGCGCAGATGAAGCTATTAGAATAAATACCCCAGCAACAGACGGGTACAGCGTTGCTAAGCAGTTGGCAAATGTTGTTAAAGAAGGTGGTTACGATCTTGTAATAGGCGGCCGTGAATCTATTGACTATAATGGCGGAATGGTTCCGGGAATGCTAGCAAAACTTATAGGTGCAAATTTTGTAAATACGTGCATCAGTCTAGAAGTTGATGGAGATACAGCAACCGCAATTAGAGAAATTGATGGCGGTAAAGAAACACTTAAAACCAAATTACCTTTGGTAGTTGGTGGCCAAAAAGGCTTGGTTGAAGAAAGTGATCTTCGTATTCCAAATATGAGAGGTATTATGCAGGCGAGAAGTAAACCATTAAATGTAAAAGAACCGGTTGACGCAAATGCCGAAACTAATACCACAAATTTCACCAAACCTGAGGCAAAAGGTGCAGTTACAATGGTGGACAATGTTGATGATCTTATAAAATTACTTCATAATGAAGCTAAGGTTATTTAATACGTTAAATAAATTTTATAAAACCTTTTAAAAATCCGAATTCTGAATTCATAATTCTTAGTTCATAATTCATAATTAGAAAAAATATGTCAGTATTAGTATATACAGAATCTGAAGAAGGAAAATTTAAAACTATTGCTTTTGAAGCAGTTTCTTTTGCAAAAGGACTTGCAGATGCTATGGGTACAAGCGTTACCGCGGTTACCATAAATGGAGGAGACACAAGTAATTTGGGAGATTATGGCGCTTCAAAAGTGCTTGAAGTAACTAACGATAAACTTCAAAAATTTAATGCCGAAGCCTATGCAGATGTTATTGCGCAAGCTTCCAAAAAAGAAGATGCCAAAGTTGTTATCCTTTCCTCTAGCGCAAATAGTAAATATTTGTCGCCTATAGTTGCTGTAAATTTGGATGCAGGTTTTGTACCCAATGTAACGGAACAACCTGAAAGCACTTCACCTTTAAAAGTTAAGCACAGTGTTTTTACAAACAAAGCATTTGCAACTACAGAATTTAAGACTGAAGTAAAAATAATAGGTGTTGCCAAAAATAGCGTAGGCGTTACCGAAAATAAAGTTGAAGTTTCTTCGGAAGCGTTTTCGCCAAATTTGGATGCCCACGATTTTGATATGGAAATACTTTCGGTAGATAAAGCTACCGATAAAGTGACGATTGCTGATGCCGAAATAGTAGTATCGGCTGGCCGCGGAATGAAAGGCCCAGAAAATTGGGGAATGATAGAAGATCTTGCCGCAACGTTGGGTGCTGCAACCGCTTGTTCAAAACCTGTAAGCGATATGGGTTGGAGGCCTCACGGCGAACACGTTGGCCAAACGGGTAAACCTGTTGCAAGTAACTTATATATTGCAATTGGTATTAGTGGTGCTATCCAACATTTGGCCGGGATAAATGCGTCGAAAGTTAAGGTTGTAATCAACAATGACCCGGAAGCGCCATTTTTTAAGGCTGCAGATTATGGGATGGTTGGCGATGCGTTTGAAATTGTACCGAAGCTTACCGAAAAATTGAAAGAGTTCAAAGCTCAAAATAACTAAGAATAATCAATTAACAAAGTTGAGTTGGCAGAGTGATTTATTTTTGAAAAAAAATTACTCAAATCCAAATCAAATTTTTGTTACTTTGTGCCTTTGCTAAAGGCTGTTTAAAAAATGGAAACATCCTATTTTAAACAGCTTTTTTTTATTTTACATCAATGTATATAATATTCTTTTCGAAGATTTAAACAACAGTGTTATAAATAAATTCAAAAGAACTATTTACTAAATAATGACTACTGATTACTGAAACATGAGCCTAGTAAGACTTACCATTAAAGGAATATCATATAGCCAAACCCAAAATGGCGCGTATGCCTTAATTTTGAGCGAAGTAGATGGCGAACGTAAATTACCAATTGTAATTGGTGCTTTTGAAGCGCAAAGTATTGCAATTGCGCTTGAAAAGGAAATAAAACCACCAAGACCACTTACCCACGATCTTTTCAAAAATTTCGCAGATAGATTTTCAATAGTTGTGAAGCAAGTAATAATCCACAAATTGGTGGACGGCGTTTTTTATAGCAGTATTATTTGTGAGCGGGACAAAATTGAAGAAATTATAGACGCTAGGACAAGTGATGCAATTGCACTTTCACTTCGGTTTAAAGCTCCTATTTTTACTTATAAGAATATTTTGGACAAGGCAGGCATATTTTTGAAAAATCCCGGCAGGCCAGATAAAAATCTTTCAAAAGAAGAAACCCGCGTGATTGACAATCTTTTTATTGGAGAAGATAAAGAATCTGTTTCGCCTAAAAAGATGGAAGATTACAGTAAATTAAATCTGCAACAATTAAACGAAATGTTGGATAAGGCCGTGGGAGAAGAAAATTATGAAAAAGCAGCACTTATTCGTGATGAAATTTCTAAACGTGAGTAAATTTCATATCAATGGTTTTTTGTTTAATATTGCCAAATTCGTTCAAAATAGATAATTGTTTTAGGGTATGAATAAATTAGTGGCTTTTGTCCTTTGCTTTTTCGTTTTTAACAGCATTTACAGTCAAAGTATAGAAAAAAAATGGCAACTTAATACAGCTCCTTCAGATACTACTCAGGTTTTATTCAACCAAAATCCAACGGATAATTTTCTTGCTTTAAAAGAAGGAAGATATAGCTTTTTAAAATCTAACGATTCTACTTCAACTGAAGGAGACTACATTTATCAAAATAATTTATTGATACTTTTTCCTTCAACCGAAAAAGATGTAATGCAACGGTATCGGGTTTCTGCACTTACAGACAGTACGATGGTTTTGTCTCAAACCAATAAAAAAATTATACTGAAATCTGCAGCAGACGAAATTACCCTACTTCCTATTTTAGATTCAAACAAGGCAGAGATTATTCCTAACCAAGGTTTTACAATAACTAGTTTGTGGCGCGGTGCATTGGGAATGTTATGCTTGCTCCTAATAACGTATTTATTTAGCGCAAACCGCAAAGCCATAAATTGGAAAACGGTAGGTATTGGTTTGGCGTTTCAATTAATAATTGCAATTGGCGTTTTAAAAGTGCCATTTGTTGAAAGCATTTTTGATGCAGTCGGCAAATTGTTTGTCGCGGTTTTAGAATTTACGCAAGCGGGAAGTAAATTTCTCTTTGAAGGTTTGGTGGTAGATATGGATACTTTCGGCTTTATTTTTGCCTTTCAGGTTCTGCCAACCATTATTTTCTTTTCAGCCTTGACTTCGGTTTTATTCTATTTGGGCATCATTCAAAAAGTGGTAAAAGCAATGGCTTGGTTACTTACAAAAGCTTTAAAAATCTCAGGAGCGGAAAGTCTAAGTGTTGCCGGAAACATTTTTTTGGGTCAAACAGAAGCGCCACTTTTAATAAAAGCCTATCTCGAAAAAATGAACAAAAGCGAAATGCTTTTGGTTATGATTGGTGGTATGGCGACTGTTGCAGGCGCGGTTTTAGCTGCATACATTGGCTTTTTGGGTGGCGACGATCCAATGTTGCGTTTAAAATTTGCAAAGCATTTATTGGCAGCATCTGTAATGGCGGCGCCCGGCGCAATTGTTATTTCGAAAATGCTCTATCCACAAACTGAAGAAATAGAAACAGTGATTGAAGTTTCTGCCGATAAAATTGGTACAAATTTACTTGACGCAATAGCAAATGGAACTACAGAAGGATTAAGACTTGCAGTAAACGTTGGTGCAATGCTGCTGGTTTTTGTAGCATTTATAGCAATGGCTAATGGAATTTTAGGCCTTTTTGCAGGTTTTGATGGCTTTACAATTGCTTCCATAAATTTAGATTGGCATTTTACGTCCTTAAACCAAACTATTGCTAACAATACAGATTACGACGGTCTTTCGCTCGAATTTCTATTAGGTTATCTTTTTGCTCCACTTATGTGGCTAATTGGCGTTGCAAAAGATGATATGATGATGATGGGACAACTATTGGGAATAAAGCTAGCGGCAAGCGAATTTGTTGGCTACATACAATTAGCAGACTTAAAAAATGTGAGCAATGTAATCCACTTAAATTATGAGAAGAGTATAATTATGGCAACCTATATGCTTTGTGGTTTTGCCAATTTTGCATCTATCGGAATTCAAATTGGTGGCATTGGCTCGCTCGCGCCTGGACAGCGTAAAACCCTTTCTCAGTTTGGGTTGAGAGCACTTTTGGGAGGAACTATTGCTTCTCTTATTTCTGCTACTATTGCGGGAATGATTATTGGCTAACTGTTTTAACAACCGTATTAGCCCAATCTGCAGCTTCATCTTCAGTTTGAAAAAAACTGAAGGAGCCTTTATAAAAGTTTTGCTCCTCAACAGCTTCATTCCGAACTGCGTAATCTTCGGAAACAATTGCTATACCAACCATTAACCTTGGATCTATAGTTTCATAAGCTTCAGGATCTACGTTACTAACAAATTGCCGACTTGAAATAAAGACGAATCTTCTCTTTTTATAATGATTATAAGCATATCTCATTATTTCCTTGGCACTCTGACGGTTTATAGAATTTGTAGAAACCCTAAAAATAAGGTAGTTACTGAAGCAATTCATTATGCCGTGAGGCGTTTGATAGGTAGATTCCATTTCAAAAGAATTAGAGATAAAGATAAATAATTTTCACATAACTTTAACACAAGTTAATAACTTAGGAAAGCTGTTCGAAAATAAACGTCGCATTCAATAAATGATTTTATATTTTTAAAATTTAATTTTTTAGCAAAAATGAAGCAATATCACGATTTATTAAATCACGTTTTAGAAAACGGAGCATACAAACAAGACAGAACAGGAACAGGGACAAAGAGCGTTTTTGGTTACCAAATGCGTTTTGACTTAAGTGACGGTTTTCCAATGGTTACAACTAAAAAACTGCATTTAAAATCTATTATTTACGAACTTTTATGGTTTTTAAAAGGAGATACAAATATTGATTATCTCACCGAAAACGGCGTAAAAATCTGGAATGAATGGGCTGATGAAAATGGCGATCTTGGTCCTGTTTACGGTCACCAATGGAGAAATTGGAACAATGATGAAATAGATCAGATTTCCAATATAGTTGAAGATCTTAAAAAAAATCCTGATAGCAGAAGATTAATGGTTAGCGCTTGGAATCCTTCAGTTATGCCAAATACCTCAAAATCTTTTAGTGAAAATGTCTCGAATGGGAAAGCTGCTTTACCGCCGTGTCACGCTTTTTTTCAGTTTTATGTTTCTCCGCCGGAAGTTGAGGGAGATAATTCAACCAGAAAACTTTCGTGCCAATTATACCAGCGCAGTGCAGATATATTTTTGGGTGTACCATTCAACATTGCTTCGTATGCCCTATTTACTATGATGATGGCGCAAGTTTGTGGTTATAAAGCCGGCGAATTTATACATACTTTTGGCGATGCGCATATTTATACAAATCATTTTGAGCAGGTAGAATTACAACTTTCTCGCGAACCAAAACCTTTGCCGAAAATGATATTGAATCCTGAAATAAAGAATATCTTTAAATTCAATTTTGAAGATTTTACGTTAACAGATTACAATCCGCATCCTCATATTAAAGGTGTTGTCGCAATTTAAAAAGTATTAATTTGTTAATGAGTTACTTTATTAGGTGTGTATTCAAGATTCCAACTTCAGCATTTTTAAAAGCTTGGTTTAGTTTTTGATAGTTTAAATTGAAGTATTAAAAAAGTATATAATAAAATATTATATTTCAATATAATATTTACTAATCACTATTCCCAATTCCCTATTTATGAAAAATTTACTTTTAGTCGCATTTTTTATTTTTTCAACTACCTTATTTGCCCAAGAATGGGGAAGTGTAAACAAAAACACGGTTACAATGAAGGAAATTGCACCTATTTGGCCGGGCTGTGAAAAAGGAACACCTGCACAACGCGATGCTTGTTTTGATGAAAAATTAATGCAGCATGTCATCAAAAATTTTAGGTATCCGGCTGAAGCGTATAAAAATAATGTTCAAGGGAAAGTTACTGTAACTTTTATAGTAAACACAAAAGGTGAAATCGAAATTAAAAGTGTGACCGGCGGTGATGCAAGTTTACAAGAAGAAGCAAAGCGCAATATTTTATCTATCCCAAAAATGAAACCCGGAATGCTTGCCGGTAAACCAAAAGCCATTGAATATACTGTACCAATGAATTTTAAGACTGGGAAATAGTTTAGAACAGAATTTAATCATCATAAAAAATAATTCGGTCCTGCAGCTTTAACAACTGTTTAACTTAAAGGATGTAAGCCTAAACAAATTCAAAGTAGTATCTTTAAATTGTGTACATTTCAAAATTTACATAGTTTATTATGATTAAAACCAACACCTTAACTACCTTCTTTTTAGAAACAAGATTGCATACCGAAAATTTATGTAAGCCGCTTGAAATAGAGGATTATGTAGTGCAGCCAATTATAGATGTTTCTCCCCCAAAATGGCATCTTGGCCATACAACTTGGTTTTTCGAGGAATTTATTTTGAAACATCACAAACCCAATTACAAACTTTTTAATGAGGATTTTGCTTTTGTTTTCAACAGCTATTATGAAAGTTTTGGCAAAAGAGTAGTTCGCAATGATCGTGGCAATCTTTCAAGACCTGGCGTTGCGCAAGTTTATGATTATAGGCATTATGTAACCCAAGAACTTAGAGAATTGCTGGCAAATGATGTTTCGGAAGAAGTTGAAAATCTTTTGCAAATAGGGATTCATCACGAAAAACAACATCAAGAATTATTGCTTACCGATATTAAATATATATTAGGAAATAATCCGCTATTGCCCAAATATGGCGACTTCAATGAAAATCCAATTCAGAATTTTGATGCGGAATTCATTCCAATGTCAGCGGGCATTTACGAAATAGGTCGTAAAAATGATACAGATTTTTGTTATGACAATGAATTGGGAGGACATAAAGTATATTTAGAAGATTACAAAATCTGCAATAAATTGGTGACAAACGCAGGTTTTATTGAGTTTATAGAAAATGGCGGATATTCAGATTTCAACTTTTGGCATGCCGATGGTTTAGATTTTATTAAAACCAACAACATTTCCAAACCAATGTATTGGCATAAAATTGATGGTGAATGGTATCATTACACCTTGCAGGGTCTTCAGACAATTACGAAGAAGGCACCACTTTCGCATATAAGTTATTATGAAGCTTTTGCATTTGCGCAATATAAAAGTTGCCGCCTCCCAACAGAATTTGAATGGGAAGCTGCAAACAAATATTTTGAATGGGGAACACGATGGGAACATACCGAAAGCGCCTATTTACCGTATCCAAACTATAAAAAAGCAGCTGGTGCGCTGGGCGAATACAATGGCAAATTTATGGTGAATCAAAAAGTTTTGCGTGGTGGTTCTGTTGCAACGCCAATAAACCATACACGCGCTACGTATCGCAATTTTTTTCAACCAAATTTAAGATGGCAATATACTGGTATTAGGTTGGCCAGATAATTTATCAGTTTCTTCTATGGAAAAATCAATTACAAAAAAAACAGTTTCAACATTCGAAAAAGAGGTTTTTGAAGGTTTAACGCATTTTCCAAAATATCTATCATCAAAATATTTTTACGATAAAGTTGGTGATAAACTATTTCAGGATATTATGGCGATGCCGGAATATTATCTTACCGATTGCGAATTTGAAATTATTTCAGAAAATACAGAGCTGATTACCGAGCTTTTTCGCGATCAAAAAAATGGATTGGATTTAATTGAACTTGGCGCAGGCGACGGGAAAAAAACAAAAGTTCTGTTGAAATATATGGCTGAAAATAATTTCAATTTTATTTATAAACCAATTGATATTAGCGAAAATGCCGTAAAATTATTATCCAAAGATTTAGCCAAAGAAATGCCTGAATTAACGGTCGATGCGGAAGTTGGTGAGTACTTTGAAGTTTTAGATAGGCTTAAAGGCTTCAATAAACGCAAAAAGGTAATTGTGGTTTTAGGAAGTAATATTGGCAATCTTCGTCACCCGAAAGCCATCGCATTTCTTTCACAATTGAAAGATACAATGCTTCCCGAAGATTTACTTTTTATGGGTTTTGATCAAAAGAAAAATCCGCAGACTATTCTTGATGCATATAATGATGAAACGGGCATAACGGCCGCCTTCAACAAAAATATTCTCACAAGAATTAATCGAGAATTTAAAGGAGATTTTAATGTTGACAATTTCAAGCATTGGGAAGTTTACAACCCGGAAAATGGAACTGCTAAAAGCTTTTTGGTTGCAACCGAAGAAATGGATGTTACGCTAAAAAAACTTCAACTTACCGTACATTTTGATAAATGGGAAACAATCCACACAGAGATTTCGCAAAAATACGACGATAAAATAGTACAGTGGTTAGCGGAAGAAGCTGGTTTAAAAATCGTTGAAAGTTTTGAGGACAATAATGGATATTACAAGAATTTTATATTCAAAAGAAATTAATTTAAAATAAAGAAAATGAAGGCAATTTGGAACGACACAGTACTAGCAGAAAGTGATGCAACTTTAGTTATTGAAAACAATCATTATTTTCCGCCTGCTGCTTTAAATATGAAATATTTTAAAAACAGCGACACGCATACAAATTGTCCGTGGAAAGGTGAAGCGAATTATTTTACGGTTGAAGTAGATGGCAACACCAATAAAGACGCCGCTTGGTATTATCCAAATCCAAAACACGCAGCGAAGGATATTGAAGCATATGTTGCCTTTTGGAAAGGTGTAAAAATTGAGGAGTAATTAATATTAACTTCAATAAAAACATTTCTCAAAAAATAATCGATTTTTTTTGGAGCTTAGCGATAGGTTCACAAATACCAAACGACCAAAGGCAGGTATAGCAAATTTGGCTTACTTTGCAAAATACTTTAAATTGAAAAATTTTCACTTTACATAAGCTGGTTGTCTCCAAAAAACAAATCGTCTTCTATTGAACGCTCAAAAAATTTCTGTAATAATTCCCGCTTATAATGAAGAACAATCCATTGGACTAGTAATTGGAGACATACCAAAAATTGTAGACGAGGTTATAGTTGTCAATAATAATTCCAAAGATAATACTGCAAAAATTGCTGCAAATTCCGGAGCAACTATCCTTTTCGAAAAAAATAGCGGTTATGGATATGCGTGCTTACAAGCCCTAAAATATATAGCCCAAAAAAAAAATAAGCCAGACATTGTTGTATTCCTGGACGGAGATTACAGTGATTTTCCCGAAAAACTAACACAGATAGTAAAACCCATTATTTCAGAAAATATAGATTTTGTAATTGGCGCAAGGATGAAAAGTCTCAGAGGAATTGGCTCTATGACTTTTCCGCAAAGGTTTGGCAATAAATTGGCTACAACATTGATGCGTTTATTTTTCAATTCAAAATTTACAGATTTAGGTCCATTTCGAGCCATAAAATATGATAAACTCGTTGCGCTGAAAATGGAAGATAAAACATACGGCTGGACAGTTGAAATGCAACTTAAAGCCTTGAAAAATAACTATTCATATATTGAAGTGCCAGTTCCTTACAGAAACAGAATTGGCGTCTCAAAAGTTTCCGGAACCGTAAAAGGTGCTATCTTTGCAGGCGTTAAAATCCTTAGCTGGATATTTAAATATAGCTTCAAGAAATGATTTTAGAATATGCGATAATTGGTTTTTATTCCATTTCACTCCTACTAATTTTTATGTATGCCTTGGTTCAACTTAGTTTGCTCTTCAATTATATTAAATCTAAAAGGCAAACTGAAAATCCGCTTGTTTTCGATTTAAAAAATGAAGAAGAAATTCCTTTCGTTACAATACAATTGCCTGTTTACAATGAATTGTATGTTATGGAACGACTACTTACCAATATAGCAAAGATTGATTATCCCAAGAATAATTTAGAAATACAAGTATTGGATGATAGTACAGATGAGTCTTTTGCAGAAACCACTTTACTCATTCACCAATTGCAAAAAACTGGGTTGGACATTAAACAGATAAGCCGAGAATTTCGAACAGGTTTTAAAGCTGGCGCACTCAAGGAAGGGTTGAAAACGGCAAAAGGAGAATTTATCGCAATTTTTGACGCAGATTTTATGCCCGGCGCAGATTGGCTTCAAAAAACCATCCCTTTTTTTAAGGATGCAACAATTGGTGTTGTACAAACCCGTTGGGGACATTTAAACCGAAACTATTCCTTGCTTACCAGAGTGCAAGCCTTTGCGTTGGATTTTCATTTTATATTAGAACAAGTTGGCCGTAATTTTGGGGATCATTTTATAAATTTTAACGGCACAGCAGGCGTTTGGCGCAAAGAATGTATTGAAGACGCAGGCAATTGGCAAGGCGACACACTAACCGAAGATTTAGATTTAAGTTACCGTGCACAACTTAGAAAGTGGAAATTCAAATACCTTGAAGATGTTGAAACACCAGCAGAATTGCCTGTTGCAATGAGCGCTGCCAAAAGCCAACAATTTAGATGGAATAAAGGCGCTGCAGAAAATTTTCAAAAATTATATTTCAAAGTCCTGAAAGATCCTTCGCTTTCAATAAAAACTAAAATTCATAGCTTTTTTCATCTTTTAAATAGTAGCATGTTTTTATTGGTTCTTTTGGTTTCAATACTTAGTGTACCAATGCTATATATTAAAGCTAACAATCCTGAATTAAAGTATGTGTTTTACGTTCTTGCCTGTTTTGCTGTTAGCACGATAATTTTCTTTGTTTGTTATTGGCTCACGTATTCAAAAATTCACGGGGGCGGAATTTTGAATTTTGTAAAATATATTGGCATGTTTCTTACGTTTTTCTCGGTTGCAATGGGTTTTTCGGTGCATAATAGTCGTGCAGTTTTGGAAGGACACACGGGTAAAAAAAGTGAATTTATCCGCACCCCAAAATTCAATCTCAACCAGTTAAATAAAAGTTGGAAAACCAATAAGTACCTTGTCAAAAGTTTTTCATTCAACACTATTATTGAAGGTTTGTTAATGATTTACTTTGCTTTTGGAATGTATAGTGCGTTTGTGGTTGGCAAAACTGGCGGCGATTTTGGCCTCTTTCCTTTTCATCTTATGCTTTTTGTAGGTTTTGGATTTGTGTTTTTTAGCAGTTTACGGTTTAAGAATTAAGAATTTTAAGGTGTGACATGATTTTGAAATATGGAATTCCATTTTTACCTAAAAATTAATAAATTCATCTAAAATATAAACAGTTTCAATAGAATCAACAGAAACAACAGCATCGCTTTAATTTACCTATCTTTATTTTAAAATCTACACTTGCAAATACCTTTCGAGCCTCAGATATTCGGTGTAAATATTAATATTCACCTTATTTTAGAATATCTAGCTTTTTTTATAGCATTTAGATACTATGTTTTTCTTCGGAAGAAATCTACCGATTTAATTTCATCCAACAACAGATTATCAATTATTCTTGGTGCAACAATCGGCGCTTTAATTGGTTCGAGATTGATGGGATTTCTGGAATATCCCTTAATGAATTTTCAAAGTATTACATTTTTAGAAATAATAAACCTAAAGTCTATAATGGGCGGATTGTTTGGCGGATTGTTAGGTGTAGAACTTGCCAAAAAGCTAATCGGCGAAAAATATTCTTCGGGCGATTTGTTTACATTTCCAATAATTCTTGGCATTTTTATTGGTCGCATGGGTTGCTTTCTTTCAGGCACCAATGAATTTACGTATGGTAAACCAACCAATATTTTCTTCGGAATGAACTTGGGAGATGGTATAAACCGACATCCGTTGGCGTTGTACGAACTTATTTTTTTGGTACTTTTAGCAATAACGTTGAAACTAATTAAAAATAGAAGTCAATTAAAAAACGGAGAACTTTTCAAATGGTTTATGATCTGCTATTTTTTATTTCGATTTTTAATTGAATTTTTAAAACCAAATGATTTTTTTGTAATGGGTTTAAGCAGCGTTCAGATTCTGTGTTTACTTTGCTTGCTTTATTATTATAAAACATTGCTTTCAGTTTTAAAAATTCATAATTCATAATTATAAAATATGCCGGTAAGAAAATACACTTATTACGATTTTACCCTAAGCCTTTGCCCCGAATGTTTACGTAGGATTGATGCTAAAATAGTCTTTGAAGATGGCAATGTTTTTATGCTTAAACGCTGCCCCGAACACGGAAACAGCAAAGTTTTAATCGCTGATGATATTGAATATTATAAAAATATTCGCAATTACAACAAGCCTTCCGAAATGCCGTACACTTTCAATACCAAAACGCATTACGGCTGTCCGTACGATTGTGGTTTGTGTCCAGACCACGAGCAACATTCGTGCTTAACAATTGTTGAAGTTACAGATCGTTGCAATCTTACGTGCCCAACTTGTTACGCAGGTTCTTCGCCGACGTATGGCAGACACCGAACATTGGATGAAATTAAAAAAATGTTGGATACCATTGTTCGCAATGAAAGAGAACCGGACGTTGTGCAGATAAGCGGCGGCGAACCAACGATACATCCGCAATTTTTTGAAATCCTGAATTACGCAAAAACGCTTCCAATAAAGCACATAATGCTTAATACCAATGGAATTAAAATTGCTAAAGAAAAAGACTTCGCTGAAAAACTTAAAACCTATTCGCCAGATTTTGAAATCTATTTACAGTTCGATTCTTTTGAAGATTCGGTTTTACAAACCCTTCGGGGTGCAGATTTACGCAAGATTCGCGAGCAAGCTTTACATAATTTGAATGACGTAAATCTTTCAACTACATTGGTGGTTACACTTCAAAAAGGGTTGAATGATTCTGAAATGGGTAAGATTATTGAATTTGCCCTTAAGCAAAAATGCGTTCGCGGCGTAACATTTCAACCCACCCAAATTGCCGGAAGACTGGAAGGTTTTAATACTGAAACGGATAGAATTACCTTAACTGAAGTTAGACGAAAAATTTTAGAACAAACAGATATTTTTAATTCTGACGATTTGCTGCCGGTACCGTGCAATCCGGACGCTTTGGTAATGGGTTACGCATTAAAATTGGGTGACGAAGTTTTTCCTTTAACGCGCTATATAAATCCGAATGACTTATTGGATAACAGCAAAAACACCATAGTTTACGAGCAAGATGAATTACTGAAAGAAAAAATGATTGAACTTTTTAGTACGGGAAATTCGGTTGAATGTGCGCAGGAAAATTTGAAATCCATTTTATGTTGTTTGCCAAATATAGATGCGCCAGAATTGAGTTATGATAATCTTTTTAGGGTGATTATTATGCAATTTATAGACGCCTATAATTTTGATGTAAGAAGTATTAAAAAATCGTGTGTTCACATTGTGGACAAAGATTATAAGATAATTCCTTTTGAAACGATGAACCTATTTTATCGCGATCACAAAAAGGAACACTTAGAAAAACTTAAAGCTGAAGCTATATGACATTTTTGGAAGTAGGAAATATGGATGGTATTTTAGTTATAATTATAGGTATAATGTTAGGTCCGCCAATATTCTCAGCACTTGTAGGTATAATTTTATTGACCAAAAAGAAGAAAACGGCTGGTACGGTTTTTCTTATTTTAGCAGGCGTTTATTTAATAGTTGGTTTAGGAATTTGTGGCAGTATGATGATGTGATTTAAAAAATAACAAATAACAAATCTCAAAAATGAATTTCAAATAACCTATTTTATACTAAAATTGAGTTATGTTACTACTTAATCAAGGCGCAGATTACACTTGGATTGCCATTTTTATTATTCTAATATTACTTTCACCAGCCATAATTTTAGTAATTATAGGCGCAATATTACTGAAAAAGAAGAATTCGAAATCTGCAAAGATTTTATTTATAATCGCAGGAGCTTATATAATTATTGGTTTAGGAATTTGTGGCAGTATGATGATATAAAAAATAAACTGTAAGCTACTTTTTACCTACTTTGTCTATTGGCCTAAATCGCAAACCGCTCCACGTTTCATCTATTAAAATTGCCGAAACTGTAGTAATATTATATTTTTCGACCGTTTCTCGAATTGAATCTCTATTAATATCAGTCTTCATTTTTGAGGTTCCTTTTGGATAGGCAAACCAAAGTACGCTGTCAGATTCAATATTTTTTAAATCTTGTTCAAGAAATTGTAATAATTCTGTTTTGTTGTTTATGAAAATAAGTGTGTTTTCATTTTTCTCATTTAATGAAAGTTCAGTTTTAAAACTGTGCTTCTCAAATTCAGTTTTAAGATTAGCTGGAGAATTTATAACTATTCCTTTACCTTTCAGTTTTAATTTTTTGACAGTTTCTATCATAATCAAATTTTGTTTAAAATTCTTAAAATGTTACTTCAACAACTTTCAATTCCCCATCTCTATTTATGGTAACTTTTGCTGATTGTCCTTTTTCAAACATAGATAAGGATTTCATATAACTCATCATATCTATAACGTCATTATCGCCCATTTTCACTACAACATCGCCTTTTAACATTCCGGCTTTTTGTGCAGGTCTATCTTCACTTATTCCGTCAATTCGCATTCCTTTTCCAGTAAAAAGATAATCAGGAACAACGCCTAAAGTCACTTTAAAATCTGGAACCATTTCACTTTCATTCCTCGTTTTTTTGAACGGAAGCTTTGGTTGACTATCCAAATCTTTTATGATATTGAAAATATAATCTGAGACAACTTCCATTCCGGCGTAATTCAATTTTTCACTATCGTCGCTCGGTTTGTGATAATCTACATGCTGACCGGTAAAAAAATGCAACACTGGAATATCTGCCAAATAAAATGAAGTATGATCGCTTGGTCCAACGCCACTTTCGTGTTCGGCAATTTTTAAATCGCCCGCATTCGCATTTACAACTTGCTTAAAAATTGGCGAAGTTCCGGTACCGTGAACGGCTAATGTATTTTCAGCATTTAACCTTCCAACCATATCCATATTTAGCATATAGGTTATTTTTTTTGTATTGATAGTTGGATTTTTTACGAAATAATTAGATCCCAACAAACCTTCTTCCTCACCCGAAAAAGCTATAAATAAATAATTATTTTTAATCGGTCTTTGGGCGGAGTCAAAACCCAAACGCTTCGCCAAATCTAACAAGACCGCAACACCACTCGCATTATCATCTGCTCCATTATGAATTGCAGGACCTTCGCGATACAGTGAACCTTCGCCTCCCATACCCAAATGATCGTAATGCGCACCTATAATAACGGTGTTTTCGGCATTGTTATTAATATAGCCAATTACATTTCTACCAATATGCGAAGTATCAGATTTTTCTTCAGTAAGAACATTGTCTTGATGCGGATTTTTACTTTTCTGAAATGTAAATTCTTGAAAATAACCATCAGTCCCTTTCGGTTTCAAACCCAAATTTTTAAATCTTGTTGCAATATAATCTGAACCCATTTTTTCGCCTTCCGTGCCTGTTTCCCTTCCACCTAGCGAATCGTTTGCCAAAATGTAAACATCTTCATTCATTGAAACTGCCTTTGGTTTAACTTCATTCAAGGAATGCGCATTTTCTTTACAGCCAAACACAATACTTGCTAGTAAGATTATTATAATTGCTCTCATACTATTACTTTTGAGCAAAAATACTTAAAATGAAATTATTGTACATTCTCGCCTTTATTTCTCTTTTCACTAGTTGCAAAAACGAAGTCAAAAAAACTAAAGAAAATTCTTCGGAATTAGCAATAGTAGAAAATTCGTTTTTGTTAGATAAACAAACCAAAGACACACTAATTTACCCCGAAGAAAGGCACTTTAAAAACATACGTCAAGTAACATTTGGTGGCGACAATGCTGAAGCATATTGGAGTTTTGACGACACAAAACTTATCTTTCAAAGTAATTATAAAAATTGGGGTTTAAATTGTGATCAAATGTTTTTAATGAATGTTGATCAAACATTCAAAGACTCGCAACCACCAATGGTCAGCACCGGAAAAGGAAGAACCACTTGTAGCTATTTTATGCCAGATGGCAAACATATTTTGTACGGAAGTACGCATCTTGTTGACGAAAATTGTCCCGATGTGCCCTTGCGCACAAATGGAAAATACGTGTGGCCGGTTTATGGTAGTTTTGACATTTTTATTTCAGATTTAGAGGGAAATATCACAGCACAATTAACCAATGAAAAAGGATACGATGCGGAAGCTACAATTTCTCCAAAAGGTGATAAAATTGTATTTACATCTATGCGAAGTGGTGATTTGGAGCTTTATACAATGGATATTGACGGGAAAAATGTGAAACAAGTTACCAACGAATTAGGTTATGACGGTGGCGCATTTTTCTCGCCGGACGGAAAAAAATTAATATTTAGAGCTTCTCGCCCAAAAACACCCGAAGCAATAAAAGAATACAAAGATTTATTAAAACAAGGTTTGGTACAGCCAACCGAAATGGAGCTATTTATTTGCAATGCAGATGGTAGTGAATTGCGCCAACTTACGCATTTAGGAAATGCAAATTGGGCACCGTTTTTTCATCCTTCCGGTAAAAAAATTTTATTTTCAAGTAATTACGAAAGTGAAAGAGGTTTTCCATTCAACCTTTATTTAATTGATTTGGATGGTAAAAATCTTGAACGAGTAACGCACGGAGAAACATTTGATGCCTTTCCCGTTTTTAGCAATGATGGAAAACATTTGGCATTTTCTTCCAACCGAAACAATGGCGGTGGTCGTGATACCAACCTATTTATTGCAGATTGGCAGGATTAGTCCAAGTTATGAGTTATGAGTTATGAGTTATGAGTTATGAGTTATGAGAAAAATAAAATAATTGAATTTCATCAAGCTATACAAAGTTCCGATTATCCTTGCTTTAATTAGCATCACATTTTATATAAGTTTTGCATATAATTTAGAACGTAGTGATTTTGTTACACTCATTACACTTTATGCAGGTCTTTTTGGGATTGCTTATATTTTAATTGAAAAGTTTAAGCTAAGCTTTTGGTGGCTTGCCAGTTTGGGAATACTATTTAGATTGATTTTTATAATTGCAATGCCAAATCTCTCTCAAGATTTCAATCGATTTATTTGGGATGGAAGATTATTAGCGCAAGGAATAAATCCATATTTGTTTACGCCTGAAAGCTATATTCAAGATTTAAAGTTAGTCACAGACAATAACTTGGGTTTATTATCATTCAAAATTCCTCAAGCCGAAGAATTGTTTCAAGGAATGGGCGCGCTAAATGCAAATAATTATAGTAATTATCCACCCATTAATCAATTGTTTTTTGCGCTTTCAGCACTTTTTTCCAAAACCAGTATTTTACGCTCTTTTATAGTTTTAAGAACAATTATAATTTTTGCAGATATTGGTATTCTTTACTTTGGAAAAAAATTACTTGAGAAATTACAGTTGCCGATAAATAAGATATTTTGGTTTTTCTTAAATCCATTTATCATTATTGAACTTACCGGAAATATACATTTTGAAGGTGTTATGCTTTTCTTTTTTGTTTGGGCATTAAACCTTTTATCAAAAAGGAAATGGATCTGGGCCGCGGTTTTAATTGGAATTTCAATTTCAGTGAAGTTAATTCCGCTGTTACTTTTGCCTTTATTTTTGAAATTTGATTTTTCAAAAAGGCAGTCGGCTAAATTTCAAAATCACTTTGGAATGGTTAGCTTAAGAAAGTTAATTTCATTTTATATGCTTGTTGGTTTAACTGTTTTAATCACTTTCTTACCTTTTCTTTCTTCAGAATTTATTGAGAATTTTTCGAGCACAATTGCACTTTGGTTTCAAAACTTCGAATTTAATGCGAGTGTTTATTATATTATTAGATGGATTGGATTTCAAATTGTAGGCTTCAACATTATTGAAACGGTTGGGAAAATTCTTCCCATTATTATTTTTATTTCAATTGTAATCTTAGCAATCTTTCGGGATAATTCAACAATGAAAAAATTGATTACTGCTATGCTTTTAAGTATTTCAATTTACTTTTTATTTTCAACAACTGTTCATCCTTGGTATGTGGCAACACCTTTATTATTATGTGTTTTCACAAAATACAAATTTCCAATAGTTTGGAGTTTTGTGGTAATGCTAAGTTATTCTGCGTACGGAAAAAACGGTTTTTCTGAAAATCTTTTATTAGTAGCTTTGGAATATATTTTGGTAATCGGTTTTGCTATTTGGGAAATTAATTCAATAAAAAAACCAATCAATTCGTAAAGAATTGACTGGTTTTTAGTTTTTTTACTGATTGAAAAAATACTATTTCTTAACCCTTTCCAATCTGTAAAAATCTTTTCTTCTATCTTTAAGATTTCTGACTGCCCCAAAAGTGTGCAATTCACGTAATAAATCTAAATCTACATCGGCAACTAAAATCATTTCTGTATTTGGTGTAGCTTCAGCTTTAATTCCATTGTTAGGAAAAGAGAAATCGCAAGGTGTAAAAACGGCGCTTTGGGCATATTGAATATCCATATTATGCACTTTTGGTAGATTACCAACACTACCTGCAATTGCAACATAACATTCATTTTCAACCGCTCTAGCTTGGCAACAAAGCCTCACTCTTGAATAACCATTCTGAGTATCGGTTAGAAAGGGCACGAACAAAATATCCATTCCTTCGTCCGAAAGCAATCGTGAAAGCTCTGGAAATTCGGAATCGTAGCAGATTAAAACCCCGATTTTACCGCAATCTGTATCAAAAGTTTTCAAGGAATTACCATTAACCATTCCCCAAATCTTGGCCTCATCTGGGGTTACATGAATTTTTTCATAACGTTCCACACTACCATCACGACGACATAAATAGCCAACATTATACAATTTGCCGCGTACCATTTCTGGCATACTTCCCGTAATAATATTTATATTGTACGAAATGGAAAGTTGGGAGAGTTTATCTTTAATTTCTTTCGTAAATTTTGCAAGCTCCCTAATTGCGTCGGGCTCACTCATTTCATTGAATTCGGCCATTAGCGGCGCGTTGAAAAATTCAGGAAACATCGCAAAATCACAGCGGTAGCCAGCAACACTATCAATAAAATATTCTACTTGCTGCATCAAATCTTCCATACCGCGATAACTTCGCATTTGCCATTGGATAAGACCCAATCTCACCACACTTTTAATTGCTGAAGGTGTTGGCTTTTTTTCAGGTTTGGTGTAATAAATATTGTCCCATTCCATTAAAACCGCAAACTCACCCGAAGCTTTATCGCCCGTTAAGTAATTTTTTAAAACGCGAACCGGATGAAAATCATTTGAAATCTGAAAGTTCAAAACAGGATCGTCAATTTGCTTGCGTTTTACCTTTTCAATGTATTGTTTTGGTGTAACCTTGTCCGCGTGCAGATGATAATTTGGCATTCTACCACCAAAAACGATACTCTTTAAATTAAGATTTTCGCAGAGTTCTTTTCTATAATCATACAATCTTCTACCCAAGCGCAAACCACGGAAATCTGGACGGATAAATACATCTATACCGTAAATAACATCACCTTCGGGATTATGTATTTTAAAATCTGGGTCTGAAGCAATATCATCATACGTATGGTTATTCTCAATTTTGTCGTAATCTACAATTATAGATAGCGCACAACCTGCAATTTCACCATCAGCAACTATAACAACTTGTCCCGCAGGAAATATATCTATCAATCTTCCTATTTCATTTATTTTCCAATAGCTGTTTGGCAAACCGCCGTAAGATTGAATTGTAGCCGTTTTAAGCTCTTCATAATCCTTTAAAGTAAGGAATTTAAGCTCAATATTTTCTATTTTTTGGGTTTCCATTAGTAACTATTTAATTAACTTTTTTTTGAATGTAGCTATTCAGAAAATCTGATTTATAAGCACTATTTAAAAATACGATCATCAAAAGGAAATGCTTCAATCTCAACTATTTCTATTTTTGAAAAATCGTTATGATGTGGATTTATTAGAATATTGTAATCGCCCTTAACAACCGCCGAAGGAACTTTACAAATTAAAAATTTTGATTCATCTATAAATAAATCACCGATTTTTTGAGTTGGAGGAATATGTGGATTTTTATTCCAATTAAGCGGTAGATCTTTGGATAGTATTTTTTTAACAGGGCAATACCCAGGAATTTTAATAGTTACCATTAGGTAATCTTCAGGTAAATTTGCTAAGCTTAAGTGTACTACCACTTCTGCCATTGCCAATGCTCTACTTTCTGCCGTGTAAATTATTTCGACACCTTTGGAGTTCCACCTATTTCCAAACATTGCAGCACCTTTACCATTTAATGATTCAGCATATTTTTTTTTGGAAAGCCTAAAAACCAACATTATGCAAAAATACCATACTCAATACAATTAAGCTCTGCCATTACCATTTCTTTACCATAACTATCTCTAATGAGCTCTGCCGGTTTTAAATTGTTAAATGCATAAGAAGGCGTTTTTAACCAACTATAAAACTGCTCTGAATTACCAAATACCGAAACACCAAAAGTTGTAACTTCAGCAAGTTCAAGAATCTTTTCTGTGTGAATTGGCTTAAAATAAAAACCAACATCATCGCGATAGCGCTGTAATGACTTAAGAGAAATATCTAAGTATGAAGCCCAATCGTTGTCTGAAAACGGGACGAAATTTTTAATTTGATTGAAAATTTTATACGGTAAACCTTTTCTTATGGCATTTATTACAAGCATTTTATCTTGAAAAAAATCGAAAAATGAAAGACTCCCTTTCTCAATAGAAACACTTTTAATGTAAATACTAAGTGGTTCGTTTACATCGTTAAACTCGGATTGTATTTGCTCGTAGCTCATAACAAATTTATTTGTCTACAAATTTAAGACATTTGTCTCAATAGCGCAAATTTTTTTTTACATATCAAGTAAATAAGCAAAAATTAAAGGCGCTACAATTGTTGCATCACTTTCAATAATAAATTTTGGAGTGTGAATATCTAATTTTCCCCAAGTAATTTTTTCATTTGGAACAGCACCAGAATAACTACCAAAACTGGTAGTAGAATCACTTATTTGGCAGAAATAACTCCAGAATGGTGTATCTGTTCTTTCCATATCTTGATACAACATTGGTACAACGCAAATCGGGAAATCTCCCGCAATCCCTCCACCTATTTGGAAGAAACCAATTCCTTTACTCGAATTATCTGTATACCAATCTGCCAAAAACGTCATATATTCTATACCACTTTTCATTGTGCTTGCTTTTAATTCGCCTTTCAATACATAGCTGGCAAAAATATTGCCCATTGTACTATCTTCCCAACCTGGACAAACTATGGGCAAGTTTTTTTCAGCAGCAGCATACATCCAAGAATCTTTTAAATCTATTTCATAATGTTCTTCCATTACACCGCTTAGAAGAAGTTTGTACATATATTCGTGCGGAAGGTATCTTTCTCCTTTTGCTTCGGCTTCTTGCCAAAGTTTTACAATATGTTCTTGAATTCTTCGAAACGCTTCTTCTTCAGGAATACATGTATCTGTTACTCGATTCAATCCCTTTTCAAGCAAATTCCACTCGTCTTGTGGCGTTAGATCGCGATAATTTGGCAGTCGTTTGTAATGGCTATGTGCTACCAAGTTCATAATATCTTCTTCTAAATTTGCGCCTGTACAGGAAATAATATGAACCTTATCTTGCCGAATCATTTCGGCAAAGATTTTACCTAATTCTGCAGTACTCATTGCACCTGCCAATGAAATCAACATTTTCGATCCATTGTTTAACTGCTCTTCGTAGCCTTTTGCAGCATCTACGAGTGCTGCAGAATTAAAATGTAAATAATATTTTTCAATAAATTGTGAAATTGCTCCTTTACTAGTACTCATCTTCTTCTGTTTTCAATTTAGAAATTCCTTTTTTTGCTTCGCTGAAATTACTTTCATATTCATCTCCTTCTTCAGCACCCGCAAACTTATAACTTAACATTTTATAATATAATTTGGCGGCTAAAAAGTCTGAAGATTTATCAGCTTCGTTTGGGCAAAGTTCAACGATATCAAACCCTACCACATTTTTTTCTTCAAAAACAAGCTTTAAAAATTCCAAAGTTTCATACCAAAATAATCCGCCCGGCTCAGGTGTCCCGGTAGATGGCATAATTGAAGGATCTAATGCGTCCAAATCAAACGTTATAAATACATTTTCGCCAAGAGCTTCGACTACATTATCCATCCAATACTCATCTTTTGCCATATCGTGCGCAAACCATGTTTTTTCCGCGTCAAGCACCCTTGTTTCTGCAACATCCATACTTCTAATTCCTACTTGAATCAAATTTGTATTCTGGCTAGCTTCATATACCGCACACGCATGGTTGCATTTTGTACCGTGATAATCCTTACGCAAATCTGCATGCGCATCAATATGCAATACTGTCAGATCTTCGAAACATTCATTAAATGCTCTAATAGTACCGATTGAAATACTATGTTCCCCACCAAAAATGGTCACGAACTTATTTTTTATGATGTGCTCTTTTGTAATTTTATGAACCGCATCAACAACTGCTTCTGGAGTTGAATTTTCCGTAACTGCATCCGTTAGATAAATACCCTGTTTGTAAACTTCAGTTTCTGTTTCTATATCGTAAAGCTCCATATTTTCAGAAGCATGCAAAAAAGCATCTGGACCTTTATCTGCACCTTTTTGAAAAGTGCTTGTCCCGTCATACGGAACAGGAATTAAAACAATTTTTGAAGTCTCCAAAGCTGCATATTGCTGCGGAATACCGGCGTAAGTTTGAGTGCTCATTTTTGAAAAAATTAAATATCTACTTTTTAGTTGTACAAGTTATTATTATATAATTTGAAATTTAAATTTCTTAATATCCTAAAATATCCATAAACTCTTTACTTGTTTGCTGTGGCGAAAAAAGCTTGGTTGTGATGTTGCCTTTTTTGTCTTTATCAATTAATATATGCTTTGGAGACGGAATTAAACAATGCTGCAATCCGCCATATCCACCAATTGTCTCTTGATAGGCTCCTGTATTAAAAAAGCCAATATACAAAGGTTTTTCTTTCCTAAATTTAGGAAGATATATGGCCGCCATATTCTGCTCACTGTTATAATAATCGTCACTATCACAGGTTAAACCGCCCAATAAAACTCTTTCATATTCATCATTCCACCGATTAATTGCCAACATAATAAAACGTTTACTAATAGCCCAAGTATCGGGCAGTGTTGTGATGAAAGATGAATTAATCATATTCCATTTTTCTCGATCATTTTGCTGCTTTTGATACAAAATTTCATAAATAGCGCCACCGCTTTCTCCAACCGTAAAGCTTCCAAATTCGGTAAAAATATTAGGAACAGGAACATCTGCTTCTGCACACGTAATATTTATCTGGTTTAAAATCTCGTTAATCATATAATTATAATCATACTCAAATGCCAACGAATTTTTAATAGGAAACCCACCACCAATATTTAAGCTATCAAGAGATGGACAAATCTTTTTCAACCTAACATAAACTTTTAAACATTTTACCAATTCATTCCAATAATAGGCTGTGTCCCTAATTCCTGTATTAATGAAGAAATGGAGCATTTTTAAATGAACACGTTCGTTACTTTGTATTTGCTCCTCGTAAAAAGGAATAATATTTTTGTAACCGATACCAAGTCTTGAAGTGTAAAACTCAAATTTTGGTTCTTCTTCTGAAGCTATTCGGATACCAACGTTAAAATCACCTTTAATACCGTCGGATAATAAATTTATTTCTTCAAGATTATCAATAATGGGAATACAATTTTCTTGACCTTCATTTATAAGTCTCGAAATATTCGTAATGTATTGGTCTCGCTTAAAACCGTTGCAGATAACAAAAGTTTTATCGTTAATCTTTCCTAGTTTTTTTAGATTTTCAACAATATCAATATCAAAAGCTGAAGATGTTTCAACATGAATATCATTCTTAAGCGCTTCATTTAAAACATGTTTAAAATGCGAGCTTTTGGTGCAGTAACAATAGTTATACGTTCCCTTATAATTATTTTTTTCAATGGCATCTGCAAACCATTTTTTTGCTCTATGAATGTTTTCAGAAATCTTTGGGAGGTACGTAAATTTTAAGGGCGCGCCGTATTCTTCAACCAATTTCATTAAATCTACTCCGTGAAATTCCAGTCCATTATCATTCAGCGTAAATTCTTCCTGCGGAAAATAGTACGTTTGGTCTATTAAATCTATATATTTTGTATTCATTATTTTTTAGCGATAGTTTTCTTGAAAATTATTAATCTCTGTCCACAAAAACGATGATAACAGTAGAATAACAAAAAATTAACGAAATTCACGTACAATTATAGGCAGGATTTTAAGGTGAATTTGAAGCTTTTGTCTTCATCAAAAAATGATGAATAGGCTATATTGCAAAAACGAAAATGTAGAATTTTCATTTTATAAAAGAAGTATTGATTTGGTAAACGTCATATTTCTAAAAACGTAATTGAAAGTATAAGTTACTAATAGTGATACAAATGTGTAAAAAAAAATTAACTACTGCAATGTGAAAATCAATATTAATGAAAACTTTATATCATTGCGAACATATTAAGTTCCTTTTCTGTTACATATCGCCATCTGCCTCGTGTTAAATCCTTTTTGGTAAGGGGTCCTAATGTTACGCAATCTACCCTAACTACATCATAACCAAGATGATCAAAAATTGTTCTAATAATACTATTTCCCGTATGCTTTATTTTTAACCCTATTTCGTTTTTACCTGCATTGGTAACATAGTCAACCTCTTCAACAGTTATTTCAGTACCATCTATTTTAAGGCCTTCTCGAATTTTCTGCATATGTTCCGCCTTTACGTTTTTGTCCAATTCAATATGAAAAAGTCGTACAATACCTTTTTTGGAAAATTTTTGAACAAATTCATCATCGTTCGTAAATAAAAGCAATCCTGTTGCATTTCTACCCAAACGTCCAAAAGGCTTGATGTTTGCTGTAGTTGAATTTGCCACAAGATCCATCACCGTATTGCCTTTACTTTCACTATCGGTTGTGGCAAACCCTTTTGGCTTGTTTAACAACACGTAAGTGTTTGGCTCAGGATTTACGCGGCGGCCATCAAATCTCACATCATCTTGCAGGGCAACTTTATAGCCCATTTCATTCACAATTTTACCATTTACAGTAACCAAACCTGTCGTGATAAACGTATCAGCTTCACGACGCGAGCAAATACCGCTATTTGCAATATATTTATTAAGACGAATTCCATCATCCTTACTTTTTGTCTTCATTGGCGCAGGTGAATATTTCTCCCTACGGCCAACTTCTTTACCACTTTTATCAAATCGCAAGCCATCTTTGCTCTTTACTTCAAATTTTTTTGGTGCACTCTTTCTTGGCCCATCACTTTTAAGTGGGGACTTTTCTCTTTCGGCACTTTTTTTTGGCTCATCACTTTTAAATTGCCCATTTTCTCTTACTGCACTCTTTTTTGGCCCGTCATTTTTAAATGGAGCATTTCCTCTTGCCGCGCTTGCTTTAGGTTTATTATCTGCGCCGCGGCCACTTGCCTTTCCTCTATTATTTTCCTGCTTGCTCATTTGTATAATTTTTGGCAAAGATACTTTATATATCTATGATTATTTGGGTTGAAAATTAAAGTTTAAATATGGTAAAAGGTTGTAACAGTTTGGATTTCAAATATAATGTTCAAATCTTGAAATAAGTAAACTCACGTTAATCAATACGATACTTAAAACCCCAACTACAATTATAAGTTTCAATATAAGATGTAGAATTAAATAATGAATTTTTTTTGCCGAATGCCAGAGAATAGTCAGAAATAAAATGAGTGCTAAAATACTTCCGTAGAAAAAATAGGTCATATAACCTATATCGAATTTCAATATTAATAATAATGCCGGAATCAAACTTAAAACGCTTAAAATTGTGAGCATGTATTTCGATAATTTCTCCCCATAAACTACTGGGATTGTTCTATAATTTTGCGCTAAATCTCCCTTCAGATTTTCTAAATCTTTTACCAATTCGCGCATAGAAATCAATAGAAAAAGAAATGTGGCGTGTACAAAAATTACAAGATCAAAGTTTTTATAATAAATAAAAACGGCGAAAAACGGCACAACTGATAAAATTGCAGCTGTAATATTTCCAATAAACGGATATCGTTTTAATTTATGCGAATAAAACCAAATGCCAAAAATGTAAATTGAAAAGAATACAACTGCTTTAAACGAAACATAGCTCGCAAAAATTACAGAAAGAAAGTTGAGAATAAAATAGCTGCTCAATTTTGTTCGCTGGCTTACCAACTTGTCCAGCATTGTTTTATTTGGCCTATTTATTAAGTCTTTTTCGCTATCGTAAAAACTGTTTATAATATAGCCAGATGCGATGGCGGAGGCGGATGCCAATACAATCATTAAAAGATTTTCATCTAAAATAATTTGCCAAACATTTAAATCTGGCGCTAAAATGTAAATTGAAGTAAGATATTGGGCAAGAATAATTACAAGAATATTGTAACCGCGTACAATCGAAAACAGACTGAAAAACTTCAGTAAAAGATGTTTTTGTTTTCGAGTGAACATGAAATTTTAAAATGGAATTTTTTGAAATCTAATTATAAAATTAGAAGTTATAAACCACTTCCAATTTATAATTTTTTAAGGCTTTGCGCGCTTCGTCTATATCTTCGGTAAAACCCAACATATAACCGCCACCGCCGCTACCACATAACTTTAAATAATAAGCATTTGTGTCTATTCCTTTTTTCCAAAGTTTATGAAATTGCGCAGGAATCATTGGTTTAAAATTATCTAAAACAACTTTTGAAAGATCTTTTATATTGTGGAATAATGACTTTACGTCGCCTTTCAAAAAGTCTTCAACACAAGCATCGGTATGTTTTACAAATTGGTTTTTAAGCATGTTTCTAAAACCTTCCTGCTTCATATTTTCCATAAAAATCTGTACCATTGGTGCGGTTTCGCCTGTAATTCCACTATCTAGTAAAAATACTGCACCTTTTCCGTTTTCAGTTTGTGAAGGTATGCCGGCAGGTTCAATATTATCTTTACTATTTATAAGTATTGGCAGACTTAAATAACTGTTCAATGGGTCTAAACCAGAAGATTTACCGTGGAAAAAGGATTCCATTTCGGCAAAAATTTCTTTTAGTTGAAGTAATTTTTCTCGAGTAAGATTTTCAAGAACGGTAATTTTATCGTTTGCATATTTATCATAAATAGCAGCTACCAAGGCGCCACTACTACCAACACCATAACCTTGTGGAATGCTACTATCAAAATATAATCCAGCTTCTATGTCTGTATCTAAAGCATTAAAATCAAATGAAACCAAATTTGGATTTTCAGCAGAAATTGTGTGCAAATAAGCAGAGAAACGCTTTAAATTTTGATTGCTTTTATGCGTGGCAACTATATGATTTTCATCAATTTTAAGTGCACCGTTGTAAAAGTTATAAGGTATTGAAAGACCTTTTGAGTCTTTAATAATGCCATATTCACCAAAAAGAAGAATTTTAGAATAAAATAAAGGTCCGCGCATAGGTTTGTAACTAGTTGCTAAAATATAAGCATAAAAATAAGGCAAAGATACAAAAACTTAACAAGTTAATTGCAGAAACATATCTTGTTACATATCATCAAGTCATTGATTTATAGTGCAAAGATTATTCTTCAAAATAAAAAGCAAAAAATCTTAAATTATGTTCGCACCCAAACCAACAAAATCATGAATAAATTCGCCGTTTTTGCAGAATTGCGAAAGTTGATTTTCAATGAATTTTTGAATGTTTTCCTTTTCATTTTCCGGATACAAAACATGCACATTTGCGCCGGCATCTAATGTAAAACAGATGTTGCTTTCGTTTTCGCCTCTATACTTGCAAATTGCGTTTATGATTTGAAGTGTATTTGGTTTCATCAAAATAAAATAAGGCATACTCGTCATCATCATTGCGTGCAGGCTTAATGCCTCACTTTCAACGATATTTATAAATTCTGAAAGATCACCGCTTTTAAAAACTTCAATTAATTTTGAAAGATTATCATTTGCCTGCTTAAAACGCTGTTCTGCAAAGGGATGATTGTGCATTAAATCGTGGCCAACGGTGCTGCTTACTTGCTTTTCACCTTTATCTACCAATAAAATTGTGTCTTGATAATTTTGAAAGTTTTTGTGCACTTTTCCAGCATATTTTGTTCCAAAGAGATTGCTGCTTTCTTTAATTTCTGGATGATTTCCCCAACTTACTATTGGACCTTCGAGACTTCTGCAAGCACTTCCGGAGCCTAAACGGGCTAAAAATGAGGCTTTTTGCATTTCGGAAGCGGACATTTCGGCTCCGCTCAATGACCGGGATTGTGAGGATTTTGAATCTCGGTCGCCGAGCGGAGCCGAGGTGCCCATTTCGGCTCCGCTAAATGACCTATCTAACGCAACCAAACAAACAGCCAAAGCACTCATTCCACTTGCTGAAGAAGCTATTCCAGAACTGTGCGGGAAACTGTTCGATGTTTCAATCTTAAATTTATAATCCTTCAAGAAAGGCAGATAAACTTCTACCCTTTCAAAGAATTTTTGAATTTTCGGTTCGAATGGAACTTCTGTTTTTCCGTCGAGAAAAACTTCAAAATTAAAATCATTGCTTGTTGCAATTTTTTCAAAAGAAAGGGTTGTTTTTGTGTTACAATTAGAAAGCGTAAAACTAATTGAAGCATTTTTTGGCAACTGCTCGCCATATTTTCCCCAATATTTTACCAAAGCAATATTGCTTGGCGATTGGCAGGAAACACTTCCTTTTTCAACCGATTTACTATATATTTCAGGTATAAATTTCTTTTCAACCATAATTATAAATTCTTCTTTTTCTATTCCTTTTTTCTTCCGAAGAAAATAGTTTCGACAAAAATACTTTTCTTTTATAAATATCGTGATGACATTTTATAACTGTTTCGATGTTGTAGTAAATGTGAGAATTATTAATCGACATTAAACAATAAAACAGTTAAACTAAATGAAATAAAAGTAAAAATTGCATTTTAAAAATCTGATTATTTTCAACAAGCTCGAATAAATTTAAATCCAAGTTTTAACCCTAAAAAATTATTGTTATCTTTCCCGTTACTTCACAGTATGGGAAAAGTTTTGGAAATAGAAAAACAACATACGCTTGTTTCGGCCATTAGAAATAATGACCAACAGGTTCTAAAAAAATTGTACCTAAATAATTATCAAAAAGTTGAAAAGTATATTTTAGCAAATAGTGGTTCAATTCCGCAGGCTAAAGATGCATACCAAGAAGCTTTTTTGGCAACGTACCAAAATGTAAAGGCAGATAAGTTTTTGCCGTTAAATGAAACGGCTTTGCAAGGTTATTTATTTACGATTGCAAAAAATAAATGGACAGATTATTTACGTTCGGCACAGTTTAAAAAAACGAAAGGAATTTCTGAAAATTTAAGTGGCAGCCTTTCTGAAAATGCCGATGAAAATATTGAAGATGATTTTCAACTAAAAATGGATAGCACGTTGGATGCTTTTTCAAAATTGGGCGAAGAATGTAAAAATGTCTTGACGCTTTTCTATTTTAACAAAAAATCGATGCGGGAAATTGCTGAAATTCAAAATTTGGAAGAAGCCTCTGTACGAAACAAAAAATACCGCTGTTTACAGCAACTTAAAAAACTTGCTTTTAAAGAAAGTGAGAATTAAAAAATGAAAACACCAAATAACATATCCCCCGAAAATATAGAAGCTGCCGAAAGGTATCTTAACAAAGAAATGAACGCTGCCGAGCGTTTGGAATTTGATACTCGCTTAAATGATGACGCCGCTTTTAGAACACAATTTGAAGAAACAAAAGCGATTATTTTAGGTATTGAAAGTGCTTCGCTAAAAGTTGAACTCGATAAATTTCATGAAGAAATTGGCGCTGAAAAAAGTGATAAAATTTCTGATTTAAATTCTGAAAATAATTCGAAAAGTTTCATTAAAAAATTGATTCCATATTCAATAGCCGCATCTATAATTTTAGCGTTGGGCTTGTTTTTATATACAAACCAAACGCCAACAAACGCAAAACTTTTTGGTTCACATTTTACGCCAGACCCAGGTTTACCTACAAAAATGGGAACAACTAGCGATTTTGAATTTTACGATGCAATGGTAGATTATAAGCGTAAAGAATATGACACAGCTATAAATAAATGGGAAAAATTGCAACAAAAAGATACCCAAAATGATACCTTAAATTATTTTATAGGCGTTTCATATCTTGCAAAAGGTGATGCTGTAAACGCTGAAAAATATTTAGAAAATGCAACAAAAAACAGCAAAGGTTTCTTAGAAAATGATACGTATTATTATTTGGGAATGGCATATTTAAAAGCCGACAATTCTGAAAAAGCAAAAGCTACTTTTGAAAAATGTGGTTCAGAAAAATGTAAAAAAATATTGGCTGAAATGGATTTGGATTAACTTCTAATTTTCAACATATCGTTTCAATTTTCAAAAAATCTTCAATTCTGAAGATTTTTTATTTTTAAATGACAGCCATTTAATTTCTCGAAAACATCTATTTCATTCAAATAGAAAATATATTGTATCTTCCGCCTATATATCCCCTCAACTATTTCATAATCAAAACTGCTATGTCTTTAGTTTCGATATTCAAAAAAAGAGTATTTCTTCTTAGTTTTATATTTCTGTTGTTTTCGAGCAATTTTCAACTAATTGCCCAGAAACCTATTTCAACCGTAAAATATATTCAAACTTTAATTGAACAAGATTCGCTTTCAAAAGCAAAAATTTTAGTTTCAGAAAATATTTCGAAATATAAAAAAAATAAAATTTATGATAGCTTATATAATTACCTTCAGTTTGAAGGTAGTTTTAAACTTAATGATGAAAACAAACAAAAGGCTATAAAAAAAGCAGAAGAACTTACAGATTTTATAACAAAAAATGCCTCACCACATTTTGTTGTTCAAGCTATTACAGAATTGGGATGGATTTATGATAACGCAGGCCAACATAAAAAAGCATACCAATTGCTGGAATCTGCCTCGTCGTTTGCCCTTAAGAATAAAGAACCAAAAAATACTGATATTGCAGGTGTACAATATCGCCGTGGCTACTATGCAGCTAAAATGGGCGATTTTAAATTGTCTAACCAACACTATCAAAATTCATTGCGACTCTTAAAAAAATCTGGTAAAGATGATTACGTGTTTTACAACCAAGTTTACAATGCGCTTGGTGGTGCAATGTGGCAAGAAGGAAAGCTGGATAGTGCCAAATACTACTTTCAGGAGGCTGTAAAAGCTCTCGAAAACACAGATGAAAGTGATATAATGAATCGTTATTACCGTCCGGCATTGGTAAAAATGAACCTCGCCGTATTAAACAATGCGCTGGGAAAAAATAAGGAAGCCATCAAAATTTCGGAAGAAGCTATTGCGGGTTTTCAAGAATATATAAATCGTTCGACCGACGAGGCGCGAATCTATAAAGTTAAAAACAATCAATTTGCGGCGATTGATAATATGGCAACATTTTACAATACGCTTGGAGAATATTCCCGCTCGCAGGAATTAATTGAATATTCCTTTGAACAGAAAAAAAAGGTGTTTGAAAAAAATGATATAAATATTATCATTTCAAATATAATTTTGGCGGAAGCAAAAACAGCAAGTCGCGATTTTGAAGGTGCTGCCGTAAATGCAGATGAAGCTTTAAACCTTCTAAAAACAAGTCCTGGCGCCGATTTATATTGGGAAGCTGCAGCATTATCTACACGGGCAACAATTTATGATTTTTTGGGTGATGTTGAAAATGCTTCAAAATTTTATGAACGTGCTGAAACAACCTATCGAAACTCAATGGGTACAGATTATTCAAAGGATTTTTTGGATAATATTCTAGAATATTCGGTGTTCGCTGCCAAAAACAACAATCGGGAAAAGGCAATTAGTTTGGCGCAAGAGACGTATGATTTTACACATAAAGGCGATTTTAAAAATACACTTCAGGAATTTTATCACACTATAAATTTTGCGCAAGTTCAGTATTTACTCAACAATTACAACGAAGCAATTAAATATAGCGATGAAGCTTTAAAATTTAATCTTTCCCGCGAAGGGGAAAAAATTAGTGCGACCGATTCAATTTTAAGCCAATATAGAAAACCGCAGGCGTTACTTATTAATGCGCAATCTAAATATTTTTTGGCGACTGAGAAAAATGCAACATTGCTTAAAAATCTTCTAAATGAAGTTGAAGAAGGAATCAACATTTTAGACAAGCGCAAAAAAGTGGTTAATAATAATGATGACAATACGTTGCTTTTAAAGGAAAATGAAGATTTATTGAACTTCGCCGAAAAGTTACGTCTCGAACTTTATGAAATAACGAACGACGACCAATATTTAGACAACCTCATCGCGCTTCACGAATCTAGTATTTACAGTCGTATCAGGTCTCGATTAAATCTTCGGGATAATGTGGCTTTTCAAGATGTTCCTGCTGAAATTTTAGAAAGGGAAAAAGAATTAAAGAGCAAAATGGTAACGTCTTTAGAAGATTCTGAAGACGGCGGAATTTCTCCGTTTTTCGAAGCATCTGATAATTGGGAAGTGTTTTTGGATACTTTGAAGCAAAAATATCCGAAGTATTACAAAATGCGATATGCAACTTTGGAAGAATCTATAAAAGATCTTCAACAGAAAATCCCTGAAAATACAACGGTTGTAAGATATATATTTATTGAAGAAGATTTGTATGCCTTTGTGGTTTCCGGCACTATCAAAAAAATGATAAAGTTGAATTTTTCAACAGTAAAAAATTATATTCCAAAACTTAAAAATGATGATTTTTCGGTTGAAGAAATGAGCCCGATGTTGCACGAATTATATAATTCATTATGGTTTCCGCTCGAAGAATTTGTGAAGACCGGAAAAGTAGTAATCATTCCTGATAGAGATTTATTCAATTTAAGTTTTGAAACGTTGACGCCAAAACCTATTAAAGATTTTCAAGAACTTTCAACAAAAAGCCTTTTGGCAAAGTATGATATTTCGTATAATTTCAGTTTATTACTCTTTAAAGACAACCGTAAAGTTGCCGGTTATTCTTCAGAATTTATAGCCTTTGCGCCCGGTTTCAACAAAAAAATGAAAGATGAATATGCTGTGGCTATCAAAGATTCGGTTCAATTAGATAGAACGTATTTAAATTTATTGCCACAACCTTTCAGCGAAGATTTGGTAAAGCAATATGCCGAAGTTTTTAAAGGCGATTTTTTTGTGAACGAAAACGCAAGCAAAGAAATTTTTGTAAACCAAGCCAAGGAACATAAAATAATACACATAGGGACACACGCTGAAAGCAACAACATAAGCCCAGAATTAAGCCGACTTATTTTTGCAAAACAAACGGACGGCGAAGCGAATTATGATGCAAACTCATTATATTCCTACGAAATTTATAATATAGATTTATCATCAAATCTCGCCATTTTAACCGCTTGCGAAACGGGCAAACCAACCTACCAAGCCGGCGAAGGAATGATTTCATTAGCACACGCATTTAACTACGCGGGCAGCGAAAGTATTTTGACCAGTCTTTGGGAAATAGACGAAGAAAGCAGCGCAAAAATCGTTAAACTTTTTTACGACAACCTCGCCAAAGGAATGCCAAAAGATGAGGCCTTAAGTAAAGCGAAATTAAGCTATATTGCAACTGCTGAAGGCAGAACCGCGTCGCCACAATATTGGGCAGGTTTGGTTTTAATTGGTGACACTTCGCCAATAGATTTTAATGAAGGTATTTCTGTTTGGTGGTGGGTTTTGGGTGGAATACTTTTGTTGCTGCTGATTTATTTTCTACTAATTCGGAGGAAGAAGGGAATTTAAAAAAGTTTCTTGTTTCTTGTTTCTTGTTCTAGTTTATAGGAAAATAGTGAATCTAATCTTACAATACTTCGGTATTTCCGCTTTCTCTTCAATAATGTCAATCGAATTCCACTTTAAAACTATCTAAATTTTAATAATTAGTCGTACGTCAAAAAGTCGTGTTTCAAAAAGTCTAAATTAATTTCGTGATGACATTTTAAACGTTTCACGATGTTGGTATATAATCCTAAAATACCATATATGAAATCTTACATCACATTAGTCGCCCTATTTGCAAGCATTTACAGCGGCTTTTCCCAAGACCCTGCAATACAATGGCAAAACACGATTGGCGGTAGCGATACCGATTTTATGACTGCAATGGAAGCTACCGCAGATGGCGGTTATATTCTTGGCGGCTATTCTACTAGCAATATTTCGGGCGATAAAACCGAAAACAGCAACGGGCAGATAGATATTTGGCTTGTAAAACTTGACGATACTGGCACAATTATTTGGCAAAATACTATTGGCGGCAGTGGCGACGATTTTCTAATTTCATTGAAGCAAACTTCAGATGGTGGTTATATAGTTGGTTCTGGTTCAGATTCCAATATATCTGGCGATAAGACTGAAAATAGTCGTGGCGGATTGGATTATTGGATTCTAAAACTAAATACTGTCGGAGAAATAATGTGGCAAAAAACGTATGGTGGCAATCAACCAGAATTTGATACATATATTGTTGAAACAACCGATGGAGGTTATTTTGTGGGAGGATATTCTGATAGTGATGTAACTGGTGACAAAACCGACCCAACCAATGGGCAACGTGATTATTGGGCTTTAAAGTTAGATGCCAATGGCGATATTATTTGGCAAAACAGTATTGGCGGTAATCTGGTAGATAGGCCACAAGCTGCTTTTCAAACTGACGACGGCGGTTATATTATTGGTGGTTTCTCAACTTCTGGAATATCTGGCGACAAAACAGAAGCAAATTTTGGCGGAAACGATTATTGGATTGTAAAATTAAATACCGACGGAAGCATACAATGGGAAAACACAATTGGCGGCAATGACAGTGATACCTTTAGGGATATGATTCAAACTGCTGACGGCGGTTATTTGGTTGGAGGATATTCAAAATCTAACATTTCAGGCGATAAAACCGAAAACTCCCAAGGCGATTTTGATTATTGGATTTTAAAACTTGACATTAATGGAGCCATTATTTGGCAGAATACTATTGGCGGCAGTGGTATTGATTATCCGCGAGATGTAAAACAGCTTGCAGACGGCACGTACTTAATTGCAGGTTGGAGTAACAGCAATATTTCGGGCGATAAAACTGAAATCAGTAACGGTGGTTATGATTTTTGGTTGGTAAAATTAGACGCAATAGGAAATATTGCCAATCAAAACAGCATTGGTGGCTCAGGTGACGAAAGCGGAACGTACATTTTACCCACAGCCGATGGAAATTTCGTAATGGGCTGTTCATCAGACTCGAACATTTCAGGCGACAAGGCTGATAATAATGAAGGTCTGGACGATTATTGGGTTTTTAAAACCACACCAGCAATTTTAGGAATTTCGCAAAATAATTTAGATTTACAGCTTAGTACATTTCCAAATCCAACCAATGGAACTTTCAATATAGATTTTGGGGGTAATTTTTATAATGTGACTATTCAAATAACAACTCTACTAGGACAAACTATTTCTTCAGAAAAATATAACTCTGTAAATTCAATTCAAACTGAAATAAAAGGTGCGGGAGGAATGTATTTTATAAATGTGAATACAGATGAAGGTGCTTCAAAAACTTTTAAAGTTTTAAAAAGATAAGATGAGAAGTTGAATAAAAAGCAGCTAGAATAATTGTTTGGATTTAAGGATTATAACAAGTTACATTTTAGCTGCTTAGGTTGATTATTAACCAGGATGCCCCATAAATTTGGGGCATTTTTTTTATTTCTCATATTTACGAGACCATTCAACGTTAAATAGGCTTGTTTAAATCCCTTATTTTCAAAATTTAATTACTTTAGCCAAAATTTTATAAAATATTTCTCTCTTGTTGAAAAGCATTGCTGGCACTTTTCTATTATTTATTTTTTGCTTCAATCTCTTTGGCGGCGATTATATTCTCTTTAAAATTGAGCAGCATAAAGTTCGAAAAGAAATTGTTGGAAAAATTAAAGCGGGAATTGCTGATGAAAATTTAACGGCTATTTCAATTAATTCAACTAACGAACATCTTTTAAATTGGAAGGATAAAGAAGAATTTTCATTTAATGGCGAAATGTTTGATGTAGTTAACACAGAAAGTTTTTCAAACGGAAACAAAATATATCATTGTCTTACCGATAATCAGGAATCCAAACTTATAAAAGAATTTCAAAAGAATTCTGAAAAGAAAAGAAAGAATAAAAACAACCGAAATTCTGCCGATAAAGTTGTAAAATACTTTGAACCAATTAATCCACTTCCGCAGAAAGATTCAGGTTTATATTCAATTGAAAATAAAATTTCATTTTTTAAATATTCCGAGAATTATGCTTCTTTGGCTTTAGAAATTTCGAGCCCTCCACCCAAAACTAGTTAATATACATTCTTCAAAATTCCTATTTAAAGGCTGTTTTCACAACGAATACAGCCAAAACGTATATTAATTAATTTCAAAATAATATGAAAAAATTATATTTTTCCCTATTGGGACTTTTATGCTGTGCAACACTTTTTAGCCAAAATATAAACGGTAAAATCTATGATTCAGCAAACAATGCCGCACTTTCGGGCGCAAAAATCGAGGTAAATGGTAACCAAGTTGCAACAACAGATGCAGATGGTAACTTCTCGGTTCCGTGCGCAGACAAACCAACAATAACAATAAGTTACATTGGTTTTGAAACTTCAACAATTAAGGTAAAAAATTGCTCAGACTTTTTAAATGTTCCGTTAAATACTTCAATAAATGCTTTGGACGAGGTACAACTTAGCGGCGCTTTAGACAATAACAAAAAGGTTTTGGAAAAACCGGTTTCAGTTATAAAATTAGAAGAAAAAGAACTAAAACGCGGTACCGGATTATACTTGGACGATGCAATAAATGCGAACGTTCCCGGCGTTACAATGAACCGTCGTGCGGTTTCTTCTGGGCAACAATTCAACATTCGTGGTTACGGTAATGGTGTTGGTTTTAGAGGTGCAAACAACAACTTTGATGGGCAAGGTTACAAGGTTTATTACAACAATATTCCCTTGACAGACGCTGAAGGAATTACACTTTTAGATGATATAGATTTAGGCTCAGTTGGCAGTGTAGATGTAATAAAAGGTCCGGCCGGTTCGCTTTACGGCTTTGCAATTGCAGGTGTTGTAAACCTTACTACAATGCGCCCTGCAAACGGCGAAACATCGCTTAGCGAAAAAGTAACCGTTGGCAGTTACGGGCTTGCACGTTTTACAACGCAATTGCAGGTTGGTATGGAAAAATCTTCACTTTTACTTAACTACGGCCACCAAATTTCTGATGGTTATTTAGACCATAACGCTTCGCAAAAAGACTTTTTTAATGCGGTTATGGATTTTCACCCAAGCGAAAAACAAACCGTAAGCACTTATTTTGGTTTCAGTAATAGTTATGACGAACGTGGTGGAGAATTAACAATTGAGCAATACGAAACCGAAGATTATAGCGGTAATCCACGTTATATAAAAAATAATGCACACAGTGAAGTTATAAGTTTTCGTGCGGGTTTAAGCCATAAATATGATTTTAATAATTGGCTATCCAACACAACGACAATTTATGGTTCTGGCTTAAATACAAACGCAAGTTCGGCTGGCGGTTGGACAGATAAAAACCCATTAAATTATGGAACACGTGTAACTTTTGATCTTAATTTCGATTTAAACGAAGATTTCAGCCTTTCCGGAATTGCAGGATTGGAATTTCAAGAACAACGCTCTCAAAACATAAGTTATGCAATGGTTGAAAACCCGAACGATCCTGAAGGTTATAACATTATTGGAAACGTACGAAGCAATCAATATTCAAAATCGAAGAACAAATCGTTATTTACCGAATGGATTTTAAAAATGCCATACGACCTTTCCTTTACCGCTGGCGTTGGCAAAAGCTCTCAAAATCTAGATTTAGAAGATCGCGCTTACAATCCAACAAATGGAAAACCTCAAAAAGTTTCAGCAAATTATGAAGATTTATTTTCGCCACACGTTGCGTTGAATAAAATATTCAACGAAAACGTTTCTGTTTACGCCTCTTATAGCAAAGGTTACAAAGCGCCGGTAAGTGGAAATGTTATTATCGGTTTTACAGGCGAGTTGAATACAGGTCTCGAAGCTGAACAAGGCAATCAATTTGAAATTGGTACAAAAGGAAATTTATTAAACAATACATTACATTATGAATTGGCTTTATTTCAGGCTAAATTCAAAAATAAATTTACTTCAGTTGCAGTTCCCGCAGGCGATGGTACAACACTTTTTTCTTATATCGCAAACGGCGGAGAGCTTAACAATAAAGGTGTAGAAGCTTTAGTAAAATATTCGGCTTATCAGTCTGCAACTGGATTTTTCAGTAATGTTAGTCCATATTTAAATTTGGCTTATTCAGATTTTAAATACGAAGATTTTATTTTTCAAACAATTAGCGATGGTAATGTTGTTAACAATGATTATAGCGGTAATGATGTTGCTGGTGTTGCACCTTTAGTTTTAAATGCAGGTATAGATTTTAATACAAATATTGGTGTTTATGGAACCGTAAATTATGCGTATCGCGATAAAGTTCCGTTTACTTCAGATGGTGTAAACGTTGCAGATAGCTATGGTTTGTTAAATGCCAAATTGGGTTACAGATCGAGTTTCGGTCATTTTGATATTGATGCTTATGCTGGTGCAGATAATATTACGGGAGAAAAATATTACATCATGCTTTTCTTGAATCAATTAGATGACGCCTACATTCCTGCGCCTTTGGATACCGTTTTATATGGCGGATTAAATTTGAAATATAATTTCTAAAATCTTTGCGGCTTTGCGGCTTTGCGAGCTAATTTTTCACGCAAAGGCGCAAAGACGCAAAGTATTAAACTCACAAAAGAAGATGCTGAAAAAATCATTCATACTATTACTTGTCACGCTAACTTTAATTTCCTGCGGAAGATTTGGCAACGAAGACAAAAAGAAAGATCACGAGGAACGCATTGTTTGCATTTCAAAACAATACAATGAAATAATTTATGCACTTGGCGCTGAAGAAGACATTGTTGCGGTTGATGTTTCGAGCACGTATCCGCCCGAAATTAAAGATTTGCCAACAATCGGCTATCATCGCGCACTTGCAGCTGAACCTATTCTTTCAATGAAACCAACCTTAATTTTAGAAGATAATAACATTGGCCCAGAACATGTAGTTACACAATTGAAAGATCTTAAAATACCGATGAAACAATTCGGGCAATACGAAAATACGATTGCTGGAACAGATTCTTTAATAAGCGAAATGGGAACTTATTTTCATAAAGAAGAAAAAGCAGAAGAACTTTGCAAAAAGTTAGATGCCGATATGGAAAAAGCCAACCAAGAAACCGCTAAATATGAAAAGAAACCGAAAGTATTGGTTATCCATTTTGGGCAAGCAAATAACATTTATTTGGTAATGACCAAAAACAGCACCGCCGGAAAATTGATAGATTGGGCAGGTGGCGAAATGGCTGTTGACGGCGAACGCGGAATGACCCAATTTTCTCCCGAAGTGGTTGCCAAAAGTGATCCTGATATAATTTTGTTGACCGATTTTGGCTACGACCGTTTAGGCTCCACCGAAGAAGTTGGCACACTTCCCGGAATTTCAAGCACACGAGCGTTTAAAGAAGGAAAAATTTTTAGAGTTGAAGAACACGATATGGTTTATTTAGGGCCAAGAACTGGAGAGAATGTTGTTGAATTGCAAAAACTAATACATAAATAGACGTGAGATTTTAGATATTAGACATGAGATAAAATGATAACAAAATCTACAATCTTAAATTCATTTAATTGTCACCTTGAGCTTGTCGAAAGGTTGAACATTGAACAAGAAACCTGAAACTTGAAATTTGAAACTTGAAACTTGAAACTAAATAAAGCAACTTTTCCAATTTTAATAATCCTGCTGATTGTGATTACATTTTTCTCAATCAAATTTGGAGCGGTTTCTATTTCTTTTGATGAAATAATCTCTGCATTGAGAAAGTATTTCACAATCCCAGAAAGCATGAATCTCACCGAACGTATTTTTATGGAGATACGTTTGCCACGAGCTATTCTTTGCATTTTTGTAGGTGCAAGTCTCGCTGTTGGAGGCACGTTGTTGCAAGCTTTATTTAGAAACCCGATTGTAGAACCTGGACTTATTGGCACTTCTTGCGGAGCAGCTTTTGGCGCAGCACTTTATTTTGCTTTGGGTGCAAGTTTTGGATTTAGTGTTGGCAAATGGACACTTCCTTTAGCAGCTTGTTTGGGCGCGTTGCTTTCAACAGGTTTGGTGTTTTTTCTATCGCAATCGCGCTCAAATGGCAAAAGTTCTATTGTTGCTTTATTACTAACAGGAATTGCCATAAACGCTTTGTTTTTAAGTGGCGTTGGCTTTTTAAGTTATATAGCTCGCGATCCACAAGCGCGTTCCATCGTTTTCTGGAATTTGGGGACAATGAGCGGTGCAAATTGGACTTCAGTATTAATTGTTGGAATTTCAACAGTTGGTACGATTCTACTTTCAATGCGATATGCAAAACATCTAAATGCATTGATGATTGGTGAAGAAGAAGCGCAATTTCTTGGCGTAAATATAAAAAGTTTGAAATGGAAAGTTCTGCTAATAAACGTTATTATGGTTGCCGTAGCAACGGCTTTTGTAGGCGTAATAAGTTTTGTGGGTTTAATTGTACCGCATCTTTTAAGAATACTAAATGGTAGCGATAACAGGCATTTAATTAGAAACAGTGCATTACTCGGCGGTTTGTTACTTTGCGTTGCAGATTTACTCGCAAGAATGTTACTTCGCCCGGCAGAATTACCAATTGGTATTGTAACATCAGTTGTTGGAGTACCTATTTTTATTTTTTTACTTCAACGGAAAAATTACTTTTTTTGAAATAGACTTAGGACGAAAGGACATATGACGTAAGACTAAAAATTATTAAGATGTCTCTTCGAGCGCAGTCGAGAAGTTAATCTAATATAGAGAGTAGAAGGTCTTGACTTTGGTTTATCCTGAGCGCAGCCGAAGTACGCGACCAGACAAATATAAATGTGAATTCAAATTTAAAAATATTTACAAATAGAAAATCTCATAAAAGAAATTTTCAATTAATTAACCAATCCCGTCATAAGTCCTACGTCAATTAGTCTTATGTCAATTTTTATATGATTCAAGCAAATAACATAACATTCAAAATTGGCAAAAAGACCATTCTCAAAGATATCTCGGTAAACTTTGAAGCTGGTAAAATAAACCTGATTCTCGGTTCAAATGGTGCGGGGAAATCTACTTTGGTCAAGGTTATTTGCAATCAATTAAAATCACAAGAAGGTTCTGTTTTTTATGAAGGAATTGATATTAAAAACACTTCAGTTGCTGAACTTGCAAAGGTTCGCGCCGTACTTTCACAAAATACCGAGCTTGCCTTTCCGCTGAAAGTAAAAGAGGTAGTAAAAATGGGGCGTTATCCACATTTTACCGTAAAACCTACTTCAAAAGACGAGCAAGCTATTCAAGAAGCCATGCAATTTTTTGATGTTTTAGAAATGGCAGACCGCGATTATCTTACATTAAGTGGCGGCGAAAAACAGCGCGTTCACTTTGCCCGAGTGGTTTCTCAAATTTGGTATCCGTCTGATGATGGTTGCAGATATTTAATTTTGGATGAACCACTTACTTTTTTAGATGTTCATTATCAATTTCAGTTTATGCACAAATTGAGAGAACTTTTAAAACAAAAGGATTTAGTGATAGTTGGCGTTGTACACGATTTAAATCTCGCAGCCAAATTTGCCGACCATTTGGTATTATTAAACAACGGCGAACTTCTAGCTTCCGGAACAAAAGAAGAAGTTTTAAATAAAGAAAATATGAAAACGGCATACAGATTAGAGCCTGTTATTCATAATGATGAACTTGGAATGTATTTGTTTTTTGAATAAAAAAACTCCCGAAATCGTACTGATTCCAGAAGTTTCTTTCCCCAATTAAAAAAAACTATTCCTTTATTATTTTTTTAGTTAAACTTCCATCTTCTGTTACAATATTCAACATATAGATTCCTTTTGACAGGTTTTCAATATTGATTGTATTATCAATTAATTTTACGTTTGTGTTTCTTCCCAAAATATCATATAATTTGACACTCCTAATCTCTAATCCTTTCACATTTTCAACATAAATAGTGGTAGAAGCTGGATTTGGATAAATGCTAAATGCATCTACAATATTATCCCCAACTCCAAGATTTTGATCTTTTATGGCAAATAATGTATATTTTCTAGAACTTCCGTCGCCAAGATCTGTAAGTGCGCCTGTAGTTAAATTCACCGTATAAAATCTGCTTCGTATAACTCCATTGCTATTTTGTAAAACGGCATACATTGTATTTGTACTGTTATCAAGCGAAAAACCTTGTCCAACCGGATAAAATCCATTTGGATTACCATTGCCAAGTAGCGAAACCTCTCCCGTTGTTAGGCTAATAGTGTAAATATTTCCAGTAATTGCGTCTGCTGCATAAGCAATGCCATTGTTGTCAATTTCAAAAGCAATACAGTTTGCAATGGTATCTAAACCGCCAATGGGCGTTAACACGCCAGTTGTTATATTCAACGAATATAATTGCGAGCCATTCGTGTTATTTGGGTCGTGGCTTAGCGCATAATATGTATTGTTAGTAACATTATAAGATAACTGCGATAAAAATTGTTGGCTACTAACAACCCCGGTTACATCTGCCGCATAATTTACTGCTCCAGTATTTAAATCTACAATACCCAAAACATAATTAGGATCCGTATAAACAAATGTGTAAAGCGTGTTTTCAGCATTAAAATCGCCACCTAACATGGTAAATGCATTTCCGGTTATAACGTTATCAATTGGGTAATAAGGTCCCGAAAGCGGAATGGTACCAAATTCCCCCGGCCTTGTAAAAATCTCCATTACATAAACATCTGTTGCCGCGCGTCCAAAATTTTGACCAATAGTACTGTTGGAGAACATTAAAACATTCAAAATAAGAAGAAAGATAATTTTTTTCATGATACATTTATTTAAGGATTATATATCTACATCGAAAATTTTATAAAATGTCATCATTGTGCAGAAATCTAATTTTATAGTTTTAATAAATATTGGATGTTGAATTTTGCAAAAAATTATTTTAGATGATAGAACAAATGCATTTATCAAACGTATAATTGAATCATTCAAATTATAAAACTTTAAATCAACATTATAATTCTTGTCTTTAAAAATAAGCCGAATGCCGTATTTGACCGAATTCAAATTCTTTTTATTTTTCGCTCTAAATTTCCAGTAAATTCAAATTATTCCACTAAAGATAAAATCGGTAAAAATGAAAAAATTTATATTATTGATTTTCTTAGCCATTTCAAGTATTGGCTTCTCCCAAGAATATAATTTTAAAGACGCAAAAAAATTAACTTCTGAAGTTTTAAAGGTTTTGAAAAACACGGATTTACCCAAGAAAAAAGAGATGCTGGCAGATTTAGTGTTCGACCCGTCAAGCAGTTTTCCAAACGTTTTAAATAGTAAGATTATTTCGGAAAAACTATTTGACACAGATGTTGAAGGCGTTAAAGGCTATAAAGCTTTTATTGAAAGCAAAACCGACAGCAACAAAATGCAATATGTAATGATAAGCTTTTTGGATAGAAACGAAAATAAATGGAAAGTTTTTAGCTTAAGAAAAAGTGTTGAAACCGACAAAGAAGTAATTTCTGCCAAAGCAAGGTTAACAGAAAAGACAGACATAACCGCGATGCAATTTAAGTTGAGAAATTTAGCCTTTTGGCAAATTTTGAATGGGGAATTTAAGGATGCCAACACTAATTATTTAGAAGCTCAAAAAGTAGCAACTGCCAACAAAGACACGGAATTTTCGAATTCCACGTATCTTTTGATGGATAAAATTGTGGATGTAAATTCTTTATAAAAAAATCATTCAGTTATATTTTCTCCAAAAAATACCTCACCTTTATAATAGGTTGAAGTGCCTCAGAAATTCAACTTTAACAACTTCTATTTCTTTAGGCACTATTTCAAAGTAGGTTTTGATAATTCTTAGTAATAGTATCCATAATTTCTTTAAATAAACTTTCGATTCGGTAAAATTTGAATTTCTCATTTTCACAATTCTTTGCACGACATTCAATTAAAAATAGTCTCGAATTCAATTTGAACGGATGGTAGATTTTTATCCAAACGTTTATAATAAAAATGATTCAAATAACTTTTACTAATTGTATCTCTCATTTAAAAAATATTCAGATACTATATTTCATTAAAATTTAAATTCGAGTAGCGTGTAGTAATTAAATTAACATATATTTGGAATTTGACTATTCTATTATTCCAAATTCAATTTGTCAGCTAAAATCTTAAAAACGAATATTAATTCAAAATATATTTTATTCCTAAAAAAGCGAGAAATATTTTGAATAATTTCAAAAACTAAATTCATGAAAAAACTTTTACTTCTAATTTTCATTGCAACCTTTTCTCTAAATTCAACCGCACAAATAGTTTTTGAAAAAGGTTATTTTATTGATAACACAGGTAATAGAACAGAATGTTTAATTAAAAATGTTGATTGGAAAAATAATCCTACCTCTTTTGAATACAAGCAAAGTGAAGACAACATTGTGAATATGATGACTATTAATCAAGCTACAGAATTTGGAGTTTATAATTTTTCGAAGTATAAAAAATATACTGTGAATATAGATATATCTAGTGACCAACTTCAAAACCTTACATACGACAGTCAACCAGAAATGAAAGAAAAAGTACTTTTCTTAAATGTTTTGTTAGAAGGAAAGGCAAATCTATATGAATTTACAGACGACAATACAAGCAAGTATTTTTTTAATGTAGATAGTAGTAAAGTAGAACAACTGGTTTACAAAAGATACTTAGTTGAATCTAGTGGCAACGATTACAGAAAAAATAGTCGTTACAAACAGCAATTATTTAACAACCTAAAATGCCCTAACTTCTCAATGCAAAAAATAAATAAGGTAGACTATAACCGTCAAGATTTAGTCAATTTTTTTGTAGCATATAACCAATGTAATAATGAAGAAGTTATTAATTATAAAGAAAAACAAAAACGAGATCTTTTTAACCTAAATATACGCCCAGGCATTAACAATTCATCCCTAAGCGTGGTACATAATTTCCAAAATTATAGAGATGTTGACTTTGAAAATAAATGGAATTTCAGATTGGGCATTGAAGCCGAATTTATTCTCCCATTCAACAAAGACAGTTGGTCGATAGTGGCCGAACCTACCTATCAAAGTTATAAAGATGAGAGAATTACAAACGTTACCAAAATCACACTTGGTGATATAACTGCCTCAGTAGATTATAAGGCAATAGAAATACCTTTAAGCATTCGATATTATATATTCCTAAATGATAAGTCAAAAATTTTTGCTAATGTCGGTTATGTGATAAACTTTACCACCAATTCATCATTTATTTACTCAAGAAGTTCTAGCAACATATTTGATGATTTAGATATAAACAGAACTAAAAATAATTGGGCAATTGGTTTAGGCTATAAATTAGATGACAAGTACAGCATTGAGTTTAGATATCTTACTCCACGAGAAATATTGGGAAAGTATGTATTTTATGATTCAAAATATAAAACCGTTTCAATCATATTCGGATATTCAATTTTCTAAATTTTTGCGAGCAAAAGTCTAAGGTAAAACAAATTTCGCGTTTGCGTGTAACTTCAATATTATTTATTCTGAAATCAAAAAAATTAAAGCTTTTGCTAAGCTTTATGAAGATTTAAATAATATATAATTTCTGCTTTTATGCCAATCATTGCCGTTCAAGGAAACTCCAGCGCAATAACTGAAAAATTAGTTTGCATATTACTAATTCTGACTTTGGTGTAAAACCATCCATGTTTTGATTGTATCAAAGCTTACTTCGTACTGTAAAGTAAAACGAAAATTTTTTATAGCTTTACTGCGAACAGTATCAAATCCTATTTTGAATGCTTGTGACGTTAGCTGTCATTTTGGGAAATATCATATTGGCATTTTACCTTTTCAATATCTTTCTTGGCATCCGCAGAAAAGAATAACATATTTGCCATAACGCTTGTTTATTTCTTCAGAGCTGTACAATTTTCATTTTCCCTCTGCATCCCATTTCTTCAAAACGTATATCATAGCTTTGTATTTCTCGCTAAGTTCTACCAATCGCAAAGCGGTTTCTTCTAGCCACCATTACATAATGTTTTTAAGAGAGCGTTTAATCATCTTAGCTTAATCTTTTAAAATAGTTATTGTTCTATTATCTAGCTTAATCGCTTTGTTTGTCTTTCCCATTGTATAAATATCATATATAATAGGTTAAAGTAAACTATTGCTCTCTAGTTTTGGAGGGTTCGCGTTAGGAGAGATTTTTGGCAACTAGGTAACCACTTGTCCAAGCATTTTGAAAATTGAAACCACCAGTAATCGCGTCAATATTCAAAACTTCGCCAGCAAAATAAAGATTGTGGCAAATTTTACTTTCAAAGGTTTTAAAGTTTACTTCTTTTAAATCTATTCCGCCAGCGGTTACAAATTCTTCTTTGAATGTGCTTTTACCCGTAACTTCAAAAATGCCAGCACTTAATTGATTTGCAATGTTTAAAAAGTTTTCGCGGGTTGCTTCTGCCCAAGTCAAATTTTCTGAAATTCCCGTTGCTTTCACTAAATTTTGCCAAAGGCGCTTTGGTAATTCCAACTGAGCGTATTTAAAAATTGTTTGTTTGCCTTGTGTATTTTTTAAATCTTTTAAAGTCTCCAAAACTTCTTCCTCGGAAAGGGTATTCAGCCAATTTACTTCAATTTTAAAATGATAGTTTAACGATTCTAAAATTCGTGCTCCCCAAGCCGAAAGTTTTAAAATTGCAGGACCACTCATTCCCCAATGTGTGATTAACAATGGCCCGTTATTTTCAATGACAATCTTCCCTTTATTATCTAAAACTTTTATGGAAGCTTCAGTACTAATTCCCGGCAAATCAATAATCCGGGAATCTTTTATGTTGAAGGTAAAGAGAGATGGTACTGCTGGTTCAATTGTATGCCCTAAATTGATTAATAATTGCCAGATTTTTGGATTGCTTCCTGTTGCAACTACAATTTTTTCGGCTGAAAAAGTTTCAGTTGTTGTTTTCAGTATATAACTTTCACCTTCTTTTTCAATAGTTTTAACCGATTGATTGAGAAGCACGTCAACCCCAAATTTTTTTACTTCGGAATTAAAACAATCTATTATTGTTTGGGAAGAATTTGAAACGGGAAACATTCTGCCATCTTCTTCAATTTTAAGTTCTACTCCCCTATTTTCAAACCATTCAATTGTATCGCCCGTCATAAAGGTGTGGAAAGGTCCTAAAAGTTCCTTTTCACCACGTGGATAATTTTGCGATAAATCTTTTGGGATAAATTCGGCGTGCGTCACATTGCAACGTCCGCCGCCGCTAACTTTTACTTTTGTGAGAACGTCTTTGCCGCGTTCTAAAATGATGATTTTGAGGTTCGGGTTTGCTTCCGCAGCATTTATTGCCGTAAAAAATCCTGCGGCGCCACCACCAATTATTATAACATCTGCCTGCTTCAATAGTTTATTGAATTATCAATTTTCTAGTTGCTTCAACTTTATCGCCGCTAAACTTCAAAATATATAAACCAGCCGAAAGGTTTGTTGAAATGGTATTTTCGCCTTCAAAAACTGTAGAAGAAGAAATTAAATTTCCTTGAATTCCATAAATTTCAACTTTTTCAAAATTGAAGTTATTAATGAAATTGATTTCATTTTTTGATGGATTTGGATAAAAACCAAAACTTTCAGCCGCAAAATCTTCAACACCTAAAACACCGCACAAAAATGGATTAAAGATTACTTCGCCCAAAGTTGGATCGTCAACCACGTGTGAGATTACATTTTCCACTTCTTCCGCGGTGCTTTCAGAACCTTCAATCCAGCAGTTAAATTTAGCTTGTATTGTATTTGGCGTATTATTGAAAAGCGCATAAATCTGGCCGCCATTTTGATTTTCAGAAAATATATTATTACCTTGATTTGTAGTGCCGTCGCCCAAATTGACTTCCGCCGAACCCTGCAACGTAACACCGTAAAGATTACGGCGAATTTCATTATCCGTAAGCCTAATATCATTACCAACTGTTGACGAATTTAGATTGATGCCACTTCCGCCCAAAATTGGGTCGTTTTGAATATTGTTATCTTCAATTATATTATTTGTTACCGTGACGGTTGCGTTGCCGCCCAAAATTGTAATTCCGTATCTGTTATTTCTAATGATATTAAAAGCAATATTTGCTAAAATAATGCCTCCAGTAAAATTGGCAACCGCAATACCGCCAGTTTGTTCATTGGCAGGATTTCCAAGTATCGTATTTTGGGTAATTTGCAAAGCTTGATTAGGCATTGTTGTACCCAAATTTATTTGTGGCCTGTTGGAATTTGCAGTGTTATTGCCTTCTATATAATTACTGAATATAAAAGCCGAAACCTGCGAATTGGCAGCAGAACCAATAGCTGAATTCTCGTTAAACGTTATCACATTATTAGTTATAACAGGAACGCCGCGCGATAATTGAATTGCCGCACTTGTAGTTGCGCCACTTTCATTATTGGTAATTTCGCAATTGTTTAGGGTAAAATCTTCGGTTAGCACACGAAGACCGCCACTTCGGGAAATTTTTGTGTTTTGTATGTTTATAGATGAATTTTCTTCAAATCTAAATCCTTCAAATATTGCATTTGTATCTGTAGCCGTAATTTCTACCTCAACACCCGAAACTTGAAATGTTCCGAAAACGGTAATTAATAGGTTGGCGTTTACAAAAAATGTTAGTGATGTGGGAATTTCCACTGTATCGTTTTCTGAAATAATTAAATTTTCCAACAACGTATATTCATTTCCCGAAATTATAATTGTAGATGGACTTGCCGCCGCAATATCTGCCAAGGTCCAATTTACACCCGTATTTGGTGTTGTAAAGGTTTGCGAAACAGCAATGGAAACAATAAAAATTGAAAGAATAAGGCTAAGTGTAAATTTCATCATTTTAAGCACGTTTATTTTTTGATAAAATTAACCATTACACTTTTATCAAAAAAAATTTTCTGCTATACTTTTAAACTTTAAAAACACTATTTTTATCTCGTGATAATACTCTACGTTTTCGTAATCTTCTTTACTATAAGTCCTTTTTTTCCTGCAACTGAAAATCCGCATTGGTTTTTTAGAACTGCCGATTTTGTTAGGCTTCAATCCATCTTTATTCAATTCGTTTTATTGGGATTGCTTTTTTGGCTGGTTGAAGATTTTTCAACATTTGATTGGATTACAGGCGCGGCACTCGTTGGCTCGATACTTTATCAGGTTTTTAAAGTATTTCCGTACAGTTCACTTTTTCCGCGGAAAAGATCGTACGCAGAAAGTGATGGCCACGTTTCAATATTGGCGGGCAATGTGCTGCAAACAAATTCTTGCTATCCCGATTTTCTAAATGAAATAAAACGGTTTGACCCAGACTTGGTATTAGCGATGGAAACTAACAAAGATTGGGAAAACTGTCTTTCTGAAATTGAAAAAATTTATCCTCATAGTGTAAAAGTGCCCATGGAAAATTTTTATGGAATGCATTTATATTCAAAAAAGAAATTGGAAAATGTAGATGTAAGGTTTCAAATTGAAGACGATAAGCCTTCCATTTTTTTCGATTTTCCTATTGAAGGAAATCCGCCAATCTATTTTTGCTGTTTGCATCCCGCACCACCAAGTCCTACTGAAAATGAAACGTCAAAAGAGCGCGATGCAGAGTTGATGATGACCGGAAACAGAATCCGAAAGGAAGACAAACCAACCGTAGTTTGTGGGGATATGAATGACGTTGTTTGGAGCCGCACGACTAGGCTTTTCAAAAAAATGACAGGAATGATAGATCCGCGAGTAGGCCGCGGTTTTTTCGCAACCTATCACGCCGGTTATAGATTTATGCGTTTTCCACTAGACCATCTTTTTCATACAAGGGATTTATATGTTGGAAAAATGACGCGAAGTAAAAACTTTGGGAGCGACCATTACGCAATGTATTATGAAATTCATCATAAAAAAAAAGTACAAACGCCACCCAATCCTATCCTGAATAGAGAGGAAAAAAAAGAAATTGATGAGTTGATTGAAGAAGGAAAAGAAGCATGAGGTTTTTATAAATTTTAAAAAAAACATAAAGTTAATATAAAGTAACCGCCAAAATAAAAGTCTAAATTAACTTTACTAATTCTATTAACCGCATTTTTTTAATATACCGCGTAAACTTTAAAAAAAGAATTATGAAAAAAGCTCCCATTTTCTTCAGTTGCCTATTAACTATTTTATCGTCATTTTGTTTCGGGCAAGGCAATACATCAAAAGAATATAAAATAGAAAAAACTTTTGCTGTTGAAGGCGATGGCGGTTGGGATCTTCTTACAACAGATGCTTCTACAAATAGAGTATTTATTTCACACCACGACGTAACACAAGTTATAGATGGCGATACAGGAGAATTGTTGGGCACTATAAAATATACAAAAGGAGTTCACGGAATTGCTTTAGATCAAAAGGCAAACCGCGCTTTTATAAGTTGCGGAAATGATAATTCTATAACGGTTATCAATTTGACAACCTTAGATTTTATTACCAAAATTCAATCTACCGGCATAAAACCAGACGATATTTTATATGATCCATTTTCAGATAAGGTATTTGTTTTCAACGCACGTTCCAACAACGCTACCATTGTTGACCCGAATACCAATAAAGTGATAACAACTATTGATTTTGAAGGAAATCCAGAATTATCGGTGAGCGACGAGAAAGGAAAAGTGTATGTAAATATTGAAGATAAAAGTTTGGTAACGGTAATAAATACTGAAACCTTGAAGGTTGAAAATTCTTGGTCTTTATTTCCCGGAGAAGAACCAACGGGTTTAAGTCTTGATAACAACACGCACCGTTTGTTTTCCGTTTGCGCCAATGAAAAGATGGTAGTTTTGGACGCAGAAAGTGGCAAAATTATTACAACATTACAAACAGGTAAAGGCACCGATGGTTGCGCTTTTGATTCAAAATTAAAAAGAGTTTACAGCAGCAACGGCGGCGATGGTACTATGACAGTTGTGCAGGAAGAAAACGCGAATGAATTTTCAGTCTTAACAAATGTTCCAACCAAGAAAGGGGCGCGAACTATTTGTCTAAACCCAAAAACGCATCATCTCTATCTACCAACCGCAAATTATGAAGCTGCAACAGTAACGGAAAATGGCGAGCAAAAAAGACCTGCGATAAAATCCGGGACTTTTGCTATTTTGGAGATTGCTCCAATGTAATTTCAATCTTGAATTCTTAATCTTGAAGTTTACTTCCCAAAAGCCCATTTTATAAATTCGGGAAAAATAAATCCCCAGGTTGGTAGGTTGTGTTTTCCGCCTTCCAATAATGTATATTTAATATCGCCGGGATAGCTATATCCTTTTAATTGAAGCTCTTTTATAACATCATTTGTATCATCAATGGCATCGATAATCCCATTTTTGTTACGGTCTGCAACTTCGTCTTCTGTGCCCACTTGAAACCAAAATTTAAGATCGTGTTTTGCTTTTGCGTTTTTAATTACGTCCAAAATAATGCGATTTCTATCTTCTAAATCTTTCGGTTTATAAGCTTTTTTTCGCCACCAAAATGAGCCGCTAAAAACGCCAATTTTGGTAAAATAATTTGGATTGTTGTACGCAATATCTAAAGCTGAAAGTCCGCCGAGAGACATTCCGCAGTAAACATAATCTTCCTTTTTATCACTTACTTTAAACTCTTCTTTCAAAAATGGAATAAATTCCTCAATTACAAAACGTGTGTATTTTGCTGCTTCTTTACCTCTTCCCTTAAAATCGGCAGAAATTGCCGTTCCGTATTCTTGTATTCGATTTCCATCTGCTTCAATACCTACATAAATAAAAGGTTTAATTTGAGGATTTAAGTAAGCAGATGCCAAGGTTTTTTCTAATTCCATAGCCGTAAAATCTTGACCGTCATTCATTAACAATACTGGAAATTTATAGGTTGACTTGGTATAAGTAGGCGGTGCGACCCATCTAAAAGAAACTTCCCTTTTTAAAAAATTTGAGTAAATACGCCCTTTACAGCTTATAAAATCGAAGATTATTTTCATCCATTTTTTTTCGAATTGCAATATTAGGCAATCCCCAAAAATTTTATGCAACTGTTAAGAATTTAAATTACTTTTGCGCTCTGATTTAATTGATACTCAAACAATTCATATTTTATATTTATGGCAGCAGCTAAAACTATTGATTATTACAGTAACACTTTAAATAAGGATATGAAACTACAAGTAATTGGAAATTGGGGTTATCCAATATTAATGTTTCCTTCTTCCGGCGGGCAATATGATCAAAATTCAGATTTTGGACTTACAGATTCTGTGATGCAAATGGTTGATGCCGGTAAGATAAAACTCTACAATATAGAAACTATTGATGCAATGACCTTTTACGGTGAAGATCTTCCCGAGGATGTTTCAATACACAATTACGATATGTATATGCAGTTTTTGCAAAATGAGCTAATCCCTTATATCTGCAATGAATGCAATACTGATAAATTAGCAACGGCAGGTGTAAGTTTTGGTGGTTTTCACGCTGGCAATACAGCCTTTAGATTTCCCGAAGTTGTTTCGCACCTTATAGCAATGAGCGCCGTTTTTAGCATTCGCAGTTTTGTGAAAAACTTACAAGATCCCAAGATATATTTTAATTGCCCGGAAGAATTTATGCCAAATGAAAACGCAGCAAAATATAGTAACTTGAAAATTGTACTAAGCACAAGCGATTGGGACAGCTGCAAACCAAAAAATGAAAATATGGCTAGCATTTTAGATTCAAAAGGCATACCTTACTGGTATGATGAGAAAAAATGGATAAAACACGATTGGCCACTTTGGAAAATGGTTTTTCCGGAATATGTAAATACATATTTTAATTAGGTATTCGATACATATTGAAAGCAAAATCAAAACACTTAAATTTATGAAATTTTAGTAAGGCTTTCAAAACAGGTATCTATTAAAGGTGCGACAGACAGGCTCAGAAATTGACATTAAGAATTAGAAAAAATAAATTTGTGATTTTTCCAATTCTTCAAGAAATATAAAATTTATAACCAACATTTAATAATACAAGATTATGGTAAAGAAAGTAGGAATTTTATTCGGAATGGAAGATACCTTTCCGTGGGCATTCATAAACAAAGTAAACGAACTTGGTAACGGCAAAATAGTTGCCGAGCCAGTTATGATAGACAAAGTACAACAAGGTATAGATTATGGCTACGCCGTGATTTTTGACAGAATTTCGCAAGAAGTTCCTTTTTACCGTGCATACTTGAAAAATGCTTCATTAATGGGCACAACTATTCTAAATAACCCATTTTGGTGGAGTGCAGATGAAAAGTTTTTTAACAACTGTCTAGCCTTACAACTTGGCGTTCCAGTTCCAAAAACTATTTTATTACCATCAAATGCAAGACCGGATGATACAACTGAAAAGTCTTTCAGAAACTTAAAAGGACCTTTAGATTGGGATTATATTTTCAATTACATTGGCTTTCCAGCTTATATGAAACCTCACGCAGGTGGCGGTTGGAAGAGCGTTTACAAAGTAAAAGATGTTGAGGATATGTTTGAAAAACATGCAGAAACCGAGCAATTGGTAATGATGTTACAAGAGGAAATTATTTTTGAAGATTACTATCGTGTGTATTGTATTGGTCAGAAACATGTACACATTATGCCGTACGAGCCTCGTAACGAACCACATTTGCGTTATGTAACCACCCCAAATACAACGGGTGATGAGCATAAAAAATTAATGAAAACCATACATGATTACACGCTTAGATTAAATAAAGCGTTAGGCTACGACTTTAACACAGTTGAATTTGCTGTAAGGAACGGGATTCCGTACGCAATCGATTTTTGTAATCCTGCGCCAGATGCAGACGTAAATTCTGTAGGTCAAGAAAATTTTGACTGGGTTGTAGAACATGCTGCAAAATGCGCAATTGAAAAAGCTGAAGCTCATAAACCTGGCCAAAACAACACATCTTGGGGAACGTATGTTGAAAGTTGTGTTTCTCCTGTGAAAAAACAAACAAAAAAGGTAAATTTAAAAACCGCTGCAGAAGCCAAAAAATCGGTTATTAAAAAAGTGCCAACAAAAGCAGTAGAGAAAAAAGCTGATAAAGTAAGTGTTGCACCAAAGAAAGCAGCCGCCAAGCCAGCAGTTATTAAAAAACCTGCAGTAGTTAAAACAAAAACTTCAGCAGTAAAAAAGGATGCTGCAAAGTCTAGTGACGCAACTGCGCCAAAAGCGGTAGATAAACGCAAAAAATAGTCCTTATACGAATGTAACAAACCTACAGTTATGCATAAATTCACATTAGGTATTGAAGAAGAATTTCAGATTCTTGATGGCGATAATCTAAATCTTCGTTCGCAAATGTCGAAGATTTTAGAAGGTGGTCGCGTTTTTCTTAAAGAAAGAATCAAAGAAGAAATGCATCAATCTGTAGTTGAAATGGGCACAAATGTTTGTGAAAATATACAACATGCTCGCGATGAGGTCTCGTATTTACGGCAGCAAGTAATTGAACTTGCAGCAAAAGAAGGCTTAAAAGTTGCCGCTTCCGGCACACACCCTTTTTCGCATTGGAGTGAGCAATTAATTACCCCAAACCCAAGATACGATGCGCTTATTGCCGAATTAAAAGACGTAGCGCGTTCCAATTTAATTTTTGGAATGCACGTGCACGTTGCAATTCCAAACCGAGAGGAAGGTTTGCAGATTATGAATGTGGCACGTTATTTTTTGCCTCATCTTTATGCACTTTCAACAAATTCGCCATTTTGGGAAGGTCGGGAAACTGGTTTTAAATCGTTTAGAAGTAAGATTTTCGATAAATTTCCGCGTACCGGAATTCCACCGTATTTTCAAAGTGTTGCGGAATATGACAAGTTTATTGATATTCTTGTAAAAACCAACTGTATAGATAATGGGAAAAAGATTTGGTGGGATATCCGCCTCCACCCTTTTTTCCCAACTGTGGAGTTTCGCATTTGTGATATGGTAATGACGGTAGATGAAGTTACATGTATAGCGGCGATTATGCAATGTATAATTGCCAAATTGCACAAAATGCACGAAAAAAATCAAAGCTTTAGGTCTTATAGGCGTGTGCTTATTAACGAAAATAAATGGCGCGCAGGTCGTTGGGGAATCGAATCTAAATTAATTGATTTCGGAAAGGAAGAAGAAGTGCCATTTGCAACTTTAATTAATGAGCTGCTTGAGTTTATTGATGATGTAGTTGACGGTTTAGGTTGCCGTAATGAGGTAAATTATGTTTATCAAATGATAGAACAAGGTTCTGGCGCAGATAGACAACTAAAAGTTTATCACGATACAAACGACCTAAAAAAGGTGGTGGAATATATTGTAGAGCAAACCCAAAAAGGACTTTAAAATATTATGGTTGCGCAAATAGCTAATATGGAAATTTGACAAAAATGGAGAACGTTTCTCCATTTTTTTGTATTTTGGTATATGTAAAATTTTAATCAAAAAGGATAAAAATTAATGGAGCATTTTAATAGAATTGCCATTTTAGATATGAATGCAGGAGAGCCAAATGAAGGTATGCGTTGTTTAAAAACATTAGCTGGCGAATTTTTGGCCAAAGAAGATGTAAAGGGTAATTATGATATCTTTGAAGTAAGAATAAATGGTGAAATACCAAAATTGGAAGATTATGATATCTTTCTTTCCTCGGGAGGCCCAGGTTCTCCATTTTTAACCGGTGCCGTTTGGGAACAAAAGTTTTTTAGATTGCTTGATGAAATTTTGGTCTACAACCTAAACTTCGAAATTAAAAAACACGTTTTCTTGGTATGTCATTCCTTCCAACTTGCCTGCCTACATTGGGATTTGGCAAAAGTAACAAAAAGACGTTCGCCCTCATTTGGCATTTTACCAATTCATTTAACTGAAGCTGGTGAAAATGAGCCAGTTTTTGAGGGTCTTGAAGATCCTTTTTATGCAGTAGATTCCCGCAGTTATCAGGTAGTACTTCCAAAGAAGAAAAAATTGCAAAGTTTAGACGGCAAAATATTGTGCCGCGAAAAAATACGTCCGCACGTGCCTCTTGAAAGAGCCGTAATGGGAATTAGATTTACAAATGAAATTATTGGAACACAATTTCATCCAGAAGCAGATGCTGAAGGCATGTTGCGCTATTTTCAAAGAGAAGACAAGCGCAAGCATATAATGAAGAACTTTGGCGAGGAAAAATATCTTGACATGTTGCATTCGTTAAATGACGACGATAAAATTTTGAGAACAAACAGTATTATCATACCAACGTTTCTTAAAATTGCTTCAAATAGTTTGGTGCCAAAAACCTTAACTGTCGCATAATATGATCCCAGCTGTAAGAGAAAAATTCAACAAAGAATATCAAGAAGAATATTATGAAGATTTGCTTGCGCAAGTTCTCGAAACTTTTGGAGAAGAATGCGGTTTCAGAATTTCAGAAACGCCCGTTTTTATTTCTTCGGAATTGAAAAAGAAAGTTTTCAATGCATGCGAATCTATTATTGATCAAATCTGGAAATTAGATCTTAATCAAGTGAGAGCAGATTTTGTTCCAAAAGAAATTCAATCTCCAGCACCTTTAGGAAAACCTCATTTTCTTGCGATAGATTTTGGATTGTGCGACGATGGAAATGGTGGAATTGAACCACAACTTATCGAGCTTCAAGCGTTCCCTACTCTATTCTTTTATCAACCGTTTTTGGGAAATGCATTTTTAAAAAATTACCCAAACATTCCCAAAAAAGGATTTCATTATTATTTTAGTGGCTTAAATGATGACACGTATAGACAAGAGGTAAGAAAAGTTATAATAGGTGATACAAATCCTGAAAATGTAATTTTGATGGAATTATATCCGGAAAAGCAAAAAACGTCGTTGGATTTTTGGGCAACAAGAATGGCTTTGGGTATTGAAGTTGTTTGTATGACGAAGGTTATTAAAGAAGGTAAAAAACTATTTTACGAAAAAGACGGCCGAAAAATACCAATCAAAAAAATATACAATCGCGTAATTTTTGATGAAATTTCAAATACCGAAAATCTAAAGACCGATATAAATTTAAATGACGATTTGGATGTTGAATGGATCACACATCCCGACTGGTTTTATATTATTTCAAAATGTATTCTACCAAAATTGAAGCACGAGTATATTCCGAAGTCATTTTATTTAAATGATTATCCTGCGAAAATTAAACTTGAAGATTATGTGCTAAAACCACTTTTCAGCTTTGCGGGAAAAGGCATCAATCTGCATCCGACCCAAAAAGATATTGACTTAATAAAAGATAAAAACAATTATATTCTTCAAAAAAAGGTACAATACGCATCGCTTGTAAAAACTTCAACCGAAAAAAATAGTAAAGTTGAACTTCGTATTTTGTATATCTGGGATGCTGAAAATGGAAAACTAAAACCAGTTATAAATTTAACGAGAATGAGCAAAGGCGAACTTATTAACGTCTCGCATTTAACGCAGGACACTTGGATTGGAAGCTCAATTAGTTTTTTTGAGGATTAAAATTTTGGGGATAAAATCCAATTTTTGGTTGGCTCTACCCAATCTTTTAAAGGTTTGTATAAAAAAGCCGTGGCCTAAATTTGTTTTTATTTCCAATTGCTCAAACGTAGTTGTAAAGTTTTCTTTGTCTATCCAGTAATCATAGTTTTTTACAGCAATTGTATCAGATTTGTCATAAATACACAAAACCTGTCCGTGAAATTTCCAATTGTTATTTTCCTCTTGAAAATTATTATTTCCTGCAAGCAACACATAATTAATCACATTAGGATTAATATCGGAAATGTTTGCAGCTATTATTGCCCTTTGATACGCCAATTACAGTAATGTTTTCTGGAAAAACGCCTTGTCTTAAAAGACCATCAATCTCTTTTGAAATCTTTTTGGCATATTCAATAACATCAACATTCTCGGTTCTAACTTCGCCGTGTATGATAGCGTTTTCAACTTTTAATGCAGAAATTATACTATAAAATTCATAATTTCCATATATTTCGCTAAACGCATTTTTTCCCTGTTCTTCAATAATTCTACCGTGTAAATAGAAAATGTGCTTGGTATCATTTTTAGATTGCGAAATACAACCCAAATGAGAAATTGTGAATATTATGAAAAATAAGTATTTAAAATTCATAAAAAGTAAATTGAATTATAGAATATAATTATTCCCAAAAGTCGATTATTTCGGTTTATAAAACAAAAAAGCCTCAGTTTTCACTGAAGCTTTTGTCTTGTACAGGCGGAGAGACTCGAACTCTCACACCTCACGGCACCAGATCCTAAGTCTGGCATGTCTACCAATTCCATCACGCCTGCATCAAAATCTTTTGGCATATTAAATGAATATCCCAAAAGGAGTGCAAATATAAACAAGAATCCCAAACTACAATTAATAATTTTTATAAAATTTGCAATCTATAAAATATGTCAAAAACAAGTAGAGCATTTTATGTATAAATTATGCGGTTCATTAAGTCTTTTGTAACTTAGCATTTCTGTTAAAAAAACTTATGAAAACCGCCAAACCTTACATTGAAAAAAATAAACAACGCTTTATAGATGAATTGATTGAAATATTAAAAATTCCTTCAATTAGCGCCGATTCTGCCTATAAAAAAGATGTAATAAAAACAGCTGAAGCCGTAAAAACACAATTAGAAAAAGCAGGTTGTCAACATGTTGAGATCTGTGAAACACCCGGATATCCAATTGTTTATGGCGAGATTCTAAAAGATGAAAATCTTCCAACAATTTTGGTTTATGGACATTACGATGTACAACCGCCAGATCCAATAGACTTATGGGAAAGTCCTCCGTTTGAACCTGTGATCAAAAAAACAGAACTTCATCCTGAAGGTGCCATTTTTGCCCGTGGAAGTTGTGATGATAAAGGCCAAATGTATATGCACGTAAAGGCTTTGGAATTTATGACTGAGACTGACCAATTGCCTTGTAACGTAAAGTTTATGATTGAAGGCGAAGAAGAAGTGGGCAGCAGCAGTCTAGAATGGTATGTAACCAAAAATCGTGAAAAGTTAGCAAACGACGTTATTTTGATAAGTGATACTGGAATGATTTCAAAAAATACGCCTTCTATAACAACAGGACTTCGCGGATTAAGTTATGTTGAAGTTGAAGTAAAAGGACCAAATCGAGATCTTCATAGCGGTCTATATGGTGGCGCAGTGGCAAACCCAATAAACATACTTACCAAAATGATTGCTTCACTGCACGATAATGACAATCATATAACAATACCAGGTTTTTATGATGACGTTGAAGATCTTTCAAAAAAGGAGCGTGAGAAAATGGCGGAGGCACCTTTTAGTTTAGAAGAATATGAGAAAGCATTAGAAATTAACGCCGTTTTTGGAGAAAAAGGATACTCAACCAACGAGCGAAATAGTATTAGACCAACGCTTGATGTTAATGGTATTTGGGGCGGCTATACTGGTGAAGGTGCAAAAACTGTAATTGCTAGCAAGGCATTCGCAAAAATTAGTATGCGTTTGGTGCCAAATCAAGATTGGAAAAAAATTACCGAATTATTTAAAAATCATTTTGAAGGCATTGCACCTGATAGTGTTACGGTTAAAGTAACGCCTCATCATGGCGGGCAAGCTTATGTTACACCCATAGACAGTTTGGGTTATAAAGCGGCTGAAAAAGCCTACGAAGAAACTTTTGGAAAGAAACCAATACCGCAACGTAGTGGCGGGAGTATTCCTATAGTTTCACTTTTTGAAAAAGAATTGAAAAGTAAAAGTATCTTAATGGGCTTTGGTCTGGATAGTGATGCGATTCATTCGCCAAACGAACATTTTGGAATTTGGAATTATTTAAAAGGAATTGAAACCATTCCGCAATTTTATAGATATTTTACGGAAATGAGTAAATAAATTATAACACTTGTAAGGTTTTTTTGTTGAGCTGAGAATTAAATTCCTACTGTGCCTATCAATATTAAATAGTATCTTTATTTAAAATTTTCTGAATATGGAAACTCAATTTGTTACAGATAAAAAAGGAAAAAAATTAGCTGTTATACTTTCAATTAGTGAATATAAAGCAATGTTGGATAAATTTGATTTGCTCGAAGACATTAAACTTTACGATAATGCGAAGGAAAATTTTGAAGATTCCATTGTAGCAGAGGAAGCATTTGAGTTTATTGAAAAGAAACGTTAATAAAACGTTGTATGACTTATAAGGTTACAATAAAGAAAAGTGCTATTAAAACTTTACAAAAAATTCATGACCTTTATTATTCTTCAATTAAAAATGCAATACTATTATAAGGGTCAGAACCAAGACCTAAAGGATACATAAAACTTAAAGGTCGAGAAGCATATAGAATTAGAGTTTTTGATTATCACATTATTTATGAAATTTTTGATTCACAATTAATTGTAGATGTAATAGCCCTCGGCCATAGAAAAGATATTTATTAAATTTTCTTCACATATTCAGTAATCAAAACAATTTGCTGTCCATCTACTTTACCTTCAATATAGGTTTCGTTTTCGTGGTCTAACGTAATTCGGCGCACTGCTGTGCCTTGTTTTGCAATCATACTGCTGCCTTTTACTTTAAGATCTTTTATTAAAACAACGTTATCGCCAGCTTGCAAAATCACACCGTTGGCATCACGATGCACCAGCGCATTGCTTTTATCTTCAGCATCGCCTTCAGCTGCTGCCCATTCTAGTTGCTGCTCGTCCATATACATCATATCTAGTAAGCCTTGTGGCCAGCCTTCTTTTTTCAATCTGTGAAGCATTCGCCAAGACATAATTTGCACTGGCGGCGCAGCATTCCACATACTGTCGTTTAGACAACGCCAATGGTTTGCGTCTCTTTCAACCCCAGAAGTTTCAGGATCTTCCAATTGAGATAAACAGGTTTTACAAATAAGCATTGCAGAATCCGCACCTTTAATAAATTCGGGCGTTTTCGGCACTTCGTAAACCGATAGATTTTCTTGTTCGTTATTACCACAAAATTCGCAAGTATTGTTAGCGCGTTTTTTTACTTCTCTTTCTATACTCATAATTGCAAAGATAGCTTTTGAAATCGAAATCGAAGTTGAAGTTGAAGTTGAAGTAAAAAAGTCGCAGTCACAGTCTCAGTCGCAGTTTGAAAACGTAATCAATTTTATATATTGAGAATTCAAACTTTATGAACTTGTAGTTAAGAACTTTCAAAATTTAAAAATCTGAAAGGTCTAGCACAAAACAATTTAAGAGTGTGACTGCAACCGAAACTGAGACTGCGACCTCAACCGCGACTGCAACTGCGACTGCGACTGCGACTGCGACTGCGACTAATTTCAAAATATTTTACCTCTACACTTGTAGAATCAAAAACTTTACTCTATGTTTGTAGAGCAATAAAAATAAAACGATGCAATTATCCAATTCCGAAGAACAGTTGATGCAGTATTTATGGCAACAAAAACGTGCCTTAATGAAAGATTTAATTGAAGCTTATCCAGAACCAAAGCCTGCAACCACAACTGTTGCCACTCTTTTAAAGAGAATGCAGGATAAAAATTTTGTAGATTATATTCAATTGGGAAGAAGTCGGGAATATTTTCCCCTTGTTAAAAAGAAGGATTATTTTTCGAAACATGTAAACGGGTTGATTAAAAATTTCTTCAACGATAGCGCTTCTCAATTTGCATCTTTTTTTACCGAAGAAACCAATCTTTCAAAAACAGAATTGGAGGAATTGAAAGCTTTAATAGATTCAGAAATTAAAAAGAAACATCCTTTAAAATAATAAATTCAATTAACCCAAATAAACTTTGGATGTTCAATCAATCCACCAAAAAAAAATATTAACGCTTGATTAATTGATTATGGAACTATATATTTTAAAATCTGCCGCCTGCCTCCTAATATTTTTTGTATTCTATAAATTGGTTTTGGAAAATACAAGCAATCACACCTTAAAACGGTTTTATTTGTTGGGTATGACAATCGCATCATTTGTTATTCCGTTTATCACATTTACAAGTTATGTTGAAGTTTCACCTACAATTATTTCAACTTCAAATGCTGCCACTGTAACTTATATTACTTCGGAAGTGAATGCTTCAGTAAACTATTTGCCACTAATTTTATGGTCAATATATTTTATTGGCGTGGCATTTTTCAGTTTTAAATTTATCAAGAATATTACTGAATTAATTCAAAAAATTAGAAAAAATCCGATTCTCAGAAATAGAAATATCATTCAAGTTCTTTTGTCAGAAAATGTAATTCCACATACATTTTTATCCTATATTTTTCTCAATAAAGAAAAGCATGAAAATAACGAAATACCAGCATCGGTAATACTTCACGAAGAAACTCATGCGTTGCAAAAACATAGTTTGGATATTCTTTTTATTGAAGTTTTACGAATTGTATTTTGGTTTAACCCTTTATTCTGGTTTTTAAAACGCAGCATAAAACTAAATCACGAATTTTTGGCAGACCGCGCTGTACTTGAAAATGGCGCAGAACGGATTGAATATCAAAAAACATTACTCGCATTCTCATCACCCGATAGCTATCGGGAGCAGTTAACTCCGTCATTAGCGAACTCAATTAATTATTCATCAATCAAAAAACGATTTAAAATCATGAAAACACACACATCACAAAAAGCGATTTTACTGCGAAGTTTACTGTTATTGCCGCTTTTGGCAGTATTGGTTTATGGGTTTAGTAATAAAGAAGTATTTGAGAAAGCACAACAAAATCAATCCAACATTATTCCGCTAAAAATTTCAGAAAATTCTGAAGTGCAAACAGAATATGAAAAATGGTATCAAATCCATATAAATTCCGCAAAACAAAATGCTACTCCAGAAGAAGTTGCAGAATACAATAAATTAGCAAAAAAATATAATAAGGTAGCAATTGAAAATAGAATTATAAAACTGAAAGATTTACAAATTCTTGAAAACATTTATAAAAAGATGTCGCAACTGCAAAAAAACAATTCGGAACCTTTTCCAGAATGTTTGCCTACGCCTAAGCCTACAAATTCTTCAAAAACTATGGCGACATCAAACTTTAATAACAATGAGGCATCAGAAATGACCGCCCGAAATATCGATATTATTATTTTAGAAGATGGCAAGTACAATATAAATGGCATACAGGCAACAAAAGCAACATTGCTTAAAACAGTGGAGAGATTTCATCGAGACATAAATCCCCCCATTCGCAATAAAATTTTGAATCTTCACATTACTAGCAGCAATGTTATTCCTAATAAAGAGATAGAATTTATTTACGAAACGCTCAAAGATTATGGTTTTTACCGTTTAGTTACTCCTAACCAAGAGGTTGTAAAAGGAAAAGGTAATGCGCCATTAAAAATTGATGAAACAAATAATCCTAATGAAGCGTTCGAAAATAGTACTTTCTTTATAGTAGCACAAGCACCACCACCGCCAAATACTAATAAAGTAGAATATATAAAAGAGCTTGGAAAAAAAGGTGCAACTTTTTATATTGGCCCACACAAATACAACACCGAAGAAGCAATTAAAATGGTAGAAAAAAGCACTAATGATGTTACAATAGATGTAAGCAAATATCCATTCGTAAATTTGGGTGGATGCTAAATAAAATCCTGAAATATGTTCTTGTAATATTTTAATAGCAATTTTTTTTGCGCGCCAAACCTGACAGGTCTTCAATACCCGTCAGGTTTTTTAATATAATTTTATTGTTAGAAAAATGTGTAACAAACTCACACTTTTGGCGTTATATAATTTCATCAATCTACTTTCCAACTATGTTACAACGCTTTTTTATATTTTGTTCTGGCGCAGATACTGCAATTTTAGAAGACTGTTCGCCCGGCGAACGCACTAAATATGCTGGCATTGGTGCTACCGTTTTTTTTACTGCAGTTATGGCTACTATCGCTGCCGCTTATGCACTTTACACTGTTTTTGACTCTTATTTTTCAGCAATTTTCTTCGGAATTATATGGGGACTTTTAATTTTCAACTTAGATAGATTTATTGTTTCTACAATTAAAAAGAGAAATAGCTTTTTTGATGAATTGCTTCAAGCTTCGCCAAGAATTGCTTTGGCGGTAATTATTGCAATCGTTATTTCGAAACCGTTGGAAATGAAAATTTTTGAGAAAGAAATAAACCAAGTGCTACTTACTGAAAAAAACGAAATGACATTGGCCAATAAAGACCAATTGGCTTTGCAATTTACGCCTGCAACGAAAACTTTGGAAACTGAAATTGAAGGTCTTAAAAAGGAAGTGTCCGATAAAGAAACAAGTGTTAATGCACTTTACGACACGTATATTTCCGAAGCTGAAGGAACGGCTGGCACCCAAAAATTAGGCAAAGGGCCAGTTTATAAAGAAAAACGAGAAAAACACGATGCAGAATTAATTGCTTTAGCTGAAATTAAAAAAACCAATTCAGAAAAAATTACGGCGGCCGAAGCACAGATTGCAACTATTGCCGAAGAATACAAAACAAAAGTAACCGCTACTCAAGCCGTCATCGATGGTTTTGATGGCCTTATGGCTCGTGTAACTGCGCTTGACAAATTGCCTTGGCTTCCTTCATTCTTTATATTTCTCTTGTTTTTAGCAATTGAAACTTCACCAATTCTCGCTAAATTATTATCGCCAAAAGGAGCTTATGATTTTAAATTGGAAGAACAAGAAAGCGCACTTAAATCTTGGGTTTCGCAACAAAAAATGCAGCGTGATATTCTCGTTACTACAGACCGTGATGTAAACAACCGAGTATATGCAGATATCGCGGAAGAACAGGAATTGTATGACTACAAACGCAAAAAAGCCCGCGAACTTATGCAGTTGCAGGCAGATGCATTTTATAACAAACAAAAGGGTGTTCTTTGAGTTTAGGAGTTTAGGAGTTTAGGAGTTTAGGAGTTTAGGAGTTTAGGAGTTTAGGAGTTTAGGAGTTTAGGAGTTTAGGAGTTTAGGAAAATTCTTAATTTTTAGAAAAGAACAATCTTATTTTGACATGTTTTTTGAACATTTCTTTTAAAAATCGGTGATAGTCCTACTGCCAATTGAAAAAAACCGAACTTTTTTAACCATTTTTCAGTAATATTGTTAGATACCATTTTACTGAAATCATGAATGAAATTTCTTCTAAAGAAGCCAAAGAGATTGCCTTCAAAAATTATAATATTCCTGCTGAAGTAACTAAACTTGAAGGTTATGTTGATGACAATTTTTTGCTGAAAACCGATACCCAAGAAAAATTTTTACTCAAGATTTCAACCGAAGAAGTTGAAAGTCAACTCGATTTTCAGGTTGCTATTTTAAATTATCTTTCAACTAAAAATGTTCCTTTCTCCACTTCAAAGGTAATTGCAGATAAGAATGGAAATTTGATTTCAAAAGTTTCAAAAACTACTTCTGTTCGACTTCTTACTTGGCTTGACGGCCGACTTTGGGCAAGTGTCAATCCTAAAACAAAACAATTGCGACAAAGTTTGGGCGAAAGTGCAGGAAGTTTGACGATAGCGTTGCAAGATTTTCAGCATCCGGAAAGCAACCGAAAATTAGAATGGGATTTGGCAAATTCAGCTTGGACGGAGAATTTTCAGAATAAATTTTCAGGTTCTCAAAAAGAAATTATTACCTATTTTCAAATTCGATTATCTGAAATACAAGAATTTTATAAAAAACTTCCCAAAAGCATTGTTCATAATGACATAAACGATTACAATATCTTAGTTTCCGAAGAGTTAGAAAATCCTACAATTTCAGGAATTATAGATTTTGGCGATGCAATTTTTACACAAACAATAAATGATTTGGCTATTGTTTTGGCGTATGCAATAATGGATTTACCAGATCCACTTTCGGGAGCCTTGGATGTGATTGACGGTTATAATAAACATTATAAAATTTCAGAAACGGAATTAGAATGTCTGTATATTTTAGTGGGAATGCGCTTGGTTACAACGGTTACAAACGCTTCCATTAAAAAAGAGGAAAATCCTACAGATTCATATTTTGTAATTAGTGAAAAACCTGCTTGGGCGTTGCTAAAAAAATGGTTTAATTTAAATGAAAATTTTGCCTATTATTCGTTTCGAAATGCCTGCGGATTTTCTGCAAATCCAAATGAAAATGAATTTAAAAATTGGGCTTCAAACAATCAAGTTTCGTTAAAAATGATGTTTCCAACTATTAAATTCAACGATATTGAAATACCAGATATGACCGTTGGCAGCACACTTTTAGGCAGCCTTTCGGAATATGAGGATGCTGAAATTTCTGAATTCAAAATAAAGCAATTTCAAAAGCAATTTCCAGATTCAATTTTGGCAAATGGCTATCTCGAAACGCGCCCTTTTTATACCACCGAAGCTTTTAAAAGTGAAGGCAATAACGGCCTGCAATACAGAAAGACACATTTGGGAACTGATTTTTGGTTGCCAGCAGAAACGCACATTCACAGTCCTTTTGATGGTGTTGTTAAAATAATCCATCATAACAATTACGATAAAGATTATGGGCCGATGCTTATTTTGGAACATACTTTTGATACCCATAATTTCTACACGCTTTACGGCCACTTAAGTTTGAGTTCTTTAAACTTATTGAAAGTTGGTGATAAAATTAAGCAGGGTGACTTAATTGCCTATTTGGGAAATTCTACAGAAAATGGCAATTGGGCTCCGCATCTTCACTTTCAGATTATCTTAGATTTAATGGGCAATGCCGAAAATTTTAATGGCGTGGCTTTACCTTCAGAAATTGATGTTTGGAAAAGTATTTGTCCAAATCCGAATCTCCTATTTAAGGAAAATTTAAACTCTTCGGAAGAAAATATTTCTGACGAAAAAATAAAACATTTCAGAAATGAACATTTAGGAAAAGGTTTAAGCCTCAGTTATGACAAGCCTTTACACATTGTGCGTGGTGAAGGTATTTATTTAATTGATGCAAACGGTCAAAAATATTTAGATACCGTGAATAATGTAAATCACGTTGGGCATCAACATCCAAAAGTAGTTGCCGCCGGCCAAAAACAAATGGCAGTTTTAACAACTAATACGCGTTATCTTCATAAAGATATTGTGGAATATGCTGAAGCGTTGCTCAAAAAATTGCCGTCACATTTATCTGTAATCCATTTTGTAAACAGCGGTAGCGAAGCAAATGAACTTGCTTTAAGAATGGCAAAAACCGTTACTGGCAGAAAGGATATTTTGGCTATTGAAGTTGGCTATCACGGTAATACAAATGCCGCAATTGAAGTAAGTTCATACAAATTTGAAGGCAACGGCGGATTTCCAAAACCTGAAAACACACATATTTTACCATTACCAGATTCCTATCGCGGTAAATACGTTGGTGAAAACTGCGGAATTGATTACGCAAATCACGCCAAGGAAATTATTGAAAATCTCAAAAAAGAAGGTCGAAAAATCGCTGGATTTATTGGTGAAAGTATGATAAGTTGCGGCGGACAAGTTGTTCCTCCAAAAAATTATTTTAAAGAAATATATAAATATGTTCACGAAGCTGGCGGTATTTGTATTGCAGACGAGGTGCAAACTGGTTTTGGCAGAATGGGAAAAACTTTTTGGGCTTTTGAACTTTATGACGTAAAACCAGATATAGTAACGATGGGAAAACCCGCTGGAAACGGGCATCCGTTGGCCATTGTTGCATGTACCAAAGAGGTTGCCGAAAAATTTGATACGGGAATGGAATACTTTAACACCTTTGGCGGCAATCCAGTTTCATGCGCAATTGGCAAAGCAGTTTTAGATGTAGTTGAAAAAGAAAATTTGCAAGAAAACGCATTGAAAGTTGGAAGATTTCTGAAAAGTGAATTGAAAAAATTACAAATGCAATTTCCAATTATCGGTGATGTTAGAGGCGAAGGTCTTTTTTTAGGTTTTGAATTAAACGATGAAAATAGAATTCCGTTACCAAAACAAACAAGCTATCTCGCCAATCGGATGAAGGAATTGGGAATTTTAATGAGTATTGACGGCCCAGACCATAACGTCATGAAAATAAAACCGCCAATTATTTTTAGTGAAAGCAACGCAAAAGAACTTATCTTTAGATTGCAAATTGTCTTTGCGGAAGATTATATGATGGATTACTAACCAAATTTCTCTGTGCTTCTTTGTGCCTTTGTAGTAAAAAGGGATTCACCATAAAGTCACAGATTACACAAAATTCAAAAAATGAAATTATGAAAAAATTACTTATTTTATTATTGATTGTAAGTATTAACACCATTGCGCAAACCGACAGCGATAAAAAAAAAGCTATAATGGCCGTTTTGGAAAGGCAACAAACTGCTTGGTCTGCAAACGATATTGATGGTTTTATGCAAGGCTATTGGAAAAGCGATTCACTCTCATTTTATGGCAGCAAGGGCGTAACAAAAGGCTGGCAAAATACATTCGATAATTATAAAAAAAGTTATCCAACAGCTGAAGAAACTGGCCAACTTCAATTTAAAATTGACGCGATAACTAACATTGAAGACAATAGTTATTATGTAATGGGCCGTTATTTTTTAACGCGAAAAGCAGGTGACACCAATGGCAATTTTATCATAATCTTTAAAAAGATTGATGACGAATGGAAAATTATAGCAGATATGAGTACTTGACTAATTCTGAATTCAGGATTTTGAATTCAGCATTATTTCAGTCTACAATCTCCATTTTCTTCAGCAGAAAAGAGGCATTCATATTTTGGCAAATTCCTTTTTTGAAAGTATAATCAAAATATAGTTCGTTGTTTTCTATAACAGCATCAAAATAATAATTTTTTATTTCTTCAATTTCGTCGGCTACGGCGCACAGACTTAAATCGTGCGTTGCGATTATTCCTGTACTGTTGCTGGCAACTAGTTTTTCAACAAATTTTCGTGAACCAATTGCCTTGTCGGTGCTGTTTGTTCCTTTCAAAATTTCGTCTAGAATTATAAAGTAACGATCTGTTTTAATTTGGTCAACAATAAATTTTAATCGTTTCAATTCGCTGAAAAAGTATGATTCGTCATCCGCCAAACTATCGGTAGTTCGCATACTTGTTATCAGCTTTATTGGATTGTATGTTGCTTTTTCGGCACAAACCGGCAAGCCCATATTTCCCATAACTATCTGCAATGAAACCGTTCGTAAAAACGTACTCTTTCCAGCCATGTTTGCGCCGGTAATTATAAAAAACTGTTCTTGATTTATTTCGAAATCGTTCGTAATCATTGTAGATTCCCTTAAAAGTGGATGACCTGCGCCTTTTATATTTAAAACTACTTCAGCATTCCTGATTTCTGGAAATGCATATTTAGGATTGTTAAATGAAAAATTTCCCAAACTATTGTATGCATCAAAAAACTCTATTACTTCAAACCAATCGGGAACGCTGGCTTTGTGAGCTTGAATCCATTTTTCAATATTATAGCTGTGTTTTAAATCGTGCAGCATAAAACCATTGGCAAGAAAGCCAACAAGCATATTTGAGCGTTGGTCCAAACCATCCAAATGTTTCGCAAATTTGCTTAAAATGGTAGAAGCTTTTTCGGTTCCAGCTAAAATTTTAGCTTTCCTTTTTTGAAGTAATTCCGAAGAAAATTCTTCATTTTCTATTTGAATTATCAATTTATAAAATTGTTCAAAAGTGCTCTGTATTTTTGACGTATGTGATGAAAGTTCATTTACACTTTTTAAATGTTTGCCTGAAATTGCCAAGCCAATAAAAAACCAACCTCCAACAATATACCCTGAAAGAAAATCGAAATAATAAGCTATCAATAGTCCCGCAGAAATGAATGTGAAAATTTGGGAAACGGTTTTCGCCCATTTTGGAACAAACGTTTTATAATCAGCCAACCACTTTTCAACTCTTTTTGTTGTAACTTCTGTTTTTACCAAAGACGCAATTCCCGAAAATTGTTGCCGCCATTTTGGTTTTTCAGCTAATTCTTCTATCGCGTTTTGTTTCTTCGGAATATCAATAATTTCATTCTCAATAAATAAATGTGCCAAATAATCTGAGCCACTTTCTAAAGCAGTCCGATTAATATATTGAAAGATTGAACCCACACCAAACAAATCTATATCTTGGCTGTAAAAATGGTTGGCATCTTTATATTTTTCGCCTGTTGGCAGCTGGTGATAAGCTCTATCCAAAACCGCAAGTTCTATTTCATTTTGGGCAATAAGTGATTTTGTTAAATCTCGTTTGTACTGCAAATTGCTGTGTTTTGTAACCAAATAAATAAACAAAACAATGGTTGCAACAATAATGGCAATTACAATTTTGGCGTTTGGAAAAAAATAATAAACCCCAAAACAAGCAAATAAAAACAGCAATAATCGTAGCGTACTAGAAAGCGCAAGATTTTTTTGAATCTCTTTTAATTTGGTAGTATTTATATCAATTTCAGAGGTATAAAAGTCGGCTGGGTTTTGCATTTTATTTATTTAATTTATTCTTAAAAGTTAAACACCATACCGGTTTATTTGGAAGCAAGCTCCGCTTGTAGCTTTTTTGTTAGTCCTGAAACCACAAGATTATACGAGTCATCAATTAATTGCAACAGTAATTTTGGCGGCAAATTTTCTTCAAGTTCTACCGTATTCCAATGGATTTTACTCATATGATAACCTGGATAAATTGAGTTTTCATATTCTTCCCTAAGTTGAATTGCCTTCTCGGGATCGCATTTTAGGTTTGCCGTAATAGGGGATTTTTCTAAACTTGTTAAAGCAAACATTTTACCCATAACCTTAAAAACCAAGGTTTCACTGTCAAACGGAAAAGATTCTGTTACACCTTTTTTGGCCAAACAGTATACGCGGAATTCTTCAATGTTCATTTATTTTTTATTTTTTTCAAAACCTATTCGGTTACATAGCCCCAATTTTCCCCCGTTTTAATGCGGTGTAGCTGCATTTCTGAAATACCGAATTGTTTGGCTATCATTTTTAAACGAGTTCTTCTATTTGGGTCGTTTATTCTTCGTTTTATGTATTTTACTTTGGTTTCTGTTAGCTTTGCGTTTGTAACTGTTCTTGGCCTGTTTTTATATACTGGATTGCTGAATTGGTGAATTTCCTTTTCCCGCTTTGTCGCCCACTTCAAATTTTGAACTCGATTGTCAGTTTTATTGTAATTTAAATGAATAACACAAACGCCGTCTTTCTTTTCCAAGAAATGTTGCGCTACCAATTTATGGACATATCTGCTTGTTTTTTTGCCATTTCGTTTTTGGGTAAGCGGTAAGTTTTGATAGCCGTTTATGTAATATTCCTTTACAATTGTTTCCTTTTCTGAATTACAATTTAAAAGCCGGCCGTAAGTTGAAATTTTATATTTTTCATTCTCTGAAATTTTGTCGTCAAACTCAATCTCTTTCCATTTTTCGTTCCAATAATTTCGTTCCATTCGTATTGATTTGGGAAGTAAAATATCTGCTTATAACTACATCTTCTTTTGAAAAGATTCAATTTGCTTTGCAGCTTCATTACTCATTAAAAGTGCATTGTAATCCAACTTCCAATTTATGGTTTCTACAAGTGTTTCGATAAGTTTTATGGTTTCCAAAGCTTGGGTTGAAGCCTCTTCAAACAAACCACTTTCCGGAATTTTATCTACTATATGCTGTTTTGCTTCTTGGTTTATTTCGGTTAAATCTGTTGCGGTAAAAGGGTTTAGCCAACCTTCCTTTTTGTCGTAATATTTAAAATCGGTTTCAATAGAAAGTAATTGTGGCTGCGGAAAATTGGTTAGAAATATGGTTTTTGTTTTTGTGTCGGCATTCATTTTTATTTTTGTAAGATCGAAACCTACATACGCCTTCGCATCAATTAAAACCAATGCTTTTTTCTTTCCTATTAACACATTTAACCATTTATCCTTTACATTTTCGTAATGGAATATTTCGGAAAAATCACCTTCAACCGTTATCAATTTGCAGACCGTCCGTATTTTTTCCATTAAGATAACGGACTGTGTTGTTACCTTTTCCTTTTTTCCACCGCCAAATTTTGCGAAGATAAAATAAGCGATTATTGCGCCTGCTGCGAGACCTATTAGTAGATATTCCATTGTTACAAATGTAGTAAATTGATGTAAGACTAAATGACCTAGTACGAAAGACTGCTGTCTCAATTAATGCAACTGAATCTTTTTTTTTAAAATTCTGGAAATCAAATAATTTTATACAAAACTGGCTTACTTGGTGAAGCATCATTTTGGAAAGGCGCAATCATTAAATTGAGCAAATAGCTACCGTCTTTTATAGCTGTGGAAACAAAGATAAGTTCTGTAATTGTGCAATCGTGGCGCGGGTTTTCGGGATAATTCCAAAATGCTTTATGTGCTAAAAGCTTACCTTCGTCCTTTTCTTTGTCAATCGATGGTAAATCTATCAAAAGATGTTTTACACCAATCTTTCTAAAATAAAGTGCCGCTTTTTCATCAAGATATGGCCAATTTGTATTTGACCATTTTCTTGATTTTTTTTCTGAATTGTTCGGCAATGTTCTAATAACAATGGCTTCGGGCGTTTTTCCGTTTAATGCTTTTTTAATACTTTCTCCGGAAATGATTTCGTCCGTTCCAATTTTGGTAGGTTGAATTGAAATTAATGCAGCAGTAAAAAAGAAGGTTTTTAAAGCATCATTAACGGAATGAAATTCGGTAGAAATATGACCAACACATTCCGTATGCGTGCCGTGCGCGTGCGGATTGAAAAAAACATTATTAAAATTAACCGAAGCGCCTTCGCTAACTTTCGCCGTCCAATCGCCCATTTTTACGGGTTCAATTGTGGGCTCGTCAAGATACCACGCTATTGGGTTTTCTGCTGAAGCTTGTAGTGCAATTGAAATATCCAAAGGTTTGGAAAGATCAATTTCTATGGTTTGGTTTTTATCTTGAATTGTTGTTTTCATTGATGCTTTTAATAATGTCCAAATTCTCTAATCATAGCATAAACAAATCGCTAGCAATTCCATCACTTAAAAATTTGCCTTCTCTTGAAATAGTTAATGCTTTATCATCCAAATTTAAAAAATTGTCGCGGATATTGCTTTCGGCTTGTTTTAGCATATATTCAACGTAATGTGCACCAAATACATTTTCAATTTGTGCTAATAACACACCTTTTTTGGTTCGTAATCCCGTCATTATATATTCGTTGTATCTATCTTTTTCTGATAATATTTCAAAAATTGAAGGTAAAATTCCCGCTTCAATTTGTTGAATATATTTAGCATTATTTGCAATATTCCAACTTCTCTTTTTACCGTCAAAACTATGCGCTGATGGCCCAATCCCCAAATAGGCCTTGCTTTCCCAATAGGCGGTGTTGTTTTTGGAATAAAAATTAGGTTTGCCAAAGTTTGAAAACTCGTAATTATCGTAACCCGCTTTTTCGGTCATTTCAACTAACGTATCGTAATGCAACTTTGCCAAATCTTCATCTATTGGCGGAATAATGCCTTTATCGATAAACTTTTTTAACGCTGTTTTGGGCTCAATTGTTAGAGCATAACAAGATAAATGTGGGACATCAAGATTTAAGGCCGTTTCAAGATTTTTTGTCCAGCGTTCATTACTCATTTCAGGAATGCCGTAAATTAAATCGATGCTTATATTATCAAAATATTTTTTGGCTTCTATTATGCAACTTAACGCCTCGTTTTTATTGTGCGCGCGGTTCATCAATTTTAAATCGTGCTCAAAAAAAGATTGCACGCCAATGCTTAGGCGGTTAATTTTTGAATTTTTTAATTCTTGAATTCTTTGTTTTGTCAAATCATCCGGATTTGCTTCCAACGTTATCTCGGCATTTTCTGCAACATTAAAATTTTTATAAACTTCAGAAATCAAAAAATTTAATTCTTCATTAGACAATAAACTTGGTGTACCGCCACCAAAATAGATTGTTTCTACTTCAGTTTTTAGTTCATCTTTTCTCAATAAAAGTTCCTTTGCCAAGGCTTTAACCAATTCAGGTTTCTTTTTACTGGAAGTTGAAAAATGAAAATCACAATAATGGCAGGCTTGTTTGCAAAAGGGTATGTGAATGTAGATGCCGCTCATTTTAATTATGAATTCAGAATTAAAATTATGATTTATTTAGTTACTCTCTTTTCGTTTTGTGAAACGAAAGCCGCCCAACCCGTATAATTTTTGCCGATCTCAACTTTTCCCGCGTTGTAATGATGGCAAACCGCTGCTGCCAAACCATCGGTACTATCTAAGTTTTTCGGTAATTCTTTTAATGATAATACACTTTGCAACATTTTTGCAACTTGTTCTTTTGTTGCATTTCCGTTACCGGTTATTGCCATTTTTATTTTTTTTGGCGAATATTCTGTAATTGGAATTTCTCTGGAAAGTCCCGCCGCCATTGCAACGCCTTGTGCTCTGCCCAACTTTAGCATACTTTGTACATTCTTTCCAAAAAAAGGTGCTTCAATTGCAATTTCGTCAGGGTTAAACGTATCAATTAACTCAATAGTTCGCTCAAAAATCAATTTTAATTTTAAATAATGATCGTCGTATTTTTTGAGCAAAAGCTCATTTAATTGTACAAATTCTATTTTATTACCCACAGTTTTAATAATACCAAAACCCATAATCGTTGTTCCGGGATCTATACCTAAAATTATTTTTTCAGATTTATTCTGCGTTTTCAAAAGGTGTCTACTTAAATGGAATTTGTATTTTAGCGGTAATGAATACCACTGCCAGCAAAGCTAAACAATATCTAACTGCCACCCTAAATATTGTTGTGGTTGCCACCACAATTTGGTTTTTTGATTCGGTTGAATTGCCTTTTTTTTTCGGTTTTTATGATTTCAAATTTTACAATCACATCAATTTTTGGAAAATACCATCTTCTAAACTTTAAAATAGAAACGAGATGATTGGGCTTTTTGCTTTGGTCTTTGGAAGTTATTTTTTTTGTATGCTTCTTATTTTTATGGGATTTTTAAAATTGGAGAAATTTAAATATCAACCTTCAATTGGCATCATTCGTTTTACAATAATAATTCCCTTTCGTAATGAAGCTGAAAATTTACCAAAGCTTGTTTATTCACTTCAAAATATTAAATATCCTCGGCATTTATTCGAAATAATATTTGTTGATGATGCTTCGGAGGATGATTCGGTTTCTATTCTTGCCAATTGTCTTACTTCAAAATTGAATGTCGAAAATCCTTTAAACTTTCGAATTATTGAAAATTCGCGTTTTAGCAAATCCCCAAAAAAAGATGCGATTACTAAAGCCGTAAAAATTTCACATTTTGAATGGATTGTAACAACCGATGCAGATTGCGCAGTACCTTCAACTTGGTTGAATTGTTTAGATAATTATATTCAAAATAAGGAAGTGAATATGATTTGTGGGCCGGTTTTTTATGCTGCTGACGCAAATTTTATTCAAAAGTTTCAACAATTGGATGGCTTTAGTTTGCAAGCAGTGACGATTGGTGGTTTTGGATTGCAGAAAACGCTACTTTGTAATGGCGCGAATTTAGCCTACAAAAAAGAAGTTTTTCAACAGCTTTCAGGTTTTGAAGGCAACAATCATTTGGCAAGTGGTGATGATATTTTTATGATGGAGAAGATTTCGAAGGCATTTCCAAATTCGGTAAAATTTATAAAAAGCGCTGATATGGTTGTAACTACAAACGGACAAAAAACGTGGAAAGCTATTATAAACCAACGTATAAGATGGGCTTCAAAAACTTCAAAAACGAAAGGTTTTCTTCCAAAATTACTGGGGATTATTGTTTTCTTCATCAATTTACTCTTGATTATAGGCTTATTTGTTTGTATTTTTCAATCTCATTTTTTATTATCTTATGGAATATTTATTCTTATAAAACTAGGCGTGGATTATGTTGTTTTGGCACAATCTTCAAAATTTTTCAATAAACAAATCCACATATTTCTATTTTTCAAATCTGCTATTATTTATCCATTACTTATAACAATTACAGTAATTGCTAGTTTCTCGGGAAGGTATAATTGGAAAGGAAGAAACTTTGATAACAAGGTGTGAAATATTTATCTTTAACTACTAAATTAAATAGAGATGAGAAAAAAGTTCGGCTTTTTAGTATTGCTTTTAGTGCTGTCTGCTAATAGTTCGTTCAGTCAAGAAAAAGAGAAACCAACTGTTGAAAGCCGTGAAAATAAAAGTAAAGGAGGTTCTGTTTCCGCAAGATTGGGCGCATTTGTAGGTTATAGCAACACAGTTTATTTATCTCAGAAAGAGGCGAAAGGAAGTATAATTGCTGGGGTAAATTTTGAAGTTTTGGATCTTAAAAATTTACGTCGTCATTCCTTGGTTTTTCAGCTAAAAAAAACGTTTGAAAACAGCACAACTAACTTATCTGCCACTCAATTTTCATTCAATTATCGCTTTAAATTTATACAAACACCAAAGTTTGATGCGTATTTAAATGCAAAATTTGCATCTTATACCTATGTAAAAAGATTAGTTACCTACACACTTGAAGATGGTGGAGCAGCGGACGGCTCTATAAATATAACGGAAGAACGAAAAGGCGGCGATTTTACAGCGCCGGCCGCATTTGGTTTAGGTCCAGATTACAAAGTTGGGAACGGTTATATTACCTTCAATTATAACGATATTGTAGCAATTGGTCTAGATAGTAATGGCGATTTTCCCACAGAATTTACGTTGGGTTACAAGTTTAATTTATAAGTTTGAAGTTGCTAAAATTAGAGGCAATTTGAATTCGGTTTTTACAGGTATCGCTCTTTTATAAGCTGGCGAAACGGTTTGCAAAGTTTCTACATTTTGAATAACAATACTATCCAATTTTGGAAAATTTGATTTTGCGACACTGTCCATTTCTATATTTTTGACCAATAATTTCCCCTCTTTATCCACCGTCATTGTTAGCAAAATTGTGTCCTGCAAATCTTGGCTTGTTACATAGGAATTTATGCTGATAGCATCATAAATAGAATGTGAAAGTGTTTTTGTAAAACATTCCTTTTGCGCTTGTTTATCAATTTCGCCTTTACATTGCTTAAAAGCTGGATATTGGTCTACATCACTCCAAACAATAGTTTTTAACTCATCCTCATAGATAGTTTCTTTTGAAAGTTTTTTGGTTTCAAAAAACTGGCAAGACATTGCCGTGCAGAGAATCACTAAAAATAAAAACCTTTTCATTGTGAGTAAAAATAGCAATAAGTAAAGCACAAATCTACTTAAAATTAGTCTTTTGCGAAATGAAGTTGGATTTTCAAATCTGTTATTCTAAACTTGAATGAAGGCTGAATTATTTACCTTCAACAAAAAAACCTGTCAGGTTTTAAAACTTGACATGTCTTAAGGCTATTTTTTTCACGATTGTCTAAAGACTAGTGATTTCTATTTTACATCCAAATCGTTTTCTCCTCAATCGGAGTTTTTCTTGTTCCTTCCGGTAAATCGCCATCGTATTTTCCGAGAAAAAGAAAGCCTAAACATCTTTCACCTTCTTCCATTGGTGCAAATTCGCTTAAATAATTCATTGTCCCGGGACTTCCCCAAAATGCGCCAATATTCAAATCGTGTGCAGTTAGCCACATGTTTTGCACAGCCATTGCAGTTGCAGAAATTTCTTCCCATTCTGGCAAACTTTCTTTTGGATCGCGCTGCATACAAATTGCGATAACACAACCAGATTTTGCTGGATTATCGTAAAACTTCTTATAAGTAAACTCACTGAAGTTTTCTGTGTAGTCCTTATATTTATCTGCATTCCATTGCGCAAATTTCTCTATAGCTTCGCCGTGAAAAACCTTAAATCGCCAAGGTTCAGTACGTTTATGTGTTGGTGCCCAATTTGCGGCTTCCAAAATTATTTCAATATCTTTTCTTGAAATAGGTTCTTCATTATATAAAGGTGGAGTAATTGATCTCCTATTTTTAATTGTTTCTGAAATCATAGCTATCTTTAAATTTTCAATTTTAATTTAGCTTATAAAAATACACTTTCAAAGTTTGAGGTTTAGTATAAAACAAAAAAAATCCTGCAATTTGCAGGATTTCTCTCTTTTTCAAAACAATCTTAATTAATCAAACTTCATATCATCAAAAAACTTGTTCACTTGATCCTTAGTTTGACCTGTTTTCTTTTGAATACGACCTTTCATTTCATCCTCTTTACCTTCTTGATAATCTAAATCATCATCGGTAAGATTGCCCCATTGTTGTTTTGCTTTTCCTTTAGCAATGTTCCAATTGCCTTTCATTTTATCTGTAAATGCGCTCATAATTTATGTTTTTAAAGGTTATACATTTTTTGTTATCATAAAGATAAGAAGATAGATTTTTCTAAAAGTGAACATTGGGTTAATGTGTTGTTAATAGTAGGTTAAGGTAGCTTTATGCGTTAACTATTGAAGCAAAAAAGACAACACAAGATACGTAAAACAAAAAAAGCCCATCCATTTGGATAAGCTTCTCATCGGTCTATTTCTAAACCACAAGCCCTATTTAAAGGACTCAACACAACATTTTTAATAGACTTCGCAGTTATTAAACGAAGATAATATTGCGGTCTGGACGAGACTCGAACTCGCGACCCCCTGCGTGACAGGCAGGTATTCTAACCAACTGAACTACCAGACCGTTGCTAAATCCTTTCAGATAATAGCTTGCTTATTGGCTTCCCTTTAAGCGAGGGCAAATATAACACTCCATTTCATTATCGCAAACTTTTTATCGAAAAAAAATGAAATTTGTTCGAAGCCTACTTTTGAAGATTTCACGGCATTTTTGGAGAAATTTTTTAACAGCAAATTGCGACTTAAGACTAAGGACTTTTTTCAACCAAACTTTTGCCTTTCAACTAAATAAGTTGTCAAAATTTTATTGAAACTTTCATTAATATCAGCAGCAACGTATTTAATTCGGTACTGGGCACATCGTAACTTTAATTCATCAAAATATGCAGCTACTGCTTTTGCGTAGTTTTCTTTTACGTTATCGGCATACAAATTTATGTGTTGGCCCGTTTCAACATCTACAAAGCGTTTGGGACGATTGCTAAAATCGAATTTAATCTCCTTCTTTTTATCAATTGTATGAAATAAAATAACTTCGTGTTTATTGTATTTTAAATGTTGTAATGCCTCAAACATTTTCTCAGCTTTGGCATCTTCTTGAAACATATCTGTAAAAAGAAAAACTAAAGACCTTCTTTTTAATTTTTCCGCGATAAGGTGTAAATATTCGTATGTTTGGGTAGATATTTCTTTATTTGAAGTATTTAAAGCCGCATTCATATTTTGCAGTAACATTTGATGATGTCTTTCACTTCCTTTTTCTGATGCGTAAAATTCATAGTTATTACTGTAAATACTAATTCCAACAGCATCACGCTGGCGTTTCAACAAATTCATAATCGCTGCACTTGCCAAAATGGAAAAGCCAATTTTGTTTAAAGAATTTATCGAAAATTCCTTCAACCGTGGATAATGCATCGAGCTGCTGTTATCTATTATTAGATGACAACGCAGATTCGTTTCTTCTTCGTACCGCTTTGTATAAAGTTTATCGGTTTTGGCAAAAAGTTTCCAATCTATATGTTTAGTGCTTTCGCCATTATTATAAATTTTGTGTTCTGCAAACTCGGCAGAAAAACCGTGAAATGGACTTTTATGCAAGCCTGAAATAAAACCTTCAACCACTTGTTTGGCCAAAAGCTCCAGGTTTTTAAAACCGATAATTTCGTTTATTTCATTTTCAATATTCACGCTTGCTTCTTTAAAATTTCTAATTCGCTCGCTTCGGTAAAATTCTTTTTAAAATGCCAAATACATTTTAAAAGAATCATTTAGCGGCCCGCAATTATTTAAAAAAAGTTATCACTAAAAGACAATTTCATTCCCACAAAACAATAAATAAAAATTAATGAAACTTAAAAAAGTAAGGTTCCTGAGTGATTTCTATAAAATCCTCAAAAGCATTTTTTAGAAGTCGTACCGAAGAACCTTTCTACTATTTCAAAATACCATCAACAATGCCGTAAGCAACAGATTCTTCTGCGCTCATCCAGTGATCGCGATTAAAATCTTTCATTACTTTTTCAAATTTTTGTCCGCAATTATCCGCTAAAATTTTTGCGCTTATTTCTTTCGTCTTTAAAATTTCCTGCGCTGTAATTTCAATATCACTTGCAACGCCGCGCGCACCGCCACTTGGTTGGTGAATCATCACCCTTGCGTGAGGCTGGATAAGTCTTTTCCCCTTTTTACCTGCCGAAAGCAATATACTTCCCATACTTGCCGCGAGACCTATACAAATGGTACTTACCGGACTTTTTATAGCCCTAATAGTATCGTACATGCTAAAACCGCTCGTTACATATCCGCCCGGACTGTTTATATAAAACTTAATTTCATCGTGACTTATTGAATCTAGATAAAACAACCTGTCAACTACATGTCGGGCGCTTTTGTCGTCCACCATTCCCCATAAAAATATGGTGCGGTCTGCTAATTGTTGACTATCTATAATATCCTGTGCTTTGTTCTTTTTATCCATAATGTGATTGCAATGTTTGTTCTAGCGCAATTGAAACTTAATTTATAACTGTAAAAAATACTTTTATGTAATCTTTTCGACTGCGCTCGAAAGACATAATTTAAACTTTGAGTAAATTAAAAAAGGCTTACCAATTTGGCAAACCTTTCATTGTTTTATTTTAAATAAACATTTATAATAATTTATCTATTGCTTCAGCGTATGTAGCTTTAGGTGCTACGCCCACTTGTCTGCCAACCAATTCTCCTTTGTGGAAAACCAAAACGGTTGGTATATTCCGCACGCCGTATTTTGCTGCAAATTCTTGGTTTGCGTCAACATCCATTTTGCCTATTACAGCTTTGCCTTCGTAATCTTTACTAAGCTCGTCTATTACAGGTCCTACCATACGGCACGGACCACACCAAGCTGCCCAAAAATCTACAACTACGGGATGTTCGCTATTTAATACTAATTCTTGAAAAGTTGCGTCTGTTATTTCTAAAGCCATTTTTTCTATATTTTTATAATTAGGTAAAAATAGACAAATACCAATCCAAAAGTATGTCGGTTAACATTAGTTTAAATAATTGCACCATTGTATATTTTTATTATTTGGCGGGTTGCGCTGCTTTAAAGGGCAGCGCACCGGGCTTTCCGCTATAACTTTTTATTTGTTAATTTAATCTATAAACTGTCGCTTTGTCATATTTAGTGTAAATCCGCTTTAATTTTGTACTTCCGCCAATTTAAACAAATAAAAAGGTTGCCGCTTCAATCCCTACCCGATTTTAGAAAACCATCTACATTTTTTGAAAATTTTATTTTTCCCAAAATATCATTATTTCAAATTAATAGAATTCACTCTATAATTTCATAGTCAATATCAAGCTTTCGTAAAGACCGCAGAGCAGATGCCGTATTTTTATCATCCATATCAATTTCTACAGCGTCTCCGTCTAAAAGTATATCTGTAAGTTCGTTGGATAATGAGGAGCTCATTTTATTTGAAATCTCTTCAATGCACTTGGCGATTGCTCTTCTATCTGGTCTTTGAGCACTACAAGACAGTAAGTTTATATTCATAATTACATTTTTTTGTATGATTTTGATAAACCTATTCGATTTTCTTTACAAAATTTAGATCGATAGAAATCTCAATGACTTAAAAATACGAAATTACGGTTAAAATTCCGCCGAATATTCACGCCATTTGTAATAAATATTGGTTTAATATTATTTTTTCAAAAAAATCTTTCGGAGAAATCACTATGAATAAAATATCCAATTTATTTAAAAAATAAACATTACATTAAGTCATAAGCTTTCGCTCAATATTCATGTTAAAAAATTCTCCACTGATTATTGTAGCTACAAAATGTAGTAAATTCACTTTTTTTTAAATTCTAATAATCCACTTCTTCATTATATGAAAAAATTACTTCTTTTATTTCTTTTGGTTGTCTCGCAACTCTGCAACGCACAATTAAAGGAAGAAGGTGTAAAATCTTTCGTTTTAAAAAATGGAATGAAATTTTTGGTTGTTGAAGATTTTTCAATACCAAATGCCAACATGTATTTATTTTATAAAGTAGGCAGCCGTAATGAACATCAAGGCATTACTGGTCTTTCGCATTTTTTTGAACATATGATGTTTAATGGCGCCAAAAAATATGGACCTAAAATGTTCGATCAAACTATGGAATTTAATGGTGGTGCAAATAATGCGTACACTACTGAAAATGTTACGGTTTACACAGATTGGTTTCCAGCCTCCGCGGCGGATGTAATGTTCGATTTGGAAGGCGACCGAATAGCTAGTTTGACCATTGATCCTGCAATTGTAGAAAGCGAACGCGGCGTAGTTTTAAGCGAACGCAGAACGGGGCTTGAAAATTCTCCGTGGAGACAATTGTTTGAATCCGTTCAAGCAATGGCATTTCAAGAACATCCGTATCATTGGCCCGTAATTGGTTATGAAGATGACATGAAAAATTGGACACAAGCGGATCTTGAACGCTATTTCAAAACCTATTACGCACCAAACAATTGTGTTGTAGTAATTTCAGGAGCAATTAAATTTGAAAAAGTTAAAGAACTGGCACAAAAATATCTTGAACCAATTGCCGCACAACCTGAACCCCCAAAAGTGCATATTGTTGAGCCTGCACAAACCGGAGAGCGGAGAATAACGTTACAAAAAGAAGTTGCGTCGCCCTATCTTTTAATTTCATATCATACTCCAAATTCCAAAAGTGAAGATTACTATGCATTAAGTATGTTGAATTCAATTTTGGGGAACGGGCAATCTTCCCGATTATATTCTGAATTGGTAGATAAAAAACAATTGGCTTCTCAAATTTTTTCAACTTTTGAAGAAACTTTGGATCCTTCGCTATTTTCTATCGGAGCAATTACGAATAAAAATGTGAACGAAGCAGTTTTAGAAAACGCTATTTATACTGAAGTAGATAAAATAAAATCAGAAGGAATAACCGAAAAAGAACTTCAGAAAATCAAGAATCAGAAATTAATGGAATTTTACAGCCAAGTAGAAACAATAAATGGAAAATCCAACACCATTGGAAATTATGAACTCTTTTTCGGCGATTATAAAAAAATGTTCAAAGCACCCGAAAACTATAATAAAGTAACGGTAAAGGATATTCAAGAGGTTGCCAAAAAATACTTTTCAAAAAGCAACAGAACTGTTGGCGTGTTAAAATCTAATGTTGAAAATTAAGGGATGAAAACAATGAAAAAAATAATTTATATAACCTTGTTCCTTTTGGGAGCTCCAACATTTTTAATTGCGCAATCTTTCCAATTGCCAGAATACACTAGCTTTATTTTGCCAAACGGTCTTTTTGTTAATTTAATGGAACAGCACGACGTGCCTGTAATTGCCGTAACCGCAATTATTCCAGCTGGAGCAATTTATGATTACGAAAAAGCTGGCTTAGCTTCACTAACGGCAGATGCGCTTAAATTGGGAACTAAAAATTACACTAAAACTCAATTAGATGAAGCTTTGGATTTTGTAGGAGCAGAAGTTTACACAAACGCTAGCAAGGAATTTGCTTCATTAAATGCAAAATTTGCTGCGAAGGATACAAAGAAAATCTTGAACATAATTCAAGAAATATTACTTTATCCAAGTTTTGACGCTTCTGAATTTGAAAAGCAAAAAAATCGCGCCGTTTTAGCTATCGAGCAACAAAAGGAAAGCCCGAGAAGTATTATTGATTCATATTTTGATGTGTCGCTTTATGGTAATCACGTTTATGGAAATATCCCGCAAGGAACAGTAGAAACTTTAAATGCGATAAAAACTTCGGATGTTGCTGAATTCTATAACACCAATTATTCGCCAAATGGTTCTGCCCTAAATATTGTTGGCGATTTTTCTAGTACTGAAATGAAAACGATGATTACCAAATTGTTTTCTGATTGGAAAAAATCTTCGGCCGAAAAAGAAAACCTAGCTTTAAAACCTTTGCCTGCTATTAATGGTTCGCAAGTTTTGTTGGTAAATAAAGAAGACGCAAAGGAAACAACCTACTATATTGGCGCTGCAGGAATAACCCGCAATAATCCGGATTTTGTTGATCTTACAATTATAAATACACTTTTTGGTGGCAGATTTACCTCTATGTTAAATGACGAACTGCGCGTAAATTCCGGCTTAACGTATGGCGCGCGAAGTAAGTTTAGTACTTTAAAATACGGTGGCTCTTTTGTTATTTCAACATTCACTGCAAACGAAACTACTGAAGCCGCGTTGGACAAAACCTTTGAAGTTTTAAAGAAATTACACGAAAACGGCTTGACTGAAAAATCTTTAAGTTCTGCCAAAAATTATGTAAAAGGACAGTTTCCGCCTAAATATGAAACAGTAATGCAATTATCCGGCCTACTTGGAGAAATGTTTTGGTATGATTTGGATAAATCTTACGTCAACAATTTTGAAAAAACGGTTGACGATTTAGACCTTAAAAAAGCAAATAGCCTTATTGAAAAATACTTTCCAAAAGATAATCTTCAAATTATATTGATCGGAAAAGCTTCAGAAATAAAAAAGATTGCCGAGAAATATGGAAAAATTACTCAAGTTGAAATTAATAGCTATCCTAAAAAATAAGTTGCTTTTCAATTTGAAAAACTGTCATTTCTCTCGGATAAATATTTACTTAACCGATAAATTAATTCAGTCTGTAAGCCACGTTAGCCAGTGTAAGTTCATCCAACAATTCCTTTGAAATGGAAACTTTATGTTTGCGGCTCGTCATATTAAGTTTTACTTTTTCGTCCATTTCATAAATTAAGAAATGCAGTTTTTTATCACCTTTGTGAAGCTGTAACAAGTCCTTCAAAGCATCAATTTTTCCTTCTTCCAAAGCTTGGATAGATAATTGCAGCGTTAGTTTTTTGCTGTAACCTTCCATAATTCCCTGCAACATTTGTATACTGTTATATTGAATTCTAGGATCGCCTTTTTTACCGGTATCTCTATTTACCCAACCTTCTTTTACAAATGCACGACCGTAAATAAAAGAATTGACGATTAATAGATGCCGATATTTTAAGAAATCTTCCCCAAAAATCCGAAACTCAAAACTGTCCTCGTAATCTTCAACCGTGAAAATTGCCCAATCATTTCCATTTTTTGCAGTTCGATATTGAACCGCGCCCACAATACCTGCAAAACACAATTCCTTATTTATAAATTTATCGAGATTGTTGAAATCGGACACTTTGCAATTACAAAAATTGTCTATTTCGGTTTTATAATCGTCCAATGGATGGCCGCTTATATAAACGCCAACCACTTCTTTTTCTTGCTTCAGTTTCTTCATTGCGCCCCATTCCTCGCAAGGCGGAACTTGTGGTTCAGGAATTTGAACTTCGCTGCTATCGCCGAACAAACTTACTTGACTGCTATTTTGCGTTTCTTGATATTTTGCAGCATACCTCAGCACTTTTTCTATAAACATTATTCCGTCGCCATCATCGTGCAAATATTGTGCTCTGTGTGTATCAAAACTATCAAAACCGCCTGCAAGCGCTAAGTTTTCAAAAGCTTTTTTGTTGGCTGAACGTAAATCTACCCTTTTGGATAAATCGAAAACAGATTTATAAATGCCATCTTTTTTTCTGTGTTCAACAATGGTTGCAACCGCACTGCTACCAACTCCTTTTACGGCGCCCATGCCAAAACGGATTGCGCCTTGATCGTTTACAGCAAATTTGTGGAACGATTCATTTACATCTGGTCCCAAAACGGTTAAGCCCATTCGTTTACATTCATCCATAAAAAAGGTTACCTGCTTTATATCACTCATATTATTACTTAAGACGGCAGCCATATATTCGGCTGGATAATGCGCTTTTAAATATGCCGTTTGGTAGGCAATCCAAGCATAACACGTACTATGACTTTTATTGAAAGCATAACTTGCAAAGGCTTCCCAATCTTTCCAGATTTTCTCCAATTTTTCGGGATCGTGCCCTTTTTCAGCAGCTTGTTTAACAAATTGCGGCTTCATTTTATCAAGCACCGATTTCTGTTTTTTACCCATTGCCTTTCGCAAAACATCGGCTTCACCTTTGGTAAAACCAGCCAAACTCTGCGACAAAAGCATAACTTGCTCTTGGTAAACGGTAATTCCGTAGGTTTCCTTTAAATATTCTTCCATTGCAGGAAGATCATATTCTATTTCCTCATCGCCGTGCTTTCGTTTAATAAAGCTGGGTATATATTCCATAGGACCAGGACGATACAAGGCATTCATCGCTATTAAATCTTGAAAGACTGTTGGTTTTAAATCTTTCATATGTTTTTGCATTCCTGCACTTTCATATTGAAAAATTCCAACCGTTTCGCCTCGTTGAAAAAGCTCGTATGTTTTTACATCATCCAGCGGAAACTCATCAGGATCCAGCAAAATATTGTGTTTATGCTTTACAATTTTGACTGTATCTTTAATAAGCGTCAAAGTTTTTAAGCCCAAGAAATCCATTTTTAATAGACCGGCACTTTCTACAACCGAGTTATCGAATTGGGTAACATATAAATCTGAATCTTTTGCTGTGGCGATTGGAACATAATTGGTAATATCTTCTGGCGTTATAATTACGCCACAAGCGTGAATACCTACATTGCGAACAGAACCTTCTAAGATTCTTGCTTGGTTTATCGTTTCAGCTTCCAAATCATTTCCTTCGGAAAGGTTTACAAGTTCGGTTACTTTTGGCAAGTCATCACTTCTAAATCTTGAACGCAGTTCGGCATCTGAAAAACCAAATATCCTGTTCAATTTGGTCATGTTTGGGATGAGCTTTGAAATTCTATCCGCTTCGTTTAAAGGCAAATCCAAAACCCTGGCAGTGTCGCGAATGGACGATTTTGCTGCCATTGTTCCGTAGGTAATAATTTGGGCAACTTGATTGCTTCCATATTTATTGATTACGTAATCCATCACCTTACTTCGCCCTTCATCATCAAAATCAATATCAATATCGGGCATACTTACACGATCCGGATTTAGGAAACGCTCAAAAAGCAAATCGTACTTAATTGGGTCAATATTTGTAATTCCCAAACAGTAAGCCACGGCACTTCCCGCAGCCGAACCACGACCTGGACCGACGGAAACGTCCATTTTTCGGGCTTCAGCAATAAAATCCTGTACAATCAAAAAGTAACCCGGATAGCCAGTTTTTGCAATTACTGATAGCTCAAAAATTAGCCGTTCTTTTGTTTTTTCAGATAAATCTGGATATCTTTTTTCGGCTCCCTTAAATGTTAGAAATTTTAAATATTCATTCTCGCCGCGCTTGCCTCCATCAGCATCTTCCACATTTAAAAATTCGGTTGGTATTCCAAAATTCGGCAGCAAAACATCTCGAACCAATGTAAAAGATTCAATTTTATCTACAACTTCCGCGATGTTTGAAATTGCTTCAGGCATATCTTTAAAGAGCTCTTTCATTTCGTCTTGGCTCTTAAAGTAATATTCTTGATTTGGTAATCCGTAACGATAACCGCGACCACGGCCAATTGGCGTTGCCTGTTTTTCGCCATCTTTTACGCAAAGCAAAATGTCGTGCGCATTGGCACTTTTCTTGTCTATATAATAGGTGTTGTTGCAGGCAACTATTTTTATTTCGTGCTTTTTGGCAAGCTCAATAATTACGGTATTTACGCGCTGCTCATCTTCTTGATTATGGCGCATAATTTCAACATACAAATCGTCGCCAAAAGTTTTTTTCCACCAAATTAAAGCTTCTTCTGCTTGCGTTTCTCCAACATTCAAGATTTTTCCCGGCACTTCGCCGTAAATTCCGCCGGTTAAAACAATGATGTTTTCTTTATATTTTTCAATTACATCTTTATCTATTCTTGGCACATAATAAAATCCATCTGTGTAAGCTAATGAAGACATTTTAGCCAAATTGTGATAGCCTGCTTTATTTTTTGCCAACAGCACAACTTGATAACCGTTGTCTTTGTTGCTTTTATTTAAATGATCTTCACAAACAAAATATTCGCAACCTACAATTCCTTTTAATTCCTTATGTTTATCTTCTTCGGCAAGCGAATTATTATAATAATTTACCGCTTGCACAAATTGGAAAGCGCCCATCATATTGCCTGTATCGGTAATTGCAACGGCGGGCATATTGTTGGCAACCGCAGCATTTACAAGGTCTGCGGTGCTAGAGGTTGATTGTAATATAGAAAATTGACTGTGATTATGTAAGTGTGAAAAAGCAACCTCGTTAAGTGTTGCAATATTTTCATCTATTTCTTCGGAAGTGATTTCGTCTTCTTCAATTAAGGCAGCAAGTTGTTCCCTAATTTTTGCCGATTGCTTTTCAAGATTTATGTGTTTTAAACCGACAGGCTGAAAAGGCTGCGGATTTGCTTTTGAAAAATTTTCGAAATATTCTGAAGTAACCGCCATTTCTTGAGCAGTAAAAATTTTTCTTCTAACCAATTCAAAGAAACATCTTGTTGTTGCCTCAACATCTGCAGTTGCGTTGTGGGCTTCAAAAAAAGGTTCGTTAAATAAAAATTCGTGAAGCTCAGTTAATGTTGGTAGTTTAAACTTTCCGTAGCGTCCGCCCGGCAATTGGCAGAGTTGTGCTGTAGTTTCTGTACACGTATCTAATACTGGTTTATTGGCAAGAATATTTTCTACGCCCAACCGATATAACTCGGCGCCCATAATATTAATATCGAAACCGAGATTTTGCCCGACAATAAATTTCGATTTATTTACGGCTGAAATAAATTTACCAATAACCTCTGACAACGGAATACCGCGTTGTTCAGCAAGCTCGGTTGAAATGCCGTGAATTTTTTCGGCATCAAACGGAATTGTAAAACCTTCCGGTTGCACCAAATAATCTTCGTGTGAAACCAAATTACCCATTTCGTCATGCAGCTGCCAAGCTATTTGCACGCATCGCGGCCAATTATCTGTATCACTAACGGGAGCATTATATCGTTTTGGAAGTCCGGTTGTTTCAGTGTCGAAGATTAAATACATATTTTCAATAACCAATAATCAGTTTTTTAATTTTTTTTCAAGATTCGTAAAAATAAAAAAACCCTTCGCTAAACGAAAGGTAATTTAGTGTGAGTTGTAAACAAAAAGAAACTGGATTTCTCCAGCTTCTTCAATTCTCTCTTTCAAAAAATTATTATGCCATTATTTTTTCGAAATTCTTAGCGCTTTGCAATGCGATGTTAATGTTTTCGCGATGTGTAGTTAAAATCTTTCGTGTTGTTGGTGGTAATGTAGTATCGTTAATTACTTCATTATACTCCTCAACCGCAGACTTTTCACCTTTGGTAATTTCTTCCAAAATGGCTTCTTCATCATTTGATGTAAATGAAGATTTTATATCCATCCACATTCTATGCGCTGCTCCAGTAATGCTGCCACCTTTTTCTGGATTTTCGCCATAATTTCTAATTTCAGTTTTTAATTCGTGACCAAAATCATATCTAGCTTGTGCTTGTTCGTCAAAAAAGTGCTTTAATTTTTGATTATTTACAATTTTAGAAGCTTTTTTATAGCCTTTCTCCGAATCATAATTTTTCTCTAAAAGTTCGTTTAACTTATTTGACATTTTTTCTGTATACTTCATCTTTTCTTAATTTAAATGGTGCAAAAATTTGTTTGATAAATCAAATAAAGACTTTTGCTCAACTTCATTTCGATATACTTTAATATAAGAAAAATGGAAGGACTTGATAGGTTTTTTAGAAAGGCTTAGTACAAATTAACAAAGTTTAACTTTTTAACCTTCAAATAATATTAGAAATGAGATTTTTATTAATACGTAACATTGAAGTTACCTTCACGAATACTATTACTAGCCGTTTCGAAAGAAAAAGTTCCTTTTATTCTGCGTAAATTTGAGTCATTCGTAAAAATGATGATACTTCCGGAATTTGCGTTTTCAACAGTGTTTCCTACTTGGTAAGCAGCACTGTAACCGTTCGAATCTATAGCATTTGTACTTGGCACTGCATTTAAAGGAACATTTATAATAATGGACTTTCCAGCATTTGTGCCCGTTATTGTTAGTGCCTCTGCAACAATATTTGTACTCACTAAAAAGGAATTAAAAATATTTCCATTTAATCTTGCCGTTAAACTGCCTGAACCTTGGCTGTTTGGATCCATAATTGTGCTACCATCATACGGAATTTGATAAAAAACACCTTGTTGAAAATTTAATGTATCTATCCCAGCCGCAATTGCATTAAATCGAAATGTGCCAGAAACAGTTTTTCCAATAGTATCAATATTATTAAGAACCACCTCACCGTCGCCGTTAGGATTTGTATTGTAAAAAAATGTATTTAACTTTTCAAAAGTTGCATAATTGTTTAGTTGCGGCCCCAAAGTATATGTTCCTAAACTAAATGTGTTCAATTTTAACGTTAGCACTTCTATGGCCGTGGTACCTTGTATGATTAACGAACCATCTTGTAATACCGTAGCTTTTGCATCTATAGTAGTATAAAGATTATTGTTAAGCCTCCCCTGAAATGCCGGGCTATTGGTTTCTGTATCCTCACAGCTAGCGAGAAAAATAATTGACACGAATAATAAAAAGAAATATTTCATAACAAGTAGGGATAATAAAATGATTTAAGCAAATGTAAATTAAATAGTTTAATTGGTTGAATTTCAATTATAAAAAATACTATCTTTGCCAACCAATTATAACAGAGGTCGAGAACCTCAAAAATTAATTTATATGCCTGTAAAAATTAGATTACAAAGACACGGTAAAAAAGGAAAACCTTTTTACTGGATTATCGCTGCCGATGGACGTAGCAAACGTGATGGTAAATTTCTTGAAAAATTAGGAATCTACAATCCAACAAAAAACCCTGCACAAATTGAACTTGATGTTGATGGTGCAGTAAAATGGCTTCAAAACGGAGCACAACCTACCGATACTGCTCGTGCAATCTTGAGCTACAAAGGTGCTTTAATGAAAAACCATCTTGCTGGTGGTGTTCGAAAAGGTGCATTAACTGAAGAACAAGCAGAAGAAAAATTCAATGCTTGGTTACAAAACAAATCAGATTCTATCGATCACAAAAAAGGTAAACTTTCTGATGAGAGTGCAAAAGCAAAAGCAGATAGTTTAGCTGCTGAAAAAGCTGTAAACGAAAAACGTACTGCAGATGCTGCAGCGATTTTAAAAGGTGAAGAAGATGCTGCTGCTGAAGAAGCAAAATTAGCTGAAAGCACTGCTGAAGATGCAACTGAGAATGCTGAGGAAATCTCTGCAATTGAAGAGGCCGCTGCTGAAGCAAAAGCTGAAGAGAAAAAAGACGAAGCATAATATCTAAAAACAATGCAAAAGCAGGATTGTTTCTACTTAGGCAAAGTTGTTAAAAAATATAGCTTTAAGGGCGAGTTGCTAGTAAAACTAGATACAGACGAACCTGAAATTTTTACAAATATGGAATCGGTTTTTGTGGAACAACGCAAAAACCTGATTCCATTTTTTATTGAAGAAAGCTCACTTCACAAATCTGAATTGCTTCGAATAAAATTTGAAGATGTAACCACAGAAGCTGCAGCCGACACTTTTATAGGTTGTCATTTATATCTTCCTTTATCTTTTCTGCCGAAACTCTCTGGCAACAAATTCTACTTCCACGAAATAATCGGTTTTACGGCTGAAGATAAAACCTTTGGAAAGATTGGTAAAATAACCGGTGTTAACGACTCAACTTCCCAAGCTTTGTTTGAAATTGACAGAGACGGAAAACAAATTTTAATCCCAATGATTGACCATTTTATTAAAAAAGTTGATAGGGAAAATAAATTGATTGTTTTGGATGTTCCGGAAGGGTTGATTGAAATGTATCTTTGATAGGCATTAGGCAAAATAAAAATATAACTCTCCTCCAATACTTCCATAAATATTACTTCAATAAATATTTTTTGCAATAAAGAATTCAAAAATCAGCAATCGTTAATCCCAAATCGTTAATCATTTGAAGCCCTTTAAATTCAAACAATTTACAATAAATCAAGACCGCACGGCTATGAAAGTTGGCACAGACGGTGTGCTTTTGGGCGCTTGGGTTTCGTTGGAAAACAATCCGCAGAAAATTTTAGACATTGGCGCAGGCACCGGTTTAATTGCCTTACAACTTGCCCAACGTTGCGATTCAGAAATTGATGCAGTTGAATTTGACGACAATGCCTTTGAACAATGCGTTGAAAATTTTGAAAATTCTGATTGGGCAGATAGATTGTTTTGTTATCACGCCTCGTTTCAAGAATTTGTAGAGGAAATTACAGGTGAAATTGAAATTGAAACTGAAACTGAAACTGAAACTGAAACTGAAACTGAAGATAACTTTAATGTTGTTGAACCCATAGAAAAATACGATCTCATAATTACCAATCCGCCATTTTATTCAGAAGATTATAAAACTCAAAACACGGCACGCGATTTAGCTCGGTTTGCAGATGCGCTTCCATTTGAAGAACTAGTTGAAGGAGTTTCAAAATTACTTTCAGAAGATGGATTGTTCGCGCTTATTCTTCCAAGGAATGAAGAAGAAAAATTTATTGAAATTGCTTCAAAAGAAAATTTATTTCCAAAACGCATTTGCAGGGTTCGCGGCTCAATTTCTTCCGAAGAAAAAAGAAGTTTAATGGAATTTTCATTTGAAAATAAACAGCCGAAAATTGAAAATCTTACCATTGAAATTGAAAGACACAAATACACTTCAGAATATATAAGTCTTGTAAAAGATTTCTATTTGGGGATGTAATCGCATGGTTCCTTGAATTTTAAATATTTAATAAATATATTTATGCAAATTCTATAAAAAATGAAAAAAATTCTACTCTTCAATTTAGTGCTTTTCGTAGCAATTGGTTTTAGCAACAAAGCAATATCCCAAAGTTCTGTTACGGTTTTCGACCAAATATTATTTTATGATGGCTACGCCGGTTTGGTGGCAGAAGGCGATCTGTACGAGTCTATTCCCGCAAATGTTTTGCGCCACAGTAACAGCAATTACGCTGTAAAACTTACAGATGCACAACTGGATGGTTTGGGCAATAAAATTACCACAAATATCACTCTAAAAGCCGCTTGCGACAATTACGACCGTATTGCAAGTGCATTTTTGGCATTGGTACCCAAAGGGCAAACCACTTATAATTCGGCGGATGTAGATCGTATTCAAATACTACGCTTTATAACCCCATTTATGAATAAAAATATTCAGCCAATGGAAGTGCCATATACGTTTACTACAGATAATATTGCTGAAATTTTACACGACCCAGTCCTTCGCGCAAGTTTTGATATTTGGGTAGAATTAGACATTTTTGGAGTTCCGTATGCCGCACAAACACAAGTTCAAGGCTGCCAAGGTAGAATAGATACTTTTTATGGCACAGTGGTTTTTGATTCTGAAAACGACCCAAACCAAACCTACGCAAGTCCAAATTTTATAAAACCTTTGGCGGATGACGAATATCTAAATAATTATAATAGTACCGACGTTCCCGGCGAAACTACAAAACTTATAAATTTTACATTAGACCAAGCTGTTGACGATGTTACTTTATATTTAATAACATCGAACCACGGCGCCAATTCTGGCGGTGAAGAATATAACAGAAGGGAACATTTTTTATATTTAGATAATAACCTAGTTTACCAATATAAACCTGGCGGCAAAAGTTGCGAACCTTACAGACAATTCAACACACAAGGTAATGGGATTTATCAAGCTAACCCTCAAACAACCCGCCGTTGGTTAGGTTTTAGCAATTGGTGCCCAGGCGATGTTATTCCAAATCGCGAAGTATATTTGGGCAATTTAGCAGCCGGCGCACACACTATAAAATTAGATGTGCCAGATGCAATTTTTGCAAATGGCGAAGGTTATATACCTGTTTCTATGTATTTACAAAACCGAGATAGCTATCAAGTAATCTGCAAAGACCCAACAGCTTTTGAGGTTACAGATAATACAGAAACCTCTGTGACATTAGATTGGCAAGAAAATGGCGGCTCTGCCAATTGGGAAATACTTTATGGTTATACAACTATTCCAAATCTGGAAACTAAAGTACCAGCAAATAACGACGGTAACACTGGCGCAACAATTACAGGATTAAACGCCAATTCAAATTACGACTTTTTTGTACGCGCAAATTGCGGTACAGATTTAAACAGCAATTGGGTTGGCCCATTAACGCAACGCACCGTATTATCTGTTGTTACTAATGAATTTGAAGGTTTTAAATATTTTCCAAATCCGTTTAGTAATAATTTGAATATAAAAGCAACTTCAATTATAGATACCGTTATAATAACCGATGTTTCAGGTAAAATTGTAATCTCTGAAAATATAAACAGTATTTCTTCGGAAATGGATTTAAGCAGATTAAGTACCGGAACATATTTTATGAAAGTAATTTCTGAAGGACTTATAAATACTTATAAATTGATAAAGAATTAATCTGAAAACTTTTTAAAATTTTCAAATTCGAAAAAAAATCCTATGACTATATAATCATAGGATTTTTTAATTGAAAAACGTAGCACATTCAATCTCTGCTTTTTACCTTTGTACACCTTAAAAAAAATACCATGAAACCCGATTTATTTGAAGCTCCCGATTATTACAATATAGACGATTTACTTAACGAAGAACATAAACTAGTTCGTGATGCCGCACGTGCGTGGGTAAAGCGCGATGTTTCTCCTATCATTGAAGAAGCAGCACAAAAGGCAGAATTTCCAAAATCTATAATTCCAGGTCTTGCTGAAATTGGTGCTTTTGGCCCATACATTCCAGAAGAATATGGCGGCGCAGGTTTAGACCAAATTTCCTACGGACTTATAATGCAAGAAATTGAACGTGGCGATAGCGGTGTTCGTAGCACAGCATCCGTACAATCTTCATTAGTTATGTATCCAATTTGGAAATATGGTAATGAGGAACAACGCAAAAAATACCTTCCAAAATTGGCAAGCGGTGAATGGATGGGATCTTTTGGACTTACAGAACCAGACCACGGCAGTAATCCTGGAGGAATGACCACAAACTTTAAAGATATGGGCGACCATTATCTTTTAAACGGCGCAAAAATGTGGATTTCAAACGCCCCTTTTTGTAATGTTGCCGTAGTTTGGGCAAAAAATGAAGAAGGTAGAATACACGGTCTTATTGTTGAACGTGGCATGCAAGGCTTTTCAACCCCAGAAACTCATAATAAATGGTCATTGCGTGCAAGCTCAACAGGCGAACTTATCTTTCAAGATGTAAAAGTGCCAAAAGAAAATCTATTGCCAAATAAATCTGGTTTGGGAGCGCCATTAGGCTGTTTAGATAGTGCTCGATATGGAATTGCTTGGGGCGCAATCGGCGCAGCGATGGATTGTTATGACACAGCTTTACGATACGCAAAAGAACGTGTTCAATTTGGCAAACCAATTGGTGCTTTCCAACTTCAACAAAAAAAATTGGCAGAAATGATTACCGAAATTACCAAAGCTCAACTTTTAGCTTTGCGTTTAGGTCAGCTTAAAAATGAAAATCGTGCAACATCAGCACAAATAAGTATGGCGAAACGAAATAATGTAGATATGGCAATAAAAATTGCCCGCGAAGCAAGACAGATTTTAGGCGGAATGGGAATTACTGGCGAATACAGCATTATGCGCCATTCAATGAATCTGGAGAGCGTAATTACGTATGAAGGAACACACGATATACATTTATTGATTACAGGTTTAGATATTACTGGATTAAACGCTTTTAATTAAAACTTAATACTATTTTTATTTTCTCAGCAAAAGGCTTTTCAAAATTTTTGGAAGGCCTTTTTTAATTTCAACTACTGTTGATATAGTCTATTTTACTATCTTTAAATTAATAATATTCATACTATGAATCAGGAAAAGTTAAAAGAAACAGTAATTGCTAGATTAGAATTAGCTGACAACGATCTTATTTCTGAGGTAAATGAGCTAATTATTTCATACGAAAAAAATGAAATAGTTGGTTACAGTCCTGACGGAATTCCAATTAGAAAAGAACAAATGCTCGCTGATTTAAAAATAGCTGAAAAACAAATTGAAGATAGAAATTATATTACTGCCGAAGAGCTTAAGAAAGAAATTAAAAAATGGCAGTTGTAATTTGGACAAAATTCGCTCAACAAACTTTATATGAAAATTGGGAGTTTATTGCTAAAACAGACTTAAAATATGCAAACTTTATTGCTGATAAAATAATTGAGGCATCTTTGTCTCTCAAATTTACAAAGCAATTTCAAGTAGAAGAAAGTCTCGGTGAACCATACAGAAGGATTATCTATAGAAATTATAAAATAATCTATGTAGTAAAAGAAAACCTAATTTCAATAGTAAGAGTTTTCGACACTCGTCAAGACCCAAACAAACTATCTTTAAAATAATAGATGTCTTCCCACCAAAGAATTTCACGGGCTTATAATACTGCAAGGCGAATTTCATTCAATAATTCTTCAAAATTCATCATTTTTAGTGATGTTCATCGCGGCGATAATAGTTTCGCGGACGATTTTGCAAACAACCGCAATATTTACTTTCACGCATTAAAAGATTATTTTAACAATGGCTTTACATATTGCGAGCTCGGCGATGGCGATGAATTGTGGGAAAATATTTTATTTGCGGAAATATTAGAAGCACACAAAAACGTATTTGAGCTAATGAAACTATTTTATGACGAAGGCAGACTTTTTAGGCTTGTTGGTAATCACGATATGGTTTATATGAAGAAAAGTTATATTGAAAAAAATCTGTATAGCGCTTTTGATAAGATTACGGGAAAAAATGTTCCACTATTTCCGGGCATTATTTTTACAGAAGGTTTAGTTTTAGAGCATGAAGAAACCAAGCAAGAAATTTTTATGACGCACGGCCACCAAGCCGATTGGATGAATTATGTGGGGTGGAAATTTAACCGCTTTATGGTTCGCGTTCTGTGGCGACAACTTCAAATTTTTGGAATTAGCGATCCCACAACTCCTGCAAAAAATTATAAAGAATTAATAAAAGTTGAACGAAACATAAAAAAGTGGATTGTATCAAATAAAAATATTTTTACGATAACTGGACACACACATCGCCCACGGTTTCCCGAGGCTGGCGAAATTGCCTACTTTAACGATGGTAGCTGCGTACATCCAAGATGCATTACAGGAATTGAAATTGAAAATGGACAAATAAGTCTAATAAAATGGCAAATTGCTACAAACGATGAAGGTGTTTTAAAAGTGATACGAGTGGTTTTGGAAGGACCGCGATTGCTGATTGAATATAAAACTGAATAAGGTATAAAACCGTACATTTACTTCTTTTGAAATCGAAATCGAAATCGAAGTTCAAGTTTAAGATGATCTGGGAAAATGAGCGGGAGATATTAGAATAACATAAATCCTAATAAAATTTCAAATTATTATAAATATGAAAAAAATTATTTTTTACCTTCTTATTATTTTAGCTATTTCTTCTTGTGCTGAAGCTAAAAAAGATGTCTCTCAAATAAACCAAGAACAAACCGAAACTATTAATTACAAATATCTGGCACTTGGCGATAGCTATACAATCGGTGAAAGCGTTTGCGAGACGTGCAGATATCCTGCTCAATTAAAAGATAGTTTAAACACAGCTGAAAATATTAGTGGAACAGTTGAAATTATTGCCAAAACAGGCTGGACTACAACCGATTTGATAAACGCGATTGCCACTGAAAATCCTTCAGAAGATTACAATTTTGTTACTTTGTTAATCGGCGTGAACAACCAATACCAACACAAACCCTTTTCACTATACGAAACCGAATTCCCAATATTATTGGACGATGCAATAAAATTTGCAGCCGGCGATAAAACAAAAGTGGTTGTAATTTCAATACCCGATTATGCTTTTACACCTTATGGCGAAAGCACCAACAACCAAACACAAATTTCTACGGAATTAGACCAATACAACAACTACGCTAAACAAATTACTGAAGCAAAAGGTGTCATTTTTCAAGACATAACCGACATAACACGAATGGGTTTAGAAGACCCAGAATTGGTAACTTCTGACGGTTTGCATCCTTCTGAAAAAGCTTACAAGAAATTTGTGGAAAGACTTTTTGCAAACGCAAAACAAAAAATTAGCAATTAAACTTCTGGGGCAATTTCAACTTTAAGTTCGTTTAAAGCATCGGTAATAAAGAGCTGACAACTTAATCGGCTATTATCTTTTACATTGAAAGCTTCGGCAAGCATGGCGTCTTCATCGTAACCCATTTCTGGTAATGGGGTTTCGCTTAAAATGTAGCATTGACAAGACGCGCACATTGCCATCCCTCCACAAATACCAATTGTACCTTCTGGTGCAAGTTCATAACTACGGATAACCTCCATTAAATTCATATTCATATCCGTTGGAGCATCAACCTCGTGAGTTTCGCCTTGTCTGTCTGTTATGGTTATTTTAATGTCTTGCATTTTTTTGGATGTGAGAATTTAGACATGAGATATGAGAAATGAGAAATTGTGGTTTATTTTTCTTTAATCTATCGCTTTAACAACAGACTTTGGAGCTTCTTTCTTTGTTCCATCAAAACCTTCTACGCCGCCAACTGTTGTGTATTTCATTACATATCTTTTGTCTGGAAATATTCGTTGAAAGGCACTTTGGCACATTAATGTTGCTTCGTGGAAACCGCATAAAATCAATTTCAGTTTTCCGGGATAGGTATTTACATCGCCAATTGCATAAATGCCTGGAATGTTGGTTTGGTAGTCTAGACTGTTATCAACTTTTATGGCATTTTTTTCTATTTCTAAACCCCAATCTGCTATTGGGCCTAGCTTTGGTGCAAGACCAAATAGTGGGATAAAATGGTCGCACTTTCTATTGTAAACATCAGCGCCTTGTTGGATTGTTACTTCTTCAAGATTGTCTTTTCCTACCAAGCCTATTATTTCGGCTGGAGTTATAAGTTCGATTTTAGCAAGGTTTTTTAATTCTTGTACTTTTTCAACACTATCTAATGCTCCACGAAATTCGTTTCGTCTATGAATTAATGTTACACTTTTTGCAACGTCGGTTAAAAATATGCTCCAATCTAAGGCAGAATCGCCACCACCTGCAATTATTACATCTTTACCACGATATAATTCTGGGTCGCGGATTATGTATTCTACGCCTTTATCTTCAAAATTTAAGATATTTGTGATTGGTGGTTTTCTTGGTTCGAAGCTTCCCAAGCCGCCAGCAATTGCAACCACTTTTGCATGGTGTTTTGTGCCTTTGTGTGTTGTAACTATGAAAGTGCCATCGTCTAATTTATCAATAGTTTCCGCGCGTTCGCCTAATGTGAAACCTGGATTGAAGGATTTAATCTGCTCCATTAAATTACTAACCAAATCGCCCGCCAAAATTTCTGGGAAAGCAGGTATATCGTAAATTGGTTTTTTAGGGTAAATTTCGGAACATTGTCCGCCTGGTTGCGGCAAAGCGTCAATAAGATGACATTTAAGTTTTAATAATCCGGCTTCAAAAACGGCGAAAAGACCTGTTGGGCCGGCACCGATTATGAGTATATCTGTTTCAATCATGTACTGTAATTCTTTGCAATTTTCTTTGGGTGAGGCCTGCCTGCCTTTCGGGGCAGGGATTGTAGCGGTTATCCCGCAGCCCCATTTTTCTTGGGGCGAGGAATATGAGCGGAAAGCCCGGTAACATTTGCCATTAAAGCAAATGTTAGCACACATAAAAATTATGCTTCTATGTTTATTACTTGTTCAATTTGTGGAGCGTGTTTTTTAATCGTTAATTCTACGCCACTTTTTAAAGTCATTTGGTTTACCGAACAGCCAACGCAAGCACCTTGTAATTGCACTTTTACGATGGTGCCGTTTTCTATGGAAACCAGCGAAATATCGCCGCCGTCACTCTGCAAGAATGGACGAATCTCGTCTAATGCCTGCTCTATTTTCTGTGTTAATTGCGCGTTTTCCATCTTATTTTTTTACTGAGCTACAACCCGCCATTGTTGTTATTTTTATCGCTTCGGTTGGCGGTAGGTTCTCGTTTCTATCTACTGTTTGTTGTACTACGTTTTTTGTGATTTCCTCGAAAGCGTTTTCAATTTCTGAAGCAGTTTGCAATGCCGCCGGTCTGCCAACATCGCCAGCTTCCCGAATACTTTGCACTAACGGAATTTCTCCCAAAAACGGTACATTTAAATCTTCTGCCAGGTGTTTTGCGCCTTCTTTGCCGAAAATATAATATTTATTTTCGGGCAATTCGGCTGGCGTGAAGTATGCCATATTTTCTATAATTCCCAAAACGGGAACATCTATATTTTCTTGCTGAAACATCGCAACACCTTTGCGGGCATCTGCCAATGCTACTGTTTGCGGCGTACTCACGACTACTGCTCCTGTAATTGGCAAGGCTTGCATGATGCTTAAATGAATATCGCCCGTGCCTGGAGGTAAATCTATTAGCATAAAGTCTAATTCGCCCCAAGCTGCGTCAAAAATTAATTGGTTTAATGCTTTTGCAGCCATTGGTCCGCGCCAAATTACGGCTTGGTTTGGTTGAGTGAAAAAACCGATGGATAAAATCTTTACGCCATAGTTTTCTACGGGTTTCATTTTGCTTTTGCCGTCTACGTTTATTGAAAGTGGTCTTTCTAAAGCAACATCGAACATTATTGGGATTGATGGGCCATAAATATCGGCATCTAAAATACCAACTTTAAAACCCATTTTTGAAAGTGTAACCGCAAGATTCGCCGTAACCGTACTTTTACCAACGCCACCTTTACCTGAAGCAACGGCAATAATATTTTTTATGCCAGGAATTGCTTTTCCTTTAATTAGATTGGGATTTGAAGGTTTTTGAGGCGCTTCAACTTTTATATTTACTTGAACTTTGGCGTCTTTTGATAGCTTTTGAATAGCTTCAATCACATCTGCCTCTGCCCTTTTTTTAATGTGAAGAGCTGGCGTGCTCAACGTTAAATCTACAATAACCTCGTCGGCAAAAGTGACTACATTTTTTACAGCGCCACTTTCTACCATATTTTTACCTTCGCCTGCAACTGTAATATTTTCAAGGGCTTGAAGGATTTCTTTTTTGGTTATACTCATATCTTTTTCTAGCAATATTTAGATTGATTCTAAAGTGCAAATATAAGAAATAAGTGGCAGTATTCAGTAGCAGTTTTCAGTATGTTTAGCTAGAATTATTTGCTATTATTTGTAAATTTTTGGGAAATTAGGAAATCTGTTCGTAAAAGTTTCAAGCTGAGTGATGATGTATATTTTGATATAAGGAAATGACTGAATTTGAAAAACTTTTTTGATAGCTACAACGACTAGACTGTGACTGTGACTGTAACTGTGACTGTGACTGTGACTGTGACTGTGACTGTGACTAAAGCTACAAATTATCTACAGGATCCCAAAAAACAGCATCAAAATTTTGAATTTGATTGTCAATAACCGTTACACCTTCACTTTCCAACAATTGCTGCATTAGGTTTGTACCGTCAAAATGATGTTTTCCGGTTAAGAGTCCGGATTTATTTACAACTCTGTGTGCGGGCACTTCTTCTTTATTATGCGAGGCATTCATTGCCCAACCGACCATTCGGGCGCTGCCTTTTGAGCCTAAAAAGTTTGCAATTGCGCCGTAGGAAGTTACGCGACCATAAGGAATTTGAGCGGCAACTTTGTACACCTTTTCAAAAAAACCTTCATCAGCCTTCATTTTACATTGTGTTTAAAATTCGAATAAACGTAACTACACAAATAAGAAGTGTAATTGCGCCGATAATATAATTCATATTTACATTCATTTTTTTAGGCTCGTCTTTCGGTCTAAAAAATTGAACATAAATTGCCAACATTGCAAAGGTGCCCAATGCAGATGCCAAAACACAAATTGCAATTCCCCAATGCGAAAATGTAAACCAGCCAAAATCTGAAAATGTTAAGCTTATATAAACCCAATATGGCAAAGGCAACAAATTAAGCGCACCAATCAACATACCCGAAAAAAACCGATTTGTTTTGGAATGGTGCATTTTATCAGGCACTTCCCTTCGGGTATCTTTTGCGATAAAGAAAAAATAAATTGTTAGGCAGATAAAGATTCCCAAAGCAACTTTTTGAAGCATCGAAACAATTTCGGGATGCATTTCAATATATCTAGCAAAAAGTAATGCTACAAAAGTTTGCGCCATTACTGTTATACAAACGCCCAAGGAAAAGAGAATGGCATTGCGCCTACCTTCTTTCATGCTAATTTTTGCCGCGTACATATTAAGTAAGCCTGGCGGAATAACTCCAATAATCGAGGCTACAAAGCCAACACAAAAATTTAAAAAAATAGCCATCTAAAAGGTTGTAATTGTGAAGATACGTAATTTATATAAAACGTAATTTAAAACGCAAATAGGTTATTTTTTTGCCTTGATCCAAATAACTTTGCTCGTAATATGTTTTGATATTTGTAACTTCTTTTGGGGCATAATCTATGTTACTATAAACGTCGTGATGAGCATATTCAATAGTTTCTCCCAAGCCTTGAAGTAGGCCGATTGTGTAGCCGTGCATAAATTCGCTATCGGTTTTTAGATGCACAACGCCTTCGGGTTTTAGGATTTTTCTGTATTTATCTAAAAATTGCGGGTTGGTCATTCTGTGTTTTGTACGCTGAAATTTTATTTGTGGATCCGGAAAAGTAATCCATATTTCATCTACTTCGTTTTCAGCAAAAATATCGTCAACCAATTCAATTTGGGTTCGTAAAAATCCGGCGTTATTTATGTTTTCTTTTAAAGCAGTTTTTGCGCCTCGCCAAAATCTTGCACCTTTAATATCAATTCCCAAGAAGTTTTTATCGGGATTTAGTTTTGCTAAATTAACGGTGTATTCGCCTTTTCCGCAACCTAATTCTAATACAATTGGGTTTTCATTTTTGAAGAAGTTTTTTCGCCAATTTCCTTTTAAATCTAATTCATTTGTAAGTACTTCTACTCTTGTAGGTTGAATTACATTCGCAAATCCTTCATTTTCGGTAAAGCGTTTTAATTTATTTTTACTGCCCATTTTTTTATTCGATTACAACCGATATCGGCTGACGTATTATTTAACTTTTTGGTAAAATTAAGTAAATAATAGCGCGCCGCAATTATTGCTACCTTTACTTTATGCGGAAGAAAACTATTTTAGTTGCACCTTTACATTGGGGCCTTGGTCACGCAACCCGTTGTATACCAATAATAAATGCGCTTTTGGAATGTAAATTTAATGTGCTTTTAGCTTCCGACGGCGCTGCATTATTATTGTTGAAAAAGGAATTTCCCGACTTACCTTTTGTTGAATTGCCTTCCTATAATATTACGTACACCAAAAAAGCATCCAATTTTAAATGGAAGTTACTTTTTAAACTTCCACATCTTAAAAGAACGATTTCGGCTGAAGAAAAAATGATTTCGAAATTAGTTGCCGAAGAAAAAATTGACGGAATTATAAGCGACAACCGAATGGGCGTTTACAATAAAAAGATTCCTTGTGTTTATATAACACATCAGTTGAAAGTTTTAAGCGGTAAAACAACTAAAATTACAAGCAAACTGCACCAAAATTATGTGGCAAAGTTCGATGAATGTTGGGTACCGGATATTGAAGGTCAAATTAATTTAAGCGGAAAATTAGGGCATTTAAAAAAGACCAAATTACCAGTAAAATATATCGGTGTTTTAAGTAGAATGAAAAGTTATCCGGCTGAAAAAAAATATGATATTCTGGCTATACTTTCAGGTCCTGAACCGCAACGGACGATGCTTGAAGATATTCTTAAAATAGAACTGAAAGCTGTAAAAGGAAATGTTTTGATTGTTTCCGGAGTTGTTCAACCGACTTATACCGAAGATGTTTTTGGAAATATTACAATCTGTAATTTTTTACAAACCAAAGAACTTGAAGTTGCTATAAACGCGAGCGACATAATTATTTCCCGTTCTGGTTATACCACGATTATGGATTTAACCGCATTAAACAAAAAAGCATTTTTTATACCCACGCCCGGCCAATACGAACAAGAATATTTAGCAAAATGCCTGAAAAAAATGGGTATTGTTCCTTCGTGTAAACAAGAAAATTTTAATCTAGAAAAACTCGAAAAAGTAAAAGTTTTTAAGGGATTGCACAATTTAGAATCAGGCACAAAACTTTCGGATTTATTTAGCCTTTTCGAGCGTAAAAGAAAACTCTGAGCCAATACCATATTGACTTTCTACATAAATTTTTTCGTTATGTGCTTCAACCAAATGTTTTACAATTGCAAGACCAAGACCACTGCCACCTTCGCGACGAGAGCCACTTCTATCTATTCTGAAAAAACGCTCAAACAACCTTGGTATCTTACTTTTCTCGATGCCTTCGCCATTGTCCGTTATTCTTACAAGAATTTTAGTTTTGGATAGCATTTCCACACTTACCTCTGTAGTGCCGTCAGTTTTTCCATATTTGATGGAGTTTACTACCAAGTTGGTTAATATTTGTTGAATTCGTTCCTTGTCTGCATAAACCATTATTGGATTAAGATACAGACCGTCAAACATCAAAGTGATATTTTTTTTTGTAGCCTTCATTTCAAGAAGATCAAAGACACTTTCAATTAAACCAACAATATCGAAAACCTCCTTATCTAAATTTAATACGCCAGATTCCAATTTGGTTATCATATCTAAATCCTTCACAATATAGATGAGTCTTTCAACCCCTTTGTTAGCTCTTTGCAAATATTTTTTTCGAACGGTTTTATCTTTCATAGCGCCGTCCAAAAGTGTTAAAATATAGCCCTGAACCGTGAAAAGTGGCGTTTTAAGTTCGTGCGAGATATTTCCGATAAATTCTTTTCGGTAATTTTCACGATTTCTAAATCCTTCAATTTCCAACTTCTTGCCTTGTGCAAAGCGCTCTACCTCCTTTGTTAAGGTGTCCATATTTGTGGTAATATGCTCACGCTTTTTAGCGTTTGGATCTAACATACTAACATCATCATATATTTTTTTTACTCTTTTGTATATAAATTTTTGGACGCGATTTTGTATGATGTAAAAACAAAAGAAGAAAAATATAATACTAAAAAGTAGTAGAAACAACCACTGTCCTGTATTTTGCCAATAAAAAAAAACACCCAAACAGAGTGTTAAAAATAGTGTTATATAGATTGCGGTGTAAGAAGCAAACTTATATGTTATATTAGAATCTTTAGGCATTAAACAACAAACTTATATCCTACTCCTTTAACAGTTTTAAATTTTTCGTCACCAATTTTTTCGCGCAATTTTCTAATATGTACGTCTATTGTGCGGCCGCCAACCACAACTTCATTACCCCAAACTCGGTCCAAAATATCTTCACGTTTAAAAACCTTACCTGGTTTTGAAGCTAAAAGTGCAAGCAATTCAAATTCCTTTCTTGGCAAAATAATTTCTTTTTTGCCCAAAGTTATTTTATATTCTTCCCTATTTATAATAAGGTTGCCAATGGTTACCGTGTTTTCAACTTCACTTTCGCCTTTAAAGCGTCTTAATAAAGCCTTGACCTTACTTACTAAGACTTTTGGTTTTATAGGTTTAGTAATATAGTCGTCCGCTCCTGCTTCAAAACCTGCCATTTGTGAATAATCTTCTCCTCTTGCCGTTAAAAATGTAATTATAGATTCAGTAAGTTCGGGCATCTTTCGCAACTTTTCACATGTTTCAATGCCATCCATTCCTGGCATCATTACATCTAATATAATTAAATGCGGTTTAAATTGCTTGGCCTCCGTAATTGCTTTTTTGCCGTTTTCTGCAGTTGAAACTGTATAACCTTCAGCGCTTAAATTATACTTTACAATTTCTAGAATATCCGGCTCGTCATCTACCAATAAAATTCGAGTATCTTTTTTTTTCATAAGAGCGAACGTTTAATTTGCAATAAAGATAATAGTAATTTAATAAGTAGGATTTTGGCACGACGATTGTTAACTATTAAGTAACATTTGCAGGATAATGAAATTAAACATTTCCAACATTTGTTACTAAATGGTTAAACCACGCATATTATGTAGACACACATAATGATGTTAGCTTAAAATATATATCTTTGTGTCAAATTTAAATTAAAAAATATGAAAAAAATTACTTTAATGGCTGCATTACTTATAGGTGCGGTTTCTTTTTCTCAAGTTGTTATAAATGAGGTTGATTCAGACCAAACTGGTACAGATGTTACCGAGTTTGTTGAACTATTTTCTGCAACCCCAAACCAATCTTTAGATGGTTTAGTAGTTGTTTTTTACAATGGATCTAACGATTTAAGTTATACCACTGTAGATTTAGCAGGAAAAACGACTGATGCTCAAGGATTTTTTATTGTTGGGAGCGATTTGGTTCCTGGCGTAGATGTTATGTTGGGGCCAGATAATACTATCCAAAATGGTGCAGATGCAATTGCTGTATATCAAGCCGCTGCAAGCGCATTTCCTGATGGAACTGCTGTAACAAGCGCTGGTCTTGTAGATGCTATAGTTTACGGCACGAGCGATGACGATGATGCTGAATTATTGGCAGGCCTTAACGAAACTGTGCAGTGGGACGAAAACTTAAATGCAATGAAAGATACTGAATCTTTACAACGCAAGGATGATGGCACTTACTGTACAAGCCTACCAACGCTAAGAGCAACTAACGTTTGTACCCCATTGTCTGTAAACCAAAACAATACTGATACGTTTGCTATTTTCCCAAATCCAGCTTCAAAAGGGTTTGTTAACATTACTTCTTTAGTAGGTGGTGCAAAAAACATATCTGTTTATGATGTTTTGGGCAAACAAGTTATTAATACAGTACTTGCTGGTGATAGGTTGGATATTTCAGGACTTAACAGCGGAATTTACATTATGAAAATTTCTCAAGGAAATTCTAATACCACAAAAAAATTAGTAGTAAAGTAATCTAATAAATTATTAGAAGAGCCTCTGAATAACTTCAGAGGCTTTTTTTATGCCTTTACGTTACGAGATTTGTAGAGCGATACTTCACATTTGTCTTAAATTTACAAATCTCAAAACGTCAATTGCAGATTTCGAAAAAATTATATGCTCGACCAGGATATTTTTGATATAAAAACAGATTCAGATTTTTTGGAAGTTTCCTTGGAAAATTTCAGATATCAATATGAAAATGTATTGGTATATCGGAATTTTTGTAATTATTTGAAAACAAATGTTGCAGAAGTTGATAGTCTTTTCAAAATACCATTTTTACCTATTTCACTCTTCAAAAGCCACAAAGTAATTGACGGTAATTTTAACGCGGAAATAGTATTTTCAAGTAGCGGCACAACGGGTAATTTGCAAAGCCAACATTACGTTGCAAAAAAATCTTTATACGAACAAAGTTTTCAAAAAGCCTTTAAATATTTCTACGGAAATGTTGAAGACTATACAATCCTAGCATTATTGCCATCATATTTAGAAAGAGATGGATCTTCCTTAATTTATATGGCTGAAGATTTAATTAATAAAAGCAATAAACCCGAAAGCGGCTTTTATTTGAACAACATTTCAGCCATAATCGAAATAATCAAAACTTTAGAAGAAAAGCAGGAAAAAACACTATTACTTGGTGTTTCATTCGCATTGTTAGATCTGGTTGAAGCAGAAAAACTTGATCTAAAACATACCATTATAATGGAAACAGGCGGTATGAAAGGAAGGCGCAAAGAATTGATAAGAGAAGAACTTCACACTATTTTAAAAGAAGGTTTTAGTGTAACAGATATAAACAGCGAATATGGCATGACCGAAATGCTTAGTCAGGCATATTCAAAAGGAAATGGTCTTTTTTACTGTCCGCCGTGGTTAAAAGTTTTAACGCGGGACCCGGAAGATGCGCTCACTTTAGTTGAAGGCAAAACAGGCGGCATTAATATAATAGATCTGGCAAATAAACACTCCTGTTCATTTTTGGCGACTCAAGATTTAGGAAAAGTCTTTACCGACGGCAGTTTCGAAATTTTAGGTAGATTTGACTACAGCGATATTCGCGGCTGTAATTTAATGGTACTTTAAATGCTACAAAAGGATAACAAACCAAACGGCTGTGTTTGGCTAGTCTGTGTTCTCGTTCTTACGGGTATTGTATTTTCCTTTCTTTCAATACTTATAGATTTAAAATTCTTTTTTGCATTACTAATCGCATTTGTCGGCTCTATTTTTATTGTAAACTTACTTCTTGGTAAACCAGAATTAAAAAGCTTATTGGGTATTGGTGTATTAATTGTTGTGCTTGTTTTCGGTATTCGTTTTCTTTCAATATTCTTTCTTGGTTTTTTAGATATTGATAATAATGATGCAACTTTCTCTGAGGATGAAAATGTAAAAACAGAATATATTGTATCTAATGGAGATAGCACGGCCGTATATTTAAGTCATAGAAATTGGCAGGATAATTACGGTGAAAATTTTGAAACAGATCTCGCCGTTCGAAAAATTGATTATGATAGTTTGCACTTTGGCAACAACCAATTTCAGCCAAATAGTAATGTGAATTTTTGGGGACAGCTTTACGATTTTATGTATGCAAGCAATTCCCCAAGCTTAGATTTAATATTAGAAAACTTCCAAAAAATTAACGCAAGCAAGAAGTTAGACCAAATGCAATTCGCCGAAATGGTGATAAGCTGTATTCAAGATATTCAGTATAGTTATGTGTTTCAGGAAAGTTGCGAGCAAGCAAAAAAAGATGAAAACGATGTGCGCAACCTACTCAATAATTGCCCAGAATGCTGCATTGGCAATGTTTTATACGGCGTTCAAAATCCAGTGAGTTTTATGCAAAACCTAAAAGGCGATTGTGATACGCGAACGGTTTTAATTTACAGTATTTTGAAAAGATTTAATTACGACGTAGCAATTTTGAATAGTGATTATTACCTACACTCAATTATTGGTATAAATTTACCGGCAACAGGGTCATTTAAACTTTATAATGGGAAAAAATATATGGCTTGGGAAACTACTTCAAGATATTACAGCATTGGGAACTTATCGCCATCTTTCAATGATATGAAATATTGGGATGTTGTAATTACCAGTAAATAAATAAATTGTAAAAAATCAAATTATGAACAGTCAACTTTTTACTTTATCGCTTATTGAAATTTTTATCTCAATCTTCTTTACCGTCTTTGTAATTTTTATTTCCTATAAAATATTGAAGGCAATCTTTTTTAAAGGGCAGGATTTGCGCGGTGATAATCTTGCTTTTACAATTTTTACGTCCGGAATTATAATTTCAATAGGAATGATTTTAGCTAGTATTTTACCTTCAATTACCAATATTATAAGACTTTCGGCAACACAAAATTCTTCTTTAGATTTAAAAATGATTGTTGGTTATTCTGGCCTATATCTGTTAATTGGTTTTGTATTTGCAATTGTAATAAACAGTGCCGTTTTTCTTTTATTTTCAATTCTAACAAAAGGTGTAGATGAATTTAAGGAAATAAAAAATAACAATATCTCTGTTTCAATTCTCGTGGTGGCAATTTTAATAAGCATTACACTTATCGCAAAAGATAGTATTGCGCTTTTGGTAAGTTCATTTATTCCATATCCAAATGTTACAAATTATTTGTAAGGTTTAAAAATTTTAACCGTCTTAAAAACTCCATGATTTCATAAGTTAAAAGTTTTATGAATGGCGTAGTTAAGGCCATTTCATAATTGATTGGTTAGTTAGTAGAGAAATCCCCAAATTCTAATTATTTGGGGATTTTTTTTATTTAAACAGTTTTAATAATGAAGTAATTTTTCTTTCCGCGTTGCAAAAGAACGAATGTGTCATTTATTAAATCTTCAGTGGTAATATTATAACCGGCTTTTACCTTTTCTTTATTTACAGAAATTGAATTTTCTTTCAAAGCACGCGCAGCCTCGCTATTACTTTTCAAAAAGCCAGTATTTTCAGCTAGTGCCGAAATAATATCGAAGCCTTTTTCAATCTCAATTTTATCAATTTCAGCTTGGGGAACACCTTCAAAAATATCTAAGAATGTCTGCTCATCCAACTTTTTCAAATCTGCAGAAGTACTTTTTCCGAAGAGAATTTCGGAAGCTTGCACCGCATTTTCCAAAGCTTCTGCATTGTGAACAGTTTGCGTTACTTCAACAGCCAAACGTTTTTGTAGCAAACGAACGTGCGGTTCCTTTTTATGCTCAACTACCAAATCTTCAATAGTTTCTTTATCTAAAAAAGTAAATATTTTTATATATTTTTCAGCATCTTCATCGCTTGTATTCAACCAATATTGATAAAATTTGTAGGGTGAAGTTCGTTTTGCATCTAGCCAAACATTACCTCCTTCGCTTTTTCCAAATTTGCTGCCGTCGCTTTTGGTAATTAAAGGGCAAGTTAATGCGTAGCCCTTTCCGCTTGAAATTCTTCTAATCAACTCGGTGCCTGTTGTAATATTTCCCCATTGGTCGCTGCCGCCCATTTGCAGGGTACAATTGTGTTCTCGGTACAAATGCAGAAAATCGTAACCCTGTACCAATTGGTAGGTAAATTCAGTAAAACTCATTCCGTCGTTATCCTCGCCGGAAATTCTATTTTTAACCGAATCTTTCGCCATCATATAATTTACCGTAAGATGTTTACCAACATCGCGGATAAAATCCAGAAACGAAAACTCCTTCATCCAATCATAATTATTTACCAAAACAGCTTTATTATCCTCGTTTGAAGTGAAATCAAGAAAATTGGAAAGTTGCTTTTTTACGCAATCTTGGTTATGTCTCAGCGTTTTCTCGTCCAGTAAATTCCGCTCACTACTTTTCCCCGAAGGATCGCCAATCATTCCTGTCGCACCGCCAACTAAAGCAAAAGGTTTATGTCCCGCTCGTTGAAAAAAAGAAAGCAGCATTATGGGCACCAAATTACCAATGTGCAATGAATCTGCCGTTGGGTCAAAGCCAATATAGGCACTTCGCATAGTCTCCAAAAGGTGCTCTTCGGTATCGGGCATACTGTCCTGCACCATTCCCCGCCATTTTAATTCTTCAACAAAATTGGTAATTTTCATTATTATAAAATTTTTGCAAATATACCTTTATCAATTCAGAATTATGAATTCGGAATTATGAATATCAAAAATTAAAGTTCATTTTCGATTTCGATTTCATTTTTGATTAGGTTTTCATTGCCTATTTTCGCTTTATGATTTTAGTAACTGGCGGCACGGGCTTAGTAGGCTCACATTTGTTATATTTTCTGCTGAAGGAAGAAAAAAACGTTCGCGCCATTCACAGAAAATCGAGCGATTTAATCTTAGTTGAAAAGGTCTTCAGTTATTATATCGAAGATTATAAGAATCTGTTCAAAAAAATTGAGTGGGTTGAAGCAGATTTAACTGATATCCCAAGATTATCCGATGCTTTTTCCGGGATTACCCACGTATATCACGCAGCGGCTTATATAAGTTTTAATCCCGAACATTTTGATAAGCTCACAAAATCCAATATTGAAGGCACGGCAAATATTGTAAATTTATGTATCGCGAACAATGTTGAAAAGCTTTGTTATGTAAGCTCTGTTGCAACTTTAGGCACAAAACCAAACGGCGGTTTAATTAACGAAGAAACGGAATGGCAAGCCGAAGCTGACAACAGCGTTTATGCAATAACCAAATTTGGGGCAGAAATGGAAGTTTGGCGCGGCTCGCAGGAAGGTTTAAAGGTTGCAATTGTAAATCCAGGAATTATATTTGGCGCCTTTCCAAAAATTGCTGGAAGCAGCGTCATCATAAAAATGGTCAAACAAAAAATGCCATTTGTTACAACAGGAAGCATCGGTATTGTTGATGTTGTTGATGTTGTAAACGTTTTAATACAATTAATGGTGAGCAATATTGTGGGACAGCGTTTTATTCTGGTTTCAAAAAATATAAGTTATACCGAATTACTTTCTAAAATTGCGCTTAATTTGAATATGAAAGCACCAACCAAGCAAATTGCAAAATGGAAATTAATGGCATTTTCTAGAGTAGATTGGTTTATTCATAAAATATTCAACAGCAAACGCATTATATTGAAGAGTACTGTAAACTCAATGTACACAACCTCAAATTATGACGCTTCGAAAATTGAAAAAGTACTTGATTTTCAATTTAAAGATTATGAAGAAACCATTAGCAATGCAGTTTCTACTTATTTGAAGTAAGACCTTTTGCCTTTCTCGCCTCTATTGAATCTTTACCTTTTTTGACCTTCAAAATACTATCCTGCGTTTTCTTTTCTGCGCGTTCTTTCAAAACTTTTACCTTTAAAGTATCTGCCTTTTCTTGCATTTTGGTGAGCCGTTCTTCAACTTTTTGAAAGATAGAAATATATTCATTTAAATTTGAAGAATAATAAGCATTACTCTCCACGAATGAAATACTATCCACATTATGTTTGGCATATACAAAAGAGTCCAACTTTGCGCCAACAGCAATAAGTTGACGGTTATTAAAACTACGAGCCGCATTGTTTAAGTAGGCATCCGTTAAAATATCGACCATTACATCTTCGGAAATTAGATTTTTTGGCTTGTCCGGTCGTTCAACGTGTTGGCACGAAGCAAACAAAATGACAGCCATAAAAGTTAAAAAAAATCTCATTATCTATTAAAAGTTAGTCTTTCCGGATTGCCGCGTTTTAGCAGTTTGCCGTTTTCATAAACCATTTCGCCATTTACAAATGTATGTGTAATGCGCGATTTAAAAACTTGTCCTTCAAAAGGCGACCAGCCACATTTATATAAAATATTATCTTTTTTAACGTGCCAAGGCGAATTCATATCTACTAAAAAAACATCGGCTTTATAACCTTCACGAATGTAACCTCTATCTTTTATCTGAAATAAAATAGCTGGATTATGTGCTGTTTTTTCAACCACCTTTTCAAGTGTTATTTTACCTTTGTGAACCATTTCCAACAATGCAACATAGGCATGTTGTACCAATGGTCCGCCGGATGGAGCTTTAAGATAGTTATTGTTTTTTTCTTCCAACGTATGCGGCGCGTGGTCAGACGCTATTACATCTATACGGTCGTCCAACAACGCTTTCCAAAGTCCTTCGCGGTCTTCAACAGATTTTATAGCAGGATTCCATTTTATTTTTGTGCCTTTTGTTGCATAATCTGCATCTGTAAACCAAAGGTGATGAATGCAGACTTCTGCAGTAATCTTTTTTTCGGCAAGCGGAATTTTATTGCTAAAAAGATGAGTTTCCTTTTCGGTTGAAAGATGAAAAACATGCAATCTCGCTCCCGTTTTTTTTGCAAGTGCAACTGCTTTTGAAGATGAAATATAACAAGCTTCCGCACTTCTTATTTTTGGATGCATTGAAATGGGAATATCGTCACCATAGGCCGCGATAGCTTTTTCAATATTTTCCTTTATTGTGGCTTCATCTTCACAATGCGCCGAAATAAGAAGGTTTGTTTTGCTGAAAATATTTTCCAAAATTTTCTCATTGTCAACCAACATATTTCCGGTTGATGAACCTAAAAAAAGTTTTAAACCAGCGACCTTCGTATTATCAACTTTTAAGATCTCATCGAGATTATCGTTTGTGCCACCAAACATAAAACTATAATTTGCCCATGATTTTTCTGCCGCAATTGCAAATTTTTCTTCGAGCAAATCTATAGTTGTAGCATTTGGGACTGTGTTTGGCATTTCAATGTACGAAGTAATTCCGCCTGCAACAGCCGCCTTGGACTCACTTTCAATGTCTGCCTTGTGCGTTAATCCAGGCTCACGAAAATGAACTTGATCGTCAATCATTCCAGGAAGTAGAAAGCTTCCATCCGCATCAATAATCTTGGTGTCGGAAGATTTTAGGCTTATACTTTCAGAAATTTCGGCAATTATTCCATCGCATAAAAGTACATCGCCTTTAAAACGTTTACCTTCATTTACAATCGTTGCATTCTTAATTAAAACTTTTTTCATTAAATCTTTTCCTGTTAAAAACGCTTTTTAATTTCATGTTAATAATTCCAAAAATCGCTTCGGTAATTATGCCTTTGCTCATTTTGCTTTCTCCTTTTGTTCTGTCCGTAAAAATTACGGGTACTTCAGTTATCTTAAATCCAGCCAAAAAGGCTTTAAATTTCATTTCAATCTGAAAAGCATAGCCTACAAAATGAATTTTATTCAAATTAATTTTTTTCAAAACTTCACTTCGGTAACAAATGAAGCCTGCAGTGGTATCAAAAATGTCCATTCGCGTAATAAACTGAACATATTTTGAAGCCGTCCACGATAGCAATACACGGCTCATAGGCCAATTAACAACATTCACGCCAGTTTTGTATCTAGAACCAATTGCAACATCAAAATTACCTTTATGGCAGGCGTTGTACAAGCGTATTAAATCGTTTGGATTGTGGCTGTAATCGGCATCCATTTCAAAAATAAAATCATAATCTTTCTCCAATGCCCATTTAAACCCGGCTATGTATGCAGAACCCAAACCTAATTTTTCACTACGCTGTAATAAAAAAAGATGGTCTACATAATCGGCAGAAAGTTTTTGAACCGCCTCTCCCGTATTGTCGGGAGAACCATCATCTACCACCAAAACGTGAAAGTTGCGTTGCAGCGAAAATATGTTGCGCAACAGTCTTTCTATGTTTTCAATTTCGTTATAGGTAGGTATTACCACCAATGCTTTGGGCATCTGTGCAGATTTTCGGCAAATGTACCTAATTTTAGGATATTGTGCATTGTCAAATTATATATGTGCCCACTTTTACCGGCAAATTATTAGTGTAACTTTGCGAAAAAATTTAAGTTGGAATCTGTACTTAGGCAAACACAGGCGTTAGATTGGGTAACCGTGCTTTTACTAATAAGTTTGGTGTGTTTTGCGGCGGCTAAATACTTTTATGCCAAAAGATTTGAGGATTTTATTGTATTGCCCGTTAATAACAAATATTTCGCCTTACAGGGTAAAGATGAGGAAATTAACCATCCTTTTAATATTATTCTCTTCGTAGCACAGGTAATCTGTTTATCACTCTTTATAAATTTATTGATTATATTTTACAATCCACATTTTGTTGGGACGCACAAGTTTTTATTTGTTCAAATTTGTACGGCTTATGTTGTTTTTGTGTTAATCAAATTTTCAATTGAAAAGATAATTGGCAACGTATTTTCAATAGATGGAATAGTAAATCTATATTTATATCAGAAACTCACATACCGAAATTATTTAGCAATACTTATTTTTGTCGGTAATTTATTATTTTATTATGTTTTACCAACTTCTAAGGCTGGTATTATTATATTTTTAGGTCTACTTATAGTAGGTAATGCTTTTGCAATGCTCAACAGCTTTAAAAAAATGGGAAATTTATTTGGGCGCAATTTTGTATATTTTATTTTGTATCTTTGCGCTCTTGAAATAACACCTTATATATTGCTCTATTATGTAGTTATATAATGTTATTGAAAGCTAGAAAAAGAAAAAACCGCACTCTATGAAAGTGAAAACTATTTTAGTTTCTCAACCTGAGCCCAAGGTTGAAAACTCTCCTTATTTTGATTTAATTGAAAAACAAAAGATAAAAATAGATTTTCGCCCCTTCATTCATGTAGAAGGCGTTTCTGGCAAAGAAGTAAGAAACCAAAGGGTTGACCTTAATAAATATACTGCAATAATTTTAACTAGTAGAAATTCTGTAGATCATTTCTTCAGAATAGCTGAAGAACTTCGTTTTAAAGTTCCGGATACCTTAAAATATTTTTGCTTGAGCGAGGCTGTAGCGTATTATCTCCAAAAATATGTGGTTTATAGAAAACGTAAAATTTATGTTGGTAAGCGCACATTTGCAGAACTTGCACCACAAATTAAGAAATATAAAAACGAAAAGTTTTTGTTGCCATCCAGTGATAAGTTGAAACCGGATATTCCAGAAGTTTTAAATGAATTAAAGGTTGATTGGAAAGAAGCAATCTTTTATCGCACCGTTATTAGTGATCTTTCAGACTTGCGTGATGTTTACTATGATATTTTAGTTTTCTTTAGCCCAAGTGGGATTGAAAGTTTGTTTCACAACTTTCCAGACTTTAAACAGAATGAAACTAGAATCGCCGTCTTTGGAAACACAACAGTAAAAGCTGCTACAGATTGTGGGCTACGTGTAGATATACAAGCACCAACGCCAGAAACACCTAGTATGACAATGGCTTTAGAAAAATATATAAAGGATTTGAACCACAAAAAATAAAATGAAAGATTTATAAATTCAAAAACCGCTTAGAACTTTTGTTTTAAGCGGTTTTTGAACTTATAAGCTTGGTAGATCCATTTTTTAATAGTAAAAAAGCTGTACCGTTTTCACGATACAGCTTTTTTCTAGTAACCAAATAGAAATTTATTTCATTGAAGGTAATAAAACGGTATCTACAACGTGAATAACGCCGTTAGACTGCATTACATCTGCAATTGTTACTGTTGAAGTATTACCACTTACATCCATAACTTTTACGTTTTTACCGTCCATCATTACAGTAAGCATTTGCCCATTAACTGTTTTGAATGTTGCTTTACCATTTCCTTTTTTTATGGCCGCCATAATATCCTTAGCTGTCATTTTACCTGCAACAACGTGATAGGTTAACACACCTTGTAAAGCACTTTTCATTTCTGGCTTTAATAAACCATCAACAGTACCTGCTGGCAATTTAGCAAAGGCTGCGTTTGTTGGTGCAAATACTGTAAATGGACCATCTCCTTGTAAAGTTTCAACTAAATCTGCCGCTTTAACTGCTGCAACAAGAGTTGTGTGATCTTTAGAGTTAACCGCATTTTCTACGATGTTTTTAGTTGGATACATTTCTGCTCCACCAACCATCATGGTTTTCTGTGCGCAAGAAGTTAAACTAATAAATAAGGTAAGTGCAAAAAATGATGTTTTAAGTAAGTTTGAAGTTTTCATAAATGTTTATTTAGTTGATTTTTAGATTCAATATATAAACGTTTAATTAGCTGAGGCGGTTTTGAAAATGATAATACTTTAGGAGAATATTAACGTTATCAATATTCCAAAAAAAATTAAATATATCATTACTATAGCTGTCAAATTATTTAATTATTAATACAAACGATATGTTTATTCTACAAAAACAGTAAAACAAAAAACCCTTCTAAATATGTTAGAAGGGTTCTAAAAAAATACTTGGTTATGAAGTTAGTGATTCAACTCTTCTTCGTTTTCCAATAATGGAATATTCTGCGGAATGAAATCCTGTCCAGGAATTACGTAATCCGTTTCATCCTTATTCAATTTACTATAATCGTAAGACCATCGATATACGTGAGGTATTTCTCCCTCCCAGTTTCCGTGGATGTGTTTTAACTCTGTTGTCCACTCCAATGTATTACTTCTCCAAGGGTTTTTAGGACCGCGTACTCCGTAAAGTATAGAATGTATAAAGTTGTATAAGAATACTAATTGTGCCGCTGCGGTTATAATCGCAAAAATTGTAATAACCACATTTATATCCGTTAATTGATCGAAATATGGGAAGTTCGTATTTGTATAATATCTTCTTGGTAGCCCAGCCATACCAATAAAATGCATAGGAAAGAAAATACCATAAGCACCAATTGCAGTTACCCAAAAATGCACATAACCAAGATTTTTATTCATTAATCTACCTTGGAACATTTTTGGGAACCAATGATATACCCCTGCAAACAAACCATAAAGAGCAGAAATACCCATTACTAAGTGAAAGTGCGCTACTACGAAGTATGTATCGTGAACATTAATATCCAATGCGCTATCACCAAGAATAATACCTGTAAGTCCACCAGAAATAAAAGTTGAAACAAAACCTATTGAAAAAAGCATTGCCGTGTTCAATTGCAGATTACCACGCCATAATGTTGTAATCCAGTTAAATGCTTTTACAGCTGAAGGTATTGCAATCAATAAAGTTGTAAAGGTAAATACGGATCCTAAAAATGGATTCATACCTGTGATGAACATATGGTGACCCCACACAATAGTAGATAAAAATGCAATTGCAAGGATTGAAGCTACCATTGCTCGATATCCAAAAATTGGTTTTCGCGCATTTGTTGCCATAATTTCAGAAACCAGTCCCATTGCCGGTAATATTACAATGTAAACTTCTGGATGACCAAGAAACCAAAATAAATGCTCAAATAATACTGGGCTTCCACCTTGATGGTGTAATACTTCGCCTGCAATATAAATATCACTAAGGAAAAATGACGTTCCAAAACTTCTGTCCATAATCAACATTAATGCTGCTGAAAATAAAACGGGGAATGAAACAACGCCAATAATTGCCGTAACGAAGAAGGCCCAAATTGTTAATGGAAGTCTTGTCATAGACATTCCTTTCGTCCGCAAGTTAATTACCGTTACAATATAATTTAAAGAACCTAATAATGACGAAGCAATGAAAATTGCCATGGAAGACAACCAAAGTGTCATACCCGCACCAGAACCTGGTATTGCTTGTGGCAATGCACTAAGCGGTGGGTATATCGTCCATCCCGCAGAAGCTGGGCCCATTTCAACAAAAAGTGAGCTAACCATTACAATGCTTGAAATAAAGAACAACCAATATGAAATCATATTCAAGAAGCCAGAGGCCATATCTCGTGCACCAATTTGCAAGGGAATAAGCAGGTTACTAAAAGTACCACTTAAACCAGCTGTTAATACAAAGAAAACCATTATGGTACCGTGAATGGTTACCAATGCTAGGTAAACACTAGGATCCATCACACCATCCTGCGCCCATTTGCCCAAGAAGATTTCGAAAATTGTGAACTTATGATCAGGCCAAGCTAATTGTAACCTGAAAAGAATAGACATCGCAATACCTATAATGCCCATAAACAAACCTGTAATTAGGTATTGTTTTGAGATCATCTTATGATCTTGACTGAATATATAATGTGTTAAGAATGATTGTTTATGGTGATGCCCGTGATCTTCATCATGATGATCTAAAGCAACGTCTTGTGAATGTGCTGACATATCTCTACCTTAATTTTTATTTTTATCCTTTTTCATAGCTGCACCAAAAGTTTCCTGTTCGGCTATCCAAGCTTTATAATCCTCGGGTGTATCGACAACAATTTTCATCTGCATATTATAATGACTGATACCACAAATTTTATTACATAATAAAAAATAATCGAAGGTGTAAGGCTCTAAAGCCTCTTCTCCTTTTGCGGTAAGAGCTAAACTGTTTTTTCTTCTTATTTCATTTATCGTTTTAACCTTTTCAACCATTTCTTTATCGTTTTGCATTTCGACGGTGGTTACAATTGGTGTATATGCAAATTGCGTAATCATTCCCGGCACACAGTTCATTTGCGCTCTAAAGAATGGCATGTACGCAGAGTGCAAAACGTCTTGCGAGCGCATTTTAAAAAGTATCTTTCTACCTACCGGTAAATGAAGTTCCTGCACAATAACATCGTCATTACTGTTCGGGTCAGACTCATCCAATCCAAGTTGGTTAATGCCTTCAATTAGACGAACATTTGCTTTACCTAAAGTATTATCTTCTCCACTTATACGCGCCCTCCAAGCAAATTGATAGGCATACAGTTCAACTACCATTGGATCATCGTCAGTATCAACATTCATTATGTCCGTCCAAGTGAATAAACCATATATGATAAGGCCTGCCAAAACAATTACAGGTATTATTGTCCAAATAAATTCTAATTTATCATTATCTGCAAAAAACAGTGCTCTTCTCGGTCTATCTCCTCTATAAGCGAATGCAAAATAATGCAAAAGCCATTGTGTAATGATTCCAACGAAGAAAATTAAAATCATCGAAATCAACATTAACTGATCTGTTTTTACGCCATGTTCAGAAGCTGAATTAGGAAGTAAAACATCGCCCCATTTTATAAAACAAACAGCTAAAATTACATACATAAAACCAACAAACATCATCATTAACCAACCGTTAATGTTGTTATCTTTAGTTGTAGCTACTTCAGCGTTTTCAACCGTTTTAATTTTTGACATATTGAAGATACGTGACATTTGAAACACGGTTACTCCAAAAAGAATGATTACTAATACTACTAAAAATGCGGTCATCGTTATCTCTCTATACTATTAATTAATAATGATAATTTTCACTTTCTTTAATGAATGGGTTTCCTTCAGGTCTTAAATTTACCTTACCAAGACCGGTGCCCACAACAAATATGAATAAGCCGAGGAAGAATAGAAATCCAGCAATTTCAGAAATACCTATGGACCAATGAGCCCCAACTACAGATGGCATTACTAATAAGTAAACATCGGTATAATGTCCAACTAAAATTGCCACACCTGCTAAAATTACAAACCAAGGCGTACGCTTAAAGTCGCTGTTCATTAATATTAATATTGGAAAAACAAAATTAAGCACTAGCATTCCCCAAAACAAGAGATTGTACTCTTGAATTCTAATAATAAAGTAAGTTACCTCTTCAGGAATGTTCGCATACCAAATAAGCATAAATTGTCCAAACCAAAGATAGGTCCAGAAAATACTGAAGGCGAACATAAATTTACCAAGATCGTGCAAATGGCTATCGTTAACAAAAGGTAAAAATCCGAGTCTTTTAAGGTAAATGGTTACTAATGCTATTGTAGTAATTGATGATACAAACATTGTAGCAAAAACATACCAAGCAAATAGCGTGCTAAACCAGTGTGGAGTCATGGACATAAACCAATCCCAAGCCATCATTGCCTCGGTTGATATAAAAAACACCAAGAAAAAAACAGCTGCTCTAAAATTGCGCTTGTAATAATAATTAGTATCCGTAGCTTCAATCTCTCTTAACGAATTTCGTCTAGAATAGAAGCGGTACAGGTTCCATCCAATTACATATATTATAGATCGAATTAAGAAAAAAGGAAAATTTAAATAACCTGATTTTCCCTGCAAGATTTTATCATCTGCAACTAACTCGTGATTTTGCCAAGGATAAAAATGTGTGCCGGCAAACATTACTATAAGAAACACTATGACTGAACCCGGCAATACATAAGTTGTAATTCCTTCAATAACCCTAAATAAGACAGGAGACCAACCAGCAGAAGCCGCATATTGAATGGCATAGAAAGCCAACGCCCCTAAAGCCAACATAAAAAAGAAAAACGCTGGAACCAATGCTGCTGCCCAAGGTTTAGATTGCATTTGGTGTAAAGAGTGCTCAAGATGTTCATCACCATGTGCGTTTTCGTGCATTGCAACATCTTGTTCGTGAGTCATTGCCTCGGCCGTATAACCTTCTTGCCCACGTGCCTTATCAATAAAATTCATTTCACCAGATTCTTCGTGTGAATTTTCATTTTCAGCCTCTGCGTGACCTTCACCTTGTTCTTGATGAGATGCCATAATTTCCTTTACATCTTCAACAGTCTTTGGGGCGGTTAGAAACCCGTAGGTTATACCAACCAGTCCTACTACCATTATAATGATAGAAAACAGTTTTAATTTACTAGGTAGCTTATACATATTTCTGGCTATTCGCTTTATTCTTAATTTGTCTTTTTGTTCGTGGCGGCGTTGTCCATCTCTGTACTCTTTGCCATATTGGTAGATTCGCTATTCACAATTGAATCTGAAACTGGAGTAGCTGTTGAATCTGCCGGAGCACCCAACAATCCTGGTGTACCCGTTAATGCAGCCTTAAGTTCCATTACGTGCATCGCTATTTGCCACCTTTCTTTTTGATTGGTTTGAGAAGCATATGAACCCATACTATTTAACCCATACATTTGAACGTGATAAATATCCCCAGGCGTAATATTTCTCCCTGGATCATCATAACTTGGAATACCTAAAAATTTCTCACGTTGCACCAAAATACCTTTACCATTTCCTTGGTCTCCGTGACAGACAGCACAATAGATTGTATACAATTGTCCACCTGCCGCCAAGTTGGCTTCATTTACTTCTAATGGATTTTGCAAATTTGCTGCGGCCAATGCTTTACCTTCCGTCGTATTTTCGTAATCATAAGGTTCCCATCCTCTTGGAATAGAGCCCGGAGCAGGAAGCATAGCCTCTTGTCCGTTTTCAAATACATCATATTCACCATATGCTTCATAGCCTACTGGCACATACATATTTGGCATATATTGATAATTCGGCTCGCCTTTACCAGCACACGAAACAACCGAAACTGCTACAGCCAACAAAACGAATATATTTAGAATAGTTTTCATATTAATGATCTTCATGCTTTTCAATTACACTAATTTCCAAAGCTCCTGTATCATCCAAAAACTTTGTCATTTTTTCCAAGTCGTGATTTCCGCCGTCTATAACCATCAAAAAATGATCATCTGTTGTACGGACATCAGGATTTTCAGCTTTTTTGAATGGCCAAATTTTGCTTCTCATATAAAATGTTATCACCATTAAGTGAGCACCAAAAAATACGGTAAGCTCAAACATAATAGGTACAAAAGCAGGCATATTTTGATAATAGCTAAAACTAGGTTTCCCTCCAATATCTTGGGGCCAGTCGGATATCATTATAAAATTCATCATTAATGTAGCCACTGTTAAACCAACAAGACCATATAAAAACGAACAAATTGCAATTCTTGTCGGCGCCAGGCCCATAGCTTTGTCCAAACCGTGGACTGGAAATGGCGTATAAACCTCATCTATATGATAACGCTCATTACGAACCTGTTTAACGGCTTGCATTAAGATATCGTCATCTGCGTAAAGCGCGTGTATTTCTTGAGATGCCATAATTACTTTTTAGATATTAATAATAAAGCTTGTCCAGCCCAATCTTCTCTTTCCGCCTTTCCTTGGAATTCACCAATAATAGCATCCAATAAATCGTAATCTTCATCTGTCATTTTACTAACTTGAACAAAAGTAAAAATACCCAACTCGTGTAATTTTTCTTCCATTACCGGACCAACACCATTAATTCTTTGAAGATTATCGGCAGTTTCTAGCTTATTGTTAAAATAACCTAAACGGCCAATTAAACCATCAGCCTGTTCCCGTTTAATATCGCTATCTAATAATGCAGATTCGTAATTTGGTTTAACGTTTGTAGGATCAATAGCTTCAAAATCGTGATCTGAACTATGCTCGTCAATATTAACGGAAGGCCCACCAGATGCAGGATATTGTTCAACCTCATCAACATGACTATGTGGGTGTTCAGCTCGCATACGTTTGTAAAACTGACCTGAAGATTTCATAATTGTTTTAACTTCTGCTTGCGCAATTACTGGGAAAGTACGTGCATACAACAAAAACAGTACAAAGAAGAAACCTATTGTTCCCATAAAAGTACCAATATCTACAAAAGTTGGTTGAAACATTGCCCAAGATGATGTAAGTCTGTCTTTACTTAAACATAAAACGATAATATCAAAACGCTCAAACCACATACCTATGTTTATAATAAGCGCTACAATAAATGTCCAAATTATATTTCTACGTAAACTTTTTACCCAAAGCGAAAGTGGCACTATCAAGTTACAAATAATCAATGCCCAAAACGCCCACCAATAAGGTCCTGTTGCAGCACCGAATGACAAGTATGTATAGTTTTCATAAGGAACTCCAGAATACCAACCGATAAAGTATTCGGTTAAATATGCTACTGTTACAATTCCACCCGTAAGTAGAATTACCTTGTTCATTAATTCAATATGTTGAATTGTGATGTAATCCTCAAGATTAGAGACCTTTCTCATAATAATAAGAAGGGTTTGAACCATTGCGAAACCTGAGAAAATAGCCCCAGCAACAAAGTATGGAGGGAAAATAGTTGAGTGCCAACCAGGAACCACCGATGTAGCAAAATCAAAAGATACAATTGTATGTACCGAAAGTACCAAAGGCGTTGCTAAACCTGCAAGTACCAAAGAAACTTCTTCAAAACGCTGCCAATCTTTTGCACGGCCACTCCAACCAAAAGATAAAATGCCATATATTTTTTTCTGAAAAGGTGCAGTTGCTCTATCCCTAATCATTGCGAAATCGGGCAATAAACCTGTATACCAGAATACCAACGAAACAGATAAATATGTTGATATTGCAAAAACGTCCCATAGCAATGGTGAGTTAAAGTTAACCCATAAAGAACCAAATTGGTTTGGTATTGGTAAAACCCAATAAGCCAACCAAGGACGACCCATGTGTATAATTGGAAAAAGACCTGCTTGTACAACGGCAAAAATCGTCATCGCTTCGGCAGAACGGTTAACCGCCATACGCCATTTTTGACGGAACAACAATAATACAGCCGAAATCAGTGTACCTGCGTGACCAATACCTACCCACCAAACAAAATTGGTAATATCCCAAGCCCAACCAATGGTTTTGTTAAGACCCCAAACTCCGATTCCAGTAGAAACAGTATAAACTATACAACCAATACCCCACAAAAATGCAATAAGGGCAATAGAAAAAACAATCCACCAAGATCTGTTGGCCTTACCTAATACTGGCGCTCCTACATCTACACTTATATCGTGATAGGATTTCTCTCCAAGAACTAAAGGCTCTCTTATGGGTGCTTCGTAATGTGACGACATATTTATTTATTAATATATGATTCTTTATACAAATTTTTTAAGCTTCTGATGTGTTCTTAATTAATGTTTGATACATCACATTTGGCTTTGTTCCAACGTTTTCCAATAAATAATAATGCCGTGGGTCATTCTTCATTTTAAGAATTTCAGACTCTGTATCATTAACATCTCCAAATACAAAAGCTCCCTTATCACAAGCTCGTGAACAAGCTGTGTGAAATTCGCCATCCTTAATTGCGCGACCATCACGTTTGGCATCAAGAATTGTTTTTTGTGTAATTTGAATACACATAGAACATTTTTCCATTACACCACGAGAACGAACGGTAACATCCGGATTTAAAACCATACGCCCAAGATCGTTGTTCATGTGATAATCAAATTCATCATTTTCGGCATATAAGAACCAGTTAAATCTTCTTACCTTATATGGACAGTTGTTTGCACAATATCGCGTTCCAACACAACGGTTATAAGCCATTTGGTTTTGACCTTGACGCCCGTGTGATGTAGCTGCAACAGGGCAAACAGACTCGCAAGGAGCGTGGTTACAGTGTTGGCACATGACAGGTTGAAAAGCAACTTCCGGATTTTCCTGGCTTGGAATTTCAACTTTCTTGTAACTATCCATTGCTGGAAGGTTTTCAAGATCTTCAATTTCCTCTTGAAATGTTTCCGCAGAAGAATAATATCTGTCAATACGCAACCAGTGCATATCCCTAAATTTTCTTACTTCTGTTTTACCAACAACTGGCACATTATTTTCTGAATTACAAGCAATTACGCAAGCTCCACAACCCGTACAAGCATTTAAATCTATAGAAAGATTAAAGTGGGGTCCAACTGTATCGTCAAACGATGCCCATAAATCAGCATTTCGTTCACGAACTGAAATTTCGTTATGGTCGTAATCTGTTACTGGAGTTTCATTCCAAAGATGACTTGCTTTTGTATTGAAAATCTCCAGTGAAGTTTCTTTTATAATATCTTCGGCACGACCTGCCATTGTGCTTTGTAGTTGCACGCAAGCAAATTCGTGTATTCCTTCAGTCTTTTCAATGTTCACTGATTGAAACGCTGTAAAATTTTGATACAATGGAAAAGCATTAACACCAGTTCTCATTTCTTCTTGCAAACCATCAACCTTACCATAACCTAATGCAAGACCTATTGAGCCTTTTGCTTGACCTGGTTGGATAATAACAGGAACCTTTTCAACTACAACATTGCCTAGTTTTATGTTAACGTAGTTTCCATTTAATGCACCATTATTTACATGTGTGTTTTCAATATCAAGGCCTTCTGCATCGGCAGCAGACATAGTAATGTAATTATCCCAACTTGCACGTGTAATAGGATCTGGAAATTCTTGCAACCAAGGATTGTTTGCCTGTTGCCCATCACCCATTCCTGTACTTGAATACAGTGTAAGTTCAAATTTTCCATTTTGTGCTGAAATAGAAAGTGCACCTTCGGAAGTAGAATTTTCCATTGTTGCAGCACCTTCATTCATTGGCGCCCCTTCTTCCATATTCACAGTTACATCTCCAGTAAATAAACCATCGTGAACTGCTTTATTCCACGAACCACCGCTTAAAATTGAAGTAGTCCAATTATCTTTTAAATAATCATAATAATTTTGGGTATTACCTGTCCATTTCAAAAGACATTCTTGAAATTGTCTTGTATTGAACAATGGTCTAATAGTAGGCTGTATAACACTAAAACTACCTTTTTTCATCTGCACGTCACCCCAACATTCAAGATAATGTGGTATTGCCGCAACCATTTTTGAACAAACTGCGGTGGCATTGTTATTTATTGAAAATGCCAATGAAAGATCTAGTTCTTTATATGCCTTTTTGAAATCTTTATTCGGGATTGAATAAATTGGATCTACACCAACTGTAATCAATCCTTTAATACTTTTTGAGATTACTCCATTCACAACGGCAGTAACTTCAGCATTATTTCCTTTTCTAGTTAATTTTGGATTGGCGCTATCCATTACTTCACTGCCTGTATTGTAATTTAATACTAAGCTTTGCGCAGAAATATCTGGAAGACCAGTAACTATCACACCTTTTGAACCAGCTTTTTGAAGCTGACTTTTAGCAGAATCTACCGCTTTTTGAATATTTGCAGGTAAACCAGAAGCACTTCCGCCAGTTAAAGCCTTTAAAATTTCCATTTGTTGGCTTGGCGTTGCGGGAATACGTTTATCTGCTTTAGCACCAGAATTGGTCAAGTTCGCTTCAAACTGAATATGTCGCGACATTTTGCCGTTTTTTGGGACACGACCTTTTGCGTAATTAGCATCATAACCACCTCCTTGCCAATCTCCAAGAATATCTGCTCCTACCGAAACTATTAATTCAGCTTTACTAAAATCGTAATCTGCCAATCCACGCATTCCAAATTTTGCTTGAAAAGCATCCAATGCTTCCGAAGATGAAATGGTATCATAAATTACGTGGCGAACGTTTGGATATTTAGCTGTGTATTCTGATATTAATTTTGAAGTTGAAGGACTTGCGAATGTTTGAGTAAGTAAAACAATATCTTGCCCAGCCATTTCATTCATTTTTTGCGCCATTCGCACATCAAAATCATCCCAAGAAACAGATTTGCCATCAACAGTTGGTGCCTGTATTCTATTTTTATCATATAAAGATAAAACCGATGCAAATACTCTAGCGTTCATTGCACCAGCTGCACCTGTTAAATCATTACGCTCAATTTTAATTGGTCTGCCTTCACGCGTTTTCACCAATACATTGGCAAAATCATAGCCATCTGCAATTGTTGAAGCGTAATAGTTGGCAATTCCCGGAACAATTTCGTCCGGTTGCATTACATAAGGTATAGATTTAACAACGGGTCCTTCACAAGCAGCCATTGTTGCGGCAGCGGTTGTAAAACCCATAAACTTTAAGAAATCGCGACGTGTCGTACTGGAAGTTGATAAGCTTTCCTTATTTCCCAAAAATTCATCTGTTGGTATTTCGGTAACAAATTCATTGTCTTGCAATGACTTGACAATAGGGCTGTCTTCATTGAGCTGCTCGACACTTTTCCAATATATCTTATTTGATGCCATATATTTTATTTACGATTTTGGATTGACGGTTAAAACTATTTTCCTTAGACTGAATAACCGAACATCTAAAACTTTACTCTAATTAGTTAAAATTAACTATTGTGATTTTTTAAATTTTTAATAGTGACATTTACCGCATTCAATACCGCCCAATTGTGCTATTGTCAATTTATCTACGCCGTATTTTTTTGAAAGCTGATCGTGTATTTTTGCGTAATATTCATTGCCAGCAAGATTTACATTCGTTTCACGGTGACAATTAATACACCAACCCATTGTAAGTGGTGCGAATTGGTACATTACTTCCATTTCTTCAACAGGGCCGTGACATTTTTGACATTCAACGCCAGCAACAATTACGTGCTGCGAGTGATTGAAATAAGCAAAGTCCGGCAAATTATGAATTCTAACCCATTTTACAGGCTCAGATTCGCCAGTGTATTTCTGTTCAGCAGAATCCCAGCCAACAGCTTTATATAATTTTTGAATTTCGCCATCATAGAATTCTTTTGTGTATCCTTTTTCAGGTTCTACATCGCCATTATATTCAGCAATATTTTTATGGCAATTCATACAAACATTTAGAGAAGGGATTCCAGAATGTTTACTTACACGAGCACTGCTGTGGCAATATTTACAATCTATTTGATTGGCACCTGCGTGAATTTTATGTGAATAATGTATTGGCTGAACCGGCATATAACCTTGATCTACACCAACCTGCATTAAGAAGCCATAAACAAAATACGCTCCAGCTAAAATTAAGAAGATAGAAGTGACCAAAACCAAAAATTGATTTTGAACAAAAGCCCTCCAAATTGGCGTTCTTTTTTCTTTCTCCTCATAAACAACACCATTAGCTTCGGCGATACGCTTCAACGTATTAGTTACCAAGAAAAGCATTACAACCAGAAGAAGGAAAACCAATGCCAACGCACCAAGAACGATTGCGTTTGAAACGCCACCGGTTGATTCTATAGAAGTTGGCTGAACAATAGCTACGTCTGGAGCCTTTTTCGGTTGATCTGTATATGCAATAATATTATCAATATCTGCCTCGCTCAATTGCGGGAAAGACGTCATAACAGAATTATTATTTTCTGCAAAAAGCTCCACTGCCTTAGCATCGCCAGAAGCTATAAATCCTTGACTGTTATGTATCCATTTGTATAACCAAGCCTTATCGTGTTTTGCAGAAACTCCACGCAACATTGGGCCAGTTGCCTTAGCATCAAGTTTATGACAAGCCGCGCAATTGGCTTTAAACAAAGCTTCACCAGCAGCTGGATCTGCACCAGCATTTACTGGATCTTGTGTTGCAGCAGGAGCATCTGCTGCGGCAGCAGGAGCGTCTTGTGCGAAAACTAGGTTTGAAAAAGTTAGCAAAACTGCCAACAACAATTGCGATGTGTATTTGAGTAGATTTCGGGAATTCACCTTTTTCATCTTTTATAACTGCATTTTATTTATTGCAGGCTTACTTGTTAACTAGGGGTCAAAGTTTCTTAAAATTTCAGTTTAAGACTTTAAAAAACAATCAATTAGTTGTTATTTATACTATTTTAGGGCAATTCTTGTTAAAGTATAACATCACTGAACATAATAGCAAAACCTAAAAATAACGGCACAAAAGTACATTATAAACTCGATTTTTGAAATGTAAACAAAGTGTTAATACATAATTTATATTTGTTCTAAATAACATTTTTGGTTGCCACAAAAACAATAAGATTTACATTTGTAAACTGATATTAACTTACCTATGAAACACATTAAATTAAATATTATATTCTCGGGAATTCTAATTTTATTCTTCTCTTTTAACATTTTTGCACAACAAGCAACAGTTACTGTCAATGCTAATCCTAAAATTGATCAACTTCTAACTCTAAAAAAATCGTTGGAAAAAGATAATGAATTTACAGATGGATATACAATTCAACTTTATTATGGTGAAATGAACAAGGCGAGCGATGTTTTAAAAAGATACCGAAACTCGTATTCTTCTTGGCCAGCTTCTATAAAATATGAAACGCCAAATTATAAAGTTTGGGCTGGTAATTTTGCCACCAGATTGGAAGCAGATAGAGCTTTAATGGAAATACAAAATACGTTTACTTCTGCCTTTATTTTGAAACCTACTAAAAAATAAGTTTCTAGCCGTAGTCGAATAAAATTAAAAAAACCTGTTAGAAAATAAATTCTAACAGGTTTTTTTATATTAATTTATAATAGGCTACTTCAACTTCTTTTTAACAGCAACTTCTTGGAAGCCTTCAATTATATCGCCTTCATAAATATCATTGTAGTTTTTAATTTGGATACCACAATCGTACCCTTTTGCTACTTCTTTTGCATCGTCTTTAAAACGTTTTAATGAATCTAATTCGCCTGTGTAAACTACTACGCCTTCGCGTATAAGTCTTATTCCTGAACTTCTGATTATTTTACCGCTAACAACCATACAACCTGCAATTGTGCCAACCTTACTAATTTTAAAGGTTTCCCTAATTTCGGCAGTACCTGTAATTTCTTCCTTCATTGTTGGAGAAAGCATACCTTCCATCGCATCTTTTAGGTCGTTGATCGCATCGTAAATTATAGAGTACATACGAATGTCTATTTCTTCCTTATCAGCAATTTGTCTTGCATTACCCATTGGTCTCACGTTGAAACCTATAATAATTGCATCAGACGCTGAAGCTAACAATACATCACTTTCGGTTATTGGACCAACTGCTTTATGTATAATATTAACTTGAATTTCTTCAGTAGAAAGTTTTTGGAAACTGTCTGTTAATGCTTCAACTGAACCATCAACATCACCTTTAAGGATTATATTTAATTCCTTGAAATCTCCAAGAGCGATACGTCTTCCAATTTCATCTAAGGTAATATGACGCTGTGTTCTAACCGATTGCTCACGTTGTAATTGTGTTCTTCTGGTTGCAATTGCTTTTGCTTCGCGCTCGTCTTCAAATACGTTAAACTTATCACCTGCTTGTGGCGCACCGTCTAAACCTAATACAGAAACCGGAGTTGAAGGACCAGCAACTTTAATATTATTGCCACGTTCATCGTGCATTGCCTTTACTTTCCCGCTATTTTGACCAGCAAGTACGTAATCGCCAATTTTCAAAGTTCCACCTTGTACCAAAACTGTTGAAACGTAACCTCGACCTTTGTCTAAAAATGCTTCTACAACCGTACCGTTTGCAAATCTGTTTGGGTTTGCTTTAAGCTCTAAAAGTTCTGCTTCAAGTAATACTTTTTCAAGTAATTCCTTAACGCCTTCACCTGTTTTGGCTGAAATATCGTGCGATTGTATTTTACCGCCCCAATCTTCAACAAGTAAATTCATTTGTGCTAAGCCTTCTTTAATCTTTTCAGGATTTGCGTCTGACTTATCTATTTTATTTATTGCAAACACAATTGGCACACCAGCTGCTTGCGCGTGGCTGATTGCTTCCTTGGTTTGTGGCATTATATTATCGTCTGCCGCAACCACGATTATTGCTAAATCTGTTACTTGCGCACCTCTTGCACGCATTGCGGTAAATGCCTCGTGACCTGGTGTATCTAGGAAGGCAATTTTTTGTCCGCCTTCAAGCTCTACACCATAGGCACCAATATGTTGTGTAATACCACCAGACTCGCCGGCTATCACATTTTCTTTACGTATATAATCCAGCAATGAAGTTTTTCCGTGATCTACATGTCCCATTACGGTTACGATTGGCGCACGTTCTAAAAGATCTTCTACCCTATCTTTAGTTTCTTTTATACTTTCTTCAATATCTGCTGTAATAAATTCTACTTCAAAACCAAATTCATCCGCAACAATGCTAAGTGTTTCTGCATCAAGACGTTGATTCATTGTAACCATCATCCCCAAACTCATACAAGCTGAAATTACTTTGGTTACAGGCACATCCATCATTGTTGCAATCTCGCTTACCGTAACAAATTCTGTTACTTTAAGGTTTGTGCTTTCCAATTCTTGTTGTGCAAGATCGTCTTCGGTTTTTTGACGGTGTGTATCACGTTTGTCACGACGATATTTTGCGCCTTTTCCTTTTGAAGATTTTCCTTGAAGTTTTTCCAAGGTTTCTCTTACTTGTTTTTGAACGTCTGCTTCGCTAGGTTCTTCCTTCGGAGTATTTGCTCTGCCTTTACGTGCAGGACGTGTATCACGTGTGCCAGAACCTCCAGAATTTCCGGGTGTTCTAGTATTCGGTGTATTTGTAGTATCTTTTGTTATACGACGGCGGCGACTTTTCTTTTTATCGGCAGCGCTTGTAGTGGTCTTTTTCTCCGGCTTTTTAAACTTTGAAAGATCTATGGTCTGTCCTGTAAAATTTGGTCCGTCTAATTTTTTATATTTAGTTTCGACCAATTTATTTTCTTCGGCATTATCGTCTGTTTTAGTTTCAGAAGTTTCACTTTCTTTTACTTCAGTTTTTTCTGAAACAACTTCTTTAGCTTCTTCTTTCTTTTCTATAGAAGTTTCCTTTTCAGTCACAGGTTTTGGCTCTACAACTTTCGGCTTTTCAATTGTTACTGCAGACTTGGCCTTTACAACCTCAACTTTTTCAATTTTTAGATCTTCCTTTTTAACCTCAAGCTTTTCAACTTTTGGTTCCTCTTTTGGTTCTTCCTTTTTAACTTTTGGAGCGTCCAGATCTATCTTGCCCACTTGTTTTAAACCGCCAACTTTGCCTTCAGCTTTTATTACTTGTGATTCTCTTTTCTGTTGTCTTTCTTCAATCTCACGCTCGCGCTCAATTCTTATTTCCTCTTTTTCCTTACGCTTTTCTTCGCCAACTTCCTGAGACTTCGCCTTTTTGCTTTTATCGGTAGCAAACTCGTCCATGAGCACTTCATACTCGTCTCCCGTAATTTTAGTGTTCGGGCTCGCGTCTACTACGAATCCTTTGTCTTTAAGGTGTTCGACAGCACGATCTAGCGAGATATTAAACTCACGTAATACTTGGTTTAGCCTTTTGGTCTTTACTTCAGCCATAAATGGTTTTTCCTAATTTTGGATATTCTATATAAAAGTAATTAAAGTTTTAATTACTGTTCAAATTCTTCTTTTAATATATTCATTACTTCTTGAACGGTTTCCTCTTCCAAATCGGTCATTGAAACCAGTGTTTTTATGTCCTTTTCAAGAATACTCTTTGCTGTATCAAGACCAATTTTCTTAAATTCGTCTATAATCCAACCTTCAATTTCGTCGCTAAATTCTGTTAATTCAACATCTTCTTCAGCACCTTCACGCAATACATCTATTTCATAACCAGTTAATTGACCGGCCAATCTAATATTATGGCCACCACGACCAATTGCCTTACTTACTTCTTCTGGGCGTAAAAGCACCTCAGCACGTTTTGTTTCTTCATTTAACTTTATTGAAGTAACTTTTGCCGGGCTTAACGCACGTGTAATAAAGAGATTTAAGTTAGAAGTATAATTAATAACGTCAATATTTTCATTACCTAACTCACGAACAATACCGTGAATTCTCGAACCTTTCATACCAACACAAGCTCCAACTGGATCAATACGGTCATCATAACTATCTACCGCTACTTTTGCTTTTTCACCTGGAATTCTAACTACTTTTTTAACAGTAATTAAACCGTCAAAAACTTCAGGAATTTCTTGTTCGAATAATTTTTCAAGGAAAAGATTACTTGCACGCGACATTAATATGGTTGGCTTATTACCTTTTAATTCTACACTTTCAATAATTCCACGAACGTTATCTCCTTTTCTGAAGAAGTCCGAAGGTATTTGTTTTTCCTTCGGAAGTATAATTTCATTACCGTCATCATCCAACAAGATTATTGCTCTGTGACGAATATGGTGAACTTCAGCTGTGTAAATTTCGCCTTCCATATCTTTAAATTGCTTATAGATAATGGTATTGTCGTGTTCGTGTATTTTTGAAATAAGGTTTTGGCGCAATGCTAAAATTGAACGTCTTCCTAAATTTATCAATTTTACTTCCTCTGATACATCTTCGCCAATTTCAAAATCCGGCTCAATTTTCTGTGCATCGGTTAGCGAAATTTCTTCGTTAGGCTCTTCAACTTCACCATCTGCAACAACTATCCTATTTCTCCAAATTTCTAAATCGCCCTTGTCTGGGTTAACAATAATATCGAAGTTATCATCACTGCCGTATTTCTTCTTTAGGGCACTTCTAAAAACATCTTCAAGTATCGCCATAAGCGTTACCCTATCTATCTGCTTATCGTCTTTAAATTCTGAAAAGGAATCGATTAACGCTAAATTCTCCATAGTCTCTTAATTAAATATTATCATAACTTTTGCTGTTTCTATTTCTGTAAACGGAATCTCAGCTTCCTTTAAAACCGTTACTTTGCCTTTACCAACTGGTTTTGGTTCTCTTGCTTTCCATTGCAATTTTATAGATGTTTCAAGAACTTCTTGCAACTCACCTTCAATTATTTCGCCATCGCTCTTTTTAATATTCAAAGTGTGGCCTACATTTTTCTTGTATTGGCGGGGCATTGTTAAAGGTGTAGAAACACCCGCAGACATAACCTGTAAAGCAAAATCTATTTCTTCGCGATCTAGATTGTGTTCAATTTCACGACTTACGGCAATGCAGTCTTCAACCGTTACTCCTTCATCGCCATCAATTATTACTGTAATTTGATTGTCTGGCGTAATTTCTAAGTCTATTAAAAACAAGTTTGGATTGTTTTCCAAGGCTTGGTTCAACAATTGTTCTACTTTTTCGCGTATCATTTTTGGCTATAAAAAGAGGGGACTTTTTGTCCCCTCAATTAGTTACGTCTTAATGCGGTGCAAATATACTATAATTTTTTAATTTAAAAAACTCTATGTCAATCGTTTTAAATTTGCTATTTTAGGTAAGTAAAGCTACCTTTATTCACACTTAAACCAAATAATTTATGAAACGCATCCTAGTCCCTACCGATTTTTCTGAACAAGCCAACAACGCAATGAAAGTAGCAATGCAAATGGCAACTAAGTATGACGGCGAAATTTTTGTGCTGCACAGTATGAATATGCCAATGCACATTAATTCTGGTGGCGGGAGCGCGAATTTGCCAGAATCATTATATTATATTCAGTTGGCTGAAAAGCGTTTTAAGGATTTTAGAGAGCAACCATATTTAAAAAATACTCAATTTACTGAAACTATTGGCCATAATGAAATTTACGAAGATGTAGCCGAAGCCTGTAAAGCAAATGATATAGATTTAGTAATAATGGGTTCTCACGGCGCAAATGGTTTTAAGGAAATGTTTATTGGTAGCAACACCGAAAAGGTGGTGCGTACGTCAAAAACGCCCGTATTAGTTATAAAAAATGATCATTCTGATTTTAACGTAGAAAATTTTGTGTTTGCCACAGATTTTTCTGATGAGTGTAAACCACCCTTTAAACAAGCTCAAAAATTTGCGCAAACTGTTGGCGCAAAAATGCAGTTACTTTTTGTGAATACACCAAACGATTTTAAAACCTCGAAAGAAGCACGCGCAATTATGGAGAAGTTTGTATCTGGAATGGGATTGGAAAATTATACCTTAAATATATATAATGCCAACAGCGTTGAAAAAGGAATTTTAGAATATGCCAGCGAACACAATATTCAATTAGTTGGCGTAAGCACACACGGTCGCCAAGGTTTATCCCACTTTTTTAATGGTAGCATTAGTGAAGATTTGGTGAATCACGCCAGTTTGCCGATAATAACTTTTAAAATTTAGTTATTAGGCAATTTATAAATTCTAGTTTCTTCTGTCAATAATATCAACAGGTTTTCGACTCATTGCTGGAAATCGTAAATTATGAAGCGCCTCTTTATCACAAAACTCAATAGTTGGTGCAACTCTTAATTTTGCCCTAAAATGGTCTTTAATTTCTGAAAGCAATTTTTCTGAATTTATTGATGATTCAATTTTTATTACAATCTCGTCTGTCCCCAAACTGTTTTGGGAAATTTCGATTATGTAATTTTTTACTTCTTCAAAATAGTTTAAAATATTGTGCAACGCCGGTGGATAAAGCGTTGTGCCTTTATATTTTATCATCTGTTTTTTTCTGCCGATAACTGGCCCCAAACGACTTGTTGTCCTTCCACATTCGCAAATTCCTACATGTTCGCGAACCATATCGCCAGTTTTAAAACGAAGCAGCGGCATAGCTTCAACTCCCAAAGTTGTGATAGTTAGCTCGCCGATTTCACCAGTTTTTACAGGTAAATTTTGATCATCTAAAATTTCAAAAATTATCAATTCCGGATGATGATGACCGCCTTTTTGAAATTCACATTCATTAAAAGCCGTCGCCATTTCAGTACTGGCATAGGTTGATAAAAGGGTAATATTCCATTGATTTGTAATTTTTTGAGCTAAAATATTTGCGCTAAAATCTTCATTTCGGATTGATTCGCCAATGCAAATGGCTGTTTTTACTGAAGTTTCTTCTAAATTAATTTCGTGATCTTTTGCATAATCAATCAACTTTAACAAAAATGACGGAACGGTAATTAAATACGTTGGCTTAAATTTCAAAATGCTGTCCCATTGCAATTCGGGAATGCCGGAACCCACTCTAATAATGCCCGCTCCCAATTTCCGAATCCCCAAAAAATAAGCAAGACCAGCCATAAAACGGCGGTCCATCGTCGTCAATAATTGCACAATATCACTTTCGGCAACACCGCAACACGCAATGGAAATTGCTTCGTTATAAGCCAATCTTTCCAAATCATTATCCGTTAACGCAAACGTTACAGGTTCGCCCAACGTACCACTTGTAGTTACATAATCAATAATTTTTTCTTTTGAAACACATATAAAATCATCATTGTATTTTTGAAGATCTTCTTTTGAAGTAACCGGTATTTTTTGAAGATCTTCAAGCGTTTCAATATCCTTTAATTGAATATTATGCTGCTTAAAATGATTTTTATAGAAGGCTGAATTTTTTAAAAGATATTTTAATAACACTTTCAGTTTTTCAATTTGAAAGGTATTCTGTTCTAATTTTGATGCTTTTTCCAGCTTCGGAATCATTAGTAATTTTTTGAAATTTATAATTTATTTATATAATTTTCAATTTCTAGTTTGTCAGGAATTGTTGTAATTTCTTTGGTTAACGCTTCCTCAAAATTAATTTTCGCTGCGGCATTGTATTTATTTTGAAAATAATATTTTCCCGCTAAATAATAAGCTTTCCAGTAATTCGCATTTAATTGCTTCAACTTTTCTAACCTTTGAATCTCAATTTTCTTTTCTTCTGAAATTGAACTTTCAACTTCTCTTTCCAAAATTCTGTACGCTTCGTAATTTTTAAATTCTTGGGTATTTACAAAAGAATCTTCTGCAATATTCAAGCTTTCAGTGGAAATAGATTTTCCTTCAAAAATAAAGTCCGGTGCAAAAATCTTCTTTAAATCGTACGCTACAAATTCGCCCAATTGATACGGATTTGATGAAACCCAAACCATCAAATCTTCTGGCTTAAAAACAATTGAATGATGCGCCAATAATTGATTTATAGCTTTTTCATTGCCCAAACCAATCTTTTCATCATTTAAACCATCTTTATTCCGAAGAATTTTTACCGCTTTTTCGGGATTTAATTTATCAGTTGCCGCAATTAATTCTTCCATTCTTTCAAACCTATATTCGCTGTGACTTTCCGCAATCCATTTTATATTGCGCTTGTCATTTTTATACGGTTCACTTTGAAAATGATTGCTACATATTAAGGTGTTGTTGTTTTCAACTTCATAAACGCCAAAATTTTCGGGAGAAGTTTCAATAAGCACTACTTTTTTATCCTTTGCGCTGCCAACCATTATAGATTCCGAAACAAAAACTTCCCGCTTTTTTGCAATGGCAATTGCCTCATCAATAGTTGTAGCGTATTGTAAAATCTCACGCGTTACCAACGAAATTGGCGTTTTAGCAACCAACGGAATTTCAGATTTTCCAGCATTTATGGTTACCGTTAAACCTTGGTCGTTCATTCCAGAAACTACGCCAATCATTCCGCCCCACGTTACGCTCATAAAATTATAACCATTATCGGGCTTTACGAAGGCAATGATTTTTTCTTTTGCAAAATCATCACCAGCATAAAAGTCAAAATTTCTTCCAATTAGCAACTTTCCATCTTCCGTTTTATCGCCCCAAGCCGCGAAAGAAGTGCAACCAACCAACATTAAATCTTTTAAAGCGTGACCAATATCGTGAGCACCGTGAAGATAAAGTGATCTTAAATAAGGTGTCGCAATGTTGTTATAATCTGAACTTGCATAACGGGAAACACCGTAGATTTCGGTTTTATATTCTTCTGAAATGTTTAAATACATCTCTCGGTTATACCAATTTAAAAACTTCCGAAGTAGATATAATTTGGTTTTTGAAGGCACCAACGTTTCAATTTTATTCAGAAATATCGCTTCTTGATTTTGAAGTAATTCCTGCGTTAAAATTCCGGTCAATTTCCCAATTTGAAGTGCGTTGCCTTGAACCATCAATTCCCACTGACCTTCTTTATTCTTGGTCAAAAAATTTGAACCAGCAATAAATGTAGAATCTGAAATCTTTTCCCGTTGTGGAATTTGCGCATCATACTTTGAAATGTCCGGCAAATTATGCAACGATTTTTGAACGCCGCAAGAAGTTAGAAGCACTATTGATATTATATAAAGTAAATAATTTTTCAATATTATGTTTGAAATTTCAGTTTAAAAAATTAACCGCAAATGCTCAGAAAACGCAGCGATTTAAGATGGAATGTTTTTATTGGTTCGTTCTATGGTTTTTCGTTCCTTATAATCTAACCACTTTTGCCCACGCGTTTTACGCATCAAGTTTTCAAAGTTACGCATGATTAGCACATTGTATAACATGCCTCCAAAAATTTTAGGGTTTTTGGAATATGCTCGCAATGTCATACTAAAACCACCGTCCAAATATTTTATGTAATGCCAATAACCGCAAGGCATAAATAGCGCATCGCCGTGAACCATAACACATTCTTGGCTTTGTGCATGTTCTAAGGCTGGATATTTGTCCAAATCTGGATTGTCCATATCAATACTTTCAATATTGTGGATTGCAAATGGAAGTTTGTATAAGTATTTGGTTTCGCTTGGTGCATATAATCGCACACTTTTGGTACCGTGAAAATGTATATGCAGCAAATTTGGCAAATCCATATCATAATGCAAAAGCACCCGAGAACCTTGCCCACCAAAGAACATTACTGGTAAACGTTTAAAGAATTTTAAGCCAATATCGGGATAAGTAAAATCTTTTAAAAGTGCTGGCAACTCATTTAAAATATTGTAGAAAAAAATTCGTAGATCGGTTGGGCCTTTTTTCAGCAATTCTACATAGTCATACAATTTCATTTTCGCAGCAGGCACAACGCTACTTTGGTTACCTTTCGCAGCAGTGTTGTCATATAAAGGCACTTCTTTATCTCCAGCCAATTGTTGAATATAATCAAGATTCCACTTTTTAAAAGCTGGCCAATCTTTTGTAAGGCCTTTCATTATTACTGGTTTTTGCGGCTTGTAGTACTCTTTTATAAACTGCTCTTTTGTAATATTTTCGACAACAGGAATGGGTTTTGGTGGTTTTAGTGCCATAATTTAAACTGCTTTAATTGGTTGGTTGTTTTTGTAGGATGCTTTTATTTTATCTAAAAGGTAATCATCGCCCAAAATTTGCGAACACGTTACAACGCCACTTATTGTAACGCCCAAAATGCCGTGCATATTTAAACTTTGACCTGTAAAATATAAATTTTCGATTTTTGTTCGAGTTGAAAGAAACGATTTCATCGGGTTATCGGCATCTTTTTCATAACCATACATACTGCCATTATTACTGCCAATGTAATCTCTATACGAAAGTGGGGTTGAAGCATAAACCGCTTTCACACAATCTCGAATATTTGGAAATTTTTTTTCAATTTCTATTAAAAGCACTTCACTTTTTTCAGCTTTAAACTCGCCATAGGTTTGTCCTCGGTCATTTTTGTTGGCTGCCGTATTGTGCGTTTCTTTCCAAGGTTGCATTTCTTCCCAATTCATATACGTCATAATCGTAAGATTATCGGCATATTTTTGGGTGTTCTTATTTACGCTTAAACTTATCATATACGCTTCCGGCCAGCTTTCTTGCGTATAATTGTGCGCATCCCAAATCGTTGAACTGTTTTTGAAATGGTAATAATTATGATTTTTATATTCAAAGCAATTTGGTTTCAAAACTATGTACAAGCTAAATGCCGCTACCGTACTTTTAATATCCATAATTCGGCGCGCGTAACTTTTTCTGAAATGCTCCAAACCCACTAATTGCAATGTCAACTTCGGTTCAATATTAGAAATAAATGTTGTGCCTTTAATCTCTGTCCCATCTTTTGTGGTGGCCGAAAAAATTGTATCTCCTTCATAATTTAATGCTACAACTTCCTGTTTTTTATGCGCTTCGCCTCCATTTTCGCGTAAAACTTTAAGCAACGCTTTTGTAATTTGGCTTCCACCATTAACACACCGGTAAGCACTTTGAATATAACTGTTTACCGAAAGTGCGTGCACATAAAACGGCGTTTTATCGGGCTGACCGGCATAGAGCATATTACTGCCGCCAAGAACTGCTCGCAATTTTTTATTTTTTGTTATCCCATCAATTAGCTCCTTCGCTTTTATTTGAAAAACGGCCTCGTCTTGCATATACGGCTTGCCTTTTTTCAATTCGTACATCGGGAAATGAGCGCACATTTTCTTTATTTCATCAACATATTTTTGCAAGGCTTCTTCTTCCTGCGGAAATATTTGAAGTAATTGATTCTTAAAGTTTTCATAGCCCTGGGCGTGCGGATATTCAATTTCATCGTCGCCAAAAGTTATAATGTCGAATCCGTTTTCATCCAATTTCTTTAATTCAATGTCTTCTAAAATGCCCAAATAGTTGAAAAATTGATACAGATTTTGACCTTCATCCAACCCGCCGATATAATGAACGCCTGTATCAAAAATGGTTTTATCGCGTGAAAAAGTTTGAAGATTGCCACCAAACTGATTATTTTTTTCGAGAACACAAACGCTGTAACCTTCCTTCGCTAAAATGATAGCGCAAACAAGCCCGCCAAGACCGCTACCAACTATCACAAAGTCGTAATTTGCTTTCATTTTAAAGGTTTATATTTCTTTCGAAAATGACTAATTCGCGATTATCTATTATTTTTTTATAATTTAAAGGTATACTTTTTTCAATTTCAGAATTACACGCTTTTTTCAATAGAATAATTTTTTGATAAGCTGAATTTGAAATGTTTTCGGCCACTAAATTGAAAAGGTTTGAATTTGAAATTAACAAAGTTTTTATCTGAATTTCTGCCAAATCTTCAAAATTTTGAAAGAATTGTAAATCCTCATATTTGTTCGTTAAATAACTATTTTGAAGCATTTCAATTACTGCTTCATTTTCGATTATACTATAAACTGTTCTTTCGGCGGATTGCATCATCAGCAGAAAATCCAATTGCCCAAAATCTTCAGATAGATGCAAAACTTTTTCATTATAGTCAATTTCATTCAAAATAATTCGATAAATTCCAGCGTTGTTTTTTAAATCCTTTTTTACTTCAGCATAATAATTTTCGCCTTTAAATCTGTATTCCTTCAACAGGATTTTATTGTAATATTTTTCTGCTTCAACTTCATTTTTCAACTTAAACATTTCAGCTTTAAAATATGTTCGAATGTTTTTTGAACGTGTTGTGTAATTTTCGCCGAAAGTATCGTCTTTAATTTCAATTCTCGGTAAAATCTTCAACGTAATGGCACCATCTTCAATTACAAAACTGCCTTTTGGATTTACTTCACTATTGCCGTGTATTAAAATGGGCAAAACATCTAACCCAAATTTTTCAGCAAGAAAAAACGCACCTTTATGAAAACGGTTAATTTTATTGGTTTTACTGCGCGAACCTTCGGGAAATACCACAAATGAATACCCTTGTTCAATTTTCTTTTTAAGGGATTCAAGATTATTTTCAATTCCCGTAGAAACGGGAAAAAAGTCGGCTCGTTGTATAGCTTTTCCAAAAATCGGACTGTTATAAACCCAATCGTTCACGAAAAAACAGATTTTTGGATGCAGCATTCCAATAGAAAGAACATCGAGAAATGATGTGTGATTTGCAATTATTACTGCAGGTTTCGTAAAATTTTCTTCTGTAGATTTTATAATCCTTTTTTTAACGAACGGATTGGTGTACAAAACCGATTTCATATATTTTGAGATTGCGGTGTGAAATCCGTTCATTTTTGCTCTTTTCGAAATGGGTAAAATTGGCATAACCAACCAACTGTAAAAAGAAAGCGACAAGCCACCAAAACCAAAATAGCCAAATGAAAAAACGGACATTAATAAAACTCGTAAGTTTATTGCTTGTTTAGTTTTGCCACCAATAAACAATTTAAAGAGCAAAGGCTGCACGGTAAATGCCATAATCATTGCTGAAAAAATCCCGATTATACTTACAATGGAAATTGCATAAAGTGCTGGGTGTTTGGCAAAAATCAATACGCCAACGCCCAAAATTGTGGTGATAACCGAGAGTAAAATTGCAGTTTTGTTTGTTGGCAAAACATTTTGTCCCGTAACCAATTGCTTCCGCAAACCTTTGGTAATAAAAATGCTATAATCTATCCCCAATCCAAAAATAAATGTTGAAATAATAATATTGAAAATATTAAAATGAACCCTGAAAATCCCCATTACACCTATGGTTAAAAACCACGTAAGAAATATTGGGACAATTGTAACCAAGGTTAGCGAGAAGCTTCGGAAAAATAAAAAAAGTATAGCTAACACCACCAAAAGGCAAAAAATCATTAAATAATTAAAGTCATTTTTTAAGTTACCCAAAAATGTTTGGTTAATTTCCTGCCTATCAATTACAACAGTATTTGGCAACTTTTTAAAGCTGTTTTTTACGCTTTCAATATTGGTGGAATCAATTTTAACCACTGAAGTAACCGTTGTAAAATCTGCTTCAGTATGAATATAATCGCCCAACAAAACGGATGGCAAAACCTGATAATCTTCGGGATTTAGCGCGTTAAAGTCTTTGCTGAAAAGCTGGTAAAATTGATTGTGGGTTGTCGTTTTAAATCCGAATGTTTCGCCACTTTCAATTAAATTATTACGAACGCTATCGGCTTTATTTTTATTCCAAAATTGTCGCCACCTTTTAATTTTTTCAATTTGTTTTTTTTTGGAATGTACCAAAGCCGCCACGTTTCCAAAACTTTCAATTTTTCCGGCCTTTTGAAGCGTTTCCAACTCTTTGTAAATACTATCATTTCGTTGAAGCGTTTCCTCAACAGATTTTCCATAACTGGCAATATATATGGATTTTGAAAGAAGATTGGTAATAGATTCAAGGTTTTTCTGTGCTTGTATTATTTCAATTGGCTCGTAATTTAATTTCGAAATATCATCTTCAAACCCAACATTTTTATAGGTGAAAATGCTTGTTACAAACAAAATCGCAAGTATGCCTAAAATTATTTTATTCCGATGAAATTTATAAGCGCCAATATTATCGAGAAAAGTTATTTTTGCAATTTGTTGCGACGGATTTTTATAAACAACAGGAATAAAAATAAGGGCAAAAATTGAAGCTCCCAAAACACTTATTGCCGCAAAAATCCCCAAATCTTGCAACGCTTGTGAATTTAAAAACAGTAAACATAAAAAAGCCAAAGACGTTGTAAGACTGCTCATTAAAATTGGCTCAGTCACATCTTTATAAAGACTTTTAATGGTTTCGTTATTTCGAATATGGGTTAAAATGTGCAGCGAATAATCTAGCGTAACGCCCAACAGAACGGAACCAATTCCTAAAGATATTGCGGAAATTGTTCCTCTAAAAAAGTATAAAAAAGACATCGCTAAAAGCGCACCAATAACAGTTGGCACAAACAGAATTAATGGAATATACACTTTCCGATAGAAGAAAATTAGCAACAAAATCAATAAGATTACAGCAATTCCAACTGTAAATTGTATGTCGTTTTTAATCTGTTTCGCATTTGCAACTGCAATTAACGCGGCGCCAAAATACTCACTTTTAATTTTGCCTTCGTAAATACCATTCAGTTGATTTTGAACATTATACAAATTATCTGCAAATTGGCTGTTTTTATCAGTTTCGCTACCGCTGAATTTTGGCGAGATAAATAACAACAAATTATTTTCATCTTTAGTGAGCAGATAGCCATCTTTCAATTTAAAATCGTCGCCAACTCCTAATTTTTGTAGTTTTTTCAACGCGATAAAAGACAAACCAAGCGGATCTTTTAGTATCGTATTCTTTGTAATAATGCTTGAAGGCGAAATCAAAGCTTTATAATTTGCTTCGGTACTTTTGGTGATGGAATCCGGCTTTATTTTCTCTTGAATAGTTTTGTAATCTTCCTTTTCAAGATATAATGGCAGATTGTTATACACAAAATCCAACGTGCCAAGAATATCTTCATCTGCCACCTTGCCTTGAATGCTTGCAATATATTGGCTAGAAGATTTTGTAATACTATCTGTAAATTGGGCGGCGTATTTTGTTAAATCTGCAGTTGAAGCATTTTCAGATTTTTGAATATTTACAATAATCTTATCGGTGAAATTGACAGAATTCAAAACTTTTTGAAGTTCTGCCGTGTCATTATCTGCTGGAATTAATTTTGAAATATCTTCTTCAAAAGAAATTCTGAAAGCCAAATAACCTAAAATTGAAGTAATAAAAAGCAACAATAAAAGTGACGTAATTTTATTGGCGTTAACTTTTCCGAATAATTTATAGAAAAATCTATCCATTTTTCAGTTGTCTTTTTTTTGCTAAAAATGCAAAAATTACAAAGCTTATCATCCCAGAAATCAACGCTCCGGCGATTGATAGCAATATACTTCCTACTAAATAGGACTTTATATTGTTGAAAATATGGAAACCTTCAAAAGAATTAGAAAGGCCAAGTTCCGTATTCTCTCCGAGAATAAAATTGCCAACATACAGACTGGCAAAAATTACAAAAGGTAAAAACGGAGGAAAACTAATATGGCTAAAAGTGAAGGCAATAACTTTATTCAAGTTAAAAAAAACTGCCAAAAAAAGTACCGCAATTGTGTGAAATCCCCAAATAGGTGACAACCCAATAAAAATACCCAACGCAACGCTCATGGCCTTTTTTTCGGGCGCATCTTTGTAGCTTAAAAAATCTTCAACCATAAATTTTTTCAAGCCTTTTTTTCGAAATCGCCTAATTATATTTCTTGGCTTTATATAGAAAAAAGTGAGTAAAACCAAATAGGTGTTTAAGACGCTAATCCGCGTAAAATCTTGGAAAGGTCTAAAATGTGAAACGCGCTCTTCTTGGTCATAATGAATACCTATTGGCACGTTAAGAACCGTAATTCCGCTCCACGCTGCTTTAACGATTACTTCAATTTCGAATTCAAATTTTTTAGTGAAAAATCGAAACTTTTTTAAACTTTTTAATGGATAAAGTCTAAAACCAGATTGCGTATCGGACAGTTTTAAACCCGTTTCAACCCAAAACCAAAAATTAGAAAATTTGTTGCCAAAACTGCTTTTTTTGGGAACGTTTGACGTGGTCATATTCCGTGCACCAATTAAAATAACATTTCTATTTTCTAGGTTTTCCAGCGCTTCAATAAATACAATAATATCTTCGGGAAAATGTTGACCATCACTATCTACAGTAATAGCGAAGTGATAACCCAAACTCTCAAGCTTTTTAAAACCCAATCTCAACGCGTTTCCCTTTCCTTGGTTTTTAGAAATTGTTAGCTGATTAATTGATGAATAATCTAAAAGGATTTTCGCTGTAGAATCTGTAGAACCGTCATTTACAACCAACAAATTTGGTGTGATTTTTAAAACATCATCAATAATTTTTTTGAGCGTTTTTTCATTATTGAAGGTAGGAATAAGCACACAACACTTTAAATGTTTCAGTCTTTCGGCAAGTGTGGGGTTTTCCATAGCAACTCGCAATTTACTATAAATTGATTGTTTTTTTCAGACTATTTAATGAGAGAAAATTTGAATTGCGATTTATACTTTGAATTCAAATTTTAAAGAAATCGTTATTCGAAAAAATTAAGATTTGATTATTGGACTTATGTGAAAGTGGTATAGACTACTGAAAAATCTTTTTTTGGTTGGCATCAAAACTTTTGCATTGTAAACTGTAACCACGTACAAAAGCCTTTATTTCTTGGTTTGTGGTTGACTCATAATTTTTTGAGATGTAAGCCAAATCTTCATCAATATTATCTCGATAATGTAAAATTTTTGGCGAATTCTCTTGAATGCTCAATCTTATACAACGAATTTCAATATTATCGGGATCCATTTTTACTGCATATTCAATCCAATTTGTACCTTCTTTAAAATATTCTTTTTTTTCTTTATTTGAATCTTCAAAGCGCGCCATCATTGCGGTTATTGCACCTTTATAGGCAACCAAAGTTTTATGGTCTTTTTTGGTAATTGGCTTTAACTCTTTAAATAATTTTGATGTTATTTCCCTATTGTCCGCAGCTTGAGAGTAGCTTTTTCTAATTGTTGAAATGTCTGGGACAGCGGCAAAAAACGTAAACGCGATTATGCTAAGTAATAGTGTTTTCATTGTATTAAAGTATTTTAAAGGTAAGGCTCAATTTTAGTGCCACTGTCTCCCCAAACGTTGTTACATTTTTAATCTTCACTTCGTTATCAACCTCAGCAACGTCAATTTGCAAGTTTAAATCCGCATTAATTTTAGGATTTATAACAGCCATAAATTTTACATTTGTCGCTTTGTTTAAAAATAACTGCTTTTTTGTAAAATTTTCAACCAATTCACTTATCATTTGCAGCATGCAGACTCCTGGCATTACGGGATTATTGGGAAAATGGCCTTTAAAAATCTCGTGATCTTTATTTAAATGTACTTTTGCTGAAAAACCATTTTCGGTTTTCGCTGTTTCAATAATGTTATAAAGACCCTTAATCAGCATTTTTATCTTGTTTTAGAAAATTCAATTGTATTGAAAGTTTTATGTTTTGATGTTCCAAATTTATTTTTTCTGCAATATGCGAATCTATTTCTGAAAATGAAATTATCAATTTCTCCTTTGTTTTTGAAGTATTTACAATTTTTTTTAAAGTTGAATTTTCAAAAAAATAAAAATTGAATTTCTTTTTTCTCTGCGTTTTAAAAACCATAAAATCTTCGGCAGAATATTGATTTAAAACAATTGCCTCTTCCGAAATCAGAAGTCTGAAATCATTTTCCAGTGTTTTCAAAAATATTTTCTTATCCATTTCAGGTAAAATATAATTCACGTTAAAACTGTCTTCCCCAATCGTAAAATCGAACAACGTATTACCAAATTCCGTAGTAAAAACTAAGCGATGACTTTCATTACTTATTTTCTTCAAAATTAAAATTCCACCAAAATTATGGCCATAAACATCAATTTTTGCTTTGTAAATATAATCTTGGTTAGCATCGGAAAAGTACGTATTATTAATGCTTTTTTCTGAAATAGGAATAGCTATTAAATCTTCGGTAGTCTTTAGCGAACAACCTGAAAGAACCAAAAACAGGCTAATTAGAAAATACCGCATCGTTTATTGGATTGTTTATTTTACGATTTTTAAAAACAATCCGCGTAAAATCTTTTGAAGGTTCTACCATTTTTACTTCTTCTACTTCGCCGGAATTTTTATTGAATGAAATTTCAAAAGCTGCTATATAACCTGCCAACTTCCCATCTTTTGGGAGAAAAATTGCTCTATTAAACTGTGAGGTTTTTTGATATTTTATGTCAAATTGGCTTTCGTCGAACATATTTCCAGTCACACTATTCACAATTAACTCGTTCATTTTTGAAAATAGCTTGTTATTGCCAATATCAATTTTGCTTTTTTTCCCGCCATCGTTAATCAACAACCTATCATCTTTAAAGATTACTCTGTATTCGTAGGGTTTCACATATTGCCATTTCACAGAATTAGGCGCCTTAAAAATGAGTTTCCCAACAGTTTCAATATCATTTGACAGAAAATCAAGATGTTTATATTGCACAAAATCCGCTTGAACCGCTGTAGTTTTTTTCGACTGACGTTCAACTTGGCTTTTAAATTTTGAGATTTCTGAAGAATTCATTTCAGTTTCCTGTGCAAAACTTGAGGCTGCAAAAAATAGGAAAATAAAAAATATGGAAAACGTTTTATACATAAGGTTCAATTTCGAGTAATTCAGCTACAGTAACAGATTCTACCTGTAGTTGCTGCAACTTTAGCAATAACCGTTCCAACACAATTACAGATTTTTGGCTGCTGTCGTGCAATAAAATAATGTCCCCTTTTTTCAAATTTTTGGTAACTCTTTCAAAGATTTTTTCTCCAGAAATATTGGTGGTGTCCAACGATCTTTTGTTCCAACCTATGGAAATTAAACCTGCAATATTTAATCCTTTTTTAATATTTGGGTTTGTAACGCCAAACGGCGGACGGAAAAATTTCATTTCCTTTCCAGCAATTTCAGTTACAATTTGATTCGTTTTTTCAATTTCTGAAACAATTTCTGAGCTTTTTAAAAATCCAAATTTCGTTGAATGACTAAAACTATGATTTCCGATTGTGTGACCTTCTGCAACTATTTGGCTGACTAAACTAGGGTACTTTTCGGCATTTTTTCCAATTAGAAAAAAGGTAGCTTTTGCATTATTCTTTTTTAAAAGTTGAAGAACTTTCGGTGTAAATTCTGGATTTGGCCCGTCATCAAAAGTTATTGCTACTGCATTTTTAGAGATTTTTGAATTTGAGTTATAGGAATTTAAATGATAATTAATTCGAATAAAAAAAGATCCGGTTACAGTTATTGCAATCCATAAAAGAAGCAGACAAATAAAAATCCAAAATGGAAATGAAATTGACGCGCTAACAATTGCGAACGCTATAAAAGCGATTAGAAAAATTGCGTTTATGGTGTAAAATTTCAACACGATTTTAGAATGGCAAAACTGTGACTTTCACCGCGATATTGGTTATAAAGTAACACGGTTTTATAGTTTTTAGGCGTAATTTCATTTTTGAATAAAACCTTCGGAATGGTCGCGTTTTTTAAGATTTTTGAAGTCAACCAATATGCAAATGCCGAAATTGTATTATTTTCGCCAACAAGATGTTTGTAATGTAATTGCGTTTTTTCAGCAAATAGTCCGTTTGTCAACACATCATAATAATGGTCAAAATTTGAATCGCCGTTTTCGCCCGAAATTAAAATGTCAATATCTTCAACTGTAAGATTATTTTCCTTTAAAAAATTCAGGCAAGCTGTGGAAACCTTTACAATTGGCAAAGTATTAAACATTTCGACTGCAACAATTTCAGCATAACTATTCGAATTTAATTCGGAAGAAAGAACAAAAAATGTAGCGCTTTCGCTAAAAATAGCACCTTTTGATTTTTTTGAAAACTTTTCAAAATCTTTGACATTTTCCGTTTTAACGTGCCCAATTAACCGATGGATATTTACAGTGTGCATCGAAATTTCATCAACGCCACCCACCAAAATATTCGTAGCTTCATCTATTTGAATTTGAAGCAGCGCGTCTAAAACCGCACTTTCAAAACTGATTGCCGAATGTACGTATGTAAAATTATAGCTTTTGCAGCCCAAACCCAATGCAATTTGCCCGCCAACCGTGTTGTGAGTAGATTGTATAAAAGGTGTTGGGGTTAAAAATTGTTCGTTGTTATCGATGATTCCGCTAACAAATTTTTCCGAATCGTTTAAACAACCCATTCCTGTGCCAGTAATAATTGCATCAAGATTTTCGATATTCGCCTCAGCCAAAGCCAAATTTGAGGCAACAACGCTCATTTTTATGGCTTTCGCCATTCTTCGTGCTGCAGCCGGCGGAATATAATTTTTGTAATCGGGATCAATCGCAAAAATTACGGTTGCATCGTAATGTTGAATTGCATTTAAAAAAGAAATAGTATCGAACGTTTTTTGCGCTGAAATAGAGCCAATTCCGTTTATATAAACCTTTTTCATCACGGTAGTTTTGAAAAGATTAATGTACTGCAATTACCACCAAAACCAAGGGAATTTGAAAGTATGGTATTGAGTGGCTTTTCTTTTAATGAAGTTTGTGGCGAAATTGCAAATTCCTTCATCTGTGTTTTAAAATTAAGATTTGGGAAAATAAGATTGTGCTGTAAACCGAGAATTGAATAAACAGCTTCAACCGCGCCAGCAGCCGCCAACGTGTGACCGGTAAAACCTTTTGTGCTACTAAAATCTGTCACCTTTTCACCAAAAACACGAATAAACGCACGACCTTCGGACAAGTCATTATTGCCAGTTGCCGTGCCGTGTGCATTTATGTAATCTATTTCGGAAGGTTTTAAAGCTGCAATTTTCAATGCTTGTTCCATCGCTAAAACCGCGCCATCGCCGTTCTCACTGGACGCAGTTTGGTGAAAAGCATCGTTTGCATTGCCATAACCTTTTACGTATGCGAGTACTTTTTTATTTTCTTTTCCCACGATTTCATTACTTTCCAAAACCAGAAAAGCTGCGGCTTCACCCAAATTTAATCCTTTTCGGTTTTCATCAAAAGGTGTATTGTTAGTGTCGCTTAAAATCATTAAAGTCTTAAAACCATTTATTGTAAATTTTGAAAGACAATCTGCACCACCAACCACAACTCTATCTAATTTGCCTGCTTTTATAAGCCTTGCGCCAAGCATAATTGCATTTGCTGCAGATGAGCAAGCGGTGCTAATTGTGGTAACTAGACTTTCATTAATGCCTAATTGCGATGCGATTTTTTGAGTAGTATCGCCCAAATGATAGGCTTCAATATATTGTCGGTGATCTTCCTTTTCGAGATATTCATAGAAATATTGCTCGGTCATATCCATCCCACCAACTGTTGATGCGGAAATTAACCCAGTTTTGTAATCGGTAATGTCTGTAATTTTGGCGTTTACCAGCGCTTGTTTTGCGGCAACAACTCCCAAAAGTGCCGTACGGCTATAATTATTTGGAGACGGCAAACCAATTTGTGAAATTAATTCTTCATTAGAAAGATTAATCTCCCCAACTTTAATCTCGTTTTTATGCGCGGTATCAATCTTTTTGATTTCTGAAATTCCAGTTTTGCCATTTTTAAGCGAATCAAGATTTTCCTGCACATTGTTACCAATGGCAGAAATTATACCCATTCCAGTAATGGCAACACCTTTACTCATTTATAATTTTTAATTTGGGATTTGAATAATTGTAAAAGGTCTTCGATTAAATAAAAGCCGAAAATTTTAAACAACGTAATTGCAATTGAGATCTCGATTCTACTCGAGCCGAAAACAAATTTATTTTGTGCGGTTCGCTTCAATATAATCAGCCATTACGCCAACGCTTTCGAATATTTTTTTACCTTCTTTCGGGTCAGAAAGTTTAATGCCGTAATCTTTGTCCAACATTACGATAAGCTCCAAAGCATCAATGCTATCAAGGCCTAAGCCGTCGCCAAAAAGTGAGTCATCGTCGGCAATATCGGCAACTGCCATATCTTCTAAATTTAATTGGTCTATTATTTTTTCTTTTAATTCGGTTCTTAAATCGCTCATTATTGGTTATATAAAGTTGTTATTTCTTCAATATTATGTTCAATTTTTCCTTTTTTTGAAACGAGATACAAAAAAGCTTCGTATTCATTTTCATCATAATTTACCCAACCGCAAAGTACTTTTTCAGCTTTAGAATCGGATAGCAAACTGTTTGCATACGTATGCAAAATAGTTGCATTGAACGCCTCAAAGATAAAAAAACTATTTTCAGATTGTAGGTGATGCTTAATACTAATCTCGCCAAGGCAAATGTTGGGCAATGTGTAAACAAAGACCGCAGGGCTTGGAAAATAGGTGTCGCTGTTTTTTATAGAATTTTGATGTTTTCTGTCGGTGTCCAGACTTGATGCGTAATTCGAAAATATTAGGGCGATGTTATTTTGTGTGTTTTTGTCTAAATTCAAATTTTTCAAAAGAAAATCGGCAGCTACAAACGCCAATTTGCTGAGGTTATCCATTTTAAAAAACTTTGGATAATTCGTGTTTAATTTTTTGTAGGCATTTTTTATAAACACTTCAAAAGTAGATTCGTCACTTTGAAAAATGGAATTATTATTAAGCAAAATGGTGCCGTTTTTGACTGATATATAAGATTCTATTTTATATTTCTTCTTCATTTAAAGAATTTTTTAAATAAAACAGCCGTATTACAACCACCAAAACCAGATGACGTTTTTAGAAAAATATTCAACTCCTTTTGTTCGGTTTTTTGGATTATGTTAAGTGGTTTTGAAGTTCCCAATTCAGAAAAACCGATAGAGGCAAATAATTTATTTTTATTTAAAGAATGCATTCCAATAATGGTTTCCAGCAATCCCGAAGCGCCTAACGTGTGCCCAAAATATCCTTTTAAACTATTTATTGGTGTATTTTGAAGTTGCAATCTATTTAAAGCAATCGCTTCCATTTCGTCATTAAAAGTAGTAGCAGTGCCGTGAGCCGAGATATAATCTATTTCTGCGGAAGTAATTTTAGCCTCATGAATGGCGTTTTTGATGCTTTTAAAAAGTCCTTCGCCTGTTCGGGAAGGTCCTGAAATATGATTTGCATCGTTTGCCGAAGCATCGCCCACGATTGAAACCGCCTCTTTTGCAAGATTTTCTTCGGAAGAAGTTACCAAAACACTTGCAGCAACTTCGCCAATATTAATGCCGTTTCTATTTAAATCATACGGCTTGCAGGGCGAACTGCTTAAGGCTTGAAAACTTGTAAAACCGCTTAAAACAAATGGCGTAACCAAATCTGCAGCAACTACAAAAACGTGATTGTACAAACCTTCATTTATGAATTTCTTTGCAGCTGGAATGGCTAAAATCCCAGAAACGCAAGCATTTGAAATTACAATCGCTTCGTTTTTAAACCCGAAAAAATCTTTTATAATCTTTCCCAATTCTGAAAGATAAGCCCGCTTTTTTGGAAATTTTGAATGTTCTTCCAAGACATCAATATTCCCTTTTGTTGTTGAAATTAGTAGGCCAACTTTTTCATTTAATTCAATATTTGATTTTTTCAAAGTTTCCGTTAATGAAAGAATCATCATTTTTTCAAGCTTCGTAAAATCTTCGGCAGAATTTATTTTATTAAATTCTAAATCAAGCAATTCTGAAGAAATCATTGAAGCGTAAAAAGGATTTGGCAACAATTTTTCATCATCAATCAATTGAAGACCGGATATTTCAGCGGCCACATTCGTCACCACCAAATCACTCGTAAAACCAAGATTGGAAATTATATTATTATGTGAAACGAATGTTTTAGACATTTATAAGTCCAACTTTTTGCTTCCAACCTTCAAAAAATTTCGGGATTGTGAGTGATAAATCGCCATCCAATTCTACAAAAACCTGAATTGTTTCTCCAGTACAAACCAATTTATTTTCAGGATTGAAGATTTCGTATTTAAAAATCATTTTTGCGGCAGCGCAATTAACATAAGTAGTTTTTATAGTTGCAACATCGCCGTAACGCAACGGCAACTTGTGCTCGCACATACTTTTTACAATTGGCGTACTAAAATTATGTTCCTTTTGGTTGATGTAGGAAATGCCGTGATGGCGGCCAAAAGCTTCTCTTCCATCCTCAAAATATTGAATATAATTGCCATGCCACACAATGCCCAACGGATCACATTCTACAAACCGAATACGGATTTCTGAGGTAAAACTAATATCTTCTTGTTGTTTAGACTGCATTTTTACGTTGATTATAAAGTATGGCAATTGCGGTTGTGAAGATAAAAAATAATAACAACAATGTTATTTCTGGCAGGATTTCCGAGAGACTTGCATCGCGAAGAAAAACGTCGTAAAAAGCGTTTAAACCCCAATGCATTGGCGATATAATTGAAACCAACTGCATAAATTTTGGCATTACAAAAACTGGAACCCAAACGCCGCCCAATGCCGCCAAAATTACAACGAATGTTGCACCAAAAGGCGCGGCTTGTTCCTGTGTTTTTGCAATTGTACCCAACAATAAACCTAAGCCAATTGCCGCCAAACCCCCGAATAATGCAGTTACGTAAAGTAATGGCAATTTGCCGGCAACGTCCAATTTTGGTAGATTCATTAATGGAAATAAGTAAACGCCAACCAACAACATTAATGTAAATTGAAGTAAACAAACAGCCAAATAAACCACCGTTTTACCGCCCAAAACTGTGGCATAACTTACGGGATTTGTACGAAGGCGAACAAAAGTGCCTTGCAATTTTTCCTTCACCATATTAATGCTAAGTGGCACAATTATAAAGAAAATTGCAAAAAGTGTCCACGCAGGAACATTGTGCTGGGCCGAATTCGGAATGATTTCCTCATTATTTTTTGTTGGTACAATTTCTTTAAACGTTATAAAATTTTCAGTTTCGAATATAGGTTTTTCGGTATTTGGTTCGTCCATTTCCTTTTGGAAAGCTTCATAAATACTTTTGGTTTCAATTTTTGAAATCATTTTGTCGATTCCATTTTTTACGGAAGATTTAAAACTTTGCTGGGTTGCGGGATCAAAATAGAGTCTTATTTCTTTTGAACTAAACTCTTGTTTAGGTTTTGAAATTGAATCTTCTTCCAAACCGAATTGAGCAAGAATAGATGCAACATTTGCATCAACTTTTGTTTTTAAACCTGTAGAAAGATTTTCAGGAATTACAATTGCCAATTGATTTTTACCGCTAAAAACCAGGCTCTTTGCTTCAGTTTCAGTTTGGGTTTCCTTAATTATAAAAGCGTTTGAAGTTGAAAGACCCTCCAAAATTTGGTCTGCAACATTACCTTTATCATTATTAACGATCAAAATTTCAATTTTTACTTCATTAATGGTTTTAAAAGTACTGTCTTGAACGAGCGTAATTACGATTAATAACAAAAGTGGCATCACAAAAAGTATCGCGATTCCGCCGAAATCGCGCAGTAACAAAATCGCTTCTTTATAAGTTGATGCCAACAGTTTATGCATAATCGCGAAGGGCTTTACCTGTTTTTGCGAGAAAAACATCTTCAAGATTATTCGCCTCTTTGTGCGCTTCAATTAAAGTTGAAGGTTTTCCTTTTATAATTATTTCGCCATTATCAATTATTGCAACTCGTGTACAAAAAAACTCGGCTTCGTTAAGATGATGAGATGTGTAAACAATTGTTGCACCTTGTTTATTCAACATTTGCAAATGATCTATGATTACATTTTTGCTCTGCACATCTACTCCAACCGTTGGCTCATCGAGGAATAAAACTTTAGGTTGGTGCAGAATTCCCGCAATTAAATTTACACGGCGTTTCATTCCGCCCGAAAAATTTGCAGTTTTCTTATTTGCAAATTTTGAAAGTCCTAAAATTTCGAGGTGATTATTTATTTTGCCCCTCAAATCTTGGCCTTTCAATCCGTACATACTTCCGAAGTAATATAAATTTTCGTAAGCCGTAAGTGTTGGATAAAGCGCGTATTCCTGTGGCACGATGCCTATAAGATGCTTTAACTGTGCTCTGCTATTTTGAAATGTTAGATTGTTGATTGAAAACGAACCCGAAGTAGGTTTTAAAAGCGAACACAATATTGAAATAAGAGTAGTTTTACCTGCGCCATTTGGACCAAGAAGTCCGAAGATGTCGCCATCTTCAATCTTTAAACTAAGGTTTTGCACCGAAAAATTGTCGGCATCATTATATTTTTTTGAAAGATTGTTGATTTCAATCATTGTTACCTAAATCCACAAAGGGGAGTTTATTTAAAATTGTAAATTATTGAATTCATTTTTAAAAATTTATAATAAATTTCTTTCAACCTTCATTTGAATTGAGGTTTTTGGGTTTTAAACCGCCTTTTTTAATTTCTTGAAAAACACTTTTTCCAGTTCGGCAATATTTTTTAATTGATCTGAAACCTTATTATAATTTTCAATTTGCGAATCATCATTTTTAGATCGATTTTTATAAATACGCGAAGCTTCCAAAGCAAAATCTCGCCAAAGGTCGCCTATTTCAGTCATTTCTTTTGAGAGTTCTTGCAACTTATTATTCGTCAAAATTTTGGCTGCTTCTTGTAAAAACGCCGCATAAATATATCTGAAACCTCCGCCGCCAGTACCTATTTCTTCTTGCATTCTAACAATTTGACCCAAATAATGGTTGGCTTTTTTAAGTCCGTGTTTGTGTGGCCATTTTTTAATAAGACCTGCAATTTTCAGCATACCGCGATACCCAACATATGGAACAGGCGCCAACATATCGCGACAGGTATTTTTAATTCCCTTTACAATTGCCTTTTCTAAATCAAGCGTTTTCGGAAAAGCCGTTGGATAATAAATATGGCCTTTTGGCGCGAATGCACCTTTTGCAAAACGCACTTTTTCGAGTTCCTTTTCGGAAAGCGTTGTCACGGTTTCCATTACTGGATCGCTAATTAAATAGCGGTTTTCCTCTTTGCCATAAACAACCAAATTGTGGGCGTTAAAGTGAAAGCGATATTCATCCGGAAAATAAACCAAATTATAAACCCCAACTTGAAGGCCGACAGGGTTATTTTTTGCTAGGTTTTCATCCAATCGAGCTTGAGCAGTTTTCGCATTTTTGAACTTTTCCCTCTTTATTTTTATACCAACACGTTTTGCAAATTTGTTAAAAATTTGACCTGGCATAGCGCGATAGGTTACAACCGGCGCGTGATTTACCTTTAAAAAAGGAATGTAACAGAAGAGCAAACCGCTGCCAATACCGAAAACCATAGGTTCGCTAACATCAAAACCATTGTGTTTCATTAGGTTTGAAACAACACCGTTTTCACAATGTGCCGATTGATAATGGGTAAAGTTTATTATTTTTTCGGATTTCAAGAGATTAAATTATTTTAGATACTTTTGTTTCTATTGATACTTTGGATGCACTTGATTCTATTGATGCTATTGTTTCTAATTTTCTTATAAACTTATCGACTCATAAACTCATCGCCTTTATTTCTTCAACCGAAATTTCAAAAACCTCAGCATATTTTTCTAAGGTTTTTTTACCTAACTTTTTGAAAACGGAAGGCTTAAAATGTCGTTTTACTTGCCATTGAAATTTTCCAACATAGCTTGCCAAAATGCCGATATCCATTTTATGAATCTCCATAAAATACTCTAATGGACTTGTTAATCCATCTACAACATTTTGTTTTGCGGTTTCAATCCGTTCGTTTATATCATCAATCGCGTTATTTAGAGCAATTGTTTTTGGCTCCCAACCGCTACTTTTTTCGGTCGTGTAATTACCATTTTCATCAACCGCATAGCAAAGCTCCCTGAAATTTGCAGATTCCAAATTGCTTTTATCTTGTGGGACTTCCTTTTGTTTCATTATATGTAATTATTACAAAAAAATCTTGTAGTCGGTTATAATCAAATTTAATGGTTACACACAAATATCAATAAATATTGCAATAAAAAACGCTGTAACTTTTTGTGTGCAGAAAATAAAAGTTTTTTAAAAACGATTTGTGCCTTTTAAATAGGTTTCCGGACTTAATATTGCTAAATCACTTTTCTTAAAATCCTTTATATTTCAAGATACGTGTAATTTTTTTAAAATTTACACGCTAAAATAATGTTTTTTCAAAAATCCTATATTTTTAAAACCTACATCAATACAACCTTAATTTCAGCATTGCCTATAACTTCGCCCTTGCAAACAGATTCAATAGAAACTACGGTAATATTTAAAATTTCGTGAAGAATGGTAACAGTTGTTTCCAACATTTGGCCAATCTTGGGAAGCGTATTTATTTCGACTTTATTTAGTGCACCTATATAACCAATTTGAATGGGTTCATTTTTTAGATAATAACCGTAACCTGTATATAAAGCAGCGCTTTGCGCCATATGTTCAATCAAGCCTGCGGCGCTAAAGTTTGTTTCCGAGGCTAAAATATTATCTTTTGAAATAGTTAAACCCGCAACACATTTATTTTCCTCGAAATGCAAAAGAGAATCAACCATTACAAACGGCGATTTCTGCGGAATGAGTTTTCCAATAAATTCTGAATCGGTTATTTTATTTTGAAAATCTGCCATTTAACAAACGGTTAAATAAGCATACGAATACGCAAAACGCGCACTTTCCGGCACTTGAAATAATATTTTGTCACCTTTTTTTAGCTTGCCCGAACGATGCAACTCTTCCATCATTAAATAAATTGAGCCTGCGCCAACGTTACCAACATTTTCAAGGTTTAAAAACCATTTATCCCAAGTCATATTAATTCCTTGCTTTTGCATTTCATCATATAAATTTTCTTTGAAGTAATATGACGAAATGTGTGGCAGATAAAAATCCACATCCTTAACTGTTATATTGTGTTTTGCCATTACGTGCTTAAGGCTATCTACACCTTTCACCAAAATATTTTCACCCAACAATTTTACATCTTGTTGCATTGCAAAAAGTGATTTTTTGCCCCAAACATCGGATGGATATTCGCTCCACGGCTTTAAGTTACCATCTTCTTGTTTATCGCCGCCAGCGTACATACAGGTTTCCAATTCAAAAGCGTAACTGTAGCCTTCCATCCATTCAATTTTTAATGGATTTTTACCTTTTGGTTCTGCTTCCAACAAAAATGCGCCCGCTCCGTCAGAGAGCATCCAACGTAAAAATTCTTTGTTAAAGGCTAAAATTGGTTGTTCATCAATTGAAGCTAAATGTTCTACTTCATTTTCGAAAATCTCATTTTTCATCCAAGAAGATGTTCTTTCTGAACCTGTAACTACCGCATTATTTACCTGTCCACTTTTTATAGCCATAAAACCATATTTCATAGCGTTCATACCGCTGCAACAAGCGCCGGAAGGCGAATTTATTTCAAGATTACCATTTTTGAGAAATCCGTGAACCATTGCGGCGTGGCTTGGCAAAATTTGGTCCGGACTTGAGGTGCCGCAAGATAACAACTCAATTTCCGAGGCTTTAAAAGTGTCATCACATAGCGCCATCACCGCTTCTTTTGTGAGTTGGGCATTGTTGTGTGTTACATTTCCATTATCATCAATGGCGTAATATCTTGTCTTAATTTTATTATTCCGAAGAATTATTCGGCGTGCTTTTGAAGTTTTACCATTAATAAAACCCAATTTAGCTTCCATTTCATCATTCGCTATAGGCTTATTGGGCAAAAATTTCGATATTCGGGTGATATATACGTCTTTCATCTGGCATTTTTATCTGGCCATTTTATCTTAATTGAATAAAATGTAGTGGCATTTCAGATATCTTTTATTTAAAATAGATTTTTTTCAATATCCCAAAATCTTTTAGTCAGTTTTTAAAGCAACTGACTGGTAGTATGACTTTTGTCGTTTTATTTTTCCGATTGAAGGAATGTAAGTGAGCAAAAATACAATAAATACAATTGGTGCAATTACCCAAATTGCGAAATGAAGGTAATATTTAAAGACTACCAACCATTTACGGCGATTATCTCCCTGCTTTTTAATTAATAGATTAGCCCATTTTGAAAATACAACATTACCGCGTTGATCTGTTGGAATTAAGAGGGGTTTTATTTTTACCGCATTTAAATTTATGAGCTGTTCTTGAAGGTTGGAAAAATCATTTTTCAACAACGCGTTTTTGATAGGAATTCCAAAAATATCAGCATTTTTTATATCTTCATTTGAAACACCTGGTTTTGGAAAAATTCCCCATTTACGGTCTTTGCGGCCAGTCATCATCCAATATTCTATGGTTATGACACTAAGATGGTTTACATTTCTATCAGTCAACGCTATATGCCCGACAAGATTTGCCTTGCAATCAAGTAACATTTTTTTCACTTTTTCTTGCGCCATAATCCACATATTTCGGCAAGCAACCAGCGTTATAACTGGTGAATTTGCTAAAAGTGTTTTTGCAGAATCTAATTTTAAAAATGAATTAATTGGGATTGAAGGGGTTAAATACCAAACCGTATAACCTAAAATAACCAAATCATATTTTTTTGAAAGAATTTTCTCCGGCGTCGGTTGTAAATCACACGGGATTTGAAGAAACGTTTCAGGGAAAACACCATAAAAAGATTCGCCGGACCACGGAAAAGGATATGGTTTTGTTGGGTTTATATTGTAGTACGTGATATTTATTTTATCACTTTGCAAATTCGCAGCAACATTTTTTAATATCTCCAAAAGCTGCCCACTTTGCGAATAGTATATAATTAATATTTCTTTCATTTCTAAAATTCAATTGGGCTTCGGCTACGCTCAGCCACCAAAATATTATTTGTTGAACGACATTCACGGAAATTTCAAGTCAGCTCTTCCAACGCTTTCAGTCATTCATATTCCAAAAGTCGTAATAATTAAACCATTGTAACGGATATTTTTCCAACATCAATTCTACACTTTTCGTGTATTCGTTTAAAAGTCCTATTTCATCTCGGTTTTTAAATTGGGCTGGATGTGCGTACAAGCTGTACTTCATGTGTTTTTCTTTCATCACATATAAAAAAAGTACGGGCACTTTTAATCTGCTCGCCAACAAAAATGGTCCGGAGGGCAATTTGCAAGGTGTTCCTAACAAATTTGAAGTGAGTGTTTTGTTGCCGGGAATAAATCTGTCTCCAGAAAAACAGACCAATTCCCCATTATTTATGGCAGTTGTAATTTGATAAATATGGCTCATATCATCCTGCACCACTATAAGTTTCACCCTGGATCTAGTGGTAACACTTTCTAAATATTCCTTTATTTGGCGATGTTCGGCATCGGCAATTACAAGATTTATCTGTGAATGAACATCTATCTCATCAAAAAAAATTTGGGCAATTTCAAAATTACCAATGTGTGCGCTTATTAAAATTCCACCTTCTTTTTTTGCCAATAACTCCTTTATATTTTCTTGGCCGTTGTGAGAATATGAAAATTTGTTTTTCAGTCCCGAAGAAATTGCAGCTTTGTCTATTAAAATCTTACCAAAAATTAAATAGCTTTTATAGATTGAAAATAGACTTTTGACCGTTGAATACTGTAGAATTTTTTTTAAATATTGGTAAATTGCTTTTGTGCTTTTAGCTGCGAAGAAACAGTAGTAAAAGGCGACGAAGTAAAGCAATACGTAGGCACCGCGTATTCCAAATTTATGAATAAGAAATATAAATATTTTGTAACCGGTAACCGTTCCTTTGCTTTTACCTTCCCAATTGCTGGCCATTTAACGTAAAGTTGTTACCCTAATTTGCGTTCAATTAGGTTGTAAAAATCTTGCAAAGTGATGGTATTTATAAAATCTTCGCCCGTAAGTTTCACGCCAAAGTTGGCTTCAATCGCTACTACGAGATCTACAAAATCCAAACTGTCCAAGTCCAAAGTTTGCTTTAAACTTGCCTCTGGCGCAATTTGTTTTTCTTCTACTTCAAACTCGTCTATCAAAAATTCGTTAATTTTTTCTACGATATCCGTCTTATTCATCACTGCTCGCATTTTTTTATTATCAAAGCGGAATTTGTGCCGCCAAAACCAAAAGAATTCGACAAAAATACATCAATTTTTTTATTTAAGGTTTTCTTAACAATGTTTAATTTTTCGGCTGCTGGATCAACATTTTCAAGATTGATATTTGGCGCAACAAATGAGTGCTGCATCATTAGCATGGAATAAATAACCTCGCTTGCACCAGCCATCCAACATTCGTGCCCCGTCATACCTTTTGTTGAGCTAACGAATGGACCATTTTCGCCGAAGATTTCTGTAATCGCCAATGCTTCGTTTGCATCTCCAACCGGTGTTGAAGTGGCGTGGGCATTAACATAGTCAATGTCATTGGAATTTATATTCGCTTGTTTTAAAGCCATTCGCATCGCTCTTGCGGGACCTTCAACATTTGGTGTTGAAATATGATCGCCATTGCTAGAAAAACCATAACCAATAATCTCGCCAAAAATCGGTGCGCCTCGTTTTAGGGCGCTTTCATAGCTTTCAATAATCAACGTTGCGCCACCGCCGCTTGGTATTAGTCCGTTTCGGTCTGTATCAAATGGGCGACAAGCCTTTTCGGGGCTTGATGTGTTTGGTGAAAATACCCCAAGCCCATCAAAACTGCTCATTGCAATTTCATTAACTTCCTGCGCGCCACCTGCAATTATACATTCCTGTAAACCGCTTTTTATAAGTTGATATGCCATACCAATTGCGTGTGAACCACTTGCACAAGCTGCACTAATTGTAAAATTGATGCCTTTTAATTTAAAAATGGTTGAAAGATTCATTGTAACGGTACTATTCATCGCTTTAAAAACCGCGCCCGAACCAACCAATGTTGTATCCTTTTTCTCTTTTATTTTGTCAACCGATTCTACTACAGATTTTGAAGTGCTGTCGTTTCCGTAAATAATTCCCACTTCATTAATATCCAAATATGATTGGTCTATTTTTGCGTTTTTCAAGGCTTCAACCGTAGCTGTGTATGCAAAAGCACCTTCTTCACCCAAGCTAATACGCTGTCTTCTCGAAAGTTGATCTTTTAAATCTGGTTCTTCAACAGAGCCTGTTAAGGGAGAGCGATAACCGAATTCAATACGTTTTGGGTCTATAACAATGCCAGATTTGCCTTCATATAAAGATTGCTTTACTTCCTCCAAATTTTTACCAATGCAGGAATAAATACCCATACCTGTTATTACAACTCTCCTCATAAATGTAATCTGCTTGAATTTTTAACTGAATAAATATAACAAAACTGAAATAGTGAAGCTAAAAGATTTTGAAAGAAGTGCTATATTAAATTGATTTTTTTGGACTTTGCAGAATGAAATGTGAAATTATGAATAAATTCCACCATTTATATTTATTACTTCGCCAGTAATATAGGAAGACTTTTGCGATGCCAAAAAAGAAACCAAATGTGCAACTTCTTCTGCTTCGCCAAAGCGATTTGTAGGAATCATTTTCTTTAATTCCTTCTCATCCAAACTTGCCGTCATATCACTTTTTATAAAACCGGGCGCAACACAATTCACTGTAATATTGCGTTTTGCCACTTCCTGTGAAAGTGCTTTTGTTGCTGCAATAACGGCTCCTTTTGCAGCTGAATAATTTGTTTGTCCAGGCGTGCCCTTTAAGCCTGAGACCGATACTAAATTTATAATTCGACCGTATCTATTAACCAATAATTTTTGAATTAAATTACGAGTTACATTGTAAAATCCGTTTAGGCTTGTGTTAATCACATTTTGCCAATCTTCAGCTGGCATCCACATAAATAAGCCATCTTTTGTGATACCAGCGTTATTTACGATCACTTCAACAATATCATTTTCGTGATTTTTTTGCCAAGTGTCCAAAGCATTATTTACAGAATTTGCATCAGCAACATCAAATTGTATGATTTCAGCATTTTTGCCAAGATTTTCAACGTCTTTCAAAGTTGCCAAAGCTGCTTCTTTGTTGCTGTTATAATTAATGAGCAAACTATAATCAAGATCTTGAGCCAATTGCAAACAAATAGCACGCCCAATACCGCGCGAGCCACCTGTGATTAAAGCATATTTCACCGTTTCTTTTTTATCGCTCATTCTATAATTTCTTTATTTTTTTGAATTTATCAAAAACTGCTTCACACTATTTACGTACGGATACATAACAACATCTTCAGAAAAAACTGGAACTAATACTCTAATTTCATCGTATATTTTTTTTGTTTTCTTCGAAACTTTATCCTTAACTTTTAAATATTCGATAGCTTGAACAATTGTAATCATTTCGATAGCAACAACTTCAAAAGTATTTTCAATTACCGTTTTTGCGATTAAAGCAGCATTTGTGCCCATACTCACAATATCTTGGTTGTCATTATTGTTAGGAATACTGTGAATATACATCGGGTTGCTAAGCATTTGGTTTTCAGCAGTGGTGGATGTTGCGGTAAATTGCACGCCTTGCATCCCAAAGTTTAAACCCAATTTTCCCAAGTTTACGAAAGGCGGAAGAATATCATTCAACTTATTGTTCAGCAAATAGTTTAATTGCCTTTCTGCAAGCATACTCATTTTTGCAACTACCAATTTCAATTTATCCATTTCCAACGCAATATAATCGCCGTGAAAATTACCTCCGTGATAAACTTGCTTTTTTTCAACGTGCACAATTGGGTTGTCATTTGCTGAATTTACTTCTTCCAACAATATTTTTTCAACATTATTTAGCGTGTCCAAAACCGGCCCCAAAACTTGTGGCACACATCGCAAACTATAGTATTCCTGAACTTTTTCTTGAAAAATGGTAACTTCCTGTGCGCCATTATATAAATGGTGTTCGCGCTTGCGTGTAAGTTTGCTATCCACCAAATGTTCCCGCATTAATCGGGCAATTTCGTGCTGACCGGCGTGTTTTTTTGTTCCATTTAGCTCTTCGCTTAAATGGTCGTCAAAAGCTTTTACAATTTCGTTTATGGCGGCCGAGCAACTTACTACCCAATTCAGTAAATTTCGGGTTTTTAAAATATTAACGATGCCAATCCCCGTCATTACTGATGTGCCGTTCATTAACGCCAAACCTTCGCGTAATTCAACTTGTATCGGTTTTAGGTTTTCGAGTTTAAAAACATCTTCAGTTTTCATTCTTTCACCTTTGTAAAAAACTTCGCCTTCACCAATTAAAACCAACGCCAAATGCGCTAGCTGAACCAAATCTCCACTCGCGCCAACGCCGCCGTGTTCAAAAATTAATGGGATAATATCCTTATTCAGCAATTCTGCCATCAAATTAATAGTAGAAATATGGACTCCGCTATGTCCAAGACTTAAAGTATTCAATCTTGCCAACATTGCAGCGCGAACGTACTTTGCTTCAAGAGGCTTTCCGGTACCTGAACTATGACTTCTTATTAAATTATATTGTAGTTGAATTCGCTCCGAATCGGCTATTTTGTATTGCGCCATCGGTCCAAAACCCGTATTTACGCCGTAAATAACTTTATTTTCAGAAAATTGTTTGAGAAATTCAAAACTAGCTTCTACTTTTTCGACAACCGAATTGTCTATTTCAACAAATTGCTTATTTGTAATTACCTCTTCAAACTCGTTAATACCGAGCGTGCCCACTAAATTTAGCATATTTATTTGTTCAATTAGCTTGTATGAATTTGAAAACCAAAATATTTGGTTAATTTTGATTGCAAATTTAGTATAATTCTATAATCTACATTTATAAATGCTATGAATGATATTAAAGTTGATGTTTTGATTATCGGTGCGGGTCCTTCTGGCTGTGTTGCTGGCGGCTATTTGCAAAAAATGGGTTGTTCGCTTAAGATAGTTGAAAAAAGTAAATTTCCGCGATTTGTAGTTGGCGAGAGTCTTTTGCCAAGATGTATGGATCACTTTGAGGAAGCAGGTTTTATGGACGTTTTACACGCTCAAAATTATGAAATTAAAGCAGGTGCGCGGTTTTTGAAAAATGATCTTATCTGCAATTTCGATTTTAGCGACAAGCACACCGACGGCTGGGATTATACGTGGCAAGTACCGCGCGCAGATTTTGACAATACCTTGGCGCAAGAATTAATAAGAAAAGGAGTTGATGTTACTTTTGAAGAAGAAGTAATTGCCGTAAATTTTGAAGAAAAAGGACATTCAACTACAACAATCAAAAAATTGAATGGCGAAATTTACCATATAAAATCGAAGTTTATTATTGACAGTAGCGGCTTCGGAAGAGTTTTACCAAGATTCTTAGATTTAGAAAAACCGTCACTCCAACCAAAGCATTCTTCCATATTTACACATATAAAAGATACGAAGCGACCAACAGATATTGAAGGAACCTTAATTACTTTTGAAATGATAAATGAGGAAACATGGCTTTGGGTTATTCCTTTTTCAAACGGAAATACCAGTGTAGGATTTGTTGGCCCAACCGATTTTATTGAAAGTTTTGAAGGAACAAATTCTGATAAATTGCTTCAATTAATTGAAACTTCAACACATTACAGCGAAAGACTTGCCGATGAAAAGTTTTTATTTGAACCGCATCTCATTAAAAATTATTCAAAATCCGTAAAAAAATTGTTTGGCGAAGGTTTCGCGTTGACTGGCAATAGTGCGGAATTTTTAGATCCCGTTTTTTCAAGTGGCGTAACATTTGCTACCGAATCTGGCATACTGGCAGCAAAACTGGCATTTAGGCAATTAAATGGTGAGCAGGTAAATTGGCAAGTAGAATATGCCGATTACATTTTAAGAGGCGTGAACGTTTTTGCAACTTATGTTAATGAATGGTACACAGGCAATCTTCAGAAAATATTTTTTCACAGTGCTATAAACCCGAGTATTAAAAAACAAATTTGTGGTGTTTTAACTGGTTATGTCTGGGATGAAACCAACCCATTTGTAAAAAAACACGACCGTTTGGTAAAAACGGTCGCGCACATTGTAGATCTTGAAAAAGAGCAATTGGTTTCCTAAATAGTATTATTTGACTTTGTTTATTTTTGCAGCAAATTCCTTTGCCAATTTTGCGTAAGCCTCAGATATGCGCAAACCAGCTTCAAAATCATAACCCATTGCGCCTGCGCCTGGAACTTTTGTGAAATCTGCAGACCATATAATCTCTGAAGGATTATCTTTTTTGTAAACAGTAATAGTTGCTTCAATACTGGCATCTTTTCGCCATACGCCAACGTTGTAGCCCCGTTCTATAAAGGTTGTTGTCACTTTTATAGTATATGCTGCGTCAAGGTTGTAATCAACTTTAACCTCGCCATTGTCAAAACGTTTGTTGAAAGATTCTATAAACTTAGGCTCATATTTTTCTTTTCTATCCGCATACCAAGCCTTTTTAAATCTATCCCCAGTTCCTGCTTCATCAGCATTCATTTCCGTTACTTTTTTCGAAACATACTCTTCTTCCGCATCAAATTTAGGGATAGTCACATTGGAATAATCAAACTCTAGATTATAGGCGGATATATCTTTTAAATTTTTGATATCTCCATTTGAAACCTTCATTTTTTGCGAGAAGATTATTGATGTGCAAAAAAACATTGTTGCAAAAATTACATAATTTTTCATAAGTGTTGGTTGTTTAGGATTTTACTTGATTCAAATTTATTTAAAAATTTTTACGTTTTGTAATTTCAGAAGAGAATTAAGCAAACTGCACATAAAACTATTTTAAGGAGCGAATTGTCTAAAAACGAAAAAAAAATCCCAATCTAATTGAAGATTGAGATTTAATTTTTGTTGTCCCACAAGGACTCGAACCTTGAATGACGGTACCAAAAACCGGAGTGTTACCATTACACCATGGGACAATTGCGCAATGCGGATGCAAATTTAAGACAATCTTTTACATGTACAAACTATATTCTTCAAAATATTAAGTGCTTAATTCTTCTTTCAAAGCAAAAAAATAAAACCAAATGATATTCGTTATTGGTTTTAGCATCGAAAAACCAAGTTATTATCATTAAATTCGCAGTCTTAAACAAAACCCATTATGCCCACTTTCAGTTTTAAAAAATGGAACAACATAACCGGATGGTTTGTATTTGCCGTTGCACTTGTTACTTATTGGCTAACGGTAGAGCCTACCGCTAGTTTTTGGGATGCCGGCGAATATATTACAACCGCCAGCAATCTTGAAGTTGGGCATCCGCCGGGAGCGCCACTTTATCAAATATTAGGTGCATTTTTCTCAATTTTTGCAATCGATAAAAGCCATATTGCCCTTACAATAAACTTAATGTCCGTTTTTGCCAGTGCATTTACAGTACTATTTATGTTTTGGTCTGTTACAATTTTACTTACTGATATTGTTTTGCGAAAAGAGCAAATAACAAACAGTAATGGTATTGCAATATTAGGTAGTGCCGCGGTTGGTGCATTAGCTTTTGCGTTTACCGATAGTTTTTGGTTTAATGCCTTGGAGGCTGAAGTGTATGCAATGGCAGCTCTATTTTTGTCAGTTTTATTCTATTGTGGCCTGCGCTGGCAACGCGATATGTTTTTGCCCAGAGGCGACAAATGGGTTGTTTTAATCGCTTTTATAATTGGGCTTTCATTCGGAGTTCACTTTTTGGGACTATTAACTATTCCTGCTATCGGATTTTTATACTTCTTTAAAAATTACGAGCGCATTACTATTAAAAACTTCATTATAGCTAACATACTAACGGTTGCTATCTTAGTTTTTATATTTATATTATTGTTGCCGATGACAATGAAATTCTTCAGCGGGGCAGAAATTTTCTTCGTTAATTCTATTGGACTTCCTTTTAATTCAGGGACAATTATCGCTGGACTTCTATTTATAGGACTTTTTATATACGGAATACGATATACACGCAGAAAGCATTACCCAAAATTAAATACAATGCTTTTATGCATTTTATTTATATTCATAGGATTTTCAAGCTGGCTTATGTTGCCAGTTAGAGCAAATGCAGGGACGGTTATAAATGAAAACAATCCAAATAACGCACGGGAACTTCTCGCATATTACAATAGAGAACAATACCCACAAACGCACTTATTTTACGGCCCACTCTTTACTGAAAGTTATGCGGGTTTAGATCCTGACAATCCGTATAAAGATGATAAACCTAATTATGAAAAGGACGAAAAGGCAGGCAAATATGTTATTGTAAATAATTATAAAAATGCCGCCCAAAACACGGACGACGCCCAAAAAGCGTTTTTACCAAGAATGTGGAGTACCGAAAATGCCGTAAACTATATAGGATTTACGGACGGACTTGAATTTACAATAAAACCAGAATATCTAAGTGAAGAAAGACTTGTAACCGAGGTAAATAAATTTAAACAAGCCTACCAACAAGGTATGGTTGAAAGTAAGGATTTTGATAGATTTCTAAAAGACTTCGGCCAGTACCTTGATGTTCAAAAATCTTCATTTTTTGATAATATGAAATTCATGTTCGAGTTTCAGTTTGGCTATATGTATTGGCGCTATTTTATGTGGAATTTTACCGGAAGGCAAGACGATGTGCAAGGCACGTACACCAATCTGCACGGAAATTGGCTTAGCGGCATAAACTTTATAGACAAAATTAGGTTGGGCTCACAAGAAAATCTGCCGAGTGATGCACTAAATAATAAAGCGCGAAATACTTATTATTTTCTTCCCCTTATAATCGGGATTTTAGGCTTAGTCTTCCATTTTAAAAGCGACAAAAAGAGCTTTTGGGTACTGCTGGCATTTTTTCTATTTACAGGTTTAGCACTAAAAATATATTTGAACGAACGCCCATTTGAACCGCGCGAACGGGATTATGCTTTGGTTGGTTCCTTTTACGTTTTTGCAATGTGGATTGGCTTCGGTGTATATGCACTTTATGATATGGCGCGGGAATACATTAGTCCGAAAATCGCTGGTCCTGTAATTATTACAATTTGTGCTTTGGCTGCACCCGTTTTAATGGCAACCCAAAACTGGGACGACCACGATCGTTCGGGCCGCTATACAGCACAAAGTATGGGTAAAATGTATTTGGATAGTTGTGATCCCAACGCAATTTTGTTCACCATTGGCGATAACGACACTTTTGCCCTTTGGTATAATCAAAATGTTGAAGGATACAGGCAAGATATTCGAATTATAAACACGAGCCTTTTTAACACAGATTGGTATATTGATGATATGAAACGAAAAGCTTTCACGAGCGATCCAATACCTTCACAGCTTACGCATGATAAATACAGTTCGGGCACACGCGATTTTGTTGTTTATCAAAAAACAAAACAAGACACAATCGACATCAAAACATGGATAAATTTTGTTGCAGATGATAGCCCGGCAACTAAAATGACGTTACAAAGTGATCAAGAAGTAAACACATTCCCATCACAAATAATTCGAATTCCGGTAGATAAAGCTGCAGTTTTAAGAAGCGGAATTGTGGCACAAAAAGATGCAGACCTAATTGTGCCTTATATAGATATTGATATTAAGAGCAACATCGTTTATAAAAACAGATTATTAATGCTTGATATTATTGCAAATAATAATTGGGAACGCCCAATATACTTTAGCGGCGGCAGTTTTGGAGATGATGACTATCTATGGATGAAAGATTACTTGCAATTAGAAGGTGTTGTCTATAAATTGGTGCCAATAAAAACAAAGATTGACAAGAAGAACCCGTTTGATATGGGGCGAATAGACCCAGATAAAATGTACGACATTGTAATGAGTTACGATTGGGGCAATAGTGGCAGCCCAGATATTTACCACGACACAGAAACACGTAGAAACGGAATTACCTACCGAAGTAACTTAGCAAGATTGGCAGAAGCACTAATAAACGAAGGAAAAGAAGGAAAAGCACTTAAGATTTTAGACTTGGCAATGGAAAAAATGCCTGTTAAGTATTTTGAGTATTATTCTTTACTTGAACCGTTTGTTCTAGGTTATTATGAATTGGGACAAACTGAAAAAGCCCGAAAAGTATTTGAGGAAACTTCCCAAATGTATAAGGAACATCTTCAATATTTTAATGGCTTGAAATTTAATGAGCAACGAGCAGCTTTAGATGATATTATTAGCGATATGGAGCGTTATCGAAGTCTAGTTCAAATTGTTGTTATAAAGGATGACGAAGCTTTTGGCAGAAAAGAGGTTGATGAATTTAACGGCTATATAAAAATGTTCAGTCATTTTTATACTGCAGATGAAGCTATGGATCCCGATGCCAAGCCAAAAGACACAACGGGCGAATTTCCGCTAGATTCAACAATGTTGAAACAACTGGAACGGAAACCGACCAATGATGTAGATAGTTTGGAGCAAAATCCTACCAATTAAATAACTTGAAATTGTATTTTCCGAAAATGCCCAAAATCGTTCAGTGGTTTTTCCCACAACGACTTTGGGCATTTTCAAATAATGAAGACCATATTTACCTAACATTTGATGACGGCCCGATACCAGAAATTACGCCGTGGGTGTTAGATATTTTAAAAGAACATAATGCAAAGGCAACCTTTTTCTGCATTGGAGAAAATGTTAAAAAGCATCCCTATATTTTCAACAGAATAATTGCAGAAGGCCATTCTGTTGGAAACCATACTTTTAATCATTTGAATGGTTGGCAAACAGAAACTTCAGCATATATCGAAAATGTTGAAAGTGCTCAAAGGCAAATGAACAGTAATTCAGAATTCGGAATTCGGAATCCGAAACTGTTATTCCGGCCGCCGTATGGAAAAATCACTTCAAAACAAGCCAAAATCCTTCAGAAAAAAGGATTTAAAATTGTGATGTGGGTTGTACTAAGCTATGATTACGACAGAGGCATTTCCGAAGAAAAATGCTTGCAAAATGTTTTAAAAAATACCAAACCCGGAAGTGTGGTTGTGTTTCACGATAGCTTAAAGGCAGAAAAAAACCTTCGGTATGTTTTGCCGAAGGTTTTGGATTTAATTGGGGAAAAAATAAAAATATTCAAAAATATAGATTAATTTACCAAAAGGTTATAGCTAGTTACTAGAAATTGATTTGAACCTGATCCCGTGGTTCTTTCAACGTATATTTCTATGTAATCCGAAGGATTAGCAACTACTGTCCCAACAATAGATAAACCTTGTCTAGCATTAGTATCCACTACATCATAAACAACTTGAGTACCCGGTTGAAGAACACCATTTTTATAGATGGAAAATGTAAATCGCATACCTGCAATAGCAGTAAATGAAATAGATCCTATCACATTCAGAGATCTAGATTTCTTTCCTTCATATAAAATGCTATTACTACTATTGGCACCGGATCGAGTAGATGTCCTAAACATTCTAATTGGCGCAGTAGTAACCGGAAGTTTAATTGGAGTCGCATCACCAAGGGTAACAATACTTGAGTTAGTGTAATATATATTCGCTGTTGCAGCATCATCAGCCTCTCTTGGAATGCCTGTTGAATTTACAGACCAATCCTTTGTGAAATTATAACCTGTATAGGGAGAAGTACCATTTATATATGTTCCGCCTCCGTAAAAAACAACTTGACTTAAAACCGCGTCACCTGTAATTGATGTAATCCCTATTGTATTCATTCCGGTTTTTCCAGATAAAACATTACTAAAACCACTTGCTTTTTGAATTAGGCCAAATGTTCCTGTAAATGTCTCATAAGTTCCACTATTGTTTGCTAACCAAGCTTCATTGCTCAATAATAAACTTCCAATACTATTATAAGTAATTCCGGTGGTGTTGCTTACAAACTGCACAATATTTCCAAAATAAAGACCAACATTTGAAATGGTTCCCACACTCGCCATTCCTGCAATTACAGTATTCTGTACTAATAGTGAGGTTCCACCAGTAATGTTGAAAGCTGTTGCGGCACCAGCTCCATTTAATGTTACATTTCGAATACTCCCTCCAGTAGTTCCTTCAAAAATACGACCTGTTGTTCGCCTTAAAATATCTTCATTGGCATCCAATCCCGAAACGTAAGCATCATTTAAATCAATAGGAAAAGCAAGATTGATTAAACCGTTAATTTCATAGTAAGTATTGGAGGTCAACATATATTTTGCACCACCACCGTTTGAAAGCTCCGTAGCCAAATCTGCCACAGTTTTTATCAACTTATAATTATTTCTTTTATCTGATCCTGAATTTATTTTAACCCACGTAGTAGCATCGTAATAATAGAAAGATTTAAGATCTGTATCATAAACCAAAAGACTGTTGGCAGGAGTTGTTATTGCCAATTTTTGTGCGGTCGTCATCCGTGGGGCTAAAATTCCTTTGTTTGTGGAAGTTATATCCAACATCGAGGAAACATCGGGATCTATATTGCCAATACCTACTTGAGCTCTGCAAATCATCGAAAAAAATAGGAATGTAAAGAAAATGAACCTTGTAGAAAAACAAGATTTTTTGTAAGAAAACTTCATGGTCTCGCGGTATTATGTAAAAATTTTCCGACAAAATTAAACTATTAATCGGAAATTTGTATCTTTTTACCGATGAAATTGTGCTTTTTAAATAATCCAACGAGTTAAATTGAGAAATTAATGTGTAATATTATCCTAATGACTTAGTTGCCTATTTGACAGAGACATCCAAGAAAGGTTGGATAAATAAAAAATGATTAAAAGTTTAAACGTATTCCGTAACCAAGCCAATAAGCGTATTGGCATCTTGCTCACCGCTTTGGCGCCACTTCATCTCGCCGCTTTTGTAGATAATAAGTGTTGGTAAACCTTTAACGCGAAGCGCTTCGGCAAGTTCTTTGTTTTTTTCAACATCAATTTTTATAACGCGTGCTTTATCGCCGAGTGCAGCGGCAACATCACGAAGTACGGGATGCATATTTTTGGAAGCTTCGTCCCATTCTGCATAAAAGTCTAAAAGTACTGGATTTTTAGCTTCAATTAATTCTCCAAATTTTGACATCTATATACTGTATTACTTGAACAATTGATATACAAATATAGCATTTCCCGAATATTAAACAGTACTCTGCTTCTTTTTAAGTTTTATAACCGTAATCTCTGGCCAAATTCCTACTCTGCCCGGATATCCTAAATAACCAAAACCTCGATTTACATTAATTGTACGGCCGAATTCTTTATAAATTCCTGCCCAATTTTCATATCGGTATTTTACGGGACTCCATTTAAACCAACCTGGAATTTCTATTCCAAATTGCATTCCGTGTGTATGTCCGCTTAATGTTAAGTGATAATTTCGTTTATCGTGTTTTACTATTTCTGCCCAATGCGACGGGTCGTGGCTCATTAAAATTTTAAAATCTGAGCCTGCAACGCCAATACTTGCTTTGTCCAAATCGCCAACTTGTTTAAAACCTGCACCCCAATTTTCAACACCTATTAAAGCAATTTTTTGTCCGTTTCGTTCTAAATATCGGTTTTCATTCAGCAGTAATTTCCAACCCATTTCGCCTTGAAGATTCTTCAAACGCTGCAAGTTTTCAGCTTTTTGCTGTGCACTTTCCCAAGTTACATAATCGCCATAATCATGATTTCCCAAAACCGAGAAAACGCCATCCTTTGCTTTTAGTGTTGAAAAAAGCTGTTGCCAATCTTTCATTTCGTCAGCTACATTATTTACCAAATCGCCCGTAAAAAGAATTACATCACTTTCTTGTTCATTAGCAAGATTAACTGCGTATTCAACCTTGTGATGATTGTCAAAACTACCGCTGTGAATATCGCTTAATTGTGTAATTGTGTAGCCATCAAACGCTTCGGGCAGATCTTCAAATTCCAATGAATATTTTAAAACCTTGTAATTATATTTTCCCTGAATCATTCCATAAATAAGCGATGCAAAGGGTATCGCCGCCAAGCTTATGGCAATTGTACTTATAAATTTACGGCGGGAAGGAATATAAAAAGCCTGTTCGCCACCTGCAACTTTACTGAATAAGCCCACAAACAGACGAATAATATCTTCGCCAAACATAAAAATGATTAAGATAAGCTTCGGAACAAAAACAGCAAGAAAAATTCCAAAAACATACATTTTTGGAGGCTCCATCATTCGTGGCGAACCTGCAAAGGAAAGTTCATAAATTAAAGCCCCTAAAACGAACAACGAAATTAAGATGTAAATACCGTAAACCCACGGACTGCGAGTTAGGCTTTTAAACGCTTGAAAGGCATAAATATCTACTAAAACATAAATTGCAATAAAAATCGCCCAACGAAGCATCATATTTTCAGAAAAAAGTTTGCGAAAGGTACGTTGATTAAAAAAGTTGCTAATAAAATTTACTTTTTTTTAACGGTTTCAGTATCTTTTCATATTATTTCTTTGGGATGTTAAAATATTGTTCACCTTTTCTTTCAATTTAATTTGAAAGAAATTTTAATAATCAAAAATGTATAAAAAACTAATTTTTATAATTGCAATTTTCATTTCTATATACTCATTCGCTCAGAAGAAAGATTTCACCCAATTTGTAAATCCATTTATCGGCACAGACAAAATGGGGCATACATTTCCCGGAGCAACCACACCTTTTGGGATGGTGCAATTAAGTCCGCAGACCAATATGCAAACCATGTTTAAGGAAGACGGCAGTTACAACCCGAGAACATACGAATACTGCGCAGGTTATCAATATGCAGATTCCACAATTATCGGGTTTGCGCATACCAATTTCAGCGGAACCGGCCATAGCGATTTAGGCGATTTTTTGTTGATGCCAACCGTTGGAAAATTGGTTTTAGACCCGATGAAAACCGAAAATGGAGAAAAAGGTTTTGTTTCAAAATTTTCACATAAAAATGAAAGCGCTTCGCCCGGTTATTACAAAGTGAAATTGGACGATTACAAAATCACGGCCGAACTTACAGCTAGTGATCGCGTGGGTTTTCATCAATATACATTTCCGAAAAGTAATGACGCGCATATAATTTTAGACATGGTTTACAACGTTTATGGTTACGACGATAAAAACGTTTGGACTTTTGTTCGCGTTGAAAACGATTCAACAGTTACGGGTTACCGGCAAACGCACGGTTGGGCGAAAACGCGGACGGTTTATTTTGCGATGGAATTTTCAAAAGCCTTCAAAAGCTACGGAAACAAAAAATATGATAAAACCAAATACAATGGATTTTATAGAAAATTCAACGAAGCAGAAAATTTTCCTGAAATGGCGGGAAAGGAAATTAGAGCCTATTTTAATTTTGATACGGAAGAAAACGAAAAAATTAAAATAAAATTCGCCCTTTCTTCGGTAAGTACCGAAGGTGCAATGAAAAATTTAAAAGCTGAAATTCCGCATTGGGATTTTGAGAAAACAAAAGCCGAAACCCAACAAAAATGGAACAAAGAACTTTCAAAAATTGAAGTAAAATCGATAACGCCCGACGATAAAATTACTTTTTACACGGCGCTTTATCACACAATGCTAAGCCCAATTATGTATGAAGATGTTGATGGGCAATATCGCGGTTTGGACCAAAACATTCATACTTCGGACGATTTTACCAATTACACTATTTTTTCACTTTGGGATACGTATCGTGCCTTGCATCCGCTTTTTAACATCATCCACCCAAAGCGGAATAACGACATGATAAAAAGTATGCTCGCGCATCACGACCAAAGCGTTCATAAAATGTTGCCAATTTGGAGCCATTACGCCAATGAAAATTGGTGTATGATTGGTTATCACGCCACTTCGGTAATTGCAGATGCAATAGCAAAAAACGTAGGTGATTTCAATAAAAATCACGCTTTGGAAGCTTCTATAAATACTTCAAATGTTGCTTATTTTGATGGCATAGGTGATTATAAAAAATATCATTATGTTCCCGAAGATAAAAGCAACGCTTCAGTTTCAAAAACGTTGGAATATGCTTATGATGATTGGTGTATTGCGCAGATTGCAAAAAATGTTGGTAATACTGCCGCTGAGAAAAAATATTTGGAGCGTTCGGAATATTTTAGAAACGTGTACGATCCAAAAATTGGGTACATGCGACCAAAAACAAGTGATGGTAAATTTAAGAAAGAATTTGATGCGCTTGAAACTGAAGGACAAGGTTTTATTGAAGGCAACGCGTGGAATTATGGTCTTTACGTACCTCAAAATATAGATGAAATGGTGCAAATGATGGGCGGAAAAGAACGTTTTTCAAAACATTTAGATTCACTTTTTACGATGGAACTCGACGATAAATACATCGCAAAAAGTGAAGACATTACTCGCGACGGAATTATGGGAAACTACGTGCAGGGCAACGAACCCGGCCACCACATTCCGTATTTATATAATTGGACGGGAAAAGAGTACAAAACCCAAGAACGCGTTCGGATTATTATGGATCAAATGTACGGAAGTGACCAAGATGGTCTTTGTGGTAATGACGATGCTGGGCAAATGAGCGCTTGGTATATTTTTAGTGCTATGGGTTTTTATCCGGTAATTCCTGGTTCAGCAAATTATGCTTTGGGAAGTCCGTTGGTTGAAGAAGCAATTTTGCATTTGGATAATGGCAATTCAGTTAAGATTATTGCGAAAAACCAAAGTAAGAAGAATATATATGTTCAACGTGTTTCAGTAGATGGCAAAAAGCTAGATAGAAATTATATAACACACGATGAAGTAACCAAAAGCAAAGAGATAGTTTTTGAAATGACTTCGAAAAGGAAACACGACTAAAGGGAAACACGAACCACGACGAAACCTGCAAGGTATTCCCGCCTTTTCGGCGGGTCTCTTGTAGGATTAAAGCCCGAATTTCGATTTTATAAACTAAACCATAATTATGAAACGCAGAAAATTTATCCAAAATGCTTCCCTTTCCACCTTTGGAATTGCGGTTGGCAGCTCCATTTTTGCTTCGGAAAAAAATATTCTTTCTTCCGAAGAAAAATCATTTATAAATGAAACTTACAATTTCCCGTTGGTAATAGCAACGTGGAACGTGAATGACAGCACTGCCGAAGCTTGGCGCGTTTTACAAGAAGGCGGGACATCTTTAGACGCAATTGAAAAAGGTTGTATGGTTGAAGAAGCTAACGCCGAAGGACAATCTGTTGGTATTGGAGGTTTGCCGGACCGTGACGGTAATGTAACGCTCGATGCTTGTATTATGAACAAAGATGGCGATTATGGAGCGGTTGTTTATCTTCAAAATATTATGCATCCAATTTCTGTTGCCCGAAAAGTGATGGAAGACACACCACACGTTATTCTTGCTGGAAAAGGCGCCGAACAATTTGCAATTTCAGAAGGTTTTAAACCGGTTGATTTGCTGACGGAAGCATCAAAAAAAGCTTGGGAGGAATGGAAAAAAACTTCAAAATATAAACCTATCATCAATATTGAAAATCACGACACCATCGGAATGTTGGCAATTGATAAAAATGGCGACATTTCGGGAGGTTGTACTACAAGTGGTTTAGCTTACAAAATGGGTGGTCGCGTTGGCGATTCGCCAATTATTGGTTCGGGATTATTTATTGATAATGAAATTGGTGGCGCAACAGCTACTGGACTTGGAGAAGAAGTTTTAAAAACCGTAGGCAGCTTTTTAATTGTTGAATTAATGCGACAAGGCAAAACGCCGCAACAAGCTTGCGAAGAAGCTATTGGTAGAATTATCAAAAAAAATCCTGATTTTAAGGATTTTCAAGTTGGTTATATTGCTGTGAATAAAAAAGGGGAAACTGGATTTTATTCTATTCACGATGGTTTTTCGGTTACTAAATTTCAAGATGGAAAAAATGAAAATATCGCTTCAGATTTTTATGATAAGCAATAAAAAAAACAGTATACACAGAAACCATAGCATCATTTAAAAATGGCTGAAAAAAAATCTTTCCGCTCCGCATTTATTACCGTTACCGTTCTCTTTTTTCTTTGGGGATTTATCACCGTTTTAGTTGATAGTCTCGTTCCGCGGTTAAAAGATGTTTTTGAATTAAGTTATTTTCAAGCAGTTCTTGTTCAATTCGCCTTCTTTTTGGCATATCTCGTAATTTCATTGCCTGCTGGGGCATTGCTCTCAAAAATTGGTTATAAAAAAGGAATCATCGTTGGATTGGTTACAATGGCAATTGGCTGTTTGCTATTTTATCCGGCAGCTTCCGAAAGACAATTTTGGATCTTTATGGTTGCATATTTCACGCTTGCCGGCGGAATTACAGTTTTACAGGTAGCCGCAAATCCGTATGTTTCAGTGTTGGGAAGTGAAGATGGTGCTTCGAGCAGATTGAATCTTTCGCAAGCTTTCAATTCATTGGGCACCGCGATTGCTCCATTAATTGGTGCATCATTTTTGTTGAGTGATACCATAAAATCTTCGGAAGAAATTTCTGTTTTAACCGATTTTGATAGAAGCTCGTATTATGTTTCTGAAGCTTCTGCCGTGCAAATTCCTTTTCTTTATATAGCAGCCTTCATCGGTTTATTGGCTTTGCTCTTTGTATTTATAAAACTTCCGACGATATTAGAAAAGAATGCCGTTGGCGGTTATGGTAAATTGCTGAAGAACAAAATAGTGATGCTCGGCGCGTTCGGCATTTTTCTTTATGTTGGCGCTGAAGTTGCCATTGGCAGTTTTTTGGTAAATTATTTTATGAGTATGAATATTGCTGAAATAATTCAGCAAAATCAAACAATGAAATACATTGCGGAACATCTATTGAATGCAGATTTGAACTCGATTGATGCTAAAGCCGTTGTTGGCGCTTTCGTTGTTTTTTATTGGAGCGGCGCAATGATTGGAAGGTTTGTTGGTGCCTATTTAACCAGAATTATGAAGCCCACCAAGGTGCTATCAATCTTTGCATTCTTGGCTGTCTTAATGTTGCTTGTTTCAATGAATACTGCGGGGCTTGTTGCTATGTGGTCAATTTTGGCAGTTGGCCTTTTTAACTCTATAATGTTTCCAACAATTTTTGCTTTGACAATAGATGGGCTTGGCGATTTAAAACCGCAAGCTTCCGGTTTACTTTGTATGGCGATTTTTGGTGGTGCGATAATTCCCGCAGCGTATGGATTTTTAACAGATAACGTTGGCTTTAAAATAGCATTCTTTTTATTGATTGCTTGTTATGGTTATATTTTATTTTTTGGAATTTTAAAAAATAGAAGAAGTGTGATAAAATATAATTAAATTTATTTGGTATAAATTACGTTTTAAATATTAGATTGTAATTTTAGTATAATAGTTTTATTATACCAACGCCACAAATAGTTGGCTTTATTAAAAAAATTTCATACTACTAATTATAAGTTTGGTTTAAATTGAATTCAATTCTAACCAAATTGTTTTATTAATGTAGTATTAGACTAAAAAGTCGCTCTTGGGGAGGAGCGACTTTTACTTTTTAATAAAATAATAAAAATTCAAATCTTATATTTTCAATATGATAAATTATAAATATTTTAAAACTTTATTTCTTTTTAATTGACAAAAAAAAATTAAGCTCCTCTTAAATTGATATAGATATATACCAAGCTAATAACTATTAAGGTTATAAAAATGCGTTTTAGTAATGGTCTGTAATTTTTATTTCTTAAATCAGAAACTAAGAATATCAGAAATAGGATTATTAACGATGGCAATAAAAATATTAATAGTAACCATCCCAAAGCGGAAGGTGTATAAATACCATAAAGGACATCTATTGGCAAACAAATTAACACGGTGCTGATGACCAATAGAAAATAATAAATTGCTCTATAACTCATGAATTCGATGGTATTTTGTCTAATTACAATCTAAATCTGAAATAGGACTATCACCTCTCAACACATCTTGTACTTTATCCCAGTCTGGTTTATTATCTGTATCTGCTAGAATTACAGTAGAGACTCCACCTCTGACATTGACAAATTGGTTAAAATTATTTTGAAAACTTTCCCATAATTCATCTGATTTAAAGAAAGGATTAGCCGGATCGTTATCTAAGAATGATGCCATATAAGCACCATTTTCAATTATATTATTATCAAACCTATCAACTCCTCGGACAAAGAAATTATACGAACCATCACTATTTTGTTCATAACCAAATTGTCTAGTTCCTGCTACAGGATGGTTGCCAGAACCAGGCGCATTCATTGTCATAAAATATTTTTTGATTTTTACCGTATAAATAATATAATTTTATTTAAATAAGTAAACTAAAAAATACCACAACCCAACTGTAACTGAAATGAAAGCAATGAACATAATTCCTCTATTTCTTAAAGATTTTTTATTTCCGTTTTTAATGTCATAAATTGAAAGAAATATAAAACCAATTAGAATTAATGGATAAGTGAATAGCCAAATATAACCAAATATATTTGGCGTATATACAGCCATTTTTAAATGTGTTGGCAAACATAAAATAACTAATGAAATTATTTGGAGCGCATAATAAATTAGACTAAAATTAGCGTTAGAATTTCTCATTCAATATCAATTACAGCCTAAATCACCTATTGGCAATTCACCCTTTAGTACCATTTCAACTTTGTCCCAATCCGGCCTATTATCTTTGTCCGGAGTAATAATTGAAGAAACGCCACCTCTAACCGTTACAAATTGGTCAAATTTTCTTTGAAAGCTTTCCCATAAATCATCTGAATTAGCAAAAGCTTCTCCCCTATTCACAATATATGCCAAATTCTCGACCATATTTGAATCAAACCTGTCAACACCACGAACAAAAAAGTTATAAGAGCCATCATTATTTTGCTCGTAACCAAATTGTCTTGTACCCGCAACAGGATGGTTGCCAGAACCAGGCGCATTCATTGTCATAAAATACCAATAATCATGTTCAAACTCGGTAAGTATTACTGTGCCAGGGTCAATTGTAATATTTATATATTGTAACGCACCTAAAGGATTGTTAGAGTTCCATAAATCTATTTCCTGCTGACAGATGTCCTGTATTTCACAATATGGTACAAAGGTGGTATCGTCAACAAAATTGTTTATGTGTCTTCTAAAATAATCTAATAATCCATCTGCTGTGAATCTTTGTCCTGTTATTGGATTATAAGGTAATGTAGTAATCTTTACGGGGAAATAATCCATATTTACCATCGTGCCACCAGCATCTTCTAATGTTTGAATATAAAAATCATTAAATGTACCACTTGGAAGATTATTTATTTTATTTTTCACACTTGTTGGCGCAGTATGTTGGGCCAAGGTTTGCCAATTTACAATTTGAGTGCAATCTAGCAATAAGTAAGGATTAGCTTCTAATGCATCTGTTAATTGAAGTAATGATTTTACATCAATGTCTGCACAATCATTAGAAAAATTAGTTGCTAAATAATTTGCAAGAACAAGTGATGTTTCTTCATTATTTTCCATCCAATCGTTAATAAAATCTACGTCATTTGAGTTTGGTTCACAAGTAAAATTAGTAAGAAAATAAGCCAGTTCGTCCTCACAATCCTCACTATCCTCGTCATCTGGGTTATTAAAACCATTACAAACTTCTAAAACTACGGTTTGGGTATTTCCAGACCCATTGCTGCCACCTCCAGTTGAGCCATCACCATTATCGCCATCACCATTTCCACCACTACCGCTAGAGCCAGTGCCAGTGCAAGGAGTTGACCCATAAGTTATAACCCATCCGCCAACAGTACATCCATCTCGCCCCGGATGGTTACCATCACCCGTACATACCCATTCTGCTGAAGCCCAAGGACACATAGCAATTCCTCTACCACCTTCTAAATGGGCACCATTTTCCAAATCATCTAATGTTATTTCAGTATTATCAAACATGATAGTTTTTCCCTCAAAGGGTTTAGATTTATCAAAAATCCATTTAAGATCTGGATTATATTGAAAAATACTTGAAGTAACTTCTCCTGTATCAAGATTCTCTGTAAAGATTAAATTATAAAAAGTATTGGCTTTTTCCTCAGGGTTATTATTGATAATTTTTAAGGTATAATAATTAATACCATCTGCTTCGATTAAGTATATTGTATTTGTATCTATATAAGCATTAACAAGACCCCCACCTCGTGCCTGTAAACCTGCCACATTTTTGTCAAGATAATTAACGTTAGCATTATATGCATTACTATTGCCAATGTTTCTTGATAATGTTTCAAAGGTTATAAAGCCTTGTGGTCCTTCGTGGGAATGGGTTTGCGTGTTAGTGTCGTTAACAAGAGTTTCATCTTTATTACAGCTAAAGAGTGTAATAACTAATAGCAAAAGACACAGGGCCTTACTAATTTTTAAAGAATGCCAACAATTATTGTTTGTTCGTTTGTTTGTTTGTTTGTTTGTTTGTTTGTTTGTAATATCATAATTTAATTTTTGGTTTCTCGCAATATCAAAATTTTAAATTAATCTTCAAAATAAATTTGGTAAAAAATTAACAAAAAAAATTGCCAATTATGCTTTTCAGCCTTAAAATCAATCTATTAAACGAAAATTAAAAAGTCGCTCTTGGGAAGGAGCGACTTTTATTTTTTTATAAACCAGTAAGCGGCAAACCGCTAGTTTCCTGTTCCTTAAATTTCATAACAAGTTCTAAAGCATCTGGCACAACATCGCTACAACATACAATTAAGCAGCCTTTTTTGGCATTTTGCACAGCATGTGTAATCGCATCTTTTTCTGAAGGTATAATTGTAGTTTTCTTATTGGCATCTTTCAATTTTATGCCATCATCCAACATATTTATCAATTGTTCTTCAGATTTACCACGTAAGTTTTTATCTTGACGAATAATTATTTCGTCAAACATTTCGGCAGCAATGCTTCCTAACTGTCTTGTATCTTCATCTCTTCTGTCGCCAACACCTGCAATAATTCCGATTTTTAAGGTTGCTTCCAAATTATCTGTAAATTTTTGAAGCGCACGCATTCCTGCAGGATTGTGGGCGTAATCTAATAAAATGCTAAAGTTTTCAAATTGAAAAAGATTCAACCTTCCCGGTGTTTGTGATGCCGAAGGAATAAAAGTTTCCAAAGCAATTTTCATGTCTTCAATACCAATACCTCTAACGTTTGCCGCAATAATAGCCGGCAAAATATTTTGAATCATAAATGTAGCCTTTCCACCAAAAGTTAATGGAATATTTTCAGCTTTCATAATTCGCATTTTCCATGTTCCGCGGCAAAGGGTTACATAACCATTTTCATAAACTGCTGTAATACCACCTAACTTTTGAAGCGCTTTAATTCGAGGATTTTCTTCATCCATCGAAAATAAAGCAAGGTTGCAATTAATTGTTCTTCGCATTTCATAAACCAAATCATCATCGGCATTTAATATTGCATAACCGTCAGGCAAAACAGTTTCCGGAATTACCCCTTTCACTTTTGCAAGTTGTTCTACCGTATGAATTCCTTTTAACCCTAAATGGTCTGCAGCAACATTGGTAACAATACCAACATCACATTTTTTAAATCCAAGACCGGCGCGCAGCAATCCGCCGCGAGCACATTCTAAAACGGCGAAGTTTACCGTTGGATCTTTTAATACAAATTCCGCACTTGAAGGACCTGTACAATCGCCCTTCATTAATAGTCTATTTTGAATATAGACACCATCGCTTGTTGTATAACCAACTCTAAAGCCTTTCATTTTTGCCATATGAGCAATTAAACGAGTTGTCGTAGTTTTTCCGTTAGTACCGGTTATGGCAATTATAGGAATTCTGCCTGTGCCTCCTTGTTGCGGAAATAATTTGTCTACAACCGGAGCGGCTACGTTGCGTGGCAAGCCTGTTGTTGGCGCTAAATGCATTCTAAAACCTGGACCCGCATTAACTTCCAGCACCGCACCACCCGTATCTTCGAGCGGCTGACTTATATCTGTAGTCATTATATCTATACCACAAATATCAAGATCTATTATTTTTGAAATACGTTCGCACATAGATACGTTTGATGGGTGAACAATATCTGTAACATCTTCGGCGGTGCCGCCCGTACTTAAATTTGCAGTGTCTTTAAGTATTACTCTTTCGCCATTTGCGGGAACTGATTTTTCAGTGTAACCTTTTGCGGAGATAATGGTTTTTGTAAGATCATTTATAGTAATTTTTGTAAGCACATTTTCATGACCATAACCACGGCGTGGATCCCTATTTACATCAGCCACCAAATCTTCGATGGTAGATTTTCCGTCACCAATTATGTGTGCTGGACTTCGTTTTGCTGCGGCTACCAACACATTATTAATTACTAAAATTCTATAGTCTTCACCAGTAATATATTTTTCGATAATTACTTTAGGAGAAACAATTTTTGCGGCATGAAAAGCTACTAAGGCGTCCTCATAATTAGATATGTTTACGGTAATTCCCCGGCCATGATTACCACCAACTGGCTTTACTACTAATGGGAAACCAACATATTGGCAAGATGCCTCAAGGTTCTCCTCTTTCCCAATAATATCACCACGCGGTACGGCAATTTCGGCGTGCTCCAAAAGAAATTTGGTGTCTTCTTTATCGCAGGCAATTTCTACTCCAATACTGCTGGTTTCAGAAGTTACCGTTGCCTGTATTCTTTTTTGGTTTGCACCATAACCCAATTGAACTAGGGAATATTTATTAAGTCGAATCCACGGAATACTCCTTCCTTCGGCTTCTTCAACAATAGAACCTGTACTTGGGCCTAAACGTGAAGCTTCACGAAGTTCGCGCATTGTTTGAATATCAGCATTAAGATTATAGTCTTCTGCGGCAATAAGCGCGTTACATATATTCACTGCCGACTGTGCCGCAAAGCGACCTACATTTTCTTCTAAATAAGAAAAAACCACATTGTAAACTCCTTTTTCACCATAGCCACGCGTGCGACCAAAGCCTGTATCCATTCCAGCCAAAGTTTGAATTTCCAGTGCAATATGTTCTATAATATGCCCCATCCAAGTACCTTCTTCAACTCTCTGAAAAAAGCCGCCCGGCTCACCAATAGAACAGCGGTGTTCATACATTGATGGGAAATTGATTTTTAACCTGTCTATAAACCCTGGGATTTTGTTAGACGGATAATCCTCCATCTTCTCAAGGTCCAAGACCATAACTATAAGTTTATGACGTTTTATAGACCAGTAATTTGGTCCTCTCATTGCGTTAATTTCCCGTATTCTCATGTTTAAAGTGTTTCAAAATAGTTGGTTAAAAATAAAATTCTCTATCCTATTAAATGTAGGAAAATTGCCCTTTTTACTATACGATGTTATAAGCAATACTAACGAAGTTGTTAAATATAGAATAATTTTTAAAACAATTATACTATTTTTGCATTCAAAATTTAAATATTCATGGCTGTAAAAGGGACGCTTATTCCAATAGGTGGAAATGAAGATAAGGGGATTGAAAAAAGTGAGATTTACACACTTGAATATATCCAAGAAGGAATATTGGCCCGTGTAGTTAAGGAAAGTGGCGGTAATGAAGCTTTTATAGTTTTGGTGCCAACTGCATCTAGCATACCAGACCAAGTGATAGAAAATTACAAACAGGCTTTTGGAAAATTAGGCTGTATGAATTTGCATGTTATGGATATTAGAATGCGTGAGGATGCTCTAAAACCAGAATATTTAGAGTTGGTAAAAAAAGCTAACTGCATCATGTTTTCTGGTGGCGACCAATCTAAAATTACGCAATATATTGGTGGGACCAAGTTGCATAAAGTAATTCTAGAACGTTATAAAAATGAGGACTTTGTAATAGCCGGAACAAGTGCGGGAGCTATGTGTATGAGCCAAGAAATGATTACAGGCGGCAGTAGTACCGAAGCGTTTATAAAAGGAGCTGTAGGAATGAATGAGGGAATGGGTTTTGTGCCACAGCTAATAATAGACAGTCACTTTATACGTCGTGGTCGTTTTGGCAGATTGGCTGAAGCTGTTGCACGTTTTCCAGACCATATTGGCATTGGTCTTGCAGAAGATACAGGAATTGTTATTAAAGATTGTAATCAATGTGAAGTAATTGGTTCTGGGATGGTTATACTTTTTGATCCCAGAAAGCTGAAACACAATAATGAAAATGGTTTGGAAGTAGGTTCTCCAATGTCTTTAACCAATTTAAAAACGCACATTCTCGCAAATGGCGATATTTTCAACATTAAAAAGAATAAAGTAGAAATTTCACCAAGGCATCTTAGGGTAAATGAAGCGATAACTGTTTAAAATATTTCTGAGAATATTCTAAAAATTTCTTAATCCTTATAAATCGCAATCTTTATCTTTTCACCAGATTTTTTACTCGCTCTATACATTCCTTCTGTATTAAATTGCATCGAAATATTTCCTTTGGCATCAACAGCAATTAAGCCGCCGTCGCCGCCAATTTCTAAAATTCTTTTGTGGATAACTTCATTTGCTGCATCTTCTAAACTCATTCCTTTAAATTCCATTAAACAGGAAACATCATAAGCTACAACACCGCGAATAAAATACTCGCCGCTACCTGTACAACTTACGGCACAAGTTTTATTATTTGCATACGTACCTGCTCCAACCATTGGGCTATCGCCTACTCTACCCCAACGTTTATTGGTCATTCCGCCAGTTGAAGTTGCACCAGCAATATTGCCATTAACATCACAAGCTACTGCGCCAACAGTACCAAATTTGCCTTCCTTTTTCATACTATGATCCAACTGAAAAGTATCGCTATCCTTTATATTTTGCCATTGTTGGTAGCGATGTTCATCGTAAAAGTAGTTTGCATCTTCTAATTTATAATCCAAACTTTTTGCAAAACGCATTGCACCTTCGCCCGCTAAAAAAACATGGTCGCTTTTTTCCATAACATCACGGGAAAGTGAAATCGGGTTTTTAATTCCCGTAATTAAAGAAACTGCGCCAGCTTGCAAGGTTTTGCCGTCCATAATTGCAGCGTCCATTTCGTGCGTTCCGTCGTTTGTAAATACACTGCCTTTTCCTGCGTTGAAAAGTGGAGAATCTTCCAAATGATTAATGGATGCTTCAACTGCATCTAAAGCACTTCCACCATTTTTTAAGATTGAATAGCCTTTTTCAAGTGCTTCGTTTAAAGCAGATTTATATTGTTGTTCCAATTCCGCGGTCATTAATCCTTTAACTAATGTTCCAGCGCCGCCGTGTATTGCTATTGAAAAGTTTTTGCTCATTGTTTGTGCCCGCGAAGGCGGGTATCTTTTAATTAATGTCAATTTTTATATGCAAATGTACATTTTGGTTTCTAATATTCGGGAGGGAAGACCTAACAGGTTTTAAAAACCTGTTAAGTCTGAGAGCATTATTTCTTTTTCTAATAAAATGATAAAATTGTAAAGTGTTCTTTATATTTTTGAAGCTAATCACTTTTTAATCAAAATGACGTAACGAAATAGCTTAAATTCCTTTAAAAATTTAATCGTTTTCCCAACAAAATAAGTGCAAACTCTTTCAATTACGATCCTCAATATTTTATAAATATGTCCCAACCACAAAAACGCCTTTTCCTACTCGACGCCTACGCCTTAATTTTCCGTGGCTATTACGCACTTATAAAAAATCCGCGGATAAACAGCAAAGGTCAAGATACCAGCGCGATTATGGGTTTTATGAATTCCCTTTTCGATGTTATTCGCAGAGAATCGCCAGATCATCTCGCTATTTGTTTTGACAAGGATGGAAGCGCAAAAAGAACCGAACTTTACCCAGATTACAAAGGCAACCGCGATGCAACGCCAGATGTAATAAAACAATCCATCCCAATTATTCAAGAAATTATAAAAGCAATGCATATTCCGTGTGTTGAAATTTCTGGGTTGGAAGCAGACGATATTATTGGTACGATAGCCAAACAAGCCGAAAAACAAGGCTATCAAGTTTTTATGGTAACGCCAGACAAGGATTTTGCGCAACTGGTTTCAGACAATATTTTTATGTATCGCCCAGCAAGAATGGGCAACGCAATAGAAATTTGGGGAATTCCTGAAGTGCAAAAACGTTTTGGCGTTGAAAGACCCGAACAGGTAATAGATTATTTGGGAATGATGGGCGACGCAAGCGATAATATTCCAGGTTTGCCTGGTGTGGGCGAAAAAACGGCTAAAAAGTTTTTGGAAGAATTTGGATCTATGGAAAATCTTTTGGCAAATACAAGCAAGCTAAAAGGGAAAATGAAGGAGAAAATTGAAGAAAACGCTGAACTCGGTATTCTTTCAAAAAAATTGGCAACCATTTGTCTAGATTGCGATGTTGAATTTCACGCAGAAAATTATGAACTCTCAATGCCCGACGGACAAAAAGTGCAGGAAATTTTTGAGGAATTAGAGTTCAGAAGATTAAAAGACCAATTTCTTTCGCTGTTTTCACAAGACGTAGCTTCGGGCGATGCTGCAAAAGTGAATGGTCGCAAAGAATCTGACAACAAAAATGAAACTAAAACTGCTGAAACTCCTTCAGCTGGAACGGGTCAATTTTCATTATTTGGTGGCGATAATCAAAATGCTGCGATTGAAGAATATAATAGCCGAGATTCACAGGAAAATTACGAACATTTCTACCAAACCATTCAACCGGGAATGGGAACAAAACTTTTTCTTCAAAATTTAATGAAGCAGCAAAGTGTATGTTTTGACACGGAGACTACGGGTTTAAATCCGTTGACGGCAGAATTGGTTGGTATTGCATTTTCTTGGGAAAAAGGAAAAGGTTTTTACCTTCCATTTCCTGCTGAAAGAAAAAAAGCCGATGAAATTATTGAAGAATTGAAACCATTTTTTGAAGCTGAAGATATTCAGAAAATTGGTCAGAATTTAAAATATGACATCAAAGTATTAGCAAAATATGGTGTTGAAGTAAAAGGAAAGTTGTTCGACACAATGCTCGCCCATTATTTGATAAATCCGGATATGCGCCATAATATGGATGTTTTGGCTGAAACGTATTTAAATTATACGCCCGTTTCAATAACCGAACTAATCGGGAAAAAAGGGAAAAACCAATTGAATATGCGCGATGTTTCAGTTGAAAAACAAACCGAATATGCAGTTGAAGATGCTGATGTAACACTTCAACTTAAACAACATTTTGAAAAAGAATTGGGCGAGGCAAATACCCAAAAACTATTTGATGAAATTGAAATTCCGCTATTAAGAGTACTTGCCGATATGGAATTGGAAGGTATAAATCTTGATGAAGATTTTCTGAAAAGTCTTTCAACAGATTTGGACAAAGATATTGTGAGCCTAGAAAAGCATATTTATGAAGAAGCAAGCGAAAACTTCAACATTGGTTCTCCAAAACAGTTGGGCGAGATTTTATTCGACAAATTAAAGTTAGTTGATAAACCGAAAAAGACCAAAACCGGACAATATTCAACTGCGGAAGATGTGTTGAGTTATTTGGCAAAAGACCATAAAATAATCCGTGATGTGTTGGAATATCGCGGACTTGCAAAACTAAAAAGCACATATGTTGATGCTTTGCCCGAACAAGTTGAACCTTCAACCGGAAGAGTTCACACCGATTATATGCAAACCGTTGCCGCAACGGGAAGATTGAGCAGCAATAATCCAAACCTTCAAAATATTCCAATTAGAACCGAGCGTGGCCGTGAAGTGCGGAAGGCATTTATTCCGAAGAATAAAGATTATGTTTTATTGGCAGCAGATTATTCGCAAATTGAACTTCGAATTATTGCAGCATTGAGCGAAGAAGACAATATGATTGAAGCTTTTAAAAATGGTGAAGATATTCACGCTTCAACCGCTGCAAAAGTTTTTAATGTGCCAATTGAAGAAGTAACCCGCGAACAAAGAAGCAATGCAAAAACCGTAAATTTTGGTATTATTTACGGCGTTTCAGCTTTCGGATTAAGTAACCAAACCGACCTTTCCCGAAGTGAAGCAAAAGATTTGATTGAAACCTATTATAAAACCTACCCAAAACTGCGAAATTATATGAGCGAGCAAATCGACTTTGCGCGAGATAACGGCTATGTTCAAACCGTTTTGGGAAGACGTAGATATTTAAAAGATATAAATGGTAGCAATCAAGTTGTGCGTGGCGCAGCAGAACGAAACGCCGTAAACGCACCAATTCAAGGAAGCGCAGCAGACATTATAAAACTTGCAATGATAAACATCTATAAGAAATTAGAGCAGGAAAACTACCAAAGTAAAATGCTGCTTCAAGTTCATGATGAACTTGTTTTTGATGCCTACAAACCAGAATTGGAAAAGCTAAAAATAATGGTAAAGTACGAAATGGAAAATGCTTTTAAGCTTGATGTTCCGTTGGATGTTGAAGTTGGGATTGGGGAAAATTGGCTGGAAGCGCATTGAAAAAGTATGCAGTGGCAGTTGGCAGTTGTGATTTAAATTCTAATTACTTTTCTGATCTTCAATTTTCTTAAAATTTTCTTTACATTGCCACAGTTAAATTTAAAGATTAAAACTTTTTGATTATGAAAAAATATATACTTCTCTTTTTAGCTTTGGTTAGCTTAACTGCTTATTCACAAGATCCAAATATACTTTGGCAGCGTACGGTTGGCGGAGCAGGTAATGAACAATCATCCTTCATTATAAATACTGCGGATGGCGGTTTTTTAGTTGGAGGAAGGTCAAATTCTAATATTTCTGGCGAGAAAACTGAGAATTCTTTTGGAGAAGAAGACATTTGGGTTTTAAAATTTAACGTAACGGGCGATATTTTATGGCAACGAACATTGGGCGGAAATGCTGAAGATAAAGTTAATACTGCAAAAGAGACAAGTGATGGTGGCTACATACTCATTGGAACTTCAAGTTCAGATATATCTGGGAATAAAACAGAAAATTCAAGAGGTGGTTCAGATTATTGGATTATAAAGCTCGATGCTGAAGGCAATATTTCTTGGCAAAAAACCTACGGCGGTAGTGAAAATGAGAATGGAAGAGATGTTATACTCCTCGATTCTGGAGGTTTTCTAATATTAGGTCATTCATTATCTGGTATTTCTGGCGATAGAACACTTGGCGAAACACTTGGCTATAATGGTGATTGCTGGATGCTCATTTTGGACGAGAACGGAAATCTCAATTCTCAAAGAAAGCACGTAGTTTTTGATGCAGCGTTTGCTAATAGTTTAGAGAAAACTCCTGATGGCGGTTATGCAATAGGCTCTTCATATGGCGATGCAAATTCAACTTTTGAATTAACGAAATATAATTCTCAAGGCAATTTTCTTTGGGTAAAAAATTATGGTGGCGATGGTTGGGATATTTTAAAAACATTTTCTGTTACAAGTGATGGAGGCTTTATTGTTACTGGATTTTCAGATTCAAATATTTCAGGAGTTAAAACAGAGGATTCTCGTGGTTTAACAGATTATTGGGTTCTTAAACTGAGTAGTATTGGAGATATTGAATGGCAAAAAACTCTTGGTGGTGAAGGTGGTGAAGAGCCAAATTCAATTATAGAAACTTCAGATAATGGCTACTTGGTTACGGGATTTTCGCCTTCAAATATTTCAGGAGACAAAACCGAGAATGTGGTTGGTGGTGCAGATTATTGGATAATTAAGTTAAACTCAGTTGGTTTGATTGAATGGCAAAATAACATAGGTGGAATTGCGACTGATGCTCGACCCATGGCAATTCTGAATAATGACGGTAGTTTTATCATTTCAGGATATTCAAATTCTGACATTTCGGGAGATAAAACTGAAAATAGCAGAGGCGGTGTTGATTTCTGGATATTGAAACATGCTCAAATTTTAGGAACAGAAGAAAACAAACTATTTACGTTAATAACTATCTACCCTAACCCAGCAAAAAACAACCTTCAAATAAACACCCAAGATCAAAATATAGACCAAATAAACATTTACTCATTGACGGGAAATAAATTAATGGCGTTAGATGTAAATACAGTATCACCAAATATTGATGTTTCAACATTAGCTTCGGGTGTTTATTTTATTCAATTTTATTCGGGGAAAAATGTAGTTTTGAAAAAATTTATTAAAGAATAAAAACTATACTTATGAAAAAATATATACTTTTATATTTAGCATTAATTAGTCTAACAGCTTATGCCCAAGACCCAAATATTATGTGGCAAAAAACTATCGGAGGCAGTGACCGAGATTTTTTAGATGTGTTTTTAAAAACTAATGATGGTGGTTTTATTTTGGGCGGCACTTCAGAATCAAATATTTCTGGAGAAAAAACAGAAGATTCTAATGGGTTAAAAGATTATTGGGTAGTAAAAATAAATATTGATGGTGTAATTGAATGGCAAAATACAATTGGTGGTGCTGGTGATGATGATTTAAATACACTTATAAAAACATCGGATGGAGGCTATCTATTAGGCGGTAGTTCAGATTCAAATATTTCAGGCGATAAAACCGAAGACTCAAGAGGAGGAAGAGACTATTGGGTTGTTAAAATTGATTCAAATGGCTCTTTTTTATGGGACAAAACCTATGGGGGTTTAGTGACCGATGTAGCAACAACAATGATTTCAGATAATAATAATGGATTTTTTGTAGTAGGATATTCTTATTAAAATATTTCAGGTGATCGTACAGTAACAAAATCGACATTAGGTGAGGACGGATGGTTGCTTAATATCGATTCTTCTGGCAATATTATAAATCAAAAAGCCTTTGGTTTTAATGATAGTCTTCAACTCCAAAATATTGAAAACACAAATGATGGCGGCTTTATAATGGGCGGAATTATTGGAATTTCTAACGAGAAAAAATATTATGCTATAAAATTAGAAGCAAATACAAATATAATTTGGAGCCGCAATTACGGAGGTAATATGAATAACTGGCTTCAAAACATACAAATAGATACTAATGGAGGCTATTTACTTTCGGGAACATCCAATTCTAACAGCGTAGGTGATAAATCAGAAGATTCTCAAGGCGGTTTTGACTATTGGATTATAAAAACAGATGAAGCTGGCGAAATTATTTGGGAAAACACGATTGGCGGTTCAAAAGACGAGCAGGCTGAAGCAACTATTAATACAAGTGACGGAAAATATCTTGTTGGTGGTTGGTCTTATTCAAATATTTCTGGAGATAAAACTGAAGATCAAGAAGGTGGTGAAGACTTCACTACAGATTATTGGCTCTTAAAATTGAATGAACAAGGCATTATAGAAGGACAGGAATCTATAGGCGGTTTTTTTGGAGAAACTCTTTGCAATGTTTTGCAGAAGGATGATGGAACGTATGTTATGGCAGGCATTTCAAATTCTAATATATCAGGAGATAAGTCTGAAGATTCACGTGGTAATTATGACTATTGAGTTTTACAATATTCTCAAGTATTAGATGTATTAGAAAGCGAATTTAATACATCAATTTTAATTTATCCTAACCCAGCGACTTCAAAATTAAATATAAATTCAGCCAACAAGCAAATAGACAAAATAAATATCTACACACTTGAAGGAAAAAAACTTTTTGCTATTGAAAACACGTTAACAAACCCATCAATAGATGTTTCAAATTTAACAGCTGGCGTTTATTTTATTCAATTTTATTCAGGAAAAAATGTTGCTTTAAAGAAGTTTATAAAAGAATAGATTAATTTCCAACAATTCTATAATTCATAATTCTGCATTCATAATTCATAATTAAAAAAGTCTTATGTCCTAGGTCATGTAGCGGAGCGGTCTTACATCAAACCTTCTCAAATCTTACGTCTAAAATCCCACATCTAAAATTTTAAACTCACCTATTGCATTTCAAATAAATAACATTACATTTGCACCCCGATTTATCCAAAAACGGAACATTATAATTGTGGTGTAGGTGAATGCAGCACAATGAACATAAACAATTTTAAAAGTGAATACATTAAGTTATAAAACAGTATCTGCCAATAGCGGCACCGTTGTTAAAGAATGGTTGCACGTAGATGCAGAAGGACAAACATTAGGGCGTTTTGCCAGCGAAGTAGCTAAGTTACTACGTGGCAAGCACAAGCCAAGTTTTACACCACACGTAGATTGTGGTGATAATGTTATTGTTACAAACGCCGAGAAGATTGTACTTACCGGTAACAAATGGGATGATAAAACCTATATTCGCCACACAGGCTATCCAGGTGGACAACGTGAGTTGACTGCTAAGGTTATGCTTAAAAAAGACCCAACTAGGGTTGTAGAAAAAGCAATAAAAGGTATGCTTCCAAAAAATAAATTGGGCGCAGAACTTTTTAGAAACCTAAAAGTTTACGCAGGTACAGACCACGGTCAAGACGCACAAAAACCAAGAACCATTAAATTTAACGAAGCTAAGTAATGGAAACGATTCACAAAATAGGCAGAAGAAAAACTGCAGTAGCTAGAGTTTATCTTAAAGAAGGTTCTGGTGAAATTACAATCAACAAGCGCAAAATGGAAGATTATTTTTCTACCGGAACGCTTCAATATAAAGTAAAACAAGCATTAGCATTAACCGATAACGAAAAGACTTTCGATATTACTGTTAATGTATTTGGTGGTGGTATTACAGGTCAGGCAGAAGCAATTCGCCTAGCAATAAGCCGCGCAATGTGCACATTAAACGATGAAAATCGTGGTATTTTAAAGCCAGAAGGACTTCTTACAAGAGATCCAAGAATGGTAGAGCGTAAAAAATTCGGTCAGAAAAAAGCGCGTAAAAAATTCCAATTCTCAAAACGTTAATACTTCGGCTACGCTCAGTAACCTTAGTTTCAGAGTGTTCGTTGAAAATATATTTTTATGTTGTGCCGCTCTGGTCACTGAGCGAAGTCGAAGTGCGGCACCGCATAAAAGTTTTTACCAGTTTATCTGGCAATTATAAGTTCTTAATCATTATTAAATCAAGCTGTTAATCTCAAAGCAATTTGAGAGTTAGTTTAGCATCTAAACCAAAGTCCGAAATAGTTTCAGGCTGGTTGCTATCCTTTCACAGAACGTAAACTAAAACAAAAATGGCAATTAAAACAGAAGTAAAAGAATTACTTGACGCAGGTGTGCACTTTGGCCACCTAACCCGTAAATGGAACCCGAATATGGCACCGTATATCTATATGGAGCGTAACGGTATCCACATTATCAACCTATACAAAACTGCTGCAAAAATAGACGAAGCTAATGAGGCTTTGAAGAAAATAGCAGCTAGTGGACGAAAAATCCTTTTCGTTGCTACCAAAAAACAAGCTAAAGACATTGTTGCTGAAAAAGCAAAGAATGCCAATATGCCTTATATTACCGAAAGATGGCCAGGCGGAATGCTTACCAACTTTGTAACTATTAGAAAAGCCGTTAAAAAAATGTCTTCAATTGATAGAATGAAGGCTGATGGTACTTTCCTTACCCTTTCTAAAAAAGAACGTTTACAAGTAGATCGTTTACGTGCAAAATTAGAAAAGAACTTAGGTTCAATTTCTGAAATGAGCCGTCTTCCTGCAGCTCTATTCGTAGTAGATACAACGAGAGAGCACATTGCAGTTGCAGAGGCTTTAAAATTGAATATTCCAATATTTGCTATGGTAGATACAAACAGTGACCCTCGTGTTATTGATTATGTAATACCAGCAAATGACGATGCTTCAAAATCTATCGATAAAATTATGTCTTCAGTTTCTGAAGCTATTATCGATGGTCTTTCTGAGCGAAAAGGTGGAAAAGATGAAGATGATGAAGAAGGAATGGCTAATAAAGCAAAAGCACCGAAGAAAGATAGAGTAGAAAAAAAGGATAAAGACGATAAAAAGCCAAAAGCTAAAAAAGTTGAAGTTCCTTCAGAAGATGCTGAAGATGTAAAAGCAATGAAAGAGGCTAAAGAGCCTGTAAAATTGGAGTCTAAAAAAGAGACTGTAAAAGAAGCAAAGAAAATAGCTTCAATAGAAGAGGAATAGTCAAATATCCCACTACTTTAATACTTTTATAAATTCAAATTATTAATTAAATGTAAGGTTGAGTTTTATATTTCAACCCCACAAAAAACTATATAAAATGGCAAATGTAACTGCTGCAGACGTAAATAAATTAAGACAAGCAACTGGTGCTGGTATGATGGATTGCAAAAAAGCTTTGGTTGAGGCCAACGGCGATTTTGATGAAGCCATAAAAGTACTTCGTAAAAAAGGTCAAAAAATAGCTGACAACCGTGCAGATCGTGATTCTAGCGAAGGTGTTGTTATCGCAAAAGTTAGCGACGATCACAAAAAAGGTGTAATAGTTTCTTTAAATTGCGAAACAGATTTCGTTTCAAAGAATGATACCTATGTTCAAATGGGCCATAAAATGGCTGAAATTGCTTTAGGAACTTCTTCAAAAGAAGAATTTATGAAAGCAGATTTTGACGGTATGACTGTTGAAGAAAAATTAATTGAGCAAACTGGCGTTATCGGTGAGAAAATTGAAATCGGTGGTTTCGAAATTTTGGAAGCACCTTTCGTTGGATATTACATTCACGGAAATAAAATTGCTGCTTTAACAGGTCTTTCTAAAGAAGTTCCTAATGCAGAAGAATTAACAAAAGATGTAAGTATGCAAGTAGCATCTATGGGTGCAACTACACTTTCTTACAAAGATTTTGATGCAGATTTTGTAACTTCTGAAACAGAAGCACGTATTGCAGCTATTGAAAAGGAGAATGTTGAATTAGGCCGTTTGGGTAAAACCTTAAAAAACGTACCTCAATTTATTTCTCGTTCTCAACTAACCAGCGATGTTATGGCTAGAGCAGAAGCTGCTGCGAAAGAAGAACTAAAAGCTGAAGGTAAACCAGAACAAATCTGGGACAAAATTTTGCCAGGAAAATTAGAGCGATATGTTAGTGATAACACAACTATGGATCACGAAAAAGCTCTATTGGACCAAAACTTTATTAAAGACGACAAGAAAAATGTTGGCGATTACGTAAAATCATATGGCGATGTTGAAGTTGTTGGTTTTAAAAGAGTTTCAATTGCATAAGATTTAAATACATTTTTCAAAATTAAAAAGAGACTGATTAATTTCAGTTTTTTTTTATTTATAACTTATAGGTGTCAAGTTAATTTTCATTAATAATACATCTGAAGATAGAATGCAGCAATTCATTCCTTAATAAACTTTTTAACTTCTATATTGCCATTTTCATCTTTAATATTTAGAAAATAAATCCCGTTTGAAAGATTGGAAACATCTATTGACTCCTGGATTTTGAAATTAGATGTTTTATTGCTTAAAAGTTTTCCTACTATATTAAAGATATGAATTTTTAGATTTCCCGATTTTTTATTTGAATTTAAAAGTAAATCATTTTTTACGGGATTTGGATAAATTGAGAATTCCGTGTTTGCATTTTCATTCACGCTTAAAGGAGAACTTCCATAAAAAGCACTATCGCCATTAGCATTTGTTATTCGTAATTCTTTGTTTGCGTCATTTATGGTTATGATATATGGAAAGGGGTTTTTGGCTTGTGCAAAGTTTTGATAGAAAATGGAAAAATATTGATTATTAAAAGTAGTGCTTTCGGCAAAACTGCAAGAACCTATCAAAAAATTTGGATTGTCTTCTAACAAAAATGTTGTATCAACATTATCATAAAGTACGGCAACATCTATACCATCACAATATCCAGTAAACAGTCTATAAGGATTTTCATTAAAAATATGGAAGTTAAAATCAACATCTCCTAGATTTGGAGGAGTATAATCTACATTGTCTATTGTGATTTTATATAAATACCACTCATTTTCAAAAAGCTGTGGGTCCTGCGCAAAGCATATTGCGCTTATATTAAATAATAAAATATAGATTAGTTTTTTCATAATTAAATATTTTAAAAGGTTATTGTTTTGCAAGATTTTTTGAATCAACAATTTCTCCATCACAGACAAGTGCAACGGAATAGGTGCCAGATGTATAATTGGATATGTTTAGATTTACACTGGTTTGGTTAACATCCAAAATATAATTGTTTGAAATGCCCGTAACGGTACTTACCACCATTAAATATGCAGAGTTGGCTTCATCTGCAATATAATTTACGGTTACTTGGTTAGTTGCGGGATTTGGTGCCAAACTTTCTAATTTGTAAGGATTAACCGTAACCGCTACCTCGTCATAATCCTTGTAGCCGTCAGTATCTGTAATAATTTCAAGTTTGTAGGTTTTACTTACATTTGGGGAAACTGTAAGATTGGTGCCCGTGTAAATTAAGTTTCCTTCTGGGTCGTACCAGTTATATACTGCGGCTTCGTTTATTTGGGAAGCACTTATTGTTACGCTTTCACTTCTGTTAATGGTTTCATCATTTCCTGCATTAGCGTTAAAAACCGGGCGTGGTCGTTTTTGAACTTGATATGTCTCGCCTCCAATAATTTCATTTGTAACTGCGTCACGCTGTATAACATGATATGTAAATTCCTTTTTTGAAGTTAATTGGGCTGTAAGGAAATTAAATTTTACAAATATTGTCCCCAATTCGTTTCCATCTAATAAAATATTACTTAATAGCATATTGTTGCCAGCAACAATCTTTTTATTTGCCGTTTTTGTCGAATTAAAATTTTGGCCTTGTTTTCCACCGGTTACCCAAGCATCGTAAATAACAGGATCCATTCCTATACTCACTTCTGCTTCGTCATAAATTGCTTGACCAGGTTCATTGGTCTTTTTTATAAACTCTAAGTTAAAAGCTTTAGCAACTGCAAAAGGATTACTAACAGCCACAACGGCACCAATTTGGGATGGTGTGTCGGGAAAAATATCAACAACCGTTGTATTTTTCCACGCAATATTGTTATTGTTTTTTACATTTTGGGTTATTGCGCTAATTTCTGGAAACGTCATTGGGTCTTCTAGAGATATTATTCTGCCCAATAAACAGAAATGCCAAGGATTACCATTGTCTATGTTTATATAATCTTGGGGGTTTGGGACAGACCAAGCAAATTCAAGCAGCTTGCTTTCTCCAGCACCAAGTATTGGAATATTTAGCGTACCTACTTCATCGCACATTAAAATATCTTCTTGGGTTACAGGATCTTCAACAAATAATGTTCCGTTCCAGCTTTGCGGCCAAGATAGGGACGTATTCGCCTTTGCCCAATATAGTTTTAAACTATCATTACCAGAAGAAGTAACACAGCTATTATTTGTAACCCTTACATAAACATAATTAGGATTGTTTGGGTCGTATTCTGGGTTTTGGTGCACATCTATTAAGTTTCCATCTTTTTGGTTGCGTACCCAAATATCATCACTTTGCCATAAAATTTCTGTATTTATATCTGGTTCAACAAAATCGTCCAAGTTAGAATTTTGCATCGCAAGATCCAGACCTGGTGTTGGGCTTACCATACATTTAGCCGTCTTTACTGCTCGGTAGGCATTAATCCTTCCTGTTCCTAATTTACCTAAATATTGTTGATTATAAGGTATATGGTAAATATCGTCGGTTGTATTTTTAATGATATCCTTTACTTGTTGTGCCGTAAAATTGGGGTTAATTGAAAATATTAGGGCTGCAAGTCCTGAAACAATAGGAGTTGCAGAAGAAGTATTATCTTGGGGGCGATATCCAGATGGATATTCTACATAATCGTCCGTGGCAGAAATAATAAATTGGTTCGGAACACTAACATCTACTTTATCATTATGAATGTTACAGTCTCCCTGGGAACCATCATTAGGTCTCCTTTCGTGGCAGTCTTGCCACGAATAGCCCCACATTACACCAAAGCCAAGATCGTGTATATAACCAATTGGATATCTAGAACCTACGGTTGTAACTGATATTGTAGTATCATAGGAAGCGGGGTAATAGTAAGTGCTTTCTGATGGATTGTGTGCTGCTGCCACAACTAGAACACCAGAAGCATGGATTTCCTGATAAACTGATTCTTCATAAGAATTATATGTTGTTCCGCCCCAACTACAATTTATCACTTTTATACCAGGAATTTGAGAAACTTCCAAGACCCTATTAGTATTAAAAATATCAGCTGTAACCATTCGACATTTATACCCTATCGCAGCCATACCAATTCCGTTGTCTGTATTTGCCGCAGCCAAACTTGCAACAGCTGTACCATGTGATAAAGGGTAATTCATACCATCCAAATCTTGGACAATTTTACCCTGCAAATCTTCGTGTGTGATATTTGTTCCACCATCAACAATACCTATTAATATGTTTGGATCACCTTGTGTAATTGTCCAAGCTAAAGGAGCTTTAATTAACTCTAATGCAGGATTGGCTAGATTTTCGAAAAGCAATTCAATATAATCATTGGGAAAATGACCTGCTAATTCAAATTCTCCAACTTGTTCAATATTTTCAATATCGCTACTGTTAGATAAATTTGTCAAATTAACGTTTTCAGAAACATTAATTTTATAAACTCTTTGTAACATTGGTGTTACTGCTGTAGGAAATGCTTTTGCAAACTCATATGGGTTTTTTGAGTTTATTATTGTAGTAAGGATAGAATTATTTGTGGAAAGGGTTACTGTACCGTCAGAATTGGTTTGTGTATTTTGGATTTCAAAATTTACACCCTCTTTAATTTCCACATAATATTCTTTAGTGTTCTGCGCATTAAGATAAATTGAAGAAAATACCACTAAAATAAAAAAAAAATATTTATGGACGATTGGACGATTGGACGATTGCTTCCATATATTCATCTATTAATATTGGTTAATTTTTTAAATATACGTTAATTTTTTAACATTTACAGTTAAAAATTAAATTAATTTATTTACTACTCTAAAATTTCATTTCATAGTAAATTAAAATCAGATAGAATAAATCTTATCGACAATATTTTTACGTTCGTAAATTCCGTAACACATAAATTCAAACAAATTTTTTCTTTATTTTTGCATTCCAAAATAGCAACATGCAATATAAAAGAATACTCCTAAAACTTTCTGGCGAAGCCTTAATGGGCGACCAGCAATATGGCATAGATGCCAATCGCCTTAAAGAATACGCTCTCGAAATCAAGCAAATTATCGAATTAGGAGTTGAAGTTGCAATTGTAATTGGTGGCGGCAATATTTTTAGAGGTCTATCTGCAGCAAGTACAGGAATGGATCGTGTACAAGGCGACCATATGGGAATGTTGGCTACTGTAATAAATGGGCTAGCGTTACAAAGTGCCTTAGAAATTGAAGATGTACCAACCCGTTTGCAAACCGCAATAAATATTAACGAGGTTGCAGAGCCCTTCATCCGTCGCAAAGCAATGCGTCATTTAGAAAAAGGCAGAGTTGTAATTTTTGGCGGCGGAACAGGAAATCCGTATTTTACAACCGATAGCGCAGCAGTTTTGCGGGCAATTGAGATAAATGCAGACGTAATACTAAAAGGCACTAGAGTTGATGGTATTTATACCAGCGACCCAGAAAAAGATAAGTTGGCAACTAAGTTCGATTTTATTAGCTTTGACGATGTATTGCAGAAAGGCCTAAAAGTAATGGACACAACAGCCTTTACGTTAAGCCAAGAAAACGAACTGCCAATTATAGTTTTCGATATGAATACAAAAGGCAATTTGCTGAAAGTAATAAAAGGCGAAAATATAGGAACGAAAGTGAATTTGTAAAAAGTATCACCAAGAATTCACGAATTTCTATTAAAAAATTCGTGTATTCGTGGTAAAAAATTTGAATTTTTAGCATTAAAGATTAATTTTAAAATAGTCATCCTGAGCTTGTCGAAGGATTATATATTGATAAATAAAAATAAACGCGCCCGGTTATCGAGCGGAGTCGAGATATGGAAGACGAAATAGATTTTATAATAGACGGTACAAAAGAAGCAATGGCAAAAGCCATAAAGCATCTTGAAAAACAATTGGTAAATATTCGTGCCGGAAAAGCATCGCCTGCAATGCTTGGTAGTGTAATGGTAGATTATTATGGCAGCCAAACACCACTTAGCCAAGTTGCCAATGTTAATACACCCGACGGTATGACTATAAGTATACAACCATGGGAAAAAGGAATGATACCTGAAATTGAGCGCGGTATCCATCTTGCAAATATTGGTTTTAACCCAATGAACAATGGCGAAAGTGTAATAATTAGTGTGCCACCACTTACTGAAGAACGTCGTCGCGATTTAGCTAAGCAGGCAAAGATGGAAGCCGAAGATTCTAAAATTGGAATACGAAACGACCGTAAAAATGCGATGAATGAAATTAAAGATCTCGATATTTCCGAAGATTTAAAGAAGAATCTTGAAGACGACATCCAAGAAATGACCGATGCACACATTAAACGAATAGATGAGATTTTTGCCCATAAAGAAAAAGAAATTATGACAGTTTGATAAATATTTTTTCTGATTATTTCAGGATTTATTGGCTTATTTCCAAAACGCACAGATTTTATATTCCAATTCAAAACATTTCGTAATTAAGCAGAATCCGTACCTTTGTTACTTCAACAAAATATTCATTGAATAAAGTTTTCAGTATTGGCTTTTGGACTACCGTTGCGCGATTTGTTTTGCGCAACCGTTTATTTATATTAATTGGTATCGCGTTAATTACTATTTTTCTTGCTCTACAATGGAAAAATATGCGCTTCACCTATACCGAAGCAAATCTTTTACCCGAAGATCACCCAATAAATCAGGCTTACGATACATTCCTCAAACATTTTGGTGAAGAAGGAAATTTGATTGTGATTGGCTTAAAAGATTCTACACTTTTTACACCGAAAAACTTTAAAGCTTGGACAAAGCTTTCCCAAGACTTAAATAAATTTCCCGAAGTTGATCTTACCCTTTCTTTAGGCGAACTTAAAAAATTGGTCAAAAATGAAGATAGCACAGGTTTTCAGCTTGTCAACTTCATAAATGATACAGTTTATACGCAACAAAAATTAACTGATTACAAGAAAGAACTTTTCAACGATCTTCCGTTTTATGAAGGTTTGGTTTATAGTCCGGATAAAAAATCCGTCCGAACCGCAATTTATCTTAAAAAGGACATTATCAACACGCCAGCCCGTCGTGATTTTATTATTGACAATCTAATTCCGAAGATTGAAAGTTTTGAAAAGGAAACTGGCATACAAGTTCATACTTCCGGCATGCCGTATATTCGAACCTTAAATTCGCAAAACATTATTGATGAAATCGGGATGTTTATTGGTGCGGCTCTAGGTGTTACCTCTCTCATATTTTTCTTTTTCTTTAGATCTTTTCGCGCCACTATAATTTCAATGTGTGTTGTCATTATTGGGGTAATGTGGGCTTTCGGTATTTTGGGGCTTTTGCACTATGAAATCACTGTTTTAACGGCACTTATACCTCCGCTTATTATTGTAATTGGTATTCCCAATTGTATATTCCTTATCAATAAATATCAGCAAGAAATTCAATTGCACGGTAATCAGGCAAAATCGTTGCAACGGGTTATTTCAAAAGTTGGAAATGCTACTTTAATGACCAACTTAACTACTGCTTCTGGTTTTGCAACCTTCATATTAGTAAAAAGTCAGTTGCTTTCAGAATTTGGTATCGTTGCTTCCATAAATATTGTAGCTATATTTTTATTGAGTCTTTTACTAATTCCCATAATCTACAGTTATCAATCAATTCCGAAGGAAAAACATCTAAAACATTTAAACAAAAGATGGATTAACAGCTTTGTAAATTGGAATGAGCGAATGGTTCGCGATCATCGAATTGCCATTTTCATAATTGGAATTTGCTTGTTGTGCGTTAGTATTATCGGTATTTTTCAAATGAAGATTTCGGGAAGTATTATTGAAGACATGCCAAAAAAAGCAGCCTTTTTTAAGGATATAAAATTCTTTGAAAAAGAATATGTAGGTATTATGCCTTTAGAAGTCTTGATTGACACAAAGCGAAAAAAAGGCGTTATGACCGGTGCGACCCTTCGCCGTATTGATGAATTGCAAGATTACGTAAAGGAATTTCCAGATTTTGCACGACCACTTTCTGTTGTGGAACTTGTAAAATATAGCAAACAAGCATATTACAACGGTAATCCGGATTATTACCAACTTCCAAATAGCCAAGAGCGAACTTTTCTTTTAAGTTATGCTAAAAGTAGTTCAAGCAAAACCAATCTTCTCTCCAGTTATGTAGATAGTACGGGACAATTTGCGCGAGTCACTATTTTTATGAAGGACATTGAAACCGAAAAATTCAACCGAATTGAGGAAGATCTTCAAAATAAAATTAAAAAGATTTTTCCGGCAGATAGATACGATGTTACGTTGACGGGCAAAGCATTAATCTTTCAAAAAGGAACAACTTATTTGGTAAATAATCTAGTTCTTTCACTTTCACTCGCCATTGTACTTATTGCGCTTTTTATGGCTTATATGTTCAAGAGTTTTAAGATGATTTTAATTTCCCTGCTTCCCAACCTACTTCCACTTATAATAACGGCGGGGCTCATGGGCTTTTTGGGCGTGCCAATAAAACCTTCAACAATACTGGTTTTTAGTATTGCCTTTGGTATTTCGGTGGACGATACTATTCACTTTCTCGCCAAATATAGACAAGAACTCATTAAAAATAATTGGAAAATCAGACGCTCCGTTTATGGCGCGCTCCACGAAACTGGCGTAAGTATGTTTTATACTTCAATTGTATTATTTTTTGGGTTTTCAGTGTTTACAATTTCCAGTTTTGGCGGCACAGTTGCGCTTGGGGCGTTGGTTTCTATAACACTTTTATTCGCGATGTTGTCCAATCTTTTGTTGTTGCCAGCACTCCTTCTCTCTTTGGAAAGAAACATTGCCAACAAAGAAACCCTAAAGAGTCCATCAATTAAAATTTTTATGGATTCTGAAGTTGATGAACAACAGGATAATTAACCGCCAATTTGTGCCATACTTACCGTTAAAGTATCTTTACGCCTACAAAAAATAAAAAAATGCCAAATACCGATATTTTATCATTATTAAATAGTGAGCCAACGCCTTATGAAATTACCGTTCGCGGATGGGTTCGTGCCTTTAGAAGTAACCGCTTTATTGCCTTAAATGATGGTAGTACAATCCATAATTTGCAATGCGTAGTAGATTTTGAAAATTTTGAAGAAGATGTACTTAAGAAAGTAACAATAGGTGCTGCAATTGAAGTTATGGGAATGTTGGTTGAAAGTCAAGGGCAAGGCCAAAGTGTTGAAATACAAGTAAAAAAGTTAACCGTTTTAGGCGAAGCAAATCCTGAAGACGTTAAGCTAACAATCCTTTCACCAAAAAGACATACGTTGGAAACCTTGCGTGAGCAGGCACATTTACGCATTCGTACCAATACTTTTGGCGCCGTTATGCGTACGCGTTCTAAACTTGCATTTGCAGTTCATAAATATTTTCAGGAAAATGGATTTAATTATTTTCACGCACCAATAATTACAGGAAGCGATGCCGAAGGTGCTGGAGAAATGTTTCGTGTTTCTGCTTTAGACCCTAAAAAAATGCCTTTGGATGAAATAGGAAATATAAATTATAAAGAAGATTTCTTCGAAAAAGAAACAAATCTTACTGTTAGCGGACAATTAGAAGCCGAAACCTACGCAATGGCTCTTGGGAAAGTTTATACTTTCGGCCCAACTTTTAGAGCTGAAAATAGTAATACAAGCCGCCATTTAGCAGAGTTTTGGATGATTGAACCCGAAGTTGCTTTTAACGATTTAGATGCCAATATGGATTTGGCTGAAGATTTCATTAAATACGTTATAAAATACGCTTTAGAAAATTGCGCAGACGACCTTGAATTTCTTGAAAATAGATTACTTGAAGAAGAAAAAAACAAGCCACAAGACGAGCGAAGCGAAATGAAGTTGCGCGAGAAACTTCAATTTATATTAGAAAATAATTTTAAGCGCGTAAGCTATACTGAAGCGATAGATATTTTAAAAAGAAGTAAACCAAATCAAAAGAAAAAGTTCAAATATATAATTGAAGAATGGGGCGCAGATTTGCAAAGCGAGCACGAACGATTCTTGGTTGAAAAACATTTTAAATGTCCCGTAATTTTGTTTGATTATCCCGCAAAAATTAAGGCATTTTACATGCGGTTGAATGATGATGGAAAAACCGTTCGCGCAATGGATGTTTTATTTCCAGGAATTGGCGAAATTGTAGGCGGTTCGCAACGTGAGGAACGTTATGATGTGCTAAAACAGAAAATGGCCGCGATGGAAATCGACGAAAAAGAGCTATATTGGTATCTAGACCTTCGAAAATTTGGAACAGCAGTTCACAGTGGTTTTGGACTAGGTTTTGAAAGATTGGTACAATTTACAACAGGAATGGGAAATATTAGGGACGTGATTCCATATCCAAGAACTCCTGGTAATGCAGAGTTTTAGTCTATTTTTTTTTGCCAAATTTGTTGTGTTGAATAAAGTTATTTTGCATTTGTGAAATTACGTTTTAGTTGAGGAGTTAAAGAGTCGATAAGTTGAGAAAAAAGGAAGACTCTTCAATATTTGGTTTAAACCATTAAAAAGAATTGCTTACAACACGTAATGAATACAACAAAACAGAAAGAGTCTATTTAATTAAATGTGTCAATTTCGTTAACTTTATAAACTGTTCTAAACTCTAAACTTATAGACTTCTAAACCCTCTAAACTTTATCAAAAAAAATGCTTAAACAGCAATTAAACTTTAAACTTTCACAAAAATTATCTCCTCAGCAAATACAGCTCATGAAGATGATACAATTGCCTACGCAAGCTTTTGAGCAGCGTATTTCTCAAGAAATGGAAGAAAATCCGGCATTGGAAGGTGGCAAAGAAGAGGAAGAAAAGTTTGATGATGATTTTGATAATGATGATTATGAAGATGAATACGATGAAGGCAACGAGAAAATTGAAACAGACATCAACGTTGACGATTATTTGAGTGACGACGAAACGCCAAGTTATAAGCTTTCAAGTAATAATTACAGTGCAGATGATGAAGAAAGACAAATGCCATACGCAGCCGGTACTTCATTTAACCAACATTTATTAGCCCAATTAAACACTTACCGCATGACAGATGAAGAACGTGAAATTGCAGAATTTCTCGTTGGAAGTGTAGATGAAAGCGGTTATATACGCAGGGAATTGGCTGATATTGTAGATGATCTTGCCTTTACACAAAATGTTTACACAACTGAAGATCAAGTTGAAAAAGTAATGCATTGGGTACACGAACTAGATCCAGCAGGAGTTGGTGCTCGAGATTTGCAGGAATGCCTCCTAATTCAATTAGAGAGAAAAACACAAAATCCAGAAGTTTCATTGGCAATTACGTTAATTGAAGATGCCTTTGACCATTTCAGCAAAAAACATTATAAAAAATTAATTCAAAAATTCGATATAACTGAAGATCAACTTCGCGATGCTATTCACGAAATTGAAGGTTTAAACCCAAAACCGGGTGGAACCTACGCAGGCAACAATAGAATGGTAGAACACGTTGTGCCAGATTTTGCCATAAAAATTGTAGATGGGGAATTGGATTTAACATTAAATGGCCGCAACGCCCCAGAATTGCACGTTTCTAGGGAATATACCAACATGTTAAAAGGCTATAAAGAAGCTAGCGACAAAAGTAAATCCCAAAAAGATGCGGTTATGTTTATAAAACAAAAGTTGGATGCAGCAAAATGGTTTATAGATGCAATTAAACAAAGGCAACAAACCCTGTTTGTAACTATGAATTGCATCATGCACCATCAGGAAGAATATTTTTTAAGTGGTGATGAACGTAAGCTTCGGCCAATGATTTTAAAAGATATCGCGGACGAAATACATATGGATGTTTCAACCGTTTCTCGTGTTGCGAATAGCAAATATGTAGATACACCATATGGCACAAAGTTAATTAAAGAATTCTTCAGTGAATCAATGAAAAACGATCAAGGGGAAGATGTTTCAACTAAGGAAATTAAGAAGATTCTTGAAATAACCATCTCCGAAGAAAACAAAAGAAAGCCGCTAACCGATGATAAGCTTGCTAAAATATTATTAGAAAAAGGCTATCCAATCGCGCGCCGAACAATTGCAAAATACCGCGAGCAACTCGATTTACCAGTCGCTAGATTACGTAAGGAAATATAATGAAGTATTTTTTAAAACCCGCTGCTTATATTTTTCATCCACTTTTAATGCCATTGCTGGGTTGCCTGATTTACTACTACGTTACGCCCAGATTTGTTGAACAAGAGCTTATAGATTCCACCTTATTTGCAGTTGGTATTATTACTATATTCATACCGATAATCATATTTTTTCTGCTGAAAAGCCTCGGTTTAGCAGATTCTATCCATTTGAGAGAATCGAAGGAAAGAAAATATCCATTAATGATTCAGTGCCTATTGTTATTGGCAATTATAAAAATGATTTTTACAAATTACGACGACCCAGAATTATATTATTTCTTCGTAGGTATACTTTTATCAACTATAACAGCGCTGATTATGGCTCTTTTTTCAATTAAAATAAGTTTGCACCAAATGGGAATCGCGGGTGTGACAATGTTTGTTATTGCTTTGAGTATTCACTTTAAGGTAAATTTACTCTTAGTAATTAGTGCGCTACTTTTTATAAATGGTTGGGTTGCAACTTCAAGACTTTATACAAATTCCCACATTAACCTTGAATTAATATTAGGTTTGATGATTGGCGTAATTCCGCAATTAATTGCATTAAACTTCTGGTTATAAAAGATAGAAGATTAGTCCCACTTTTATTGTCTTAAAATCTACTTTTTCTCCTGATGTTGTTACCGCATCTTTAAAAAATGGATTAATGCTGTAGTTGGCATAAAAATTAAAAGTATTATATCCAAAACTCAATGTGGCTGCTAATCTCAGTGGATCAAATTCTGAAATTTTAGTTTGGTTCACTAAGTTATCAGCATTTTTAAAAGTACTTTTATAAAAATAAGCATAGCCAACACGCACACCGCCGTAAACTCGCCAAAACTTATACGTATCGGGAGAGGAAGATCGCCATCTAAACTCAATTGGTGCTTCAATTGCGGCAAATGAAAATCTGTTGCGATCAAATTCAACGTCGTCTGTTAAAACTGTAAAAATGCTTAGATTGTTTGGTGATTGTCCAATAAATAGGGTTTGTCCAAATTGATCATAAGCTAAACCAAGACCAACTCCAACAGCCAATGTTCTACTTTCATTAATTGGCATATCACGAATATAACCTAGCTGAACTCCACCGGAAAGTCCGCGAATAGAGACACCTTCAGGAACTGCAGACAAAAGGTTATACGTAAACCCAATATAAAACTGATCTTCACGGTAAATCGAATCGTTAGACATAAATGGAACATCATCTTGAGCAATAACAAGTGAGCTGGAAGCAATGGTCACAATAAATATAAAGTGTTTTATAACTGAATGCATACGATAAAGATAGCTGTATTTAAGCCAAACGAAAATATAAAAAAAACGCCTATTCACTTATAAAGTAAAAGGCGTTTTTATAAATAATTACTATTTTTTATTTTTCGATTGGATCTCCTGGTGAAGTAATATATATGATCTTCAGCATATTCAAATCTCTCAATTCTTGTTTTACATCGGTAACAAGACCAGTGTTAGTTTCTTTATCTACTTTTAAGGCAACCATCACTTTATCTTGTAATTCTGGCAACAATTTGAGTCTTGCTTCCGTAAGTGCAAATTTTATGTTAGTAATGTCGGTATATTTATCACCAATCTGAATTTTTCCTTCTTTTCCGTATTTATCTTTATATCTATCACTGGGCTTACCTGCGTACAAAAATACAGAACGATCTTTTTTAAGTTTTTCAACTTCATTAGCCTTGGGTAATTCATTTTTAACCAAAAGGTTTGTGTCACGCAATACCGTTACAACCATAAAAAAGAATAGAAGCATAAAAACGATATCTGGCAATGAAGCCGTACTAATTGCGGGTAATTCGCCGCCTTTCTTTTTATTGAATTTAGACATTTCTATTTTCTTTCTTTATTTAAACTCCTGATTTCTTAGGTTCAGCTTCAGACAATTTAAGCGGGAACATTTCTTGAATTTTCTCCAACTTTTCTTTAGCCGCTGCTTCGTTGCCTTTGTAACTTCCTTCGTCTAATGCATTACTAACTTCAGTAAACTTAAAGCCATATAGTCTTTGGGATTCTCTGTTTCTTAAGAAATTGTATGCCCCCACCAATTCATTTTGAACGGCGATATACATTTTATAAGATGTTTCCCTATCATTCTGTACAGAAATAATTGCCTTGTCAGGATTGTCAGAAGATTCAGGATCTCTTTTACCTTTACAAAAATCACAATAATTAGCAGTACCCGATGGTTGTCCTCCATTATCTAAAAAGTCTATTGCGGCTTGTTTTAGATCTTTCAGTTCCATCAAACTTTCTTCGACCAATAATTGGTCATTTTTATTAACATTTACTATAAATAAGTTTTTTTGCTTAATTATAACAGGATCATCCGTTGGCGGCTCTTTAGGCGGAAGTTGTCGCGCAATTCCCTTATCTTTTTCAATTGTAGTTGTTACTAAGAAAAAGATAAGCAAAAGGAAGGCGATATCTGCCATAGAACCAGCATTTACTTCTGGTGTTGCTCTTCTTGCCATTATTTTGTTACTTTTTTAATTCCGCTAAAAACCATTGCGCCAATTGCCAATATAGCCATAATATAGAACGCATATAAACCGGCACCAACCCATTTAGAACCGCTCGCAGAAAGCATTTCGTTATCTTGTTTCATTAGCATTGGAGTACCATCTGCCAATGCATAGGAAATAGCTACAATAACTAAAAATCCTCCAACAGCGATTAACGTACTTTTAATATTCCCTTCAAAAATTCCTTTTAAAACAAATATTAATACTGCAACTAATACTATTGCGAGAAGAATGTATGATACATATAAGATACCGTCAAGACCTTCTCCTGTACTTTGCACAGTCTCATCACCTTTGTAAATTATCATTGCCCAGAAAAATATTCCAACAACGCAAAGTAAAAGTGCTACTATTTTTAAAATTTTGTGTAAACCCATTTTATTTGGTGTTTTTAAATTTTACTTTCTGTTTTTGTAATCGTACAACATATCGATAAGTGTGATAGAAGCATCTTCCATGCTATTAACGATACTGTCAATTTTTGCAATTATGTAGTTATAAAACACTTGAAGTATAATTGCAACAACAAGACCAAATACAGTTGTTAAAAGTGCTACCTTAATACCACCCGCAACTAGTGAAGGGTTCATATCTCCAGCCGCTTCAATTTTATCGAATGCTAAAATCATCCCGATTACAGTACCCATAAACCCAAGCATCGGTGCCAAGGCTATGAATAAAGATATCCAAGACACGTTTTTCTCTAATTGGCCCATTTGTACACCACCATAAGCGACTACAGCCTTTTCAGCCATATCGATACCTTCGTCTGCACGATCTAGACCTTGATAATATATTGAGGCAACAGGTCCTTTTGTATTTCTACAAACCTCCTTCGCTGCTTCAATACCGCCACTATTAAGAGCATCTTCAACATTCTGTGCCAATTTCTGAGTGTTTGTAGTAGAAAGATTTAAGTAAATAATTCTTTCAATAGCTATTGCCAAACCTAGAATCAAACATAAAAGTACGATACCCATAAAACCTGGACCACCTTCAACAAAACGCTCTTTTAAATTTTGGTGGAACGATTTATTGTCTACCGGCACATCCGCTGTATCATCTTGTAATAAAGAAAGTGCTGTGGCAGTTACTAAACTGTGTGAAGCTTGTGGAATTGGTTGCGCAGTTGCTGCATTTACATTTAGAGAGCCTACAAAGATCATTGAGGCAATCGCCATAATAGAAAATAATTTTTTCATTGCTATCGACTTAAGGTTTGATTTTAGTTAAAGGTTTAAAGATATAAAATAATTTAATTAAACAACACGAATATTAAAATACACTATAAAATTTAATGCTTATAGTACACAATACGAAAATTCATATTTAAGAAGCTGTATGAAAATATTTTCAAAATTGTTACAGCTATCAATTAAAACGGATGCGAATATAGAAAAAAAAACGTGACTCAAAGATTTTCGGATTTTAAATAATTATTTTATTTTGAATATAAATTGAGGTGATTTATCAAAACAATTGAATTTACAAAAGCAAACTTCCAAATTATCAACATCTTAGCCAATAACTTTTCTATCCATAATTCTTCCGATAAATGGTTTGAATTAATAGGGTTGATTTTATTACTTTTAAGTTTTAATCTAAATAATTCTACATAAAAACTATTTTCAATTTAATTTTCTGACCTTAATATAAATACTAATGGATATAAGATCGAACGAGCCTTATTGGCTTATCAAAAATAGTTTAGGCAAATCGTACCCAGCAATTTCTGAAAATTTGGAATGTCCAATAGTAATTTTGGGAGGTGGTATTACGGCTGCTTTAATTTCTTACAGATTAATAAAGGAGAAGAAAGTTGTAATTTTAGAAAGGCGGGATGTTTTTAACGGCAGTAGTGCCACTAGTACTGCGATGCTTCAGTATGAAATAGATGTACCGCTACACAAACTAATAGATCAAATTGGGTTGACAAAAGCCGTTAGTAGCTATAAATCTTGCGAAAAGGCAATTTTCGATTTAGAAAAAATTGTAAAAGAAGTAAAAAGTGATTGCGAATTTGAACGTAAAAACAGTGTTTACTTTACATCGAATAAAAAAGATCTTCAATTTATTACAGATGAATTTGAAGCAAGAAAAGAACACGGTTTTGATGTTAGTTTGCTTCAAAAAGAAGATTTGGTAGCATTGGGAATTAAAAAAGGATTGTTAGGCATAAAATCTAAAAGCGGCGCAATTATGGATCCGTACGAACTTGCGAAAGATTTGCTTAATTATTCCAGTAAAAAAGGATTAACCATTTACGATCGCACTTCAGTTGAAAAAATAACACATCACAAAGATTTTATCGAATTAAAAACCGAAGACGGCATCATTATTAAAACACAACAGTTGATACATTGTACAGGTTATGAAAGTGTTGAAACTATAAAAGAAGATATCGTAAAATTAAAAAGTACGTTTGCCCTTGCTAGTGAAGCATTGCCGAAACTTCCAAAAGCATTCCAAGAAAATATTTTTTGGAATACGGATAAACCGTATCTCTATTTTAGAAGTACAAAAGACAACCGAATAATAATGGGTGGCGGCGATGAAGATTTCAAAAACGCCAAACGAAGAGATGCATATTTGCCGAAAAAAGAAAAGGCTTTAGTAAAAGCATTCAGAAATACATTTCCAGATATTCCATTTATATTAGATTATTCTTGGGCAGGTACTTTTGGCGAAACAAAGGACGGCTTACCGTATATGGGAAAACCTGATTCTGAAAAAAATGAGCACTATATTTTAGGTTACGGTGGTAATGGAATAACCTTCAGCGTAATGGGAATGGATGCTATAACGGCATCATTAAACAATGAACCACACGAGTATTTAGAATACTACAAATTTGGGAGATAGACATTTTTTAAACCTGCCTTTCTTTTAGCCAAAAATCTTCTTTAAGGTTTCATTGCTAATTGGTTTTTCAATAAAATCTTTGACAAGGGGATTTTCTTTGGCTCTATTTATGTCCTTTGGGTCTACGGACGATGAAAGTATGTAAATATCGTATTGCCCCTTTATTGTGGGGTCAAAAAGCTCAAACGCTTCAAGATATTCCCATCCGGATATTGTAGGCATATTAATATCAAGGAAAAGTGTAATTGGCGGGTTATGGATGGGTTGAGATTTCATAAATTCTAAACCATCCTCTGGTACGGTAAACGCATTAATATGTACTTCCCCAAATGATTTTTTAAGTATCATTTTTGTAAGGATATTGTTTATGGCATCATCATCAACAAGTAAGAAGTGTCTTATTATTTTATCCACTAAGTTTAAAATTTAAATATCAAAGATTATCGTAAATTCAGTTCCTTTATTTAGCTCACTGGATACCGATATATTCCCTCCAAGGACCTCTACTTGAGCTTTCACCATAAATAATCCCATTCCCTTTCCTTCAACATGAGAGTGAAAGCGATTGTAAAGCCCGAAAATTTTTGCCCCTTTTGCATCAATGTCTATTCCCAAGCCGTTGTCTTTAAACGTTAGAATTATTTTTCCATTTTCTTTTTTGCTTTTTATTTCTATGATTGGCGGCTTGTTGGGTTTTCCATATTTAATGCTGTTAATCATTAGATTATAAAAAATGCTATAAATATAAATTTTGAGTGAATAAATTTTGTCAACTGCTGAAAAGTCGCAAACGATACGAGCCCGAGGTTTTTCCACAAGATTGTGGATACTTATCATTATGTCTTCAACAAGTTTTGAAAAGACAATTGTTTCTTTCTTTTCATGAACTTCTCTTTGAATCTGCAATATTGTATTAATATCCTTTATTACATCGTCAAGCACCTTAACAGATGATGACAGCCCCTTCAGCGATTCTTTTTGCTCCTGCGGTGTTAGGGTTTCATCTAGCAAAATTCCTGTAAAACCGATAATGTTAGCCGTTGGCGCACGAAGGTTATGAGATACAATATAAGAAAATTGTTCAAGATCACTGTTGCGCTGAACAATATCGGATACCATTTTTACGCGTTCGATTTCTGCTTTTTTTCGTTCCGTAATGTCTTGGAAACTACCATAAACCTTACTACACTCTCCATTAACAAATTCTGCTTCGCCAATAGTACGAACCCATTTCATGTTTCCTTTAAATGTCGTTAATTCCAATTCCTCGTCCCAGGGAATGCCCTTATCAATACATTCCTGTACTCTCTTGGTTATAATTTTTTTATTATTCCCTTTAGTGAAAAAGCCTATGCCGGTTTTAAGATCAGGGATAAAATCTGGATCTGCTTCACGAATTTCTTTCGTTATATCCGACCAAAAGACGGTGCCGTTTTTTACATCAATTTCCCAGCTACCTATACGTGCAAGCCTATTAGATTTGTCCAATAACGCCTCAAGCTTTTTCTTTTCTGTAATGTCTGATGAAATACCAATTATGCCGCTTAATTCATTATTCTCGTTATAAATAGGAGAATTTGCAACGCTAGCAGGGAAATAGCTTCCATCCTTTCGCTGAACTTTAAACTCCCCGGACCAGGTATGACCATTTTTCAAATCATTCATTATTTCTGTAGCCTGTTGTATTGTTGCATTGGAAGTTGTAAGGTGCATAATATTTTTTCCTACGGCTTCTTCGTGTGTCCAACCGTATGCATTTTCTGCAGCTTTATTCCAATAATTTACAACGCCATCCAAATCTGTTGCAATGGCGGCTTGACCTATAGTGTTGAGAAGATTAGCTTTAAATCTATTATTTTCATCAGCCATTTTCTTTTCAGTAATATCTGAAACCATCCCCAAAGAACCTTTATAATTTGACGAGTCATCAAAAATTGGATTGGCAGATATACTTGTTAAAATGTGCTTTCCAGTTTTGGATTTAAAAGCTAGTTCATAACTCTCAGCAATTCCTCTTTTTCTTCTCTTAATAGCTTTCAATGCTTTTTTCCTTTCACATTCATCCATAAAATATAGATGTTCTTTACCTAAAATTTCTTCTTCAGTGTATTCAAGTATTTCACACATCTTTTTATTTACGAAGATTATCCTTCGGTTTTCATCTAAAAGCCAAATGCCCTCTTGCGCCGTTTCAACAATTTGGCGGTATTGTTTCTCACTTTTTTTTATTTTTTTATTCGAAACTACCTGCTCGGTGATATCATTTATAAAAAAGGAAACCCCTTCAATTTCTCCTTTTCCATTTCTATAGGCTTGATAAACGAAATTTACATACATGTCAACTAGTTCGCCATTGTCATTTCTATCCACTTTTACCAACATCTCTGTGCCAATATAAGGCTCGCCTGTTTGGTAAACTTGGTCTAACATTTCAACAAAATCTTGTTCAATTACTTCCGGAAGTACTTCCGCCACGGTTTTTCCAATAATATCATTTTTCCCAGTTAATTGCAGATAGAGCGGATTGGCCATTTCAAAAATATGGTTCGCACCTTTTAACATACCAATTGCAGAGGGCGCTTTCAAAAACATGTCGTAAAACTGATCTCTTTCATTTTCAATAGCCTTTTCCAAGCTAATTTTCTCTGTAACATCTTTAGCAATGCAACATAATAAACCAAGTTTTTCATCCCAGTTAACAGACCATAGCAATGGCACTGCCCTTCCATTTTTATGGATAAACCTATTTTCGAATATTGGAATCTTTCTGCCTCTAAAAATTTTCTCAGTCGCTTTATCTGTTATTTCAAAATCTTCGGGATGAACAAAATTCATAAACTTGCTGCCTACAAGATCTTTGGGTTTATATCCCCAAGCTTTTTGGGATGCTGCGCTAACATTTACAAACTCGCCCTCTCTATTTATTGTGCAGATGACATCCAAAGAGGAGTCTAAAATCTTCGTGAATTTAGTGAGTGTTTGCTGCAGCTCGACTGTGGTTTCAATAAGTTGGTTTTCCGCAATCTTCCTATCCGTTATGTTTTGATGTGAGATAACGACTTTATTAGTGTCGCTACCGTATGTCATTGCACTAAGTAAAAACCACTGCTGCTTCTCCTGAGAATGAGAGGAATATTCCATTTCAAAGTATGGATTTTTCTTTTTTAGGACAGATTTAATTCCCGCCAATGCTTTAGCCGCAGTGCAATCTCCATCTTCTATTGCTTTTTTACAAACATCAAAGTAATTGCTTCCTATAGAAAAACCCTCAAGACACTTTGTGCCGTTATTTGCGCCATATTCTTCCCAAGCTTTATTCACCGCCACCAACGTACCGTCTAAACTAATCAGCGCAATATGTGAACTGAGTGAAGAGAGAACATCAAGATTAGATTTTTCACTTTCGTATAGCTGTTGTTTCAAACTATTCTTATCAATGGCATTTTGCACTGCATATGGCAAGCGATGTAAGCGATCTTTAAAAAGATAATCCGTTGCTCCTTGTTTCAGTATTTCAACAGCTTTTTCATCACATATTGCCGAGGTTATAAGTATAATAGGAACATCTATTCCATTTATCTTTGCCATTTTTATCGCCTCTGTTGAACAAAAGTTAGGAGTATTGTGATCTGTTAAGATGAGGTCTGGAGCAAAATGTGTAAGTGCTTCTATGTAAGCTAACTTGTTGTTAACTACTAAGATTTCAAATTGATTCTTTACCTTCTTTAGTTCTATACCTACAAGCTCAGCATCTTTGGGAATGCCTTCAAGGTGAAGTAATTTTAATCTAGTTTTCAAATAGTGGGGATTTTTGCTAGCATTTTTTTGGAATAGATGTTGATTCATCAACATTTTATCAAATCCAAAGTTTTACTTACTTCCGTAAATATATCGAACATTATTGTAGTATTAAAGGGGTATTTGCATTAAAAGATGTAAAATATAATAGTTTGTAAAATGGTAGAAACATATTTGTATCTCATCGTTCACAAAACGTAGCAAATGTAAGAAAAGCAAAAATTTTCCTACAAATTAAAATTTACTTTTCATCATGGACAAATTCATCAGAAAGTTGAATACTATATTTAAGGATTCAATTTATAACAAAGTATGAAAGCAAATTTATTACCAAAAAAGGTAAAAAATAAAAAAAACCCCAAAATAGAAATTTACAGGGTTACTCTTGACTGTTTTTAAGTTTCGCAGAGAGGAAGGGATTCGAACCCTCGATACGTTGCCGTATACAAGCTTTCCAGGCGTGCGCCATCGACCACTCGGCCACCTCTCTAATTTTTTTACCCAATTTTACGGGTTGGCAAATATCACTAAATCTAGTTTATTGACCCAATATTTTTGCTGAAATTAATTGATTTAATCATTGAAGTTTTACACGCTAAATTATTAAGTATCATAATAAAATTTTCGAAACTTCAATTTAGATTCCTTAAACAAAACTGCCAACTGCCACTGAATACTGAATACTGAATACTGAATTTTCATTCCATTTCGCCCCTAAGCGATGTTTCAAAAATGGTTTTAAAGGATTTTGGCGATACTTTTTGACCTAATAAATACATTAGTTTGGCTAAAGCAGCTTCGGTTGTTATGTCTTTTCCACTTATAACCCCCATTTTCTTTAAGGCTACGCTTGTTTCGTAATTTCCCATTGCTACACTTCCGCCAGAACATTGGGTAACATTTATAATCGGAATTTGCTTTTTTAGCAAGACTTGAAGGCTATCTAAAAACCATTTTTCATTGGTAACATTTCCACTTCCGTATGTTTCAATAACCAAACCTTTTAAGTTTGGATAATTCAACATATAATTTACAGTTTCTGCATTAATGCCCGGGAACATTTTAAGCAACACTACATTTTGATTTAAATTTTTTCTAGCTACAAACTTTTTATGTCTGTTCGGTTTGTAAAGTGCTTCATTATTTATGGTTAAATGAACACCACTAACGACGAGTGCCGGATAATTTAAAGATGCAAAAGCTTGAAAATGTTCAGCATTGATCTTCGTTGTTCTATTTGCACGATACAGTTTATATTCAAAATAAAGACCAACCTCAGCAATTTTAGATTTTCCATTTTCTTGAAGCGCTGCAATTTGGATTGAAGTAATCAAATTTTCCTTTGCATCGGTTCGTAAATCGCCAATTGGTAATTGCGAACCCGTAAAAATTACAGGTTTTGAAAGATTTTCGAGCATAAAACTTACTGCCGAAGCTGTGTAACTCATCGTATCACTACCGTGTAGCACTACAAAACCATCAAAATCTTGATATTTATCTTCAATAATAGTTACTATTTCTACCCAATATTCAGGTTTCATGTTGCTACTATCAATCGGCTTTTCGAAACTATGGGTTGCAATTGTACAATCCAGCAATTTCAATTCGGGAATGTGCTGTAAAAGCTCGTTAAAGTTGAAGTTTTTCAAAGCTCCAGTTTCAAAATCCTTAATCATCCCGATTGTTCCGCCGGTGTAGAGTAATAGTATGTTGGGGTTTGTTTTGTTCAAAGTTTAAAGTTCAAGGTTCGAGGTTCGAGGTTCAAGATTAAAGATTCAACGTTCAACGTTCAACGTTCAAGATTTATGATATATATTAGAAAGTAACGATTTTGAAACGTTGGAAAAATTAATTGGAATAATTCATTTTAGTAAATCTATAATTTCTGAACGTAAGGTGGGAAGCTCTTTATTAATAATCGTCCAAATTACTTCATCTGAAATAGTATCATATTCGTGGGCAATTCTATTTCTAGTTCCAATTATTTTTTGCGCATTTTCTATTTGAATTTCACAATTTTCATATTTCGAAATTCGATTGATTGCTTCTCCGATAATTTAAATATTTCTCTCAATAGCTTATTTGGTTTTCAAATCTCTTTGATATTTGAAAAAATCTCTTTTTTCAGGCAAGAATTCAAATATCTCGTTAATTGAACGTAAAATATCTTCAAGCCAAGCGTTAACTTTATTGTCCATAAATCGGAATTTTTGTTTCGTCAAGTTCTTTTCTGAAGAATTTATTTTTAATTGCTCTTTCCTCTATTAAATCTATGTCCCGTTTAAATAAATTCTGAAGGCTTTCTTTGAACTGAAAATATAAATCCGTGTATTGAAAAGGATCATCTTCATTGAAATCTACAACAAAATCTATATCAGAATGAATATTAAAATCTTTACGAGTAACCGAGCCAAATGCAGAAAACGATTTTACTCGATACTGCTTGCACAACTTTTTAATTTGACTTTTATGGTTTTCAATAATATTCATATTCCAAATTTAGTGAATTTACAAGTAGGAAATTAGAGGAAGATTTTTAATATGAGATTTAAACCCCAAAAACTTCCACAGAATTTTCAGTAGTTATCCGCGCTACTTCTTCAACCGAAATCTCGTAAATATCAGCAACTTTTTCAGCAATTAGTTTTAAATACGAACTTTCATTCCTTTTTCCGCGGAAAGGTGCAGGCGAAAGATAGGGCGAATCTGTTTCTAAAACGATATGCTTTAATGGAATTTGATTCAGAAATTGATCAATTTTTCCGTTTTTGAAAGTAACAACGCCACCAATACCTAATTTCATATTATACGAAATTGCTTGTTTTGCTTGTTCCAAAGTTCCCGTAAAACAATGGAATATCCCGAAGAGATCATCACTTTTTTCGCTTTCCAAAACTTCAAAAATCTCATCAAAAGCATCACGACAATGTATGACGATTGGTAATTTATATTTTTTTGCTAGTCGAATTTGATGTTTAAAAGCTTCTATTTGAATTGGTAAAGTAGATTTATCCCAATACAAATCGATGCCAATTTCGCCAACCGCAATAAATTTTCTTTTTTCAAATTCATTTTGAACGTGCTGCAATTCTTCTTTATAATTTTCTTTTACGGATGTTGGGTGAAGCCCCATCATTAAATGAACGTTTGGCGCAAAATCTTGCTCCAACTTATACATTGCTTCGGTATAGGTTGAGTCTATTGCAGGAATAAAAAATCGGGTAACGCCAACATCAATTGCTTTTTGTATCATCGCTGCCCTATCTTCATCAAAAGCCTCGCTGTATAAATGGGTGTGTGTATCTGTAAACATGTTGCAAAGCTACTTATTTTGTTTTCTATCTTTGCCAAAAAAATTAGCTTGGTAGATTTACGTAGTTTTCTGGAAAAACAAGGTTTTGTAAGAATTGGTTTAAAACGATTAAATACAGGTCATTATAAATTTTCGGCGAAGTTGAATGGCGTAAAAGGCAATTTTATATTAGATACAGGCGCTTCAACAAGTTGTATTGGCTTTGATGATAGCCTAAAATTTAAAATGGTTGAAGAAGCAAGCGAAATTTTGGCTGCTGGTGCTGGAGCAACAAATATGAAAACTTTGATGTCCCGAAACAATCATTTTAAAGTACATAAAAAAGAATTCAATAATATGGATTTTATTCTTTTTGACCTTTCTCACGTAAATGAAGCATTACAACAAGTAGATACAGAAGCTGTAAATGGCATTATTGGTGCCGACTTTTTAAAATCGCACCGAGCTGTTATAGATTATGGTAGAAACTGTTTTTATTTGAAATAGAAAAACCCAGCTTTTCAGCTGGATTTGTATTATTAAATTCAAAAAGTTTTAGATTTCCAAAGCCTTTTTTACATTGCCATTCATCAATAATTCTTCTGGACTTTCTAATGCTTCTTTAATTGCTACCAAGAATCCAACAGATTCTCTTCCATCAATAATTCTGTGGTCGTATGATAATGCTACGTACATAACGGGTGCAACAACAATACCGCCATCACGAACAATTGCTCTGTCAACAATATTGTGCATTCCTAAAATTGCAGATTGTGGTGGGTTGATAATTGGTGTGCTAAGCATACTTCCAAAAACACCACCGTTTGAGATTGTGAACGTTCCGCCAGTCATTTCATCTACTGTAATCTGACCGTCGCGAGCGCGAATTGCAAGACGTTTAACCTCAGCTTCTACACCTCTAAAACTTAAATTTTCAGCATTTCTAATAACTGGAACCATTAATCCTTTAGGTCCTGAAACGGCTATTGAAATATCTTTATAATCGTAAGCAATTTTATAATCGCCATCTATCATTGAGTTTACTTCTGGAAATAAATCTAAAGCGCGAACAACTGCTAATGTGAAAAACGACATGAAGCCTAAACCAACACCATGTTTTTCTTTGAACTGTTCCTTATATTGATTTCTAAGCGCAAAAATGGCTGACATATCTACTTCGTTAAAAGTAGTAAGCATAGCAGTTTCATTTTTTGCTGAAACCAAACGCTCGGCAACTTTACGTCGTAGCATAGAAAGTTTGCTGCGCTCGGTTCCTCTTGCTGCATCGCCTGGCGTGCCCATTGATGGGGTTGCATTATTCGCATCGTCTTTGGTTATACGACCATCGCGACCCGAACCTTTTACATTGTCTGCTTTAATATTTTTTTCATCTAAAATTTTCTTTGCTGAAGGGCTTGGTGTACCTGTGGCATAGCTTTTCTTATCTTGAACTTGCTCTGGCGTAGAAGGTTTTGAAGGTGTTTGCTTTTCTGAATCGGCTTTTTTATCTGAATCGGTTCCTTCAAATTTCTTTGAATCCGTTTTAGAGTCATCAGCTTTTTCTTCTTTTTTATCTTCCTTTTTCTCAGCTTTTTCGTCTCCTCCAGGTTTTTTTGCTTCGGTATCGATTAAGCAAACTACGTCGCCAACTGCTACTGCGTCGCCTTCTTCAGCTTTTAAGGTTATTATTCCACTTGCTTCTGCAGGAAGTTCTAAAGTTGCTTTGTCGCTGTCAACCTCTGCAATTGCTTGATCTTTTTCAACCCAATCGCCATCGGCAACTAACCATTGTGCTATTTCAACTTCGGTAATCGATTCGCCCGGTGAAGGAACTTTCATTTCTAATGCCATAATCTTATTTTTTAGTAGCCCTTGCGGGTTTTATTGGTATGTTGAATTTTAATTCTTTTTTAATCTTGAGGACGCAATTTGCGACCTTAAAAATTTTATTTGCTATTTTTCTAATAATTCTAAGATCACAATTTGTGACCTTAAAAATAAATATTCATTTCTTAACTTATTTATACCCTATTCTTTTTCGCTCAGATTGCTCTTGTTCTTTGGTATCTTTTTCCATTAAATATCGAAGGGCATCATAAACATTATTGAATTGCTCGTCATATTTTTCTTCCAATTTCGATAGCTTTTCGCTTAAATCTTTGTGAGTTAAGGCATATTGACGCATCATGACAAATGCTCTAATTATCGAAATGTTTAATTCAATTGCCGTTTTGCTCCTTAATACACTTGAAAGCATTGCCACTCCTTGTTCTGTAAATGCAAAAGGTGTTGCGGGACTGAATTTTATATTTTTTGGTAGCTTATCACAAACTGTGATAAGCTCGTTCCATTCTTTCTTTGAAAGTTGAAACATAAAATCCTTCGGAAATCTTTCTAAATTTCTACGTACAGCTTGCTTTAACGTTCGGGTTTCAACCCCATAAATTTCGGCCAAATCGAAATCTAACATTACGTTTTGATTGCGAATTTGATAGATTTTATCTTTAATTATTGCTATTTCCAATTACTTCAATATAAAAGTTTGTACAATTTGAACTAATAAATATTACTCCATATCCTTATCAAAAACACTTTCCATCACTTTTTGGTGGCGTGCTTTTGAGCGTACCGAACTTCCCGCTGCTGGTGCTGCATAGGCTTTGCGGCTGCAAAGTCTAAATTCTTTTGATTTGTCATAATGCATTAACACGTGTGAATATGCTCCCATATTTCTTGGTTCTTCCTGCGCCCAAACAATATCTTTTGCGTTTTTATATTTTTTAATCATTTTGTCCATTAAAGTTGTTGGTAACGGGAACAATTGTTCAACCCTCACAAAAGCTACATCGTCACGGTCTAATTCTTCTCTTTTATCAAGCAAATCGTAATAAAATTTTCCTGAAACAAAAACCAACGTTTTTACTTTCGCCACTTTTGCTTCAGCATCATCAATTAGCATTTGGAATGTTCCTTTTGCAAATTCTTCCTTAGTTGAAATTACTTTCGGGTGACGCAATAAACTTTTCGGCGTGAAAACAATTAATGGTTTTCTGTAATTTATTTTTAGTTGTCTGCGGAATAAATGAAACAAGTTTGCCGGCGTTGTAACATCTGCCACAAACATATTATCTGTTGCACACAATTGAAGGTATCGCTCCATTCTTGCTGAACTATGCTCTGCTCCTTGCCCTTCGTAACCGTGTGGCAACAACATAACCAAACCGTTTTGAAGTTTCCATTTATCTTCGGCGGCACTTATATATTGGTCTATCATTATTTGCGCGCCGTTGCTGAAATCGCCAAACTGTGCTTCCCAAATTGTCAAAGTTTTTGGGCTCGCCATTGAATAACCATAATCAAACCCAACTACGCCGTATTCAGATAAAAGTGAGTTATAAATAAAAAATTTACCTTGTTCTTTACTCAATTCATTCAACAAAACGATTTCTTCTTCGCTTTCTTCAACTTTTAAAACTGCGTGGCGGTGGGAAAATGTTCCTCTTTCTACATCTTGACCGCTCATTCTCACGTCGTGACCTTCTTTGAGTAATGTGCCATAAGCCAACAATTCTCCCATCGCCCAATCTAACTTGTTGTCTTTAAAGTACATATCGTTTCTAGCTTTAATAAGCTTGGTGATTTTACTTAAAAACTTTTTATCTTTTGGTAATTTTGTAATTACTTCAGCAATTTCGGTTAATTTTTTAAGGTCGTAGGTTGTATCAACATCTTCCATCATCTTATCTTCTTCGGCATATTCGTAGCCTTCCCATTCATCTTGCATAAATGGTGTGATGGTGGTTAAATCTTCTTTTCGGGAGTTTTCAAGATTTTCTTCTAGCTTATCTTTATATTCCTCCTCCAATTTTTTGGTGTAACCTTCTTCAATTACTCCTTCCTTCAACAATTTATCAGCATAAATATCTCTCGGATTTTCATGCTTTGCAATTGCTTTATATAGTTTTGGTTGTGTAAAACGTGGTTCGTCGCCTTCGTTGTGACCGTATTTTCTGTAGCCCAATAAATCTATAAAAACATCGCGGCCAAATTTCATTCTAAAATCCAATGCAAATTTCATCACGTGCACAACGGCTTCAACATCGTCCGCGTTTACGTGGAAAATTGGCGACAAAGTAACTTTTCCAACGTCTGTACAATAAGTAGATGAACGTGCGTCAAGATAGTTTGTAGTAAAACCAATTTGATTATTTACAACTATATGTATGGTTCCGCCCGTTTTATAACCGTCTAATTGCGCCATTTGCACAATTTCGTAAACAATTCCCTGTGCGGCAATTGCAGCATCTCCGTGAACGATTATTGGAAGTACTTTTTTATTGTCATCTGGGTAATGGTCGTCTTGTTTTGCTCTTGCAATACCTTCAACTACTGCTCCAACTGTTTCTAAGTGAGACGGGTTTGGAGCAATATTCAGGTTTATTTCTTCGCCAGATTTAGAATTTCGTTTACTCGTCCAACCCAAATGGTATTTTACATCGCCATCAAAAATATCTTGGGCGTAATCTTTCCCATCAAATTCACTAAATATGTCTTTTGCACTTTTTCCGAATATGTTTGTTAAGGTGCTTAATCGGCCTCTATGCGCCATTCCCATTACAAATTCCTTCACGCCATTATCGGCGGCGGTTTCAATTAAAGCATCGAGACCTGGAATTAAACTTTCGCCACCTTCCAAAGAAAATCGTTTTTGGCCCACATATTTTGTATGCAAAAAGCTTTCAAAAGAAACGGCTTCATTTAATTTACCTAAAAGATGCTTTTTCTCTTCGGTACTAAATTTTGGCTGATTATCGTTAATATTAAGCCGATTTTGAATCCATTCAATCTCTTCCGGTTTCCGAATATACATATATTCAATACCAATACTGTCGCAGTAAATGGTTTCAAGATGTGAAAGAATTTCGCGGAGTGAACATTCTTTAATTCCTAAAATTTCGGCAGCTTTAAAATCGATGTCTAAATCGTTTTCTGAAAGTCCGAAGTTTTCTAAATCAAGCGTTGGTGTGTATTTTCTACGTTCGCGAACCGGATTTGTTTTTGTAAACAAATGGCCGCGAGTTCGGTAGCCATCGATAAGTTTTATAACTTGAAATTCCTTTCGAACATCTTCTCCTGCACCACTTACATTTTCTTGAAGACCAGATTCTTTCACTGAGCCACTGTCTAAACCAAAATCAAATCCTTGGAAAAATGCACGCCAGCTTGGCTCAACACTATCCGGATATTTTATATATTTATCGTAAAGGTCTGAAAGTTGGGTTGGGTGAATTGCGTTTAGAAAAGAAAATTTATCCATAATTGGGAATACTGTGTCTATTTTTTGTAAAAACAGTACAAAAATACAACAAATTGGCATACTAGCCTTTAACGTTTTTATAAATTTACACCACATAATTGCTAAAACTATCCTAATGAAAGTCAATATAAAAACATGGTATCGCAGTTTATTGTTCGTATTATTTTTATGCCTTTCGCAACTAAGTTTTGGTCAAGAAAATAACACAGATTTTTGGCAGCACGTTCGTTTTGGCGGCGGAATTGGTTTGGGTTTTGGCGATGGTTTTTTCAGCGGAACAATAGCACCAAGTGCTATTTACCAATTTAACCCTTATATTTCTGCTGGCGTTGGATTAACTGGTACGTATAGCAGCCAAAAAAATGTTTACAACGCCACTATTTTGGGTGGAAGTTTAATCGGACTTTTTAACGTTATCCCAGAAATTCAATTTTCAACTGAATTTGAACAATTGCACGTAAGCCGAAATTTTGAAAGAGATTTTTTCGATATAACAGAACAAAGGCTTAACGATAGTTATTGGTATCCTGCCCTATTTTTGGGAGTAGGTTACGGCAACCAAAATTTTACAATTGGCGTTCGTTATGATGTTTTGTACGATGAAAGGGACAGTATTGCTGGCTCGGCTTTTTCTCCTTTTGTAAGAGTGTTTTTTTGAAAAAAGTCGCAGTCACAGTCGCAGTCGCAGCTTGGCTTGTGATTGGTTGGAAATTTTGACAAAAGATTGATACTGATAAATTTATAAAAGTCGCAGTCACAGTCACAGTCGCAGTCGCAGCTTGTTGTGTTAATGGCTGGAAAGTATTAAATAGATTGTAAGTTGTAAATTGCTGATGTGTTGATGAGTTTAGAAATTCACTTTGCACAATAATTGAAAAATTTCTAAATTAAATTTGATAAAATTGTCAAACCATATTTTGCATAATAACTGAAAACCGCGACTGTGACTGCGACTTTTTTTTAAGACTGCGACTGAAAACTTTTTTTGCGTCCAAACTGTAAACTGCGACTGCGACTGAAAACTACTTTTTCCGCTGCATCAACCAATCCCCAAATTGCTTTAAGTTTTGCTTTTTTTCATCAGAAATTTCAAGCGTTTCTAAATATTCATTTGCTTTTATGGTGTATTTTGTTATTTCATTTTCAGTTGCTTTAGCAGCGCCTGAAATAGTGAAGATTTGCTTCACCGTTTCAATTTTATCTGTGCTGTCTTTTGGCGAAATGCTGTATAAATGTTGCAATTCTTCCTTTTGGCTTTCATCGCCAAATTCCATCGCTTTCAGGTATAGATAAGTTTTTTTATTGCTAATAATGTCGCCGCCAACTTGTTTTCCGAAGGTTTCTGGATTACCAAAAACATCTAAATAGTCATCTTGAAGTTGAAATGCGATTCCCAAATTATTTCCGAAGTTGTAGATGTTTTCTTGGCACTCTTTGCTGGAATCTGCAACAATTGCGCCCATTTGCATCGCTGCGCCAATTAAAACTGCGGTTTTGTATTCAATCATTTTTAGATATTCGGGCAAGGTTACATCGTCCCTACTTTCAAAATCTACATCGTATTGTTGCCCTTCACAAACTTGCAGTGCGGTTGTACTGAAAAGTTTTGCAAGTTCTTGAAATTTTTTCGGCTCGTATTCTTCAAAAAAGCGATAGGCTAAAATCAACATTGCATCGCCGGAAAGAATTCCTGTGTTTAAATCCCACTTTTCGTGAACGGTTTGTTCACCTCTTCGCAACGGAGCTTTATCCATAATATCGTCGTGAATTAGCGAAAAGTTATGAAACAATTCCACCGCCAAAGCTGCGTTTAACGCTTCTTCTGCATTGCTTCCAAAGAAATCGCAAGTCATTAAAGTTAATATTGGGCGAATGCGTTTTCCGCCCAATTTCAATATATACTTTATGGGATTGTATAATCCAAGAGGTTCGTTTTTTGAAACCGCGCCTTCAATATTTTGGTCAAGTAACTGCGTGTATTTATCTAAAAATTCCATTTATAAAATTTAAGACTGCTAAAATACTGTAACAGAACGGAAGGTTAAATTAAATATAAGGATGATTTTTTTTCAAATCGAATAATTCAATTCAAAACTGAAAATTATCAAAAAATTGAACAAATTAAATTTCTTCAATTAAAAAATTAAAACTTTGGAAACTTTTTTTGTTTTTAAAGTTTCCTTGACTTACATTTGCAGCCGATTATGAAAGAGAAAATAACACAAAAAGCAGCAGAACTTTTTATAAACCTAGGTTTTAAAAGTGTAACAATGGACGATATTGCCAATGAAATGGGCATTTCCAAGAAAACAATCTATTCACATTTTAAGAATAAAACTGAATTGGTTGATGATGTAATGACCAATCTTTTTGAAGAAATTTCTTGTGGCATTGATAAAATAAGAATAGCCGATAAAAACCCAATTGAAGAATTATACGAAATTAAGAAATTGGTTTTAGAACATCTAAAAGACGAAAAAACTTCACCACAACATCAACTTCAAAAATACTATCCACAGACTTTTACAAAATTGAAGCATTTGCATTATAACAAAATGCAAAATTGCGCAGTTGAGAATTTAGAAAAAGGCATCAGCCAAGGTCTATATCGCAAAAATCTGAATGTAGAATTTGTAGCCCGCATTTATTTTATTGGTGTAAACGGCATAAAAGACGACACTGTTTTCCCAATACACCTTTTCCCGAAAGTACTTTTAATGGACGATTTTTTAGAATACCATTTGCGCGGAATAGCAACAAAAGAAGGCCTTAACATACTAAATAACTTTATAAAAACAAACCAGACCAATGAAGTTTAATATGAACCTAATGAAATATCCTATACTTATCCTTTTCTTTTTTTGCTCGGTTGCGGGATTTTCCCAAGAGCAAAAAGCCTATTCCTTTACATTAGAGGAAGCCGTGACATTTGCCTTAGACAGTAATTATGCTACTATTAATGCAAGGCGTGATATTGCAAAAGCTATCAAACAAAAATGGGAAACAACCGCACAAGGTCTTCCACAAATTGATGGAAACCTAAGCTATAATAATAATCTGAAACAACAGGTTACCTTAATTCCTGCGGAGTTTAGCGGCGGCGCGCCAGGCACTTTTGTTCCCGTTGTTTTTGGAACAAAGCAAAACGCATCGGCCGTTGCAACTTTAAATCAGTTGATTTTTGATGGCAGTTATTTAGTTGGTTTACAAGCCGCAAAAGCGTTTTTACGTTTTTCAGAAAACAGCACCGAAAAGACAAATCTCGAAGTAAGAAAAGGCGTAATTAATGCCTACGGAAGTGTTCTACTTGCTGAAGAATTGATTGCGATTTTTGAAAAAAACAAAACAAATCTTGAAAAAAACTTATACGAAACCCGAAAGATTTTTGAAAACGGACTTACGGAAGAAGAAAGTGTAGAACAGCTTGAAATCACTTTATTAGATATTGATACACAATTAAATAACGCCAAACGAAGCAAAGCAATTGCCAAGCAAATGTTCAATTTGGCTTTAGGAATCCCTGTGGAATCGGATGTTAGCTTCACCGATAATCTTGAAAAATTGGCACAGCAAAACATTAGCTTGTCTTTATTGAACGATTCATTAAATATTGAAGATAATGTAGATTATAAAATTGCTGAAAACTTTAGAGAGCAACGCTATTTTGAAAATAAATTGGAAAAAAGCAAGGCGTTACCAAGACTTTCCGCATTTGTAAATTATGGTACTTCAGCATTTAGGGACGATTTTAGTTTCTTCGGAAATGGAGAATGGTTTCAATCTTCACTTTTAGGCGTTAGTTTAAATGTGCCAATCTTCAGCAGTGGAAAAAGAAGTGCTGCAACACAACGAACACAAATTGCACTTGAACAAGCCAAAACAGATTTAGAAAGAACAGAGCAACAAATTAAATTAGACTTAACTACCGCACGAAGCAATTACCAATTTGCGATAGATAATTACGAAAATTCAAAGAAAAACATCGAATTGGCAGAACGTATAGAAAATAAAAACCAAACAAAATTTACAGAAGGCCTTTCCACAAGTTTCGATTTACGGCAGGCACAAACGCAACTATATTCGGCGCAACAGCAATATTTTCAGGCAATGCTTCAGGTTATAAATGAAAAGGCGAATTTGGAAACTGTTTTAAATGTGCCGCAGTTAAGGGTAAGTTCGGAAGATGTGAAGTCGATGGGTCGATGAGTTTAGAGTTTAGAGTTTAGAGTTTAGAGTTTAGAGTTTAGAGTTTAGAGTTTAGAACAAGAAATTCATTTTCTAGAAAAAATTAAAAAAATATTAATACAGTTTTTAAAAATATATAAACAAGGGTTTCTAAGCTCATCAACTTTATAGACTAATACAAGAAATTATGAAAATATTCGGATTTGAAAAATTATTGGTTTGGCAAAAATCTCGTCAATGTTCTTTAAAAATATATAAAGCTACAGCCCTTTTTCCTTCAGAAGAAAAATTTGGTCTGACAAGTCAAATGAGAAGAGCTGCGATTTCAATTTCATCGAATATTGCTGAGGGTACGGGAAGACATTCGCCAAAAGATAGAGCCCGTTTTACCGAGATAGCTTATGGTTCAACTTTGGAATTACTAAATCAATGTATTTTATCGAATGATTTAGAATTTCTAAATGAAGAAAAATATTTAGATGTCAGAAAAGACTTAACCGAAATTACTGCAATGCTAGATGGTTTATATAAATCGCAAATTAATACAAATAACTAAACGCTAAACTCATCAATTTTAAAACTAAACCTTTAAACTCATCGACTTATCGACTTTTTATAAAAACTAAAACTTTAAACTCATCGACTCATCGACTTTTTAATAAATCAACAAAATGAAAAAAATAATAACAATTTTAACCATAGCCATCCTCGTAGCTTCTTGCGCTAACAACAAAAAACAATCTACCGACGAGATTATTGCTTCAAATGATGTTGAGGCAATTCAAAAGCAAAGAGATGCACTTTCTGCCCAGCAAGAAGAAATTCATCAAAATGTAAAAAAACTGGATGATAAATTAAAGGAACTAAATCCTGAAAGAAACATTCCATTAATAACAACGATTACGGCAGAAGCTAAACCTTTTGAACATTTTTTAGAATTGCAGGGAAGCGTTGAAACTAAACAAAACCTAGTGATAAATGCTGAAATGAGCGGAATTTTACAAAGAGTTTACGTAAAGGCTGGCGATAAAGTAAGTAAAGGCCAACTTTTGGCGAAAATAGACGATGGCGGAATGAGCCAACAAGTTGCGCAAATGCAAATTCAAGCAGATTTGGCTAAAACCACTTTTGAGCGCCAAGCACGTTTATGGGAACAAAAAATAGGTAGCGAAATACAATATTTGCAGGCAAAATCTAATTACGAAGCCAACCAAAAAGCAGTTTCGCAAATGCAAAGTCAGTTAGGAAAATCTAGCGTTCGTGCGCCTTTTGCCGGAACAATTGACGATGTAATTACAGAACAAGGCAGCGTGGTTTCGCCGGGACAAACGCCACTTATGCGTATTGTAAATTTAAGCGATATGTATATTACAACAGATGTTCCCGAAAATTATGTGGGCACAGTTGTTAAAGGAAAAGATGTGACGGTTTCATTTCCGGTTTTGGGCACAACAATCGAATCAAAAATACGTCAAACAGGCGATTTTATAAATCCGAATAACAGAACTTTCAGCGCAGAAATTGCCGTTCCAAATAATGACAAAACCATTAAACCAAACCTAACCGCGCGTTTAAAAATTAACGATTATTCTAAAGATAAAGCGATTCTAATTCCGCAGAGTATAATTTCAGAAAATGCCAATAGCGAACAATACATCTACATTCTTACTGAAAAACAAGGCGAAAAGGCTATTGCAAAACAGATAATTATTAAAACCGGAAAAACCCAAGGTGATGTTATTGAAGTAACAGAAGGTTTAAAAGACGGTGACGAAATTATAAATGAAGGCGCGCGTAGTGTAAAAGAAGGGCAAAACGTAAAAATCATAAAATATTAATTCAAATAAAAATTTAATTAACTAATCAAAAAATTCCGCCCAAAGTTTATATTGAGCGGAGTCGAAATACGGGCACAAGTATGGCAAAACCTAAAAAAGTAACAGAAAAAGAGTTTGGTCTCTCCTCGTGGGCAATTAATAACAAAACCACTATCTATGTGATAATGATTTTGATATTATTTCTCGGCATTGGCGCCTATTTTGCAATGCCAAGAGAAAGTTTTCCAGAAATTCACGAAACCAAAATTTATATAAGCTCCATTTATCCTGGCAACACCGCAGAAGATATTGAAAAGCTAATTACAGATCCACTTGAAGATAAGTTGAAAACGGTGAGTAATGTAGTTGAAATTACCTCAACCTCACAGGAAGATTATTCAATGATCGTTGTTGAGTTTGATGAGGGAATAGATGTTGAACTTGCAAAACAAAAGGTAAAGGACGAAGTAGATGGCGAAACATCTGGCGAAGATTGGCCAACATTTAACGGTGCAAAAGTAGAACCAAATATTTTTGAACTGAATCTTTCTGAAGAAATGCCGATTGTAAACATCAATATTTCGGGCGATTATCCGGTTGCGCAATTAAAGGAGTTTGGAGAATATCTGCAAGATGAAATAGAAGATTTACCCGAAATAAAGAAAGTTGATATTCGTGGCGCGCAGGAAAAAGAGGTTGAAGTTGCTGTAGATATTTACAAGATGATGGCATCTTCAGTTAGTTTTCAAGATGTTTCTAGCGCAATTAGTAACGGTAATATGACAATGTCTGCCGGTAATTTTATTGCAAGCGGCCAACGTAGGACTATCAGGATTATTGGCGAAATTGACAATCCAAAAGAACTTGAAAATTTCGTTGTAAAAAGCGAAAACGGCAATATAGTTTATCTAAAAGATATTGCAAATATTAGCTTCAAAGAAAAAGATAGAACAACATTTGCAAGGGAAGATGGCCACAGCGTTGTCATGCTCGACGTGAAAAAACGTGCGGGAAAAAACATGGTTGAAGCCGTAGATAAGCTAAAACTGATAGTTGCAGATGCGCAGAAAGATATATTTCCTTCAAATTTAGATATTACAATTTCCAACGATCAATCTTCAAAAACCATCGGCCAAGTTGACGATTTGGTCAACAATATAATCTTCGGAATTATATTGGTGGTAACCGTTTTAATGTTCTTTTTAGGTTTTAAAAATGCATTATTTGTTGGTTTTGCAATACCAATGTCCATGTTTATGTCGCTGATGATTTTGCACGAACTTGGTTACACGCTGAATACAATGATACTTTTCGGGCTTATTATGGGTCTGGGAATGTTGGTGGATAACGGTATCGTGGTAGTTGAAAACGTGTACAGACTAATGGAAGATGAAGGAATGGGTCGTATTCAAGCCGCCAAATTGGGGATTGGCGAAATAGCATTGCCCATAATTATCTCAACCGCAACAACCGTAGCAGCATTTATTCCTTTAGGTTTATGGCCAGGATTAATGGGTCAGTTTATGATTTATTTTCCGATAACGCTTTCGGTCGTTTTGGGCTCTTCATTAATAGTTGCCATATTTTTTAATTCGGTTTTAGTGTCACAGTTTATGACAACTGAAGATAAAGACATGCCGCTAAATAGAATTATTAAAATTTCAAGCATCGTAGCCGGAATTGGCTTGCTAATTTTACTTTTTGGTGGGGAATATCGCGCCTTGGGTAGCGTTATGATTTTTACCGCAATTATGCTTTGGGCTTATAGATTATTTATTAGAAAAGCTGCAAACCGCTTTCAAAATAAATCGTTGGTAAAGCTTGAAAATTTCTACGAAAATAAACTTACAAGCTCCTTCAAAAGAAAAAGACCGTACTTAATTGTGGCCGCCACATTTGGGATTTTGGTTTTATCTGTTGCTGCATTTGTTTTCTCATTAATGCAACAACGAACAAAAGTTGAATTTTTCCCCGATAACAAACCAAATCAGATAATAGTTTATATTGAATATCCACAAGGCACCGATATAGACAAGACAAACGCCATTACAAAAGAAATTGAAAATAAGGTTTACGATGTTTTGGATAGCAAAACATATATGGACGGCAGCAACAATTTTATGGTTGAAAGCGCCGTGTCGCAAGTTGGCGAAGGTGCCGGCAATCCACAAACCGATGGCGGTAGCGCTGCCGAAATGCCTCATAAAGCAAAAATTACTGCTTCTATGCGAGAATATAAATACCGTGAAGGAGAAGATAGTGAGATTTTAAGGCAAAAAGTGCAGCAAGCATTAGTTGGTATTTATCCGGGCGTATTAATCTCGGTTGAAAAAGACCAAAACGGTCCACCAGCTGGCCCGCCTGTAAATATTGAATTGGAAGGTGATGATTATAATCAACTTATTGCAACTGCTGAACGTATGCGTGCTTTCATTAACAGCAAAAATATACCAGCAATAGACGAGTTGAAGATTGATGTTAACAAAGATAAACCTGCAATGCAAGTAACGGTAGATCGTGAAAAAGCAGGCGAATTGGGCGTTAGCGCAGGTCAAGTTGGGCAGCAATTGCGTAATTCAATATTCGGAACAAAATCTGGTGTTTACAAAGAAGATGGCGACGATTATGATATTTATGTTCGTTTCAACGAAAGTAGCAGGTACAATACAAGTGCTCTTTTCAACCAATCTATGACTTTTAGAACCAATACAGGACAGTTGCGCGAAGTGCCAGTTTCAGCCGTTGCTTCTATGAAAAATAGCTCTGGTTTTAGCGCAATAAAACATCGCGACACACGTAGAGTAGTTACGGTTTATTCAGCACTTTCGCCCGGTTTTACAGATGCCGGCGCGGTTGTAAATCAAGTTCGAAATGAAATGCGAAGTTTTGAAAATTTACCTGAAAACATCAAAATAGATTATACAGGCCAAATTGAAGAACAAAACAAGCAACAAGCCTTTTTAATGGGCGCATTTTTTACGGGTCTTGGCTTAATTTTCTTGATTTTGATCTTTCAATTTAATAGTATTTCGAAACCATTTATAATTATGATTGCTATTTTCCTAAGTTTTATAGGGGTTTTTGGCGGAATTGTAATTTCGGGTGCACCTTTCGTAATTATGATGACGATGATGGGTATAATTTCCCTCGCAGGTATTGTAGTAAATAACGGCGTGGTACTGCTCGATTACGCCCAACTGGTTATAGACAGGCGAAAAAATGAACTGGATTTAGACGAAAAAGAATTCCTTGAAAAAGATGAATTGCTAAAAAGTATAATCACAGCTGGAAAAGCGCGTTTACGCCCAGTTTTACTTACAGCAATTACAACTGTTTTAGGTTTAATACCATTAGCAATTGGCTTAAATATAGATTTCTTCGGCTTATTCAAAAACTTTGACCCGAATATTTATATGGGTGGTGACAACGTAATATTCTGGGGACCATTGGCTTGGACCGTAATCTACGGGTTAATTATCGCAACTTTCTTGACTTTAATAATTGTTCCAATCCTATTTTATTTCGCAATGCGATTAAAAATGTGGCTCGCTTCAAAGAGAAATTCTGGCGAAGATTCTCAGAACGAACAAGAATATATAGAAGCTGCGGAATAAATTGCCGTTGTTTTCCCTGCAAGGTTTATAAAACAAACTAATAAAGCAGACCTGCAAGGTTTTCAAAACCTGGCAGGTCTTTTTTATTCAATTTGATAAATCCACTAAATAATTTATATCTAAATATAATTTATAAATCCTTATATTTAAAAAATAAAATCAAGTAATAATGGAAGAAGATATTAGATGGCAACAGCGATTCCAGAATTATGAAAAAGCATTTTTAAAATTACAAAAATTCAATAAACAAAAAGTTCATAACGAGCTTGAAAGACAAGGTTTTATAAAATGTTTTGAATATACGTACGAACTTTCTTGGCAATTATTGAAAGATTATCTTCAATTTCAAGGAATTGTAGGCATTACTGGAAGTCGAGATGCAATTAGAGAAGCATTTAATAAAGATATTATTATTGATGGCGAGCAATGGATGAAGATGATAAATGACCGTATTTTAACAGTTCATACCTATAATGAGGAAACTGCAACAGAAGTTGAAAATAGAATAAGAAAAACCTACTTCAATTTGTTTGAAGCCTTTTATATTAAAATGAAAAATATATGAAATTTGGACTTTCAGATGAAATAATTGAAAGATTTTCGGATGTTTTTTCGAAATATACATTGGTGGAAGAAATTGTAATTTACGGCTCACGAGCTAAAAACACATTTAGAGAAGGCAGCGATATAGATTTAACAATAAAAGGAAAAAACATTGACCACAATACTTTTTCGAAAATTTGGTTAGAATTAGATGCTTTGAACACACCTTATTTTATTGACATCAGCATTTTTAATGAATTAACTTCTAAAAGTTTAATAGAGCACATAAACCGTATCGGAAAAACATTCTATTCAAAACAAATTAAAGAGATTCTTGTAAACTGAAAGGGTATTATTATTCTGTTCAGGTTTTTTGAATATGTCTGAAAAGTATTGAATGTTGTTTTCAGACTTAAAATTATTTAAAAATTTAACCAAAAATATTCGTGTATTCGTGGTCAACCTTTTACCCAAATAATAATCCTTCCAAATCCACATCATTCATTTTATACTTACTAAATTTGCACCTTCAATTTTTTTTCAGAATAAGATGTACAGAACACACAATAACGGCGAGTTAAACGCCAAAAATATAGGTGAAGCGGTAACCCTTTCAGGTTGGGTACAAAAAACAAGGGATAAAGGTTTTATGGTTTGGGTAGATTTACGTGACCGTTACGGCATAACCCAACTTATTTTTGATGCCGAACGCACTTCAAAAGAAATGATAGAAGAAGCCCAAAATTTGGGTCGTGAATTCGTCATTCAAGTTACGGGAACCGTTATTGAGCGCGAAAGCAAAAACCCAAATATGCCAACTGGCGATGTTGAAATTTTGGTTTCTGAACTTATTATTCTAAACAAATCTGAAACGCCACCTTTTACAATTGAAGATGAAACTGATGGCGGCGAAGATTTACGAATGAAATATCGCTACTTGGATATTAGAAGAAAACCTGTTCGCGAAAATCTTATTTTCCGTCATAAAGTTACGATGGCGGTTAGAAATTATCTTTCTTCGGAAGGTTTCGTTGAAGTGGAAACTCCTTATTTAATCAAATCAACACCTGAAGGTGCAAGAGATTTTGTTGTTCCTTCGCGAATGAATGAAGGACAATTTTATGCACTTCCGCAAAGTCCGCAAACTTTCAAGCAATTATTGATGGTTGGTGGAATGGATAAATATTTTCAAATTGTAAAATGTTTCCGTGATGAAGATTTACGTGCCGACAGACAACCAGAATTTACACAAATAGATTGCGAAATGGCTTTTGTAGAACAAGAAGATATTTTGAATGCTTTTGAAGGTTTAACAAGACATTTATTAAAAGAAATTAAAGGAATCGAGGTAGAAAAATTCCCAAGAATGACCTACGACGACGCTATGGCAAAATACGGAAACGATAAACCAGACATACGTTTTGGGATGGAATTTGGCGAGTTGAATGAAGTTGCTCAACACAAAGATTTTGGCGTTTTCAACCAAGCAGAATTGGTTGTCGGCATCGCAGTTCCTGGCGGAAATAGTTACAGCAGAAAAGAAATTGATGCGTTGATAGATTGGGTAAAACGCCCACAAATTGGCGCATTGGGAATGGTTTATTGCCGTGTAAATGAAGATGGCACATTTAAATCTTCCGTAGATAAATTTTATACTGAAGAAGATTTAGCAAAATGGGCAGAAAAAACAGGCGCAAAAGCTGGTGATTTAATCTGCGTACTTTCAGGCGTTGCCAATAAAACAAGAGCACAATTAAGTGCTTTAAGAATGCATTTGGCAGAGCAGTTAGGCCTACGTAAAAACACACAATTCGCACCACTTTGGGTTGTAGATTTTCCACTTTTAGAATGGGATGAAGATACAAACCGTTATCATGCAATGCACCATCCATTTACATCGCCGAAACCGGGACAGTTGGAATTACTTTCAACAAAACCAGGAGAAGTAAAAGCAAACGCTTACGATTTAGTATTGAATGGAAACGAAATTGGCGGTGGCTCAATCCGTATTCACGACAAGAAAACACAAGCCTTAATGTTCGATTATTTAGGGTTTACACCTGAAGAAGCAAAATCACAATTCGGCTTTTTAATGGACGCTTTCCAATACGGCGCACCACCACACGGCGGCATTGCTTTTGGATTGGATAGATTGACAGCCATTTTGGGCGGACAAGAAACAATTAGAGATTTTATCGCGTTCCCAAAAAACAATTCGGGACGAGATGTGATGATAGATGCGCCCGCTCCTATTGATAAAAAACAATTGGAAGAGCTTCATTTGAGAGTAGAAATAAAAAAGTAAAATTCAAAATTCAACGCATTTCAATTATTTGCCAAGAATATAAATAAAATGCCCAAAACAAAAAGAACCCTTTTAGCCAAGTTTTTAATTTGGCGAATTAAGTACATTAGCAATAAGCAGTTTATACTTATTTTAAGTATAATCATTGGTTTTATGAGTGGTGTTGGCGCGGTTATCTTAAAAAACCTTACCCACATTATCCAGCATTTGTTGGAAGGTAATCTTATTGCAAAATATCACACGGCGTTCTATTTTATTTTTCCAATTGTTGGGCTTACTCTTACGTATCTTATAATTAAATACATAATTCGGAATAAAGTCTCGCACGGTATACCTTCAACTCTATTTGCCATTTCAAAGAAAAAAGGTTTAATGCGAAAATATCAAATGTTGGGCAGTTTATTAACCGCACCTATTACTGTCGGGTTTGGTGGTTCGGTAGGTTTGGAAGGACCAACAGTTGCGACTGGCGCGGCTTTAAGTTCAAATTTGTCACGGGTTTTACACTTAAATCAGGCAACTCGAACACTCTTAATAAGTTGCGCTGCGGCGGGTGCATTATCCTCAATATTTAAAGCGCCAATAGCCGCAATTATTTTTGCTATTGAAGTGTTTAGTTTAGACTTAACCTTGGCTTCAATGGTTCCGCTACTATTGGCATCAGTTTCTGCCATACTTACTTCCTATTTTTTCTTCGGAAATGATGTTCTTTTACCATTTAAAACCACAGATCCTTTTACAATTAATGACGTTCCATTTTATATAATTTTAGGCGTTTTTGGCGGTTTCATTTCAATATATTTTTCCAAAACCTATAATTTTTTACAAGATTGGTTTGAAAAAATGGGTTCGCCCATAAAGCGATTATTGATTGGCGGTGTTGGTATCGGCATACTTGTTTATTTTATTCCACCACTTTACGGTGAAGGGTTTGATGTAATAAACAACTTGGTAAAAGGCAATCCCGAACAAGCGCTACAAAACAATTTTTTGCATTTGGACCTCTCTAGTATTTGGGTTATCATCGCTCTATTGGCTGGTCTGGTTTTCTTTAAAGTTATTGCCAGCGCTTTTACTTTTGGCGCAGGTGGCGTTGGTGGTATTTTTGCGCCTACGCTATTTATGGGAAGTATTATGGGTAACGTAATTGCAAAAATTATTAATAATCTTGGCATTTTTAATCAGCCGGTTTCTGAAAGTAATTTTACATTGGTTGGTATGACGGCTTTAATGGCGGGCGTTTTGCACGCACCACTTACAGCAATATTCTTAATTGCCGAAGTTACGGGCGGTTATGATCTTTTTATTCCGTTAATGCTTACGGCGGCTATTTCGTATTCTATTACTAAATTTTTTGTGCCACATTCGGTTTATGCAATGGAACTTGGCCGGACAGGCGACCTTATTACGCACAACAAAGATCACGCTGTTTTAACTTTAATGGATATAAAAACTGTAATTGAACGAGACTTTGTAAGCCTTAACCCTGAAATGACTTTGGGCGACATTGTTCACAACGCTATCGTAAAAAGCAACCGAAACATTTTTCCTGTTTTAAACACTAAAACCAACCAACTGGAAGGTATAATTTTATTGGACGATCTACGCCCAATAATGTTTGACCAAGCTCTTTATAAAGAAGTAATTGCCCGTGAATTGATGCACAACGCGCCAGATTTGATTAATTTGGAAGCCGATAAAATGACCGATGTGATGAAAAAATTTCAAGATACTTCGGCTTGGAATCTTCCCGTAATAAGCAACGGCGAATATTACGGTTTTGTTTCAAAGTCGAAATTACTCACGGCTTACAGAAGGAAATTGATTGATTTTTCTGGAAGGGAGTAAAAAAGTCGCAGTTGCAGTTGGCAGTTTTCATTTCGGCTGCGCTCAATGAACGGAACATAATTAAAGAAGAATCCCATGTCGGTGGCTGCGAGTAGCCGAAGTCACATTAATTTGAAATTAAAATGAAATATTTTCTGCAAATTTTATTTATTGCAATTATAGTTGGCTTGGGAGTTGGGTTTTACATTCAATCTACCAATGTAAAAACGGGCGATCTTATTATTGGGCTTTCGCTCGTGTCTGGCTTTTTTGTTTTGATGCCTTTATTTATCTATCACAGATGGAAAGATAAAAAGGTGGAAGATTATATGTTGAACAAAGAAAATATTATGAAGATGAAAGAATTTAATGATAAGAAAGAAAAACGTTCAAGGAGAAATTGATTCTCGTCATAATTTTTCAACAGTTAATAATTCCAGATTTAAATTTCCTATAAATTAGTTGAATGATTTTCTGTAAATGAACATAGCAAAAATCAAAAATTGAAGATAGCTGAGTGTTTTTTTTTATGAAAAGCGTGAGAATAAAATTCCAAAGTAAAGGTAGCTGAGTGATTTTTTATTTTTTCGCTTGACGAAAAATAAAAAATTGTACCGAAGCTAGCTAATTTAGATTACGCTTTTCAATAAAAAACCGCTTTAATAATTGCGAAGTTTCTTCAGCCATAATTCCACCTACCATTTTGGTTTTTGGATGCAGTTTTGTTTCCATTGCAATACAACCACGTTGCTCATCTCTTGCGCCATATACAATCTTAGAAATCTGGCTCCAAAACAAAGCTCCCGCGCACATTTGGCAGGGTTCAATTGTTACATAAAGCGTGCAATCTATTAAATATTTTCCACCCAAATAATTTGCGGCAGCAGTAATAGCCTGCATTTCGGCGTGTGCCGTCACGTCGTTCAACGTTTCGGTCAAATTATGGGCTCGAGCAATTATTTGATTTTTAATAACGATAACCGCACCAATCGGCACTTCGCCTTTATCATAAGCAGCATCAGCTTCTTGAAAGGCTTTTTTCATAAAATAGGTATCGTCGAAAGGGTTTAAAATATTCAAGATTTAAAGTTCAAGGTTATTTGGGTGTTCGTTATTCAAAATTTGATATTATTTTTCGTTCAACAATCAAAAATCTTTAATCTTCAATCGTTAATAATTTTTACTTCGTTATTTGAAATTCAAGATTAGTTGTTCGATTTTAAAAACTTCAACAATCTAAAATTTATAGCTACAAATCAAAAAGTCCCATCCTTCAACCCTTCCACGAAGGTAGGGAGTCAGTTTGCAAAAGCCCCTCCTCAGGAGGGGTTGGGGAGGACTTCAAAGATAAAATTTAAAATATAACAAAATCAACCCGAAACGGTATCTTTGCTTTGTGCCAAAAAACCTTCTAAATACTATTCAATCTCCAGCAGATTTAAAGAAAATTTCTTCTTCGGAATTACCGCAACTTGCCAAAGAACTTCGTGAATTTATTATTCAAATAGTTGCTGTTAAAGAAGGACATTTAGGCGCAAGTTTAGGTGTTGTTGAACTTACAATTGCCCTGCATTATGTTTTTAATACGCCCGAAGATATTTTGGTTTGGGACGTTGGCCACCAAGCTTACGGACATAAAATTCTTACAGGTAGAAAAGAGATTTTCCACACAAATAGACAATTAAATGGCATCAGTGGTTTTCCAAAAATAACCGAAAGCAAATACGATGCTTTTGGCACAGGTCACAGTAGCACGGCAATTTCCGCAGTTTTAGGAATGGCAATTGCTTCTCAATTAAAAGGCAATTTCAAAAAACAACATATTGCAGTTGTTGGCGACGCGAGCATTGCCAGCGGAATGGCTTTTGAAGCTCTAAACCATGCCGGCGTTACAAACACTAACATTCTCATTATATTAAACGACAACGCAATAGGAATAGACCCAAGTGTTGGCGCTTTAAAAAACTATTTTACGAAAGTGAAATTAGACGGTGCAAAAGAAACCGATAACATATTTGAAGCGTTAAATTTTAATTATTCGGGTCCAATTGACGGGCATAATTTGGTTGAATTAATTTCAGAATTAGAAAGACTCAAATCGGTTGAAGGCCCGAAAGTGCTTCACGTAATCACCAAAAAAGGCAAAGGCCTAAAACAAGCCGAAGAAAACCAAGTTACCTACCACGCACCCGGAAAATTTAATGCAGAAACGGGCGATTTAAATCCAAAAAGCCTCGATAAATTACCCCCAAAATTTCAAGATGTTTTCGGTTTGACGTTGGTTGAACTTGCTGAAAAAAATAAAAACATTATCGGCATAACGCCAGCAATGCCAACGGGTAGCAGCCTAAAATATATGATGGACGCTTTTCCCGAAAGAGCTTTTGATGTTGGTATCGCAGAGCAACATGCGGTTACCCTTTCGTCAGGTTTGGCGACGCAGGGAATGGTGGTTTTTTGTAATATTTATTCAACCTTTTTGCAACGTGGGTACGATCAATTAATTCACGATGTTTGTTTACAAAACTTACCCGTAATTTTTTGTTTAGACCGCGCAGGCCTTGTTGGGGAAGACGGCGCAACGCATCACGGTATTTTTGATATTGCATTTTTACGCTGCATTCCAAACCTCATCATTTTTGCTCCAAGAAATGAAATTGAACTTCGTAATATTTTATTTACTGCACAACTTGGCTTAGAACATCCAATTGCAATCCGCTATCCACGAGGTCGCGGAAAGATTTTAGATTGGCAAAAACCATTCAACAAAATTGAAATTGGAAAAGGCGAAATGGTTAAAGAAGGAAGTGAAATTGCCATTTTAAGTGTTGGTCCGATTATCGAAAATGTAATCGAAGCCGTTGAAAAGAATTCCGAAGAAAAGAAAATCGGTATTTATGATATGCGATTTATAAAACCGTTGGATGAAACACTTTTACATTCAATTTTCAAAAAACATGGAACGATTATAACGATTGAAGATGGCGTTATAAATGGCGGATTTGGTAGTGCAATTGCTCAATTCGTTGTAAAAAATAACTATCAAAATAAAATAGAAATATTGGGGATTCCAGATAATTTTCCACAACACGGAACGATTAACGAATTGCAAGATTTAGCAGGTATTTCAACAGAGAAAATATCGGTTTTACTTCAACAGTTAGTAAAATAGTCATTTTTCGATTTGTAAATTTGCCATTTCGAAGTAGAAAAATAAAGTAAAAATAATTCGTGTATTCGTGGTGATTTTTTTTCCGCGCAAACGATTCAAATTAATAGAAAATTATGTTTCCATTAAATAGAAATAGAAGATTACGAACTACAGAAGCAATGCGCAGTTTGGTGCGGGAAACCATTATTTCGCCCAACGATTTTATTGTTCCGATTTTTGTGGTTGAAGGAAAAAATATAAAAGAAGAAATTGCTTCAATGCCAAATTATTACAGATTAAGTCTCGATAATTTGAAAAAGGAAGTTAAGGAACTTTGGAAAATGGGCTTAAAGTCGGTTTTACTATTTGTTAAAGTAGAAGATAAATTAAAAGACAACAGCGGAACAGAAGCCCTAAACCCAAACGGACTTATGCAACGCGCCATTAAAACGGTAAAAGATGCCGTGCCCGAAATGGTTGTAATGACCGATGTTGCGATGGATCCTTATTCAAATTTTGGTCACGACGGAATTGTAAGTGATGGCAAAATTTTAAATGATGACACCAACGCAATTCTTGCAGAAATGTCCTTAAGCCACGCAAAAGCGGGCGCAGATGTTGTCGCACCAAGCGATATGATGGACGGTCGGATTTTTGAAATCCGTACCCTTTTGGAAGATGAAGGTTTTCAAGACACCGCAATTATGAGTTATAGTGCCAAATTCGCTTCTGCGTTTTATGGGCCATTTCGTGATGCGTTAGATTCTGCTCCGGTTGATATTCAACATGTGCCGAAAGATAAAAAAACTTATCAAATGGATACAGCAAATCGCAAGGAAGCAATCCGGGAAACATTGATGGATATTGACGAAGGCGCCGATATTGTAATGGTAAAACCAGGACTTTGTTATTTAGACATTGTGCGGGACATAAAAAATGCCGTGGATGTTCCTGTTGCCGTTTATCAAGTAAGTGGCGAATATGCAATGCTAAAAGCTGCTGCAGAAAAAGGTTGGTTAAACCACGATGCCGTAATGATGGAACAGATTGTTTCAATAAAAAGAGCTGGCGCCAATCTAATTGCAAGTTATTTTGCTAAAGACGTGGTAAAATTAATCTCATAAAGCAAAGTTCCCTGAACTTGCCGAAGGGTGCAAAGGATGTTGTAAAATTAATATCGTAATTATTCCTGAGCAGAGTCAACGGATAAATCTATTTCAAATGAAAAAAATAATTTCAATTTTAATCATTCTAATTTCAACAACGATGTTTAGCCAGCAAATAACCGTAAAATCAGCGTTTTTGGAAAAGTGGGAAAATTCAAAAAATTATCTTGTTGAAATTGCAGAAGCAATGCCCGAAGCATTTTACGACTTTAAGCCAACTGAGCGCGAGATGTCTTTTAAAGAGCAATTACTTCATATTCAAAGTAATATGGAATGGCTCGGTTCTTCTTATTTCAAAAAATTAAAAATTGATACTTCGGCTACGCTCAGTAACCAAAAAGGCGAAATTGATAAAGCCACACTAATAGAAAATTTAAAAACATCTTTTGATGAAGTAAAAAAAGCAATCGAAAATACTTTCGAAGCAGAATTAACCGAAACTGTTGATTTTTTTACTGGCCCAAAAAGTAAAATTCAAATTTTAAATTTGTTGCACGATCACGTGACACATCACCGCGGACAATTGATTGTTTATTTGAATTTAAAAAATATGCAACCGCCTAAATATGTTGGTTGGTAAAAAAGGCATTTGACATTAGTTTTCTTAATTGAATTCTTAGAGTATATGGGAACCCATTTTTTTATTTTTTTATTACCAACTCAGTCAACAATTCTTTATATTACAAGAAAAAACTAAATGACACTTCTACTAATCTACGCAGTACTTTCAATATTCTTTTCGTTTTTATGTTCCATTTTAGAAGCGGCACTTTTAAGTTTTACGCCCAATTTTATTCGCGTTAAAAAACAAGAAGGTGAAGCTTTTGCAACTACAATTGCAAATTTTAAAAAGGATATTGACAGACCTTTAATCGCAATTTTAACGCTAAACACCATTGCCCACACGGTTGGCGCAATTTTGGTTGGTGTACAAGCCGAGAGTCTAGATTATAAAGTTGAGATTTTAGGAATGAACATAGTTGGTATCGTTTCCGCGATTATGACACTTTTAATCCTTGTAGTTTCAGAAATAATCCCGAAAACCATTGGGGCAACTTATTGGAAAAAGCTAGGGCCATTTACCGCCACTTTTTTAAAAGTTATCATTTTTCCGCTTAAATATACCGGTCTTTTGTGGCTTTTGATGATTGTAACAAAAGCTGTTGGAAATTCGGCTCACGTAAACGCAATGAGCCGAGAAGAGTTTTTGGCAATGACAAATGCCGCCGAACAGGAAGGCGTTTTTGAGGAAAGTGAAACAACGGTTATTAAAAATCTGTTAGTTTTTAAATCGGTACAGGCAAAAGATGTTATGACGCCTTTTACGGTGGTAACTTCCGAAAATGAAGAAATGACGCTTGATACTTTTCATCAAAAGCATAAGGATATTCAATTTTCTAGAATTCCTATTTATACAGAAAAAACACATAATATTACAGGTTTTGTACTTCGGGATAATATCTTGGCTGAAATTGTTGAAGAAAACGGCAACAAGAAACTAAGCGATATAAAACGTGAAATTACCGTTGTAAATGCTGAAAAACCAATACCCAATTTATTTGAAACTTTTATAAAAAACCGAGTACATATAGCGCAAGTTGTAGATGACTTCGGAAATACAATCGGTGTCGTTACGATGGAAGATATTATCGAAACGCTGTTAGGTTTAGAAATTATGGACGAAAGCGATAATATTGAAGATATGCAATTGCAGGCTCGAAAAAACTGGGAAAAACGCGCTCATAAAATGGGAATTAAATTAGACGAAGATACTTCAGCAGCTAAAAAAGATGTTGAATGAAAACCGCTTTTATAAATAGCCCAATCGGTATTTTAGAAATTAAAGGCGATGAAAACGGAATTGCTTCCATTCTATTTATTGATGAAGAAGTTGAAAACATTTCAAAGAAAATTCAAAATGAATTAAAGAATGCTGTTTCTCAACTACAAGAATATTTTCAAGGCAAACGAGAAACTTTCAGCATAAAATTAAATCCAAATGGCACCGAATTTCAAAAGAAAGTTTGGCAACAATTATCAGAAATTCCTTTTGGAAAAACCCTTTCCTACCAACAAATAGCAAATCAATTGGGCGATCCAAAAGTTATTCGTGCGGCGGCTTCGGCTAATGGTAAAAATCCTATTTCGGTTGTAATTCCGTGTCATCGGGTTATTGGCAGCGATGGCTCGCTTACTGGTTATGCGGGAGGTTTGCACCGAAAAAAATGGCTTTTGCAGCACGAAAGCCCTTCCCCACAACAATCACTTTTTTAAATATGCGAAGATTAAAGCGATTTTTGAAATGGGTTTTAGGCATTATCATATTTACATTTCTTGGGCTATATATAACCGGCTACGGCTATATCATTAAAGGAGTTTGGGTTGTATATCTTCACGGGCATACAACTGCTTTTATAGATGATTACACTTTTTTTGAAAACGATACAATTGAAAAAAGTACCAATCCGCAGCCTTGGCCAAATCACACAAAATATAATACTGTAAAACCGACTGAATTACTTTCAGAAACGAATAAAAATTTGGGAACGGTCGCTTTTCTAATCCTAAAAAACGATAGTATTTTCTTTGAAGAATATTATGAAGGTTACGACAAAAATTCTATTTCCAATAGTTTTTCAATGGCAAAAAGTGTGGTTTCAGCATTGCTCGGTAAAGCAATAAAAGATGGTTTTATTACAAGTTTGAGTCAAGAAGTTTCAGATTTCTATCCGCAGTTCAAAAATAGCGGACTCACCGTTGGCGATTTAAGCAGTATGGCTTCTGGTTTAGATTGGAAAGAATCTTACGGCAATCCTTTCAGTATTACCGCGAGATCTTATTATGATGATGATTTGGCAAACATCATTTTAGGTTTAAAAGTTGTTGAAGAACCGGGAAAAAGCTATAAATATCTTAGCGGTAATCCACAATTGTTGGCAATGGTTCTTCAAAAAGCAACGGGCAAAAAACTCTCAGCCTATCTTTCTGAAGAGTTTACCCAACCTATGGGTTTTGAAAATACCGCTCTTTGGCAGGTTGATAATGCTAAAAATAGGCTCGTAAAAGCATATTGCTGTATTGGTAGCAACGCTCGCGATTTTGCAAGATTCGGAAAACTATACAAAGATTTTGGCAAATGGAATGGCGAGCAAATTTTGGACTCAACATTTGTGGTAAAATCCATTAATCCAAGATTTCCCGAAAGTCCCGAATACGGTTACGGTTTTTGGTTAAGTGATTATTTGGGGAAAAAGATATTTGTAATGCGTGGTATTTTGGGGCAATATGTAATTGTAGTTCCAGAAGATGATGTAATTATTGTGAGACTTGGTAAAAATAGAGGGAGCTTCATCGATAAGCCATTTACTGATGATTTCTATGTTTATATTGATGAGGCTTATAAAATGCTACATTGAGACAATACCTTCTTCCGTGTTTTAAATTTAAATAAGTTCAATACTTTTAATTTTACTATCTTTCAAGTGTGGTTTTCAAAACAACTTATTAAACCTTAAAGTTTTATTATGTTGAAAAAAATATTGTTAGAACACATTTTATTTCTGGATATTGAAACTGTTCCACAACAAGCACATTACAATGAACTTGATGATACGGCAAAAGCCTTATGGGATTTAAAATCTAAATACCAACGGAAAGAAGATTTCACTGCTGAAGATTTTTATGACAGAGCCGGGATTTGGGCAGAGTTTGGAAAAATAATTTGTATCTCCGTCGGCTATTTTGTTTTTAAAGGTGACAACAGAAACTTTAGAGTAACCACTTTTCACGGCGAAGAAATTAAAATTTTGAGGGATTTTAAAAATCTGCTTGAAACGCATTTCAACAAAGCACATCATTTGCTTTGCGCGCATAATGGGAAGGAGTTTGACTATCCGTATATTGCGCGACGAATGATCATTAATGGTGTTGAAATTCCCTTTAAACTTGATCTCTTCGGAAAAAAACCTTGGGAAGTTCCACATTTAGACACACTTGAACTTTGGAAGTTTGGTGATTATAAAACCTATACTTCGCTTAAATTATTAGCGCACGTTTTGGGAATTCCTTCTCCGAAAAATGATATTGATGGCAGCGAAGTTTGCAAAGTATTTTATGAAGAAAATAATATTGATAGAATTGTAACCTACTGCGAAAAAGATACCATTACAGTTGCGCAAATATTATTAAAGCTTCGCAATGAGCCACTTTTAAGCCATGACGAAATTCTTTCGGTTTAGGAAAATTAAAGAAACATCCAATAATTTCAAGTCATAATTCTGAATTCATAATTCATAATTTATTTTGTTATGTTTGTATTTCACCAAAAATTAGGATTATGAAATACACTTCAATTATAAAAAAATCGCTATTAGCTTCAGCTTTAATCATGTCGGTTTCACTTTTTCAATCTTGTAAAGATAAAGTTGAAGAAACTCCCGAAGTTGTAGCAACTCCAAATACAGTTGAACAAAACAGAGCAGCATTACAAAATGCTGATCCTAACGCAGCAGCTACACAAGTTGCAGAAGGAATGAATCCGGCTCATGGACAACCGAAACATCGCTGCGATATTGCAGTTGGTGCACCTTTAAGCACTCCGGTTGGTGAAAACGCGACATCAACGCCTATCCAAATGGAAAACACAACCAACAGTGGCGGCTTAAATCCTGCACATGTCCAGCCGGGACATCGTTGTGATATAAGTGTTGGAGCTCCTTTACCTCAGCATTAGTGGAATTTGGCAGTTTGAAACGCTCAGGGTTTTAAATATTTGCGTCAATCGAAATTTTAAATAAGGTAAAAAATTTAATTCTAAATCATTTACTAAAAAGCCCCATTTCAAATTAATGAAACGGGGCTTTTGCTTGGTTGACTAATTAAATTACTTTTCTATTCTTTTATAAAACGTTGTATAAATTTGTTTTGATCTGTATCTACTTCAAGAATGTAAACGCCAGACTGTAATTGCGACACATCCATACTTTCAGTAAATGCACCTTTGCTTACTACTTGTCCTACTAAATTGTAAATTACATAATTAGTGGCTGTTGTATTTAAAAGTGAAACATTTAAAAGATCTCCTTTTACAGGATTAGGATAAACTGTCATTTTTGAATTTTCAACATTCTCGCCATCCGATGTAATTCCTTGTACTGGATTACCACCAATAATTACGGTATAGTCTTCAACTTCTCCATAACTGAAAGTTTCACAAGCAGTTTGCGCGGCATTATATTTCATGGAAACACGCATTCTTGTTGATCCTGCCAATGCAGAAGTTGGAACTGTAAAGTTTTTACTTAAAGTACCACTACTGGTAGAATTAAAATTTACTACCAATTCATTGGAATCAAAAGTTCCGTTTTGGTTATAATCTATCCAAACTTTCCAATATTCACGATAGCTTGAACTTCCAAAACCTGCGCTCATTTGGATAGTATTTGAACCATAACCAACATTTGTTGACAAAGCGGTATTGTCTTTATAACCGCCGTCATTGCCAGAAGTATTGTTGATGCTGTTCAATTTTACCAAATCAATCCATTCATAACTAGAAGTATTTCCTTTTGAAGTGCAATAACTAGCACTCGCGCCTGTTGTGGAAACATTTACAGTATTACTATATCCGGAAACATTACCTGCGGCATCCTTTGCTCTAACTCTAAAGTTATAAGCTGTTGAAGCAACCAAACCTGTTATGTTTGCTGAAGTTGAAGTTACCGTTCCAAGAACTGTATTGCCTTGATAAACATCATAACCCGTAACCCCAACATTGTCTGTTGAAGCATTCCAAGAAAGGGTAAGCGTTGTTTGAGTTACACTTGAAGCCACAAGACTAGATGGAACAGATGGCGCCTGTGTATCTCCCGAACCGCTTGTTAAGTTTATAGTATAATCTTCAACCTCACCATATTGATAGGTTTCACACGCTGTTGGAACTCCGTTGTATTTCATAGCGACACGCATTCTAGTTGCCGTTTTTGCAGTTCCTGATGGTACTGTAAAACTTCCGCTATTAGGTGTGTTAGTTGAAGCGGCTTTACTCCAAACCAATTCACCTGCATCGCTAAAATCTTTGTCATTATTATAATCTATCCAAACGGCGTAACCTTCAGGGTACGTAGATCCTGTCCAAGTTGGCGTAACAGTAACTGTATAAACCGCACCTTCAGATAAAGATGTTGAAACGCTCGTAAAATCTGAATAAAGCTGTGCGCCTGAATTGTTATTTATAGTATTTAGCTGTACGCTACTAATATATTCATCATTCACACTTTGTCCTGCTGAAGTACAATAGCTGCTTCCGCCGCCGCCGCCTGCATAAGCAGCACCAACGCCTACTGCATACCAGGCATTAGTAACCGCTTGCTCTTCTGCTCCACCTGCGCCGTATAAATCTTTTGCAGCTTGAATTGAACCTGTTCTAGCATTTGCAAAAGTTGAATTCGCCGATAAATAAAGAGTCAAAGTTCTATAAGCGATATTTGAAGATTTAGTCATCCCAATTCCTGCGACGTTAAAAGCATTGCCAATATCATTGGTGCCAGAACCGCCAACAACAGTACGATAAAACCAGTGATTTAATACACCAGAATTTGTATGCACACCGCAATAATCATTATTATTTGTTGGTGTACCACAGTTAGGATTCTGCCAGTATTGACCGCCATACGTATCTGGCTGACCCAAAGATGTTGGATTACTCATAGAACGTAAAGCGGCAGAGCCACTACGTCTGTCAATTTCGTCTCCAATAAGCCAAATTGCGGCTGCCGGGTTTGCATCACTCCCATTACCTTTTGCAAAATGCTCTACGGCTGCTCCCCAAATATCAGAGAAACCTTCATTTAAACCGCCAGATTCTCTTTGGTAAGCCAAATTTGCTGTAGTTTCAGTAACCGCGTGACCAATTTCGTGAGCGGCAACATCTAAGCTTGTAAGCGCATCAAAATAACCATTTCCTTCATTTCCGTTTGAAGAACCATCGCCATAAGTCATTACGCTTCCATTCCAGAATGCATTGTCATAACCTGCTCCGCCCGGTTGATCGTCAAAATGCACGTAGCTGTTTATTGCTGCTCCGTTGCCGTTATAACTGTTTCGGTTGTGTTTTTGCGACCAGTAATCGTATGTTTTTTCAGCGCCCCAATGTGCATCTAAAGCCGCATTGTCTTTGTTGCTGTTGTTAAATTCTGCAGCAGTCCAATTGTTGTCTGCATCTGTAAAATTGGTTGAAGGATAGGAACTTGTTCTTCCACTATTATATGTGTTTACACCGCTTCCTCTTGTGTTATCACGCAGTGCATATGTTGACCCCACAATTCTAGTTTCAATAGTGCGCGAACCGCTATATCTTGTTGCAGCAGTTCCTGCGGCTACTGCAAAAGCAGTTTCAGCGTCTGCTCTAGAACAATAATCAGCTTCATTCTCAACTGTTGCAATTGCAGAGCCAGCAAATCCAAAATTTGTTGCATGCTTAATAATTGCATCGTAAAATAGCGGTTGGCCATTTTTTGCATCAATATACATATAGCCCCGGCTTATTGGGCTAGTTGCATAAATATCAAATTTGTAGGCTAACTTAAAATTTGATAATCTTTCTATATTGTCGTTACTGGCAAAATCTGGTAATATTACCAACTCGCCAACAGGTTTTTTGTAGTTGTCCATCACAGCTGCCTCGGCCGGATATTCCCACATGTAATGTTGCGCTCCGATATTGGAAAGAGCGAAGTTTAAGGCTTGGGTATTGCTTAAACTTGGAGAAACATCCATTTCTGTGATGTCATAATATTCATTACTTAAAGTCTTAACTTGTCCACTTTTAGAATGTAGTACAAGCGTTCCAAATTCTACTTTTATGCCTTTATAATATTGCTGTAGTTTTTGGTGTGTGTAGCCCAAATTATCTTGTTGTTGGCTAATTTGTGTGAAGGTTGTATTTTTGGAAGGATTCAAAACATCTTGAAAGAGTTTTGTGGAGTTTTGAATTGAATAACTTTGAGAATCATCTAAAACCAGCAGTCTTGGTGGTTGCTTTACATTGGTCTTTTCATCTTTCTTATTCTGAGCTTCGCCGGTAAATGAAATACCTGTCGAAACTAGAACAATCATTGAAAATGAAAAAACTGATTTGATAATTTTTTTCATAATGATGTAGTTTTGTGTTAATAATAAAATTTAGTTTTTGCTTAAGCGATAACGAATAACGGCAATATTTAGATTAAAAACAATTATAATCGTTTAAACGCAATGTAAATATTGAAAAAGGTCTTATATTCTTAATAAAAACTTACAGCAATACTATATTTCACTAGTATATTTGAATAAATGAAAGAAAAACTCTTACAGGTTGAAAATCTTAATGTTGCCTTCGGAAATAAAAAAAATGAGGTCGAAGTAATTCACGATATCTCTTTTTCAATAAATGAAAATGAAATTGTTGGAATTGTTGGCGAATCCGGTTCGGGGAAATCCGTTACTTCTTTGGCTATTATGGGTTTGTTGCCTGATAAGAATGTTTCTGTTTCAGGTGAAATTAACTTTAAAGGTGAAAATTTACTATTGAAGCCTTCAAAAGAACTTCAAAATTTCCGCGGAAATGAAATCGCCATGATTTTTCAAGAACCGATGAGCGCTTTAAATCCATCGCTAGCATGCGGATTTCAAGTTGCGGAAATACTTAAAAATCATTTAAAAATGTCTTCATCGGAAGCAAAGAAAGAAACACTTCATCTCTTCGAAAAAGTAAAACTTCCAAGAACAACTGAAATTTATAAAAGTTATCCGCACCAAATAAGCGGCGGACAAATGCAACGCGTTATGATTGCAATGGCGATTGCCTGCAAACCAAAACTGCTAATTGCCGATGAGCCTACAACGGCTTTAGATGTTACCGTACAAAAGGAAATATTATTATTGCTAAAACAATTGCAGCAAGAAACGGGAATGAGTTTACTGTTTATTTCGCACGACCTCAACCTTGTTTCAGAAATTGTGGACAAAGTAATTGTAATGTACAAAGGTGAAATTGTTGAACAAGGTGGCGTTCAAAAAATATTTCAATCCCCAAAAAATGCATATACAAAAGCGCTTTTGGCGTCACGACCTACATTAAATGTGCGTTTACAAAAATTACCAACAATCGCTTCCTTAGCTTCAGAAACATTTATTCCGAAGGAAGTTACGCCAATTCAAAGAGCACAAAAGCATAAAAAACTGTACACGCAAGAACCTTTGTTGCAAGTTTTAAATCTTGAAAAAGAGTATTATTCGAATGCTGGATTTTTTAGACCGAAGCAAATTACAAAAGCGGTAAATGGCGTTTCATTCAATGTTTATGAAGGTGAAACAATGGGTTTGGTTGGCGAATCTGGCTGCGGAAAATCGACTCTCGGCAAGGCAATTTTGCAATTGGATAAAGCAACTGCGGGAAGCATAAAATACCGCGGAAAAGAATTAACAACGCTTTCAACTTCTGAAATTAGAAAACTTCGGAAGGAAATTCAACTTATTTTCCAAGATCCGTATTCTTCATTAAATCCAAGATTGGTAATTGGGGAAGCGTTGATTGAACCGATGGAAGTTCACGGCATCGCCAAAAACAGAAGGGAAAGGAAGAAAAAAGCATTGGCATTATTAACGCGGGTTGGTTTAGACGAAAATTTTTATAACCGGTATCCGCACGAACTTAGCGGCGGACAAAGACAACGTGTAGGCATCGCTCGAACCATTGCAATGGAGCCAAAATTGGTGATTTGTGATGAAAGTGTTTCTGCGCTTGATATATCGGTACAAGCGCAGGTTTTAAATTTGTTGAACGAACTTAAAGACGATTTTGGTTTTACTTATATATTTATAAGCCACGATTTAGCGGTCGTAAAATATATGGCAGACCAACTTTTGGTAATGAACAAAGGTAAAATTGAAGAAATGGGCGACGCCGACGAGATTTATGCAAACCCGACGAAGGAATATACTAAAAGATTGATAGAGGCGATTCCTAAAGGGGTTTGAAGCTTAGAGACATTAAAATTAAATGGTGTCAAATGTTAGAAAAAATTTCAATTATATTGAAAAAAGGGGTAATTAACTTGTTAATTTAGGGGTATATACCTCAACCTTTAAGTTTTTTTAGTTTGTAATTTGTTAAAAATTTATTAAATTTAAACCAGAACTTATGAAACTACAAGATTACAAGACTACTATTCACTATTCTCGTTTTAGTACTATTTACAAGCTTGGGAGCAATAGGACAAAATAGAAAATTTTGTTACATAGAAATTAATTAGGGTGTTAATATTGGTGCAATACAAAAAAAGTATTAATCCTAATGAAACCCTAACTTTTACATTAACAAATAAAAGTTTTGAAAATTTTTTGAATTCAATGCCCGTTTATGAATTTAAAAAAGCTTTTCCAACTGCTGTTACGCCTAGATTACAAAGATTATATCTAATTGAATTAGATGGAAATCAAATTACGTCGGATTTTATTTCTCGACAAGATGTAGTAAATGTGAGTGAATTTGACAACAGTTATGTATTGGCTGAAGATGACCCACCAATATACACTAATGACTATACAGAATTAATTCTCGATAATTTACAAAATCCAGTATTAGAAATGACTAAAGCTCCCTTAGCTTGGACAATTGAAAAAGGAAATCCTAATGTTCTTGTTGGCGTTTCTGATGGACCCGTAAACGAGTTGCACGAGGATTTACAAGGAAAAATTGAGTTTCAATATTATTTATCTAGTGTTTCTGGGTCTCATGGGACTGCAGTAGCAAGTTTAATAGTAGCAACAAACGATAATGATCTTGGAATGGCAAGCCTTGCAGGATGGAACACTAAACTTGTTTTTGCTAATACAAATGGTGGTATGCACGATTTAATGGAAGGAGTGTTAGTTGTTTCTCAACATACTGGTGTTAAAGTCGTTAACGCCAGTTTTGGCAACACAATTTATAATGCAGATCATAATCAATTATTAGAAGAAATTGCTGCAAGTGGTTTTCTTGTTGTGGCATCAGCACATAACCCATCAACAGAAAATTATTATTATCCTGCCTCTTATGACAGTACTTTATCGGTAACAACTGTAGGTTCTCGTTATCCAATTGGTTTTATACACGATAATGGGTTTGGTGTTATGTGGCCCTATTCATGGAAAGATTGCCATGAAAAAAGACCAGATGGCTTACCCGGCACCGATACCAATGTACATAATGACAAGGTTGACGTATGTGCTCCAAATCAGTTTATAATTTCTGCTTGGGATGATCTTGTGAATTTTCCATTAGGGTATAGAGCTCAAGATAATACTTCTTCGGCGGCTCCAATTGTTTCAGGTCTTGCAGCCCTAATATATTCTATAAATCCAAATTTTACGGCATCGCAGGTTAAGGATATCATTAAAAACACGGCCGATGATATTTACCATATACCTTATAACCAACAATTTTTAGGTAAATTAGAAACAGGAAGGATTAATGCCTACCGAGCAGTAAAAACAGCTAAATGTATGGTAAGCCCAACACCAGGTCTGGATCTTGCGATGCAAAATTCTAACTTGGACGATTTTGTTGAACCAGATGCAAATACCGAAATTTTATGGCAAAGTGATGACATTTGGGTTCGTAACCAAAATGACGGTGATTTAATAGCAGTGCACCAAAACCCGGTATACGATCCAAACAATCCCAATTATGTTTATGTGCGGGTTACCAATAACAGTTGTGTTACTTCATCTGGTAATGATAGTTTAAAACTATATTGGGCAAAGGCGAATACGTCCCTATCTTGGCCGCAAAGCTGGAACGGAACATTATTTGTTGAAGATCCTGTAACCCAAGAAGATATTTTAATGTGCGATGAAGTAGGTACGCTAAATATTCCAATACTTGGTGCTGGAGAAAGCAAGCTGCTTGAATTTGCTTGGTCTGTCCCAAACCCCCAAGATTATATAAACATAGACAATGGTAATCCTTGGCATTTCTGTTTATTGGGCAGAATAATATCTCTAGAAGACCCAATGACGTTTCCAGAAATTAGCGCAATAACCCAAAATGTAAAAAACAATAACAATATTGCGTGGAAAAATACAACGGTTGTTGATATTTTTCCAGACACACCATCCCAAATTGGTGCCGTTGTGGCTGTTAGTAATCCTTTTGCAACAACAAAAGCATTTAACCTTCAGTTTATAAAAAAGACCAACGAACCAGGTCAAGCAATTTATGACGAAGCAGAAGTGAGTATAGAAATGGATCCTGTTATTTACGATGCTTGGGTAAAAGGTGGCAAACAAGGTCAAAATTTTGATTCTACAAAAACCGCAAATAAAAAGATTGTTGCTGGCAACAATATGCTACTCAGCAATATTTTATTAGATGCAAACGAATTGGGGACAATATTTGTAAAATTTAATTTCCTTGCAGCCCAATTAACTTCAAAAAAGGAATTTTCATATCACGTTATACAGCGCGACGCAGTTACAAACGAAATTATTGGGGGCGAAACCTATCAGGTTCAAAAACGCCCACGCCCGGTTTTTAACGCTAATGCAGGAAATGATGAAACCATTAACAGAAGTGAAAGCGTAACAATAAGTGCTTCCCAAATAAACGAAGCCGCAGTATATAACTGGTACGACCCAGAAGGAAACTTAATTTACACGGGCACCAATCTTACAGTTTCCCCAAATGTAAGTAAAACCTACAAACTTGAAATTATTACAGATACTGACGGCTACAAGGATTATGACGAGGTAGCGGTTACGGTTAATCCTTACAAATTAGAAAGTTTGGCACCAAATCCCGCAACTAACCAAGTAACCGTAAATTATATTGCAGATGAAGCCAGTTCTGCGTATTTAATGGTAGTAAGTACCGTTACGGGCATTTCAAACAATTATATTTTGGATGTTAACCAAACCAGTGTAAATCTAAACATATCCAATTATACATCTGGCACCTATTCCGTTGCACTTGTCTGTGATGGAGAAATTGTTGATTCCAAAAATCTTGCAAAACAATAACCTTTTAAAATATTTAATTATGAAAAAACTAATCTATATTTTATTATTTAATATAAGCGCATTAGGTTTTGCGCAAAGCCCCCTTCTCTTTGAAACCGATTGGTTTTTGATAGAATTAACAGTAGATGGAGAAAACATAACAATTCCAAATAATAATCAAATTGATAATGTGCCATTAAATTTTACAGAATTTGTAATAACAACAGAGCCTTGCGGATATTATACTGGAGACCTTACCGATTTTTCCGATACATCTTTTAAATATTTTGGCTTTACAGAACTTGATGCAACTTGTGACCAACCAGAAACTCGAATATTTATAGAAAGTTATATTAGAGGCTTTTATCTTAACGAAATTGAAGGCGAAAAAACTTTTAATTATATTTTAAATTCTGAAGATAATAATACCCGTATGCTTACCATTACAAACACAGAAGGAGATATTGCTATTTATGGCAATGCGGCATTGGGCATTAATGAGCTAGATATATCTCAAATTACAATATATCCAAACCCTGCAAATAATAACTTAATTTTAAGTTCAGCAAATATTGCTGGAAAGCTAACAATCGAAATTTTCAATATTGAAGGAAAGTTTTTAAAATCTGAAGCTTTATCATTTGCCAATCAAACTACAATAGATGTTTCCAATCTAAAAAGAGGCGTTTATTTATTGAAAATTGAGAGTGCCGATGGTATTGTTACAACCAAGAAGTTTGTGAAAGAGTAATTTTAATAGGCTTTAAAAATTCAAAAAAATAGCCACTATTTAAGCAGCTATTTTGCTTTAACATTCAAATTATAACTCTTTAAATATTTAATCATGAAAAAACTACTATATATTTTATTATTTAATATAAGCGCATTAGGTTTTGCGCAAAACCCCATTCTATTCGAGACCGATTGGTTTTTAATTGAACTTGCTGTTGATGGGGATGGCGTGCCGATTCCTAATAATGGAGAAATAAACACTGTGCCATTATCACTGTCTATCGATTTATTGAACACTTTGCCTTGTAATTCCTATAGTGGTGACGTTAGTGACTTTTCAAATGATTCTTTTAAAATGGATAATTTTGGAATACTTGAATATAATTGTTCATTACAAGAAACTCAAATTTTTGAAGAACGTTATACATTTGGCTTTTTTCTAGATGATATTGCAGGCGAAAAAACATTTAATTATGTTTTAGATTTTGGAGAAAATGATACCCGTATGCTTACAATTACTAATCCTAATGGAGATATTGCTATTTATGGCAATGCGGCATTGGGCATTAATGAGCTAGATATATCTCAAATTACAATATATCCAAACCCTGCAAATAAGATCTTAATTTTAAGTTCAGCAAATATTGCTGGAAAGCTAACAATCGAAATTTTCAATATTGAAGGAAAGTTTTTAAAATCTGAAGCTTTATCATTTGCCAATCAAACTACAATAGATGTTTCCAATCTTAAAAGCGGCGTTTATTTATTGAAAATTGAGAGTGCCGATGGTATTGTTACAACCAAGAAGTTTGTGAAAGAGTAATTTTAATAGGCTTTAAAAATTCAAAAAAATAGCCACTATTTAAGCAGCTATTTTGCTTTAACATTCAAATTATAACTCTTTAAATATTTAATCATGAAAAAACTACTATATATTTTATTATTTAGTGTAAGCACAATAAGCTTTGCACAGAACCCCCTTCTCTTTGAAACCGATTGGTTTTTAATAGAATTAACAGTAGATGGAGAAAACATAACAATTCCAAACAATAATCAAGTTAATACTGTCCCACTAAACTTTGAAGATTTTGGAATTATAACAGAACCTTGTAGTTACTATACTGCAGAAACTACCAACCTTACAGATACTTTTTTTAGTTTTATTAGTTTTACAATACTTGATGCAACTTGTTCTCTGCCCGAAACGGTTTTTTTTGAAACAAAATATATAAATGGTTTTTTTCTTGAAGGAATCGGAGGCGAAAAAATATTTAACTATGTTTTAGAGTTTGGGGATAACGAAACCCGAAAGCTTACTATTACAAACACAGAAGGAGATATTGCTATTTATGGCAATGCGGCATTGGGTATTAACGAGCTAGATGTATCTCAAATTACAATATATCCAAACCCTGCAAATAAGATCTTAATTTTAAGTTCAGCAAATATTGCTGGAAAGCTAACAATCGAAATTTTCAATATTGAAGGAAAGGTTTTAAAATCTGAAGCTTTATTATTTAAAAATCAAACTACAATAGATGTTTCCAATCTAAAAAGAGGCGTTTATTTATTGAAAATTGAAAATGGAAACGGTAATGTTACTATAAAGAAGTTTGTAAAAGAGTGATTTTAATAAATAATTATATCTAAAACAGCCGCTAATAATGCGGCTGTTTTTATGTAATTATATTACAAATTATTGTTCTAATCACAATCTAAAAAACCATTTCAGGAACTTCACCTTCAACAATCATATCACCTTCTGTTGCAGCCTTAATTTCTTCAACACTTACACCTGGCGCTCGTTCAAGAAGTTTAAATTTTCCATCAACAATTTCAAGTACCGCAAGATTGGTTACTATTTTTTTTACACAATTAACGCCTGTTAACGGCAGCGAACATTGTTTTAAGATTTTAGATTCGCCTTCACGGTTTGTGTGCATCATGGCTACAATTATATTTTCGGCAGAGGCTACCAAATCCATTGCGCCGCCCATTCCTTTAACCATTTTTCCGGGAATTTTCCAATTGGCAATGTCACCGTTTTGGGAAACTTCCATTGCGCCGAGAATTGTTAAATCTACGTGTTTGCCTCTTATCATTCCAAAACTTGTGGCGCTGTCAAAGAAGGATGCGCCTGGCAATGCGGTTATGGTTTGCTTGCCGGCGTTTATTAAATCTGGGTCTTCTTCGCCTTCAAAAGGAAAAGGTCCCATTCCTAATATTCCATTTTCAGATTGAAATTCGACACTAATATCATCGCGAACAAAGTTGGCTACCAACGTTGGAATCCCAATTCCTAAATTAACGTAATATCCGTCTTTTACTTCTTTTGCAATACGTTGTGCTATTTGTTTCTTATTTAACATATACTTGTGATTCTATTGATGCTTGATGAATAAAAAATATTTGATTAAATTTTTGTGATTTTTTGATGAAAGATATTCGGCTTTTATTAAATAAAGCAATCTTGGCAAAACATCGAATTAACGAAGCAACTAATTGACTATTATTTTTTTCTAACAGTAAGTTGCTCTATTCGTTTCTCGTATTTCTCGCCTTTAAAAATTCGTTGAACGAAAATTCCGGGAATGTGTATTTGGTTTGGATCTAGCGAACCTGCTGGCAGTAATTCTTCTACTTCTGCAACGGTTATTGTTGCTGCGCCGCACATATTTGGATTGAAATTTCGAGCCGTTCCTTTAAATATCAGGTTTCCTGCTTCATCACCTTTCCAAGCTTTTACGAAAGCAAAATCTGCTTCAAAGGCTTTTTCCATTATATGTGGTTTTCCGTTAAAATCGCGCGTTTCCTTTCCTTCGGCTACTTCGGTTCCAAATCCTGCTGGTGTGTAGAACGCGGGAATTCCTGCTTGTGCTGCTTGGCACCGTTGTGCCAATGTGCCTTGCGGAATTAATTCAACATCCAACTCGCCGCTTAGCATTTGTCTTTCAAATTCGGCATTTTCGCCAACGTATGAAGAAATCATTTTTTTTATTTGATGTTTTTGCAATAATTGTCCTAATCCAAAATTGTCTACACCTGCGTTATTGCTTATGCACGTAACATTTTTCACATTTAATTTTACCAATTGAGCGATAGCATTTTCTGGAATACCGCTTAGGCCAAAACCGCCTAACATAAACGTCATTCCGTCTTTTACACCTTTGCAGGCTTCTTCAACATTTGCAACTGTTTTCTTAATCATATTGCTATTTTTTCAACTTTATATTTCAATAAAAATAGACAAAATAAGGCGAATAAAAAATGGCATCAGAAAATTGCTTAGTTTCAATTTTCTGATGCCGTAATTCAATTATATTTCAGAAGAAATAATTAAAAGTCTAATTCGTCTGGCACTTCGTTTTGCTGATTTTCGCTTCGCCATTTTGCGCAATCTGTTTCTATACTTAGGTTTGCCGGACGTTTAAAATTGCCCGTGCTTACGTCTAGATCTTTATCAGCATAACATTTTTTCATGTAAACGCCCCAAATTGGCAAAGCCATTGTTGCTCCTTGACCGTACGCTGTACTTCCAAAATGAATTGCTCTATCGTCACCACCAACCCAAACGCCGCTTACCAAGTTTGGGACAATGCCCATAAACCAACCATCACTATTGTTTTGGGTTGTTCCAGTTTTTCCTGCAATTGGATTTTTAAAATTATATGGATATCCGGTAACAACATCATCATAATAACCACCTCTAGCGCCAGCGCCACGAAGACGGACACCAGTCCCAGATTGGGTTACACCTTCCATTAAACTTATAGTTACGTAAGCCGTTTCATTACTTATAACATCTTTAGTTTCTGGAATATTTTGATAAAGCACTGTTCCATTTTTATCTTCAACACGCTGGATTAAAATAGGTTTTACATAAACACCTTCATTTGCAAAAGTACTATAGGCGCCTACCATATCATAAACACTAATATCTGCGGTACCCAATGCAATTGATGGCACTTCTGGCATGTTGGTTACATCAACGCCCATCTTTTCAATCAAATCTATAACAGGCCTCGGACCTACTTTATCTATCAGTCTGGCAGTTATTGTATTAATTGAGTTTGCCAAAGCATATTTTAAAGTCACCATGCCACCATAACCTCCACCTGCATTTGCTGGCGACCACGGTTTTGAAAGCCCATATTTTCCTTCAGGTATAGTATATAACGTATTTGGCAAGGTATCACAAGGCGACATGTGCATTTGATCTATTGCGGTTGCGTAAACAAAAGGTTTAAATGTTGAACCTACCTGCCGCTTACCTTTTCTAACCATGTCATATTTAAAATGCTTATAATCTATGCCACCAACCCACGCTTTTACTTCCCCGGTTTGGGGCGTCATAGACATCATTGCGGCTTGTAATATAGATTTGTGCCAACGGATACTGTCCATTGGAGTCATAATTGTATCCTTATCTCCGCCCCACGCAAAAATGCGCATTGGTATTTTCTCTTTAAAACTGGCTATAATTTCATCATCGTTTTTGCCCTGTCTTTTAAGGACTCTCCAACGATCACTTTTTTTCATGGCCGAGGTTAATATTTTTTCAGTCTCTTCAGTTGTTATATCCCTGAAAGGCGCTGTTTTGTTTTTCAAATTTTTTTTGTTAAAAGCTAATTGCAACTTAGCCATGTGCTCATAAACAGCTTCTTCAGCATATTTTTGCATTTTTGAATCTATGGTTACGTAAACCTTTAAACCATCTTGATACAAATTGTAATTACTGCCGTCTGGCTTTTTGTTTTCCTTTATCCACTTTTCCATAAAAGCACGCGCATATTCCCTAAAATAAGTAGCAATACCTTCGTCGTGGCCTTGTGGGGTAAACTTTATTCCCAAAGGAAGCGCCTGCAAGGAATCTTTTACAGTTTCTGAAATATAATTGTACTTTTCCATTTGTGCCAAAACAACGTTTCTGCGATTTTTGACACCTTCGGGATTGCGGATGGGATTATATAATGACGCATTTTTGAACATTCCAACCAATGTGGCAGATTCAACAGTATTTAAACTCTTCGGATTTTTATCAAAATATATATTTGCGGCACTTTCTATGCCAACTGCTTGATTCACAAAATCGTACTCGTTAAAATACATTGTGATTATTTCTTCTTTGGTGTAACGGCGTTCAAGACGCGTTGCAATTACCCATTCCTTTAATTTTTGAAGGCCACGCTGTATTTTATTGCTAGAAACTTGTTCTGTAAAAAATAACTTCGCTAATTGCTGCGAAATTGTACTAGCACCACCTTTTGAACCAAGAAAAATAAAAGCCCTTGCAGTACCACGGCCATCTATACCGCTATGATCATAAAAACGGGTATCTTCAGTTGCTATTAAAGCTTTTACTAAATGGTCAGGTAACGAATCATACGGAATTGGCGTGCGGTTTTCGTTGTAGAATTTGCCTATTGTTTTTCCGTCGGAAGAAATAATTTCAGTAGCTAAGTTTTTTTCTGGATTTTCAAGGCTGGTTTCGTCCGGTAAGCTACCAAACAAGCCCCAAGAAGTGAAAAGAAATACCAAAACAACAAGCCCAATGAGCGCACCGAACAATTTCCAAAAAGTATGAATGTGTTTCCGAATGCTTGTCTTTTCAGTGTTATTTTTTGTTATCTGTTTTGCCATTATTTAATTTGTGTTTGCTTCTTCAATGCTATAGCCCACATCGGTAATTCCTTTTAATTGAGAAACGCCTTCCACCTTTCCGTTATTGCGCACGGCTTGTGAGAGCGACAATGTGTAGGTTCCTTTTTCAAAAAATGAAACATTTTCCTTATACCATAATTTGTTATCCTTTATTGTGCCAATACCATTTCCCAACCAACTGCCATCTGCTTCCGCCATTCTATATTCCAACGTATCGGTTACCGTTTTGCCGTGTGGAAATTTGAGATTTGCTATTATAAATAAGTTGTTGAACGGATAATCATTGTCGTTTCTAATTTCAAGAAACATGTTATATTTTTTTAGGGAATCCATTTCGGGTAAGCTAAATTCTAGCACCTCATCTTTATCCCAATAATCCGGCAATGCCTTGGTACCTGTAAAAACAGTACTTTTTTCACAAGAAACAAATAGTACCAAACCTATTAAAACTACAAAAACACTACGCATCCTTATTCGGATTATTTGGTCTAGGTTTATTGGCACGTCTTTTTTTCGGTCTTGCATTACTTTTTTCTGAAAGTTCAGTATTAGTAGCAGATTTTGCCTTTTGATTTGATTTTTTCTTTTGATTCGGATTAGCGTTTGTATTTGGCTTTTTGCTATTTCTGTTTCTACCTTTTCCTTTGCCCGTTTTTGGGGTGTCAAAACGTGTTAAACTGTCTTGGCCTACAACATTGCTGTATGGTTCTTTTTCTGGAGCTGGAACAAATTCAATATATTCTTCAAGGCTTGTAACCTTAATATTATTCTTGTTATTCTCAATTATTTCATTGGCTTTTTCCGCCGTTAGCTGATGCCAATTCATAAAATCTCTTTCATATGCATACCAAAGTACACCTTTAAAAATATCTATCTTCTGAAATGTAGCTGCACCTTTTTCGGTAAAAAGTTTTATATCTGTCTTCGGGAATGATTGTAAAGCTTCTAAATACGTGTCCAATTCATAATTAAGACAGCATTTTAATTTGCCGCATTGCCCAGCCAGTTTTTGTGGATTTAATGATAATTGTTGATATCTAGCTGCCGAAGTATTTACACTTCTAAAATCTGTTAACCAAGTTGAACAACAAAGCTCGCGCCCGCAAGAACCAATACCACCCAAACGGGCTGCTTCTTGACGAAAACCAACTTGTTTCATCTCGATACGGGTATTAAAAGTTCGGGCAAATTCTTTAATTAAATCTCTAAAATCTACTCTTTCTTCAGCAGTATAATAAAAAACAACTTTTGATGCATCGCCCTGAAACTCAACATCACTAATCTTCATTTGAAGGCCAAGTCTAATAGCAATTTGCCGGCTACGTTTTTGAACGTCTGCCTCTTTGTCGCGCACTTCTTGCCAAATATCAATATCTTTTTGTGTGGCTTTTCTGTAAACACTTGGTAGCACATCAACTTTGGTGTTTACGCGCTTTTTCTTCATTTGCACGCGCACCAATTCGCCCGTAAGCGTAACCATACCTATATCGTGGCCTGGTGAGGCTTCAGTGGCAACGGTGTCGCCAATACTTAATGTTATATCTTCTGGAGATTGAAAAAATTCTTTCCTGCCATTTTTAAAACGCACTTCGACCGCCTTAAACGGTTCCATACTTGCAGGAAGACTCATATTTGAAAGCCAATCGAACACCGTTAATTTGTTACACCCATCGGTTCCACAAGTACCATTGTTCTTGCAGCCTTTGGGAGTACCGTCGGTGCCTGTGGCACAGCTTGTACAGCCCATATTTTATATATATAAAGCTTCGTGTTGCTAGTACGAAGACGAAAAATTAAACAATAATTAATCTGTAAAGATACTTTTTTAAATTATGAATTTGGAATTCAGAATTATGAATTTCAAGACCGTTGGCATTAATGACTGCATTTTTTTTTTACAAAGAAGATTTTTAAAGTTTCGTATAAAGATGAATTGAAAGTAGACAATATATCAATTTCAAATTAAAGAAATATGAGAATTTAAAAACTAAGCCCAGCGTTTTTTATGAAGCTTGTAAAAAAGAAAAATTACGAAAAGCAACAATACGACTTGTAATATCTGCCATAATAACAATGTAAAACTGTAATGCGTTACTTCCATCATTCAAAATTGTTTAAAAATTGATTCCTGTTTAGAAAAATTATCTATGTTTTAGATTCTAATTCAACCAGTCATAACCTACGAAAAAAAATTAAAGAATAACAAAGATTATTGCCGTCCAATCAAAATGACTTCGGCCGAGACCCGCTACAGCGACTGCGCCTGAAATTGGTGACTTCGGCTACGCTCAGTCACCGAGTTAGGATTGTAATCGAGAACCAGTACAAATTGTGACTGTGACTGTGACTGTGTCTGTGTCTGTGACTGTGACTGTGACTGTGACTAATTTTTAAACCTCAAATTCTCCGACCTTCCCTTTTTAAAAATCTTATTACTATTCGGGATGCCTTGTCGTAGGTGTTTTTGTTCTTCTTCGGGTAGGTTTATAATTTCAACACAGGCATCACTGCAGCAGTTTTGCATTCTTTTGGCGCAGCTTTCACATTGTATAAACAATAGATGGCAAGCTTCATTGGCACAGTTTACATGTTCGTCACAATCCTCGCCGCATTGGTGGCATTTGCTAATTACATCGTCCGAAATTCGCTCTGAACGTCTTTGGTCGAACACAAAATTTTTGCCCATAAATTTGTTTTCGAGGCCGAGGTTTTGCACTTGTCTGGCGTATTCAATTATTCCACCTTCAAGCTGAAATACATTTTTAAAGCCTTTATGTTTATAGTAAGCGCTCGCCTTTTCACAACGAATGCCGCCAGTGCAATACATAACCAATTTTTTATCTTCTTTATGGTCTTTTAAATCGGCTTCAATTATATCTAGCGAATCGCGAAAAGTATCAACATCTGGCGTTATGGCGTTTTTAAAATGACCAATTTCGCTTTCGTAATGGTTGCGCATATCTACCAAAACGGTGTCAGGGTCTTCAATTAAATCGTTAAAGGTTTTTGCATCTACGTGAATGCCTTTGTTTCGCACATCAAAAGTTTCATCGTTTAAACCGTCGGCTACTATTTTATCACGCACTTTTACTTTCAGCTTTAAAAAAGATTTAAGGTCGTGTTCTATGGCGATATTTAACCGCACATTTTCGAGGAAAAAGATGCCATCTAAAAAATCTTTGAAGATTGTAAAATTTTGCGCCGGAACAGAAAGCTGGGCATTTATACCTTCGTGGGCAACATAAATACGGCCAAGAACTTCCATTTGATCCCAAGCAATAAATAGGTGATTTCTAAAAAGATGTGGATTGCCAATTTTGGCATATTGATAAAAAGAAAGAGTTAAACGCTCATCGCCAGCTTCTTCTAATAAAGCTTCCCTTTCTTTTGCGCTTAAGGTATTGTACAGTTGCATGCTATACTTTTTTAAGTGAAAAAAGATTTGTTTTAAGTGGGTGCAAATTTAAGGGTTTTTTGGGGAATGGGGAAATTTGATAAATATATAGAAATCTTTGATTCTATTAGCTTGAGTGATAATGGTAGTCAAAATAATAGAAAATAGTTTTCTTTTTTTTGCTCTGATTCTGAACTTCGTCAAAGATTTAAGTTCATCTTAAACGAATTTGAGATATTCTAAGCTAAAAATTATTCTTAAGAATAAGAAAAGCTTTCATAAATTCTTAATGAAGGACATATAGTTTTAATATTCTTATATTGCTAACGTATTAGATTATAAGAAAGATATAGGCAAACGTTATAGTCCTGCTCATAACAATAAAATCAATCTACTGTTGTTGTTGTTGACACAGTAATTAAGTATAAATTTGTTTTCACAAGTTAAATAACAATTTGCTTGATGCTAACTATGGAATCTAACAAAGCTAATATAGAAATACTTAGAATTAACGGAATTTTAAATTCTGTTTCAATTGCTATGCCTGTATGGGATAAACCTAGTGCTGATGGCTTTCTTTCAATAGATATTCCTCTTTTCGGAATTAAAACATTTTCTAAATGTACTTCAAACGATGCTGATAAAGCAATTGAAGAAGCTGTTAGATTATTTTGTTTAAGCGCAGAAAAGTTTGGTAAAGGCTTAGAATTTGAACTTTCCGACATGGGCTGGAATCTTACATCTGAAAAAAACTCGATTACCTCTATGTCTTTCAATGTTAAACAAACTAATACTGTTATTGAGCAAATAATGCACACCGGAGATCAATTTGCTAAAAAGCTGGAACTTTTACAAGCTTAGATTAGTATGGCTGACTCTTACCACCCTTGTGTTTCTACAATATTTATTATTGATAAAATTAAAAGAAGCAATAAAATTGAAGATGATTCTCATCTAAATATTGGAGATTCACATTCTTTTGTAATTAAAGGTGATAAACCATTTCATAAAAAATTTGTTACATTTCGAGAAATTGACGGCTGTATTAATTTTGATCAAGCTATGGACAAAGCAATACTTTTTGGATTTATTTCTGATTTGCTAAAATGGCTTGAAGAAGAAAAAAACTGGAAAGAAGGAGAGTACGTCGAGAAAAAATAAAATTGAGTTAAAATCTAATATGTATTTAGCTTTTCTTTAATTAATTTATTTATACCTCTAACATTAACCTTTTCATTCTTGCTGTAAAATAGAAGTTATTTTAAGTTTCTTAAACCAAATTACTAGAGATCTCTCCCATTCAAAATTTGTTAATAAAATTCAATTTCCGCAATCATTCTTTTTGCCACTCATTCAAGAAAATAGTACCTTAGCCAATTAGGTCTTTTGCGACTTTTTTTGCATTGACCAATTTAAAATTCTACTAAAAAATCACACATAAAATGGCTAAAGAAAAGGATAGCGGCGAGAAAGACGCGAAATTAAAAGCATTAAAACTTACATTAGATAAACTTGATAAAACATACGGTAAAGGTGCCGTTATGAAAATGGGCGACAGCGCTGTGCAAGAAGTTGAAGTAATACCAACAGGCTCACTTGGCCTTGATGTTGCTTTAGGCGTTGGTGGCTATCCACGCGGACGTGTTATTGAAATTTACGGCCCAGAAAGTTCTGGTAAAACAACCTTAACGCTCCATGCAATTGCTGAAGCGCAAAAAATGGGAGGCATTGCAGCTTTTATTGACGCAGAGCACGCTTTTGATAGATATTATGCCGAAAAATTGGGCGTAGATATTGAAAACTTGATTATCTCACAACCGGACAACGGCGAGCAAGCTTTGGAAATAGCCGATAACCTAATTCGCTCCGGAGCAATAGATATTATTGTAATAGATTCCGTTGCAGCTCTTACTCCAAAAGCTGAAATTGAAGGCGAGATGGGCGATAGCAAAATGGGTCTTCACGCACGATTAATGAGCCAAGCCCTGAGAAAGCTAACTGGATCAATCAGCAAAACAAATTGTACCGTAATATTTATAAACCAACTGCGTGAAAAAATTGGCGTAATGTTCGGTAATCCTGAAACTACAACCGGTGGTAATGCGTTAAAATTCTACTGTTCAGTACGTTTGGATATTCGCCGTTCAACCCAGATTAAAGATAGCGATAGCAACGCAATGGGTAATAAAACCCGTGTAAAAGTGGTAAAAAACAAGGTTGCGCCACCATTTAGACAAGCCGAATTCGACATTATGTATGGCGAAGGAATTAGCAAAGTTGGTGAGATTATTGACTTGGGCGTAGATTTTGAAATAATTAAAAAAGCTGGATCTTGGTTTAGTTATGATGAAACAAAACTAGGGCAAGGCCGTGATGCTGTAAAAGCACTATTGCTGGACAATCCAGATTTGGCGGATGAACTTGAAACCAAAATTAAAGCTTCTATAAAAGCCATTAACACAAAATAAACTTTTCTTAACGCAACCATTTAAAAACTTAAGTATCTACTCTATGTAGAGACCTTGATTATTAAATGGTTGCCCTCTTTAATAAATAGAGGTAAATACACTTTTTATAAATCTCGGCGCTGCAATTTGACTTTAAAAGAGCTCATACATAAATGTAAAAAGCAGGATGCGCAGGCACAAAGTGATTTGTACAAGCAGTTTAGCAGTACACTTTTCGCAATATGCCTTCGGTACTCGCCCAATTATGCCGAGGCACAGGATAATCTGCAAGATGCATTTATAATCATTTTTAAGAAGATTGATCAGTTTAAAGACAAAGGCAGTTTTGAAGGTTGGTTGAAGCGTGTAACCGTCAATACAGTTTTACAAAAGTACAGAAAACAAAAAGTTTTCAGCATTATAGGTGAAGAGCAACTTGAAGATGAGGATGTTGAATTATACTCTGAAGATGACAACATTCCCTTAGAATTTTTGTTGAAAATAGTGCAGGAATTACCAGATAGATATAGATTGGTTTTTTCAATGTATGTTTTAGACGGTTACCAACATAAGGAAATAGCAGCTTTGCTCGAAATTAATGAAGGCACATCTAAAAGTAACCTTGCACGTGCGCGGATTATTTTAAAAAATAAGGTTGAAGAATATATAAAAATAAGAAATTCAAAATAATTATAAATGCATAAATCTATAACACGAAAGCATTTGTAGTGTCAATTCGAGCCCATCGATTTATTTGGGGTTAAGTAGTCGAGAAAATTAAATTACTTGAATAGTGTAATTTAATTGGGCTTGAAAAGACAAAAGTTTTATAATAATAATGAAAAATAAAAAGCATATAGACAATCTCTTTAAGGAAGGTTTCAAAAATTTTGAAGCTACTCCTTCGCCAGATGTTTGGGCAAATATCCAAGCAAAAATAGCGGAAGAAAAAGATGATCGTAAAGTTATTCCGCTTTGGTGGAAACTTGCCGGTGTAGCTGCGCTTATAGCTTTGTTGGTAACTATTGGTATTTCTGTGAATAACAACCAAATTGAAACTCCTTCCATTACAACAACTGAAAAGCCTTTAGAAAATATAACTACTGAAAACCAAATTGAAAAAAATAATCAAGTTGTATCGGAAGATGTTTTAAATTCAAAAGAGAATTCTGAATATAATTCTTCGGAAGATAATACGATTAAAAATAATTATAATTCGACCAAGAATTCGTCTGTAACTTCTTCGGAAGAAAAAAATTCAATTAAAGAAAAATCTAAAAATACTGTTGTGTCTTCTTCAAACGAAAAGAAATCTTTTTTGAATAATTCAGCAGAAAAGAAAAATGTTGTCGCTTCAACAAATACTTCGGAAGCAACCAAATTGAAAAATTCTTCAAAAGAAACTAGGTTGAAAAAGGACAATTTAGAAAAAGCGGATACTTCAAAAAACACTTCAGAAGCTGTTGCAGTTGAAAAAATGCAGCCGAAAGAAAACTTGGATAACGAGTTGAAAGATAGCAACAATGCTGAAAATATTGATACTAAAAATGCAATCGCCAAAAATGAAACAGATGTAACAAAAAAATCTGAATCTGAAAAAAAATCAATTTTCGACTCAGTTGCTGAAAAAGATAAAACTACCCCAATATCTGTAAAAGAAACTCCGGAAAATAGATGGATTGTTGCACCAAATGTTGCACCCGTTTATTACAGCAGTTTAGGCAATGGTTCGTCTTTAGACGAAAGCCTTAGCGATAATCAAAAAAATGGTGATGTTAATTTAAGTTACGGCGTGCAGGTTAGCTACGCAATCAATAAAAAACTTAGTATTCGCAGTGGTATTAGCAACGTAAATTTAAGTTATAGCACTGGCGGCGTAGAAGTTGGCACAGGTCCAATTGCAGCTGCACCAAGAGGCGTAAATTATAATAATGGAAATGGAAGCGCTGTACTTTTCGCAGTTGATAAAGGGACTTTGGCAACCTTAGCCAATACCAATAATGGCGAATTTGGAAATATTGTTCCAAAATCTACTAAAGGGGATGCGTTTATAAATCAAAAATTGAATTATGTTGAAGTGCCTTTAGAATTAAAATACGCATTATTGGACACCAAAATTGGTGTTAATCTAATTGGTGGTTTAAGTAGTTTATTTTTAAGTACAAACGAAGTTTCAGTTTCAGCAGATAATTTTGATACTGTAATTGGTGAGGCCAACAATTTAAACAGTATTAGTTTTACAACCAATATTGGTTTAGGACTTGATTATAAAATATCTAAAAAGTTTTTGTTTAATATAGAACCTATGTTTAAATATCAATTAAACCCGTACACAGATTCTCAAGTAAGCTTTAAGCCTTATTATTTGGGCGTTTATACCGGTTTTAGTTTTAAATTTTAAAATAGGAAAGATTTTTAAGTTGGTTTGTTTCCAAGTGAAATTGGATAATTGATTTTTTTGGAAAAACCGTTCTTCGCCATAGGACGGTTTTTTTATTTTATTGATTTGAGATGGAATACTTTAAACTTTAGACATAGGACTTATTCAGCTTGCGCTAAATTGAGTTAAGACTTATGACTAAAAATTAACTGAAATTTACAATGTCGGTTTGAGCGTAATCGAAACGATTTGGATAGCATAACTAAAAAGGTTTCGACTTCTCTCGTCTCGGCAACCGTAAAAACTTCCTAAACTGTCGGCTTGAGTAATTCATTCAAAATAACTTCGCGCGTTTGTTCTTTTAAAGCTTTTCTATTATCCAAGGTAAGATTTGCTGTTTGTATTGTTTTATGTATTGTAACTCTCATTTTTCCGGGAGTACCAGTAAAAAATGAATAAGAGAAACGCTTTTTATTATCGTGAAATGTTATTGGGGCAATTTCAATTTGATGCTCTATCGCCAAACGGAAAGCACCATCTTTAAATGTATCTAAAGTTACCGATAAGTCTTCCGGTACGCCGCCTTCGGGGAAAATACAAACGCTTAAACCTCTGTTTAATCTTTCCTGCGCACTTTCAAAAACTTCTAACCTACTTTTTGGATTATTCCTGTCTACCAAAATACACGTCCGTTTATAAAAAAAACCAAATAATGGGAGCTTTCCAAGTTCCTTTTTTCCAACAAACACAAACGGATTAGAGTTTACATACAACATCAACATAATATCTGTCATTGATGTGTGATTGGCTACAAACATGTAGCTTTGGCCTTTTTTGTATTTCGATTCTCGTTTAACGATTGGATAAAAACCCATTCCGAATATTACAATAGTTGCCCAAATACGTGCCAATCTAAAAAAGAAAGGATACCATTCCTGTTTTAAAATACTTATTACCAAAAATGGGAAAAGTATAATAATGGCCACTGCAATTAGCGTATAAAACCATATACGGTAGAGCGTTGCAAATATGTAGTGAAACAATTTCATTGTATGCCAAAAATAGTGATTTGAATTAAGCAAATACATAGAATAAAGTACCTTTGTGCCAAATTAAATTTCATTTAACAGATACCCGCTGGAGTTTACATTGAGCGGAGTCGAAATGCGCAATAGACATGGCACGAATACTTACAGGCGTACAAAGTACGGGCACACCACATTTAGGAAATTTATTGGGCGCAATTTTGCCAGCAATACAAATGGCGAACGACCCAAAAAATGATTCCTTTTTATTTATTGCAGATTTACATTCACTAACACAAATAAAGGATGCAAAAACATTAAAGGAAAATACCTACAGTACAGCGGCAACTTGGCTTGCCTGCGGTTTAGATATAAACCGAGCGGTTTTTTACAGACAGAGCGATGTAACCCAAACCACAGAACTTTCTTGGTATTTAAGTTGCTTTTTTCCGTATCAACGTTTAACACTTGCACATAGTTTTAAAGATAAGGCCGATAGATTGGAAGATGTAAATGCAGGTCTCTTTACCTATCCAATGCTTATGGCGGCAGATATTTTGCTTTACGACGCTAACATAATCCCAGTTGGAAAAGACCAAATGCAACACATTGAGATGACACGTGATGTTGCAACCCGCTTTCACGCAAAAATGGGAGAAACCTTTGTAATACCGGAAGGAAAAGTACAAGACGAAACTATGTATGTGCCCGGAACCGATGGCGCAAAAATGAGTAAAAGCAAGGATAATATTATAAATATATTTTTGGCAGATAAAGCACTTCGGAAACAAATAATGGGTATTGAAACGGACAGCACGCCAATGGAAGAACCTAAAAATCCTGATACGTGCAATGTTTTTGGAATTTTTAAATTGTTGGCTTCTTCTGCTGAAATAACTAAAATGCGTGAAAATTACGCAGGCGGAAATTATGGATACGGTCACGCCAAACAAGCTTTATTTGAACTGATTGTTTCAAGATTCGAGACAGAAAGAACTAAATATAATTATTTTATGGCAAATCTCGCCGAAATTGATGAAGCTTTAGAAATTGGATCTAAAAAAGCACAAACCGTTGCAAATGAAGTTTTGGGAAGGGTTAGAAGTAAATTAGGGTATAAGCAGTAAGCAAAATTAAAACTACTCTTATTCCTGCAAATATTTTTTTTATTTTAAAATGAAAAAGGCCAATCATTTCTGAAAGGCCTTTTATCAGGCTAATTTAACTCCCCAATTAATTAAGCTATACAAAGATGCGAGTTATGTTAGTTTGCCGCAAAAATGTAAGACCCTTTTTGGCAGGGGTTTTTACCCCATAATTTAGATAAGTTGAAAAAGTTTTCCGGGCAAAGGCCGTATTACTCCTTTCAATTCCATAGCTAATAGAATTGACGCCAATTTATAAGTTGGCATATTGCATTGTATTGCGATGACATCAAGCAATTCTTTGTCTTTTTCTTTTAAATATCTGAAAACTATTTTTTCTTCTTCAGTTAATTCTACAAAAAGTTGGGTTTGCTGCGCTTTTGGCTTTTGATTGTGGACTTCCCAACCTAATTGAAAAATAAGGTCTGCCGCGCTCGTAATCATTTGTGCGCGTTGGTATTTAATGAGATTATTGCACCCTTGGCTTTGGCTATCTGTCGCTCGGCCTGGTAAGGCATAAACTTCACGGTCATAACTATTGGCAATGTCGGCAGTTACTAGACTTCCACCTTTTTCGGCTGATTCTATTACGATAGTAGCTTCAGAAAGACCTGCAATTATTCTATTTCGTTTTAGAAAATTATTTCTGTCAAATGTATCACTACTCCAAAATTCTGTGATAAAGCCACCATTTTCTTCAATTTTGGCGGCGTACTTTTTATGGATTTTAGGATAGATTTGATTCAATCCATGCGCTGTGCAGGCAATTGTCTGCAAATTGTGATCTATTGCCGCTTTATGTGCGCAAATGTCCACTCCATATGCCAAGCCCGAAACAATTACTGGATTTAGTGGAGCGAGATCTTCAATTAAACGTTCACAAAATTGAGAACCGTAACTTGTAATTTTTCGGGTGCCAACAATGCTTATTATTTTTTTGTTCTGAATATCAATATTGCCAGCTTGAAATATAAGTATTGGTCCATCAAGACATTGCTTTAATTTGTCGGGATAATCTTTATCTTGAAAATAACAAACTTGAATGTTTTCCTTTTCAATAAAACGCATTTCAAGTTCGGCTTGTTCCAGCAATAAATTTTCATTTAAATCTTGCAATTTAAACGCGCCAATTCCATCAATTTTTAGGAGATTACTTTTCCTTTCTTTAAAAATTGCTTCAGCCGAACCAACTGCGCGCAATAATTTTTTGGCTGAAGTATCGCCAAGATTTGGAGCGCGTTGCAAAGCTAACGTGTAGCGAAGTTCAGATTGGGAAAGCATACTTTTACGTTTCTTATATGGTTGAAATGTACGCTTATTTATGCTTTGATAAAAGATTAGATTTTTGACGATACCAATTGCGGGCATTATTATATAAAAACTTCGTATTTAATATGCCTATTTTGGATTATCAAGCCTCGCTAAATATTGTATTTTTCGGGAGATACCAAAGCTTTACTTCCATCATTTTAAACCTCAGCAGTTATTAAATTTCCGAAGGACTTTATTAACTGTAAACAGGAAGACTGTAGATTTTAAAAAATTTAGAAAGGAGAAAAGTATTTTAATCAATTTAAAGCCAAACACTCCAAGGAATTCTGCTTAACATTAAAACCAAAACCAGTGAGTAGAAAATTGCCAACATCTTAAACTTTCCGGTAGAGACCAGCTTCTTTTTATGCTTAGAATAGCCTATTGTTATAAAAACAACAGTTAGTATCATTACCAAAGGATGTTCCACCGCAAATAATCTTAATGTAGAATCTTTCATAACCGCACTTATACCGTTATTGCTTATGGATTGCAAACCTAATGGAGACACAAAATATAAAATCAACCCAATTAATAATTGAATATGCGTTACAATAAGTGCAAACAATGAAATCCTAAAATCTTTAGGGCCATATTCCTTTTTTGAAAAATAACCAATAACTGCATTGAAGGTTGCAAGAAGTACAACAAGCAATACTAAATAAGCCCAATAAGAATGAATGAATTGAATGGTAGTATACATTATATAAGATATTTTGTGAAAATTCAAAGATAGTTTTTATTGCATAAAAAAACCGCCCTATTTTGAATAGAGCGGTTATAGATTATGCTACTTTATTTTTAGAAATTTAATCTTACGCTCGTATTCCAAGTAGTTCCAAAACCGAAGAATACACGGTTTGCACTAGCAACGCCATCATAAACTCTACCATTACTTGCATAAGTACCAAGATCTGGATTATTACGATTAATAAGATCACTAGAAAAAATATTAGTCTCAGATTCAGAAATATAAGTTGTATCAAGTACGTTATTAACGTTTAGTCTAAATTCCAAAGTCTGATTCTTTAAAAATGGCACGTTGAAAGAAAGACCTGCATCCAACAAACCAAAACTTGGCAATTCTAAACTACCATTATTGTCCTGTGAAGAAAAATCTGCAGCATTGATTGAAGCGTATAATCTATCAGCAAAACGGTAGTTAGCATCTATTTTTAGATTCTCTAAGATATTTATTGACGTACCCAATGATGCTGTAAATTGTGCAGCGTCTCCAACTTTTATATCATCTAAATATAATGTTGCCACTTTTGGTTGTCCATCAACAATAACAGGTTGGTTACTCTCATCAAAAAATGTAGCAGACACATCGCCTTTATAACGCCAATCGCCATAAGAAACCATTCCATTAAAAGATATAACTTCATTAATACGAGCAGAAAAATCAAACTCTGCACCCATATGTACTTGTTTTATACCTTGTAAGTTTGCAGTACCGCGAACGTCTCCAATTGTCTGCGATATTGTTGTAAACCTGTCATCCCAACTTGTACGATATAAATTGACATTTGCTCGGAATGCTCTTGTTCTGAACCCATAACCAACTTCAGTACCAATAATTTTTTCATTTTGAAGGTCTGAATTTACTTCATTTGAAACGAAGTTAGGAAACACTGCATCAAATAATGGCTGTTTTGAATAATAACCTGCATTCGCAAAAATGTTGTTTTTCTCGTCTAAATTATAGTTAATTCCACCTTTAACGTTACCGCCCAAAATATTCTCAACACCCGATTCTTGAAGGGGATCTGAATCTAAATAGTTAAAGTAATCAACCCTTTCAAAACCTTGATTTGAAACGGCACCTTGAATGAAGGCGGAAACATTATTATTTACGTATTCCAATTGCGTAAAACCTCCCAACCAGCTAACTTTACCAATGTTGTAATAATCTATTTTTTCTTCATCATCTATACTACTAAAAACATTGAAGGCATTACCAGCTGTTGGCTTATACGTTTCAGTTAAAAATCTGTAAGGATTGTTTATATTATCGCTGTCAACGTATGCATCTGCACCCAATAAATCTACTAATCTACGATAGTGAAAGCCTTTGTATGTACGTAAATCTATTCCTAAATCTAACGTAAGGTTTTCAGTTAGCTTAGTTTCGAAATCAGAAATTAGTCCATACCAGTTGTGAGAGTTAACGGAAGAACGTTGTGAAATACCGTTTTGTCTTCCACTTATATATGAACCGTCTGTTGCAAACTGAGAGCTGCTACTATTACCATTTACAAATTGTCCTTGATAAGCACCGCCACCACCGCTGTAGCCAAAACGTACACCACCTAAACCAGGCTCGAAGCCTCCTGTGTTATAATTTATAATATCGTCTACAGGCACTAAACCATTTTCTGTTTTGGTTAGTTGAAAAGACTGCTTATTATTTATTTTACCAATTGAACCTACAGAACCTCCACGGCCGAATGATGCATATATGGAAGTACTTAATTTTGATTTTTCGGAAATATTCCAATCCCAGTTTAAGGAGGCCAATGGTTTATGGTAAAAGTTTCCAGCAAATGAAAATTCTCGTCCATTACGCAAACCCCAATCGCTATTGTATTTTATTCTTGGTTCCCCGTCACTGCCATATTTAATATAATCATCAATAGTTGGTGCAAAACTACGTTGGTTGTGTTGCTGTGGTGCGCCAGTTAATGTAAATTCGAACATGTGTTTATCGTTAGGTTTGTAACCCACACCAATATAATAATTGTATCCTTCAAACTCAGTACCATCTACATAACCATCACCAATTGTCCTACTGAAAAGATAAGAACTAGACCAACCTTTGTCTGAAAGCCCTGTAGAGTAAGAAACTACATTCTTTAAGTAATTATCGTTACCAACACTTCCAGAGAAAAAACCACCCTGACGTCTATCTGCACTTCTTGTTACTACGTTAATGGTACCACCAACTGAAGATACGGTCAGTTTTGAAGAACCCAAACCACGTTGTACTTGGATAGCAGAAGCTACGTCGGACAAACCTGCCCAGTTACTCCAATATACAACACCATTCTCCATATCGTTAACAGGAATACCATTAATCAATACAGCAGAGTTTTGAGTATCGAAACCACGAATATTTATACGAGAATCACCAAAACCACCACCTTGTTTTGTAGCGTAAATGGATGGCGTATTATTTAAAATCTCAGGGAATTCTTGCGAACCCAATTTTTCTTGAATCTCTTCGGCTCTAATGGTAGAAACTGCAACAGGAGTTTGTCTGTCCTTCGCAATATCCACAACGCCTGAAGCAGTAATAACCACTTCGGTTAATGCATCTGCATCTGGAGACAACATTATTGTTCCCAAATTTACCTTCCCGTTTGTAAGTGTGAAGGTCATCTTTTTGCTTACAAAACCAACATAACTAATAGTAACTGTGCCAGTAGATGCAGCAACATCTAGATTAAATTTACCGTCAAAATCTGTAACGGCTCCGTTATTTGAGCCCATTTCAATTACGTTAGCGCCTGGTAATGGTGCATTTATTTCACCATCTACCACAACTCCAGTTATAGTACCTTGCGCAAAAGCGGTAAATCCGCTCACTAAAATGAATAAAAGTAAAAGTTGTTTCATACCCTTTTTATTAAGTTTAAAATTTTCGGCAAAAATACGCCACTTTGTTAGTCTAAAAATAAATCTGAATGTTAAGAAAAGAATAATAAATGGATTATTCCTACAAAGATAGAAGGAGGCTTCCTAATGTATTGATATAGTGTTTTTTAATTAATAACAAACTTATAAACATTTAAAAAATAGGATTTTAATTGTATTGTACACAATCAATTTGATCCTTTAAAGGTTTAATAAAGTTGAAATATTTTTGTTGGTATTCTTTGGCAAGAGGTTGTGAAAATGGCAAATCTTCTTTAAAGGGATCTATCTCTTTACCATTTTTCCAAAAACGATAGCAAACGTGAGGACCTCCCGTATTGCCCGTCATACCAACCCAGCCAATTACATCTCCTTGGCTAACATGTTGGCCAACCTTTACTTTTCTGTCGCGCATATGTAGATATTGCGTTTCATAAGTGCTATTATGTTTTATTTTTACGTAATTACCGTTACCGCCTCTCCTTTCAGATTTAATAACGGTTCCATCACTAGTTGCTAAAATAGGTGTCCCAATTGGAGCCGCAAAATCTGTACCTCGGTGAGGCCTTAACTTGTAACCATAATATGCAATACGCCGATTTAAATTATATTTTGAAGAAATTCGGCTGAACTTTACAGGTGCTTTTAAAAATGCTCGTTTTAAATTGGCAGCTTTATCATCATAATAATCGCTAACACCTTTAATTGAATCAGTCGTAAAATTGAAGGCGTAAAGCGGCTTTCCCTTATGCTCAAAATATGCAGCTTTTATTTCTTGCACGCCTCCAGGAATAGTATCTTCAATATATTTTTCAACGTAAACAACTTTAAAACGATCCCCGGGTTGTACTTTAAAAAAGTTAACCGTCCAAGCATATATTTTGGCTAACTGGTCGGTCATATTCGCGCTCAAATTTTGAGCGTCCATCGTTTCAGAAAGTGAACCTTCAATTATTCCAGAAGCTGTACGCTCAACATAACTTATAGGGCGTTGTGTTGTAAAACAGTTTACATCGTTTCTAAAATCAACTACCGCAAATTCTTCCTTATTTGGTTCGTAAATAAAAACTTGTGTTGTATTTGTAGAATCCTTACTATTTAGCAATACATAAGGTTTTCCTGCAACTATCCGGCGAAGATTAAAACTATCCTTAAATTTGGTGGCAACCAGCATTATTTTGTCTGTTGAAACCCCGTTTGCACTAAGAATATCACCAAAAGTATCGCCACGTCTTATTGTATCTCTTACAACATTGTAATCGTTTAAAATATAACCGTATTCAGTAATTATTGGGTCTTCAAAAACAGTAGAGGTATCATCTATAATATCATCTTTATTTTTCTCGCAGGCAGTAAATGCAAATATAGATAGGGCAATTATTATGTAGGCACTAAAAAATCTTTTCAATTCTAAATCTTTTTCTACTAGTTAATTTTAGTTGCCTATTTAATCGGCAATTATTTTAAATTGATGTTTCAAACCCTTAAATTCTATTAATGTTGCTTTTAAGGATCCAACTGCTAAGTCTGCCTTAATAAGCATTGGGATTTTATTCTCATCATCACTAACCCAAAGTGTTAGGCTTTCTTGCTCTTTAAAAACCCTGCCCGCTTCTACGTACGGTCTAAATATTAGGCATGAAACTTTGCCAAAAGTAGTTTTTAAGGTTTCGCGACCCAAGAATTTTATCCTAAATTTATAATTTTCTTTGTCGTAGAACATATTCATATCTACCGTTTGTCCAACTTTTAAATTTTTTGTGTCGAGTTTGTTTCTTAAATAATAAAAAGAGGAAACCATGTCTTGAGCGTCATCTGGAAAAGAGAAAACTTCTTTTGTGTCGTGCTTTTTATCAAAAACAGTGGCCTTGTTAGTGCTATGGTTGTAATCTATCTGAATATCCTTTGTGTGCCCACCTTCATCTATTTTCCGAATAAACCTCTGCGGTTCATTTGTTTGCTTATCTATATAAGTTTGGTAATCATCCTCAACTCCAAAAACCCAGGAAGTAACACCCGTTGTTTCCCCATAACCTTTTACATGAAAAACATTTTTGCCATTAATTGTGGCGTCTTTTACTTGAAGCGTTGAATAACCAGCTGTTATTAAACCATAATGAACGCGAAATTTTAAAAATTCGCCTGCTCCATACGCACTTTCTTGGGCATTAATTACGGAAATAGTAAATATGAAGGCAAGCAGAAGTAGTTTTCTCATTTTTCTCTAATTATATTCTGAATTTAAAACAACTTCTGTTCCAAAAATATATTTATAACCTTTATTGGCTGGAATTGGCTATTATGGTTTAAGATAAAACGACCAAAATAAAGATTTGTTACTGAATATTTTCATAAAAACGAGTTTGAAATTTTTATCTAAAACCTCAAACTCATTTTTACATAAATTAAATAAACACAATTTTTGAAATATTATAATGTGCCTCGTTGCGCTTGTTCACGTTCAATAGATTCAAAAAGTGCTTTAAAATTACCTGCTCCAAAGCCTTTTGCACCCATTCTTTGAATTATTTCAAAAAATAACGTTGGGCGGTCTTCTAACGGTTTTGTAAAAATTTGAAGCAAATAGCCTTCTTCATCTGCATCTACCAATATTGAAAGTCTTTGAAGTTCTTTAATATCTTCTTTCATTACATCCATATGCGCACCCAATCTTCTTGGGATATCGTCGTAGTATGCTTGAGGTGGCGGAGGTAAAAATTCTACTCCTCTAGCTTTTAATTGTGCCACGGTTTTTATTACATCGTCTGTTGCAACGGCTAAATGTTGCACGCCCGGACTTTCATAAAAATCTAAATATTCTTCAATTTGCGATTTCTTTACACCTTTTGCAGGTTCATTTATCGGAAATTTAATACGGCCGTTACCGTTACTCATTACCTTGCTCATTAAGGCAGAATATTCGGTTGTAATCTGCTTGTCGTCAAAAGAAAGAAAGTTTACAAAACCCATTACTTCTTCATACCAATTTACCCACGTGTTCATTTCTCCCCAACCTACATTGCCAACCATATGGTCTATATATTTAAGGCCAGTTGGTTCTGGATTATAATCGCTTTTCCACTCACGGAAACCTGGTAAAAATTTGCCTTTGTAATTTTTACGTTCTACGAACATATGTACGGTTTCGCCATAGGTATAAATACCGCTTCGCACTACTTCGCCGTGTTCGTCTTTTTCAGTAATTGGCTCCAAATAGGGTTTGGCGCCTCTTTTTGTAGTTTCTTCAAAAGCGCTTGTGGCGTCGTCAACCCATAATGCGATTACTTTTACGCCGTCGCCATGTTTTACAATATGGTTATTAATTGGTGAGCTGCTATTTAAAGGTGTTGTAAGCACTAACCTAATTTTATCCTGCTTTAAAACATAACTTACAGAATCTTTTGAGCCAGTTTCCAAACCTCGATACGCATACGATTGAAAACCGAAGGCCGTTTTATAAAAATGTGCAGATTGCTTGGCATTACCAACATAAAACTCTACATAATCTGTTCCTAAAAGTGGAAGGAAATCTGCTGCACCTTCAAATATTTTCTCTAAGCCGTAATCTACTGATTTTATTTCTTTTGACATAATTTATTAATTTGTTACTCTGTGATTCGTTGCTTTGTGATCCGCAAACTGTTATTTTTTATCTTAATAAAAATATTATTTAAGAATATCTTCATCAATACAGCTTACCGCTAATGAAAACTGCTAACTTTTTTTGATGCTTAATGCTCCAGCCAACTTTGGTAATACGTACCATCCGTCAATGACAACCCATCTTCTGTAACCATTAATGGTTTAAAAGTATCTACCATAACCGCAAGTTCATCTGTTTTTGTTTTGCCTATGCTACGTTCCGTTGCGCCGGGATGCGGACCGTGTGGAATACCTGATGGGTGGAGCGAAATATAGCCCGGACCAATATCGTTTCGACTCATAAAATCGCCATCAACATAATACAAAACCTCATCGCTATCTATGTTGCTGTGGTTATAAGGTGCAGGAATGCTATCTGGGTGATAATCGTATAATCGTGGCACAAAGCTACAAACTACAAAAGCATCGGTTTCAAAAGTTTGATGTACTGGCGGCGGTTGGTGTATTCTTCCCGTTATAGGCTCAAAATCGTGAATTGAAAGCGCATAAGGATAATTAAAACCATCATAACCCACAACATCAAAAGGATGCGTGGCGTATTTCATTTCAAAAATATCATTTTGCTTTTTTACTTTTATTATAAAATCGCCTTTTTCATCGTGCGTTTCAAGTTCGTAGGGCCTGCGGATGTCGCGCTCGCAATAGGGTGAATGTTCCAACAATTGCCCAAAATGGTTTCTATATCGTTTTGGTGTGTAAATAGGTCGGCGACTTTCAACTATAAAAAGACGATTATCTTCAGTATCAAAATATATTTGGTAGATAATACCGCGCGGAATAACTAAATAATCTCCGTAACTGAAATCTAAATTACCTAAATGGGTTTTTAATTTTCCTGAGCCTTTGTGGATGAAAATCATTTCATCGGCATCGGTATTTTTGTAGAAATAATCGGTCTGCGAGTTTTGTGGTGCAGCAAGGATTATGCTACAATCAGAATTTGTTAAAACTGTTTTACGGCTTTCTAAATAATCTTTCTCAGGCTTTATGTTGAAGCCCTTCATTTTATAAGATTGAATATTGTTTGCTTTTGCAATTTTTGGAGCAACATTATATTGCTTTACAATTTCTTTTACTTGAGTTGGGCGATATTCGTGGTACATATTGGTGTACATACCGTCAAAACCTATTGTGCCAAAAAGTTGCTCGCTGTACAAACTGCCATCCTCTTTACGAAACTGTGTATGACGTTTGTGCGGTATTTTTCCTAATTTATGGTAGAAGGGCATTTTGTGTTGTGTTATTAGATTATAGGGTTATTGGGTTATTAATTTTTTGAAGTAACTATATAACCAAATAACTTTTTCACTCATTTCAAACAAATATCGGAAAAATTTTGCTGCGAGAGGTTTAAGGTTTTATTAAAACCTATACCCAACGCTAACAAACCATTCGCCTTTATCACGTTCTGGAGAAATGCTGTATTTTATTTCCATCGGGCCCAAAAAGGTTTCCAGGCCATAACCAATTGCGTAGCCGCTATAATCTATACCATCTATCCATTGGCCGTCTGTAAAAAGATCGTCGCCAATATTGGCAATGTTCGCGGATATATTTAAATGGTTCTTTCTTATAAATTCATAATCGAACGTAATTCCGGCTTTTAGGTACGTATCGCCACGCAAGCTGAGTGCCTCATAACCATAAAATGGAACAATGTTATTTACACGTTTATAGCCGAAACCTCCCGCAAAAAAATCTAAACTTGATGTTGTGTTGCCGCCAATTTTAAATCCACCTTCAGTTTCAATAAGTGCAGAAAGTTTCGTGGCGAAAGATTTTGCATACCCAAACCGAGCTTTTCCGATTGAAAATTGATCGAAGTCTTCATTTCTGCCATTGGCGAAAAGATACAAATGAAAATCGCCATCAAAAAAAACACCTTCTTTTGGGAAAAAGCTATTATCAAAACTATCATATTTTAAATAGCCGAATGCGCTGAAATAATTCGTGCTTTCAAAAATTGTTCTCGGTAAATTATTTTCATCAATACCAATCGTTTCAGATAAATAGCGCAAATATTTATGTTCTGCACCCAAACCTAATAAGAACACACGTTGAAAAACTGTTTCAGCATATATTTTATTTGTGAAGTCGCTATATTGAAGATTTATTTTATTAATCTGATTGTTCAGCGCTACTTGAGCGTCGGGAAATGCAAAATCTATCGGGACATTTTTATCAAAATTATCATAACTACTATTTAAACCTATACTCCAATAAAACCCTTTGTCTATGTAATAATTGAAGTTATAGCGAATATTATCGCCCACCGCAAAATCTAACGAAGCAATATCATTATTTGTAAAAAGTCTTTTACGCGTAATGTTTAATAGTGCTGCGGTCTTAAATAAGTTGTCATAATGCGCACCAAGCCTTAAAAGCATTGTAGAATTACTTTCCCTTAAATTGAAAGTTATATTATAACTTTTGTCAGCATTCTTGTCCAATCTATAATTTATATCTTGAAAATTACCTGTTGCCGAAAGATTGTTGATGCCTTCGTTAAAATCGAAAAACGTGGTTTTACCGGGCGTTCGTAATTTTAGTTTTCCCAAAACATAGGCGCGACTGTAATTTTTATTGCCTTCAATTGTTACTTCATTTACATACAGCGTTGTCCTATCATCCAATTTTACGGGTAATCTTGGTTTTGGTTTTTGCCTGTCACCAATTTTTTTTAAAATATCGAAACTCGCTCTTGCCGCCTCTTCTCCCGCTTCTACTATTTCCTTACTGGAAGTGAAATCTACAACTGAAAAGTTTTTGATATCTGGTTGAATATAAACATCTGTTTTTCCGCGTTTTTTAACCATATCATTTATGGTTCGATAATTATTGATTTGCACCAAAACTTCAAGCGCCGATTTCAACGAATTTCTGTCCTTCAAGCTGTCTTGCACATCAGCGCCTATAATAATATCCATTCCCTTGGAGCGAACCTCATCTATTGGATAATTATTTACAACACCACCATCCATAAGAATTTTTCCATCAATTTCAACAGGGCTAAAAAGCGAAGGTAAAGCGCCACTTGCGGTTATGGCTCTAGGCAAATAACCTTTGTCCAAAATAACTTCTTTTCCCGTTTCAATGTTGGTTGCCACGCAGAAAAATGGAATAGGCAATTTGCTGAAATCTGAAATAGAATCTACTTGAGATGTTAGGCGTGAAAGCAAATTATACACATTTTGCCCTTTTGAAAGAGCTGAAGGAAAAGATATTTGAAATTTATCGAATGGCAGCGTTAGCGCATATTTCTCTGACTCTTCTTTCTCATAAAAAGTCTTGGCACTACGCGGAATATCATCTTGAATTAATGTTGTATAATCTGTATTGCGAAACAACGAATCTAACTGCGAAGCTGTATAACCCGAAGCATATAGCCCACCGATAATGGCACCCATACTCGTTCCACCAATATAATCTATCCGAACCCCAGCCTCTTCCAAAACTTTTAATATGCCAATATGCGCCAACCCTTTTGCGCCGCCACCACTTAAAACGAGGCCGACTTTAGGATTGTCTGCAGGCTTTTCCTGCGCCATTATTAGCAGGGAAAACATAAATAAAAGTATGGTTATTTTTAGTTTCAAATGTGTCTTTAAAATAATGTCTGTGATACTATCGTTTCCGTTTAAGCGATTGTATTTTAAAATTTGTCTTTTTTTGATTTTTATTTTGGAATTTGCATTGTTGTGATTTGGAATTTTATTTCACTTTCTCAAAATACCCAACGATCTTCTTTGCCCTACTCGAGCCAACTATTTCTGCCACTTCTTCAAAACTTGCTTCTTTTACTCTTTTGGTGCTTTTAAATTTTCGCAACAAATCTTCAACGGTTTTTTCGCCTATTCCCGGAATGGTTTCCAACTCTGTATTCAACGCTTGTTTACTACGTTTATTTCGGTGAAAGGTAATTCCAAATCTATGCGCTTCATTCCGAAGTTGTTGTATTATTTTTAATGTTTCGCTCTTTTTATCTAAATATAAAGGTATTGGATCGTTTGGGTAAAATAATTCTTCCAAACGCTTGGCAATACCAACAATTGCAATTTTTCCGCGAAGCTCCAACGCATCCAAACTTTTTAAGGCGGATGAAAGTTGGCCTTTTCCACCATCAATAATTATGAGTTGTGGCAGCGGTTGTTCTTCGTCCAACAATCTCTTGTAACGGCGATATACAACTTCTTCCATACTTGCAAAATCATCGGGACCTTCAACCGTTTTTATGTTAAATTTACGATAGTCGCTTTTACTCGGTTTTCCGTTTTTAAAAACCACGCAAGCTGCAACGGGATTTGTACCTTGTATATTACTGTTATCAAAACATTCAATATGCCGCGGTTCTTCTTTTAGGCGCAAATCTTTTTTCATCTGCTGCATTACGCGCTTTTCGTGCCTATCCGGATCTACTATTTTTGCTTGCTTAAAGCGTTCCATCCTAAAATATTTGGCATTGCGAATGCTTAAATCCAATATCGCTTTTTTATCGCCCAACTTTGGAATATGCGTTTTCACATCTTCGCCCAACTCTATTTCAAAAGGTAAATAAATTTCATTGGATTGGCTGTTGAAACGTTGTCTAATTTCAACAATTGCCAATTGCAAAAGCTCTTCATCTGGCTCTTCCAAACGTTTTTTAATTTCCAAAGTATGTGAACGGATTATAGCGCCGTGCGATAGTTGAAGAAAATTTACATAAGCATATCCTTCATCTGAAATAATGCTAAAAACATCAACATTATTAATTTTCGGATTTACAACTGTGCTTTTAGATTGGTAGTTTTCCAATACATTAATCTTATCTTTTACGCGTTGGGCATCTTCAAATTTTAAATCTTCAGCATAATTTTTCATTACGTTTTTAAAGCGATGCAAAGATTCCTTAAAATTACCTTTTACGATATTTCGGATGGCTTCAATATTTTCGTTGTATTCCGTTTCAGGATATAAGCCTTCGCAAGGACCGGCGCAATTTCCCAAATGAAATTCCAAACAAACCTTATATTTTCCATTTTGAATTTTTTCCTCAGCAAGATCATAATTACACGTTCGCAGCGGATATAGACTTTTAATTAAATCCAGCAACGTATGCACCGTTTTCATACTTGTGTACGGCCCATAATATTCCGAGCCGTCTTTTATCATTCTTCGGGTTGGGAAAACTCTTGGGAAACGCTCGTTTTTTATGCAAATCCACGGATAACTTTTGTCATCCTTCAACATAATATTGTAGCGCGGCTGGTATTTTTTTATCAGATTATTTTCAAGCAGCAACGCGTCGGTTTCTGTTTCGACCACAATATGTTTTATGGTTTCAATTTTTTTTACAAGCACGCGCGTACGCCCAACTTGCTGTTTTGTAAAGTAACTGGAAACACGTTTTTTTAGATTTTTTGCCTTTCCAACATATAGCAATTTCTCGTCTTTATCAAAATATTGATAAACGCCGGGCGAATCTGGAAGGGTTGAGATTTGAAGTGCTACCGAAGCTTTTGCCATAACTTCAAAGATACCTTATGTTTTGTTTTCTGAAAAGTTTGAGGTTGAAAATTGCTGGATTCTGGGTGTTTGGTGCTAAATGCTTTTTTATAAGAAATAAATATTTTTTGGGAGTGAAATTCAAACCTTGAGTATTTCACAAATTATAAGGGTGAAGTTAGGAAAAAATATAAAACATTTAATAGGGAAGATTTAAAATTTACTGAATACTGGCTACTGATTACTGACGTCTGAATATTGAATTGTTAATTTTTTAAAAAGTAAAAAAGGATGGTTTTGCATTTTGGCTAACTTGCATCAACTTATAAAACTAGATGAACTTAGCCATATTATCGAAAAGCGAAACGCTTTATTCTACCCAAAGCATCATAAAAGCAGCGGAAGCGCGCAACCATCGTATTGATATTATTGATCCGGATTATTGCGATCTTACAGTTGAAAATGGCAAGCCTTCTCTCTTTTACATCGATGCAAATGTTGAAAATATTGAAGCTATAATTCCTAGAATCGGCGCTTCAAATACCTATTACGGCACTGCAGTTGTTCGGCAATTTGAAGCGATGAATGTATTTACGGCTGTTGCGGCTGAAGGAATTTTGCTTTCGCGAGATAAATGGACTTGTTTTCAGGCACTTTCAAAATTTAATATTGAAGTTCCGCGAACTGTTTTGGTTTCGTATGTAAATCCGGAGCAACAACTAAAAACATTTCCAGACAAACCTTTAATTATTAAAATTGTAGAAGGAACACATGGCGAAGGCGTTATTTTGGCAGAATCACGGAAAAATGCACTTTCAATTATTGAAACTTTGTTGGCGTCACGCATAAAATTTGTACTTCAGGAATATATTGAAGAAAGTAAAGGTGCCGATATTAGGGCAATTGTGGTTGATGGTAAGGTGGTTGCGGCAATGAAAAGGCAATGTAAAGATGGCGATTTTCGAAGCAATTTGCATCGAGGCGGCACTTCAGAACCACTTAAATTGAGCAGTAAGGAAGAGTATATTGCCATAAAAGCGGCCAAAGCAATGAAGCTCGGCGTTTGTGGTGTAGATATTTTACAATCTAATAATGGCCCATTAATTTTGGAAATAAACTCATCGCCAGGACTTGAAGGAATTGAAAATAAGACGGGTATCGATATTTCAAAAAGTATAATAGCTTTTTTGGAACGGAATAAGAAGTAATATTATCAAAAAAAATTGAAATATTGTAAACTTGAAAGTTTTAAATTTTGTCTAAATTCAATTTTAGTACCTTGCACTTAAATTGTAAACCCTCATTTTGAAAAGAGAAATAGGCAGAATTGACAAAGCAGATTTTCCGTTATTGGCATTAGAAGACGTTGAAGTTAAAATTGATACGGGCGCATACACCTCGTCCATTCATTGCAAAAATATAACGGTTGTAGATAATTATCTTAAATGTGTGTTTTTAGACCCGGAACATTCAAAATATCACGAAAAAGAAATTACTTTTGATGAATATGATGTTAAGGTTGTAAAAAGCAGTAACGGTCAATCGGAAGCGCGTTATCGTATTCAAACAAAAATTTTGCTCTTCGGCAAAACGTATTCAATTTATCTTACCTTAAGCGACAGGGAAGAAATGAAATTCCCAGTTTTGTTGGGTCGCCGTTTTCTCAGTAAAAAATATGTGGTAGATATAGGTAAGACCAATTTATCATTTAAAGAAAAAAAAAATCTTAAAATAATTCCGCAGTGCGGAAAATATAAAATATAATGAACATAAAAATCCTATCTGCCAACTCCAATTTATACTCTACCCAAAGGTTAGTTGAAGCAGCAAAAAACAGAAAACATAACGTTGAAGTAATAAACCACGCGAAGTGTGATATTGTAATTGAAAAGAAAAATCCGTGTATTTATTACAAAGGCAAAAAAATTGAGGATACGGATGCCGTTATTCCAAGAATTGGCGCAAGCGTAACATTTTATGGCACTGCCGTAGTAAGACAATTTGAAATGATGCGCTGTTTTACAACTACCGAAAGTCAGGCGTTAGTTCGTTCTCGTGATAAATTAAGAAGTTTACAGGTACTTTCTAGAGCAGGTTTAGGTCTTCCCAAAACTATTTTTACCAATTATAGCCGCGCTGTTAAGGAAGTTGTAGATCAAGCTGGCGGTGCGCCCGTAATTATTAAGTTATTGGAAGGCACACAAGGTATTGGCGTAATTCTAGCCGAAACCCGAAAAGCAGCCGAAAGTGTAATTGAAGCTTTCAACAACCTTCAAGCCAGAGTTATTGTACAAGAATATATAAAAGAGGCTGGTGGTGCAGATATTAGAGCTTTTATTGTAGATGGACAAATTGTAGGCGCAATGAAACGCCAAGGAAAGGAAGGCGAATTTAGAAGCAACCTACATCGCGGCGGTTCTGCTACCGTAATAAAATTGACAGATGAAGAAGAAACTGCTGCATTAAAAGCAGCTAAAGCAATGGGATTGGGCATTGCCGGTGTAGATATGTTGCAATCTGCCCGCGGTCCGTTAATTTTAGAAGTAAATTCCTCTCCAGGTTTGGAAGGTATAGAAACCGCAACGGGAAAAGATATCGCCACTTCCATAATAAAATATATAGAACGAAACGTAGATTAAAGTGTCAAAAAGCGCAAACAGGGATATAATTATAATGGGTGAGCATATTGCGCTTGGCCAAAGCAAAACGCTAAATTTTAGCATTGCAAAATTATATACGTCTACAAAAGTGGATATCCCTGTTATTATTGAACGCTCAAAAATTCCGGGTCCTACAGTTTTAATTACCGCAGGTATTCATGGCGATGAAATAAATGGAGTAGAAATTGTACGCCAAATTATTGCCCGCAAAATTAACAAGCCAAAAAAAGGTACAATAATTTGTATTCCAATTTTAAATGTATTTGGCTTTCTTAATGGCGATAGGGCATTTCCCGATGGTCGGGATTTAAATAGGGTTTTTCCGGGAACAAAAACAGGCTCTTTAGCAAGTAGAGTTGCCTACAATTTCACAAAGAAAATTTTACCGCATGCAGATTTTTGTTTCGATTTTCATACTGGTGGCGCAAGTAGATTTAATGCCGCACAAATTAGAGTAAAACCTGGCGATACTGATTTGGTTGAACTTGCCAGAATTTTTAACGCTCCTTTTACATTATTTTCGGGTAATATAGATAAAAGCTATCGTGCTACTTGTGCAAAGATGAATATTCCAATCCTGCTTTTTGAAGGTGGCAAAAGTTTGGACAGTAATAAATATATCGCAAAAGAAGGTGTTGACGGTGTAATGCGAATGCTTAATTTTTTAGATATGCTGTTACCTAAACATCATATTCCAGAACCACTCGGAAAAACCGTAATTATTAGAAAAAGCAGATGGCTTCGAGCCCAAAAAAGTGGCTTATTGCACGTTAAAGTTGAATGTAGCAAACACGTAGAAAAAGGGGAATTTTTGGCAACAATTACAGATCCGTACGGACAAATGCGTTTTAAGGTTTTGGCGCCAAATGAAGGTTACATCATAAACATAAATCAATCTCCAATTGTAAACCAAGGTGATGCTATTTTTCATATTTCAACATCAAATGAAGCGAATGTTTCTGAAGAAGAAACTGAAAATTAATAAACAACTTTTTTTGAAGGTATTTAGAAATGGTCAATTTGAAAAAGAAATCACTTCGAAAAAAATATCAAAATTTACGAAATTCACTTTCTGCTGAAGAAATTGAAAAATTAAGTTTGCAGATTTCCAATCAAGTCTTAAAATTGGATATTTGGGAAAAGACTTATTATCATATATTTCTACCGATTGAATCGAAGAAAGAAATAAATACTGAATTTATTTTACACATTTTACAAGGAAAGGATAAAAGTGTAGTTATTTCCAAAGCAGATTTTAAGTTGAATGAATTGTCACATTTTCTACTGCAAGAGAACACAGCAATAAAAATTTCTGAATATGGAATTCCTGAACCAATGGAAGGCATCGAAATACCTTTGACTAAAATTGAAATAGTCTTCGTTCCTCTCTTAGCATTTGATGAAAAAGGAAATAGAATTGGCTACGGAAAAGGTTTTTATGACCGTTTTTTAAGTAAGTGTAATCCTGCAACCATAAAAATAGGACTATCCTTTTTTGGAGCAGAGAATGAAATTGAATTTGAAGAGAAGGATATAGCCTTAAATTTTTGCGTCACTCCACAAAAAATTTATAAGTTTTGAAAAAAAATGTTGTTATATTTAAACCTCAATTTTAAATGAACCAACATATGGAAACTTTTAACACACCACCAATTTCAAATTCGCCAGGCGGAGCGCCGCCGGACAACAATCTAGTTTGGGCAATTTTATGTACGGTACTTTGTTGCTTACCTTTAGGTATTGTAGCAATTATCAAGTCTACGAAGGTAAAAGAATTATGGGCTTTAGGCGATATGGCCGGAGCTCAACAAGCCGCAGCAGATGCAAAAAAATACTCTATTTGGGGTGCAGCTGCAGCTGCAGTGTTATGGGTTTTATATATTATTTTCTTTATGGTAATGGGATTAGGAGGACTTTTTGCTGGAGGTGGAAGCTATTAAACTCAAAAAAATTAGCCTCCTGCTATTGGTAGCGGGAGGCCTTTTTATTATATATTTTGCTTACAACCCATCATCTAGCGGTTTGTTTATTCCTTGCCCTTTTCATTACTTTACTGGTTATAATTGTCCGGGTTGTGGATCGCAAAGGGCTATACATCAAATTTTTCATGGAAATCTATATGGTGCGTTTAGGCTTAATCCGTTAATGGTACTAACATTGCCAATTCTAATTTACGGATTGGGCATTACTGCCTATAATTTTGTATTTAGCACAGAATATAGGTTTAAATTATTCTATAATAAAATCTTCATTTATGGTTATTTCGGGATTGCAATTATCTATTGGATTGTGCGAAATTTACCTTACTATCCATTTAATTTACTAGCGCCAACCGAATAACAACAATATCAAATAATTTTATAGCGTGATTATTAAAGGAATGCCAACAAACTATCTTAGATTGCCATAAAACTTTATCTTTGCTTCTTCAAGTTCAGAGTTCAGAATTTCGATTTCTAAAATTTTACCGAACAAACTATTAATTTGAAAACAATATTAATCTTAAATTACAAATTATGTATCCAGAACAATTAGTTAAGCCAATGCGCGAAGATCTTACCAGCATAGGTTTTGCAGAATTATATACAGAAAGTGATGTTGCAAATGCACTTAAAAAAGAAGGGACAACGCTTGTCGTTGTAAATTCAGTTTGTGGTTGTGCCGCAGCAAATGCTAGACCAGGCGCGCGTATGTCATTGCAAAACGCTAAGCATCCAGACCATTTAGTTACCGTTTTTGCAGGAGTAGACCGTGAAGCTGTAGATGCAGCAAGAGCCGCAATGATACCCTTTCCTCCAAGTTCGCCTTCTATGGCATTATTTAAAAATGGCGAATTGGTACATATGTTAGAGCGTCATCATATTGAAGGCAGACCGGCAGATATGATTGCTGAAAACCTAAAGGGCGCTTATAACGAATATTGCTAGATTACCTGTTTAATCGTATAAAGTAAAACATATATGAATAGACCTATAACCATAATCGTAGCCATATTTGCTTTCGGTGCTTTGGGCTATAATTTTTATGATAACCCTGAAGTTTCACACTTGTTTGGTAAAGAAATAAACGATTGGCTTTACCGTGCTTTTTGGATGGTTGTAATTGGCCTTTGTATTTATAACTATATCTATCTCGAAAAAAATACGCTGAGAGATAAGTCCAAGAAAAGACGTTAAATTAGACTTCCCTATTTTGAAAAACCGCTTCTAATTAAGGGCGGTTTTCTTATTTTTGATGTATAATGAAATTACTTTTAAAAATTTTAATTTATCCTTTTTCAATGCTATTTTGGCTGCTTTTTGGGTTGTCTATTGTAATTTTTCATCCAATCCAATGGGCTTGCTTTAATTTTTTTGGCTATCAGGCACACAAAAAAAGTGTAGATTATCTCAACTTTTGTTTAACACGAATCCAGCACGTATTATTCGTAAAATATAAAATTGTAATAAATAATAGCATCCCCAAGAATGTACCACTTTTAATTGTGAGCAACCATCAAAGTTTGTTCGACATTCCGCCAATAATTTGGTTTCTTCGAAGATATCATCCAAAATTTATTAGTAAAATTGAATTGGGGAAAGGAATTCCTTCAATCTCATATAATTTAAAACAAGGTGGATCGATTTTAATAGATAGAAATAAACCGGAAGAAGCTGTTTCAGCAATGATTGAATTTTCAAAATATCTCACAAAATTTAATAGAAGTGGCGTTATTTTTCCGGAGGGAACACGAAGTAGAACAGGTATTCCAAAACCATTTAAACCGAAAGGACTTACAACTTTAATTGAAAATATGCCAAATGGGTATATTTTACCCATAACTATAAATAATTCATGGAAACTGCAACGCTTTGGCTTTTTCCCAATGCCTTTGGGCGTAAAATTTGAAATGACAGTTCATCCAACTTTAAAAATTTCAGAATATAATACTCAAGATTTAATTATGAAGGTTGAAAAAATAATTACTTCGAAAATTAAAATAAAAAAAAGTCTGTGAAACTCTGCAGTTCTTTGCGAAACGCTGTAGTATAGCTATTACGCGGAGTTGCGCAGAGAACCGCAGAGTTTCATTGAGAAAAATAAACCGCCAAAAAATACCAACTTGAATACTGAAAAAATAATCTCAAACACAATCAATTTCGTAAAAACCGAGCTTAAAGATGCGGAAGGCGGTCACGATTGGTTTCACATAGAACGGGTTTATAAAAATTCGCTGCTACTTGCTTCAACGGAAAAAGTTGACATACTTGTAGTGTCGCTTGGCGCATTACTTCACGACATTGCCGATTCAAAATTTCATGACGGCGATGAAACGGTTGGGCAGAAAAAAGCGAAAGACTTTCTTACTTCTGAAAAAGTTTCAAATGAAATTATTGAACATGTTATAAAAATAATTGAAAATATTTCATTTAAAGGTGGCAATAAAATTCAAACCTTTACTTCAAAAGAATTAGACGTTGTGCAAGATGCTGATAGGCTCGATGCTCTCGGAGCTATTGGTATTGCAAGAGCTTTTAATTACGGGGGTTTAAAAACCGAAAGCTTTATGATCCGGAAATTGAACCAAACCGTAAAATGACACCTTCAGAATACAAAGCTTCCGAAGCACCAACAATCAATCATTTTTACGAAAAATTGCTTCTTCTGAAAGATAAAATGAACACCCAAACAGGAAAGAAAATTGCTGAAGAAAGACATAAATATATGGAAGGATTTCTAGAACAATATTATGCGGAATGGAATGCTGCTAAATAAACTCTCTGCTTTCCTCGGCAGTTTCTCCGCGAAACTCTGTGTTATAGCTGTTACGCAGACCTGCCTGCCACAGGCAGGGTTGCGCAGAGAAAACACAGAGTTTCACAAAGAAAATTAAAACAACTTCATCTGCGGATTTTTAAGTTGAAGATAATGCGAAACATCCATTGGCGGTTTGCCGTGTTTTGGCATATATTTTCGTTTTGCCAACTCCATTGTGTCTTTTATTTGTTTTGCAATATTACCGTCTCCACGCATTCTGCGGCCATAATTGCTATCGTTTAATTTGCCTCCGTGACATTCGGCTATTTGGTTTAAGATTCTTTCGGCTCTGTCGGGTATTGTTTTGTATGCCCAGTCTTTAAAAATTTCAGCTATTTGGCCATTAAGCCTTACTATGGTGTATGCAACATCTTTTGCGCCCAATTCTGCAACTGTTTTCACTAACGGAAGTATTTCATGACTATTCAACGAAGGAATAATAGGTGCCATCATAACCCGAACTGGAATTCCATTTTCTGAAAGAATTTGCACCGTTTTTAAACGCTGCTTTATGCTCGCCGTTCTAGGTTCCAGCAATCTGCGGGTATTTTCGGAAAGTGATGTAATTGAAATATTTACCGAAATAATATTCAACTTTGCCATTTCCTTCAAAATATCTAAATCACGCAGGATTAATGAGTTTTTTGTGATGATGCCGGTTGGATGTTTCCATTTCAACATAACTTCCAAACATTGTCGGGTAATGTTTAATTTTCGTTCCAACGGTTGGTAGCAATCTGTATTTCCCGAAAAAACTATGGTTTCGCCCTGCCAATTTTTCGAAGTTATTTTTTCCTCTAAAAGTTTGGAAGCATTTTTTTTGAAAAGAATATTTCGCTCAAAATCCAAGCCTGCGCCATAACCCCAATATTCGTGGCTATTGCGGGCGTAACAATACACACAACCATGCTCGCAACCTTGATATGGGTTGGCAGAATAACCCATACCAACATCGGGGCTGTTCACTTTGTTTACAAAGGTTTTTGGGAAAACTTCAATGTAATTTGTTTTGTTTTTATCTGCTTCTTCGCCTTCAACTTCGCAATAATTTAAAAAATCGTCCAAGACTTCGTGGCTTTGGGCAAAGAAACGGTTATGCACATTTTTCTGCGCACCACGACCTTTTATTTGACTTTCAGACATACAAAAACTTTGAAGATTGGAGTTTTTCAAAGTTAATCATCTATTTGGATATATTCCTATTTACTGGAAATATTCCTAAAATTTAATTTTAACCATTAGTGGTTTATCATCACTTTCCGCTTCAACAAGAATGTTGGTTTTGTTCATTAAAACACCAAAACGAACTGCTAATTGTGCATTGAAAATATTAGAATTGGTAGCCATTATATAACTTAAATCGCCAAATTCATCAATTTTTCAAAGTGTAAAGTTGTGAGCCTTCCTTTAACTCTCTTCTGTTATTATCTAATCTTTTAATCTCATCAGACGCATTTACCAAATAGTAAAATTCGTTATCTTTAAACGTTGCCGTGTAAGAGAAAAACTTGATGTTATTTAATAACCAAGCTTGCTGAAATTTATTAATATTACGCGCCCAAATTAATTTCCCTTCTTCGTTAATGCGGCAACTTATAATATCTTTATACGTTTTTCGGGATTGTGTACTTCTTTCTGGAATATAAATTTCAGTTTCTTCAGCATTAAAAACTACGTCGCCATTTGGGGTCATAAACATTTTTCTGAAAGAAAGGGTTGCATTTATTTTCTCCTTTACCTTGCCATATTTATCTATCATAAATTCCTCTGAAAATGGTTGGAAAGATTCGCTTATCTTTTCTATAGATGTCTTGTTTATATTAAACCTAACAATGCCTTTAAATGGATAACCATTGCTAAAACTAATAGCCTTTGTGTCTTCTGGGTCTGTGTAAATACCAACTGTAGCCAACTTATCGCCTAGCGTAACCAATTGTAATGACATAATAATATTATTACTTTCAACCGGAAGTATTTGTTGATTTTGTGATGATTTGTCACCTTTAAAAACAATAAACTTATAATTTGGCGCGTCGTTTTTCTCGTATTCCGTACTATTAGTATTAAAAATACGTGCCAAAAAATAAACGCTGCCATCATTGTCAAGAATCATATTTTGATATTCAAGTTGCAGATTATCTTTCTTTTCTTCATCACTTAAAATTTTGTCAAACTCGTGTTCATAAATTTTTTCAAAATTATTATTGAAGGTTATAACCCTTAGCGCATCAGACTCATTTGTCTTGGTAAAAAGGTTAATTGCAACAAACTGTCCATTTTCAGATTGCGTTATTTCGCCTAAATTATTGTTGCTGAATTTGTTGAATTCCGGTTCACTCCGTATTCCGAAATGGTCATATTTATCAATTCTATTTCTATCGATTGAATAAATTTCCTTTTCCTTAAAATCGAATTTTTCTTTTGAAGATGTTAAAGTTGCAAAGGCGTATTTCTTTTCCTTTTGAAGATATTGAAATTGAAGCAATACAACCGAATTTTCGCTTAAAAACAAGCCTTTTATTTCATTTCGGTCTACTTCAATAATCGTTTTTTCAAGTAATTTTAAATCTTTATCGTAATGTTCAATATAATAACCTTTTGGGTTTCCTTGGCTTGCATAAAAATTTCGGACAGCAAAAATGTCGCCATTGGTATCTTCTTTGGCAAACAGTAGCGAAGTTTTATATTTTTCGTCCGTGAAAACTTCACTAACTGTTGTATCGAGAAAATCTTTTTGTGCAAAACTGATAATTGAAATGAAAAGAAAAAACGTGAAAAGAAAATATTTCATTTTGAAAAGGTTATATTTTGAAGTAGGCAAAATACAAAAACCGTTATTGTTTTGGTTTCTTTACAATAAATTCTGACTTGTAAAAAAAATGTTTAAAACGCTGCGCTCTCAGCGCCTTTGATGTGCAAATATTACCGCACAGGCGCAAAGGACGCTAATTAAACAGAGCCTATTATTTTTGCCCAAAGGCCTTTTTAAGAGATTCTTTCCCTCCAACTACAGGAATTTCAATTGAAGTTCCATCCAAATCTACCGTCAGCACAGTTCCCGGTTCTGGCAAAAGTGTGAATTGGCTATCACTGGAAAATATCATCAAACCAATTTGTTGTCCTGCTGGAATTACTTGGTCATCTGGAATTAAATTGAATGACATTTCATAAAACTTGCCAGGTTGCAAAGGTTCACTTTCGGTTATCGACTTATAATTTTGCGGATCCGCCCAACCTCTTGTAATTATATTATCAGTTAATTTTGCCTTTTTATCACTATTCCAAGGCAAAGAAACCATCCAAACCGAAAGATTTGCAGTCGGTTTGCTACTTGATACTTTGATGTTCAATTTTGAAAGTCCTGAAAGGTGCAAATCTTCTTTTAAAACTGGGGTTACAAATAGTAATCTGTGATTTGAACTTTTAAGTTGCGCCAAAGAATCACCGGAAAAATTATAATCATCAACTAAAGTTAGCTTGCCTTGTTTTTTACCCTTTTCAACCGCTAAAATTCCTTCATTTTTTGAAGTAGAACTTAAATAAAGCGTAACTTTTTTAGCATCTGGATTTGGATAATCTGCATAAGCTGTTGGATTGTCGTTTGTATCATTTTCCCTAACAATGTAGGCTTTAGGTCCTTTTTCTATTCCATTTTCAATTCCGAAGAGATAGTGCGTAAACCATTTATTCATCATTGTAAATGGTGGTGGGCCGCCGTGACCATATTGGTGATAATAAATTTTTACAGGAAGTCCCATTTCTTCCGCTTTTTTGTAAATACGGTAGCTGTGTTCTGGCATTACATTCCAATCATTAAAACCGTGCGACATGAAAAGTGCGGCTTTCATTGGTTTCATATCATTTAAATAATCTCGGCCTGCCCAAAAATCGTTGTAATCACCAGTTTTTCGGTCTATTCCATTTTTAATTTCGTCATCACGATAAACTTTGTCGCCGTAAGCGCGTTTAGATTCGTCGCCACTATGAATAAAATCGTACAGTACATCTACATCTTCCCCTAAATATCCGCCGGGCGAACGTACCAAACCATTGCTTCTATAATAATTATAATATGACGTATTTGGCGCGATTGGAATAATTGCTTCAAGACCTTCAACACCAGTCGTGGCAGCGGCTAATGGAATTGTTCCGTTATATGAAGTGCCCGTCATTCCTACTTTTCCCGTTGTCCAATATGCTTTTACTTCTTCATTTCCGTCGGGTGTTGTGTAGCCGTTTGCTCGACCATTTAACCAATCGATTACCGCTTTAGGAGCTAACGACTCATTATCGCCGCCAACTGTTGGAGAACCTTGCGAAAGCCCAGTTCCCGGCGATGAGGAATGAACAACAATATAACCACGAGGCACCCAAGTTTTAATTTGACTATTTGAAATAATCGGTCTTTCACCGCGTCGTGTAACAGGTGGATGCTCAATTTCTTTTTCAGAATCTCCTATTTCATGATAAACATTATGAAAAGCGCCTTCAACTTCTGGCGTGACACCAGCAAAATATGGGCTTGATTCGTAAACAACTGGAAGTTTTAAGCCCTCGGTTTCGGTTTGTTTTGGTCTTGTAACATCAACATGCATTCTGTCCGGTTTGCCGTCGCCATCGGTATCAAAAGTAGTTTCTACCCAAAGGTCGGTTCGTATCCAGTCTTTCATATCTTCAAAAGCTGGGACAATTTGCGCTTCGCCGTCTTTGAAGATTGGATGGGCTTTATCTTGTGCAAATAGTAAAGTGGCAAATAAAAATGCGAAGATAAAAGTGATATTATTTTTCATCGGAAAAAATGTGTTTTGAAAATTGAAAATTCAACTGAAAAGAAAGTTGTTATAGTATGTTTTAATTCAAAATTGAATTAATAAATAAATGTAACAAAAACAGGCTAAACACGTTAGCCTGAAATTAAATATTTTGAACAACAGAAAGTTATCTTTCTATTTCTTACTATCCATCGTGTTTCGTTTACCTTCCGGTGTGTTCCACGATTTTTTCAGCAATTGCATATAAGTCAACGAAAGAACAAAACTTGTTGCAAAGCCCATAATTACGAGCGCAACCAAAAGCATTGTCGCACCACTAGCATATTGGAAACCTGTATTCTTTACCAAGTTTATAGCAAATTCAGTATCTATTTGAAACATGAAAACCGCCATAAATACAGCGAAAATTATTGTTGCAAGTCCGCCAGTCATAACGCCCACCGTAAAACCCTTTTCATATTTTGGATTATTTTGATAACTACGCATTGCCATCCAAATTCCAGCAGCGTAAATAACACCGTTCAGCGCACTGAGAACTGGATATTTATGCCATCCAATCAATTTTAGCAATATGAAATATACAATTAGTACAACAGCAATACCAACGCCGAATTTAGTATAGATTTTAAACATAACTATTAATTTTAAAGCGGAAAATTACTCAAATATAAGGTATTCTACACGAAAGTTTATGAAGTTTTTATGGTTATAAAAAATGAAAAATTTCCTAATTCTCGAATATCCACACCCTATTCTGTTAAATAATTAAGGTTCAACAGAAAAGGAATTCAATTTATAAATCACCAACTTTACTTTTAGAGTATTTTAAATTTTAGAAATGACCTTTAAAATTCAATTGAAAAATTACTCCCACTCAACACTTTCCATAATTTGTCTAATATCTTCCCTCAAATATTCAGCAGCTGGAAAAATGGAATCATAATTAGGTTTCGTATTAAAGTATAATGCACCGTTCAGAAAATGCCGAATACTATCGGTAATATAAAATTCTGCTTGTGTTGCTGCGTTACCGTTTATGCTGAAAAACATACCGTAAACATTTTTGTCAGGATTTACAAAAAGATGTTCAGGGATTCCGTTTGCTTTTCCAACGTGTTTATCTACCAATTTCTGAGCATCGTGGAGTAAAGAATCTAGATTATTTTTTCTAACATCTTGATAGGTTAGATAAATGGAAGCATTCATTTTTGGATAGGTAACAACAAAACCGCAATTTGGCTTTTTCTCTAATGTTGCAAAGTCGTTTATTAAAAATGTGAACCCACAATTACTTTCTGCTTTTTTGTAAGTTGCTTGCGGATAATCCAATCTCAGTTTTGCACTTGGCTTAACAATAACATCATCTTTACAGGAGCTGCAGACTATAATCAATAAAAAAACATAGAATATTTTAAACATCAGCAATTGGCAAAATGTTAAGTTTAACTTGTTTAATTCGCTTGCTATCAAAAGCTTCAATTGTAAAATTGTAATGATGGAATGAAAGTATTTCGTCTTTTTTTGGAAAGCCTTTACTTATTTCCAGCAAAAATCCGGCAATCGTTTCGGCCTCTCCTTTTGAGTCTTCAAAAATCTCTGAGTCTTCAATTTTAATAACTTTATAAAAATCCTTCAACGGTGTTTTACCTTCAAATATATAGGTGTTGTCATCCAATTTCGAAAACACTAAATCTTCGTCATCAAATTCATCGCTTATCTCGCCAACAATTTCTTCGATTATATCTTCCAAGGAAATTAGGCCACTTGTTCCGCCATATTCATCTACCACGATAGCTAAATGCATTTTCATTTCCTTAAAATCATTCAGCAAATCGTCCAACTTTTTATTTTCAGGAACAAAGTATGGTTCTCGAATTAAGGCTTTCCAGTCCAATGTTTTTCTATCTACAAATGGCATTAAATCTTTAACGTACAAAATCCCCGAAATGGTATCTATACTGTCTTTATAAACGGGAATTCGGGAATAGCCGTGTTCAATAATCAAAGGCATTATTTCTTTGTAACTCGCTTCTTCGTTTAGGGCGAAAATATCCATTCGGTTTTTCATTACCTGTTTGGTATCTGTAAGGCCAAATGTTACAATACCTTGAAGTATTTTTTGCTCTTCGTGGGTTGTTTCCTTTTCATCAGTAAGTTGAAGCGCTTGCGAAAGTTGATCTACACTTAAATTTGATTTTTGTTTTCCAAATTTATCGTGAATATAAATAGTCAAACTTCGCATTGGCAAGCTAATTGGGGAAAGCAATGTGTCCAAAACATTTATAGGATACGCCATAAATGAGGCAAATGAAACCCGATTACGGTTGGCATAAATTTTCGGCAAAATTTCGCCAAATAGTAAGATGAAGAAGGTTACAACGCCAACTTCCATTATAAACCGCACATTTACGCCGTGAAAATTTGTTGAAATATTTGAAAAAAACAAATCACTTAACGAATCAAAAAGCAGAACTATTGCAATATTTATAAAGTTATTCGAAACAAGAATTGTTGCCAGAAGCTTTTTTGGTTTCTGTAAAAGCCTTTCAACAATAACAAGTTTTTTTGAAGGATTTTTATCATCTTCGTCATTAAAATCACTTGGCTGAAGTGAAAAAAAAGCAACCTCAGCGCCAGAAATCATTGCAGAAAATGCCAATAGTACAATCAAAAATACAATGCTTGTAATATCTGAATATGCCAAAAGAGATATAAATAAACCTGGGGGTTCTGTGTCCAAATATGGTGTGCTTTAGTTAGTTTTAAAATGGAAGATCATCTTCTTCCTCGGCAATTGGCGTTGAAACTTGTGGTTTTGCACCTGATGTTTGTGGCTTATTCTGAGACTGAGCGTTTTGAGTTTGTGTGTTGCCATTGTTTTGGCTAGTACTATCTCCTTTTGGAGTTAAAAATGTAAAATCTGTACAATGAATCTCAGTACTGTATTTGTCTAAACCTTGGTCATCTTGCCATTTTCTTGTTTTTAAGCGACCTTCAATATAGACCATATCGCCTTTTTTCAAATATTTTTCGCAAATTTCTGCGGCTTTATTTCTTACAATAACATTGTGCCATTCGGTATTTGTTACGCGTTCGTTGGTGGTTTTGTTTGTATAAGTTTCATTGGTTGCCATCGGGAAACGCCCAAGGCAGTTGCCACCTTCAAAATAATGCATCTTAACATCATCGCCCGTGTGGCCAATTAGCATTACTTTATTCAATGTTCCGCTCATAATCTTTTCTTTTACTATACGTGCAAAGGTAAATTTTGAAAATTAAATATAATGAAAATTAAGATTTTAAATGTGGGAAAGTTGGAAATGGGTAGGAATACGATGAATTATAATTTTCATATCATAGACATCTGCTGCTCAAACTCGGCTGGCGTAATAATTTTACCAGTTTTAAATTGTTCAAGCTCCAACAAATCTTTATCGCCTGTTAATAAGAAATCAGCAGAAGCGGAATCTATCAAATCTAACAGAAAATTATCTTTTGGGTCTCTACTAATAAAATGTGTTGGTTCAATTTCAACTTTAGAACCTACTGTTTCCAATAACTCTATGAATTCTAACACACTATTTTGAGGAAAATATTTTCTAAGTTTTTCCCTACATGTAACTATTCGCAATTCGGTTAATAGTTTGTCGGTAATTATAATCTCAAGTTTATTATTTGAAATGTGACCTTTAATTGATGTTAAACGTTTTCCAATCAAGAAGCTTATCCAAACGTTAGTGTCAAAAATAACCTTAACATTTTTCGTTATCATACATTATTTGCCTTACAAATTCTACTTCTTCATTTATTGTATCTAAGTCCAACTCATTGGTTTGAAAGGTTTCAAGAAGGCGTGATAATTTTGAGTCAATAGCTTCCTTTTCCAACTCTTTGGAAAGTTTCAATTTCTGTTTTCTTGGCAATTGTCTAACAATCTCAAGAATTTGGTCGAATGTAACGTCTATTTGTAATGCGGTTTTCATAATCAAGTTTCAACTTATTTCAAATTTAGTCAAAAAATCCCATAATACTTAAATTCAAACATTTAAGTGATTATGATTTAAACTTTTCATTTTAATTTTACTTAACATATTGTCCATCAAAAAACTCGGCAACAAAATCTGCAATTAAAACTGGCACTGCATACTCTTTAAGAGTTGATGTTGAAATCATATTTTCTTCTTCGGAATTGGCTACTTCAACAATCCAAAATTTAGTGTGCAAATGTTGGTGCGACAGTTTATGTGTTTTTGAAACTTCATTATATTGAATTATTGAAAGAATATCAAGATTTTCAGAAAACTCTTTAAACTGTTGAAGGTTTTTCAATTCATTCAAATCTACTTCCGAAGTACTCTCAATAAGCGGAAATTCATATAACTGTTGCCAAATTCCTTTTCCAGTTCTTTGTTGAAGTATTGTTTTTTCCTGCCTGCCGGTAGGCACGGCATCCGAAGATAAAACTACCATATAATTAAAGTATCTGTTTTTAATTGGCTTGCCTTTAATCTTCACCGGTAATTCTGAAACCTTTTTATGCTTCAATGCTAAACATGAATCGTTTAAAACACAAATTGAACAATCTGGGCTTTGCGGTGTGCATTGCCTTGCGCCAAATTCCATTATGGCTTGGTTATAAGTACCCGGATTCTCAACGTCTATTAAGCTTTGGGCCAATTCTCTGAATTCTGCTTTTCCAGCTGTACTATTTATAGGTGTGTCAATATCAAAATATCGTGCTAAAACTCTATAAACATTACCATCTACAACTGCTTGCTTTTCATTATAACATATTGAAGAAATCGCGCTTGCTGTGTAATCGCCTACTCCTTTAAGTTTCAGTAAATCTTTGTAATTTTTGGGAAATTCTCCGTTTAATTCATTTGAAATATATTTTGCTGAAGCGTGTAAATTTCGTGCGCGACTATAATATCCTAGACCTTGCCACAGTTTTAAAACGTCTTCTTCAGGTGCATTTGCCAAATCAAAAACTGTTGGAAATGCTTCAACAAAACGCAAATAATATGGCAATCCTTGGGCAACTCGCGTTTGCTGGAGGATAATTTCAGAAAGCCAAACGGCGTACGGATACTTTATTTGTCGCCAAGGCAATTCGCGCTTGTTTTTTAAATACCACGTAATTAACACATTAGAAAATAGATTAACACTTTTCGTCATATCGTAAAAATAGGTTTATCTATTTATTTTTTAACCCTTTACCGTTTGATTTATTGATTTTATATTACGTATATTTGCCGTCTTGAAAAAAAATCTATAAAAAGTAATAATTAAAACAAACAATAATGACGAAAGCAGATATCGTAGCGAAAATTTCAGAAAAACTAGGAATGGAAAAAGGAGATGTTCAAGCTACTGTTGAAACGTTTATGGACGAAGTAAAAACTTCATTAGAAGGTGGTGATAATGTGTACCTTAGAGGCTTTGGCAGTTTTATAATTAAAACTAGAGCTGAAAAAACAGGTAGAAACATTTCAAAAAACACAACCATTAAAATACCAGCCCACAACATACCGGCTTTTAAACCTGCAAAAGTTTTTGTAGAAGGTGTAAAAACCAACGTGGACGTAAAATAATAGAATATTAACCTCTCCGCCCCGGCGGATAAATAAAACCGAGCTCTATGCCAAGTGGTAAAAAAAGAAAAAGACATAAGGTTGCAACACACAAACGTAAAAAACGTCGTCGTGCAAACCGTCACAAAAAGAAAAAGTAGTTTCTAACTACTTTTTCTTTTTAGTAGTGTTTCCCAAATTAAATTTGGAAGCAAAAATTAAGTTCTTTGAAAATGAAATAGTACACTTTTTGCAATGCTGAAATGTGTAAAAATTCGCCGGGTTTTTAAATAAACCTGTTAAAATATTGAAATATAAACCATTCAATTTCAGTTATTTGAAATTGAATCAAAATTAATAAACGTGAACTACGAATTATATATACGATCCAGTTCACAAGAAGTTGATTTTGCCCTCACAAAAGATGGAAGGCTTATAGAATTACACAAAGAAGAAGAGGACAACAACTTTTCGGTTGGCGATATTTTTATTGCCAAAATACGAAAAACGGTTCCTGGTCTTAATGCTGCGTTTGTTAACGTAGGCTATGAAAAAGATGGCTTTTTGCATTACCACGACCTTGGCCCGAAAATTCCCTCTATGCTTAAATTTGTGAAAAACGTAAGCACCGGAAAATTAAAGGATTATACCTTAAAAGATTTTCCGATGGATAAAGAGATTGACAAGCACGGCAATATAAATGACGCGCTAAAAAGTAATCAATCCATCTTGGTACAGGTAGTTAAAGAACCCATTTCAACAAAAGGTCCGCGTATAAGCTCAGAACTTTCTATTGCAGGAAGATATATTGTGCTTGTGCCATTTTCAGACCGCGTTTCCATTTCACAGAAAATAGAAAGCAAGGAAGAAAAAGAACGCCTTAAGAGATTGATAATGAGTATTCGCCCAAAAGGATTTGGCGTGATAATACGTACCGTTGCCGAAGGCAAAAAAGTAGCAGAACTGGACAGTGATTTACAAAATCTCATGGACCGCTGGACGGCCATGTGTAAAAAGCTACAAGGGGCGCACCACCCAAGTAAGGTGCTTAGCGAGCTAAATAGAGCTTCATCGATAATACGCGATTTGTTTAACGACAAATTTACCGGCATTCATATAGACGATGAAACCCTTTACTTGCAAATAAAAGATTATGTGCAGCAAATTGCACCCAAGCAGGAAAACATTGTTAAACATTACGATAGCAATGTGCCCATTTTTGAAAAATTTGGGATAGACCGACAGATTAAAACAAGTTTCGGTAAAACCGTTTCAGGCAGCAAAGGCGCCTATTTGGTTATAGAACATACTGAAGCTATGCACGTTATAGACGTGAACAGCGGTAACCGGAGCAACAAGGCCAAAACACAAGAAGGCACAGCGCTAGAAGTGAATTTGATAGCCGCTACCGAGGTAGCTAGACAGTTACGGTTACGCGATATGGGCGGGATTATCGTGGTAGATTTTATAGATCTTGCCAACGCAACCCACCGCAAGCAATTATACAATCACTTTCGTGATGAAATGAAGGATGATAGGGCAAAACACAAAATTTTGCCGCCAAGTAAATTTGGGCTTATTCAAATTACCCGCCAACGTGTGCGGCCAGAAATGAATATAAAAACCCGTGAGGAAGACCCAAACACCATAAATGGTGATATTTCTGGCGAGATTGAAGCTCCAATAATTGTTATAAACAGGATAAATGAAGAGGTAAAACGCATGTTTGTAAAAGACTATAAAAAGATTACGTTAAACACGCATCCTTTTATAGCGGCCTTTTTAACAAAAGGCTTCCCAAGTGTCCGAACCAAATGGTTTATGGAACACAAAAAGTGGGTAAAAATACAACCGCGAGATGCCTACACGTATCTTGAATATCATTTTATAGATAAAGATGGTGAGATAATTAAATAAATTTTAAACCCCTTTTTAAGCAGATTTTGTTTGCTTTTGGAGGGGTTTTTTGGTTTTTGGATATTTGGATTTTTTGATGCACGACGGTTTGACTCACGACTTACCAGTTAATTTTGACAAAGTTTTTTAAAGTGAATTGTACTTTCTAAATATCAAATGTTATCGTAACTTTTTGAAGAGTTGGAAAACTTTAAGAAAGTTTAGATTATTATTATATCAAAAAAATCCGCTTCAACAATTCCAACAATTGCAGCCAACCTTTCCCCCAACTTTGCGTACTTTGTAATTCTATAAAAGCATCCCATTTCAAACGTATGAAAAAACTCAAAAAACATTATTATCAAGAAGCAAAGCCTGAAGTTGAAAAGGATGAAATACGTGCTAAAAAAAATCTTGGTCAACATTTTCTAAAAGATGAATCGGTTGCAGAAAGGATTGCTGATACATTACTTTTAAAAAACTACAAAAACGTGTTGGAAATCGGCCCTGGAATGGGAGTGCTTACCAAATATTTAGTTGAAAAAGATGTGAATTTAATTGCGATGGAAATTGACCGCGATTCTGTTCCGTACTTAAACCTCAATTTTCAACAGCAAAATTTGGAAGTTATTGAAGCCGACTTTTTGAAATTCGATTTAAGTACTATTTTCAAAGAAGAACAATTCGGGATTACGGGGAATTTTCCATATAATATTTCAACACAAATCCTTTTTCGAACTATTGAAAACCGCGATAGAATTCCAGAATTTACGGGAATGTTCCAAAAGGAAGTGGCAATGCGCATTTGCGAAAAAGAAGGCAGCAAAACGTATGGAATAATTTCAGTTTTAACGCAAGCTTTTTATGATGCCGAATATTTGTTTACGGTGCCGCCTTCGGTTTTTAGTCCGCCGCCAAAGGTAGATAGTGGCGTTTTAAGGCTAACCCGAAAAAAAGATTACAGTTTGCCTTGCGATGAAAAGATGCTTTTTAGTGTAGTAAAAACGGCTTTTAATCAGCGCAGAAAAACACTTCGAAATAGTTTAAAATCTTTCAATCTTTCAGATAAAATAAAAGAAGATAGTATCTTTGGAGAGCGCCCAGAACAACTTAGCGTGGCACAATTCATAAACCTTACTTTAATACTTCAAGAAGATGCAATTTCAACTGACTGATGACTTTATTGAAATAGTTGAAACGCTTATCGAAGAAAAAAACGGCGAAAAACTTCGTGAAATTCTCCAAGATTTTCACTTTGCGGATGTCGCCGAATTAATCCACGAACTTTCAATTGAAGAGGCGACATTCCTTATAAAACTGCTTGATAGCGAAGTTACGAGTGAAACTTTAATGGAGCTTGACGACGATGTTCGTGAGCGAATTTTAGACAATCTTTCTCCCAGCGAAATTGCCGACGAGCTCCAAGAAATGGATACCGATGATGCTGCAGATATAATTGCAGAGCTGGATGATGATATTCAAAAAGAGGTAATCGGTCACATAAACAGTGAAGATGAAGAGCACGCGGCAGACATTGTAGACCTCTTGCGGTACGATGAAGATACTGCAGGTGGTTTAATGGCGAAGGAGTTGGTGCGTGTAAAAGAAACTTGGACAATTGCTGGCTGCGTTCGCGAAATGCGCAGACAAGCCGAAAATGTTACGCGGGTACATTCTATATATGTTGTAGATAAAACGGGGAAACTTACAGGCAGACTTTCATTAAAAGATTTGTTAACCGCTCCCGCAAAAGGCCATATTAGCGATATTTTTATTCCAAAAGTAGATTACGTGAACGTGCATACCGAAGCCGAAGAAGTAGCGCGAATTATGCAAAAATACGATCTCGATGCAATCCCGGTTGTCGATGACGGTGGTATTTTGGTAGGCAGAATTACAATTGATGATATTGTAGATTTTATAAAAGACGAAGCAGAAAAAGATTACCAAATGGCGGCGGGTATTTCGGAAGATGTTGAGGCAGACGACAGTATTTGGCAATTAAGCCGCGCGCGTTTGCCATGGTTAATTTTGGCTTTGGTTGGCGGTTTTGTAAGCGTTTCAGTTTTAGGCACTTTTTCTGGCGCAATGAACAATCACGCACAACTCTTTTTTTTTGTTCCGCTAATCGCAGCAATGGCGGGGAATGTTGGTGTTCAATCTTCTGCAATTGTCTTGCAGGCTTTGGCAAATGATAGCCTAAAAGGATCACTTTTTAACCGGCTCATAAAAGAAGTGCTTTTAAGTCTTTTTAATGGATTAATACTTTCTATACTATTAATAGCTGGCGGCATGCTTTTAATGGGTCTCGACATTATGTTTGGGCTAACAATTGCAATTTCTTTGATTTCAGTAATTATAACCGCCGCGTTAATTGGTACATTTATGCCAATTTTTTTAGATAAAAGAGGCATAGATCCTGCAATGGCAACTGGTCCATTTATCACAACTAGCAATGATATTTGCGGAATTTTAATCTATTTTACAATTGCGAAACTAATTTTAGGATTTTGAAAAATAAAATTTTCAGAAATAGGTTAACCGTTCCGCAATCGGCGATTGATGCTTTAAATCACGTTAAAAATGTTACGTATTTGCAATGGTGTTTGGACACCGCAGAAAAGCATTGGCTTTCGCAAACGGACAAAAATCTACAAGAAAAATACGTTTGGGTGGTTTTAAACCATTTTATAAGTTATAAAGCACCGGCATTTATAAATGAAGAAATTGAAGTACAAACCTGGATTGAGAATTACGAAGGCGTTAAATGCAAACGTTGCTATAAAATAGTAAGGTTAATTGATGAAAAAACGCTTATTGAAGCAGAAACCCTTTGGTGTTTGATTGATGTAAAAAGCTTTAAACCCACAAAAATTACCGAAGAAATTAGTGACCTATTTTAAATTAAGTGTTTTCATTTTCTAAAACACTTCGGAAGAAAATAAATAATGAAAACAATAAACCTAAACCAAAAATTCACAACATTTAAGCAACATTGGCATCCCTATCAAATTGGAATTGTTGATGATATGCAAGTTTTATTGGCAAAACTGAATGGTGAATTTGTTTGGCATAAACACGTAGAGGAAGACGAATTATTTTTTGTTCAAAAAGGCATATTGGAAATCCACTTTCGTGATAAAGTTGAAATTGTAAAGGAAGGCGAAATAATTATTGTCCCAAAAGGCGTTGAACATTGCCCGAAAACCCAAAACGGCGAAGAAGTTCACATTTTATTATTTGAAAAACTTTCAACTCAACATACAGGTAATGTAGTTGATGAAAAAACAGTTTCGGCTTATCCAAAGATTTGATAAAAATTGAATTATGAAAATACTTCACTTAGATAAAAACCATCCAATTTTACTTTCATCCCTTGAAAAAGCAGGTTTTGAAAACGTGGAAGATTATATTTCAGACAAAGAAACGGTTGAAAGAAAGATCGATAATTTTGAAGGAATCGTTATCAGAAGCCGTTTTAATATTGATAAAAAGTTTTTAGACAAAGCAACAAATCTAAAATTTATAGCAAGAGTTGGCGCAGGTTTAGAAAGTATTGATGAAGAATTCGCAGCCGAAAAAAACATACAATTAATTTCAGCTCCGGAAGGAAACCGAAATGCCGTTGGCGAACACGCTTTGGGAATGTTGTTGTCACTTTTCAACAATCTAAACAAAGCAGACAGAGAAGTAAAATCCGGCAAATGGAACCGCGAAGAAAACCGCGGAGTTGAATTAGACGGCAAAACTGTCGGGATAATCGGCTTCGGAAATATGGGCAACGCCTTCGCCAAAAAATTGCAAGGTTTTGATTGCGAAGTGCTTTGTTACGACATCAAAAAAAATGTAGGAAACAAACTTGCAAAGCAAGTTTCTTTGGATGAATTTCAGCAGAAAGTAGAAGTTGTAAGTCTGCACACGCCGTTCACCGATCTGACTAACGAAATGGTAAATTCAGATTTTATCAATAAATTTTCAAGCCCGTTTTGGCTACTAAACACGGCACGCGGAAAAAGTGTGGTTATAAAAGATTTGGTTTCAGCATTAAAATCGGGAAAAATTCTTGGTGCAGGACTTGATGTTCTCGAATATGAAAAACTATCTTTTGAATCCTTATTTTCATCTGAAATACCTTCAGAATTAAAAGAGCTTTTTAAGATGGATAATGTGATTTTAAGTCCGCATATCGCGGGTTGGACGGTTGAAAGTAAAGTGAAATTAGCAGAAGTTATTGCAGATAAAATTATTAGAAATTTTAAAAGATTGTAACAATTTTAAATTAAAGTACTCTAATCAATTAATTACAAAAGTGATAAACTAAATTATGGAAGACAATACAAACGAAGGTTACGACAGCACAAATATGAGGTTTGAAGAAGAGCCAAAATCATTTGGAGAGGAAGCAAAAAATACAGCTAATGATTTTAAAGAAGGCTGGAATCAAGCAACATATAGACAAGAAAATAAAAAAGTTTTATGCGGGATTCTTGCGATTGTTGTAGGCTGGACTGGCATTCATAAGTTTCTTTTAGGGTACACGCAAGAAGGAATAATACAAATAGTAATAACGATTGTTACTTGTGGTTTGGGAAGTATTGTTAGTTTTATTGAAGGAATAATCTATCTAACAAAAAGCGACGAAGAGTTCTACCAAACCTATCAAGTTGGCAAAAGAGGCTGGTTTTAAAAACTTCTTAAACTTACATATTGAATGCAAAAATTCTTCAAAATATGGCAGTTTTGAGGAATTTTTATTTTAGAAGAATAAATTTTTATGAATCTATAAAATAGCAATTTTGAAAATTGATCTGCTTAAAATTGAACTTTAACACTCATTTTTTCAATATTCAATTTAATGTTTCGTCCTAAAATTAAAGCTCTATTATCTTTTATATGTCCCGCTGGAAAATTTGTAATTACCGGATAATTATATTCTTTCACCAAATCTAAAATAATCTCTTCCGCAGTTTTTCCGAAGTACACTTTATTGTCCTTCATCTGCGTCATTCCGCCAATTATCAATGCTTTCAGATTTTTCAAAAATCCGCTTCGCTTTAAATTCATCATCATTCTGTCAATATGATACAGCATTTCATCAAGGTCTTCAATAAAAAGAATTTTCCCATCGGTTTTCATTTCCGAAGAACTTCCAATAAGTGAGTACAAAACAGAAAGATTTCCACCAATCAATTCGCCTTCAATCATTCCAGGCGCAGCGAAGGAATCTGTTAAATGAAAATTAACAGAATAATCCACCCCAAAAAGAACTTTTCGGATTGACTCAGCCGTTTCCGTCGTTTTATTTTCAATTTCCAAACACATTTGAGCGTGCAACGTTTCAACACCAAAATTGTGAATATGGGAATGTAAAACCGTAATATCACTGTAACCAATTATCCATTTCGGGTATTCTTTAAAGGCAGTAAAATCCAATTTATCTACAACTCTAATTGTACCGTAACCGCCGCGAGCGCACCAAATTGCTTTAATTTCAGGATTATCCAACATTGCTTGGAAATCTTCTGCTCGCAGATTATCGCTTCCAGCAAATTGGTTTTCTTCTGCACCAATAGTTTTACCAATTACGGCCTTAAAACCCCAGCTTTCAAGTAAGGTAAGTGCAGGTTTTAACTCTTCAATCGTAATTTTTCTAGCTGTTGAAACAATGCCAACACTATCCCCTTTTTTAAGTTTATTCGGTGTTTTCATCGATTGTTTTAAAGCCACAAATTACTACATTTATATGTACTTTTGCGCTTGCTTGCTCATTTTGGTAAGCCTTCAAAAAATAGTATGGCTCAAATTCAAGATAATTCTTCAACACCAATTAGATATACCATTACCGCCGCTTTGCCTTATACAAACGGCCCCGTTCACATTGGCCATTTGGCTGGCGTTTACGTGCCGGCAGATATTTATGCACGTTACCAACGACTTCAAAATAAGGATGTTGCTTTTATCTGTGGAAGCGATGAACACGGCGTTGCTATCACGTTGAAGGCTAAAAAAGAAGGAATTACACCGCAGGAAGTGGTTGATAAATATCACGCAATCATCAAAAAAAGCTTTGAAGATTTCGGGATTTCTTTTGATAATTATTCGCGCACTTCGGCTGAAATCCATCATAAAACCGCTTCGGAATTTTTTAAGAAAATGTACGATGCCGGACAATTTATTGAAGAAGTTACCGAACAATTATATGATGCCGAAGCAAACCAATTTTTAGCAGATCGCTTTGTAGTTGGCACGTGCCCAAAATGTGGCTTTGAAGAAAGCTACGGCGATCAATGCGAAAACTGCGGTACGAGCCACAATGCAACAGATTTAATAAACCCTAAAAGTGCTATTACAGGTGCTGTTCCAACGTTAAAAGAAACAAAACATTGGTTTTTGCCTTTAGATAAATATGAAGATTTTTTAAGGGAATGGATTCTTGTTGACCATAAAAAAGATTGGAAAACCAACGTTTTTGGACAATGCAAAAGCTGGATTGATGACGGTTTGCGTCCACGTGCAGTAACCCGAGATTTAGATTGGGGAATTCCCGTACCCGTAAAAGGAGCAGAAGGGAAAGTACTCTATGTTTGGTTTGATGCACCAATCGGTTACATTTCTTCAACCAAGGAATGGGCCGAAAGAGAAGGCAAAAATTGGGAAGATTATTGGAAGGACGAAGAAACAAAATTGCTTCATTTTATAGGAAAAGACAACATTGTTTTTCACTGCATTATTTTTCCGGCGATGCTGAAAGCCGAAGGAAGTTACATTCTTCCTAATAATGTTCCTGCAAATGAATTTTTGAATTTGGAAGGAAATAAAATATCAACCAGTAAAAATTGGGCAGTTTGGTTGCACGAATATTTAGAAGATTTTCCCAACCAACAAGATGTTTTGCGTTACACTTTGACTGCGAACGCTCCAGAAACAAAAGATAACGATTTTACTTGGGCAGATTTTCAAGCCAGAAACAACAATGAATTGGTTGCCATCTTCGGAAATTTCATAAACCGAATAATGGTTTTAACCGATAAATATTACGATGGAATAATTCCCGAACCAGCCGATTTTAAAGGTATTGACAAAAAAACATTGGCAGAATTAAAAGCATATCCTGCAATAATCGCAAGTTCGCTGGAACGCTACCGTTTTCGGGAAGCGCAAGGTGAATTAATGAATGTTGCCAGACTTGGAAACAAATATTTGGCAGACGAAGAACCTTGGAAAACAATTAAAACAGACGAAGACCACACAAAAACGGTAATGTATGTTGCTTTACAAATCGCAACTGCTTTAGCTGTTTTGAGCGAACCGTTTTTGCCGTTTACTTCACAAAGGCTTAAATTGATGTTGGGCTTCGGCTCGGCTCAGTCACCTAAAAATATTGACGATTTATCGGGAGTTCGGTCTCCGAGCGGAGCCGAGGAGCAATTAACTTGGCAACAACTTTCAAAAACCTCAGAACTTATAAAACCCGGGCACAAAATAGGAACGGCAGAACTACTTTTCAGCAAAGTTGAAGATGAGCAGATTGGAGCACAATTAGAAAAATTACAAAAAACTAAAATGGATAATAAACAAGAAAAAGCTCAAAACGAGCCGACTGAAAACGGGCAAAACGATTTAGAAATTCCTTCGGCTGAAAAAGCTTCGGAATTTTTATCGCAGAAAGAAACTATTCAATACGAAGATTTTGCAAAACTGGATATACGTGTCGGGACAATTTTAGAAGCTGAAAAAATGCCAAAAGCAGATAAGCTTTTAGTCCTAAAAATTGATACGGGAATTGATGTAAGAACGATTGTTTCTGGCATTGCAGAAAGTTTTACGGCGGAGGAAATAATAGGTAAAAAAGTTACCGTTTTAGTAAATCTCGCACCACGAAAATTGCGCGGAGTTGAAAGCCAGGGAATGATTTTAATGACAGAAAACGCCGAAGGAAAATTGGTTTTTGTAAATCCAGATGTTGAGCACAGCCGAAATACAGATGAATTGGATGTTGAAAACGGAGCTACAATAAATTAAAAAGTTATGATGGATCCCAAGGATTATTTTTTTGATTTATGGCGAATCTTCTTTGGGGATTATAGTATTTGGATTTATCTAGAAATACTCATTCGCGTAGTAATAATAATGTCTTACACTATGCTAATAATAAAATTTATTGGCAAACGTGCGGTAGGAACTATAGACAGCGCAGACGTCCTAATTATAATTGCAATGGGTAGTTGTGTGGGAGATGTTATGTTTTATCCTTCAGTTCCGCTTGTAATTAGTTTGGCTGTTATAACATTAATCGGGCTGCTTCAGCACGCTTACACTTCTTTGTCAGTTAAATATGAAAGTGTTAGAAAAAAACTTAAGCCAAGAATTGTGAAAATTGTTGAAAATGGCGTTTTGCTGGAGAAAAATTTCAAAAGTGATAATATTGATAAAAATGAAGTTTTGATGTTGCTTAGAGAAAAAGAAATTCATTTTCTTTCTGAAATTGAACACGCCTACTTTGAAGCAAACGGAACCGTAAGCGTTTTCAAGTATAAAAATTTCGAAGAAAAAAATTCTATCCTACCAGAAGATATTGATGATATTTCAATAAATTAAAATACTTTGAAAAGTGTGAATTTTCAATTATTTTAATCTAATTGAATCATCCCAAATTATTTGAATTGAATAAATTCTACCAATGAAAAAGTTGCTAAACTTTATTGCTTTCGGAAATCGTTAATAACACCACCAATTTTGGATGTTTTGTGTATATCGGAATTAAAGAAAGCGGCTTGATTTACATATCCAATCTTTAAGATTCATTGTCTCAGATGTTAGTGGATATGTTCATCTGCCACAGCAAATTATTATAAAGGTTTTACATGTTGATGTTTCGCGCAAACACATTCAATTAAAATTGCCTATTTTAAATTGAATTTTTTTTTCTGTTATTTTCTTACGGGTTTCGATATATTGCTTACTTAAACCAGAAAACATTAAAATAATGAAAAAAATTTTACTTTCAATTACTTCAATTTTATTTGCTACAACATTTTCTTTTTCACAAGAAAGAGATAAAGGCGATATTGAATTAATACCTAATATTGGTTATTCTGTAGCAATGGTTTTTGGTGAAGATGCGCCAGATTTAGAGCCAATTTCAAGCATACAGTTTGGTGTTTTGGGAGATTATTATTTAAACGATCGCTGGAGTCTCCGTTCCGGTATTTCATATTTTACAATGGGTTCATCAACGCCATATACAGAATTGGAATTAAATTATCTTACAATCCCTCTTAATGCAAATTGGCATTTTGGAAGTGAACGTCACTGGAATTTAAATTTCGGCGTGAGTCCTCAATTTCTTCTGAAGGCCACGGCCGATAATATGGACGTTAAGGAATTTTACAAAGATTTTCAAATAGCTTTTTCGTACGGAATAGGTTATAAAATTGAAGTTTCCGAAACATTTGGAATTTTAATTGATTTACAAGGATTAATAGGAATAACAAATAATCTAGAAGATTCAACAGGCATAAGACGCAATAATGCTGGCGGAAGTATTAATGTTGGTGGGGTTATTGTTTTGTAAATTTTTACATCATTCAATCCATAGAAAACAAAAAAAATAAATTTTTTACAATTAAAGTAAAAAATAGAATTTATGAAAATAATATTTTTAACTTTTTTAGTAATCTTAATTCCCAATTTTCTAAGTGCTCAAGATTTTACTAGCAAAGACAGTATTATGATTGAGGTTGTTAAGGTGAAGAATGCGCCAAAACTTTTTTATGCGCAACAAAATGTAAAAATAAAACAGGATGGTGTTACTAAAATAATGATCAAAACAAAAATAGCTTCGGAAGCAAAGAAAGTTATTGATATAAACCCATTTTGTTTGTTAGATACTGTGAATAAAATAAGATATAAATTGCTGGAATTTGTAGCCTACAAACCAGTTTCTATTGGCTTTTCAACTTATGGGGCGAAAGAGCTAATGAAAACAGAATTTTTAAGAAAAAACGGTAAGAAATATCCCGATTTTCCAACTTATGATCCGAGTATAAAAGATACTTTTTATGAGTATCGGTTTGATGGTTATACTAATTTAGTGAGTAAAATTAATTTTGGTATGAAGAAAAAACCAAAACTTTCCGAAATATATTATGCACCTATAAAAATGCATTCGTTCACGGGCGATATCTTTTTCGCAATTCAAAAATTTGCACAAAAACCGTTTTTTCAATTATATTATGGTAACGAAAAAGTAGCGGACGTTGATATTCAATTGGAATAGCAATTTGGCAAGAAAATGAAATTTGCCTTTTAGATATAAGTGCTGTTTAAAATATGAAATGCTATACATTGTAATTTTATGATTTACGGAAGGCTAAAAATAAATTAGGAATTCTTCTACTATTTAGAAAAAAAAGAATTTAAACTCTACTTTTGTCAGCTTTTAAAAAAGTTTTTTTTAATATGGCAAAGCCAAGAATCGCCCTAATAATTGGGATAATCTGTATTTCCATCTTCCCTATTTTGGTAAAACTAAGTCTTACGCCAGGATTAATTTCGGCTTTTTATAGAATGGCTATTGCTTCTGTCGTGTTGGTTCCGCTTGCACTATTTACAAAAAAATTAAAAATTCCATCCGCCAAAGTGCTTTTTCTTTGTGTTATCTGCGGTCTTATATTTGGATTGGATGTTGGGGTTTGGAATATTGCAATTCAAGAAAGTACAGCAACGCAAGCTACATTATTAACCAATCTTTCGCCCGTTTGGGTTGGAGTAGGCGCTTTTTTCTTTTTGAAAAACAAACCGACCACTAACTTTTGGATTGGTACAGTAATAGCCATTTTTGGAATGATAACCTTGGTTGGTTTTCAATTTTTCGCAAAACTGGATTTTGATTTGGCTTTTACATTTGCCGTACTTTCAGGAGTTTTATACGCCGTTTATATGCTTGTAAGCAAAGCTGTTTTACGGGAAATTGAAGTGATCACTTTTATAACCATCAGCACATTTTTCTCAGCCGTAATATTGGGTATTTTAAGTTTCGCTTTGAGAGAGCCGTTTTCGGGATTTAGTGATATGGGTTGGTTGGTATTAGTAATTCAAGGTCTTGTTTGCCAATTGCTAGCTTGGTTTTTAATAAGTTATGCAACACAGCATATGAAGGCAACAAGGGTTTCAGTAAGTTTATTGGGGCAAGCGGTTTTGGCCGCAATCCTAGCGTGGCTTTTTATAGATGAAGAAATAAATTTGCAAATGATAATTGGTGGCCTTATTCTGTTATTCGGAATTAGAATTACATTTTTAACCAAGCAATTAAAGTTGAAAACAATATTTTCAAAAGTTTGAAACATTAATAAATGCTCAAAATAGCGTTCCATCCCATTTACAAATACCAATTGCCTGAAGGACATCGGTTTCCAATGGAAAAATATGAATTGTTGCCTCAGCAATTACTACTTGAAGGGACAGTTACTGAAGAAAACTTTTTTGAGCCTGAAATTCTTTCAAAAGAAAACATTTTAGCGGTTCACACAAAAGAATATTTTGAAAGTTTGCTGAATCTTTCTATTGAAAAAAGTGCGGCGCGAAAAATTGGATTTCCGCTTTCCGAAACACTTGTAAAAAGAGGGAGATATATTTCGCAAGGAACAATTGATTGTTGCGAATATGCCTTAAAATACGGCATTTCAATGAATATTGCCGGCGGAACACATCATTCTTACAGCGATCACGGCGAAGCTTTTTGTTTGTTAAACGATCAAGCGATTGCTTGTCGATATTTATTGAAAAGGTATAGTAATGAAATAAATTCAGTTGCTTCGGATTCAGATGGTATTCTCGTTAATTCTGGAATTTCCTACGAGCAGATTGCTTCTCGAGCTCGCAATTGGGTTATCAATAAAATTTTGATTGTAGATTTGGATGTGCACCAAGGAAACGGAACTGCAAAGATTTTTGAAAATGACGATTTCGTTTTTACATTTTCAATGCACGGCGCGGGTAATTATCCTTTCAAAAAAGAGAAAAGTGATTTGGATATCGCCGTTCCCGACGGAAGTGGCGATGAAGTTTATTTAAAAATTTTAAAAGAAACATTACCCAAATTAATCGAAGAACAAAAACCAGATTTTATATTCTATTTGGCAGGAGTAGATATTTTAGAAACCGATAAACTCGGAAGATTAAACTGTACGGTTACAGGTTGCAAAGAACGCGACCGTTTTGTTTTGCAGACTTGTAAAGATTTAAATATTCCAGTACAAGTTAGTATGGGCGGCGGTTATTCACCCGAAATAAAAACAATTATTGAAGCCCACGCAAATACATTTAGAGTTGCGCAACAAATTTTCTTTTGAATTATGGGCACTTCGGCTTCGCTCAGTGACCGTTTTTTAATGTGTTTAAGTAAAAATCCAAATGTACTGATGAATATTTTTTGGTCTATAAGATGATGAAGAAGAAAAAAGAAAAATCTGAAAAGAAAGCAGATTTTAAAGAAGAATGCTGCGAAAAATACCTGAAAAAAGGAGAAGAAAAGCGCTGCAAACGCTGTCCGTGTTTTGATTTGAAAGAAGTTCAAAGATTAAAACGGTTTAAAAATATAGAATTAGATATTGAAAACAAATTTTAAATTTCATTTCATTTCAATTCAACTATAAATAAAATCCCATTTTAATTTTCCAATAGGGTATTTTTTCTTCAAAATATTCGAAGTATGGTTTTAAACCTTCGGGATTTTTGAGTATTTTTTGTGCTTTTTTTATTGTCTCAATTTCTTCGGAAGTAATAAAATGAAGCAAATCTATATCACTTCCGGTTTCTTTCAATTTCAGAAAATGCCCATAAATTGTATTTTCACTTAAGCCGCGCTGTTCTGCAATATCTGCAACCGAAATATTTTCTTTGAAGAACATATTATAACTCTTCACTTCGGTTGAAAGATCACTTTTTTCAATATCGAAATGCCTATTGATAACTTTCAAAAAATCGTCACCATATTTGTTCAGTTTAGCTTCGCCAACTCCTAAAATTTCAGCAAATTCGTCGTGGTTTCGTGGTTTTTTCTGTTCCATATCTTCCAAAGAAGCATCACTGAAAACAATATATGCCGGAACGCCCAAATCTTGCGCTAATTTTGTGCGCAGTACTTTAAGCTTATCAAAAAGTTCAGCTCTCTTTTTCGGAGCTGCTTTTACCGCTTTTACAACTTCAACTTCTTGAATAATATTTGCCAAACGCACTTTTTTACCCTTAAACAAAATTTCATTTGCTGAAGGCGTAAGCATTAATCTATTATTTTCATGAAAACGGATTTCCAAAACACCTTGATTTAATAGCTGAATTGCATATTGCTGCAAATCGCGCCAAGCAACATCTTTTGCTGCACCGAATGTTTTAATGTTTTGATAACCTTTGTCATAAACCTGCGCATTTTGTGAGCCACGAAGCACATCTAAAACCATTCCCAAAGCTTCTTGTTCGCGTAAACGTGTAACGGCAGAACATACTTTTTGTGCAATCAATGTACCGTCAAAATATTTCGGTGGTGTTTTGCAGACATCGCAATTGCCGCAATCTTCAACAAGATGTTCGCCGAAATAACCGAGTAACGCTTTTCGTCTGCAACTCAAGGCTTCGGCATATTGTTGCATCCGTTCTAATTTTGCCAATTGAAAAGCTTCCGTTTCGGTACCTTCAGTAAATTTTCGAAGCATAATTACATCGGCAAAACTGTAAAATAATATGGTGTGTGCGGGAAAGCCATCGCGACCACTTCGGCCGATTTCCTGATAATAACCGTCAATATTTTTTGGCATATTATAATGAATAACCCAACGCACATTGCTTTTGTCGATTCCCATTCCAAAGGCAATTGTTGCAACAATAATTGGCATTTCATCACTCAAAAAACTTTCTTGAATTGTACTTCTTTCTTCAGAAGTTAAACCAGCGTGATATGCTTGTGCCTTATACCCTTTTGTAGAAAGCATAGTCGCTAACTTTTCGGTGCTTTTTCGGCTAAGGCAATAAATTATGCCACATTCTTTTTTGTGGATTTTTAGGAAATCGAGAATTTGCTTATTCCTGTTTTGACCAGGACGAACATCTAAAAATAAATTTGGTCTATCAAAAGAAGATATAAAAGTTTTAGCTTCCGGAATTAAAAGTTGTCTGCCAATATCTTCACGAGTTGCGTGGTCTGCAGTTGCCGTTAGCGCAATTAATGGAACATTTGGAAATTGTTGTTTTAAACTACTAAGTTGCGTATAGGCCGGCCTAAAATCGTGTCCCCAACTGCTAATGCAATGCGCTTCGTCTATGGCAAAAAGGCTGATTTCAATATTCTTCAACACGAAATTTAATTGTGGTAAACTTTCTGGCGCAACGTAAAGTAATTTTAAGTTCCCTTCTTGTAAATCTTTTAAAACCTGTTGCTGAACTTCCTGCGGTTGTGAACTATTGTAAAATTCCGCCGCAACGCCGTTTGCTTGCAAGGCATCAACTTGGTCTTTCATCAATGCTATTAATGGTGAAATTACAATTGCAGTTCCATCTAAAACCAAAGCTGGTAATTGAAAACACAACGATTTACCACCACTCGTTGGCATAATGGCAATTGTCCCCGATTTTGTGTTTGGAATTTCTTTTTGGGCTAAAACACTGCTTATTATTTCGGCTTGGTTTGGACGAAATTCGTCAAAACCGAAGTGGGTTTTTAGGGTAGATTTTATGTCTTTAACGGGATTTTGCGTGGTTGTGTTCATTGGTGCAAAGTTAAGGGTTTTCGGTCCTTCGGTACAATTTTGAGAAAAATGCTTTTGGGCATTTTTCTCAGAATCACTCAGGAACCTCTGCGTTTTCAGTTTCATTTCAACTATTGAAATAATTATTAAGGAATCTCAGCTTTTTCAGTTTCATTTCAACTATTGAAATAATTAATGATACGCTTGTTCTTTATCATTCCATTTTATAAAACACTAAAGTATTTCTGTTCTTTCAGTTTCATTAAGAATCTTCACAGATTTATGTTTGAAATCCTTTTTTGCCAAGGTTATTAATTTTTGGATTTCGTTTTTCATTAGTGCTTCCTTCTTTTTTCGTGACCATTTTTTAAGTTGGTGTTCTCTTTCAAAAGCTTTATCAATCCGAGTGAAAATTTCAACATAGATTAATTTAATGGGTAATCTTTCTGTTGTGTATTCGGCGCCTTCGCCATTTGAATGTTGCCAGAAACGAAAACCCAAATCTTTCGTGCTGCCAACATAATAGGTGTCGTCGGCACATAGTAGAATATATGTGTATGAGTTTGTCATAATTACTAATATTAAATCGGTGCTTCGGTACAATTTTTATAAAATGCTTTTTGGCATTTTATAAAAATCACTCAGCAACCTTTACTTAATTAATTTTATTGAACATTTTTGAGTGCCTTTCAAAATGAACTTTTGATTTGTGAATTTTCGAAAATTCAAGACGATTATTGATAAATCAAAATCACTCAGCGATCTTTACTTTGTTAGTTTCATCTTCCATTCTAAAGGTGTATCAAAATGAAATATTGATACACAAATTTTAAACACTCTGAAAATCTTGGGTTTTAAATTAAATAACAAAATTGAATTAACATTCCAAAGCAAAGGTTGCTGAGTGATTTTAGAAAAGGCTCCCGAAAGAGCCATTTTTAAAATTGTACCGAAGCACCGGAATTTATTTACTAAGCATCAACAACTCATTACATTGTATTTCAGTTATATAATGCTTTTTGCCATCTTTATCGTCCCAAGAACGGTTTGTTAATTTGCCTTCTATTGCAATTTCTTGCCCTTTTGTTACGTAGCCTTCAACCACCTTTACAAGACCGCCATTTACTACGATATTGTGCCAATAAGCTCGTTCTACTTTTTTGCCGTCTTTGTCTTTGTAGCTGTCGTCTGTAGCAAGTGAAAATTTGGCCATTTTGTTGCCATCTTTAAATGTGATGATTTCTGGTTCTTGACCTAATCTACCAATCAACTGTACTTTGTTTCTTAATGCGTTCATAATTTCTAATTTTTATATTGTTAAACAGTTAATACTATCGAACCTTCATTGATCCGACGATGCAAACTTATGGCAGCAAAAAAGTATTATTCGGTTGTTAGTCACTTACTATCGTTTACAGTTGTTTGCAAATAATTGTAAACGTTTGAAATTTAATATAAGATTGAAAATGAAATATTTATAAATTCGATTTCAAATTATAAAATTGAAATTATTAAGTGTTTTTAATTGAAAAAATTTTTCAAAAGAAGAAAAAGCTATATTTAATTGAAGAAAATAATTCTTTCAAAAAAGTAATTGTTTGAAATAAATTGGAGAATAATTCAGCAGAAAACTAATCAACAACCTTTAAAGGTTTTACGACAAAAGGTGTAAACCAATCCCAAGTTAAGCCAAATGAAACCCTAGCAAAACTATCCAAAAAGCGGTAGTTATAATCGTCAAAACCATAACTAACTTGTGTAAAAAAACCGAAGTCGTTGTTCCACGGAAAAAGAATTCCGCGGGTTTCTAGCCTATATGGTTTTGCACTTGGGTGCATGTTAAAATGTGCGTATGCTTCTGCACCCAAAATATAGCGCATTTTTTTATAATACCCAGTATATTCGTAGCCTAGCTCAATTTGATTGCGACCATATATTTGAATATCGTCCTTACTAAAACCACCAAAATCTAAAATTCCCAATAAATTTTTATGGTATAATTGGTACGAAGCGGTAATGGAATGCACACTTAAAGGTGCGTTATTTGGGCCAAATCTATTTATTCTATAATTCACGCTAATTCTTGAAAGATTGGTAGAAAAATTACCGTTTTTTCTATTCAATAATGCCGCTAAATCTGTGTCGTCTGTAAATGTTTGGTAAATTGAATCGTTTTGGGGCGTGCCATCATCAAACTCCGTACTAAAAGCGCCGCCGGTTTGGCCGTTGCTATAATGGCCGGTTTCAAAAGCTAAGGTTACAAAATTATCTTTATTGGTACGGATTATTGGCTGCCAGCCTACTAAAACTTTATAGGAAGGTGTTTTTACTGGTTTTGAGTCTTCGTTATACAAACGTAATTGTGGTTGAAATGTAAGATAAACAGCATTACCATTGCGAATTGTATCTTGACTTAACGATTTTTGAATGTCGTTATATATTCCATAATAAACAACGGGTTTAGCTTCAAAAACAATTTGCTCGTATTCGTTATTTCCAAAACCGGTAGAAAAATAGGGTCTAATTGAAATAGGATAATAGTCCTTAAAGCCAATATCTTTAAAATCTTGTGCGTTTGAATTAAAGCTGAAACTGAAAAAGAATATTATTAAAATTGAAGTTGAAAAAGATGGTTTCATTTGAAGGAATGTATATTTAGTAAATTTGATTAACAGATTGCTTCGTGCCTCGCAATTTTGAAAGCTTTACGATTAAAAAGGATAACCGATTGCAAAATTAAATACAGGTTCGGCAATTTTAAAATCAAAACGTTCTCCTTCATCTGCCGAAGGATCGTGAAATGGGGCAGCCAAATCAAATCGAATAACAAAGCCTTGCACATCTACTCTCAAGCCAATACCTGCACCCATTCCAAATTCATTTATAAAACTTGAGGTAAATTTATCTTGAAAATTATAGGCTTCATTTCCTTCACTATTCCAGATATTTCCGGCATCAGCAAAAACAGCTCCTTTAAAGAAACCAAAAATTGGAAAACGATATTCAATATTTGCTTCCAGTCTAATATTTCCCGTTAAATCGAAGAAATTATTGTCAGGATTATCAACATTGCGATATGTTCCCGGTCCTAGAGATCTAATTCTAAAAGCTCTTACGCTGTAAGGTCCGCCGGCATAATACTGTTTTACAAAGGGCAAAACGTCACTATTTCCATATGCATAACCATAGCCGCCAAACAATCGAGTGGCAATTGTTTGCTCTTTGCCAAAGTTAAAATGGTAGCGTAAATCTACATCTGCTTTGGCGTATTGTGCGTATTCAAGTCCTAAAAATTCTTTCTTACCGTTTGCATTTTCCTTCCCAAAAAGGCTAATGCTATTTCCAGCAATATCAAAAGTTGCATTTACGAAAAATTGATGTGTTTTGCCCGCATCGACCATTCCATTATAAGTAAAGGAATAGGTAAGTCCAGAAATAAATTCTTGGTCAAAACTTCTTCTTAAAAAAGGATTGTTTTGAAGAATGGTATCAAACTCCGGCGTAGTATTGCTAAGCTGTGTATAGTTAACCGAAATAGGGATTATCTCATGCGTAACATATCTATTTGCCTGCCAAGTATATCCAAATTGAGCAGTTCCAGAAAGCAATGCGTATAATTTAGTTCGGGTTAAATAATCTAAACTTAAACTGGTTTTGGTTTTTGGGATGGCATATTTAAAATAATCGTTGCTAATTTTTATGGGAAAAAGAACCCGTGGAAAAATTATTTCACCTTTTAATCCTAGATCAACACTTGTTCTTCCGCTATTGCCGCCACCGCCTGCTTGCACTTCATAACCAACATTTGCCGAAACATTTAAGGTTTCGCCACCTTTAAATAAATTTCGGTTACTAAAAACCAAGGCCAATCCTGGTCCGGCAAAGTTGTTACTTTTGGTTACCGCCTGCAATTCTGCGCGAATCGATCTTTTATTTAATGGTGAAAGAAAGATATTGGCTTCCAAAATACCCAAACTGTCGCTTAATTGGGAATCTTGTTCTTTATATTGAATATTCACAAACTTATAGGCGCCAATAGTTGAAAGCCTTCTCGCCGTATTTTTAGATTCTGTTGGACTGTAATATTGCCCTTCTTTCAAAGTTATAAATGGGTCAAGACGTTTCGATTTAAAAAAGTCTTCGCCATTAACATAATTTTTCTCATTGAATCTTGTTACGTCTTCAACAACCGAATCTTTTATCTCAAAATTTGGATAGATATTTATTTTTGAAATTTTATAAGGAACAACCGATTTCTTCGGTGTTTCATCTTTCAGCCGAAGAAAAAGATCGAATTTTTTTCTATCATATTGATTGGTGTCGGCTTCAAAAATGAAAAAATTTGAGCTGAAATTATAATATCCTTTTTTCTTTAAATCGCTGTCAATACGGTCGCGTTCCAACTTTAAATTTGAAAGGTCAAAACGCATACCTTTTGTAAGTTTTGAAGTTGCAACGCTTGTTTTAATTTCAGAATAAATAGGTTCGGAAAGACTATCTAATTGATAAGTAGCAATTGTATAAGGCGTAGGAATGGTAACCGTATATTCTGCGGAAGCGTTTTTTTCTTCTTCAATAAATTTTGAAGTTGCTTGGCCATAAAAGAAACCTCGGTTTTCCAATCTATTCAACAAGATTTCTTCAACTTGTGGCTTATCTACATTTTCTTGATAAACGGGTTCTTCGCCTAATTTTTTATATAAAAACCTATTTATAAAACCAGGTTTTTCCTGTTGCATTTTATAGTAATAATGCAAACCTGGCCGAAGTCCCAAAATTTTTGAATTCGGTTTTGGGCGCAAAGCTTCTTGTAAAACTGCTTTTAATTGATCTTGATTTTCTATTATAGAATCTGATTTTATAACAATATCTGCGCCTGTATAAAGTCTTTTACCTTCGGGAATATATTTATCTACCGCACACGAATTTAGGGCGAAGAGTACGCCGAAAATGCCGGCTACAAAATGTACTTTATTTTTTACAAAACTATTTTTCATAGCTACTTTTCTTCGGAAGTATTTTTAGATTTTTGGCTTGTGCTATCAACTTTTGCTTTTTCGGTATTCTTCAAATTTTCTTCTTCTTTTGCTTTAATCTTTTCTTTTGCAGCTTTTCTATCGGCTTTTTCCTTTTCGGTTTCGCCGCGTAAAATGGCTTGCCAAAGCTCATCAAATTGGTTAAATTCTTGTGTAAAAATCAAAGCGATTCCGCTTACAATTGTTTGTCCGTCAATCACATTTTCAAACTGGTTTTTTCTAAAACCTCTTAATCTGTAACGCCCGTTTTCAGTTAACAAATATTCTAGACTTACATTGCCAACTAATGGAGTTGGTTCGTTTGTTGAACTACTTCCTTGCAAATCTACTTCGCTACCAACACGAACAATCAATCTATCGTTAAACAATTTTTTCTGCGCTGCAATATCCAATTGAGTCCTATCTTGGGGCGAATCTCCTTGATAATCGGTATAACTTTTTAGGCCGAAATCTAAATCGATGCCGCTATTGCCCAGTAATTTATCTGAAAAGGTGTTTAATTGGTCTGAAAGTGCATCGTTAATATTATCTCGTGCGATACTTGCAAAACCACCACCACTGCCATCGCTGCCAGGTTCTGGGTAAAAACGGCTTAAAACCAATAGCGAAAATACTTGCCTGTTTAATTCGCCTTCCTGCGCATTTACCTGTTGCAATCTGCCATAAACCTGGCCGCCAATTGCGCCTTGGTCATCTTCGGGCATATCTAAATTAAATGAAATTTCGGGCGCTGTTAAATCTCCATCTACATTTAAATACACTAAAAACGGTAAAACTTCTCTATATTTTCCTTTAACCGATGGGTCTGAATTTGAACTTATCGGCGCCATTAAAGCAGATGCAGATGTTTCAATATTATAAATTGCGCTAACGTCTAAACTTGCATCAAAAGGGTCGCCAGACCAGGTTACACGGCTACCTTTTTTAAGATCAAATTTTCGGTTTACCAAATTATAAAGGTTCATTTCGTAACTTCCACCTTCAATTTCATAAACGCCGCTTAGAGTCATTCGGCCGTTCGGATTTATTGTAAAATCTAAATCGCCATCGCCATAAACCTGAAAATTATCACCTGTTTCTTTATCGATTATCACCTTTATTTTTGCAGCTTTTCCAAGTTTTAAAAGTGCGTTAACATCAAAACCTGTAATTACGCCACTTTCTTCATTCGATTTTGTAAGTATTGCATCCGGATTTTCACGATTTACAAAAATTACAACGCCATCGCGACTTTCAATTGCAACCGCTGAGGCTGGCATTACGTAGGTAACATCGGTATCGTTTGTTACGGTTAAATCCATATCCAATTTTGGAATTTCTAAATCGCCCGTAAGTTTTGCAGTTGCGTTAAAGGCCGCCTTTCCGTAGAGAAAATCGTTATCCTCTTTTGTGGCGTTTAATACCTGAAAATTATCGGCTTTTAGATCAAGATCAAAAGTTGGGTTTACAAAACTTTCTGTGCCAATTGTTCCACTTGCAATAAAGGTGTTATTGTTCTCATCGCGAACGGTAAAATTGTTCATCGACAAACCTTTATTGTCTATTTTAATGCTTTCATTTTCCAGCGTAAAAGGTGCATTTAACATTGTTACGGTAAACGCAGCATCGTTAAAATTTAGGTCGCCATTATAAATTGGGTCTGTTGTTGTTCCGCTTACATCAAAATTTCCTGAGAAACTGCCGCTTGCATTTTTAAGTTCACCCAATGAAAAACCTTCCAAAGCTTTCATATTGAATTTGTTGATGTCAAGATCTAAATTCAACTTCGCAGCATCTGTATTTGCTATATAATCGCCCGTTAAATCTAAATCTACTTCGCCTTCTTTTAGCGCGAGATTAAAGTCATAACTATTGCCGCCAATTGGTTTTGCATTCAATGTTAAAATACCCAAATTAGTATTCAACATATTAAGCTGTTCAATTTTTAAATCTGCCAACAAGCCGGTATTCCCAAACGGATTTTCAACTACAAAATCGCCGTTTAAAATTCCGGTGGCCAATTGTTTTTCAGGATTTAAATAATTTAAAATTTCACTTAATTTAAAATTTTGAAAATCTATCGCTACGTGATTTTCTTTTACGTTTGGAAGCTTATCTGTTATTTCAACTATCTGATCGTTATACGTAAAATTGAAGTTGTTAAATTCAAGATTTTTGTCGGTAATTACAATTTCATTATTTTCGGGAACCGCCCAATTATGGCTGTTGAAAATTAAACTATCAGCTAAAACGTGATACACCAATCTATCCTGCGGTCCCGTAATTTGAGAACGCACGTTTATAACCGTGCTATCTTTATTGGTCGCGTTAAACAGCAAGTTTAAAACACTATTTTCCTGCCTTCCCGTAATTTTGGTTTTTGGAATGTGTAGCGGTCCGGCTTCAACGTTTTCAAAACCTAGATCGAAGACAAATTTTTCTTTATCCGTATCCATCGTAAAAGCCAAACTATCCAATTTATTGCCGCCATAATTTATATGCGGTGCTTTTACAAAGGCATTTAATTTTCTAGCTTTTTCATCAAAATTGGCAACAATTGTAACAGTATCCAATTCCTTCACATTAACTAAAAAGACTTTGTTTAAAACGGGCGCTTGTATTATTTGCCCGCGAATATCAAGCTTTACAGGTCTTTTTATGCTATCGGGAATTTTTGTGTTTTTGGTGAAATAACTTTGAATGTGTCTTTGTACGGCCGAAGCAAAAGTTGCAGGATCGGCATTACTTTCCAATTGTAGTTTTACAATTTTATTATCCAACCAAATTGAAGTTGTATCGCTGCGAACGTGCGCTGTTGCAAGTACATCGCCCAACAAATAGGTTGTATCATCGTAAACCACAACGCCATCGCCAATTGTTGAAATAACATCAAAACCATCTTTGTTGCCTTCAAAATCTGCATCAAATTTTAAGGCGGTACGCACGTCGCGTTTCATTAAACCTACGGCTTGCAGATTAAGACCGATAACGTTTAAGTGTGCACTTGCAGTTGGCGCAACCGAGTCTAATTTTACATCGGCGTTAAAATCGAGGTTTATGTTTTCATCTTTATATTTTGATGCTATATTTCCCTTACCATTGTTAATCTTGCCATTAATTGCCAAGTCTTTAATAGCATAATTATTATATTGAAAATCTGAAATTGTAGCGTCTAAAACGGCATCAAGATTATTGATTGTTTTTCCTTTTCCCGTTGAAGTTAATTTTAAACTAAGCGACCCTAATTGATCATTTTGTAATAATTCGTTAAGCTTATAATCTTTAATTTCAAGGTCGGCATCAAATTCTAATTGCGCGCCATTTTTAAAATGTCCGTCAATAATTGCGATGCCTTGTGAAGTTGTGAGATTTGCTTTTGCATACACATCGTTCACATTTCCTTTTGCACTTCCTTTTAGTTTTACATCATTCGGCAAACTAACTCCGAGATCTTTTTCACTTACAAATTGAATTAAATCGGACCGTTTTGTATTTGCCGAAAAGGTTGGAATATTGAATGCTAAATTATCGGGATTGGTTGCATTTTTAATCAAACCGTTGGCTGCAATTTGAGTTGTGCTACCCCAATTAACCCGCAAAATTGGAATTTGAATTGCTGAAAGATAACCGGAAGCCTTCGCTTTTCCAGTTAGATATTTTTTGGAAAGTGTACGCAGATATTCATTCTTTTTTAAATCGGGTTGAAATTTAAATGCTTCTTTTAAATCAACTTGAAAAGAAGGAATATCTAAATCTATTTTAGATTTATCAGGTTTTTCGACCAAATCTGCAAGGCTTGTATATTCTAATAAAAGTTTGCCTTCAAGCTTGTTATTATTCAGTTCTAAAGCTAAATCGGTTAAATCTAAATTGGTATCAGTTGCTTGCAGATTTGCTGCAAGTTCTTTTAAATTTAAACCTGAACCTTCAACAAATGTGAAGGAATCTAATTGCAAACCTGCTTTTTTATCCTTCAGAAAAATAGAATTTGCTCGCAGATTTAAGTTAGAAAGTGCGATTGCATTTGGATTGAAAATATCTTTTTTTACTTCAGCATTACCTACAAAATATTCAATATTGTTTTTTTCAAAATCTATATTGTCTATTGCAATTTTAAAATCGGGCCATTCAAATTTTTGGATGTCTTCTACAATTTTATCTTTTGCTTCAACTGCAACTTTTGCCAAACCGTTATTTTCGGTTTCGGTATTTATTTTTATGATGCTATTTTTTAAATCTAAATCGCCGATTTCTATGTCGTTGTTCGCCAAATCTATTTTTGGCATTTCGGCATATAAATCTATAATTGCCAAATCTGCTGCAATGCGATCGCCGTAACTTTGGTAATCTACAAAAACGTTATTCAACTTCAATTTTTCCACAACCAAATACGGCAAAGGCACTGGCGGCGCATTTGGGTCAACAGGAATGGGCGATTGAATATATTTAATTCTTGAATTTGAAATGCTGGCGTTGGAAGCGCGGAAGTCGAAATTCTCCAAATCTGTTTTGTCCATTTGCAGATTTAATGCGCCAATTTTAAATTGACTGTCAATCCCCAAAACCGCATCGTTGAAGGTAATATCGAAGTCTTTAAAATTAAGTTCGCCCAAAACTATATTTAAAGGTGCTGAAGTTGTATCGGTTGCAACCGCAGTAGTATCGGCCGTTGCGAAGGCATCCATTAAAAATTGAAAGTTGTAACCTTGCACAGAATCTTTGCGAATAATATTGGCGCGAAGTCCTTCCCATTCAAGATAATCTACACCATAACCATTGCCACGAATCATTGAAATTAAAGGCAAATTGGCTTCAAGCGATTTAGAATAAACAAGTGTATCGCCTTTTTGATCTTCGAGATACAGCCCTTTTAGCATTAAGTTTCCATCAAAAGTTAGGAAAAACTTTTCAATTTCAACCTTTGTATGCGTTTTGTCGGAAACATATTTTACCGCTTTTTGAACGATAATATTTTGTCCCCACGGACTGCGAATAAAGAGAACGAGAACTACAAATAGGATTAAAAGCACGGCAAGTATGCGTGCAATTATCCTAAGAAAACGATATTTCCTTTTTTTAGGTTTTTTCTTTTTTTGTTCTTCGTCCAAAGCAATTGGGAATAGGGCGTAAAAATAGGATATTAAATGTAGAATAAATGTCTTAAAAGCTTCAACCATTGATGTTTCTTAAGAAATTTTTGTTAAATTTTTCAATGGATTAATTCAACAGAATTTTTGACATTTTAAGGCTTTTCATTTTCATAATAATTCAACTTAAAATACGCAACATATTTATAAAATGAATTGTTCTCTTAAATTATTGGCATCTTTTTTGTTTTCTGATTGCAGATAACTTAAAATCTAAAATTATGAGAAATTCTAACAACGCGCCCGCTGTAAATGCCGGAAGTATGGCAGACATTGCTTTTTTATTATTAATCTTCTTTTTGGTAACCTCAATGATACCAAACGATAAAGGAATTGCAAGAGCGTTGCCGCCACCTTGCCCACCAAATATAGATTGCGACGCAACCTTGAAGCAACGTAATGTTTTTATAGTTCAAGTAAACCAAAAAGGAGAACTTATGGCGAATAACGAACTAAGAGAAATGACTTTTTTGAAAGAAGATTTAAAGAATTTTATAGATAACAACGGCGACAAAAGTTGCGGTTATTGCGAAGGTAAAAACGAGGCAGACCTATCTGAAAATCCTGATAAAGCCGTAATTTCAATTCAAGTAGATAGGGAAGTTGCGTATAGCGATTACATTAACATTCAAGATAAAATTGCTGAGGCTTATGGTGAACTTAGGGCGAATTATATTTCAGAAGAAATGAAAAATACCAAAAAGGATACACTTGGATTAAACAACAAAGCGCAAAAAGCTTATCCAATGCGGGTTGTTGAGAATTAAGGTGTTTTGAAATATGGTTTATTTAAAAATTGCAATTTTTTGTAAATTGTAATATCAAACCAACCAAATTTATGAAAAGCAGCAGATTAGAAGCATTTAGTGATGGCGTTCTTGCCATAATTATTACCATTATGGTTTTAGAACTTAAAGTTCCACACGGTGAATCTTGGGAAGAACTTTCACCGACGTTGCCCATATTTTTAAGTTATGTATTAAGCTTTATCTATGTTGGTATTTATTGGAACAATCACCACCATTTAATGCATATGACAGAAACAATTAATGGCGCAATTCTTTGGGCAAATTTGCATTTACTTTTTTGGCTTTCATTAATTCCGTTTGCTTCAGCTTATGTTGGGGAAAATCATTTTGGTTCAAATCCTATGGCAATTTATGGTGGTGTTTTGCTTTTTTGCGCCATTGCATATTTTATACTTCAAAATATAATTATAAAACATCAAGGAAAAGATTCAAAACTAAAGAAAGCTGTTGCTAAAGATTTTAAGGGTAAAGCTTCAGTCTTCTTTTATATAGCTGCAATTATTGCCGCTTTTTACTCACCTCTAATTGCTGGCATCATATACATTGGTGTTGCATTAATGTAGATTGTACCCGATAAGCGAATTGAAAGAATGTATAATACTTCCAAAAACTAAGTGATGCCATTTTCAATACTCAATGTTTTTCTGAATTTAGCTTCAAAAGCAACTCCAAAACTTTATGACAGAATTATCATACGATAACAACGCCTTAACTAAACTGCTTTTACAATTTAATTACCTTTATATTAAACAAAAAAATCTGATAACTATGAAAACTAAAAATTTATTATTAATGCTATTTTTAGCAATTGGCGTAAGCCTTACCGCCCAAAATAAAGATAACCAAAAAGTAATTGATGGTGCACAAACAATAAAGGCAGATATTCTTAAAAACAATCCCAAACTACAAGGTTATTTTGATGATGCCAAAGCATATGCCATATTTCCGAATGTTGGAAAAGGAGCATTAATAATTGGCGTAGCATCAGGTCACGGTGCTGTTTACGAGCGTGGAACATTAGTTGGTATGGCAAATATGAAACAAATTGACGCTGGCGCACAAATTGGAGGCGAAGCCTACAGTGAAATTATTTTCTTTAAAACGGATAAAGCTATCCAAGATTTTATGGATAATAATTTTTAATTTTCAAGCCAAGTTTCTGCTATTGCGGTAGATGAAGATGCAACAATAAATGTATCGTATACAGACGGCGTAGCAATATACACCGCCACAAAAGGTGGATTAATGGCTGAAGTTTCTGTTGGTGGTCAAAAATTTAATTACAAGCCTATTAAGTAATAATCAATTTAAGTTTAATGATTTTTAATTTGAATTAGCCACAAAAACCATTGAACGGAAATCCGTTTTAAAAGTATATTTAAGTATGTTTTTAAAACGGTTTTTTTATATTTACGTACAATCAAACATTTAATTATGAATACAAATAGACTTTCAAAAAAAATTCAGGATATTTTAAATCTTCAAGTGAAGAAAGAAGCAAACGCTGCACAAATTTATCTTTCGTACGGTTGTTGGGCAGACGCACAAGGTTATGGCGGCATCTGCAATTTTCTTTTCAGACATTCGCAGGAAGAAAGAAACCATATGACTAAAGTTGTTGAATATATTATGGAACGCGGCGGCAGAGCTACAGTAACTGGCGTTGATGCACCACCAAAAGACCCAAAGAATATTCAAGATTGTTTTGAAAAAATATTTCAACACGAAATAGATAACAGTAACGCAATCTATGAAATTGTAAATCTTTCTTTTGAAGAAAAAGATTGGGCAACGTGGAATTTCGCACAATGGTTCGTTAAAGAACAAATAGAAGAAGAAAAAATGATTCTAGATTTAATGGACGAGCTAAAAATTGCCGGCGGTCCAAAAGCTACAGATGAATCGCTTTTATATTTAGACAATAAAATTGGCAAGAAAGATGGTGAAGCAACTTTAGCCCGTGAAGTTTCGGCGGCTAAGCCTTCATAAACTAATTAATTATACAATGAAAATCCCTTCAATTTTTAGTATTGAAGGGATTTTTTTATGTTTAAAAAGTGGTGTGCTAAATTCTGTAATTTTATATTTTATAATATTCCCGACACTTATTTATGGGGCTTGTAGCTCTATTTTTAAAACCATGAATGCTACTGCTCATAAATAAAACAGCAGCTACAATTATTGCGGTAAATGCAACTGTTCTATTTATGTCCCAATTTGCTACTGCAATTGCGGCCAAAGCCCATGCGCCAACTAAAGCAAATTCGCGCATATTTCTGCGCCACGTTACGGCGAGGTTTATTGTTCCTGCGATTATAATTAGTATGATTGTCCAAATAGTTTCAGAAATCCCCCAACCATCCCAACCAATACTTGTAAGATATGCCGCAACATTTGCGATGCTTGCAACCGTAACCCAACCGCTATAAAAAACGAATGGCCACCATAAAAATGCAATAACTGAAATGGGTGAATCCCATAATTCCATACTATTTTTTAGTACAATTTGAAGAAGGGAAAACAGCAAAACAAAAATTGCGATTACGCAAATTCCAAAATGGCCGTATAACCAAAGTATAACCCAAATGCTATTTGCAAGGCACGAAATTACAAACCACCAACCCGTTTTTAGGATAAAAGAATCATCGCGCACTTTTACAAAAAGGCTTCGGCTTTGATAAATTATAAAACCGAGTAACATTAGATATATCAAACCCCAAATGGAAAACGCGTAACCGGCCGGCGTAAATAAATTTTCTGTGGTATCAGAAAGTTCGCCGATTGTAGTATTATTAATCGCGCCGGTATTTGAAAGATAATTTATAAATACGGTTGCGACAAAGGCGATTATGTTTGCTATTTGAAGTGTTTTTTTCATATGTCATTCCCGCGCAGGCGGAAGGTTTTATTGTCTGTTCGAGCGCAGTCGAGAACTTTGGGTTTTATGAATTTCAAATAGGTCTCGACTTTAGTTTATCCTGAGTTTAACCGAAGGGCTCGACCTGACATTAGATTTATTTTGAAACACAGATAACCTCGCCTTCAACAATGGCAAAAACTTCATCTTTTTCTGAAGGCGTTAAAATATGTTTTCCCGTAAAATTACCGAAAGCTGGCAAAATAAGTTGGTTTTCGGTCTTATAAAAACAAGCTAATTTTAAAATTTGTCTTCCAACACCTTTCATCCGTATTCCTGGATGAATATGTCCAGAAAAATTGAAAGTTCCTTTTATTTCTGAAGGATGATGGGTTAAATAAAAACCATCCAACAATAATTCGTCAATTACTTTTACGCCCAAATCTTCGTATAAATAATTGGGGATTATATCGTGATTACCAGAAACCAAAACAATTTGAGCTTTGCAATATTCAACCCATTTTGTAAAATCGTGCCATTCGTCATTTAGTTTGCTGTGGAATAAATCGCCAAGAAAGCAAACGGTTTCTGGTTCAAATTCATTTGAAATTTCTGTAATTTTTTCAAGATTTTCATAAGCAACATGAGCGGGAATTGCTGAACCGTGTTTTCTAAAATGAGTTACTTTTCCTAAATGAACATCGGCAATCAGCAGCATTTTTTTCTCTTCCCAATAAATTGCACCACTTGGATGAAGGATGAAGTTTTGAGATTTTATTTTGATTTTTTGCATATTGGTTTGCAAAGGTATAGTAAGAAATGTAAAAGCCGAATAGACCTAACAGGTTTTTAAAAACTGTTAGGTCTTATTATAAAATCTGTAAGTTTGGTGAACGTATTCACCAATTATACGTATATTTGGTGAATACAATCACCGATTATGCAGTTTAATAGAATTATAAAAGCGACCATTGAAGAGAAAATGGCCAATAATAAGGCAATTATTCTAATAGGGCCAAGGCAAGTTGGTAAAACCACACTCATTCAAGAAATTCTTAAAAATAAAGATTTTCTATTTTTAAACGGTGATGACCCAACAGTTCGTCAAATATTAAGCTCGCCCAATACACAAGAACTTCAAAATATTATAGGTCAAAACAAATATATTTTTATTGATGAAGCGCAAAGAATTGAAAATATTGGGCTAACATCTAAAATTATAACCGACCAATTTAAAGATGTTCAACTTTTTTTAAGCGGTTCTTCGGCATTTGACCTAAATAATCAAATTAATGAACCACTAACCGGGCGAAAATGGGAATATGAACTTTTCCCGATTTCTTGGCAAGAATTTGAAAACAAAATTGGTTATCTTGAAGCAAAACAGCAGCTGAATCTTCGACTAATTTATGGAATGTATCCCGAAGTTCTTACTTCACCGAACTCGGAAAAAGAAGTATTAAAACAACTTGTAAGTAGTTATTTGTATAAAGATGTTCTTGCTTTAAGTGGCATTAGAAAAGCCGAAGTTTTGGACAAATTATTGCGGGCATTGGCATTTCAGGTTGGGAATGAAGTTAGTTATAATGAAATTGCCCAACTTGTTGGATTAGATAAAAATACAGTTTCCAATTATATAGATATGCTTTGCAAGGCCTATGTAATTTTCAAATTGCCGAGTTTCAGTAAGAATCTTCGAAATGAAATTAAAACAAATCAGAAAATATATTTTTATGATAATGGAGTAAGAAATGCTGTTATTGGCAATTTAAACCCGTTGGAAATTCGTGCAGATAAAGGTGCTTTATGGGAAAATTTTTTAATGGCCGAAAGGCTAAAAGTTTTAAGTTACACAAAAAGTGATTCTCGAATGTATTTTTGGAGAACCGTGCGCCAACAGGAAATTGATTATGTTGAAGAAAATGCAGGCGAAGTGAAAGGGTTTGAATTTAAATTCAATCCAAAAGCAAAAACCAAAATCCCAAAATTATTTAGCGAAACGTATAAAACTGATGTTGAAGTTATAAATACCGAGAATTTTAGAGGATTTTTGGGTTTTGATTAATAGTTTTTTCGAATAGACTTCAATAGTTTTTAAAACCTTTGAGGTCTGATTTCAAGATTATTTTAACCTGAAATATTCTCAATACACTTTTCCCGGATTTCCCATATCTCTTCAAAAGTAAAAGGGATCTCTTCATTTTGAAGCCATTTTTCGGATGAAACTTTTTCGCAAAGTATTTCTGTCATAAATGGAAATATAAAAAGAGTTTCGTTATCGCAATTCTATTGAATTATTTTTAGAAAAATTATTGCGAAATCCATATAACTCTAATTTAGTTTTACATATTTTTATAATAATCAAAATCATCATATGGAATCAGATTCAATTGAGGAAGTAACAAAAGGATTTACCGAAATATATTATTCTAAACATTATAGCGGTAAATATTCTCCAACTCAAACCGATTTAATGTTACACGATTTGAACGGTGATTTTATTATGAATGGGATGGGAATGGATGATGATTTAATACAAGAAGTTGTAATATCTTTTTATGATGAAATACCTTCCTTAATTTTCTTTATTTTCCTATATGAAATTTATCATCAAGACAATATTGAATTTGAAAATTTTTTAAAAAAAAGAAATATAATTTATAAAAAAATATTAGAAAATTTTAATGAAGTATGTCCTAAAGGACATATTCAAAAATTAGATAATACAAATATTGAAATTAAGGCTTTATCCGTTATTAACACTCTCTTATTGCATTATAAGTGAAATAATAGAATGGATGAAATTGTAAATGATAAATTTTTTAATTGATAATTACTTCATCAACAACAAAGTCATTCGTTTAATCCTATCCGCCAACTTTTCCGAAGAAAGTTTTTCCCGTAACCTATCTGTAATTATCGGGAAGCTAAAGGGTGTTGCTTTTTGGCATTGTTTCCAAACTATCTCTTGGGTTGCGATTCGTTCTAAAGCAATTCGTAAACGGCCTTCTTCCATTTCGTGCTCAAATGTTTCACGGAATGCTTGTTGGTAAAGTAAATTTTCAGGTTCGTAATCTCTAAAAACATCAAAAAGTAATTGGCTATTGCTCTGCAAATGTTTGGTTTTAATCTGTTTACTTGGGTAGCCTGTAAAAACCATTCCGCTAATTACGGCGATGTCGCGGAATTTTCTACGCGCCAATTCGGTACTATTTAAACTTTTTTGAAGGTCGTCAAAAAGATAATCGGTCGTAAAAAGGTTGTTGTCTAAAACTTGTTGAATATCCAAATATTGGTCGCTCAACAGTTCAAAACCATAATCGTTGTACGCCAATGAAAATGTGATAGGAAGCAATAAACTAATTCTATACGCTAACAATCCGCCCATTGCCATATGCACAAATCTGCCTTCAAACGGATAAAAAACGTTGTGATAGCCTTCGCGTGTTTTAAAAGTTTCGATTAAAAATTCATTATTTCCGGGAACGATACTTTCCAATTCCTGACGGTCAAAAATATCGCTGAGTGCTTTTAATTCGGGTGAGTTGCGTTTGTGTTCTGCTTCACTTTGAAGTTCATTCCTGAGAATTTCAGACATTTGCGAGGACAGCGCCATCCGTCCACCCATAAAACTTACCACATTTCTGGTGCGTTTTGTGCTTCTTCTAACTTGAGCTTGCATATTGCGAACGCGAACCAATTCCAACGTTCTGCCAGCAAAAACAAAGACGTCGCCAGGTTTCATTTTACCTATAAAAAATTCTTCGATGGTGCCGATAAATCCGCCGGTTACATATTTCACTTGTACCATCGCATCGCTAACAATGGTTCCGATTGAAAGCCGATGCATCATTGCGGTTTGTTTGCTTTCAACTTTAAAACGGCCGTCTTCGTCAACAATTACTCGTTTATATTCGTCATAAGCTTGTAAACTTTGGCTGCCTAAAGTGATAAAATTCAGGCACCAACGCCATTGGTCGTCTGTAATTCCTTGAAAGCAGAATGTGTTTTTAATTTCAGGATAAATTTCCTTCGGAAGAAATCCGTCACTAACCGCCAAGGTTACCAAATATTGAATTAAAACATCGAAACTCAACAAATACGGAATTCTATCTTCCATAACATCACCTTTTACCGCTTTTTTAAGGGCTGAAGCTTCAATCAATTCCATTGCGTGCGTTGGTAAAAAGTAAATAACCGAAGGTTCGCCTGGATGGTGATTGCTTCTACCGGCGCGTTGAAGAAACTTGGCAATACCTTTTGGACCGCCAATTTGAATAATGGTTTCAACTGGTGCAAAATCTACGCCCAAATCTAAACTTGAGGTGCAAACTACGGCTTTTAAACTTTCGTTACGGATAGCTTGTTCAACCCACAATCTTGTTTCTTTATTAATGCTGCCGTGATGCATTGCAATTTCGCCCGCAAACTCTGGATATTTTTCCAGTATTTTCTGAAACCAAATTTCGCATTGACTTCTCGTATTCGTAAAAATTAAAGTCGTTTTACTTTCGTTTATTATCGGGATTATCTGATCTAAAACATGAAGCCCAATATGCCCACGCCACGGAAAAGTTTCCATCTTTTCCGGGATGATGGATTTTACGATAATCTGTTTGTCGAGTTTTGCTTTTATTAAAATGCTTTCTCTTGTCTGGTCGAGCGCAGTCGAGACCTTATTTAAATTATCGAAACTTTCAATTGACCTCTCTACTGCGCTCGAGGAGACATTATTATTTATTCCCAACAAAACATCCATTGCCTGTTCTAAATTTCCAATTGTTGCCGAAATCCCCCAAATTCTCAATTTCGGCGAAACGGTTTTTAAGCGGGAAAGCGCTAGTTCCATTTGCACGCCACGTTTGCTTCCTAAAAGTTCGTGCCATTCATCAACTACTACTGCCGTTAGCGTATTGAATGTTTTGTCGTAGCCTTTGCTTGCCAATAAAAGCATCAAACTTTCGGGTGTGGTAATTAGCAAATCGGGCATTTGCTTTTTTTGCTTTGCGCGTTCGCTTTGTGAAGTATCGCCAGTTCTTATTCCAACAGTTAATCCTGTTCCCAAATCGTCTGCAAATCGCTGTGCAGATTGCAGTATTTCAACAGAAAGTGCTCGCAAGGGCGTTATCCAAATTGCTTTAATGCCTTTGGTGTGTTTTGTTTTATAATCTGGATTGTCCTTTAAATATTGAAGTACGATTGGCACCCAAAGCGCGTAGGTTTTTCCACTTCCTGTTGGGGCGTTTAACAGGCCGTGTTGGCCATCTAGAAAGGCTTTCCAAGTTTTTTGTTGAAAGGGAAATGACTTCCAATTTTTTGATTGAAACCAACCTTCAGCAATTGAAATGAGTTCGGCTTGTTTCATTTCGGGATTAGTGCTTTTAAGTCATCCAAAGTGTTCGCTTCGGCAATCGGTTTGTCTGTCCGCCAACGGAGTATTCGAGGAAACCGTGTAGCAATCCCGCTTTTGTGGCGGCTGCTTTCCGCAATTCCTTCAAACGCAATTTCAAAAACGTGATGTGGGGTTACGCTTCGTACGGGGCCGAAACGTTCTAACGTGTTTTTCTTTATCCAAGCATCTACTTTTCTGAACTCGGCATCTGTTAAGCCTGAATATGCTTTGGCGAATGTCACCAATTCGCCATTGTCCCAAAGGCCGAATGTGTAATCTGTGTAAAGATTTGCTCTTCTTCCGTGGCCTCGCATTGCGTAGGTTAAAACGGCATCAATTGTAAACGGGTCTGTTTTCCATTTCCACCAATCGCCTTTTTTTCTGCCGACTAAATACGGTGAATCTTTACGTTTTAACATTAAACCTTCGCTGCGTTTTTCTCTCGACAAATCTCTTTCAGTTGAAGCTTCTTCCCAAGTTTTAAAATTAATAGTTTCGCTTAGGTAGATTCCAATTTCTTCGCTGTTAATACTTTGAATTAATTCATCTAAAATCTTTCTTCTTTCTGAAAATGGTTTCTGCCGAATATCTTCGCCTTTCCATTCCAATAAATCGTAGGCATTTAGAATTACCGGTGTTTTCTTCAGAAGTGCTTTTGAAATATTTTTGCGTCCAATTCTAGTTTGAAGTGTATTAAAATTTTGAATTTGTCCTTCTGAAAAAGGTAAAATTTCACCATCAATCACAGTTCCATTTGGGACAGCTTTTAAAAATTCTTGAAATTCTGGATATTTATCTGTTACCAATTCTTCGCCGCGCGACCACACATAAACTTCATCATTTCTAATAATTACTTGACTTCTTATTCCGTCCCATTTATGTTCAAAACTCCAATTTTCAATGGGATTTAAATCTTTTTGAAAATTATCTTCAACCGCATAAGCCAAGTAAAATGGATAAGGTTTGCTTAGGTAATCTTCAGGATTTTCTTCGAGAATTAATTTTTGATAGGTGGTTTTTTCCGGTGTCCAATCGCCCATTAATTTGTAGGCAAGAATATCTTCATCTATTCCTGTAGCTTTTGAAAGCGCGCGTGTCATTAGCTTTTGGCTAACACCAATTCTAAAACTTCCCGTTAATATTTTATTGAAGACGAAACGTTCAAAATAGTTAAGTGCCAACCAATTGTCGTGCAGGTATTTCTTTTTTTCTTCTTCCGGAAGCGTTCTAAGTTTAATGATTTCTGAAACAAATTCTGAAAGTGATTTCTCGGAATGTTCTTCACTTTCTGGCAAAATAAGTGCAATCGTTTCCGCTAAATCGCCAACAATATGATAGCTTTCCTCAAAAAGCCATAGTGGTATCCCGCTAATTTCTGTTGCCCAAAGTCTGAGTAAAGTTGTATTTACGGGACGTTTTGGCCGGCGATGCGAAAGAATGGCGATAGTCCATAGTTTATCGTCTTCGTTGGCATTCTGAAAATAGGTAGTAAGCGCCGCAACCTTTTCATTGGTTTTATTGGTACTGTCAAGCTTTTTTATTAGTTGGGCGAAATCTTTCATACGTTTTCTTCTTCTTCCTTTTTTGTAGTTTCGCTGCCTTCTTCTTCGTATTGTGTTTTTTCAGTTCGGGCATCAAGACCCATTTCTTCTCTTAAAAAACGGGAAAAAATTTCAGTGTATCCGTGTGTCGCAATTACTTTTTCAGCTCCTGTTGCTTTTACGGTTTCCAATAAACCATCCCAGTCTGCATGGTCGCTTAGAACAAAACCGCGATCTATTGCTCGTCTTCTTCTTGCGCCTCGAAAGGTCATCCAACCACTTGCGCTTGCCGTTACGTAAGGGACCATTTTTCGAATCCATGTTCCGCCGTGAGCACTTGGTGGCGCCAAAACGATACTGCCCAAAAGCTCTTCTTTCTTAGTATCTCGCGTAATTCTAATAGTTTCTGGGAAATCATAATTTTCACGCAGGACGGCTGTCATGTTTTCAATGGCTCCGTGCGTGTGGATTTTACCAATGCTTGGGTCCAAATGTTTCAGCAATCTTTGTGCTTTTCCTAAGGAATAACCAAAGAGCACGGATGTTTTGTTTTCGGCTCTATTTTCAGCCCACCAATTGTTTATGTCTGTAAAAACTTCGGCTTGTGGTGTCCATTTAAATGCGGGAAGGCCAAAAGTACATTCGGTTATAAATGTGTTGCATTTTACAAGTTCAAAAGGTTCAGCAATGCCGTCATTTTCAGTTTTAAAATCGCCTGTAAAAACCCAAACTTCACCCTTATATTCAACCCTTACTTGACTTGATGCAACAATATGGCCTGCAGGATGCAAGCTAAATTTTACATTATTTACTGAAAAGGTTTCCCCCCATTCTTTGCCGCTAACGGTTATGTCGCCCAACCGATGTTTAATTATGGGTACATTTTTAGTGTGTGTAATATACTTTTTATGTCCCCAACGGCTGTGGTCTGCGTGGCCGTGGGTTATTATACATTTATCAACAGGTCGCCAAGCATCTATGTAAACATTAGCTTTTTCGCAATAAATCCCGTTTTCATTGAAGACTAGTAAAGGTTGGTTCATTTTCTTTTTTTAGCACTTTAAAAATATAAAAAGCTATGCGTGCAACCTTTGCTATTAAGAAAAGTTTAGGCTGCTTTGCGTTTTCAAATAAATTCAGAAAAAGTTGAACAGATTGCCTCGCTTTGCTCGCAATTGTCGTTTACAAGTTTTATATTTGTCGCTTAAACCAAACCAGCGTATGTCATTTACAGATTTATTTGAAAGTGGGGAACATTCCCGAAATTTAGGTCATTTTGCATCTATCGCCAATATTGCATCGGTTGACGGCGAAATTAATCCTGAAGAAGAAAAAATGTTAAAGCGTTTTGCCCGAAAGTTGGATATTGATGAAAGCGAATATATTGAGGTTTTAAAAAATCCGAATAAATATCCAATCAACCCACCAAACGATTCTGAAAGGCGTTTAGAACGTATTCATGATTTATTTGAAATGATTTTTGCCGATCATGAAATAGACGACCACGAGCGTTTTTTAATTGAAAAATATGCAATAGGCTTGGGTTACAATGCAGAACATGCACAATTTTTAATAAAACGTTCTATCGAAATTTATAGCGGCGGACTAGATTTGGAAGATTACAGATATCTTTTGAATAAGAAATAGGAATAAAATATTTAACTAATACTAAAAACCACAAAAGTTCGGATATGAGCTTTTGTGGTTTTTTAAATTTAATGTTCTTTGTAATTGTTAAAAAACCCTACTATTCTTCATAAACTCTTCCGCCTTTTCTACCATATTCTTACTTCCAGCAAAAAATGGTACGCGTTGGTGTAATTCTTTGGGCATAATATTTAAAATACGTTCAAAACCATTGCTAGCTTTGCCACCAGCTTGTTCGGCAATCATTGCCATTGGGTTGCATTCATAAAGTAAACGCAACTTTCCTTCAGGATTTTTTGATGTATTTGGGTAAATATAAATACCGCCTTTTATCATATTTCTATGAAAGTCAGAAACCAACGAACCTATATATCGTGAAGTGTACGGTCTATTATCCTCTTCTTTTTGGCAATATTTTATATAATCTTTTACGCCTTGCGGAAATTGAATATAATTACCTTCATTTACAGAATAAATTGTTCCATCTTCAGGATATTTCATGTTCGGGTGGCTTAAATAATACGTGCCAATTGCAGGATTTAAGGTAAAACCGTTTACGCCGTGACCCGTTGTGTAAACTATCATTGTTGAAGTTCCGTAAATTATATAACCCGCAGCAACCTGTGCGTTGCCGGGTTGTAAGAAATCTTCTAAAGTTACGGGTGTTCCTGAAGCCGTAACCCTTCTATAAATTGAAAAAATGGTTCCAACAGAAACATTAACGTCAATATTGGAAGAGCCATCCAAAGGATCAATTAAAACCACATATTTATTATCATTAAGCTCATTTCTTCCTTTAATGGTAATAAAATCGTCTTCTTCCTCACTTGCAATTCCGCAGACAATTTCGCGGTTTGTGAGCGTTTTAATAAAGACTTCGTTTGCATAAACATCCAGTTTTTGCTGGTCTTCGCCTTGTATATTTTGGTCGCCCGCAGCGCCTAATATGTCTACCAACCCTGCTTTATTAACCTCGTGGTTTACTACTTTTGCGGCTAATCGTATTGAATTTATAAGTCTAGATAATTCGCCAGATGAATATTTAAATTCACTTTGATTTTCAATAATAAATTCGCCGAGAGATTGATTTTTTTGAGCCATTTTGGAGTGTTGCTGATGGGATAATTACCACAAATATCGATATTTTTAAGAAATTGAAGCGATATTTGTAAAAGGAAATCTTGAATGAAACCGAACTTCGCCTCAGCCTAGTAACCAAATTTTAAAGTCTATTTTTATTCTGAGTAAGTTGAAGAGCGCATTAAATACATTATTATGATAATTAGAAAAGCACAAAAATCTGATATGCCAATGGTGTTAAAGCTAATTGTTGAGTTGGCTGAATTTGAAAAAGAACCCGATGCTGTGGAAATTTCGGTTGAGACTTTGGAAAAAGAAGGATTTGGTGAAAATGCACTTTTTACGTGTTTTGTAGCTTCTGATGAAAATGAGAAAAAGGAAGAAATAGTTGGTGCTGCAATTGTGTATTACCGCTTTTCAACTTGGAAAGGTCGCAGTTTGCATCTTGAAGATTTAATTGTTACCGAAAAAATGAGAGGTAAAGGTATTGGAGAAGCATTGTATTCTGAAGTTTTGAATTTCGCAAAAAACCAAGGTCTTAAACGTGTAGCTTGGGATGTTTTAGATTGGAATGAAGGTGCAATTAAATTTTATGAGCGAAGCGGCGCAAAAATTATGAAAGATTGGCGCGTGGTGCATATGGACGAAAAAGGACTCGAAAACTTTGGAAAGCAATAATTAAATTTTAAAAAAAGCGAAATAATAAAGATTAATTTAAAAGATACCCGCCTCAGCGGGCATTGAAATGAAAGTATTTAAATTTGGTGGCGCATCTACACAAGATGCCAAAAGTGTTAAAAATGTGGTTTCTGTTCTGCAACAAACTGCAGAGAAAGATTTGGTTATTGTAGTTTCTGCGATGGGTAAAATTACAAACGCGTTGGAAATTGTTGTTGCAAATTATTTCGAAAAAAATGATGAACTTGAAACTTCGGTAGCGGCCGTTTATGACTTTCATTTTCAGCTGATTTCCAGATTGTTTGAAAATCGGCAGCATTCAATTTATTCTAAATTACATTCAATTTTCAACGAATTAAAAACTTTCCTAAAAACGAACAAATCTGAAAATCATTCTTTTGTTTATGACCAAATAGTGTGTTATGGCGAGTTGATTTCTTCAGCAATTATTTCAGCATATCTAACTGAAAGAAATATAAAAAATGACTTCTTAGACGTTCGGCAATGTATTAAAACGGACAATAATTACCGGGATGCAAATGTAGATTGGATTGCTACCCAAAAAAATATTTCAGAAAAAGTTGAAAATAAAGGTATAACCCTAACCCAAGGATTTCTGGGCGCGGAAACAACCCATAATTTTACAACCACTTTAGGCCGGGAAGGGAGTGATTACACGGCGGCAATATTTGCGTATTGTCTTAATGCAGCAAGCGTTACAATTTGGAAAGATGTAGATGGCGTGCTAAATGCAGACCCAAGATACTTTTCCAAAACGCAACTTTTAAATCATATAAGCTACCGCGAAGCGATTGAACTTGCCTTTTACGGCGCTTCGGTAATACATCCAAAAACGTTGCAACCACTTCAGAAAAAAGAAATTCCGCTTTATGTGAAATCGTTTCTCAATCCAATGGCTGCGGGCACTTGTGTTGGTAAAGGTGTGAGTTTGGATCCGCAAACTTCTTGTTTTATTTTGAAAAAAAATCAGGTTTTAATTTCTCTTTCTTCTTTGGATTTCAGTTTTATGATGGAAGATAATATTGGTGATGTTTTTAAGTGGCTGCATCAATATAAAATGAAGGTTGAATTAATTCAAAATTCAGCAATAAGCTTTTCTGTTTGTGTGGATAATAAGTACAATAATCTTGAACCTTTGCTGGCAAAACTTCGAGAGAAATTTAAAGTTTCGTGGAATGAAAACGTCACGCTTTATACAATTAGACATTTTGATACGGAGGAAATAAAAAGCTTTTCCCACCAAAAAGATGTGTTGCTAAAACAAGAAAACAGAGAAACCGTCCAACTAGTTGTGAAGGAATAGAGTCAATTGCTTTACCTATATTTGTTAATTATAAACACCTAATTAAATAATGGCATTAGTTAACGCAAAGGAAATTGCAAAAGCTATAAACGTAGAGAAATTTGGAATTTTAGGAACATTTGTGGGTTGGTCACTAATGAAGATTCTCAACATTTCTACCCTTAATAAAATTTACGACAAACATAAGCATTTAAGCAATTTAGAATTTATAAATGCCCTGCTAGAAGAATTTGAGATTCGCTTTGAAATCCCAGAAGAAGACCTTCGTCGTATTCCAAAAACAGGTCCTTTTATAACCATAAGTAATCATCCACTTGGCGGAATAGATGGTATTTTGTTGCTAAAATTATTGTTGGAGCATAGACCAGATTTCAAGATTATAGCCAACTTTTTGCTACATCGCATTGAGCCTCTAAAGCACTATGTTATGCCGGTAAATCCATTCGAAGAACATAAAGATGCAAAAAGTAGTATTCAAGGAATTAAAACTGCTTTGAAACATTTGCAGGACGGCCATCCACTCGGTATTTTTCCCGCTGGCGAAGTTTCCACCTATAAAGATGGCAAACTTCTGGTAGATAAGGCTTGGGAAGAAAGCGCGATGAAAATTGTGAAAAAAGCCAAAGTGCCAGTCGTGCCAATTTATTTTCACGCCAAAAATAGCAAGCTTTTTTATAGAATGGCAAAGGTGAGCGATACGCTGCGAACTGCCAAATTACCTTCAGAATTACTTACTCAAAAAGAACGGCTTATAAAAGTTAGGATTGGCAACGCAATTTCGGTTGCAGACCAAGAAGAGCACGAAACCCTTGATAGTTTTACAGATTTTCTTCGGAAGAAAACGTATATGCTTTCAAACGCTTTCGAAAAAAAGAATCTATTAGAAAGTATTCCAAAAAAATTAAAATTCCCGAAACCACCTAAAAAAATTACCGGAGCCATTTCAGTTGAAGCAATGGAAAAGGAAATTGAAGGTTTGCGAAAAAGTGATAAGCGCTTGTTAGAAAGCAAAAATTACGAAGTGTTTTTGGCAAAGGCAGAATTCATACCTTTTATTCTGCAGGAAATTGGGCGCTTGCGCGAAATCACGTTTAGAGAAGTGGGCGAAGGCACCAATCAAAGCACAGATTTAGACAAGTTTGACAGTTATTACCACCATATGTTTTTATGGGACAGCGACGCGCGAAAACTTGCCGGAGCTTACAGAATGGGTATTGGTTCACAGATTTTTGAACGCTTTGGCATCAACGGTTTTTACCTTCAAGACCTTTTTAGGTTTGAGCCAGAATTGTATGATATGATGAGCAAAAGCATAGAAATGGGCCGCGCTTTTATCATAAAGGAATATCAATTGCGCCCAATGCCTTTGTTTTTACTTTGGAAGGGAATTGTGCACACAACCTTGCGTTTTCCCGAACACCGCTATCTTATTGGCGGCGTGAGTATAAGCAATAAGTTTTCAGAATTTTCTAAAAGCTTGATGATTGAGTTTATGAAATCCAATTATTACGATCCGTATGTTGCCCAATATATAAATCCGAAGAAGGAATATAAGGTAAAATTGAACGACGCCGACAAGGATTTTATTTTCGATGAAAGTGAAGCTGATTTAAATAAATTCGATAAAATAATTGACGAAGTAGAACCGGGAAGCCTTCGGTTACCTGTACTTATTAAAAAATACATAAAGCAAAATGCAAAAGTTGTAGCTTTTAATGTAGATCCACTTTTTAATAATGCGGTAGATGGTTTAATGTATATTCGAATAGCAGATTTACCCGAAAGTACCGTAAAACCCGTGATGGAAGAATTTCAGGCAGAGCTGGAAAAAAAATATACCGATAATCAAAATGAGGATGTGAAATCCTAAAATTATGTATAAATTATTTCAGAAGAAAATTTAAAAAAAAGCATAACTTGCTGTTAACTAACAGTATTACCAATGCCAGCCAAAACCATTAACGAAGTTCTAATTCAATTAGATGAAATTATAATTTCAGAAAGTGCTCGAAATTGTTATATGTCTTATTTTCCTATTTTATATAAAAAAGTTACTGCTCGAATTAAATTGGGAATTCTAAATAGCGAGTTTGAAAACAATGCGAGAATGGAAAAACTAGATGTTATTTTCGCCAATCGTTATATTGAAGCTTACCAGAATTCTATTCAAAATAAACCTTTTTCTGTTAGTTGGAAAAATGCTTTTGATGCTGCAAAAACAGGCAATCTGCTAATTATGCAGCATTTGCTTTTAGGGATAAACGCTCACATTAATTTAGATTTGGGAATAGCAGTTGCCGAAACGGTTGGAGAAGAAGGAGATTTAATGGAATTTGAAAATGACTTTAATAAAATAAATGAAATATTGGCTTCAATGGTTGCGAATGTTAAAGGTAAGATAATTTCAGTTTCTCCACTTTTTGGTCTGTTGGAAAGATTTGGGAAAGGTCGCGAAGATAAAATAGCAAGTTTTAGCATAAATATTGCGAGAGATGGCGCGTGGCTTTTTGCGAATGAATATCACACATCGCCCACAAAAGCGACATCTCTTCAAAAACGGGATACAGCAATAGGTTTTATTGCAGAAAAGTTAATCACCCAAAAAAGTTTTATTCTGAAGTATCTTGTAAAGACTATACTTTTTTTTGAAAAGAAAGATGTTTCGGCAGTAGTTTTAGTTTTAAAAGAGGAATAACTACATACTTTCAATTCTTTCAAATTCAAAACTTTTATCTCATTTCAAAATAATATTAATGAACCACCATTCGTGGTGAAAATAACAAAAGTGCCAAATAGCAGAAGCAAATCATAATGCCAACCGTATCCTTTATCTTCATAAAATTTGGTTTTCCAAACAAAAATCTTTTTGTAAAGCGCACCCAACATTGCTGCCATAATTAGTAAAGCACCAATTTGTGAATAGATTCCAAGTGCTATTGAAATTGCTCCTATAATCTCAGCAAAGCCCAACAATGTTGTTGCCGTTGGAGACATTCCGATACTTTTTCCTCTTTCTATAGGTTTTTGAACGTGATCTTTCCCGCTCGAAAAAAAGACGATTGCAATAATTATTCTTAATAAAAGAAGTGAAATTCCAACAAGATTAATTGTATCAAACATAATTATGATTTCAAGTTTTAGTTACATTCAATTTTTGCGACTTCAGTATCCAATCCTAAATTTGGATCGTCTGTTTTTAACGATGCCTTATCGTCAAAAAGTGTTATGGTTACTGGCGCTGTTGCTTCAATACCTTCTTGTTGATAAGTGTATATAGCTTTAATTACTTGATGGTTTACCGTGCCCGTTAGCGTTCCGTTTCGTTGGTCTTTTAAAGCCGGCAACCAATTATAATTTCCCGTAACTTTATGACCATCTATTTGTAATGATAGCTCAAGCACATCAATATTTTCAGAGCTGTCCTTAAATTTATACTCGTTTTTAAAACATAAAGTTTCAGCTCGCATAAATTTTCCTTGAATTGTGTTATTGTCTTCTTTATGTTCTTTACAGCTGGTAAATGTTGCCGCAAAACTGCACAAAAGCAACATTAAAATTATTTTTGTTTTTTTCATAATACTACAATTATTCTTTTTGTTTATAACTTATTCCTACCAAAAATTTACCCTTCAAACGGATTATAGCTGCCAAAACTCCAAATATTGCCTTCGGGATCTTTGCAACTATAGCCACGGCCACCGTAATCTTCATCCTTTATATTCACAACAATTTCTGCTCCGTTTTCTTTTGCGATTTTATAATGTTCATCAACGGCATCTATAATAAAATATGGGGTTTGCGTATTAAAGCCATTTAACTTTTGCGGTACATTCATCATTTTCCCAAAGGCAGTTTCTGGTTTAAAAGGATTAATCATTACCAACGCTTTGCCCAATATTAACTGTGCGTGGAAAATTTTACCGCTTTCATCTTTGTAAACGCCGTGCTCCTTAAAACCAAAAGCGTTTTGCAAAAATTGTACTGCGATATGTACGTCTTCGTAAATTAAATTAGGGATTGCGCCATATTTACTCATTGCAAACACATTTTAAATTGACACCTAATATAAGAAATTAAATTTGCTCACATTAAAATGAAAGTCAATTATTAAATTGGATTCTATATTTTGATAGCCTACGATATTGTAAATTTATAATCTTAGAATACTTAGTTCATCATTAAAAATCTCAGCAGAATATGGCTTCACACAACGAACTTGGTGCATTAGGCGAAGAAATTGCAGCACATTATTTACTGCGCGCCGGCTATGAAATTATACGTAGAAACTACTTTTTTGATAAGGCCGAGATAGATATCATTGCCCAAAAAGAAAAAGGAACAATTGTAATTGTGGAAGTAAAGACCCGAAATAGTGACTTTTTTGGCGATCCGCAAAGTTTTGTTACACCCGGAAAAATCAAAAATATTGTAAAGGCAGCGAATAATTATATGATCGAAAATGACCGATCCGAAGAAGTGCGTTTTGATATAATTGCCATTCTAAAAAATCAAAAAATGGAAAAGGTAGAACATTATGAAAATGCGTTTTACCATTTTTAAATTTCGAGTATAGTGAAGGATTCTGCGAAATAAAGCCAGACAAAAATTTAATTAGCAACAAAAAATTTCGATAATTTCTTCAATAATTACATTCATCCTATTTAAATCTATATTTTTATTTTTCAAAAGCTAAACTTTATTGTAGCTTTAAAACTCAGCAATAACCAACATGAAAATTATACACATTAGCGCCGAATGTTACCCGATTGCCAAGGTTGGCGGTCTGGCAGATGTTGTGGGCGCATTACCAAAATATCAAAATAATCTAAAGTGTGATAGTAGCGTTATCATGCCTTTTTACAATAATAAATTCACACAAAGCAACGAATTTACAGAAGTTTATCGCGGGCAATTACAACTTGGTTTTCAGTCTCAGGAATATAGAATTGTTTCCCTTCCGAAGAAAGAATTGGGTTATGAACTTTTTTGTGTAGATATTCCTTATTTGCTTCATACAAGTACCGTTTACAGTGACAACGATACGTTTAGATTTCTTGCTTTTCAAATTGCAACATTAGATTGGATACTTCAACTTAAAGAAAAGCCCAAAATTGTGCATTGCCACGACCATCATTCAGGTTTGGTGCCTTTTATGATGGCCCATTCGTTTAAATATGAATCGTTATGTACAATTCCAACGATTTTTACCATTCATAACGGCCAATATCAAGGTTGGTTTGGGCACGATAAAATTCCATTATTGCCAGCTTTCGACTCTAATAATTTTGGATTGTTGGATTGGAACGGAATGATAAACCCAATGGCTGCAGCAATAAAATGCGCTTGGAAAGTTACAACCGTTTCGCCAAGTTATCTTGAAGAATTAATGTATGAAGCCAACGGATTGGAAAGTCTATTGCGCCAAGAACGCCACAAATGCGTAGGGATTTTAAACGGAATTGACGCCGAAGTCTGGAACCCAAATAAAGATACCTACATCGAAAAAAACTTTACGCTTCGCAGTATAAAAAACGGGAAAGCTGCCAACAAAAAATACCTGTGCGACACTTTTAATCTTGACATAAACAAACCACTTTTTACATTTATTGGAAGATTGGTTGAAGAAAAAGCAGCCGATTTATTACCAAGTGTTTTTCGGCAAGTTTTAAGCTCAGGCAAAATAAATGTTTTAATTTTAGGAAGCGGCAGCGACCACGTTGAAGGACAATTGAGCGCTTTAAAACATCATTTTTACGGCGTTTACGATGCTTATATTGGTTACAACGAAAAATTGGCGCATACAATTTATGCAGGAGCAGATTTTCTATTAATGCCTTCGCGAATTGAACCTTGCGGCCTTAACCAAATGTACGCTTTACGATATGGAACTGTTCCCGTTGTTCATAGAATTGGCGGTTTGCAAGACACTGTTTTAGATGTTGGCGATGGCGGTTTTGGTATTTGCCATGACCAAGTGAGCGTTTCGTCTATCGTACACGCAATTTCGCGAGCTTATGATTTTTATAATAACGAAAAAGCCTTCGCAGACAACCGCAAAACATTGATGCAAATAGACCATTCTTGGGATAATTCTGCACAAACTTATATAGATTTATACAACCACATAAAATAAAATTTTATGCACAACAATAAGACAATTGCCATTATTTTGGGCGGCGGGCAAGGCTCGCGTTTATACCCATTAACCGAAGATAGAAGTAAGCCCGCAGTGCCAATTGCAGGAAAATATAGGTTGGTAGATATCCCGATTTCAAACTGTATAAATTCTCAGATTACACGAATTTATGTGTTAACGCAATTTAATTCAGCTTCTTTAAACCAGCATATAAAAAACACCTATACATTCAGTTTTTTTAGTGCAGCGTTTGTAGATGTGCTTGCGGCTGAACAAACCGTAAACAGCAAAGAATGGTTTCAAGGCACGGCAGATGCGGTACGCCAAAGTATGCACCATTTTAAAGGACAAGATTATGAATATGCGCTGATACTTTCGGGCGACCAATTATACCAAATGGATTTTAACAATATGCTAAACGCGCACGTAGAAAGTGGCGCAGAAATTAGCATTGCAACTTTACCCGTTAACGAAAAAGACGCAACTGGCTTCGGAATATTAAAAACAGATGAGAACAATATAATCACATCATTTATTGAAAAACCGGACGCATCACTTTTACCCGAATGGAAAAGCAACGTTTCCGATGAAATGAAGCGCGAAGGAAAGGAACATCTCGCTTCAATGGGTATTTATATTTTTAATCGAAGTCTGTTGCAAGATTTAATGAAAAACCCTGATACCAACGACTTCGGGAAAGAAATTTTACCGCAAGCCATTGAAACTCATAAAACAATTAGCTACCAATACGAAGGTTATTGGACAGATATTGGAAATATAGATTCTTTCTTTGAAGCTAATTTAGGGTTGACGGATGATATACCGAAATTCAATTTATACGATGGAAACCAGCGTGTATATACGAGAGCGCGAATTTTGCCAACCTCAAAAATATCTGGGACAATGTTGGACAAAGCCGTAATTGCTGAAGGTTGTATTATTCACGCCTCAAAAATTGAAAGGTCTGTAATTGGTATTCGATCCCGAATTGGCAATGAAACCGTGGTTCACAATACGTATATGATGGGTAACGATTATTATGAATCGTTGGAAGAAATCCACCTTCAAAAAACCGCAATTTTAATGGGAATTGGCGAGCGCTGCTTTATAAAAAACGCGATAATAGACAAGAATTGCCGCATTGGTGACGATGTAAGATTAAACGGCGGCAAACATTTGGAAGATCAAGAAACGGAGAATTATTTGATAAAAGATGGGATTATTGTTGTGAAAAAAGGGGCGACTATTGCTTCGGGGACAAATATTTAATCGATAAGGTAATAAATACAAAAAAAAATAGAAAACCCTCTTTGCAGGTTATTGATGCTGCTAACATAATTTATTTCCACTCATGAGGAATTTTCAATTTAAATCCAGTTTTACTAAATACTTCTTCATCAAACTGTGCATCAATTAATTTTTTTCTACCAATCATTAAAGAGCCTTTAGCTACTAAAGCCATTGAATTATTGTGTCTTTTAGGAGGAAAAGCAATAAAAACCCTTTTTTGTTTAAACAATTCATTTATTTGTTTAATTGGTGGTGTCAAATCACTATCACCCGATATTAACATCGCCATATCGTATTCGTCTTTATATGCATCTACAATTATAGTAGTTGCTATATTTACATCCGTCATTTTTTCTTTTGCAGAACGCCAGACATTGCCACATCTCTTACATTCAATTTTACCGTCTTGATAGTTACCATATGTTATCAATACGCCCGTACTTTCTAAAGCATCAATATATGTTGATTGTCTTTTTTGCTTATCTGGACTATTGCTAACCCTGCTGGTAAAATATTTAACACCTGAAAGAGTTTGGTTTGATTTTAAAAGACTTTTCACTAGATTTAATACATTTAACCATCTACAGTTATCAAAACCAGCTTCTCTCATTCCAAAATAAAGGTTAAAACCATCTATATAAGCTATTACCCTTTCTTTTTTTTGTGTCTTGTCTTGCATATCTTGTTTCATTATTATACATTTGTCCTCAGAACAACACCGAGGATAGTATCCTCGGTTCGACGCCCCAACTTAGGGGCGTTTCTTATTCAATTTCTATAAATATAAGTTTTTTTCACGTTTATATCTAAGAACAATTGATATGTCAAAATAAAATCGTTACTTCTCATTCTCAAGCAATCCCAAAAGTTCCTCGAGGGTTTTTGGTTTTGCTATAATCTCTTTTTCAGCATTTAATAAAAAGAAGGTTGGCGTAGCATGTACATCATACTCAATGCGCACCTCATTATCCCAATGTCCCAAGCCTAAAACATGCGTAAAATTAGGTAAGATTTTAATTTCTTTCTTCCAAGAAACATCGTCTTCTTCCAGTCCGTAGGCAATTGCGCTTAATTTCGCTTTATCAATTTTTGCTAAATGTTCATTTAACTCCGGCATTTGTTTTAGACAATGCGAACAGGTACTACTCCAAAAAACCACAACATAATTTTCTGAACCTTTCTGATCGTAAAGAGAGGTTTTTACAGTCTTTCCTTTCTGTATTTCATCCCAAGAAAAGTCTGGGGCTTTTGCACCAATTGTCAAATTCATCGTTCGTTGTACAACTTTTGCTTCTTTTATTTTTTCATTCTTTTGAAGCAGCATAATTAAATACTTTTTGGCCAAATATTTTGCATTTGGGTTGCTTTCGGTTTTCGATAATTCTTGCCAAAGTCGTTGCTCCATAGACATTTTATACGTTTCAGATGTTTTGTCTAATTGCGTCACAACGGTGTCAATATCCTTTTCATTTCTTATAAACATTATAAATTTATCGAACAAAAAACTGGATTTTTGAAGGGTGTCATTTGTAACATCAATAGCATCAAAATAATGTGCTTCAATTTCTTGGTTATATCTTTCAACAGAGAGAAAAGTTTTTGGAATGTATGGCGCTGCTGCTTTTATAAAAGTATGGCAAAACAATCCCGCGCTCATCTTTTCATATTTTTTTTGGATTGTCGCTTGTTCGGTTAACAATTTTGTAAAGAATTTTTCATCTTTTTCGGCAACCATTCCTTGGTAAATTTGGTAGTTCACGTCCACCATTTCAGTTTTATAGGTTTTATAAATAATGTTTTCTTTTGAAGCAGTAAATGAAATACCCTTTTCTAAATCTAAATTAAAAGCAACGTCTTCTTTGCCGTTGTAAATAATTTCAACATTATTATCTTCCTGCGGAATGCCATAAACCAAAGTGTAAACGCCAGTTGTATCTTTTTCGGTCATCTGAAAATTTACATTTCCCAAAGAATCTATCGCCATGTCTTTTGAATACAAATTGTCCGTGGGCGTATTTCTATATAAAATTGCGAACGTAAATTTCTCTTTAGGGGAAAAGCTGCCGTGAATTGATTGTTGGGCGTGAATTATTAGAGGGAAAAAAACTAATATCAAAAAAGCTTTCATTTTCATAATGAGATTTTATTTAGTTTCAAATTTTTTAGAATTTGATAAAGACTTTAAAATTACAGCGAACCAGTAAGATCTAAACTTTAGTTTATCTTGAGCTAAGCCGAAAGGCTCGAACTGACTTCGAAAATGCGTTAGAGAGAAAACGGATTGAAAGCCGCCAATGCCTTTTCAACCGTATTTATTCCTTCAAAAGTTAACAATAATTTTAAACCGTTTCGGGTTTCCTTTTCTTTCATTGTAACATTACGGGAATGGATTTGCACATATTGCACAACTTTCGTAAAGCTATCACTTTGGTAAAAAGCACTTTGTTGGTCGGCAATAAAATAGCCAACCATTTTTTTATTTTTCATCACCAAACGTTCTAAACCAATTGCGGTTGCCATCCATTTCAATCGAACACTATCAAGCAAATCTTGTGCCTTTTTGGGTAATTCTCCAAAACGGTCTATTAATTCTGTTTCAAATTTAGCGAGTTCTTCCTCGGTTTTAAGCTCGTTAAGTTTGGTGTATAAATTCAATCTTTCGGTTACACTGTTTACATAATCGTCTGGAAAAAGTAGTTCGAAATCGGTATCCATAACCATTTCCTTCACATACTTTTTCCCATTTATTGAACGGTTTCCTGAGCCGGCAGATTCATCTTCTTCATATAAATTTTTAAATTCTTTTTCTTTTAATTCATCAATCGCTTCTGCCAATATTTTTTGGTAGGTTTCAAAACCAATTTCATTTATAAAACCGCTTTGTTCGCCGCCCAACAAATCGCCTGCACCGCGGATTTCCAAATCTTTCATCGCAATGTTTAGACCGCTTCCCAATTCGGAAAATTGTTCTAAAGCTGTGATACGTTTTCGTGCATCTTCCGTCATCACAGATTCCGGCGGCGTTATAAAATAACAGAACGCTTTTTTGTTGCTTCGACCAACGCGACCGCGCATTTGGTGCAAATCTGAAAGTCCAAAATTATTGGCGTTATTTATAAAAATGGTATTCGCATTTGGCACATCGAGACCGCTTTCAATAATCGTGGTTGAAACCAATACATCAAATTCATTATTCATAAACTTGAGCATTAAATCTTCCAGTTTTTTGCCATCCATTTGTCCGTGGCCAATCCCAACTTTTGCATCTGGCACCAAACGTTGGATTAATCCCGCAACTTCCTTGATATTTTCAATACGATTATGAACAAAGAAAACCTGCCCACCGCGCGAAATCTCATAACTAACCGCATCGAGAATTGCCTCTTCACCAAAACGAATAACATGCGTTTCAATAGGATAACGGTTTGGCGGTGGCGTAGTAATTACACTCAAATCGCGCGCTGCCATTAAGCTAAATTGCAATGTTCGCGGAATTGGCGTGGCAGTTAACGTTAATGTATCAACATTTTCCTTTATGGTTTTAAGCTTGTCTTTTACGGCAACACCAAATTTTTGTTCTTCGTCAATTACTAAAAGTCCTAAATCTTTAAATTCTACACTTTTGTTGACTAATTGGTGTGTACCAATTACAATATCGAGTTTTCCGCTTTTAAGGTTTTCTAAAACTGTTCGGCGTTCTTTTGCGGTTCTAAATCTGTTTAAATAATCAACATTTACGGGCATTTCTGCTAAACGCTCTGTGAATGTTTTATAATGTTGAAATGCCAAAATAGTTGTCGGCACTAAAATCGCTACTTGTTTTCCGTTATCTACAGCTTTAAAAGCTGCGCGGATTGCAACTTCCGTTTTTCCGAAACCTACATCGCCACAAACCAAGCGATCCATTGGGCGCTCGTTTTCCATGTCGCGTTTTACATCTTCGGTTGCGCTGCTTTGGTCTGGCGTGTCTTCGTAGATAAATGAGGATTCTAATTCGGCTTGTAAATAACTGTCTGGATCGAATGCAAAACCTTTTAATGTTCGGCGTTTTGCGTATAATTCAATTAAATTGAAGGCAATTTCCTTTACTCGGGTTTTGGTTTTTTGCTTTAATTTTTTCCAAGCATCGCTACCTAATTTATAAATTTTAGGCGCAGAGCCATCTTTCCCATTAAATTTTGAAATCTTGTGCAGGCTATGAATACTTAAATACAAAATATCGCGGTCGCCATAAAAAAGCTTGATTGCTTCTTGCATTTTGCCTTCAACATCAATTTTTTGGAGTCCACCAAATTTCCCAATTCCGTGGTCAATATGCGTAACGTAATCGCCAACTTCAAGGTTTGTAAGCTCTTTTAAAGTTAACGCCTGTTTTTTTGCGAAACCACTTTTAAGTTGAAATTTATGATACCGCTCAAAAATTTGATGATCTGTATAACAAACAATTTTTTGGTCGTCATCTATAAAACCTTGGAATAATGGAAAAACTATTGTTTCAAACTGACTTACATTTTGTTGGGCATCTTCAAAAATATCGTGAAAACGTTTTGCCTGTTGTTCCGTGCTACAGAAAATATAGTTTTTGTAACCTTTATCGGTGTTTTCATTCAAGTTTTCAATTAATAAATTGAATTGTTTGTTGAATGAAGGTTGGGGTTTTGTGTTGAATGAAATCAATGCCTCGGTTCCGCTCGGCAACCGAGTATTTGAAGTCCCATCCCCGGCCCTTCCCTGAGGTAAGGGAGAGGCTGTGTTAGTTAATTTTACTGTAGTGAAATCTGAAAGTTGGTTTTGTAATAATTCCGAAGTACAAAAAAGTTCTTCGGGTTTGCTTCGTTTGATGGTTTGGTCTATTTCAGAATATGATTTTGTTGCCTTTTCAAAAAGTAGATTTATTGCGCTTTTTAAAAGTTCTTCGTTTTTCAGAAAAATTACTGTTTTTGGAGAAATATATTCTAAAAACGACATCCGGTTGCTGAGCGTATCCGAATCATCAACATTTTGCATTATTGAGATTTTCTTTACTTGCTTTACCGAAAGTTGGGTTTCAACATCAAAAGTTCGGATGCTATCTACTTCATCACCAAAAAATTCGATTCTATAAGGTTCGTCGTTACTAAAACTGAAAACGTCTAAAATACCACCGCGAACTGAAAATTCGCCAGGTTCTGACACAAAATCTGTTCTTTTAAAATGATATTCAAACAAAACTTCATTTACAAAATCGAGTGATAGTTTATCATTTACACTAATCTTTAATGTACTTTTTTCAAGTTCTTTTTTTGTTACAACTTTTTCAAAAAGTGCTTCGGGATAGGTAACAATTATGGAAGGTTTTTTCTTGCTATTTATTCTATTTAAAACTTCGGAACGTAGTAAAACATTGGCGTTATCGGTTTCATCCACCGCGTAAGGTCTTCTATAACTTGCGGGATAAAAGAATACGCTGTCGTCGCCAAGCAGATTTTCAAAATCGTTTAAGTGGTAAGCAGCTTCTTCTTTATCGTTAAAAATAAGTAGAAATGGATTTTCAGAAGTTTTAAAAACCTCGGCAATTACCAAAGAAACTGAAGAGCCGACAAGCCCGGAAACATTGATATTTTGAATTTGTTTCCCGGCAATTTCTTCTTCGCTCAGGCAGCATATCGCGTCAATTGAATTCTCTAAATTTTTGTAATTAATTGGAGTAGAATTGACCATTTGCGCTTCACAAAAGGCAATACTTTCCACTAGTTTTCGAGTTTGCGAAGACTGTGCGAAAAGTTTACTAACAAAGATTTTACTCATTCAGCGACAAATTTAATTTAAACAATCCAAGTTTTCAAAACCTTGCGGGTTTTTGTTTTCAACTTTATCATTTAAATAACATATAGCAAACCTCCAAATATTTATTTTTAATGCAAATGAAAAAATTGACAAATAATCAACTAGCATTTTTGCTTGCGCGAATAACTATCGGCATCAATTTTTTGGTACACGGACTTATAAGATTACCCAAACTTTCGAAATTCGCCGATGGAATTGTAAAAGAATTTTCTGAAACTATATTACCGCAATTTTCTGTTCAAGTATTTGCATTTGCACTACCTTTTTTTGAATTAATTATTGGGCTTTTTCTGCTGATTGGCCTTAAAACAAGACTTTCAGCAGCTAGTGGATTTATACTTATGGCAATACTTATTTTAGGAACTTGCATTCGTGAAGATTGGGCGCTAGTTGGTTCACAGATGATTTATGTAATTTTCTTTTTTATGCTCATCAAAAATTTAGATTATAATACTATGGCGATCGATACCAACAAGAAAACTAAAATTGATGGATTTAAAGCTGATTAGCAAAAATCAATCTCAATTTGTTCTATTGAAATAGTATATAGTACATCAAATAAAACGATATAAATGGCAATTAAAGAATACGATATTTTTGTAATAGGAACAGGAACTGCAGGTAAAAATGTGGCGATGGATTGCGCTGCCGAAGGAATGAAAGTTGCCATTGCAGACAATCGAGAATATGGTGGAACGTGCCCAAATAGAGGTTGCGACCCAAAAAAAGTGCTGGTCGGATTTACTGAAATTGTGCAGCTTGCTGAAAATTTAAAAGGAAAAGGAATAGTTTCGGTACCTGAAATAAATTGGCAAGATCTTCAAAAGTTTAAAGATACGTTTACAAAGCCAATTCCATTTTCAACAGAACGCAACTTGAAAAAAGCCGGTATTGAAATGTATCACCAATCCCCAAAATTTATTGATGAAAATACACTTTCAGTTGAAGGAAAAACCATAAAAGCCAAGAAAATTGTAATTGCAACCGGAAATAAACCGATGGAATTAAAAATTCCCGGTAGAAATCATTTACTAACGAGCGATGATTTTCTTGAATTGCCAGAATTGCCAGAAAGTATTGTTTTTGTTGGTGGCGGATATATTGGGATGGAGTTTGCACACATTGCTGCCCGTTGCGGCGTAAAAGTTACAGTAATTGAATTCGGCCCAAGACCACTTTCGCCTTTTGAAGGCGATATTGTGGAGCATCTTACTTCAGCTTCAGAAAAACTTGGGATTAAATTTATCTTTAATGCAAGGGTTACAGAAGTTGAAAAACTTCAGAAAAATTATCGGGTTTCATTCACCTCGGGCACTTCGGCTCCGCTCAGTGACCAGAATTCGGAAGTCGAAAAACAGTCTGTAACTGCTCGAATGGTTTTTAATACTGCGGGCAGAGTTCCTTCAATTGACGAACTGGATTTGGAAAAAGGTAATGTGGCATTTGAAAAAAATGGAATTTCTGTGAATGACTTTCTTCAGAATACAACCAATAAATCTGTTTATGCTTGTGGCGATGTTTCGGCTAGTGGGAGTTTGCCGCTTACGCCTTTATCTTCGGCCGAATCTAAAATTGTTTCTGAAAATATTAGAAAAGGAAATACTTCAAAATTTAAAATTCCGCCGACGCCATCGGTTGTTTTTACAATTCCGCAATTAGCATCTATTGGTTTAACTGAAAAAGAAGCCCAAGAAAAAGGTTACGATATTATAGTTGAATATAAAAGCGTGCCGAATTGGTACAATGCAAAAAGTTTGAATGAAGAAACTTATGCCTATAAAACGATTGTTGACAAAAAGCAAAATGCAATTCTTGGCGCCCATATAATTGCAGCAGAAGCTGGCGAAATGATCAATCTTTTTGCAATGGCTATACATACTAAAGTAAGTCCTGAAGACTTGAAAGCAATGATTTTTGCATATCCGACTTGGGGTGGTGATATTAAGGGAATGGTATAAATTTTAGTCAACAATTTTTAAGAATTTGTAGTTTTTGAAATTAAATTTATGTCTAATAAATCTGGACTTTTGGTATTATTTAAAACATAAAATAAAAAGAATGGGGCACTGAAAATAAAGTATGAAATGTCTATTACATTTCCAAAATATGCTTCTGAAAATCCAATAATAAAACAGTGGTACAGAAAATAGATTAGAATTGAAATAAATAAAATTAAACCACAATAAAAATATACATCGGCACTTTTTTTACAAACAAATCCAAAAATTAGGGCAAGAAAAATAAAACCAATAGTATATTGAAATGGAATTAAAAAAGTAGATTGAACTAAAAAAGGATTCATAATCTTAAACTCTTCGAAATGACCCATCACAAAGGGCAGAAAAGTAACACCAAATATTAGTAGTGCTACAGCTCCTAAAATTATTAATTTTTTAAATGAAATTATATTTTTTCGTAATGCAAACAAGAAAGCAATTAAAAAAGGTATGGCAAAAACATTTCGAGTTGACATTAATAATCCAACTATAAGACCAATAATTAAAGTCTTACAAAATCCAAAATTTTTATTTTTGAAAAAATAAAGTAATGCCAATAGCACTAAACTGCTATTTAAAAAAATATTACTTCTTGAAATTACTTCCCATAAATAAAAAGGTGAAATCATAATAAAGAGCAAGGCAACCAACTTTAAAAATTTTGGAACATTTGCATACCCCATTAGTAAATAAAAAATTACAATACCGCATAAAGAAAATAAACCAAGTTCGCCAATTAAGTAAAAGGGTAACGCCAAAATAAAATAAAATGGCATAGGTCCGGGCGGATTGCCAACATTGCTTTGTGCAAAGTAAGCATATTTGCCGCTAAAAAATGTGTCCCAAAAAGATGTAATAACACTCCATCTATCCACTTGGAGCGAATCTACAGGCACTAAATAAAAGCCAATACAAGATGTGGCGAGAAAAAGAAATAATAATGATAAACTTATCAATTTTATATTTTTCAATTTTTGAAATGAAAAACGAATTGAATAAAGCAAATAAAAACCTAAACAAAGTATTACAGAAAGTAGAATGTAAAACTCTGTAATTCTACTACTATATTTTAAACAAAAAAGAAAATTGATAAAAACAAAAAGAAAAAAAGCAATGTTTTTCTTAGATATGATTGTTGTAGTATTAATCATTATCTGAAAAGTTTTGATGATACAATTTTATTTTTATCAAAAAAATATTGAAAAGATGTTTTTAAAACACCTATTCCGTACGTAATACTTCTCGATAGATTTATTGAAGAGGCTTCTTCAAAATATTTTGTAGGGCACGTTATCTCAGCAACTTCAAAACCTTTATGGAATATTTGTGCAAGCATTTGGTTGTCGAAAATAAAATCGTCTGAATTATCATTAAAGTTTATAGACTCTAAAACTTCTCGTGAAAAAGCACGGTATCCTGTATGATATTCAGATAATTTTTGATTCATTAAAATATTTTGAGTAAGTGTTAAAAACCTATTAGCTATATATTTATACATTGGCATCCCGCCTTTTAAAGCGCTTTTTCCAAGAATACGAGAACCTATTACCACTGGGTATACGCCGTTGGCTATAAGATAACTCATTGAATGTATTAATCTGGGGTCATATTGATAATCCGGATGTAGCATTATTACTATATCTGCACCTATTTCCAAAGCTTTATTATAACATGATTTTTGATTACCACCATAACCTGTATTTTTTTCGTGCATGATAATATGATCAACACCAATTTCTTGGGCTATTTGCACAGTGCTATCATTACTGTTATCATCTACCATTATTACGGTATCAACAATATCAAAAGGTATTTCAGCATACGTTTTCTTTAACGTTCTTGATGCATTATATGCTGGTAATACAATTACGACTTTTTTTTGATTATCATATTAGCAATAAATATTGTAACAATTAAAATGTTTGGTTCACATTCATTTTTATCTAAAAAGATAAAAAATTAAATGATAAAAGTTTTTACAATAAAGACATATTATAAAATACCTTCTTGTTTATGTGCACTTTAAGACTTTTTTCAGCTGAGAATTTGGTTCATTTCTTTACAAATTTAATTTAAACCAAAATTGGTTTTGCAAACCTAAAGAGTTTTTTGATTCTGACATTAAAATTTTTAAATTACCAATGATTTAATTCTAGTGTTATGGTCATAAACTCATGTTTTTAAATAAAAGCAATATGATTTACTATTTATATAATTGCCCCAACACAGCCAATGACTTTGGGATTTGGAAGTTTTGAATATGTAATTGATAATATTTAATGAGCAAATCTAAAGTCCCAGCTCTTTCAGATTTTGAAAGTTTTATTGCAGCTGTTTGTTGCAGATTTTTATCAAGAAATTGTTTTAATGCTTCCGTCGAAATTCCGCTGATGCTGTAACGACTCGTTTCAAAATTTTCAAAATAGCCTTCCAATAAATTAAAAAATTGCGCTTCTTTATCTGAAGTGTCTGGGTAAAAACCTAAATATTTAGTCAATTGAAGTAAAAAAGAAATATGAAAGTTTGAAATTTCTTCAGCTTCATCTAACCAATTGATACTTTCTTCGATAAAATTATATAGACTTTCGTTTTTTTCCTCTTCTTTAATGCAGCTTTTAAGCATTTCCGCAGTAAACATTACCACGCCCATTTTTACGATATTGGTGTGTAATGTTTTATAAGCTTGAGTAACTTTTACATCTTTTATATATTCAAGCGTGCCTTTATTTTTGTGGTTTGCAACTATGTCTAATTGCATTAAAGGCTGAAAATAAGAAACCCGAACTGCACCTTTTTTAGATTTAAAAACGCCGCGAAGCATATAACTTTTTATGCCAGCTTCTTGGGTAAAACAGGTTACAATTAAATCTGCTTCGCTATATTTTAAAGCAGAAAAAACAATGGCTTTTGTTGCGACAACCATTATCGCACAATCATAATTTTGGCAACTTTGGTTTCAATGGCGTCCTCGGTAGTTATTAAAACCAGATAAACGCCGGAGCGAACTTTGTACCTTCCAAAAGCGGTAGTATCCCAAAGTAAACTGCCACCTTGTGTGGTAGATTCAAAAACTAGATTTCCTTCAATATCGGTAATTTTTACATTCGCTTTAGCGGTAAGTCCATCAATCTGAACATTGCCGCTAAAACCTGGTCTAACCGGGTTTGGGAAAACATAAACTCCATCAAGATTATCACTTGGCGCTGTTGCCGTGCCGTTGTAAGCCACCAAACCATTTTCTGTGGCAAAATAAACTGCTCCCGTAAAACTGTCTATCGCAATATCTTGCACGTTATTGGATGGCAATGGCGAATTATCTTTTGTAAAGCGCAGTAGCGTTTCTTGTCCGTTTGACGATAAATAAAACACGCCAGAAGTTGCTGTTGCAATCCATTTATTGTTTGAGCCATCAACTACGATTTTAGTAATTGATTGTTCAAAAAGTAATTCTTGTGCAACGCCATCTTCCAAAATAATTATTGATGAAGCGTCTGTATTTGCATCTTCTTCAAAGAAACTGCCTGGGCTGGATAATATTCTTAGGCCAGATAAAGAACCAATCCAAAGTCTGTTTTGAGCATCAAAAGCTAACGCTCTAATATTGCGATTGGAAAGATTTCCTGTTCCAGCTTCCACTCCACTTATTTTATTAAAACTACCTGTTTGCGGATTAAAACCAATTAAACCTTGCGAGTATGAACCGTAAAAAACAAATCCCTCTCTGCTTATTGCCAATGGTCCTAATCCAATATTATCTACGTTATCGATAATGCTGGACATATCAAAAAATTGAAATTGCCCGCCGGGAGAAAGTTTTATTAAGCCTTCATTTACACGGGATTGTACGATCCACAAGTTATCGTTTCTGTCATAATCTGATCCGTAGAGCCTAATTCCAGCGGCCTCAGATATTTTAACCAAAGGGCTGTTTGTGTCATCAAAAAGCATTACCGGTGTTTGTTCTTCAATTTTTAGAAGCCCGCCATTGTATGAGCTCATATAAACTTCTTCAGTATTTTTTGGGTTTATTTTTACTTGAACAATATCTGATGGGAAGCCACCAACTTCAGCTTGTAATTCATTATAGGAAATGTTTGTCCATAACCCTTCCCTTAAATTACTAATGCCCCTTTTGCTTCTAACACCATTTGGAAAATATGGATCGTAATCTCTATTGACTGCTCCAAAACCAACCCATAATTGCCCGGGCGATGCATCTATTGCAAAAGGATCGTTTCGTATCGGGCCATCGGGCAAAATTTGTGTTGCTTGGTTTTGCCCAAATGGAACTGCCAACATCCCGTCTTCAGTTGTTCCTAAATAAAGCGTATTATTAAAAGCAAAACCGGATTGAAGCTTAATGTCCGGATATTCTATAACAGAATTAACTCGAGCCAAAAGTGAAAAACTGTTTCCATAAGCACTAATACTATTTAGGGTAGTGGCAGTAGTAATATTGTTTTTTGTAACAAAATTCAATACAGGACTAGAAAATGTGGCAACACTTGTAAAATTAAAAGGCGAATTAAATCGAAGCGCATTATTAAAAAAATCCAAGACATATACTTGATCATTCAAAGTCTGAACACCACCATATCCGCCATCTGCAACTAACTGCCATTGATTAAAATCAATAAGATTATCATTTTCAACCATTGCCCTTCTCAAACCATTTTCTGAAGTTGCGGCGTAAATAAATGGCGGATTTACAGCGGTTTGCGTTATATTTATTTGTGCACCGCCATCACCAATAAAGTAACTATCGCCAAATTCCAATAATGCTAAATTATATACAGAAATACCATATTGGGTTGAAATGTATACGTTCCCGTTATATTCATTAAATTGATTGATGCGTTTTTTATCCGGCGGAATTGTTGGTTTGTTTAAAATATCCACAACATTCAAAACATTTTGTTCACCGTCTTGAATAACCTGAATTAGGCCATTTTCAAAACCTACTACTAAAAGATTAAAATTTTCGCTGTAATATATAGTGGAGATTGAATTTCCCGAAAGACCATTAATTGTTGTTACCGTTTTAATTTCCTGTGTTGAAAGATCGTAGGTAAAAACGGCATTTTCAGATGCAGCATAAATTCTATCATTTCCCTGTGAGATTGCTTTTATTGAAACATACGAAAAATAGCCAGTCCAATTGCGCTCAAAATTCTGTGCAATTCCGAAGAAGGTGAAAAGAAAAAATAAGTATGGCAGAATCTGCTTCATATATATTGGTATACTACGATAACAAGTTTAGTTACTATTTATTACATAACGCAATAAAAAAGCCTCGTAAAAGTACAGCATTTATGTACTTACGAGGCTTTAATTTTTTAATGTATGCTATTATTAAACCACACCTTGCGCTAACATTGCTTCGGCAACTTTCACGAAGCCTGCAACATTTGCACCTTTTACATAATCTACATATCCATTCCCGTCTGTGCCATATTTTACACAAGCGGCATGAATCTCATTCATTATGTTATGTAATTTTTCATCTACTTCTTCAGCCGTCCAATTGTAACGTAAAGAGTTTTGAGACATTTCAAGACCTGATGTTGCAACACCTCCTGCATTGGAAGCTTTCCCTGGCGAGAATAATATTTTAGCCTTCTGAAAGACGGTAATTGCTTCTGGTGTGCATGGCATATTTGCACCTTCACCAACACACATACAACCATTTTTTACCAAGATGTTAGCTTCTTTTTCATCTAACTCGTTTTGAGTTGCGCAAGGAAGTGCGATTTCACACTTTACTTCCCAAGGGCGTTTTCCCTCAAAATATTTTGCACCTTTAAATTTATCTACATATTCAGAAATACGGCCTCTTTTTTCATTTTTCAGCTCCATTACGAAAGCCAATTTTTCTTCATTCAATCCTTCAGCATCATAAATATAACCTGCAGAATCTGAAAGTGTAACTACTTTACCACCAAATTCTAAAGCTTTTTCGGCAGCATATTGTGCAACATTTCCAGAACCGCTAATTACAACGGTTTTACCTTTAAAGCTTTCACCTTTGGTAGCCAACATATTTTTTGCAAAATATACATTGCCATAGCCCGTTGCTTCTGGACGCATAAGCGAACCTCCATAACTTTGGCCTTTACCGGTTAAAACTCCAGTAAACTCATTTCGAAGACGCTTGTATTGTCCGAACATAAAACCAATTTCGCGACCACCAACCCCAATATCTCCCGCTGGCACATCTGTATTTGGGCCAATGTGTCTTGCCAGTTCAGACATAAAACTTTGGCAAAAACGCATCACTTCCAAATCACTTTTTCCTTTGGGGTCAAAATTAGAACCGCCTTTACCACCGCCCATTGGCAATGTAGTTAGGCTGTTTTTAAATGTTTGTTCAAAACCTAAAAACTTTAAAATGCTTAAGTTTACGGTTGGGTGAAAACGCAGACCACCTTTATACGGTCCTATTGCAGAATTAAACTCAATTCTATAACCTCTGTTTACCTGAATTTCACCTTTATCATCTGTCCAAGGAACCCTAAAAAGTATTGTACGTTCCGGTTCCACCATTCGCTCAAGCAGCTTTTTATTTTGGTATCTTTCATTCTTTTCTATAAAAGGGATTACAGTTTCAGCAACCTCTGTTACGGCCTGTAGAAATTCTGGCTCATTGGGATTGTCTTTTTCAACACTGGCTATAAAATCTTTAATGCTCTGTTTCATGTAGTACTTGGTTTTAAATTTGGTGATCTATAATGATATTTTATAATTAAAAAATAATTTAAATTTTTCAAAACAATTAAGCAACAAATATAAAGGATAATGCAAAAAGAGAATGGTAAATTTATATTAATGTAGCAAATGCAATTATATAATTTTTACGTTGAATATGTTTTTATATATTTGTTGCTGTCGTTCCTAAATTATCAAAAAAAATGAATACCAGATTAGTACTAATGGTATTTTTATTAATTGCCACTACCACTTTAACCGCACAACGTAATAATCTTATTCAGGAAATTGGCATTTTCGTTGGCCCTTCAGCTTTGTATTCTGACTTTGGTGAACGTAATAATTTTGAAACAAACTCGAATAACGTTGGATTTGGAATTGGTATTTTCCACATATTTAACTTTGTAGATAGTGATAAGCGTCCTTTTATAAGCGAGCATTTTAGGGTGAGGACTGAATTGAGCTATCACAGAACAAATCTTAAATTTTATGGTAGATATGTAGAAGATAGTAAAACCTCGCTGTTTGCAAACCAATTGCGCGCAACTACCGGTAAAAATACGATTATAGAGTTTGGGCCGCAGCTAGAATATTATTTTCTAAATATCAGAAATTATATGTACGGCGTGAACGATTTGGCACCTTACGTTAGTTTGGGAATACATTACGTTAGTTTTAACCCTGAAATTACAAGCGACATTGATCCGCCTTTAGATACCAATCCCAAATATTTGGGCTCTATTCAGCAAAAAGCTGGATTTACTGCCTCAGTTTTAGGTGGTGTTGGGGTGCGATATAGCATTGACCAAAAAAGCGATATATTTTTAGCTAGCCGTTGGACATACTATCTGTCTGATTGGGTTGATGGATTAAATCCTACTGAAGAAAACAACGGTGGACGGCCAGTTCCAGAAAACCGAGCCAATGACTGGACATATTCCTTAAATGTTGGTTACATTTATTATATAAATTAATATCAAAAAATTGTAATAAAATGCCTGTTTCAAAACTTTTTGAATCCCGCATTTTTCTTTAACCTATTGCCTGCTTTAAATCTGCAATAAGATCTTCAACATCCTCAATACCTACCGAAAGGCGAATTAAACTATCAACTATGCCTGTTTTTTCTCTTTCTTCCTTCGGAATACTTGCGTGCGTCATACTTGCCGGATGACCCGCTAAACTTTCAACCCCGCCGAGACTTTCGGCTAATGTGAATATTTTTAGATTTTCAACAATTTTTATAGCGTCATCATAATTGTTTCCTTTAGTAACAAAACTTAACATTCCTCCAAAATCCTTCATTTGCGACTTTGCAATTTCGTGATTGGGATGACTTTTAAAACCTGGCCAATATACTTTTTCAATCTTTGGATGGTCTGCAAGATATTCGGCAACTGCCTTTCCATTTTCGCAATGGCGCTGCATACGAATATGCAATGTTTTAAGCCCACGAAGCACTAAAAAACTATCTTGCGGACCACAAACGGCGCCACTCGCGTTTTGGATAAAATAAAGCTTTTCCGCCAAATCTTTGTACCTTGCAACCAATGCGCCCATTACAACATCACTGTGACCACCAAGATATTTGGTCGCGCTGTGCATTACAATATCTGCTCCCAACTCCAACGGTTGTTGCAAATAGGGTGTCGCGAATGTATTATCTACAGCAAAAAGAACTTTATGTTTTTTTGCAATTTTACCAAGCGCTTTAATATCAATAATATTCATCATTGGGTTGGTTGGTGTTTCTGCCCAAATCAGTTTTGTTTTATCATTCATGTATTCCTCAATTTTTGAGGCATTCTCCATTCCAACAAAATGGAATTTTATACCAAAACCTTCAAATATTTTAGTGAAAAGCCGATACGTTCCACCATACAAATCATTAGTGCTTATAACCTCATCTTCTGGTTTCAATAATTTCATTACTGCATCAATCGCTGCAAGGCCACTACCGAAGGCAAGTCCAAATTCGCCATTTTCTATACTTGCAAATGCGTGTTCCAAAGCTGCACGGGTTGGGTTACCGCTTCGCGAATATTCAAAACCTTTGTGGCCGCCCGGCGTAGTTTGGCTAAATGTGGAAGTTTGATATATAGGCGGCATAACGCTGCCGTAAGCAGGATCTACATTATGCTGGCCTCCGTGAATTGCTTTCGTGTTAAATTTCATCTTTGTTATTGTTGATTTTTAAATTGCAGCGATTTCGAAGTTAAAATTCCTTCGGTTTTTAAAGCTATTTATTATATTGAATGTGCTACGTTTCAGCTAAAACAAAAATAGCGCTTATGTTTTACATTACTAAAACTGTAGTACATTTGTTGCCGTAATTCCTAAATAAAATTATGAAATCTAAAATTACATTGCTTTTATTTTTTATGTGTGTTTTTGTGATTAGCTGCACTAAAAAAGAAGAACTTTTACTGAATGGCGAAAGCTTTACCGAAAAAAATATTACAACTTGTAAGGATGGCAATTGTCCTGAAATAACAATTAATTATATTTCTGCCTACGGCAATGAAAAAGCTGCCGAAAATATAAATGAACAGATTAAAAAATACATAATAGCTTCGTTATTAATGGGCGAAGACACCGTGCCAACCGCTAAAACTATTGATGAAGCTGCGGAAGGTTTTATAAACAACTTCAAAAGAGACAAAGCTGAATTTCCCGACATGGCCGCAGATTATTTTGCCGAAATAAACATTACAGCACTTGCGCAAAACAAGAACCTCTATAGTTTTGAAATGCATCAATACTTATTTACAGGTGGCGCTCACGGTTATGGCAGCGCATCTTTTTTAAATGTGGATCCAAATACTGGAAAAGAAATTACTTTGAAAGAAATGATTAAACAGAAAAAAGAATTTTTGGCCTTTGCGGAAAAAAGATTTAAAAATCAACATAATATTGCGGCTGATGATTCTGTAAACAGCACGGGTTTTTGGTTTAAGGATGATACATTTAATCTTCCCGAAACGGCAGGTTTTACAAACGATAGCATCATTTTCGTGTATAATCAATATGACATTACAAGTTATGCTGAAGGACCAATTGAGTTAAAATTATCTAGAAAAGAAGTTGAGCCGTTTCTAAATATTGAAGAGTAAAAAAATTTACTCCCCAAAACAATGCGGTCCCATTTTACTTCCTGTAAGTTTCAGCTACCTTTGTATTTTCAAAATGAATAGATAGCTATGCGAAAAATTTATTACTTATCTTCTTGCGATACGTGCAACAAAATAATGGATCGGCTTAAATTACCTTCTTCATTTATAAAACAAGATATAAAGGTGCAAGGTATTACAGAAACCGAATTGGAGGAATTATACAATCTTTCCGATAGCTATGAAGCACTTTTTAGCCGCCGCGCAAAATTGTTTACCGAAAGAAATTTGAAAGATGTGCCATTATTGGACGACGATTATCGCGATTTAATAATGGAGCACTACACTTTTTTAAAACGTCCCGTAATTGTAAATAACGACGAAATATTTATTGGCAATAGCAAAAAAACGATTGACGCTGCCGATAAATCCATCAACGGAAAAAAATAATGAACAAGCGGATTGCTGCACTTGCGGCGGCAACAACGGCAAGCGTTATTTATGGCGTAAACCACACCATTGCAAAAGGCTTAATGCCAACTGTTATTGAGCCTTTTGCCTTTATTTTATTGCGGGTAAGCGGTGCATCCATCTTATTTTGGCTAATAAGCCTTTTTTACCCTTCAGAAAAAGTTGAGCACAGAGATTGGTTTCGTTTTTTCCTTTGTGCGTTTGCAGGAATGGCGTGTAATATGCTTATGTTTTTTAAGGGGTTAAGCCTTTCTACACCCATAAATAGTAGCGTTATTATTACTATTTCTCCCGTGTTAGTTCTAATTCTGTCTGCAGTTTTCTTAAAAGAGAAAATATCTTGGCTAAAAAGTGTTGGTATTGGTTTAGGCTTATCGGGTGCATTGCTTCTTATTTTCTTCGGAATAAAATCACAGGAAAATGCGCCGAATATTCCGTTGGGAAATTTACTTTTTATAGGAAATGCAACAGCTTATTCTATATATTTAATTTTGGTAAAACCGCTAGTTTCAAAATACAGTTCGGTTACATTGATGAAGTGGTTTTTTCTATTTGCTTTTTTCATCAATTTACCCATCGGTTTTACAGAGTTTACGCACGTTGAATGGACAAACCTTAGCTTTAGTAGTATTTGGCAAATGGCTTTTGTAGTAATAGCCACTACATTTTTAACCTATTTATGCAACATTTATGCTTTAAAACAGCTTAGTCCTTCAACTATTGGGGCATTTATTTATTTGCAACCGTTAATTGCCGCGATTGTTGCGGTTATGGCTGGTACAGATACGTTAACGCCATTAAGACTTTTGGCCGCAGGTCTTATATTTCTTGGGGTTTTTCTTTCAACTTTAAAAAGAAAAAAATCTGAAATTCTTAAATAAGTGGAGTTTTACAATTAAAACAGCCCATCATTTTAAACTTTACAAATTATACTTTTTCATTATTCAAATCAATCGGCCTCTTTCCATACTTTCTTGTATCGTCTTTTGTCAAAACTCTATAATCATCAGTTTTTGAAAGGGTTTTAAAGTTTTTTAGAAGCGGCTCAGCAATTCCTGTTAGGCTTCTTGTTTTTAAATCTATCCACGAGCCCATCATTTCGCAACTTGCAAAATTCTTTCCTTCGGTATCATAAAAATTGTGGAGAAATTCAAAATACATTCCGTCTTCGCTCAATCCTTTCAACTGTAATGATACAGTTACTGGCTTTCCGGGAAATACTTCTTTAAAATAATACATATGTTCGTAAAATACGACCGGACCGATATTGGTTTTAGCTAATTCTTTTTGACTAAACCCAATTTCTAACAGAAAAGCCATCCGCGTATGGCTCATAAAATTTATGTAAGCACTGTTTGCTAAATGACGGTTTGCATCAATATCGCTCCAGCGTACTTCAAATTGCTTCAAATACATATTCTTGCTTTTTAGTTTCTTGTTGTGTTTGTATTTCAATAAAATCTAAAATACGGTAAATGGTTTCCCTTTCTTTTAGATTATGGTTTTGGCCGGTTGTAAAAAAGGTAGTCAAATTTTCTTTGTTAATTTCAACCGCATCTTTAATTGGCTGAAAAGGTGTTACTTTATCGGTTGTTTCGTGAATTACCAAAACTGGTTTGTTCACTTTTATAAAAAAGTTTTTCATTGAAATTTCTTCCATTGGTAGCGTTAAAACTTCTTTTGCTTTTTTCTTCAAATTAGTAATAACAGTATTAGTAACACCAAGCGCATCTTGAAAATAGTCGAATAACGACAGTAAATTTTTTGGTGCACCCATAATAACGTAATTATTTACTTCGATTTTTTCATTTTCCAGAAAAGTGTACGCACCAACCAAACTACCCAAAGAATGGCAAATCATTACCTCAACTTTACCTATTTTTTTTAACGCAATTGCAACTGCTTCTCTGTATGTTTCAACATTAAGCACGTCGCCTTCAGAAAAACCGTGGGCAGGCGCGTCTATGGAATGGATTGTATAATCAGATAAATCGAGATTATCAATATAAACTTTCCACCTATACGAATAGCTCATCCAACCGTGAACAAAGAAAATGGTTTTTGGTCCATTTCCCCAACTGTGCAGGGCAATTTTACTGTCTGGCAATTCAATGTAAGATATTTTTGCACCTTCCAAAAATTTCTGTCCGTGGTCTGAAACTGGTATTCTTCTAACCTTGCATAAAAGTTTAAAAGCGAGTTCCCTATTCCATTTTGGAAATAATGGAGCGGTTATATTCAGGAAAAACCCAAGAAGTTTTAAAACTGATTTTTGTATTTTATTTTTTTTCATTACTTATTTTAAATAGGTGTCGAAATTTCTGCAACTACATTTCGCAAGTGCTTTACAGCATCAGTTATTGGTGCAACCGACTTTTCCAAACGGCTCATCATAATAGAGCCTTCCAACGTCGCAATTATTATATTTGAATAAAATTGTTTGTTTATATTCGCCTTTACCTGATTGTTTTTTTGTCCATTTACAATTAGGGTTGTAATAGCATTCTTAAATTTTTCCAACATATTTAAAACATAACCTCGCATTTCTATGTTGGCATCATCTGCTTCTATCGCGGCGTTTAATAAAGGGCAACCGCCGTCATAAAGCGGGGTTTCCATATAATTTTCAAAAAAGGAGAACACGGCTTCAAACTTGGTTTCAAAAGTATTAGCAGTTTTTATAGAAGCACCCATACTCTCAAACATAGATTTTGAAAGCTCTATTAAAGCCTGCTTTTCTAGATCCTGTTTATTTTCAAAATGCCGATAAATTGCACCTTTAGTAAAACCCGTTGCTTCAGTAATATCGCTTATGCTCGTAGCTTTGTAACCTTGTGTATTAAACAAGTTTGCACTGGTTTTAATTATATGTTGTTTTGTAGTTTCGGCGTTTCGCATAGCACAAAGATACCGATTGGTATCTTATTTCAAAGAAAAATGGTAAATTTGGCAAATATTTGTGTTCAAATCGGTTTATTCTGTGGAATTTACAACCGTAAGATTTACGATATTTTACCTAATTTTGAACAAATCACCAATCTTAATATGCCTTTAGTAGAATCAACTTTTTCGCCTTCAATACTATTTAGAAATGCCCATTTTTCTACAATTTACTCGGCGAAATTGCGTCCAACGCCTACTTTGGCGCAAACCCGAGAGCGCATTATTTTACCAGATTCAGATTTTATTGATATAGATTGGTCGTACGCCAAGACAAAAGCAACGAAAGTTAGTATTTTGCTTCACGGTCTTGAAGGCAATGCCCAGCGAACCTATATTAAAAGCATGGGGAAAAAGTTAATTGCAAAAAACTGGGATGTTGCAGCCGTTAATTTTCGAGGTTGCAGTGGCGAACCTAACAAGAAATTTGCGAGTTATAATGCTGGTAAAACCGATGACCTTGACAGTATTATAAATTTTATTCTGAAAAAATATGGCTATTCTGAAATTGCACTTATTGGCTTTAGTTTAGGCGGAAATTTGCTGTTGAAGTATTTGGGAGAACGTGATAATGCTCCAACCGAAATTACAAAAGCAATCGCAATATCTTCTCCGCTTAGCTTAAAAGGTTCTTTGGAAAGTCTTACGCAGTTCAATAATTTTATATATCGAAATTCATTTTTAAAAGATTTACGGAAGAAATATAAAATCAAAATGCAGGATTTTCCTGAAAAGATAAGCACAACCGATATTAAAAAAATTAATTCTCTTTTAGCTTTTGACAGTTATTACACCGCGCCAGCTCACGGTTTTAAGGATGCTTTTGATTATTACGAAAAAAATAGCAGCGTAAATTTTATCGCAAATATCAAAATACCCGTTTTAATTTTAAATGCTGAAAACGATACATTCTTGTCGCCAGATTGCTATCCACGTGAAATTGCGGCAACTTCAAAAAACATCTATCTCGAAACCCCAAAATATGGTGGTCACGTTGGCTTTCATATTTCAAATGATGAATATTACAGTGAAATGAGAACGTTGGAGTTTCTTGATTCCGATATTTCAAATTAATGAATTATCAAGATTGCACATTTATTTTTTCTGACCAATAGTAAATTCAAAAATTTCATAATACACTCGAAACATTAGTTAATATAGGGTCTTATCGTAATATTGCAATATTACTTTTTAAAAGAATTAACTCTTATTAAAATCATTTTTGTTACCATTCAACCTCAAATATTCTCTGTTTTCAAAGAATATTATTTTTTGAAGACTAAATTCCAAATAATATCAACTCAATTCTCCATCAATCTTACATTCATATATTGAATTACTATATTTGCATTCTTATAAAAAGTATATGATTCAATCAATGACGGGTTATGGGAAATATGTGACCCAACTGCCTTCAAAAAAAATTACTGTTGAAATTAAGTCGCTTAACAGCAAAGGGCTTGACTTAAATGCGAGAATACCTTACACCTACCGCGAAAAAGAGCTGCAAATGCGTGATATAATTGCAAAATCACTGGAGCGCGGTAAAATAGACTTCAACTTAAATATTGAAGTTATGGGAGAATCTACAAGCTCTCAAGTTAATGAAGCTGTTGTAAATTCATACATAAGCCAATTATCTAAAGTGGTTGATGGCGACAAAACCGAATTGCTAAAAATGGCAGTGAGAATGCCCGATGCGCTCACAACTACCAAAGAGGAAATTGATGATGCCGAATACGAAAATATACTTGAAACTATAAATAATGCGCTTGTAGAAATACACCAATACCGCACAGATGAAGGCGCAGTTCTTGAAAATGACTTTACAACTCGTATAAAAAACATTGCAACATTACTAGAAAAAGTGATAACTGTAGATCCAAACCGAATTGCAAATGTAAAAGAGCGTCTTCGCAAGGCTGTTGCAGATTTATCTGAAAAAGTAGATGAAAACCGTTTTGAACAGGAATTAATCTATTATTTAGAAAAATACGACATTACCGAAGAAAAAGTTAGACTTGAAAATCATTTGAAATATTTTGAAGAAGCTTTAAATAGCAACGACAGCAACGGTAAAAAACTCGGTTTTATAACCCAAGAAATAGGTCGTGAAATTAATACAATTGGCAGCAAAAGTAATCACGCCGAAATGCAACAATTGGTTGTACAAATGAAAGATGAGCTTGAAAAAATTAAGGAACAAGCTTTAAACGTACTTTAAAATTTTACACTTTGGAAAATAACAAAGGAGGCAAACTCATCGTTTTTTCAGCACCAAGTGGTAGTGGTAAAACTACTATTGTGCAACATTTGCTGAAGCAGGAAGACCTAAATTTAGATTTCTCGGTTTCCTGCACCTCGCGCGAACCTCGTGGCGATGAGGAACACGGCAAAAATTATTACTTTATAAACCTTCACGAATTTAAGCAGCACATAAAAAACGGCGACTTTCTTGAATGGGAAGAGGTTTACCGAGATAATTTTTACGGAACTCTAAAAACCGAAGTAGAACGTATTTGGGCAAAAAACAAAAACGTTATTTTTGATATAGACGTTGCCGGCGGCCTACGAATTAAAAAGAAATTTAAAGATCAAACCTTAGCGGTTTTTGTAAAACCGCCGAGTATTGATGAACTTAAAATAAGATTGAAAAAACGCAAGACCGAAAGTGACGAGCGTATAAATATGCGAATCGCAAAAGCATCGGTAGAATTGGCTACAGCGCCACAATTTGATTTTATAATCGAAAATTTTGAGTTGAATAAAGCATTAAAAGATGCGCACGATTTGGTGGCAGACTATATTAAAAAACCGAATTCAACAGAATAAATTTATAAAAATCTTTTTAAGCAATTTGCGGCCGAAGGTTTTCCAAATAGTTACAATTATCAAAACTACTTCAAAAAAAATAGGGCTTTACTTTGGCACTTTTAACCCGATACATATTGGGCATTTAATTCTTGCTAATTATATGGCAACTTTTAGCGATTTAGACGAAGTTTGGCTTGTTGTAACGCCTCACAATCCTCTTAAAAAGAAGAAAACCCTTTTAGAAGACCACCACCGCTTGGCAATGGTTCGAGTAGCTATTGAAGATTACCCAAAACTAAAAGATAACAATATTGAATTTGGACTGCCACAACCAAACTACACGGTAAATACTTTGGCTTATTTAGAAGAAAAATATCCCGGCAAAAATTTCAGTTTGATAATGGGAGAAGATAATTTGAAAAATCTGCATAAGTGGAAAAACTACGAGCAAATACTTCAACAGTATTCAATTTATGTATATCCGCGTATTTCTGAAGGGGAAGTTGAAATTCAATTTGAAAATCAAAAAAACATTAAAAAAGTTGATGCACCAATTATAGAAATTTCTTCAACTTTTATTCGAAATTCAATTAAAAAGGGCAAGAATATTAGGCCAATGTTGCCGGAAAAAGTTTGGAAATATTTAGATGAAATGAACTTTTATAAATAAAAAAACTGCCCCGCCAAATTAACACCTGCGGGGCAGTTTCAACTAAATAACCAACCAAAAAATTATAAAACCTTATTTGCTATTTGTGATTCAAAAAATAAATCTCAAGATTCCAAAAAAGTTTTCAATTTAATTAACGGTCATATTGTTTGCACATTGCTTTTAGGTCTCACAATGTATTGTTAAATTTCGGCAATGCTTTTAGGCACCTCAATAAATCTTCAAATTAGAACTTTAATAAGCTATTTCAGAAAAAAAATTACTTACATTTAAATATTAAATTTTCAAAAAAATGCAAGAAAAACCAACCTTTGCCGTCTTTGGTGGCGGCAGCTGGGCAACGGCAATTGTAAAAATGCTATGCGAAAATCTCGATACCGTTTGTTGGTATATGCGCAGCACGTATAGTATAGAACATATAAAACGCGAGCAACACAACCCAAGTTATCTAAGTTCGGTTGAGTTTGATTTGTCCCAACTAAAACTTACAAACGATATTAATGAAGCAGTTAAATACGCCGATTATCTCATTTTTGTAATTCCATCGGCGTTTTTACATACCGAGCTGCAAAAACTTACGGCTTCGTTGGAAGATAAAGTAGTTTTTTCAGCAATTAAAGGTATTGTTCCTGAAACTAGCCTGATAGTTGGAGATCATTTTAATACACATTACAAAGTACCATTTAATAATATTGGAATTATTTCGGGACCTTGTCACGCTGAAGAAGTTGCGTTAGAACGGCTTTCCTACCTTACAATTGCATCAGCGGACCAAGCAAAAGCACAAGTTGTTGCAGATGCATTAAGTAGCGATTATATAAAATGTACACTAAGCGACGACGTTTTAGGTACTGAATATGCCGCAATGCTTAAAAATATTTATGCAATTGCAGCAGGTATTGCACACGGACTTGGTTATGGCGACAACTTTCAAAGTGTACTTATGAGCAACGCTATTCGTGAGATGAAGAAGTACGTGAAAAAAGTACATAAAATGAAACGCGATATTATGGACTCTGCTTATTTGGGCGATTTGTTGGTAACGGGTTATTCCGTTTTTAGCCGAAATAGATTATTTGGTAATATGATTGGTAAAGGCTACACCGTAAAAAGTGCGCAGCTAGAAATGAGTATGATTGCGGAAGGTTATTATGCTACTAAAAGTGCATATAATCTAAACCAGAAAAAAGATAAAAAGAAGGCAAAAACGCCGATTATTGATGCTGTTTACGAGATTTTATATGAAAACAAAGACCCGAAACGGATTTTTAAGAAATTGACGGAGAAGTTGGATTAAGGTATTAATTTATTTTTGAAATCTATTAGGTGTTGAAATAAATCCCATTTAATTTTATAGAAGCTTAAATGACAACATTACATTTTCCATTGTAACTTTTTGTTTTTCAAAATCGGAAATTCTTGCTGTAAATGTTAATACATATGCTTTATTATTTTTTACAAAATCATATTGTATAAATTTTAAATCATAATTTTTCATATTTGCTGTAAATACAAATCGATGATATTCTGAACTGTTTTTTTCAATTCTTTCACTTGAAATTAGTTTCCCACTTAAGCTTGCTTGATATTCTGTAAGTTCCACAAATTCATCTAAATCAACATTCATTCCTTCTAAATTCTGAATAAGTAAATTAATATTAGCGCCCAATTTGGCACTTGGATTTTCATCGTTCAAAAACAAATAGAATTCACAACCTTGAGTATTTTCTTCGATTAACTTCCAATCTGATGGAAATGATATTGAATAATCTTCATTGCTTAACTCAAATAGTTCAGTTGTATTTGCAGATTGAGAAATGGCAAATTCAAAAACAAAAAGTAAACAAAACAGAATTTTTATTTTCATAATTTTAATATAACTCGAATTTGATTTTAAACTATTTTTCCTAGCTCAATAACAAAATTACCATTATCTCCTTCAAAATCATCGGATGGAAAATCTTTAAGCTCGTAACAAAGTTTTAAAAATTCTTCAAAACGTTGCGCGCCAGAAAGCGCCAAAAAAGCTTTTTCCTCAGTTAACTTTGATTCTTCTTTTGTTGTAAAGGTAATTTTCATATAATAAATGTACTGAAAAATTTATAGAAACTTATTCCGCCAAAATCCCTTCAACTTCCATTACCGGAATTTCAGCAATCTTTTCTTCTGAAATGGAATTGGCTGGAAAAACAAAACGACGTTCCAACAATCTATTATCAGCAAAAAAGGTTACGAGATATTCATTTTCAAACCCAAGTAATTCATTTGGTATAAATTCAACTTTTGAAAAAAATTTTGGTTCAATATTTCCCAAACCGTGACGAAGTGTAGATGTTTTTTTATCGGTGGTATTTCCTCTTGAAATGACTAAAACCGTTGAAATTTCATCAGTACGATCATTTACCAAATACACGTTCCAATTTTGGGCAAGAAAGTCTTTATCCCATTCTCTAACGGCAACAATGTAAACATCTTTTATGATGGGGATTTCTATATCCTTTCGCATTATTAATCTTCTTTAATCTTCCACAAACCCCACACAATAAGGACGGCGACAAGTGCAACACCCAATAAAACACAACCAATTACTAATTTTATGGCACCAACAATAAATGTAAATACACCAATTAAAATGGCAACAATTACCAATAAACCAATTACTAGACCTTTTTTCATTTTTTTTTAGATTTGAGTTGTTTGACGTGAGACATCAAACTTTTAAATTCGAAAATAATTAAATTATGTATTAGACACGGTAGATTTATAAATTCTATAGACATTAAGTTTAGTTAACGTCTCAAACCTCACTTTTAAATACTTTTAAACTGTTCCAAAAATCGAACATCGTTTTCACTGAACATTCTAATATCGGGTATTTGGTGCAATAATAATGCAATTCTATCTATTCCCATCCCAAATGCAAAACCGCTATATTCTTCGGCATCTATACCGCAATTTGTAAGTACGTTTGGATCTACCATTCCGCAGCCCATAATTTCTAACCAACCTGTTCCTTTTGTCATTTTATAATCGGTTTCTGTTTCAAGACCCCAATACACGTCTACCTCAGCACTTGGTTCGGTAAATGGGAAATAACTTGGACGAAGACGAATTTTTGACTTTCCAAACATTTCAGTCGTAAAATATTGAAGGGTTTGTTTTAAATCTGCAAAGCTTACGTTTTTATCTACGTACAAACCTTCAACTTGATGGAAAAAACAGTGTGAACGTGCGGAAATTGCTTCGTTTCTATAAACCCGTCCCGGTGAAATGGTTCTAATTGGCGGTTTGTTATTTTCCATATACCGCACTTGTACAGAAGAAGTATGCGTTCGTAACAAAACATCTGGGTTTGTTTGAATAAAAAACGTATCCTGCATATCGCGTGCGGGATGATATTCTGGCAAATTTAAAGCGGTAAAGTTGTGCCAATCGTCTTCAATTTCTGGGCCTTCACTTACGTTGAAACCAATGCGAGAAAATATTTCGATAATCTTATTTTTTGTAATTGAAATTGGATGGCGCGAACCCAATGGAATCGTTTCGCCCGGACGCGATAAATCGCCATAAATATTTTTTGAAACTTCTTTGCTTTCAGACTTTTCCTTTAGATTGGCAATTTTTTCGTTCACCAAATCGCGCAAGGTATTTACGGCTTGCCCAAATTCCTTTTTCTGCTCGTTCGGTACATTACGGAAATCGGCAAAAAGTGCAGTTAAAATTCCTTTTTTTCCTAAATATTTTATTCTGAAGTTTTCAATCTCTTCGCTATTTGTGGCGGTGAAACTATTTACTTCAACTATACTTTTATTTATTTTTTCTAGCATTTTTTTAATATTTTGAAAGTTCGAAAAATAAATCTAATTTAATTTTTTGAAATTTTCGGCAGTGTAATTATAGATTTTAATTCCTCCTTACTTGGTAAAATTGTTTGGTATTTACTTGCAAATATATGCTCATTATTTTCTGGTAATGTAAATTCAACCACAGATTCTCTTTTGTTTTGGCAAAGTACAATGCCAATGGTTTTATTTTCTTCTTCCAATTTTATTTTACGGTCGTAATAGTTTACATACATCTGCATTTGCCCAAGATCTTGATGTTTTAGTTCGCCAATTTTAAGGTCTATAAGTACAAAACATTTTAATATTCGATTATAGAAAACCAAGTCTATTCGAAAATGGGTGTCATCTAAAGAAATTCTTTTTTGCCTTGCTACAAATGTAAAACCGCTACCAAGTTCTAACAGAAAGTTTTCGAGCTTATCAATTATTTCCTGCTCTAATTGGCTTTCTGAATATATTGTGTTTTCTGGAAGACCTAAAAACTCTAAAATATATGGGTCTTTTATGGCGTCTATAGGTTTTTCCAATATTAGTCCTTTTTCAGAAAGTTCTTTTACTTTATCCTTATCTCGGCTCAACGCAAGCCTTGTGTATAAAGCCGAATCATATTGGCGCTCAAGTTCTCTAAGGCTCCAGTTATTTTTTTTGACATTCTATCTCGTAAAATTTACGCTCATTTTCATTGTCAATTCGCATAAGTTTTAAATAATGCGACCAGCTTAAAATGAACTTATTTTGCGACGGTACTTGTACTTTATTGAATTGGTCAGACACTGTCTGACGTTTCTCGATACTCTGCTGGAGTTGAAAAGACTTTAATTGTGATAGGTCAGACGGTGTCTGACCAATTCCATACACAAGATAAAAACTTCTCATCTGTTTTAAATTGGTAGAAGAAAAGCCTTTACCAAATTCTTTTGTTAACTTTTCTGAAACGCCTTTTATAAGTTCTTTGCCATATTCAGCTCTTTCGTTTCCATTTTGTTCTTCTTCAACTAAAATTCGGCCAATTTCAAAATAGGTTAAAACCATTGTTCGATTAACCGTTTGCAAAACCTGATTTCTAGCCGATTGCAGCAAATCTACAATTTGGGAATAAAATTTTGTATTAGACGGTTTATCAGTCATTTATAATTAAAATGATAGTAACTATTTTGTTGAAGATTATTAGATTTAAAAGAATAGAAGCTTGCTAATTTCTGTTGTATGTAATTGATATTTATTAAAATACAGATTCATTAATTAAGCTATCACCTGCTTTTCAATAAAATATTGAACTATTGCCTCTTTCATTAAAACAGATTGTTCGCCAGCTTTTAAAGGTGGTAATTGCTCAACAACGTGATAATGTGGCCAACCTTCTTCATCTACATAATCGAAACTATAATAACCAAAAGGCTCCAGCAAACGGCAAATTGCAATATGCATTAAATTAAGCTTTTCGTCTTTTTTAAATTTTCGGTGTATTTGCCCAAGTTCTTGAATTCCTATTAAATAAATAATAGCGTCCAAATCCAACTTATCGCCATCGGCAAAGCGGTCGCTAAGCATTTTTACCAACGCTTCCCATCTTTCTTTTAATTGTTCGTCTCTTGCCATAATTTTACAAAGGGCAAAGATAGTTTTAAAAATTTTTAATTGATAGTTGATGTTTTAGAAATACTATCACTATTCAACCTTCAATTGAAATAAGATATTTATTTATATTTACGCTAAACAATCAACCTATGAACACTATTGATATTGTACTTGGAATAATTTTACTTATAGCTTTTTTTATGGGTTTTAGAAAAGGGCTGCTCCTAAATCTCGCTTCTTTGGTTGGCGTGGTGGTAGCTGTTTATTGCGCTTTGTATTTTTCAGAATATGCCGGAGTTTATATTGAAAAATGGTTTGATTGGAGTGCAAATACTAACAGAGCCGTTGCTTTTGTCGTAACTTTTCTTATAATAATGCTCGTTTTTAGACTTTTGGGTGGTGTTTTGACAAAAGTTGCAGATTTTGCAATGTTGGGCATTTTCAATAAAGTTTTAGGTGGCGCTTTTAATACATTGAAATGGGCATTTATTATTAGCGTAGTTTTTATGTTCGTGAACAATTCTGCCGATTATCAAATTTCAACAGCCGAAAATAGGGCCAATTCTATACTTTATAATCCAGTTGCCAGTTTGGCCCCAGCTATTTTGCCTGCCATTATGAAGGAAGTTGATAAATTGGATGATGAAAATAATGAGAATAATATTCCCCAAGAAAACTGATATATTTAGCTTTGCATCGCTTTAAACTTTTGAAGCTACTATAAAGTTACAGCGTCGTGAAATTAAAAAGAAGAAGAAAACTTGTTACCTATCTAAATATTTTAGACCAGCCAATACGCTTTAACCCGTTTGTTTTTAGCCGTGTATTTATTTTATGGGCCGTTCTTGGATTAGTAGGTGGTATTATTGCCGGACTATATTGGATTGGCCTTGAATATCTTACCCATATTTTAGCGCTATTTGAAGGTTGGCTGGTAATACCCGTAATGGCTATAAGTGGTCTTTTTGCGGGTTTGATAATCCATTTTATTGGCGATCCCGGCGAAATTCATTTAATTGTAAACAACATTCGGTTTAATAAAGGCAAGCTCGACCCGAAAAACAATCCTTCTATGATTCTTTCGTCGTTACTGTGTGTGGCTTCTGGTGGAAGTTTAGGGCCTGAGGCGCCTTTGGTACAAGTAACAGGATCTACGGGAACTTGGCTGGGTAAAATTTTTAGGTTGAAGGGAGAAGAATTGCGCTCATTAAGCATTGCTGGTATGGCTTCTGGCTTTACAGCCCTTTTTGGCGCACCACTCGGTGGGAGTTTGTTCGCATTGGAAATTCTTCACCATAAACACGCTGTTGAATATTACAAAGCTATAATCCCTGCATTTGTAGCAAGTTGTTTTAGTTATTTGGTCTTTGCAATTATCATTCATTTAGGTCTTGCTCCTACTTGGAATTTATCGGCTTACGAATATACTAGCATATTCGATTTTGGTTATGCCGTTTTATTTGCAATAATCGGGGCCGCTTTTGGCTGGGCGTTTATTTTCTGTACTAAATTCTTTAAGTCTCTATTTGAATTTAAAAATATTCCTATTTATTTAAAAACATTAATCGGCGGACTTATACTTGGCGTAATTGCTTATCACCTGCCGTTAACCCGATATTTTGGACACGAGCAGATTAATACTTTAATGTTGGGCGATATTTCACTTCAAATTTTGCTTGCTCTTTTAATATTTAAAATAATTGCCATTGCAGTTACGGTAACCTCAGGTTGGCGTGGTGGTTTTATTATTCCGTTGTTTTTTGTGGGTGCCACTTTGGGTTTAATAATTCACCAACTATTTCCTTCAACAAATTTAACCTTGGCTATTGTAAGTTGTATGGCTGCGATAAATGCTTGTGTAACGCGAACGCCCATGAGCACAACAATTTTACTTGCAACTTTAACGGGATTTGGCCATTTAATACCAATTTTATTCGCGAGTCTTACCGGATATTTTTTGGCGCCACGAATACCGTTTATAAGTTCGCAGATGGATAAAAAGAGTCTTTAAAAGCAAAAACTTTTGACGAATTTTTAAACTTCGACAAAGGTTTGATTCCTTCTGGATATTTTAATTTTTAAGCCTTCACCAAATTATCGACGTTATTCTTCACAAACACAATTGCTTGTTTAAAATCATCAAATATTTGATCTTCAGGTATTAAATCTGGGATAATATCAATCTTTTCCATCATTAATTTGGGCTGTGGTTTTAAGTTTTCGAAAAGTGGTATTATACCACGTTTGTTCAAATTCATCAACACTTCTTCCATTGCATATAATCCACTTTGATCCATGTATGGTACTTTTTCCATACGAATTATTACGTGGGTTGCGGTGTCTGGAATTTGCTGCGAAAGCTGTTGAAACTCTGATGTTGCCCCAAAGAAAATTGGACCGTCTAAACGCTTTATAAATACTTCTTCAGAAAATTTAGGTGGGAAGTTCACTTCATCTATCCAAGGCATTTCCAACTCATCTGCAACATTAAGTTTTACAACTTTAGATTGTGATGCGGTTAAATCGCCCATTTTCTTCATAAATATTAAAGCCGCCATAATAAGACCAACGCCAACCGCGTAAACCAAGTTCCAAAAAACGGAAAGTAGTAACACAACCAACATTACTATTATTTCACTTTTTGGCATATTTGGGATTGCTTTTAAGCCTTTATAATCCATCACACCAATACCAACTGTTATTAATATTCCTGCCAAAACCGCAGCTGGAATTTGAGATGCAACTGGACCTAATGCCAAAAGAATTACCAAGAGCAGGACAGATGCAACCATTCCCGAAAGTCTCGTTGTACCACCTGCATTAATGTTTACAACTGTTCTAATTGTTGCTCCGGCACCTGGCAAGCCACCAAAAATTGCTGCAATACTGTTTCCAATACCTTGTCCAATTAATTCCTTATTTGGTTTGTGTTTTGTTTTGGTCATATTATCTGCAACTACCGATGTTAGCAGAGAATCTATACAGCCCAAAAAAGCCAAAGTTAACGCTGTGAACACATAAGGCGATATTTGACCGATTTCAAAATTGGCAAACATATCCAGATTAGGCAATGGAAAACCGCCTGGTATTTGCTCAATCGGTACATAATTAAGTTTAAGAAAATAAGCTCCGCCAGAAACAACTAACAACGCCACCAATGTACTAGGCACGGCAGTTGTAATTCGTTTAAAGCCATAAATAATAAATATTGTAAGCATTGCTAGCGCGAACTCTAGCCAACTTATTTGACTTATTGCCCGCGGTAAACTTTTTAAAGCACCCAAAACTCCGCTACTTTCGCCTTTCGCAAGTGTTGTTGCTTCTTTATTAATTTCTGTAGCTGTAATATTTTCAGCTCTTACAACTGTTTCCCTAAAGTCTTCAAGCACCAAAATACCTTCGCCAGCTTCATCTTTTAATATTTTATCTAACAGAACTTCTTCAGCCTGCGGTTTAAATTCGGCTATAAATGCAGTGTCATTTGTGCTGTAATAGCCCAAAACAGGCAAAATTTGTGTAATTAAAATTATAACTCCAATAGCAGTCATAAACCCAGAAACAACGGGATATGGAATGTATTTAATATATTTCCCAATACCTGAAAGACCCAGAATAATCTGCATTAAACCCGCCATTAAAAAGACAAGTAATATATAGGGTAAAGCTTCTTCAACATTACCATTATTTGCGGTGATAATTCCTGCAACAACAACCATAGAAACTGCTGTCATTGGCGCAGTTGGTCCAGATATTTGAGTGTTTGTACCACCAAATAATGCAGCAAAAAAGCCTATAAATATTGCGCCGTATAATCCTGCATCTGGCCCAAGACCAGATTGTACACCAAAGGCTAAAGCCAATGGTAATGCAACAATACCGGCAGTTATACCACCAAAAATGTTACCTTTTAAGTTTGAAAATATTCCGTTTTTCATATTTTATTGAAATTTTTGTAATTTGGGTTATTTGGGTTATAAGAAGTTCTAAGCCAGTCTGTTCAAGCGCAGTCTAAAACTTTAAGCTTCTCATTATTGATTTAAGGTCTCGACTGCGCTCGACCAGATACTGCAATTTTATTTTTCAGAAATTTTATTCGTGGAAAAAATCTACTTCACCCGAATTTACATCGTACATTCCGCCGTAAATCTGAATTTCGTCATTGTCTTCCATTTCCTTTAAAACGGGACTCTTACTGCGAATATTTGCAATTGCCAAATGTACGTTTGTTTCAGAAACAGCATCCACAAATTCTGAATTTGAAGAATTTCGTAAGACTTCATCTTTTGGTTCTGTAACGGCAGCAACGGCGGGCTTTATCTTTGCAAGCATTGCTGTTAGGTTACCTAGTTTAGCATCGTCACAAGCGCCTTTTATTGCGCCGCAAGCTGTGTGGCCCAAAACCAAAACAATTCTTGAACCCGCCAATTTACAGGCAAATTCAATGCTTCCTAAAATATCTTCATTAATAAAATTGCCCGCAATGCGAACGCTAAAAATATCGCCAAGGCCTTGGTCGAAAACCAACTCTGCCGAAACGCGGCTATCTATGCAACTTAAAATTGTTGCGAAAGGAAATTGCCCATCGCTGGTATCGTTAACTTGTTCTAAAAGATTACGGTTTGCTTTCAGGTTATTTTGAAATCTTATATTGCCTTCCTTTAAGTATTGAAGGGCTTTTTCAGGTGTCATCGTTGCCTGGGATTCTTGAGTATGCGCTTTCATATTGCTGTTTTTAAATAGTTGAAATGGTAAATTTGAGAATAAGGATTGCCTTCAATATTAATACATATCGAAGAAGTAGAAGGAAAAAAATCCAAACGGATTTATCCTATAAAAACAGAAAATTCGGGAGGTGGCGAAACAGTATCGAAGTAAATATTGCTCCATTCGCCTATTGAATGAAAGTTGAAGCTATCGCCTTCAGTATAATCTAAAAGTGCGTTAGGTATTGTTAATTGGTGTAAACTTTGAAGTTTTTCTATATCAACTTTAGGGGTTGACGTTTTTTCTTCTTCATTCATAGAAAAGAAAAATGAAATGTTCGCATCTTTTTTAACGCAAGTCACAATTGCTGGGGTTATAAGAAACCCAACAAATACTATTAAAAAAAGAATACTTTTAAACTTCATTTACACATTTTAAGTGAGGACGGCGAAGATAGGGAAATTTCGCCGTTTATACTAATGTAACCGCTAGAGTTGCTTAATTTCAGAAGCAGGAATCCAACCATCTTTACCATCTGTAAGTGCTATGCGAAACCAATCGCCATCCTGCGAAATAATTTGAACCTTTGTACCTTCATGCAGTACAAAAGCATCATTACTGCCCAAATTAGGTTCGCTTTTTATTGTAACCTTATCTGCAAAAACAATGGCAGGCTTATTATTTTTATAGTCGGAAAAGGTTGTAAACGCCATTGCAAGACTTCCAACAAGAAATAAAATTGAAACTATTGAAAGCGTAAATAATATACGTTTTCTAGTTTCTGAAGCCATAAAATAATAAACCAAAAACAGCGCGACAAATGCAAAGGCAAATATAATTGCCAAAATAGCCCAACCATTAAAAGTAAAAATTCCTGAAATAGAATTGTACCATTTTTTAAAAACTGTCTGCGGTAAAGGCTCTATTGCATCTATTCGTGCGTTTTCGGCAAATGCCAAGTTGGTTTTTATATCGCTATCGTTTGGGTTTAATTGTAGCGCTTTTTCATAATAATAAACACTTTCACCAATATTATTCAATTTATAATTGGCATTACCCAAGTTAAAATATAGGTTAGCTGAATGTTCGCCACCTTCAACAATTTTCTTCCAAGTTGAAATTGCTTCTTGAAAATTACCCGCTTTATATAGTTCTTTACCTTTTTCAAAAGACTTTTCAGATTGCGCAAATGTTGAAATTGAAAGGAAAGCTATAAATATGAATACTAGTTTCTTCATCATCATTCTATCGTATTTGTTTATCAATATCACTAATTACCGAAACGGCATTATTGTAATCTTGTTGAACGGTTTCGGTACTTGTTGAGGCATATCTTGCAAATTCGCAACTCTTCAACAAACCAATAAAATCGTTGACTACATTTGGTTCTACGCTTTTATCTGAAAGTAATTTTGAGATATGGTCTTTACTCATTTCTGAAGTTTCAATGTGTAAAGTTGCTTTCAGATAATTGTGAAGTGCACGTTCCAACGATTCATAAAAAACCGTTTTGTTACCCATATTTTTCTTCGCTTCACCAAGATACTTTTTCGCCAATTTATTTGCTTTTCGCAATCTATTTCCTGCAACATCGCCCAACCTTTCTTTGCGCTTTCTGCCAACAAATAAAAATAACGGAATCAATAAAAACGGCGCGCCCAATAACGACCAAAACAAACCTGATTTAAAAAATGGTTCGTCTGTCGTTGAAACTAAATTACCATCTAATTTTATATATTTAAATTGGTTTTTATCCATCACAACCGGTTTTTTATTCCCGTTTTCTGATGAAGTTACAGCAGTATTTTCTGCAGTAATCAGCCCATTTTCAACACTTATTACTATTTCATTAGAATTTAATGTTTTATATCTTTCAGTTGAAGGATCGAAATATGAAAATGTAATTGGTTTTACGGCATATTCACCCTTAAATTGTGGAACAACTGTATATTTTTCGTTCACACTACCTTGTTGTCCAGCGGCAGTTGTATTCACTTTTTCTTCTCTAACAGGTTCGTATGTTTCCAAAGAACTTGCTAATTTAACTGAAGGCAATTGAAACAATTTTAAGTTTCCTTTTCCTGAAACTTTTACATCCAATTCCAAAGACTCATTTGCGTCTAATGTTGTTTTTGTACTATTTACACTGAATGTGAAATCGCCAACTGCACCAGTAAATCCTTGAGGTTTACCTTCTAGCGGCAAAGGTTTTACATCTATCTCCCGACTTCCGGCACTAATTGTTTTGTTGACCCTTTCCATATTTCGACGACCGAAAATATCTCGGCGATTGCCCGGAACATCAATTGGAATATCCAAAGTCAATGGTTCAATTTCTAACTTTCCTGTTTTTTGTGGGTATAAAACGGTGGTTCTCAAAACCACATAGCGGTAATCCTGGCCCTTATATTTACCATTCTGAACCTTGAAATTATTTTGATTATCAATATTTTGGCTCCAAAAGTCGGCATATTTTGGGGTGTCTATTTCACGCCATTGGCTGGTAATGCTAACTTCGTTTGAAACGTATAATTTATACGTTACTGTAATAGCTTCATTTAAATACGGATTTTCTTTTGAAACTTCAGCAACTAGATGCACATTATCACTTGCTACAATTTCGGTATTGTTTCCATCGGTCGGGTTTGCGGTTGCCGAAGTTACTTGAACTTGAATTGGAACCGTTTTATAAGTTTGCCCTTCAACATCTATGGTTGCTTGGGCAATTGTAAATTTTCCTGTTGCTTGTGGCGCCAAAAAATAACTATATGTTTTTGAAAAACTTCTTTTCCCGTTTATCCAAGAATTACTGATACTTTGGTTTGGGCCGCCAACTACACGGAAATTTTCAAAGCTCGGCGGACGGAAATTATCTCCGTCTTGGTTCATCTCAAAATCTACCCGCAAACGTTCGTTTATGCCCAACGTTTGTTTGCTTACTTTGGCATCAAACTGGACTTGCCCAATTGCAAAATTGCAACCGGCAATAAGCAGAAATGTAAATAGTAACTGTTTCAAATTCATAATCTTACCAATCTTTATCGGTCTTTATTTTTGCGCCTTTTTGCTTTTCAGCGTTAATTTTATCCTGCACTTTTTTCTCTTCATTATTCATTGCCTCCAACAAATTTTGAACTTGTTGCGGCGATAATTGCCCAGGAATAGGCTGCTGGTTTTTCTGTTCGTCTTGCTTCCCATCTTTTGGCTGGTCTGGCTTGTCTTTATCTTTTTCTTGGTCGCCCTTTTTATTTTCGTCCTCTTTACCTTTATCCTTCTCGTCTTTTTGGTCGCCTTTATCTTTTTTGTCTTGGTTATCCTTATTGTCCTTATTATCGCCTTTGTCTTTGTCTTGGTCTTTTTTATCCTTGTCCTTGTCTTTATCCTTGTTTTTGTCGTCTTTTTTATCGTCGTCTTTCGGCGGATTTTTCTCCAGCATATCTTTCGCAAGTGCTAGATTGTATCGGGTTTCATCGTCTGTTGGATTGTTTCGTAGGGCATTTTTATAGGCTTCAACAGCTTCGGTATATTTTTTTTCATTCATATACGTATTGCCCAAATTGTGGTAAGCCTTATGTTTTTCAGCTTTATCTGTTGCAACGCCTGCAGCTTGTTTAAAACGGCGCATAGCTTCAGCATTTTTGCTTTTGCCGTAGTAAGCCGTGCCTAAATTGTACTTTCCTGTTTCACTTTTTGGATTGAGCGCTATTGCTTTTCGGTAATCTGCTTCGCCGGCAACAAACTCTTCTTTTACCATATTTTGGCTCGCATCTGCCAAATATTGTTGTGAAAGCCTTTTTTCTTTTTGAATTTCTTTGTCTTCTTCCTGAGAAAAACCGACGAAAGAAAGCATCAGAAATGCTACCAATAAAGCGTTAGCTGAAATACTTTTTATATTTTTTTTATTTGAATTGGCTTTCCTCATAATCTTCTCTTTTTTATTCTGAATTCTTTGGTGCTTCGTTAAAAAGATTCAACTTTTTCAACCAATTTGTCTTTCTTTCCAACAACAATACATCTAACACCAACAAAAATAATGCCCCAGCCAAAAACCACTGAAATTGGTCTTTAAAATCTGTGAACTGTTTGGCTTCAAATTCTTGTTTGTTCATTCCATTTAAAATAGCTTTTACTTGGTCTACAACCTGTTTTGTATTGCTGCCGTTAATGTATTGACCTTTTCCTTCCGAAGCTATCGTCTTCAGTGTTTGTTCATCTAACTTCGTTACAACTTGCTCGTTATTACCATCGCGTTTGTAGGATTGAAGTATGCCATTATTTTTAATAGGAATTGGCGCGCCGTTTACCGAACCAACACCAATTGTATAAATTTTAATGCCTTTTTTAGCCACATCGTTCGAAATTTTTTCAATATTGCCTTCGTGATCTTCCCCATCTGAAATGATGAACAACACACGATTTGTTTGCGCTTCGTCATCATAAAAAGTTTCGGCGAGTGTGATTGCTTGGGTAATTGCCGTTCCTTGGCTTGAAACCATATCGGTATTCATACCATTTAAAAATAGCTTTGCGGCTGAAAAATCTGTAGTAATTGGCACTTGTGGAAATGCGCTGCCGGCATAACCGATTATCCCAATCCTATCACCCGACAGATTATTTATTATTTGTGTAATTAATTGTTTGCTCTTTTCTATTCTGTTTGGCGCAATGTCTTCAGCCAACATACTTTTACTTACGTCTAAAGCAAAAACAACATCTACACCTTCCCGTTTTACGGTTTCTAACTTTGTACCGATTTTAGGATTTACCAACGCAAAACTCATACAAGCAATAGCAAGACAAATAACCACAATTTTTAAAATGGATTTAAAAAGCGATTGATTCGGACTCAATTTTTTAAACAACTCTGTATCTGCGAAGCGTTTTTGGGTTCGTTTTTTCCAAATTATAAGCAACAGAAAAAGAACCAAAACCACCGGAATGGCGAGCAGTAAATAAAAATATATGGGTTGATCTAATTGATACACTTTTTTATTTTTCTGATTATTTTTTCTAAACTCCCCTAAAAATTGTAAACCTCAACAACAAATCAATTCCCAAAAGGATCAATGCAAAAATTGCTAAAGGCCTAAAAAGTTCATCATAATTTTGATACCTAAATTCTTCAATATCTGTTTTTTCAAGCTTATTTATTTCGTCGTAAATTTCTTCTAATTTGGTGTTGCTGGTTGCTCTAAAATATTGTCCGCCGGTTGTTTTGGCTATTTGTTTTAGCAATACTTCATCAATTTCAACTGCTACATTTCCGTATTGAAATCCACCGTCTGGTCGTATTCCTATTGGCGACATTGCTGTGCCGTTTGTTCCTAAGCCAATTGTGTACACTTTTATACCAAATTCTACTGCCAATTCACTTGCGATTTTTGGGTCAATAAAACCTGTGTTGTTTACACCATCAGTCAACAAAATGATGACTTTACTTTTTGCGACGCTTTCTTTTAAACGGTTTACAGCTGTTGCCAAACCACTGCCGATTGCCGTTCCGCCTTCAATTGTTGTGTTGTAGGTTATGCTTTTCAGCGAACTTAAAACAATGCTTTTATCGCTTGTAAGTGGCGTTCTTGTGTAACTTTCGCCTGCATATTCCACTAAACCTATTCGATCATTTGGGCGTGCGTTTATAAATTTTCCGGCGACTTCTTTTAAGGCTTCAAGTCTGTTCGGTTTTAAATCGCGTGCCAACATACTTGCTGAAACATCTATTGCTATAACGATATCTATACCTTGCGTGGTTTTAGTTTTTGTGGTTTCATCTACGGTTCTTGGTCTTGCCATTGCCACGATAATTGCTGAAAGCGCCAATAAACGCAAAACAAAAAGTATTGGTCTCCATTTTGCCAACCAATTTTTTGGTGTTTTAAAACCTTGAATGCTCGATATTTTTAACGAAGCCGTTCTTCGCTGTTTTGTGTACCAATAATAAAATATTAGCAACGGTAGCAGCAAAAGCAACCAGAAAAAACCGGGATTTACAAATTCAAAATTATTGAGCATTTTGTTTTTCTGTAATTTCTAATTCAACCGAAGCATCAATTCTTTTCTTGATTTCTTCGGCATATTTACCATCATTTTTATAGACTACTAAAACTTCTTGCAAGCCATTATCTTGGGCAAAAAGTAGTAATTCATATTCACTTTCATCTTTTTGTACTTTATCGTCGGAAACTTGAACATTAAATATACCGTATGCCTTTAGACCTTTTATGCCTTTTTGGGTTTCAAAATCTTCTCGCTTAACAATCATATTTTTTGCACCGCTTTTTTCGAGTTCGTTAAGTTGGGCGTCCAAAGCTTTATCTAAAGTAATTTCTTGCTTGCCGTTATAGTTTGTCGTGCTAACAGAAATGTAAAACTTGTCCTTCATTTGGCCGAATGTAAATACATCTTTTCCTGCTACTTTGATGTTTGCCCCTTCAGGATTATCAACTAGATTTCTAACTAAAACCTCTGGCGTTTCTAAAATAATTGATGGATTGCCATATTCACTTTTAACCCATCTTGCTTCAGAAAGACTTCTTAATTTATTGCCGAAAACTTTATCGCTTAAATTATCGAAACCTGTGACTGCCCCAAAAATGACAGCTGCCAAAATTATGGCTGAAGCAATACCGCTAATAATATAGATTCTCTTTTTACGTTCGCGTTTTTTGCGCAGTTCTTCAAGATATATTTCATTTTGAAGCAATTCTTCTTCAGTAGGTTCTGGAACGGCTTCGTGGGTTTCGTTTATAATTTCTTCAACGGTTGCTCTATCAGTTTGCGCTTGACCTTCAAGTTGTTCCATTTTGGCAAATTTTACCAAATCGGCACGTTTTAAAACCTTGTCTAAATCTTGAATTGTTTCTAAATCAAAATCAAAATTACCAGAATCTTTGTGCATCATCAACCTCGTAATCAACTCGTCACTTGTGCTTTCAAGTGCTGTGCTATCTACTTCTCGGTCTAAATATCTTTTTACAATTTCAGTTAAAAAACTGTAGTATTCTTTGCTTCGGTGTTCCTTCAACAATTGCTTTTCGTCTAACTTCTTCAAGGCAACGATTGCTTCTTCGTAAGGTGGTAATTCTTTTTCAGCAGCTTCGCGTAATTTTTTTCTTCGGAAGAAATAAAAGATAATTCCAGCAATTAATAGAATTGGAAGCAACCAATATAAAAGTTTTAACCAATTGAAATTGGGTTTTTGTATTTCAACAGCAGGTTTTATATCGAACATTTTCTGCTTTGTAGTATCTACAACTACATCGGCAACTTCAACTTTCAACGAATCTGTCAAAAAAGCTTTGCTATTTATGACAACCCGTTGTTGCGGAATAGTATAATGACCGCTATCAAACTGCGTTAATCCGTATTTTTTAATGAGATTATATTTCGAATTCTCATAAGTGGTATCAATTTTATAATCTTCAATGAGTTCTAGCGGCGCAAACGTCTTTCCATCGGGAAAAATAACGGCAGCCGAACTATCTGTTTGCACTTGAATAGTATAATTAATCTGCTCGCCAATCCTGATTTTTGTAGAATCAATAGATGTTTTTACTTGGGCTTGGGCGAAAAATGAAACGGAAAATAGAAGAATAAAAAGCAGGAAAGAATTTCGGTTTGGTGAAATGATAGACCTACAAGGTTTTGAAAACCTTGCAGGAAGATTGTCAACACTTGAAGAGCTTGCGCCAAGCTTTATAATAATATTTTTATATCCCAAATTCACATTTAATAATTTAATTCTCGCATCATCAACCATTCACGATTTAGTCCTACGTCTTACGTCAAATAGTCTTACGTCAAAAATTTACGTTTTTCTCAAAATTCTGACATCATTTGACTAAAATCTCACATCTAAAATCTAACGTCTCTTAAAATACCCCAACAATTTCTTCACATAACTCTCATCTACCCGACAATCTAAACTGCCAGAACCGCTTTTTCTGAAGGCTTCAGTATAATATTCAACCTTCTCGCGATAAAAACTATGATATTGATTTCTAACTGCTTTTGATCCCGTATTAACCAACATTTGTTCGCCACTTTCTTCGTCTTGCATATTTACCATTCCGAGGTTTGGCATTTCTTCTTCGCGGCGGTCGTAAACCCGTATTCCTGTTATATCGTGTTTTTTGGCGGCTATTTTTAAGGTATCTTTATAATCGTCTGCTATAAAATCGCTCAACACAAAAACGATTGCCTTCTTTTTCATTATGTTGCTTAAAAACTTAAGCGCCATTGCTACATCGGTTTTATTGCTATTTGGTTTAAATTCCAGCAACTCACGAATAATCCGTAAAACGTGACTTTTCCCTTTTTTCGGTGGAATGTAGAGTTCAATTTCATCTGAAAAGAGTATCAATCCAATCTTATCATTATTCTGCATTGCACTGAAAGCAAGCGTTGCAGCGATTTCAGTTACAATTTCATTTTTAAACTGATTATCAGTTCCAAAATATTCCGACCCACTTACATCTGCCACCAACATTAAGGTTAGCTCTCTTTCTTCTTCAAAAACCTTTACAAAAGGCTCATTATATCGAGCTGTAACATTCCAATCTATACTCCTAACATCGTCCCCAAATTGGTATTGTCTCACCTCACTAAAAGTCATACCGCGCCCTTTGAAGGTACTGTGATACTCTCCACCAAAAACGTGATCGCTCAAACGACGCGTTTTTATCTCAATCTTTCTTACCTTTTTTAGAAGTTCTTTGGTATCCATTTTTTGAAAAAGTAGCAGTTAGCAGTGGCAGTTGGCAGTTTTTATTGTTAGCCCATTTTTGCACCATTTTCAACAGCTACAATGTGATTTCATTTATATTCGAATTGGCAAATCCAAATTGCAACTGCCAACTTTTTTTAGCGTTCAGACTGGCAACTGCATACTGCAACTGCCAAATATTTTTAAGCGTCCAGACTGCAAACTGCGACTGCGACTGCCTACTAACCTTACGGTACTTCGATTTCGTTTACAATCTTGTTTATAATATCTTCTGAAGTTATATTTTCTGCTTCCGCTTCGTAGGTTATTCCTATTCTGTGTCTTAGCACGTCGTGGATTACGGCTCTTACATCTTCTGGAATTACGTAGCCTCTTCGTCTGATAAATGCGTAACATTTTGCGGCTACGGCAAGATTTATACTTCCACGTGGGGATGCGCCGAAGCTTATTAATGGTTTTAGGTCTGCTAATCTATAATTTTCTGGGGTTCTAGTTGCAAAGATTATGTCGAGAATGTATTTTTCAATTTTCTCATCCATATAAACTTCTCGCACTGCAGCTTGCGCTCTTGAAATTTGCTCAAGTGTTACCACAGGATTTACTTGTTCATATTCACCTTTAAGATTTTGTCGGACAATTAATTGCTCCTCTTCCATCTTTGGGTATTTTATTACCGTTTTCAACATAAAACGGTCAACTTGTGCTTCTGGCAATGGGTATGTTCCCTCTTGTTCAATAGGGTTTTGGGTTGCCATTACTAAGAAAGGCTTATCTAACTTAAATGTTTGGTCGCCAATGGTAACTTGTTTTTCCTGCATCGCTTCAAGCAGCGCCGATTGCACTTTTGCCGGCGCACGGTTTATCTCATCTGTCAACACAAAATTTGCGAAAATTGGACCTTTTTTAATACTGAAATCATTCAATTTCATATTATAAATCATCGTCCCGATAACATCTGCTGGAAGTAAATCTGGCGTAAATTGTATACGGCTAAAACTACCGTGAACAGCTTTCGCAAGCGTATTAATGGCCAACGTTTTAGCCAAACCAGGCACACCTTCCAATAAAATATGCCCTTGTCCCAAAAGACCTATAAGTAAACGTTCAACCATATGTTTTTGGCCAACAATTACTTTATTCATTTCCATTGTAAGTATATCTACAAAGGCGCTTTCCCTTTCAATTTTTTCATTTAAGGCGCCAATATCCATGGCGGTTGTTGTGTTTTCCATTTGTTGATAATTATTGTTATTCCCCTAATTTTTTAACCCGTGCAAATTGTTGATTATAATGTAAAAACCTTGTTAATAATTGGTTAAAAATTGCAATAAAATAAGGACTTCATAATCATTGAAACCTTTTGTTATTATGTATTTTGAAGTGTTGTAGAAATATTTTGAAGTGTTAAACTTCGACATTGAAAAATTCATTTAAAAAATGATTAACACTTAATTTTTATTTTGAAGGTTTTAAACCGATACTTTTAAGGAAATTTTTTAAAAATTATTGAAACTTATAATATGAAAAATAAAACTGCCCTAATAACAGGTGCAACATCAGGAATTGGAATGGCAACGGCAAAATTATTTGCTGAAAATGGCGTAAATCTTATTCTCTGCGGAAGAAGACAAGAACGACTAGATTCTCTAAAAGCTGAATTGTCCAAAAAAGTTGAAGTACTCACGCTAAATTTTGATGTCCGAGATAAAACCGAAGTTTTTGAAAAGCTTCAAAACCTCCCAAAAGAATTCGCAAAAGTTGATATTCTTTTAAACAACGCCGGTAATGCGCACGGAATGGACACCATTCAAGATGGAGATGTTGATGATTGGGATGCCATGTTAGATATTAATGTGAAAGGACTTTTGTACGTTTCCAAAGCTATTTTACTACAAATGTTGAAGGCAAATAGCGGACACATCATTAATATTGGCTCAACCGCAGGGAAAGAAGTGTATCCAAAAGGAAATGTTTATTGCGCGAGCAAACACGCTGTAGACGCCATAAATCAAGGAATGCGTTTAGATTTAAATGGAACAGGAATAAAAGTTGGCGCCATAAATCCCGGAATGGTGGAAACAGAATTTAGTAAAGTCCGTTTTAAAGATGATGATGAAAAAGCCGAAAAAGTTTACCAAAATTTCACGCCATTGCAACCCGAAGATATTGCAGACATTATTTGGTTTGCCGTAACAAGGCCGCCACACGTAAATATTGCAGATTTAACGGTTATGTGTTTGGATCAGGCTTCGTCAACGGTTGTAAACAAGGGCTTCGGTACAATTTAGCAAAAGTGGCTCTGCCTCTTTTACTAAATCACTCAGCCACCTTTGATTGTAATAAAATTAAAGTTTTTTGAAAATATAAATGAAATAAAACAAGTTGCGAGCAATCTATTCAAAAGTATAAATGAAATTGAAAAAGTAAAGGTTTCTGAGTGATCCCGATCTTTCATCGGGATTGTACCGAAGAACCGCAATTACAAAAACAAATGATCAACAAACGCCTTCTCATAAAAAACCTGCTCGCTCATAACGACGAGAGCAGTTTTTATGACAAAAAGCGAAAGTTGGATTTAAGCAGTAAGGAAGGAAAGGCGAAATTTCTAAAACATATATGCGCGTTAAGTAATAGCAATCCAAACAATAATAGTTTTATAGTTGTTGGTGTTGAAGACGAAACAAACGAAATAAACGGAGTCGATTTCTTTGACGATAGCAAATTACAAAACCTTGTAAATGCTTACCTCAGCAATGCGCCACTAGTAATTTATGAAAATGTAGCATTCCCAAATTTGCCTTCAGATAAAGTGGTAGGATTGGTTACAATTAGGCCGAACGGCAAAATAACATCACTTCGCAAAAACATTTGGAAATATTGGGGTGGCAGCATCTTTCTGCGTGATGGCAGCATAAGTATGCCCAAAAATTTTGATATTGAAATTAAGGATGTAAACAGCAATATTGTTGCATCAATAGAAAACAACGCCAAAAATAATATTGAACTTACTTTAGACGGCGTAATAGATTTTATAAACCACAAACACAAAGATTTAGATAGTAATTACAAAGTATTTAAAGAGCAATTTGTAGTTTGTTGGGCAGGAAAAACAAAACGGATTAAAAACGAAACCTATTTTTCAAGAGTTGATATTGAGCTAATTAACGAACAAGTGCGATTATTTTATTCGGAATTAGACGAGATAAATATTATCGTAACTGAAGATTATTTCAAAATTGTAGAATACGTTCATTTAGGTTTAAATAATCAATTTAAATATCATCCGCTTGAAGAAGTTACTATACAATTCAACGAAAATGGGTCTTATCATATTGATACCAATTTACTTTTTGAGCCGCCACAATTCAACAAAAAAACGCTGCATCATATTTATAATGCCAACAACGCTTTGCTTCAAAAATTGAAAGGAAACAGAGAATTTAATGCTTACGAACAAAAAGATTTAAAGCAATTTCCCGCCACTTATTTAATCTGTTATCTAAACGGTTTTGATGACGCAAAGGAAAAACTGGAAGAATCAAAGCCTTATGTAAAAGCATATAATTTAGAGCTTTACACTATTTTAAAAGAATCATTGCGCATTTTGAGAAAGGTGAATTATAATTAAATTTTGTGCTTTTAGGAATACAAAAACAAACGTTTATGAAAACAATTTTTATACTATTCCTTCTAATTATTTCGTCAATTTCAGGATTTTCTCAATGTAGTATAAATCCTTATATTCAAAATAATTATGAGGTGGACGCAAAAGTTTTAGCATTAAGGGAAATTTTAAATAATCCATCAGATCCAGATTACGACAACCCTTTTGTACCATTAGAACGCTACACACCTTATTTAGAAAGGTTGTCTGCAATTTATGAAAATCCATATAATAGCCCTATGGTAGATTCTTTATTTAATGAATATAAATTCCATGTAAATGTAGAATATACTTTCCAAACACCTTCAAAAAAAATAATTTTCGGAGTGGATAATAATGTAAATTGGATTGAAGATTTTAAAAACACTGGAATATCTGGTGTTTCAGAATTGGATGATTTAATGGCGTTATATCAATTTTCAATTTCTTCATTTATAGTTCTTCCAAGTGCAGGAGTTACATATTTTTATATTATTACATCCTTTGATTTTTTAAATGTTACAGCTTTAACAGACGATTTTGCTTCAGTTAGGGATATAAATTTAGCGGGAGCTTATGTTGATATTGACGAAAGGTTTAATTACACGGGAAATATTCCATACGCGGTAGAGAATTGGATTATCGAGGTCTGCGATATATGGGTAGAAAATGATACATTCACATTTGTACTTATGGGTGATGATTGTCCTTCCGGTTGTCAGGAAACGGAATTCAGATATGCATATGTAACCGACGACTATGAAGTGCTTTCAACATCTGAAAATGAATTGTTTAAATTTTCAATATTTCCCAATCCAGTTAAAGATAAATTATTCTTGAGTAGTAATTCTTTGGAAATACATGCAATTCAAATTTATTCCACTCAAGGAAAATTGATAAAAACTGCGGAAGGAAATTTCACTGAGATTGACGTATCACAATTGAAAGCTGGAATGTATTTTGTTGAAATTAATAATTCCGAAGGAAACAAAAGCATACAAAAATTTATTAAAAATTAAATAACCACCAATCTAAATACAATGGGAATTTTCGATAAAATAAAAGAGAAACTTAGTAATGAGTTTATAGATATAATTGAATGGCTTGATTATACAGACGATACTATTTGCCATCGCTTTGAACGTTACCAAAACGAAATTAAAAACAACGCCAAACTTATTGTTCGCGAAGGTCAAACCGCCGTTTTTATAAATGAAGGTCAACTTGCCGATGTTTTTAAACCTGGAACATACACGTTAAACACACAAAATATGCCAATTCTAACCACATTGAAAGGTTGGAAATATGGTTTTGACAGCCCGTTTAAAGCTGAAGTTTATTTTGTAAACACCCACTTATTTACAGACGAAAAATGGGGCACAAAAAACCCGATTACTTTAAATGACGAACGTTTCGGCCTTGTTGAAATACGAGCCTTCGGAACATACGCTTACCGAATTAATGATGCAGGTAAATTTTTAATTGACATTGTTGGAACAGACAATAATTTCACCAATTTCGAAATAAACGAACACCTAAAAAGCCTTATCGCCACTCGTTTTACCGACACGGTTGGCGAAGCAAAATTACCGATAGAACTTTACGCCGCCAACACAACCGAACTTTCTGAAACCTGCAAAGAAGTAATGCAGCCAGAGTTTAACAGCGTTGGTATTTCTTTAGAAAAATTCTTTATCGAGAACGTTTCAATGCCTGAAGAGCTTAAAAAAGAAATTTTCGAATATAGCCGTCTAGACAAAATAGATTTAGATAAACTTACAAAATTCAAAACTGCAAAGGCTATTGAAGCAGCGGCAACTAATGAAGGCGGAACCGCCGGAGCCGGAATGGGAATGGGAATGGGCTTTGTACTCTCACAACAAATGGGCGGAATGATGAGCCCGCAAATGGGTGGCCAACAACAGCAAATGCAAAAGCAACCGCAAGGCGGATCCATGCCTCCGCCAATGCCACAAGCCGTTCAATATTTTTATTCGGCAAATGGGCAACAAGCTGGTCCGGTTGGTATACAGCAATTGCAAACTTTATTTGCAAACCGAACCATTAATAAAGACACGTTGGTCTGGAAAGCTGGAATGAGCGAATGGACAGCGCTAAATCAAGTTGAAGAACTTAAAGCATTTTTGGGCGGCAGCACGCCACCACCATTGCCAGCTCAGTAATATTAAATGGAAGAAGTTTCTCCAAAAAAATCTGAACTTAAAAAATCCTGCGTCAATTGTGGCGCAGAGCTTTTATATGCGCCCGGAACAACCGAATTAAAATGTCAATATTGCGGTCACGTTGAACAAATTACTCCTGCAGAAACACAATTTGTAGAGCTTGAGCTAAACCCATATTTAGAGCAAATGGGCTCCCAATCTCATACTGAAGAAATTTTAATGCTTCAGTGTAAAAATTGCGGTGCAAATCAACATATTGAAGAAAATTATAAATCGCTTCACTGCGTTTATTGCGGAAATCCATTCATTATTGAAGATGCAACAAAAGAAGAATGGATTTTGCCCGGCGCAGTTTTACCATTTCAATTAGAACAAAAAAAAGGGCATCAAATCTTTCAGAAATGGGTAAAAGATCTTTGGTGGGCACCCAATAATTTGCAGCGCGCCTCTTTAGATCCAGCATTTACAAAAGGACTTTATTTGCCTTATTGGACTTTTGATGCGCAATTGTATGCAGATTACACAGGCCAACGAGGCGAATATTATTATGTTTCGGTGCCTTATACAACAACGGTAAACGGTAAAACTGTGACACAAACAAGGCAAGAACGCAGAACACGCTGGTATCCTGCAAGTGGTAATATTTCTGGATTTGTTGATGATACTCTAATAAAAGCGAGCAAGCAAAAAGCAGGCGTTATTCCGCAGAAAATTGCGAGGTGGAATTTAAAAATGCTTCAACCTTTTGACAGCAGTTATTTATCAGGTTTTGTAACCGAAAAATATACCATTCCACTAATGGAAGGGCATTTAGAAAGTAATAAAGAAGCCGAAAATATTGCAAGAGTTTGGGCCGCGAGGGATATTGGTGGCGACGATCAGCGCGTTTCATCCATAAAAATGAAACTTTCTGAAGAAACGTTTAAACATATTTTGCTTCCAGTTTATATTAGTTCCTATAAGTTTAAAGGCAAAAACTATAACTTTTTTGTAAACGGACAAACAGGCGAACTTTCGGGCCAACGCCCGTATTCATTTTGGAAAATTTTCCTATTTTCTTTGATGATTTTAGTTGTAATTCTCATAATTTATTACTTTATTAACCAATGAGAAAATTGGTAATTGGTGATATCCACGGCGGTCTTCGTGGTTTAAAACAAGTTTTAAATAAGGTTGAAATACAAAAAGACGACAAATTTATTTTTGTTGGAGATTATGTTGATGGTTGGAGTGATAATGCTGAAACTATTAGATTTTTGATTGAATTTTCAAAAAAACAGGATTGCATATTTCTTCGAGGGAATCACGATGAACTTTTATATAATTATTTAATCGGTAAAGAAATGTCTGAAATGTGGTTGAATCACGGTGGAAAATCAAGCATTAAAAGTTATCAAAATCTTTCCTCTGAAGAAATTAAAAAGCATATTGATTTTCTTAATTCGCTTGAAAATTTTTATATAGATGAAGATAACAATTGCTTTCTGCACGCAGGTTTTACAAACCAAAAAGGTCCTAAATTCGAATATTATGAAAATACCGTTTATTGGGATAGAACTTTATGGGAAATGGTTTGTGCCTTAGATAAAAATATTTCGACAACTGATGATAAATACCCAAAACGCTTAACAAATTTCAAAGAAATATTTATCGGTCATACACCCGTTACACGCGTTGGTTTTTCAAAACCCGCAAACTTTGCCAATGTATGGAATGTTGATACAGGCGCAGCTTTTAAAGGTTCAATATCAATTATGGATGTTAATACGAAAGTAGTTTGGCAAAGTGAGCCCGTTTATACTTTGTATCCTAATGAAGACGGAAGAAACGAAAGTGGTTAATTCCAAAACTGCAGGTCTTAAATACCTGGCAGTTTTGGAATTCAACTTTAAATTAGATTCGAATCATTGCTAAATTAAAAAAACCCCAAAGATCTTCGAGACCTTTGGGGTTTAATATTCTTCGGAATACTAGCTCCTCCCTTTTGGGGAGGCTGGGTGGGGATTACAAATCAAATTTAATTCCTTGCGCTAAAGGAAGCTCATCTGAATAGTTAACAGTATTCGTTTGTCTTCTCATATATACCTTCCAAGCATCAGACCCAGACTCTCGTCCGCCACCTGTTTCTTTTTCGCCACCAAAAGCGCCACCAATTTCAGCTCCCGATGTACCAATATTTACATTGGCAATTCCACAATCTGATCCTGCGAATGATAAAAACTTTTCAGCTTCTTTTAATTCATTGGTCATTATTGCAGAAGATAAACCTTGTGCAACACCATTTTGTTTTTCGATTGCATTTTCTACATCGCCACTATATTTTATCAAATACAAAATTGGGGCAAATGTTTCGTGTTGTACAATTTTATAACTGTTTTCGGCTTCAATGATTGCTGGTTTTACGTAGCATCCACTTTCATAACCTTCGCCTTCTAAAACGCCACCTTCAACTAGAACTTTTCCGCCTTCAACTTTTGCTTTTTCAATTGCATTTAAATAAGTTTCAACCGCATCTTTATCGATTAACGGCCCAACGTGATTTTTTTCATCAAGTGGATTTCCGATAACAATTTGCTTATAAGCACCTACTATCGCATCTCTTACTTTATCATAAACACTTTCGTGAATAATTAATCTTCGGGTTGATGTACAACGCTGCCCACAAGTTCCTACGGCGCCAAATACTGCTCCCGGAACAACTACTTTTAAATCTGCAGTTGGTGTAATAATAATGGCGTTGTTTCCACCCAATTCCAATAAAGATTTTCCAAAGCGCTCTGCTACTTTCGCACCAACTATACGCCCCATTCTTGTAGAACCTGTTGCAGAAATTAAAGGAATTCTTGCATCTGTTGTCATCATTTCGCCCACTTTGTAATCGCCGTTGATGATGGAAGAAATTCCTTCTGGAAGGTTATTTTCTTTTAGTACGCCAGCAATTATATTTTGACATGCTACGGAGCACAAAGGCGCTTTTTCGCTTGCTTTCCACACACAAACATCTCCACAAACCCAAGCCAATGCTGTATTCCAAGCCCAAACTGCCACTGGAAAATTAAATGCTGAAATAATCCCTACAATTCCAATAGAGTGCCATTGCTCACGCATTACATGGCCTGGACGCTCAGAAGGTATAGTTTGACCGTTTAACTGGCGCGAAAGTCCAACTGCGAAATCACAGATGTCTATCATTTCTTGAACTTCGCCGTAACCTTCTTGCAATGATTTGCCCATTTCATAAGAAACTAATTTCCCTAATGGTTTTTTCATTTCGCGAAGTTTATTACCAAATTGGCGAACAATCTCTCCACGTTGTGGCGCTGGCATAGCTCTAAAAGATAAAAATGCTTTTTGAGCAGAAGCAATTACTTGCTCATATTCTTCCTTTGTTGTAGATGTTACTTTTCCAATTAATTCACCGTTTACTGGAGAATACGACGAAATTTCTTCGCCTCCCGGAAACCATTTGTTACCTGTAGATGTTCCGTGGTTTAAGTTTTTAATTCCTAATTTTTCCAATGCTTCTTCAATCCCGAAGCTAGTGGTTGTTGTTTGCATATAATTGTAATTTTATAATTCCCGCCCATCAACTATCGCTCAGGATAAACTGCGGCTGGAAATCTTTTGATTTGTTCTAAATTTTAAATAAAGCGCGAAGGTACATAATACACTGAAGAATGTAAAATGAAAGGGTATCTGTTTGATAGGTAAAGTGTTAATCTTGTGTGAAACGTTTATCTGTTTCCATTACCGTTCCACATTTGTCGCAGGTTCTTAATTCTTTACTTCCAAAAAAATGTTTGAAGTGTTCAAGAAAATCTGTTTCAATATTATTCAATGGAAAGTAAACTTCATATAATTTGTTGTTGCAATTATCACAGAACCAAAGCAAGCCATCTTTGCCTTCCAAATCTATTCTTTTTCGCTCAATAACCAAACCAATAGAATTAGCCTCGCGAACTGGAGAATGTGGCACTTTACCGGGATGAAGATACATATCGCCAGGCCCGAGTTGCATTTCGCGCTTCTTACCTTCATCTTGAACAAATACTTTTATATTTCCTTCAAGCTGATAAAAAAGTTCTTCGGTTTCGTTGTAATGGTAATCTTTTCGGGCATTTGGACCTGCCACAACCATAACTATATAATCGCCGGCATCAGCATATAAATTCTTGTTGCCAACGGGTGGTTTTAATAAATCTCGATTGTCTTCAATCCACTTATTTAGGTTAAAAGGTTTTTGAATAGCCATAGCCGTACTTTTAGTTTGTGGTAAAAATACGGCTTTTGGGCTAAAATAAAAAAGGGGATAATTGTTTACTTTTTATAGAAAATCTGGGTGAAGAAATACTGTCCATTTTCAGCTTTCAAAACACCGAAACCGCAATCTGTATAAGGACCTTCAATAATTGCCTTGTGGGATGGGCTTAATAACCAAGCATTTACAACATCTTCCGCGCTGTTGTAACCATAAGCAACATTTTCAGCAACCGATGTGGCGCCTCTTTGCTTGAGAGCTTGAGATCTTGTTTCAAAATCATCATGATTTACGGAGTGTGTGTCTATCATATATAAGGTGTGATCGGTAGCGTATGCAGACGCATATGTAGCGTCATTAGTTATGGCACCTTTTCCAAGACTCGCTCTATGTTCATTAACTAAAGTCAGAATTTGATCTGCCATTTGCCAATCTGTTTTGTTTGACAAATTCAAGTCTATAGTAATTGATTGTTGTTCTGATTCTATTTCGTCTTTAGTACAAGAACAAAATACTAGCGTAATAAGGATTGCAATGAATCCGAAGTTGAAATTTTTCATAAGTGGGGATATTTAATATTTTAATTTAATAACTAATATTCTTAAAACAAGCGTTTAATCTATTTTTTATGCTTATTATCGATATTTACGGTAAAACTTTAGTTAAGGTTTTTTAAATTCTTTAAAAATTTTATTGTTGATGATTTTTCAATTTTTGCTATTTACTCCTAAGCGATGTTTGAAAAGGTGTCTAACTAAACTCTCGGCTAGAAATAATTTTTTTTGTTAATAACTTTTAGCTGTTTTTGAGTAAATCTACTTTTCAATTTTTTTCTTTTTGCGGAGATGAGATGAACAAGATTCAAATTCCTACAGATGCTTTTCGATTTAATTTTTTCATTAGTGCGTGTATTCTTACAATTACTTTTGCCAAATATATAAATAAAATTAAATAAAATGCTATTAATCTTTTTTATTTGCACTTTATCGAATATTTAGTACATTTTTAGATGCGTACTGTTAATGTTTCTAAACTAATTAGTCATATTAGTTTTTACACGAAAAATTAAATTTTGTAGGAATAGCATCATCGAAAAACAAAAAATATACTTTGGTTTGGGCATACATACTTATTAACATGTTTAAATATCCTCTCGAAAAAATATTGATTAGATAATAGAGAATTTGGTAAGTAACCAATTATTGAATTTAAATTGCGTAAGTCAATTCAAAAATAAACGGTACTAAAAGATCTGATTGCTATGCGTATAATTTTATATTATATTTAGTGCGCCTAATAAATTCATAATGAAATATCTCCTTAAAATTTTACCCGCATTACTTTTATTCATCGTGTTTTCGTGCAAAGACAAGGACAAACACGCCGAAACCGACAATCTCTTCAAGTTCAAAGAATACATTGCCTATAATACGTACGGCAATCAATCGGTTACAACAGATATAAGGGTTGAATTGGTAAAGCCGTTGGAACAGTTTGAAATGACGCAAGAACTTTCAAACGATTATATAAGTATTTCGCCTTCGGTTGATGGTAAATTGATAATCGAAAACGGAAAGACTTTGATTTTTCAGCCTTCAAAAAACCTGCAACCAGATACAGAATACGCTGTAACTGTCAAATTGAATAAGCTTTATGAAGACATACCAAAGGAATTTAAAACCTACACTTTCAGCTTTAAAACCATTACGCCAAATTTTAAGGTTGATGTTGGTTATCTACAATCCTATTCAAAAGAAAAGCAATATTTGGAGGCAAGTATTGAAGCTTCAGATATAATCTCGTTAGAAAATGCCAAGAAACTGATTTCTGCAACGCAAGATGGCAATAGTTTAAAATTAACTTGGCCAGAAAATAGCAATGATGCGCGCTTTTTCAACTTCAAAATTGATGATATTTCTCGGAAAAAAGAAGATTCAGAAATTTTAATCAAATGGGATGGAAAACCAATTGGGGCGGAAAATAAAGGCGAGAATACCTTCGCAATTCCCGGACAAAATAACTTTACCATTGTCGATATAAAAACAACTTTATCGCCACAAGCCTTGTTAAGCATCAATTTTTCTGACCCAATTAAAACCAATCAAGAATTTGCAGGTTTAGTTACCATTGAAAATACTGCAGATTTAAGATATGAAGTAAACGGTAACGTGCTAAACGTTTATCCACCAAACCGAATAATCGGCGATGTAAAAGTTACTGTTTTCCGCGGAATTAAAAACACCGAGAACGTTGGTCTTAAAAAAGAATTTTCAGAATTGGTTTCGTTTGAACAGCAGAAACCACAAATACGGATGATTTCAAAAGGTGTTATTCTTCCGAATTCTGCTTCAACACCTATTTATTTCGAAGCAGTAAATCTTTCAAAAGTTGATGCTCGGGTAATAAAAATCTATGAAAATAATGTTTTGCAATTTCTTCAAAGTTATGATTTGAATGACAATAATAGTTACGATATACGCCGCGTTGGAAGACGAATTGCCAAGAAAACCATCACATTAAAAGACGACAATCTGGGCAATAACGATAGTTGGAAAGCGTATGCAATTAATCTTTCGGAATATTTTAAAGCAGATCCAGGCGCGGTTTATCAGTTGGAATTAAGTTTCAAAAAAGAATATACAACGTACGAATGTAGCCAACCAACCGCAATTGCAGATGAAAATTCTGAAGAAGGCGAAGGCGACGAATACGAAGATGAATATTACGAGGAAGATAGCTATTACGCCGATGATAGCTCCGAAGACGAAGAACTTAGAGAGCAGCGCTATTGGGATAACGAAATTTATCGATGGAGAAACTACAGCTACAATTGGGAGCAACAAGATAATCCGTGTAACAATGCATATTATAATGAAGACAGAATTGTTACTGCTAATATAATAGGCTCAGATTTAGGGTTGATTGTTAAAAAAGGCAGCAACCAAACCTATAATTTTATTACAAACAATATTTTAACCACCAAGCCAGAAAGTGGCGTGAAAGTTAGCATATACAATTACCAGCAGCAATTAATCGAAACCGTTACTTCAGACAGTAATGGTATGGTTGGTTATGATGCAGAAAGTAATGCAGCCTTTGCCGTTGCCAAAAAAGGTAAGAATTATGCCTACGTAAAGCTTGAAGATGGTAACGCGCTGTCTATTAGTAATTTTGATGTTTCTGGAAAGCAACTTCAAAAGGGTTTGAAAGGTTATATTTATACCGAACGCGGCGTTTATAGACCTGGCGACAGCATTCATTTAACCTTTGTAATGAACGATTTGGTAAATCCGTTACCTAAAAATCATCCCGTAACGCTTGAAGTAACCGATGCCCGAGGAAAATTGGTGCAAAGAACTGTTCAAAATTCTGGGGCGCAAACAACTTCGAAAGCTTCAGCCGGAAAAGCTGAAAACGGTTTCTATTATTTCCCGATTACAACAGAAGATGCTTCTCCAACAGGCAATTGGAATGCGAAAATTACAGTTGGTGGCGTACAGTTTAATCAGACTTTAAAAGTTGCAACCATAAAACCGAACAGACTAAAAATAAAACTCGATTTCGAAAATGAAATTATAGATGCTAGCAAACCTGTAAAAGGCAGTGCAAGCGCGACTTGGCTTCACGGTTCGCCCGGTAGAAATTTAAAAATAGATATGACGGCTACTTTGCGAGCGACCAACACGGCCTTCCCAAAATACCCAAATTACGATTTTACAGATCCAATTAGAACTTTTCAGGAAGTCGAAATCCCAGTTTTAGATGGAACATTATCTGCGGAAGGAACCATAAATTTCAACAAAGATTTTGAAGTTGGCGACAATGCGCCCGGAATGTTAAAAGCAACTTTCCTAACCAAAGTTTATGAAGGTGGCGGTGATTTTTCACAAGATGTTTTTACGAAAGATTTAGCACCTTATGATTATTTTGTTGGTCTTCGATCGCCGAAAGCAGGTCGTTACGGCTCATTTTTTACTGATGAAAATACTACGTTTGATGTTGCATCGGTAGATGCGCAAGGCAATCCGGCTTCAAATAGAGATTTAGAAGTAAAAGTTTATAAAATTGAATGGCGTTGGTGGTGGAATCGTGGGCAAGATAACCTTTCAACCTACGAAAACAGCACCGTTCACACGCCTGTAAAGGAATATACCATTAAAACCGATGGCTCTGGAAAAGGAAAATTCACGGTAAATATTCCTGAAGACGATGGCGGCAGATATTTAATTCGCGTAAAAGACAAGCAATCTGGCCACGCAACAGGTCGCATCACTTATTTCTACAGAAATTGGTCTCAAGCACCAAGTGATGGCGATTCTGAAAGTGCAAAAATGTTGGTTTTTAGTGCCGATAAAGAAAAATATAAAGTTGGTGAAACTGCAAAAGTTACTTTTCCTTCAGGTAGCGATGGCAGGGCTTTGTTGAGTATTGAAAATGGTTCAGAAGTACTTTCAACTGTTTGGGTCGAAACCAAAAAAGGCGAAACCACAACTTCCTTCAAAATTACAAAAGAAATGGCGCCAAATATTTATGTGAATATTTCATTGCTTCAACCGCACGCCCAAGTTAAAAACGATTTACCTATTCGATTATATGGAATTGTACCAATAGATGTTGAAGATCCCGAAACGGTTTTACATCCAAAAATCTCAATGCCCGAAGTTTTAAAACCGGAACAAAAATATACAGTAAAGGTTTCTGAGCAAGACAAAAAAGCAATGACGTACACATTGGCAGTTGTAGATGAGGGTTTGCTGGATTTAACACGTTTCGCAACACCACCAATCCACGAATCTTTTTACAGTAAAGAAGCACTCGGCGTTCGCACTTTTGATATATATGATTATGTAATTGGCGCCTATTCGGGAAGTGTGGATAATATTTACGCAATCGGTGGTGGTGATGAAGCCGCGGGAGCAAAAAACCGAAAAGCCGACCGTTTTAAAACAGTCGTTACCTATTTAGGACCATTTACGTTGGCTGCCGGAAAAACCGCAACCCACGAAATTATGATGCCTAACTATGTTGGTTCAGTTCGAACAATGGTTATTGCTGGCGACAATAGTAAAGGAGCTTACGGAAATGCAGAGAAAACAACGCCCGTTAGAACGCCATTAATGGTGCTTGCTTCCTTGCCGAGAAAACTTTCACCAGGCGAAACAGTTGTCTTGCCTGTTACCGTTTTTGCGATGGAAAACAAAGTAAAAAATGCAACAATCACAGTAAAAACGGGTGATGGATTAAGAGCTAAAAATGGTAACACCAAAAACATAGTTTTCAGCCAACCTGGCGAACAAATCGTAAATTTTGAATTTGACGTGCTTCCGTTTGATACGAATAAAGGAACTATTCAAACTATTGAAGTTTTAGCTTCAGGAAACGGTGAAAAGGCAAGTTATAAAGTTGAAATAGATGTTGAAAATCCGAATCCTATTTCACAAAAATCTACGCAATACACACTTTCAGAAAATGGAAACCAAGAATTAAATTTTGAAACATTTGGCGTTGCAGGAAGTAATGAAGCGATGTTAGAATTTTCAACCTTACCGCCAATGGATTTTGGAAGAAGAATGGAATATTTAATTCATTATCCGTATGGTTGCATTGAGCAAACCACTTCTTCAGCATTTCCGCAGTTATATTTAGCCGACGTTTTTGATATTACGTTCGACAAGAAAAAGGAAATTGAGAAAAACATAAAAGCGGCGATTGAACGTTTAGGGCGTTTTCAAACCACAAACGGTGGTCTTGCCTATTGGCCAGGAGAGCGCGATGCAGATGAATGGGGAACAAATTATGCTGGCCATTTTATGCTGGAAGCCAAAGCAAAAGGCTATTCGTTACCTATCAGTTTTATGAGTAATTGGTTGTTATATCAACAAAATATGGCAAAGCAATGGCGAAATAGCGATAGGCAATATAATACGAGTTTAACACAAGCGTACCGACTTTACACATTAGCATTAGCGGGAAAGCCTGAATTGGCGGCAATGAATCGACTCCGCGAAAGCAACGATTTAAGCAACGATGCCAAATGGCGACTTGCTGCGGCTTATGCTTTAGCGGGCAAAAAAGATGTGGCTCAAAAACTTGCCCAAATCGCCAATATTAACTTTGTTCCAAATAAATACGATTATTACACCTACGGTTCACCATTCAGAAATCGCTGTATGGCTCTGGAAACTATGGTGTTGATTGGTAATCCGAATCAAAGAGAATTAGCAATTTCAGTTGCTAAAGATTTATCATCCCAAAGTTGGTATAGCACGCAGGAAACATCGTATGCATTATTGGCAATGGCCAAAATGGTTCAAAAGAATGGTGGAAAAGCGATTGATGTCTCGTTTACAAATAATGGTAAAACAACTACCGTTACAACAGACCGCGCGGTTTCTCAACGGGATTTGGGTATAAATATGGGAACAAATACTGTTACGGTAAACAACAAAAAAGGAAACGTAATTTATGTAACCCTATCCCAAAAAGGAAAATTACCATTGGGAGACGAGCTTGCCGAAAGACGCAATTTCGCCATAACGGCACAATATCTCGGCAGCGACGGCAAACCAATTGATGTTACAAAACTGAGACAAGGCACAGAAATTACTGCGCAGGTTACGGTTACCAATACCTCAAATGATTGGGTAAATAATGTCGCGCTTTCTAAAATTTTCCCAAGCGGTTGGGAAATCGTAAACACAAGTTTTACTGAATTGGGCGGAGGCGCAACTGGCAACGCAAGATATACAGACATTCGTGACGACCGTGTAAATTTCTTTTTCGATTTGAATAGAAATGAATCTAAAACCTTTAGCGTAAAATTAAACGCCAGTTATTTAGGAACCTATTATTTGCCAGGCACACAAGTTGAGGCAATGTACGACAATAATTATTTTGCAAGGAATAAGGGAATGTGGGTTACTATTGAGTTGTAATTAATGAATTTTGAAGTTTCAGTTATTAGCCCCTTCCCTCTGGGAAGGTTGGGATGGGACTTTTAACTTTGACAAAGTTCTAAACTTTGTCAAAGTTATTTTTAGACTCAAAAACCCATTTCGAATAAATCTTGAATTGAAAAGTTTTATATTTACGTTGTAAAATTAACTGAAAATGAACATCGCAGAACGAAAACTAAAATTAGTTGAAAAAATTCTTGACAGAGTGAATGAAGAGAATGTTGACCATTTTGAAGAGATTATTGAAAATGAAATCTTGAATGAAGAAGTAACGGTTGCTTATACAATTGCTGGCGAACCAATTTCGGCAAATGCCTATAAAATTAGAAATCAAAATGCCATCAAGAATTATGAAGCTGGAATTTTTAAAACATCCGCTCAATTAAAAGAAAAATATAAATCAGCTAAAAACTAAAATGGCTGATAGGGTTAAACACATATTTTGGTCGCCTGAAGCCGAGAGCGATTTAGACGATATTTATGAATATTATGCAGAACATTCTAAAGGAAATGAGTTGAAGAATATTCTTTCAATAATTGATGAAGCCGAAAGTTTGGTATTCAATAAACAATGGCAAGTAGATGAATGTGATAGTTCCTGCAGAAGAATAATTGTTAAGTCAAAATTCAGGGTTGTTTATAAAGTCATAAGAAATGAAATTATGATTACAGCAGTTTATCCAACCAAAAAGAATCCTGAAAATTTTAGAAAATCATAAGTCCATGTTCTTCTCACAAATTATTAATGAGATTTCAGAACCATATAACCAAACTTGAAAAAACCAACTAAAAGACAAGTTCGTATCGCCATCAAAATAATGATGGCGGTTTTGTTTGTAGTTTGGCTTTTTTGCCTGCCATCACCACTTTTTAACTCGCCAACCTCAACAGTTGCGGAAAGTAGTGATGGCAAAATGCTTGGTGCCCGTATTGCAAATGACGGTCAATATCGCTTTCCGAAAATGGATAGCGTTCCCTTCAGATTTGAAAAATGTATTGTTTATTTTGAAGATGAATATTTCTACAAACATCCCGGTTTTAATCCTGTTTCAATTTCAAAAGCACTGTATCGAAACATAAAACGTGAAGGCAGACGTGGCGGAAGCACAATTACGCAACAAGTAATCAGGCTTTCGCGAGAAAATAGAAAACGAACCTACTTTGAAAAGCTCATTGAAATTTTTCAAGCAACAAGATTGGAAGCGGGTAATTCAAAAAAATCGATATTAAAATTTTACGCTTCGAACGCACCTTTTGGAGGAAATGTGGTTGGGCTTGAAACTGCTTCGTGGCGTTATTTTGGTATTTCGGCGAGTGAATTAAGTTGGGGACAAGCAGCTGCTCTGGCGGTTTTGCCAAATGCGCCGGCACTTATATTTCCGGGGAAAAATGAAGCAATCTTAAAACAAAAACGTGATAGATTGTTACTCAAACTTTTTACGGAAGAAGTAATTGATAAAACTACCTATCACTTAGCCTTAGATGAAGAACTTCCCGGAAAACCACTTTCACTTCCAGAAATTGCCCCACATTTAACTGAAAGAATCCGCCTTGAACATCCCGGCGAACGAGTGAAAACCACAATTGATTTTAACCTTCAACAAAAATTAAATAGAATTGCGCAGGAAAATTATTATCAATTAAGTCAAAATCAAATTCATAATCTTGCTATTTTGGTTTTAGATGTTGAAACCAGAAATGTTTTGGGTTATGTGGGAAATTCGCCAACCAACGCCGAGCACGACAATTATGTTGATATTATTACCCGAAATAGAAGTACGGGAAGTATTTTAAAACCATTTCTATTTACTGCATTACTTGATGCCGGCGAATTGTTGCCAAATACCTTGGTGGCCGATATTCCAACATCGGTAAATGGTTATGTTCCTGAAAATTTTGACAAAAAGTTTAACGGCGCAGTTCCCGCAAGTGTGGCGCTTTCCCGCTCGTTGAATATTCCGGCAGTTAGAATGTTGCGAGATTTTGGCTTTCAAAGGTTTTATAATATTTTACATAAAGTCGATTTCAAATCTATCAACAAACCAGCCGATTATTATGGACTTTCATTAATTTTAGGAGGCGCAGAAAGCAATCTTTGGGATATTACAAAGGCTTATGCTGGCTTGGCTTCGACCTTAAATTTCTTTAATCGCTCTTCAAGTGAATATAGAGAAGACGAATTTATTCAACCGAATTATATTAAGGATTTTGAAACGGAATTCGGCAAAAAACAACAAGAACCACCCGTTTTTAACGCAGGCGCAATCTATGAAGCTTTTGATGCGATGCAAAAAGTAAATAGGCCAAGAGAAGAGGAAAATTGGGCGTTTTTTAGCAGTTCTCAACCCATTGCTTGGAAAACGGGAACGAGTTACGGCTTTAAAGATGCTTGGGCTGTTGGCGTTACTCCAAAATATGCAATTGGTATTTGGGTTGGAAATGCCGATGGCGAAGGAAGACCAGGTTTAACAGGTGTTCAAGCTGCCGCACCTATATTATTTGAAGTGTTGAACTTATTGCCAAAATCAGGTTGGTTTCTAAAACCATTCGACGAACTTATAGAAACGGATGTTTGCAGTAAAAGCGGCCAACTTGCAAGCGTTTATTGCGATAACGTTGAAAAACAATTTATCCCAAAAAACGGATTGCGAACCCAACCTTGCGCCTATCATCAAACCGTTTTTCTAAATGCAAATGAAACTCTACGGGTAAATAGCAGTTGCTACGAGCTTTCAGAAATGACCCAAAAAAACTGGTTTGTTCTTCCACCGGTTATGGAATATTATTACGCACCACTTCATCCCGAATATAAACCGTTGCCACCTTTCGCTGAAAATTGCTTACGCGATGGGGAAAAACTAATGCAGCTTATTTATCCAAAGTATAATGAGGCGATTATTTTACCCAAAAACTTTGATGAAAATCTTGGCGAAGTAGTTTTTAAATTGGCACACCGAAATCCTGAAACCACAGTTTATTGGTATTTAGATTCGCAACTTATTGGCACAACCGAAACATTTCACGAATTGGCGTTGACGCCGAAACCTGGAAAATATTTACTTACTGTTGTAGATGAAGAAGGCAATGAATTACGGCAGTATGTTGAAATAAAGCTACCTTAAATACTTTAAATATATTTCCGATTTAGACCTAAAAGATTTTAAAAACCTGTTAGGTCTTGGGCAGGCAAAAACCTCAAAAATCTCCGAAAACTTTGATTTTCATAAAAATATTCAAATAAAAATTAATTTAACAAAACATTAATCCCAATTAGTTCGGTAATTTACGAACCAAAACTATCTTTGCCTAAAATTAAACCAAAAATGAAAAAGTTTTCTTCTGAAAAATGTTCGCTTATTGAAGAGGTTGGTCACAATTTTGAGTGCCGCCACAATATGTCGCCATTATCCGGTCGTATTTATGGATGTTTAATACTTTCTGGAATAGAAGGTTTCAGTTTTGAAGAAATAGTAGAAATAACGCAAGCCAGTAAAAGCTCAATTTCAACCAATATAAATTTGCTTTTACAGCTTAATTATATTGAATATTTCACAAAAACCGGCGATAGAAAAAGATATTTCCGCCCTACCGAAAGCTATCTTAAAATCACGCTACAATCCTATAAAATAATCGCTGAAAAAGAATTGGAAATTGTTAAAAAAATAAACGAATTCAACAAAGAAAATCATCCCGAAAAATTCAAACAAAATGAATCTATCGGACTTATCTTCCAAGAATATCTCAACATACACAAAGAAAATTTGCAAACAACAATCGATAAAATGAATTCCTTCCACGCTAGGAATGCATCCTAAAAATCTATCAACCACATTTCCCAACTATGAAAAAGTCAATTTTATTTTCAGCAGTAATTTTATCTGTACTGCTCTTTTCTTGCGGCAACAAAGATGCACAACAAGGTGGTCCGGGCGGCGCACCGCAAGGCCCAAAACCATTTCCGGTTACTATTTTACCAACAAAAACAGTAACTGCTTACACAACCTACCCAACAAGTATTGAAGGTATTGTAAATAGCGAAGTTCGCGCGAAAATTTCAGGTTACATCACCGAAGTTTTAGTAGATGAAGGCCAAAAAGTAAGAAAAGGACAAACCCTTTTTAAGCTTGAAACCCAAACTCTAAACCAAGATGCTGCAGCAGCGAGAGCCAATGTAAATGCCGCACAAGTTGAGGTTGATAAATTGGTGCCGCTTGTTGAAAAGAACATTATAAGTAATGTGCAACTTGAAACAGCAAAAGCTAAACTTCAGCAGGCTAAAGCTGGCTACAATAGTATCGCAGCAAATATTGACTACGGAAATATAAAAAGTCCCGTTGATGGTTATGTTGGTTCAATTAATCTAAGAAAAGGAGCTTTGGTTAGCCCAACTGCAGAGCCACTTACTACGGTTTCGGATATTAGCAAGGTTTACGCCTATTTTTCAATGAATGAAAAGGAATATTTAGATTTTATTCAAAATGCTGAAGGTATTTCACTTGAAGACAAAATCAAGAAAATTCCACAAGTACAATTGCGCCTTGCAAACGATAATATTTATGATGAAAAAGGAACGATTGAAACTATAAACTCCCAAATAAATGCACAAACGGGTTCTATTTCTTTTCGTGCCGTTTTTGATAATCCAAATCGTTTGTTAACCAATGGAAATAGTGGTAAAATTGAAATTCCAAAAGTTTACACGGATGCCCTTGTCGTTCCACAGGAATCTACTTATGAGCAACAAGGCAGTATTTATGCCTATAAAATTGGAAAAGATAGTATGGCTGTTTCTACAAGAATCCATTCCTTAGCCACAATCGGCAACTTATATGTAATTGATGAAGGCTTACAAAAAGGCGATACAATTTTGGCAACTGGCGCAGATAAATTGCGAAGTAATGCGAAGATTATTCCAAAAATGACACCTTTTGATAGTATTGCAAAACCAATTCCAACTGTCTTCAGATAACCGATTCCTCAAAAAAAGATTATGCTAAAAACATTTATAGACAGACCCGTACTTTCAACGGTAATCTCGATAATCATAGTAATATTAGGTGTCTTGGGACTTTCCAATTTACCAATTACACAATATCCCGATATTGCGCCGCCAACTATTCAAGTTAATGCATCGTATCCCGGTGCAAATGCTGAAACAATTTTGGAGAGTGTAATAATTCCATTGGAAGAAGCAATAAATGGTGTTGAAGGAATGACGTATCTATCTTCAACAGCAACCAATACTGGTACCGCTTCTATTAGTGTTTTCTTTGATCAAGATGTAGATCCGGATATTGCGGCAGTTAACGTTCAAAATAGAGTTGCTAGAGCAAATCCATTATTGCCACAAGCTGTATTGCAAACGGGTGTAACCACTTCAAAACAACAGACTTCAGCACTAATGTTTCTTTCGTTTTACAGCGAGAATAAAGATTATGACGATACTTTTCTTCAAAATTATTTGAAGATAAACGTTATCCCACAATTACAAAGGGTAAATGGAGTTGGTGATGTTTCTGTTTTCGGCGGAAAAGATTATTCTATGCGAATTTGGTTGAATCCGCAGAAATTGGCGGCTTATAGTTTGATGCCTTCAGATATTACTGCTGCTTTACGCGAACAAAGTTTGGAAGCTGCCGCAGGTTCTTTGGGCGAAAATAATGGGGAAGCATTTTCATATACCATTAAATATCCGGGACGTTACAAAACAGAACAACAGTACAGCGACATCATTATTAAAGCCTTGGGCAATGGCGAATTTTTAAAATTGAGTGATGTTGCAAGAATTGAACTTGGCGCACAATCCTATGCGGGCGGCTCAATTACTAATGGTTTTCCTGCAGTAAACATGGGTATTTTTCAAACAAAAGGTTCCAACGCGCAAGAGATAATTGATGCCGTAAAAGTAGAATTGGCAAATGTTGAAAAAGATTTTCCCGAAGGCATAACCTATTATATTCCGTACGATACAAACAATTTCTTAAATGCTTCCATCGAAAAAGTGGTAAGCACTTTAGTTGAAGCATTTTTGCTCGTTTTCTTGGTTGTATTTATTTTCTTGCAGGATTTCCGTTCAACATTAATTCCTGCAATTGCAGTTCCTGTTTCAATTATCGGTACATTTTTCTTCCTGAATTTATTCGGATATTCCATAAACCTTTTAACCCTATTCGCTTTAGTATTGGCAATTGGTATCGTTGTGGATGATGCAATTGTCGTCGTCGAGGCTGTTCACTCAAAAATTGATGAAGGCGAGAAAAACCCGAAAAAGGCTTCACTCGATGCAATGCACGAAATTTCGGGCGCTATTATTTCAATTACATTGGTGATGTCCGCCGTATTTATTCCCGTAACATTTATTAAAGGACCAACGGGTGTATTTTATGAGCAGTTTGGAGTAACGCTTATAGTTGCAATCATTATTTCCGCAGTAAACGCATTAACCTTAACGCCAGCTTTATGTGCACTTTTCTTAAAAGGACACGACGAAAAGCATAACAGTAATAAACCGGGTTTTGTTCAGAAATTTTTCAACGGTTTTAACCGAGGTTTTAAAGCAACCGTAAATAAATATGGTAAGTCAGTTCATTTTTTATATCGCCATAAATGGATAACGGTTTTAATTTTATTGTTGGCCGTTGGCGGTATTTGGTATTCTTCTTCTGTAACTAAAACAGGTTTTGTGCCTGATGAAGATAGAGGTATCATCTTTATGAATGTTGAATTACCAGCAGGTTCATCTATAGATAGAACACATGAGGTAAACCTGAAAATGTACGAGATGGCTAAAAATATTCCCGGCATTCAAGGTGTCTCGGTAATTGATGGCCGAAGTTTAATAAGTGGCGCTGGTAGTAATTACGGCCTAGGTTTTATTAGGCTTAATGATTGGGATAAACGTGGTGCAGATTCACTTTCAGTGCAATCCATTACCGGACAATTGTTTGGCGCCGCATCACAAATTCCGGATGCAAATATTATTTTCTTTTCGCCCCCAAGTATTCCTGGCTTTGGAAATGCTGCAGGAGCAGAAGTAAATCTTTTGGACAGAAGTGGTGGAAGTTTTACAGATTTGGATAAAGCGAATCAGGATTTTATTGGCAAATTATCTGAAAGACCTGAAATTCAATATGCGCAATCTTCTTTCAACACGAAGTATCCACAGTATGAAATGACTTTAAATGTGCCACTTGCAAAGGAACTAGGCGTTTCTGTCCAAACCATTTTCAACACATTGCAAGGTTATATCGGTAGTATTTTCGCGGCAGATTTTTCTCGCTTCGGAAAACAATATAGAGTGTACGTTCAAGCCTTGCCAGAAGATAGGGCTGATGAAAGTGATTTAAATAATCTATATGTTAGAACCGAAAGTGGCCAAATGACGCCAATTACACAGTTTGTAACATTAAAGCGAACGTATGGGCCACAATCTGTTACCCGTTTTAACTTATTTAATTCGACTAAAATAACTGCAGCAACTGCGCCAGGATTTAGTACGGGAGATGTAATTACCGCAATTGAAGAAGTTAAATCCAGCTTGCCAAGTAATTTTGATATTGCCTATTCAGGTTTGACTTTGGAAGAAAAAAATGCCGGTAACCAAACCACAACCATATTTATATTATCGTTGGTATTCGTTTATTTCTTGCTCGCTGCGCAATATGAAAGCTATTTATTACCATTTTCAGTTTTACTGTCCTTGCCTGTCGGGGTTTTTGGAGCCTATATTACCACACAACTTACAGGTTTGCAGAATAACATTTACTTCCAAATCGCATTAATAATGCTTATTGGCCTTTTGGCGAAAAATGCAATTCTTATTGTTGAATTTGCCATACAAAGAAGAAGGCAAGGCGAATCTATAGTTGATGCGGCAATTGACGGAGCCGAAGCAAGATTAAGACCAATTTTAATGACATCGTTCGCCTTCATTTTAGGATTGATGCCTTTGGTATTGTCCGGTGGAGTTGGCGCAGCAGGAAACCAATCTATTGGTACAGGAGCAGTTGGCGGATTGTTGATTGGAACAATTTTCGGAGTTTTCGTTATTCCAATTCTGTTTATGCTTTTCCAATATTTACAGGAAAAAATTACAGGCGCACCAACAATGAAGGTTGAAAATGAAGATGAAACCAAATTACGTATTGAAGGAACTGAAGAAATTAAAAGAATTGAAGAATAATACTATGCATTCAAAAAAATTAATAAAAATAGGATTAGTGCTCACGGTTTTTTTAAGCCTTCAATCCTGCTTTACGGCAAAAACGTACGAACGTCCGGAAAACGTAGTTGCCGTTGAAAAATATAGAACCCAAATTGAAAGTAGCGACACAACAAATATCGCCACTTTACAATACAATCAACTTTTTACCGATAGCAAATTACAAGGTTATATTGAAGAAGGCTTGCAGAATAATTTAGATATTAACTCTGCAATTCAACAAATTTTAATTGCCGAAGCGTATGTAAAACAAGGAAAAGCAAGTTTTTTCCCAACTTTGAATGCAAACGCAAAATATACACATCAAGAACTTTCGCAAGGCAGTCAATTTGGCGGGCAATTTTCAACGTTGGACCAATACGAATTAAGTGGTGGATTAACTTGGGAAGCCGATATTTGGGGAAAAATACGCAGTAACAAACGCGCTTTCGATGCTGGTTATTTAGGCACAATTGCCGAGCAGCAAGCCGTAAAAAGTAGATTGGTTGCAAACATCGCTTCCACTTACTATAATATGCTTGCAACAGACGAGCAGATAAAAATTACCGAAGAAACCATAGGCAACAGGAATAAAAGTCTAGAAACTACAAAAGCTTTAAAAGAAGCTGGAAATGTTACTGCGGTAGGTGTAAAACAGACCGAAGCACAACTATATTTTGCGCAAGCCTTATTGGTAGATCTAAAAAATAACGCCCGCCTTTTAGAGAATACAATGTCAATTTTATTGGGTAGCAATCCAAAAGATATTTCAAGAAATACATTGGCAATGCAGACTATCACTACAAATTTGCCAATCGGCGTTCCAAGCCAATTGCTTAGTAATAGGCCCGATGTAATTTCAGCAGAATATAATTTGGTAAATGCTTTTGAGCTTACCAATGTTGCGAGAAGTAATTTTTATCCATCATTAACGGTAAATGCAACTGGCGGACTTCAAAATTTAGAGTTGGATAAATTGTTTAATGCAAATTCGCTTTTCGCTTCAGTTATTGCTGGATTAACACAGCCAATTTTCAATAAAAGACAGATTAGGACGCAATACGAAGTTTCGCAAGCACAACAGGAACAAGCGCTTCTAAATTTTAAAAATTCACTTTTGGTTGCTAGCAAAGAAGTTAGTGACGCGATGTATAAATACCAGGCCGCAACCGAGAAAATTGAAATAAAAGAAAAAGAATTGCAAGCCTACGACATTGCAACCGATTTTTCGGAGCAGCTTTTAGACAACGGTCTAGCAAATTATATTGAAGTATTAATAGCACAAGAAAACGCACTTAATGCAAGTTTACAATTGGTAGAGGCTAAAAATGCACGTCTTCAAGCAGTTGTAGATCTCTATGAAGCCTTAGGAGGCGGTTGGAGATAGAAAATTAGTTAATTCTTTGTTGATAGTTGGTTAGGCCTCAAAGGTTTGCGATAAAACAAGCAATCTAACCTTTGAGGTCTTTTCCTTTCAATTAATTGTTACGTTGAAATACGATATTGGTCATGATTTGTTGCATCACTAAAATATTTTTGGATTAATAGCTCTTGAATAGTATAAATTTGGCACGTTTTAATATTAAATTAAAAAACATGATAATTGAAATTTGCGCAAACAGTTTTGCAAGTGCCAAGGCAGCACAAATTGCGGGAGCAAACCGAATAGAACTCTGTACCGAACTTTCAGTTGGCGGACTTACGCCAAGTCACGGTTTAATTGAAAAAGTAATTTCAGAATTACAAATTCCAACCCATGTTTTAATCCGCCCGCGAAGTGGCAATTTTACCTATTCAAAAGAAGAATTTGATATAATGTTGCGCAATATTTTATTCTGCAAAAAAATGGGTTGCGCAGGGATTGTAAGTGGGTTTTTAACAACCGACTATATACTTGATGTTGAAAAAACAAAGCTCTTAATTGAAGCCGCCGAAGGAATGGAATTTACATTTCACCGAGCGTTTGATTGGGTTGAAAATCCATTAGAAGAAGTTAAAAAATTAATCAATTTAAAAGTAAATAGATTACTTTCTTCAGGACAAAAACCTTCTGCCATTGAAGGGATTTCGTTTTTAAAAGAACTTCAAAACATATCAAAAGATAAAATTGAAATAATGCCTGGCGGCGGAATTAACTTTGAAAATGCTTTAGCTTTTAAACAAGCGGGGTTTACAAGTATTCATCTTTCAGCAACTACTAAAAAACAAGTTCTCTTAAACAAACCAAAAGTAACAATGCACAGCGAATCTTTTTTTGAAGAAGGAATTGTTGCAACTTCGGACGTTGATAAAATTAGAAATATTGTACAGCTTTTTGATTAAATTTTTTAGCTCAAACTGCAAACTGCCACTAAATACTGCCACTTTTTCATTTCCAATTTTTAAATGGATTTTTGCTTAATTGAGAGTTGTAATATTTTACATCTCCCGTAACTTCAGCGGCTAACCAATCCGGTTTTTCAAACTCTTCATATTCAGATTTCAATTCTACTTCTGCAACTATCAATCCTTCGTTTTCGCCAAGAAATTCATCAACTTCAAAAATATGGTTGCCTTTGCTTATTTCAAAACGCGTTTTTTCGATAATTCCCGGTTCGCATAATTTTATCAAATCATCCGCTTCTGCAAGCGATATCTGCTTTTCCCATTCAAACCGAGAAAGTCCGGATTTGTTAGATTTTCCTTTTATGGTGAGAAATCCATCATTTCCTTGAATACGCACCCGCACCGTTCGCTCTGCATTTGTATTCAAAAAACCTTGAACAATTCGGGTTCTTTTGTGCGCTTTATTTTTAAATTCTTCGGAATTGACCAAAAATTTACGTTCTATTTCTTGCATTTCATTTTCTTATTTAGCTGTCAAATTTTCGTTTTCAACTTTTAAAATTTGCCTATTATGAATTTTTGAAAGTGTCAACAACGCTAAAACAGCACCAATCGTAGCATAGAGCATATCACTTTGCGTATCCCAAATGTAACCTTGTGTTCCTAAAAATGCATCACCGCCATCACCAGTTCCAACGGAAACAGCCCATTCTATTAATTCATACGCAGCGCTAATGGCCAAGGCAATACTCACTACTAAAAATGGTAACCAACTTCTTTTCAATATAACTTTTTTTCTAATTAATAATTCGCGTGCAATCATTGCCGGCACAAATCCCTGCGCCAAATGCCCAAGTTTATCATAATTATTTCGGGACTGGTTGAAAACTTCTCTGAGCCAATCAAATAAAGGAACTGCTGCGTATGTGTAATGTCCCCCAACTATTAAAATGGCACACTGAATAAAGATAAGCAGATAAACCAAATTTGTAAATCTGAATTTTTTGAACGTAAAAACTAAAATCAGCAATCCCAAAATTGCTGGTAAAACTTCTAAGAACCATGTAAAATATTCTTTTGGATTTATGGCGGACCAGATGAGTAGTGCCATTAATAGAGCAAGAAGTGTATATACAAATTTCATTTTTTTCTACTTTGAATGAATTGCGAGAGTTTAAAGCTTTTGAAATCCTGTAGGATTTAGTTCTCTAAAGATATTAAATTTACAAGATGCAAGAGCCGCTTTCACTTCGCAAAATAATCCACGTCGACATGGATGCTTTTTACGCATCTGTAGAGCAGTTGGATAATCCCGAATTGCGCGGAAAGCCTTTGGCTGTTGGGGGAAGTTCAGCTCGTGGCGTTGTGGCAGCTGCAAGTTATGAAGCTAGAAAATTTGGAGTTAGAAGCGCCATGAGCGGTGCAATGGCGCAGCGACTTTGCCCTGAACTTATATTTGTGAAAACCAATTTTGAACGCTACAAAGAAGTTTCAAAACAAATTAGAAAAATCTTTTTAGAATATACATATTTGGTTGAGCCGCTTTCTTTGGACGAAGCCTATCTTGACGTTACCGAAAATAAAAAAGGCAATCCAAGCGCAACGCTGATTGCAACCGAAATTCGTCAAAAAATTAAGGAAAAAACGGGATTGAATGCTTCCGCAGGCATTTCAATTAACAAATTTGTGGCGAAAATTGCAAGCGATATTAATAAACCAAATGGGCAAAAAACTATAAATCCCGAAGAGGTTATTCCATTTCTTGAAACGCTGGATGTAAAAAAATTCTTCGGCGTTGGCAAGGTTACAAAAGTGAAAATGTATGGCTTGGGAATATTTACAGGGGCAGATTTAAAATCGAAATCACTCGAATTTCTGAATGAGAACTTTGGTAAAAGTGGTAATTTTTATTTCAATGTAGTGCGTGGGATTCATAATAGTAAAGTAAAACCCACTCGAAAACAAAAATCGTTGGCGGCCGAACATACTTTTTCAGAAAACATTTCTTCGGAAATTTTTATGATGGAAAGGCTTGACGAAATTGCTGAAGAAGTTGAAAAACGTTTAAAAAAAGCAAGTTTAGCCGGAAAAACTGTAACCCTTAAAATTAAATATCGCGACTTTACGTTGCAGACAAGAAGTAAAACCGTCCCACTTTTCATTGCTTCAAAAGAATTGATTTTAGATGTTGTAAAAGAATTGCTCTTTCAAGAAAAGATGAAAGAATCGGTTAGGTTATTGGGTATTTCAATTTCAAATTTGAATAATGAAAAGAAGAAAGTTATGGTTGAAGAACCTGAAAGTGTGGATGTGCAATTGAAGTTGGAGTTTTAAACTCCCATCCCTGCCTACGTGACTCCGGCAGGCAGGCCCGACCCTTCCCAGAGGCAAGGGGGTTTGAAGTTCCTCGTTTATGTTACTGAGCGTATCCGAAGTATGGAGGGATTTATGGAGGACTCAAAATTATAAATCTTTATTAAAATTTTTGAACCTTCCTAAAGTTAATTAACTTAGACATTCAAATTAAAAATATGAAAAGCATCTATTTTTCAATTACCGTATTATTTATAAGTCTTTCAATTTTTTCTTGTAAGAATGATTCAGAAAAAGTTGAAGAAACTCAAGAAGCGCGAACCGATACAATCGCAAAAGTTGAAACTTCTGCATATATGTATGTTACTGCAAGTAGCGGTTTGAGTTTGCGCGCATTTCCAAATCTTCAAAGTGAAAAAGTTGCAGTTATGCCAATTGGCACAAAAGTAAAAATTGTTGCTGCGGAAGGGAAAATAACAATGAACGTTGGCGGCATTGATGGCGCAATGGATGAAGTGGAATACAACAATAAAAAAGGTTTTGCCTTTAACGGCTTTCTTTCAAAGTTTTTCCCGCCAGATATAGATAGTTCTGCAAAAGGATATGCTGAAAGTTTAAAGAATGATTTTCCACAAACAAAATATGCTGAAAGTACAGGCGGCACCGCAAGTGCTCCAACAAAAACTGAGACCATACTATTGCCAACCAACAAATGGCACGAAGGTTTTTATGCAGCGCAGCAATTGTTTGGTTTCCCGAAAAGTTTTGCCTTTCCTAACCCAAAAGGCAGTAATGATGAAACGGTGCAAGATGCCAAACCTGCAAAAAATACACAAACCAGCGAGCTAAATATTTCCCGAAATGATAATGAGCTTCAAAAAATTACCTACCGTTACCAAACAATCAAATTTGGTTATACGGTTACAATTTCCAAAGAAGGCGCAATGATGAAATTGGAAAAAGTTGAGGAAATTGAATAAATGAAATATAAAAATTTTAGAATATGTTAAGTTTTTGTGAAAATAATTATTTATATTACAGAATATTTAATACCCATAATTTTGAAAAACTTTTACATCTTCATTTTAGCTCTTACTTTTACCTTAACTTCATATAGTCAAAACTTCTGTGAATCTTCTGCATATTCTCCAAATAAAAGTTTGATTGTCGGAAATAATAATCATCCCGATTATACCAATTATTCATTTTGTGTGAAAATTTATATTCACGTATTACAACGTTCTGATGATAGTGGAGGGCAAAGTGTGAATAATGTAAATATTGCAGTCCAAAAATTAAATACAGCTTTCAATTCAAAAAACATCTATTTTAAGTGGAATAATAATATTAATTATATCAAAAACACTAGTTACTATAATTCTCCAGGAAATGTTTTTAATACTTCTACATACGACCATAGTGATGGCATCGATATTTATATGGGAGATGATTATGCTAATCATCCAATATCTGGAGAAGGTTATGGACTCACTGCAGGAATAGGCGCATCTTCAAAATTTGTCCTAACAGGACAACACCTTGGCTTACCTCAATATCCTATTGTAAGATCTTTTGTAATGGCTCACGAAATGGGTCATGTATTCAATTTATGGCATACACGACATGGAACTGTTATTGAAGATATAGATGACGATCCAAATCAATGCTCAGAATTAGTTAATGGCAGTAATGGTGGTATTTGCGGTGATTATATAGCAGATACACCAGCAGATCCCGGAATGAGTAATGTCAGTGATTCCAATTGTTTTTGGCCAGTGCAACTGTATGATGCTAATAATGATCTTTATAATCCTGACGAAACTAATTTTATGGGTTATACCCATACAAATTGTATGAATTATTTTTCAGACGGACAATTTTCTAGAATGAAAAAAGCATTGGCTTTAATACCTTTTCTACAATTAACAACAGAATACATTACGTTTCCTGGAAATCCTTGTTCTTCTTTAGGTTTCAAAGCATATCCAAACGCTGCAGACAATGAACTTCATTTAGATCTTACGGAAAAACCCTACGCCCTTTACACATACCAATTATATAATATTAATGGAGAGATTGTTCAATCTGGAGATAGTTACAATATTATTAAGACTTTAGATACATCAGAATTACAGAATGGCTCATATTTTTTACATTTTTATGAAGATGGTGAAATGATTATTAAACAGATTATTATACAACATTAAGTCATGAATATAATTAAACTATACATTCTATTATTTACAACAGTAACATATGCCCAATTTACGGCAATTCCAGATATAAATTTTGAAACATTCTTGGAGCAAAACAATATGGGTGATGGTACAAATGGGAATGGCTTGGTATTAACTGCTAATATTGAAAATGTAACCAGCCTTAATATTCCCCAAACTTCAACTGTTACCGACCTTACGGGGATTGAAGATTTTATAAGTTTAGAATTTTTAAATTTTAGTTATCATCTAGTCTCATCTGTAGATTTGTCTAATAACTTAAATTTAACAAGGCTTGCTTGTATTGGAAACACATTAAGTTCATTAGATCTTTCAAATAATATTTTATTGGAAGAATTAGCTTGCCAGGAAAATGTATTACAAACTCTCACAATTAATAGTATAAACCTTACGTTCTTAGAATGCTTCAATAATAGTTTGGAAACTATTGATATTTCAAATTGTATAAATTTACGCAGTTTAAATTGTCATAGGAATAGTCTTATGGCAATTGATGTTAGCAATAACCCGAATTTAGAATTTTTTGATTGTGCCCGTAATAATATTTTAAGTATAGATATAACAAATAACACTTCGCTTTTATATTTTCTCGCACCAAATAATTCAGAACTTGTTGATCTTGAAATGAGAAATGGCAACAATGCAAGTTTAAAAGCTGTTAACATTTCTGGGACGGATAATTTAACTTGTGCGCTTGTAGATGATGCAAGCGCCTCCTATCTCCAAAATTGGAGTAAAGATGACTTTACAAATTTTGTGAACAACGAGGCTGAATGTGCAGCGTTGGGTCTACAATCTTTTACCAAGAACAGTATAGAAGTTTATCCAAACCCAACTACAAGTTATTTACATATAAATTCCAAAGATGATGTAATTAATAGTGTAGTTATTTACAATATGAACGGTACAATTGTAAATTCTGTTCAAGAAAACGTACAAAAAATTGATATGTCAAATTTACCTGATGGTTTCTTTATATTAAATATAGAAACTGAAACCAATAATTTCGTTCAAAAAATCATCAAACAGTAAGACTTTGGTAAAATTTCTTGAGTCTTAAAAAAACTACTTCACCAGACTAACCCTTAACGTATTTACCATTCCCTTATCTACAATAGGCATTGCGGCTAGGTTTATTAGGTAATCGCCTTTTTGTACGTAGCCTGCTTTTTGGGCAATGGCATTCACATCGTCCACTGTTTCGTCTGTGCTTACAAATTTGTCGTAGTAAAAAGCTTTTACGCCCCAAAGTAAATTAAGGCGCGATAAGATGCGCTTATTGCTAGTAAAGGCTAAAATAAAACTATCTGGCCGCCAAGCTGAAATCTGGAAAGCTGTATAACCACTATTTGTCAACGTGCAAATTGCTTTAGCTTCAATCTCGTTTGCCATATTTGCTGCATGGTAACAAATACTTTTTGTAATATAACGGTTTGTTTTAATCTGTGGTGGATCTTGCGGCACGTGAATTAGAGGTGAATTTTCTACATTACGTACAATCTTGGACATTGTTTTTATAACCTCTACCGGATATTTACCAACTGATGTTTCGCCACTTAACATTACTGCATCGGCGCCGTCCATAACGCTGTTTGCAACATCATTAACCTCAGCTCTAGTTGGTGTGAGAGAGCTTATCATTGTTTCCATCATTTGGGTTGCAATGATTACGGGAATTCTTGCTCTTTTAGCAGTTAGCACCAAGTTTTTTTGAATTAAAGGCACTTCTTCCGCAGGAACTTCAACCCCTAAATCGCCTCTTGCTACCATTAATCCATCGCAATAGGCCACAATTTTATCTATGTTTTTAACGGCTTCAGGCTTTTCAATTTTTGCTATTATGGGTATTTTATAATCGCAATATGCTTCAATTAACGCTTGTAATTCCTGCAAGTCTTTTTCATTTCGCACAAAGCTTAACGCCAACCAATCTACTTGTTGTTCAATTGCAAAAATGGCGTCTTTCTTGTCTTTACTAGTTAATGCAGGTAATGATATTTGGGTGTTTGGTAGGTTTACACCTTTTTTACTTCTAAGCGGTCCGCCTTGAATTACCTTTACTTTTACTTCTTTTTTTCCATCGGTTGAAAGTACTTCGAACATTAACTTTCCGTCATCCAATAAAACGCGCTCGCCTGCTTTTACATCTTTTGGAAAGTTGTCATAATTCATATAAACCTTTTTGCTGTCGCCTTCAAAAGGTTTTCCAGTGCAAAAAGAAATTTCATCGCCTGGACTTACAATTACTTCTTCCTTCATTACTCCGACCCTTAATTTTGGACCTTGTAAATCGCCAAGAATGGCTGTGCTGCTACCTAATTCTTCAGAAAGTTCCCGTATGGTTTTTATTGTCTTTTTGACGTTGGCGTAATCTGCGTGCGAAAAGTTTACGCGAAATACATCTACACCTTCTAAAATCATTTGTTTTATTACTTCCCTATCTGAAGTTGCTGGGCCTAAAGTGGCTACTATTTTTGTTCTTTTTAGATTCGGCATTATTCAAAAATTAAATTTTTTATGGATTTTATATTGTCCAATTCTATTTTATATGCGGTAATCACATGTTCTATATTATTTATTTCAAGAAGCAAATTGCTGAAATATAGACTGTCTTCTTCTTCATTCAATTTCAGGAGATAATCCACTTGCTTAAATTCTGGCAATAGATATGAAATTATGATATTCTCGGTTTCAGATTCGCCAAAAAGTCCGCCGGAACTCATAACATAAGCTTCACGACTTTTGCATTTATTACCGACCAAATTGAAGTGTTTATATTGAAATCCATTTACAAATTCATACATTGGGAAGGTAATTTCCAAGCCTTTCTTTGAAAAATCTAAATCCCTACGTTTTCTCTCTAAACGCAGATTTGCATATTTATTAAGTAAAAATGCAACTTTGTAAGGTTCTTCATTGCAATGAATGGCTATGATTGAAAAATCATCTTCAAAATCATCTTCCAATAACAGCTTATGATTTGCCATTGCTTTATTTTGGCGTAAAAATAAACAATTATGAATTCAGAATTATAAATTCATAATTTTAATAACGTTAAGATAAATGGCAAATAAGATGACACCAATAATTTTGATGCAATTAAAGAAAACGTTTGAAGTATTACTACATTGAAGTTTCGAGAAGTTATCTAACGGCTTCCCGCTTAATTTTCAATTTATAAAATGCTCTTTTTGCGGCCCGCTCTTCGGCCTTTTTCTTTGAAGTGGCTCTAGCTTTCGTAATAACTTTTTCCTCTAAAATTAGCTTGACGGCAAAATGTTTTAAAGCTTCATTGCCATTGTCTTCATAAATTTCAAATTTGAAAGGCTTTTTGGTTTTCTGGCACCATTCTATGAAAAGGCTTTTGTAACTTATAACTTTTCCCTCAAGCTTTTCAATATCTACGTAAGGTTTAATTACGCGTTTGTAGATAAACTTTTCGCAATATTTAAAACCGCGATCTAAATAAATGGCGCCAACTAGCGATTCAAAAACGTTACCATAAATATTACCGCCAAATTGTTGGGTTGGCACCGATGTTTTGACTAAACTTAGTAATTGCATATCGCGCCCAAGCTCGTTTAAATGTTCACGGCTTACAACTTTAGAGCGCATTTTTGTGAGATAACCTTCATTTCCGTCCGGCACTTTTTTATATAAATGGGCGGCGATTACGCTACTTAACATAGCGTCGCCAAGAAATTCCAAGCGTTCGTAATTTTGTGGAAGACCTTCACTGTTCTTTTCATTAGTTGAACGATGTGTAAAGGCTGTTTCGTAGATTGAAATATCTTTGGGTGCAAAACCCAATAGTTTTTTAACGGTACTGAAAAATTTCCCTTCTCTGTCTGAGCGGGAAGAAAATATGTTTTTAAAGCTTGGCATTAAAAATCTAAGCGTCTAATTTTTTAAAGAGCACGCAGGCATTATGGCCTCCAAAACCGAACGTATTGCTCATTGCGACTTTAATATCACGCTTTTGAGCTTTATTTAAAGTTAGATTTAAGGAAGGATCTATATTTTCATCAACCGTGGTGTGATTAATAGTTGGTGGAACAATACCGTGTTGCATAGAAAGGATAGACGAAATAGCCTCAATCGCTCCAGCTGCACCCAACAAATGACCGGTCATAGACTTGGTTGAATTGATATTTATATCTTTTGCATGTTCCCCAAATACCTTACTTATAGCTTTTAATTCTGCAACATCACCTAAAGGTGTTGACGTTCCGTGTGTGTTGATTGCATCAACTTGATTTGGAGTCATATTGGCGTCTCGCAAACAATTCTGCATAACGCGAACTACACCTATACCTTCTGGGTGCGGTGCGGTCATGTGATAGGCATCACTGCTCATACCGCCACCTACAAGTTCAGCATAAATTTTGGCACCCCGTTTTTTAGCATGCTCGTATTCTTCAAGGATAAGAGCGCCGGCACCTTCTCCCAAAACGAATCCATCGCGAGTTGCGTCAAATGGTCTGCTGGCAGTTTCAGGACTGTCGTTACGTGTGCTCAAAGCGTGCATAGCATTAAAACCACCCATACCCGCTTTTGTAACTGCAGCTTCACTACCACCGGTAACTATAATATCGCAATGGCCCAAGCGTATGTAGTTTAATGCATCTATCATAGCATTTGCAGCAGAGGCGCAAGCTGATACCGTAGTATAGTTTGGCCCCATAAATCCATGTTTGATAGAAATATTTGCCGGAGCAATATCCGCTATCATTTTAGGAATAAAAAAGGGGTTGAAACGTGGTGTTCCATCCCCTTCTGCAAAATTTATAACTTCATCTTGAAAGGTTTCAAGACCTCCAATACCTGCTCCCCAAATAACACCAACTCTATATTTATCAACCATATTCAGGTCAATTTTAGCGTCTTTTATAGCTTCATCACTAGAAACTAAGGCATATTGGGCAAAACGGTCTAATTTTCGGGCCTCTTTCCTGTCAAAATAATTTTCTGCGTTAAAATTTTTGAGCTCGCAGGCGAATTTTGTTTTGAACTTTTCAGCATCAAAATATGTTATAGGCGCGCAACCACTCTTGCCGGCAACTAAGGCGTCCCAATAATCTGAAACGCTGTTACCAATAGGCGTAAGGGCTCCAAGGCCTGTAACTACAACTCGCTTTAACTCCATAAAGGTTTCTTATTTTGTTCCTTCAATGTAGGAGATAGCTTGACCAACTGTTGCGATATTCTCTGCTTGGTCGTCCGGAATCTGGATATCAAATTCTTTTTCAAATTCCATAATAAGCTCAACCGTATCTAGTGAGTCTGCTCCTAGGTCGTTTGTGAAGCTAGCTTCTGTTACAACCTCATTCTCGTCTACGCCTAATTTGTCTACGATAATAGCTTTTACTCTTGATGCAATGTCTGACATAATTCTTTTGTTTTAATTTTAATAGTAAGTGGCAAAAATAAAATATTTTAAGTTATAACCTCACTTTAAGTTCAAAATGTCACTTTAGAATCGCTAAAAGTTTCATTTCAATTAAAATCAAAGTTTTTTTGTTTGCGGAATATAAAATTTGTCCGCTTACAATTAACCAATTTAAACATTTTATGGCGAAGTAAACCGTATTGCTTTACTTTTGTTATTGATTTTTTAATTAATACTTCTGTGAAGACTTTAGAAAACGTAGGATTGAAGAAGAGAATTGTCATTTTTGCATCGGGAAATGGTACAAATGCCGAGCATATTATTAAATACTTTCAACGAACTCCGTTTGCCGAAGTCGTTCTTGTTATCTCAAACAATAAAGATGCCAAAGTTTTAGAGCGTGCTAATAACTTGAACGTTAAAACATTACATTTCAGTAAAAAACAATTTACTTCTTCGGAATTAATTTTGAAGAAATTAAAAACCATCAATCCAAATATTATTGTACTAGCAGGTTTTCTATTGAAGTTTCCTGAAAATATTCTTAAAGCATTTGAAAACAAAGTATTTAATATTCACCCGGCCTTACTGCCGAAATACGGAGGAAAAGGAATGTACGGCAACCACGTGCACCGAGCGGTTTTAGAAAATAATGAAACAGAAACCGGAATAACGATACATTACGTAAACGAAAATTATGATGAAGGTGCTATAATTTTTCAGAAAAGCACTGCTCTTTCAAATAATGAAACGGTTGAAAGCATTGCGGAGAAGGTTCATAAGTTGGAATTGGAGTATTTTCCGAATGTAATTGAAGGTGTTATTCAAAATTCCACGTTTAAAATTCAAGATTGAAAAAACTTCGTTATTTATTATTCGTCATTCGATATTCTGAGTTAAAATAGTTCAAAAATCGTTAATCAGTAATCGTTAATTTTTTATGACCAAAAAGAAGCAAAAATACTATGTTGTCTGGTTCGGCAATCCTACTGGCATTTATAGCAGTTGGAAAGATTGCAAAAAAGCAATAGACGGAATTGCAGGCGCGCAATACAAAAGTTTTGAAACTGCCACCGAAGCTAAAAAAGCATACGCTGGCAATTACGCAGATTATAAAGGCAAAACGGTTAAAAAGAAGATTTCAAAAGAACTACTGGCAAAAATTGGGCAACCAAATTTATATTCAATCGCGGTAGATGCAGCAAGTAGCGGCAATCCTGGTAAAATGGAGTATCGCGGGGTAGATACGCAGACACAAAAACAATTATTCCATCAAGGTCCATTTTTACAAGGTACCAATAATATAGGAGAGTTTCTAGCATTGGTTCACGGACTGGCATTTTTACAAAAACACAATAGCGACCGCATAATTTATACCGACAGCCGCATTGCGATGGGTTGGACTAAAAAGAAAAAGTGCAATACAAAACTTCAGTTAAATTCTAAAAACAAAGATGTTTTTGAATTGGTAACTCGTGCCGAAAACTGGCTAAAATCAAATACCTTTCAAACAAAAATTGTTAAATGGGAAACCAAAGTTTGGGGCGAGATTCCGGCTGATTTTGGTAGGAAGTGATAATTTTAGTGCAGCAAATGCTTGTGTAGAATTCTTAAAACCTAATATTTGTAAATATTATTTAATCCAAATGTCCATGAAAAATCTTATACTCATAATTTTCTTATTTATTTCAACTTTAAGTTTTGCGCAAAAAGATATTATTACCATTTACCTAAAAAACGGAGAAAGCTTTAAAACGGAAAAAATTTCAGAAAAAAAGAACAATTTCAAATTTAAAGATGTAGAAGGAAATTCTCAAGAAATTGAAATTTCTAAAGTCGATAAAATTATTTCAACTGGTAAAAAAGAAAAAAATAATTATACCAAAATGTATATAACGTATTCCGAAAAGAAAGGAGCTTTGATGGAAGAGATCGTAAACGGAAAAGTCAATTTATATAAATTTACCGAATCGTCTTTTGGTCCACCAATGGGCACAATGGGGCCTTCAAGAACTGTCACCATTACCTATTATGCAAAAAGAGATAACGAATCTGTCGCCACATATTTACAAGGAAACAATGTTGCGTATGGTAGTTATAGAAAAAACTTACAAGATTATTTTAAAGATTGCGCCGCTGTTTTAGCTATGGTAAAAGAAGATAATTTTAAGAGAAGTAAAATTGACGAGGTTGTTGAATTTTATAATTCAAATTGTGCTAAATAGCGAGCGATAATTTTTTAAAATTCTTGCTTTAAAAACCTTCGAAGAAAATTATTGGAAGGTTTTTATTTTTCAATAAAACAATTTCAAAATAGTATCTTTGCACCTTCATTTCAAAAACCCATAATGAGCAAACTCGTAATTGTAGGCACGGTTGCCTTTGATGCTATTGAAACACCTTTTGGCAAAACAGATAAAATTCTAGGCGGTGCAGCTACTTTTATAGGCTTGGCAGCTTCACAGTTTAATGTAGATGGCGCAATAGTTTCAGTTGTTGGTGGCGATTTTCCCCAAGAAGATATAAATATGCTTTCTGAAAAAGGAATGGACGTAAGCTCTTTGGAAATTATAAAAGAAGGAAAAACATTTTTCTGGAGCGGCAAATATCATAACGATATGAATAGCCGCGACACCTTGGCAACAGAACTTAACGTACTTGCCGATTTTCAACCCGTTGTTCCTGAAAATTATAAAGATGCCAAAGTAGTAATGCTTGGCAACTTACATCCAATGGTGCAAATGAGCGTTTTGGAACAAATGGATAAAAAACCAGCGCTAACGATTCTTGACACCATGAATTTTTGGATGGATTGCGCACTTCCAGAATTAAAGCAAGTTATTGCTAAAGTTGATGTTATTACAATTAACGACGAAGAAGCTCGACAATTAACTGGCGAATATGCGCTTGTAACTGCAGCAAAGAAAATCCACGAAATGGGCCCAAAATACGTGGTTATAAAAAAAGGAGAGCACGGCGCATTATTGTTTCATAATAATGAAATGTTCTACGCTCCTGCCCTTCCATTAGCCGAAGTTTTTGATCCAACCGGCGCTGGCGATACATTCGCTGGTGGCTTTGCAGGCTTTCTTGCAAAAACAGACGATTACAGTTTCGAAAATATGAAAACAGCAATAATATACGGCTCAACATTAGCTTCATTCTGTGTAGAAAAATTTGGAACAGAACGATTGGTTAATCTCACAAAAAAAGAAGTGCACCAAAGGCTGCAACAATTTAAGAGCTTAACACAATTTGAAATAAAACTTACTTAATTCTGAATTATGAATTCAGAATTATGATTTGCTTCTAAATGTTATTGCGTTTTCAGCTTTTGGTCAGTAATTTAACTGTTTGAAAATTTCAATGAAACAAGTAAAACATACATATTTAACAATTCTGAATTCAGAATTCAGAATTCAGAATTAAAAAAAATGAGCGACGCGTTAAAACACGAATGTGGAATTGCCCTAGTCAGACTGCTAAAACCTTTAGAATATTATAAGGAAAAATACGGCACGGCATTTTACGGGGTAAATAAAATGTATTTAATGATGGAGAAACAGCATAACCGTGGCCAAGATGGCGCCGGTTTTGCTAGCATAAAGCTAGATGTTTCTCCAGGCGAACGTTATATTAGTCGCGTTCGTAGTAATGCCGCTCAGCCCATTCAAGATATTTTTGCACAAATTAATGACCGTATAAATCTTGAATTTGCAAACCATCCCGAATATTTAGAAAGTGTTGCTGCTCAGAAAAAAAACATCCCGTACATAGGTGAATTGTTTTTAGGTCACGTTCGTTACGGTACTTTCGGGATTAATAGCGTTGAAAATGTTCATCCGTTTTTGCGAACCAATAATTGGATGCACCGAAATTTAATTATTGCGGGTAATTTTAATATGACCAATACAAATGAGTTGTTTGACAATCTCATAAAATTGGGAATGCACCCAAAAGAAAAAGCCGATACTATTACAGTAATGGAGAAAATCGGTCACTTTTTAGATGATGCTGTTAGAAAACTCTACAAAAAAGCAAAAGCAAAAGGGTTGAATAAACAACAAGCTTCACCTTTTATAGCTGAGCACCTAAACCTTGCAAAAATCCTGCGAAAATCTGCCATAAATTGGGATGGTGGTTACGCAATGGCGGGACTTTTAGGTCACGGCGATTCATTTGTATTACGCGATCCGGCAGGAATACGCCCAACCTATTTCTATCAAGATGATGAAGTTGTAGTTGTAGCAAGCGAGCGGCCCGCAATACAAACCGTTTTTAATGTTCCTTTTGAAGAAGTAAAAGAATTAGAACCCGGCCACGCGATTATAATTGAAAAAAACGGTACCGTTACAATCCCGAAAATTTTAGAACCTTTAGAGCGTAAAAGTTGCAGTTTTGAACGTATCTATTTTTCCCGCGGAAGCGATGCCGAAATTTACCAAGAAAGAAAAATGTTAGGCAAATTGATTATGCCGAAGATTTTACAAGAAATTAAACACGATACTGAAAACACCGTTTTTTCTTTTATCCCAAATACCGCCGAAACTTCCTTTTACGGAATGTTGGAAGCTGCACAAGACGAACTGAACAAACAGAAAAACGAAGCAATTTTAGCCGAAAAAGAAACGCTTACCGATGCAAGATTGCAACAAATACAAGCGCATACAATCCGCACCGAAAAAATTGCCATAAAAGACGTAAAGCTTAGAACATTTATTACAGACGACAGCAGCCGCGACGATTTGGTCGCTCACGTTTACGATGTAACATACGGCGTTATTAAGAATAATGATAATCTAGTAATTATAGACGATAGCATCGTTCGCGGAACTACATTAAAGAAAAGTATCTTAAAAATGCTGGATCGCTTACATCCTAAAAAAATAATTGTCGTTTCTTCAGCGCCACAAATTAGATATATTGATTGTTATGGAATTGATATGGCGCGTCTTGAGGCTTTAATTGCCTTTCAAGCAGCTTTAGCACTTCACGAAGAAAGAGGAACGTCAAGCATTGTTGAAGCAATTTATGATAAATGTAAACTGCAACAAGATTACCACGATAACGATGTGGTAAATCACGTAAAAGAATTGTACGATCCGTTTACAGATGAAGAAATTTCAGATAAAATTGCCCAATTAGTTAGCAATGAAGATATAAAAGCTGAAATAAAATTAATCTTCCAATCGGTTGACGATTTGCACAAAGCTTGCCCAAAAAACTTAGGCGATTGGTACTTTACGGGCGATTATCCAACTATTGGTGGTAATCGGGTAATTAACCGAGCCTATATTCATTTTTATGAAGGGAATCCGGAAAGGGCTTATTAATAAAAAATAATCACCACGAATACACGAATCATTTTAAAAAAATACGTGTATTCGTGGTGAAAAAATTTTCATAAACCAAAAAACCCCTTCAACTTAATGAAAGGGTTTTCAAGAATATTACTATCTAAAGCAAGTCTTATTTAGCATTTGCAAATCTTGTATTCACTTCATCCCAATTTACCAAATTCCAAAATGCGCCAACGTAATCTGGACGCTTGTTTTGGTATTTTAAGTAGTATGCGTGTTCCCAAACATCCAATCCTAAAATTGGTGTTCCCGGACATTTTACGCCTGGCATCATTGGGTTGTCTTGATTTGGTGTTGAGCAAACATTAAGTTTTCCAGAATCATCAACACAAAGCCAAGCCCAACCAGAACCAAACTGAGTTTTTGCCGCTGTAGAAAATTTCTCTTTAAAATCTTCAAAGCTTCCGAAGGCACTATCAATTGCTTTTGCAACATCGCCGGTTGGTTTTCCGCCGCCGTCTGGGCTTAGTACTTCCCAAAAAAGACTGTGGTTGTAATAGCCCCCGCCATTATTTCTAACGGCTTTATTTTCCATATCTAAATTTCGTAAGATATTTTCAATGGTTTTTCCTTCATTGTCAGTTCCTTTTATGGCATCATTCAATTTATCAGTGTAACCTTGGTGGTGCTTATCGTGGTGAATGGTCATTGTTTCTTTATCAATATGAGGCTCTAAAGCGTCATAAGCATACGGTAATTTTGGTAGTTCGAAAGACATAATTATATGTGTATTTAAATGTTAGTACTTATTTTACCCAAAGTTAGGCAATAACTTTGCGGCTATATGTTATAGATTTTATAAGATTTTTATAACTGCATAGATATTATTGATTTTAGTTGAAATTTTGCAGTCGATTTATCTATTTTAGTAAAAAATCAATTTTGGAGATACAAGCACCATTTCAAGTTTACGATGCAGCGGCAGGAAGCGGCAAAACCTTTACGTTGGTTAAAGAGTTTCTAAAAAAGATTCTTATTTCCAACAAAGCTTCTTCCTATAAAAATCTACTTGCGGTCACTTTTACAAACAAAGCAGTTGCCGAAATGAAAAACAGGATTATTGAAAGTCTTGTAAAATTTTCTTCGGAAGAAATTAAAGAAGATGCGATGCTTTCTGCGATTGAAGCCGAACTAAATATTTCAACGGAAGAAATTAAAGTCCGTTCTCAAAAAATCCTGAAACATATATTACATAATTACAGCGCTTTTGGGGTTGAAACCATTGACAGTTTTAACCATAGAATTATTCGAACCTTTGCGCGCGACCTTAAATTAGCCACAAATTTTGATATTAGCCTCGACGCGCCCCAACTTTTAGCCGAAGCGGTTGATAGATTAATAAGCAAAGCCGGCACCGATAACGCAATTACAAAACTGTTGGTAGATTTTGCACTTCAAAAAACAGACGATGACAAATCTTGGGATATTACGTTCGATATTTACAATGCCGCAAAAATTTTGTTGAACGAAAACGACATTGAACACGTTGAAAAACTAAAGGAAAAAACCCTCGACGATTTTTCAAATTTAAAGAAAACCCTTCAAGCGCAAAACCGAAAAATTGAAGATGAAATTGCTTCCGTAGCCAATTCAACATTACAAATTATTGAAGAAAACGGAATTGAGCACGCCGATTTTAGTGGTGGTTATCTTGCAAAGCATTTTGTGAAACTTGCCAATAAAGATTTTAATGTTTCCCTAGGTTTGGCTTGGCAGAATAAATTGGAAAGCGACCCGATGTATCCAACCAGACTTTTAAAAAGTAATCCTGAAGTTGCTGCGCGAATGGATGAATTGCAACCCCAATTCAAAGAAAATTTTGATAAAACTGTTCCGCTATTACAGCAAATTCAATTTAATGAAGCGATTTTAAAAAATCTCACGGCCCTTTCAGTTTTAAATTTGGTGAATACTGAATATCAAAATTTAAAGAAAGAAGAAAATGTTGTAACGGTTTCAGACTTTAACTCACTTGTTTACAATCAGATAAAAGATCAGCCTGCGCCTTTTATTTACGAACGTTTGGGCGAACGGTACGGCCATTATTTTATTGATGAATTTCAAGATACATCTAAATTGCAATGGCTTAATTTAAAGCCGTTGGTTGATAACGCGCTTTCGCAGGAATATGAAAATAGTTTGGGCAGTTTGCTTTTAGTTGGTGACACAAAACAGAGCATTTACCGATGGCGCGGCGGTTTGCCCGAGCAATTTATGGCGCTTTGCACTACTGAAAATCCGTTTCCATCCGTTGAAAAAAAGATTGAAAACTTAGATACAAACCGACGAAGTCGTGAAGAAATCGTAAAATTTAATAACGGTTTTTTCAGTTTTATTTCAAAATACTTTGGCAACACAATTCATCAAGATTTATATTTTAGTGGAAATCAGCAAAAAACGAATGCCAAAAAAGAAGGTTATGTAAAATTCGAATTTATTGAAAAAGAAAAGAAGGAAGAGCAACACGCCGCTTATGCCAATTTGGTTATTGAAACAATTAAAAATTGCGAGGAAAATGGCTATTCCGCAAAAGATATTTGCATTTTGACCCGAAGTAGGATTGACGGTATAAATCTTGGAGTCGCTTTAATGGAAGCCGATATTATGGTAATTTCTTCAGAAACGTTGCTGCTTCAAAATTCTTCGAAAGTTCAACTTTTAATTTCGGCGCTTTCATTGACAATCAATTTTGATAATCCTGAAATTAAAGCAAACTTATTGTCACTAATATATGATAGATTTTCAATTTCAGAGGAAAAACATCTATTTCTAAAGCGTTTTTTAAATTATTCGGAAGCTAAATTTTCTTCGGAATTGTTAGAAAGTAATATCCATTTCAACATACAAGATTTAAAAACCCTTTCCTTATATGAAAGTTGCGAATATTGCATTCGGAATTTTAAGCTTGAAAAAGATGCAGACGCTTATATTGTTGGGTTTTTAGATTTGGTTTATGATTTTGAGCAGCAAAAAGGTGTTGACAAATTAGGCTTTCTTGAATTTTGGGAAAGTAAACGTGAAAGAGCTTCGATTGCAGTTAGCGTAGGGATAAATGCCGTGCAAATAATGACAATCCACAAAGCAAAAGGGTTGGAATTTCCAATCGTAATTTTTCCATATGCAGATATTGATATTTATAAGGATAGGGGCACAAAAGTTTGGTATCCGCTAAACGAACCAATTCAAAATTTTGACGAGGCGCATATAAGTTATAACGCAGCCTTAAGCAGTTTTGGTGAAACGGGCGAAACAATGTATTCAGATTTTCGGGAAACGATGGAGTTGGATAACATCAACATTTTATATGTAACCTTAACGCGGGCAGTTGACCAATTATACGTTTTTGCAGAAATGCCAAAAGCGCCGAAAGATTTACCTTCAAATTTTAATCAGTTGTTTATGCTCTTTCTTCAAAGCGTTGATAAATGGCAAAATGAAAAGACAGTTTATGAATTTGGAGAATTTAAAAGGAACGATTTAGAGAAAGCTTCAAAAGAAAACAATGTTGTTACTTCAAAATTTATTTCGACTTCAAATGCAAATCAAATTTTAAAAATTGCAAGCCGTGAAGCGAGCTTGTGGAATACCGATAGAGAAAAAGCATTGTTTATTGGCGATTTGCTGCACAACACACTTCAACACATAAAAACAGCGGAAGATGTTGAAGGTGTTTTTTCAACTGAAAAAAATCGCGGAATAACTTCAAATGAGAATCTTACTTTAATATATAATTATATAATTTCTTTGGTCGGACATCAAAATTTAAAACATTTGTTTGATGGTACAGATTTGGTTTATACAGAAAGAGACATTATTACTGCTGAAGGTAAATTGCTGAGACCGGACAGATTAAATATTCACAAAAATAATTCTGTTACGATTGTAGATTATAAAACAGGCGTTCCCGCCGAAAAACATGAAATTCAAATAAATCAATACGCAAATGCACTTGTAGAAATGGGCTTTGGCATTGCTTCAAAATTGATAGTCTATACCCAAGAAGAAAAAATTGTAATAAATAAAGTTTAAATTTGCCCAGCAAAAAAACAAATTATGTACGGAAAAATTAAAGAACACCTTCAAAATGAAATTGAAGAAATAAAAGAAAACGGACTTTATAAAAAGGAACGGATTATAACATCTTCACAAGATGCGGTTATAAAAATTTCCACCGGCCAAGAAGTGATTAACTTTTGCGCCAATAATTATTTAGGGCTCTCCAACAATCCAGAAGTTATACAAGCAGCCAAAGATGCAATGGATACGCACGGTTTTGGTATGTCTTCCGTTCGTTTTATCTGTGGTACGCAGGATATTCATAAAACTTTAGAGGAAAAAATAGCCGATTTCTATCAAACTGAAGATACTATACTATATGCAGCTGCATTTGATGCAAACGGCGGAGTTTTTGAACCTTTATTAGGTGTAGAAGATGCTATTATTAGCGATTCATTAAATCATGCTTCTATTATAGATGGCGTTAGATTATGCAAGGCAATGCGCTACAGATACGCTAATAGCGATATGGAAGATCTAGAAAAGCAATTAATACAAGCTAATAAAGACAACGCCCGTTTTAAAATAATTGTTACTGATGGCGTTTTTTCTATGGATGGCGTAGTTGCACCTCTTGATAAAATTTGCGATTTAGCAGACAAATATGATGCAATGGTAATGATAGATGAATGTCATGCAGCAGGTTTTATTGGCGAAACTGGTCGCGGCACGCTTGAAGCAAAAGGCGTAATGGGCAGAATAGACATAATTACTGGAACCTTAGGAAAAGCACTTGGCGGCGCAATGGGCGGTTATACAACTGGCAAAAAAGAGATAATAGATATATTGAGACAACGTTCAAGACCGTATTTATTTTCAAATAGTTTAGCGCCAGCTATCGTTGGAGCCTCAATAAAAGTGTTCGAAATGTTATCTAACGACACAAAATTGAGGGATAAACTTCAAAATAATACAGAATATTTTAAAAAAGGTATGAAAAAAGCAGGTTTCGACATTGTTGAAGGAGACAGCGCAATTGTACCAGTTATGCTATATGATGCGAAGCTTGCACAAAATATGGCAGAGAAACTTTTAGAGGAAGGAATATATGTAATTGGCTTCTTCTTTCCTGTGGTACCAAAGGATAAGGCGAGAATACGCGTGCAATTATCAGCCTCACATACATTAGAACAACTAGATAAAGCTATAAATGCCTTTATAAAAGTTGGAAGGCACCTTAACGTAATAAAATAAATATTATTGCTTAACTACCTATTTTACGGTGAAATAGGAGGCGCATTAATAAAAATTTAATAGATTTGCTTTTGTATATTAAATCTAACAACTTACTTTTGCCATTAATTAACACTTAAAATTAAACAATCGAATATGAAACATCTTAACAGTTTTTTAGTTGCTGCCTTCTTAGTTCTAGGACTTGGTGTAGCAAATGCACAAGACTCTAATCACCCTTGGTCTATCGAGGTTGGTGTAAACGCTGTTGACGTTTATCCTATCGGATCTTCTGATAAGGGTAGGCTTACCGACGCTACAAGAGGCGAAAACATTTTTGACGAATACTTTAACGCAAATGACCACTGGAATATCCTTCCATCAATTTCAAAATTAAGTATCAGCCGTTACGTTGGTAGTGGTTTTGTATTTTCTGCAACTGGTACAATTAACAGAATTGATAAATTAGGTGATCTTCGCGTAGACGATCTTACCTACTATGGTGCAGATGGTGAAATTAAATACAGTTTTAGAGACTTACTTAATGGTCCAGGAGGTTTTGCCGATCCGTATATTGGAGTTGGTGGTGGTTACACTTGGGTAGATGATATTGGGTTTGGAACTGCTAACGGTACTGCAGGTTTAAAAATCTGGTTTAGCGAAAACTTAGCATTAAACCTTCAAACTGTTTACAAACATGCATTTGAAGATGACTACGGTATTACTCACTTCCAGCATTCTGCAGGTGTAGTTTTCCAATTTGGAGGAAAAGATACTGATGGTGATGGTATTTATGATAAAGATGATGAATGCCCTGAAACTCCAGGTCTTCCAGAATTTAATGGTTGCCCAGATTCAGATGGTGATGGTATTGAAGATAGAAAAGATGCTTGTCCTAATACAGCAGGTTTAGCCGAATTCAATGGTTGTCCTGATACAGATGGTGATGGTATTGCTGATCCTCAAGATGCTTGTCCTACAGTTGCAGGTCTTGCAGCCCTTAATGGTTGTCCAGATGCTGATGGTGATGGTATCGCAGATGCTCAAGATCAATGTCCTAACGAAGCTGGTCCAAAAGCTAACAATGGTTGTCCTTACAAAGACAGAGATGGTGATGGTGTTTTAGATAAAGATGATAATTGTCCTGATGTTAAAGGAACAGTAGCAAACAAGGGTTGTCCAGAAGTTTCTATGGAAGTTATTAAGCAATTGAATGACTACTCTAAAACTATCTTATTCGATCTTGGTAAAGCTACAATCCGTAAAGAGTCTTATGCTACTTTACAGAACATAGTAGACATCATGAAAGAATACAAAGTTGAGAACTTCGTAATTGAAGGTCACACAGATAGCCAAGGTAGCGATGAGCTTAACCAAAAACTTTCTGATGACAGAGCTGCTTCTGTAAGAGATTACTTAACTACAATCGGTATGGATGGTAGTAGATTATCTTCTATCGGTTACGGTGAGTCTAAGCCAATTGCAACTAATGCAACAAAAGCAGGAAGACAACAAAACAGACGTGTTGAAATTTCTTTGAAGAAATAATTTCAGCAAATAGTTTTCACAAATAATGTTGAAACGCCTCCGAAATTCGGGGGCGTTTCTTATTTTTAGGCAATGCTATCATTCTTAACCGAAACCCTAAACTATTTAAAGTTAAAGCACGAAGATCTTTCAGCTCTAACAATAATCTTACCTAGTAAACGCGCAGGAGCTTTTCTTAAGCAAGAGCTGCGCAATACTGCAACCAATACTTTTTTTGCGCCAAAAATAATTAGTGTAGAGGAATTTATTGAGCTAGTTTCAGGTCTTAACATAATTGACAATACAGAATTTTTATATCGAGCTTACAACGCTCACATTTCAATCGCGACTGAAAATGCTGATGAAAATTTTGAAACATTTTCTACTTGGGCAACAACATTACTTTCCGATTTTAATGAAATAGATAGATACTTAATTGAACCCAAGAAGTTTTTCGATTATTTAAAAGATATAAAAGATCTTGAACATTGGTCGTTACGAACCGATAAAACTCCACTAATAGAAGAATATCTCGCATTTTGGAATAGCCTTTTTCCATTATATGAAATGCTCAAAAACCAGCTTGCAAATCTAAATATTGGATATCAGGGTATGGTTTACAAAGCTGCAGCAAATAATATTGAACATTACAGTAGAGAAAACGAACATAAAAAACACATTTTTGTTGGCTTCAATGCACTTAATAACGCCGAACAAACAATTATTCAAGAGCTTTTGGAGCACGGCAATTCTGAAATAATTTGGGATATAGATTCACATTTCTACGAAGATTCAGAACACAGTGCGTCCCTTTTTCTCCGGAAGTACATCAAAAATTGGAAGTTTTATAAAACGAATTCGCCCCTATTTGTAAACACTAATTATTCAGAAAAGAAAAATATTCAAATTGTTGAAGTTTCAAAAAACATCGGGCAGGCAAAGTATATTGGGGAAATCCTTTCAAACCTCACAGAGGCCGAGTTAAACCAAACTGCCGTTGTTTTAGCTGATGAAAATCTATTAACACCTGTTCTAAACTCGTTGCCCGAAAACGTGAAAACTGTGAATGTTACAATGGGTGTTTCGCTTAAAAGTTTTCCAACTGCATATTTTTTTGAAAAACTACTTAAAATACATCAAAACTATAATAGCCATTTTTATTACAAAGATGTAATTGCGCTTTTAACTAATCCTATTGGAAATGTGCTTTTAAAAGATTCACAAGTAATTATAAATGCTTTTACTGAAAATAATAGCACGTATATTTCTTTTGAAGAAATGAAAACAACAGCTTCAACAATATCTTTCCCAATTTTGAAGCTACTTTTCGGTAATTGGCAAGATAATGCGAAAATTGCTCTAAAAACTTGTGCCCAGATTTTAATAGAACTTAAAACAAAGGAAGTATTTACTGAAATTGAAAACGTAACACATTTCAAAATACATACTGTTTTTGAAGAGATTTATAGCCTAGAAAATAAATTTGGGCATTTAAAAACTATAAAACCGGTTGCCAAAATGTATCAAGAAATATCAGCAACCACAACATTGGATTTTGAAGGAGATGCATTTCACGGTTTGCAAATAATGGGTGTTTTAGAAACCCGCGCTTTAGATTTTAAAAACGTGATTCTGGCATCTGTAAATGAAGGCATTTTGCCAACAGGAAAAAGCAATGCATCATACATTACTTACGATTTAAAGGCCCAATTTGGCTTGCCACAGTTTACGGAAAAAGATGCCATTTACACCTATCACTTCTATCATATACTTCAACGGGCGCAAAATATTCACTTATTGTACAATAACTTTGCTGAAGGTATGAACAGTGGCGAAAAAAGTAGATTCATTTTTCAATTAGAAATTGATGCACTTCCAAATCATTCCATTTCAAAAAAGGTATTGTCGCCGAAAATTACGCTACCAAAAACAAGATTGACTGAAATTGAAAAAACTCCGGCAATTATGGAGCGTATTATCCAAATTGCGGAAAAAGGATTTTCGCCTTCTGCCTTAACAAGCTATATTAGAAATCCCGTTGATTTCTACAATCAAAAAGTTTTAGGATTACGAGATTTAAATGAAATTGAAGAAACTGTTGCCGCAAATACAATAGGCACAATTATTCACGATAGCCTTGAAAATTTATACAAACCATTTATAGGCAGCCTACTTTCTGTTGAAAAGTTGAAGGAAATAAAACTGAGAATTGCCGTTGAAGTTGAAAATCAATTCATAAAAACATTTAAATCCGGAAGCACAGAAACAGGGAAAAATCTGCTGATATTTGAAGTTGCAATGAGATACATCAGCAATTTTATAGATTTTGAAATTAAAGATATTTCGGCTGGAAATACAATAAAAATAGAGCAGTTAGAAAAGACTTTGGAAGCAGATTTGGTTATTGCTGAACTAAGTTTTCCTGTAAAAATAAGCGGCAAAGTGGATAGAATTGATAGGTACAACGGCCACCTGAGAATTATAGATTATAAAACCGGTCTTGTAAAACACACAGAATTGGTAGTTAACAATTGGGAAAACATAATGTTGGATTATAAATATAGCAAAATTAGTGCAGGTTTTAGCGTATGCAGTTATGGCAAAAAATGCTGGAAATTCCATGCCAATGCAAGCGGGCATTATTTCATTTAAAAATTTGGGCAATGGATTTTTACCATTTACATCCAAAATAGATTCAAAACATGGAGAATTTGAAATAACTGAAACAACTTTGCATCACTATTTAAAAGAACTTAAAAACTTGATACTTGAAATTTGCAATCCTGAAATTCCATTTATTGAAAAAATAGTATAAATATGAAGATTCAAAAAAATCAAGTTTTAAAAAATGTCGGAAAACGCTCAATTGTTTACGACACATATTTTAAGGAAGAAGAAACAAAATTACCTATTGTCATATTTTGTCATGGTTACAAAGGTTTTAAAGATTGGGGCGCTTGGCATTTAGTTGCTAAGGCTTTTGCAGAAGCTGGCTTTTTCTTTGTGAAATTCAATTTTTCACACAATGGCGGGACTGTAACACAACCAATAGATTTCCCCGATTTAGAAGCGTTTTCAGACAATAATTTTTCAATGGAAATGGACGATCTAGAGAGAATGCTTCACTTAATAACAACTCAAAATTTCAATAATAATATTGATGTAAACCAAATTTTTTTAATTGGTCACAGTCGCGGTGGTGGCACGGTATTAATTAAAGCTGAAGAAAATAATTTAATAAAAAAAGTTGCAACTTGGGCAGGTGTTAGCGATTTTGGGACACGCTTTAAAGAAGACAGCGAAAGTTTTAAAAACTGGAAGGAAACGGGTATAACGTATGTCGAAAACGGCAGGACTAAACAACAAATGCCACATAAGTTTCAATTTTACAAAGATTTTAAACTGAATAAAAAAAGGTTTAACATAGAACGAGCCGTTAATAAATTAAAAATTCCACAGTTAATTATTCACGGTTCAGATGATGAAACAGTTTCATTAGCTGAAGCGAAATCCCTACATAATTGGAATAAAGACAGTAAACTTGAAATAATTGAAGGCGGTAACCATGTTTTTGGAGCATCACATCCGTGGAAAGATGATATGCTACCAATAGATTTACAAAAGGCCACAAATATGACAATCCAATTCTTCAAATAAGAATAAATTCTGAAAAATTTCATTACTTTTGGCAACCTTATAATATTTTTTTGGGGGATTAGCTCAGTTGGCTAGAGCGCTACGCTGGCAGTGTAGAGGCCATCGGTTCGAATCCGATATTCTCCACCTTTTAAAACCCTGCTTGGGCGGGGTTTTTATTTAAATGTAATTTTTTGAAATTGGTTCTCCCTAATCTTCGTTATCTTTGTTTTGAAAAGCAGAAATATTTTAAAAGTAAAAAATCCCATAATCTCAGTTGAGATTATGGGATTTTATCTCTAAACTTAACAGTTAAGCATTCACAGGCAACACTAATAACGGTTTACTTGTATAAAACTCAGTTTTCAATATTTCATTCTTTTCCCATAACTTCTTGAAAAAGCCTCTTGGCCTGCGAATAACACAAATCATATCGGGCTCAAAAGTTTGAAAATATTCAATCACAGCCTGAAAGGTTGTTGCGTTTTCCGTACGCGTATATGTTGTTTGAAGACCTTCTAAATTTTGGGAAACCGCCACCATTTCTTCAGTCGTCTCAAGTGTTTCAACGTGCAGCACATTTAATTTTGCACTAAATTTATTGATTATTTCTTTTAATGCAACCAACGTTTCATCGTGCTCAAAATTTCCATTTTTGAAAGCCATTAATATATTGGTAGGCGGCGTATAGGTTGCTCCTTCAGGAACAACAATTAAAGGAATATTTGTTTGTTTCAACAATTTGCCTGAAGTTTTACCCAAATAAACTCCTTCTTTAATCGAATTACTTCTCGGCGCCAAAATCATCAAATCTATAGGAATTTGTCTATTTACCCTATTTATATTTTCTAGTACTTCACCTTTTATTGGATGCGCAATTACCTGAACACCTTTATTATCAACTTGCGATAAAACTTCATCTAATCTATTTTCAGTTTCTTCTTTTAAAAGTGTATTCACCTTAGAAAGACCACCAACGCGCGATAGCTCTTGAAAAACTGAAACCACATAAACATTTGCGCCAAAAGCAGCCGCAAGATCAATACCATATTGAAGGTGGCTTACAGAATTTGAAGAAGAACCAATCGGGACAAGAATATTTTTCATTTTAAACTTATTACTTTGCTAATTAACGTGCAAAACTAAATTTTAATAACAGAAATGCCTAATTTTTAAGAATTTTTCACAAAATTTCTTTCCTTTTCTTTAAACTGAAATAACGTTGTAAAGCTATTTGTAATACGACTTTTTATAAATATTTCTTCCACTTTACCATACTTTTGCCAAATTAAATATGATTTCAAAAACCGATATTTCTTTTTCCCGAATCCAACAACTTGCAATCCCCGCAATAATTGCTGGAATCGCTGAGCCTGTTCTATCTCTTACCGATGCAGCTATTGTAGGTAATATTAGAGATTTCGGTATAGAATCGCTTGCAGCGGTTGGTATTGTTGGTTCGTTTTTGTCTGCACTTATTTGGATTTTAGGACAAACTCGAAGTGCAATATCTGCAATTGTTTCACAAAATTTAGGTGCTGGAAAATTAAGCGACCTCAACAATTTTCCCGCACAGGCAATTTACTTCAACATAATTTTAAGTATAATCGTCTTGCTTTCAACCTATTTTTTTGTTGAAGAAATTTTTAGATTTTTAAACGCTGAAGGCATTATTTTATCCTTTAGCATAGATTATTACAATATCAGGGTTTGGGGTTTTCCACTTTCATTATTCACATTTGCCATATTTGGACTATTTCGTGGACTTCAAAATACATTTTGGCCGATGATAATTGCTGCCTCGGGCGCGTTGGTTAATGTACTTTTAGATTTTACGCTCGTATATGGAATTGACGGTTTAATTGAACCTATGGCCGTAAAAGGCGCCGCGTGGGCAAGCCTAATTGCTCAAGGAATCATGGCGATTCTTTCTTTGATTTTAATTCTTAAAAAAACCAAAGTCTCTTTACGGTTGAAATTACCATTGCATCCGGAAATTAGCCGTTTGGCCAGCATGAGTTTTAATTTATTCATTCGGTCAATTGCCCTTAATACCGCATTATTATTGGCAACACGCCAAGCAACTTCTTTGGGCAAGGAGTTTATTGCCGCACATACAATTGCTTTGCAATTATGGTTATTCACCGCATTTTTCTTGGATGGTTATGGCGCAGCGGGAAATATTCTCGGTGGAAAATTACTGGGCGAACGTAATTTTAAATCACTTTACATTTTAACAAAGCGGCTTTGCAGCTATAATCTGATAGTTGCAATTGTTTTAATGTTGGTTGGTTTTGTTTTGTATGAACCGCTTGGGCGGATATTTAATAAAGACCCAAATGTACTTTCCATTTTTGAAGGTATTTTTTTTATGGTTCTTATTTGCCTGCCTTTTAATGCGATTGCCTTTACAACAGATGCAATTTTTAAAGGTTTAGGCGAAATGGGCTTTCTTCGGAATGTGTTGCTTGGCGCAACAATTTTTGCCTTTATACCAGTTCTTCTAATTTCCGATTATTTTGGCTGGGGCCTTATTGGAATTTGGACGGCTCTAATAGTTTGGATAGCTTATAGAGCCATCGCCCTACTCGTAAAATACAGAATAAAATATCTTCCATTGGCAAAGAATTGAAATGCTGAAATTAAAAGGTTCATTAGAGATTTCATCTTTCAGTCTTCATTTTGCAAATTGACTTTACACCTTCCAACCTATTTTCTAAATTCTAATATTTAAGGTTTTGTTAACAGTTTTTTCTATATTGCAATTCATATTCAATATCATCTTTTTAAAGGATAAAATGAAGTAACAAATGAGAAAAACCACCTGTCATAATTGTGGCCAACGAGACTTTCCATTAAATAGTATTATTAAAGTTGATGGAAAAATTTATTGCGATACTTGTTTTGAAGCAAAATTTCCTGACAAAAAACATCTTGAAAAAAGTCTAGTAGAAAGAGAAATAGATCCTACAATTTGCGCAAACTGCGATAAAGATTTTGGAACTTTAGTGCTAGATAAAATGTCAGCATTTCCAATTTGTGAGAATTGTCATATTGCCATAAAAAACAAAACCTTTCCAACTTGGGTAAAAGGATTTTTAGTTGGCCTTCTTGTAATAATAATTGGTTCATTTATTTGGAATTGGAAATATTTTGAAGCATATAATGGCTTAAATCAAACTTTTGTACATTTTGAAAATGGCGATTTTAATAAGGCTTCACAGACGATAATAGCGGCAAGTAGTTTAGTGCCCGAAAGCGAGGATATGCAAATATTGGTTTCCTATTTTAAAGGCACTGAACTTTTAATAAATGATAAAAGTGAAGAGGCTTTAATTGAATTAAAAAAATGTAACGGTATTTTGCCCGACGAATACAACGTGAATGTCCTTATACTACAAGCAAAAACAGGAAGTGCTTTTGACACTAAAAATTATGAGGAGTTTTTAGAAGTATCCAAACAGAGTTTGGCTTTGGACACAACTTCTGCAATATCATACATTGGTGTTGCGTCTGCTTATGCTTGTCTTTATGCACAAAATAATACAATAGAAACGAAAGAAAATGCTTTGGAATATTTAAAAAAAGCAAAAGCAATTGACAGCACAAGTGATGAAATAAAAGAGTATTTAAATAGAATTGAATATAGAATTTATTCCAAAAATATTATTACAGGCAAAGAATTTTTAGAAAAATATCCGAACGGATGGAAAAGATAAAATAGTATGTTTATACCAGGTGAATTAATAGCTATCCTAACCTTTCCAGGAATTATTGTACACGAATTTGCACATATGCTTTTCTGTAAAATAAGAAAAGTAGCCGTCTTTGACGCATGTTATTTTAGAATAGGAAATCCCGCAGGTTTTGTAGTGCACGAAAATACCAAAAATTTTTACACTACTTTTTTAGTGTCGATGGGTCCTTTCTTCGTAAACACGTTGCTCTGCCTAATAATTTGTCTTCCAGCGTATATGCCTATTAAATTTTTTGAAATTGCCCATCCGTTTTCATATTTCCTTATTTGGCTTGGGGTTTCAATTGGTATGCACGCTATTCCTTCAAATCAAGATGCTAATAATGTTTTTGAACAGGCAAAAGTGAAAGTGAAGCAAAAAAATGTATTGGCAATTCTGTCTTTTCCAATAGTTGGGCTCATTTATGTTTTTAACATCCTTCGCATAGTTTGGGCAGACCTTATTTATGGTATTGCAATTGGAATATGGTTGCCGGCACTACTATTTAACTGAATCGAAAATTGAAAGAAATCAAAATTTATTAAAACTGAATTGCCTACTTTTTCAAAATAGATTGATAACTCATCGGTTTTTGCGTTTTCATATCGTAATGTTTTCTGAAAAATTCATCGCACCATAAACACACATTGCCTTTTTCAATTGCTTTTTTCAATCCTTCTTTCGCTGAAATTCCAATACTTTCACCCATTCCATAAACATCGCCGTTGTTGAGCTTACGCATAACTTCGTGCTTTGACATTCTTTGGAGTACATCAACCACTTTTTCTTTTCTGGCATCGCCCATTGGCGTTACCGTTCCAGGACAACACGGACTCATTTTCCATAATTGGATTGAAATTACATCCATAACATCCTTATTTTCATGTCCTAAAAAACCGATGGCGCCAGATTGTATAGCACAAAAATTATGGGTTCCGTCCTTTTTCCAAATGTCATTTTTCAATGCGCGACCGCGAGCCCAATTTCCGCCAAGCCACATGTCTTCTGTAGCACCGAAAAAACCGTATGTAAGCTTATTGTTTAAAGTCTGTTTTTCAGAAATCTTTGTTTTTGGTTGGCCATTTATAAATTCTATCCCGTTATCTTCAAACATTTTTGACAGCAAATCTTTTCGTTCACCTTGCTTTTTATGATATCTATCAATACTTGCAATGGAAAATAGTTGCACTCCTTTTTCAATAAGAATTTTTAAAATTTCTTCATTTAAGAGATCTCCATTAAATTGAAGGGTGATAAATATATTCCCGTTATATTTATTTTGAAGTTCATCAAGAATTTTATACAATAGTTTTTTATCGGATAACGGCTCGCCGCCGCTCAAAACTATTTCTTGAAGTTTATCGGGAAGATTGCCAATAATAGCCATACAATCTTCTTCCGAAATCCGTTCTCCCTGCGATCCGCTATCATTATAACAATGGTCGCACTTGTCATTGCACAATTGCGTAAAAACCCAATAAACACGAAAGTAGTCTTGAAAGCTTGACTTCATATTTTTCGTTTTAAATTTTAAAGAAGAATTTAAAATGAAGCTCTCACTTTTTCAGAATAGATTGATAGCTCATTGGTTTTTGGGTTTTCATATCGTAATGTTTTCTGAAAAATTCATCGCACCACAAACACACATTTCCCATTGCGATTGCTTTTTTCAAACCTTCCTGTGCCGAAATGCCAACACTTTCTCCCATTCCATAAACATCGCCGTTGTTGAGCTTTCGCATTACTTCGTGCTTTGACATTCTTTGGAGAACGTCAACAACTTTTTCTTTTCTGGCATCGCCCATTGGGGTTACCGTTCCGGGACAACACGGACTTATTTTCCACAGTTGTATTGAAATTTCAGGCATTATTTCTTCGTTTTCATGTCCTAAAAAACCGATCGCGCCGGAGGGGATTGCACAGAAATTATGTTCTCCGTCTTTTTTCCAAATATCGTGTTCCATTGCGCGACCACGTGCCCAGTTTCCGCCAAGCCACATATCTTCGGTTGCGCCAAAAAAGCCGTATGTAAGCTTATTCATTAACAGACCTTTTTGGGATTTTCTCAATTTTGGTTGGCCAAGAACAAATTCTATTCCGTGGTCTTCAAACATTTTTGAAAGTATTTCCTTTCGCTCGCCTTGTTTTTTATGGTATCTATCAATACTTGCGATTGAAAAACGATGCACACCTTTTTCAATTAACGTTTTTAAAATTTTGTCATTTAAAAGATCTCCGTTGAATTGTAAGGCAATAAAAATGGTATTTCCATATTTATTCCGCAATTCATCAAGAATTTTAAATAACAGTTTTTTATCAGCCAAAGGCTCACCGCCGCTCAATGTTATTTGCTGCAAATTTTCGGGCAGATTACTGATAATTGCAATACAATCTTCTTCAGAAATACGTTTTCCCTGCGGGCCGCTATCGTTGTAACAATGGTCGCACTTATCATTGCACAATTGCGTAAAAACCCAATAAACACAGTAGTAATCTTGAAAATCTGATTGCATAACTTTTCTTTTTAACTTATTTAATTCAATATAATTCGGCGGGATTCGGCAAGTAATTGCTTTCTTTTCTCAAGATTAATTTCCAAAGGAAGTTGCGCCAATCCTAAAATACGACGTAAAATTTCAACGGCTGTAAATTTTTCTCTTAAAGTATTGTCAATCTTTGCCGTTTTGTGATACTGCGAAATGGCTTTCGAAATAAGCTCTTCAGATTGATCGGCCATTTTTAAATGCGCAATTGTTACGCCAATTTCAAATTCCGGGAAACCGAAGAAGCAGAATTCTGGATCAATTATTTTTATGCCATCACTCGTTTTTAACCAACTTCCGGGAAAATAATCACCATGCAGCAGCGTATTTCCGCCGTTCAAATACATATCGCCCAATATCCCCAATTTGTGTTTTAGGGCTTGGTCTTTTTTAAATGGTCCGGCAACTTCTTTTAAACCTAACAAAACCTCATCAAGATTCAAGCCATTTTCCTGCATATACGGATATTGGAAAATATGTTCGTGGTTCAATTTTAGCATTTCGGTATTTACAATCTGCCTGTTTGTTGTTTTTGTATTTATGCTTTTATGAAGGTGTGCCGCGTAATCAATAATCTCTAAAAGCTCATTTTCTGGAATGGTTTCACCGTTTTTATAAATAAATGTATAATCTTTTCCGCTTCCCAAATCTTCGAGCGCGAGCACGTAATTTTGCTCGTCAACATTCAACAAGTTTGGCATCATTGCTTTCAATTTTTCCTCTGCAGAAGTAAATTTATAAAACTCCGCTTCTTGCAGCATTCGTGTTGCCGGAGCCGCTACTTGCGGATATTTTTCGACATAACCGCGACTTTGTTTAATGATGAAGGTTCTGTTTCCCGTATTTATACGAAGTGTGAAATTCATATTGCCTTCGCCGGGTTTTTCGACTGAAACAATCTTTTCATCGGCCTTTAGCCAATTTTTTTCTTTTAAATAATTTTGAAGTGTTTCAATATCGTTCGTCAACTCCTGCATACTTTCATTTTTTAATTATTTGAAACTGTCAATCAATTTTTTATGATAATCTGAAACCACATCATAACAATACGTAACGGGATAACCAGCTGTTTTATCGCAAATTAGATATTGTTTGAAAACACGGTTGTCGTTATCTTCTTGAATGGTATCATTAATATGAATTTCGAGATGTGCGTTGATTTCCTCTGAAATTATATCTTCCGGCGCCATAATATAGTGGCTCGCCAAAACATCAAACGGATTGAAACCGTGCGCTCCCAAATAAATCCATTGCGCCAACCAATTTTCAGATTCTTTGGCAATCCATTTATTGCCAGCATCACCTTTTGCGATGGATTCCAAATCTTCTTTTTTGACCCAAACTTTATTCGAAATTTCAAAAGGGCACAAAACCACTTTCACTTTATTTTCAAACATAATGCGAAATGCATCATTGTCAAGATCGAAATTTAGGTCCTGAGCGCGTCTGCCTTGGTTTCCTATTTCAAAATAATCGGTGTGTTTTCTTCTGCCTGCGACCAAAACCAATTCAATAATCTGGCTTGCCAAATCTGGATACAACAACAAAAGCAAACCAACATTTGTTGCAGGGCCAATTGCCATAATAATCAGTTTTGTGTTTCGAAGTTCATTTGCAAGTGCTTCAACTGCTTCGTTTGTTTGAATGTTTTGAAGATTCAACGCTTCGCCAGCACCTTCAAAAACAGGAATTTTTCCAGCCGCAAATTCATCATTCATAAATTTTGAAAGCTTCAGCGCATTTTCAAGAATCGTGTTACCGAAAACGGCGCTTATTCCTTTAATTTCAACATTGTCAGCCTTCATTAATTGAAGTACGGCGTATCCGTCATCCACATCGCAATAACCTGGACCGCGGTGTCGCATCATTCCTACCGAAAGATCTGTATCTATCCAAACTTGTTTCTTTTCCATAACTTATTCTTCTAAAATTTTCTTGGGAAGCAAATTGTCCCAAAATTGTATTTCGTTTAAAACTCCCGTATTTGGATCGTTTATAAAATCTTTTTTGTCTTTGTAAACTTTTAAAATTCCCTCTTTCATAAAACCGATTTCATCGCCCATTAAAACCGCTTCCTTTAAATCGTGCGTTACAAAAAGCGATGTTATTTTGTATTCCTGAGTCAATTTTTTGAAGAAATCCTGCATTCTATGGCGCGTTCCCGCATCCAAACTTCCAAAAGGTTCGTCCAGCAATAAAAGTGAAGGATTCGTAATAATAGCCCTTCCAAAAGAAACGCGTTGTCGTTGCCCGCCAGAAAGTTGGTTTGGCATCTTTTTATCTTGGCCTTCCAATTCAAGACTTGCAATCATATGTTTTACCTTTTCTTCGACCTCAGCTTTTGGCGTTTTTTTAAGTCGAAGACCGAATGCAATATTTTCAAAAGCATTTAAATGTGGAAACAATAAATCTTCTTGATAGAGATAAACGATGTTTCGCTTTTCTGGTTTTTTTTGGGTTATGTCTTCTCCATTCAAAAATACACTGCCGGAATCTGGCGTTACCAAACCGCCAATGGTTTTTAGCATTGTTGTTTTTCCACAACCAGATTTTCCTAAAATACTTAATGTTTTATGCGCATCGAGTGAAAAATTGAGTTCTTTCACCACGTGTTCATCATTAAAACTTTTTACTATATTTTTTACTTCTAAAAACATTAAATCATATTTTTAAATACATACTTCTTGTTAAAATAGAGAAGCACAACAGGCGGAAAAATCAATAAACAACAACTTAATGCACCGTAATAATAGTTTGATTCTTTTATGAAAAGAAAAACTTTTATTGTTAGCGTCTGTACTTTTCCCACGCCGATAATAGAGGTTAATCCATATTCAAACCAAGAAATTAGAAAAGTCTGGAAAAAACAGATTAGCAACAAACTTTTAGCTAAGGGCAATAAAACTTTTGTAAAAGCTTGAAATCTATTTCCGCCGAGTGTGGCAACTAAATCTTCATAACTCTTCACTTTTTTATTCCAAAAACTGCTGAAGAAAATTAGCGCGTACGGAAAAGTGACTAAAAATTGAGCCACAATAACTCCAGTAATATTTCCGAAAAGTCCCATTTTCAAAAAGAAAAAGCTGAGACACGCGGCAAAAACTACAGGTGCCAAAATGTAAGGGAAATAGGTAAAGAGGGTTAAAACTCTGCTGTATTTGTTATAGAAAACACTTCGACTTATAAAAAACCCGGAAAGCGTTGTTACAATGGCAACCGAAAGTGAAATAGTTACCGAACTTATAAAACTTTGAAGCAAACCAGCTTCTGAACTTAAAATAGTTTCCCAATTTGCAAAACCCGTGTATTGTGGTAAAATATCCGGAAAACGCCATCCTGAAATAAGCGAAAGCCACACCATAAAGGCGAACGGAAATAAAATGAGCAATACGAAAATGCTCAAAACCGCAGGTTTCCAACTAAGTTTCATAGGATCTTCTTCTTTTTGGTAAAAATAAAATAATGGCCGCAAGTGCAACGAAAATGGTATAAATGACAGCGACAACGTAGCCTTCGGAAATTTTTGAAAGGTCGAATTGTTTTATTTCTCGGATAATTAAGACCGAAAGCATTTGCGGCGATTCCTGCCCCAAAATAAGCGGAATTTCATACGAACCTAACAGAAATATAAAATAGAGGGTTATTAAAACCCGCGTTTTTTTCAATATAATAGGAAGAAATACTTTTCTAGTAACTTGATTTTTAGATGCGCCCAATGAATGTGCTAAAGTTGAAAGCTCTCCAACGCGTTCATTTTTATATACATTTAAAAACAACAATGTGAAAAACGGCATCACTACGGTTATAAAAGTGAAGATAATACCGATTGCCAAAGAATCGTTTACCAAATCTGGAAACTCCGAAGTTTGCTTAATCCACCCAAAATGGTAAGCAAATCGGGAAAAAAAGCCACCTTTCGAAAATAATTGAAAGGTAAAAAAAGCTGCAACAACTCCCGGAATTGCAAGTGGCAAATACGTTACGAACGATAGAAATTTTTGGTTGAGATTTTCCCTAAACTTTAATGTAATCCAAAGCGCACCGCCAACCGAAATAAAAAGCGCAATCGCGGCAATTACCGCACTGTAAAAAAATGAAGATAAAAATTCCCCAGATTGCAAAACGCTTTCCCAAAATTGGGTTGTAAAACCATTATTGAGTACGCCTACTGCACCAAAACTGTACAGCAAGGCGTACACAAATGCCGCCAAAAATGGCACAACGCCAATCAAGACGAAAAACGCAAGGCTTAGATGGCTAGTTCTATTTTTCAATTACCTGCGTTCTGAAATCTTCGTATAAACGTAACATATATTCCGGTGCTGGTTCTTCAAAGGCGAAATCCTTTAAATCCTCCATTTCTAAACCATATTCTCTTTTTGGTGAATTTTCAAATTTTGCCTTCCATTCTGCTGGCAAACGATCAATTTCCAAAATAGTATTACTGTCCATTCCATTAACAGTTTTTTCAAACTGAGCTTCTGGTGAAATTAAAAAGTTTATTGCAACCATTGCCGCAGCCTTTTGTGGTGCGTTAGTAACAATTCCTAAATAATTAGCATTTTTGATTGTTCCGTTTTTCCAAGGATACGCTTTTGTAGTTTTTGGATACAGACCGGTTTTTATTTTTTCATTAATGCCGCCTTCGCTGAAACCATAGCCAATATTCAATTCGCCATTTGCAAAATATTGAGCAACTTTGGTTTGTTCCTTGGGAAAGGTTTCGCCATTTTTCCAAAAATATTGCTTGTTTTTGTTGATGAAATCCCACAATTTGCCAGAAAGTTTTTTGTATTTTTCTTCACTGAAAGGACCATCCAAACTATTTGGACCTCCACCCAATTCAGCCAAAAAAGCTTTCATTATTGTCATTCCTGTAAAATCATTGGAAATGGTAAACGTGCCTGGATATTTTTTTACATACGCTTCCAATTCCGGCAAACTTGTTGGTGGATTGTCAACTTTCGCAGAATCGTAATACATTGCAGATTGTCCCATACTCCAAGGACATTCCATACCATCAATAGATTGTTGGAAATCTGTATTAATGTATGTGTCGTCAAGATCAATCAATTTTGAATTTGGAAGATCCGCTACAAATGGTCCGTAAAGTCCTTCAATTTTCCGAAGTTGAAAAAAAGTTTCTCCGTTTATCCAAACTATATCCACTTGTCCTGTCTCAATGCCAGCCTCCTTTTCGCCCATTACCAATTGTACAATTTCTGGACCTTGACCACCACTAATTTTAAAGTTGATATTATATTTTTCCTTAAGTTTAGGAATTACATAATTATTCATATAATCATTAAGCGGCGGGCTGCCTTGCCACATCATAAAATTTACCGTTTGGCCATCTGCCATTTTGGAAATTTCTTCCCAAGAGGCGTTTTCCAAAGAACTTTCGTCCTTTTTTTCGCCAGAACCACAAGCTGTAATCAGTGTAGCAATTGTGAAAAAAAGAACGATTGCCTTTATTTTATTTTTAATCATTTCTTAAGTTTTTTCAATTCAAATTAATCTCTTTCCCACCAACCTTTGCTGTTGATGTCGTCTCCACCAATTCGCTGAGCGGCGTCATTATAGTTCGCGCTATTTGTTGCTTGTTCAGATTCTGGATATAAATAACGCACAGGATATCTGTCATCATTAAAATTATCTGGGCCTGGGATTAAGTTTGGAATTCCGGTACGGCGAACGCTAAACCAAGCTTCGTGGCCGTTCGTGTTCAACATTAACCATTTTTGAGTAAGAATTTTATCTAAATCTCCCGCTTGATTTCCTGTTAGGGCAATAGGTGGTCTAGTAAAATAATCTGCTGGAAGAGGTGTTTCATAATAGGCAAAACTTGCGGCAATTCCATTTTGATAATATGTTTCGGCATTGCCAGAAATATAACCGCGGGATACGGCTTCCGCCAATGTAAATTGTACTTCGGCATATTGCATAAATTGACCGTCAATTCCGTCCGGGACATCTCTAAAAATTGTTCCAAAAAGTGAAATATCATTTAAGTTAATTCCGGCAGCAGCAATTGTTTCACGGCTCTGTCCATTCAACAATCCATTGTACATTGGATTTCCATTACTAACACTGAATTGTGAAGGTTTGTAAAGTACTGCGATACGTGGGTCATCCCAAAGATCTAAAATATCTTCAACGGTTTTAGTCATTCTATGTTCTTGATAAAGACCTTGTGCTGAAAGAAATAATGGAAATTGATTTGGAGCTGCAGCCAAATAAGGTACAATTGCGTTTTGGCTATTTGACTCCATCAACATTCCAGAATTTGCAAGTGCTTGCATTTCAGAAAAATCTGTTAGCCTTTTGCTTATTCTCATTAAATAACGAAGTCTTAATGAATTTGCGAAACGAGTCCATTTTGTTAAATCGTTTTTAAACATAATATCACCTTGAATGGTTGCATTCGTATTTTGCAAAGTTGCAGCAGAACGAGCTAATACTGCTAAAATACCAGTTTGTGGATCTGTATATATGCTTTCCTGTGTATCATATTTTGGCGTAAACTGCCCGGCTTCAGCTTGTAAGGCTTCGGTATACGGTACATCTGCCCACATATCGGTAAGTTGGGAGAATAAGTAACTCTTCATAATATCGGCTACCGCATCATATGCCTCATTGTATCCGGTTAAACCCTTCATTGTTTCAAGATCATTCAATAAATGAAAAATGTTATCCCAATAACCACTATTGGTTCCCATTTCATATCTATCAATACGTTCAAACTCAACACTTGCTGCAAATTGTGCTAAATAGTTTGAAAGTCTGAAACCTTGTAAAAAGGTATTTTGGTTTGCCTCCGTTGTTAGCACATTTGTTAGCAAAAATTGGGGCGCTACTTGGTTTGGCACATTAGGATTTGTGTTTAAATCTTCAAAATCCTTTGTGCAACCTGCGCTGCATAATCCCAGCGCAATCAATAAATAAATACTTATATTTTTCATAACTCTTTTCTTAAAATTGTGTTTTTATACTAAAGCCATAACTACGTGATGATGGATATGAGAAGTTATCAACCCCAAAAACTTGTTTGCGTTCTTGTACGGAATTCAATTCTGGATCAAAATGTGGGTTTTCTGTGAATAGTAAAAGATTGCTTCCTATAAGCCCTATTTTTATTTCATCAAAGCCAATTTTATTCGAAACATTTTTTGAGAAATTATAATAAATGCTCAATTGCCTCAACTTTACATATGTAGCGCTGTACAATGCGCTTTCCTCGTTTCCACGATCGTAAAAAGTATTGTAGTATGAACTTGCTGGCACGTTTATATCATTTGTTACATAATTAGGATTTTCAGCTGTACCAATATTCTTTACACCTTCCCCTACAATTCCGGTTTCACGACCATCCAAGGTTTCCAATAAAACACCAGAAGTACTTCCCAAAGCTTTTATTCTAGAAACAATTGTTCCGCCTTGTCTCCAATCAAACAAAAACGCTAAATCCACATTTTTATATGAAAACTTGTTGTTGAAACCAACAATGTAATCTGGATTATAGTTACCCAATTTTCTAAGTGTACCGTCCTGTACCGGAAGTCCGTTTGAGTAAAGCGTTTGTCCGTCTATTTTCACAAAACCTGTACCGTACATATCTCCCACTCGTCCGCCTTCGCGCGCAATGTAGAAGACAGAATTGGACCCGCCGCCGCCATCAAATATTTTTGCAGCAGCCGTTACAAATTGATCAACTCCTTCTGGAAGTTCGGTTACTATGCTTTCGTATTGTGTAAAATTAACTGAAGATTTCCATTGAAAATTTTGGCTCTTCAAAATAACGCCACTTACCAATAATTCAAGTCCTCGTGTTCTAACTTCCCCGCCATTTTCATTCGAATTGAAATAACCGCTAGCCGTAGAAATAGGTCGAGAAATAATTTGGTCTTTACTGGTATTTTGATAAACGGTTGCGTCAAGTTGGAACCTACCGTTAAACATCCAATATTCCAATCCTGCTTCGTACGTTGTTAAACGCTCAGGTTTTAAATTTGCGTTTTTTAGAACTGTTTCAGTTGTTACAATAAAGTTTGAACCGTAATTTTGGTTGAACAGAAAGTTTTGCTGATTTTGGTATGGATCTGTATCGTTACCAACACTAGCGGCACTTAATCTTAATTTCAAATACGAAATAGGTTTTGGCAATTCAAACGAATTCGAAATAACATAACTTAAACCACCGGAGTAATATCCGAAGGAATTATTGTCCGCGGGCAATGTACTGCTCCAGTCATTTCTATACGAAACATCAACATACAACTGATTTTTAAAAGAAATATTTCCCGTTCCATAAACACTATTTATCCTTTTACGGAAAACATTGCTCACTCCCACCAAAGGTGTTCTAGAGTTTGCCAATGTGTAAATAGCGGGCAGCGCCAATTGCGTAGCTTCAGTATAATTATAATTTATTTCTTGGTCAAACCTGTTTGCACCTGCTGAAATATTAAATTTAATATCATCACTTATTTTGTCGTCGTATGAAAGTAAAATATCATTGTTCACTTCGCGATATTTCACATTATCTTCTCGGTACGATCCAAATGGATTTCTGTTTGTACTAAAAGCTCTTCTAAAATCTCGCTTATCAGAATAGTAATCTAAACCTCCACGGATTATAAGATTTAAATGTTCACTTATTTCATATTCTGCTGAAACATTTCCGAGGACCCTATTTTTGTTGAACCCATTTGTGTTTTCGTAAAGCGTTAAATAAGGGTTCGTAAGCCACAAATAATTTAAATCGAAATGTTGCACACCTTCTTGTCCAGGCTGCCAATAATCACGCAACGAATTTATATTCGTATTTCTTGCTGTCCAGTTAAAACCATAAAGTATGTTTTCATAACCATAACCTAAGTTAGGACGATTGGTGCTGCGCGTATTTATGTAATTCACAAAAGTGTGCACAGATAACTTTTCATTTAAATTATGATCCAAACTTATTGCAAGACCATCTCTATCTAAATCTGTATTTGGTAAAATCCCTTCATTACGAAGATTGCTGTATGAAAGCCTCATCTTCGTTTTATCGGTAGCCGAAGTAATTGCTAAGTTATTCTGAAATGTAACACCTGTTTTAAAGAAATCGCGAACATTATTTTTATGCGAAATCCACGGAGTAGCTTGAATTGGCGTAAAAGTACCATCTGCATATGTTCTTGAAATTACATCACCCGCTCGTACCGGATTTCCGTTAATATCAACCGAAGGACTATCAAATTGATTAATCAATAATCCCGAATCCAACAAAGGACCGTAACTACTTATACCGCCATCGTTAACGCCGGCACCAATTCCATTTTGAAAAGAATATTCTCCATTTGAACCGCCACCATATTTATTTTGATACTCTGGAAGCGTAAGTAATGATTCAAAAGTTACCAAACTGCTGGTTGAAACACCCAATCCTTTTTTATCTTCACCTCTTTTTGTTGTAATTACAACAACACCATTCGCGGCTCTTGCGCCGTAAAGTGCAGCAGAAGCACCACCTTTAAGAATAGAAATTGAAGCAATATCGTCTGGGCTTAACTCTGCACCGCCGTTGCCGTAATCAACTTCTTGTAAATAACCGTTGTTTACAAGATCGCTGGTTATTTGCTCATTACTAATAGGCACACCATCTACCACAAAAAGTGGCTGATTGCTTCCGCTTAACGAATTTTCACCTCTTATTACAATTCGGGATGAAGATCCAACTCCGGAAGATCCGTTTGTAATCTGCACACCTGCCACTTGTCCCGCAAGACTGTTCACAATATTATTAAGTGGTACTTCAGTAAGTTCTTCCGAAGTAACAATTGATACGGAAGAAACTAACGATTGTCTATCCTTTTCAATACCAAGCGCTGTAATTACTACCGCGTCTAATTCTTCCGCTGAATAATTAAGATTTATGATTAAAGGAATATTTCCATTTACAACTGGCAATTCAAAAGTTTGAAAACCTATAGATGAAAAAATAAGTGTAAAGTTTTTTGCTTCTGTCCGTAAATTAAAAATACCGGCGTCGTTGGTTGTGGTGTAATTTTGCGTTCCCGCTTCATTTACAGTTACAAGGGAAACAGGTTGATTGTCAACATCTAATACGGTTGCCGTATATGTATTGGTTTGGCAAAATGCAGAAATAAAAAACAACTGCATAGCTGCAAGTAAAAATATCTTCATATGATTTTGATTATAAAATTTAAAATAAAACAAGTGCACAAACCATTAAAGCTGTTAAATACGCTTTTAATGATTACATTTTAATTGAAGTGGAAATGGTTTTAAGCAACCAAAGCAAAAATTGGTGGCGCTCTTGAAGGCAATGATACGTGTGCCTTTTCTGAAAAATTTTTAAGAAGATAAAAATGAAACTGAGATTTTAGTTGAAGTATATTATTTAAAATATAATACGCCAAAAACGAATTTGGATTTTCTTCAGCATAAAATAACATGTCCTTGGCAGAATCTATATCTACCAAAAAGTCCAAACAATAAATCGCTGCATTTTTATTTTGAAAATCTGAAACTAGTTTAGCGTAAAGATTGCTTTTCTGCCAAGGCAGTTTTTCGAAATTTACAGCATCAAAATACGATTGATTTATACCTAAAAGATAAACACCGCCATCTGTTGCTGGGCCAAAAACGGCGCCTTTACTTTCTATTTGGGTAAGTGCTGTCTTTAAATGTTGAACGGTAAGGCCGGGGCTATCGTTACCAATTGAGATAACATTTTTAAAACCAAGTTTAAAAATGTCTGAAAATGCATTTGTATAAAGTGAGGCAAAATCTGAACCTTTTTGTTGATTTTCATCAATATGAAAAACCTGAACCCCACAATTAGAGGCCATTTTTATTGTATCCTTTATCAGTATTTCGAAAAAGTTGCTTGCTAAAGTTTTTCTGCCATTTCCAAATAAAGGCTTTCTTTCCGCCTCTCTTTCAGCAGAAAGGGAGAAAATCATTAAGGCGGTATTATTATTTTGGGTTATTCCCATCAAAACAAAAGGAAATGTTAAAATTGATGGACAATATATGAAATAATTAAATATACCATCAACCCTATTATATAAAATTCATTGTTAAACATTATTTTAGAATGCAGTTACACCTCGGCAAATTCACTTATTTCGTCATATAAACAATGTATTCAACATTTTGCATCAAGAAATAATAGGTTTCAAAATGGTTAATTATAATATCTTTACTAAAAAGATTTATGGAAATAATAGAATTTATAGGCGGTCCGGGATTGTTTTTAATCCTTGCAATCTTAGTTATAATTGTTGCATTATACAGCAGATATAGAAAACGTTGAATTTTATTAGAAACTTTGAGAAATGAAAACTGTTCAAGAAATATTTAAGGAAAAACCAGAATTATTGAAGAATTTTGAAGTAAAAGAACTTGCAACTGAATATGAAGATGCTTGCGATGCGTTAATTGATATTCAGCAAACATCCCAAATGAGCAAGGAAAAATATTTGAAGATTTTAGTTCGCGAAATTCAAGAAAGTATAAATATGGAATTAAACCGAGATGCCGAAGCCGAACGTTTTAAGGAAACTGAACGTGTAAATTTTAGGGAAGCTACCGTAAATTTAAAAAGCTACATAAGCAACTACCTTCGTGATTTTAGTATTTATCTGTAAGACTATATAATTTTGATTATCTCCTTTTCTTACTTCAACTTATAAAACCTTTATCTTTACCATCTACAATTTTTATATGAGTAAAATAAGAATTACCAAGCAATTTTCTTTTGAAACCGGCCATGCGCTTTATGGTTACGATGGTAAATGTCGCAACGTTCACGGGCATAGTTATAAACTTTCGGTAACTGTTATTGGTTCGCCTATTTCAGAAAGTGACAATGTGAAGTTTGGGATGGTAATAGATTTTACAGATTTAAAGAATATTGTAAAAGAAGAAATTGTTGATGTTTTTGACCACGCAACCGTCTTCAACAAAAACACGCCACACGTTGAATTAGCGCACGAACTTTCAACACGCGGACACAGTGTTTTGTTGGTAAATTACCAACCCACAAGCGAAATGATGGTTATAGATTTTGCTGAAAAAATTAAACAACGGCTGCCAAAAAGTATTAGTTTATATTCGTTAAGGCTTCAAGAAACTGCATCAAGTTATGCTGAGTGGTTTGCTGCCGATAATTCTTCAGAAAATGAGTTGGTTTAAGCCATATAAGAATAATTTATATTTAATAATATTCATTTATTTTTACTGCAAACTGCCACTGCAAACTGAAAACTATATTTAGATAATGCAAATTCCCAACGGAAAAAAGATATATTTCTCTAGCGACAATCACTTGGGCGCGCCTAATTCGGCCGAAAGTAAACCGCGTGAAAAAAAGTTTTTAAAGTGGTTGGATTTTGTAAAAGAAGATGCCGCAGCCATTTTTTTACTTGGCGATCTTTTCGATTTTTGGTTTGAATATAAAACAGTTGTACCAAAAGGATTCGTTCGTGTTTTAGGTAAAATTGCCGAATTACAAGACAGCGGAATCCAAATTCATTTCTTTACCGGCAATCACGATTTATGGATGCGTGGCTATTTTGAAGAAGAGCTAAATATTCCCGTTTACAAAGAACCAAAAGCATTTACCTTCAATAACAAAGAATTTTTTATTGGTCACGGCGATGGCAAAGGTCCGGGCGATAAAGGTTATAAACGAATGAAAAAGGTTTTTCAAAGTCCGTTTTTTAATTTTATGTTCAAGTGGTTGCATCCCGATATTGGTGTGCGATTGGCGCAGCATTTATCTGTAAAAAACAAGCTTATTTCGGGCGATGATGACAAACATTTTTTAGGCGAAGAAAATGAATGGCTCGCATTATATTCAAAACGAAAGCTTGAAACTAAACATTACGACTATTTTATTTTTGGCCACAGACATTTACCAATGAATTTTAAAGTTGGCGAAAATTCTACTTATTTTAACCTTGGCGATTGGATTACTCATTACACCTACGGCGTTTTTGATGGTAAAAATTTTGAGTTAAAGGAATTTGAGGTTGAAAACTAATTACTTAAATTCAGCAAGCTCCACCACTGCCGACTGCAACTGAAAACTGTCTACTTTTTTCTATTCCCTAACATCCTTTAGCCTTAGTTGCAAACTCACATTTCCCTGCCAATTATTTTCATCTAAGGTATAAACAGCTTTAAACGGCTCTTTGCCGCACGCAATTTCTTGTTTGTCTGCCATACCAAAACCAATACCGGTAAAAGGTTTAGAATTGCCTTGTCTTACGCTTATCCTTAAATGGGTTTTATCTTCGCCAACACATTTTCCCCAACCTGTATCTTTCAAATTACTGCTCATAAAAGTTGGCGTCATATTTCCAGGTCCAAAAGGTGCCAATTGGGAAAGAATGCGGTAAAATTTTGGAGTGAGCTCGTTTAAATCTATTTCGGCATCAATTAAAATTTCAGGTGTAAGCAATTTTTTATCGATTGTTTCTGAAACTACTTTTTCAAATTCTGCTTTAAAATTTTCGTAATCTTTTTCAAATAAAGTAAGTCCGGCGGCGTACATATGGCCTCCAAATTGTTCAATATATTCTGCACAACCTTCGAGCGCATTATAAACATCAAAACCTCTTACGGAACGAGCTGAAGCTGCCAGTTTTTCGCCGCTTTTTGTAAAAACCAAGGTTGGGCGATAATAGGTTTCGGTTAAACGAGAAGCTACAATACCAATTACACCTTTGTGCCAATTTTCGTTGTAAACTACCGTGGTTAAGCGCTCTTCTTCTTTGTTATCAATTATTTGCTGCAAAGCTTCAACCGTTATGCTTTTGTCGGCATCTCTTCTGTCGCTATTAAATTTCTCGATTTCTTCTGCATATTTTGTTGCTAAAATAATGTCAGTTTCAGTTAATAATGTAACAGCGTGATTGCCGTGTTTCATTCTTCCTGCGGCGTTTATTCTAGGTGCGATTATAAAAACAACATCGGTAATGGTAAGCGTTTCCTTTTTTATTTCTTTCAAAATAGCTTTAAAGCCTGTTCGTGGATTGCTATTTATTACCTTCAATCCGTAGTAAGCTAAAATCCTGTTTTCACCCGTAATTGGTACAATGTCTGCACCAATTGCGGTTGCTACTAAATCTAGATACAACAATAAATCTTCAATTGCTTCGCCTCTATTTTTTGCTAAGGCTTGTATTAATTTAAACCCAACGCCACAGCCGCATAATTCTTTATACGGATATTCACAATCTTCTCTTTTCGGATCTAAAACAGCAATTGCTTTGGGTATTTCTTTTCCCGGACGGTGGTGATCGCAAATTATAAAATCTATTTTTTTTGTTGAAGCATACGCAACTTTTTCAATGGCTTTTATACCGCAATCCAACGCAATAATCAATGAAAAATCGTTGTCGTGGGCATAGTCAATTCCTTTATAAGAAACACCATAACCTTCGTCATATCTATCGGGGATATAGGTTGCAACGTTGGGATAATAACTTTTTAAATAGGAAGAAAGCAGCGCAACGCTTGTTGTACCATCAACATCATAATCGCCAAAAACCAAGATATTCTCTTTCTTTTTTATGGCTTTTTCAATACGTGCCACGGCAAGATTCATATCCTTCATTAAATATGGGTCGTGTAGATTTTCGAGACTTGGGCGGAAGAAATTTTCAGCATCTTTAAAAGTTTCAATCCCGCGCTGGATTAATAACGAAGCCATAATTTCAGAAACACCGATTGCTTTTGAAAGCTGGGTTATTTTATCTTGTTCGGGTTTTGGTTTAAGAGTCCAGCGCATTTTATTCGTCTCTAAAATATTGCATTAGATTTTCGTAAAAGTATAAAGATAATTTTCGTGCGAATCAATTTGTATCCATTTTATTTGTATTTTTCAATGGTTAAAACAGTAAATCAGCTAATTATGAAAAAAATTCTACTTATTATTTTAGTTTTTCTCTTTGCGCAGGTTGCAAAAATTAATGCACAGGATGGCAACCCAGATTTAAGTTTTGGTGAGAATGGAATCATAATTTCTGATATTGGTGTTGATGGTAACAAATATATTTATGGTACAGATCAAGGTCCAGATAACCGAATATTTGTTACTGGCGAAGTTTATAATACCGTGGAAAATCGTAATGAATATTTTATAATCGCCTATCTTGAAGATGGAACCATCGATACAAATTTCGCTGCTGAAGGCATACATTGGATTAACGGAAATGATGAAAGTAATGTCGGGATTACAGTTTTATCGAATAATAAGATTTTGGTTAAAAGCCAATCTGCTTCAGCCTACATCATCAAAAGGCTTATGCCGAATGGCGACATTGATACCGAATTCGCAGATAACGGGCTTTTACAACCATTTGAAGATACAATCTTTGTACGAGCAATTATTGCTGATGAAAATGGGGGATTTAAGGTGTTAGGGCAAGCAAATGAAGCAAGCGAGTTTTCTTTATTGATAAAAAAGTTTGATAATAATGGACAATTAGATACGAGTTTTGGAAGTGACGGATTATTTTCTCAAAGTTTGGGCAGCGTTGATTATGTATTTGTTTCAACATTTGTAGAGCACGAAAATTCAATTTATTTAAATGTAACTTTTTTTGAAAACAATAGTAATCCTAGCTATATTCTAAAAATTTCTTCAAACGGTCAACTAGATACGTCTTTTGGAATAGATGGAAAGGTGAATATTCCATTAGAGCCAGAATTTATTACTCATTTTACTATTTTTAATGATGACAAATTTTTGATTGGTGGTGCCTATTATGACGATACCAGTGAAAGTTATATAAAGAAAACAATAAAATTGAATATTGACGGAACTTTAGATGCAACTTTTGGTAATAATGGTTCTATTTTAGGAATTGAAGGAGGATATATTCAGCAAAATGAGCGGTTTATTGCCCCATCTCATTATTCTGATTTCGAAGGTGGAATAACGCTTAACTATTCCAGATATTATGCTGATGGATCTGTTGATAATTCTTTTGATTTTAACGCTAACTATAGCGAGCTTAATAGCGCACATTTTTTGGCTCTAAACGATGGCAATTTTTTGGTTGCCGGAGCAGATATCTGGTACAACGGCGAGCCTTATAATATTATTCTTCAACGATTTTCTAACAGTCCGTTGGGTATTCCTGAATTTAATACACAATCATTAAAGGTGTTCCCAAACCCTTCAACAGGAATTTTTACGGTTGAAAGTAATTCAATTTCAGAAAACACCAGCTACCAAATTACCGATGTTACTGGGAAGATAATTTCAACTGGCAAATTAAATTCAAACCAAAATCAAATTGATTTAAGTAATGTAAGTAGCGGCATTTATTTTCTGAAAGCTGAAAATACTGTTGTACGTTTAATGAAGAATTGATACCTATTTCAAACAACTATTTAAACTTTTCCTCTTCAAAATTGAAAACTTTTGAAGGCTTATTTTTGGCATTTAAAATTTCTAATGCCTATTTTGTAGGCTCAATTTTTCAAATAACATTATGCCATTAGTAAATCCACTTTCCGCGAATCACGATTCCGAAACGCAGGAATTAGCAACTTTCTTTAACGAAACACTTGGCTTTTGCCCAAATAGCGTGCTAACAATGCAACACAGACCTGCAATTAGCAAAGCTTTTATCAATTTGAATAAAGCCGTAATGGCGAACGAAGACAAAGTAACCTCAGCCCTAAAGCGGATGATAGCTTGGGTAAGCAGCAACGCAACTGGTTGCCGTTATTGCCAAGCCCACGCAATTAGAGCTGCAGAACGCTACGGCGCCGAACAAGAACAATTAGACAATATTTGGGAATACCGCACACATCCTGCATTTAGCGAAGCTGAACGCGCTGCTTTAGATTTTTCACTTGCCGCAAGCCAAGTGCCAAATAGGGTTGACGAAGAAATTAAGAAAAGACTCCACACCTATTGGAACGATGGCGAAATTGTTGAAATGCTCGGCGTTATTTCACTTTTCGGATATTTAAATAGATGGAACGACAGTATGGGAACATCTATTGAAGATGGCGCCGTTGAAAGTGGTGAGTTGTATTTGGGGAAGCATGGTTGGGATATTGGTAAGCATGGGTGAAATTATAATTGAAATCGAAGATAAAGATGAAATTAAAAAGTCGGGCTTTGAATGATTTAAAAAGTCAGATTATTGTAAATCTTATTTATTTTTGTGATTAGAATTCTTATTTCTAAAATAAATTCAAATTAATAATTGCAAAAAAGGATTAGAACGAGCTATGGCTAATAAATATTTAAAATATATCTCAGACGAACATCTTTTCGAATGTATCGAAAACTTGCATAATTCATATATAAAAGCAAAAGCCAATATTTCTAAAAAGAAATTTTATAGTAATAAAATAGATACATTCAAGCTCACCTTCGATTCTAAATTCAATGAATTAGATGAAGAAGCTTTGATTAAGACTGAAATAAATAGACAAATTGATAAATCAATTAACAATTCTATCGGAACTTTTCACGAGCAAATTCTTGGAGGTGTTCAAGGATTTGAAATAGGCAATTTTAGCGGCTTTGATATTAAAGCTAAAAACGATACTTTATTTGCCGATATGAAGAATAAGCACAATACAATGAATAGTAGTTCATCAGAAAGCCTTTTTCAAAAGCTTGCAAACTATGCTGATAATTACAAAAATGCTAACTGTTATTGGGTTCAAATTTTAGCAAAGAAAAGTTTTAACGAAAAGTGGTTTAGTGAAATTAATGGAAAAGAATATAGTCATAGTCGTGTTCATAAAATTTCTGGCGATAAATTCTACCATTTAGTCACTGGGAGAGAAAATGCTCTTTTTGAACTATATGAAGTTTTGCCGAAGGCAATTGATGATTTCTTGAATGAACAAAAATCGAATGGTGCTAAAACTAATTCTGCTTTTGAAGAAATTAAGACAAGTTCAGAAAATTCTAAAAGGTCAATACTTGATGAAATTACTTTTGAAAACTTTAGCTATTACTTAGGCTTCGATAAACTTAAATAATAATTATTTAAAAAAGATATAACTGAATAACCAATCTCTTCCCCAAGGTTACAAGGAACAGCATTACCAATTTGCTTGTATTGTTGTGATACAGAACCTTCGAATTTCCAATTATCCGGAAAGGTTTGAATTCGAGCATATTCTCTAACTGTAAATGGCCTGGTTTCATCTGGATGACATCGTTCAGTTTGTTTTTGAGCAGGACTACAAGTAAGAGTCAAACAAGGTTCATCCCAACCAATTCTTCTTGCCATTCCTGTTTTACCACCACCAAGATAAAAACTACCGCCCATATATTCTTTCTGTAATTCTAGCGGTAAATCTCTCCAATATCCTTTAGGAGGTATTAAATCGAGTATTTCTTTTTTATATTGAGGATAACTTGCTCCATCAGATTTTGGCACATTTTTCTCAAAAAGGCCACCTTTCTTTAAGGCGTCTTTTAAAGTATAGATTGTATTGTGGGGTTTTGGATATTCATATTTAATATCTATATCCTTTCTTATTCCTACTAAGATCAATCGTTCTCTTTTTTGAGGAACTCTATAATTAATTGCTTTTAAAACTTGAACAGGAACAACATTATATCCAATTTCATCAAGGATTGAAATCATTCCTTCAAGCGTTTTTCCTTTTTCGTGACTTAATAAACCCTTTACATTTTCACCAATACAGATTGGTGGATTAACTTCTTGAACCGCTCTTGCAAATTCGTAAAATAGTGTTCCGCGAGCATCATTAAGACCTAGTTTTTTTCCGGCGTAACTAAAAGCTTGACAAGGAAATCCTCCTGTAACTATATCTGCTTTATTTTTATAATTTGAAAAATCAAAGTTTTTTATATCGCCTTCTAGAACATTCCAGTTAGGCCTATTATTTCTGAGTGTTTGGCAAGCCCATTTGTCAATTTCATTTAAAGCGATACATTTTAAACCTGCCTTCTCCATTCCAACCGCTAAACCGCCTGCACCTGCAAATAATTCTAAAACGGAAAATTCTTTTATAGGTTTAACTTCATTTGAAACATCAATCCTTTTAGTTTCATCAAACATATCGCCTAAAAACAATTGAATATCTTCTCTTCTATAAACACGATAATTAGAACCGGGTTCGCGCACCGCAGTAAGGACTCCTTCATTGTCCCATCTTCTTAAAGTCTCTTTGCTTTTACCCACAATTTCTGCAGTATCTGCGAGCGATAAATATTGTTTCATAACCACATTAATAAACCTTATACAATGGTTACAAATTTAGAGTTAAATTCAAAACTGGCAACTAAATTTTGAAACAAATTATTGTATAGATTTTACCTCAAAATCTCCTTAACCTTCTCCCTTAATTCCACAACAACCGCTTCCTCAAACCAAGGATTTTTCCGTCTCCAAAAATGATTTACGGGCGATGGATGTGGTAACACCCAATATTTTGGGAGATAGTCTTCAAAATTGCTAATCTTTTCTGTTAGGTTACGTTTGTCTTTTGGTAAGTAATGTTTGCTGGCATACGAACCAATTAAAACAATGAGCTTTACATTATTCAATTCTGAAAATACTTTTTCGTGCCAAGTTGGCGCGCAAATTTTCATTGGCGGCAAATCGCCTGTTTTGCCTTTTCCGGTATAGCAAAATCCCATTGGCAGAATTGCAAAATTATCGGGATTGTAAAATGTCTCTTCATCTACCCCAAGCCATTCGCGTAGTTTTTTTCCACTTAAATCCATCCAAGCTAAATCTTGGTCGTGGGCTTTTCTGCCTGGCGCTTGGCTTACTAAAATTATTTTTGAATTTTTCGAAAAAGCAACAATCGGTCTTGGTTGTAAGGGTAAATGTTCCTTACAAATTTCGCAGTTTCGGATTGTTGGTAGTAGGTTTTTCAGTTGAAGATTGTATTTAAATTAAATTTATTTCCCCGCAACAACCAAAACAATCTCCCCTTTCGGTGGATTGGCGGTGTAATAATCCAAAACTTCCTGAACCGTTCCGCGTTTTGTTTCTTCGTGCAGTTTTGTAATTTCTCTTGAAACCGACATTTGTCTATCGGCTCCAAAATATTCAATAAATTGGGAAAGTGTTTTTAAAAGTTTATGCGGACTTTCATAAAAAACCATTGTTCGTGTTTCTTCGGCAAGTAAAAGTAATCTTGTTTGGCGTCCTTTTTTGGGTGGTAAAAAGCCTTCGAAAACAAATTTATCATTTGGCAAGCCACTGTTTACCAAGGCTGGCACAAATGCGGTTGCGCCCGGTAAACAATCTACTTCAATGCCGGCTTCTACGCAGGCTCGTGTAAGTAAAAAACCTGGGTCGCTAATTGCTGGCGTGCCGGCATCGCTTATTAATGCAATTTTCTCTCCGCTTTGAATTCGCTTAACAATACCTTCAACCGTTTTATGCTCGTTGTGCATATGGTGGCTGTGCATATGTGTTGAAATTTCAAAATGTTTCAACAATTTGCCGCTATTTCGGGTGTCTTCGGCAAGTATTAAATCTACTTCCTTTAGCACTTCAACCGCACGAAATGTCATATCTTTCAAATTACCGATTGGTGTTGGAACGAGGTATAATTTTGCCATTTTTATTTTGAAGAATTTTTAATAAAAAATATAGAGTTTCAAACGCAGAATTTCAAACTTTTTAAACCAATGCCAATTGTCTAATACCTATTGCCTATTTAATATCTCACCGCTTTTCCGAAGAAAAACGAAATAATCAAAAGCAGCAAAGCTACTAACGGAAAAGTTGCTGCTTCGCCAACAAAATGATGCGCCATTGCTGCCAAAATAAGTTCAAAGAAAAAGGCTGCATATGCCCAATCTGTTAACCAACGGCTATAACGCCATAAAATCATCCCAACACCCAAAATTTTTGCAGCTGCTAACGGATAGATTAGGTAAGAAGGATATCCTAAATGTTTGAATGCACCTTCAATCATTTCATAATTTAAAAAATACAATCCTGCCGAGTACAACATAATTGCACAAAAAAGTATGGTGGAAATCCAATAAACTATTCTTTGGGCTTTCATTTAATGTATTTTCAATTATGTTTAATTAAAACTTTTTTCAACAAGCGCCATAAAACGTTCGGCGTACATATCTTTTTGCAACCAATAATTATAATCTGGTTTAACCTGTCCTTTTATAAAATTTTGTGCTTCTTCAAAACTGCTCATGGTATTTATCTGTGAAAGTACGCGGGCATAATCTTCTGCGCTTTCATCAAAAAGATGTTTAATAAATGCCATTCTATCATTTAAGCCCACATTTAATCCTTGCTTTACAGAATCATTTATAGATTTTGAGCGAGTTTCAGTATTTACACTTGTTTGTTGCTTTTCAATTTGCTGTTCGGGTTGTGTTACAAAACTAGTTTCGGCAGGTTTTGGATATTCTTTCTTGTCTTCGGAAATTTTTACTTCTTCAGCAGTTTCACTTTTTGTTTCTTCAGTAAAATCCAACATGGGTTGCTTACGTTCAAACTCGGGCATTGTCTGATAGCTTTGGGCAAAAACTTCAATATCATTTATATCTGTTTTTGGCTTTGTGCTTTCAACAAATTGTTTTGGCAAAACTTCATTCAGCATTTCATCAATCCTATCTGCTTCTTGCGGCATTTGGGCGACAATGTCCTTAATTTTTTCCATTAAAGGCTCTATCAAATCTTCGGTATGTGGCGATTTTGGCAGTTGCTCCGGCTCATTAAACCAACTTTCTTCCCTAAAACTTTTACTGTCCAGTGAATTGCTTTCTTGCGAAGTTGTGTTTTCAGAAGTCTTTTCAATTTGTGCCTCAAGATATTCCAATATTGTCAACCTGTCATAAAGCTGCCCTATTTTCTCCTTCATTTTCGCAGTATTAAAACTTGCTTCATCCGTAATTAGCTGGTTTGCCAATTGTTTTATGCGTGCCCGCAACTTGTTCTTCATATCTTTTTTTATTTGCCTTATTATTGTGTTTTTGTTTTTATAAATTTACGCAACCTTATTATAAACATCAACTTTAATTATTTCAAGTTTAACTATCTACTATGTTCCTCGAAAATACCGTTAACCAAAAAGAGCAATTCGGTTGGATTGAAGTTATTGCCGGCTCTATGTTTTCTGGCAAGACCGAAGAACTTATCCGAAGATTAAAGCGTGCTCAATTTGCGCGGCAAAAAGTCGAAATTTTTAAACCTGCCATCGATACTCGTTATAACGAAGAAATGGTAGTAAGCCACGATAGTAATGAAATAAGATCTACGCCCGTTCCTGCTGCGGCGAATATACCGATTTTGGCCGACAATTGTGATGTTGTTGGGATAGATGAAGCCCAATTTTTTGACGATGAAATAGTAAAAGTTTGCAACGATCTTGCCAACCGCGGCGTACGCGTAATTGTTGCGGGGCTCGATATGGATTATAAAGGTAACCCATTTGGACCAATGCCTGCGCTTATGGCAACTGCCGAATATGTCACCAAAGTACACGCCGTTTGTACGCGAACCGGCAATCTCGCAAATTACAGCTATCGAAAGGCAAAAAGTGACGCTTTAGTTTTATTGGGCGAAACCGAAGAATATGAGCCATTAAGCCGCGCAGCCTATTTTAAAGCCGTTCTGCGCGAAAAGGTAAGTAAGATCGAGTTGAAAGATGCGGTTGAAATTACCCCAAAAAAGCAAGCCTAAATGCAGAAAGCTTCCGAAACTGTTTTAGAGATAAACCTAAACGCACTCGACCATAATTATAACTATCTACGTTCAAAAATTAAGACCAAAACCAAACTTTTGGCGGTTGTTAAAGCTTTTGGCTACGGCAGCGAAAGTGTCGCAATTGCCCAAGAACTTGAAAAACTCAAAGTAGATTATTTTGCCGTTGCATATGCTGGCGAAGGTGTTACGCTTCGGGATAATCAAGTTCAAACTCCAATTTTGGTGCTTCATCCATTGCCCGTTAATTTTGAAATGATTGTTGAAAGATGTTTGGAGCCAAGCATTTATTCACTTAAAATGTTGAAGGAATTTATCGCATATTCGGAAGAAAATAAGCTTGAAAAATATCCAATCCATCTAAAATTTAATACAGGATTAAATAGATTGGGTTTTACTTCTGAAGATATTTCAGAAATCTTAAATCTGCTGAAAAACACAAAAAGCATTACAGTTAGGTCAATGCTTTCACATCTTGCAGCGACCGAAGATTTGAATGAACGAGAATACACGTTAAAGCAAATTTCACTTTTTAAAACCATTTCAGACAAAATGATTGAAGGTTTAGGGTATCAACCAATCCTTCATATTTTAAATACTTCAGGTATTATCAACTATCCCGAAGCGCAATTCGATATGGTTAGAACAGGCATTGGTTTGTACGGTTTTGGGAATGATGCAGAAGAAAATAAAAAATTGATTCCTATTTCAACCCTAAAAACGGTAATTTCCCAAATTCATCATATTAAAAAAGGGGAATCTGTTGGTTATAATCGCGCTTTTATAGCATCAGAAAATACCACAACTGCAACCTTGCCAATTGGCCACGCAGATGGAATTCCGCGTTCCTACGGAAAAGGTAAAGGTTGGGTAAGTATAAACGGGAAAAAAGCGCCAATTGTTGGGAACGTTTGTATGGATATGATTATGGTAAACATCACAAATATAGATTGTGCAGAAGGTGATGAAGTAATCGTATTCGGAGAAAACCCAACAGCTGAAGAGCTTTCAAAACAAATTGGATCTATTCCGTACGAATTGCTCACAGCGGTTTCACAACGCATAAAAAGAGTGGTTTGCCGAAACTGATGGTAAAAAATAAATTGTTGCTTATTTTTTCATAAATTCGTACTAATAACCCCTAACTAACTAGATATGCTTAAAGAATTCAAAAATTTTATAATGACAGGCAATGTAATAGATCTTGCCATAGCCGTTATTTTGGCAGGTGCCGTTGGCCTTGTTGTAAATGGTTTTGTCACCGATATCATGATGCCAATAGTTGGTCACTTTTCCGGTGGAGTAGATTTTGCCGATATGAAAGTAATATTAGATCCGGCAGTGCTAGCTGCCGACGGCACAGTTGCAACGCCAGAAAATGCCATAATGTATGGAAAATGGATTAATGCACTTATCAATTTGGTAATTGTTGGTTTTGTCTTATTTATAATTGTAAAAGCATACAACAAAACTAAAAAGAAACAAGTTGAAGCGCCTGCCGCGCCAGCCGGCCCAACGCAAGAACAGTTGCTAATGGAAATTAGAGACGAGCTTCGTAAAAAATAACCCCTTAAACTCAGTAATCTATTCAAGAGTAAAGGTTACTGAGTGATTTTTATAAAATGCTTTTAGCCTTTTATAAAAATTGTACCGAAGTACCGCTGCATTACATATTTACTAACTTAAACCCTCAAAAGCAATCGCTAGCGAGGGTTCTTTTTTTGAATTTCAAAATCTAGTCACAATCAATTTATTTATTATTTATTTCAAATCGATAATGATTATTTTTGCGCTTTGAATAATTTAGATCATAATCTATCAATTTCTAACTAAAATTTAATTGAATGAAATTAGCAGTTGTAGGCGCCACAGGAATGGTTGGTGAAGTAATGTTGACGTTACTGGCAGAAAGAAATTTCGAAATGGACGAGCTTTTATTGGTTGCCTCAGAAAATTCGGTTGGTAAAAAAATTGCTTTCAAAGATAAAGAGCTTACCGTAATTGGTTTGGAAAAAGCGGTTTTAGCCAAACCAGACATTGCAATATTTTCTGCCGGAGGTGATGTTTCTTTGGAATGGGCGCCAAAATTTGCAGCTGCAGGAACAACCGTAATTGACAACAGTTCAGCTTGGAGAATGGACGCCGATAAAAAGTTGATTGTTCCAGAAATTAATGCAAACCTACTAACCAAAAATGACAAGATAATTGCCAACCCAAATTGCTCAACCATTCAACTTGTTATGTGTTTGGCGCCTTTGCACAAAAAATATAAAATGCGAAGGGTTATCGTTTCAACATACCAATCAGTTTCCGGTACTGGCGTAAAAGCAGTAAGACAATTGGAAAACGAAATTGCCGGTATAAAAGGCGAAATGGCATATCCGTATCCAATCTTCAAAAATGCACTGCCGCATTGTGATTCATTTTCTGAAAATGGGTACACCAAAGAAGAATTGAAACTTTCGCGCGAGCCACAAAAAATATTGGATGACCGCACTTTTTCAATTTCAGCAACAGCAGTGCGCATTCCAACCGCTGGCGGACATAGCGAATCTGTGAATGTAGAGTTTCATAATGATTTCGATTTAAGTGATATCAGAAAAACACTTAATGAAACGCCGGGCGTGACCGTGCAGGATAATCCAGACACAAATACCTATCCAATGCCAATTTACGCTCATAATAAAGATGAGGTTTTTGTTGGCAGAATCCGCCGAGATTTAAGCCAACCAAATACGTTAAATATGTGGATTGTTAGTGACAACCTTCGTAAAGGTGCTGCTACAAACGCTATTCAAATAGCTGAATATCTTGTGAAAAATAAGATAGTATAATTTTCAGTAGTTTCGGATTATATTTAGAATCGTATTGAATTCGATATTATAGCTTGCTTACGGTTTATTCTAATAAATAAAAAAGCATCTCAATATCAATCGTTTGGTTAACGGTTTTCTTTTTTTAACTATCTTTAAACTGAAACCTAAACTACACTAATATGAATTCAACTTTTACTACAATCCTACGATATTTATTGGCCATTGGCCTATTAGTTTTTGGACTCAACAAATTTATCGGTTTTATGCCTGCGCCGGTAATGCCAGAAGATGCCACCAATTTTATGAATTCTTTACAGGCAAGCGGCTATATGCTTTATGTAGTTGGTGCTCTCGAAATTTTCGTAGCACTGCTTTTGCTGCTCAACAAATGGGTGCCTTTTGCGCTGTTATTATTAGCTCCAATTTCAGTAAATATTGTACTTTTCCATTTATTTTTAGATGTGTCGGATATTTGGGGAGCATTGGTAATCGCGATTTTAAACATCGTTTTAATCTATAAACATTGGAGAGTTTATAAACCTTTGTTTCGAAAATAGCTGAAAAGTAATTTCAAGAGATTTCTCGATTTTTAATGAATCGGCAATTTCTTATTTGAATCAATATAAAATTAATTTTATGAAAAAAAGTATCGCAACATTTATGATTGTTCTTTCAATTACTGCAGTTTCATCACAAAATAACGTTGACCTTACATATCCAAACGCCAAAAAAGGTGATCAAATAGACAACTATTTTGGAGAAAAAGTGGCAGATCCGTATCGGTGGATGGAAGATGATCGTAGCGCGGATACCGAAAACTGGGTGAAGGAAGAAAATAAACGTACCTATTCGTATTTAGAAAAAATTCCATTTAGACAGGCTTTGAAAGATAGATTATCAAAACTTTGGAATTATGAAAAAGTTGGTGCTCCTTTTATTGAAGGGAATTATACTTATTTCTACAAAAATGATGGACTCCAAAATCAGTATGTGATTTATCGCTATAAGAATGGTGCAGCTCCCAAATCTGCTGAAATTTTCTTAGATCCAAATACGTTTAAGGAAGACGGCACAATATCATTGGGCGGATTAGATTTTTCTGAAGATGGAAGTTTAGCCGCATATTCAATTTCGGAAGGTGGCAGCGATTGGCGCAAAGCCCTTGTTATGAATGTTGAAACTAAAAAAGTAATTGAAGATACGCTAAAAGACTTAAAATTCAGTAGTATTTCTTGGAAGGGAAATGATGGTTTTTATTATTCAAGTTATGACAAACCAAAAGGAAGTGAACTCTCGGCAAAAACAGATCAACACAAATTATTTTATCACAAACTTGGAACAAAACAAACAACGGACAAACTTATATATGGCGGCACCGAAGCTGAAAAACATCGGTATGTTGGTGGGAGTGTTTCCGAAGACAATAGATATTTACAAATTACCGCGAGCACTTCAACAACGGGAAATAAGTTGTTTATTAAAGATTTATCAAAACCTGATAGCCCGCTAATTACAATTCTTGATAATACAGATAGCAATTCTTATATAATTGATAATGTTGGGACAAAATTATTTATAGTAACTAATAGGAATGCACCAAACCAGAAAATTGTAACTGTTGATGCTGCAAACCCAACTCCAGAAAATTGGGTAGATTTTATTCCGGAAACAGAAAATGTTTTAAGCCCATCAACTGGCGGCGGCTATTTTTTTACCGAATATATGGTAGATGCTGTCTCAAAGGTTTATCAATATGATTACAGCGGAAAACAAGTTAGGGAAATTACGTTGCCGGATATTGGTAGCGGAGGAGGTTTTGGTGCTAAAAAAGAGGATAAAATTCTTTATTATTCTTTCACCAACTATATTATTCCAGGCAGTATATACAAATATGATATTGAAAAAGGAACTTCAGAATTGTACGTTAAGCCAGAAATAGATTTCAATCCAGACAATTATGAAAGCAAACAGATTTTTTATAATTCAAAAGATGGAACAAAAATACCAATGATTATAACCTATAAAAAAGGCTTGAAACTTGATGGGAAAAATCCAACAATCCTTTACGGTTACGGCGGTTTCAACATAAGTTTGCAACCAAGTTTTAGCATTACCAATGCCGTTTGGATGGAGCAAGGCGGTGTTTATGCGGTGCCAAATTTACGCGGTGGTGGCGAGTACGGTGAGAAATGGCACAATGCTGGCATAAAAATGAAAAAGCAAAATGTGTTTGACGATTTTATTGCGGCAGCACAATATTTAATTGATAATAAATATACATCTAGCAACTATTTAGCTATTCGTGGCGGCTCGAACGGCGGACTTTTAGTTGGAGCCGTTATGACTCAAAGACCAGATTTAATGAAAGTAGCCTTACCAGCAGTTGGTGTAATGGATATGTTGCGATACCACACATTTACAGCTGGCGCAGGTTGGGCGTACGATTATGGCACAGCCGAAGATAGCAAAGAAATGTTTGATTATTTACTGGCTTATTCGCCCGTACAAAATGTAAAAGAAGGCGTAAAATATCCTGCAACATTAGTAACAACAGGAGATCACGATGATAGAGTTGTGCCCGCACATAGTTTTAAATTTGCAGCCCAACTTCAAGCAAAGCAAAGTGGCACAAATCCAGTTTTGATTAGAATTGAAACCGACGCAGGTCACGGCGCGGGAACACCAATTAGCAAAACAATAGACCAAACCGCAGATATTTTTGGTTTTACACTTTATAATATGGGGTTTAAAGAATTGCCAAATACTATGAAAACTATGTCTAAAAAATAATCGTTTAATTTTATAGTTATCTTAAAAACCTTCAGCCAAATACTGAAGGTTTTTAAGTTTGAAATGATTGTTGTATAAATTTTAAAATATGCTCCAAGTAAATTTTCATTCCTTTTCTTATTCCAAAGAAACCATTTTGAAGGATATTCAATTTTCGCTGAAAGCTGGCGAGCATCTTTCAATATTGGGCGAAAGTGGCTGTGGAAAATCTACACTTTTACACCTTATTTATGGGTTACTTCATTTAGAAAATGGCGAAATAAGTTATAGCGGCAAGCAACTTTTAGGGCCAACAAAAGCATTAATTCCAGGCGAAAAATTTATGAAATTAGTAGCTCAGGACTTTAATCTTATGCCTTTTAGCACGGTTGCTGAAAATATTAGCAGCCATCTTACCGGCTTAAATAAAGAGGAAGATACACTTAGAATTGCCAAATTATTAAAAGCAGTTAATCTTGAAAATTTTGAAAATAAATTAGTGAAAACATTAAGCGGTGGACAAAAACAACGAACTGCGCTTGCAAAAGCCTTGGCACAAAAGCCAGAAATTTTGCTTTTGGATGAGCCTTTCAGCAATATTGATGCTTTTCAAAAAAATAAATTGCGCCGTTCTATCTATTCTTATTTGAAGCAAAACAATATTTCTTGCATCACCGCCACTCACGATAGTGAAGAGGCTTTGGCTTTTTCTGATAAGATTTGTATGTTGAAAAACGGTAAAATACTGAAATATGGAAGTGCGCAGGAAGTTTATGAAAATGCATCAACTGAATATGAATTGGGTTTTTTCGGAGAAGTAACGAATTTGCCAAAAGATATTTTTTCTTCGGAAGAAATGCTGCTTTTACCGCATCAATTAGAAATTTCCAAAGAAGAAACTCCTCTTTATGTTCAGGTTTCAAATAGTTATTTTAAAGGAGATGATTATTTAATTGAAGCAAAATTAGAAGGGAATACAATCTTTTTTAAAAATTCAGAATCAATAGAAACTGGCAAATTTATTTATTTAAAGAAAAGGGCTGAAAATTAATTTCAGCCGAAAAAAAAGCTACAATTTGGACTATCCAATTAAAATACCTTCACAATCATCTTCCCTTTATTTTTGCCTTCAAAAAGATCTAAAAAAGCTTGCGGTATTTCATCAAAACCTTCAACTACGGTTTCTAAATACTCTAACTTATCCGCTTCCATCCAAGCTGCCAATTGCTTTTGTGCGGGACCAAAATCCTTAACATAATCGCGAACCGTAAAGCCTTGCATCAAAATACTTTTTTTGATTAAGGTAGTTTCAACACGCGGACCCGTTGGTATTTCTTTGCTATTGTAAAGTGAAATTGCGCCACAATTTATAACGCGTCCAAATTTATTCATATTCGCCAAGGCAGCATCTAAAATTGCGCCACCTACATTGTCGTAATAAAAATCAACACCATCGGGACACGCTTCCTTTATTGCTTTTCGTATATCACATGTAGTTTTATAATTTATGGTGGCGTCAAAACCAAATTTTTCTTCAAGGCGTTCGGTTTTTTCGTCAGTGCCTGCAATTCCTACAATCTTACACCCTTTTATTTTGCCAATTTGGCCTACAATGCTACCAACTGCACCGGCAGCACCAGAAACCAATAATGTTTCGCCCTTTTCCAATTTGCCTATTTTTTCCAAACCTAAATAAGCCGTGATTCCGGTTAAGCCCAAAACGCCCAAATATGCTTTTAAAGGCGCTTTTTCACCATCAACTTTATTCAAACCTTTTCCGTCGGAAGTATGAAATTCCTTCCACTGCAACATGCCATTTACAAAATCGCCTTTTTCAAAATTAGAATTTTTGCTCTCAATAACTTCAGCAATTATGGCAGATTCCATAGGCTTACCAACTTCAAAAGGTGCAATATAACTTTTCTCATCTCGCATTCTTCCGCGCAAATATGGGTCTACCGAAACATATTTAGACTTTAAAAGCATTTCACCATCTTTCGGTTTTGGTTTTTCTTCTTCCTTAAATTCGAAATTATCTAATGTTGGCATTCCTTTTGGACGACTTTTAAGTAGAATTATTTTATTCATCTATTAAATTTTAATTTAAAATTAGTGGAAAACTATCGCATTTAAAAGAAATTTAAACCTTGATAGTTGTCTTTTAAAAAAACATTAACGAAAGAGAAAAAAATAAGTATATCTTTAAGAAAAACAAAGGTATGAACTGGGATTATTTTAATAAAGATTTTACGCTGGATAATTTGTTTTCGGTGTTGTTTGGCACAATTGTTATTTATATCGCCATTATTTTATACACCCGCATTTTTGGGCTTAAAAGTTTCAGTAAAATGACGGGGTTCGATTTTGTTAATACAGTTGCCATCGGTAATCTGCTCGCAATGAGTATTGGCACGGGCAATCCTAAATTGCTATTGGGGATTGTTATAATTGGTGTCTTATATTTATTAAATTATCTTATATCATTGCTTCAGTTTAAAAGTAATGGGGCAAGAGATTTATTGGATAATTCGCCAGTTTTATTAATGTTGGGCGAGAATATGATTGAAGAAAATATGAAAAAGTGTAGGATTACTAAAGATGAACTTCGCAGTAAATTGCGAGAGGCAAATGTTATCAGACTAAGTCAAGTAAAGGCCGTAATTCTTGAAACTACAGGTGATGTAAGTGTACTTCACAGTGATGAGAATATTGAAGTTGAAGATTTTTTGCTTGAAAACGTAAAAAAATAAAAGACTTATTTCACTGCCAAAATTTTATAATCTTTTCCATTAAAATTAAAATCTTCATCCTTTTTCTTTCCAGAAAGCACCAATCCAATTGGCGAATTTAAAGCTACACAAATAAAGTTATTCGCCGCAATTGTAACAGTGCCAATAGAAAGGCTCAAAAAATAAGTGCCGTTATTGGTATGAGCCAAACTGCCCAAACGGATATAATCTGACTTTGCAGTTACATCAATTTTTTTGACTATGGCAATCACGTTTTCCACTTCAGAAAGTTGTTTTCCGGCATTTTCACGGTCTATTTGTAACATTGCGCGGCCAGTTTCGTGTTTATCGCCGCTACTGCTTTTACTTTCTTCCAACAACGATTCTTCAATATCTGCAATGGTTTGCTTAATTTTTGATTGCCTTTTTGTTACTTGGCTATTTATTTCTTGCAGAAGGGTTGTCTTAATTTCTAACGTTGTCATTTTTTCTTCTTCTTTTTAGTTTTTTCAACCGTCTTCATTTTCTTTTTCTCCAATGTAAACGGGCCGTAATAACTCATTTGCCTAACAACCCAATTAGTGTGTCGTGCCACATAATTTCCGGGAGGATTAGCTTTATATTTTCGAGGATTTGGTAAAATTGCCGCAATTGCCGCTGCATTTTGTACGCTCAAATTTTTCGCGGATTTATGAAACCAATACTGAGAAGCTGCTTCAGCGCCAAAAACGCCCTCGCCCATTTCAATACTGTTTAGGTAAACTTCCATAATTCGCTCTTTGCTCCAACAAAGCTCAATTAAGAATGTAAAATATACTTCAAACCCTTTTCGCACCCAAGTTCTTCCCGGCCATAAAAAAACATTCTTCGCGGTTTGTTGTGAAATGGTACTGCCACCGCGAACTTTTTTACCTTTTTCGTTGTTTTTAAATGCCTTTTCTATCGCTTTTGTATCAAAACCATTGTGTTCTAAAAATAGTTGATCTTCTGAACAAATTACGGCTAATTGAAGGCTTTGTGAAATTTGGTCTATAGATTTCCAACTATGTTTTGTTTCGTAATTTTTGTCGCCTTCAATAGAACGAATAGCCATTAATGGTGTAAATGGAACAGGAACAAATTTAAAAAGAAGTACAAAAAATATACTCAGGCCAATAAACCAAAGTAATATTTTGAAGATGAATTTAAAAATTCTTTTTACCATTTAAAGTTTTTAAATTGAAGTTTTTAAGATAACATTTCGTAAAATTTGAAATTAAATTCAGGTTTATTCTGAAGCAATTTCGCCTAATCTTCTGCCAATATTACTGCCAATTGCCACGCCCATTCCACCCAATCTTACGCCGCAAAATACGTTATTTGAAATTTGTTGTACAATAGGTTTTTTAAGATTTCCAACGCCCATAATTCCGCTCCAACGTTGCTCAATTTTGAAAGGCGTGTTTGGCAGAATAATTTCTTTTAGTTTGTTTTCCAGACTTTGTTGGACTTTGGAAGTTAAACCAAATTCAGTTGTTTCTTCAGCTTTAAAATCTAGATTCCTGCCGCCGCCAAATAAAATTCTATCGCCTATATTTCTGAAATAATAATATCCTTTATCTAAATGGAAAGTGCCTTTAATCTTTAAATTTTTAATAGGCTCCGTTATTAAAACCTGTGCTCTTGCAGGTTTTACTTCTACATTTAAAAGTTGTTTTGCAAAGCCATTTGTAGCAATTGCCAGTTTTTTTACTGAAATGGTTTCTGAGTCGTTTATTTCTAGCAGCACCGCATTTCCGATATCTTCAATTTTAGAAATGGCAGTTGAATTTAGAATTAATATATTTTCTGAAATTGCTATTTTTACCAATTCCATCATCATTTTTCCAGTATCTATTTGCGCTTCAAAATTATTAAAGATGAGATTTTGGTTTACATTTTGAAATCCAAATTCCTGTTTCTTAACTGAAAAAATTGGTTCTTTGAAAATTGGTTTCAATAGAGAATTGATGTATTCAATATTCTGAAAGCAATCATTATATAATTCTGAATCATCCTCTGAAAAAAGTTCATATCCGCCCCATTGTTGGTAATCTAATAACCTATCTCCAACCGTTTCTCTCAATATTTGTAAACCATCTACCCGATCTTGGACCAATTGAACAACTTCTTCTTCGGAATGGGTTTTTAGATCTTCCAATATTTCTGAAATACTTCCGAAGCAAGCAAAACCTGCATTTTTTGTACTTGCTCCACTTGGCAAAATACCTCTTTCGAAAATTACAATTTTAGCATTAGGGAATTTCTTCCGAAGAAAAAGCGCTGTATTTAAACCAACAATACCGCTTCCAATTATAGCAAAATCTATATCGGAAAGCCAGGTTTTACGCTCCCAAAAGCTTAAGTTCATTTTAAAATAGTTCAGTTAATTAAAAAAGCACCAAATTCCAAAAGTAAACTAAAGGGATTCGATGCTTTTAATTTTTAATTTCAGTTTCAATGTAACATATTTTACTGCTTACTGCAACTGAAAACTGTAAATTTCATTTACTCCTCTTCTGGCTCGTTCATATGCCAAGTATTCATAAATGCCGTGGTGTAATTTCCAGCAATATAATCTGGGTGATCCATTAATTGTCTATGAAATGGGATTGTAGTTTTAATACCCTCGATCACAAATTCATCTAACGCACGCTTCATTTTGTTGATTGCCTCTTCTCTAGTTTGCGCCGTAGTTATTAGCTTGGCAATCATGCTATCGTAGTTTGGCGGAATTGTATAACCTGCATAAACGTGAGTGTCAAGTCGAATACCGTGGCCGCCCGGCGCGTGCAGTACCGTAATTTTTCCCGGTGACGGTCTAAAATCGTTGTAAGGATCTTCAGCATTTATCCTACATTCAATTGAATGTAATTGTGGTGTATAATTTTTTCCTGAAATTGGAATACCTGCAGCAACCAATATTTGTTCTCTAATAAGGTCGTAATCAATTACTTGTTCGGTAATTGGGTGTTCTACTTGAATACGAGTGTTCATCTCCATAAAGTAGAAATTTCGATGTTTATCGACCAAAAATTCTACCGTTCCGGCGCCTTCATATTTAATATATTCGGCTGCTTTTACAGCGGCTAAACCCATGTCGTTTCTTAACTTTTTGGTCATAAACGGACTTGGAGTTTCCTCGGTAAGTTTTTGATGACGACGCTGTATAGAACAATCTCGCTCTGAAAGGTGGCAAGCTCTGCCGGTGCTATCTCCAACCACTTGAATTTCAATATGGCGAGGCTCTTCAATTAGCTTTTCCATATACATACCATCATTTCCAAATGCCGCCGCAGCTTCTTGCCGTGCGCTATCCCATGCTTTGCGAAGGTCTTCTTTTTTAAAAACGCCGCGCATTCCCTTGCCGCCGCCTCCTGCAGTTGCCTTCAGCATTATAGGATAACCAACTTCTTCTGCCAATTCTTCGCATCTTTCAAAAGAAGGAATAATGCCTTCGCTGCCCGGAACTACTGGTACACCAGCTTCAATCATCGTTGCTTTTGCTGTTGCTTTGTCTCCCATTTTCTCAATCATCTCCGGAGATGCTCCAATAAATTTGAAGTTATGCTCTTTACATATTTTTGAAAATTTAGCATTTTCAGAAAGAAAACCATAACCTGGATGTATTGCATCTGCGTTTGTAATTTCAGCCGCTGCAATAATGTTTGAAATTTTTAGATAGCTTTGGGCGCTTGGCGCTGGACCAATACAAACAGCTTCATCAGCAAAGCGAACGTGTAGGCTTTCTTCGTCTGCCTTGCTATAAACGGCAACCGTTTTAATCCCCATTTCTCGGCAGGTACGAATAATACGCAAGGCTATTTCGCCCCTGTTTGCTATTAATATTTTTTTAAACATAATTTTCTTTAAATTACAAATGATAAAAAAGCAAATAACAAAAATTATGATTTGCGATTTATGATTTGGATATTATATTTACGATGGATCTACTAAAAACAATGGTTGGTCAAATTCTACCGGAGAAGAGTCATCCACCAAAACCTTCACTATTTTTCCGGAAACTTCACTTTCTATCTCGTTAAAAAGCTTCATTGCTTCAATAACGCAAAGAACATCGCCTACTGCAATTGTTGTGCCCACCTCAACAAAAACTGGTTTGTCCGGTGAAGGCTTACGGTAAAGTGTTCCAATAATTGGAGATTTAATAGTGATATATTTTGACGTTTCATCTGCAGCTGGGGCAGTGCTTTCATTTGAAGGTTGTGCCTGTTGTTGCGGCATCTGCGGCATCATTTGTTGTGGCTGGCTCATTCCTGGAATTTGTTGAATGTATGTAGTTTCGCCTCCTTCAGATCCCGTTTTGATAGTTATTTTTATATCGTCGGTTTCAATTTTCACTTCACTTGCGCCACTTTTGGCTACAAATTTGATCAAGTTTTGTATGTCTTTTAAATCCATATTATAAGTAATTGAGTTGGTATTAATAGTTGAATTATGAATCGTAGGCCCATTTTACATAAACGGCGCCCCAAGTAAAGCCTCCACCAAAGGATGCAAAAATTAAATTGTCTCCTTTTTTTAATTGCTTTTCGTAATCTGAAAGGCACAATGGCAAGGTTGCTGAAGTGGTATTGCCATACTTGTGAATATTGATCATCACCTTTTCGTCGGGCAAATTCATTCTGTGTGAGGCTGCGTCAATTATACGTTTATTGGCTTGGTGGGGTACTAACCAGGCAACATCAGCTTCAGTTAAAGAATTGCGTTTCATCATTTTTTCGCAGACATCTGCCAAGTTTGAAACGGCAAATTTAAAAACTGTTTTACCGTCTTGGTAAACGTAATGCATTTTATTGGTAACGGTTTCAATACTTGAAGGCATTAAAGATCCTCCAGCATCAATTTTAAGATGTGGTCTCCCAATGCCGTCACTTCTTAAATATTCGTCTTTAAGCCCTAGGCCTTCACTATTTGGTTCGAATAAAACAGCGCCACCTCCGTCGCCGAATATTATACATGTGGTTCTGTCTGTATAATCAATTATTGACGACATTTTATCTGCACCAATTAAGAGCACTTTTTTATATTTTCCAGATTCTATATATCTGGCAGCAGTACTCATACCGTACAGAAAACTAGAGCAGGCTGCTTGCAAATCATAAGAAAATGCGTTTATGGCTCCAATTTGGGTTGCTACGTAAACGCCCGTGGAAGCCACTGGCATATCTGGCGTTGTGGTTGCCATTATCAATAAATCTATATCTTCTGGATTGGTGTTGTTTTTTGCAAGACAATTTTTGGCGGCTTGAATAGCGAGATAGCTTGTGCCTTTGTCTTTGTCCTTTAAAATGCGTCTTTCCTTAATTCCTGTTCTTGTTGTTATCCACTCATCTGTAGTGTCAACCATCGTTTCCAAAACTTTGTTAGAGAGAACGTAATCTGGTACGTATCCTCCAACAGCAGTAATAGCTGCCGTAATCGTGCTCATAGATATTTGTTAAATTCAACAAAAAAGGCCAAAACCTTTTAAAAGGAATGAAAATTACTAAAAATTCGGCTAAAAATAGCCGAAAATGCTCTGAAATTGCAATCAGTACATTAAAAAACAAAAAAACCCCCACATTGCTGAGGGAGTTTAAGAAAAAACTTTTGACTAAGCCTCTACTTCTTCAACTGAATCAATCACAATTTGACCTCTGTAATATAATTTACCTTCGTGCCAATGTGCTCTGTGAAAAAGGTGAGCCTCACCTGTTGTTGGGTCGGTAGCAATTGTTGGTGCAGTTGCTTTATAGTGAGTTCTTCTTTTATCTCTTCTCGTTTTCGAGGTTTTTCTCTTTGGATGTGCCATTACTATTTATTATTTGTCCGTTAATAGGTTTTTTAATTTATCCCAACGTGGGTCTGTATTGTTATTCTTCTCCGTAATTTTTATTTTCTTTTCTTCTAATGCCTTCGGTTCTAATTCTTTTAACTTATCAAGTATATCACTTTTTAGTGTGCCGTCCTCTACTCCGGGATGCACCATTCTGCTTGGCAAGGATAGGATTATAGATTCATAAACATATTGGGCTATACTCACTTCATAACTGCCGTGAGGTAAAATTATTAAATCTTCATCTTCATCATTAAATTCTTCTCCAAAATTTACAACCAAGTGATTTTTTCCTTCAACTTTTTGTTCAAAAGGCTCGTTGGTTACATCACAATTTACATTTACGTTGCCCGAAAATGTGATTGAAAATTCCAGTAATGTAGTTTTTTTATCCAATAATACATCGAGTTTAATATTTGCGGCATTAAATTCAGTATACTCAAAATGCTCAAAGAACGTATTGTCTATTGTAAAGTTAAAGTGGTGCTGTCCTAATTTCAACCCCACAAATGGGATGGTAAATTCTTTCAATGCCTTCATTATCACTTCTATTTTACTCCTTCACCTTATGGTTAAGGCGGGCGCAAAGATAAAAAATTATTTTAATAGAAAATTACTTTTCGTAATTCTTTTTAGACTGTGGTCTTCTACGCTGAACCTGAAGTGGGTTTTCGGCCATTTCATTATAATCTGCACGAGTTTGGTAAATGTCTAAAGCAGCATAAACTGCTTGTCTAAAAGACTCGAAATTTGCGAGATTCTTGCCTGCAATGTCGTATGCCGTCCCATGATCAGGTGAAGTTCTAATCTTGTTTAGTCCGGCTGTGTAGTTTACGCCGTTGCCAAAAGCTAACGTTTTAAATGGTATTAAGCCTTGGTCGTGATAGCTTGCAATTATAACATCAAAATTTTTATAGTTGCCCGAGCCAAAAAAACTATCTGCCGCATAAGGACCTAAAACGATTTTCCCATTTTTGCGAAGATTGTCCAATGTAGGTCGTAAAACAGTATCGTCTTCATCACCAATTACGCCGTTGTCGCCATTATGTGGATTGATTCCCAAAACCGCAATTTTTGGTCTAATGATTCCAAAATCTTTGATTAATGTCTGGTTTATAGTATTAATCTTCTTTTCTATGCTTGCCCTTGTAATATTTTTTACAACATCTTTTACTGCAACGTGATCTGTGAGCAGACCAACCCGCAAATCTTCAGAAATAAGCAACATTAAACTATCTCCTTCCAATTCTTGGTTTAGATAATCTGTATGACCTGGGAATTTGAATGTGTCACTCTGCACATTACTTTTATTTATAGGTGCGGTTACAAGTACGTCAATTGTATCATTTTTAAGTGCTTCCACAGCTGCGGTAAGTGATTTTATGGCATATTCGCCGATTTTATTATCTTCCTTTCCAAAATCTATTTCAACAGGTTCTTTCCAAACATTTAAAACATTCACTTTTTTTGGTATGGCGTCTTCAACCTTTTCTATTCCGTGAAGATTTAATTCAAGCTTATACACTTTCTTAAAATGTGACATAACCTTTACAGATGCAAAAATAATAGGCGTACAAAGATCCAACATGCGAGAATCTTCAAATGTTTTTAAAATAATCTCACTGCCAATCCCGTTCATATCGCCTATCGATATGCCTACTATTCTGCTTCCTTGTTTATCCATTGCCTGAAACTAATTTTAAGTGTTATTTTTGCCTTACAAATGTAATTAATTGAAGCGATGTTTACAGGTATTATTGAATCTATTGGTATTATTAAAAACGTAGAATATGTAGAATCCAACCTACAATTTACTATTGAAACCCAATTGGCACACCAACTTAAAATTGACGAAAGTGTTTCGCACAATGGTGTTTGCCTAACCGTGGAAAGTATAGAAGCAAACACCTATAAATGCACGGCCATTGCTGAAACACTTGCTAAAACAAATCTTGAAAGCTTAGTTGAAGGAAATTTTGTTAACTTAGAAAGAGCAATGAAATTGGGGGATAGATTAGACGGTCATTTGGTGCAAGGGCATGTAGATCAAACAGCTATTTGTACTAATATAAAGGAAGAAAAAGGAAGTTGGTTATATACTTTCAATTTCCTGCAGCACCCAGAAAATATATTAGTTGAGAAAGGTTCGATAACAATAAACGGAATAAGTCTTACCGTATTTAACATTGAAGAAAATAGTTTTAGTGTTGCAATTATACCCTATACCTATAACCATACAAATATGAATTTGCTACATAAAGGGGGTATTGTAAATATTGAATTTGATATTATTGGAAAATATGCAGCTAAACTTATGAATGGCTATTTGAAGCCTTAATTCTTGATAAAAGAAAGTAAATACCAAAAGCCAAACCTACAATTAATAGAATCCAAAGAGAAGAATCTATGGGAAGCTCTGGCGGAGGTCTATTGCCCGTTATGGGAGCTGGAGGCTCTGGCCCTCCTAACGCGAGTAGGGCTATTGCACTGCAAAAACTCAAAAGTGGGGAAGCAACCATAAAATTAAGTTAGTAAAAAACTTTTACTCATTTATGGCCTAAAAGTAACATTTTTTTTTAAAATGAAGCTTTTTAACGCACTCGCCATATACTTATTAACGTTTAATTAATCTTTATATGCGCTTTAATAGAAAGTATACCATAAAATTTAAGAACTATCTCAACTTAATTAAATATGAGATATAGCAATAGTTTCAAAAGATGTGGTCCCACATGGGCTCGAACCATGGACCCTCTGATTATGAGTCAGATGCTCTAACCAGCTGAGCTATGGGACCGAAATTAAGTTTGCAAATGTAAAAAAATTAAAGGCAAAAAAAATTTATTTTTAATTTAATTTATTTCTTGACAAAGTTCAACTAAAACGCCATTTGCAGATTTTGGGTGTAAAAACACTACCAACTTATTATCTGCCCCTATTTTAGGTTGTTCGTTTAATACAACAAATCCATCATTTTTAAGCCTTGCAGTTTCTAATTTTATGTCCGTAACGGCAAATGCAATGTGATGAATACCTTCTCCTCTTTTTTCAATAAATTTGGAAATTGCGCTTGTACTTTCAGTTGCTTCCAAAAGTTCTATCTTGCTTTCTCCACAGGCAAAAAAACTAGTTTTAACACCTTCACCATCTACTTTTTCCTCCTTGTAAGGTGGAACGCCCAGCAAACTGGTATAAAGCTTATTGGCTTCTTCAATATTTTTTACCGCAATACCTATATGTTCAATTTTTAACATTAGTTTATTTTTTTGTGGCTATAAAAATAACAAATCTTTAAATGGTGTACTTTTGCAGGATGGAAGAAAGTAATAGACAAAAAAAAATAGCCGGCGTTTTACAAAATGATTTAGCAAATGTATTGCAAAATATGTTGCGGGAAGCAGGAAAAATGGGCATTATTATTTCTGTAACAAAGGTAAGCGTAACCACAGATTTATCTATAGCAAAAGTTTACGCAAGCGTCTTTCCGTCAGGAAATGCTAAAGACTTGGTGGCAGAACTCAATATCTTAAAGCCTAAAATAAAACATCAAGTAGCGCAACTTACAAAACACCAACTCCGCAAAATGCCCGATCTGCATTTTTACAATGATGATAGTCTCGAATATATTGATAATATAGATAAAGCGGTGAAAGGTGTTGAAGACCCAATAGAAAATCCAGATTTGCTAGAAAAAAGAAAAAAATCATAATTTGAATTTTCCCCTTTACATTGCCAAAAGATATCTGTTTTCAAAAAGCAGCAACAATGCAATTAATATTATAACAATAATTGCAGCTATTGGTATTGTAATTGGCGCAATGTCTTTATTCATTGTACTTTCTGGCTTTTCAGGATTAAAAGATTATAGCCTTCTCTTCACAAATGATTTTGACAGCGATTTAAAAATAGCCCCTCTTTCTGGGAAAACCCTGGAATTTTCAGATTCTTCTGCAGCGGAAATTAATAAAATTGAAGGAATTCAAGCATATTCAAAAATTATTGAAGAGCGCGTATTTTTAAATTATAAAGGCAAAAACCATATTGCATTTATAAAAGGGGTTGATGAAAATTATGGCAAGGTAAACGCCATAGATAGTATGCTATATTTGGATGTAAGCGAATGGCTGCAGCCCAACAAACACGAAGTGGTAATTGGTACAGGCATCGCACTTAAATTAAATTTGAGCATTCGAGATTATGCCGATCTTTTGGAAATTTACGTTCCTAAACCTGGCCAAGGTCAAAAATTAGATCCTTCTCAAGCTTTTAACAGGGAAACTGCAATTGTTTCAGGGGTATTTGAAGTTAATGAAGATTTGAATTCGAAATATGTATTTTCTGATATAGACTTTGCCAGAAATTTACTTCAAATGGATTCTTCAAAAATTTCTTCGGTTGAAGTTAAATTGAAACCAAACGATTCCGAAGAAAAAGTTGCGCAAAAATTAAAGTCTATTTTCAACAATAAAATTTCAGTAAAAAATAGAATTGAGCAAAATGACGCGCTTTATAAAATGCTGAATACCGAGAATATAGCCGTATATCTTATATTCACGCTGGTTTTAATGATTGCTCTTTTCAATGTAATCGGTTCTATAATTATGATGATTTTAGACAAGCGTAAAAACATTAAAACACTCTATAATCTTGGCGCAACGTTAAAAAGCGTGAGGCGCGTATTTTTTTTACAAGGTGTTTTAATGACAACATTGGGCGGACTTTTAGGTATTTTACTTGGGGTGCTAACTGTTGCTGCACAACTGAAGTTTCAGTTTATAAATATTACCGCAACCTTGCCATATCCCGTAAAATTAAAGGTGATAAATATAGTAATCGTTTTCGCAACCATATTTATTTTGGGTGTTTTGGCGTCCAAAATTGCTTCGAGCAGAGTTCGGGAGAAGTTGTTGGTTTCTTAAAGTTTCTTCGGAATTAGGCAAATTGAAAATCTCCAAAAGTTTGTAAAACCTCATCAAAAGCGTCAAAAACTGAGGCTGAATCGTCGCTCGTCACCATTTTCATTCTATATTCCTTAAAGTTTGGAATTCCCTTAAAATAGTTGGTGTAATGTCTTCTAGTTTCAAAAACTCCCAGAATTTCCCCCTTCCATGCAATTGCCATTTCAAGATGTCTTCGCGCAGCTTCAACTCTTTCAATCATGGTTGGCGGCTCGCGATGTGCACCAGTTTCAAAATAATGCTTTACTTCTTTAAAAAACCAAGGATACCCAATGCTTGCACGACCAATCATTGCGCCGTCCAAACCGTATTCATCCCGCATTAGCATCGCTTTTTCCGGTGTATCTACATCGCCATTTCCAAATATGGGAATGTGCATTCTCGGGTTGTTTTTAACCGCTGCAATTTGTGTCCAATCTGCATCGCCTTTATACATTTGTGCTCGTGTGCGGCCGTGAATGGAAATTGCTTTGCAACCTACGTCTTGAAGTCTTTCAGCAACTTCAACAATTCTTATTGAATTTTCGTCCCAACCCAATCTGGTTTTTACGGTAATTGGAAGTTTGGTATGTTTTGCCATAGCTTCGGTTAGCGAAACCATTAAATCTATATCCTTCAAAATACCAGCGCCGGCGCCTTTTGAAACCACTTTTTTTACGGGGCATCCAAAATTAATATCGATAATATCGGGTCCGCTGGCTTCAACAATTTCAACACTTCTGAGCATACTTTCTAAAACTGCTCCAAAAATCTGGATGCCAACCGGACGTTCTTTTTCATAAATGTCCAGCTTCATCATGCTTTTTGCCGCATCGCGAATAAGGCCTTCGGAAGAAATAAATTCAGTATAAACAACATCTGCGCCCTGCTCTTTGCAAAGTGCGCGAAAAGGTGGGTCACTTACGTCTTCCATCGGCGCTAAAAGTAGCGGGAAGTTGCCAACGTCTATATTTCCAATCTTTGCCATAAGCTGGCAAAATTAGTGAAATTTTTATTGTGGAATTATCAATTGGTTTTGACTCTTTTAAAACTTTGTTCTTCAGCTAAAAAGGTAACTCTTTAATCCAATCTTTCGCTTTCGTCAGAATCTAAACTTCTACTGTTTACACGTAATCTGGCATTTCCAAAGTTATATTTGAAGCCAATTCGCACCATTCTATTTTCTTGATCTGTCAAAAACCGATTGTCTTGGTTGTAATAATTTGAAACGTAGGCTAGCTTATCAAGCGTATTGAAAACGTCATCTACACCCAAGGTCAAGCTTGCGCGCTTTTTCCAAAATTCTTTGCGTACTGAAATATTTACAAAACTCTGATTTTTGAAATGTCGGTTTCCAACAACAAAATTTGACAAATATAATGCGGAAAGATCTGCTGTTAACGATCTGTCTTTTGAAAGTGTAAAGTTGCTTGCTGTCTGAATATATTGACCAAAAGTGTCATTTTTATAACGCTCCTGTATGCTTTCTACAGCATAAGATTCTTCAGCCGAATAGAAGGTGGAAGTAGAAATTTGAAACCACCACCAATTGTTTAGTGATTGATAATAAAGAATATCAAAACTATATTGGTAGCTTTTAATTAAGTTGGCTCCCAAATTTCGTAGCGTACTATTGTTGTTATCTTGAAAGGTGAGGTTACCTAAACTATTTTTTACGTTTTCATAATATGTGCTAAAAAACCATTTGTTTTTATAAGCATATTTTAGTGAAATTCTATTATTTATAGCTGGCACCAAATTTGGATTTCCACCATTAAATTCATTTTCAGTTATAAAATATTTAAATGGATTAAGACTTTCATATCTAGGCCGTGCAATACTGCGCTTGTAACTTATGCCAATACTATTGTTCTCATTTATTTTGTAATCTAATGCGGCCGCGGGGAAAAGCTTAAAATATTGTTGTGTGTTTACTGTGCCAAGCACTCTAGAGAAAGCTTCAATATCTGTATATTCTCCGCGAAGTCCTAAAGTAACACTCAGTTTCTCCCATTCTTTTTCAAAATTCATATATTCTGCATATACATTCTCTTTGTAGTTAAAATCGTCTGAAAGTGAATTATTGAAAATATCTGCGTTGTTTTCGGTATCGAAAAAATTCAATTTACTATCTGTAATAATATTGCTGAATTTAAATCCTGCTTCAAAAGAACCAGTAAAAAGCGGCGACGAAACGTCCGTTTGTGCAGTGAAAATATTACTGTTTTGCCCAGAATTTGTGAGGAAGCTGTTGTTTCTCAAAAATTGATTATTTGCCAAAAAGTAGTTTGTACTTACTTTTTGGTCTTGTTTGTAATTGTAATATATATAATTGGCGGCGGCGGAAAGTGTAGTGCCTTTCTCATTTAAAGTTCTATTATAATCCAACGCAAATGTTAGGTTGTCTTTTTTGAAATTTACGTTACTTAAAGTTGTAAAGGTAGAATCTATTTGGCGCTGCGGATTGTAAATAGTTGCCTCACCCTTATTATTGTATATAGTATTAGGTGCTACATAAATGTTTGAGCTAAAACTGAGCGAATTTTTTTTATCCAACGTAAAATCCAAAACTATGCTTCCGCTATGGTTTTCAGAATCTGTGGTGCGGTTAAAATACGTTTCCCAAAAAGATTTTGTTGAAACGGCATCCGGTTGGAAAAAACGGATGTAATTTTCATCTTCCTTATATTGTTTCTTGGTATTGTAATTATAACTGGCATAAAGATTCACCCAATTATTTTTGTAAAAATGGGAGGTTCCAAAACTATATTTTGGATAAATAGCTTGTTCGTACGTAGCATTTACAGACCCTTTATATCCAATTGAAATTGCTTTTGAAGTAATAATATTTAGAACCGTTCCCGCATCGGCATCATATTTAGCCGAAGGATTTGTGATAACTTCAATAGATTTAATATTTGCAGCATCGGTGTTTTCTAAAAGTGAAGTTACTTCCGAAGAAGAAAGATAAATGCGCTTTCCGTTTATAAAAATTACAGGAGCTGAAAATTTAATTTGAATATTTTCCCCGATTACTACAACGCCAGGAGTTTTTTTAAGTAAATCCATCGTACTGCCAACCGATAACGACGTGTTTTCAACATTAAAAACTAGTTTGCCTGCTGTTTTTGTAATTGTGGGTAACTTTGTCGAAATAACGGCTTCCGAAAGCATTTCAGAACTTTCTTTTAAGAGAATAGCGCCAAGATTTATATTTGAATTTAAAACAACCGAGTCTTCTCGGGCCTCAAAACCCATATAACTAAATTTAATCGTGTAGGTTGCAGATTTTAAGTCTTTTAATAGGAATGCGCCATCCTCATCCGTGGTAGTTCCTTTTAATAATTTGTCAGAATCAGCTGCGTAAACTAATACATTTACAAATGAAATTGGCATTTTTTGAGAATTACTAACATTTCCAGAAATTGCAAAGTCTTGTGCTATCGCAACAAAACAGGACAGAAGTAAGGGTAGTAAAAATAATAAAAGCTTCATAGAATGGGGACATCAGATTATGATAGTGATCAAATTGTAATCGAACACCAGCTTTATTATCGGGGAGACAGTAAAAACACTTCAAAGATGCAAAAAAAATGTGAAATTCAGCGATTTAAATCAATTATATTCGACTAACAGCCACTAGCGCAAATCTTGCATTTTACCCTATATTTGCAACTTAAATGGGTAAGCCGGAAAGTTTATGAAGAATATTAGAAATTTTTGCATTATAGCACACATCGATCACGGTAAAAGTACCTTGGCAGATAGATTGTTGGATGCAACCGGATCTGTTACCAGTCGGGAAAAACAAGCCCAGCTTTTGGATAGCATGGATTTGGAACGAGAGCGTGGAATAACGATTAAAAGTCACGCAATACAAATGGATTATACATTTGAAGGTGAACAATATATCTTAAACTTGATAGATACGCCCGGCCACGTCGATTTTTCATATGAGGTTTCCCGTTCTATTGCAGCTTGCGAAGGCGCCTTATTAATTGTAGATGCTGCACAAAGCATTCAAGCGCAAACCATTTCAAACCTTTATTTAGCGCTTGAAAATGATCTTGAAATTATTCCTGTATTAAATAAAGTAGATCTCCCTTCCGCCAATATTGAAGAAGTAACTGACGATATTGTAGATTTATTAGGTTGTAAACCTGAAGAAATAATCCTCGCAAGCGCAAAAACCGGTTTGGGGATTGAAAATATTTTACGAGCGGTTATAGAAAGAGTTCCGCCGCCAAAGGGAGATCCAAAGCAATCCTTACAAGCTTTGATTTTTGATAGTGTTTACAATCCTTTTAGAGGTGTTGAAACCTATTTTAGAATTCTTAATGGCGAATTGAAAAAAGGGCAACAAATTCAATTTATGGCTACCGGTAAAAATTATTATGCTGACGAAGTTGGAACACTAAAATTGAAGCAAGTACCAAAAGATATAATTAGAACGGGAGATGTTGGCTATATAATTACAGGGATAAAAGAAGCAAAAGAAGTAAAAGTTGGTGACACAATTACAGATGCAAAGAGTCCCACAACAAATATGATTGAAGGTTTTGAAGATGTAAAGCCAATGGTTTTTGCAGGTATTTATCCCGTAGATACCGAAGATTATGAAGAATTGCGAAACTCGATGGAAAAATTGCAACTAAATGATGCCTCATTGGTTTTTCAACCTGAAAGTTCAATGGCTTTAGGTTTTGGTTTTCGTTGCGGCTTTTTAGGAATGCTGCACCTCGAGATTATCCAAGAAAGACTCGAGCGTGAATTTGATATGACGGTTATAACAACTGTTCCGAATGTTTCATATCACGCATATACCAACAAAAATCCCGACACTATAATTTTGGTGAATAATCCGAGTGATTTGCCGGAGCCTTCTTCATTAAATAGGGTTGAAGAACCTTATATAAAAGCTACAATTATTACAAAAAGTGACTTTGTAGGTTCAGTTATGTCACTTTGTATTGAAAAGCGTGGTGAAATTACCAATCAAACTTATTTAACAACTGAAAGAGTTGAACTAAGCTTTGATATGCCTTTGGCTGAAATTGTATTCGACTTTTATGACAGACTTAAAACGGTAAGTAAAGGGTACGCTTCGTTTGATTATCACCCAATCGGGATGCGCGTTTCACAGCTTGCAAAAGTTGACATTTTATTGAATGGTAGCATTGTTGATGCACTTTCGGCATTGTTACATAAAGACAATGCGTATGATATTGGTAAAAAAATATGTGAAAAATTAAAACAACTTATCCCGAGACAACAATTTGATATTCCCATTCAAGCGGCTATCGGTGCAAAAGTTATTTCGCGCGAAACCGTAAAAGCATTACGTAAAGATGTTACCGCAAAATGTTACGGTGGTGATATTTCGCGTAAGCGTAAATTGTTGGAAAAGCAGAAAAAGGGCAAAAAACGAATGCGACAAGTAGGTAATGTAGAAATTCCGCAGGAAGCTTTTATGGCCGTTTTAAAGTTGAATGATTAATTTAAAATTCTCAATTTCAATCAAATAAAGTTAAGATTAGAAATATTATTATATTTACTTAATAACAATAAATTCTTATTTAAAATGACAACTATCACAGTAGAAAATGGCAGTTTGGAGAAAACAAAGTTCACAAATCTTCAGGAATTAACTGAATTCCTGAATGAAAGTTTTGACATCAAAACTGCGTGGGCTGTTTCGGATGAAGATGTTTCTGAAAATGATCTGACTTTAATTTAGGAATAGCAAGAAGTAGCTTGGGAAAAACTTGACAATATAAAATAATGAATATTCGTGAAGGTAAAGGTATTGTGGAATATCTTGAAAAACGTAATATTCTTAAACAAGATAAAGAAGCCAAAAAACAATTTTTAAAAGGAAACTTTAAAGTGATTGATTCCAAACCTCAAAAACCAAAATAATTAGGCGTCTTTCAATTTCGTATTACCAAAAAAATCGTGCTTTTTATACTATCCGTAAAGAAGGAGCGGTTATAGTTAAAATTTCCGACCATCAATAATACCGAAAATCTTCAATCTCAATTCCGATTTTGTAAAATTAAATGTCTAATTCCCGCAACTAGCGCCAGCAGTTTGCAAACTTGCCAAATATTCATCATAAGCAACTCCCGTAAGTTGTCCATTAACGGAAGCCATTCCATTTGGCTCCTCGCAAACTTGAAAGTCTGGTGTTTGTGCTTGCGTGCAACTAATACAGGTTCTGGCCTTATCTTTACTACAAGAAAATAGCATTGTTATAAAGATTGTTAAAACGGTAAATCGAATTGTCATAATTTTTAGATGCTTCAATTATGTAAACGTATTTTCCTGTCAGTTATTTTCTTCAATTTGAGCCTTTTCGCCATCGCGTGTTGCGTTTGCCAAATCTTCAAAATCCATCGGCTTTCCTAAATAAACCAAATGACTTCCTGCTTCAACTTCTAATTCGGTAGTGTCAATTATCAAATCTAAATAACCGTCGGGGTGTTTTAAAAATAGTGGTATTGCGTCTTTATCTTCGCCTACAATTTTTACAAGTCGCAAGAATTTATTCTGAGAATCTACCGGTATTTCTTGAATAGACGGAAATTGCTGTACCACATTTATAAAGCTGGAATAATCGTGCGAAAAGGAAAATAGCTCTTTTGAAGGTATATTATTTTTATTGATAAATTCTTCCCTATTCATTAATCTAAACGTTCCGTTTTCACCAAAAGTCTTGCCGTATCGGTTTATTGCCTGTCTGTTAATTTCATCACTTCCAGTAAGTGCCAACAAATATCCAACATCGCTTAATTCAATATTATCTGAAAGATCATCGCTGTAAATATTCGCGTTTACGGCATCCAAGCCAAGTTCTTTTGCTTTTATAATATTCATTCGGTTACTGTCCAACAAAACCACGTGTCTATTATTTTTTTGAAGATAAGAAGCAATTAACCGGGAAACTTTTGAGGCACCAACAATTAAAATTCCTTCAGATTTTTTAAGAAAAACCCCAACAATAGATGCAAAAAGTCTTGCGGTTGTGGCGTTTAAAAGTACTGTTACCAAAACAACAGCAAAAACCAACGGCGTAATATATTCTGCGCCAGGTTCCCCTTTTAAAACCAATTTAGTCCCAAAAAGTGAGGCGATACCTGCTGCAACAATCCCCCGCGGCCCTACCCAGCTTATAAAAAGTTTTTCATTTGTTTCCAGTGTAGATTTATAGGTACTTAAAAACACGCCAAGCGGCCTTAAAACAAATATTATAATAGCTAATAGAATCGCAGTTTTCCAATTATAAACCAAATAAAGATCTTCCAAACTAATGTTGGCAGCAAGCAAAATAAACAGAATAGAAATAAGCAAAACGCTAAGTGATTCTTTAAAATAGAGTAGTTCTTTCAAACTTTGTAAATCGCTGTTACCTAAAAACATACCCATAACTACAACCGCCAAAAGTCCAGATTCGTGGGCAAATTGGTCGCTTAATACGAAAATTGCCAGCACGGCCGAAAGGGAAACAACATTCATTAAATAATGAGGAACAACCTTTTTCTTTATTGAAAGATATAAGGCATAACCTCCCGAAACCCCAAAAGCAAAACCGATTATTACAATTTTACCGAACTCCATTAAAGCTTGTTTGGTATAGCCGCTGTCGCCTTCAACACTAATAAATTCAAATACCAAAACCGCTACCAATGCACCAATTGGGTCAATTAAAATTCCCTCCCATTTTAGTACAGCGGAAACATCTTTTTTAAGCGGAATATTCCTCAAAATAGGCGTTATAACCGTTGGGCCGGTAACAATAATAAGCGCCGCGAACAAAAATGAAATTCTCCAATTAAGTCCAAAAACATAATATGCTGCAACACCAGCGCCAACAAATGTAATTGCAGAGCCTAAGCTTATAAGTTTAACAATTACAGAACCTACTTTTTTTATTTCGCCTCTTCTAAGTGTAAGTCCACCTTCAAAAAGTATAATCCCAATTGCTAAAGACACAAAGTAGAAAAGATTTTCGCCGGGAAATAATCCTTTTCCGTTACTATAAATAGGTTGTATCCATTGGTTTCCGTCTTCGGAAATAAGCGTAGAAATGGGTCCTACAAACAAACCAATTAAAATTAATGGTAAGATTGCAGGGATCTTAAATTTCCACGCTACCCATTGGGCCAAAATTCCTAAAACGATGATACCTGCAAGTTCGAGCATAAATTAATTTTGGCGTAAAATACGGTGTTCAGCAACATTATGTGCTTTTTGAATGTGTTAAAAATAGCATAATTAAATGAGACCAACAGCAAGAGTGCATAGGCTTTTAGTAATTTGCATATCTTTTAATTTCCTTATGAATTTATATCCCATTGAAGCTGGTAATTTTAAATTAGATGGCGGCGCCATGTTTGGCGTTGTACCCAAAACGTTGTGGACTCGAACCAATCCTGCAGACAGCAATAATATGATTGATATTGCCGCGCGTTGCCTTTTAATTGAAAAAGGTAATAGGCTTACACTTATAGATACTGGGATGGGAAATAAGCAGTCTGATAAATTTTTCGGTTATTACGATCCTTGGGGAAGTTTTAATTTAGACGATTCTTTAAAAAAACATGGTTTTTCACGAGATGATATTACCGATGTTTTTATGACGCATCTACATTTTGACCATTGCGGCGGCAGTGTACAATGGAATAAAGATAAAACCGGATACGAACTTGCGTTTAAAAATGCAACATTTTGGAGCAATAAAGACCATTGGCAATGGGCAACAAAACCAAATAGACGTGAAAAGGCTTCTTTTTTAGAAGAAAATATTTTGCCGATGGAAATTAGTGGGCAATTAAAATTTGTTGAAAAGCCAATAAGTGATTTTTCAGAAGCAAAAGAACTTGATTTCGGGATTCTTTTTGTTGATGGGCATACCGACAAACAAATGATTCCACATATTAAATATCAAGATAAAATAATTGTCTTTATGGCAGATTTGATACCAACAGCCGGACATTTACCCTTGCCATTTGTAATGGGTTACGATACAAGACCTTTATTAACCTTACCCGAGAAAGAGAAATTTTTAAAGCAAGCAGCCGATAATAATTACTACTTATTTTTAGAACACGATGCCCACAATCAAATAATAACAGTTGAAAATACCGAAAAGGGCGTTCGGTTAAAAGAAAGCTTCAACTGCAACGATATTTTTAATCAATAATTCAATTTACGAAAATGAAACTTTTAAAACACTCCTTATTAATTGCCAGCACTGCCTTGTTTTTAGCTGGTTGTGGCGCTTCAGCCCCAATTATTTCAACCCCAATTACAAATATAGATTCACAGCCACTAAAGGTTCAAACGCTTACAGACGAACAACTAAAATCTTGGCCAATGGCAGATTTGGTTACAGACACAATTCCTGGAATGAGTGTTGAAAAGGCGTACCGCGAAATCATAAAAAATCGAAAAGGCCAAACTGTAATTGTTGGAGTTATAGATAGTGGTGTAGATATTACACACGAAGATTTAAAAGATGTTTTATGGACAAATAAAGGCGAAATTGCCGGTAACGGAAAAGATGACGATGGCAATGGTTATATTGATGATGTTCACGGATGGAATTTTTTAGGAGATATAGTAGGTGAAAATCTTGAATATGTTAGATATATTAAAAAATTAGGGCCAAAATTTGAAGGAAAAAGCGAATCCTCAATTAGCGCCGCAGATAGAAAAGACTTTGCAATTTATAAAAAAGCAAAAGCTGAATATGACAAATCTTTTGGTGAAGCAACTTCAAATAAAGCAAGATATGACCAATTGCTTACACAAATAACGCCAGCTCACTCCGCAATGACCAAAAAGTTGGGCAAAGCAGATTACACCGCAGCCGATTTAAAAGCGATTCAAAATCCTACAGATGCTGAAAAACAACAAATTGGTTTATTAACGCAAATGTTAAGTTATGGCGAGCCGGTGCCAAAGGTTTTGGAACAAATTAATGAAGGTGTAGCTTATTTTACAAATCAGCTGAAATACAACCTAAATATGACTCAAGACTTTAGAAAAGTTTTAGGCGATGATCCAGAAGATATTAATGACAGGATTTACGGTAATAATGATGTTGATGGGCCAGAACCAACAAAAGAAAATGTGCTTCACGGCACGCACGTTGCGGGAATAATTGCTGCCAAACGCGGTAACGGTATTGGTATGGATGGTGTTGCAAATAATGTTCAAATACTTGTTGTTAGAGCGGTGCCGGATGGTGATGAAAATGATAAAGATGTGGCTTTGGGAATCCGTTATGCAGTTGATAATGGTGCAAAAGTTTTAAATACCAGCTTTGGTAAATATTATTCTCCACACCCAGAATGGGTTTGGGATGCTTTAAAATATGCCGCTTCAAAAGACGTTTTAATTGTAAACGCTGCCGGAAACGAAGGCGAAAATCTTGATGGAATTCAAGTTTATCCAAACGATCAAACTGTAGAAAATCCTACCGAAGTGAGCAATAGTTTTATTACAATTGGTGCTTTAAATTACAAATACGGCGGCGAGTTGGTTGCAGATTTCTCAAACTACGGAAAAAGCAATGTAGATGTTTTTGCGCCGGGCGTTCAAATATGGTCCACCACACCTTTAAATACTTATAAATTTTTGCAAGGAACGTCAATGGCTTCACCGGAAGTTGCAGGTGTAGCAGCAATGATACGTTCTTATTATCCAAAACTTAGCGCAAAGCAAGTAAAACAGATTTTAATGGATAGCGGTTTGGCGTCAAGTTCTCCTGTTATTTTAGGTGGGGACAAATCGAATACCGCGCCATTTAATACCATCTCAAAATCTGGGAAAATGGTAAACCTTTATAACGCCTTGATTATGGCAGATAAAATGTCTAAATAATGAAATATAGCCTAACCAGTTTACTACTAATTATTTTCGGATTCTCATCATTTGCGCAAGGCAACACATCTTATTGGCAACAAAAAGTTGATTATAAGATGAATGTTGACATGAATGTGAAAACATATCAGCTTAAAGGAAATCAAGATTTAACGTACACCAATAATTCGCCCGATACATTAAATAGGGTTTTTTATCATCTGTATTTTAATGCCTTTCAGCCCGGCAGCGAGATGGATGTGCGTTCACGAACAATTGTAGATCCGGATAGTCGTGTTGGCGATAGGATTTCAAAACTTTCACCTTCTGAAATTGGTTATACAAAACCAACTTCTTTTACACAAGATGGAAAAGCAGCGAAATACAAAATAACGGGAACGGTAATGGTTGTTGAATTAAATAGCCCCATTTTACCCGGACAATCAACTAATTTTAAAATGGAATGGGACGGACAAGTTCCACTTCAAATAAGAAGAAGTGGCCGAAATAACAGTGAAGGTGTCGAACTTTCTATGACGCAGTGGTATCCGAAATTAGCCGAATATGATTTTCAAGGTTGGCACGCAGACCCTTATATAGCCCGAGAATTTTATGGCGTTTGGGGAGATTTTGATGTGAATATAACAATTGATGAAGATTACACAATTGGCGGTAGCGGTTATTTACAAAATCCGGCAGAGATAGGACATGGATACGAATTGCCGAACCAAAAAACAATGAAGCCGAAAAACGGTAAATATACGTGGCATTTTTTAGCGCCAAATGTGCACGATTTTAGTTGGGTTGCAGATAAAAACTTTGTGCACGATACCTATCCGGGACCAAATGGGGTAACGCTTCACTTTTTTTACAAAAACAAACCTGAGTTGAAAGAAGGATGGACAAAGCTTCAGCAAAAAACGGCTGATTTAATGCAGTATTACAACGAACATATTGGTCAATATCCATACAAGCAATATTCAGTTATACAAGGTGGCGATGGCGGCATGGAATATGCAATGAGTACTTTAATTACAGGTGAACGTAAATACGAAAGCCTTGTTGGAGTAACTGCTCACGAAATGGCACATAGTTGGTTCCAATTTTTATTGGCAACCAATGAAAGTAAGAATGAATGGATGGATGAAGGGTTTACCTCATACATAAGTGATGAAGCTTTTGATAAGGTTATGGATAACAAAAATCCAAATCCACATGCGGGCAGTTATAGAGGTTATATCAATTTAGCAATAAGTGGAAAAGAAGAACCTGCAACAACGCACGCAGATAGATATGATACCAACCGCGTTTACAGCACAATTGCCTATAGTAAGGGAGCCGTTTTCTTGTCGCAATTGGGTTATATAATCGGCAAAGACAATTTAGATAAAACATTGAAAAGATATTTTGATGAATGGTCATTTAAACATCCAACGCCAAATGATTTCATACGTGTGGCTGAAAAGGTTTCAGGTTTTGAATTAGATTGGTATTTAACAGATTTTATGCAAACCACAAACCAAATTGATTATGCAATAAACAATGTTTCGGTTGAAGGCGATGCGACAAAAATAACGCTTGAGCGAAAAGGTTTAATGCCAATGCCAATAGACTTTTATGTAACATACGAAGACGGTTCTCAGGAATCATTTTATATTCCATTACGAATGACGTATGCTGAAAAAGCGAATCCATTTCAAGATTTGAAACGTACCGTTTTCGAAAATTGGCCGTGGACTAACCCAACATACGAATTTGAAATAAAAGGAAACAAAAAAATAACCGCAATGACTATTGATGCCTCAAAAACAATGGCAGATGTAGATGCTACCAATAACGCTTGGCCAGCGGAATAAGGTTTTCTGAATTCTAAATATTTTAAAATGGGCAATCAATTTTTGGTTGCCCATTTTTTTTTGACACAGAAATTTAAACCATTTCCCTAAATTTACCCAATGAAGCAAAACTTCCCAAAGAGCGAAAATCTTAAAAGCGAAAAAGCTATTCAGGCTTTGTTTTCTAAGGGGAAATCTTTTACCAAATATCCAATTAAACTTATCTATATTATTTCCGAAGAAAAGGAAAAAACGCAAGCAGGCTTTAGTGCGCCAAAGCGTAATTTTAAAAAAGCGGTTGATAGAAATCGCATTAAAAGACAGTTACGGGAAGCATATCGGCTTCAAAAACATATACTTGAAGAAAAAGATGGCAAGAAATTTGCCTTTATGTTTTTATATCTTAGCAAAGATCTTCCGCAGTACGTTCAACTTGAAAAAGCAATGGGCAAACTGCTAAAACAACTTACAGATGAGAATATTTAGTCTTATTTTATTGCTAACGCTAACCGTGTTTAGCTGTTCAGAAAACAACCCAGATTTTGGTACTACTTCAAGTAAAATGGAAAGCGCCGATGAAAGTTATATTTCAGAAGAAATTCCAATCACCAATCAGCTTGTTCCGCCACCTCCGCCAGACGGCAGTGAAACTTCACAAACTGCCGAGCAAAAAATAATCAAAACCGCAAACCTTGCTTGGGAAACGAGCGATTTGGATGCAACACATTCTAAAATCCTAAAAGCTGCAAGCCAATATAAAGGCTTGGTTCAAAACGATAATTCTGGAAAGGATTATAATAGATTTTATAAAAATATCACGGTTCGGGTTCCTTCTGAAAATTTTCAGCCGTTTCTCGATGCAATATCCGAGGGCGTTTCATATTATGATACAAAAGACATTTCACAACAAGACGTTTCAGAAGAATTTGTAGATCTGCAAGCGCGTTTAAAAGCAAAACGTGAACTTGAAAACAGATATCTTGAATTATTGAAAAGCGCCAAAACCGTTGAAGATATGCTCTCAATTGAACGGGAACTAGCGAATATTAGAGAAGAGATTGAAGCAAAACAAGGTAGATTGCAATTTTTGGAAAACAGGGTTTCATTGAGTACAATTACTATAAACTTTTACAAAACCACATCAGAAACTGGGGTTACACAGTCTTACGGACAAAAAATAAAAAACGCACTCCGCGGTGGTTGGGACGGTATTTCGGTTTTCTTTATTGGGCTACTTTACATTTGGCCATTATTTTTTTTGGCGGTTTTGATTATTGTTTTAGTTCGGTATAGTATTAAGCGTAAAAAAAGTAAATAACCATTTGCAAAGTCGCGGGACTTGTAAATTTAGAATCAAGCAATTTAAAAGTGCTCGATTTTTTTCAAACCGAGATTGATTGATTTGCTCGCCCACAAACAATTCTGTATCTTGATTCCGAATAAAATTTAAAAAAATGAAGTTGAAAAAACGAATTATCATCCCGATTTTGGCTCTCGGAATTTTTATTTCCACCGTAAGTTTTAAAAGCGATTTTTTTGAAATTGCCAAACAAATTGAAATATTCACAACGCTTTTCAAAGAACTGAATATGAATTATGTTGACGAGATAACACCCGCAACGTTGATGGATAAAGCAATAAAAGGTGTTCTCGAAGATTTGGATCCGTATACCGTTTATTGGAACGAGCAATTAATTGAAGATGCCCGAATTAATAATAGCGGCGTTTACACAGGTATTGGGGCAAACGTAAGCACAAAAAACAAAAAGATTGTAATTGTTGAACCGTTTAAAGATTATCCCGCAGATAAAGCAGGCCTTAAAGCTGGCGATGAAGTAATTAAAATTGGAGAAGTTAATATTGCAAATTTTGATGATGATGCGGGCGAGCTTTTAAAAGGTGCGCCAGGCTCCAAAGTTGAACTTACCTATTTGCGACAAGGAAAAACGGAAACTACAACACTTACAAGAAATGCAATTGAAGTTGGCGCCGTTCCGTTTTATAAACTTATTGACGATAATATTGGTTATATAGTACTTTCACAATTTAATAGAAAAACAACGCAAGAAACCAAAGCAGCGTTAGAAGATTTGAAGCAAAAAGGAGCCACCAAAATTGTATTGGATCTACGCGGAAATCCGGGCGGTCTTTTAAACGAAGCTATAAATGTGGTAAACCTGTTTGTGCCAAAAGGCGAAATTATTACAACTACAAAATCCTCTATAGAAAAGTACAACCAAGTTTACAAAACAACGCAAGAGCCTGTAGATACTGAAATTCCGTTGGCTGTTTTGGTAAACGGCCGCAGCGCTTCGGCTAGTGAAATTGTTTCCGGTGGTTTGCAAGATTTAGATCGCGCAGTAATTGTTGGTGCACGTAGCTTTGGAAAAGGTCTGGTACAACGCCCTAAAAAATTGACTTATGGCACTCAGTTAAAAATAACCATTTCAAGATATTACACGCCAAGCGGACGTTGCATTCAGGCTTTAGATTATTGGCACAGAGACGAAAATGGCGATCCGGTACGGAAAGACGCAAAGGAATACAACGAATTTAAAACCAAAGGAGGTAGAACCGTTTATGATGGCGGGGGCATATTGCCCGATGTTCAATTGGCATCTGCTGCGTTTAGCCCAATTACTACAGCGCTTTTAAAAGACAATGCTATTTTTGACTATGCTACAAAATATTATTACAGCCATCAAGTAACAAATTTGCAAGAATTTAAATTCGGGGAAGCAGACTTTCAAGACTTTTTGTCTTTTTTGAAGCAAACAAACTTTGATTATAAAACCGAAACCGAAACCAAATTTGCCGAAGCCTTACGAGCTGCCGAAGATGACGACCTTAAAAAAGACATAGATACTAATTACGGCCAATTAATGGCGGCTTTAAACAAAGGAAAAGATAATGCCATAGTCGAAAAAAAGGCTGAAATTATGAGCTTACTTTGCGATGAGATATTGAAGCGTTATTTCTACAAAGTAGGCCTTTACGAATATCAAGTAAAACACAATCCTGAAATTTTGGAAGCAATTTCTGTTCTTAATAATAATAGCAGATATAACAAGATTTTAAAGCGGTAATTTGCTTTTGAATTACAATAATTTCAAAATATGCTTAAAATTTCTAACTAATAATTCAGAATGAAATTCAAAATAATAGTATTATTTCTTTTTATAACAATTCAAAGTTTTGCTCAAATTTCTGTCGGTTCAAAACATATTGGAAGGTCGAGCAATTTTAAAAAAGGTGTATTAGAAAAGTTCAAAAATACAGAAACCATTTTTCTATTATCAAGCATATTCAATAAACAGGAATATGAAAATATATTGAAAGATTCGTGGACTGTAACACCTTATAAAATTGTTGAATTAGAAAATTTTAACATTACTGAATATTTTGGAAAAGATTTTAATATCGCTCAATTATCTGGTTTTAAAAGAACGAGAGATATGCAGTACGGTGGCGGCCAAGTTGTTAACTTACATGCCTATATAGATATAAAACTGTACGATGGAAAAGAAATTTTAGAAAAACTAGAAAAACTAAAGCCAGAACAACATTCAAAAAAAATAAACGATATTTTAGAAGCTAATTCGTATGACATTGCGCGTTTTTATATATTTCCAAAGGACGATTTTATTGTTACGGCGCTCGATACTAATATGAACACAACTGTTAATTCTTTATATACAGAAGATGTGTTTTTCAATTACAAATTGGGATTTCTCAAAAATTACTTCCAAAAAATAAATAATTTAATTAAAGATGAAGAAGTTTATTGGTTATATGAAGATGATTATTTGCCCGAACTTCAAAAATTGAAAAATAATACGCTCTTTATTCCGTCGTATATTAGCATTAAATTTAAACCTTTTAAAGGCGAAGATGGCGAGGAAAATAACGAAAACATTGAAGATATTTTTGATAAATATGACTTCAAATATGAAATTATTGATGACGAAAAATTAAGTGATAAAATACTTGCCACAGAACCAATATATTACCTTCGATATGTTAGAACGAATGCCGAACGGTTTATACAAGTTGTAAATTCAATTACAGGTGAAATTATTTACCGAAATTATATTGCAGGGCTCTCCTACCAAATTAAATCTAAACAGATCAAAGATTTAAACTCTACTATTTTGAAAGCTTCAAAAAAATGAAGAAGTAAATTAACTTTAAAAATTCATTAAAACATCAATTTTAAAAATGTTATTAATTTGATTAACAAAACATTGGCTTCAATTTAAACTATTTTTGTGTATCTTACAAATTATGGTACAGATAGATAAACAAGAAAACACGGAAATTATTCAGGAATCGGTAACATATTTAGAAAATCGAGGATTTGAAAACATTAAAGCAGACATTGAAGGTTATGAAACCCCAAAAAGCTATCATAAAAAAGATAGTGAAATAAGCATAACTCCAGACATTACAGCAGACAGAGCTGGAATTAAGCATTATTTTGAAGTGAGTTTAAAATCTGGCGAACCGAGGCTTTTAAAAAGTAAATGGAAGTTCTTAGATACTATTACAAGAATGCGAAACCAACGTTTTAAGATTATTACACGCCGTGGACATTACAAATTTACTGATGAAATGTTGAAGGATTTAAACCTAGAAAAAAACTTGATTAAGCTTTAAGCATTGCAATATGTGGTATGCCATCTTCTAAATAGCGCTTGCCAATGGTTTTAAAACCGTGAGATTCATAAAAAATTACTAAATATAATTGGGCCGATATTTTTATCGGCCCTTTTTCATAAAATTTTTCAAGTGCTAAGATTGCTTCATCCATTATTTTATGGCCGTATCCTAATTTTCGGTAGTTTTCACGGACTGTAACGCGGCCTATTGCAGCTTCCTCAAAATAAATTCCAGATTTAAAAGCTCTTGCATAGGCTACTAAAATGGTTCCTTCCCAACATAGAATATGTAAACCTTTTGTATCCTTTCCATCCAAATCTTGATAAATACAATCTTGTTCTACAACAAATACCTCGCTTCTAAGCTGCAATATTAAATACAGTTCGGTTATGGTAAGCTCTTCAAAAGTTTTTGTTTCAAAATACATATTTTGCTATCAGTTGTTTGAAAAATATTTTGGCGGTAAAATTAGGTAATTGGAAGTTGTGTTTTTTATTCAATTAGAAATAAAAGAATCAATCTTGAACTATAATGTCCTTTGCATCTTTCTTTTCATATTCGGGCTGGATATTTACGTGGTTAATACCAAAATCCTGAAACAGGATTTCTTCAACTTTTTCCAAGATTTCATCAAATTTTGAAAGTGTGATATCCTCATCAAAATCTATATGGGCTTCAAGATGGTTTTCCTGTTCATTTAATTGCCAAATATGAATGTGATGCATATTCTTAATTCCATTAATATGTTGAATTTTGTCTCGCATTTCTTCCAAATTCAAATCTTCCGGAGTAAAAAGCATTAAAACTTTGAAACTACTTTTAAGCAAACCATAACCCATTACCAAAAGATAGAACGCAATTAGAATAGTAAGTAGGGCGTCTACCCAAAACCAGCCAAAATATTTCATTAGCAAACCACCTATTAAAACAGCTACGCTTGCAGACATATCTGTAAATAAATGAAGATAGGCCGAGCGCATATTCATATTTTCTTTCGAGTCTTTATGTAATAACAAAACGCTAAAACCATTGGCTACAATACCTAATATTGCTAACCAAATTACAAGATTGCTTTCAATTGTATTTGGATCGAAAAACCTAAATATAGATTCGTAAATAAGATATAATGCTACAATAAGTAAGGTAGCAGCATTTACAAAAGCGGCAATAATTTCAGCTCTTTTATATCCAAAAGTTTTGTCAAAAGAAGCTGATTTTTTAGAATATAAATCTGCTATATAACTAACAATAAGTGAAAGTACATCACTAAAGTTATGTAGCGCATCACTTAATAATGCCAAACTTCCGCTTACTAAACCACCAATTACTTGGCTCACTGTAATAAGTATGTTCAAAAAAATAGAAAGCAACAACTTGCGCCCTTTTAAATTTGGGTGAGCGTGGGAATGATTATTACTTTGTGAATGGTCGTGGCCGTGAGCCATTAGAGATAATTTGAAATATTATTAACAGGAAATTTTATCAACTCGGGTTTGGTGTCGTCCGCCTTCAAATTGAGTTTCTAAAAAGGTTTTTACCATTGCAACAGCTTGTTGTTTGCTTGTATAACGTGCAGGAATACTTATAACATTTGCATCATTATGTTGTCTTGCAAGTTGGGCAATTTCATTTATCCAACAAAGAGCTGCTCTAATTCCCTTATGTTTGTTCGCTGTAATTGCAACGCCGTTGCCACTTCCACAGATTATTATTCCAAAATCTGCTTCTTTTTTCTCAACCGCTGTCGCTACTGGGTGTACAAAATCTGGATAATCTACACTATCATTTGTATTGGTTCCAAAATTTGTAATTGTGTGATTTTGTTCTTCTAAAAACTTAATAATTTCATTTTTATATTCAGTACCTGCGTGATCATTGCCGATGGCTATTTTCATCATTTTTTATTTTAGACAAAGATACTTTAAATAGATTTTAATGTTAGAGAAAAAAATCACTACGCTAAAATGACACTACTCGAACTTAATACTCTCATATAGATTTATTATCGGTAAAAAAACTTAAATTATTATATATCAACCAATTATAAATAATTTACGTTTACTTAACATTGTGTTGTTATTTAGTTAACAAAGCTGTTTATAAATACACACTTGAAAAAGACAAATTAAATTGTGAGGTTTGATTTTTTTTACAATACAAATATCCAGAACGGGATAACTAATATTTAAGCCTTCAATTGTTATCTACTTGTGAGTAAAAAATAATCTGTTTCAAACAATTCCACAAAAAATAATTATCAAAAATTTGATGTTAATTCAGTTTATAAACCATTGTTAATGGAAATAGATAACAAGTTAAAAATCAAACCAAAGATTGTCTTATAAACTGTTCATAAACTCCCAACAAGTAAGTTTAATTTAATATGTATCAAAATTTCAAAAAAGTTATACTACCTATTAACAGACTATAATAACCAACATTTTTTATTTAAAATTTTAAAAAAGAAATAATTAATAATATATACTGTTGATAACTGAAATTCAATAAAAATTTAGTTTGTTAGTTTGATAGTGTGCTTCGGAATTATACAATTTCAAGATTACCGTTGCCCTCATTTCGAAATTCAGATAATATTGCTAAAGCTTCTTCAATGTCATCTTTATGTACTTGCAATCTAATCCCTCCAAAAGCATTGCTATGAAAAGGTAGCACACCAACCATTGTTTCATTTAAAAAAACGCATCTAATTTCTGCTTGTTGCAATAAATGTTGCAGCACGGTATATTCTGCAGGAAAAGTAAAGATTGCTATTGTCTGAAAATTATACATTTTAAATTTGAATGAAATCTCTATTATTACAGTAAATTCAGTGCTTCAAATAGGCTATCAAGGTACTAAATGTTTGCTAATAAGGTTAATGCATTTACTAAATTACATTACTTTTGCCGCAATTAAAATAACTATGCCAAAAAATAAAATTAAAAACAAAAAACACAAGAATACAGGTCTTGAAGAATCAATTATACAAATTCTTAGAAAGAGTCATTCTGAACCAATAAACTACAAACAAATTGGCGCAAAGATTGGAAAAGATGATGCCAGCAGCCGAAACCAGATTACGAAAATCCTAAAAGATTTACAGGGAAAAGGAACCATTCAAGAAATTGAACGAGGTAAATATATTCTTGCGCCCAATAAAAATTCATATACCGGAAGAGTTGATATTGCCGGTCGCGGACAAGGTTATATAATTGTTGATGATCTTGAAGAAGATATTTTAGTGAAAAACAAAAACTTGAATAAAGCTCTAAATGGAGATATAGTTGAAGTATATGTTTTTAAGCGTAGAAAAGGCGGAAAAACAGAGGGAGAAGTAACCGAAATATTACAACGTAAACGTACTGAATTTGTTGGTGTAATTACAGTGCACGAAAATTTTGCTTTCGTAGAATGCAGCGATTACAAGATGTACACAGATATTTTTATTCCGAAGAGCAATATAAATGGGGCAAAATCTGGTGAAAAGGTTTTAGTGAAGATGGAAGCTTGGGAAGACAAATCTGAATCACCTTTAGGTAGCGTGATTAAAGTTTTGGGAATGCCTGGCGATCATAATACGGAGATTCACTCAATATTGGCGCAATATGGTTTACCGTATGAATTTCCGGAAGAAATTGAAGCTTTTGCCAATAAAATAGATACAAAAATACATCCTGAAGAAATTAAAAAACGTCGGGATATGCGTAAAGATTTAACCTTTACGATAGATCCTAAAGACGCAAAGGATTTTGATGATGCGCTTTCGTTCACCGTTTTGGAAAATGGAAATTATGAAATTGGCGTACATATTGCCGATGTTTCACATTATCTACTTACGGGAACGCCTTTAGACGATGAAGCCTATGAGCGTGCAACATCAGTTTATTTGGTTGACAGAGTTGTACCAATGTTGCCAGAAATTTTAAGTAACGGTGCCTGTTCTTTAAGACCGAATGAAGAAAAATATACATTTTCAGCTGTTTTTGAAATAAATAAAAAAGCAGAAGTTGTAAAGCAATGGTTTGGTAAAACGGTTACATACAGTGACGCACGTTTTGCTTACGAAGAAGCGCAACATATTATCGAAACTTCCGAAACAAACAGAAATAAATCTGAAGAATATGTTATTCCTTCAGAAATTTCTATAACTGATAAGGAATATAAAGTAAAACAAGAAATAGCTGAAGCAATTTTAGAAATGAATAAGCTCGCCGTTATGATGCGTCAAAAGCGGATGCGAGACGGTGCAATCTCTTTTGATAAAGTTGAAGTAAAATTCATTCTTGATGAAAATGCTAATCCAGAAGGCGTTTATTTCAAAGAAAGTAAGGATGCAAATAAGCTGATAGAAGAATTTATGCTTTTAGCAAACCGAAGCGTTGCCGAATTTATTGGAAAACAAGACCCAAAGAAAACATTTGTTTATAGAGTGCACGACGAACCGGATGATGAGAAAATTGCAGCACTGGAAAATATTATAAAGCGTTTTGGTTATAGTTTAAATACGAAAGACAAAAAGACAACTGCTAATTCATTGAATAAGCTTTTAAAAGACGTTAACGGCAGAAAGGAGCAGAATTTGGTAGATACGTTGGCTATAAGAAGTATGAGTAAAGCTGTATATACAACGCACAACATTGGGCATTACGGCTTAGCTTTTGACTATTATACTCATTTTACATCCCCAATTAGACGATATCCAGATATCATGGTTCATCGCCTGCTTCAGCGCTATTTAGACGGTGTAAAAAGCGCAAATGAAGAAACGTACGAAGAAAAGTGCAGACATAGTAGTGATATGGAAAACCTTGCCGCAAATGCAGAGCGTGATAGCGTGAAGTATATGCAGGTAAAATATATGTTGGATCACCAAGATGAGGAGTTTTTAGGAGTTATAAGCGGCGTGACTGAATGGGGAATTTATGTTGAAATAATGATCAACAAATGTGAAGGAATGGTTCGTCTACAAGATATGCGTGATGATAGATACAATTTTAACCAAGAAGAATATTCGGTAGTTGGTCAAAAAACGGGTAATACTTTTGTTTTGGGAGATGAAGTTTATGTAAAAGTAAAAAATGCCGATTTAGTCAAAAAACATCTTGATTTTACAATGATTGGTCTGCGAACGGATAGAGATGTGATAAAAACTAACATGAAAAAATCATAATCCCTTCAAATTATTTAAAGAGTCAATAATTTAAATATTCAAATTTTATGAGAAAAATAGTTCTATTTACTGCAATATTATGTGCTTCTATCTCATTTGCGCAACAAGACATAACCCAAGAAGTTGGAGACTTCAACGAAATAAAAACGTATGATTTAATTACTGTTTCCTTAATTCATTCAGATGAAAATAAAGTTGTGGTAAAAGGTGATAGTCCTGAAAGCGTTCGTATAGTAGATGAAGATGGAATTCTAAAAGTAAGAATGGCACTAGATGAGCCTTTTGATGGGAATGCTACAACTGTAATTGTTTATTACAAATCTATCTCAATTTTAGACGCGAACGAAGGGTCTACAATAAATTCTAAAGAAGCTATTAATGCAACAAGTTTGCAAATCCGTTCACAAGAAGGGGGAAAAATAAACGTTGCTGTAAGTGCGGATAAAGTAGATGTAAAAGCAGTAAGCGGTGGTTCTGCCACCTTAACTGGAACTGTAAAATCGCAAGATATAACAATTAATAGTGGAGGAATTTACGACGGGGAAAAATTAAAGACTGAAAACACAAAAGTTTCAGTAACTGCAGGTGGTTCGGCAGATGTTTATGCATCTAGCAGTTGCGATGCAAGGGTTACTGCTGGCGGAACGGTAAAAGTATATGGCAATCCGAAAGATTTGAAGCGCAAAAAATTTGCTGGAGGAAAAATTACCGTAGTCAACTAAATTAACTTTCAATACCCTGTCAAAAATAAATGATTTCGTATTTTTACGAATCTATGTTTGATGGCTTACCTTATGCTGCCTTTTACGGTTTCCTACTGGCTTTTGCGGTTGGCCCTGTATTCTTTACGTTAATAGAAACAGCGATAACAAAAGGTTTTAAAGCGGCGCTTTTTTTCGATTTGGGCGCCATGTTTGCAGATTTAGTATTTATAACTATAGCCTACTTCAGCACTAGCAAAATCCTTGAAAACTTAAAGCACGATCCAGCACTTTTGATATTTGGAGGTGTAGTTTTACTTATTTATGGGGTAATATCATATATACGGACCATAAAATCGTTCTTTAAAATAGTAAGAGAGCATTACGCCGTTAAGGTTAAGAAGAATTTGGGCAGTTTGTTTTTAAAAGGCTTTCTTTTAAACTTCGTAAATTTTGGTGTTTTAGCGGGTTGGATAGGTACTATTATAATGGCAAATGCACTAACAACAACTACAAACGGTCCGTTATATTTTCTTTCTACAGTACTAATTGTCTTCTTTATTGTAGATTTAATAAAAATTTCCCTAGCCAAAAAACTGAAGAGCAAAATGACGCCGCGCTTTATTTTCCGAACTAAAAAATGGGTAAGTATTTTTATAATTGCTTTTGGTGTTATTCTACTTTTCCAAGGATTTTTTCCTGCTGAAATTCAAAAAGGACTTAACAAAATACCCGATAACTCACCAACACCGCTTGAAAATGTGAATCCACCTGTTGATGAAGGCCTAAAACCTGATGGCGAAATTTAAATTGCTCTCGTTTAAATAAAAAAAAATCAACAAATTTGAGGTTTTGGAGGCATCGAACTTACCGAAGCTTTCGTTAGAACCACCGTAGCTATTTCACATAAAAAAACCCCAACAAAGTTGAGGTTTTTTGAGGCATCGAGCGGATTCGAACCGCTGTAGCAGCTTTTGCAGAGCTGAGCCTAGCCACTCGGCCACGATGCCCGTTTTACTAATTCAAAATTCTGAACTCAAAATTTTGCAAGTGCGCAAATATAAAATATTAACTTCGGTATAAAAATACAAAAGTTAAAAAATAAGTAAGCTAATGAGATGCCGAAAAACAAAGATTTAAAAAATGTACTGCCAACCGCAAATGCGATTGGAAACTAGTAAGGAGCAACCATTGTAACGCTTACTTCTGCCACGTCACCGCCTATTGGAGGATTTACCTTGGCAACTGTAACCCGTGCCTCAGTAATTTCTTGATTTGCCTTTTCAAAAATTTCATCTAAAATACGTTGTGCCACATGTTCTAAAAGATTCGATCGTATTGCCATTTGTTCTTTTACAATGTTGTGCAACATCACATAATCCAAGGTGTCTTTCAATTCATCAGAAACTGCGGCGTGGTGAAGGTTTGTTCTCACATTCAAATTAACAATGTAGTCTGAACCTATTTTTGCTTCTTCTTCCAAACACCCGTGAAAGGCGTAAACTTTTATATCTTTTAAATGTATCGAACTCATAAAGTATGTTTTACACAAATATAATGATTAGTTAGGTTGCATAACTACACTTCAAAAGTTTTAAGTTGGTATCTTTGCAAGCTAACACTAGTAAAAATGACCGAAGAAAAAGAACCTCTCAATTTTATAGAACAGATAATTGAGGCAGATCTTGCAAAAGATTACAGTACAAATGATTTGCGTTTTAGATTTCCGCCAGAACCTAACGGATATCTACATATTGGTCATGCTTCGGCAATTTGTCTGAATTTTGGTTTGGGAGAAAAATATAATGCACCCGTAAATCTTCGATTTGATGATACAAATCCTACAAAAGAGGAGCAAGAATTTGTAGATGCAATAAAAGAAGACGTTAAATGGCTCGGTTTTAAATGGGCGGAAGAGCGTTATGCTTCAGATTATTTTCAACAATTGTATGATTGGGCAGTTCAACTTATAAAAGACGGCAAAGCTTATGTTGATTCTCAATCTTCTGCTGATATAGCAAATCAAAAAGGAACGCCAACAACTAATGGTGTAGCTAGCCCTTTTCGAAATCGTTCGGTTGAAGAAAATCTCGAACTTTTCGAAAAAATGAAAAATGGAGATTCTGCAGAAGGTGAGCATGTTTTAAGGGCTAAGATTGATATGGCATCAACAAACATGTTAATGCGGGATCCGGTTATTTATAGAACGCTGCACAAAGCCCATCATCGTACAGGTACAAGCTGGAAAATCTACCCAATGTATGATTGGACACACGGCGAAAGTGATTATTTGGAGCAGGTTTCCCACTCTTTCTGTACTTTGGAATTTTTACCTCACAGAGAATTATATGATTGGTTTTTGGATCAAGTTTATGATGCCAACAAAATACGCCCAAAACAACGCGAGTTTGCCCGTAGAAATTTAAGCCACACATTAGTAAGCAAACGTAAATTGGCTCAATTAGTAGCTGAAGGTGTTGTAACAGGTTGGGACGACCCAAGAATGCCAACCATTTCGGGTTTGCGCCGCAGAGGTTATACAGCAGCTTCTATACGGAATTTTTCTGAAAGTATTGGTGTGGGAAAACGCGACAATCTTATAGATGTTTCGCATTTAGAATTTATGGTTCGTGAAGATTTAAACAAAATTGCACCAAGAGTTATGGCGGTTTTAGACCCCGTAAAACTCATAATTACCAACTATCCCGACGGAAAAGTTGAAATGCTTGAAGCGGAAAATAATCAAGAGGATGAAAGCGCCGGTTTTAGAGAAATTCCTTTTTCGAAAGAAATATTTATTGAAAGGGAAGACTTTAAAGAAGAAGCCAATAAAAAGTTTTTTAGGTTGAGTATTGGTAAAGAGGTGAGACTTAAGAACGCTTACATTATAAAAGCCGAAAGTGTTTTGAAGGATGAAGAAGGTAATATAACCGAAATACACTGTACGTATGATACCGAAAGTAAGAGTGGAAGTGGAACAGAAGCTTCTTTAAGAAGGGTAAAAGGAACATTACATTGGGTTTCTATAGCGCAATCTATTGAAGCAGAAGTGCGCATTTATGACAGATTATTTACCGATGCATCACCTGATTCCCATAAAGATAAGGATTTTATGGAATTTATAAATCCAGATTCACTTCAAATAATTATGGCTTATGTAGAACCAAGCTTAAAAGAGAGAAAGGCTGGAGATATATTCCAATTTCAGCGCTTGGGTTATTTTGTTCTTGATAAGAATTCGTCACCTGAAACTCTAATTTTTAATCGAACCGTTGCTTTGCGAGATTCGTGGGATAAAATTTCAGAATAGTTCATTTCAGTTTCTTTTTAACACAATAAGCATTTTGTTTAACAACAATTGGCATAAAACACGGGCTTTTATGATAAATTTATGTCTTAAAAACTCACTATTAACCGGTTGTTAACAATTGTCATTTAACATTTGCGCTACCTTTACGTAATAATAATTAACAACTTTAAACTAATAAAAATTATGGCCTCAAATACAGGACAAACACTCGTAGCAATATTGGCAGGAGCCGCAATTGGCGCAGGAATTGGAATTCTTTATGCTCCAGATAAAGGCGTAACCACTCGAGAGAAAATAGGAAAAGAAGCGAAGAAAAAACAAAAGCAATTAAAGCGCAGTTATGCTGAGACAAAAAGCAATCTGACCGAGAAAGCTCAAAAAGCAAAACATAGTTTCGAACAAAAATTTAATGAAACATTATCTTCGGCAAGTTACAAAGCTGATGATATTATTGTTGCAATGGAAGAAAAACTTGAAGCCTTGCGAGTTCAAAATGCGAAACTTCAAATAGATTCTAAATTAGATCAAGCTGCCGCAACTGTTAAAAAAGCCCTTTCATAAATATGGCCTTTCAAGAACTAACAGATAACATACATAACGTAAGTCAAAAAGTTCAAGATTTTGTAGAAAGTACGGCGGAGTTTTATAAGCTTCGCCTATTTAAATCTGCAATGAAAGGTGCAATTTCGCTTGTAAATCTTTTGGTTTTTGGCAGTATTTTTCTTTTTGTTCTTCTATTTTTTTCGATAGGAGCAGCGTTATGGATTGGTGTAGAACTTAAAAGTCCGTATGCCGGGTTTTTAATTGTTGGTGGTTTTTACGGTATAGTTACTTTATTTCTTGTGATTTTTGGAATGAAAATGATTGAAAAAAGTTTAATCTTAAAATTTTCGAAATTGCTGAATGATGAGGATGATGTTGATCCAAAAATTGTAGCAGAAAAGGAAGTTGCAGAATTTTCCCAAACAGTAATAACAGAGAAAACCGCATGAAACAATATACTACTTTTGAAGAAATAGACAGAGATCTTAAATATCTTAAACTAAAATCGAAAATTGACTTGGAAGAGGTAAAATTAGGCTTTACCCAAACCAAGGAAAGCTTTACGCACTCGTTATCTCCGGTCAACTTTATTGCAAGCACGGCAGGCTCAATTATGAAAAAAGCATTTGTGCTAAAAATGGTTGAAAAGATTGTTGGCATTGCAACGGTAAAAAAGAAAGATGTTAAGGATTAATAGTTAATCAAATAAAAAGAGAAAGCCGATTGAAATATTTCAATCGGCTTTCTCTTTTTAAATCGTTTTTCAATTTAAATTAGTACGTCAAATCTTCTCCTTCTTCGGGTCTTTCGTGCTTTGGTCTTCTCGGTTTTTTATTAGTTCCGATGCCTTTTTCAATATTTTGCTTTTTCATCTGCTCACCAATTTGATTGCTTGCTACAAAAGAAGCAATCATATTATTCAACATATCGCTACCAGCTTGTGGCGAATTTGGTAATAATATAAGGTTGGATTGTGTTGCCTCACCAATACTTTGTAATGTATCGTAATGCTGCGTAACCACAATTAAAGCTGAAGCTTCTTGACTATTTATACCAACATTGTTTAACACCTCTACACTTTCTTCTAAGCCTCGTGCAATTTCACGTCTTTGATCTGCAATACCTTGACCCTGTAAACGCTTACTTTCGGCTTCTGCTCTTGCTTTTGCCACAATTTTAATACGTTCAGCTTCACCTTCAAATTCTGCAGCTACTTTTTCTCTTTCAGCAGCATTAATTCTGTTCATAGCCGCCTTTACTTGCACATCTGGGTCAATATCTGTTACCAACGTTTTAATAATGTCGTAACCGTATTCTCTCATCGCTTCGTTCAATTCTTTTTTAACAGCTATTGCAACATCATCTTTACGTTCAAAAACATCGTCTAATTTCATTTTTGGAACTTCGGCACGAACAACATCAAATACATAAGAAGTAATTTGGTCGTGCGGATTTTGAAGTTTATAAAATGCATCATAAACCTTTACACTCAACACTTGAAATTGAACCGATATTTTAAGTCGAACAAAAACATCATCTTTTGTTTTTGTCTCAACAATTACATCTAATTGCTGAATTTTTAGATTTATTCTACCTGCAATTCTATCAACCACTGGAATTTTAAAATTAAGTCCTGAATGTCTGGCACCAGCAAATTTTCCGAAACGTTCCACGATTGCCGCGGTTTGTTGTTTAACAGTAAAAATTCCTGAAAGAAGAATAAAAAAGCCAATTATTAAAACTGGAACTAAATAAATATAGCCGCTCATAATGTTAAGGATTAAGTTGAAACGTTAGTAGCCGAATATACGAAATTGTTACGCTCGGTTATGTTATAAGGTGTACTAAACTTATTTAATTATTAATTTGATTTATAATGTTTAGCTTTTTCGAGACGCTCAACTGTTTCAAGCCTTCCTAATATCTCAATAATCTCAAACACATCGGGCCCTTTCATTTCGCCCACCAGGGCAAGTCTTAAAGGCATCATTACTTTTCCAAAGCTAATTTCTTCCGAAGTAATCCAGCCTTTTATAGTAGTCGAAAGATTCTTGGCGGTAAAATCTTCAACTCTTTTAATTAGCTCAATTATTTTAGAAAAATAAGCGGGCGTTTCATTTCCGAAGGATTTTGCCGCAGCTTTCTCATCATATGTTGTTGGCGCTTCGAATAAGAAACTTCCCTGTTCCCAAAAATCGGAGACGAATGTTGCTCTTTCCTTCAATAATGAAGTAACTAATTTAAGGTTAAGCGTGGTGGAAAAGCCTTTAGAATCAAGTAATTTACCAAATTCAGCAGCCAAAACTTTGTCATCAACTTCTTGTAAATAGTGATGTTGAAACCATTTGGTTTTATCGGGATCAAATTTTGCTCCGCTTTTATGAACACGTTCCAAATCGAAAGAATCTATCAATTCCTGAAGGTTAAAAATTTCTTTTTCCGTACCGTCATTCCAGCCCAATAATGCTAAAAAGTTTAAGACGGCTTCGGGCAAATAACCCGTTTCTCTATAGCCGTTATATACTTCGCCTTCGGCAGTTTTCCACTCTAACGGAAAAACAGGGAAGCCCATTTTATCACCATCACGTTTGCTTAATTTTCCTTTCCCTTCAGGTTTCATAATAAGCGGTAAATGTGCAAATTGGGGCGCTTCCCAACCAAATGCTCTATACAATAAAACATGCAAAGGCATAGAAGGTAACCATTCTTCTCCGCGAATTACGTGGCTAATTTCCATTAAATGATCGTCCACAATATTCGCTAAATGATAGGTTGGCATACCATCACTTTTAAATAGAACTTTATCGTCGAGAACATTCGTATCAATTTCAATTCCTCCTCTAATTATATCATGCAGATGAAGGTTTTCATCTTCGGGAGATTTAAACCTGATTACATATTCGTCGCCGTTTTCAATTCTATTTTTAACCTCTTCCAAAGAAAGTGAAAGCGAATTTTGTAATTTTTTACGGTTGTGCCAGTTGTAAATAAATGTTTTACCTTTTGCTTCGTTGTCTTTTCGGTGCGCATCCAATTGTTCAGCAGTATCAAAAGCATAATACGCGTTGTTGGATTTTATAAGTTCTTCAGCATATTTAACGTAAAGTTCTTTACGCTCACTTTGACGATACGGCCCATATTTTTTCGAGTTTTCTGAATTAATTGGAGAATCCGGACCTTCGTCAAAAGGAATATTTAGCCAATTAAGTGTATCAATAATATATTTTTCTGCACCTTCAACATAACGGTTTTGATCCGTATCTTCAATACGTAGTAAAAAATCGCCGCCGTGTTTTTTGGCGAACAAATAATTGAAAAGGGCAGTACGAACACCGCCAATATGTAAAGGCCCAGTTGGGCTTGGCGCAAAACGCACTCTTACTTTTTGAGACATAAACTTTAAATATTCTTGGTTTAATGTTGAAATATATTTAAAAATTAAACCGATTAATCTTTTATACAAAGATACAATTCTAATAAAGTCTAAAATGTGAAAAAGCGTGGCTATGTTTCTTTCATATAATTAAAAAAACGAATGTTATTCTCGATTTCTGCTTGTCTAAGTTCAGCACATAAAATTTTGGAGTAATAATTGCTGTCGTTTTTTAAGTTTTAAGTTGTATTTTCGTTGTTAACAGTGGATTTAAGTAAGATTGAATGAGTAGTTTTAATATAATCCAGCAAAAGCTGGAGCAATTTATTAGGAAATATTACACCAATGAACTTATAAAAGGTATCATCCTTTTTTTGGCTATAGGCGTGCTCTATTTTTTGGCAACTCTATTGGTTGAATATTTTTTGTGGTTAAATCCACTTGGCCGAACTATTCTTTTTTGGCTTTTTATAGTTGTTGAAGGCTTTCTTTTTGTGAGATTTATAGCATATCCACTCGCAAAACTTTTCAAATTACAAAAAGGTTTGGATTATGATTCGGCATCAAAAATTATCGGAAATCATTTTCCCGAAGTCAATGATAAGTTGTTGAATGTTATTCAATTGAATAGAAATCAAAGGGAAAGTGAATTATTGGTCGCGAGCATTGATCAAAAGGTGAGCGAAATGCAACCAATTCAATTTAAAAGTGCTGTAAACTATACCAAAAACACTAAATATTTAAAGTATTTGGCAGTACCAATTTTGGTTTTTGTACTTTTTTCTTTGTTTGGTGAAAAAGATATTTTTTCCTCTAGTTATAAACGCGTTGTAAATTATGATCAAGCGTATGAGCCACCAGCTCCTTTTTCATTTATAGTATTGAATGACAACCTAAACGCAATTGAAAACAAACCTTTTACATTAACCGTAAAAACTGAGGGCAAGCTTGTACCGGAAAATGCAAGTATTGTTTACGATGGCAACACTTATTTTTTAGAGCAAACTGCGCCCGGAATGTTTACCTATAATTTTAGCCAACCTTCAAAATCCATTAATTTTAAGTTGAAAGGTAATTCGGTAACTTCAAAAGAATATGATTTAAATATTGTAAAAACACCGTCATTATTAGGGTTTGAAATGCAATTGAATTATCCAAATTATACTGGAAAAGCATCAGAAATTCTTAAAAGCACTGGAAATGCTACAATTCCCGAAGGAACAACGGTAAGTTGGAATGTAAATACACAAAATACGCTGGAGGTAAGTTTAAAAACGCGCGACACATCATATTTTTTTAGTGCCGCAGGTAATAATTATCAACTGAAAAAAGGCATTTTCAATAATCTCGATTACGCTATTACTACAAGTAATGAAATATTGAAGGATTATGAGAATCTTTCATTTGCATTAAAGGTTATAAAAGATGAATATCCTGAAATTGAAGTACAATCTAAAGTTGATAGCACGAACGCTCAGCGTATATTTTTTCTAGGGAAAATTAGTGATGATTATGGTCTAACCAAACTGCGAATCGTCTATTACCCTGAAGCGAATGAAGTGGCAAAAAAGATGGAAGTTTTGCCGATTTCAAAAACCAATTTCGATCAATTTACCTTCAGTTTTCCCGGCACGCTTCAGCTTGATGAGGGCATTGCTTATGATTATTATTTTGAAGTATTTGATAACGATGCCATTCATAATTTCAAAAGTACAAAGTCGGCAAATTTCAGTTACAAGAAATTTACCAAGGATGAACAGGATGATGAAAAGCTAAGACAACAAGAGAAAAATATTGATGGTTTAGACAAATCATTAGAGCAATTAAAGCAGCAAGAAAAACAGCTTAGCGAACTTTCAAAAACCCAAAAGGAAAAGAAGGAACTAAGCTTTAATGATAAAAAGAAATTAGAAAACTTCATTGATAGACAGAAGCAGCAAGAGGAAATGATGAAGAATTTTTCGAAAGAAATGAAGGAAAATTTAGAAGAATTTCAACCAGAAAATCAAGAAAAAGATCCGTTTAAAGAACAGTTAAAAGATAGGCTTGAACAAAACGAAGAAAAGCTTAAGGAAAATGAGAAATTGTTAGAAGAATTGGAGAAACTGCAAGATAAAATTCAAAAAGAGGAACTCACAGAAAAGCTGGACAAACTTGCAAAGCAAAATACCAACGAAAAGAAGAACTTAGAGCAACTTGTTGAGCTTACAAAAAGATATTACGTAACAAAAAAAGCTGAAAAGCTAGCTGAGGAATTGTTCAAACTGGGAGAGGAACAAGAGAAATTAGCAGATACGCCGAAAGAGGAAAACACAAAAGAAAAACAGGAAGATTTAAACGAAAAGTTTGACGAATATAAAGAAGAAATGAAGGAGTTGCAAAAGGACAATGCCGCTCTAAAAAAACCTATGGACGTGCCGCAAGATAAACCAGGAGAAAAGGAAGTTGATGAACAGCAAGACGATGCCAAAGAAAAACTAGCTAAAAAAGATACCCAAGGCGCATCATCGAGTCAGAAAAAGGCAGGAAAGAAAATGAAACAAATGGGCAAAGCCATGCAATCTCAAATGGAAGCCGGCGCAGGAGAATCGCTTGATGAAGATGTTGAGATGCTTCGTCAAATTTTAGATAATCTCGTTGTTTTTTCTTTTGAGCAAGAAGGTTTAATGGAAAATTTTAAAAAGTTGGATTATGGTAATCCGGTATTTGGCAAAAAATTGAATGTTCAAAACGACTTAAAACAAAATTTTCAACATGTAGATGACAGTCTTTTTTCATTGTCTTTACGTCAGCCTTTAATTAGCGAGGCGATTAACGAGTCAATAACCGAAGTACAATATAACATCGATAAAAGCTTGGAGCGTTTGGCAGATAATCAAATCCGCCAAGGTATCTCAAGCCAACAATATACTATTACAGGAACAAATGAGCTGGCGGTACTTTTAGCGGATTTGCTCTCAAATATGCAAATGCAGATGCAAATGTCGGCGTCGGGTAAAGGAAAGGGAAAGGGAATAGGAATGGGCGATGGGGAAGGCGGCAAAGGATTTCAACTACCGGATATTATCAAAAAGCAAGAAAGTTTGGCTGAGAAGATGGAGGAAGGAATGAAAGAAGGTGAAAAAGGAAAGGGTGAAAAAGGAAAAGGCGAAAAAGGAAAGGGTGAAAAGGGAGAAGGACAAGGCGAAGGTGAAGGAAGCGAAGGAGAAAATGGCAAAAATGGCAAGGGCGGAAAAGATGGAAAAATGGGGAAAGAAGGAGAGCAAAATGGCGATGAAAATAGCAACGGCGAGTTATTTGAAATATACAAACAACAACAACAGCTAAGACAACAATTACAAGATAGGTTAAGTAAAGAAGGTTTGAAAGGAAATGCTGTCCTCCTAAAAAAGATGGAAGGAATAGAGCAGCAATTATTGGATAAGGGTTTTAATGAAAGAACGTTGCAGGCAATGCTAAATTTAAAATACGAATTACTGAAATTGGATAAAGCTGATTTTGAACAAGGCCAAGAAACCAAAAGAGAATCTATAACCAATATGCGGGATTTTCAAAATAGGATGAAAATGTCTGACGAAGACATTAAAAAGTATTTTAATACAATCGAAATTTTAAATAGGGAGGCACTACCTTTGCGCCAAGATTACAAAAATAAGGTGCAACAGTATTTTGAAAATAAGGAATGATAAGTTTTTCCAGCGAAACAGAATTTACATTAGAGGACGAGAAATCAATTTCTAAATGGATTGGCCAAACGATTATTTCTGAAGGTTTCGAAGAGGGAGAAATATCATACGTATTTTGTGATGACGAATTTTTATTGAAGTTGAATATCGAATTTTTAAACCATGATACATTAACAGACATCATTAGTTTTGATTATACAATTGGGAAGGAGATTAATGGTGAAATCTTTATTTCCGTTGAAAGAGTAAAGGAAAATGCTGAAACTTTTAATGAATCATTCGACACTGAATTAAGGCGTGTTATCATTCACGGTATTTTACACTATTGTGGTCATTCAGATAAGAGTGAAGATAGCAACCAAGAGATGCGCTTGTTAGAAAATAAATATTTAAAGAATTTTGAAAATCTTTAATAGTCTGAAAAAGAGACTAGTATGTTCTTAATCTGCTATGTTTCAATACTTTGTCGTATCTTTGCCGTCTCTTAAGGAAAAAAGTCAAAATAATTTTAAAATATCAATTGTTCCACGTGGAACAATTTTAAGAATATGTTTCCAAAAATATATGATGTTATTGTTGTAGGTGCAGGTCACGCAGGTTCAGAGGCCGCTGCCGCTGCCGCTAATATGGGTTCAAGCACCTTATTGGTAACTATGAACCTACAAAATATTGGACAAATGTCTTGCAATCCAGCAATGGGTGGAATAGCCAAAGGTCAAATTGTTAGAGAGATTGATGCCATTGGCGGATATAGCGGAATTGTTTCAGACAAAACCGCCATTCAATTTAAAATGTTGAATAAAAGTAAAGGTCCTGCAATGTGGAGTCCAAGAGTACAAAGTGACAGAATGCGCTTTTCAGAAGAATGGCGGTTAATGTTAGAGGCGACTGAAAATTTAGACTTCTATCAAGAAATGATTTCCGGGATTATTGTTGAAGGAGATAAAATTGTAGGAGTTAAAACATCTTTGGGTTTAGAAATTAGAGGAAAAAGTGTTGTGCTTACAAACGGAACTTTTTTAAATGGCTTAATTCATATTGGCGAAAAACAATTTGGAGGAGGAAGAGCAGGAGAAAAATCATCCACAGGAATTACAAAAGAATTAACCGATCTCGGGTTTGAATCAGGGAGAATGAAAACAGGTACGCCTCCGAGAGTTGATGGGAGAAGTTTGGACTTTTCTAAAATGGTTGAACAGCCAGGCGATGCTGTGCCAGATAAGTTTAGTTATTCGAATTTAACAAAACCGTTAACTAAACAGCGATCTTGTCATATGAGTCATACGAGCCAATTAGTTCATGATTTATTGAAAGAGGGATTTAGTAGATCACCTATGTTTAATGGCTCAATTCAAAGTTTAGGCCCTCGTTACTGCCCAAGCATAGAAGATAAGATTAACCGCTTTGCAGATAAGGACAATCACCAGCTATTTGTTGAGCCAGAAGGTTGGAATACTGTTGAATATTATATCAATGGCTTTTCAACTTCGCTACCCGAAGATATACAGTTTAACGCATTGCGTAAAGTTTTGGGATTTGAAAACGTAAAATTCTTTCGCCCGGGTTACGCAATAGAATATGACTATTTCCCGCCAACACAATTAAAACATACTCTTGAAACTAAATTGGTGAATGGTTTGTATTTTGCTGGACAGATTAATGGTACAACAGGATACGAAGAGGCAGCATCTCAGGGTTTAATGGCTGGAATTAATGCACATTTAAAAGTTCACGAAAAAGAACCCTATATTTTAAAGCGTGATGAGGCTTATATAGGAGTATTAATTGACGACCTTATTACGAAGGGTACAGAAGAACCTTACAGAATGTTTACCTCGCGAGCTGAGTATCGAACATTATTACGTCAAGATAACGCAGATTTTAGATTAACACCTGCATCTTATAAAATGGGCCTGGCAAGTGAAAAGCGATTTATTCAAATGGAAAAAAAGTTGAAGCAATCAAACGAGTTCGTTCAGTTTTTTAAAGATACAAGTGTATTGCCGGAAGAGTTAAATCCAATTTTGGAAAGTAAGGATTCTGCGTTAGTAGATCAAACCGATAAAATGTATAAGCCATTTTCTAGGCCTAATATTACTATCGATGATATGCGGAAAATAGAATCTGTTGAAAATTATGTTCAGAAGTACAATTTAGATTCTGAAGTTTTGCAGCAGGCCGAGATACAAGTAAAATATTCTGGTTATATTGAAAAGGAAAAAAATAATGCTGATAAACTTACGAGATTGGAAGCCTTAAAAATCCCAAACAATTTTGACTATACTGAATTAAAGTCGTTATCATACGAAGCCCGCGAAAAACTCACCAAAATTAAACCGGTTACAATTTCGCAAGCATCGCGAATTAGCGGCGTTTCGCCAAATGATGTTTCTGTGTTGTTAGTATATATGGGTCGTTAGTGCGATTGTTTCACGTGGAACAATGTAAACAATAGTTTCTGTATTGATGATTTATTCTTTTTAGAACTTATTAATATAATTTAAACGAACAATTTTTTCAATTAAAACAAGCCTTGAATAAAACAAAACAAGTGTATATAAAAACTAAAGACTTTCTTGTTTCAGGAGAGTCTTTTGATTTAGAATACGATTCGGAATTTGATATGCTGCAAACAAAGCCAAAGCCATCAGATTCAGAATTGCATAAATATTATGAAAGTGAAGCATATATCTCACATACTGATGAGAAGCGCGGTTTTATTTCAGCTATATATCAAATAGTAAAAAAATATTCACTAATATCTAAAATAAATTTAATTTCTAAATTTGCCGGAGGCAATAAAACGCTATTGGATATTGGTGCAGGAACTGGAGATTTTATGGTTACGGCGAAGTCAAAAGGGTTTAACGTAACGGGAATTGAAGTTAATAAGCAAGCAAGAAAAAGGGCAGCATTTAAAGGGATAACTTTATTGGAAAATTTGGATTATGTTGCCGATACAAAATTTGATGTAATTACACTTTGGCATGTTTTAGAACATTTACCAAATCTTAATAGTGATTTAAACAAGGTTGAAAATCTTCTTAACCCAAATGGCGTTTTAGTTATTGCCGTCCCAAATTATAAAAGTTATGATGCCCAATATTATAAAGAATTTTGGGCAGCCTACGACGTGCCAAGACATTTGTGGCATTTTTCCCGAAAATCGATTAACAAATTGATTAGCGATAATTTCACAATGATCAAAATAAAACCAATGATTTTTGATTCATTTTATGTAAGCTTATTGTCCGAAAAATATAAGACAGGCAACAAGTTTTCTTTTAAAGCACCATTTATTGGATTACTTTCAAATATTTATGCTTTGAGGACAAAGGAGTACTCTTCGCTAATATATATGCTTCAAAAGAAGAAATAATTAATTAAAGGCTTAATTCGGTCATTTTGAGTTGAATTTGGATAGAAGTATTCATTTAAAATGAAACTCGGTAAAAAGGGCGTTAATACAATTAAAAATTTATAAGGTAGAACAATAGAATTCGAAAAATCATAGATTATTCTTATACTTTCTCTTTAGAGTGGATCATTCTCGTTAATCTTATGCTCAAATCTGTAAAGATTATTTTACCGTTTCCATTTCTTTCGATGTGATATGTGGCGTCTTCGATTGCTGAAATAATTTCAAAAATATTGTTTTGGTGAATAAATGGCGCAAATTTTTTAATGTCAAAACCCTTTTTGGTAGCTTCAAAAAAAACTAAATCCTCTGCCTTATAATTTATAAGTAAGGCTTGTCTAAAAGTTTCAATACAATATTCTAAAAAACGCTTTTGTGTTTCTCTTCCTTGCCCAGCCATTTTATCGCTCCAAGATAATAGATCATTAATGGCTGCTTTGTTTCCTTTTGCTTTGAAAGCAGAACGCACCCATAAAACAAACCATTCTTCAAATAAAATATCTTCACCACTTGTTGATAATAATTGCAACGCCTTACTGTAATCACCTTTTGCTTGGCGACTTATTTTCTTAGCCAAATTTACATTGGCTGCGCAATTTACCATTAAACTATTTGCTATATCTGCTTCGGATAGTTTTGGGAATGTAAGTTTTTGGCAGCGTGAAGTAATGGTGGGTAAAATTTGATCTTCATTTTCAGTCAATAGAAGTAGGACTGTTTTATTTGGCGGTTCTTCAATTAACTTCAATATTTTGTTGGCACATTGGGTATTCATATTCTCCGCCATCCAAATTATCATAATTTTATAGCCACCTTCATAGGCTTTTAAAGATAGCTTTCTGCCAATATCTTCTGCTTCTTTAACACTAATGTTACCTTGTTTGTTTTCAATGCCCAATTCTTGTAACCAATCGAATAGTGAACCGTACGGATTTTCCAAAACAAATTTTCGCCATTCTGCCGCGTAATTATCTGAAACCGCGTTTTTAGCTACTGTCTCACTAGTATTTACGGGATAAACAAAATGAAGATCCGGATGTGTAAGTTTTGCAACCCGAATTGATGTGTTTTTAAAAGTATCAGAATTTACGTCCAAATCTTTGCATAAAATACCGTTGGCATAGGCAATTGCGGATGGCAAAATGCCACTACCATTAGTACCCAAAAATAGTTGCGCGTGCGGAATCCTGCCATTTTTTAAGCTCTCTTCCAAATGAGATTTAATATGTTTTTGGCCGACGACCTTAGAAAAATCCATAATGCGAAAATAATGAAAAAAGTGATGCTAAGTGGTAAGTTGAAATTCTTCGGAATAAGATTAAATTCGAATTATTTACCTATATATTTCCAATAAATCTTACTTTTCGAAATATAAAATTTTCGAATTCAAATCCACTTTCAAATAATACAAACCTTATATTTGTTGAAAAGGCTACCAATGATGAAAACAATAGATAATTTCAATTTTAAAGATAAAACGGCTCTAATAAGGGTAGATTTTAATGTACCGATAGACGAAAATCAAGAAGTCACGGATGCTAGCCGAATAGAAGCTGCAAAACCTACTATTATGAAAATATTGGAAGATGGTGGAAGTTGTATTTTAATGTCACATCTGGGAAGGCCAAAACATAAAGAAGAAGAATATTCTCTAAAACATATTGTGGATGAAGTATCTGATAAAATTGGAGTTCAAGTAAAATTTGTTGATGATTGCATTGGGCCAAAGGCTGTAGATGCTGCTACAAACCTAAAACCTGGCGAAATTTTATTACTTGAAAATCTCCGTTATTACCCCGAAGAAGAAAAGGGAGACAGAAAATTCGCCGAAAAGTTATCAAAGCTGGGCGATATTTATGTAAATGATGCATTTGGCACCGCACACAGAGCACACGCTTCCACCGCTGTAATTGCAGAATTTTTTCCTGAGAAAAAATGTTTCGGTTATCTATTGGCTTCCGAAATTGAAAGTATTGATAAAGTATTAAATAACAGTGTAAAACCGGTCACTGCTATTATTGGTGGCGCAAAAGTTTCGTCAAAAATTACGGTTATTGAAAATATTTTATCAAAAATAGACCACTTAATAATTGGTGGTGGCATGGCATTCACTTTTATAAAAGCTAAAGGTGGCAAAATTGGAAGTTCTATGGTTGAAGATGACAAACAATCTTTAGCATTAGAAATCTTAAAAAAGGCGAAAGAAAAAAACGTACAAGTCCATCTCCCTGTAGATGCCGTAGTTGCCGATAGTTTTTCTGAATATGCTAGTACAGAAATAGATAATATTAACGAAATTCCTGACGGTTGGATGGGATTGGATGTTGGCCCAGAAACCACCAAGATTTTTGCAGAGGTTATCGCAAATAGCAAAACAATATTATGGAATGGGCCTGTTGGCGTTTTTGAAATGGAGCCTTTTGCAGAAGGCACACTAGCTTTGGGAAATGCAATTGCAGAGGCTACGAAAAATGGAGCGTTCTCGCTTGTGGGTGGAGGAGATTCTGTTGCAGCGGTGAAGGAATTTGATTTGGCGGATAAAATGAGCTACGTTTCAACTGGTGGTGGTGCAATGCTCGAAATGCTTGAAGGCAAGAGTTTACCAGGTGTAAAGGCTATTTTGAAATAATAATTTTTACATCAAAATTTGGCTAACAGTGTTAAAAATTTGGCTAATAGCCTATATTTCTTACATTTGATAAAATTTTTTTAATAATCCATCGTTATCGTCACTATGAAAGTACTTCAACTTCCCTTACTTCTAGTCTTGACCTGCGGCTTAACATTCGCGCAAGTTGGTAAAAAAGATGCAAAGCATTCAAAGAATTTACCCACTAAACAAATAACTATTTTAGATTCTGTTAAAACAATCAAAATATCAAAAGAACTACCAACTCAAGTAGTTGCAATAAAGTTAAAAGATTCGGCAGTTTTCAATCTTAAAGATTTAGCAATCGCTAGAAAAAAAGATAGTTTATGGATGCGTGAACTCTCTAAATCTGATCTTTTTGAAGACGTTTACGCAAGCGTGACAGATATGAATTACGATGCGGTAGATTATGAAGAATTACCAACCGAAGTATTAAAAGCAAGATTAAAAGAATTAGATGCCAAAACACCTTTCCACGTAGTATATAATGAATCGTTAGAAAGTGTAATAAAGGGGTATTTAAAAAATAGAAGAAGTACATTACAAAGATTAATTACCTTGAGTGAATATTACTTCCCAATGTTCGAGCAAGAACTTGACAAGCAAAACTTACCACTCGAGCTTAAATATTTAGCCGTAATTGAATCCGCGTTAGATCCTCGAGCACAGAGCCGAGTTGGTGCTACGGGCCTTTGGCAATTTATGTTTACAACAGGTAAAATGTATGGGTTGGATGTAAGTAGTTATGTAGATGAACGTTCAGACCCAACAATGGCTACAGAGGCTGCCGCAAAATATCTAAAAAGTTTAAACAATAGCTTTAACGATTGGGATTTAGCTCTTGCAGCCTACAACTCAGGTCCGGGAAATGTTTCAAAGGCAATCCGTCGTTCTGGAGGGAAAACAGATTATTGGAAAATAAGAAATTATCTCCCACGTGAAACAGCTGGTTATGTTCCTGCTTTCATCGCTACAATGTACATTTTTGAATATGCAAAGGAACATGGTTTTGTAAAAGCAAGTCCACAGATTAATTATGTAACAACGGACACTATTCGTGTAAAGCAACAGATTACTTTAGACCAAGTAGCCAAAGTAACAAACGTAGATAAAGAGCAATTGGAATTTTTAAATCCATCTTACAAACTTGGGATTATACCCGTAGTAAAAGATGAAAATTATATGTTGCGGTTGCCTATAAAAGCAATGGGAACTTTCGTAAACAATGAAGATGAAATTTATGCCTTTGCTGAAGCAGAAGTAGAACAAGCCGAAGAAGCGCAACCTGAGTTATTCGAACAACCTAATAAAGTACGCTACAAAGTTCGAAGAGGTGATGCCTTAGGGAAGATTGCTGATAGATACGACGTAAGTTTAAGCGAATTAAAAAAATGGAACGGTATGCGAAGTAATACTATTCGTGTAGGTCAAAATCTTATAATTTATCCAAAAAAGAATGTTTCAGCAGCTACAAACAAAGCCGATATCGCTAAAGCTGAAACAAAAAATAATTCAGAAAAAGTATATACAGTGCGCAATGGCGACTCTCTTTGGACAATTTCTCAAAAATTTCCGGGTGTTTCAGTTCAAAATATTAAAAATTGGAACGATATTAGCGGTAATGCTATAAAACCAGGAACTAAACTTAAAATCTATAAAGGTTAGTTGCTAGACCAAACCTTTATATTATGAAACCAGTTTATCTTGCCGTATTATTTTTGGCAACACTTTTCTCTTGTAATGAGGGTGCAAAAAGAGATTCTTCCCTTTTAACAAAATCCGTAGGCAACATTAATCGACTATTGGTAATTGCGCCAAATGATTTTTGGAATGGCGAAGTTGGCGAAGAAGTTCGTAAATATTTTGCTGCGCCAGTTGAAGGTTTACCGCAAGACGAGCCACAGTTTTCAATGAATCAAATGCCTCCAGAAACCTTTAGCGATTTTGCTCGTGCTAACCGTATTTTTTTACAAGTTGGTTTAGGAAAGGAAGATAAAGTGGTTATTAAAAATGACGTGTACGCAAAACCACAGGTTGGCGCTTTCATTCAAGGTAAAACAGTAGAAAGTCTCATAAAACTAATCGAAGAAAACTACAAACAGATTATTGAATCCTTTCATGAAACAGAACTAAAGGAAAAACAACGCAGAATACGCATTTCATTGATGAAATTGGATTCCTTGCAATCTAAATTGGGTGTTACTTTACGAGTACCTTCAGCATATCATATAGCAAAGCAAAATGATAGTTTTTTCTGGCTTAGAAAAGAGCTCAAAGAAGGTAATAACAACATAATGGTTTACACCGCGCCAATGAATATGATTGGGAAAGACAGCACTATTGTTTCAGATATTATAAAAATTCGTGACAGTATTGGCAGCAAACTTTTACCTGTTGAAGATGATGACCTTTTTGTAACGGAAGAAGCATATGCACCTTATTTCTTCAATAGTAGCTTAGACGGAAGGCCAGCGTATGAAACTAAAGGAATTTGGGAAGTTAAAAATGCTTATATGAGCGGCCCATTTGTAAACTATATTGTAAAGGACGAAAAACATAATCGCTATATAGTTCTTGAAGGCTTTAGCCACGCACCTTCTGTAGAAAAACGCGATCTACAATTTGAGTTGGAAGCTATTTTAAATTCAGCGAAATTTAAGTAAATTAAAATATTATCTAAAAAAACGCCCATTTCAATAAAGAAATGGGCGTTTTTACTTGTAAAAGATTTTTTAAAACTTCGGGTTTTCGTCTATGTGCCCTGAAGAATTTGTGTTGGTGTTCGTTGTATTATTAGCTGGAGTTTTGTCGTCATCTTTAGAAGCATCCTTAAATTCCTTTAATCCGCTACCTAAGCCTTTCATTAATTCTGGTATTTTCTTCCCGCCAAACATAAGCAGGACAACTAAAACAACCAAAACAATTTGCCAAGGCCCAACTGCTAAAAATATACTTTGTAAAATCATAACGTAAAATATTTGTAGGCAAAGGTAACAAGTTTTCTCTACATACAACGTTTTAGGGAAAAGTTTAGCATATACCAAACGCATATATTTTATATTTGCAAGGCTTAGAGCTATGTGATGGAAAAAAAACAAAAACGCACCAATAAGTTTAGAAAAAAACTTTTGCATAAATATAGACTGGTAATTCTAAATGAGGAAACGTTTGAAGAGCGTTTTAACTTTAGGCTTAATCAACTAAATGTTTTTGTCTTTGGAAGTTTGTTTGCTTTGGTTATGATTATTGGCACAACTTTCTTAATTGCCTTTACGCCTCTTCGAGAATATATTCCTGGTTATTCTTCTACATCACTTAAAAAGAAAGCGTCTCAATTAAACTATCAAACAGATTCGCTACAACAGGTTATACAGGTAAATGAGCAGTATTTGGCTTCAATTAAAAAAGTGCTTACGGGCGATGTTAAGACAGTAGATTTTAATAAAGATAGTGTCGTTGAAGCTGCGAAAATAGATCCTTCGATCCTTATTCAGGCTTCGCCAAAAGATTCTTTATTGCGCGAGCAGGTTTCGCAGGAAGATAAATACAATCCATTGGCCAATAAAAACCAATTGAAATTAGCGCTGTTCTCGCCAGTAAAAGGTACGATCACCGAAGGCTATGATCCTAAAAGCAAACATTACGCAGTAGATGTTGTAACAGTAAAAGACGCGCCAATAAAAGCGGTAGCGGACGGTACTGTAATATTCGCTGAGTGGACCGCAGATACAGGTTATGTAATAATTGTAGAGCACGCCAACAACTTACTTTCCGTTTATAAACACAATGCTAGCTTAACCAAGCAACAAGGAGATTTGGTTAAGGCAGGCGTGGTAATTGCAACTGCCGGCAATACTGGCTCGCTGACAACAGGACCACATCTACATTTTGAACTTTGGCGTGATGGTTATGCAATAAATCCTACTAATTTTATAGACTTCGATTAGATGGGTTTTTCTTTAAAAGCGTTTGGCGCCAAGATTTTTGCAAAAATTATCGTTGCGCAAACTGAAAAATGGGCTAATAATCCTATTGAAACGCAACAGAAAGTATTTCATAAATTAATTAAAACCGCAACCAATACTACTTTTGGTAGAGATCATAATTTTAACGAGATTAAAAATCATTCAAATTTTATTCAAAAGGTTCCAATTCGAGATTATGAAGAATTAAAGCCTTACGTTGAAAAAATTAAAGCCGGGGAAGAAAATATTCTTTGGCCAGGAAAGCCTTTGTATTTTGCAAAAACATCCGGTACTACTTCTGGCGCTAAATATATTCCGTTAACTAAACAATCACTTCCATTTCATATAAAAGCGGCTAGAAATGCGATTCTACATTATATTTCAGAAACAAATAAAACAGATTTTGTTACAGGGAAAATGATTTTTTTACAAGGCAGCCCCGTTTTAACCGAAAAAAACGGTATTAAAATAGGAAGGCTTTCAGGGATCGTAGCACATTTTGTGCCTTCCTATCTTCAAAAAAATAGATTGCCTTCGCTACAAACAAATTGCATTGAAGATTGGGAAACAAAGGTAGATGCAATAGTTACGGAAACCAAAAAAGAGAATATGACCGTGATTAGCGGCATTCCATCTTGGGTACAAATGTATTTTGAAAAACTTCAAAAAGCTACAGGTAAAAAGGTTGGAGTGCTTTTTCCAAACTTCAATCTGTTTATTTACGGCGGCGTAAATTATGAACCCTATCGCGCAAAATTTGAAAATTTAATTGGAAGAAAAGTGGACAGCATCGAGCTTTTTCCTGCAAGTGAAGGCTTTTTTGCATTTCAAGATAAGCAAAATGTAAAGGGAATGTTGCTGCTATTAAATTCAGGAATTTTCTACGAATTTGTTGAAGCAACAACTTTTTTTGACGTTAACCCAAAACGTCTTACAATTGGCGAAGTAAAAATAAGCATAAATTACGTGATGATTATTTCAACCAACGCTGGACTTTGGGCTTATAATTTGGGAGATACAATTCAATTTACTTCAACAAACCCGTATCGCGTTATTGTTTCTGGCAGAATTAAGCATTTCATTTCTGCATTTGGTGAACACGTTATTGCAAAAGAAGTTGAAGATGCTATGAATTCAGTTTTAAGCGAATTCAATTTTTCGATTACTGAATTTACCGTCGCTCCGCAAACCGAAGTTTCTGAAAATGAATTACCGTATCATCAATGGTTGGTTGAATTTGAAAACGAACCAAAAAAAATTTTTGAAATTGAGAAGCGGCTTGATGTTTTAATGACGCAACAGAATAGTTATTATGAGGATTTGATAAAGGGGAAAGTACTTCAGCCCCTAAAAATTGTAGCATTGAAAAAAGATTCCTTTACACAATATATGAAATCTCAGGGAAAATTGGGCGGACAGAATAAGGTAGCCAGATTAAGTAACGACCGGAAAATTGCTGATGAGATTATTTCAATTCAGCAAAAAGTCGATTAGTCGATAGTTATATAAGTTTATAATGTTTAGTTTTTAAAAAGGCTGAAGAGTCTATAAGTTTAGTGTTTATCGGTTCAGTAGAAAATAGAAGTTTTCTAATCTGTTACTTTTACTTTAAATTATTCTAACAATAGAAACAAAAGCATCAACAGCATCAATTTGTATCTTTGCCAATAATTATGAGCATACCAAATACACATAACAGAACACGCGCACAAGAAAGCACAGGAGCAATAGAGCGTCTTTATGTAACCATGCGCCATTTATTTAACCGAGGTTTTTACAAACCGATGGGTATTTCGGGTGAATCCTTGCGCGAATCGCTTCTTATTTTACGCCCCGAAATTTACGGCAGTATTACCGAGGATAAAATTGAGCTTCAAGGTCTTTTGTATGTAATAGATCGTTTACCAATTGGCATAGAGGAATGTAGATTTATAAATTTAACAAGTGATGAAGGTTACAAAAATTCGCATTTTGAAGCTATCATTCCACCAAAAAGAAGAAGAAATTGCTACCGCATAGACAGCGAGCAGATGAATATTGAGATTACGCGCGGGCGTTCAGAAATTTACGATATTCTTACGCACCTTACCTTTCTTTATATTGAAAGTCACAAAATAATGCGGCAAGTAATAATAAATGAAAATGGCGAGGTTATCCGCGATTGGACAAAATTGGAACAGGCCGTTGCAAAAAAAGATACGCTTACAAAGGAAGAAAAGGAAGTTGCATTAACCCATACAGCGAACTTTTTGGGCCGCACTTTTGAAGAAGTTAGCCGCGTTTATAATGCATTTGCAATTACAAAAAATCCGAATAGGTTTTTAAATATAATTTACTTTTTGGGCAAATTGGCGATAGATGAAGTTATAAACAACAATAAGCGCATTATAACTTTTAGTCCAGTTTTACGCGAGCGACTTGGCCACCATATTCACGGCGAAAGGTGGGCGAAAACCATAAAACAAAATCTAGAAGATAATAATTTGCTTGCTAGGCCAATACACATTATTAGCGCAAATATGCACAGTGTTTTAAATACATTATATGCAACAAAAGCTTTGGGTGCAGAAGCAAAGAAGAAATCGAAATTAGAGATTTTTGAATCGTTGAGCAGTAAAGAAAATAGTAGTTTACGTGAAAAAGTCTTTAAAAATGCCCAAAAAAATGGGATGATTTTTATACCCGACGCAAGTGGGACAAATATTGACGTTCAGATTTTTGATACATCAAAATTAAATCTTTCTACAAAAGAAAAGGACGAAACCGAAGCAGAAAAGCCTGTTATAATAGTAATGGATTATGCCTTTGGCGAACAAGCTTACGAAACAATGGACGAGTTGTTGAAACCGTTTGACAGCTTAAATAAAACGCGTAATTTTTTGAACGTTGTAAGTATTTCAATAATGGGAAAAGCCGGAATTTTAGAAGGCGGTAAAGGCGATATAATGATTCCGTCAGCACATGTTTTTGAAGGTACGGCAGATAATTATCCGTTTAAGAACAAACTCAAAAAGGCTGAATTTAAGGATGATAATATAAAAGTTTGCACGGGATCAATGATTACTGTTTTGGGCACATCGCTTCAAAATAAAGACTTGTTGAAATTTTTCCATAAATCTACTTGGAATGTTATTGGGCTCGAAATGGAAGGGGCACATTACCAAAAAGCGATACAGGCAGCAGCAAAAATACGAGGAAGTATTAGCAGTAAAGTTAAAGTGAGGTATGCATATTATGCTTCGGACAATCCATTGGAAACCGGAAGTACGCTCGCTTCTGGTGGTTTGGGGACAAGTGGCGTAAAGCCAACATATTTAATTACCGAGAAAATTTTGAATCAGATTTTGGATTGATTTAATAAATGACACGAATTATATCAGTTTAGTTACTTATATTGTTTTAAATAATTTACTTCAACTATAATAAAACCTTGGAAATTCAACATACAAGTTTAAAAAATTGTCCCGTCCTAAATAATCGATACAGATTATTAAAGGATTAAATTTATAACTTAAAGCTTAACGATGCTAGCATCGTTAAGCTTTTTTGATTTATACTGTTTTCTTTTGAGTTTATTTTGTTGATGCATTTGTTTTGGAGTTAGCATATGATTGGATGAATGTGGTCTTTGGTTATTATAGATTTCGATTGCATCTTTGATTAATTGGCTCTTCAGCTCAATATCGTTGATGCTTTTAGCGATATTAAATTCTTGCTTGAGTATTCCATTGATTCTCTCTGCTATCGCATTCTCATAGGGATCATACTTCTCTGTCATGCTTGCCTTGATATTGTTTTTGCTCAATAACTCTTGATAGTCATCAGAACAGTATTGCAAACCTCTATCGGAGTGATGTATTAAAGGTTTTTCCTTATCTATTCTGTGTTTTAAAGCCATATCCAGCGCTTGAACAGAACCATCTACTGCTAATGTGTTAGATACATTATATCCCATTATCTTTTTTGAGTAGGCATCTGTAATCAAGGCTAGATATGATGGGTTAATCCTAGTTCCTACGTAGGTGATGTCACTGACCCAGATTTGTTCGGGACGTATAATATCAACATTGCTAACTATATTTTTATGCTTTCTAAATCGGTGATGTGAGTCTGTAGTTATGTGATAACTTCTCTTAGGTTTTATAAGCATGTGATTTACTTTGAGTATTCTAAAAAGCTTGTCTCTCCCTACTTTTAAGCCAGAGAGTTCTTCTCTTAAGATATGATATAATTTTCTGGCACCAACTTTTGGCATAACATTGCGCACACCCCTGACTAAGGTTATGACTTGTTTTGCTATGGACTGATTATGTCTTCTAGACCTAATAGATCGATAATATACCTGTCTATCCAGCCCGAGTAAGTTACAGGTAGAAACTAGTGTTTCCTTGTGTTCTTCTTTGAAGATCTCGATAACTCGGGCGTGTAATTTTTTCTGATTTGAATGTCGTATTCCTTTTCTGCCATATCAACGAGCATATCAAAAATGATTGCCTTCTTGTCCGCTCTCTCGGCTAGATGTTCTGCTCTAGCTTTTTGCTTTTCAAGAAGCTTTACTTTGGCCTCTAATTCGATAATTTTTTGTTCTGGTGTCTTTGCCACGGTTACAACGGATAGGTTTTCCCAATCAAAGGTACCATATTTGCGCAACCAAGAGGTTATTGTCGATCTAGCTTGGATGCCATATTTAAGGTGAGCCGAAAGTCGATCTAACGCTCCCGACTCGATTTCATCTACGACTTGAAGCTTAAAAGAAAGCGAGTAGTCTTTTTGGGTTCGTTTTAGATAACCCCTGTTTACTGATGTTTTCATTACACTAAGGTTTTAGTGTATCGCTATTTCAGGACGGGACAAATTGTTTTATAATAAAACCGAGCGTGTTTCACGACGAACGCGGCTTTTTTTACGAAACCTACAATCAACAAGTTTTTGAAAAGTTAACAGGAATAACGGTAGATTTTTTGCAGGACAACCAATCCATTTCTTCAAAAGGAGTTCTGCGCGGCCTGCACTTTCAAACCGGTACAATGGCACAGGCTAAGCTTGTGCGCGTAGTTAAGGGAAAAGTTTTGGATATTGTGGTAGATATTAGAAAAGACTCTGAAACCTTTGGAAAATCGTATTCTGTTGTATTGGATGATGAAAACCACTTGCAGTTATTTGTGCCGCGTGGGTTTGCGCATGGATTTATAACGCTTTCGGAAAAATCTATTTTTTGTTATAAGTGTGATAATTATTACAATAAAGCTTCCGAGGCAGGAATAATATATAATGACGCAACCTTAAATTTAGATTGGCATCTTCAAAAAGAAGAATTTATTATTTCAGAAAAAGATTTGGAGCTGCCTAGTTTTAATCAGCTTTTTTCGCAGAAAAGGAATTAAGGAGATTAATGACAAAAATTTTAATTACAGGCGCAAACGGACAATTGGCGAATTGCTTAAAAGATGCTGCAAGCAACTATCCAAAACTTGAATTTATCTTCGTTTCAAAAACTGAATTTGATATTGAAGATTTTAACTTAGTTCAGAATTATTTCAACAAAAATCATTTTGATTACTGCCTAAATACTGCAGCCTACACAAATGTCGACAAAGCAGAAAGTGAACAAGAAAAGGCCTTTTCAATTAATGCAGAAGCGGTAAAAAATCTAGCAACCGTATGTAAAAACTCCAAAACAACGTTAATTCACATTTCAACAGATTATGTTTTTGATGGAAAGAAAAAGACGCCCTATTTAGAAAATGACGCAACTAATCCTATAAATGTTTACGGCGCTTCCAAGCTAAAAGGTGAAAAATATATCCAAGATATTTGTGATGAATACTTCATCTTTCGCACATCGTGGCTTTATTCTCAATACGGCCATAATTTTATGAAAACTATTTTAAAATATGCTGAAGAAGGAAAACCGCTTACAATAACTACAGAGCAAACTGGAACACCCACCAATGCAAATGATTTGGCAGATGTGATATTGAAGATAATTTCTAAAGAAAGCAAGTCATTTGGATTATATCATTACAGTAACGAAGGTGAGACAACTTGGTTTGAGTTTGCGAAGGAAATATTAAAGCTTACTTCAAAATTAGAGCAATCTAACCTTGCTGGAACCGCCCATTATCCTACTTTTGCTACACGACCAAAAAATAGTGTGTTAGACAATGTTAAGTTGTATAAAACATTTTCAATTCCAGCAATTGTTTGGCAGAAAAGTTTAAAAGAAGTAATTAAAAACCTATCCAATAACTAAATGTATTTATTATGGCACAAAACAATCAAGATGAAATAGACTTAGGGTATCTTTTCGGGAAGATTTCCAGTCTTTTAAGGTCTTTAATAAGATTACTTTTTACAGTTGTAAACCTTGTTGTTAAATACGCTCTTGTCATTGTTGTATTAATTATCACAGGTATTATAATTGGGTATTTTTTAGATAAAGATAAAGAGAATGTATATTTAAACGAATTAATCGTAATTCCTAATTTTGAAAGCGCAGATTATTTGTATCAAGAAGTTGAAGCATTAGATTTAAAAAATACTTCAAGGGATTCACTCTTTTTTAAATCTATTTTAGGCAAAGATTTTGAAGATTTTATTGAAATTGAGATTGAGCCCATAGTTGACATTTATAGCTTTATGGCTATTAATAAAGAAAATATAGAAACTCTGAAAATTTTATATGACGACAATGACAGAGAAGATTTTTTAAAAGATAATTCTATTAGCAAGTATTATAAATATCACAAAATTGACATCATTACTAAGGGGCCTAATTCGATAGAAATTTCAAATCGAATTTTAGAGTACTTTAATAAAAACAAGCATTTTAAATATTATCAAGAAGTAGGATTAGAGGATACTGAGATACAAATATCTCAAAACGCCAAAATGATTTCTCAAATTGACTCTGTTATGAAAGCCGTATCTGAAACCACAAATAACCGCAATGCTCAATCGGTCTATATTAACTCACAAAGCGAACTTTATCAGATGATTAATACAAAGCAAGCTTTGCTAAATAATAGGCTTAAATTGCAAAATAAATTAATAGATGAAGAGGAAATAATAAAATTAGTAAGTGGTAATTACGGACTTAAAATAGAAGGAATAAGATCAATTTCTAATAAAGTAAAAGTGCCAATTTATTTACTAATGTTATTTTTTACATTTTTCTTTACTCTTTTTATCTACAAAAGACTAAAAGTCATATCTGTTGAAAATTAACACTTAATTATAAAATTGAAGAAAAAAAATCTCATTGTCTTTGGAACAAGGCCGGAAGCTATAAAAATGGCGACTTTGGTGCGTGCATTTTTGCGAAATGACAATTTTGAAACCAAAGTTTGCGTTACTGCCCAGCATCGGGAAATGTTGGATCAAGTGTTGGTTTTTTTCGAGATAGTGCCGGATTACGATTTAAATTTAATGCGGCCAAATCAAAATTTGTATAGTCTTACCGCAACAATTATTGAAAATATGAAACCTGTTTTTGATGAAGTAAAGCCAGACTTTGTTTACGTCCACGGCGATACCACAACATCTATGGCAGTTGGCATTGCTGCCTTTTACAGCGGCGCCAAAATTTGTCACGTTGAAGCTGGACTTCGTACTTTTAATCGGCAATATCCTTTTCCGGAGGAATTCAACCGGCAGCTTACGGGAAAAATAGCCGATTACCATTTTGCGCCCACTAGTCTTTCCAGTAAAAATCTTTTGGCTGAAAACATTTCCGAAGAAAACATTTTAGTAACCGGAAACACGGTTATTGATGCGCTTCTTTACGGAATTGGAAAAGTAAATTCTGAAAATTTCAAAGATCAAGAAATTGAGAAACTGAAAACAATTTTAGATTTTCAGAACAGAATAATCTTGGTTACAGGCCATCGAAGAGAAAACCATGGCGAAGGTTTGATAAAAATCTGTTCCGCGTTAAAAACTATTGCACAAGAAAATCCGGATGTACAGATAATTTATCCTGTACATTTAAACCCCAACGTTTTAAAACCTGTACATAAGTTGCTTTCTGGAATTGAAAACATATTTTTGGTAGAACCGCTTGCCTATCCCGCATTTATCTGGCTGATGGAAAAGTCATTTTTAATAATTACAGATAGTGGGGGAATACAGGAAGAAGCGCCAAGTTTGGGGAAACCGGTTCTGGTTACACGTGATACTACTGAAAGACCCGAAGCCGTTGAAGAAGGAACCGTGTTATTAGTCGGCACCGACACTGAAAAGATAATCGTCCAAACTCAAAAACTGTTGGACGAAACAACATATTATAAAAAAATGAGCCAGTTGCATAATCCGTATGGAGACGGCAAAGCAACAGCACGAATAGTTAATTTTATTCAGAATTTGAAATATGAAGCATAAACCCACAGTAGTGATGATGGGGCTTGGTTATATTGGCCTACCAACTGCAGCTTTAATAGCCAGCAAAGGAATTATTGTAACCGGGGTAGATATTTCCCAAAATGTGATAAATACAATAAATGAAGGGAAAATTCATATTGTAGAACCCGATCTTGATGGATTGGTGCATCATGTAGTAAAAGAAGGCTTTTTAAAAGCTGCAACAAAACCAGTTTCAGCAGATGTTTATTTAATTGCTGTACCAACACCTTTTAAAGAAAATCATATTCCAGACATATCATATGTTGAAAGTGCGGTTATCAATTTAATTCCAACTTTAAAGAAAGGTGCTCTAGTAATTTTAGAATCAACCAGTCCTGTTGGTACAACACATAAAGTACAGGAAATTATCTTTAAGAAGCGTCCCGAATTAAAAGGAGAAATCTTTATAGCATATTGTCCGGAAAGGGTTTTGCCGGGCAATGTTATTTATGAATTGGAACAGAATGACCGTGCAATTGGCGGTATTGATGAAGCATCAACCGAACGAGCGGTTTGGTTTTACAAACATTTTGTAAAAGGCGAATTGCATAAAACAAATTCACAAACCGCTGAAATGTGCAAATTGGTTGAAAATTCTTCGCGCGATGTACAAATTGCTTTTGCCAACGAACTTTCAATGATTTGCGATAAAGCAAATATCAACGTTTGGGAATTGATACGTTTAGCCAACAAACATCCGCGGGTAAACATTCTGCAACCCGGCACCGGTGTTGGCGGTCATTGTATTGCGGTTGATCCTTGGTTTATTGTTTCCGACTTTCCAGATGAAGCGAAAATAATCCGTTCCGCTCGCGAAATAAACAATTACAAAACCGAATGGGCTATTGAAAAAGTAAAGAATGAAGCCCTCCTTTTCAAAATAGATTACGGCCGAGATTCAATAATAGCTTGTATGGGTCTAGCTTTTAAACCAAATATCGACGACTTACGGGAATCTCCTGCATTACACGTTTCAGAAGCTTTAAAAAAAGATGGTTTTGCAACGCTAAATGTTGAGCCAAATCTTAAAAAGAAAACTGAAGGTGATTTAACCCAAACAAAAGAAGCGATTGAAAAGGCAGATATTTTGGTGTTTTTGGTTGCCCACAGCGAATTTAAGAATCTTAATTTACCAAAAGAAAAAAAAGTCATAGATTTTTGTGGGGTATTCCAATAATTTTTTCAAATCATTTGTTTTTCCATAACAGACCAAATTAGTGATTCGTATGAAGCTTCAGAAGAAATTTCTAGACAATAATAATTTGTTTACAAGGGGCATGGCTAGCACAACTATAAAAATGCTAGGCGCTTTGGCGAGCTATTTTTTATCTTACCTAATTGCTCGACAATATGGGGCCGAAGGAAATGGTGTTTTTGCATTGTTCATGACCTATACGGTAATTTTAAGTACTGTATTTTATCTCGGATTAGATTTATTTCTTGTAAAGCAAATATCATCGTTAATATCAAAAAAAGAGTATAATTTAGTTAGTGTTATTTACAAGACTATTCTCAAAAAATATCTTCTCATATTTCTAATTGTTTCTTTTATACTATCAATAATTTTTCTTCAATTTTTCGAAAACGACATATATGCCTTAATAATATTAGGAATAGCCTTAAATATATTCATAGATTTACATAGCGCCATTCTTCAAGGAATGAAAAAAGTAGAGTGGTATAGCTACTTTACTCAACTTTCAAAATACTTCCTGACAATTATATTTATATTAATTTGCTTCAATAGTAACGATTCTGATGAGATTATTGTTTTTTATGTTAGTGCATTATTTATAAATGCTCTATTTTCCTTTTTTGTTCTCAGGAATTATTTAAATCGTCTTGAAATTAAACCCAACAGCCCAAAGCCAGAATACACTTTAAAAAATTTATTTTATAAATCGAAAGAATTCTTTTTTTCTTCAATTCTTATAATAACTCTGGTTTGGATAGATTTCATCTTTATAGATCTATTTTTAGATAAAGATGATGCTGGTATTTATAGTGTAGCTTTAAAAATTGCCACCTTAATATCTTTCAGCTTTACTGCATTCAACGCTTTTCTGGCTCCTCGAATCTCGGAAATATATGTGATAGGTAATACAAATGCACTTCAAAAAATTATTACTCAAAACTTTTTGATTACACTGCCAATGATTGCTACCCCATTTGTTATTATATTAATTTTTAAAACAGAATTATTGCAATTTTTTGGCGACGAGTTTACAATAGGCTCCAGCGTATTAATTTGGTTAGCATTGGGACAATTTATAAATTCAATTTTCGGTCCTGTAAGCCTATTGCTACAAATGACCAACCAACAGAAACTATTCCAAAATATTTTAATATTTAGTTTTATTTTAAAATTATTGAGCGCTTTTATTTTAATTAAATTAATTGGTCTTCAGGGAATTGCCATGGCCAGTACTATTGCACTTGCATTTTGGACAGTTTTAGGAAGTTATTTTATTAAAAAAAGAATTGGCGTTTATTCATGGTTTAGCATTAAAGAGGCAAAATTAATTTTATTCGGTAGTAAGTAATAAATAATTATGATAATTACCAGTGCAAGAATTGCAAAAATCTCATCGAATATTTTAGCGGTGGCATTTGTGTTATTTTATTTTTCAGACGGTTTGGGAAAATATCTACTTAGCGAAGAGTCAAGTTTTTTTAGATATAGTGCATTTCTTAAGGCTATATTTGAAATTTTGATTCTTGCATTTGCAAGCTTGACCCTTACAAGAGGCAAATTGAATATTTTGATTGTATTATTAATCCTTTTCTTGAGCTTTCTAATCGGTCAATATTTTCTTGCTTTAAATTTCGCAGAGATTGGTTTTTTCGAAAACTTTAATACACTTTTTAAGTATTTTTTCCCATTAATCTTTGCATTAATTGTATTTGATATATTAAAATTGAGAACTTACCCGTATAGACTCCTAACAGTCTATAAGACCATTATGACTCTTAATGGGCTTTTTATTATAGTTGGACTTTTCTTTGGTATTATAGTATTCAAAACCTATCCCGGACCTTGGAGATTTGGATATGACGGTTTAATATTTGCTCAAAACGAAGCATCCTTTATATTTATATTTGCTTTAACTATAGTATATTATAGAAGGTTTTATTTGGAGATCAAAGAATATTTTTTTTGGTTTATTCTCTTTACTTCTTTAGTGGTGGCTACTAAAGCTGTATTCTTATATTTTATCCTTTTACTTTTCTTCCATATCTACAAAAAGGTTTCTTTTAAAAATATTATTGCTTTTGGCTTATCTTCAGCTGTTATTGGTTACTTTCTATTTGGCACTATAATCAATAAAATTATTATTAATTCCTACGACACATTTATGTATATGTATGATAAGGGAGGCCTGGCTTATGCACTATTTTCAGGTCGAAATGTTTATATTTATGATAAATTATTTCCGCTTATTACAGAGTATTGGAGTCTTCCCAACTTCATTTTTGGAGGTCAGGATGTGGTTGCGCACTATATAGAAATGGGTTTTATAGATCTGTTGTTATTTTTCGGTTTTTTCGGTTTTATAATTTACATATATGTATTTTACAGAATATTCAAATTATTGCCTTTTCGGAAAGATTTTATGATTTTCTTTAGTATTTCATTTTTTCTAATAGTGGCGACAGCAGGACATTTTTTTGAAAGTGGGATTGCAGGGATTCATTTTATGATGATGCTATTGATATTAAGTTCTTATAAAAATGGATTTACGGAAAACTCAGTAGATGATGCTTAAATTATTAAACAATAGAGGTTTTTTAATTTTTGGAACTTGTTCTGCTGCTGTAGGATATATTTTTTCTATTGCTACTGGCTCAATTGGTATTGCAATATTGGTATTGGCTTGGCTAACAAATTTTAAGACGCTTAATTTTCATAATTTTATCAGTAAAAATGCATTTTGGCCTTTAATCTTATTTTTTCTATTATTATTATTTTCTTCTTTCTATAGCACAGATTTCTATAGAGCTCAAAAATTCCTAATTCGATTTGTACCATTTATCTTATTTCCCATGATATTTCAGACTGTTCCAGTTTTAAATGCGAAAGAAAAATTGATAGTTATTAAGACATTTATTTATGCGCTTTCAGTCTTTTTTTTAGTTTGTTTTTTAATTGCAATTGTAAGACAAATAGGATTTTGGAATAGAGGAGGCATATTTAATTGGTATTATTTTTACAGATATGATTTTTTGGAAGTTTTTGAACAACACCCTACTTATTTATCAATGTTTACATTATTGTCTTTAAGTTTTATTTTATTTCTTAAAAAGAAATTGTTCAAAAGCAAATTGGTCTATTATATAATTGTATTAATACAAACATTGGCAATACTATTGTACGGAAGCAGAATTGGCTATATTTTGTTCTTATTATTGCTTTTTATTTTTTTTTATAAACATATCAAATCATTAAGTGGCATTAAAAGGCTTAAACAAATTGGAATATTAATTTTATTTTTCCTAGGCTTGTGTATTTTGGCATATAATATACCTATTGTTAAGGAAAGAATTATATACAGTTTTGGTGCTTCGTATGAATATAAATTTAATGATAAGGAAAGCATTAAAAATGGAATGCCGGAAGAGCAGGGAAGGTTACTTTTGTGGCAAGATGCAATAGATTTAATAAAGTTGAAACCAATATTAGGATATGGTACAGGCAAAACAAATGAGATTTTGCAAAAAAAATATAAAGATGAAGGGCACTTTTTGTTTTTAGAGAACAAATATAATGCCCATAACAGCTATCTGGAAACACTGCTAATTGGCGGGGCTGTTTTACTAATTACTTATTTACTTATTCTCTTTTCTTTGTTGAGAAAAAGCATAAAAATAAATAGTGTTGTTTTATTTATTTTTTCACTTATCCTTATACTAACTTCAATCACAGAAACAATATTTGTATCGCGTGGCGTACAATTTGTTGCCTTTTTTTATTGTTTCCTTCTTATTCCCGAAAATGACTAAAAAACTTGCCATATACGGACCATATCCTCCGCCATTAGGTGGAATTTCGGTACATGTAATAAGAATAGAACCTTTTTTAAAAAAAAATAATATCAACTATACAATTTTCGATTTTGGATTTACTAAAAAAGAACATGTTATCCCCACACGTAAAAGTATTTTTTGGTATTTAAAAATACTATTTGTTAAGAAATATAAGTTATTCCATTTTCATGAAATGGTAGTAAGTATTGATTACATTTTCTATTATCTGTTTTCGCATTTTAATAAAACTAAATTTATAATAACAATCCACGCTGGGAGATTGAGTAAACTTAACCTCTTTTTTTTAGGAAAAACAAGGAATTTAAAAGTAATATCTGTAGCTAAAGATATTAACGAACTATTGTTGTCAAAACAAATAGACTCCATATTGTTACCTGCATATGTTCCTCCTGTTAATGTTACAAGTAAAATTATTGAGAAAGATAATAGAATATATTTTCTTTTTAGTGTGTGGAAAGTCTCAAATGAACTTTCAGAGAAAATATATAATATCCCTTTGGCGCTTCAATTTCTTAAAAAGAATAAGCTTAAATATAAAATGTTGTTTATGATTGGGAATAAAAAAATTTCTGACATAGATTATTTACATAATTTGATTAAATCATTTGAAGTTAAAGATTCTGTAGAAATCATTTATGAACAAAATCTTGTTGAATATCTAAAAAACTGTTCATTTTTATTAAAAACAAACAAAATTGATGGGTATGGAGTTGCACTTCAAGAGGCAATGGATTTAGGCATTCCAGCGATTGCATCAAATGTTTGTGTACGTCCGAAAGGAACCGTTTTATTTGAAAATAATAATATTGTGGATTTAACTGAAAAAATCGAGGAAACATTATCTTCACCGGTCGCCGAAATATTAAAGGAAAAAGAAGACTTAAAATATCATTTAGAGTTAATTGAAATATATAAAAACGCCCTAAATAAATAAGAAACTAAGTATGTGTGGTATTGCAGGATTTATAGGTTTTGAAAATAAAAGTGAATTTGCATTTAAAGCAAATGAAATACAAAAACATAGAGGTCCAGACGATCAATCTGTATGGGAAGATAATTACATTTCTTTAAGTCATCAGCGGCTTTCTATTATTGACCTTGAAAACCGCGCCAATCAACCATTTGAAAAGCACGGTTTAGTACTCGTTTATAATGGTGAAATTTATAATTATCTAGATATTAAAAAAAGTTTGATTGCAGATTATGGCTCAATCTTTAAAACTACTTCCGATACCGAAGTATTACTTGAGGCATTTTACCATTTAAAGGAAAAATGCCTTGACCTATTTATCGGGATGTTTGCTTTCAGCATATATGACAAAACATCAAAGGGAGTTTTTTTGGCAAGAGATCATTTCGGTATTAAACCATTGTTTTACTTCCATGATAATAAGAATTTTGCTTTTTCGTCTGAATTAAAAACACTCGCAAAACTTGGCATTACTGCTAAAAAAATAAATAAGGAAGCATTGGTTGCTGCTCTAAATTATTTATGGATACCGAATGATACGTGTATTTTTAATGATGTTACGAAATTAGAACCTGGAAGTTATTGTGTGCTACTTGAAGACGGAACATTGAAAACAACAACTTATTGGGCTTTAACAGATTCTAATAAAACTTCAACAAACCCGATTAAAGAAGTTAACAAATCATTAAAAGAAACGCTGGAAAGGCATTTAATTGCAGATGTTCCTGTAAGTACTTTTTTAAGTGGTGGTTTAGATTCTTCTTTACTTTCTGTTTTAGCAAGCAAACATCTTGAAAAATTAAATACATACACTATAGGCATTTCAGAAGAAGACAAGAAAATTGAAAAAATGCCAAAAGACCAAAAATTTGCCAAGCGTTTGGCAGATGAATATGGTTTTAACCATAAAGAAATAATTGTAGATTCTTCAATAATAGATTTGCTTCCAAAAATGGTTTATACGTTAGACGAACCTATTGGCGACCCAGCTGCAATAAATACATATCTTATTTCAAAAATGGCGTCTGAAAAAGGGGAAAAGGTTTTACTTTCTGGTATGGGTGCAGATGAAATTTTCTTCGGCTACCGTAGGCAAATGGCTACATTATTGGCATTAAAGTATAACAAAACGCCTAAATTTTTAAAAGACGCCATAAAGAAAATAACAAATCTTTTTCCTGTAAAAAGCGATAAAGGAGGTTTAAAAATGGTGCGTTGGGCAAAACGTTTTCTTTCGTTTATAGATTTGCCTGAGCACGAAACCTATATGCGCAGTTATAGTTATTACTCTAAAAGCGAACTTTCACTACTATTTAATATTGATTGTACGGAAGAAATAGACAAACTTTACAAAAACCACGAAACAATTTTCAATTCTAATTATAACGATGATATTGTAAATAAAATTTGTAATACAGACATACAAATGTTTATGTTAGGTCTTAATCTTACTTACACAGATAGAGCATCAATGGCAGCCTCTGTTGAGGTGCGTGTGCCTTTTATTGATAAGGAATTTGTAAAAACAGCTATGTCTATAACAGGAAAAGAAAAATATAAAAACAGAACGCCAAAATATTTATTAAAAACGGTAGCTGAAAATTATTTACCAGACTACATAACCAATAGAAAAAAAGCATCATTCGGTGCGCCAATTAGATCTTGGATATCTAATGATTTACTTACTATGGTTGACGAATTGTTATCTGAACAACAAATAACAAAAAGAGGATTTTTTAATTACAGCTTTATAAAAAATATGATAGATGAAGATAGAAAAGGTACAGCAGATTATGCATACCAAATATATATGCTATTAACTATTGAAATTTGGTTTAGAGAATTTGTAGATTGAAAATGTTATATTTTCTTGCCCCAATAAAACCTATAAAAACCCAAATATTTTGCAAGGCTTCTTTCTAACTTAGGATTGTCACTGTTTATTGGAAAGTGATATTTCTCAGTTCTATCAACTATTAAATTATTCTTTGCCAATAAATCTATTATTTCCTTTTTGTAATAAATATTGGCAATTGTACAACTTGGTCCATCTGTGCAATGGTGTGGAAACTCCTTCCAAGAAAGGTATTTCCAGCCCATTTTTTTAAAATTTTCGTAATGTTCAGCCCAAGTTGGATTAGATTTTAAACCTATCTTATTTTTTAATATTTCGCCCAACATACGTGCTCTAAAATAGGCTTGTATCCTAAACCAATAGTTGAATGAATCTTTAGTGTAGAGCATAATAATAAACTCTCCATTAGGCCTTAAAACACGTCTTATTTCTTTAAAAGTATTCTCAATGTTATCTGTGTGGTGCAATACGCCTTGTGAATACACCAGATCAAAACTGTGGTCTTCAAATGGGAGCGATTCCGCGCTGCCTTTTACAATAGTACCTTTTAAGCCCAATAATTTTAAATGCTCGGTGGTCGAATAAACCGCTTCGTCGGTTAAATCTATACCTGTATGAGATTTAGATTTTGCCGCCCATTGTGTACTATCTGCCCCAACGCCCAAACCAATTTCCAAAACATCTTTGTTGGTAGAATCATACTCATTAATTATCTCCAACAAATGGTGTTCTTTTTTATAACGGAAGGCTCTGTATTCATTAAAAAATTCAGGAGTATAAATATCTTTATCAATAAATTGGCTCCCACACAAATGGTCGTTCCAAAAATTTTCAACTCCTTCTAGTTTGGTTTCTTCGATCATTTTTTATAAATAGAATTTTTTAAGTAAAATATGACTTTTATGGCAAAATCATTTTCCATACAAAAGTAGGAAAATATACTACTTAAAAAAGCTCAGTTTTAAAAGGATGAATAAAAATTATAACCCTCGCAAAAATTTTCACGAGGGTTAATACAATTATTAAAACAAAATCTATTCTTTAATTACAGTTTTCATAATTATCTCGCCATCTTTAAAAGTAGTTCTAACAAAATAAATTCCTGTTGGATAACTGCTTATGTCAAATTGTGCGTTATTGGCATTTTCTATACTTACATTTCCTTTATTGTAAATATTACCAAATTCGTTTAGTACTTCCCATCTTGCAATTGCTTTGTTGCTTTCCAGATTTATATATCCATTAGTGGGGTTGGGGTATATCTCTAACAGTTCATTTTCTACCTGCAAAGGTTTAGTATAATCTATATAATGACTTGAGCTCACTGATATTTCTTGACTATCTAAGCCTTTACCAGAATCACAACCTTCAACATACGCTCTAAAACTTGAACCTGGCTTTGCATTGAATCCAGGTTTCAGTATTACTTCCTTTCCTCCATGATAATCTCCTGAAGTGCCAGTTTGAAATTGGTTTAAAGCTTGAACGGTATGGGAAGCATATTTTTCATCATAATTTCCATTATTAACGTTTCCAGTAACTAACCTATAAACTTGACAGTCGCAATTTCCTAAACATGAACCAATTCTATCTCTAATTACATTGCCAGGCTGTAACCCAAATCCTAGGCTAAAATTAACTCCTGTAGAATTTAAATGGCAGTAACTCATAATTGTACCTCCATAAGTTGGAATAATAGGATTGTTATTATTAAAACATGGTTCAGGTGAACCTTGACTTGGATTAATATAATAATAGAGATTACCGCAATCATCAATCTGAGTATAATTTCCATTCCATGCACAATCATGTGTATGACTAGACCCAAAAATATGTCCAAACTCGTGAGTAACAACATTAATCGTCCAACTATAATTTGGCAATTGATTATAAGTTGAATATATACCAGAAACACCTAATCGATCTGATGCAGGATAAGGATAACATATTTTATCTAACCAGCCCTACCCCCTCCAACGTTTCTGAAAGTTAATAATTGACCTGCATTACTAGAAGCTGGCATTGTATTATGTGTTCTAAATTGGGAAAGAAGGCCTGCGGTATTAGACGCGGTATATGGGTCTGGCTGATTCCAAATAGCTAGATAATCTATAGTTGTATTAATCCCCTCATTAAAAAATAACAAAGCAACTTGATTGAACATTCCTACAATATAATTTTCTACTGCTGAAACACTCCCTAGGGACTGGAAAATATCATATTCCGTTTCAAAATAGATTTTTACACAGGCTTCATTCAATGATCTCGTTGCCAATTCTTTCGAAAAAAGCACTTCTGGATCATATTCTTTGTAATTTGAAGGATCAACATTTGTTTCGCAAACAAATTCTTTTTTATTTTTAAGATTGGTGTCTTTGTAAAATACATATTGGTTATTTCCTATCCTTGATTTCTCAAAATTGAAATTTCCAGTTCTATTTGATACTATTCCCATGACATCATCTTCAAAAAAGCTAATAGCAACTAAGCTGTATGGGTCATTGCGAATTATACCTCGATAATGTTTAGCCTTCATATTATTACTATTGTTTTCAATTCTTCCATCACTTGTTTGTGTGATAAAATCATTTAGACCGAAGATTTCAATCAGATCCATTACTATTTCCTCATTTCCTAAGTCTAATCTAATAGATATATTTTCAGAATTATACATTCTTCTAATAGATTCAAAATTATAGTTGAAAATATAAACTTCACTTGGATCAATAAACTCATTATCAATAGCTTTATCATTTGTTTTTAAGAATATATCGTCACTTATTCTGAATTTTATACCTTTATCCTTTGTTTTAAGGATTTCATTATAGATACGGTTGCCGGATTGTGCTAGAATAACATCCGTAAAAAATAATAATGTCAAGAAAATTAATAAGATATTTTTTTTCATTTCTCTAGGTTTTTGGTCGGCACATTATCCTTTTTTAATAAAGACTCTAAATGATTTATCTTTTTTTTATGCTCGATTACATATAAAGTCAACTCTTCAACTTTTTGCAGCAAAAGATTGGTCATCTCTTTTAACATTAAACCATTTTCCTGAATTTCTTGTGCTGATGGAATTTCTGGCAAGTGGTTATTTGCTTTTGTAAAGGCTTCTACTTCTTCTAAAGTTGGCATTTTGTATTCTGGCTTCAACAAAGATTCTCCATTATAATATTTTTGAAAAACATAATCTGCAGGAATATTTAAATCAACCTTAACTTCTTTTGCATGGATGCTACCATTAACAGTTAGTTTTTGGTCTGGATTATTCGTGCCAATTCCAACATTTCCATTTTTATTTAGCACTAGAATACTAACAGGGTTAAAAGTTGGATTACTTGAAATCCCAAAACTAAACCTTCCATTGGCTCTATCAAGTCTAATTTCCGATGAATATTCTGTTGGACTAAGATTGAAGAATGTTGTAGGTTCATAGCCAAAACCGATGACCGAATGCCCGCCGTCTGCAAATATGATATTCGTGCCAACATGTAATAAATTGAAGGGATTTGTATTACCAATACCAACAAAGCCGTTACGATAAATATCATCATTAGTTGTCGTACTACCTTGCCATTGTCCAGTAGGACCTAAATTCTGTGCAACCATTGGCAAGCAAGTTAAAACTGTGAATAAAAAAATAATTTTTGCATAATTTCTGTTTTTAGATTAAAAGCATTATTTGTTAGACTAAAGTAGTAAAAAAAATTCGTATTACTAAATAAATGTTAATTATTTTTTTTTCAATAAATTTTCAGTATTTAATTCGTACACTGTCCTGTATTTGGAGGTTGTAATTCCTTAAAAATCCATTACTTTCTATATCTATATACTAATAGATATTCCCTACTTTTGCACCAAAATTCGCAATAATGAAGCAAGTAATCCAAAACTTTAAAACTGGGGAATTATATGTAGATGAAGTGCCAAACCCTTCCATTTCAGAAAATATGGTGCTGGTAGAAAATAAATTTTCCCTAATAAGTGCTGGAACAGAGCGAGGCACCGTAAAGGTTGGAAAAGCAAGTTTAATTGGTAAAGCCAAACAACGCCCAGATCTTGTAGCGCAAGTGCTTCAAAATATAAAAAAGGAAGGTTTAAAAGCAACGATTGATAAAGTTAAAACCAAACTTGATTCCTTAAAGGCATTAGGATATTCTACTTCTGGCGTTGTTGCAGCATCAATGGACACCAATAGTAAATTTAAGCCGGGCGACCGTGTTGCTTGCGCTGGGCAAGATTACGCTTCGCACGCTGAGGTTGTTGCTATTCCGCAGAATCTTGTGGTTAAAATCCCCGATAACGTTTCTTTTGAAGAAGCAAGTTTTACAACTTTGGGAGCAATTGCTTTGCAAGGCGTTCGACAAGCAGAGCCACGATTGGGCGATAAAGTTTGCGTAATCGGTCTTGGACTTTTAGGACAATTAACCGTTCAATTACTAAAAGCAAATGGCTGCCGTGTTTTTGGAGTCGATCTTTCAAAAAATTTGATAGATTTAGCAATACAAAGTGGCGCAGATGTCGCAATGTTGCGTGGCGATTCAAATCTAAATACTGCAATAGATAATTTTACCGACGGTCACGGATTTGACAGCGTGATTATTACTGCTGCCGCGCCAAGTAACGACCCAATAGAACTTTCTGCAGTAATAAGCCGTAAAAAGGGAAAGGTGATTGTAGTAGGCGCCGTAAAAATGGACATTCCGCGCGATCCAGATTTTTATAGAAAGGAGTTGGAATTAAAAATGTCTTGTTCCTACGGTCCGGGAAGATATGATAATGCTTATGAAGAAGACGGCCACGATTACCCTTTTGCCTACGTTCGTTATACTGAACAGCGCAATATGGAAACCTTTTTAGATTTAATTTCACAAGGAACTGTAAAGCTTAAAGATTTAATTACGCATACATTCGATATTACTGAAGCTGAAAAAGCTTACGATATCGTGCTAGGTAAAGTTGAAGAACCACACATCGGTATTTTATTGGCCTATCCTGAAAGTGAAACCAAGAAAACCTCCATGGTTTCAGTTGGTTCTAATGCTGTGTCAAGTATAAATATCGGCTTTATTGGCGCTGGAAGTTTTGCGCAAAGCTATTTGATTCCGTATACTAAAAAAGAAGGCGCATCGCTCGATACAGTTGTTACTACCAAAGGAATTACGGCAAAAAATGTTGCCACCAAATTCGATTTTAATAATGCATCTTCCGAAGCACAAGACGTAATTAAAAATGATAAAATAAATACGGTTTTCATTGCAACACCACATAACAGTCACGCTTCGTATACAATTGAAGCACTGAAAGCGGGAAAAAATGTGTTTGTTGAAAAACCTTTGGCAATGCGTTATGATGAATTGGAGGAGGTGAAGAAAGCTTATCAAGAAAGCAATCAAAAATTAATGGTTGGTTTTAACCGAAGATTTTCCCCAATTGCTGAAAAAATAAAGTCTGAATTTAAAGGGAACGGCGAGCCAAAAGTTGTAAACATTCGCGTAAACGCCGGTTTTCTTCCAAAAGATCATTGGACGCAGCACAAGGAAATTGGCGGCGGACGTATTATTGGCGAAATGTGCCATTTTATTGATTTAATGCAATATTTCACAGATGCAAAACCGGTGAAAGTTTACGCTGCTTCAATAAAAACCGACAATCAAAAATTGACTTCAGAAGATAATATTTCAATCACAGTTTCCTTCAGCGATGGTTCTATTGGTAATCTTCTATATTTAGGAAATGGCGACAAATCGCTTCCAAAGGAATTAATTGAAGTTTTTAGTGGTGGAAAAGTAGGAAGAATTCATGACTTTAGAAGTGGGGATTTCCATAACGGCAACAAACAAACGAAACTAAAACTAGACGGCAAAGGCCACAAACAAGAAGTTGAAGCTTTCTTGAAATCCTTAAAAGAAAATAAAGAAGCGCCAATTCCTTTTGAATCTATTTATTTAACAACTATTACTACGTTTAAAGTTCTAGATTCTTTGGCAACTGGTTTGCCGCAGGATATTTAATATAAATTACAAAGTAATAAATGGCCAATATTCAAAAAAGCTTCCAAAAACTTAAAACGTATTGCGAGCAGGAAGACTTCAAAGGTTGGGATCCGTATGACGGCCTTAACAGTAAGTTTTTTCAAGCCATTCCCGTAATTTCAAAAACACGCTTTTTTAGACTTGCTTGGATTCAGGTATTTAAACGAAGCCCCCTAAATCTTCGGAAGATTATTGCTGTAAAAAAAGGACATAATTCAAAGGGACTCGGTTTATTTATTACGGGATATTGCAATTTATATAAAACAAATCCAAAACCCGAAAACTTAGAAAAAATCATAAAACTTTCCGACCAAGTTATAACAATGCAATCCAAAGGATATTCCGGCGCTTGTTGGGGTTATAATTTTGATTGGCAGGCGCGCGCTTTCTTTCAACCCAAAGGAATGCCGACTGTTGTAGCAACTACTTTTATTACCGAAGCGTTGCTCGAAGCTTATAAAATTACCAAAAACGAAACCTATTTGGAAGTGGCAATAAGTGCAACACATTTCATTTTAAAAGATTTGAATAGAACGTATGATGAAAATGGAAATTTCTCATTTTCATATTCGCCATTAGATAAAACACAGGTTTTTAATGCTTCATTGCTTGGCGCAAAACTATTGAGTTTGGTTTATGAGTTTACAAAAGACGAAAATTTACTAATTGAAGCTAAAAAATCAGTTCAATATGCAGTGGATTTTCAACAGGAAAATGGCGCGTGGGCTTACGGGACTTTGCCGTTTCATCAATGGATAGATAATTTTCATACCGGATATAATTTGGAATGTATTTATACTTATCAAAAAATTTCTGACGATATTTCCTATTCCAAACATATTGAAAAAGGGCTTAATTATTATTTAAATACTTTTTTTACAGCGGAAGGAATTTCAAAATATTACAACAATTCAGTATTTCCTATAGATATTCATGCGCCGGCGCAATTGGTGGTAACGTTACGTAAATTAGATATTTTTTCTGAAAACAAAGAATTGATTGATCGCGTTTTAAATTGGACAATTGAAAATATGCAATCTGAAAAAGGATTTTTTCAATATCAGAAAAATAAATACTTTAATTCAAACATACCTTATATGCGTTGGGCTCAGGCTTGGATGTTTTATGCTTTTTCGTATTATTTTTTAGAAACTAATGAACGATAGAATCCAAATATTAAACACAAAGATAGACAACCTGTCCATGCAGGAAACTCTTGCTTTGGTGGAAGAAAAAATAAAAACCGGAGAACAATTGCATCACGTAGTAGTAAATGCTGGGAAAATCGTGGCAATGCAAAAGGATCTAGAACTGCGTAGCAGTGTAGAGCAATCACACATTATAAATGCTGATGGACAAGCGGTGGTTTGGGCTTCTAAATTTTTGGGCAAACCTCTTAAAGAACGCGTTGCAGGAATAGATTTTATGGCTAATCTTGTTGAATTGGCTCATAAAAATAAATATAAGATTTTCCTTTTCGGCGCAAAGGAAGAAGTGGTAAAAACGGTTGTTGAAAAATACTCCGAAATCTACAGTCCCGAAATTATTGCGGGGTATCGAAACGGCTATTTCAGCCCTTCCGAAGAAAAAGAAATAGCCCAACAGATTGCTAATAGCGGAACACAAATGCTTTTTGTTGCAATTACTTCACCTATAAAAGAGAACTTTTTGTACCGTAACCGTGAAATTCTTAAAAACGTAAATCTAATTATGGGAGTAGGCGGCAGTTTTGACGTGGTTGCTGGCAAAACCAAACGTGCTCCGTTATGGATGCAAGATGCGGGCTTAGAGTGGTTTTATAGATTTGCGCAAGAACCAAAACGTATGTGGAAACGCTATCTTGTTGGCAACAGCAAATTTATTTGGTTGGTAATGAAAGAAAAATTTCGAAAATAAATTGTGAGCGGTACTTAGTGTGCTGAATTTCTGGAAATTTAGAGTAAAGTTTTTTATCTTTCCAATTTTTTAAACAGCCTTAAAATAGCAATGAGAATAATTCTAGCCGCCATATATCCCTTTGCTTTTCTGCTATTATACCTCATTATTCCTTTTGACAATTACATCCGCGTACTTCCAAATATTTTATTGGCAATATTGGTTATTGCCTTTCCTTTTGCAGTAACGAAAGAAGATTTCAAAAAACTTATAAATCCATCATTTTTGGTATTTTTACTTTTGTTTTTTTTCCTTTTACTAAATTCAACAATAGTTGGTCGAATTGGGGAAGATTGGAAGGTAATAAGCAAAGTTGGCGTTGCGGTTGGCTTAGTGCTACTTTATACTCCTATTTCAAACACTAAACCATCTGCAGGAAAAACAGGTAAAATTGAAACGGCGATCATCTTTTCGGCTTTAGCGGCCATTCTTTTTTCAATTTATAATTTTGTGCTTATTGCAGATGCCACGGGCAACTTTGCTTTGGGAGAATCTCCGCAAGTTGTTGAAGCTTTGTTGACAGACCGACTTTATTTAGGTATCTTGAGCTTGTTGAGTATTATGGTTTCATACCGTGCAATTTCCCCAAAATTTAATCCTAATAACAACTATTATCTTTCTAATATTGCAATTAATGTAGTATTTATAGTGCTTATAGCCTCGAAAGTTGCATTGGTTATTTTATTTTTATTACTCTTGTTGAGGATTTTTTATGCCATCAAAAAAAAGTTTAAGTTCGTATTTTTAGGCATAGTTTTCTTAGTGATCGTTTGTGGTTATTTTCTATTAAAATCAAACGTAAATTCTCAAGCTACAAATGTTTCAAGCAATAAGTTTACAGAGGTTTTTCAAAAATCGAACACGTGGGAAGTGCGTGCCTTGGTTTGGCAATGTTTTGACAATATCATAAAAACAGATGACTTTACGGTCTTTGGTATTGGTTTCGTAAAAACCAAAGACCGTTTGGCAGATTGTTATGCTTCCAATATTTTAAATGTGGAAAAGAGAGAAATGTTTGTTTCCGAGCGTTTCAACACACACAATCAATTTTTTGACTTTTACCTAAGCGCCGGGTTTCTAGCATTATTGCTTTTCTGCCTATTTATAATTGTAAGTTTCATATATCTCAGAAAAAATTACTATACAATGTCAATGTTGAGCATTCTTGTTCTTTATTGTTTAATCGAAAATGTCTTTCATCGGCAGATGGGGGCATATTATATTGGTTTTATTTTATTAATGTTACTTAGCGGCAATACAGTTGCCGAAAACAACAATTTAAAAAAATGACGAATGAGAGTTGCAAATTGTATTTTTGAAATTTAATAATTTATTACGATAAAGGCCTTTGCGGGCACAAAATATGAAAATAGCAGTAATTGGAACCGGATATGTTGGCCTTGTAACAGGCACATGCTTGGCAGAAACCGGTAATGAGGTAATATGTGTGGATATTGATGCAGTAAAAGTAAAAAAGATGAAAGAGGGTATCGTGCCAATTTATGAGCCGCATCTTGACGTACTTTTTGAACGTAATATTGAAGCTAACAGATTAAAATTTACAACTTCTTTACAGGAAGGATTGGATCATGGAGATATTATTTTCCTTGCACTTCCAACGCCTGAAGATGAAGATGGTAGCGCCGATCTTTCCTATATTCTAGATGTTTCGGATGATATTGGCAAGAAAATAAAAAGCTATAAAGTAATTGTAGATAAAAGTACGGTGCCAGTTGGTACTTCGGAAAAAGTTCAAAAAACCATCGCAAAAAATGCTGGCTGTGAATTTGATGTAGTTTCAAATCCTGAATTTTTAAGGGAAGGTTTTGCGGTAGACGATTTTTTAAAACCCGAACGTATCGTAGTTGGTTCCAGTAGCGAAAGGGCTACATCACTTATGCAAAAATTATATAGCCCGTTTGTTCGCTCCGGCAATCCCATACTTATTATGGACGAAAAAAGCGCCGAACTTACAAAATACGCGGCAAATTCATTTCTTGCCACCAAGATTACTTTTATGAACGAAATTGCCAATTATTGCGAAAAAGTTGGTGCAGATGTAGATATGGTGCGCATTGGTATGGGCACAGATAGCCGTATTGGCAAGCGTTTCCTTTTCCCCGGAATCGGTTATGGCGGTTCTTGCTTTCCAAAAGATGTAAAAGCCCTTCAAAAAGCTGGAAAAGATGAAAACTATAATTTCAAGATTCTAAATTCAGTTATTGAAGTAAACGCTGAACAGAAAACAATTCTCTTGCCGAAAATTGAAAGTTATTTTAAAAATGAATTAGGAGGAAAAACGATTGCTGTTTGGGGATTGGCTTTCAAACCCGAAACAGATGATATACGCGAAGCGCCGGCAATTGATATGATGAACGCTCTGCTTAAAAAAGGTGTAAAGTTGAATGTATTTGACCCAGAAGCCATGCCGAATATTGAGAAGCAATTTGGTGATAAGCTTACGTATTCTAAGTCTATGTATAATGCTTTAGAAGGAGCAGACGCGGTTTTAATCTGCACAGAATGGAGCATTTTTAGAACGCCGGATTATTCAAGATTGAAAGAAATGCTAAAAAATAAAGTGGTTTTTGACGGTAGAAATTTATATGATTTAAGAGATATGGAAAGTGAAGGATTTACCTATTTTTCAATAGGTAGAAGAGATGTAATATCATAAATAATGAAAAAACAAATTTTAATTACGGGTGCGGCTGGTTTTTTAGGAAGTCATTTATGTGATAAGTTTATATGGGAAGGATATAAAGTTATCGCGATGGATAACTTAATTACGGGCGACTTAAAAAATATTGAACATCTTTTTAAGCTTGAAGATTTCGAATTTTACCACTACGACGTAACCAAATTTGTGCACGTTCCCGGAAAGGTTGATTATATTTTGCATTTTGCATCACCAGCAAGCCCGATAGATTATCTTAAAATCCCTATTCAAACCTTGAAAGTTGGCTCGTTGGGCACACACAATTTACTTGGTTTGGCTAAAGAAAAAAATGCTCGAATTTTAATTGCATCAACCTCTGAAGTTTATGGCGATCCGCTAATCCATCCACAAACCGAAGAATATTACGGCAACGTAAACACTATTGGTCCGCGCGGGGTTTATGATGAAGCCAAGCGGTTTCAAGAATCTATAACTATGGCGTATCACAGGTTTCACGGTGTTGAAACACGTATTGCACGAATATTTAATACATACGGACCAAGAATGAGGCTTAATGATGGGCGTGTAATACCGGCGTTTATAGGCCAAGCTTTGCGTGGGGAAGATTTAACGGTTTTTGGAGATGGTAGTCAAACCCGCTCCTTTTGTTATGTTGATGATGAGGTTGAAGGCCTTTTTAGATTGTTGCTAAGCGATTATTCAGATCCAGTAAACATTGGTAATCCCGAAGAAATTACCATTTTAGATTTTGCTGAAGAAATAATAAAATTAACAGGCACTCAACAAAAAATAATATTTAAACCTTTACCGAAAGACGATCCGATGCAGCGCGAACCCGATATTACCAAAGCACGGGCCATTTTAAGCTGGGAGCCAAAGATTTCTAGAGAGGTTGGTATGCAGAAAACTTTTGAATACTTTAAAAACTTATCAAAAGAAGAGTTGTACAAAAGCGAACACAAAGATTTTTCTAAACATAATAAGGCATAAGCTACATGTTCAAAAATGGACGATATTCTGGATTGCTTAGGCCTATTTCTTACGGAATAGATCTCTTTATAATCCATTTTTTTGGGTATGAGTTTTTCCAGCCGCAAATTCCATTTTTCAATTTTTTCGTCTTCATCAGTATTGGTTGGATTTTGCTATCATTACGTTTAGGCTTTTACGAAATATATAGGTTTACGCATCTTACCAAAATTATGTCCTTGGTTGGCAAACAAGCCATTATTTTTCTACTCATGCTATTTGCTTTCTTTGGTTTTTACAACAGTTTTAAAGTAGATCCATCAACAATTTTCAATTACTTTCTTACGGTAACAATTCTCACCACAATTTTTAAACTTGCAATTTTCTTTCTTCTGAAAAAATTCAGATTATTTATGAAGGGAAATGTTCGTAATGTGGTCATTATTGGCTTAAATCAAAAAACGGAGCAACTGCGTAAATTCTTCATCGAACGCCCAGAATTTGGATATAGTCTGATAAAAATATTCGACTTAAAAGGAGATAATAAGCACAGTATGGAAGACTGTTTAGAATATATTACGAATAATAAAGTAGATGAAATATATTCTTCAGTGTCTGAACTTACCAACCAAAACATAGTAAAACTGATAGACTATGCAGATAACAATCTAAAAATTCTAAAGTTTTTACCGGACAATAAGGAAATTTATACCAAACAACTCGATTTTACCTATTACGGAGTTTTACCAATATTGGCGTTACGAAAAATCCCGATGGACGAGCCTTTTAATAAATTTATAAAAAGAGGTTCAGACATAATTCTATCGCTTATTGTAATTGTCGGTATTTTATCTTGGTTAACGCCACTGTTGGGATTATTGATTAAGTTGGAATCCAAAGGACCTATATTTTTTAAACAAAAAAGAAACGGTTTGGACTATAAAGAATTTTATTGCTATAAGTTTCGGTCTATGAAACCAAATGCAATGGCGGATTTACATCAAATTAAAAAAGGAGATATTAGAGTAACTAGAGTCGGTAAAATTATTAGAAAAACTAGTATAGACGAGCTTCCGCAATTTATTAATGTGCTAAAAGGAGAGATGAGTGCAGTAGGCCCAAGACCTCATATGGTGAGCCATACGCATATGTATGCCGAGCGGATAGATAAGTTTATGGTACGTCATTTTATAAAACCGGGAATTACCGGTTTGGCGCAAGTAAGCGGTTTTCGTGGCGAAGTTGATAGTGATAACCACATTATAAGTCGCGTAAAATATGATATTTTCTATCTCGAAAACTGGTCTTTATTTCTTGATTTAAAAATAGTTTTTCAAACATTATATAATGCGTTACGAGGTGAAGACAAAGCCTATTAAAAGCAATTTGCCTTTGGTAAGTATTATAACGCCATCTTATAATGCAGCAAAATATATTGAAGAAACCATAAAATCTGTCCAAAACCAAACGTTTACAAATTGGGAGCACATTATTGTTGATGATGGCTCTACTGACGATACCATAAAAATTGTTGAAAATCTCACCCGTTTAGAAAACCGCATAAGGTTTATAAAACTTGATATCAATTCAGGAAGCGCAGTTGCTAGAAACATTGGAATTGAAAATGCCAGCGGAAGTTACCTAACCTTTATAGACAGTGACGATATTTGGTTTCCGAATTTTATAGAAAACAGTATAGCGGTCATTAATAAATCTGCCGTGCCATTCGTTTTTTCTTCGTACCGGCGGGCTAATGAAAATTTGGAGTTTGTGTATTCAGATTTTATTGTTCCTCAAAAAGTTACATATACCGATGTTTTAAAAACGAATAGTATAAGTTGCCTTACCGCATTTTTAGATTTAAGCGTTTTAGGGAAAAAAGAAATGCCTTTGGTTCGAAAACGTCAAGATATGGGTTTGTGGCTTCAGTATCTGAAGGAAATTCCATTTGCAAAGGGAATTTTAGAACCCATGGCAATCTATAGAATTAGGGAAAATTCCCTGTCAAGAAATAAATGGAAACTTTTAAAATCTCAATGGTTTTTTTATAGAAAAATTGAAAATATTTCGGTGATAAAATCCAGTTACTATTTACTTTGCTGGTCTTATTTGGGGTTTTTGAAATATCGAAAATAACTTTAAAATATCTGAATTTTCTTTTGATTAATTTCAACTCTTCACTAACGTAACAAACTGTTTCAATTTTCCACTTTTACTCCTTTTTAAAACTTCAACCCTTTCAAAGGTAACGGTTAATCCTTTTTCCAAATATTCAAAAAGGGTGTTTTTAACTTTCGTCTTTTCAATTTCAGTTAAATCTTTATTCGAAGTAAATGTTATTTTAAAGCTATTTATTGCGGTTTGCTCAATTACAAATTCCTTTACATTTCCGTCATTTGAAATGATACTTTTTGTAACATAGTAAAAAGTTAATCCGGGCACTGTTTTGCCACTTGGGAGGATTGCAATGTCGTTTGTTCTGCCAATTAATTGTTTTAAAATTGGTTTTTTCGGACTGCTTTTTATGGATAAACTTCCAACGTCGCCAATTTCGTAACGTATCATTGGGTGTGCTTTGTTGTATAAGGATGTAATTAAAATACGCCCAGATTTTCCCAATTGCAACGGTTTATTTTCATCATCAACAATTTCAACGAAAAGGGTTTTGCTATTTACTACAAATTCATTTTTGGTATTCATAAAGGCAATCACATCAAGTTCCGAAGCGCCGTATTCGTTTATAATTGGTACGTTAAAAACCTTTTCCATCAACAATTTATCATCTTCAAAAAGCATTTCACTTGTAACAATGCAGTATTTTAAAGTTGGGCAAATATCCGTTAACACAAGATTCCTTGTTGCTAAAAATTTTGCAAAGAGAACTATCGAACTTGTATAACCATTTATGTAATAAAATTTTTTTCTTCGGAAGGAATTCAGAATTAACTTCAACCTTTTATCAGAAAGATCAAAAATTGGAAAGCGATATCTATTGCTGAAGTAATCCTTTAACCGTTCAAAATAATAACCTTTTTTATCTAACGGAATGCCATAAAAACGCGCTTGCAATGTTGTGTTGAAATCTATTCCCAATTGCCCAAATATATCAATAATATGTGCCCAAGTTAAGGCATGACAATATTTATCTTTTGCAAAAATAAATGGCGTGCCGCTTGAACCTGAAGTATTGTTTACAAAAACAGATTTTATTTTGTAACCATCCGAAAGCCTCTCTTCAAGCGGACATTGAAGATTTGTCTTAGTAAGAATTGGAATATTTTGCCAATCAGAAATATCCGTAGAACCTATAAAATTTTTATAAAATGAATTATTTTGAAGATGATAATCAACAATTTCCCGTTTCTTATTTTCTAAATACGAAAGATAATTTTCTTCGGAAATAGCCTTGATATTTTCAAAAACAATTGTGGCTTTATTCAACGGAAAGCCTTTTAATTTAAGTGAAAAATCAAATAATCTCATTTTTCGCAATCAATTCTTTTCACTAAATAATAGGCAATTTCGCCTATTATTTCAGTTACATTAATTAGTTGGACAATTTACAAACATTTATTTTTGAAAGCAGGTTTTCGGTACAATTTGAAAACCTTTTCGAGATTTAAAATCACTCAACTATCTTTGTTTTTGAGTTATTAAAAAAGTTGGAAATCTGTAAATTATAATTCTCCGGTAAGGTTTCAAAAACCTTGTAGGTTTTAAAAAATCCAGTTATGAATATCTTAATCCTTGGTTCTGGCGGTCGCGAACATACATTTGCATATAAAATTGCAGAAAGTGAACATTGCGACAAACTCTTTGTAGCTCCCGGAAATGCAGGAACTTCCCAAATTGCTACAAACGTTGCTATTTCTCCAACCGACTTTCCTTCAATAAAAAATTGTGTGTTAGAGAATGACATTGAAATGTTAATTGTTGGCCCCGAAGATCCTTTGGTTGCTGGCATTCAAGATTATTTTGCGGATGATACTCTATTAAAAAATGTAATGCTAATTGGCCCAAGCAAAAAAGGCGCTCTTTTGGAAGGAAGCAAGCAACGCGCAAAAGAGTTTATGTTACAGCACAATATTCCCACGGCAGCTTATAAAAGCTTTACAGCAAAATCTGTAGATGCCGGAAAAGTATTTTTAGAAACGCTAAGAGCACCTTACGTGCTTAAAGCTGATGGATTGGCTGCCGGCAAAGGTGTGCTTATTTTACATAATTTAAAGGAAGCCAAAGAAGAATTGGAAAATATGCTGAATGGTAAGTTTGGACAAGCAAGCCAAACTGTTGTAATTGAAGAATTTTTAGAAGGGATAGAACTCAGCGTTTTTGTTTTAACTGATGGCAAAAATTATAAAATTTTACCAACAGCCAAAGATTACAAACGTATTGGCGAAGGTGATATTGGCTTAAATACGGGTGGAATGGGCGCAATTTCTCCAGTACCGTTTGTAGATGCAACATTAATGGAGAAAATTGAAAAGCGAATAGTAAAGCCAACAATAAACGGTCTTGCAGAAGAAAAAATTGAATATAAAGGCTTCGTTTTTATTGGTATTATAAAAGTTGGAGACGAGCCGTATGTTATTGAATATAACGTGAGAATGGGCGATCCGGAAACGGAAGTAGTTTTACCGCGCATTAAAACAGATTTGGTAGAACTTCTAAAAGCAACTGCCCAGCAAAAATTAGAATCAATAGATTTAGAAATTGATGGGCGCGCAGCAACAACAGTTATGCTGGTTTCTGGCGGTTATCCTGAGAATTACGAAAAAGGAAAGATGATTAGAGGGCTTGAAAATATAACAGATTCAATCGTATTTCACGCCGGCACAAAACCTGAAAATAAAAAAATAATTACAAATGGCGGTCGCGTTTTGGCCATTACATCCTTAGATTTAGATTTTAAAAAGGCATTAAAAAAATCCTATCAAAACATACAAAAAGTATCTTTTGATAGGATGCAGTATCGAACCGATATAGGATTCGATTTATAAATCGCTTTTATACGTATATGTACTTTCGGTATTTTCGTTAAACTTTTTAAGCTGTAAACACCAATATACAAAGGCAGAAGCACCAATTAACAATAATATCCAAGAGAATATATTTGCAAGCAACCAGCTTTCGTTTTGGAGCGCACGTAATGCATTATAAGGAACAAATAAAACATTATCGGCCAATGATTGTATGCCTTCGTAAAAACCTTTCCAACTCATATCTTTATATTTACACCGCAAAAGTATAAAATTACGGGTATGCTTACAAGCTTTTTCGGTAAATCTAGTCCAATAAATTACGTGCTCGTCGGTGTGTTTATTTTGATAGGTTATGTATTTGGGGCACTTTCAGGCTCTGGCTTTCTTATTACCTACAATCTGGCACTACTTAATTTCCTATTTCTTATACTTTTTGTTCTTAGCATGCTTTTGCTGGATTTCATTATTAGAAAAAATGCGCTTACAAAGCAGAACAATTACACCATTTTGTTTTTTGCCTGTTTTATGGTGATGTTGCCTGTTGTTTTTTTTGCCCGCGATATATTTATAGCAAACTTTTTTCTATTGCTGGCGCTTCGCAGAATTATGAGTTTACGCTCGGGCACAAATACTGAAAAGAAGATTTTGGATGCATCTATTTATATTACCATCGCCTCATTTTTTGTATTTTATAGTTTTATAATCGTAATTGCGTTGGTGTTGGCAATATTTAAAACGCCAAATGCTAGTTATAAACATTTATTAATTCCGATTATTGGGTTTTTTGCCATATTCGGAATTAATACAGCCATTCAATTTTTACTTTATGATAGTTTTGATTGGTTTTATAATTGGCATCAAACAGTAAGTTTTCAATTTGGCGCTTACAACAAACCCGCCATTTTAATACCTGTTGCCGTAATTGGCGCATTTTTAATTTGGACGGTAATACATCGCATTCAGCGACTATCACAAGTTCCATTAAAAGAACGCCCTAACTACACACTTTTAACAATCGTACTTGGTTGCACTTCTTTAATTTCTATTTTAACGCCCGTAAAAACGGGGGCAGAACTGTTATTTATTTTTGCACCGCTTTCAATAATGATTACAAATTATATGGAAACAATGGGTAATTTAGAAAAGGTATCGCAAAAAATTGAATTTTGGTTTAAGGAAATTTTGTTGTGGTTGGTAGTTATTTTAGCAGTTGTAATGTTGATTATTTGAAACATGCGAAGCCTTCAAGAAATAGAATTTGAATTAAAAAAACGCCTGCCGTATCACTATTCTTGGGGACAAAAACAAAACGATATTTGGGACAAGCACACTAACTTTATATACGAAACCGAAAATTGGGAAACTTTAATAGAAAAGATTAAAACTTTAGTTATTGATAAATCTTTAGACAAACGGCAAGCGTTTAATTATGCGGCAAACCGTTGGTACAATTTCTGGAGCGCACAAGCCGTAGAACAGATTTTTTCGGAAAATGCAGGTATAAGACCAGTTTTCAACAGCAAAGATTCCGAAAAAGACTTTTATCTTTTCAATATTCCATTCGATCATAAAACAACCGTGTTTCCAAAACAATTCGGGAAGGCTTATAAATATGCCAAAGAGCATAAAAGAGAATTAATCGAATGGCTTTACAAAAACCAAAGCTCCCAAAAACGGCATCATTTTAAAAATAGATTGTTTATAGTTGTATATGATTTTAATGGTGAACATTGGAAATTAAAGGCAGAAATTGGAATACTTAAAAAGGCAATAAATGGGTATGTTAGAACATTCAAGAATGAAAATCTTCAAACGTTTACATTTGTTGAAGGTGAAGAAACAGTGAGTGATATTATTTGGGTTGTTCGCTGAAATATGAATTTTAATTTTTGAAAGGTTTTAAATCATTGTGAAGGAAGCAATTTTATTTCCATTCGTAATTTTCTGTATCTTTGAATCATGCAAAAAACAGAAAAAATATCAAATTACATCAACACCGATTCTGAAATTCTTGGTGGTACTGCGGTTTTTTCTGGAACACGTATACCAATTTCCATTCTTTTCGATTATCTGAAAGGTGGTGACACACTTCAGGATTTTATTGAAAATTATCCAAGTATAAATATTGCATCTGCAAAAAGAGTTATTGAATTTTCTGCCGAAAACCTTTTGAAAATGAATGCCAAGAATGAAGCTGCTGCTTGATGAAAATCTTCCCAATAAATTAAAGTTTCGATTTCCAGATTATTATGATGTCAGGACTGTTCCAGAAATGAATTGGGGCGGTATCAAAAATGGAGATTTATTAAAAAATATGCATATTTTAATAACAATTGATAAAATCTTCAGCCATCAGCAAAATTTAGTAAAATATCAAATAATCTTAACCGTTTTTGACGCAATTGATAATAGATATGAAACACTTGTCAATTTTATTCCTGAATTAATTTTATTATTGACCACGAATCTTACTTCTGGTGTTTTTGTACTTCAAAAGCAATAAATGAATTACATAGGCTCCAAACATAAACTCTCCAATTTCATATTTGAAACCGTAACGGAAATCTGCGGCAAAAATCTTGCAGAAATAACTTTTTGCGATCTTTTTGCAGGTACAGGAATTGTAGGTAGAACTTTTAAAAATGAGGTAAAAAAAGTAATTTCAAACGATGTTGAATATTACAGTTACGTTCTCAACAGAAATTATATTGGCAATAACAAAGAAATAGAAAACGAAGATTATCTATCGGAATTGAACGGATTAAAAGGAGAAAAAGGCTTCATTTTTCAAAATTATTCGGAAGAAGGAAAAGCTGGAAGAAACTATTTTACGGCTGAAAATGGTCAGAAAATCGATGCGGTTAGAATTCAAATAAAAAAATGGAAGCAAAATGCTAAAATTTCTGATGATGAATATTTTTTTCTGCTGGCATCACTACTCGAAAGTGCCGATAAAGTTGCCAATACAGCTTCGGTTTACGGCGCGTATTTAAAACATATAAAAAAATCGGCGGCAAAGGAAATTCAAATTAAACCTGCAATTTTTAAAGTTTCAGAAAATAAGAGCCTTGTTTTTCAGCAAGATAGCAATGCGCTAATTAAGGAAATTGAAGGCGATATTCTATACTTAGATCCGCCATACAATGCCCGTCAATACGGCGCCAATTATCATGTATTAAATACTATTGCAAAATATGATACCTTTGTGCCGAGAGGAAAAACAGGATTGCGCGATTATTATAAAAGCGATTGGTGCAAAACTGGAGAGGTGCATAAAAGCTTTGAATATTTGATTGAAAATGCTCAATTCAAATACATTTTTCTAAGTTATAATAATGAAGGATTAATGAGCCAAAAAGAGATTCAAAAAATAATGGAAGGTTTTGGAAAATATAATTTGAAAACCAAAAAATACCAACGTTTTAAAGCCGATAAATCCGAAAACCGAAACCACAAAGCCACCGAAACTTTTGAGTATTTGCACGTTTTAGAAAAATATTAAATTAACTGTGTCACTCTCAGCGCAGTCGAAGTGTAAATGCCGACCGAAACTAATTCATAACTCCGAAATTATAACATAATATGTTTTCAGAAAAAGCCAACAAAATCTTTGCAGAGGTTATAGAAAAATATCACGAAGTAAATTCGGTAGAACAAAATTTCAGCAATCCGTACGACAAAGCCAACAATCTAATCGAGCATCTTTTATATCGCAAATGTTGGATAGATACGGTGCAGTGGCATTATGAGGATATTATTCGCGATCCAAACATAGATCCCGTTGGCGCATTAAAATTGAAACGACAAATTGATGCAAGCAACCAAGACAGAACGGATATGGTTGAATATATTGACAGCTATTTTTTAGAGAAATTTAAAGAATTAAAAGCTGAAGACAATGCAACAATAAATACTGAAAGCCCTGCTTGGGGAATTGATAGACTTTCAATTTTAGCTTTGAAAGTATTTCATATGAATGAGGAAGCTACAAGAAATGACGCTTCCAAAGAACACAAAACCGCTTGCCAAACAAAGTTGAATATACTTTTAGAGCAGCGCATAGACTTAAGCACTGCAATAGACCAGCTACTTGCGGATATTGAAAATGGCACAAAATATATGAAAGTTTACAAACAGATGAAAATGTACAATGACGATGAACTTAACCCTGTTTTAAGAGGCACGAAATAACAACAAAATCTTCCGGGCTTTTATAACCCGATACCTTTGGAGTTTTAAAATGGCAAGACCAAACCACATATTAATTATCCGCCTTTCTGCAATGGGCGATGTTGCAATGACGGTGCCAGTCATTAAAATTTTGGCTCAAACATATCCAGATTTAAAAATTACGATACTTTCAAAAATATTATTCAAACCTTTTTTTGAAGGAATAGAAAACGTAGATTTTTTAGAAGCTGATATTTATGGAGAACACAGACGTTTTGGCCTTGTTAAATTGGTGAATGAAGCAAATGCTTTGGGAATAGATGCTGTTGCAGATCTTCACAACGTAATTCGGTCAAAAATTATAACTAGACTTTTAAAAATTAAGGGCATAAAGATTGCTTCAATAGATAAAGGTAGAAAAGAAAAAAAGGCGCTTGTTTCTTCAGAAGAAGAAATTTTTCAATTAAAAACAACGCATCAACGGTATGCAGATACTTTCGAAAAATTAGGGTTTCAAATTACTTTAGAAACTAAAGTAGTATTTATTAAAAAGCAATTGTTACCAAAATTGAACGCGCTGTTAGGTGTTGAACAAAAGAAATTAGTTGGCATTGCACCTTTTGCGGCCTATCAAAGCAAAATGTATCCGCTACACTTAATGGCTGAGGTAATTGCTCATTTAGATAAAAGTAATAAATACAGAATATTTCTCTTTGGCGGTGGAAAAATGGAAATTGCAAAACTAAAAAAACTTGAAAATCCTTTCGCAAACGTTACATCTGTAGCAGAAAAACTAAATTTTGAAGAACAACTTGCGCTCATTTCAAATTTAGATTTAATGGTTTCTATGGATAGTGGTAATGGGCATTTGGCAGCAATGTACGGCATTCCTGTAATCACGCTTTGGGGCGTTACGCATCCTTTTGCAGGTTTTACGGCTTTTAATCAGCCAGAAAAAAATCAAATATTGTCCGACAAGAAAAAATTCCCATTAATCCCTACTTCTGTTTACGGTAATAATTTTCCAAATGGTTATGAGAATGTGATGGAAACAATTAAACCATTAGAAGTGGTAGAAAAAATTAAAGAAATTTTGAATAAAACTTACCAGACCTGAAAGGTTTTTAAAACCTTTTAAGTCTAATGCTCTCGGTAAAATGTCCCCTAAATCCCCAAAGGTGACTTTTTAAACTTAAATTTAAAAGTCGGCAAATCAAAAATTTTTAAATAATAAATTACCCCTTCGGGGGCTAGGGGAACTACACGTCATCATAATCAACAACAAACGTTGCCGTTGTTGGGTGCGCTTGGCAGGTTAAAACCAAACCTTCGGCAACTTCGCCGTCAGTAAGTATTTGGTTTTTGCGCATTTCCGCTTTTCCTTCCTTAATTCTGGCAATGCAAGTGCTGCAAATTCCGCCTTGGCATGAATATGGTGGATCTAAGCCTTCATCCAAAACAGCTTGAAGCACAGATGTAGTTTGCGGCATCACAAAAGTTGTTGTATCGCCATCAACCGTAACCGTTATTGTTGTATTGCCGTCGTGCGGTTTTACAAGCAAATCTGTTTCGGCAGTTGTAAAAAGTTCGTGGTGAATTTGCTTGTGGTTTATTCCATTTTGTTTTAGCGTAGATGAAACTTCATCTATCATCGCTTCTGGCCCGCAAAGGTAAAACCCTTCAAAAGTTGTTTCCTTAAATTTGTTCTTCAACAGAAAATTTATGGTAGATCGTTCAATACGGCCAAACATTGCGTTTTCTTCTTGGTTTCTGCTAAAAATGAATTCAAGGAAAAATCTGTTTGGGTGTTTCTGTTTTAATTCTAATAACTCTGAAGCAAACATGGTTTCCGCCATAGTTTGATTTCCATATGCCAGTAAAAAAGTGCTGGTTTGTGTGCCTTCCAAAACCGCATAAACTTGTGATAAGATTGGTGTTATGCCACTTCCGGCGGCAAAAGCTGCGTAATTTTTGTTTTCTTCTGGCTTTAAGACAAATTTTCCTGCTGGGCGCAATGCTTCAAGCGTATCACCAACTTTTAAAATATTGTTGGCGTATTCTGAAAAACTTCCATCGGCTATCATTTTTACCGAAACGCGCAAAATCCCAGATTTCGGTGAACTGCAAATACTATATGCGCGTCTAATTTCCTTTCCGTCGTACGTATGTTTAAAAGTAAGATATTGGCCTGCCTGAAAGGAATATTGCTCTTTTAAATTTGGTGGAATTGCAAGACTTATTGCTACAGATTTTGGTGTTAATCTTGTAATATCGGAAACGGTTAGCGTATGAAAATCGTTCATAAGATTCAATTTTCAGCAAAAATAGAGAATCTGAAACGACAATCGTTTTAATATTATGTGAAAGGAATAAACAATTTGAAAGTTGAAAAAAGCTTTTGCTTGACCTTCAATTTAAAAATTATAGAATCTAAAACCTGAAACATTTTTAGCGCTAAAATAACAGTTTTTCAAAAAGAAATGTATTTTTACGGTTTCTGCCGTTGTTAGATACTAAAAACAACTGTTTTAAGTTACATTATTATATAAAATACAGCTATTTTGAAACTTCAATATAAAATTTGTTTATTGTTCTCACTAATGCTTGTTTTTGCTGCATGTTCGCGTAAAAAAAGCACCTTTCTCACACGTACAAATCATTCGGTTTCTTCAAAATTCAACACGCTTTATAATGGTGATGTTGCGCTTGTAAAAGGGAAAGAACAACTTGCTTACGGCTATCGTGATAATTTTTGGGAAATTTTACCGGTGGAAAGGTTAGAATTGGAAGAAGATGTTTCATTGCCAGGTACTTCAAAGGATCCAAATTTTAATAGAGCCGAAGAAAAAGCAGCAAAAGCTATTCAAAAACACTCCATGTATTTTGATGGTAAAGAGCATAACCCGGAAATGGATGAAGCTTATATGATGTTGGGAAAGGCACGTTATTTTGATGGTCGTTTTATTCCGGCGCAGGATGCCTTCAACTTTATTTTGGATAGATATCCAACCAGTAACAGTATTAATCAAGCTAAAGTTTGGAAAGCAAAAAGTAACATTCGCCTTAAAAATGAAGAAGTTGCACTTGCAAACCTTCAGCAAATGTTGGACGATGATATTTTGGAAGATCAAGACCGAGTAGATGCCAGCGCAATTATTGCACAAGCTTATATAAATCTAGATTCTATTGCTGAAGCTTTGCCGTATATTAAATATGCTTCGGAAGAAGTACAAGACAAAGAACTTAGAGGCAGATATTTGTTCATTAAAGGTCAATTATACAATAGATTAGGCGAAAAGGACAGCGCCAACATTGCTTTTGATGAAGTTATAGAACTTAACCGCAAATCGCCACGAAGCTATATGGTTAATGCGTATTTGGAAAAAGGTAAAAATTTCGATTACGAAAAAGGAGACAGACTGGCTTTTTTAGAGCTTTTGCAAGATTTGGAGAAAAACCGTGAAAATCGGCCATTTCTAGATAAAATCTACAATCAATATGGAGATTATTATTTAAACAGTGATAGTACGGCGACAGCTGTGAAATATTACAATAAATCCATCAAAGCATTTCGCGAAGACCGTGTTTTACAAAGTGTGAACTATCAAGCATTGGCCGAAGTTAACTTTAATAGTGCGGAGTATAAAAATGCCGGTTCGTATTATGATAGTACGCTTACATTTTTAGAAGCAAACAGCCGCCAATATAGACGTGTTCAAAAACGTAGGGACAATTTAAAGGATGTTATTAAATATGAAGACATTGCAGCTGTAAATGATAGCGTGCTGAAAATTGCAAATATGAGCCAAAGTGACCAACTTGCTTATTTTACAGACTACACAAAAAATTTAAGAGCTAAGGCAATTTCAGATTCGATTGCAAATATTGTTGCTCAAGAAACAATTGCCAACAAGGAATTCTACGAAAAAAAGACAACCGAAGCCGGACCAAAAGGGGGCACTTTTTATTTTTATAATACCACAACGGTTGCTTACGGAAAGCAAGAATTCAAAAAAACATTTGGCGATCGCAAGCTAGAGGATAATTGGCGTTTATCCAGTAAACAGAATGGCTTTGAAACTATTGATGATAAAATAAAGCAAGTTGTGCCAATTGCCGAAAATGATTTGTTTAAGCCGCAAACATACATAGATAGACTTCCGAAGGGCGAAAAAGCCATAGATAGCATCACCAAAGACCGAGATTTTGCATATTACCAATTAGGGTTAATATATAAGGAGAAGTTTAAAGAATATAATTTGGCGGCAAATAGGTTGGAAAAACTACTTACCTACAATCCTGAGGAAAGATTAATTGTGCCAGCAAAATACAATTTGATAAAAATTTACGACATTTTAAAGCAACAAGGTCAAGTAGATAAATACAGAACAGATGTTTTAAGTAACTATCCAGATTCTCGCTACGCTGAAATCTTGCGCAATCCAAATTCGCAATTGGCAACAGACGAGTCTAGCCCAGAGTTTAAATACAATCAACTTTATAAGGAATTTGAAGCAGCAAAATATGAAGATGTTATCAAGAAAAGCGAACAATATATTGCAACCTATAACGGCAATGAAATTGTCCCAAAATTTGAATTGCTAAAAGCAACCGCAGTAGGGAAACAACAAGGATTTGAAGCATATAAAAAAGCGCTAAATTTTGTTTCATTAAATTATCCGAGTACTGATGAAGGTAAGCAAGCCCAGCTAATTTACAGTACAGTTTTGCCAGGTCTTGAAGCAAAAGCATTTTTGCCCGAGGCGGATGGCAATAAATATAAGCTAGTTTATCAATTTGCAAAGGACGAAGCTGAACAAGCGCTCTTACTTCAACAAAAAATAGATAAGGCGATTAAAGAATATAATTATACTAATATGTCAACTTCATTGGATTATTATAATCCCGAAAACATATTTGTTGTAATACATGGGTTAAATACCAAATTGGGGGCAAAAGGATTTGGGGAGGTTTTAAAGGAAAACAAGAGTTATAAAATAACAAAGCCGTTTTTCGAAATATCTTCAGATAATTACAAAACAATACAGATTCATAAAAACTTACCAGAATATATGGAGTTTGAAACATCAAGTATGCAAGAGCCAACCCCTCAAAAATAATGATAATGTTTTCCGATAAAAGCAAAAAAATTCAAACCGAACCAGGAACAGCCCAAAATAGAATAAACGAAGGAACAAAGCTAATTGGTAATATTACATCAACAGGTTTTTTTAGAATTGATGGTTCTGTTGAAGGTAATATTACAACGCCATCAAAAGTGGTTATTGGCAAAACCGGAAGCGTTAAAGGTGATTTAACTTGCGAAAACGCGGATATTGAAGGTTTTTTTGAAGGTTCCTTAAAAGTAACCGGCACATTGTCTTTAAAGACTACAGCACATATTGAAGGCGAAGTGATTACAGGAAAATTGGCAATAGAACCTGGAGCTACCTTTAATGCATCTTGTATTATGCAGGATTCAACAAAAAAAGTAGTTGCCAAAAAGGTGCATTCATCCCCTAATTCTCTTGTTGAAGGTATATCGGCAGCCCAAACCGAAAGGTCAAATGCTCAAACCGCATTAGACGTTAACATTACCTAAATAAAAATAGAAATGGCCGATAGCGATAACAACCTAAAAAGATGGGCTATTCTTACGGGCATCGGCATCCAGATGGGTGTTGTAATTTATCTTTTTGTGCTTTTAGGAAAATGGCTGGACACAAAATATACTGAAGGCGGAAAAACCTTCCTTATTATCTGCACTTTAGTTGGCGTTGGCGCTTCTTTATTCTTGGTGCTTAAACAAACTAATAGACTTAATAAGTAATTTTAATGAAAACAGCAACTTTCAAGTTCTTGGCTACCCTATTATTATTTTTGTCAGTAGTTTTTGCCGCACATCTTTTAATTCTTCAAAATATGGAAATGCCTATTTTTGCCGATAGAATGCTTTTATCATATGTGCTGAATTTCATAATGGCTGCAACTATTTTAATCGTTATCCAGTCTAAATTCAACAAAAAATCTGCGCATTCGGGATTTATTTTTCTTGGGGGGAGCGGATTAAAATTCTTGGTTTTCTTTTTAGTTTTCTACCCATTTTATAAAGCCGACGGAACAATGTCAACTTCAGAATTTGCTGCATTTTTCATTCCGTATGCAACTTGTTTAATTCTAGAAGTGGTTTATCTTTCCAAACAGCTTAATAATCAGGTTTATTAGCAGTTTAATTCTTCAGAAAAAAACACAAAAAATAGTTTTTGGTTTCTAAGAAAGAAATGTATTTTTGCACCGATTTTAAGGGCACCGTTATTTGTTCAAAGATGCAAAGAAAAACATTGGTTAAAATACTTTCAATTTTATTGTTTATCGTTTCTTTTAGTGCTATTGCGCAAGAAGATCACGGCATGGAAGTTAAAGAAGTTGCTCCTGGAGCAGAAGGCAGTAAAATGAAAAAGGAAGAAATTAAAGAATACATCAATCATCACTTGTTGGATTCGCATGATTTTAACCTATTTGGTTCTACCAATGAAGAAACAGGTGAAACGCATCATTACGGCTTTCCACTCCCAGTAATTATTTGGGATGAAGGCGTTCATGCTTTTATGTCCTCAGAATTTCACCACGGTGAAACGGTTGCCGAATCTAATGGAAAATATTACGCCCTTCATCACGAAAAAATTTACAGAACAAACGCCGAAGGCGAAATTAATTATAACGCCAAACACGGCGATCATCCAACAAATATCCGTCCGGTAGATTTTTCAATAACCAAAAGTGTCCTTATGATGTTGTTGACAGGATTACTTCTTATTTGGTTATTCCGCAGCCTTGTATCAAGTTATGCCAAAAACGGCAGTATGCCAAAAGGTATCGGCCGGTTTTTTGAACCTATTGTTCTTTACATTCGTGACGATATTGCTATCTCAAATATTGGCGAGCACAAATACAAAAAATATATGCCGTTTCTATTAACCGTATTTTTCTTTATATGGTTTTTAAATATGTTCGGCCTTACCCCGCTTGGTGTAAACGTAACTGGAAACATTGCAATAACAACTGGTTTGGCGGTAATTGTGTTCTTGATAACAACATTTACGGGAACAAAAGATTATTGGAGACATATTTTCGATCCATTAGGCGATGGTATGCCTTGGGCAGGAAAAATATTGATTTATATAATATTGGTTCCTATTGAAATTTTGGGCTTGTTCATTAAACCATTTGCGCTACTTATACGTTTGTACGCAAACATGACGGCTGGTCACGTAGTATTGGGAAGTTTGATAGGATTAATATTTATTTTCAAAAGTTGGATTGGTGGACCATTGTCCTTTGGGCTTTCATTTGCCATTTCCCTTATAGAATTATTAGTAGCATTGCTACAAGCATATATTTTCACAATGTTGGCAGCCCTTTATTTCGGTTTTGCAAGCGAAACGCACGCAGAACACGAAGCGCACGAAGGCGAAATCCAGCATTTATAAAAAAATATCCTGTCCCTTCGACTCCGCTCAGGGAACGGAAATATTAAGTAAAAAAGTAACCGATGGTTGCTGAGCGGAGCCGAAGCAGAGTGTTTAATTTTTAATAAATATATATTATGACAATTCCAATGTTAATTCAAGAAGGCGGAACAGTGATTCCATCTATTATCGGAGCAGGTTTAGCAGTAATCGGTGCTGGTATTGGTATCGGGATGATTGGTGGGAAAGCTATGGAAGCTATCGCACGTCAGCCAGAAGCTTACGGAAAAATTCAAACAGCAATGCTTATTGCAGCTGCGCTTATTGAAGGTATTGGTTTCGCAGCGATTTTCGCTGGCTAATCAAAAAAATAGCAAATGGCTGTAACGGTTGGTTACAGCTATTTGTTAAAATTAAAATGAAATTTCCTGCGTTAGCAGATTTTCCTGCAAGGTTTTCAAGACCTTTTAGGTATAAATAAACTTTTAAGTTGAATTAAAGATATCCGCAATTGCGGGCATAATTATGGAAAAATTAATTAACGACTTTTCATTCGGACTTTTCTTCTGGCAAATAATCATATTTGTTTTGTTGCTTATTCTATTAAGAAAATTTGCTTGGAAACCTATCTTAAATGCGGTAAACGATCGTGAAGAAGGAATTAAAACTGCATTAGATTCTGCCGAAAAGGCAAAACTTGAAATGCAAAATCTTCAAGCTGATAATGAAAAATTATTGCAAGAAGCGCGTGCAGAGCGTGAAGCAATGATGAAAGAGGCACGCGAGATTAAAACTAAAATGATTGCAGACGCTAAAGACGAGGCAAAAGGCGAGGCAGATAAAATTGTTGCCAACGCACAAGCGGCTATCGAAAGTGAAAAGAAATCGGCAATAGCAGAATTGAAACAACAAGTAGCAAGCCTTTCTTTAGAAATAGCAGAAAAAGTTGTAAAGCACGAACTTTCTGATAAAGAAAAGCAACTGAAACTTGTAGAAGAAATGTTGGGCGAAGCTAAATTAAACTAATAGTAAATGAGCAGAGCAGCTATACGATACGCGAGAGCAATATTGCAAAAAGCAACCGAAGACAAAACAGAGGCTGTTCTTTTTGGTGATATGCAATCTGTTTACGGCACTATTGAAGGTAGCCGAGAATTGCAAAACGTTCTTCAAAGTCCGGTGATTAAGGCTAATGACAAAAAAGAAGCGTTGTTAAAAATCTTTAGCGGCCAATCTGAACTTACGCATTCGCTTATAAAAGTTTTGGTTTCCAATAAGCGCACGCCTTTACTGGGTAATGTAGCCAAAAGTTTTCTTGATATTTATAATGAACAAGAAGGGATTAAGGTTGCAACCGTAACTACTGCCGTTCCACTTTCTGATGAATTGGAACAAAAGGTCATGGCTAAAGTTAAGGAGCTAACTGGAAGCGAAAAAGTAACACTTACCAATGAAGTTGATCCAGAAATAATAGGAGGATTTATTCTTCGTGTTGGCGATATTCAATATAACGCGAGTATAGCGAACCAGTTAGGTAATTTAAAAAGAGAATTCAGTAAATCAATATAGTCCTTCGCGTAAAGCTGCGGACTACGAGTAATAAGTCAATATATAGTATGATGTAAAGTTTTGGATACAATCTAAAATCTAACGTCTAAAATCTAAAATCAAAATGGCAGAAGTAAAACCAGCTGAAGTATCAGCAATATTAAAGCAACAACTTACAGGCTTTGAAGCAACTGCTTCCCTAGATGAAGTAGGAACTGTTTTAACCGTGGGTGACGGTATTGTTCGGGCATACGGACTTTCAAACGCACAATACGGCGAATTGGTAGCCTTCGATAGTGGTCTGGAAGGTATCGTTTTGAACCTTGAGGAAGATAACGTAGGTATCGTACTTTTAGGGCCTTCAAAAGGTATCAAAGAAGGTTCAACGGTAAAACGTACACAACGTATTGCTTCGCTTCAAGTAGGTGAAGGTATCGTTGGTCGTGTTGTAAACACATTGGGTCAGCCTATTGATGGTAAAGGACCAATCACTGGAAAAACTTACGAAATGCCTTTGGAGCGTAAAGCGCCCGGGGTTATTTATCGTCAGCCGGTAACTGAGCCACTTCAAACTGGTATTAAATCTATTGATGCAATGATTCCCGTAGGCCGTGGCCAGCGTGAACTTGTTATTGGTGACCGTCAAACTGGTAAATCTACCGTTTGTATCGATACCATTTTGAACCAAAAAGAATTTTACGATGCAGGCGAGCCTGTATATTGTATATATGTTGCGATTGGGCAAAAAGCTTCAACCGTTGCAAACATTGCACAAGTTTTGGAAGAAAAAGGCGCTTTGGCCTATACTACAATTGTAGCTGCAAACGCATCAGATCCTGCTCCAATGCAAGTTTACGCTCCTTTTGCAGGTGCTGCAATTGGTGAGTATTTCCGTGATACGGGTCGTCCGGCTTTAATTGTTTTTGATGATCTTTCAAAACAAGCAGTAGCATATCGCGAAATTTCGCTTTTGCTTCGTCGCCCACCAGGACGTGAGGCATATCCTGGAGATGTATTTTATCTTCACTCCCGTTTATTGGAACGTTCAGCAAAGATTATTGCGGATGATGATATAGCAAAAGAAATGAACAACATTCCAGATTCATTAAAAGGAATGGTAAAAGGTGGAGGTTCGTTAACCGCACTTCCTATTATTGAAACACAAGCGGGTGATGTTTCTGCGTATATCCCAACAAACGTAATTTCGATTACCGACGGTCAGATTTTCTTGGATGGAGATTTGTTCAACGCGGGTGTTCGTCCGGCTATTAACGTAGGTATTTCGGTATCGCGTGTGGGTGGTAACGCTCAGATTAAATCGATGAAAAAAGTAGCAGGTACTTTGAAACTTGATCAAGCAGCTTTCCGTGAATTGGAAGCGTTTGCAAAATTCGGTTCAGATTTGGATGCTGCAACATTGAACGTAATCGAAAAAGGAAGACGTAACGTAGAAATCCTAAAGCAAGCGCAAAACGATCCCTACACTGTTGAAGATCAAATTGCGGTTATTTATGCAGGTTCAAAAAACCTGATGCGTAACGTTCCTGTTGATAAGATTAAAGAATTTGAAAGAGATTACCTTGAAATGTTGAACGTAAAGCACAGAGACACGCTTAACGATTTGAAAGCAGGTAAACTTACAGACGAAGGGATTGATGTAATGACAACAGTTGCAAGTGATCTTTCAGCGAAATATAAAAAGTAATTCAGAATTCATAATTCAGAATTATGAATTACGTACCTCGGAATAATGCAATTGTTGACAAGTCATTTTATTTTGCTTGTAAAATTGTTCTTTATGCTGAGGAATTAAAATCGAAACGTTATTACGAAATAGCGAATCAATTACTGAAATCGGGAACTAGTATTGGCGCCAATGTGAGGGAATCTCAAAGAGGTGTGAGTACAAAGGATTTCAAAAATAAATTAGGAATAGCCTTGAAGGAAGCAGACGAAACTTCGTATTGGCTAGACATAATTGAAGAAACAAAAATTTATGAAGTTCCTATTGAACTTCGAAATGATTGTGAAGAGTTGATGAAACTTTTGGTAACTATAATTAAAAATTCATAATTATTTTCAGTCATAATTCTGAATTCATAATTCATAATTAAAAAAATGGCCAATTTAAAGGAAATTAGAAACAGAATATCATCCGTCGGTTCAACGATGCAGATTACCAGTGCCATGAAAATGGTTTCTGCTGCCAAGTTGAAAAAGGCGCAGGATGCCATTACAGCAATGCGTCCCTATTCTGAAAAACTTACCGAGCTTTTGCAAAACCTAAGCGCTACACTTGATGCCGATACCGGAAGCAAGTATTCAGATCAGCGGGAGGCTAATAAAATTTTGGTAGTTGCCATTACCAGTAACCGTGGATTGGCGGGTGCTTTCAATAGCAATATTATTAAAGAAGCTCGCAATTTGGCAGAAAATAAATTCGCCGGAAAGCAAGTGGATTTTATGACCCTTGGAAAAAAAGGGAATGATATTCTGAAAAAAACAGGAACTATTCTTGAAAATAACAACGCTATTTTTGACGATCTTACTTTCGACAATACTTCAGAAATTGCTGAAAAGTTGATGCTTCTTTTCTCTGAAGGGAAATATGACACAATAATTGTTGTCTATAACAATTTCAAAAATGCGGCTACACAAATAGTAATGACCGAGCAGTTTTTGCCAATTTTACCTCCGAAACAAATTGAAGGTCAAGAATTAAAAACTACCGAAACATTCTACATTTTTGAACCTTCAAAAGAAGAAATTGTTGAGGCTTTAATTCCGAAGAGTTTAAAAACACAATTGTTTAAAGCACTTCGAGATAGCGTTGCCAGCGAGCACGGCGCGCGTATGACGGCGATGCACAAAGCAACCGACAACGCGACTGAACTTCGCGACGCATTAAAGCTTCAATACAACAAGGCACGTCAAGCTGCCATTACTAACGAAATTCTTGAGATTGTTGGTGGTGCTGAGGCATTGGCGGGATAGTATTTATAAATTTATTTTTGAAAAGCCTTTCGTTTTGCGGAAGGCTTTTTTTATGGTTAATATGTCCCGTCCTGAAATAGCGATACACTAAAACCTTAGTGTAATGAAAACATCAGTAAACAGGGGTTATCTAAAACGAACCCAAAAAGACTACTCGCTTTCTTTTAAGCTGCAAGTCGTAGATGAAATCGAGTCGGGAGCGTTAGATCGACTTTCGGCTCACCTTAAATATGGCATCCAAGCTAGATCGACAATAACCTCTTGGTTGCGCAAATATGGTACCTTTGATTGGGAAAACCTATCCGTTGTAACCGTGGCAAAGACACCAGAACAAAAAATTATCGAATTAGAGGCCAAAGTAAAGCTTCTTGAAAAGCAAAAAGCTAGAGCAGAACATCTAGCCGAGAGAGCAGACAAGAAGGCAATCATTTTTGATATGCTCGTTGATATGGCAGAAAAGGAATACGACATTCAAATCAGAAAAAATTACACGCCCGAGTTATCGAAATCTTCAAAGAAGAACACAAGGAAACACTAGTTTCTACCTGTAACTTACTCGGGCTGGATAGACAGGTATATTATCGATCTATTAGGTCTAGAAGACATAATCAGTCCATAGCAAAACAAGTCATAACCTTAGTCAGGGGTGTGCGCAATGTTATGCCAAAAGTTGGTGCCAGAAAATTATATCATATCTTAAGAGAAGAACTCTCTCGCTTAAAAGTAGGGAGAGACAAGCTTTTTAGAATACTCAAAGTAAATCACATGCTTATAAAACCTAAGAGAAGTTATCACATAACTACAGACTCACACCACCGATTTAGAAAGCATAAAAATATAGTTAGCAATGTTGATATTATACGTCCCGAACAAATCTGGGTCAGTGACATCACCTACGTAGGAACTAGGATTAACCCGTCATACCTAGCCTTGATTACAGATGCCTACTCAAAAAAGATAATGGGATATAATGTATCTAACACATTAGCAGTAGATGGTTCTGTTCAAGCGCTGGATATGGCTTTAAAACACAGAATAGATAAGGAAAAACCTCTAATACACCACTCCGATAGAGGTTTGCAATACTGTTCTGATGACTATCAAGAGTTATTAAGCAAAAACAATATCAAGGCAAGCATGACAGAGAAGTATGATCCCTATGAGAATGCGATAGCAGAGAGAATCAATGGAATACTCAAGCAAGAATTTAATATAGCTAAAAGCATCAACGATATTGAGCTGAAGAGCCAATTAATCAAAAATGCAATCGAAATCTATAATAACCAAAGACCACATTCATCCAATCATATGCTAACTCCAAAACAAATGCATCAACAAAATAAACTCAAAAGAAAACAGTATAAATCAAAAAAGCTTAACGATGCTAGCATCGTTAAGCTTTAAGTTATAAATTTAATCCTTTAATAATCTGTATCGATTATTTAGGACGGGACAATAATTTATTTATCTTCATTAAAATTTTACCAAATGAAAAACTTCCTTTTTATAACCACGTTTTTTTTATCAACTACCATTTTTGCCCAAAACCAAAAAGGCGAAATGATTCTTTCGGTTGAGGCTTCACCATATCCAACAACCACAAACAATAAAAATGACTTCGGTGCTTTAGGTCTTGCAAGCTTCGAGTTTTTCGTTTCAAATAAGGTTTCGCTTTCGGGAAGTTTTTTTACTTCAAATAACACTTTAATTAAGAATAACAGCGACGTAACAATTCATTCGTACGGCTTTATTCCTTCCATTCATTATTATTTTGTGAATAGAGAAAAATGGAACGTATTTGCACAAGCCGGTTATGGTTTTGGCTTTGAAGACCAAAAGCAAGGATATTGAAAACAGTGCTTTAGCAGTTTATAACATTGGTCCGGGAGCACATTATAAAATTGGCGAAAAGTTATATTTGAAATTGCTTTTGCCTTATTTTAATGCCAGAAATATTACCTTAAATGTAGATGCTGCTAATGGTATTGCCGTATTTTTAGGCTTTGGATTTAAACTATAGTAAAGCTTATTGTTTCAAATTATTCGTAACTTTCGTTGATGATACACAAAATGAAAAATGTTGTAAAAATTCTAATATTGCCAATGCTTCTTTTGAGTTTTGCGAATTGCGGAGGAACAAAAATTAAAGATTCAAAATGGGCGTTTGAACAAAATCCGCCGTTCAAAATTGAAAATGCGTATTATCAAGATTGGATAGCAGGTGTTGAAGGTGGCGGTGCGGGCACCAATATCTTCATCAATTTTAAAAGTATAGATGAAAATGTGGTTGTACAGAATATCTATTTTCAAAATCAAAAATTGGAAGCGAAAACATCCCAACAAAATTTGAATATTGTTAGCGGACATCTCATAAATGTTAAAAACAAGGGAGTAATTATGGATAGCGACCCAATGAAAGAAGCTACAAATACGGTAAATGAAAAATTTCCATTTCAGCTAAAAGAAAATGAAGCTGTACTCGAATATTGGTTTAAAGGAGAAAAAAATTACTTTAAACTTTCAGGTATTCAAAAGAAGGAATTATTGCCATATCCTTCTGCCAATAAAACAGAAAAAAATTAGACGGCTAAGTTTACATACTATTTCGATACTTTTACGCTGTAAATAAATCTTCATTGAGCCTTTTCAAAAAGTTATTTAAGCAAACATTCATTTACGGTCTTGCGACGGTCTTGCCACGCGTACTTTCCGTAATTTTAGTGCCACTTTATGTAGGTGTTCTTTTGCCCGAGGAGTACGGTATTTACGCGACGATAATGGCTTTCCTTATTCTCGGTAACGTACTTCTAAGTTATGGAATGGAAACAGCTTTCTTTCGATTTGTAAATAAACATAAAGATCAAAAAGAGATTGTACAATCTACCACAAACACATCTCTTACAATTACAACCTTAGTTTTTGTTGCATTTACGTTAGTGTTCAACAATCAAATTGCGCATTTTTTAGACTTCAACCCGCAATATATTTTTTACGCTATTAGCATTTTAGGCTTAGATGCATTAGTTGTTTTGCCGTTTGTTTGGTTTAGAGCGAACGAGCGGCCAATGCAATATGCAACCATAAAGATTATAAATGTTTTAATAAACCTTAGTTTCAATCTTTTCTTTTTACTGCTTTTACCAAAATTGGCAGCTCAAAATCCAAATGGTTTTTGGTCAATTATTTGGTTTGAAGACAATAAAATAATGTATGTATTTATAGCCAATTTGTTTGCTAGTGCTATAACGCTCATAATCTTGCTGCCACTATATTTTAAAATTGGGTTTGCATTCAACAAAACAATCTGGAAAAAGATGATATCTTACTCGATGCCAGTTTTAATTGCAGGCATTGCGTTTTCAATTAATGAAGCCGTAGATAGACCAATGTTAAAGTATTTATTACCGGAAAATGTAGCAGATTTTCAGGTAGGTATTTATTCCGCCTGCTATAAATTCGGAATGTTTATGGCACTTTTTGCAACCGCTTTCAGGTTGGGTATTGAGCCTTTCTTTTTTAACCACGCGGCGAGTGAAAATGCCAAAAATACCTATGCAACTATCACCAAATATTTTACCATTTTGGGTTGCGTTATTTTACTTTTTGTGGTGGTTTATATTGATGTTTTAAAGCGAATATTAATTCCAGATAGTCAATATTGGGAGGCATTGAGCATTGTTCCAATTATTTTGCTGGCAAATTTGTGTCTTGGTATTTACCACAATCTTTCAGTTTGGTACAAAGTAACAGACAGAACAAGATTTGGCGCCTATATTTCAATATTCGGCGCAGTTGTAACCCTTTGCTTAAATTTTATTTTAATTCCAATAATTGGCTATCAAGGTTCTGCGTACGCAACATTGGCGGCTTATGGCAGTATGATGGTGCTTTCGTATCTTTATGGACAAAAATATTATACAATACCATATAATCTAAAAAGGATTGGCGGGTATTTTATTCTTTCGGTTGTTTTTTCTGGATTGGCGTTTTATGTCTTGGACAGATCTATTTTATTCGGAAGTATATTGTTTATGGTGTTTTTAGGAATCTTGATTTATTCTGAAAAAAATGGATTTATTCGAATACTAAAAAAATAAGTTGATGGGATTATTGAATAAAATTTTAGGAAATGCAAGTGAAGTTTCTTCAGAAAAACTGAATGAAAAATACGGTCGATTATTAGTTGAAGGCGAAAACGTTGAATTGGGTTTTCAACTTTTAAGAGATGTTTTTATGTTTACCAATAAACGGTTGATATTAATAGATGTCCAAGGTTTTACAGGTAGTAAAGCCGAATATAAAAGTATGCCTTACAAACATATTTCCAGATTTTCTCTAGAAACTGCAGGAACTTTTGATCTCGATGCAGAACTTAAAATTTGGATTTCAAGCGAAGATCTTCCAACCGTAAGTAAAAAATTCAACAAAAGTATTGATGTATATGAAGTGCAGCGATATTTAGCAAGTAAAGTTTTATAAATTAAAAAGCATCTTTTGAAAATTAAAATCATTAATAAATCCAATCACCCGATACCTTCCTACGAAACTATTTTTTCCGCTGGAATGGATTTGCGGGCAAATTGTATTGAACCATCAACCCTAAAACCCTTGCAACGCGCAATAGTAAAAACAGGTTTGTTTATTGAACTTCCAATAGGTTATGAAGCACAAGTAAGGCCAAGAAGCGGTCTTGCCGCAAAAAAAGGAATAACGGTTTTAAACAGTCCCGGGACGATAGATGCTGATTATCGAGGAGAAATTGGCGTGATACTTGTAAACCTTTCCAACGAAGATTTTACCATAAATCATGGAGAACGCATTGCACAATTGATAATCGCAAAACACGAACGCGCCGTTTGGGAAGAAGTTGAAGTTTTGGGTGAAACTTCACGTGGCGAAGGTGGTTTTGGGAGTACGGGTAATAAATAATTAAAAATTTTTTTATGAAAAATGTATTAGTTTGTTTTTTGATTGCGCTTACATCTACAGCACTTTTGTCTCAAGAAAGCGACATTACAGAAGTTAGCGAAAAAGCCTGTACTTGTCTTGATGATATAGATCTTCATTTAGAAAGAACGGAGCGCTATAAAAAAATCAAAGCATGTATTACATCTGCAAATATGCAGGTTCAGCTTAGTGAAACCTTAAAAACTTTAGCTGACGCCAAAATAGATTCAATCGCAAATCAAACTGTCACTTTGTTGGATACTTCAACAGATTCTAAAAAGAAATTTAACATCTATCTTGAAAAAGACTATAAAGAGATAGAGAAAGAGTTACTTGCCAACTGTCCCAGAATGCGAAGATTAATGATGAATGAAGAGCAATTGCAGGATAATTCGGTTTCTACAAATATTACCGCAATAGATTTATATAACGAAGGCCAAGCATTCTACGACAAGCAAGACTATGAAAAGGCGATAGCGTTATTTAAACAATGTTTGGAGATAGATTCAAAATTTGCATACGCTTGGGATAACCTTGGCATTAGCTATCGAAAATCTGGAGATTACAAAAATGCGATTAAGGCTTATAAAAAATCGTTGAATCTTGTAAAAGATGGAAGGACACCATTATTGAATATTCCAATCGCTTATGAATTTTTAAAAGAATACGATAAAGCAATTGACACCTATAAAAAGTATATAAAAATATATCCGGAAGACCCGGAAGGCTATTATGGAATCGGCAGAATGTACCATCTTCAGGGCGATTACGAAAACGCGTTGGACAATATTATGAAGTCTTACATAATGTACAATGAAGTTAAAAGCCCGTATGCCAGAGATGCTGAAAGTAACTTATCACTATTTTACAAGGAATTAAAAGAATTAAATAAGCTAGATCTTTTTGAGAAAATGGCTGAAAAATATAAAATTACATATTAATGAAAATAATAGTCCCAATGGCAGGCCAAGGTTCACGCCTTCGCCCACATACATTACGAGTTCCAAAACCGTTGATTCCCGTCGCCGGAAAACCAATTGTTCATCAATTGGTAACCGATATTGTAGGTATTTTAGATCAGAAAATTGAAGAAATAGCCTTTATTCTCGGCGATCCGGCGTTTTTTGAAGATAAAGTTGTGGCAAGCCTTGAAAAACTTGCAAAAGATTTGGGTGCGAAATCTACAATTTATCGTCAATTAGAACCTAAAGGTACTGGTCATGCAATAATGTGCGCCGAGCCATCACTTTCAGGCCCAGCCGTTATTGCGTATGCTGACACGTTAATTAGAGCTGATTTTAATTTAGACCAAACTGCCGATGCCGTAATCTGGACAAAAAAAGTAGATAATCCGCAGGCTTACGGCGTAGTAAATTTGAATGAAAAAAATGAAATAATTGAATTGGTTGAAAAACCCGAAACATTTGTCAGCGATCAGGCGGTAATCGGTATTTATTATTTCAAAGATGTTGCGCAACTTAAAAATGAACTGCAATATGTTTTGGACAACAACATCCTAAACAGTGGCGAATACCAAATAAATGATGGTATTAAAAGAATGATGGCCAATGGAAAAATCTTTAAAACCGGTACGGTTGCTGAATGGATGGATTGTGGAAACAAAGAAGTAACTGTTGAAACAAACACAAGAATGTTAGGTTTTTTGCAAGAAGACGGCAAGAATTTAATTTCGAAAAATATAGTTTCAGAAAATTCAAAAATTATGGAGCCTTGTTTTATCGGGGAAGGTGTAAAATTGAAAAATAGTAAAGTTGGCCCATTCGTTTCAATTGGAGAAAATACCATTGTTGAAAATAGCACCATAAAAAACAGCATAATTCAGACAAATACGATTATTAAAAATGCCACTTTAGACAATGCAATGATAGGAAATCACGCTACCTTTGATGGGAAATTTACCAACGTAAGCTTGGGTGATTATTCTGAGTTGAAATAGAAAAACAAGAAATTAAGATTGCGTAGAAGCAGCGAATGAAATTTATTGAGAAAAAAATAAAGGAAATTAATAATCTATGTGAAGTATTTCACGTGGAGCGTCTTTATTTGTTTGGCTCAGCTTCTACAGATACTTTAAAGAAAACAAGTTACTTAGATTTCTTGGTTAAATTTCAATCTTTCGATTTATATTATTATTTCGATAATTATGTTCAATTAAAGCAAAAACTCCAAAGTATTTTTAACCATGAAATTGATTTTTTTGAAGAACAATCCTTGCGCAATCCAATACTTATTGATTCTATAAACAAGAACAAAAAACTTATTTATGGATGAAAGGATAAAAAATATCTGGTCAATATTAAGAAACGATCTTCCAAAACCCAAAATGGAAGTACTTAATATTTTAAAAGAAGAAAATTAGTTGAATTTAAAATCTATCATATTATTTTTTCTCTTCGGAATCTTCCTATTTCCGAAGCAACTCATTGCGCAAGAAACCGAGCCGCCAACAGACGATCTTGGCGATGTTTCGGATGCTTTTCAGGAAAACTTTTTTGAAGGTTTAAAGCAAAAAGGAATTGAAAATTACGAGCTTGCTTTAGAAGCACTCAACAAAGCCGAAAAAGCAGCAAAAGGTGAAAAAAATAACCAAGCCGTTGTATATTTTGAAATGGCGAAAAACCTAAAAGAACTTAAACGCTATCCCCAAGCGGAACAAAATCTTGAAAAAACGCTGCAACTTGTGGGTGATAGGATTGATGTTTTAGAAGAACTTTATGATTTATACTATCAACAAAACGATTATGTAAAGGCAATTCCGTTAGTTCAAAAATTAATTCCTTTTGATGAAGATTATAAAGAAGATCTTGCAAGCTTATATGTACGCACCAAACAGTACAACCAAGCTGTAACGTTGCTGGATGAACTGGATGCAAGTTGGGGTGAAAGCGATTATCGAGATGCATTGCGCACCCAAGTTTATAAAATCACGGGAAATACGGCAGGGCAAATTGAGCGGTTGGAAACAAAGATTGAGGACAATCCAAAAAGCGAGAAAGAAGCTTTAAAACTTATTTATTTGTATAGCGAACAGGGCGAAAATCAAAAAGCATTTGAGTCCGCAAAAAAATTATTTGAAACGAATCCGAAAAGTGAATTGGTACATTTGGCGCTTTATAAATTCTATTTAGCTGAAGGTAACGCAGCTGAAGCCTTAAAAAGCATGAAAATTGTTTTTGCCAGCAACGATATTGATACTGAAAGCAAATATAAAGTTTTGGGCGATTTTATTCAGTTTGTGAATGCAAATCCTACCTATGAAAATGAACTTGAAAAAGTAGTAGCACTTTTTTCCGATGAAAATTCTGCTACGGTTTATTTGAAGTTGGGGGAATATTATTTTGAAAAAGGCAATAAAGAAGATGCCCTAAAGTTTTATGAATTAGGAACTACAAAAGCACCTGAAAATTATAATTTACTGAAAAGCACCGTACTTTTGCAAATTGATTTTAAAAAATTTGAACAAGCTGCAAAATTAAGTGAAAGAGCAATGGAACAATTTCCGGCGCAACCTTTGTTTTATTTGCTGAATGGCGTTTCCAATAATGGGTTAAAAAATTCAGATAAAGCAATAGAATCTTTGGAAATGGGACTTGATTTTTTGATAGATGACGCAAAAATGGAAAAAGATTTCTATAAACAATTATCGGTGGCTTACGCTTTAAAAGGTGATTCTAAAAACGCAGCAAATTATGCCAATAAGAGTGCTGATATAAAAACTACCAATTAATTTTATGAGATTTAAACAAGGATTTTTTTTATTGATTATAGGAGTTTTAACGAGTTGCGGTGGCTCGAAAAAATTGGCAACAAATGATGAAAATGTGGCTGTTGCCAAAATTATTGCTAACCATAACGAAGCTTTTCCAGAGTTTAAAACACTTGCTGCACGAATTCAAGTTGCGTACGAAGATGACAAAAAATCGCAAAGCATCACGACAAGTCTTCGTATTGAAAAAGACAAGAATATTTGGATAAAGGCTTCATTTTTAGGCGTTACGCTTGCAAAGATTTTAATAACTCCAAACCGTGTTAGTTTTTACGAAACAATTGGCAGAACATATTTCGATGGCGATTTTGCTTTGGTTAGCGATTTTTTAGGAACAGAAATTAACTTTCAACAAGCACAGGCACTGTTATTGGGACAATCTATTTTTAATTTGAAAGATGGTGTTTACACATCGCAAAGCCAGTTAGGTAATTTTAAATTGTCACCAAAAAAACAAGATTCCAATTTTATATATTCAATATTGTTACATTCAAAAAATTATAAAGTTAGTAGTGAAACGCTTTCGCAACCTTCAGATAATAGACTTTTGGATGTTCGTTATGGAGAGTATCAAATTGAAAATGGAAGTTTCTATCCTTCAACAATTGCCATAAACAGTTCAGAAGGTGAAAGTAAAACAACAATCGATTTAAATTACAAGAAAATTGATTTGAATGTTGATGTTTCATTTCCATTCGATATCCCTGAAGGTTACGAAGAAATTACGTTAGATAAATGAGAAGACTGCCATTATATTTATTCCTATTTATAGGTCTATTTGCTTCAATACCCTCTTTTGCACAGAAAGATAAACAGGAGCAATTGGAAGACAAACGGCGCGCTATACTACAGGAAATAAAACAAATAAATTCGTTACTTTCTAAAACGAAAAAACAGGAAAAGTCTGTTCTTACTCAAGTTAATGATCTTAACAAGCGCATCAATATCGGTGAAAATCTTATAAAAGTAACCAACCAACAAGCAAACGCGCTTACACAAAATATAAATACGAATATCAACCAAATTTCGCAACTCCGGGACGAATTGAAAGTAATGAAAGCCGATTATGCGGCGATGATACAGAAATCCTATAAAAGCAAAAGCCAACAAAGTAGGATTATGTTTTTGCTGTCTTCCGAAAGTTTTTTACAGGCTTACAAACGGCTTCAGTATATGAAACAATATGCTAAATTCCGTAAAAAACAGGGAGAAGGCATTAAACAGAAAACCGAAAAAGTACAGCAATTGAATGCGGGTTTAATTGTTCAAAAGAAGAAGAAAGAACAGCTTATTTCAGAAAACGAAAAAGCAGGCGACGAACTGAATAAGCAGAAAAAGGAACAGGTTGAATTGGTAGCAAGTTTGAAAAAGGATGCTGGGAAATATGTAGGCCAAATTAAGGACAAGCAAAAACAAAGTGATGCTATTGAAAGAGAAATTGATGCTTTAATTAGAGAGGCAATAGCTGAAGCAAACCGAAAAGCCAATGCCAATAAAACGGTAACAACCACAAAAACTACCTCCACCGGTTTCGCCTTAACGCCGGAAGCCAAGGCATTGGCAGTTAGTTTTGCTAGCAATAAAGGCAAATTACCTTGGCCAGTTGCCAAAGGTGTTGTTATAAAAAGCTATGGAAAACATCAACATCCACAATTTCCAAATGTTACAACAAACAGCAACGGAGTAGAAATTGCCACCGATGATAATGCGGAAGCGAGAGCGGTTTTTAACGGTGAGGTAATGCAGATACAAAAAATAAAAGGGGCTAACCAAGCTGTTTATATTCAGCATGGCGATTATATTACAGTGTATAGCAACTTAACAAATCTAAAAGTTAAAAAGGGTGATAAGGTTTCAACAAACCAAACGTTGGGCACAGTTGCCATAAACCCGAATGAAGGTAAGACAGTATTAAAATTCTTGATATATCAAAACACAAATAAAATGAATCCTGCAGATTGGATTTTGAGGATGTAATTTTTTTCAAATTTAATCTGCGCATTTCTCCTATAAAAATAGGGCTTTAAGCTCAGTAGCATCTTGAGGCTTCATTTTTCCGGCAAGTACTAAACTTAATTGTTTTCTTCGCAATGCCGCGACAAATCTTTCTTTTTCCAATTCAGTTTCAGGAATTAATTCTGGTACCGGAACGGGATTTCCAGATTCATTAACAGCAACGAAGGTGTAAATCGCTTCATTTGCTTTGCTTTTCATGCCACTTTCACGATCTTCCAACCAAACATCCATAAAAACTTCCATAGAAGTTTTAAAAGCACGGGACACGTGTGCTTCAACAGTTACAACACTTCCCAACGGAATCATTTTGTTGAATGCTACGTGGTTTACACTTGCCGTTACAACAATGCGACGGCTATGTCTTCTAGCAGCAATACTCGCCGCACGATCCATTCTAGCAAGCAATTCGCCACCAAACATATTGCCAATTGGGTTTGTTTCGCTTGGTAAAACTAAATCTGTAATAACTGTTCGGGACTCTTTTGGAGTTTTCGGTTCCATTTTAAAATTTTTGGGCAAAGATAGTCCAAATGTGAGTTTGCGAGGACGCAAGAATTCGTTAATTATAAAATGAAATCGTAAGTTGGATTATTAGAAGAAGTGAAAAATAGTGGCTTAGATAAAGTTTTAAGATTTAATCTAAAATTGAACTTATTCCGCCAAATCTTTAACCAGCAACCAGACATCGGCATTTTCGGTACGTTTTATTTCATACAGATTTTTCATTGCTTCTTTACGGTCGCTGTAACTACTGTACATTACTTGCGTTAAGCCATACCGATTTTCACCAATAAGACGCGGGGAAAAACCTTTTGCTCTGAGTTGGGCAATTTTTTTGTCGGCGTTTTCAGCTTCACGATAGGCACCGGCGATAATGTGGTAAATTCCTGTTTCCTTTTTTACTTCAACATGTAATGCTGTTAAAGGATTATCTATTACGAAAGTGGCTTCTTGAATTTGGTTTTCTAATAACGTATTAGCCTTTGCACGCTCGGCGATGTTATGATCTTTAATGTTATTTTCGTACAGTTTAATGCCGCCAAAGCCGCCGACAGTTAGAGCAATAAGCGCGATGGCAGCATATTTTAAATATGGTTGAGCTTCGCGTTTTTCGGGGGTAAAACGGATTGGTGCTTTTTCTTCAAGCTTTTCAACTGCTTCTTTATAAACTTCTCTACTAACTTTTGGTGAAACAAACTGCGTCATCCCAAAAGATGCGGTGCTGAAGTTTTGTTTTTCGGCAGGTTCAAATTGTACAGATTTTTCAACGTTTAATTGAAAACTTCCAATACCTTTTATAATTACATTTTCTCCTTCAGATAGCTGTAAAGAAATTGTTCCTGTAAAATTTCTAATTCTTTGCAGTGCTGTTTCATAACTACACGCTTCAACCGTAGCCACATAATTTGCCAGCAAACCATCGTTGGTTTGCAATCTCCTATTAAAGGAAATAGTTTTTGTTGGTGGAAAAAAGGTGTGGGTTTCCGGCTGTAAATAAGCCGACCTATACTGTGTTAATAATGCTCCAAAACCTGGAATTATCACGCAATCATAGCGATAAAGTAAATCATTGATGTAGGTAGCCAACTGCATAAAACAAAGATAGTTTTTAATTTATTTTATACAATTTTTGAATGGTAGTTTTATCAACAAATGCTATAATCTATCTGTTTAAGAACATTCTAAGAATTCAGGCCCAAAAAATATCCTTTTAGTATCTTTTGAATTTCAATGAGAATCTTTCTTCAATTTTAGCTCAAATCTTACTTGCTTTTTTCAGTATCAACTTCTTTAATTAAATAAACGTAAACTGGAAAATGATCGCTGTACCCGCCAGTAAAACCGTTGGCAAAACTTCTAAAAGGGTACCCTTTATATTGGCCGCGTGGGTTTGCGAGATAGGTTTTGTTGAAAATGCCGGCTTTGTATAATCTATAGGTTGAAAAATCTTTTTTGGTAAGTTCGGTACTCATTATAATTTGGTCAAACAAATTCCAACTATCTCGGTAAGCAAGGGTTCCCATTCCATCGGCAAACATTTCTTCCATTGGGTTGTAAAGTTCTTTCATTTCAAGCTTTTCGCGATTGGATTTTGTCTTCAAAATATCCTTTACACTTGGGCTTGTAGGATCATCATTTAAATCGCCCATTGTAATAATCTTTGCGTACGGATCTTCGCTAAAAATTGAATCGATTATAGATTTATTCAACTTTGCTGCCTTTATTCGTTTTGATCGGCTGCGTTCTTCACCGCCACTTCTAGATGGCCAGTGATTAACGATTATACTAATTTTTTCGCCATCTAACATTCCCGTAACCAAAAGTTGATCTCTTGTGTAAACCCTTTTTGTTGGGTCATTATCTTCGTAAATAAGTAGTTCGTGTTTAGTTGTACTAGTTGGGTGAAAAAGCTTTTTTTGGTATAAAAGAGCAACATCAATCCCACGTCTATCAGGAGAATCAAATTGAACTATCCCGTAATCTTTGCCAACCAAGGCTTTGTCATTCACCAAATCTTCCAATACACGGCGATTTTCTGTTTCAGCAACACCAATAATTGCAGGTGAAGTTCCGGAAACATCCGCACCTATTTCAGAAATTACTTTCGCCATATTTTTAATTTTGGCGTTGTAAATGTCTTCTGTCCAATGGTCTTTGCCTTCTGGTGTACGATCATCGTCAAACGTAATGGGATCATCTTCAAAATCAAATAAATTTTCTACGTTATAAAAAGCTATTGTATTAACCTTGTACGTTTTCTTTTCTTGCGCATTTGATAATGAATAAGTTAAAATTAAAACAGGTAATAACCAACGTGTTATTTTCATTTTTAGGTTTTATATTATGTTTGTGTAAATAATTCTGCAATTGTGGCACCAAAAGTAGGAATTAAATGTAAAAAATGTAGATTTGCACCGTTTTAATAATAAAAATTTAATCTAATAAACCACAAATTATTTACAGAATGAAAAAATTCATTGTAGTCTTTTGCATTGTTTTGCTAAGTAGTTTTTCGCTATTTGCGCAAAGTGCCACGGTAAAAGGAAAAGTTGTAGATAGCAACTCAACCGAGGTTGTCCCCGATGTAACAATCGGATTGGAAACTACTGTTTACACTACAACAACAGATGCCACAGGTATGTTTACGCTAAGCGGTGCGGATTTGCCTCTTGGCGAACAAGTGCTAACAGTAAGTAAGGATGGATATGTTGCACAACGCATTCAAATTACAATAGACGCGGGCCAAACCCTAAATCTAGGTTCAGTTTTGTTAGTTTTTGACTACACGGCTGTCGAAGCTCAAATTGGTGTTATCAGTCTTTCTGATAATGAACTAGATGAGGACGAAGGTAGCTCGAACAATGTTTCGGGCTTACTACAAGCATCTCGAGACGTGTTTTTAAACGCAGCTGCTTTTGATTTTAGCGCAACATTTTTTAGACCACGCGGGTACGATTCTGAAAACGGAAAAGTGTTAATAAACGGCATTGAAATGAACAAAATTTACGATGGTAGACCACAATGGGGAAACTGGGGCGGTTTAAACGATGTTCAACGAAACCAATTATTTTCAATGGGTCTCAAAGCTAATGATTATACTTTTGGTGATTTAGCAGGGACAACAAACATAAACATGCGTGCTTCAGATTATAGAGAAGGTGGCCGTATAAGTTACGCTACATCCAACCGTAGCTATCGCGGCCGTGTAATGGGTTCTTACAGCAGCGGTTTATTGCCAACTGGTTGGGCTTATTCGGTTTTATTGGCTAGACGTTATGGAGATGAAGGCTATAACGATGGTACTTTATATGATGCAAATTCATTTTTCGCTTCCGTAGAAAAGAAACTTAGCGATAGCCACAGCTTAAACCTTACGGCGTTTTATACACCAAACCGTCGCGGTAAATCGTCACCAAACACCCAAGAGGTTGTAGATTTAAAAGGAATAAAATACAACAGTTATTGGGGCGAGCAAGATGGCGAAATTAGAAACTCACGTATAAAGGAAGTTAAAGAACCAGTAGTAATGTTAAATCACTATTGGACTATTTCTGATAAAACCAGCCTAAACACAAACATTGGTTACCAATTTGGAAGTATTGGCAATAGCCGTTTAGGGTATGATAATGCACCAAACCCAGACCCAACGTATTATCAACAATTACCTAGTTTCTTTTTGGCAAATCCAAATGGCCCAGATTTGGGCGGTGCATATACTGCGTTAAACGGTTTTGTTGAGGACGGACAGATAGATTGGCAAAATATTTATGAAACTAACGTTTTCTTTGGTGGAACATCTCGCTACTATTTATACGAAGATAGAAATGATGACAACCAATTATCTGTTAACACAATCCTAGATCAAAAAATAAACGATAATATTACCATAAACGCTTCTTTAAATTACAAAAATTTAAAGTCGAAGAACTTTGCTAATTTGATTGATTTATTAGGAGGAAATGGTTACTTAGACGTAGATACATTTAACCAAGGAACAGCGGCTCAAAATGATTTAAACAATCCAGATAGAATTGTTGGAGTAGATGATACCTTTAAATACAATTACGAAATTGATGCAACAAAATATAACGGCTTTGTACAAGGTCAGTTTACTTATAATACTGTAGATTTTTATCTTGCCGCAAATGTTGGTAAAACAATGTATCAGCGTGACGGTCTATACAATAATGGTAGTTTTCCAAAAAATTCTTTTGGCCCAAGTGAAAAACTGGACTTCACAACCTATGGTGGAAAAGCAGGTTTAACGTACAAAATTTCAGGAAGACACGCGTTAGATTTCAACACAGCATATTTTACGGATGCACCAACCGTGCGTAACTCTTTCAGCAATAGCCGTCAAAATAACGAGATTGTTGATGGGCTTACAGAACAAAAGAACTTAAATTTTGATGGTAGTTATATTTATCGTTCTTCAATTGTAAAAGCAAGACTTACGGGTTATTACACAGAAACATCGGATGAGTCTGAAATTTCGTTTTACTATGCGGACGGTATTTCTTCAACAAATAGACAGGTGAGCAACGCCTTTGTACAAGAAGTTTTAAACGGTATTGACAAACAATATTTAGGGGGAGAATTTGGCATTGAAGCGCAAGTAACACCCACAATAAAATTGAAAGGTGCAGCAGCTTACGGTCAGTACACATATGCTAACAACCCAACCTTATATATAACTTCCAATGATGAAATAAGTAATGGTCCAAACCCGCAACGTTTAGATCTTGGCGAAGCGTACTTAAAAGATTACAAAATTGCCGGCGGACCACAACAGGCATACCAAGTAGGTTTTGAATATCGCGATCCAGATTTTTGGTGGGTTGGCGCAACGGCAAACTATTTCAATAATGCATATGTAGATATTGCCCCAATAACAAGAACCCAAAATTTGTATCTTGATAATGACCAAGTACCATTTAACGATTATGATCCTGAAATTGCTCGCCAATTATTAAAGCAGGAAAAGTTTGATGATTATATGTTGGTAAACGTTGTGGGTGGTAAGTCTTGGAAGATAAAAGATTACTACGTTGGTTTTTTCGCAACCATTAACAATATCTTTGATAAAGAATATAAAACAGGTGGTTTTGAACAAGCTAGAAGTGCAAACTACAGACAACTTGTTGAAGACAGTAATAATCCAAAACCAGTTTTTGGTCCAAAATATTTCTACGGAAATGGGACAACTTATTACCTTAACCTTTACGTAAGATTTTAATAAAAAATAAAAGAAACAAATTTTAATATTTAAACAGATGAAAAATTTTAAGAACATCAAATTTCTACCCTTCCTTTTTATTGTAGGGCTTATTGTTACTTCTTGTGTGCAAGATGACGAATTCTCGTTACCGGAAATTAGTACTGTCGAGCCAGATATCACAACCAACTTGGATATTGCAACAGTAAAAAGTATTTACGGTGGGTTTGAACCACAACAAATAGTTGCAGGCGACGGTTCAAACAGAGAGCTTTATATAGAAGCTTACGTTATCTCCAGCGATCAAACAGGCAATTACTTTAAACAGTTAATCATTCAAGATAAACCCGAAAATCCAACAGCGGGGATTGCTATTAGTACAGAAGCTACAGATTTATATACCAAGTTTGAGCCAGGAAGAAAAATTTACTTTAGAGTAGATGGACTTTATGTTGGCGAATTTGCAGGATTACCAACAATTGGAACACAAAATGGAGCTGAAGTTGGACGAATTGGAGCAATTGAATTTGAAAACCGTATTTTCCGATCATTGGATAGCGCGGAACTTGTTCCAACAGTTGTAACTATCAATCAAGCGTTAACCAATCCAAATTTACTTAGTACACTTGTTCAATTTCAAAATGTGCAATTTCCAGATAACTTAGCAGGAAATACCTATGGCGAATGCGGAAGTACATTTGGGGTAAATAGAAATGTTGAAGATTGTGATGATAATACAATCACCTTACGTAACAGTGGTTTCGCAGACTTCACGTGTACTTTATTGCCTGGCAGAAATGGTAATTTAACAGCAATCGTAAGTACTTTTAATGCGACTATCCAATTATTTATTAGAGATACAGACGATGTTCAATTTAATGGAGATCGTTGCGAAGGTGATATTATCATAGTTGGCACTGTAGAGCTTCCATTTTCTGAGGATTTTGAAGCTCAACCATCAGGTACTGGTGAAACGGTAAATATCCCAGGTTGGACAAACGTAAACGTAAATGGTGGCGCACGCACTTATGAGGTACGTGAGTTTAGCTCAAACAAATATGCACAAACATCTGCCTTCAACAGTAGTGAAAATCCATTTGAAGTTTGGTTGGTTACGCCAGGTATTAACTTACCAACAGGTAGCACGCCAACACTTAATTTTGATACAAATGATGGGTTTAATAATGGCGCCGCATTAACTGTATCAGTTTCTACAGATTATACGGGAGACGTTGCTACAGCTACTTGGACAAACATTACAGCAACTATTTCCTCTGGAAATACTTCAGGTTACGGCACAAGTTTTACCAACAGCGGCGATATTGACTTAACAGCCTACGCGGGACAAGCAGTATATGTTAGATTTAAATATGCTGGGTCAAGTTCAGGAGTTACTACAACCTATCAAATTGATAATGTGTCTGTAACGGACTAAATATTAATTTTAATTACATATAAAAAAAGGCTTTCCAATTTTTGAGAGCCTTTTTTTTTATTTTAATATGATTAGTAATTTCAACGAATCCTTAATAATAGTTAAACAAATTTAGACCTACTTTAAGCTTGACTTTACTAGCTTATTTAAGACGATCAAGCCCTATCTTTTGTAAATATATTATTCTACTGCATAATATAAATGGCAGTTATCATCCATTAGAATAGTGAGCGTATGTAATTCACAAAAATCTACATTGGTAAATTCTATAGCATTTTGATTATCATCGGCAATACGAACGTCATAGGCGCAAAGGGTATAGTCATCAATCGGAATGCTTACAGCTACTTTGGCATTATCTTTAAATCTATCGTACGGAATAATATCGTCTCCCCAATTGTTTTGGTTAGTATCCGTTACGTAAACTCCGTACAGATTAAGGCCTGTGTGGTTTACAATGTCAAAATTCAATTCATAATTTTGGGCGAACATTGAGCTTGTAAAAAATAATGATAGTAACAACGCAAAAAAAGTATATATTTTCATAAAGATTAAGTTAGTTTTCGGCTACTTTAAAAGCTTTTCGCCATCCGCTTTAGTTGGAATCTATATTAAATGAAAGCAAAAAATCAATTGAATAATATCTTTAACTCATTCATTTTTAAAAAGTTAATGGTGGATTATTAGTTTTGGAGGATATAGTTTTTAAAGAACAGTATTCTTTTTACAGATTGTAAAAAGAGAAGATGAATGCTAAGAATGATAATAGAATTAAAAAAGAGTGGAATATTATAGACTTGAATTAAATAACAATACGAAAAAATTTCAATGTTTAATTACATATTTGAAGCATTAGGTTTATTATTTTTTTAATTCGTCCTTCAATTTTATTATTAAGAATTTCACTAAAAAACAAAAACCGCCACCACCCAAAATAGGCTGGCAGCGATTTTATCACTTGGTTGGTTAGTAAGTGATATTACTATTATTCCTTTTTAACGATTATAAAGTCTGAACGTCTATTTTTCTGAAATTGCTCTTCTGTGCAGTTTTCGCCGCAATCTACAAGTGGATGAGATTCGCCAAAACCTTGACCGCTTATTCTGCTTTGTGTTATACCTTTACTTATAACATATTGTACGGTGCTTTGTGCGCGTCTTTCTGAAAGATCCATATTATAATCATCAGTGCCTCTATTATCTGTATGGCCTTCAACTTTAATAACCATATTTGGGTATTTCTTCATGATAGCAACCAACTTGTCAAGCTCAAATGCGGCTTGCGGTTTAATGTTGCTCTTATCGAAATCGAACAGAATTGTGTTTAGAACAACTTTATCGTCAACAATTATATCTTCAATTGGCTTTAAACCTATTGTAGTATTAGCTTTTGGTCCTTTTGAACCTTCAACAATAACTTGATTACTTTCAAAATCATCCATAAAAGCCTTTGCAACAAGTTTTTGGTCGCAGCCTGTTGTGAATTGTACGCTACCATTTGCGTCGGCAGTCTTGCTTTCCAATTTGTTATCTTGATTATCATATAACTCAACTCTTGCACCTCCAATTGGATCGTTTGTATATTGATTTCGAACTTGAACCGCCAATAAAACCTCACATATTTGCGCGGCTTTAACTTTATAAATATCGTCGCTTCCCATTCCGCCTGGTCTATTTGAGGAAACAAAACCTTCACCGGTTGTACTGTTGTAGGTAAATGCAAAATCGTCATCGGTGGTGTTTATGCCGCCGCCCATATTTGATGGTTTTTCAAAACCACTTTCACTTGCTTTGGCCATAAAGACATCCAAACCACCTAGCCCTAATTGCCCATCGCTGGAAAAATAAAGCGTACCGCTTGCATCTACATATGGGAAAACTTCTTTGCCTTCAGTATTTATATTGTCGCCCAAACTTGTTGGAGTTCCAAATCCGCCACTTTTTGTAACTGAAACCATATAGATATCGCTCATTCCTTTTCCGCCCGGCTTATCGCTTGTAAAGTATAATGTATTTCCGTCTGCACTTAGAGCAGGATGCCCTGTGGAGTATTCGCTATTATCAAAAGGGACTTTTTGTATATCTTTCCATTCGCCATTAACATTTGTTGCATAGTAAATGTTAATTTGGTTTATGCCGTTATCACTTTTGTCATATTTTCCGCGATAATAATCATTACGGTCAAAATACATTCTTTTACCATCCGCAGTTATTGCAACTGTACTTTCGTGATATTTTGTATTTACATCGCCCTTCACTTTTGTGGCTTCTTGCATTGTCCCGCCACTCATTGTCATTTTATAAATATCTAAATACGGCTCATCATTCCACCCATAATTTTTACCGGATGTATTTCTAGCAGTAGAAAAATAAATATCGTTGCCAGCCATTGTCCCTCCAAAATCTGAAAATTTCGAGTTAAGACCTTCCATTTTAGAAACAGCATATTTATCTTTATTCTCGCCCATTACCATTGGTATGTAGTTTGGGTTTTTCATAAAATCTACAGCGCGAGAATCTGCAGGTTTCATTTTTGAGAAATTCTGCATCCACGTATTATATTCCGGATAATTACCGTTTGCCTTTAATGTTTGGGCGTAATTATAAACGGTTTCTGAATCGGCTTTTTTATTTGCTACAACACGTTTGTAGTTGGCTTCGGCATTTTTTGTATCGTTTATAAAATAATAGCTATTGCCCAATTGCTCGTAAACGTAATCGCTCGTATTTCCGTTTGAGATTAGTTTTTGGTATGCTTCGGCAGCATCTACATATTTTAACCGTTCGTAAAGCTTGTCGGCTTTTTTTGTTGAAGCGTCTTGTGCGTAAACAAACGTAGTACAAACCGAAAGTAGTAATAAGAAGGTAATTTTTTTCATCGTTAGTTCTTTATATTTTAATAGTTCGGTTTATATTTTAGAAGAATCTAGGTGAACGTAATACACGTGTTTTGAAGAAAACATCGAAGGTTATAATTACTTCGTGAGAAGCTGGACCAATTGTTTTTATGTCTGAAACTACGTGATCATAAGCGTAACCAATCCGAATGTTCGGGGTTACCTGAAAACCTACCAAACCACTAAAGGAATCATCTAAACGATAGGAAGCACCAATTTCAAACCTATCATAAAATAAGGCGTTTACGTTTGCATCAAAAGAAACGGGCGCATCAAATGCAGATTTAACCAAAACTGATGGCTTCAATTTAAAATTGTCCGAAACTTGAAAAATGTAACCGGCAGTCGCAAAATAATGATTGGTTTCTGAACCATATTTTAAGCCGTTTTCATCTAAATGAACAGATTTTAAAAGGTTTGGAACTGAAGCGCCTATATACCAACTATCTGAATAGAAAAAGGCGCCCGCACCAATATTTGGATAGGTATTATTTACATCTTGAGAGAAAAATGGATCATTTGGATCTTGAAGGAGTAAGTTCGTTAAACCAATATCCTGAAAGGTTGCTCCAGCTTTTATACCTAACGCTAACTTTGTATTTGTTCCAGTTTGAATGGTATAACTAAAATCTGCAAAGACATTCGTTTCTTTTACGGGGCCAACTTCATCTTTAATGGCAGAAAGGCCTAGTCCCACATTATTTCCAACAGGCGAATGTGCTGAAAAGGTGTAGGTTTCTGGCGCGCCATCCAGCCCAGACCACTGTCTGCGATACAAAGCGGTAACAGACAGGCTTTCTTTTGAACCCGCATACGCAGGATTCACCACATTCATATTATACATGTATTGGGTGTACTGCGGATCTTGCTGCGCGGTTACGTCTTGAAAGAGCAAAACAACTATAACAATTGTTAGTAGGTATATATGTTTCATATTAGTTTAGGTATAGTTTTGTAATTGAAAATATAAACCATCCGAATAAGTTGCTTTTTAGTCACTTTTATAATGAATGGTTTATATTTTAATAAGTTTTTATTGTGGTTCTTGGTTTAAGTAAATCCATCCAGTTTTTTGGTCATCTTCTATCACATTATTATTTGCTGGAGTTGTGTTGGTCGAATCAATATTGAGCACATAATAATAGGTTCCTGTTGGTAGATCTTTTCCAGCATCGCTCTGTCCTCTCCACTCATCAGTGTAATTATCTAACTCAAAAACAATTGTACCATATCTGTTATAAACTTTTAGATTTAAGCTTCCGAATCTATTTTTAAGGAAACCAAGATCGAAGGAATCGTTCAAACCATCACCGTTTGGTGATATACCTTGAGAAATTACACAGTTACCGCCATTGTATAAACTTACTTCAACAGAATCTGTTCCTGTACATGAGCCGGATGATATTATCACAGAATATATTTGTGAGCCAACAGTATTTCCATCTAGTGAAACGGTTATGCTTCCACCAGTTTCATTTGGTAAAATGTCACCATTTAAAAACCATTGATACGTTATACCAACTTCGGAAGTAGAAGCGGTTATAATGTTTTCTTCATTTGGACAAGTTTCAATATCGTCTCCCAAGCTAACATTTAAAGGATCGCTTGCTGAAACTGTAATTACATCTTCAGCAGTACATAAACCTACATTTGCAATTACGGAATAATCACCAGGCTCTGTAATGTTTAGGGTTGAAGTGGTTTGTCCTTCAATTAAAGTTCCATTTAAATACCATTCAAACGTAGCTTCACTTACATCGTAAACTGTTATTGAGGCATTTAGCACCGTTTCGCTATCAAAACAGCTGTCAAAATCTGCTCCTAAATCAACATTAAAATCTACAAGAGAAATTACAAGATCATCGCTAGCAACACAACTTCCTACTGTTACAGTTACTGTATATGTTCCTGGTCCTGTTACAATTAGTGTAGATTCATTTTCATCAACAATTTGTGCTCCGTTTAAAAACCAAGCATACGTCGCATTTGTGAGGTCTGTACCTTGGGCGTTTCCAGTTAACAATACTGTTGTGTTTTCAAAACAGGTCATTATATCTTGTCCTAAATCTACCGTAAGGTTGCCTGGACTAACAATAATTGTATCTGTTGCTTGACAATTACCTACCGTTGCAATAACCATATAAGTACCATCCAGCAAAATTGTTAAGGTTGAATTGGTTTCACCTGCAATTTCGTTTCCGTTAAAGAACCATTGATAGGTAGCCTCATTCTCACCAAAAACCGTAAGCGTTGAAGTTAAAACAACAGGCCCATCAAAACAGGTTTCAAAATCTTCACCAAGATCAACTGTGAAGTTGGTTGGCGAAATAACTATAGTATCAGTTGCTTGGCAACTTCCAATTGAAACAATAACGGTATACGTGCCAACTTGATTAATGTCTAAAGTTGCATTGGTTTCACCTGTAATCTCATTTCCATTTAAAAACCATTGATAGGTTGCCGTAGCCGGATCATAATTTGATGGAGAGGCGTCCAAGGTTTGATTGGTTACAAAGCAAGATTCAAAATCTGCACCCAAATCAATTAAAATAGGATCGCCTGGATTTATGGTAATAGAATCTGTTCCTGTACATCCACCAATTGTAACAACAACTGTGTATGTTCCATTTTGCGTAACAACTAACGTTGCATTTGTTTCGCCGGCAATTACGGTTCCATCAAGCGACCAAACATAGGTTGCAAGGGCAGGATCGTAATTTGAAGGTGTTGCATCCAACGTTATTGGATCTGTTATACACGAATTGAAATCTGGCCCCAAATCTACTAATATCGGATCACCAGCACTAATTATTATACTATCTGTCGCGGTACAAATTCCTGCAGTGACGATTACGGAGTATGTACCTAATTGCGTTACACTAAGAGTTGCATTTGTTTCACCTGCAATCACAGTTCCATTTAAGGACCATTGGTAAGTAACTGAAGCAGGATCATAATTTGAAGGCGAAGCATCTAAAATTATAGGATCTAGCAAACAACTTTGAATATCGTCACCTAGATCTATCTGAATATCATTAGCAGGAATAATCTGAACAGAATCTATTGCTGTACATATGCCAATAGTTACAATTACTGAATATGTTCCTGCTTGCGAAGGCACTAAAGTAGGATTTGTTTCACCAGCAATTACAGTTCCATTTAAAGACCATTGATAAACGGCCACATTTGGATCGTAATTGGACGGAGATGCGTCTAAAACAACATTATCCAATAAACAAGTTGTAATATCTGGCCCTAAATCTATTTGAATATCATTTCTGGCACTTATTACAACCGTATCAGTTTCTACACAAACTCCCGCAGTAACAGTAACCATATAGGTGCCGGCTTGCGTTACGTTTATAGTTTGTCCAGTTGCACCTGCGATTACGGTGCCATTACGAGTCCAAACAAATGTTACTTGGTTTGCATTATATACTGTCTGATTGGCATTTAATGTTAATGGTGTTTCTAGACAAGTAATTTGGTCGGGGCCAAGATTTACGCTAAAGTCTACCGGAGTAATAGTTATTGTATCTGTTGCAACACACGTACCATTTGTTACAGTAACCATATAAGTTCCGGTTGCAGTTGGTATTAAAGTTGGACCAGTTTGAGCAGGTAATATTGTACCATTAAGCCTCCAAACGTAAGTTGCACTACCTGGCGCAATATTACTTGGAGTGGCATCCAAGACAACTGTGTTTCCTATTTCAAGACAAGAATTGATATTTGCGCCTAAATCAAATAAAGGAGTTTGTCCTAATGTAACAACTACGGTGTCTCTAATGGTACAACCGTCAGTTCCCGTTACATCAACAAAATAAGTACCACTCGTATTAACGGTTATAGACTGTGTTGTTGCACCTGTGCTCCATAAAAAGGTTGCATCTGCAGGATCTAAGCCAGTAAGGTTTGCAGTTAAGGTTGCTGAACTTTGTCCACAAGTTGAAATATCTGGACCTAATGAAACAGAGAATGTAGCATTTGATGTTACAACAACATCATCTGTTACTACTACAATATCACCATTACAGCTGGTATATGTAACTTTTGCAGTATATGTTTGTGTGCCAGAAGGGCAAACGTTTAAATTAGGGGTTGTTCCAATTACTGTGCCTGTAGAGTCTAACCAAGCAAAATCTACGATACTTGGGCCAGCTGGTGTAAAACGCCATGCTTCAAGAAACGCATCCCAAGGTGAGTCTGATGTGTTTCTTCCGGGTGGTACAAAACCAACAGTACCAGCATTATTTTGAATACCTACTGCTGCAACCCCGTTTTGCCAAGCAGTACACGCCTGCTTTTGTAAAATATATACATCTATAATATTGGTAGTTTCATATAAAACTATCATTTGTGTTGCCAAAAGGTTGTGACAGCTTTCTAAAAACATTGGTACTTCCGAATAGGCTACAATCAAAACTCTATTTGGCGCAACTCCTTGTACTTCAAAACCAATTTCTGCCGTATCTGACACTGATGGATCAATATCGTGTACAGGTGAAAATATGTTACCTTCTGCTAACGCTTCTTGTACATTATTGGGTAAATTAGCTGTAAAACTATAAGCATTAGAGCCTCCACCTGTGTCATTGGGATTAACATCAAAACGAAGTGTCCCATTACTGCCTACTTGATATTGGGTATTAATTGCTCCAAAAAAACAAAAGTCGAATGGTAATTGGTTTACAGGAGTCCAAGCGTCATCTATTGCAGTATTAAGTTGGTTTCCCAATCCTTGAAAATCTGAAGGTGGCAAAAAATCTATTGATGAAACGGTGTATGTATTTGTTTCACCAATTTGAAGAAATATAGCACTTAAATCTGCACAACCTCCCGTTGAACAATCTACTGTTTGGTCTGGGCCAGCATCTACAAAAGGATTTCCGGGAATCTGCGCAGAAACTTGTGTTCCAAAAAATAAAAGGAGCATTGTAATTAATGTGGCAGAAAATGTATTTTTTACTGAATTATTATCTCTTTTAAAACCGGTGAATAAAGAGAATAGTAATGTTTTATTCATACTAACAAAATTATTATTTTGAATATTAAAAGTATATGTTTTCCTTAAAGCGCACGAAATATATGAATAATCCCAATAAAACGTTAATATTTTTTCCTAATTTTTTATAGAAAAAATTGAGTATATTGGAAAATGATCACTATTTCCACCTAAATATTTCGTGCCAAAGAAGGTTCTCAAAGGATTTCCGCGATATTTGCCGTTGCGTTCTTCTAAATAAGAAACATTGTAAATTTTAGAAATATCATATTGAAGTTTATTAGTTTTCTGGTCTAAAAAATTATTAGAGATAAACATTTGGTCAAATAAATTCCACGCATTTTTATAGGTTACACTTCCTTCATATTTGGTCAAAAGTGTTTTCATTGGGTTATAAAAATCTGTCCCGGCAAGTAATGTTGGACCATCGTTATTTGGGTTGTCGTTAAAATCTCCCATTATTATGATTTGAGCGTTTGCGTCAACAGTAGTTATTGTTTTAATGATTTCCTTATTTCTTTCGGCAGCAAGTATTCGTTTATAATTCGTTGTGTCTGTTCCATCGTGGCGCGATGGCCAGTGGTTTACCAAAATATGTATTTCCTCCCGGTTGCCGAGCCCTTCGACAGGCTCAGTATAAGCTAAAGCCGAAGTAGCAATTTTTCCTTTCACATAAAGTATATCTCTTGTATAATCACGTTCACCGTTTGGATTATTTAGTAAAAGTGGAAAATTTTCAGAATGAATTACTTCAAAAAAATCTCTCCTATATATAAGTGCTGTATCAATGCCACGCTCGTCGGGCGAATCGTACTGTATAAAACCATAATTTTTGTTTTTTAGAAATTCTGAATGTACTAACTGCTCCAGCACATATTTGTTTTCAATTTCGGCAACACCTATAATAATAGGTGGATGGTTGGTTTCTTCATAACCCAACTGAGAAATAGTTTTGCCAAGATTCAGCACTTTTTTATCGAAACGTTTTTGCGTCCAATGTAAATCGCCAGTTTCTGTGAACCCATCATCTAAGGTTTCGGGATCGTTTTTGGTGTCGAAGAGATTTTCGAGGTTGTAAAAGGCGATGGTGTATTTATTTGTGTTTTCTTCAGAATCGGTCATATTCAAATTTAGTATAGAAATGAAATTTACGAAAAATTAAACTAAAACCTCTTAACAACCTAAACGTTCTATAACACAATCTTTATAACTTCGGCTTATGGTAATTGCTTGTTTTCTAATTTGAATATATTCGTGCGTAAAATATTCGATTTTTTCTATTGCAACTATAAACGATCTGTGGCAACGCAAAAATTTTGTTGGCGGAAGTTTGGCTTCAATATTTGTAATTGTTTCGCGCGTAGTAATCGTTTTATCTGCCAAATTAATTTTCAAATAATCGCCTAAACTTTCAATGAATAGAATTTTATTGAAGTCCACTTTAATCATTTTACGATCGGCTCGGATAAAGAAAAAGTCTTCCAAATTTTCTGGATTTCTTATTTCAGCTTTTTCTTGAACTGTTGATTCTGCAATGAATTTTGAAACTGCTTTGTTCAGCCTTATAAAAGATATGGGTTTTAATAAATAGTCAACAGCCTGAAGATCGAAACCATCAATTGCATATTCGCGATAGGCGGTCGTAAAGATTACTTTTATGTTTGGGTTAATTGTTTTTGCAAACGAAATACCATCAATATTCGGCATATTTATATCTAGAAAAATAAGGTCTATGTTCTCTTTATTTAAAATTGAAAAACCTTCAATTGCATTTTTACAACTTGCGACTATTTCAATTTCGTTAATTTTTGATACGTGTGTTTCAATAATACCGCGAGCTATCGGTTCGTCGTCAATTATAAGTGCTTTATATTTCGACATTTTCTTCAGTATTAAAATTGATTGCTAAAAGAACTTCAAAATTGTTGTTATCGTTTTCAATTTCCATAGAATAATTATTTCCATATAAAAGTTTCAACCTTTTTTTTACATTATCCAAACCTAATCCTTCTTTGTTATTTTCAGAATTAATTTGGTTGGCGCTATTCCTTATTTTGAAATTTAATTTTTCTTCATCTGCTTTAAGAAATATAGCTATTTGAAGCTTGCCTTGCACAATATCGCCGTGCTTAAAAGCATTTTCAACAAAGGGAATTAAGAGCATTGGTGGAATCTGTAAAGATTTATCAATTTTATGTTCAAAATTAATCTTCAATGTATCATTAAAACGAATCTGCTCTAAACCAATATAATCTTCAATATGGTCTATTTCATCTTGCAGCGAAACCAACGGCTTATTGACTTGGTACAGAATATAATCCAACAAATTAGATAACTTCAAAATAACTTCGGGCGTGTCTTTTGACTGCTTTAGCGCAAAACCATAAATGGTATTTAATGTGTTGAATAGAAAATGTGGATGAATTTGCATTTTTAAAAACCGCAGTTGCTGTTCTTGCAATTGCAATTCGGTTTCTAAAACTTTTCGCTTTAATGCATCACTTTGTAAAGTTGAGTTATAATGCTGAAAGACAAGATTAACGCAACTTACAATAATCACCACCATAAAAACGCCCAAAATTATAAACGGAAGTGTTTTCGTTAAAGCGGCAGAATCTTTATTTCCAGTTGTTGAAAGATAAACCAAACCATATAACGTAGAAAGTATAATGCCATAAACCGAAATAATAAGTGTATACAAACTATAAAGCAAAAAAAGCGAGTGCTTTTTCGCGAGGAGATAATTTGGGAAGAGATAGTAAACTACAAAATAACTGGCGGCAATAGTTATTGGCATTAAAAACGTTGCAAATTGATTTACATACGCCGTATTAGCACTACCATATCCCAAAAAATAAGTATAAAAAAAATAGATGCCTATCCAAAAAAGGAGATGGATCGTGAATGTGGCAGTATAATTTAGAAATTTATGTTTTTGGAACATCAAGGCAAAAATTACAAATGTTTATACAATTTTTAATTTTCCTAAGATAAACTACCATAATAAAGCACGATTCAACCAATTTAAACCTAATTAGGAAAAAGCAGAACTTCATTGGTTGAAAAGGATGCTAATATTGTAGTGTGTCGAAATTATGAATTTATACCTTAAAGGCGCTGTTATATTTGAAGTATTCAATAACTTTAAAAACATAATTATGAATATGAAACTTTTTTTTCAGCCCTTAATGCCCAACTTATTTAACGATGGTGGCCCATTGTTTATGTATGTAACCTTACTACTTTTATTAGTTGTTATAGGATTATTTATTATGAACATTTTGAAGAAAACTGAAACGTCTCGAAGCATTTCACTTATAAGCTCGGTTAGTCTTTTTGCTTTGGTTTGGGGTTTTTTAGGTCAGTTAGTTGGCCTAATTGGCGCTTTTGATTCTATTGAGTCCTACGATAATATATCTCCAGCAATTTTAGCTGGCGGTATAAAAGTTTCAATACTTTCTCCTGCTTTTGGGATGGTTGTTTTTCTTATTGCACGCATTGCAATAATTATTTTACAGTTGAAGAAAAAAAATCAAGCTACATAATTTCTTAAGATAGCTAAGGTTGATTTATCTCAATAATACTTTCAGTTGCGTTAATTTACAGCAAACTACTTGTGCATATTTGTTTCGTATCTTTGTTACAAAGAATAAATATGCTCGAAAAAACCGATATATCATACGAGAAGACCGTCCTAATAGGTCTTATCACACAAGCACAAAACGAATTAAAATCTGAAGAATACTTAGACGAGCTCGAATTTCTTGCTTACACAGCCGGCGGCGAAGTTTTAAAACGCTTTACACAAAAAGTAGATGTGCCGTATCCAAAAACCTTTATTGGAAAAGGGAAATTGCAGGAAGTTAAGGAGTATGTTGAAGCAAACGAAGTTGGCGTAGTAATTTTTGATGACGAACTTTCGCCAGCTCAGCAAAAAAATATTCAAAAGGAGTTGGATTGCAAAGTACTTGATAGAACCAATTTAATCCTTGATATTTTTGCCCAGCGCGCCCAAACCAGTTATGCACGCACGCAGGTAGAATTGGCGCAATACAATTATTTATTGCCAAGATTAGCCGGAATGTGGACTCACTTAGAGCGCCAACGTGGTGGTATTGGTATGCGTGGTCCTGGGGAAACAGAAATTGAAACAGATAGACGTATTGTTCGTGATAGAATTTCGTTGTTGAAAGACAAATTGAAAAAAATTGACCGTCAACAGGAAGTACAACGCGGCAATCGTGGTTCGTTAATTCGTGTGGCGTTGGTTGGTTATACAAACGTTGGAAAATCTACTTTGATGAACGTAATTAGCAAAAGTGATGTGTTTGCTGAAAATAAACTGTTCGCAACGCTGGACACAACTGTAAGAAAAGTAGTAATCGGTAATTTACCGTTTCTGTTAACTGATACTGTTGGTTTTATCAGGAAATTACCAACACAATTAGTTGAGTCTTTTAAAAGTACGTTGGACGAAGTACGAGAATCAGATTTGTTGCTTCACGTTGTAGATATTAGTCACCCAAGTTTTGAAGCGCATATTGAAAGCGTGAATAATATTCTAGATGAAATAAAAAGCGCCGATAAACCAACAATCATGGTTTTCAATAAAATTGATGCTTTTGAACCAGAAAAGATTGATGAAGACGATTTAATGACTGAAAAAACAAAAGCACATTGGTCATTGGAAGAATGGAAACAAACCTGGATGAACCGTGAAAACGCCGATGCCATCTTTATTTCAGCACTAAATAAAGAGAATATAGACGAATTTAGAAAATTGGTTTACGATAAGGTTCGGGAAATTCATGTGGAACGTTTTCCATACAATAATTTCTTGTATCCAGAAGAATATTTATATGAAGAGGAATAAAATTGGTTTAAATTCTTGAATTAAATAAAAAACTTCAATCAAATCCCAATAAATAAAGGATTATGATTGAAGCTTTTTAATTTTCACTAGCGACTAGCGACTAAAAACTATAATTAGCCCCTACACCCAAAGCTTCCCTAATTTGGAAACCTTGAACGGCATTGTCATCATAAATTGCTTGAAATGTAAAGTTGGCTGAAATGTATTTATTCACTTTCATAACCAAATTTAAGGTATAATCAATATCAATATTTTGTGGATCTTCTAAATAGTTTGAATACAAATTAAGAACGTTTTCTGCTGAGATATTCTCCATTAATTCTACTTTGTAATAACCAGAGATAGATGCGCCAAATTCAAAACGGGTTGTTTTATTTGCATCTACACCAAAATATTTGTTTTCATTGTATGCTTCTAAAGCACCAAGTGTCGAATTATCAACAGTTGTAAAATCGCTGTTTACAAATATCAATCTTACGGTTGCTGGGGCGATATTAACTTTTAGGTTGTCATTCTTTTTCCAAAGCATGCCTGGTCCAACTTGTAAATATCCTGGCGACATAAATCTTGTATATTCTGTGCGGACTTCATCACCCGTTACTGCGTCTTTTGAAAAATTATAACCCTTAGCAAATTGAGTTTTAAAATTTAAGAAAAATGAATAATACCAATTGCTTTCATTAATCTGGCGACCAACAATAGAGTTAAGTTCAAGTCTGTCGTTTGTTTTACGGCCAAATTCATCATCTTTATTTTTTGTAAGACCATAATCTGCAATAATGCGGTTGTCCCAAGTAAGTTTGTCTTGGCGGTAGTTAAAATCGTATGTTAGGTTAATGCTACCAGCGTAATTAGAGGTGCCACCGCCAGTCCATTCTGCATTAAAGGCAGCTTGGTTAAACAAAAGGGCAACATTGCCAGATTTATGCCAGCCATTTAGCGTGTCTGCCTTCGCATCGGTGTCTTGAGCGAATATTACTAAAGGGGAAATTACCAATAATAGGGCAATCAATAAATTTTTCATTTCTAAAAGTCTTTAAAATTTTGCGCAAAAATAATAGATAATTTGATTTTTAGATAGTTCAAGCTAAGAAAATTGAACAATAGCAATGGGAAATAGCTAATATCGAGAGAAAATTACTTTTTCTTAAAAAGCGGAACAGAAGAACATGCCTCGCCATACATTATACTTTTAGCATACGGCTGCAGTTTATGCGCCAATAATAAATAAGCATTCTGCGGAATTGGTTTATGAGCGCAACCTTTAATGATAACGGCTTTATCTAAAAATTCAGAAAAGTTTTTCTGTTGAAGTATCTCGCTAAATAATAAAGATTCAAGTTCATCTAACGTTCCAACCGAAACTTTTTTGGCAAAAGGTGTTAACTTTAATGATAAAAATAAAAATGCCCAACCTGGGATTATGGCGTCTGTGCTACAAAATAGCGCTACGAATTTATCTTGATATTGCGACCAATCAAAAATGTCAGCCTTTGCGCGAAAATCTTTCTCGTATAACACAATACCTTCCAATAACCAATCGGCAATATCAAACTGCACTCTTTCACCGTTTGGATATAATTCCTCAAGATCAAAAGTGACAAGTTTACTATTCGCTACACGATTTATAATTTCTTCTTCCAATTGGTATAAATTAAAAGCAATTGTTTCAAACTTCATTGGAAACTACTGCAAACTGTTACTGAATACTGAAACTTTCTTTAAAGCATACCAAGTTCCAACTTCGCCTCTTCGCTCATTAATTCTTGCGTCCACGGCGGATCGAAGGTTATTTCAACTTCGGCGTCTTTTACCATCTTTAGGCTTTTTACCTTGTCTTCAACTTCTAACGGAAGCGATTCTGCGACAGGACAATTTGGTGTTGTAAGGGTCATTAATATTTTTACTTCGCTGTCTTCGTTTACAAAAACATCGTAAATAAGACCAAGCTCGTAAATATCTACAGGTATTTCTGGGTCGTAAATTGTTTTTAAAACCTTTACTATTTTTTCGCCTAATTCGGCTGTGTCTATTTCTGTTGTTGTCATTTTTGTCATTTTAAATTTTGTAATTTATTCTCCAGCTTCGTTTAATAAAGTTTGTATCATTTTATCGCTATATCTAAAATCTGTCATTCTAATTTTTTTAATTATCGGTAAAACTTTTGAAATAACACCTGCATTTTTTGCCGCTAAGATTAAACCAAAAGTTCCCGAAAAATTCAAGTTCATCTTTTTAGCAAGTTTTCTCGCTCGCAAATCGTCTATTAAAATCAAAGAATTTTCTATTTCTAAACTCAAAGCGAATGCACTTGCTTCTCCTAAATCTACCTCGCTTGCAAATAATTCTTGATTTCGAATATTTTTTACAGGAACAAACTTAATCCAAGAGGGAACTTTTTTTTCCATACTCTTGATGAATTATTTTAGTAATATAAACATCTGTAGACATTTCTTTTCAGTAAAATTAATGCGTCAATTTTTTCTAAAAGAATTAGGCAGCTAGTATCCGCAATTAATAATTTAGAATTTATGGGCATCTTCAGCAATTTCCGAAGGTAGATAGTTAGCTAAAGAAACATCGTAATCTGATAAAATTTCAGCAAATGCAACTTTTGAAAGACCAACCATTTCTGCCGCTTGGCCTAATGACAATCTTCCAGATTCAAATAGTTTTGCGGCAAGAAAACGTTTAGTTTCTTTTTCACTAAAATCTAAACCAGCTGGAATTGTAAGCTCTAATGTTTTCATTTTATAAAAATACGTAAAAACTTTCTAAAATAATCTTAGGCTTTTTGCTGTGCTTGAAAGGCTACAGCATATAATTTCATTTGTTTTATCATACTCACCAAACCGTTTGCACGGGTTGGAGAGAGATGTTCCTTTAATCCAATTTTATCTATAAAATCGGTATCTGTTTCAATAATTGTTGAAGGATTTTGGTTTGAATAAACCCGAATTAAAATTGCAATGATTCCTTTTGTAATTATGGCGTCGCTATCTGCCGTAAACTGTACTTTTTGGTCTTTCATTTCTGCATTAAGCCACACTTTGCTTTGGCAACCTTTAATTAATTTATCTTCAGTTTTTAATTCCGAAGAAATTAAGGGTAAAGATTTGCCGAGGTCTATCATATATTCATAACGCTCCATCCAATCGTCGAACATTGCAAATTCATCAACTATATCTTGCTTTATGGTTTGTATTGACATTTAATTGCTTGTTTAATTTGCTTCAAAAAACACCTTCTTCGAAAGTGTTTCCCCTACTATTTCTGCTTTTGGGCAGTTAATAAAACGTTTCTATCATTTTTTGAATACAGTGTTAAAACATCATTTTCTATTGAATAAGAACCTGTGTTATCAAGTGCTTTGAAAAAAGAATTTTCAGCTGTCATTTCGTTTTCTGCACACATTTTCTTGGTACTTCCAACACCGTTAAATGTTATTGCATATAAATCTAACGTGTAATTTCCAAAATAACTATTGCAACCTGCTGCGCCATTTACTTTTTTGTCTAATGCACTAAAAATCATTGTTTGTGTAACAGGGTTTTTAGTTGCGTTTAAGGAAGTTACATTATAGGTTCCAGAAAGTTGAATTGTTCCTGCCACGTCTATAACTTTTTTGGTCTCATCGCAGCTAGTAGTTAGTATCGCAAGACAGATAATTAATAAGGTTGAAAGGGATTTCATAGTTTTATATTTTTAGGTTTGTTTTTTGTACTTTATTGCTTTTTTTACTGACTACTGACTACTGACTACTGACTACTGACTACTGATTACTGAACACTGACTACTGAAAACTAGCTCAGCATCATTTTTGCTTTCTTAACCGCATCTACCAGAGCATCAACTTCTTCCATCGTATTATAAAAAGCAAAACTTGCCCGCACAGTTCCCGGAATATTAAAATATGTCATAATCGGCTGTGCGCAATGATGTCCGGTTCTTACGGCTATTCCTAATTTGTCAACAATAGTGCCAATATCGTACGGATGTATTCCTTCAATATTAAAAGAAATTACGGACGTTTTTTCAGTTCCTGTTCCATAGATTTTTAGACCTTCAATTTTTAATAATTCTTTGGTTGCGTAATCTAATAATGTTTTTTCGTAGGCTTCAATTTCATCGAAACCTATTTGGTTTAAGTAATCTATTGCAGCTCCGAAGGCAATTCCGCCGCAAATATTTGGTGTGCCGGCTTCAAATTTATGTGGCATTTCGGCATACGTAGTTTTTTCGAATGAAACATCTTTTATCATTTCGCCGCCGCCTTGGTATGGTGGTAATTTTTTGCCCCATTCTTCTTTTAAATAAAGCATTCCAACGCCTGTTGGACCGCACATTTTGTGAGCTGAGGTTACATAAAAGTCTACATCCAACGCTTGTAAATCTGTTTTTAAATGGCTGCAACTTTGTGCACCATCAATTAAAACAGCAGCGCCAACTTTATGTGCTTTGTCAATTATGTGTTTTATCGGATTAATAGTTCCCAACGCATTCGAAATATGATTTACAAATACCAACTTCGTTTTACCTGCCCGTCCGGCAGGCGGGTCTGAAAGCAGTTTTTCATATTCAGATAGTATTAAAACGCCTTCCTCATTCATTGGAATCACTTTCAACAAAGCTCCAGTTTTTTCACAAAGCATCTGCCAAGGCACGATATTGCTGTGATGTTCTAATGCTGAAACTATAATCTCATCTCCTTTTTGCAAAATTGAAGCAAAACCGTTTGCAACCAAATTAATAGCTTCGGTTGTGCCTGAAGTGAAAATTACTTCGTGCGCATTTTTTATATTGAAATGGGCACGGATTTTCTCTCTTGAAGCTTCGTAATGGTCTGTTGCTTCTTGTGAAAGCGCGTGAACGCCACGATGAATATTTGCATTGTAATTACTGTAATAATCTACAATACAATCTATAACCTGCTGCGGTTTTTGTGAAGTTGCTGCATTGTCCAGATAAACAAGTGGATAGCCATTCACTTTTCGTTTAAAGATGGGAAAATCTTCTCGTATTTTTTGAACGTTAAAGGGCATTGTTTTCTTTTTTTGCAAGGTCTAATTTTTCGGTCTTATCAATATCGAAAGTGTATGAAAGGCCTAATTTTTCTAAAGTTACGTTTCCTTTATATTGAATTTCGGCTTCATTGTTTAGGAGTTTATTAATGCCGCCGTTTAATATGTCAATCTTACTGTTCAACAATTGCAAAGGCGTAAATTTGGCAACTAACGGAACAATAAATTCACCTTTACTGTTAATCGAAATGTCTTGTTTTTGACGTGCATTTCCGGCAGCAATTCCATTTACAAAAACTTCGATATCTACATTTTTTACAATGCAACCAATATTATTCGGGTTGTAAAAAACCGCTTCAGAATCTATTTCAATTAAAGTTGCTGAAACCGTTTTAGGATATATATTTTGAATTTTTTTAAACTCAGGCTCGGTTGAAACGGAACACGAAAAAGTCACGAAAATTAGGAGAAGTATTAGAATTTGTTTCATATTATATTAATTTGAATGACTTAAGACGAAAGGACGTAAGACGTAGGACAAATTGTGAATGTTGAATATTTGGTGAATTTCATTTACTTACAACAAACATGTTAGAATCTTTAATTCGCAAACTAAATTTTCTAGTTTTCCGAAGTAAGTCTTATGTCTTATGTCAATTAGTCTTACGTCAAAATCATTATACTTCAAACCCCAAACTAACTCCAATTTTATTTGCTATTAGCTTATTAATTCGCGCCTTTAACTCAGGAATTTTTACACTTTCTAAAACCGTATTTGCAAAGGCATACATTAAAAGTGCACGCGCTTCTTTTTTTCCAATACCACGAGAACGCAAGTAAAACATAGCATCTTCATCTAATTGACCAATGGTACAACCATGCGAGCATTTTACATCGTCTGCAAAAATCTCTAATTGTGGTTTGCTATTTATTGTGGCTTTATCATCAATAAGAATATTGTTGTTTTGTTGGAAGGCATCAATTTTCTGCGCATCTTTTTCAACTATAATTTTGCCATTAAAAACGCCAGTTGAAGCATCTGCATAAATACCTTTATAATCTTGATGACTCTCACAGTTTGGTGCAATATGATGTACCAAAGTGTTATGGTCTACATGTTGATTTTTTTCAAGAATGGTAACACCTTTTAGCGTAGAATCGCAATGGTCGCCGTTTTGATAGAAGTTAAGATTATTTCTAGTAAGATTTCCGCCAAAGGAAAAAGTATGCACACTACAATTGCTGTCCCTATCTTGTGAAATGTACGTATTATCAATTAACGAAGCGGTATCGCAATCATTTTGAATCTTGTAATAATCTACCATTGCGCGCTTTTCCGCAAAAATTTCAGTAACTGAATTGGTTAAAACTTCATTAGAAGAAAGACATTGGTGGCGTTCAATAATTTGAACATGTGCGTTTTCCCCAACAACAATTAAATTTCTGGGTTGAAGCAATAATGCAGATTCATTTCCAGTAGTGAAGTTTACAATTTCTATAGGTTTATCAACTTCTTTATTCTTCGGAATATTAATGTAAGCACCTTCTTTTGCAAAAGCAGTGTTCAGGCTTGTTAAGCTATCATCTTTGGCAACTTTATTAAAATAAGCTTCAATAACCGCCTTGTATTTAGGTTTGTTCAATGCTGAAGAAAGTAAACAAATATCAACACCTTCGTGAGTGGTTGCTGATAAAAACGAACTATAAACACCATCAATAAATACAATTTTATAGGTATCTATATCGTGAAGAAAATATTTTTTTACATTTTTAAATTCAACAGAATTTTCTTTTGAAGGAAAAATGTTGTAATCATTCTTCAACAAAGAATTAAGCGATGTATATTTCCAAGCTTCTTCTTTTTTTGAAGGAAAACCTTTGTCCTCAAAAGTCTTAATTGCCTTATTCCGAAGGTCATGAATTGGCGAATCTGCCTCAAGATGGTCTTCAAAAGCTATATATGATGATACTAATTTTTCTTTTAAACTCATTTTCTTTAATTATGAATTATGAATTCAAAATTCAGAATTGAAAAAATCAAAGCTGAAAAAATTAAAATTCATAATTCCAAATTCATAATTCTGAATTGTTTTAAACTAACTCCCCTTTTATCCAATCGTAGCCCTTTTCTTCCAACTCGTGAGCCAATTCCTTACCGCCAGATTTTACGATTTTGCCGTTCATTAAAACGTGTACAAAATCTGGAACTATATAATCTAACAAACGTTGATAGTGGGTAATTACCACAACTGCGTTGTCTTTGGTTTTTAGTTTATTTACGCCATTGGCAACAACTTTAAGGGCGTCAATATCCAAACCACTATCAGTTTCGTCTAGGATTGCAAGTTTTGGATCAAGCATTGCAAGTTGAAAAATCTCATTTCGTTTTTTCTCACCTCCGCTAAAACCTTCGTTTAATGAACGAGATAAAAATTTACGGTCAATTTCCAATAAATCAGCTTTTTCTTTAATCATTTTCAACATTTCACCTGCTGGCATATCTGGCATACCTTTAGCTTTTCTGTTTTCATTGATGGCTGTTTTTATAAAATTTGTAACCGATACGCCGGGAATTTCGACCGGATATTGAAATGATAGAAAAATGCCTTTATGCGCTCTTTCCTCAGCATCCAATTCCTCAATGTTTTCACCGTCAAGATTTACGGAACCCTCGGTAACTTCAAAATTCTCGTTACCAGCAATTACTGACGCTAATGTGCTTTTGCCTGAGCCATTTGGCCCCATGATTGCGTGAACTTCTCCCGCATTTACTGTTAAGTTTATTCCTTTTAAAATATCTTTTCCTTCTACACTTGCGTGTAAGTTTTTAATTTGTAGCATTTTCTTCTGTTTTCGGTGCTTTTAATTCTATATCAGTTACGGACGGTTTGTTAGCAATGTCCATAATTTCCTTTATTGTCAAATATTCTTCCCAACCTTCCTTTCCAGTTGTATTTGGGCCAACTTCACCTTTAACGGTAACTTGAACCATATCAAATTCGGTTTTTTGAACTTCTTTGGTTTTTTTGCCCAATTCCTTTGCCACATCATTTACAACAACCCCAAAAATCCGGTTGCCGTTTTCTAAAATGGCACCTTCGTCTGTCATCAAAAAGTCGCCTGTAAAGGTTTCATATTTTGAGGTGTCTTCCTTTTGTTTACACGAAGAAAAGGTTGCTATAATTGCAAAAATGAAGAGTATTTTTTTCATATTTATTTATTGTTTATTTAAATTTAAACAGTAAAGAGATAAGCTTGCTAACAAAGCTCGACCAAAAATTATTTACCTTATCCTACTGAACCTTCGAGTGAAATTTCCAATAGTTTTTGAGCTTCAACAGCAAATTCCATTGGCAACTTATTTAGTACTTCTTTGCTAAAACCATTCACAATTAATGCGATTGCCTTTTCAGTATTTATTCCTCTCTGGTTACAATAAAATATTTGATCTTCCCCAATTTTACTTGTTGTTGCTTCGTGTTCTATTTGTGCGGTTTTGTTCTTCACTTCAATGTAAGGAAACGTGTGCGCGCCACATGCATTGCCCATAAGCAACGAATCGCATTGAGAGAAGTTCCTTGCGTTATCCGCGTTTGGACTAATTTTTACAAGTCCGCGGTAACTATTCTGCGATTTGCCAGCGCTAATACCTTTGCTAATAATTGTGCTTCGGGTATTTTTCCCTAAGTGGATCATTTTTGTACCCGTATCGGCTTGTTGGTAATTGTTTGTAACGGCGATACTGTAAAATTCGCCAATGCTGTTGTTGCCTTTTAAGATACAACTTGGGTATTTCCACGTAATTGCGCTTCCGGTTTCAACTTGTGTCCAGCTAATTTTTGCGTTTTTCTCGCACAAACCACGTTTTGTAACAAAATTGTAAACGCCGCCTTTACCATTTTTATCGCCAGGAAACCAGTTTTGTACGGTGCTATATTTTATTTCAGCGTTATCGAGCGCAATTAGTTCTACAACAGCTGCATGCAATTGGTTTTCATCTCTACTTGGCGCAGTACAACCTTCAAGATAGCTTACGTAACTACCTTCATCTGCAATTACCAATGTCCTTTCAAATTGACCTGTATTTGCTTGATTTATTCTGAAATAAGTTGAAAGTTCCATCGGGCAACGAACGCCTTTTGGAATATAACAGAAACTTCCATCGCTAAAAACAGCGCTGTTTAAAGCAGCATAAAAGTTGTCTCGTTGCGGAACAACAGAACCTAGGTATTTTTTTACAAGTTCGGGATGCTCTTTTATTGCTTCAGAAATAGGACAAAATATAATTCCTTTTTCTGAAAGTGTTTTTTTGAAAGTAGTTGCTACGGAAACGGAATCTATTACAATATCCATTGCAACGCCCGAAAGTTTTTTCTGCTCGTCTATTGAAATGCCAAGTTTTTTGAAGGTTTCCAGTAATTCTGGATCAACTTCATCTAAGCTATCATACTTTGGCTTGCTGTTTGGTGCTGAATAATAGGAGATGTTTTGAAACTCTGGTTTTTTGTATTTTACATTTGCCCATTCAGGTTCAACCATACTTTCCCAATATCTGAAAGCTTCCAAACGCCATTCCGTCATCCATTCCGGCTCTTCCTTCTTCATTGAAATTGCGCGAACTACATCTTCATTTAGACCAATGGGAAATGTATCAGATTCTATATCGGTGTAAAATCCGTATTCGTATTCCTTTGTTTCAAGTTCTTTCTTTAAATCGTCTTCTGTGTATTTTGACATTCTTTTCTTTTCAAAATTTAATTGTCAGTTCGAACGCAGTAGAGAACTAAGTTTTAACCTCTCGACTGCGCTCGAGTAGATATTGTTGTTTGATGAAGTTATAGCGAAAAACTTTCCCCGCAACCACAAGTTCTATTAGCATTCGGATTTTGAAAAACAAAACCTTTACCATTTAAACCGCCGCTATATTCTAGGGTTGTTCCTACCAAATACAAAAAACTTTTTTTATCTACCGCTATTTTTACGTTGTCTTCTTCAAAAACCTTATCGTTTTCTTCGAGTTTATGGTCAAATTTTAAATCGTATGAAAGACCGGAACAACCTCCACTTTTTACACCAACGCGAACATAATCTATTGCAACATCATAACCTTCATCCGCCATTAGCTGCGAAAGTCTTGTTTTTGCTGTTTGAGAAATCTTTATCATTCTAAATTGGAATTATTCTAAATTAGTGTGCAAATATACTCCAAAAATGGCGTTAAACCTTACCTTAAACATTATTTTAAGAGATGTTGAAATAAGTTAAATTGATTACTAAATCCTTGAATATGAAGATAAATATTAAAAATGAAAAGGATAATTAGTAACAGCTAGTAAACAATTAATTAAATTCTGAAAACCTACTGTCGAAAATAAAGTTATTGTCCGTCAGCGTTTTTAGGAAAGTGATTATTTTAGTCTTTTCATCCTCCGAAAGTGGAATACCGATACTGCCGTCAGCTTGACGAAATTGAGGATCCAAAGTTGGGGAATCAACCATTCCGGTTGCGTAATGGTTTAATACATCTTGCAATGTAGCCAACCTTCCATCGTGCATATATGGGTAAGTTGCTTCAATATTTCTAAGTGTTGGCACTTTAAATTTTCTGTTGTCTTCGGTTAAACCCGTTACACGTTCCCTTCCAATATCATTATATTGCGGATCTACCGCAAGCCCATTATTTTTGAAGGTTTGGTTTGTAAACAATGTGCCACCGTGACAACTTGCACATTTTTGATCGAAAATTACTTTACCTTCTGTTTCTGCTGCAGTAAGTGTTGTGCCGTCGTTTCTTAAAAATTTGTCATATTTTGAATCTGCCGAAATCATCATTAATAAAAACTGTGAAATAGCCTTCAACATTCTATCTGAAGTAATTTCGCCGCCATTAAATGCTTCACCAAACATTCTTACATAGGTTTCATCTTGCTTTAACTTTATTAAAATTTCAGCGAAGCTTGAATTCATTTCCACCGGATTTGTAATAGGAATCATAGGTTGTAAATCTAAATGATCTGCAGCGCCATCCCAAGTAAAATCGTCCATAAAGGCAAGGTTCATTAAAGGTTGTGCATTTCTTTTGCCCAAAGCTCCGTCAACTCCATGGCTTACAATATGTGTGTGATGTGTAAATGAAAAATCTTGAATGTGGCAAAACCCACAGGAAATTACGCCGTCTGAAGCTAATCTACCGTCATAGAATAATCGTTTTCCAAGTTGAAAACCTTTCTCGGTAGGTGGATTGGTTGCAATATCATACGTTAATGAGGGAAAGTAACTTGGATAGTTAAAATCCAACAAATCATTTTCGGTTGTTATTGGCACATACGCTTCTTCTTTATCACTGCCGTTACAGCTAATAAGGGTTGAAAAAATTACTACATACCAAAAAACTTTCATATAATAATATTATTGATTTACAGAAAATGAAGCTTGAAAATTATTTATTAATCGCGGAGCATAAACCGGATCTACTTGAACATCAGATTTTTCGTCTAACGAATATGCAACAACTCCGTCAAAAATTTTGGCTACATCCATATTTATTGATAGATTATTTGTTATTTCCGAAGAAATGTTCATTTCGCTTATTGGTATTGTAACTTCGCGATAGTTGTCTTGATTAGTACCGTGGCTGCCAATATGAAGCACAAATGGCGCATCGCTGTGTGTTGGACCAGAGAAAGTACCTTCAAATTTTAAAAATTTGTAGCCTGCAGACCAGCTCCAAAGCATTCCGCTCTCATCTGCTGTTGGTATAAAATCGTTGGAACCGTTTAGTGGATAATTAGATTGGTCTACACCAATACCGAATCGCACTGTAGTGTAAGCACCGCCGCCAACATTTGTTAAGGCAATTCTTTTACTGTTTGCATTTGCTTCGTTAACCACAAAATAACTGTCAGCTTGCGGATAGGCAAACTCGTTGCCATTTGCATCTATAAATACTATATTGCTTATTATGTATTTCAATTCGGCAACTTTATAGGTTTCGCCGCTTTGGTTGGTATATTCGGTATTCAAGACCAACGGATTATTCCCAACCTTGTTTTGAAAGGTTAAATTTACGCTGCCAGGTGTTGCGGCTGCAGTGTCATCATTTTTACAACTTACTGCAACTAATAAAATAGCTATTACTAAAAATATTTTTTTCATTTTTATTTCAATTAAGTTATTTCAATTTTATAATTAATAAATCTTTAATGCCACGGTTCTGTGGAATGTCTTGATTGTTACTTTCCGTATTTCCTACAATTACTATTTTATTATCCGAAGTGTACATTGCATCTTCAGCAAAGTCTAAACTTGAGCCACCAACTGTTTTCTGAAATTTTATAGCTCCAGTTTCATCAATTATATAAACCAATGCATCATTTTGACCTTTGTTTATTGTAAAATCGCCTGAATTACCTCTAGTGTTTCCAGCAATTACATATGTTCCATTTGAAGTTGCGTGAATACTTCTAGCCGATTCAAACTCTGGGCCGCCGTATGTTTTTTGCCAAATCTTTTCGCCTGTATCACTAAATTTTACTGCCCAAGCGTCTGCACTTCCTTTGGCATTTGTGACATCTTTGTCGTTACTGCGCGTGTCGCCAACAATAATATAATTGCCGTCTGTAGTTTTTGTTAAGGCATAACCAACATCAATTTCAGATCCTCCAAAAGATTTTGTCCATAATTTATCGCCGTTTGCATTTAATCTTACTGCCCAAAAATCATAACTGCCTTTGTCATCCAAAATATCAAAATCATTACTTTCAGAAGCACCGACCATTAAATAGCCGCCATCTGCTGTTTGGAGCGCGTCATAACTACGGTCGTTATTTGTGCCACCAAAATATCTCCGCCAGACTTTTTGTCCGTTCGCATCTAATTTTACTGCCCAATATTCTCCAACGCCATGATTTGTACCTCGCGTGTTGCCTGTATTATTATCCCCACCAAAATCATTTCCTTGTTGTCCGCTCGCGCTTACGTCTAAAAAGCCTGTTACAAAATAGCCGCGATCGGTGGTTTGAAATGCATCAAAAGCTTGGTCGCTACCCGAAAAACCGAAGTGATTTTCCCATTGTATTGCTCCTTCAGAATTTATTTTTACTACCCAATAATCGTGAAAGCCTTCATTTCCGGAAAGAACATCACCGTCGTCACTTCTGCTATAACCAGAAAGTATATAACCTCCGTCGCTAGTTTTTTCAATTTTTGAAGCACGCTCATCACTGCTTCCGCCGTAGGTTTTACTCCAAAGTTTTTCGCCGGTTGGCGTTAGCTTCAACAGCCAAAAATCGCTATCGGTTGCGGTTTTATCTATAATATCGCCATCGTTACTTTGTGTTGAGCCAAATACCAAATAATTTCCGTCATTCGCCAAAATAACTGAAACTGCATCGTCTTCGTTGCTTCCTCCAAATGTTTTTACAAAATCTATATTACCTGCAAATCCTGTGTCTGTATTTGTTTCTTCTTCAACAGGCACGTTGGTTGCCGGATCGTCTTTTCCGCAAGCAACGAAAAAATAGATTACAACTAATAATAATAAATAGGTATTGTATTTTTCTTTTTTTAAAAACATCATCAGCAATTATCGTTCAGTTTAATTTAATTAATTAATACTTTCTGGGTTGTATTATTATTAATTTTAATCAAATACATTCCTTTTGAAAGTGTTGAAATATCTACAATCTGTTCAATATTATCTGTAAAATCTTTATTCAACAATTGTTGTCCCAAAACATTATATAGTTGAAGATTGGTAATTGGCTCATTAACAGATTTAATATTCAATGTAGTTTTTGCTGGATTTGGATAAATTGAAAAACTATTATTCGATATATCATTTATGCCCAACGTTTCATCTCTTACCAAAAAGAAGCCCGAATTTATATCACTAATAATAATGTTACCACTTGGCAAATATGGATAAACGCTCCAAGCGCCATCAAAGTTCGCGGAATTGTTATTTGGGTATGTATCAAAAGATCCAACTTCAAGTATATTTTGGTTTGCAATGTCGCTTATATCAAGCACGCGTAAACCGGCTCTGTAGTTTGCCATATAAAATTTGTTGCCCAACACATAACCGTTATGATCTATTGCGGCGGTTGGCCCAAAATATTGAAAAGAAAGTTCCGGATTTTCAAGATCTGTGAAGTCGAAAATAACAGTACGCGTGTTACCCCCAATATTTATTTCATCCAATTCGTCGCCCAATATAAAAAAACGTTCATCTTCAGTAAACCAGCCTTGGTGCGTATAACCAACATTGCTGTAACTAATTGTTGAAATAGGAAGCGGATTGGCCTTGTTAGTTACATCTACAATCGAGATTTCGGTTTCATTGCTGCCAATTAAAATTTCTTTGCCAGCATAATCAGCATCTGGACCAGTGTAGGTAACAACTTGGGCATCGTGACTGTAATCGTCTGCACTGAAACCACCTTCACCAATTGGATTAAGTGGATCTTGAATATTTATAAAATGTGGACCACCATTAAAAGTGCTTGTTCCAACAGCATATGCGTAACCTGTATTTTCATTTATCACCAAATTATGGCAATGTCCAAAACCATCATAGTGGGAATCTTCATCAAAAATAACTGGGGGATTTGTAACATTTCGCAATCTTGTAAGATCGAAAATTTGCATGCCGTGACCATTAGCTTCACTCACCACAAAAGCATGATTTTGATAAACTTTTATATCCCTCCAAATACTTGGATCCGTCGCTGTAGGCATTTTACCAAGGTAAATTGGATTTACAGGATCTGAAATATCTATAAAAGCAGTTCCATTATCCAAGCCCAGCAAGGCATATTCTTTTCCCGTATCAGGATCTGCCCAGCCCCAAGAATCGTTTCCATCGCTTGCATTCATCTCGCCCAACGAAATTTGGGATTGTAGTAAATAACCGTTACACGGATAGCCATCTGAAAAACCACCGATACACGGAGATTGGGCAAATGTTATAAAACTTGCAAAAATGGCAATTAAAGTAAAGTTGTTTTTCATTAGTTAGATGTTAAAATTTTAGGCACACAATGTACCTATAAATAGGTAATACACACATAATCTATACGTTAAAATTGAAATGAATTTAACGTTTAACCATAAAGTTGAAAGATTTTCTAAATTATTTCACCAAAGCGTAAAGCTAATTGCATTTGCCTACAAGTATATAAGCTTTACTTTTGCACATTCAAAATACTATGATGTTAGAAAATAAAGATCCTTTAAGAACGGGAATTTCAGAACTTGGCGAATTTGGTTTAATAGACCATCTTACCAAAAACTTCAAAATAAAACAAAAAACCACTTTAAAAGGTATTGGCGATGATGCGGCAGTTATATCTCAAAATAAGGAAGAAGAAATAGTAATAACGACAGATTTGTTGGTTGAAAATGTTCATTTTGATTTAAGTTATGTGCCCTTAAAACATTTGGGTTATAAAGCGGTTGTAGTAAATTTAAGTGATGTTTATGCAATGAATGCAGCGGCTACACAGATAACGGTTTCTATAGCGGTTTCAAACCGTTTTCCGGTTGAAGCACTTGAAGAACTTTATAGTGGGATTACCGCAGCTGCAAAATATTATAATGTAGATGTAATTGGAGGCGATACAACCTCATCAACCACCGGCCTTTTAATTAGCGTAACGGCAATTGGTAGGGCAAAAAAAGATGAAATTCTATATCGCGACGGCGCAAAAGAAAATGATTTAGTAGTTATAACAGGAGATTTGGGCGCGGCTTATTTAGGTTTGCAAATTTTGGAACGCGAAAAGCAAGTTTTTAAAGTAAATCCAAATGCACAACCCGATCTTGAACCATATTCCTATTTGGTTGAAAGACAATTAAAACCTGAAGCAAGAAAAGATATTTCAAAATTGTTGAAGGATTTGGGCGTAAAACCTACTTCTATGATAGATATAAGCGACGGGCTTTCTTCAGAAATAATCCATATTTGCAAAAACTCTAAAGTAGGCTGCAAAATTTACGAAGAAAAATTACCGTTAGACCCACAAGTTATCACAACATGTGAAGAATTTAATCTCGATAGTACAACCGTAGCATTAAGCGGTGGCGAAGACTATGAATTGCTTTTTACCATTTCAACCGAAGATTTTATAAAAGTAAAAGGCAATCCAAGCCTAAGTATTGTTGGACATATTACTGCTGAAAAAGAAGGAATGCATTTAATAACAAGAGCTAACACAAAAATACCTATTGTTGCGAGAGGTTGGAATAGTTTTACTGAGCAATAAGAAATGATTTCGAGATTCTAAAATGTGCTATTTTTTCTGAAATATTTTTGCTTCATCAGAATTTGCTTCCTTTAAAATGGGGGTTAGTTTCGCTAAACCACCAAAAGGGTTATCTACAACTTCACGATTACAAAGGGTACATCTATATTCATTGATACTATCGCTTATTTTTCGGGTGATTAAATAATCGTGTCCTAGAACAGAACACAAAATACTAAGTGGAGAAAATGTAAAAACGTGGGGAGTTTTCTTCATTCTGCTATTAAATTAATTTAATGATTGCTCTAACAGTGGCGAAATATAATTATTATTGAATCGCCATTATTCAAAATTTTGAATTAATAGTTAAAAAGCACAATTTCTTCGACATTTGCAGTTTTTTCCAATGCAGCCATATGTCCACAATGCAATTTAAAAAGACTTACGCCCGTTTCCGTTGCCAATTCTTCCAAAGATGAAATGGGTAAAAGTGTATCTTCCGTTCCTGCAATAAGATATTTTGGTTTATTGAAATTTTTAAGAACTTGTGTCCGATCTTTCCTATTTTTCATTCCTAAAATATTCGAAACAATTCCTTCTACAGGATAGACGTAAGCTTCATTTTTAAGATTTTCTATTTCCATCTCAAAAATGCGTAAAGATTCTTCAGAAAATAAATTACTTATAGCCATACTTATAAAGGCTTTCGGCGTTTTATTCAAAACAGTAACTGCACGATCTCTAGTTTCTTTTTTCTCAGCATCATCTTCCTTTGAAGTAGAATTAATCAAGAAAAGCCTATCAACTTTTTCGTCATATTTATCGATTAGCGCCATAGCGACATAACCACCCATTGAATGTCCTACAACAGTAGTTTCAAAAATTTGTAAATGCTCCAAAAGTTGAGCGACTACATCTGCCAACATTTCCATGGAATGAATTGGGGAAATCAATTCACTTTTGCCGTGACCGGGAAGATCTATGGTTATAACTTTATGCTTTTCTGAAAGTGCTGGAATAAGTTTATCCCACATTGTGCTACTTTCCAAAAATCCGTGGATTAATAATATTGCCGAACCACTTCCGCAGCAGTTATAATGAACAGATTTTCCGAGGAATTTAAAAGTCATATTTAAAGAAGAAATTTTGTTTAAATGGTCGTAGATCTTGACTGCGCTGGACTAGACAAGTCAGTTTAGCTGCGACTTTTAAGACACATAAAAAAATTAAGAATCAAACTGTAAACTGCGATTTTAACTGCATTTAAAATAGGAGTCAAACTGCCAACTGCCACTGAAAACTGCGACTTTTTTTCAACTGTTCATCAAATCTTCAATCTCTTCAGCCTCAATTGGTATATTTCGCATCAAATTAAAAGGTTCTCCTTTTTTCTGAATTACAACGTCATCTTCCAATCTGATTCCAAAACCTTCAGCAGGAATATAAATTCCAGGCTCAACGGTAAAGACCATGTTTTCAGTCATTTTTTCCCATAAAATTCCGTAGTCGTGTGTGTCTAAACCCATATGATGACTCGTGCCGTGCATAAAATATTTTTTATAAGCTGGCCAATCTGGATTTTCATTTTTTACATCAGCTTTGTCCAAAAGTTTAAGGTCTAACAATTCTTTGGTCATTAATTTACCAACTTCAACGTGATACTCTTTCCAATAATTTCCCGGAACGAGCATTTTTGTAGCATCATCTTTTACGCGTTTTACAGCATCATAAACTTGGCGTTGGCGTTTACTGAATTTTCCGCTTACGGGTATTGTCCGCGTCATGTCGCTGGCATAATTGGCATATTCTGCGCCAACATCCAATAATATTAAATCGCCTTTTTTACATTGTTTGTTATTTTCAATATAATGCAATACGTTTGCGCTATTGCCACTTGCAACAATTGGTGTATAGGCAAAACCGCGACTTCGGTTTCGGAGAAACTCGTGCATTAATTCTGCTTCAATTTCATATTCCCAAACGCCGGGTTTTACAAATTTTAGCAAACGCCTGAATCCCTTTTCAGTAATATCACACGCTTGCTGCAATAAATCCAATTCAATTTTATCTTTTACCGAACGCAAACGCTGTAAAATAGGATTGCTTTTTGCCCAATTATGTGCTGGAAATTTTTCTTTTGCAGTTTTTATAAATCGGTCTTCACGCGTTTCGGTTTCTACACTTTGGCGGTAATGTTCGTTGGTGTTAAAGTAAATAGTTTCTGCTTGTGTCATTACTTCAAAGAAAATTTTATCAAATTCCTTTAGCCAAAAAACAGATTTTATGCCGCTAACTTCAGTTGCTTTTTCTTTTGTAAGTTTTTCGCCTTCCCAAACCGCAATATGGTCATTGGTTTCGGTAACAAACAACATTTCGCGATGGTCTTTGTTTGGCGCATCCGGAAATAAAACCAACATACTATCTTCTTGATCAACACCGCTTAAATACAATAAATCTCTGTTTTGCTGAAATGGCATCGTGCTATCGGCACCAATCGGGAAAACGTCATTACTGTTGAAAACAGCCACACTTTTCGGCATCATTTGCGCCATAAAGTTTTTACGATTTTTTATATAAAGTTTGTTGTTAATTTGGTCGTATTTCATTTGTAGTTTTTTTATTTAATTTAAGGTAAAACTTGTTTAATTGCAGCAAATAACAAGCTTAACGATTTGGTTACCGAGCGAAGCCGAAGTACAAAATTAAGAGTTTTTAGGGCAAAGCTTGTTAATTGCAGTGTAAATTTTTTTAAGAAGGGTTAATTATTTACATTTAGAATCTAAACTCATTCAATACAGGTCTTTACACAAAGGCATTGGATATTATTGTGAAATAGTAGATGAAAAAACCTTTATAAAACAATAGTTATGAAAAAGATACATATACTTATTTCCGAAAAATTTAAAGTTTTGAACTTTTTGACAATTATGTTAATGCTATTTCTACTGTTTCCTAAAAATAGTTTAGCACAAGACCCATACCAACTTGAATGGAGTAATGAATATTACACAGCTGGATTAAACAGAGCTAAATTTATAAAGCAAGATTCAGAAGGTAATATTATAGTTGGAGGAGACACAAATGAAAATGGTAATTTTGATTTTTTGGTGTTAAAATATACACCAGGAGGCATCTTGTTATGGAGTCAAGTGATCACTTTGCCAAGTGAAATTAGTGATACAGCCACTTCTTTTTTTATAGATTTAAACGACAATATTTTTATAGGTGGCGTTAGTGAAGAAAATTTTAATCCTACAACAAAAAGTGTTATTGTTAAATTAAATACAAATGGTGATATTTTATGGATACATGAATATTCCAATGATTTTATTGCAAGCGAGCCTTTTAATATTATAGGAGACAATCTGGGAAATACGTTTGTTACTGGTACGGTAGATAATATATTCCCTATAAAAATGGTTGTATATAAATTAGATGCAAATGGCAATCTTAGTTGGGATGTTAATTATGGACCCGATAGTTCTACAGTTTATTATGGATGGAATTTAAGAATTATTGACGATACAATTTTTGCCGTAGGAGTATCATCAATTGGATCAGACAAAAAATTAATACTTTTAAAATTTAATTTGAACGGTGCATTAATATATACAAATGAAACTTTTTTGGATAGCTCAGGTGTTGACGTAAGTAGTCATATAGATGCGGAAGGCAATTTGTATATCGGTCTATTTGGTGATTATAAAGTAATCAAGTTTGATTCTTTAGGAAATGAGGTTTGGCAATTTGGCTTGCCTACTAACCTACCAGACAATGTAACGGCAGACAAAGTAAATGACATAATAACTGATGCGGATGGAAATGTCTATATTGCAGGGAGACACTATGGCGAAAATTATGATGATCCTGATAACTATACAAATGCAGATTTACAAGTTTTTAAAATATCAAGTGAAGGAGATGAATTATATAGCTATCGTTATGAAAATTTAAGCACAAATACAGCTGAAGATGCCTACAAACTTTATTTGGGATACAACGGCTATTTGGCAATTGGAGGTCTTAGTGGTGCCTCTGCAGATTCAGAGGCAGAATTTCTTGCCATTGTTCTAGACGAGTTAGGGGAGCCAATTGATATAATTAAGGATTATGAAGCAGGTAGAGACAATGCAATTAATTCAATAATATTGGATGAATACCTAAACTTATATGTAACAGGAGATGCCAATTTTAAGGCTAAAACGCAAAAATATTTATTTACTGGTGAGCTAGGCAACCCAAATTTTACGGCAGTAGAAAATAGTATTGCGCCTTATCCAAATCCGTTTTCAAATAGCCTTGAAATTGAGACAACTATTCTTTCAGGATTGGTTCATTTTACAATTTACAATTCTAACGGCTCTATTATAAGTAAAAGTTCATTTATGAACGGCGATAAAGAAACTATAAATACAAGCTCACTGCCAAGTGGATTTTATTTTTACACAATTATCAATGGTGAGATAAATAAATCTGGTAAATTAATTAAGAAATAGATACAGGGCAAATACAAAAATAAAATATAAGAATTTAAAAATAATTGTTGATTTAGAATATGTGATATAATTACGTAATTTTTTGATAAACTTTGGTTAATTTGTTACTTTCAACATCCAAACTTTATCCTATGAAATTATATTTATGTTCAGTATTATTTTTCATTTCAATTACAGTATTTGCACAACAACCCGCAACTTCGTCCGAAGCTATAAAATCCGGTATAGAAACCAAAACAGCTCAGCTTTCAAATTCGCTTGTAAAAAACATCCCTTTCAAAAGCATCGGCCCAACAATTATGAGCGGTCGTGTGGTAGATTTGGCGGTAAACCTAAAAAATCCAACCGAATTTTACGCAGCCTACGCAAGTGGCGGACTTTGGCATACCGTAAATAACGGAACCTCTTTCGAACCAATAATGGACAACGCCCCAACCCAAAACATTGGTTGTGTTTCGGTAGATTTTAACAACGGAACAATTTGGGTTGGGACTGGAGAAATCAACGCTTCCCGCTCATCGTATGCTGGTATCGGAATTTTTAAATCTAACGATAAAGGCAAAACTTGGCAAAATATGGGGCTTGCAGATTCACACCATATAAGTTCTATTTTAATCAACCCAAAAAATCCTGATGAGGTTGTTGTTGGTGTTTTAGGTCATTTGTATTCTCCAAACGAAGAGCGCGGAATTTTTAAAACTATAGACGGTGGTAAAACTTGGAACAAAACACTTTTTGTTGACAATGAAACGGGCGTTGTTGAAGTTTCAACCGACCCAACAAACTTTAATATTATTTACGCTTCAACTTGGCAAAAAGACCGAAAAGCGTGGAATTTTAAAGGAAATGGGAATGGCAGCGGCATTTACAAATCTATAGATTCAGGAAATTCTTGGACGAAAGTTTCGGTTGAAGGCAGCGGTTTTCCTACGGGCGAAGGCGTTGGTCGTATCGGTACTGCCGTTGTAAATGAAAATACGGTTTATGCAATAGTTGACAATCAAAATCATCGGAAAGAAGAAGCAAAAAAGGAAACTTCAACTACAAAAATGCTTCGGAAAGACGATTTTAAAGTGATGACATCTTCTCAATTTCTAGCTTTAGACGATAAAATGTTGGAAGAATATCTTCGGAATAATGGCTTTCAGGAAAAATATAAAGCTGAAAGTGTAAAGAAAATGATGAAAGATGGAACCATAAATCCAACCGATTTATCAAAATATCTTGAAGACGCAAACACCGCCCTTTTTGAAACACCCGTTATTGGGGCTGAAGTCTATAAAAGTACAGATGGCGGAAAAAGTTGGAAAAAAACCCACGACGGTTTTATAGAAGATTTGTATTATAGTTATGGTTATTACTTTGGAAAAATTCACGTATCACCACAAAACCCTGATAAAATTTATATTTATGGTGTACCAATACTAAAATCTGATAATGGTGGAAAAACTTTTGAAAGCATAAGCACAAACAATGTTCATAGCGATCACCACGCACTTTGGATTGACCCAAATTTAAACGGTCATTTAATAAACGGTAACGATGGCGGCGTAAATATTACGTACGATGATGGTAAAAATTGGATTAAAAATAACACACCTGCCGTTGGTCAATTCTATTCAATAAATGTAGATAATGCAGAGCCTTACAATGTTTACGGCGGTTTACAGGATAACGGTGTTTGGGTTGGTCCGCATAATTATGAAGAAAATGTAGGTTGGCTACAAAACGGAAAATATGGGTTTGAATTTATTATGGGCGGCGATGGTATGCAAGTGCAAGTTGATTCAAGAAATAATAAAATAGTCTATACAGGTTTTCAGTTTGGAAATTATTACCGTTTAAATCGCGATGAAGAAGAGCCAACCTACATTCAACCAAAGCACGAATTGGGCGATAGTCCGTATCGTTTTAACTGGCAAACGCCTATTTTATTAAGCCCACACAATCAAGATATTCTGTATATGGGAACTAATAAATTATTGCGCAGTTTTAACCAAGGTGACGATTGGACTGCAATTTCAGGCGATTTAACCCAAGGTGAAAAACAAGGGAATGTAGCTTATGGCACACTCTCAACCATTAGCGAATCGCCTTTGCAATTTGGTTTACTTTATACAGGAAGCGACGATGGTTTGGTTTACGTGAGCAATGATGATGGTGGAAATTGGAGGAATATTTCAACAACATTTCCAAAAGATTTATGGGTAAGTCGCGTAATTGCTTCAACATATAAAAAAGAACGGGTTTATGTAACCTTAAACGGCTATCGTTGGGACGATTTTAAACCGTATGTTTATATGAGTAACGATTTTGGTACAACCTTTAAAAATATAAGTAGCAATTTGCCAATTGGCGCCGTAAATGTTATAAAGGAAGACCCGAATAATGAGGCTATTCTTTATTTAGGAACAGATAATGGAGCGTACGTTTCATTAAATAGCGGCGAAAGCTGGAACGAATTTAACGGTGGTTTGCCAAATGTTGCGGTTCACGATTTGATAATTCAGAAAAGGGACAAAGATTTGGTTCTCGGCACGCACGGAAGGTCTATTTATGTTGCAGATATTTCACTACTTGAAAGTTTGAATAATCAAAATACAAATGAAGTTGTAGTTGCAAATCTTGAAAAAACTAAAGCATCTCGCCGATGGGGCAGTAAATTTGGCGCTTACGGCGAAGTTTATGAACCAAAAACAAATATTCAATTTTACAGTCCACAGAACGGGAAAGCGACAATTAAAATTGCTTCGGAAGAAGGAAAGGTTTTAAATGAATTTTCAAAAGAAGCAAATAAAGGTGTAAATATTGTTGAATACAATCTTTCACTTTCAGAAAAAGGCGTGAAGGAGTTAGAAAAATCTTCAACAAAATTGAAAAAAGCTGAAAATGAAACCTTCTATCTTCCGAAGGGAAAATATAAAGTTTCTGTTGAAGTAAACGGAAAAACTTCAACTTCAGTTTTAGAAATTGAATAATTTGGCGTATTTTAATGAAAATTAAATAGTTATCAATGCGTTCAAGAATAATTTGCCAGACAACTGTTTCAACCGTACTTTTGTAACTCAATTCTAGAAAAACCTCCACAATATGGGAATATTATCCGCTTCAATCGCCAAGAAATTTGCCATGGCACTTTCTGGTTTATTTCTTGTCTTTTTTCTTGCCCAGCATTTTGTAATTAACTTTTCGGCTGTATTTGGTGCAGAGACATTTAATGCTTGGTCAGATTTTATGGGTGCAAATCCGATAGTTCAATTTATTTTACAACCAATTTTGATTTTTGGCGTAGTATTTCACTTTGTAATGGGAATTGTTCTTGAAATTCAAAATAATAGAGCTAGGCAGATTTCGTATAAAGTATATAAAGGCAATAAAAATAGTACTTGGGCTTCAAGAAATATGATTATTTCTGGAGCCGTTGTTTTGGCCTTTTTAGGACTTCACTTTTACGATTTTTGGGTGCCAGAATTAGTTTATAAGTATGTTGAAACTAACGATCCTGTAATAAGTAGATATTATCCAGAATTGCTTCATAAATTTGAAAGCCCCGTAAGAACAGGTCTTTATTGCTTAGCGTTTATATTGCTAATGATTCATTTATGGCACGGCTTTGCCTCGTCATTTCAAAGCATTGGTTTCAACAATAAGTACAGTAAAGCATTACAGGGTTTCACAAAATTCTACGCAATCTTTATTCCTTCGGGCTTTATATTTATTGCACTTTATCTTCATTTTAATCAAATTCACTAAAAGCAAAGAACATGGCAACATTAAATTCAAAAATTCCGGAAGGCCCTTTAGCAGAAAAGTGGACAAATTATAAAAATAAAATCAACCTCGTAAATCCAGCCAACAAACGTAATATAGATATTATCGTTGTGGGTACAGGTCTTGCCGGCGGAAGTGCTGCAGCAACCTTGGCCGAATTGGGTTATAATGTAAAAACATTTTGTTATCAAGATTCTCCACGTCGTGCGCATTCAATTGCAGCACAAGGTGGCATAAATGCAGCAAAAAATTATCAAGGTGATGGCGATTCTATTTACCGTCTTTTTTATGACACTGTAAAGGGTGGTGATTATCGTTCACGAGAAGCAAACGTTTATAGATTAGCTGAAGAATCAGCAAATATTATTGACCAATGTGTAGCACAAGGCGTTCCTTTTGCACGTGAATACGGCGGGCTTTTAGACAACCGTAGTTTTGGTGGTGTATTGGTTTCAAGAACTTTTTATGCAAAAGGCCAAACAGGACAACAATTATTGTTGGGCGCTTACGCCGCAATGAACAGACAGGTAAATCGCGGAAAAATTCAAGCAATGAATCGCCACGAAATGATAGATATTGTAAAAATTGGCGGTAAAGCAAGAGGAATTATTGCAAGAAATCTTGTTACTGGTGAAATTGAAAGACATTCTGCCCACGCCGTTGTATTGGCAAGCGGTGGTTACGGTAATGTATTTTATTTAAGCACCAACGCAATGGGAAGTAATGTAACTGCTGCTTGGAGAGCTCATAAACGTGGAGCTTATTTTGCAAACCCATGTTACACACAAATACACCCAACTTGTATTCCAGTTTCGGGCGATCATCAATCTAAATTGACTTTAATGTCTGAATCTTTACGTAATGACGGTCGTATTTGGGTGCCAAAAAGCAAAGAAGATGCTGCGGCGATTAGAGATGGCAAGAAAAAACCAACCGATTTAAAACCAGAAGAACGCGATTATTATTTAGAGCGTCGTTATCCAGCTTTCGGAAATTTGGTTCCTCGTGATGTTGCTTCAAGAGCTGCAAAGGAAAGATGTGATGCAGGTTTTGGTGTTAATAAAACAGGTGAAGCAGTTTACTTAGATTTTGCAGCTGCAATTACTCGTTACGGAAAAGAAGAAGCTCAAATTCACGGAAATCATAATCCTACAGACAAAGAAGTTTACAATTACGGAGCAAAGGTAATTGAGAATAAATACGGGAATTTATTCCAGATGTATGAAAAGATTGTAGATGAAGATCCGTATAAAACGCCAATGATGATTTATCCGGCAGTGCATTATACAATGGGCGGACTTTGGGTAGATTATAACTTGCAGACCACAATTGAAGGTTGTTATTGCATAGGCGAAGCAAATTTTAGCGACCACGGCGCAAACAGATTGGGAGCATCAGCTCTTATGCAAGGTTTGGCAGATGGTTACTTTATTCTGCCTTATACAATTGGTGATTATTTATCCCACGATATTAGAACAGGAAAAATACCAACCGACGGACCAGAATTTGACCAAGTTGAAAAAGAAGCAAAAGAAAGAATTGCAAAATTAATGGGCGCTTCTGGAACACATTCTGTAGATTATTACCACAAACGCTTAGGCAAATAATGTGGGAAAAATGTGGAATGAGCCGAAATGCGGAAGGACTAAAAGAAGCAATGGCTGAAATTTCCGCCTTGCGTGAAGATTTTTGGAAAAACGTTCGAATTCCTGGATCAGAAGATAGCATGAATCCAGAATTAGAAAAAGCTGGAAGAGTAGCAGATTTCTTGGAACTTGGGGAGTTATTCGCTAAAGATGCTTTAGATAGAAACGAAAGTGCTGGAGGCCATTTTAGAGAAGAAAGCGTAGAACAAGACGGAGAGCAAAAAGGTGAAGCTTTGCGTGATGATGAACATTACAAATATGTAGCCGCGTGGGAATACACAGGAAATCCAAAAGATGAAATTTTACATAAAGAAGAATTAGTCTTTAAAAATATTGAGTTGAAAACAAGAAGTTATAAGTAAATTATTGGGTTATTAAGTTATTTAGTTAATGGACCATATATGACAAGTTTCAATAGTTTTGAAGATTTAGGTTGTTGGAAAAAAGCACGTTTTTTTTCGAAATTTTGAGAAAGATAAAATGATTCCAGCTTTTCCGAAAGATGAAATTTATGGACTGACTTCTCAGATTAGAAGATCTTCCCGTTCGGTAGGAAACAATATAGCTGAAGGTTTTGGAAGATTTCATTTTCAAAAGAACATTCAATTTTGCAGAATTGCCAGAGGATTTTTATTTGAAACGTTAGATGGCGGAATAGTAGCTTTAGACGAAAACTATATATCCGAAGAAATTTTTTCAAAGCTTAGTGAATATCACGATAATAATACGCTCAAAATTTTAAATGGAAACATAAAGTATTTACAAAATAGTGAAGGTTAGAAAATTTTTGATAAGCTTTAAATAAAGTAAAACAATTACATAATAACCCAATAACGTAATAACATAATCATGAAACTTACCCTAAAAATATGGCGTCAAGCCAACAATAAAGCTAAAGGATCATTTAAAACATATCCTGTTGATGGGATTGAAGGCGATATGTCTTTTCTTGAAATGTTAGACGTGCTTAATGAAGGTCTAAACAATAAAGGTGAAGATCCAGTTGTTTTCGATCACGATTGTCGCGAAGGAATTTGCGGCAGTTGCAGCTTGCAGATTAATGGCGAACCGCACGGTCCAGATAGATTAGTAACTACGTGCCAATTGCATATGCGTATGTTTAACGATGGCGATACCATTGTTATCGAACCTTTTAGAGCAAAGGCGTTTCCGGTAATTAAAGATTTAGCAATAGACAGAAGTGCTTTTGATAGAATTCAACAAGCTGGCGGTTATATTTCTATAAATACCTCAGGAAATACTATTGATGCCAACACAATTCCAATTGATAAAGAAGACGCAGATGCTTCTTTTTATTCAGCAACCTGTATTGGTTGTGGCGCTTGTGTTGCAGCGTGTAAAAATGCGAGCGCTATGTTATTTACATCAGCAAAAGTAAGCCAGTTCGCGCTTTTGCCACAAGGTCAAGTTGAAGCTGCTACAAGGGTTTTGAATATGGTAGCGCAAATGGACAAAGAAGGTTTTGGCAATTGTAGTAATACCGGAGCTTGCGAAATTGAATGTCCAAAAGGGATTTCGCTTGAAAATATTGCAAGAATGAACCGTGAATATATGGCTGCAAGTGCAGAAGGATAAATTTTTGAAACTCATAATTTTTCAAAACCCAAATCTTTTTTCTGATTTGGGTTTTTTGTTTTTAATAACATATTGAAGCCTAGAAAATTCCTAATTTGTAAAGCGTTTATGAAGTATGACGAAGTAAAAATAATTGTACCTAGATTCAATGAAGAATCCGGCTTTTACACCACAAAAAAGCGGTCTAAAATAATGGGCAAAATTCGTGGAACCAATACAAAACCAGAATTACTTTTTAGAAGAGCACTTTGGAAAGAAGGCGTTCGATATCGCATAAACAGTAAAAAACTTCCCGGAAAACCTGATGTCTCAATTCAAAAATATAAACTTGCTATTTTTATTGATGGAGAATTTTGGCACGGCTACAATTGGCCGGAACGAAAATTAAAATTGAAGACAAATAAAGATTTTTGGATACCAAAGATTGAACGAAATATGCAACGCGATCGGGAAGTAAATAGCCAATTTGAAGATTTGGGTTTTACCGTTTTCAGATTTTGGGCAAATGAGATTAAAAATGATCTTTCTAAATGTATTAATGATATACTGGTCTTTATAAACACAGGACAAAATGAATAATAATTCAAAACTACCGAATATTCCAGAATCCATTTTCTCGATTATGAGCAAGATGGCTGCAGAACATAACGCAATTAATCTTTCTCAGGGATTTCCAAATTTTCCAAGTGATCAAAATTTGATAAATCTTGTAAACAAAGCAATGCAGGACGGTTTTAATCAATATGCTCCAATGGCGGGAGATTTTGAATTGCGGTTTGAAATTTCAAAAAAAATTGAAAAGCTACATAATCAATTTTACAAACCTGAAACCGAAATTACCATAGCCGCAGGTGCAACACAAGCTATTTTTACAGCAATTGCAGCTACAATCAACAAAGGCGATGAGGTAATAATATTCACACCAGCGTATGATTGTTATGCGCCAAGTGTTCAATTGTTTGGCGGTAAAATTGTTCCCATTCAACTAAAACCACCTTTTTATACAATAGATTGGCAAGAAGTTGAAGACAAAATTAACAATAAAACAAAGATGATTATTATTAACAGTCCGCACAACCCAAGCGGAATGTTGGCTTCGGAAGAAGATATGTTACAACTTCAAAAACTGGCAGAAAAAAATGATTTGTTGGTTTTAAGCGATGAAGTTTACGAGCATATTATTTTCGATGGAAATGTGCATCAAAGCGCTTCAAAATTTGAAGCATTGGCGGCTCGAAGTTTTGTGACGTCATCTTTCGGAAAAACTTTTCATAATACAGGCTGGAAAATTGGCTATTGCGCCGCACCAGAAAAATTGATGAAGGAGTTTCAAAAAGTTCATCAATATATAGTTTTTTGCGTTAATCATCCTATTCAAAAGGCCTTGGCAACCTATCTCAAAGATTCTGAAACGTATTTAAAACTTCCAAATTTCTATCAGCAGAAACGCGATTTGTTTGTGAATTTAATTAAAGTTTCCGACTTTAAAATTATTCCTTCAAAAGGCACATATTTTCAGTTACTAGATTTTTCTGAAATTTCAAAAGAAAGCGATATTGCTTTTGCTGAAAGACTAACCAAAGAATATAAAATTGCAACAATCCCAACTTCAGTATTTAATGAAAAAGGGAAAGACTTCAAACAAATTAGAGTTTGCTTCGCTAAAATGGATGAAACCTTGGCTGAAGCTGCAAAAATTTTAAAAAATCTGACTTCAGAAAAGTTTTGAAATTTTTTCAATTTAAAAAAGTTATAGATTTATTGCTTACCTATAAGGTTTATCAATCAATATATTATTACTTACAATTAGAAAACGAGATACATTAATGCTATTTGAGTTAATTTCGTAAGGTTAAGAACAACAAAACATCAAATTATGGAAAATACAAAAGACAAAAATTATCACAATAACGGAAATTCCAAGGGAGACGGCGGAGAAGCTTGGGAAATAAACAATAGCGAAGCCGCAACGGCTAATTGTCCATATTTTGCAAATGTACAACAACAAGTTGCAGGTGGTGGTACATCAAACAACGATTGGTGGCCCAATAGTTTGCGCCTTAATGTTCTTAGGCAACAAGACAAAAAATCTGACCCAATGGGGAATGATTTTGATTATAAAACAGAATTTCAAAAATTGGATTACAATGCTTTAAAGCAAGATTTAGTTTCTTTGATGACAGATTCACAAGATTGGTGGCCAGCAGATTATGGTCATTATGGCGGTTTGTTTATCCGTATGGCTTGGCACAGTGCCGGAACTTACAGAGTAACGGATGGTCGTGGTGGCGGGAATACTGCCAGCCAACGGTTCGCTCCTTTAAATAGTTGGCCCGATAATGGAAATTTAGATAAAGCCAGATTGTTGCTTTGGCCTATCAAACAAAAATATGGTAAGCAAATTTCTTGGGCAGATTTATTATTATTAGCCGGAAATTGTGCTTTAGAATCTATGGGCTTTAAAACATTTGGTTTTGCTGCAGGACGCGAAGATGTTTGGGAACCGGAACAAGATGTTTATTGGGGTTCAGAAACTACTTGGTTAGGAAATGATAAACGTTATGAAGAAGGCCATTTAGAAAAACCTTTGGCTGCAGCTCATATGGGATTAATTTATGTAAATCCTGAAGGACCAAATGGAATTCCAGACCCATTAGGTTCAGCCCACGACATTCGGGAAACTTTTGGTAGAATGGCTATGGATGATTATGAAACTGTAGCTTTAGTTGCCGGAGGTCATACTTTCGGTAAAACACACGGAGCAGCAGATACAGAAAAATATGTAGATGCTGAACCTGCAGGTGCAGCAATGCATTTTCAAAGTCAAGGTTGGATAAACAGTTATAAATCTGGCTTTGGGGATGATACTATCACAAGTGGCCTTGAAGGCGCTTGGACACCAGTGCCAAACAGATGGGATCATGATTATTTTAGAGTTTTGTTGGATTATGATTGGGAAAAAACCAAAAGTCCAGCAGGTGCCCACCAATGGAAACCCACTGCTGCATCAAATGCAGATAAGGCTCCAATGGCGCACGATTCTTCAAAAACACAAGATTTGATGATGAGTACCGCAGATATTGCGTTAAAAATGGATCCCGCTTATCTAAAAATTTCGAAGCATTTTCGTGATAATCCAGCAGAGTTTGAGGATGCATTTGCAAGAGCTTGGTACAAATTAACGCATAGAGATATGGGCCCCGTTTCAAGATATTGGGGACCAGAAGTTCCAAATGAGGAATTATTGTGGCAAGATCCAATTCCAACTGCAAATGGCGAAATGATTGATTCTAACGATATTGAATGTCTCAAAAAATCTATTTTGGATTCAGGACTTTCGGTTTCTCAATTGGTTACAACAGCGTGGGCTTCTGCTTCAACTTATCGAAATTCAGATATGCGCGGTGGTGCAAATGGAGCTCGTATACGATTAGAACCACAAAAAAATTGGGAAGTAAATAATCCAAAAGAACTTTCAAAAGTTTTGGAGAAGTTGGAATCTATTCAAAATAATTTTAATGAGAAAGGTAGCAGAAAAGTTTCAATGGCAGATTTAATTGTGCTTGGAGGAAATGTTGGCGTTGAAAAAGCGGCAAAAAATGCAGGACATTCTGTAAACATTCCTTTTAATCCTGGAAGACAAGATGCCTCGCAGGAACAGACAGATGTAGATTCTTTTAGACATCTTGAGCCGCAAGCAGATGCATTTAGAAATTACATTCATACCGACCAACACGCAACTTTTGAAGAATTGATGGTAGATAAGGCGCAATTACTAACCCTTACCGTTCCTGAAATGACTGTCCTTATTGGTGGAATGCGCGTTTTAAATACGAATTACGATGATTCAGATCACGGTATTTTTACACACAATCCTGAAAGTTTAACAAATGATTTCTTTGTAAATTTATTAGACTTAACCACAACTTGGAGAGCAACCGGAGAAGATGATGTATTATTTGAAGGAAAACATAGAGCTACAAACACCAAAAAATGGACTGGTACAAGAGCCGATTTAATTTTTGGTTCCAACTCAGAATTACGAGCAATTGCTGAAGTTTATGGGTGCGCAGACAGTAAAGAAAAGTTTGTAAAAGATTTTGTTGCAACTTGGAATAAGGTTATGAATTTAGATAGATTCGATTTAAAATAAAACTTGAAAGAGTTATAATATTTAAAAGGAGCTGCAGTTTTTGTGGCTCTTTTTTGATTAATTTTATAGGCTATTTGCTTTAGCAAAAATTGGAGTGATATTATGAAAGACAAACTGTTTAACGCCATACGAGAAGAAGATTTAAAAACCGCAAAGGATATTTTGGCAGATTTTCCTGAATTTGTTTCAGAAAAAGATGCACGCGGTTCTACGCCATTATTATTGGCAACCTATTACGGCTCTAAACCAATTACTGAAGAAATTTTAAAAATTGAACAAAATATTGATGCACAAGATGCTTCGGGCAATACAGCTTTAATGGGCGTTTGCTTTAAAGGTTTTGATGAAATTGCCGAATTACTTATTAAAAAAGGCGCAAACGTAAACGCGGAAAACTTCAATAAAGCAACCGCATTAATTTTTGCCTCCACTTTTGGTCGAAAAAAAATTGTTGAACTTTTAATTGAGAATGGAGCAGACCTAAACCACAAAGACGAGCGCGGAAACACGGCAGAAGAACACGCCAAAATGCAAGGTTTAATGGAAATTTCTGAACTTATTCAAAAACATAAAATGTAACTTTTTTCTTCGGAATAAATTAAAATCACTTTTCAGTTGGACAATATTAAAATAACACTAATTCAATCACACCTTCATTGGGAAAATGCTGTTGCAAATCGCAATTTGTTTTCTGAAAAGATTGATTCAATAAAAGAAGAAACAGATTTAATTGTGCTGCCTGAAATGTTTACTACCGGTTTTTCAATGAATGCTAAAAATCTTGCTGAAGCGAATGATGGTGAAACATTAAATTGGTTAAAAACTGAAGCAAAAAAGAAGAATTCGGCAATTACAGGAAGCGTAATTATTAAAGAAAGCAATTCATTTTATAATAGGCTTTTCTTTGTTTACCCAAATGGCGAATATAAAAAGTATGACAAAAAACACACGTTTACGTTGGCAAAAGAGCACGAAATATATACTTCTGGCGAACAAATTTTGATTGTTGATTTGAGCGGTTGGAAAATCTCTCCACTTATTTGTTATGATCTTCGTTTCCCAGTTTGGGCAAGAAACACGATGGATTATGACATTTTATTGTACGTAGCCAATTGGCCAAAAATTAGAACAACAGCTTGGGATGCGCTTCTAAAAGCTAGAGCTATTGAAAATATGAGTTACTGCATTGGTGTAAACAGAGTAGGATTGGACGGCAACGGATTTGAATATAGTGGACATTCCGCAGTTTATGATGTTTTGGGCGAGCAGATTAATGAAGTAAATGATGAAACGGAATTTATCCAAACCCTAACACTTTCTAAAGAACATATAACTTCAAATAGAAATCATTTTCGGTTTTTGGATGACAGAGATTCATTTATTCTAACGTAAAAGTCTCAATTGGGCTCCAATTGGCTCGTACTTCAATTTTTCTGGGGTAGAAAACAATTTTCTCTGGTTTTCTTCTGCTTAGAAAATCGCCACTGTCCCATTTCTTGTTTTCGTTTTCATCATATATTATTCTGAAATAATAGCGTGCTGGCGATATTTCATCAAAAAATATAGCTCTGTTTTCAGTCAAATATTGTTCATCAACTACCGTCAATTTTTCATTCAGAAGCTGCACGATTATGGGAAATTGCTTCACGTTATTCAAATTCAAAGTAAGCGTGCCGTAATCTGATTCCAACTTTGTATTTAACGTTGTGCGAATGGTATCGTTTTTATTTCCGAAGAAATCTATAATTGCATCCGGCAGGAAATTTAGTGTATATCGCTGTTCTTCTTTTTTAGCAAAAATAATTTCTGCCAAATTATAAGTTGAATCTATTCTCGTAGTAAAGTCAATATTTAATGTGTCTTTATCGTTGATTTTAATTTTCTCATTATCTATTTTCCGAAGTGGTGTATTTGCCAAAAGTTTAAAAGTGTCCTTTAATTTCAACGTATTTCCTGCTAGCGAAATTAATGAAAGTGAATCTTTGCTCAAATTGCGAAGACGTAATGTTAGCGTATCAATCCTACTTTTATTTTTAACTTGAAATATTATAGAGTCTTTTTCAATGTCTGGCCTAAAATAGTAATGTAACGTGTCCTTTTTCAAATCGCGATATGTAGTTGCTTCAAAATCATCGGGAATTTCAGTAATAACCTTAATTTGAAGACTATCCGCAACACCTTCAAAACCAAATAAAATATGGTTTTTGCTTTCTTGTTTCGGCTTATTTGCCTTGTATTGTTGCTGTTCTTTAAATACTGTAATATTATATGTACTATCTGTTGGCAGCGTTATATAATCATCAACAAATCCAATTTTATCTGTTCTTGGCTGAAAAATGTAATCGTTGGTTTTTTCTTTCAATGCCAGTAAAAGATATTTTCCAGCCTTAATATTCGTAAGTTCATACGTTCCCGAACTATCAGTTGTCACAGTGATGTAGGTTGGTTTTTCTTTATAAATTAAACTATCCTTAAAAGCTTCGTTAGCTTCATATAATAGTACGGTTGTAGGCAATTCAGCATTTAGAAGTTGGGCATCGAAAACTTTCCCGGTCAGTTTCAAACTATCAATATAACTTCCAGTAGAAATTACGTATTTGAAATACGGAAACGGATTATCCTCATTGTTATCAACGATACTATTTCCGAAGTTGAAAGAATAAGTTGTGTTCTCTTTTAAAGTATCCAAAATTTTAATTCGAAGTGTTTTTGAAGTACTTAAAGGCGTAATAATTGGCGCATATTTTAAAGGTGGCGAAATAATTAGCTCTTTTTGAATATCTTTCAACTTGATATATTCATCAAACGTTATCCTAATTTCATCACCTTTAAAGTTGGTGGTATAATTTTCGGGATTGCTTCGTATGATAACCGGCGCAAGACTATCCTTTAAACCGCCGCTTGGTGTTCCTTTTTTGGCACAATCTACAAATGAAAGTAGAAAAAGGAAAAATATAGGTATGTAGAGTAGGCGATGTTTCAAGTGTGTAATTTTTATATAAACTTTTAAATTGTTTCTTTTAATCGAATTTTCAAAATTACACAATAAGAAGTAACATCATAAAATTAGTTTTAAGCTATTGCAATTGTGGCAATGCTTAGTTTTACGCCTTCAGCAGTTAAAAGTTGAAGTGCACATTTTTCCAACGTTGCACCGGTTGTTACAATATCGTCAACCAACAAAATGTGCTTGTTGGCAATTTTTTCTTTGTCTGTTAAAATAAAAACCTCTTCAGCTTCAAAACGCATAATCCGTTTTCTGAAAGCCTGCGAACCTGTTTTTGAAATTTTCACCAAAGCATCTTCGTTATATTCGCATTTTAAAGCTTTCGCAATTTCAACTCCAAATCCCGTTACTTGATTATAGCCACGTGTTTTTAGTTTCTGTTTGTGAAGTGGAACTGGTATAACAAGGTCTATTTTTTGATATTCGGGAATTTCGGACAGTTCTAAACCAAGCCATTCTCCAAACATATAACTTATTTCCTGTTGTTTCCTGTATTTCAGATTATGAAGTATTTGCTGTGTAATACTTTGTTTTTCAAAACGCAATAGCGCTGTGGCGTTATCCAATTTAAATTTTCCGTAAAATAAATTCTTTAAACTTACATCGCAAGTTAAGTGGTGGCTGGCAATTGAAAGTTGGTGTCTACAGGAAATACAAATTAACTTTTCTTCTCCCAATAATGCTTCATTACAGCCATTACATAGTTTTGGAAACAGTAGATTTAACATAATTTAAGACTTTTTATCATTTTATAAACATACCTGCATTGTTTCAAAGCCTACATTTACCAACTAAAACAAACCCAATAACTTATGAGCACAGAAAACAATAGTGGTAAATTTAAGGTATTAATTGGCATCTTATCTGTTTTGTTAATCGGTTTAGCTGTCTATACCGTAATTATTTATAACGATAATAAAACTGAAGTCACAGGATTAGAAAAAGAAAAAGCAGATATAGAACAAGAGCTACAAGGTTTAATTGCCAATTATGATGAGGTTATTAAAGATAATGATCTTAAAGACAAAGATTTATTGGCGGCGCGTGAGCGCATTACCGTGCTTTTGGATTCTGTTAAAGGAGCCGAGGCTAATGTAGGTCTTATAGCACGATACAAAACCGAAGTTAATAAACTAAAGAGCGAAAGAACGATGATGTTTAAGCGCGCAGATAGTTTAATTGCATCCAATAGAATGTTGTTAACCCAACGTGACAGCACACAAAACGAACTTACAAATACTCGAATGGTGGTAGATTCTGTAAGTGAAACCAACATGGCGATGTCTGAAAAGATTAAGCGAGGTTCAATTGTAAAAGCCACCGATTTGCGAGGTGAGGCAGTAATTGTGCGTAACAGCGGTAAAGTTGTAGATACTAAACGCTCAAGCAGAGCAGATAAAGTTAGAGCTTGCTTTACCCTTGCACCAAACACAATTGCCGAAAAAGGCGATCGCACTTTATACGTGCAAGTTATAAATCCAAAAAATAATATGTTGGGTCAAAAAGCCGTAAAAAGTTTTGATGATTCTACACTAACATATAGCGAATCTAGTAAAGTATTTTATGAAAATGACGAGTTGGATGTTTGTATCACGGTAAATTCAACCGAAGCAGATTTAGTTGAAGGGAAATACGTAATCAATCTTTTTGATGGCAAAAATTTAATTGCAACTACAACAATGGACTTGAAATAATCGTCCCTCTATCCTCCGAAGGGGAATTACAAACTTATTACTAAAAACGACCCCGAAAAATTTAAATTTTTCGGGGTCGTTTTTTTTAGCTCTCCCTTTGGGGGTTGGGGGGACTTTCATACTTTTGCCACTTATGACAAACAACGAAGACCAATTTAAAAAAGTAATCTCCCACGCAAAGGAATATGGTTACATATTTGCATCTAGCGAAATTTACGATGGCCTAAGTGCTGTTTACGATTATGGCCAAAATGGTGTAGAATTAAAGAAAAATATTAGAGAATATTGGTGGCGCAGTATGGTTTATATGCATCAAAATATTGTTGGTTTAGATGCTGCAATATTAATGCATCCTACAACTTGGAAGGCTTCTGGTCACGTAGATGCCTTTAACGACCCTTTAATTGACAATAAAGATTCTAAAAAACGCTATCGTGCCGATGTTTTAATTGAAGACCACGCCGAGAAAATTTTACAAAAAGCACAAAAGGAAATCGAAAAGGCAAAAAAGCGTTTCGGCGAAAGTTTTGATGAAGAACAATATAGTACAACCAACGAACGAGTAGTAAATTACTTAGCTGAAAATAGACGAATTTTAGAGCGAATGGGCAAATCTTTAGGAAGCGAAGATCTTGCCGATGTAAAAGCGTTAATTGAAGAATTAGAAATTTCTGATCCAGATACGGGCTCAAAAAATTGGACTGATGTTCGCCAATTCAATCTTATGTTTGGTACAAAATTAGGTGCAAATGCCGAAAATGCAATGGATCTTTATTTGCGGCCAGAAACGGCTCAAGGAATTTTTGTAAACTTTTTAAACGTGCAGAAATCTGGGCGGATGAAAATTCCCTTCGGAATTGCACAAACTGGTAAAGCCTTTAGAAATGAGATTGTTGCAAGACAATTTATTTTCAGAATGCGCGAATTTGAACAAATGGAAATGCAGTTTTTTGTTCGTCCCGGCGAAGAGATGAAATGGTACGAATACTGGAAAGAAACGCGCTTAAACTGGCATGTATCGCTAGGTTTGGGTAAAGAAAATTACCGTTTTCACGATCACGAAAAATTGGCACATTACGCAAACGCAGCTGCAGATATTGAATTTAATTTTCCATTCGGATTTAAAGAATTGGAAGGAATACACTCACGAACCGATTTCGATTTAAAAGCACACGAAGAACATTCAGGAAAAAAATTACAGTTTTTCGATCCAGAATTGGGCGAAAATTATGTACCGTATGTTGTTGAAACTTCTGTTGGTTTAGATAGAATGTTTTTGGCTGTTTTAAGCACTTCACTTCAAGATGAGACTTTGGAAGACGGCAGCACACGTACTGTTTTAAAACTTCCGGCAATTTTAGCACCCGTAAAAGTTGCCGTTTTCCCATTAATTAAAAGAGATGGTTTACCAGAATTAGCTGAAAAAATCATTGAAGATTTACAATGGGACCATAACGTAATTTACGATGAAAAAGATGCGGTGGGCAGAAGATACAGAAGAGCCGATGCAGCAGGAACGCCATTTTGCATCACGGTAGATCATCAAAGTCTTGAGGACAATACAGTAACCATCCGTCACCGAGATAGTATGGAACAGGAGCGAATTTCAATTTCTGAAATCAACGATAAAGTTTCCGCGGAATTATCTTTTAAGAAGTGGTTGAGGTAAAATTAAGATGTCTGTTCGAGCGCAATCGAGAACTTATTAGGTTTCGACTGCGCTCAACCTGACACTATTTATTCTCTTTTTAAAATTTCTGTAATTGAAATAGGGTTTGCTTTTTCACATCTATTCATCATTCGTAAACCATTAAATTTTACCCAAATTTTTTCGCCATCTTTTTTATAAATGGCCTCCAGATTTTGTGGATCCAAAAAGTAGGGTTTGTCGGCATCTTCCATTTTTATGGTATAAGGACAATCACCTTCAACTTTTGAAGCTACAATTGTTCCCATTTTAAAACCGGCGTCCATCATTTTTTGATCGTCCATTTTTGTTTCCGAAGTTGTAGTGGTTGTCGTTTGTGTAGATGTTTCAGTATTCGTTTTAGTTGTATTGCAAGCAACCGCCGCAAATAGCATTAATGATAAAGTGGTTTTTAAAATGGTCATCTTTCGTTGTTTTTATTATTTAATGAAAATAGGAAATTTGTACTGTTTGCAGTAACGATTTTGAAAAAATTATGAAAACCCTAAAAAAGTAGCAGTTTGCAGTGACAGTTTGTCGTCAAGATTTAAATTCTGCTTTTTCTAAAAAAACGCCCTCAACTGCAAACTCCCAGTATGTATCGCCTTTGTATTCTCGCTCTTACGGCCATTATACGTTAAATTCGCATCCAAATATTTCGTGATTCTTTTTTGAAATAATAACCGCCACGTAAAATTGGTGCCAGGTTGAAGACCTTCCAAAATTTGATAGGAAACCGGAGAAAATGCACTTCCCTTAAAACTGTTGTCTATATAATTAAATTCGCCATTAACTGATATTTTTTCAGCATTTGTATATGCTAATGAAGTCCCAATCTTCTGTTGGCTCAACGCTTCTTTCTCTCCCAATATGTTTTCTTTGTTGGCATATTCGTAAAAAACGTCAAAACGCGTTTGCTGGTTTAGTAAATATGAAATCTTTGGATTTATTTCATACGTATCAAGATTATAATTTCGGCTACCGAAGTTTTCCGAAATACTTTCATTGGTTCCCAAAGCGCTTTGAAGCTGTAATAACCAACTTTCAGCAACTTTATGGTTGAAGTTTAATTGATGACTTTTCAACTTACTTTCTTGCAATCCCAAAGACAGTAAGTTGCTGCTTGAAGTTGCAATATAGGTGTAGCTTGTAGTATATTTCTGCTTGCCTCGATTGTAAAATAAAGCGTTTCTGAAATTCAGCGTTAATCCTAATTCATCTTCATTTCCATTTTTGAACGGACTTATATTAAACCCATCATTTTGACGGCGCACTTTTCTATCAATAACATACGAAGTTTGATTGTAAAAATGGGACAGCGTTTTTAAAATTCCTTCTTTATTTTGCCAATTTTGTGGATTTAACGTCACAATCTGACTAAATTTATTTTGCCGAATTTTCAGAAAAATCTGATTTGGCAATAAAACCCGAATATATTCCGCTTGATCTTGAAATTGGGCAAGTTCGAATTCTTCTAATTCTTGTATTCCATTGTTATTGTAATCGTTCCAAGCATAAATACCTTGGCCGGGCTCGGTAATTATATATGTAAATTCCTGTTGCGGTATCACGCCATTATTGCTCTCCAAAACCGTATTCCACGTTATGCCGCGTTCCAATAATGTTTGGTTGAAGATTATTCTGCTATTCAAAGATTTTTCATCTACTCTATTTCCTTGAACAGCACCAAAAGGAGGCGTTTGTGTTGAATCTAAACGTTTATAATCTATGATTCGATAATTTGCAAAAACGGACAATTGCGTATTTTCAGTATCAATCGGTTTTGATTTTATGTAGAATGTGTTTGCGTTGTTAACCTTCGTAAGTTTGCCATTTCGAAGACTATCGGTAGTTCTAAATTGATAACCGGCTTCTACAAAAACCTTGGTGCTATCACCAATTCCTGAGTAAACTTCAAACTGCGAAAATTTCTGACTAATTGGTGTTAAACTGTCGTTAGCAACTGTTTTTAATTTATTGTTTTCAAGATTTATTTTTCCGCCAGCCCATGCATTTTTAAGTGAATAAACCGTGTTATTATTAAATCGAAAAAATTGAGTATTTATCGTATCACTTTTACTGTTAAGTAAACTTCCGTTTGTAAAAATTCTAAATTTTCCGGGCGTTAATATTGAAGAAACAACTTGCCGAACGCCTTTATAATTTTCAGAGAAATCGAGATTTTGAAATTCATAGCGAGCAGCGCCCAATCTAGGTTTTGAAAATTCTGCACCAGCAATCACAAACCGCTGGTTGCCCTGAGGATTTATTAAATTCCAATCCCTAGAAAATTCAATATTATAAAGTCGTTCAATTGTTCTGAAATCTTTATTGATAAAATCCAACGAACCAAAACCGTCCAAACGCAGACTATCAACAGTTTGTAAAATACGTTGTTTTACAGCGACTCTTCCCGCAAAACCATCGTTATTGCTATCTTCTAAATTGCTGAAAAGATTCAAATCGTTTTTACTACCGGCAATTTCAAAATCTATTTTTGTTTTATTTGAAGGATGAAAACTTCCATTTAGGCCACCAACTTGAAGTTTTGTTGGCGCTTGCAATCTAACAATTGGATCGTAATTTCCCTGTTTTAAACCGTTTATTGGGGGCACATATTCAAAAATCCGGTTTATGGCACCAACGCCACTAATCACGTAATTTCCGTTATTTGGGCCAACACGGCTAAAGCGTACGTTAAAAAGCGCGTCGTCCGGATTGTTGCTGAATACAAATATTTCAACACCATCCCGATTCTCTTTTTTATATAAAATTTTATTATCCGAAAACGTGTCCGGTACCGCGCTCGGCGCTGTCATTAAATCTGGATTATCTCCGGCAGCCTGCAAAATTGCTACTTGTTCTTCTGTAAGACTTTGTTGTAGCGGTTGGTTTTTAGCATCATTTTCAGAATAAACATAAACGCCCAAATCTAATTTTTCACTTTCGTAATTACCAGCGCCGTAACCAATAAACCGAGTATAACTGCGGTCTGTGTATTGATATTCCACAGTAATTCGCATATTGCTGGTAATTGGATACGTGCTGTTAAACTTTATTTCGCCGGCGTTGTAATCTATCACGTAATCTTCGTTTTCGCCGCGGCTTAAAAGCAAACCATTTACGTAAACGCGCTCGCTGCCGCTTACTACCAAAATAAAAAGCTCGCCATTTGGGCCAACCAATTTATACGGTCCTTGATTACCTTCTAGCCCAACAAATTCACTTTGTGCAAAAACGCCACGCACAAGTGCACCAGCAACCGTTGCAGTAGTTTTAGATCCATCGGCGCCGTTTATTGTGCCGCCAAGGGAAATTCCTTGAACCTTTTTATTGAAATTGCCGAAGTAACTATTGCTTTGTTGTAAGTCTACATCGCCCGCACGAATGCGCCAATTGTCGCTAAAGAGTTCAATAAAAATCTGGTCAAACTCATCGAGACTTTGCGAATAGCCACCTTCCTGTGTTGGAATATTAGCATCTTGCAAACTGGCTCTAATATTAACTTTATCGTTCAATTTTCCAGTTATTTGAAGATCCAACGCACTGTTTACAACAGCATTTTGATTATTACCAATCGTGATTCCGCGCGAAATACTACCAACCGTATTTAATCCATCAAAAGGTTTAAAATTACTTTCTTTATTACTTTGGTCAAGGCTATAAAGCTTTTCAATTTTACCAGTATTATTAACAATAATCTTCGGGTCTAAAACGAAATAATCTTTCGTAAGAAAAGTTGGATATCGTGTATATTTTATGGTTACAGAATCTGTTTGTTGAATAATTTCTTCGGAAAAAGTTACAGTAGCTTTTTCAAAATCTGCTTTATAGCTGAAAGAATTTAAAGCATTCCCTTTTTTATCGACAATTGAAAATTTAATAGGATTTATAGAAACACTATCTAAAACAACCGTATCTGCAATGGCAATTTTCTTTTCACGATAATTCGATTTAATATCTTGCGCAAAGCCAGCGGTGGCTAAAAGAAGGAAGAAAAATACGCAGGTAAACTTCATTTACTTAATAACTATCAATAACCAATAATATTTTGTTAACGGAATATTGAAAACCTTTATGCTAATCAATTGCTGTAAATATACATTCTTCTTTACTTTAGCAACTCAAACCCTCGGCGAAACTCCTTTGCTTTCGGCAAAACTTGGTGAAAAGGCTATTTCACAGAGTTGCACAGAGAAATGCACAGAGTTGCACAGAGAAAATAATACGAATTTGAAAATAATCTCATATAACGTAAACGGAATTAGAGCAGCAATGCGCAAAGGTTTTACTGAATGGCTTACCGCCGCAAACCCAGACGTTATCTGCCTTCAAGAAATAAAAGCTACAAAAGATCAAGTTGATATCGCTGAAATTGAAGCCGCAGGTTACAAATATAACTATTGGTTTAGCGCCCAAAAAAAAGGGTATAGTGGCGTTGCAATTTTATGTAAAACTGAACCAAACCATATAGAATACGGCACAGGAATAGAATCTATGGATTTTGAAGGAAGAAATCTTAGAGTTGATTTTGACGAAGTTTCCGTTATGAGTTTATATTTGCCGAGCGGAACAAACATCGCGAGATTGGAACATAAATTCGGTTTTATGGATTATTTTCAGGAATACATTTCTAATTTGAAAGAGGAACACCCAAATCTAGTAATTTGCGGTGATTACAATATTTGCCACGAAGCAATAGACATTCACGATCCGATAAGAAATGCAAACGTTTCCGGATTTTTGCCAAACGAAAGAAAATGGATTGACACATTTATGAATAATGGATTTATAGATAGTTTTCGACATTTCAATAAAGAGCCGCATAATTATACGTGGTGGAGTTATAGGGCAGGTGCGAGAGGAAATAACAAAGGTTGGCGTATTGATTATAATTTGGTTTCTGAACCGTTGCGGGATAATTTAAAACGTTCCGTTATTCTATCCGACGCCATGCACAGCGACCATTGCCCGTTAATGGTTGAGTTAGAATTCCGAACATAGCGAAGGTATCTGTAAAATAAAGCAATAGATTATAAATGAATCACAAATCTCTCCGTGAAACTTCTTTAACTCAGCGAAAATCTGCGTAAATGCTATTACTCGGAGTTGCGCAAAGAGTCACAAAGTTTCGCAGAGAAAAAAATACTTATGAAATACACAACATTACCAAATACAGATTTAAAAATTAGTAAAATTTGCCTAGGCACAATGACTTGGGGCGAACAAAATTCTGAAACTGAAGGCCATTCTCAATTAGATTTTGCACGGGAAAAAGGCGTTAATTTTATTGATTGTGCCGAAATGTATTCTGTTCCCGGCAGAAAGGAAACACAAGGCAGCACCGAAAAAATAATCGGTACTTGGCTTTCAAAAAATAAGAATAGAGATAAGATTGTACTTACCTCAAAAATAACTGGCCCAAGCCCAACCTTTGCATTTTTAAGGGATAAATTAGATTTCAGTAAAAAATCGTTGGAAGATGCTTTGCACAAAAGTCTTGAAAGATTGCAAACTGATTACCTAGATTTATATCAACTTCATTGGCCAGAACGCAATACAAATTTCTTCGGAAAACGGGATTATACGCACAATGAAACCGAAAAATGGAAAGACAATTTCGCCGAAGTTTTAGATAATTTAGAAGGTTTTATAAAACAGGGAAAAATCAGAAATGTCGGGATAAGTAATGAAACACCTTATGGCCTTTCGCGATATTTGGAAGAATCTAGAAACGGGAAACCTAAAATGATTACGGTTCAAAATCCATATAATTTACTGAACAGAAAAGATGAAATAGCGATGTCAGAAATATTGTTGAGAGAAAATGTAGGATATTTGGCATATTCTCCATTAGGTTTCGGACAACTTACCGGAAAATATTTAGATGATAAAAAGCCTGAAAACGCCCGAGTTACGTTATTTCCGCAGTACGGAAGATATCATAATCAAAACAGTTTTGAGGCTACAAAAAAATATAATGAAATAGCTAAAAAGCATAATTTAAGCCTTACTCAAATGGCTTTGGCGTTTATCATTCAAAAGAAATTTATAACATCACCCATAATTGGCGCAACGTCTTTAGATCAACTTTCAGAAAATATTGAAAGTATAAACGTAAACCTTTCCGAAGAAGTTTTGAAAGATATTAATGAGGTTCACAATCAAATTCCAAATCCTGCGCCTTAGTCCCCTAAATCCCCAAAGGGGACTTTAGATTTTGAATTTTTGGAACTTTAGCAGTTTCCCCTTCGGGGATTAGGGGGATATTATACAAACGCGCTATAACCAGTAATTGCCCGGCCAACAATCAACGTATTAATTTCCTTGGTACCTTCGTAGCTGTAAATTGCTTCGGCGTCTGCTACAAATCTGGCAACGTCATATTCAAGTAAAATCCCGTTTCCGCCCATAACTTCTCTTGCGCTTCTTACAACATCTCGCGTTCTAAGACTACAGAAAACTTTTGCTAACGAGGCGTGTTCATCTGTTAGAATATCGGCATCTTGCATTTCTGAAAGCCGGAAACAAAGTGTTTGCATCGCGGTTAGATTACTCAACATTTCAACCAAATGATTTTGTATTAATTGAAATGATGCTATAGGTTTCCCAAATTGCTCACGTTTTTTAGTGTATTTAAGCGCACCTTCGTAAGCTCCGCGCGAACAGCCGACAGCTTGCCAAGCAACTGATGCTCGTGTCATTTTTAAAACCTTTGCGGTATCTCTAAAACTATCACATTTCTGTAATCTATCACTTTCGGGAATGCGACAATCTGTTAATGTAATTATGGCATTCTGCACGGTTCGCAACGCCATTTTGTCGTTCATTTTTTCAGCTTTAAAACCAGGATTTCCTTTTCGCACTAAAAATCCCTTGACGCGTTTGGACTCTTCATCTTTTGCCCAAATAACGATGACATCAGCAAAAGTTGCGTTTCCAATCCATTTTTTCTGGCCATTTAAAATCCATACATCGCCTTCTAATCTGCATGTTGTTCGCATACCTTGCGAAACGTCACTTCCGCCGTCCGGTTCGGTTAAGCCGAAAGCACCAATTTGTTCCATTCGCTGCATTTTTGGTAGCCATTCCTGTTTTTGTTCTTCGCTACCGCAAACGTAAATGCTTCCCATTGCCAAACCGCTGTGTACGCCAAAAAAGGTACTTATTGAAACATCAACTCTTGCAAGTTCCATTGCTAAAATTCCTTCCATTACGCTGGTTTGGCCGGGACAACCGTAGCCTTCGTAACCCATTCCGCAGATATTTAATTTTGCCATTTTTGGGATTATATCAAAAGGAAATTCTGCTCTGTTCCAAAAATCGTTTGCAATTGGTTTTACTTCATCTTCCATAAAATTGCGGACTTTGAGCTGAATTTCACGCTGTTCTGGTGTCAATTTCAAACTTAAATCATAAAAATCGCCGTCAATAGGTGGCAATTTATGTTGTCCTTTTTTGCTGCTTTTATTTTTCAGCATTTTCATCAAACCCTTCAATTGCCTTTCATCTAAAGCTGAGAAAGCTTTCATAACTTCTGGTAAATCTACTTTTTGCGAAATTTTTGCGATTGCTTCAACATCTACACTTTTTAATACGGAAAAGACACCTTTAATCTTGGAGAAAATGGACATAGTTCTAAATTTGATTAGAACTTAAAGGTACTTTCAATAGTTGTTGAAGAGACTTAAGAAAGTGTTAATTAGAAGGAATCGTCTTTACGCTTTTTTCGGAAATAAATCCTTTTAAGCCAGATTTAGATTGAATGTGGAAGAAATCTTCGCTCTTTCCTAAAATTGAAATGGTATCGTTTTTTTTCAAATTTCCCAAAACCTTAAAGCCAGCAATTGAAGTTTTTGTAACCTCAACCCTATTTCGAGAAATATATGCTTTATTAAAATCTATGGAATCATCTACTGTTTGAATCTCGGTCTTTTTAATAAACGGATATGGATTTATAGCACCAATGCTACCTTTGTAAATACCGAAATGTAAATGTGGCGGTGTTGTTTTCGCATTGCCTGTATTGCCAACAAAACCCAATGTATCTCCAGCCTTTACGCGTTTGCCATCTGTTGTGCCAATGCTGTCTAAATGTGCGTAGTAAATTGATTTGCCAAAAACGCCGTCACGCAACCAAACCTGTTTGCCGCCAAGGCCGCGTTCGCCTGTATTTATTATTATTCCGTCGGTTACGGCGACAACGGGAGTTCCTTTATCTGCAAAAATATCCACTCCTTCGTGGCTTCTTTTTCCGCCATCTCTGTTATCTGCCCAAAAACTGCCAACATCTTTATTACCGCCACCACTTACCGGAAAAATATAGGTTGGTTGTAAATAAATTTTCATCTGAAACGGAAACTGAACGCCTAATTGCGGTTGGACAATAATCTTATAATCGCCAGATTTCTCCACTTCGCTTGAAAAGAAAGCTGAATCGGCTTCGGCACTTTTAATAAATTTCAACGTACTTATCGAATCTTTTTCTCTTCGGAAAAAATCTATAAAAACTTGAAGTGAATCTGTTGGCTTTTCAACATTTACAAAAATAGTTTCACCTTCTTTTAATTGAACATCATAGCTATAAACTAAATTTTCTTCAGCTGAAAAAATTCCTACTTCTGAATATGGAATCAATATTTGAATGCTGTCGTTTTTTGCTTCTTCAAAAGCAATTTTCCAATTTAGATAAAGGAAATCGTTTTTTTGAAAATCTCTTTCATATTTTTCGCGTGCAGTTGGTTTTACAACTACATCGGCAACTTTTTGCACTTGTTCGCAGCTGCAAATTGTTATAGCTAAAGCTAAAATCAGAAAATAGAATGATGTTTTCATTGCGCGGGAAAAGTACAATCTAAATTTGTTTCAGTAAAAAACTTAACGCAAGTTTAAATCTACCAATTTATGTGAAAAGATGTTTCACAACATCGTGAACTTTAGCCACTTTAATAATCTGGATGCCAGAATTTAACTTCGGAATTTTACAATATTTTGAAACTATTATAGACGTAAATCCAAGCTTTTCTGCTTCCAAAATTCGTTGCTCAATTCTTGGAACTGGTCTAACTTCTCCCGCAAGTCCAACTTCTGCGGCAAAACACATTTGTTTGTCTATCGCAATATCTACATTGCTGGATAATACGGCGGCAACTACTGCAAGATCAATTGCTGGATCATCTACAGAAATACCGCCGGTTATATTCAAAAAAACATCTTTTGCGCCTAGTTTAAAACCTGCGCGTTTTTCTAAAACTGCCAAAATCATATTCAGCCTTTTTGCGTTGTAACCTGTAGCGCTTCTTTGGGGCGTTCCATAAACTGCGCTACTTACCAATGCTTGTATTTCAATTAATAACGGACGCATTCCTTCCAAAGTTGCGGCGATTGCTGTTCCGCTTAATTCTTCTTCATTTTTTGAAATAAGAATTTCTGATGGGTTTAAAACCTCCCGAAGTCCACTGCCTTGCATTTCGTAAATTCCCAATTCGTTTGTATTTCCGAAGCGATTTTTATTTGCCCTTAAAATTCTGTAAATATGGTTTCGGTCGCCTTCAAATTGAAGAACGGTATCTACCATATGTTCCAATATTTTTGGTCCGGCAATATTCCCATCTTTTGTAATATGACCGATTAAAATTACGGGCGTATCGGTTTCTTTGGCAAATTTTATAAGCTCGGTTGTGGTTTCACGAATTTGCGAAATACTGCCGGCACTACTTTCAATATAATCTGTATGAAGGGTTTGAATACTGTCTATTATAACAATATCGGGTTGAATTTCTTCAATATTTCTGAAGATATTTTGTGTTTTTGTTTCGGTTAGAATATAACAGGTTTCAGAATTTGGATGAATTCTATCGGCACGCATTTTAATTTGCTGTGCACTTTCTTCGCCTGAAACATACAAGGTTTTATACGGCAATTGCAAAGCAATTTGAAGCATTAAGGTACTCTTTCCAATTCCGGGTTCACCGCCCAAAAGTGTTAATGAGCCAGGCACAAGACCGCCGCCAAGTACACGATTTAACTCTTGATTTTTTGTATCTAAGCGCGCTTCTTTTTGGTTGCTTATCTCAGAAACCTTTTGGGGTTTGGCATTTCGGTTTCGCTCGTTTACAGAAGGTTCTTTTGTTTTCCAATTTACTTTTTCTGCCTTTTCAATAATTTCTTCGGCAATCGTATTCCATTCCTTGCAGGATGTGCATTGTCCTTGCCATTTTGAGTATTGCGCCCCGCAATTCTGGCAGTAAAATGTGGTCTTTAGTTTCGCCATAATTATGGGCTAAATTACTTATATTTACGCTATCTAACTGCAGAAATTTAATGAAATTATATTGTTATTTTTTTCTCTTATTACTCGTTCCTGTGGCAAATGCCCAAGATAAAAATATAAGCAAAGAGGTTAAAGCATTAGAGTTAAAAATTAAACAAGCCAGTAATGATGAAAAGCTGGTTTTATTAGATAGTTTAGCCTCTTTCACCTTCGAAAAGGAAGAATTTAAGTATAGTCAAAATGCTCAAAATGCTATAGATTATGCTATTGAGTTGGATTCCTTAAATCTTGCGGTGAGGAATGTAAACAAGTTGGTAGATTTTTATAACAACATTGACAACCAACCATCATTGGGCCTAAAGTTGTTCAAGTCGTTTTTGGGAAAGGCAGCTTTGATTAAAAACGACAATCTTCTTTGCAGTTATTATCTTAATGGTGGCGACAGTAGCTACTTTACTAATGATATTGAGTCGGCTTTAAGTTATTACGAGCGTGCGCAATATTATGCAATTAGGGCTAAAAATCAAAAAGTTTTGGGCTTGGCAAAGTTGTATGTTGGCATCACACATTCTGACCTTGGCTATTTTGCAGAGAGCTCTGAAGAACTGCAACAAGCTTCAGCAATTTTTACCCGCTCACAAGATACATTCAATATAATAAGTGCAAAAAATGCCCTTTCCATACTTTACAGTAAAAATAATTTTTTTCCAGAGGCCGAAAAGGAGCGAAATGAAGCCATTGCTTTAGCTGAAATAAAACAAAGTTTTGGGCAATTGGCAACTTTCTACTTTAATGCAGCAAGTGATGCGAATAAAATGAATGATCAGGACAAAAGAATTGATGATTTGTTACTTGCTAGAAAATATTGTTCACAATCAGACTACCGCAAGGTTCAAGAACCCTACGTTCTCTCGAGTTTGGTAATTGCTTTTGCGCAAAACAACAATCTCGAAAATGCCCAGAAGTATTTGAATGAATTAAATACTGTTGTTGATATTCAAAAACTAAAAAATAGAGAGAGTTATGTAGATGCACTCAAACATATGGCATTTGCAAAAAATGATTTTAAGGAGGCTTTAGTATTGGGACAAGAGCATTTAAGGTTAAAAACCAAGACAAAAAATTACGAAGAAATACAAAATTGTGAAAAATTTCTATCTGATGTTTATACGGAACTTGGTGACGACAGTGAAGCTTTCTTGCACTTTAAAAATTACTACACATTAAAAGACTCTATATTAAACCAAAAAAACACGCAAGTTCTTGGCTATTATCAAACATTATATGAAATTGAAAAAAAGGATAGAACAATAAAAAGTCAAGAAGCAGATATTGAGCTTTTGGCCACAAAAAGTAGACTTCAATACCAATTGCTATTATTTGGAGGTCTTGGGTTAATCTTTGTTTTTAGCCTAATCCTTTTATACCGTTCGCGCTTCAATTCAAAAAAAAGAGAGAAGTTGCAGCGGCAGTTTTCCCAAGATCTTATAGGTGCGCAAGAAGCTGAAAGAACGCGTGTTTCAAGAGAACTTCACGACAGTGTTGGCCAAAAATTAATGCTCCTTACCCGAAAGACAAAAGTAAGTGGCGATGCTGAAATGCAGTTTTTGGCAGGCGACACTTTAGATGAACTTAGAAGTATTTCCAGAGGCTTACACCCGTCTTCTTTAGAGCGTGTTGGCATAACGGCGGCGGTAGTATCACTTATAAATGAAGTAGATAAAAATACCAATATTTTTTTCACCAATGAGATTGAAAATATTGACAACTGCATAACTAAAGAAAGATCGCTACATTTATACAGAATTATACAAGAAGTGCTAACTAATATCGTGAAACATTCTGATGCAAAAGCAGCCTTTGTGACCATAAAAAAGAACAAAAGAGTAATTGAAACAACAATTGTGGACAATGGGAAAGGGTTTGATTATTCGGCGAATGTGAAAAACGTAAGCTCTTTGGGTATGAAAACATTGTTGGAGCGGACAAAAATTATTAAAAGCCATTTGGAAATTAAGAGTGAAATTAATAGAGGTACCACAATTGCAATAACAACACCTATTTAATGATTGAAAAAAACAAAATAACCCTAGTTATTGCAGACGATCATCCAATGATTTTGAAAGGCCTTTACGAAGAGTTAAAAGCCAACAATTATAGCGTGTTAGCACAGGCATCCAATGGTAACAAAGCATTAGAAGCAATACTATTTCATAAACCAAAATTGGCATTGTTAGATATAGATATGCCTGGACTATCTGGCTTTGAGGTAATAAAGAAAGCACGCGAAAAAGACGTATATACGCGTTACATTGTATTATCATTTCACAAAGAAGCAGAATATGTAGCACAGGCAAAAGCGCTAGATATTAAGGGATACTTACTGAAGGAAGATGCTTTTCACGATGTTGAAAAATGCATCCAGACTGTTTTAAATGATGAAGAATGTTTTAGCCATTCTTTCGAAAAAGGGGCGCTTAAAAATGTTTCGGGTGAATTGCAAAGATTAAAAGATCTTACGCCATCTGAAACTGTAATCTTAAAGCTAGTAGCACAGCAAGTAAATACAAACGAAATAGCCGAAACACTTTTTGTTTCAACCCGAACAATAGAAAAACACCGAAGCAACATTATAAGCAAGCTATTAATTGAGGGAAGTACAAATGCCCTAACCAACTGGGCGTTGACCAATAAAAGTCTGATTTTAGACCTCTGATTATTTTCAAAACGAAAGAATTACACCTATTCCTTATTCTTTAATGTATCAGCTCTATCAAGCATTAGGTCTTTGGTTATAAAATCTACATCTTGTTTATCATATGCTCCTTGATAAATGCGCATTGCTTTTCTCGTATCGCCCGTTTCTTCGTAATATCTGGCTAAATAGTAATCGCCCAATGCCGTGTCAGGATACTGTTTTTTAGCCATTGAAGCTATTTCGCGTAGGCTTTCCCACTTACTTAATTTTTCAGCAGCAGTCGCTACAGCAATAAAATCGTTTACCCGAATACTGTTTGTTAGCCCAAAGAGATTCTCTATGGTTTTATATTTATCCACCAAATATTGGTCTATTGGGGTATCTAACTTTAAAAGCACTTCATTAAACTCTTGTTTGCTTATTGGGCGGTACACAGCAAATATTTTTTCAAGTGCATTGGGAATTCCGCGCGCAACCAATGAATAGTGTGTTGCACCCGCGAAATTGTCATAATAGTAAGAAAAATTTGGTGCTTTAATTTCTTTTAAACCTTCGTTCAGGCTTTCTGCATTTTCCATTAAGCCTTTAATATCGTCGGTTCCCGTAGCTAAGTAATAAAAAATTTGTGACTTTATTTCAGCCGTTCTTGCTGGTATGGCTGTTTCTAAAGTTGGCGCTAAATCTGGACTTAAGTTTACATAGCCATTAAATAGCGGCGGATCTTTAAAGAGGTAATAATTTATAAAATTGGCTGTAAAATCGTGACCAAAAGCGATAATAAATTTAGCTGTTCTATATTTTTTATCAATATAAGGAATGAGTTCAAGCCCAAGAAATTCGAAAAAATCTGCTCCTTTTTCGGATGGAAAGTAATTTTTATCATCATAACTACAATCTTCATATCGGCTATTTCCTTGCATAACGCCAACAACAATACTTTCGGGCATATCTTCCCAATAGCTGAAATAATCTACATTTCCCGCAACTGGCTCAAAAAGATAATCTGCATCCAAAACCAACACGATTGGATAGACTTTTTCTTTGTTGCTATCATAATTTCGCGGAAGTTGAATTTTCAGTTTTCGCTTTTCACCAAGTTTGGTTGAATTAAATTCCTCGTAAACAATTTGACTATATAAACTTGTTCCGAAGAAAATAGTTAGCAGCAAAAAAATTATATTTCTCATAAATCCCAGATTTTTTATTTTGAAAGATACTGAATTTTTGAAAAATGAAGAATTTGAATTGAAATTCAACAAAACCTACCGTTTATTGCGATTATATAGTGGCAGAATTAAAAGTGAAAGTCCACCAATAATTATTATTGAAGCAATATTACTTGTCCAAATTATCCACCCAAAAGCGGTACCAACAGTTTGGGAAATTCCGAAGATAAATAAGATGCCCGCAATCGCGGCTGGATAGGTGCCAAAACCACTATTTGTAAAGGCAAAAGTGAAACTGCCCACAACAAAAGCGATGATTAGGGTGCTAAAACTAATGGTTGAAGTTTCATCTAAAGCAAACGATGCAGCATAAAAAGAAGCTAAATAAAGTCCCCAAATAATAAAGCTGTGTATTATAAATGCTTTCTTTTTCTTCATTTTTACAATGCTCAACAACCCTTCTTTTAAGCCCAGCAAAAAATTGCGGAGTTTAACGTTTAAAGCAGATTTCGAATATTTTAAAAAGATTGGAAATACAAGAAAAATTATAATGACAATAACGGCTATTCCATAAAGTGCCGCTACTGGAACGTTTTCAGACAAATAGTTTGAAAGTTCGTCAAATTTAATAATCAATGCCGCGGCAGTAAAGGCAAGTAGAAAAATTAAATCTATCACACGTTCGGTAATAATAGTGCCGAAGCCTTTTTGAAATGGAACATGCTCATATTTATCTAAAATCATCGCCCTGCCAACTTCACCACTTTTCGGAATAAAAATATTCATTAAATAGGCGGCCGCAATAGCCATAAAATTATTTGCCAGTTTGGGTTTATAACCCAACGGCTCTAACATAAAATTCCAACGATACGTTCGGGAAAGGTGACTTAAAAGGCTTAGAACAACTGAAAGTACTACAAAACCATAATTGGCGGCCCTAAAATTCAACTTGATATTTGCAAGTTGCTCTGTAGTAAATGAATTATAGGAATACCAAATTAAAAATATTCCAAGCGCTAATGGAATTGTAATTTGTAGTAATTTAGATAGTTTTTTGTTCAAACTACCTCAGTAAATTGTTGGTTTCGTTTGGGAAAACTAGGGCGGGTCTAAATTTTTTAGCTTCTTCAACCTCCATTAAAGCGTATGTTATTAAAATAAGAATATCGCCCGGCGCTACGCGTCTTGCAGCTGCGCCATTTAGCGTAATTTCGCCGCTATTTCTAGGGCCTGGAATAGCGTAGGTTTCCAGCCTTTCACCGTTATTATTGTTTACAATTTGCACTTTTTCACCTTCAATAATGTTGGCGGCATCCATTAACTCTTCATCTATGGTTATACTACCAATATAATTGAGGTCTGCACCCGTAACTTTTACGCGGTGTATTTTAGATTTTAAAACGTGTATTTGCATACGGCAAAGGTATTATTTTTTGAATTAAAGTTTAAGGATTAAAAAGCTTTGAATAAAATTTAAAGGGTGGAAATAATAAAAGGTTAAAATTTTTATAAAGCCATATTATCAATTAACCTAACATCACCCGCAAATGCCGCGATAAAAGCTCTATATTCCTGTGATTCTACTTTTTCAGTGGCAGTTTTTAAAGTTTCAACATCGGCAATTTCAAAATATTCAAGCTCTAATAAATATTCAGCTGCAAATTTTTGATGAACTATTTCGGTGAGTTCAAAAATAGAATGATTTTTAAACTCCTTTTTTACCATTTTCAGGGTTTTGCTAATTAAAACCGCCGCTTTTTTTTCAGTTGAATTCAATCTTTTATTCCGACTACTTAGCGCAAGTCCAGATTTTTCCCGTACAATTTCACAGCCAATAATCTGCACCGGAAGTTTTTCAAGAGAAACCATTTTTCTAACAATTTGAAGCTGCTGAAAATCCTTTTCACCAAAATAGGCTTTCGTTGGTTTTACAATCCGAAAGAGTAGGTTTAACACAGTGCCAACTCCGTCAAAGTGACCTTGGCGGTGTTTGCCTTCCATTTCATTTTCAAATCCACCAAAATTGTAGTGTTTTGAAAGGACACTATTTGGATAAATTTGATCTGCCTTTGGGGCAAAGACGAATATGTTGCCTTTCAATGAATTTAGCAAGGCTAAATCTGCTTCTAGAGTTCGCGGGTATTTTTCTAAATCGGTAGGATTGTTAAATTGTGTTGGATTCACAAAAATGCTTACAACCGTGCAATCATTTTCTGCCAACGATTTTGAAACTAAGGATAAATGACCTGCGTGAAGTGCGCCCATTGTAGGTACAAAGCCTATTTTACCATTTGTTGCGAACGGAAATAAGGCTTCATTTATTGACTTTGCAGTAGTAAATAAGGTCATATAATTTTTTAACGGGCGGCGAAATTAAGATATAAATGACAATCTACATAAATTTTCGTAATTTTGCGTGTTTTTAATTTTTCCCGCTTAAATGTGGTGTGAAAGTTGCAAACAGTTAAAATGCCGCTTAGTATTAATATTAAATATGGAAAGATGCTTTTTTAAAATGCATCTTCATTTTTTAAATAAATATCAAATAATGATGAAAGATAAAAGAGTCTTGTATGTGTCGTCTGAAGTTATCCCTTACCTACCAGAGACCGAGATTTCTTCCATGTCGTTTGAAGCGCCGCGAATGGTGAATAACCACAACGGGCAAATACGCATCTTTATGCCACGTTATGGTAACATAAATGAGCGAAGACATCAATTGCACGAAGTTATTAGACTTTCTGGAATGAATTTGGTTATTAATGATATGGATATGCCTCTTATTATTAAGGTAGCTTCAATCCCGAAGGAAAGAATGCAGGTTTATTTTATAGATAATGATGATTATTTTAAACGAAAGGCCACATTTGCAGATGAAGAAGGTAATCTTTTTCCTGATAACGACGAGCGCGCAATTTTCTTTGCAAAAGGCGTTATTGAAACAGTAAAGAAATTAAATTGGTCTCCAGATATCATACACGTACACGGTTGGTTGGCATCCTTGCTTCCTTTGTATCTGCGCAATTATTACGGAAATGAACCGTTATTTGAAAACAGTAAAATTGTAACATCGGTTTATAGCCAAAGTTTTGCTGAATCTCTCAATAGTAAAATGAAGGAAAAAATATTGTATGATGCTCTAGAAGATGAAGCAGTTGATTTGCTAGCAGACCCTACGTATGTTAACTTAATGAAAGTAGCAATTAAAAATAGTGATGCCGCAATTATTGGCTCTGCAGAAATACCGCAGGAATTAACCGATTACCTTGAAACAGTAGATATACCAGTGTTAAAGTTTCATAATTTAGACGATTTTCCACCTGCATATCTAGACTTTTACGCGCAAAAAGTTTTAAACAACAAATAGTTTTAGTAGTATTATGAAGATAATTAATAAGTTGCCAAAAGTAGGCGCTGTAATTGCAATTATTATAGGTTTTTCGGCATGCTCGGAAGATTTTGATGGTTTAAATTCAAACATTCTTGGAGATCAAACCCTTTTTGATAGTCTGGTTTCAAATTACACCGTAACGGCCTTCAGCCGTAAGCTATTGCCGGTACAAACAAATATATACAATACTACTGCTAACGCAAACCAAGTACCAAATACAGATAAGATTTATAAGTTAGGGATTTACAACGATCCTGTTTATGGCAAAAGCACATCAGAATTACTTTCTCAATTAATTTTACAAAGTCCAAACCCAACTTTTGGAGATGCTACTTTGCAAGATACAGTTCGTTTAGACAAGGTAACTCTTTATATACCCTATTATAGCACTCCAACTACAACTGCAGGGGTAACAACTTATGCGTTGGATTCCGTTTATGGAAGCGAACCTATAAATATTTCATTATTTGAATCTAACTATTTTTTAAGAGAATTTGATCCATCAAACGGAGGAGAGGTAAAACAAAAATATTACTCAAACCAAGATCAGGTCTTCGACAACTTTTTAGGAACTCCAATTGCAACTATTGAAAATTTCGTTCCAAGCAATGATGATTATTTAATTAATGAAGGAACCGAAGATAGCACGAGATTAGCACCTGGCTTACGAAAAGATCTTCCATTGGAATACTTTCAACAAAAAATATTTGACAAAGAAGGAGATCCTGTTTTGTTTACTAATACAAATTTTAAAGACTATTTACGTGGTATAAACTTTAAAGTAACTAGCAATAGTGATAATGGAAACCTATTTTATTTTGATATAGAAAAGGCCGAAATTGACATGACCTACAGTTATTATAAGGAATCTACCCAAAAAAGAGACACGCTTACTTCAAAATTATTGTTTAGAGGTGTTAGTGTTAATACTGAAAAAACCAATTTACCACCTCAAATACAGACCGCAATCAATTCGCCAAATATAACTAACGGTGAAGAGACGTTATATGTTCGCGGTGGTGGAGATGGTATAATTTCAGTAATTAATCTTTTCGGTCCAGATAATGACCAAAATGGTGTTGCCGACGAGTTAGAAAATGTTCGAACCAAAAAATGGTTAGTAAATGAAGCCAATCTAATATTTTATGTAGACCAAACGCAAGTACAAGGTGGCCAGTCTGAACCAGAAAGGTTAGAGGTTTTTAACTTACGAACCAATGCGCTGCTAAATGATTATGGTATGGATTTAACAGCCAATTTACCCGCTTTAGACGCAATTGGAATTCATCTTGGAAGACTGCAGCGTGGCAGCGATAGTAATGGTGAGTATTATAAAATAAGAATTACCAATTATGTAAGCAGTTTGATAAATGGCGGGATTCCAAATGATCCTTTGGGGCTTGTTGTTTCGCAAAATGTATTGGCAACTAGGTTTTTAGACCTTCAAAACACACAAGCACCAGGCACTACTGGTTTACCACTTGGTTCTGTAGTGGCTCATGAGGGAACTGTTTTATACGGGAACACTTCAACAAATCTAGATAAGCGTTTAAAACTTCAAATTTATTATACCGAATCTAAATAAAAAAATATGTGCGGAATTGTAGGTTATATAGGTAATAGACAAGCGTACCCAATTATATTAAACGGCTTAAAAAGGTTAGAGTATAGAGGTTATGATAGTGCGGGAATTGCCTTGTACGATGGAAAAAATATCCAACTCTGTAAAACCAAAGGTAAAGTCGCCGATTTGGAAAAAAAGTGTCTTGAAGATATATCTTTAGATGCTACATTAGGAATTGGCCATACACGTTGGGCAACTCACGGTGTGCCAAACGATGTTAATTCGCACCCACATATTTCAAACAGTGGTAATTTGGTTATTATCCACAACGGCATTATCGAAAATTACGCTTCAATTAAAAAGGAACTAATTAATAGAGGTTACACTTTTAAATCTGATACGGACACAGAGGTTTTAGTGAACTTGATTGAAGAAATTCAGAAAAAAGAAGATGTAAAATTAGGAAAAGCAGTCCAACTTGCATTAAATCAGGTTGTTGGTGCGTATTCTATTGCTGTTATTGATAAGCAAAAACCAGATGAAATTGTGGTTGCAAAATTGGGCAGTCCTTTGGCAATAGGTATTGGTGAAGACGAATTTTTCGTAGCTAGTGATGCATCCCCGTTTATCGAATTTACGAACAACGCAATATATCTTGATGATGAGCAAATGGCAATTATACGCCGTGGTCGCGAAATTAAAGTTCGTAAAATCAAAGATGATAAAATTGTAGCACCACATATTCACGAGCTTCAATTAAATCTTGAACAGATTGAAAAAGGTGGGTACGACCATTTTATGATGAAAGAAATTTACGAGCAACCATCAGTTATTAAAGATACCTATCGTGGTCGTTTATTGGCTGATCAAGGTATTGTAAAACTTGGGGGGCTTGAAGATTATATTCAAAAATTTATAAATGCAGACCGCATAATAATTGTGGCTTGCGGTACGTCATGGCATGCAGGTTTGGTGGCCGAATACGTAATAGAAGACTTAACAAGAATACCTGTTGAGGTTGAATATGCTTCAGAATTTAGATATCGAAATCCAATTATAACACCAAAAGATGTAATAATTGCAATCTCACAAAGTGGCGAAACGGCTGATACTTTGGCAGCAATTAAACTAGCTAAAGAAAAAGGTGCATTTGTTTATGGTATTTGTAATGTTGTGGGTTCAACAATTTCAAGAGAAACGCACAGCGGAACATACACGCACGCCGGCCCTGAAATTGGAGTTGCCTCCACAAAGGCATTTACAACCCAAATTACAGTGCTAACAATGCTTGCGTTACGTTTGGCAAAAGCAAAAGGAACCATTTCAAAAAGTGACTTCATGCTCCACCTTCGTGAGTTAGATCTTATACCAAGTAAGGTTGAAAAAGCACTGAAAAGCAACGAAAAAATTAAAGAAATTGCAATGAAGTTTAAAGACTCTACCAATTTCTTGTATTTGGGAAGAGGATACAATTTCCCTGTTGCGTTGGAAGGGGCTTTAAAATTAAAGGAAATTTCATACATACACGCTGAAGGTTATCCCGCAGCCGAAATGAAGCACGGCCCAATTGCTTTAATTGACGAGCATATGCCAGTTGTGGTTATCGCCATAAACAGCAATCATTACGAAAAAGTTGTAAGTAATATTCAAGAGATAAAATCTAGAAAAGGCATTATTATAGCCGTTGTTACCGAAGGCGATACGGTTGTTAGAGAGATGGCAGATTATGTAATGGAAGTTCCAAAAACTCCAGAGGCCTTAACACCTTTGGTTACTACAATTCCTTTACAATTGTTGTCTTATCATATCGCTGTTTTATTGGGTAGAAATGTAGACCAACCAAGGAATTTGGCGAAGTCTGTTACGGTAGAGTAAAAAAAGTTTTCAGTCGCAGTCGCAGTTTTCAGTTGCGCTGGTAGTTACTGTCTTAATCGCAGTAAAATTAGCAATTTTCACTAATACTCAAAATATTGTATTTTGATACAGATTGAGTTTTAACGGTTTTTATTATTTTTAACTCATAAATCATAACTTTGCCAAAATTAATTTCAATAGTATTAATCTTAATGTTTGCAACTTCCTGCATTCCATTAAAAATCGCCCCGAATATTGAGGGAGCCAAAGTTTACAAAGGGAAAAAATTTAAAAAAGGACTTCCAAAAAAGCAGGTTTACGTTTTTGAAGACCCAAAAGATGCAAATGAATTTTACTACTTTATAAACACAAAATTCAATACAGATTACGACATTTTCGGTGGAAATGTACCCGTTACAATAAATGGAAAAAATCACTTTCTTAGTTTTTACGAAATTGAAAGAAATACAAAAACCGTAAATTTAGTGCCACTTGTTTTAGACGCAGCACTGCAGAGCAATGGTAACGGCTCTTTATTTGAAGACAACTACACGTCCCGATCAGGTTTTTGGTATATTGCATTAACAGTAAGTGATGATGATTTAGCCGATAATCTAGCCGAAGATTACCCAAATCGCGAAAAAATAATTACATATTTGGATTATTTACGTCAAGAATATCTAACCACAAACAATTATTTAGATTTGGTTCTCAAAAAGTAATCAATTAAAAAAAAATTCCCCAACCTTTTTTAGATTTTCAATATTTGCGAATTTAAAATTCGTACTTCAAATTCCTCTATTTCAAAAGTTTTTTTCGCAATCCGTCGTGGTTCAAAACGTCTTGGCTCAAAAAGTCTTTTTTCAGAACGTCGTATTTCAAAACGTCGTGTTTCAGGCCTTCATTTTCAAAAAATAATCAATACTTTTATGGCAATGAAAGTAATCAATCTAATTTCTGGCCCTCGAAATCTTTCCACGGCACTTATGTATTCCTTTGCGCAACGCGAAGATACCACGGTTTTAGACGAACCTTTTTACGGCTATTATCTTCAAAACGCTTCATTGAAAAACCAACATCCTTCAGAAAAGGAAATTCTACAAACAATGGAATTAAAGCAGAAAAACGTAATTGAAACAATAAATTCCCTTTCAACAAAAGAACATATTTTCGTAAAAGGAATGGCGCATCATTATTTGACCAATTCGCCAGATTTTATTTTGAATTGGGAAAATGTGATATTAATTCGGCATCCGAAAAAATTGATAGCTTCCTTTTCAAAAGTAATTCATACACCAACGTTGAATGATATTGGCATTAAAAAAGCTTCGGAATTATTTATTTTTCTGAAGAAAAACGAAAAAAAACCAATTGTAATTGATAGCGACGAATTACTGAAAAACCCCGAATCCTATCTAAAAAAACTTTGCAATTTATTGAACATTTCTTTTTCAGTAAAAATGATGAAATGGCAAAAAGGAGGAATTTTGGAAGATGGTATTTGGGCAAAACATTGGTATGCGAACATTCATAATAGTGAAGGTTTTGCAATTCAAAAAAGCAGCTCACAACATTTGCCTAAACATTTGGAGCCCTTGTTAAAAGAAGCTTTGCCATTTTACAAAACTTTAAAAAACTATATATTAATTAATGATTAAGATCATTTAGTCTTAAGTCAAAATAAAATATGCTTCAAAAATCCAACCCCAAAAACGACAACATTCAAGTATTTGTAAAAGACAAATTACTTCATCGCAGCGAAGCAAAAGTTTCGGTTTTTGATAGTTCCGTTCAAGGAGGCGACGCGGTTTGGGAAGGTTTGCGCGTATATCCCGAAGGTGTAGTTTGTCTGGATAAACACTTAACGCGCTTACACGAATCTGCTAAAACATTGGCTTTTGTGGAAATTCCTTCAAAAGAATTCATTAAAAAAGCAATTAAGCAAACCCTCGATGCCAATGGAATGAATGATGATTCACACATTCGTTTGACATTAACACGCGGTGAAAAAATAACTAGCGGAATGGATCCACGTTTAAATCAAAATGGTTCATGTTTGATTGTTTTGGCAGAATGGAAACCTTTGGTTTACGACAACGATCACGGCATAAAAGTGATAAGCACGAGCCAACGCCGTAATTCTCCTCAATTTTTGGACAGTAAAATTCACCACAACAATTTGCTCAATAATATAATTGCAAAAATTCAAGCAAATATTGCTGGAAAAGATGCAGGATTGATGCTTGACGATCGCGGATTTATAGCAGAACTGAATGGCAGCAACCTTTTTATGGTAAAAAACGGAAAGGTCTTTACACCTTTTGGACACGCGTGCTTACCCGGAATTACTCGAAATTCCGTGATTGAAATGTGCCAAAAAAACAATATTGAAATTTCCGAAGCAGACATTACACTTTCCCAATTCTACAATGCTGACGGTGTTTTTGCGACTGGAACAATGGGTGAACTTACGCCGGTTGTTGAAATTGATGGGAGAAGTATTTCCAAAGACAATTCACTTCAGAAAAAAATTATTATTCTTTTCAAAAAAGAAGTTCGAGGATTATGTGAAAAGCTATGATTACAAAAGTCCTGACAGGTTTTAAACCCACTTATCACACTTCACAAAAATCTCTAAATTTTTTCAACTTTCACGTTGCAAATTTCATTCAGAAAAAACTATCTTTGCACCGTTCAAAACAAGGGTGGTTTTTTTACCCTTAGATAACTATAACATAAACAGTTACTCATGTCTCAAAGTACAGGAAAAGTTGCACAGATTATTGGCCCGGTAGTTGACGTTGCGTTTGATAGCGGATCGGAACTTCCAAAAATATACGACTCATTAGAGGTAAACAACAACGGAAACCTTTTGGTTCTTGAAGTTCAATCGCACATTGGAGAAAATATGGTTCGTACCATATCAATGGATTCTACTGATGGTCTTAGCCGCGGTGTAGATGCAGTTGCAACTGGAGCGCCAATACAAATGCCAATAGGCGAGGATGTTTACGGCCGACTTTTCAACGTAATTGGTGATGCTATCGACGGTATCGGAAACTTGCCAAAAGCTGGCGATAAAGGTCTTCCAATTCACCGCGATGCTCCAAAATTTGAAGATCTTTCAACTTCTACCGAAGTTCTTTTCACAGGTATTAAAGTAATCGACCTTATTGAGCCTTATGCAAAAGGTGGTAAAATTGGTCTTTTTGGTGGTGCAGGTGTTGGTAAAACAGTACTTATACAAGAGTTAATTAACAATATTGCGAAAGGTCACGGTGGTCTTTCGGTTTTCGCTGGTGTAGGCGAGCGTACTCGTGAAGGTAACGATTTACTTCGTGAAATGCTTGAGTCTGGTATTATAAAATATGGTGACGATTTTATGCACTCTATGGAAAATGGCGGATGGGACCTTTCTAAAGTTGACAAAACTGCATTGAAAGACTCTAAAGCTACTTTCGTTTTCGGACAAATGAATGAGCCACCAGGAGCAAGAGCTCGTGTTGCACTTTCAGGTCTTACAATTGCTGAGTATTTCCGTGATGGAGCTGGCGAAGGACAAGGAAAAGATGTACTATTTTTCGTAGATAACATTTTCCGTTTTACACAAGCAGGTTCGGAGGTTTCTGCACTTCTTGGGCGTATGCCTTCTGCGGTGGGTTACCAACCAACTTTGGCAACAGAGATGGGTGCGATGCAAGAACGTATTACTTCAACAAAAAGAGGTTCCATTACTTCAGTTCAGGCGGTTTACGTACCTGCGGATGATTTAACGGATCCAGCGCCGGCAACAACGTTTGCCCACTTGGATGCTACAACCGTACTTTCACGTAAAATTGCTGAGCTTGGTATTTACCCAGCGGTGGATCCTTTGGATTCAACTTCACGTATTCTTTCCGAAGCAATTCTTGGGAAAGAACATTACGGTTGCGCACAACGTGTAAAAGAGCTTTTACAGCGTTATAAAGAATTACAGGATATTATCGCAATTCTTGGGATGGAAGAACTTTCCGAAGATGATAAATCAGCAGTAGGTCGTGCACGTCGTGTACAGCGTTTCCTTTCACAACCTTTCCACGTAGCGGAACAGTTTACGGGTATTCCAGGAGTTTTGGTTGATATTAAAGAAACCATCAAAGGTTTTAATATGATTATGGATGGTGAATTGGATCACCTTCCTGAAGCAGCCTTTAACCTTAAAGGAACCATCGAGGAAGCAGTTGCCGCAGGTGAGAAAATGCTTGCTGAAGCGTAAATAGCTTAAAGCCTAAAGCTTAAAGCATAAAGCAAAAAAAAATGTACTTAGAAATAGTAACCCCCGAAGCATCTTTAGTTGCCGGAGAAGTTGAAAGCGTAACCGTTCCCGGTGTTGAAGGCGAATTCCAAATGCTGAATAACCACGCTCCTATTGTTTCCGTTTTGCAGGAAGGAAAAGTGAAGTTTAAAGGAAGCCCAATCATTGCAGAAGCTTTTCAGAAGAAATTTTTGCAGGAAGATGGCAAATGGGTGCTACAAATTTCTGGCGGAACCGTAGAATGCAACAACAATCGTGTGATGGTTTTAGCAGATTAACTGCTCAAAATTCCAAAATATTAAACCCCAAATTCCATAAATTGGAGTTTGGGATTTTTGTTTCGGTTAATTCCTTAAAGTTATATTAACATTGCGTTTTACAATCAATTGAGAATTGTAAATTTGCACGTTGAATAAAACTATGCATTTAAAGGAAATAGATAGGGTATCTACAATTACCAAAGAAGATTTTCTAAAAAATTATTTTAAACCTCAAAAACCTGTCGTTATAGAAAGGTTTGCCGAGGATTGGCCTGCTTTTAAAAAGTGGGATCTCGATTATATGGCCGAAGTTGCTGGCGATATTGATGTGCCTTTATATGATAACAGGCACGTACATCATAAAGATGGTTTTAATCAACCCCACGCAACAATGAAAATGCGTGAATATGTAGATTTGCTTAAGCGAGAGCCTACAAAATACCGCATCTTTCTTTGGAATATCTTAAAAGCGGTGCCACAACTTCAAAAAGATTATACCTATCCAGATTTTGGATTGAGTTTAATGAAAGGTCTGCCAATGCTTTTTTTCGGCGGAAAGGATTCGTACACTTTTATGCATTACGATATAGATTTGGCCAATATTTTCCACTTTCATTTCCACGGAAAAAAAGAAGTTATCTTGTTTGATCAAAGTCAAAACGATTATTTATATAAAGTGCCACATTCACTAATAACGCGTGAAGATATAGACTTTACAAACCCAGATTATAAGAAATTTCCGGCTTTAAAAAAAGCTGAAGGCTATTTTGCCAATCTTGAACACGGCAATGTCCTTTATATGCCCGAAGGTTATTGGCATTATATGCGCTATATTACACCAGGCTTTTCAATGAGTCTTCGCGCAATAGCCCGCAACCCAAAAAATTTGGCAAAAGCAGTTTACAACGTAACCATAATGCGTTATTATGATGTTTTGATGCGGAAATTAAAAGGGCAAGAATGGATTGAGAGTAAAAACCAAAAGGCCATAACAAATACACATAAAAAGTTGGGGTTGGAGTTTTAATTAAATTTTAATCTGCCCAACCATCCCATAAACCATCTCACTTTCCCAACCGCGATAAAACATATAATCGACAAATTTCTTTCGTTTTTTCTGGATATCAGTTTCTGAAGTTAATTGATGTAATCGTTTCGCAGCGAGGCCTTCAAATGTTTTATAATATTCTGCTTCTCCTATTTCCTTCATTGCGATTGTGATATTGAATTTTGAAATTTCACGCATTCGTAATTCATTCAAAAGTCGGTTTCTGCCCCATTTTTTCTGTCGAAATTTTCCGCGGACAAAAGCTTGGGCAAAACGGGTTTCGTTTAAAAAGTTGTGGGTTAGTAAATGGTCTATTATTTGGTTTGCGGCTTCGGGAATCATTCGCATTGTGTACAACTTTTGCTGTACTTCTTTATGGCAACGTTCTTGATAGGCGCAATAATTCTCAAGCTTTTTTGTAGCTTCAGAAACTGTGTACGTAACTGCTTTTTTATAAGGTATTCTATCCTGGCTCATTATGTATGTTCGCTTACTACTTCGAGCTCGGTTCTAAATGCTACAAATTGTCCAACAAATGGTTTACTTTGAGCCCGCATAAATTCAGCATCTTCATCGTAATATTTTTGAAGTGTTGCTTTACTGTCGGTTGTATATTGCACAGAATAGGTTAGTCCGCCCATTTCTTCTTCCACTATAACTCTAGTTAGTAATGCTTTTGCAAATTTTCCCGTTGCAAGCATTGCGGGAATATGTTCCGCTTTCAACCAAGCTAGCCATTTTTCGTGGATGTTTTCCTCAATATTTATGGTGACGTTGTAGATGTACATTTGGCTAGTTGGGAGATTTTAGTTGTGAAACAATAGATTTAAAAACCTTAAATTCTAAAAAACAAAATTAAAAATTAATTTGAAACCCACTAATGTCAAATACCTATTGGCCTAATGCCTTTTTAATTAATTGCATCTCCCCGCAAAGCCCTAAACTTTCGGCGCGCTTCAACATAATAAATACTATCGCTAAAGTTAAAAATAATTTGCTCGTATAATTCCTTTGCCTTTTCGGGTTGGGAAAGTTTCGTTTCGTACAGATTTGCCAATTTGTAATGTGCATCATCCGCCAAAATATCCTCGTTAAAAAACTCGATCACCTTTTTATAATCTGCTTCAGCTTTGGCAAAATCCCCAGTTTTTTCATAAAATTCACCTTGTTTTAAAAGCGCCTCGTCTTCAATACTTTCGCCTTTATTATTGGTTAAAATATCATCCAAAGCAGCAATTGCCTCTTTATTTTTATTTTGAAATGCAAGCAAATCTGCCCTTGCGTACTTTTTTAATGCTACTTGTAAACTATCTTCCAACGTGTTATCTCGAATTAACAAGCTAAGTTGCATTGCATCATTGGCAATAAGTTGTGAGGTGGATTTGCGCAACACATCCAATTGTACTTGCGCCCATTCAAAATCTCCTTTAAAATAGCTAGTTTGCGCTACTTTAAAACGCGCGTCCTGCGCTAAAACATCGCTCGCAACCATATTTTGAATTTGCGAATAATATAGTAAGGCTTCATTAAATTTTTCGTCAAAAACCAGTATGTCGGCAAGTTCCATTTTTACGCGTGCTTCTTGATATTTAGTCAGTTTTTCTGAAGAAAGAGACTTTAGATTTTCAATGGCAGCTTCCAATTTTTCTGCGTTAAAAGCCAAAAAATGATTGTAATCTATCTGCAATGAATAGGTTTGTGGCCCGTTACCATATTCTGAAATTAAATCTTGAAACCGCTTCTCCATTTTCGGATATTCCTTTGAAGTAGCTGTTTGAAGCGCAATCTTCATTAAATATTGGTTACCTTGAATTTTACTTTCAGACGTGAACGAATTTTCGATTAAAAAGGTTACAATTTCGGTAGCATCTGCGTATGCATTTTCAGAAATTGCTATCAATGCCAAATCTGATATTCTACTTAAATCGTCATCGGTTCTTTTAAAAATTGCCTTTTCTTGAATAAAAGCTTTTTTATATTCTTTCTGTTGAATAAAAAGCCAGCTAAGCAATTCATTATAAACTATATCAGGATTATTTTGAGAACGTTTAAGTAATGCTTTACGAAGCATTTCGTTCGCTTCATTTATTGGATCTTCCGTTACATAAAGACTGAAATTTCGCTGTGCAGCTGGTCTAAATGAAACATTTTTTTCAATTAAATTTATATAGCTTTCAAACATTTTTTCAAGCTTGCCTTGTTCACCGTAAATACGGGCAACTTGAGCATTAAAGTCTTTATTTTCGTCGCTTGCCATTGCGCTTTCGTAAACTTCAACAGCATCATCCAACAGACTATATTTTTCAAAAGTTGTGCCTATTACATATGCGTAATTTGCATTTTCAGCTACAAAACTTTTCGCTTTTGCATAATTGGTTTGAGCTTCAACTTCTTTATTTTGAAGTGCAAAATTGTAACCTAATTCAACCAAAAACTGTGGATTGTAACGCACATTTTCTAATAAAATGTTTATCCAGCGCTCAGCTTCATCATATCTTTCAAGTTGTTGATTTCCTTCAACAATAGCCAAAGCTATATCTTGTCTGCCTTTGTTTTGGGCATACGCTTTTTCATAAAGTGAAATGGCCTTTTCAAATTCGCCTTGGTCAAAATAATTTTTGGCCAATATTTCGCTTTGGGCAAAACCTACAGATGAAATAAGAATAAAAATTAAAATGAAAATATTGCGCATATTGTAAATATAGCTTTTTTGAGAATTTTTAAGCGTAGTGCTTTATTTAAAACTACGTAAGTTTAATAATATCGTTCTAAAAATTAGCCATATCAAAATAAATTATTGACCATCAAAATGAAATAGAATTATTAATTGTATATTTACAATTAGCCAGGCGTAAAATTACAATAATTGGTTAATTTACGTGTTTATAAAAACAAATTAAAATGGAAAGCACAACCTTAACAAGTTTTAAAGCGGACTTAGATAAGTATAAAATGACTGAATTTTCGCCAGCTTGGGTTGTTTTAAATTCTAAAGAAGCACCTAGTTACAAAATGGAGCTGATTGGGCGAATACGAACGGGCGTGAAAAAAGCTGATTGGAAGCAATTAATAAGTTATACGGACTCTACCGAAAAAGAATTTGAGCATATATTGCCCGCATCTATAAGTAGTATGCACAAAAAAGCAGTTTACGGAAAGGAAACTTCTGAGCGAATTTACGAGTTGGCAAGATTATTTGGTTTAGGTTATTACGTTTTTGACACTAAGGAAGATTTTAAAAAATGGCTTATGACTCCGTCAAAAACGCTTGGCAATAAAATTCCTTTTGATTTACTGGATAGTAGTTTTGGTTTTGAAATTGTAGAGAACGAAATTTCCAGAATTCAATATAATGTTTACAGTTAGTGCTAGTTTATAGGGTTGCCAACGTAAAATATAAAAACGAAACGCTTTCTGGAATTGGTGCAGAAAAAGTAGGTGGAAGATGGAATGAAGTTGGGACGCGAGCAGTTTATTGTTCAGAAAAATATTTCTTTAGCTCTATTAGAATACTACGTGCATTCTTTGAATGTTGCATATTTACCCAAAGAAATTTTGGTTGCAAAAATCCTGTTTCCAGACAATTTTCTTATTGAAGAATTAAAATCCTTACCAAAAGGATGGAATGATTATCCGTACACACCAAACACGACCGATATATTTACAAATTTGGTAAACAATGAAAATATCTTTGCATTACGCGTGCCATCTACAATAGTTAATTTAGAATCTAATATAATTCTAAACCCTTTATATGAAGATTTTGGCAAGGTTAAAATTGTTGAATTTATCAATTTGCCATTTGATGAACGGCTCACGAGAGACAAAAGTAAATTGCATTAAAAAGATAATTTTTAGATTAACTTATAGAATCAAACCCACAATAAGGGATCAAAACATTAGGTATTTTTATGCCGTTTTCCGTTTGGTAATTCTCTAAAATTCCAGCCAAAACGCGTGGTAATGCTAATGCACTGCCATTTAATGTGTGAACAAGATTATTGTTGCCGTCCGCATCTTTAAAACGAAGTTTAAGTCTATTTGCTTGAAATGTTTCAAAGTTTGAAACTGATGAAATTTCCAACCAACGATCTTGCGCAGTACTGAAAACTTCAAAATCATAGGTAAGGGCAGAAGTAAAACCTAGATCGCCACCGCAAAGTCTCAAAATGCGGAAAGGAAGTTTTAATTCGCGTAAAATATCTTTTACATGTTCCACCATTCCATCAAGTGCCTTGTAGCTATTTTCTGGGTGTTCTATTCGTACAATTTCAACTTTGTCAAATTGGTGCAAACGGTTTAAACCGCGAACGTGCGCGCCGTAACTGCCAGCTTCGCGCCTAAAGCAAGGCGTGTAACCAGTACAAAGAATGGGTAATTGGTTATGCATTAATAAATCGCCACGAAACATATTGGTAACAGGTACTTCGGCGGTTGGTATTAAGTATAAATCGTCAATTCCAACGTGATACATTTGGCCTTCTTTATCGGGAAGTTGGCCTGTTCCGTATGCTGAAGCTTCGTTTACCATATGTGGAACTTGGTATTCGGTATAGCCAGCTTTTGTGTTTTTGTCGAGAAAATATGAAATAAGCGCTCGCTGCAAACGCGCGCCTTTACCTTTATAAACTGGAAAACCTGCACCCGTAATTTTTACGCCAAGTTCAAAATCTATAAGATCATATTTTTTTGCTAGTTCCCAATGTGGCAATGCGCCTTCAAATAACTTCGGAATTTCACCTTCTTTAAAAACTTCTTCGTTATCATTTTCATCTGTTCCTGCAGGGACAAGCTCATTTGGAATATTCGGAATTGTGTACAATAAGTCTTGCAGCTTTTCTTCCGCAGCACTTAATTTTTCTGAAAGATTTTTTGAAACTTCTTTAAGTTCAACCGTTTTTGCTTTAAGTGAATTTGCTTTTTCGGTTTCGCCACTTTTATAAAGGGTTCCAATTTCTTTTGAATTTACATTGCTTTCGGCAAGTGTTTCATCCAATTTTAGTTGCGTATTTCGGCGTTCTTCGTCAACAGAAATTGCATTTTCTAATACTGAAGCGGCATCTATACCGCGTTTGGCAAGTGCTTGTACGAATTTATCTTTGTTTACGCGAATGTCGTTTACTTGTAGCATTTGGTTGTTTTTGAAAGGGTAAAGTTACAATAGTTAAAACAGATTTTGGGTTGCGTTTTAAAGCTTTTTTTAATTCTAAATAAAAATTGAAGTTGATTTTTTAAGAAGAAAATTTACTGTTTTAATAAACGCTTTAATGTTTTAGGATCCCATTCTATTATTGAAGAATGTGATAATGTAGGCAATCTTAAAATCTGAATCTATTTGATAATAAAAAGAAAAATTTTTATGAACAATAACCTTCCTAACTTGCAGCTTTTTATTGATTAATGGAAAAGTAATTTGATTGGTTTCTATTTTATTGAGCAAATCTCGTGTAGCATCTCTAAAGTTTGCCATTTCTTTTAAAGTTCAACGAAATTCTAAATTTTCAAATATTTCTTGGTAAGTTGTTACTGCTAAATTAGACCATAGAATATTCATTATTTAAGGACATATCGTTTGCTAATCTGCAGAAAAACTTCATCATTGTTAAAAACTTTCCCTTCTTCTATATCTTTCAAACCAGCTTCAATTAACATTTTTTCAATGGCTTCAGTATTCAATTCCCAATCAGAATCTTGACTAATTTTATTCCTAAAAAGCCTTAATTTAGAAATAACATCTTCATTCTTTTGACCAATTATCCATTCAACCAACTTATACTTTTCTAGTTCAATATTCATAATGAAGATTTTTATTATAATTCAAATATAAGATTTTTTTAAAAAATATATTTCTTCAATCACCACCCCCAAATTGCTTCGGTAACAAAATCCAATCGTTGTGTTTAAAATGATGCCATTCTTCAGCAGCTAAATCTATATCTGGATCGATAAATTGAAAATAATCTGATGTGTTTACACGCACCATAGAATTTAAATAAACGCCAACATCGCGCCCTTTTTCTGCTTCAACTTTATGAATGCGTTGCGCAAGTTGCCAAAGCATATCAGGCTTGCTTGCAACGGAATTTTGTTGTTTGTGGGTAAGTAATTTTTCGTAATCATAAAATTCGAAATTGCCTGTTTTCTTGTCTTTTATTCGAATGGAAAGTGTGCCTGTTTTTGAGCGCAACATCATACGCCAACTTAGGCGGTGGCCTTCTTCGGTCCATAAAACGTCTCCTTTAAAAAACCAATGTCGTAATGGCAACCCAATTTGAAATATAAAATAAACAGAAAATATAGTTACAAGTAACGGTTTATAATTTGGAACTATAACTTCGCCAGCAGTGTATAAAATTTTCTTCGGAAGAAAACGCTTTCTCAATATTTGGGGTGAAAAAAAGAACAATGCAAATGCAATGCTCATATATGGAAAGATGCCAATAAGAAAAACAACGCTATTAAAAAGGTGAAAAAATACCGAAATACAAAATCCTAAAACCCTTGTTTTTCGAAATAACAAAAGGGGAACAATACTTAAATCGAATAAAATGCCGACATAAGCTATACAATAATGCACCCACTTTTCTTGTAATAATCTGCCTATTAGCCAAATATTATCTTTTTTATGAACCAAAATTCTCGCCGTGTTACTATCCAACCATTCGGGATAAAATTTTGCAACCGAAGCAAACGTATAAACAAGCCAAACTTGTAGAATAAGCACCAAAATGCACCAACGTGGCATTGAGGGAGATTTGAGTAGGGGATTAATTTTTGCGTCTAATGAAAACCATTTGTTTGCTGGCAAAAAAACCATTATCCAGCATAAAAGCATCATTAAATAATAATGATTATTATAGCTAGATTTTTGCATTAAATAAACGCAACTCCACATTAGCGCATAGCAAAACATACTAAAGCGGTATTTGTAGCCGAGCATTACGAGAACTCCGAAAATACCCATTAATGCAAAATAGTAATACATTAAATTGCCGGGCAACGGCTGCAAAAACTCAAAGCCAATAAAGTTGAAAGTGAATTTAGGCTCGATTAAAGTACGCTTTAACCAGCCTGTAATTATTGCTCCAAAAGCTTCGGTGGCAATCAATGCGCCAAATACCACCCGAAAAAGGACAAGCCCAATATTATCGATTTGTTTGAATAGAAATTTATCCACTTAAGGTAGCGTTATTTCGATATGATTTATGAGTTTATTCTTGCTTTGTAAGCTTTGGCGAAAAGTCCGTCTTTTTTTATGGCTTCAACAAGTTGTGCTACATTTTTGAAGTTTTCTTCATCGCGAATGTGGGTGAGAAATTCAATTTCCAAATTCTTGTTGTAAAGGTTTCCTTCGAAATTTAGAAAATAAGTTTCAATAGTTTTCTCAATGCCACCAACCGTTGGGTTTGTGCCAATGCTGGTTATTCCATTTTCCATTTTCCCATTTATAATTGCTTGGGTTACATAAACGCCGTTTCGTGGAATTAATTTATAGCTTTCTTCAATTTGTATATTTGCGGTTGGATAATTTATTGTTCTGCCAATGCCTTTACCGCGTACAACTTTGCCGTTCAACATAAAATTGTAACCTAAATAATTATTAGCAGTTTCAATATCCCCAGCTTCCAAGGCTTTTCTAATTTTTGTAGAACTTACAGCAACATCATCCAACTCTTTTGCACTTATTTCTTCAACTTCAAAATGATACTCTTCGCCAAATTGTTTTAAATCTTCAATATCAGCATTTCGGTTTCGTCCAAAACGGTGATCGTAACCTATAATTATTTTTTTTGCATGCAGGCAATTTACAAGAATGTCGCGAACGTATTCCAAAGCTGTTAATCGTGAAAAAGCCTTGGTAAATGGGTGTATTACCAAATGGTCCAACCCCGTTTTCTCTAGCAACTGCGTACGTTCTGCAATAGTATTTATTAAACGAATATTACTGTCTTTCTGCAAAACCATACGTGGATGCGGAAAAAATGTAAGTACAACGCTATCCAAATTATCCTTTGCAGCGGTTGCCGTAAGTCTTTTCAAAATTGCTTTATGGCCAATGTGCACACCGTCAAACGTGCCAATGGTTACAACACTTTGGCGTTTATTCTCGTAAGTTGCGGCAGATTTGTATTGCTTCAAATTATTTTCCGTTAAAAGTATTCATTGTAATGTTCATACCGGCAAGGCCAAAAGATTCTATTGCTTTTGTTGCTATTTCAAGTCTTTCGGGTAATACTTTTTCTTCTTCGGCAGACCAATTTCCCAAAACGTAATCTATTTGCTTTCCCTGTGAAAAAGCATCGCTTATTCCAAAACGAAAACGGTTGTAGGTGCCAGATTGCAGCGTATTTTGAATATCCTTTAAACCATTATGCCCGCCGTCGCTCCCTTTGGTTTTAATCCTAAAAGTGCCGAAAGGTAAATTTAAATCGTCCGCAATTACTAATAGATTTTCTGGCGGAATTTTTTCTTTTTCCATCCAATAATGGATTGCTTTTCCGCTTAAATTCATAAAAGTACTTGGCTTTAAAAGTATAAATGTCCTGCCTTTTATTTTATGTATGCTAAGATCGCCCAATTTCTCCGTTTGCCAAATAAGATTTTCTTTGTTCGCTAAAAAATCCAATACTTTAAAGCCAATATTATGGCGTGTATTTTCATATTTAGAACCAATATTGCCCAAGCCGGCAATCAAAAATTTTTTCATAGGATCAATATATTCTGCATTTTTCGCTTCAACGTTTTTACTTTTATTTTGAAATAAATAGTTGAATATAAAACTCATATTGTTAGCTGACGTTCGATTTGGGTAAATTTAGAAAAACCTACTTAAAATAGGTGGTAGAAAAGTTTTATATTTTGAATTTGAAGTGGGTAACTATTTTTTAAATTTCTTATTTTTTTCAAATAAAAAATCCATTAGCCTGATTTTGTCAACTTTGTTTGCATATTCTTTTAAACGCTCATCTTCATTGCAAAAATAAAGGAATGTGGCTATTTCTGTTTTTTCTATTTTCAGATTCTCTGTAAAATATTCGGTACCAACTAATTGGTGTGCTCTATCAATCAAAATTTCAATATTGGCAATTTTGCTGTTTGCCTTCAACCGTTTTAACTTTCCATTTATGCCATAAACGATACTACTTAAAAAATCGCCACTTATATAATTTATTTCCTTTTGAATTGGCGTTTCAAAAGGTTTGTTCTTTGGAAATGCAAATCCGAAATTATTATTATATTCAATTTTCGCTTCTTTTACATCCAAGGCTAAAATTCCAATGAGAATGGTGTTTTTTATGTTTACTTCGGGCAGCTCATTGGTTTCCGGAATTAACTGAAAAGCAACAATTTTCCCAAAATCTGTTTTCAAAATTATGTGAACAATCTCTTTATATTGAATTGAAGAAATTACAATGCTATCATTAACCGAAGCCAAGATTTTAAATTCGCCCCCTTCATTATCAGCCGTGCCAATATTTTTTGATATATTATATATATTTATGGAAGCATCATCTGCTGAAGGCTTTAAAAGCTTTCCCTCAAAAAACTGTTGTGCAAATCCCGAAAACGATAGCATCAGTATAAAAACCGAATGTAATTTTTCAAATATATTGTTTGTAAATGTTAGTGTATAAATATATATTAATTGAAACGCCCAAAGTTTTAAGAAAATCCTAAAATAAAAAAAGCACCCCAAAGTGAGGTGCTTGAATATATAAATGTTGTTGAATTTATTAGTTTGCAGCAGTTCCGTCCGCAACTTCGGTAGCTGGAACTTCACCTGCAGGAACATCGTTGGCAGAGCCTTGCTCTCCATCCATTCCTTCAGCAACTTCTGCAGCATCTTCTTCTTCAATATCTGCAATTGCAGTACGAGACGTTCTAACCTGACAGATAACTGTATTGTCTGGGTGCAAAATTCTGTAATTATCTGTTTTAATTGCAGTAACATACATTTTTGCTCCAATTTTCATTTCAGTAATATCGGCATCTATAAAATCTGGAAGATCTTTAGGTAAAGCTTTTACTCTTAATTTACGATTAACTATACGTAAAACCCCGCCATTACGAACGCCACGCGCATTTCCTGTTGTGCGTACGGGAATTTCCATCATTACTTCTTTATCATCAAAAATCTGATAAAAGTCAATGTGTAAAATTCTGTCTGAAACTGGGTGAAATTGAATGTCTTGTAAAATAGCCTCTACTTTGGCGCCATTTAAATCTATTACCACTGTGTGTACGTCTGGGGTGTAGATTAAGTGTCTAAATTCTAACTCGTCTGCTGAAAAGCTTAATGGCTCATCCCCTCCGTATACTACGCAAGGAACCTGACCAGCATTACGTAGGGCTTTGGTTGCCTTTTTGCCCACGCTTTCTCTTTGAGATCCTTTGATTGTAATTGATTTCATTTTATTTTTTGAAATTAAATTATATAAACCTAAAAACCTGTTTTTTAGGGATTGCAAATATAATTTTTATTTTGAATATTCGGTTTGCCAATGCATATATTTATTTTGAAGTGTATAATTGGCAGAAAGTAAAATTACAGACCAATTTTTAAGTCGTGGAACGCAGCAATATTCAACTCGATTGTAATTTGGTTTTGCCCTATACTATCCTTAAAAAATCCATCCCTAAAAAAAATGTATGAATAATATATACGAATAATAGTCGCGTACGAAAAGCCAATCTTAGGGACTATTGCGACATCGGTTTCTTTAAAATCTGTTGGCAACCCAATATTTAATCCGCCCACCAATAGCAGGAGACTTTGAGTGCCAAAAGAAGTACCAGCATCTATATTTAATTTTGGAATTAATATAACATCCGATTTAAAAATTATCTCTGAACTTATTGATGTTTCTAAAAAATTTATATCCTTATCAACATAATTAAATGCGAGTAAGCCTAACTCAAATCCGATAGATTTATGAAAATTAACTCCAACTTTATGTAATGGCATAAATCCAGTATCTTAAGCATAACTGCAAATACCAAGGAATGAAAATGCAACAAAAACTAGTACCTTTTTACCAATAATCATTTTTCAAATTTAAGGAAAAACACGAATTTATTTATAAATAAACCGGTTTTCAAAAATGATTTTTTTGAACTAAACATAACTGTTGTAGCTGCGTAATTTTTTAAATGAATAAAATGAAGTTTGACAAGATAAGATAACTGAGCCTGTCTGTCGTAGGTTGGTGATTTTGCCCCTTCGGCACAATTGTAACGAAGCTACATCAAAAACTTACCGCTAATAGATTTGTTTTCGTTTACACTAACCATAACATCCGCAAATAGCTTTGCACAACTTAAGGCTTTTACTTTCTCACTTTTTTGTTGAAGAGGAATAGAATCTGTAACAATAAGTTCAATAAGTTTAGATTTTTCAATTCGCTCATAAGCGTTGCCAGAAAGCAATGCGTGTGTACAAACGGCACGAACGCTAAGTGCGCCACGTTCCATCATTAAATTTGCAGCGTGGGTTAATGTTCCAGCGGTGTCTACCATATCGTCAACGAGCACAACATTCTTTCCCTTAACATCACCAATAAGTTCCATATGTGAGATAATATTTGCTTTTTCCCGTTGCTTGTAGCAAATAACCACATCGCTATCCAAAAATTTTGAATAGGCATACGCACGTTTGCTACCGCCCATATCTGGCGAGGCGATTGTAAGGTTATCAAGTTTTAAACTTCGTAAATATGGTAAGAATATGGTTGAAGCAAAAAGATGATCTACGGGTTTTTCAAAAAATCCTTGAATTTGGTCTGCGTGAAGATCCATTGTAATTATTCTTGTTGCTCCGGCAGTTTCCAACATTTTGGCTACCAATTTTGCTGCTATGGGCACACGCGGTTTATCTTTTCTATCTTGTCTAGCCCAACCAAAATAGGGCATAACGGCGGTAATATGTCGAGCTGACGAGCGTTTAGCAGCATCAATCATTAACAAAAGCTCCATTAAATGGTCACTGTTTGGATAGGTGCTGCCAATTAAAAATACACGAGAACCACGCACCGATTCTTCAAAAGAAGGTTGAAATTCGCCATCGCTATAATGGGAAGTTATAATTTTACCAAGATGAATGCCATAAGCATCTGCTATATCTTGAGCTAATGCTTCACTTTGTTTACAGGCAAAAATCTTTGGTTGTGGTGTGGGAACGCTCATAATATTTAGGTTGTATTATTTGGAAGGCGTAAAGGTAAAAATTTCTGCGATGTAGTGGCAGAAAAATAGGATGGGATATAGGCTTGAAATATGATATTAATTTTTTATTTTTGTCGCCCGTTTGCTCGAGTGGCGGAATTGGTAGACGCGCTGGATTCAAAATCCTGTGTTTTAGGACGTGCGGGTTCGATTCCCGCCTCGAGTACAAAATCCCTAAACGATTCTTCGTTTGGGGATTTTTCATTAAAAAGCCTTGTTATGTATGTTGTTTATGCCCTATCCAGTCTGACTAGAAACTATATTTATATTGGATTAACCGATAATCTCGAACGAAGAATTGCGCAACATAATGCTGGCCACGAAAAAACTACAAAACCCTATCTTCCATTTATTGTTCTATATTCTGAAGTTTTGGATACTAGAACGGAAGCTAGGTTAAGAGAAAAATATTGGAAATCTGGAACGGGCAAAAGACAATTAAGAAAATTAAGAGGTTCAGAAAATTAAGATTAATTGCTGGATTTAAAATCCTGGATTTTAGGGCGTGCGGGCCTGCCTGCCAATGCACGACAGGCGGGTTCGATTCCCGCCTCGAATACAAAAGGCTTCAACAGAGATGTTGGAGCTTTTTTATTTTCAACCTATAAACATTCTTTATCTTACTTTCATATTTCTTAATTTTGAACTTTTAAATCAATAAATACAATATAAAAATGCGTCTATATTTAACAGCTCTTACTTTTACTGCCATATGTTTAAGTTCTTGCAAAAACCTTCCTTCAAAAGAAAATTTAGCTTCAATTTCAACTGAAAACATTGAGCAATATGCAATTCAAGGAATTTTGTGGCAACAGACTGCGGGCGAATATAAAGCTTTGTGTTATCAAGCTTTTAATACGGCAAAATTTCAATTGGAAAAAGAATTGGAAAACCATTTAGCTACAGAAAAACCGCTTGCAATTATAACCGATATTGATGAAACTGTTTTGGATAACAGCCCGTATCAAGCCACGCAAGCGAAGGCTGGAAAAAGTTATAGTAGCGAAACTTGGACGGCTTGGGGTAATATGAAATCTGCCCAAGCTATTCCCGGCGCTTTGGAATTTCTGAAATTTGCAGAGTCGAATGGCGTACAAGTGTTTTATATTTCAGACAGATATGATACGCAAACTGAGGCAACTTTAGAAAACTTAAGAAAAGCTGGTTTTCCAAATGCCGATACAGATCATATTTTGTTGAAGCAAAAAGGCGTAGATAAAGAAAAACGCCGCCAAATAGTAACTTCAAACTATAAAGTTGTATTGTTTTTGGGAGATAATCTTTCAGACTTTTCTAAAATCTTCGACCATCAAACATTGGAGGATAGAAATTCTTTCGCCGAAAATGAAAAAACCGAATTCGGTAAAAAATTCATTGTTCTTCCCAATCCAATGTATGGCGCTTGGCAAACTGACGGCATCTATGAAGGTAAATACAATTGGTCGCCCGCTCAAAAAGATTCGATAATTCGTAAAAAGATGAATTCGTATTAAAAATTATTGAAGATTTGAGAGTGTCGAACGTATTTTCAACACCATAATTATTTCTATCAAACTGCTAACTGCAACTTCCAACTGCGACTTTTTTTTAACTATCTTCGCCGCACATTTGGTTTGTAGCTGAAATTTCAGCACAATTAAAAGGGAATTGGGTTATTTTCAATTTGAAAAAGTCCCAAGCTGTTCCCGCAACTGTAAGTCGGCCGAGAAACAATTTTTCGGCGTGCATTCTTTAAAAACCACTGTTTCAATATTTGAAATGGGAAGGTAGCACAAACGATAAGCCAGGAGACCTGCCACCTGTATAACAACTAAAACAGTGACTTTCGGGTAAAAAGTCTTGGGTTTATGAAACAGTTTGCGTGCCTTTTATTTTTTTGTGCGGTTTGCCTCACCAGTTTTTCCCAAACGGATACAACCAACGTTTTAGGGGAGGTTTATTTGCAATCTACCCGACTCAAAGATTCTTCTTACACTACAAATCCGTCAATTATTAATGACAGCGTATTTAAGCAAAACCAAGCTTCGCTTACAAATCTGCTGAATTTTAACAGCACTATTTACTTTAAGGAAACGGGTTTGGGAATGGTTTCATCACCTTCCTTTCGGGGTACAACAGCTTCGCAAACTGCCGTACTTTGGAATGGCATAAATATAAACAGCCAAACAACGGGGCAAACAGATTTTAATACTATAAATATTCGTGGTTATAATTCAATTGAAATAAAACCTGGCGGAAGCAGCGTTGCAGAAGGAAGTGGCGCAATTGGTGGAACTATAAATTTGGTTAATAAGCTGAATTATAACGAAGGTTTCACAAATGAAATCTTTGCAAATTACGGCGAATTCAACACCTACGGAATTGATTATAAAACCGCCTATTCTTCCGAAAATACAAGTCTTCAATTAGGTGTTGCACGAAATGGCTCTAATAACAATTATGATTATCCTAAAACAGGTTTAAAAAATATAAACGGACAATATCAAAACACGAATGTAAGTTTTGGAGCGGCTACCAAACTTGATTCAAATAATAAACTGAAAATTTTGGCGAATGTTTTTGACGGCAGACGCAATTTTTCAGTACCAACGCCAAATGCCTTAAAAACAAAATATACCAATTTCAATACCCGCGCTTTAGCGGAATGGGAAAGTTGGAAAGGCAACTTTTTTTCTAATTTAAAAGTGGCGATTACTACAGAAGAATATCGGTATTTTGCCAATATAAACAGCGATAATTTTTCCTTCGGAAATGTAAATAGTTTGATTGCGAAATACAGTTTAGATTATACTATTTCGAAAAAAATGCTGCTTAATTTCGGGGCGAATTATACTAGAAATCAAGGAAAAGGTTCCGACATTCAATCTAAAACTCGTAATCTTTCCGCAGCAAGTTTAAGTTTTAAACAGATTCTCTCAAAATGGGTTTTATATGAGGTAAGTCTTCGGCAAGAAGTTAACCAAAATTATGGCAATCCGTTGCTTTATTCCGCAGGCATAAGCGCGCATCTTGCAAAATTTTATCAGTTGAAATTAAATACTTCAAAAAATTATAGAATTCCCACTTTCAATGATTTGTATTATACCGGTTTGGGCAATCCAAATTTGAAACCCGAAAAATCCTATCAAGGGGAAATCAACAATAATTTCAATTTAAAAAATACGTCAATTTCGGTTACTGCATATTATAATTCGGTGACAGATTTGTTGCGATATGTGCCAGATTCCTCGGGCTTATTCAAGCCAGAAAATACGGGTGAAGTTGAAATTTATGGATTGGAATCTATTTTGAAATTTCAGAAGAAAATTGGCAAAAACCAATTCAATCTTTCTGCGACATATGCGTACACGGTTTCTGAAAATAAGGAAACTGGAAAGCAGCTTGTTTATGTGCCGTTTCATAAGGTTACTACTTCGGTTGGGTATGGTTTTAAAAACTTTTCAACCTATGTTCAATTTTTAAAAAATGGCGAAGTTTTTACAACTTCAGATAATGATACGGACCGAATTCTTAGCGGATATCTAGTTTCAAATCTTGGTGTTGAATACAATATTGATTCTCAAAAAAACTATAAAATAGGTTTTCAAGTTCTAAATATTTTGGACGAAGCCTATGAAAGTACGCTTAACCGCCCGATGCCTGGGCGAAACTTTAATCTTTATATAAACCTAAATCTTTAAAACTATGAAAAAAACTTTTTTAAAATTATTAAGCCTTCTATTACTAATCGCGGCCTCGACATCTTGTAGCACCGATACTAATAATGAACCCATTATAATAACGCCACCTTTGGGTACTTATGAAAACGGTATTTTTATTCTGAATGAAGGCGGTTTTGGCTCTTCAAATTCGTCAGTTTCATTTGTGGATGCTAATGGTCAAGTTTCAAATTCAATTTACAATCAAGTTACAGGAATGAATTTGGGAGATGTTGCGCAAAGTATTGGTTTTAATGGCGATAACGCATATATTGTTGTTAATAATTCTTCAACCGTTGAAGTTGTAAATAGATATACTTTTGAGCATATTGCGACGGTTACAACATCTATTTTGAATCCACGATTTATCGTTTTTAACGGGACCAAAGGCTACATAAGTAATTGGGGCGATCCAACAAATCCGGCAGATGATTATATTGCTGTTCTTAACTTGGAGACTAATTTGGTTGATGGCATAATCCCAGTTGCCGAAGGACCCGAAAAATTATTGGTTAATAGCGGTAAATTATATGTGGCCCAAAAAGGTGGGTATAATTACGGAAATACCATTTCGGTAATTGATTTGACTTCACAAACGCTATCAACCGAAATTACCGTTGCCGATGTTCCAGATTCTATGGTGATTGAAAATGGTAAATTATTTTTAATCTGCTCAGGAAAACCAGCATTTACGGGAGATGAAACGGTGGCTAAAATTTTTAAAATAAATGCAACAACAAATGCTGTTGAAACCGCTATTAGTTTTCCCGAAGCAACGCATCCTTCTTATTTAGAGGCAGATAATGGCTCACTTTATTACTTGTTGGAATCTGATATTTATAGGTTAAATCCAGTAACTTTTCAATTAGAAAATAACGCATTGTTTTCGCCAACGGCAGATGGTGTTCAGGTTTTATATGGCTTTAACGCACACGACGGTAAATTTTATATAGCAGATGCAAAAGATTTTGTATCTAATGGCGAAGCACTTGTTTATGATACAAATGGCGCAATTGCACAACGTTTTACTGTGGGTGTAAATCCGAATTCGTTTTATTTTGAAAATGATAATTGAGTTTTATAATTTTAAGTAATTAAATTCAGCAAGTAGCGTGCAAACTACTTGCTGAATTCAATTTATAGTAAATTTGTATCTCCAATGAAAGAACTCAATTTTGATTGAAAGCAAAAATTTTATGACGATAGAAGAAAGAAAATCAAATTCTGAAACCCGAATATTTAAGGCAGTATTCCCAAACACCACAAACCATTACGACACACTTTTTGGTGGCACTGCAATGCAATTGATGGATGAGGTTGCATTTATAACGGCAACTCGTTTTAGTAGGCAACGGATGGTAACCGTTTCTTCAGACAGAATTGATTTTAGAAAACCTATTCCCGCAGGTACAATTGTTGAATTAATAGGTAAAGTTTCATATTTGGGCACAACAAGTTTAAAGGTAAAAGTTGAGATATTTGTTGAAGAAATGTATAGTGAAAGCCGTGAAAAAGCTGTAAGCGGAGAATTTACATTTGTAGCAATAGATGAAATTAAAAATCCAGTCGCGATAATAAAATAAATTAGCAAATATGAAAAAATCCGTAATATTAGCAATTGTATTGGCCGCAACTTTTTGTCTCGGCTTTGCTTCAAAATCCTTATTAACAACCAATAGCAACACAATGAAAAAAGTAACAGGTATTGGCGGTGTCTTTTTTAAATGTAAAGACCCGCAAAAAATGACCGCATGGTATCAAAAACATCTTGGGTTAGAAACAAACCCGTATGGAGCAACCTTTGAGTGGTATGAAGGTGAAGACAGCAAAACCAAAGCCCAAACACAATGGACACCTTTCCCTGAAGACTCAAAATACTTTGAACCTTCAAACAAAGACTTTATGATAAATTATCGAGTTGAAAATCTTGAAGCTTTGGTTCATGATTTAAAAAAAGAAGGTGTGACAATTGTAGATAAAATTGAAACGTACGACTACGGTAAATTTGTGCATATTCTTGACGAAGAAGGAAATAAAGTACAACTTTGGGAGCCAGCTGATTAATCGTAACTTCAATAAAAGATTTGAAAATTTTTTACTTCTTTCTGAATTGTTTGCTATTTTAGAAAATTGAATCTTCCAAAAATCTTAAAATTTTGTTGTGCCAATAATTTTATTAAAAACTGCACCAAATTTTTTATACATTTATTTAACTTTGAAAATATAAAATTTTGACTATTCCAAAAGTCGAAATAAAGCTTATGAAAATTTCTTTACCAATTTCAATAATTTTAAAAATACAAGTGCCTGATGTTGCGGTAACATTCAGCACTATTGATGATGCTTATAAAATAGTATAATAACGTCAACTAATTTGGCGTCTAACATAACAAATCTTCAAAAAAAGATGCCAAAAAAATTAAATCAATTAGAAGCCACGGCAATTTGTGGCAACGATATTAGTTCTTCTTGTTTATATGTTTCAGCTTTAGCAATTTATTATGCCGGCCAATATGCGTGGATTTCACTATTAATGGTGGCGGGCGTATTATTCCTTTTTCGTAAAATTTATGGCGAAGTAGTTGGGGCATTACCATTAAATGGTGGAGCATATAATGCATTACTTAATACTACCAAAAAATCTACCGCTTCCGTAGCAGCTTCTTTAACGGTGCTTTCATATATGGCAACCGCCGTAATTAGCGCGAGTGAAGCAGTAAAATATGCCTACAGTCTTTGGAATGTCATTCCTATTATTCCAACAACAATTGCCTTATTGGCTATTTTTATGGGCTTGGTAATTATGGGCATTGGCGAATCCAGCAAAGTGGCAATTTTTATCTTTCTATTTCATTTAACCTCGCTTACCATACTTTGCTCATTTTGTATTTACTTTCTATTTGCAAACGGTTTTGAAACACTAATGGCAAATTTTAATATGCCCGTTGGTGGAAGCATACCAATGGCATTGTTTTTTGGCTTTTCGGCAGCAATGTTGGGTATTAGTGGTTTTGAAAGTAGCGCAAATTATGTTGAAGAACAAAAAGCGGGAGTCTTTCCAAAAACGCTTCGGAATATGTGGATTGTTGTAAGTGTTTTCAATCCGTTAATTGCTTTTTTAGCTTTGGCATTAATACCTAGAAATGTCGTAGATGCAAACCAAGAAGCTTTGTTGTCCTTTTTAGGAAACACCTCTGGTGGCAGTTGGCTTTCCTTTTTGGTTGGTATAGATGCTGCGCTTGTACTAAGCGGCGCGGTGCTTACATCATTTGTTGGCGTTGGCGGATTAATGGAACGTATGGCTTTGGATAGAATTTTGCCAAGCTTTTTACTTGTTCGGAATAAAAAGAAAAGCCCATACTTTATTTTCATAATTTTCTTTGTGCTGTGTACATCAGTCCTTTTTGTAACCGGAGGCGATTTGGCAGAACTTGCCGGCGTTTATACCATTGCATTTTTATCTGTAATGGCTCTCTTCGGAATTGGAAATCTGCTTTTAAAGATTAATAGAAAAAGATTGCCAAGGCCGGAACGCGCAAAATATATTGCCGTGTTTATAGCAATTGGAGCAGTTTTGGCAGCAATTGTTGGGAATATATTTTTAAACCCAAGTTATGTGGCAACGTTTTTTGAATACTTAATACCAACCTTGGGTATCGTTTTCTTTATGCTTTATCATAAATATATTTTGAAAGCATCGCTGTACACATTTGACAAGTTTGCGCCTAAAAACAGTAAATTCTTTCAACGGTTAGTTCAAAGAACCAGAAATAAATTGAATCAAATTGTGGAACAGGAATTTGTGTTTTTCACCAATAACGATAATGTTGAAACTCTGAACAGAGTAATGCTTTATATTGAAAAAAATGAGCCTACGCGAAGACTAAAGATTGTTTCGGTTGTAAAAGGAAATGAACATGTGGCAGAAAATTTAAAATCTGATATTGAAGTATTGGACAGAGCCTATCCAGATATTTTTGTTGAATTTGTTGAAGAAATTGGTGAATTTGGACCAGAAAAAATACAGGAACTTTCCAAACGCTGGAAAATACCAACCAACTTTATGTTTATTGGCGCGCCCGGCGAGCAATTTCCGTATAGAATAGAAAAGTTGGGAGAGGTTCGGGTAATTATTTAACTTTTATTCTTTTATAAATTTTTGAACTTTATTTCCTGATTCGGAAGTAACTTCTATAAAGTAAATTCCGTTGGCTAATCCTGATACATCTATATTATTTTGGGAATTTATTTTTGATAAAATCAATGTGCCATTAGTTGAATAAATTTTGTAATTCTCAATTAATAAATTATCTGAAGCAATCGTAAGAACATCCCTTACAGGATTTGGATAAATTTTAAAGTTGTTTAATTCATTTTCTTTAATTCCTAAAAATGGTGTATTTTGAAAAACCATTCCAAAGCCTGGAAAAGTTTCCATATACAATTCAGTGCCACCTCCAATTATTCGCAAGCTCTCTGTAATTGAATCATCGAAATATGAAAAATATTGTTCTTCGAAATTATTATAATTACTATTCTCACAATCGTTTGTAGTAACAGTAAAATTTTCATGAAGATATGAATCGTCCGATCCGGTTATATAATTAAAAATACCCGAAAAAGTATTGCATGCACCAATTCCAATAAAATTAAAATTTTCGTCAATAGTAATTGAAGGATTCTGTGGCGCACTATTTTTTGATATAAACTGAGTATCACCAAGATCCACAGTAAAGCCTTGCAGATACCAAGTTCCAACAATATTGGGATCTTGCGCGAATGTTGGAACGCTAATAAAAATAGCGAAAAATAGGAGTAGAAGTTTTTTCATAAGTGCGATATTTCTAAGTTGTTAAAAATTAAAGATATAATTAATTTTTAACATTTTAGAAACCAATTCAGAATATGTTAGCTGTTCACATTATTTAAATAGTACCTATATTTACACGAATCCCCAAATCCGTAAATTATAATGTCAGATTTTTGGCTATATTTTCAACTCGGCCTTCATCATGTGCTTGATTGGAAAGCGTACGACCATATTTTATTTCTCGCGGTTTTATGCGCTGCTTACACTTTTGCATCTTGGAAACGCGTTTTGCTTTTGGTGACAATGTTTACAATAGGCCACACGCTATCGTTGCTTTTGGCGAGTTATGGTGTTGTTTCGGTTTCAAGCAAATTGATTGAATTTTTAATTCCGGTAACAATAATAGCCACAGCAATTTTCAATCTTTTCACGGCAGGTAAAGAGAAAAAATTAGAAAAACTGAATATTCTTTACATCGTAACCATTTTCTTCGGCTTAATTCACGGAATGGGTTTCGCTTCATTTTTCAATAGTATAAATGAAGGAAAAGAGATTTTGCCATTGTTGGAATTCGCACTTGGTATTGAAGCTGCACAACTTAGTGTTGTACTAATAGTATTAATTATTTCGCTGATTTTTCAAACCTTGTTCCGCTTCAAAAAGAGAGATTGGGTTTTAGTAATATCTTCGTTAGTTTTGGGTCTCGCGATACCAATGCTCATAAATAATTGGCTTTTTTAAAAGAGCAATTTAGTAATCAAAATTTCTCCTTTCGCTTTTATAAAATACTTAACAAAGTAATTTTTGTAAAACTGTAACTTACAGTTACTTTCGCTACAAATTGTTAAAGTGAACTTTTTTCAGAATTTATTGAAAAAACCAACACTTTTCAGCCTGCAACTAATTGAAAATCAACATTGAATACTAAAACAAAGAAGCAAAGACAATACGACGTGGCTTATCTGCGTATGGCTTTGGAGTGGAGTAAATTGTCCTATTGCGAACGCAGACAAGTTGGCGCACTTATTGTAAAAGATAAAATGATAATTAGTGATGGCTACAACGGCACGCCAACTGGATTTGAGAATATTTGCGAAGATGATGAAGGTTATACAAAATGGTACGTACTGCACGCCGAAGCAAATGCCATACTCAAAGTTGCCGCAAGTACGCACGCTTGCCAAGGTGCAACACTTTACATAACCCTTTCACCGTGCAAAGAATGTAGCAAGTTAATACACCAAGCAGGTATTAAAAGATTGGTTTATTTTGAAGAATACAAAGACACAAGCGGTCTTAAATTTTTAGAAAAAGCAGGCGTAACTATTGATCATATTTCAGATTTAGAAAATTAATGTCCAATTATAAAAACTATATTCCACTTTACGTTGGTGCCGCGTTGGCGCTGGGCATTTTTGTTGGTTCAAAATTGAATTTCAACGATAGTACTGAAAAGATTTTCGCAACCAATTCAAAAAAAGATAAGCTTAACAGATTAATAGACTACATAGATTACGAATATGTAGACAAGGTTAATACCGATAGTATTGTTGACGTTACGGTAAACGGTATTCTTGAAAATCTGGATCCACATTCTGTTTATATCCCTAAAAGCGAATACGACAAAAATGCTGACGATATGCGCGGCAACTTTACTGGCATAGGCGTAAGTTTTTATGTTTACAAAGACACAATTGCAGTTATCAGCCCAATAAAAGGTGGTCCTGCCGAACAAGCTGGCATTCGTGCTGGCGATAGAATTCTATTTGCGGACGATAATAAATTGTATGGAACGGATACTGCGCGAGACAGCATTTCAAAATATTTAAAAGGAGAAATAAATAGTAAAGTTCAATTACGGGTTTACAGGCCAAGCACCAGCAAATTGTTGGATCTTAAAGTTAAACGCAAATTGGTGCCGCTTGTAAGTGTAGATGCAAGTTATAAATTGACTAAAGATTTAGGTTATATAAAAATCAACCGCTTTTCCGAAACTACGTATAGCGAATTTGAAAAAGCTCTAGACGGCTTAAAAGATCAGGGAATCAAAGAATTGGTATTGGATCTGCGCAACAATCCCGGCGGATATGTTAGCAGCGCAGAAAAAATTGTTGACGAATTTTTAGCAGACAATAAATTAGTACTCATTACAAAAAATAAAACTGGAGAAGTCAAAAAAACATATTCCAGCGGTCGTGGCGATTTTGAAGAAGGCAAATTATATGTTTTAATAAACGAGAACACGGCATCTGCAAGTGAAATTGTCGCTGGCGCGTTGCAGGATAATGATAAAGGTACAATCTTGGGCAGGAGATCTTTTGGTAAAGGTTTGGTGCAACGCGAAATGAGTTTGGGCGACGGCAGTGCAGTACGGTTAACAATAGCCAGATATTATACGCCAACTGGCCGAAGCATTCAAAAACCGTATGGTAATGGGAACGAAGCCTATTACAGCGATTACGAAAAAAGATATAGAAATGGTGAGCTTATGCATGCCGATAGTATAAAAGTTGCCGACAGTTTAAGGTATGTTACACCAAAAGGCAAAGTGGTATACGGCGGCGGCGGTATAATTCCTGATGTTTTTGTGCCAAAGGATACAAGTGTTGAAAATGAAACAATTCAATACGTAAGCCGAAGCGGTTTTATGAGCTATTTTATCTTTGAATATTTAGAAAAAAATAGACCAATGTTCAAAAATCTAGCTTTTGAAGATTTCGTAAAATCGTACGAAGTGACTGATGTGATGATGAAGGATTTTATGGAATACGCAAAATTTGATCAAGCACAAATAGATTTAAAAAGCTATTCGGGGACACTTAAAAAATCTCTAAAAGCAAATCTTGCACAGCAATTATATGGTCAAAATGGTTTCGAATATATAATGAACCAAGACGACCCAATGATTCTGAAAGTACTGGAACTTGACCAACGCGCTAAAACTGCGAATTAATTTTTCTGTTTCGCAGCAATTTTTCGTGACACGGTAAGTATTGACAAAAGTACCAAAGCACAAGCAGCAGCCATAATGCAGATAGATGCAATGGCGCTTTCACCTTCAAATAGATGATCAAAATCCAGTAATGTTGCTGTATAAATTATTAATCCCAACGCCAACGCCATTAATATATAAGTGAATATTTTCATAACAGTAATTTTTAAAATTTCAAAAAAATATCGAGTAGAATTAATTCTTTTTCAATTGAATAATTCTTGAATATTGCTGGTAAATAATTTTACCGCAATTGCCAGCAAAATTACACCGAAAATCTTTTCTATTATAGCAATTCCTGCTTTACCTAAAAAGCGCTGCAGTTTCCCCGAAGTTCTTAACACCACAAAAACCACTACAATATTTACAATAATTGCCACTATAATATTTTCGATACTATACTCTGCCCTAAGTGCAAGCAATGTTGTTAAACTTCCCGGCCCTGCAACTATTGGGAATGCAATTGGAAAGACAGTTGCCATATTAGATGCCCCTTCCTTTTGTTTAAAAAGTGTAACGCCCAATACCATTTCCAACGCAATAAAAAAGAGGATGAATGCTCCAGCAACGGCAAATTCATTCACATTAATGCCAATAAGATTTAAAATTTCCTCACCAATAAAAAGAAAAACGGTCATTACAATAGCTGCAATAATAGAAGCGCGACCGCTACGAATCTCGCTACTCTTTTCCCGAAGCGAGATAATTACAGGAATACTGCCAATAATATCAATAACGGCAAAAAGCACCATTGTGGCTGTAGCAATTTCCTTAAAATTAAAATTCATGATGTATTTTTCAGACTACAAAATTACGGTTATTGATTGCTATTTTAATTTTTAAACGTATTATTTTCTTATCTTCATTTGGAAACATGAAAATCCTCTGGCGCGCTTTTGATAAGCGTGACTAATTTATTTAAGCATTTATTTTATTATTTAAATTTCTGTCTTCTCAACATATAGGCAAATTATTCAAAAGAATAATTTCAACCAATTCATCCACAATACCCCAACTTCAAACAACAAAATTGCCTAAGTTTGTTGCTATGTTTCAAATTGGCAAAACCATCGTTTCCGAAGAGTTAATTGAAAAGGACTTTGTCTGCAATCTTAATGCGTGCAAAGGTGCTTGTTGTATTGAAGGCGAAGCTGGGGCGCCCGTTACAAAGGAAGAAACAGAAATCCTCAAAAATATATATCCAAAAGTAAAACCCTTTTTACGTGCGGAAGGTATTGCAGCTATTGAAGCCCAAGGCACTTATATTATGAGTGATTTTGACGAACTAGAAACACCTTTGGTTGAAGGCAAAGAGTGCGCTTATGTAACTTTTACCGAAACTGGCACGGCAAGTTGCGGGATTGAAGATGCCTTTAACGCTGGCACAATAGATTTTCGCAAGCCAATTTCTTGTCACCTTTATCCCGTTCGCGTACAGGATTACAGTGAATTTGCTGCCGTAAATTACCATAAATGGCCAATATGCAGTGACGCTTGTACGTTGGGCGCACAATTAAAAGTGCCGGTTTACAAATTTGTAAAAGTTGCGCTTATTCGAAAGTTTGGCGAAAATTGGTATGACGAGCTTGAAAAAGTTGCTTCATCTCTATAATTTCATCTTTCCGCAGATTTCAAATTGAATTTCGAATTGTATTTTTGAAACATTTTTCTACACTAAAATTGAAAATCTGCATTTTGTAGCTTATTAAATAGTCAGACTGTCTATAAATTTTGTTCAAAAATAATGTGTGCAAATTGGTTTGATTGTATCACGTTAGAGCCTATAAAACATATAGATTTTAGGCTTATCAACGACAATTATCTATTTTGTTCACAACCTTACTTGTTTAATTTAAAAATCTGATATTCAAAGTGATAAGCGTTCTGTTTAACAAAATGATAATAACATTTGTCAAACCAAATGTTGAAAACTTTGTTGAAAACCTAAGTCAAAATCTTACTATTTCCGCTTCAAATTTTTTCATATTTGTTAGTCCCAAGTAATAACAGATTTTAATTTTAAAACAAAGGACATAATGAGTGTAGTTGAACCAATTTTACAAGAGAATAAAAACCGTTTTGTTATTTTTCCAATAAAGCATCACGATATTTGGAAATTTTATAAAGATAGCGAAGCAAGTTTTTGGACTGCTGAAGAAATTGATCTACACCAAGACCTTCACGATTGGCAAACAAAATTAAATGCTGACGAGCGTTATTTCATCAAACATATTCTTGCATTTTTTGCAGCTAGCGACGGTATCGTAAATGAAAATCTTGCTGAAAATTTTGTAAACGAAGTTCAATACAGCGAAGCAAAATTTTTCTATGGTTTCCAGATAATGATGGAAAACATTCATAGCGAAACGTATTCGTTACTTATCGATACCTATGTAAAGGACGAAAAGGAAAAGGATATGCTTTTTAATGCAATCGAAACTTTTCCTGCCATTAAGAAAAAAGCAGATTGGGCTTTAAAATGGATAGATAGCGATTCTTTTGCTGAAAGATTAATAGCTTTTGCAGCAGTTGAAGGTATTTTCTTTAGCGGTGCATTTTGCTCAATTTTCTGGTTACGCAAACGTAGTTTGATGCCGGGATTAACTTTTAGCAACGAACTAATTTCACGTGATGAAGGTGTTCATGCGGATTTTGCGGTTCATTTACACAATAATCACTTAATTAATAAAGTTCCAAAAGAAAGAATCCGCGAGATTTTGGTAGATGCATTAAATATTGAGCGCGAATTTATTACCGAATCTTTACCAGTAAGTTTAATCGGGATGAATTCAAAATTAATGACACAATATCTTGAGTTTGTAACTGACAGACTTTTAGTTGAATTGAATTGCGAGAAGGAATACAACACCGCAAATCCGTTTGATTTTATGGATATGATTTCGTTGCAGGGAAAGACAAATTTCTTCGAAAAACGCGTTGCCGAATATCAAAAAGCCGGTGTTACCAATACTGACAAAGAAAGCAACAAGATAAGTTTCGATTCAGATTTTTAGGGACATCATTAAAGCGGGAAGCGAGAACTTCCGTAACTAATGAAATAAGAGTTCCACATTTAAAAATAAATTTTAATTAATTGGTATTGTGCAATTTATAAATTGTTCAACAGCTATTTTTTGCTTCAATACCCACAAACCTATAATAACCCCGCCCTATGAATGTAGTAAAGAGAGATGGCCGCAAAGAACCCATAATGTTTGACAAGATTACAGCACGTGTACGAAAACTGTGCTATAGTCTTAATGAAAGAGTAGATCCCGTTAAAATTTCAATGCGCGTAATTGAAGGTTTGTATGATGGCGTTACAACAAGTGAACTTGACAATCTTGCGGCCGAAACTGCCGCAACAATGGCAACTACACATCCAGATTATGCGAGATTGGCGGCTAGAATTTCAGTTTCCAACTTACATAAAAACACCAAAAAGTCATTTTCTGAGGTAATGACAGATTTGTATGAATATGTAAATCCGCGAACGGGTAAAAAAGCACCTTTATTGAGCGATGAGGTTTATGAGGTGGTTAAAAATAATGCAGAAGATTTAGACAGTACAATTATATACAACCGCGATTTTGGATATGATTATTTCGGTTTTAAAACATTGGAGCGTTCATATCTATTGAAATTAAATGGCCAAATTGCCGAAAGACCGCAACATATGTTAATGCGTGTTTCTTTGGGAATACATCTTAATGACTTGGCTGCAGTAAAAGAAACGTACGAGCTAATGTCCAAAAAGTTCTTTACGCATGCAACGCCAACTTTATTTAATAGCGGAACGCCGAAACCTCAAATGTCTTCTTGTTTTTTACTGGCAATGAAAGACGACAGTATTGATGGTATTTATGATACATTAAAGCAAACAGCAAAAATATCACAATCTGCAGGCGGTATTGGTCTTTCAATTCACAACGTTCGTGCAACGGGTTCGTATATTTCTGGGACGAATGGAACATCAAACGGTATTGTGCCGATGTTGCGCGTATTTAATGATACGGCAAGATATGTAGATCAAGGTGGCGGAAAACGTAAAGGAAGTTTTGCAATTTATGTAGAACCGTGGCACGCAGATATTTTCGACTTTTTGGATTTAAAGAAAAACACAGGAAAAGAAGAAATGCGCGCGCGTGATCTTTTTTACGCAATGTGGATTCCGGATATGTTTATGAAACGAGTAAAGGATGATGCAGAATGGACATTGATGTGCCCAAATGAATGTCCTAATTTATACAATGTACATAGTGAAGAGTTTGATGCACTTTATTTAAAATATGAAGCTGAAAATAAAGGCCGAAAAACTATTAGAGCAAGAGAACTTTGGGAAAAAATATTAGAATCTCAAATTGAAACCGGCACGCCTTATATGCTTTATAAAGATGCCGCAAACCGCAAGAGCAACCAGAAAAATTTGGGAACAATCCGTTCTTCAAATTTATGTACGGAGATTATGGAATATACCGCGCCAGATGAGGTTGCCGTATGTAATCTTGCGTCTATTGCGTTGCCAATGTTTATTAAGGGCAATGAATTTGACCATAAAGAATTGTTCCGTGTAACAAAGCGCGTAACCAAAAACCTTAACCGAGTAATCGATAGAAATTATTATCCTGTAAAAGAGGCTGAAAATAGCAACTTCCGCCATCGTCCGGTTGGGTTGGGAATTCAAGGTTTGGCAGATGCTTTTATTTTACTCCGTTTACCATTTACGTGTGATGAAGCGAAAAAATTGAACCAAGAGATATTTGAAACCTTATATTTTGCTGCTCTAACCGCGTCAATGGAAGAAGCAAAAGAAGATGGAAAATATGAAAGTTATGAAGGTTCGCCAATTTCACAAGGTCTTTTTCAACATAATATGTGGGGAATTAAAGATGAAGAATTAAGCGGCCGATGGGATTGGGCAAAACTGAGAAAAGATATCAAAAAGCACGGCGTGCGTAACTCATTATTAGTTGCTCCAATGCCAACGGCTTCAACATCACAAATTCTTGGTAATAATGAAGCTTTTGAACCGTATACTTCAAACATATACACGAGAAGAGTTCTTTCCGGCGAATTTATTGTTGTAAATCAACATTTGTTGAATGATTTGGTAGAACTTGGATTGTGGAATGATGATTTGAAAGAACAGATAATGCGCAATAACGGTTCGGTTCAAGATGTAGATATTCCACAGGATTTGAAGGAATTGTACAAAACAGTTTGGGAACTTAGTATGAAGGATATTATTGATATGAGCCGCCACCGTGGTTACTTTATCGACCAAAGCCAAAGCTTGAATCTGTTTATGGAAAATGCGAATATGAGCAAACTAACGTCAATGCACTTTTACGCTTGGCAAAGTGGTTTAAAAACAGGAATGTATTATCTAAGAACGAAGAGCGCGGTAGATGCTATAAAGTTTACTCTGAAAAAAGAGGAAGCAAAAAAGCCTTTGAAAGCAGTTGCTGAAGTAGCAGTTGCTGCGGTTGAAATAAAATCAGAATCTTCAAACAATTTAGAAACCGACCAAAAAGCAATGTCACCTTCAGAATTTCGTGAGATGATGGAAAAATCCAAAAACGGCGGGCCAGATGATGATTGTTTAATGTGTGGGTCGTAAAAAAAGTTTAGTGCTTTCTAAACAGCTATAATAAAAAACTGAAGTTCTAATTTAACTAATCATAATAAGTCAATGGTATATTTTATATATTGTTGACTTTTTTTTTGAAATAACTAAAAGTGTAGTGGTTTTAATATTAAGGTCTGTCTTTCGGAAATGAAATCTAATTACAAAAAATGCTTATTTTGGAGTACAGCAGTAATGAAATTCTAGTTTTTTTGAGACTAGTATAAAGCTAAAATTTCGAAGTACTTTTTGTACGTGTGTACTCAATAAAATACTGTTCCAACAATTTGGTTGTAGCTTCAACCAAATCTTTGCACTCCAATAAAATTGAAAAGTATAGAGACGTATTTCTTGGGCTGCTTTCGTCTTTTTTAGTACGTTCTATTTGTTTTTCAATTTCCAGGCTAATGTAATCCAAGAACATTTGCTTCTCATCGATAATAGAAGGTAAGTTTTGAAGCGTTTGGTTATCAAATTCCTTTTTTACTCTTTCAAATAATATCAAAAGTTTATCCTCAATTTCCTTTAAATCTCTTATCTGATTATATTTTAAACCTTTATGGCCATTCTTTACGTGCTTGTAGCTTTTTTCGCTAATGAAATCCAAAGATTGTACAATATCATTTAAGGTGTCCTGTATAAGTAAATAAAACCGGCTTGCCCCTTGCGAAGTATCGTCAACGTTTTTCATATAATAAAAAACGTGCGTATTAATATCATCCATCTCGTCGGCAAGTTTTTTGCTTTGCTTCTTACCTTTTTTCAATCCTTTTAAATCTTGTTTGCTAAGATTTTCAATTGTGTATGCCAATAGTTTTCCAGCACGTTTCATGACTGTTGAAACATTATTACTACTTTCCTCAATTACGCCAGCGGTACTGTTGCTCACAGCTTTTTTAAAGGACATTTCCTCTTTAAAATCCTGAGCTTTTTGTTTTCCTTTAATATAACTTCTAATAATCAGGCCAATTGCCAATAAGAAAAGAATGACTAGAGCCGGAACTTCGAAGAAATATAATATTAAAGTTAATATTGCTGCTGCGGTAAAAGCGGTTATGGCTGTCATAAACCATCCTCCAATAACACTTAGAACACCAGATACACGATAGACGGCACTATCACTTCCCCAGGCCTTATCTGCCAAAGAAGAACCCATAGCAACCATAAAAGTTACGTAAGTTGTGGATAATGGTAATTTCATACCCGTTGCAACGGATATTAATATACTGGCCACCATTAAATTTACAGCAGCGCGAACCATATCAAAAGCGGGAGCATCTTCCCCTAATATCTTTTTTGAAGTAGGTAGCGTAAATCTTTTTGAAACGTTACTGAGGACACTTTTTGGCACTATCTTCAATAAACCATCATTTAAGAATATAGTGCCACGCACTAAATTTTGAGAAAGCCAATTTGGTTGAAATCGCTCCTTTATTTCATCTTGTCTAGATAAATCTACAGATGTTTTAACAACGCGTTTGGCTTTTTCGCTAAAAAATAAGGTTAGAATCATTACTGCTCCCGCCAATAATAATAACAATTGATTGGTCTGTACAGCATTTGCCAAACTATCCATTTTAAAAGAAGTTGCCGCAACTCCGCTTGCTTCCCAAAGTTGATACGCCTGCAGGCCTGCCATTGGCACACCAATAAAATTCACCAAGTCATTACCAGCAAAGGCCATCGCCAATGCAAAGGTTCCCAGAATTATTACAAGTTTATAAATGCTAATCTTGAACAATTTAATTAGAAGCAAAGAGACTAAAAACCAACAAATAAAACTATAAAGAAGGAATAACCATAAATTGACCGAAACCCAAGCTTTAAAAGCATCGGGAAGTAGCGGAGTGCTTGAGAGACCTTTTAAGATTATGAAATACGCAATACCAGTAATTGCTATACCACCAAAAACGGCGGCAACCCAAGCAGCTTTCTTTTGAAAATTGAAGGTAAGTAAATAACGAGCAACAAACTGCACAATGGTACCAACTGTGAAAGCAATAACAACAGATAATAATATACCGTAAATAATTTCCTGCGCTTTGTCGGTATTTATATATTCACCCAATTGCAACAAGCTGTCATCATTATTACTTATTTTAATTATTGCCATACATACAGCAGCTCCCAAAAGTTCAAAAACGATTGAAACAGTGGTAGAAGTTGGCAAACCTAGGCTGTTGAAAAAATCGAGAAGTAAGATATCCGTAACCATTACGGCTATGAATATGATCATTATCTCATCAAAGTAGAATTGTGATGGGACGAAAATACCTTTTCGAGCAACTTCCATCATCCCGCTTGATGATAATGCACCAAAAGCAATACCAACACTAGCCACAATCATAATAGTTTTAAAAGAAACTACTTTTGAGCCAATGGCTGAATTTAGAAAATTTACAGCATCGTTACTAACACCTACAACTAAATCTGCAATGGCAAGGATGCCTAAAGCAACAAGCATAATAATGTAGATATTATCCATAAATCTCTTTTAGAAGTGAACGCAAATTTCACGTTTATTTTTGAAGCGTGTGTTATTATAATGTTATGACTTAATAATGAATTTCGACCTTACATTGTAATGATTGGTCATTATACGAGTCATTTGTGAAGAATATAATTTATTTAAGAACTTGAATTTCAACTATTTAAAATTTCAATGTTAATTTAATGTTACCTAAACGTTGTTTTAATGTAAATAATATATTATATTTGACGAACAATCAGGGAAAATGGTTGTAAAGTTGCCGAAAGTAAAAAAAATGGGCAGGCTTTTTCTGAAGACAATACTTGCTTGAGGCGTATTATTAACACTTAATTTTTTATAAAAAATGAAAAATCTTATAACAATCTGCATTTTATGCTTTACAGCAAGCATCGCATTTGCACAAGAAACCAAAAAAAATGTCTTCCTTGAAAAGGGCAATTTGATTGAAGCAACTTTATACCATCCAAATGGCGAAGTTGCACAAACCGGCTTTTACACAAAAGCCAACAAATTACAGGGCGAATGGATAAGTTATGATTCCGATGGAAACAAAACTGCCGTTGCACAATATGATAATGGTAATAAAGTTGGCACTTGGTATTTTTACCAAGGTGAAGACTTAAAAGTGGTTAAGTATGATGATTCTAGAATGGCTGCCGTAAAAACCTACAAGAAAACTGATTCACAAATTGTGAGTAATTATAAATAATTTGTTCAAATAGTAATTGGTTTAAAATCAAAAAAGGGTTGCTTATTATAAGCAACCCTTTTTTTTTGACTAATTTAAGTCGTAATATCACTACTGTCTTGCCCAACCAGCGCCCCAAGTTGCGAAGTCTGTACCAGTAGCATTACCTATATCAAATAAAAATTGATCATCTGTAAATGTAAAGCCAGTGTTATTGGATATTGGTGTAGTAACATCTGTTAATACAATGCCATTAACGCGTAAAGTACCGTCTAAAATATTTTGTCCGGTAGGACGGTCTGTATCATTACCATCCAATTTAAAACCACCACTATAACCTTGTATTACCATATTGTTAAAAGTACCTTTTGTTCCTTCACGAAAGTTGTTAGCTTGTGTTACACCAGTTGATGTTGAGCCTAAACCTATAATTGATATATTTGACATTGTTGGATTTGACAAGAAACCACCATTGTTTCCAATTTCAGGATTAAAACCATCTCCTTCTAAAGCTCTATTCCGAACAACGCCATGCTTAATGTAAATATCTGTAATTGTGCCTGAATAACCTTCTGTCCAATCCACAGAGTCATCTTGATTGTTTACGGATGCTAAAAAGCTTACATTAACAGTGCCTCCAAAAAATTCAGCTCCATCATCAGCACCTTCATAAGATTCAATATGATCTACTGTTGTACCATTACCAACACCATAGAAAGAAAATCCATTATTTTCAGCAGAACCAGAAGCAGCACCACCGGAATATTCAATTCTTACATATTTTACAACACCAGAATTATCAGAATTATCGCCACCTCCATAAGGTAAATTTCCAATTTCTGAAGTTGAAGTTGCGCCAGTTGCAGCAGCATTAGTTGGTGCTTTTCCTAATAATATTAAACCACCCCAATCTCCTGCAAGCGGCGTGTTGGTATTAGAGGTCATCACTATAGGTTTTTGTGCAGTTCCTCTTGCATCAATTTTTGCTCCTTGCGCTATTGCAATATAGCTACCAGCAGCGTTACCTAAATTTGCTCTAATTACTACACCTTCGGGTATTGTAAGTGTAGTACCACTAGTCATAATTAAAGCTTCGGTAAGTATATAACATTGATCCGCTACTAAGACTAAATCAGCAATTTTTGTTCCCCCTATTTCAATACAGCCGGTTGGTGGCGGTGGTATAGAGTCATTACCTCCTGTTGTATTTGTGGTTGTTGTAGTAGATACGCTGTTATCGTTTATAACGATATCTGGTGTGTTATCTCTTTGACACGCGGCAAAAAGAGATGCCACTATAGCTGCGATAAAAAATAATTTGAATGTTTTCATTGTTTCTTTTTTGTATTGATTATTATTTGTTATTTATAGTTTAAAAGTTATATTTAAGTTGTAATCCTAGGTTAATTCCTCGTTTATAAGAGGCTATGCCTTTTCCGTTTGGCGATGTTACTAGTACATCTGCTCCATCTGCCTCTCTTATGTATTCGATGGTTGGATCCAATAAGTTTTTTGCGGCAAGATTTACTTCAAATCCTTTTCCTATTTGGTTTTTCCAAACAAGATCTAAAGTCGGGACACTTTTTTCAATCACGTTGCCCAGTTGTCCGGCACCTATAGCATCAATCCTATCGCTGAAGTACGAGAAAACTGCTGTTACAACTGGCTTGTAGCTTTCGCCGAAAGAAGGGCTGTAGTTTAAATCGGCATTAACTATAAATGGAGAAGCGCCTTGTAATTTTTCGGTTCGGCCTTCTTCAAAGGTGGACGTAAAAAGGCCATTAGTGCTTTTTAAATCCTGCTTAGTATGCGTGTAGGTTGCGTTAAAGCCTATTGAAAATATAGCATTATCATTTTCATCCTGTAACAAATCTTTACGGGCTTCCAGTTCTACACCAAAAATTTCAGCTTTGTCTCCTGTTCTAAAATAGCGTTGAACACCTGTTGCGTCGTTTGCAGTAACCCTATTTATTGGGTCGTTAATCTGTTTTCCAAAGGCTGCGAGCGAGAATATTTCACCACGGCCGAAAAACCATTCGTATTTTAAATCAAGATTATAAATTTGAGAAAATGATGGATCATTCAATAAATCTGGATTACCACCAACTTGGTTGGAGATGTTTTCATAAACAAATGGTGCAACTTCCTTAAATTCAGGAACTGAAACTGTTTTACTGAAGGCAAAACGTAAATTTTGTTGTTCGTTTAAAGCGTATCGAACGTTTAAACTTGGCAATAAAAAATTTTCGTAAGCTGAGCGAAAACCAGGGTCTGTATTTAAAATGTTGATTACATCATACTTAATTTTTTGGTCAAAGGATTCTAGACGAATACCTGGAACTACCAACCATTTTGTGCCAAAAATAAGTTCCGCATTAATAAAACCTGCATGGATATCTAAATTACCGGTATAGGTGTTTTCTGGAAGACCTGGATAATTTACATTTCCAATACCATTTGCTGGTGCTATGGCTCTAAATACTTGTGTATTAAAAACTACACCTAAGTTCTGCGGTAAAAATATATTGTTAAAGTTATTTACATCTGTAACTTGATAGTTTGGGTCTACGGGAGTAAGGCCATAGCGTATGTTTTCAAATAAACGCTCTTTCGTTCTGCCGTTATAACCAAAATTCAGTTTTACTTTTTCCGAAGCTTGATAACCTAAGGTTAAAAAGCTATTTAGCTCTTCTTCCTCAATACTTTGAAAGTAGCGCTGATTATCATAATTTGTATTGTCGTAAAATGTTGGATTTGTTGCAGGATCATTATCCAAGGCAAGATCATATTGTTCTAAACTTATACGCTTTCTGTCCGGCTGTCTTGAAAAAACCTTGTTGTAACCAATACCATATTTAAAGTCGAATTTTTCATCAACTTTATGTGTACCCAAAAGTTGGTTAACAAAAATCATATCTTGGTCAAACTGTACGTTTTGTTGGTAAAAGCCTTTGTCCGCGCTTAATGGCGCATCTTTAGCTCTTCCCAAACCATCACGACCAAAATATCCTACCTCATCACTTGCACTATTAATAAAGAGTGAATTAAAACTTACCTTGTTATCTGAATCAAACTTATAAATAAGATTGGCCATTGCGGTTGTCGTTGTACTGTACTCATATTCTTCAGCAGATGGGAAACTTTTATTTTCGGTTGTTGAGAAATCTGTTGTCGGCCCTTTTCTGTATTCATAATTGTTGTTGAAACTAGCAGTTCCAAATATGCTAAGTCGCGACTCTTTACCAGTCTTGAAAGATGTTCCCCCACTAAAAGTACCTTCAAAAGCTACGGGAGATTCCGCAGCTACCGGATCAACACCATTAGACAATACTACTGCAAATGGGTTGTGGTTATACCTATTGTAAAAACCAAAATAACTAGTGCCTTCGCTTTTTACAAAATCTTCACCAATTGCTTTTGTGTTAATTCCTGCACCAATACTAATATCGGCAAAGCCTTTACCAGTATATTCTTTTGCTTTAACATCTACATTACCTGCGGCAAAATCACCATAAAATTCTGTAGCATATGCTTTACTTACAGACACACTTTGTATTACATCGCTTGAGAAAAGACCTAAATCTATATTTTTCTTTTCAATATCGTTACTTGGTAGCGAAAGGCCGTTGTAGGTTGTGCTTTGGTATCTGTCACCCAAACCTCTTACATAAACATTACTACTGCCTTCTTGGCGAGAAATACCTGATATTTTTGATACAGCACCTGCAGCATCGCCCACACCTTTTCGGCTAAGCTCTTCTGCCCCGATACTTTGTTTAATAACAGAAGCTTCTTTCTGTTCAAGCAATAATGCAACTTCACTTTCTCTTTTTACGGTAGTTTTAATTACAACTTCATCTAAAGTTGCGGCACTAGCGCCCATTGGCACATTTACTGATGTAACTTTATTTGCTTCAACTTTTACATTTGGTATTTCAACGGTTTCGTAACCTACAAAACTGTATGAAACAGTATAAATTCCGACTGGCACGTTTTCAATGTTATAAAGACCGTCAAAGTCTGATGTTACACCAATTGATGTTCCTGTAATAATTACATTTGCAAATGGCAGCGGTTGGTCGTTTGAGTCTTTGTCTGTTAACTTTCCTACTATAGAGCCTGTTGTTTGGCCAAAAGTTATGACCGTTACAAAAAGCAAAAGCGAGGTGAAAATATTTTTCATAGATTGGTTTAATTTCTTGGTGCAAAGAAACACACACAATGTAAAGTCCGTGTTAACTCCCTATTACCAATACGTTGTTGTAAGGTTATCTAAATGTTACGTAGTTTAATGTCCTAAACTAGATACCGGTGATAATTACTTGCTTATATTATAAATGCGTTAAAAATTTGAAATCAGTATCTTGCATTCCAAAATTTTTAACAAAATGATGAAATGGGAACAGCTTTTAAGCTTGCGCAGACAAGGAGATACAAATAAGAGGCTTCGGAAGGAACAGGACGAAACGCGTTTGGGTTTTGAAGTAGATTACGATCGCATTATATTTTCGTCCGCTTTTAGAAGTCTGCAGGACAAAACGCAGGTTATACCAATGAGTAAAACCTCATTTGTGCATACCAGATTAACACACAGTCTAGAAGTTTCGGTAGTTGCTCGATCGTTGGGTCGAATTGTAGGGAAGGCATTAATTTCAAAATATCCGCATTTACAAACCATTCACGGGTATCAATTTAATGATTTTGGCGCAATAACTGCCGCCGCAGCGTTGGCGCACGATATTGGCAATCCACCATTTGGCCATAGTGGCGAAAAGGCAATTGGCAAATATTTTAAAAGTGGAAACGGAACGAGATATAAAAATAAATTATCTGAAAAGGAATATCAGGATTTAATAGATTTTGAAGGAAATGCCAATGGTTTTAAAATTGTTACAGAATCGAATAATGGCGTTGAAGGTGGCTTGCGGCTATCGTTCGCAGTTTTGGGTGCCTTTATAAAATATCCCAAAGAGTCGCTACCAAAAAAACCCACAACAGCTGTAGCCGACAAAAAGTTCGGTATTTTTCAATCTGAAAAAACTTTTTTTGAAGAAGTTGCTTCAGAATTAGGGTTGAAAAAACGAGGCAACAACAATGAACTTAGTTACACACGGCATCCGCTAACTTTTTTAGTTGAAGCGGCCGATGATATTTGTTACACAATCATAGATTTTGAAGACGGAATAAACCTCGGTTTAATTGAAGAAGAATTTGCATTGGAATATCTTATTAATTTGGTAAAGACATCAATTAATTCTAACAAATATGCAGGATTGAAAAAAACTTCCGATAGACTCGCCTATCTTCGGTCTTTGGCAATAAACACGCTAATTACGGAAGCGGCAGATTTGTTTATAGAAAGTGAAGCAAGGATTTTAAATGGCACTTTTTTCGAACCTTTACTCGAGCACAGCAGATACAAAGCGCAAATAAACGACATTATTAAAATAAGTGTCGAAAAAGTGTATAATAGCAACGAGGTTATTGAAAAGGAAATAGCCGGATATGAAATTTTGGGTCAACTTTTAGATGCATACACAACGTCATTGGATAATTGTATAACGGATTCAAAAACACATTACGATATTTTAATTTTGAAGAAATTAGAGGATACTTTACAGATGGGAGAATCACTATATTTTAATTTACTGTCTATTTGTAATTATATTTCGAGGTTAACAGATGGAAATGCATTACAAACTTTTCAAAAGCTTCGCGGAAACCTTTAGTCTAAATATTATTGTGTTAAACTTGTGATTTTTGCACAATGTATTTAATAATTTGTAATATTTTTAGACAATCTACCATTTAGGAAGGTTTAATGGTAGCATATTTTGCTTATTTTTATAAATTCTAATTTCCCTTCGCAATTCAATAACCCAAATTATATATGAAAAAAATTACCTATATTTTACTGCTTTTAGTAGTAAATTTTGCCTTTGCGCAGGATTACAATCAAACAATCAGCAACTACCTTAATTCCAATAAAAGTGTGCTGAATTTTCAACAACAAGACATTGCAGACATTTCTGTAGAAAGACACAGTTTTTCAAAAAGCTTACAGGCTGAAAATGTATATGTAACTCAAAATTATCGAGGAATAGAGATTTTCAATTCATCTTCATCTTTCGTAATAAAAAATGGAAGTGTATTATTTAAAAGCGTAAGCTTTCAGAATAATTTGGTGGCACGCGTAAATACAACACAGCCTTCAATTACGCCTTCGCTGGCAATTTCAAAAGCAACAACTGCTCTCAATTTGGCTAGTCCGTCGGGTTTAGTACTTCTTGAAAATGAAAATAACAAATACATATTTTCAAACGGTTCTATTTCAACAGAAAATATTCCTGTTAAATTAGTGTATCAAGTAACCGAAGATAATAGCTTAAAGTTAGCTTGGGATTTAAGCATTTCACTTAAAAATAATGAAAATTATTATAGTGTACGTATAGATGCAGTTACTGGCGAACTGCTAAATACGCACGATTGGGTTGCACATTGTAATTTTGATACAACAGGAATACATAACCACGAAAATAATTTTAGCTCAAATCCATTTCTTTTTAAGAATAAGGCAAAGCAATCGAGCAAAGTGACTTTGGGCGGTCCTCAGTATAATGTTTTTGCAGTTCCTTTGGAGAGTCCAAATCATGGCGATGAAAGCTTAGAGGTAAATCCGGCAAACGCCGTTGCGTCTCCTTTTGGCTGGCACGATACAAATGGTGCTGATGGTGCTGAATTTACAATTACTCGTGGCAATAACGTAAGAGCGCAGGAAGATAGAAATGCAAATGATGGTGTTGGATATTCGCCTGACGGTGGTAGCGCTTTAGATTTTAATTTTCCGTTCAATTTCAATACATCTCCAGTAAATATGGAAGATGCTGTTATCGTCAATCTTTTTTATTGGAATAATATAATGCACGATGTTTGGTATCAATATGGTTTTGATGAAGCAAGTGGAAATTTTCAAGAAAATAATTACAGTAATGGAGGAAATGGTAGCGATTCTGTAGATGCGGATGCGCAAGATGGCAGCGGTATAGACAATGCAAATTTTGGAACACCGCCAGATGGAGGTAACCCTAGAATGCAAATGTATCTTTGGACGCCAATTGGGCCTGCAGGTGAACCTTTAACAATAAATAACGGCCCACTTGCTGGTGGATATCTAGGCATTGCTGCAGCTTTTGGAGCGCCATTACCAGCGAATCCTATAACCAGTAATTTAGTTTTGGCCATGGATACAAATGCAGGTACATCTACAGATGCAAATGATGCTTGCGACCCCTTAACAAATGGAACTAGTTTTACAAATAAAATTGTAGTAATAAGAAGAGGTGATTGTGAATTTGGCTTTAAAGTTTTAGCAGCCGAAAATGCGGGAGCATCCGCTGTTATAGTAGTTAATAATGATGGTACTGCACCAATTGCAATGGGTGCTGGTGCTTTGGGTGACCAAGTTACTATACCATCCATAATGATAAACCAAGCTGATGGAGAGGCAATTATAACGGAGCTTTTGAATGGCGCAACGGTAAACGCATCTTTAGCTGAAGCCGGACCTTATAACTTGGATGGCGATGTGGATAGTGGTATTATTTCTCACGAATATGGTCACGGCATTTCTAACAGACTAACTGGTGGCCCCTCCCAAGCAGGTTGTCTTCAAAATGAAGAGCAAATGGGTGAAGGCTGGAGTGATTGGTTTGGTTTAATGCTAACAATGAAACCTGGTGATGCAGGTACAGATCGGCGTGGTATTGGAACGTATGTAATTGGTCAACCTACTACTGGAACAGGAATTAGACCACGACCTTATAGTACAGATTTTAATATAAATGAATTAACGTACGATGATACAAACAATCCCGGAATATCCAGACCTCACGGTATTGGTTCTATTTGGTGTACAATGTTGTGGGATCTGAACTGGGCGCTAATAGACGAATATGGTTACGATCCAGATTTATACAATGGAACAGGTGGAAATAATATCGCAATGCAGCTAGTTATCGATGGTCTAAAGTTACAAGCGTGTAGTCCTGGGTTTGTTGATGGTCGTGATGCCATTCTGGCTGCAGATTTATTAGCAAATCAAGGTGTAAACAGATGTTTGATATGGAATGTTTTTGCAAGAAGAGGTTTAGGCTTTAGCGCAGATCAAAATAGTACCGATAATCGATTTGACCAAGAAGAAGCTTTCGATTTGCCAACGGATTGTCTGTTAGGAACTCAAGATGAAGGAATGCTTAACAAAAACTTTCAAGTGTATCCAAATCCATCAAATGGTAGTATTAATATTAAAACGGTAATTCCAGTTGGTGATGTTGTTGTTACTATTGTTGATATGAATGGCAGACAAGTCTTTAACCAAAATATTGTTTTAGACAATACAACTGCGATCAACGCGCAAGGTTTGCAAACCGGAATATATTTGTTGAAAATAGACGGCGGTAATTACACCCACACAGAAAGATTGATTATTAAATAATGAATTTTTATTATAGTTATAAAAGTAAAGAGGCCATTTAGGCCTCTTTCTTATTTTGAAATATATTCTCCTGAAATTCGAGGTTTACAATAGTTGCTTTTTAATTATCACTTTAAAGCCAATTTTTTGGATGTTGTAATACCTTCAGCAATTTTTCTTCCTCACTGCCATTTTCTGGTTGATGATTATATACCCATTGTACTTTTGGTGGGAGACTCATTAAAATGCTTTCAATCCTGCCATTTGTTTTCAAGCCGAAAAGCGTGCCTTTATCGTGTACCAAATTAAATTCTACATAACGCCCGCGTCTTATTTCCTGCCAATCCTTATTTTCAGATGTAAAAGGCAAGTTCTTTCTTTTTTCAACAATTGGCACGTAAGATTCTAAAAAACTATTGCCAACTTGAGTTACAAAATTGTACCAATCTTCTGAGCTAAAATTTTCGGTTGGTTTTAAATAATCGAAAAATAAGCCCCCAATTCCTCTCGCTTCGTTTCTGTGGGAATTATAAAAATATGCATCGCAACGCTTTTTGTAAAGTTCATAAAATGTCTTTTCGTGCTTATCGCAGGCATTTTTGCAAACTTGATGAAAATGAATAGCATCTTCTTCAAATACATAATAGGGTGTTAAGTCTTGTCCACCACCAAACCATTGGTCTTTTAAATTCCCTTCTTTGTCGTACAATTCGAAATAACGCCAATTTGCGTGTACCGTTGGTGCAAAAGGATTGTTGGGATGAAGCACCAAACTAAGACCGCAGGCAAAAAAATTAGCATCTTCAACCCCAAAATACTGTTGCATACTTAGTGGTAATTCGCCGTAAACCTCACTTATATTTACACCACCTTTTTCAAAAACGGCTCCATTTTCAATAACGCGGCTTCTGCCGCCGCCGCCTTCGGGTCTTTCCCAAATATCTTCTCTAAAAACTGCTTTGCCATCTACCTTTTCTAAAGTGGAAGTTATTTTATTTTGAAGTTCTTTAATATAAGCTGTAAATTTTTCTTTCATAGGTAAATTAATATTTAGACTCGGAAGATTTTTTAAAATCTTAAAATTGAAATTTAAGATTCTTTTAGTTGAATATGCTCCAATTTCCGAAGCGTTTCAATACTTGCCGCCGTCACTGAAAATGGTAGTACTAAAATAATTCCCACGACAGGAATTAATAAAAATAACATAAAAACAATACCATTGCCAATTGCCATACCGCGGTTTTGTTTTACAAATTTTATGCTGTCGTTATAGTTTAAATGTCTTTCAAGCGTGTAATCCATATTTCCAAAACCTGCATAATAACTTTGAACCAACAATAATAAAATGGTTGAAATAACGCCAATTATGGGAATTAAACCAATTAGAAAAATTGGGATAGATAAAAGCAATTCCATCAATAAATTCCGAAGGTTAATTCTGATGCCTCGCCAAAGTTGTTGGCTATTTGTAGTATTTCTGTGAAGTTGGGTATTGCCTGTAAAATGTTTTTCAATCTTCTCAGAAACTGGACTCATAAACGGTGCACTTAAAGCCATTACAATGTGTTTATACAGTATTAGACCAATTGCAATTATGAGTATTGTCCCAACAACTTCGGCAATTTTATGATATGTGACTGCGCCCCATTCCCAAAACCATAAATTGTCCAGCAAATTTGCCACATTGTCGCCCAAACCCCAAGCCGAAAAACCAATCATTATCGCAGTGAAAAAGCTAATCGCCATTGGCACGCCAAAATATTTCCAAAGACCTAACTTTCCAATTAATTTAAAAGAATTTTTGTAAGCTTTAATGCCGCTAAGAATACTTCTTATCATAATTTGAATGTGGTCTTTTTACAAATTTCTTAAAAATAATAAGCAATTTATATTCACTTATATTCCTGTACAGCTTCAATAAAAGCAGCGGCGTTTTCCAATGGAATATTCGGCAAAATTCCGTGTCCGAGATTTACAATGTACTTATCCTTCCCAAATTCATCAATCATCTGCTTTACCAATCTCTTTATTTCAGAAGGTGGACTAAAAAGTCTTGTGGGATCAAAATTGCCTTGAAGCGTAATGTTACCGCCCGTCAATTTGCGGGCTTGTTGCGGGGAACAAGTCCAATCTACACCCAAAGCGGCCGCGCCACTTGTTGCCATTTTATCCAGCGCAAACCAGCAACCTTTACCGAAAGCAATTACGGGCGTTTGGTCTTTTAAAGCATCAATTATCTGTTGAATATATTTCCAACTAAATTCCTGATAATCTGTTGGCGAAAGCATACCGCCCCAACTATCAAAAACTTGAACAGCATTTACGCCTGCTTTTACCTTTTCAGTTAAGTACGCAATAGTTGTATCTGTAATTTTTTGAAGTAATTGGTGCGCTGCCATTGGTTGCGTAAAACAAAACTCCTTGGCTTTGTCAAAATTTTTACTGCCTTGGCCTTGTATGCAATAACATAAAATAGTCCACGGACTGCCTGCAAAACCTATCAATGGGATTTCGTCGTTCAACTTTTCCTTTGTCATTTTTATGGCTTCCATCACATAACCCAATGTTTCTTGAATATCGGGAACAATCACTTTATCAACATCAGCTTGCGAACGGATTGGGTTTGGCAACCAAGGACCAATGCCCGGTTTCATTTCAACTTCAATATTCATTGCCTGCGGAATTACCAAAATGTCGCAGAATAAGATTGCGGCGTCCATTCCATAACGGCGAATGGGTTGTACCGTAATTTCGCTTGCTAATTCGGGCGTTTGGCAACGTGTAAAGAAATCATATTTAGCTTTTATTTCTTGAAATTCCGGTAAGTATCTGCCGGCTTGGCGCATCATCCAAACTGGCGGCCTTGCTACGTTTTCACCTTTTAAAGCTCTTAAAAATAAATCGTTTTTTATCATATCTCCATTCCCGCGAAGGCGGGAATCTGTTTAATGGTTATCAATTCTTTTTAAAATTTTCACTGTTTTCGCAATCATGCTTTCAATGGTTGTATTATTTGCTACAACAACATTCTCAGCATATTTTTCTGCTTCATCTGCAGTTGTTTTGCCGATGCAAACTGCAACAGATTCAAACTTGTCCGCTTTATTATTGTCGAAATAACTTCTCACGCCACTTGGACTAAAAAACATGATTGCATCAAAATTTCTTTTGAATTGTTTCTTATTTAAAGTTGTTTTATAAACTTCAATTACTTCAAAAGCAATATTATTTTCTTTCAATTTTAAAGGAATTTCATCGCTTCGAATATTTCCGCAAAAGAAGTGAAATTTTCTTTCGTTGTATTTTTCGATTAATACGTCTGATAACGCGCTAGCATATTCAGCACATTCAACTATATTAAAATTATTTTGTATAAGAAATTTTCTTGTCTTCTCACCAACACAGAAACAATTTTGGATTTTTTCCCGAAGCGTTATTTCTGAGTTTATAATTGAACGAACTGTGTTTTGACTCGTAATAATCGCATTTTCAACAAAATCTGGGATTTGAAAATTGTTCAATTCAATTTTAATTGCGTTGTATTCCACCAAACTGCAATTTGCGTGCAGCAGTAATTGCTTTTGATTTTCAGCCAGTTTTTTAGTTGATAAAATCGTTGGCATAGGTTTTCAAATACTTTTTTACATCGCTGTCCTTTCCAAAAACTACCAATATATCGCCACTTTGATAAACAACATCCGGCGTTGGTAATCCAACAACTTCTTTTTTTGCAACCGTTCTGCCCAATAAATTTGTATGTTGTTTTTTTCTTATAATAGTAATGATGTTGAGATTATGGTTTTCACGAAAATTAGATTGCTCGATACTTTGCCCAATTAAATTTTTACTCACTTCCACTTCTGAAACCAAATATTCGCCATCAATCTCAAAATTATCGATACTTCCTTTTAAGTTGATTTTTTTGGTGAAACGCTCGGCATATTCCTGTTCGGGATGAATAATTTGATCTACGCCCATAGCTTCCAAAATTGTATCTTCAAGCGCAGAGGCAGATCGCGCTATGATTTTGGCCTTCGTAAGTTTTTTTACGATTGCCGTGCTCATAATTGCAGCACCATTTTTTTCGCCAATTGCTATTACAGCTAAATCTGTGCTGTTTAAAGGTAAAGCGTTGTAAGCGTTTTCATTGGTCGCGTCAAAAGCAACGGCGTGCGCAACCTTATCTTTAATTAATTCAATTTTTTCAATATCCCTATCGGCAACAATTACCTCGTTTCCAGAATTTGAGAGATGTATAGCTAAGCTCATCCCAAAATTACCAAGACCTATAACTACTATTTTCATGTTACTGACCGCGATGGCGGTTATCTTTTAAATTAATATTCTAAGTGGAAAATATCTTACTTTATTAGTTAATCAAAATATTTTCCTCGGGATATGCGTATTCGGGCTTTCCAACACTTTTCAACATACCAATTAGCAAGTTAAGCATTCCAATTCGGCCTAAAAACATTAATGCTATAATCACATATTTACTGTGTTCGCTAAGGCTAGACGTTATTCCCATTGAAACGCCAACGGTACTAAAGGCTGAAAACACTTCAAAAGCTATTTGAACCAGCGTAAATTCTGGATTAAAGATAAGCAACAATAAAATTCCCGTACCAATTGAAGCCAGCGAAATGGATATAATTGCAAAAGCACGTTGTACAGCTTCGGGCGCTACTCTGCGCGTTCCAATTTCAATAAAGCGTTTATTTCTTGCTGTTGCAAAAATATTTAGGGTTGCAATTGCAAAAGTTGTGGTTTTTATCCCACCACCAGTTGATGCAGGCGATGCCCCAATCCACATTAATAATATCATAAATAAAAGTCCGGCAAGGCTAAAGTTGGCGTAATCTACCGTATTAAAACCAGCAGTACGAGCAGTTACTGAAGAAAATAGCGCCGTTGTAAATTTTCCAAAAGCAGTTGTATGCGGCGTTAGGTTGGTATATTGTTCGGAAAAAAGAAAGAAAATTGTTCCTGCAATAATTAAAATTGCCGTTGTGTAAAGTGTAATTTTTGTGTTCAAATTTATTACACGCGAAATAAAGATCTGATTTCTTCTATCGTAAAGATTGTAAAAAAACTGACGGATATATTGTATTACGTTATAGGCAATATGATAACCCAAACCGCCAAAAATAATTAACGCCATAATTACATATTGTAAGTAGTAATTAAAACGCAACGTATCATCAAAAAGTCCTGTGGCAGAAAGCGAAAAACCTGCATTGCAATATGCGGAAATTGCGTGAAAAATGGCGAAAAAACCTTTGTGGTCAAATTTTGTATTTCCAGCTAAAGATTGCCAAATTAAAATTGCGCCAATACCTTCTAATATTAATGAAAATGCTACAATCTGCATTACCATTCGCATTACGCTGTTCAATTTGTCGTGGCCTAAAATATCTTTCATATATAGACTTTCCTTAAAGGACGATCCACTTTTGAAGAAATAGGCGAAGAATGATGTAAAGGTTAACATTCCCAATCCACCAATCTGGAATAAAACCATAATAATAGACTGCCCGAATGTTGTAAAATCTTTGGCTGTATCAACTACAATTAAACCGGTAACTGCGGTTGCACTTGTCGCGGTAAATAAGGCGTCTGTAAAACTAATGCCCGCCGTGGTTGCTGCCGGTAACATTAGCAAAAATGTTCCTGCAAGTGCAATAATGGCGAAACTCCCAACAAAAAGAATTGCGGGATTAAAAAAAATGCTATAAATAGTTCGAAGAAAAAAGGTTAACCTAATAAAGAAATACACTAATAAACCGTATTCAATTACGTATCTCGCACTAAAAAAAGTGTCAAAAAGCGAATCTTCGTAATTTATTATTGCAATTATAAATTCGAGCGCAACTAATAATAAAAGGATGATCAGATTTACTCGGCAACTTTTATGAATAGTTTCATCTTTACGAAAAGCTATATATTTTACTATATTGAAGCCTATTAGTGCAAGCAACAAAATAGGCAATGCAATAAGTTTATATTGTCTGAAATCTTGAAAATTTTCGAACCCAAAATCAAAAATTACAAAGGCTAATAAACCAATATCCAGAAACCAAATAATTACATTGGATAATTTATGAGATTTCCACAAACTCATTTTAATATCGCTTTTATAGTCGCCATTAGTTGTCTACCGCCATTTTCTAAAATTGTTTGCGCACAATTTTTCGCAAAGTCTTTATATTTTTCAATCGAAGAAGTGTCATTTTGAAATGCAATTGAATCTTCAACCTCAATTTTCTTAACGCCATCCAAAGAAAACAAACAGCCTTTAAATTGAATTTTATCTTCAATTATAGTAGCTAAAGCACCAATTGGGGCTGTGCAGCCACCTTCGAGTTTATTTAAAAAAGTACGCTCAATAGTTGTACAAATTTCTGAAGATAAATCATTTAATTTTTTGGTAGCTTCAATTGAAAAATTGTCGTTTTGTAAAGCAACAATTACCATCGCGCCTTGTGCTGGAGCGGGAAGCATCCAATCCAATTGTTCTGCGAAACCTTCAAATGTTGGGCTTTTAATATTTTTTTCAGAAATAAATCCTAATCTTTCCAAACCTGCTTCGGCAAAAATAGCGCCTTGCCAATCATTATCTTTTAATTTTTGAAGTCTCGTATTTACATTTCCTCGTAAATCTGTCACCTCATTATTTGGAAATCTATGCAGCCATTGTGCTTTGCGACGAAGGCTTCCGGTAGCTATTTTGTTGGGTTGTGTATAATCAAAGTTTCCATTATGCACTAAAACATCTAAATGACTGGCACGCGGTAAAACTGCAGTTTGAACAATCCCTTTCGGTAAAAGTGTGGGCACATCTTTTAAGCTATGAACAGCAATATCAATCTGGCCGGTAAGCATTGCGATATCTAATGTTTTTGTGAAAATACCGGTAATGCCCATTTCATAAAGCGGCTGATCCAAAACAATATCGCCAGTAGATTTTACAGGAACCAATTGTGTTTGGTAACCAAAATCTTCAAGACCCTTTTTTACTGTATTTGCCTGCCAAAGTGCAAGTTCGCTATCGCGCGTTCCTATTCGTATTATTTTGTTCACTTAGTGGGTTTCTAATTGAAACAATTTATGAATGAGCGCAATACTTTCATTGGTCGAAACAGATTCGTCCTTTAAATGGTTTGCAAATTGCGTTGTAATTTTATGAATGAGGCGGTTGCTTAAAATTTCCGCCTGCTCCAAATTAAAGCCATCAATTTTTTTTCTTTGAAAATCAATTTCACCAGCTTTCATTTCTGAAAGTCTGTTTTTCAATGCTTTTAAGGTTGGCGCGAATTTTCTATTTTCAGCCCAAATAATAAATTCATCTTCAATTTCAAGAATTATTTTTTCAGCCTGTGGAATTTGAGAAGCCCTATTTTCCAATGTTTTATCGGTAACTTCGGCAAGATTATCTAAATGTACCAAGGTTACAAATTTATTTTCGGTAACATCTGTTGAAACATTTTTTGGTATCGAAAGATCTAAAATCAACAACGGCTTCTTCAAAAACAATAATTCGTTTGAAATGGTTGGCTGTTGCGCGCCTGTTGCTACAACCAAAACATCGGTTTGCGCAATTTCGCTTTGTATATCGGCATATTCCTTAACAAGCAGATTAAATTTACCAGCTACTTTTTCCGCTTTTTCCTTTGTTCGGTTTATTAAAGTTATATGTTCGTTCTTGGTATGTTTTATAAGATTTTCACAGGTATTTCTTCCTATTTTCCCAACTCCGAAGAGCAAAATATTTTTTTCTGAAACATACGGTACGCGTGCCAAAATGTATTGTACAGCTGCAAAACTAACCGATGTGGCGCCACTACTAATTCCAGTTTCATTTTTTATGCGCTTGCTGGCTTGGATTACGCAGTTGCTTAAACGCTCTACAAAAGCGTTCATTAAATCCATTTTTTTAGATTTTCTAAATCCTTTTCTCAACTGGCTGATAATCTCGAAGTCTCCTAAAATCTGACTGTCCAATCCTGTACCAACTTTGAAAAGATGATGTACAGCGTCACGATTTTTATAGATGTAACTTATCTTTTCAAATTCGTTTACAGTGCCATTTGTATGTGAACAAAGTAGAGATATTAATTGGCTGGCGGAGTTTGCAAACCCATACATTTCGGTGCGGTTGCAAGTTGATATTAATGTTAGTGATGAAATACCTTGCGTTTTGGCTTCTTCCAAAATGTTTTTTTGGGCAGTTTCAGAAATACTGAAATGACCACGAACAACAGCATCGGCTTTTTTATAATTTATGCCAATGGCGAAGAAATTATCGTCTTTAGAATTCAAAGTGTATAAATAGTTATTTTTTTCCATAGAAAAACTTTGCAAATGTATATAGCATATATTTTAAAAAACAACGCTATCGGTATCATTTATGTCGTTCCTTGTTAATTTTTATTGAAATATGATATATATCATATCAAAGGGCGTAATTTCGGGCAACGAGAAGTTTAATTGCTTATTATTATTTAGAAGCTTTCTAAATAAAATATAATATTTTGATTATGGAATTTGAAAAAAGTATCGCTGAAAGAGTACCTACATTAGAAGCAGGTTTTTATGATGAAACAACAATTGAAGAAGGATTTATAATCTTAAAATTTAAGAACGAAACCGCTGGAAAACAGAATTTTAAACGCGAAATTAATACGAGTTTCATCCAGTTTCATTTTTGCATAAAAGGAAATTTGGTTTTCAATTTTAATGATGGAAATTATAAATTGCCATTAGTTGAAGAAAATTCGCTTTTGCTTTACAATCCGCAGCGAGATTTACCTCTGGATATTTTGGTAGAGCCGGACACTTGGCTTCTTTCGGTTATGTTGCCCATTAAAAAATTTCACGGCTTTTTTTCTTCCGAAGCAAATTACATCACTTTTTTAAATGATGAAAATAAGGATCGTAAATATTATACAGACGCTCCAATTTCACCTTCAATGGCAATTGTTTTAAATCAATTAATGAATTACCATTTACATCCAACCGTAAAACCGCTTTATTTTAAAGCAAAAGCTTACGAGTTGCTTAGTTTATATTTTAACCGCCCAACCGAAAGTGATGTTGAACAATGCCCTTTTTTGGTAGATGAGGATAATGTTGCAAAAATTAAACGGGCGAAGACAATAATAATACAAAACATGGCGGAACCTCCTACTTTACAGCAGTTGGCAGATAAAATCAATTTGCCAATAAACCGTTTAAAGGAAGGTTTTAAACAAATTTATGGCGATTCGGTTTTTAGTTTTCTCTTCGATTATAAAATGGAACGCGCCAGACAATTGCTTGCAACCGGCAGCCATAATGTAAACGAAGTAGGAATGATGGTTGGTTACAGCACTTCCAGCCATTTTATTGCCGCCTTTAAAAAGAAATTTGGAACAACACCTAAGAAGTTTTTAATGGGGCTTGCTTGAAAAAAGTGGCAGTTTGCAGTAGCAGTAAGCAATTTACATAAAAGCCGCAGGCTCAGTTTTCATAACATACAATTCAACTTACACAACGGGCAATTATATTCGCTTTCTTAACTCTTCTTACTTAGTACGTTGTGCCAATTAAAAGTTTATATTCTCAAAACACAAGTCTAAAATCTACTTCAACTTTTCACATAATTTTTAACCTCAAATAACTCCTCGCTACCTACCTTTGCAACTTCAAAATAAAAAAGAAATGCCTAAAGGAGTTCTGCTTGTAAACCTAGGATCGCCCGACAGTACAAAGCCAAAAGACGTAAAAAAATATCTTGACGAATTTTTAATGGATCCGCGTGTGATTGATGTTCCGCGTTGGGCTCGTATTTTATTAGTGCGAGGCATTATCTTAAATACGCGCCCAAAAAAGTCTGCCGCAGCTTATCAAAAAATTTGGTGGGCAGAAGGCAGCCCTTTAATTGTACTTTCAGAAAGACTTCAAAGTAAAATTCAAGAAAAAACAACTTTGCCAATTTCCCTTGCAATGCGATATGGCAGTATGACCTTAAAAAAAGGATTGCAGAAATTGGTTGATGAAGGTGTAGATGATGTTTTGGTTATTCCGCTATATCCGCAATATGCGATGGCGACAACTGAAACGATAGATGTAAGGGTTGAAGAGCTTCGCGATGAATTTTTTCCGCATGTAAAAATTAAATCACTTCCCGCATTTTATCATAAACCAGAATATATTGAAGTTTTGTCAAAAAGTATAGACGAAACGCTTGAAAATTTAGATTATGAACATATACTTTTCAGTTATCACGGCGTACCGGAAAGACATATTCGAAAAAGTGATATCACCAATGGAAACTGCAAAATGGATGGGAAATGTTGCTTTAAAAAAGGAAGTGAACAGCATGAATTTTGCTACCGCCACCAGTGTGAAATTACTACCGTTAATGTTGCTAAAAAATTAGGTCTAAAAAATGGAACCTATTCTACAACATTTCAATCACGTTTAGGTTTTGATCCGTGGTTACAGCCTTATACAGACCGCACAATTGAAAGAATGGGCTTGGCAGGAGTAAAGAAAATGGCAATTGTAACTCCTGCATTTGTAAGCGATTGCTTAGAAACCTTGGAAGAAATCGCGATGGAAGGCCAAGAAATATTTCACGAAAGCGGTGGACAGGAATTTACGGTTATACCCTGCCTAAACGACCGAGACGACTGGGCAACAGTGCTAACAGGATGGATTAATGCGTGGCGGATTGTAGATGTGGAGACGGCTATTGCGTAAAAAAAATCTCCCTAACTCCCGAAGGGGCAACTTTTTAATACAAAGTAGAAAAGTCACCTTTGGGGATTTAGGGGACACGTAACAGAAGCGTTGTTTAGATTAATTTTAGGGAAACAATATTATTAGCCTTCAAAAATTATATAAAATTTAATGAGTAGCAAAAAATCTTCAACTTTAGGTACAGATCCTATAAGTAAATTGCTAATACAGCAGGCTGTTCCAGCATCTATTGGTATTTTGGTTATGTCCCTAAATATGATTGTCGACACTATTTTTGTGGGCAGATGGATTGGGCCTTTGGCAATTTCGGCAATCACGGTTGTAATGCCCGTAACTTTTTTTATTGGCGCAATTGGTTTGTCGGTTGGTATTGGCGGTAGTTCAGTCCTTTCAAGAGCGTTAGGTTCTGGGGATGATGACAAAGCACTTCGGGTTTTTGGAAATCAAGTCACCCTAACATTTCTGACTACGTCAATTCTTGCCATATTAGGCTTGGTTTTTCAAAATCAGCTAATTGAATTTTTTGGCGCCGACGATTCCTTTAAAGATTTGGCTCTAACTTATTATCGAATCGTAATGTATGGCATCGTAATGTTGGCAATGGTGATGATGGGTAACAACGTAATTAGAGCCGAAGGAAAACCCAAATTTGCAATGTACGCTATGATGCTGCCGGCAATAGGCAACATTTTTATGGATTACATTTTAATAAATGTATACGGTTTTGGGATGGAAGGCGCAGCTTGGGCAACCTTTATAAGTTATGCGGTTTGTTTTGCATTTATTGTATGGTTTTTTATAGCCAAAAGCGAATTAAGATTATCGGCGGAATGTTTTAAACTCAAGAAAAAAATAGTAAAAGAAATTGGCGGATTAAGTTCTGTAACACTTGCCAGACAAGGCGTTATAAGTGTTTTGGCAATTTTAATAAATAATGTGTTAATTGTAAAAGGCGACGCGCTGGATGTTGCAAGTTATGGTATTATAAGCAGAATGTTGATGTTTGCATTATTTCCAGTAATTGGCGTAAATCAAGGGTTTTTACCAATTGCAGGCTTTAATTATGGCGCAGAGAAATTTAAACGTGTACGGGAAAGTATTAATACATCTATAATTTATTCGGGAGCTTTGGCGCTTGGAATTTTTGCGTTGATAATGATTTTTCCCGAACCAATAGTTTCCATATTTTTAAGCAAGAAAGACAGTTTAGACACAGAAACATTGGCGCACAATGCGGAGATATTAAAAAGAACCCCAAGCGCGCTACGTTGGGTTTTTGCTGCTACACCCATTATTGCAATTCAATTAATTGGTTCTTCTTATTTTCAAGCTATTGGAAAAGCGGTTCCGGCATTATTGCTAAGTTTAACAAAACAAGGTTTCTTTTTAATTCCGTTAATTTTAATCTTACCACAATTTATCGGAATCTTCGGGGTTTGGATAGCTTTTCCAATCGCCGATGTGCTGTCAACGATAGTAACCGGCTATTATTTGAATAAAGAAGTGAGAAATACTTTGAAGTGATTTTACGAGGTCGTATTTATTTATATAATTTCGAATAAATATTTCTAACAGTAAGATATTTGCCATAACCACTTTGGTGTAACTATCTTTGCAATTAAAATAATTTCATTTTATAAAACCCGACGCTGTGTACGGTTACATTAAAAGTTTACATTTAATATTTGTAATTACTTGGTTTGCAGGCCTCTTCTACATTGTTCGGCTTTTTGTTTATCAAATTGAAGCAACTCAAAAACCATCTCCTGATAAAGAAATAATTGGTGCGCAGTTAAAAATTATGGCAAGCCGTTTATGGAAAATCATAACCTGGCCATCTATGATTTTAGCATTAATTTTTGGCATTTGGTTATTAATATTAGAACCTGCTTGGCTCTCCCAATCTTGGATGCACGTAAAATTGGCATTCGTTATTTTGCTGATAATTTACCAATTTAAATGCAACCAAATTTTCAATCAATTACAAAAGGGTGTCGTAAAATATTCTTCAAATTATATGCGCCTCTTTAATGAAGTGCCTACTTTGATATTATTTTCGGTAGTTTTCTTAGTTATTTTGAAGAATGCAGTTAATTGGATTTACGGTACAATCGGCATTTTAGTTTTCGCCATTTTGTTGATGATCGGCTTCAAAATTTATAAGAGAATACGGGAAAATTAGGTTGCAGTCTCAGTGGTAGTTTTCAGTTATAGTTATATATTAAATTCAAATCAACTTCTAACTCATCAAAAATTCATAATTCATATTTCCGAATTCATAATTCAAAAATCGGTTCAATTCTTGCTATCTTTCACTCCTTGAAAGCCTATAAATGAACATCTTTAAACAAACCCTTCGGTCGCGCATATTTTTGTCTATGATACTTTTGGTAGTCGTAGCATCAATATTGATTGCTTTTGTTACTGTTTATCAATACAGACAAGAGGCCGAAGATTATCACCGCGATAGATTACTGCGCAAGGAAGCTGCTATTCGCGGAAGTATAAATCACGTCCTCAAGCAAACTACATATCCGGTTGAAACAGAAAAAATTTCCCTAATTTTTAAGGATGAAATCTATGAAATTAAAGATATTCACGAGCTCGAACTTTTTTTATATGATTTGAAAGGTAATTTGCTGAAATCTTCAAAAGCATCTTTTTTTAAAGATACCATCAACGATAAAATGCCAAAATATGCTTTGCACGAGCTTGAAAATAGTCCAACAAAAAGCTTTATTGAAGAGTTTGAGGAAAACGGTCAAAAATATCAATCATCTTATACCTATATAACTGATCAATATTTTAAACCAATCGCCATTTTAAATTTACCCTATATTGAAGATGACGGATTTATTAAAAAAGAACTTCAAGAAAACTTAAGCCGGCTTGCGGTTGCTTACTTCTTTATGCTTTTGTTCGCATTTGTACTGGCTTATTTCCTTTCAAAATATATTACGAAATCCCTTAAAAAAGTAAGTGAGAAAATAAACGAAACACGTTTGGACAAGCGCAACAAAAAAATTGTGGTTGAAGATACCACCCAAGAAATTGCCGCTTTGGTAAATGCTTATAATAGTATGATTGATGAGTTGGAGAATAGTGCGGCCCAATTGGCAGCGAGCGAGCGGGAAGCGGCTTGGCGCGAAATGGCAAAACAGGTGGCGCACGAAATTAAAAATCCTTTAACGCCAATGCGGCTTACCGTTCAAAGTTTTCAGCGGAAATTCAATCCTAATAATCCTGAGATTGAAAATGAAATGAAGGAATATAGCGATACCTTAATTCAACAAATTGATACGATGAGCGCGATAGCTTCAGCCTTTTCCACCTATGCGAAAATGCCGATTCAACAAGATGAGGTTTTGAACGTAGTTAAAATCACGAAATTGGCATTGGATATTTTTCAGGAGGAATATATTTTATTTACTTCCGAAGAAGATGAAATAAAGGCAAATTTGGATAGAACGCAACTTATCAGGGTTGTTACCAATCTTATAAAAAATAGTATTCAAGCTGTTGAAGAAAAAAATCCTGAAAATCCTGTAATAAAAGTTTCGGTTTTTATTGAAGAAAATACAATTTGCATAACGGTTGAAGATAATGGGATAGGTATTCCGGATGCAAACCAACAATTAATTTTCGAACCGAAATTCACCACTAAAAACAGCGGAATGGGCTTAGGTCTTGCAATGGTAAAACGTATTGTAGAAAATTATCAAGGCACAATTACACTTTCTGAAACAGTTGAAAACAATACATTGTTTAAAGTGTGTTTTCCTAAACTTCTGGATTGATTTTATTTTGCGTTCGAACTTTATCTAGTTCTTTTGAAAAGTTGAAAAATTTTTCTTCTTCAATATTTTCAGTTAATTAGTAAGGTGAATCCAAGATTCCTTCGAAATTTGTTATTTTTGAATTCTACTTGTACTTGAAAATAAAACCCTATAAAATGTCCTATAACAACATACTTACTTCATTTTCTGATGGCATAACAACCATAACAGTAAACAGACCTGAAAAATTAAATGCGCTAAATCGAGATACAATACAGGAACTTCACGAAGCTTTTGATAAAGCCGATGACGACCCGAAAACAAAAGTAATTATCGTAACGGGAAGCGGCGAAAAAGCATTTGTAGCGGGCGCCGATATTGCAGAATTTGCAGAATTTTCTGTTGAAGAAGGTGGCAAATTAGCCGCAAAAGGGCAGGAGTTGTTGTTCGATTTGGTAGCAAATCTTTCCACTCCGGTAATTGCAGCCGTAAATGGTTTTGCCCTTGGTGGCGGTCTCGAACTCGCAATGGCGGCACATTTTAGAATTGCAAGTGATAACGCAAAGATGGGCTTACCCGAAGTTTCATTAGGCGTTATTCCAGGATATGGAGGCACACAAAGATTGCCATTATTAGTAGGCAAGGGACGCGCAATGGAAATGATTATGACGGCAGGAATGATTGACGCCAACCAAGCATTGCAATATGGTTTGGTAAATCACGTGGTTGAACAAGAACAATTAATGTCTTTTACACTAAAAATCGCGGAAAAAATTATGCGAAACTCACCAATGGCAATTGCATCTGCCATTAGAGCGATAAATGCGAATTCAGAATTTGGCGAAGATGGGTTTGAAGTTGAAATAGAAGAATTTGGAAACTGCTTTGGCACTGAGGACTTTAAAGAAGGTACGCAAGCTTTTCTACAAAAGCGAAAAGCAGATTTTAAGGGTAAATAGTTAGTTGTTTAAATTTTTCTCTGTAAAACGCTGTGGTTCTGCGCGCAACTCTGCGAAATAAATATTACGCATCGTTTCACAGAGAAAATTAAGTTTCAGGCAGGGATTCGCAACCAATTAAAACATACAGAAAAGCACACTCGATTTTTTACTTATAAACACTTTGTTGTTAACAATATAAAAATTATATTTGCACCCGCTTTTGCCATAGTGGCAAGAGTTATTATTAACTAATATTTAAACGATTCGCTATGTATGCAATTGTAGAAATAGCAGGGCAGCAATTTAAAGTTGCGAAAGACCAAAAGGTTTTTGTCCACCGTTTACCAGGAGAAGAAGGAGACAGCGTGTCTTTTGACAATGTTCTTCTAATTGGTGACGGCGACAATATTACCATAGGCGCCCCGGCTATCATCGGAGCTCAAGTTGGAGCAACCGTAGTAAGACACCTAAAAGGTGACAAGGTTATAGTTTTCAAAAAGAAAAGAAGAAAAGGCTTCCGTAAAAAGAACGGACACAGACAGGCGCTTTCTGAAATTACTATTGGAAGCATTGTAGCTTCTGGAGCAACTCCAGCAAAAAAGGAAGAGAAGAAAAAAGCTGTTCCTGCAAAGAAAGAAAAACCAGCTAAGGTAAAAGTTGAAAAAACTGAAACTAAAGCAACTCCAACAAAAGCAAAAGCTGAAACTAAAAAAGTTGAGCCAAAAGCAAAAAAAGAAGTTGAAGTTAGCGAAAATCTGGTTAGTCGTGCCGAACACCGCGCTGAAAGTGCAAACGTTGAAATTGATATCGACAAAGTATTGCACAGCATTGGTACTGCCTTAAAAGCAGATGCAGACGATTTAAAATTGATCAACGGTATTGGTCCAGTTTATGAGGAAAAACTAAATGAACTTGGTATTTATACGTACGAGCAAATAAGCAAACTAAAGGCTGCAGACCGCGAAGAGCTTTCAGCAATAGACGGGATTACTCGCGATAAGATTGAAGCTGACGAGTGGGTAAAGCAAGCTAAAGACCTTTTAAAGGGCAAATAAAATAAATACTAATTCTTAAAAAGATAAACCATGGCTCACAAAAAAGGAGTAGGTAGTTCCAAAAACGGTCGCGAATCAGAATCAAAACGTCTTGGTGTTAAGATTTTTGGTGGTCAAGCTGCAATTGCTGGAAATATCATCGTAAGACAAAGAGGCTACACGCATCATCCAGGTGAAAATGTTTATGGAGGTAAAGACCATACATTACACGCTTATGTTGATGGCGTAGTAAAATTTACAAAGAAAAGAGATAACAAATCATATGTTTCAATTGTTCCAAATGCGGAACCAGCAGACATAATCTAGATTTTTTATTCCGAAGATTAGACTTCAGAAATTTTCTTTAAAATTATAAAAACCTCAGTGGTATATCCGCTGAGGTTTTTTATGCTTTAAAATTCTTGGAATTTTTATCTAACCACAATCTTTCTATTCATTGAAAACCCTTGAAATCCTTCAACCTTTAATATATACAATCCTTTAGCTAAATTTGAAGTATTGATTTCAAAATTAGTATTGGTTATATTTTTTTGAATGATACGCTTTCCATCCAAACTAAAAACTTCAAAACTTTTCGGACTGTCATTCGTCCAATTAATATTTGCCTTTATTAATTCTGGTTGATTTGATGGATAATAAATTACAAGAGTATTTTCATTGAAAACATTTTCTTGAATATTCAATGAAGGACCTTCGTGTACTTTTATATTGCCAATATTTAGCGCATAATCATTTTCAGTTTCGCTTGAAAGAAACGTAAAACCGATAGTTGCTAATTCACGCCCCATTTGGTCTGCTAAAGATATTGTTGTTCCAAACCAAGTAGCATTTGCGGGAGCCGATAACAAGTAATTTATTTTTTGCGATGGATTATCAGCAAACGTTAGCGTAAGATTGACGTGCGGATCTGGATTTCCATTGCTGTTAAAAAATACATCAATTTTAGAGTCTTCAGTCATTGGCAATTTGGTCTTGTATAAAGAGAGCAAGTTTTCTTGGTTTGCAGGAATTGTGCCTTCAACTTTTAAAGAACTTCCGCCATTGTAAGCGTTTTCAAAATCCCATCTTGCGTTTAAAACATCATCTTGAGAAAATGCAAATTGCCAAGTCGGCAAAATATCCTGATCGCTCATATTATGCCACGGATTGTTACTTGTTTCAATACCTTCAGTAAACTTTTTAAGCCCGTTCCCTGTATTGAAATTTGTTTCAAAAGGAATTTGTGTAATGGTTGAAGTTGCAGGAATCCAATTTGCAAAACCTTTAAAACCTGATGCATCTTCTAGCGCCGGATTTCTATCTGCACCAGAAAACATATGTCTTTCCGCACTGAAAAAACGGTCATAATCTGTCGGATCGTTATTAAAATTACTGTATTGGCTATTGTTGTAAACGCAATTTGGCGCAAAAAGTCCTAAAGAAGTATAAGGCATAACGGGATTTTCGTGAAGCAACGTCATCCAATTATTTCCACCGGTTTGAAAGGACGCTTGGTTTCTGTTCGGCCAAATATCTACTCCTGTAAAAACTTCAAAAGAAGAGCGACCGATAGTATTTGCGCGTGTTCTCGAACTACTCGGGAAAGCAGTTGTATTCCAGAAAAAATTGATAAAAATATTACTGCTCACGCGTTGCTCAAATCCGTTTGACGTATCGTTATCCTCATCATTCTGAACAAAAATACTATTGTTATTGTTAAGCCGGTTTTGCCAGCCAACACTACCATTTATAAGCATAGCATCATACCACATTACTTCTTTGCCCAACGCTTCCACAGCTGTTGTTAGATCACGAAGCAACTCATACATAAGTTGGGCGGTTGCTGCATTTGTATTGGTTTCTTGATTTATAAACCAACCATCAAATTTATAATACTGCATAATTGCGACGAGTTTAGGCACTACTACAAAATTTCCAGCGCCATCTTGCTCTAAAAATTGTTGCAGCGTAGCTGTTGAACCGCCAAAAGCATTTGGAGAGAAAAATATATCTCCAAACATTTTTACGCCATTTTTATGAGCCGCATTGCTCCAAGGCGCAGATGGTATTTGTACCGTTTGGCTTGCAGTGCCGCCAAACCAAACAAATTTATCTATATATGCCCAATTTGTAAAATTGTATAAATTGAATTGAGATTGCTCGCCACTATAGTTGCCAAAATTGTTCATACCATCTGGCAGATATGCAATTTCCATATCGTTGGTAAGGTTTGAGTTAAATTGTGTTGCGGTATTTTGAAAACGTTCGGCAAGTGGAATGTTTGCAATTAGTGAAGCATCTGCCGTTGATCCATCTTCCGTCCAATCTTTTAATTCTTGAATGGTGAGGATAAAAGGTGGTGCATTTACTATTTGCCCAAAAGTGAAAATGGTGTAAAAAAAGCACAGCAATAAAGTAATTTTTTTCATAGTGTTAAAATTTGTGAATATGAGTTATCTGAAAAGATACAAAATAACTAATTTGTTTGCCACATTTAATTAAAAATGCTTTAAATGCTATTTTCTATCCTCTTAAAAGTATTTTATTCTGAAGGAATTATTGTTATAGTCTGTTTATTTTCCGGTGGATTTTTAATACGAACAGCTATTTTTGTATAATCCCATTCACTATTTATCTTATTGGCAGCGATGTCTAAATTTGCTTTTCCTCTTGTGTCAACCAAACGAATAGTTGTATTTACGGTTTTATTATTGTTGCTTTATTCAACTTCTCCTTCTAAGATTGCAAGCTTATCAATTGATTTAATTTCACCGAGTAATTGGGCTACGCGTTCGTCTGCTTTTACTCTTTGAAGAGCGTTTTCATATAATGGTTTGTCTGCGTAGGCTTGGACTAAATCGGTTGTAAATTCACTCGGTGTTAAAGTGAAAAGTACAATTCCTGCAAGAATTATTAAGGAAATTGGAATTACCCATTTCCAGTTTCTTTTTAGATAAGAATTTTGCGATTTTTGGATGCTGCTCAAATTTCAAAGTTTAATTCTACCATTGTTAAAAGTAATTATAATACTTACTTCTTGCCACAAAAAAACCCTCAGAAAAAAATTCTGAGGGCATTTTAAAAATTTAAATGATTGTGAAAATCTAGTATCTGTAATACTCAGGCTTATAAGGCCCTTCAACCGTTACACCAATATATTCGGCTTGGTCATTTGTTAATTCAGTAAGCTCTACACCAATTTTCTCTAAGTGTAATTTTGCAACCTTTTCATCTAAATGTTTTGGCAACATGTACACTTCATTATCGTATTTATCACTGTTTTTCCAAAGTTCAATTTGCGCTAAGGTTTGGTTTGTAAAACTGTTGCTCATTACAAAACTTGGGTGGCCAGTTGCGCAACCAAGGTTTACAAGACGACCTTCGGCAAGTAGAATTATGTCCTTTCCGTTAATGGTGTATTTATCAACTTGAGGCTTAATTTCAACTTTTGTATTTCCGAAGTTTTTATTTAACCATTTAACCTGTATTTCATTATCAAAGTGACCAATATTACAAACAATAACCTTGTCTTTCATTGCTTCAAAATGCTCAGCGCGTACAATATCTTTATTTCCTGTAGTGGTGATTACGATATCTGCAGTTTTAACAACGGTCTCTAATTTTTTTACTTCAAAACCATCCATTGCCGCTTGTAAAGCACAAATTGGGTCAACCTCCGTAACGGTAACAATACTACCGGCACCTTTAAAAGAAGCTGCCGTACCTTTTCCAACATCACCGTAACCACAAACAATTACGCGTTTTCCGGCAAGCATAATATCGGTTGCACGACGCACAGCATCTACCGCGCTCTCACGACAACCGTATTTATTATCGAATTTACTTTTTGTAACACTATCATTAATATTGATAGCTGGCATTGGTAAAGTTCCCTTTTTTACACGTTCGTATAAGCGGTGAACGCCTGTTGTAGTTTCTTCAGAAATACCTTTAATTGCGCCTGCTAATTCAGGATATTTATCCAAAACCATATTGGTAAGATCGCCACCATCATCAAGAATCATATTTAATGGCTTTCGGTCCTCACCAAAGAAAAGAGTTTGCTCAATACACCACTCAAATTCTTCTTCATTCATTCCTTTCCAAGCGTAAACAGGTGTTCCAGCAGCAGCAATTGCAGCGGCAGCTTGATCTTGTGTAGAAAAAATATTACAAGAACTCCAAGTAACTTCCGCACCCAAAGCTTGCAAGGTTTCAATTAAAACAGCAGTTTGTATCGTCATATGCAAACAACCTGCAATACGCGCACCTTTTAAAGGTTGCTCATTACCATATTCTTCACGAAGACTCATAAGTCCTGGCATTTCTGCTTCGGCAAGTTCAATTTCCTTTCGTCCCCAATCTGCAAGATTGATGTCTTTTACTTTATAAGCCGTGTAAGGCACACTTTTAGTTTCCATATTTCTTATATTTGTTATTCCCGCAGCAGAGCGGGATCGCTTAAATGTATTCCGAAATAATTTTTTTATTTCAGACTGCAAAACTACAAAACACAACCTAATTTTTATGCCTCTTTACAAAACTATAACAGTAAACGAACGTACCAAATTGCTCATTTGGAAAATAAACGAGGATTTCAATCAATTATCACGGAAAATTAGTCTTACCGATACTAGCAATTTTAGGGTTATGAATATGAAAAGCGATCTCCACCGCCGTGGTTTTATGAGTATTAGGCATTTGTTGGCGCTTGAAGGTTACACAGACAAGGATTTGTATTATGATGAAAATGGAAAGCCGCATTTAAAGGATGAAAAGCATATCAGCATTACGCATTCCTTCAATTTTGCTGCGGTAATTATTAGTGATTTTGAAGTGGGAATAGATATCGAAAAACAGCGAAATAAAATATTGCGAATTGCACATAAATTTACACCCCTCGAAGAATATAGAACCATTGCCAATGAAGACGCAATGATGCGAAAGTTAACAATTGTTTGGTGTGCAAAAGAATCTCTGTATAAAAGTTTTGCCAGTCCTGGCGTTAGTTTTTTGGAAAATATTTATGTGGAAGAATTTATGTTGGAAGATAAAAAAACAACTGCAACCGTAACGTTTATAGAAAAAACCGCGAGTTACGACGTAGATTATTTAGAATTTGAAGACTTTACGTGTGCATATGCAATACTTCAGAAATAAATAAGCGTGCAAGATTCTTTCTATTCCAATATCCTAAAATTTTCTTCGGAAACAAAAAAAATGCTGGCTATTTTGGTAGATCCAGAAAAGTTTGATGTAGCTAAAACCGAAGTATTTTTGAATAAACTACCAAGTATAACAAGCCATATTTTTGTGGGTGGAAGTACGGATATAAATAATGAAATTGATGTTGTTGTTGAAGAAATTAAAAAATATTCCAATCTACCAATCTTCATATTTCCAGGAAGTTCACATCAAGTTACACGAAAAGCTGATGCGCTCTTATTCTTAAGTTTACTTTCAGGTAGAAATGCTGAATATTTAATTGGAGAACAAATTAAGGCAGTAAAAAAAATTCAAAAATCTAATATTGAAGTTATTTCAACTGGATATATTCTAATTGATGGCGGTAATGAAAGCGCTGTTGAAAGAGTAACCCAAACCAAACCAATGCTGCAAAATAACATTGAGGCAATTGTAAACACCGCACTCGCGGGAGAATATCTAGGCTCAAAAGCAATTTATCTGGAAGCAGGAAGTGGCGCAAAATATCCCGTAAATCCTGAAGTTATTTCTGAAGTTAAAAAAGCACTCACTATTCCTCTCTTTGTTGGCGGCGGAATTAGAACTGAAATTCAGAAACAGCTAGCATACAAAGCTGGTGCAGATTTGGTTGTGATGGGGACTATTTTTGAAATGGGCATTTAGGCTCCGCTCAATGACCGATAAATAACTGAATGAAAATTGCGAACTCGGTTGCTGAGCCTTTCAACAAACCTAATATAAACGCTGCCGAAGCCAAACTGCCAACTGACATTGAAAACTGCAACTTTACAAAACTTAATTAATGCTAACTTTGTAAAAAAAAATTCAACGAATTATAAATAATAAAAACAAATGGACATTTCAGTAGAACTTACCCTAACGCCACTCCAAGACAACTACGAACCTGCAATTATAAACTTCATTAAAAAACTACGCGAATCTGGACTTACAGTTTTGGAAAATCCACTAAGCACACAAGTTTACGGAGAATATGACACGGTTATGAATGTCCTTCAAAAGGAAATGAAAATTGCTTTGGAAGCTGTTGAAAGAGGTTTGCTCTACATAAAAATAGTAAAATCTGATAGAAGCGACTATGAACCACATTTTTGATTGGGTTTTTGCGCAGTATGCTGACGTCCCAAACTATCTAATTATATTAGAACTTATCGGTGTTTTCTTTGGCGGCTTAAGCGTTTGGTACAGCAAACAAGATAATATTTTGGTGTATCCAACAGGAATAATTAGCACCGCACTTTTCGTTTATATATTAGCTATTTACGGACTTTTGGGCGATATGATGATAAATGCATACTACTTTGCAATGAGCATTTACGGCTGGTATATTTGGACACGAAAAGTAGATGCAAAACATTATACACCAATTACAAAAACTACGAAAAAGGAAAAAAATCAATCAGTAATTATATTTGTTGCGACTTTAATTTTTGTGTACGTCATTTATGAATACTTCGATAGATGGAATAATTGGACGGCTTATGTTGATACGTGCACAACGGCTATTTTCTTTGTTGGAATGTGGCTTATGGCCAAAAAGAAATTGGAAAACTGGATTTATTGGATTATTGGCGACATTATTTCGGTGCCGCTTTACCTTTATAAAGGACTAATTTTTACTTCGTTTCAATACCTATTATTTACTATTATTGCCTTTTATGGATACCGCGCGTGGAAAAAGAATTTGAACATACCCGAAACCAGCCTGCTAAGCTCACCAAAGTAGTACTTTTTGGGCCAGAATCTACTGGCAAAACTACGTTGGCAAAGCAGTTAGCGGAGTATTATAATGCAGTTTGTGTGCCAGAATATATGCGGGAATATCTTCAACAAAAGTGGGATTTAAAGAAGGAGTTGGTAGAACTTGAAGATTTAATCCCAATAGCAAAGGGACAATTAAAACTAGAGGCAGCAGTTTCTAAAACGGCCAAAACCCTTTTAATTTGCGATACAAATTTATTGGAGCTCAAAGTATATTCTGAATATTATTACAATGGGTTTTGTCCAATAGAAATAGAGAAAGAAGCAATTAAAAATACGTATGATTTTTATTTTTTAACATATATTGATACAACTTGGGAAGCAGACGATTTACGTGACAGACCAAATGAAAGAGAAAAAATGTTCTCTATTTTTGAAGAAGAATTGATAAAGCAAAATTTCCCATATAAGATTCTGAAGGGAAATAAGGAAGAAAGATTAAAAAAAGCAATTCAGATAATTGATGAATTACTGCAAATAAAATCTCTGTGAACCTCGGTGAAAACTCTGCGAAACTCTGTGAAATAACTATAATACTGAGTTGCACGGAGAACCGCAGAGTTTCACAGAGAATTAAGTAAAAATTTAGAATGTTTAGTGATAAAGATATAAATCAAATTAAAAGTCACGGTTTAACTGAGGCAGATGTTTTAAAACAACTCAATATTTTTAAAAAAGGAATTCCTTTTGCAAAAATTATTGCAACAGCTTCAAAAGATAAAGGTATTCAATCATTTTCAGAAGATGAACAGGAAGAATTTGTAGCTTTATTCGACAATAAAAAAGATACTTTACAATTAGTAAAATTTGTTCCAGCATCTGGCGCGGCGAGCAGAATGTTCAAGTTTTTGCATCAGTTTTTAGAAGTTTATAATTCTGAATTAGAGTTAGAGGATTTTCTTGAAAAAGAAGAAAATACAAATTTGAAAACCTTTTTTGCTTCAATTGAAAAATTTCCATTTTATGAATTGGTTTTAGATAAATTATCCGAAAAAAATTCAAATTATAACAAACTTGAAAAGGCTGAACAGCTGTTTCTTTTTTTAAAGGAAATGCTCAGCGAGAATGGTTTCAATTATACGCACACACCAAAAGGTTTGGTGCCGTTTCATAAATATGATTACACCATAGTTACCGCATTTGGCGAACAATTATATGAAGCAGCGTTTTATTCTACTTCAAATAAAATATCGAATTTGCATTTTACGGTTTCAGAGGAACACGAAGCCAAGTTTAAAGAACGTTTCGATGGAATTAGAAATACAATTGAAGAAAAAACGGATGTAAAATTCAATATTACCTATTCCTTTCAGAAAAAAGAAACGGATACTATCGCCGTAACTTTAGAAAATGAAGTGTTTGTTGATGATAGTAATAATTTGGTTTTCCGTCCGTCGGGTCACGGCGCGCTGCTTCAAAACCTAAATGAAATTGATGCCGATATAATTTTTATTAAGAATATTGATAATGTAGTTTCAGAGAATTATGTTGAAGAAATTGCCTTTCAAAAGAAAGTTTTAGCAGGGAAATTGCTCTCAATTCAACAGCAAATATTTGAGTTTATTGAAGAAATTCAAAATAAAAATGTCACAGAATATTCCGAAAGTTTTTTACGGAAAGCTACTAACTTCATCGAAGCAGAACTAAATATTAAAGTAGCCAAAACAAGAGAATCAATAGAGACAATAGAATCCAAAGGATCAAAAATTTCAAAAGAACAAATCCTAAAAATCCTTAACCGACCAATACGAATTTGCGGCATGGTAGAAAATACAGGCGCGCCCGGCGGCGGACCATTTTTAGTAGAAGCTGAAAACGGAAACCAATCCTATCAAATTGTGGAAATGTCACAAATAGATATGAAAAACAAGCAACAGAAAGATTTGGCAAAAAGTGCAACCCATTTTAATCCGGTAGACTTGGTTTGCGGCGTCCGTAATTATAAAGGAGAAAAGTTTGATCTTATGAAATTTCAGGATGTGGATGCTGGTTTTATTTCAGAAAAATCATTTCAAGGCAAACCTATAAAAGCACTGGAATTACCGGGACTTTGGAATGGGGCTATGGCAAATTGGATTACAATTTTTGTTGAAGTGCCACAAATTACCTTCACTCCCGTAAAAACCGTAAATGACTTACTAAACCAAGCTCACCAACCAAAATGAATATTGAACTGTTATTAACCGAACTTAATTTTAAAGCCATCCGAAGTAGCGGTCCCGGCGGGCAACACGTTAATAAAACAGCTTCAAAAGTGGAGGTTGCTTTTAATCTGGTTACTTCACAAGCGCTTTCAGAATTAGAGAAAGAGAGACTGCAATTAAAGATTTCTTCAAAAATATCTTCAGAAGGAAATATTGTACTGCAATGTGGCGAAACGCGGAGCCAACATAAAAATAAGGCAATTGTAATTGAGAGATTGATTGCCTTACTTCAACAAAACTTAAAAGTTGCAAAGCAAAGGAAAAAAACAAAACCTACAAAAGGCGCAATTGAGCGTCGGTTAAATTCGAAAAAAGTTCAAGCTTTTAAAAAATCGAATAGGCAACCTCCAAAATTCGATTAGGCACTACACACTTATTGTATAAAATTTACACACTTGTACTATAATTATACGCCTTTTATTCTCTTCATAATTTTAATTTGTTAATTAAGTCATTGTAATTCAATTGAATAGAAGTAATCTTTAGTGCCATTCTAAGTTGGCATTAATTTTTCTATAGGTACAATAACAAACAAACTTTATAAACGAATATATAATAATTAGTAACAAAAACAAGAATTATGAAAAAGTTAATTTTAAGTGCAGCAATAGTATTAGGTGGTTTAACTACCGTAAACGCACAAACAGAAAAAGAACCAACTGCATTGAACACTCAAAAAGAAACTGTTGCTGTTGAAACTGCTACAAAAGCACAAACAATGGAAGCAGTGGCAACTCCACAAGATTATAAAGAAGTAAAAGTTGCAGATGTGCCTCAGGAAGTTCAAGATGCCTTGGCAACTGATATGAAAGGTGCTACAATTTCAAAAGCCTATATAAACGAAAATGGTGAGTATAAACTTGATCTTGCAACTGCAGATAAAAAAACCAAAACCGTTTACGCAAACGCAAAAGGCGAGTGGATTAAAAAGGAGAAAGTAATGAAAAAACAGTAATTAGTATACATTACCAATTAATTACTAATTCGAAAGGGTGTCCAAATATTTTTGGACGCCCTTTTTTTTGTGATAAATTTTAATTTACGCCAGTTTATACTTATTATTTTTACCGTTTAGCAAAACAAAATGGTTCAAAAAGTACATATTGTTGAAGATGACGTGCCTTTTGGCAAGATGCTCGCTTCATTTTTAGCGCGTAATGGGTTTGAAGTTTCCATTTCCTTAAATGGTGAAAACGCTAGAAGGAATATTAGCGAGAACAATTTCAATCTATTAATTACCGATCTCCAATTGCCGGACGATTCAGGTTTGGACTTGCTTGAATTTACCCAAAAAGTTGCGCCAAATACCAAAGTTATTTTGATGACGGGTTTTGCTGAAGTAGATACCGCGGTTAAAGCTATTAAAAAAGGTGCGTTGGATTATATTTCGAAACCTTTTAGACCCGAGGAATTACTTATGATTATTGAATCTGCCGAAAAGAAAAACAGCGTTCAGAATTCAACTGTTTTTAAATCTGTTTCTGCCGAAAAATCGACTATTGAAAAACCAGCCTTTATTGTTGGTATAAGCGAATCCTCCAAAAAATTTAATGAATATATAAAACTTGTTGGTCCAACCGATATGTGTGTTCTCATTCAAGGTGAAAGTGGCACGGGCAAAGAAGTTGCGGCAAAAGCAATACATAATTTCAGTTCTCGAAAAAATGAAAATTTTGTGGCTGTAGATTGTGGCGCAATACCAAAAGAAATAGCCGCGAGCGAATTTTTTGGGCATATAAAAGGCAGTTTTACAGGAGCCATAAATGACAAAAAAGGACATTTTGAAGCGGCCGACGGCGGCACGCTTTTTTTGGATGAAGTTGGAAATCTTTCCTACGAAAATCAAATACAACTTTTGCGCGCATTGCAGGAAAGGCGAATAAAACCAGTTGGTAGCAATACTGAAATAAAAGTTGATGTTCGTATTCTTTCCGCCACCAATGAAGATTTGCTGAAAGCGGTTTCGGATGGAAAATTTCGGGAAGATCTGTATCATCGTTTAAACGAATTTTCCATTCATATTCCATCTTTAAACGAGCGAAAAGACGACTTTTTTCTGTTCATAGAATATTTTTTGGCTGAAGCAAATGCTGCGTTGGGAAAGGAAGTTTTGGGTTTATCAAAAGAAGTTGAAACGGCTTTTAGAAATTATAGTTGGCCCGGCAATTTAAGGGAGCTGAAAAATGTAATTAAACGATCCGTTTTGTTGACAACTACAAATAAGGTTTCAATTGAAGTTATTCCGCGAGAGGTTTTATTTTCTGAAAAGGCAAAAGTTGAAACGAAGGATTTTTCTAAGGAAAGTAATGAAAAGCAACTCATTTTAAATGCTTTGGAAGAAACAGAAAATAATAAAACGAAGGCTGCAAAACTGCTGAACATTACCCGAAAAACACTTTATAATAAGATTGAGCACTATAATATTGATTTATAATTAAACAGAATTATTGAACTCACAATTCAGTAATTTATTGAATCAAATTTAATTTTATGATCCCAATTTGTTTGTCCTGTTTTTATTGAAACGCATAATTCTTGAAAATCTTTCATCATTTCTTCACTATTTTCATTTTCGGAATATAGTAGCATTTTCTTTAGAATTTTAATAGACTCTGTTCCTTCCAATTGCCGGATCATTGCTAACATTCGATGACAAATATCCTTTATTTGTTCAATGTTGTTATTTATAATTGCGTCTTGTATCGTTTTTAAATCTTTTTCGGTTTGCATATTGAAAGCTTCCAAAACTTCAAGCAAAGCTTCGGGTGTATCTAAAAAACTTTTTAAAGTTGAAAGATTAAATTCGCCATTATTTGAAGCATCTACTTTAGCTTTATCTACAAAGTCTGATTCGGTTGAAAAGCTTGTTTTATTTGAAAAAATGTGTTGTAAAACCGAAACAATTTGGTTCTTACTAAATGGTTTTGTGAGCATTTCAGAAAATCCTTTTGTTATATAAAAATTTCGATCGTGCTCGCGACTGCCCGTCATTGCAATAACCGGTTGATTTACATAAGAGAAAACATTGCCTTTTTTTAAATTTTTAAGAATTTCAAATCCATCAACAATTGGCATTTGTATGTCCGTAAGTACAAAATCATATTGGATTTGATGTGTATAAAAGTTTGAATAGCTGTTAAAAGTTTCAACTGAAATATTCATTTGCTCCATCATTTCTTTCAAAAGCGCTCGCAACGCATCGTCATCATCAATAATTACTGCTTTTAAACCTCCAAAAGTTTCTTTTTTTTCCGAAGAAATTTTACCAACCATTTTTTTAGAACTCTTTAAAGGCAACGTTAGTACAAACTTGCTTCCTTCACCCAAAAAACTTTCAACAGTAAGATTTCCATTTAATAAACCGCTTAGTTTTTTTGAAATTGCCAAACCAAGTCCGCTACCTCCAAATTTTTTGGCAGTATCGTTTTCGGCTTGTGTAAATTCATCAAAAATTATTTTTTGTTTCTCTTTTGAAATACCGATTCCAGTATCGTTTACAGAAATCTGGATTGAAACATTATTGCCATTTCGTCCAACTTCTTCAACAATAATTTCTACACTTCCGCTATCTGTAAATTTGAAGGCGTTGCCAACTAAATTATTTATAATCTGCCGAATCCGTAACGGATCGCTTTCATAAATTTGATTATTTACAGCTTCGGAAATTGATATTTTTAAATCTACCAACTTGTTTATATATTGTTGCTTTGCAGCATTTCCAGCTTCCATTATTATATTTTCAAGTGAAAAAGGAACGATTTCAACCTTTAATTTTCCTGCCTCCAACTTTGAATAATCCAACAAATCGTCAACCAAATGAGAAATAAAAGTAGCGCTTGAAGTAATTTGTGCTAAGTAATATTTTTGCTTTTCGGTAAGAGTTGAATTTTCAAATAATTCAGAATAACCCGTTATTGTATTTAAGGGAGTTTTTAAATCGTGACTTACGGTTGAAATAAGTTGCTCACGGATTTTTACAAGCTTTTCAGCATAAGTTTTAGATTCTTCAAGGTTTTTCTTAAATTTTTCCGCCTTAAAAAAGTCTGATAAAATGAAATAAGAAAACAATAAAACAACGATACCGCCCAAAATCCCTGAAATTTTCAAGATTGAACTTGTACGTTTAACTGATTCTGCTCTTTTCTGCTTTTCAAATGAGTTGCTTTTAGAAATTTCTGAATCAAAACTGCCTATTATTTCCCGTAATCTGTCTGATAGATTCAAGTCGTTACGTATTAATTCATTTTCCTTTTGTAGCAACGATTCTCGAATTCGCGAATTTTCTTTTTTTGCTTCGGCCACAATATAGCGGGAGGCAACCAACATAGAATCTACCGTTGTGCTTTTCACTCTCGCTGTGTCGCGAGTGGAATTTCTATTTAAATAATCTGTGTAGGATTTAAGTACACTTCGCTCGCGCTTACTTAACTTGGCGGGATTTTGCACCCAAGATTCCACAGAATTTAGCCCGACCGAGGACTCTAATTTTCTAACTTCCCTTAAAATTTCGTCCAGCGAAGTATCCTTTTTATTTGTTAATCTTAGAATGCGAAGTTGTTCAATATTTCGGTTCTTTTCCTCTAACAGCGCTTTTACTGTATCTAATTGTGTAAGCTGAAATGGATTATTGGTAAGTAATTTTATTTCTTCAATTTTTTTGAAAAGTGAATTTGTTTTGTTTAAATATTCGGTAAAATCCGCGTCATTTTCTGAAAGTAAAGAAAGGCGTGAAAAACCGTCAGTTTCAAAAACTAAATTGATAAGTGAGCCTGTTTCAATTATTTTTTTTTCACCGCTATCCGTATTTGTAGCTGCAGTGTAATTTTTAAATTCGGCATATAAAAATGCACCAACAACTATAGAGATCGCCCCTAAAACCAAATAGCTGAGTATTATTTTTAATGTGAATTTATTTTTTGAAGAGGCCATCATTCAAAAGTAAATACTATGCATACATGTAGATACTAAGAAATTGGTAAAATGTCTGAAATCGAAATCGAAACCGAAACCGAAATTGAATTTTTAAGTAAGGATAATTTTAGATTGAAACCGAAACTTAATTTTTAACTGAATTTTTAATGTTATTGAAAAACTGCGCAAAACAAAAACTAAAATAAACTATCTTTGCCGTTCATCTCAAAGGGGTGCAGATTTCAATTAAGAATGCAGAATTCAGAATTATGTATAATCCAATTCATAATTCATAATTCTTGATTCATAATTGCAAAGAAGCTGAGATTATACCCAAAGAACCTGGGCGGGTAATGCTGCCAAGGGAATTTTTAAAGCATATTTGTGCTTTAATTGGCGAACCCTGTTAATTTCATTTTATGGAATTTTCAGGGCCTTTTTATTTACTAATTAACCAACAGAGTAACGCCACTTTTATTCGTGTCAAAAAAAATTGTTCGAATGAAAAAGTTAGTATTTACAAGCCTTTTTTTAGTATTTGGATTTGTAGTTTCTGCACAAGAAAAAGCAACAGATTCTACAAAAGTTGAAACGCTGGATGAAGTTTTTGTGCAATCTGTACGTGTAAAAGCAGACTCGCCGATTACACACTCCAATCTCTCAAAAGAGGATATTAAGGATAGAAATTTGGGGCAGGATATTCCGTATCTACTTAATTATCTTCCGTCTGTAGTTACAACAAGCGATGCCGGCGCTGGTGTGGGTTATACATATATGCGAGTTCGCGGTAGCGATGCAACACGAATAAATGTTACGTTGAATGGAATTCCTTTTAACGATTCTGAAAGTCAAGGTACCTTTTTTGTGAATCTACCGGATTTTGCATCGTCTGTTGAGAATCTTCAATTGCAGCGTGGCGTGGGTACTTCAACAAATGGTTCGGGCGCTTTTGGAGCAAGTTTGAATATGCTTACAGATGCAACTTCAAGTGAAGCAAATGGACAAGTTTCAACATCTTTCGGTAGTTATAATACGCAAAAATATAATGTAAAATTCAGCACTGGATTATTGAATGACCATTTTGAAATGGCTGGAAGACTTTCAACCATAAAATCTGATGGATATATTGATAGAGCTAGTTCAGATTTAAAATCTTATTTTTTGCAGGGCGCTTATATTTCGGATAAAACCTTGATTAAGCTTATAAGTTTTGGTGGTAGAGAGGAAACGTATCAAGCGTACAATGGCATTGATGCGGAAACGCTGGCGACTGATAGAACGTTTAATCCGTCGGGACAATATACGGATGAAAATGGTGTAACCCAATTTTATGATAACGAAGTAGATAATTATGCGCAAGACCATTATCAATTGTTGTGGAATCAGCGTTTTAACAATAATTGGAGCAGTAATGTTGCGCTGAATTATACTTACGGAAGAGGTTATTTTGAACAATTTAAAGAAGATGAAGATTTTGAAACATACGGTTTTGAACCAATAACTATTGGCGGCGAAACAATTAATACAACAGATTTGGTGCGAAGACGTTGGCTGGATAATGATTTTTACGCCGTGAATGCTAATGTAAATTATAAAAACAATTCGCTGGATTTTACAGCAGGAACTTTTTTCAGCGCATATCGCGGCGATCATTATGGCGAGGTAATTTGGGCGCGTTTTGCAAGCAATTCAGAAATAAGAGATAGATATTATCAAGGCATTGGCGATAAAAATGAATTCACCGTTTTTTCAAAGGCAACTTATAAATTGAATGAAAAATGGAGTTTGTTTGGAGATTTGCAGGGAAGATTTATTGGTTATAAAGCGTCGGGAACAACTTCAGATTTAGTTGTATTGAATGTTGACCAAAACTATAATTTCTTCAACCCAAAGGCAGGAACAACTTTTAAATTGAATAAGAGCAACCAGTTTTATTTTTCTTACGGAAGGGCAAATAGAGAACCACGAAGAAGCGATTTTGAAGAAGGCATAACAACTCCCGAAAAATTGAATGATTATGAATTAGGTTGGCGTTTTGCAAGTGAAAAATCAAAAATAAATGCCAACATTTTTTATATGGACTATAAAGACCAATTGGTTTTAACGGGCGCAATTGATGATGTTGGACAACCTTTGCGGGCAACAAGCGGAGAAAGTTATAGATTGGGATTGGAGATTGATGCTCAATTTAAAGTAGGAAATCAATTTACGATTATGCCGAATATTGCCTTAAGCACTAATAAAAATGTTGATTTCATAACGAGCCGAGATGGTCAAGTTGTGAATTTGGGAAATACCAATATTTCATTTTCCCCAGAAATTATCTTCGGAAATATCTTGGAATATAAACCAATTGAAAATTTCCAAGTTTCCCTACTTTCAAAATATGTTGGCGATCAATTTATGGGAAATATTGACAGTCAAGTTTCAAAATTGGACAGCTACTTTATAAATGATATCAACTTGGCTTACACATTTAAAAATGTATTGTTTATGAAAGAAATTGCGGTAACGGGATTGGTAAATAATATCTTGAATGTAAAATATGTTTCCAACGGTTATTTTTTCACTTTTGATGATGATTACACAGACCCGAATACTATAACAACTGTTGAAGGTGCTGGCTATTACCCGCAAGCAACCATTAATTTTTTGGTTGGGGCAACCTTCACTTTTTAATGGTTGAATAAAATTTTAGAATTGAAATTGAAAAACCCTTTCAATGTTTAAAATATTGGGAGGGTAAAATATAAAGATTATCCTTACATTTTTTCAAATTTTGCTCCTTCTAATTTTTTAAACCAGTTTGGTCCGTCAATTTCCAATTCAACAGTTTCCAAAAGATAGCGCTCTCGTCTTGCATTTTGACTGTAACCTGCATATAATTTCTCTTCAACATCCATTATGTATCCAAGCGCCAAATTTTTATCAGCAAAAACGCGATACGTAACGCCTTCATCTATTTTAAAAGGATGCTCATAAATTCTATTTCGATCTTCTTTACTTATTTCATTAAAAGCAATTAATTCACTTTCTATTCTAATGTCTTTATTTTCATTGATAAAAACATTCACATAAAAGGTAGATTTATTCTCCGCAATGTTTTGTGCTGAAATTTTTAGTGTAAAAAATAGTAATATAGAAATTGTAAGTATTTTTTTCATGATATACGTTAGAGCTATTGTAATAATAGAAAAAAGAGAATCAAAATTCTCGATTTGATATTAATCTGAAATCAAAACCGAATTCCCACTTACATTTGCAAAATACTGCATCATTGGATATTGGTCTGGTTGTGTAGTATTTTGGCCTGTTACTATATTATAGCTATTTTCATCAGTCTCGCAAGGACAGGTTGCAACAATACCATTAATTGTCATTTTTGAACAATCTGAAGGAATATGGTTTGGGTCACTTAATTCAAAAGCAGTGAAAAAGCTATCGTTAACTCTATAAACCACAATACCGCGAATTCCTTGAGAAGAGATTATAACGCTACCGCCGTCAAATAAAAGCGCGTTATATTCGGGTAAGTTTAAGTTTAGGTTAATATTTACCAAAGGCCTAATTAAATACGGATTTTGATCTAATCTCGTTTCATCCTTTTTGCAGCTGAACATTAGACCTACAATTAATACTATTACAATTTTAATTCTCATTTTTCAGTACATTTTGCCGTCGAAATTACAATAAAATAAACAGCAATTAAATTTTTCTTATATTTGTTATACCAATCCCGTCAACGCATGGGATTTTTCAGTTATATGCCGGCAATTGCCGGATTTTTAATAAATAAATGAGGGCATAGTATTATGCAAACGACGAAATTATGAGTAAATTATCTTATTACACAGCAGAAGGATTAAAAAAATTACGGGATGAACTTGATCAACTTCGAGATGTTGAAAGACCTGGCGCAAGCAATGCAATTGCCGAAGCCCGCGATAAAGGAGATTTAAGTGAAAATGCGGAATATGACGCTGCGAAAGAGGCGCAGGGAATGTTAGAATTGCGCATAAGCAAACTTGAAGAAGTTTTTGCAGGCGCGCGTTTAATTGATGAAAGCCAATTAGATTTATCAAAAGCGTTGGTTCACAGCACCGTTAAAATTAAGAACCAAACTAACGGACAAGAAATGAAATATAAATTGGTAGCACAAAGTGAAGCCGATTTAAAAACCGGAAAAATTTCGGTGGATAGTCCAATTGGTAAAGGTTTGTTAGGAAAGGAAGTGGGAGATGTTGCCGAAATACAAGTGCCAAACGGGGTATTAAAATTTGATATTCTTGAAATAACACGCGAACACTAATGGCATCTGTTTTTACAAAAATTATAGAAGGTGAAATTCCGGCATATATTGTTGCGGAAGATGATAATTTTATTGCTTTTTTAGACAATAACCCAAACGCAAAAGGTCATACCTTGTGTGTTCCGAAAGAAGAAAGCGATAAATTATTCGAACTTGGCGAGCATTTTTACCTTCAACTTATGCAATTTGCCCGAAAAGTTGCAATAGCATTGGAAAAAACTGTGGAATGTAAGCGAGTTGGTATGGCCGTTATTGGCTTAGAAGTTCCGCATGTTCACGTGCATTTAATTCCTTTGAATGATATGTCGGAAATGACATTTACCAATAAAGTTTCAATGAGTACTGAAGAATTTTCAAATCTTGCACAACTTCTTAGTGAAAGATTGAAAAATTAAATTACTGCTAACACCACAATTGTTGCAATCAGTAAAATTCCCAGAATAATTAAGCCTATCGAGATTGGTTTTAAAAATAATCCGCTATGTTTTGGGGTGGCAAGTTTCTTATTGTATTCATAAACCAATTCTATGTGATTATCCCAACGTTCTGGATAAATGGTGTTGTTGCAATTGTGGCAGAATAATTTTTCTATAAGATTTGCTGAAGATTTTTTATAAAAACGTGTGTCATTAACTTCTTGACTAAATGTAAATTCCAATCCTTCCGTATTAAAACAAAGTGGACAGTTATTTTTTATATTGGCCGAATGTAAGATATTGGTTGTCATCATTAATTCTCCTCAATTTTTAAGGCTATTTCCATTGTTGTTCCTGTTGCCGAACTTTTTAAAACACGTATTTTGCCTTCGTGATATTCTTCAATAATGCGTTTTGCGAGTGAAAGACCCAATCCCCAACCTCTTTTTTTGCTGGTGTAACCTGGCGTAAATATTCTTTTAAATTTATTTTTTGAAATTCCACTTCCTGTATCGCAAACCCTTACAAAGGCTACTTTTTCATTTTTTTCGATTGAAATTTCAATCTTTCCCTTTCCCTTCATTGCATCAATTCCATTTTTTACGAGATTTTCAACTGTCCAACTGAATAATTGAGAATTCAAGTTAACAGAAATCGGTTCGTTCGGTACTTTCAATTTGAATTCTATCAATTTTGATGAACGATTTTTTAAATATTCAAAAGATAGCGTTGTTTCTTCAACTAAATCACATTTCTTAAGTTTCGGAATGGAACCAATTTTTGAAAACCGATCGGTTATCATTTCAAGCCGGGTAATATCCTTTTCCATTTCAACAATATAATCGGCATTTACATTTTCACCCTTTAAAATTTCAGTCCAACCAACCAAACTGGACAAAGGCGTACCAATTTGATGGGCGGTTTCCTTTGCCATTCCTGCCCAAAGTTTGTTTTGTTCAGAACTTTTAGCCGTTTTGTAGAAAAAATAAACGGCTAGAAAAAACAGTACCATAATTACAATTAACGCTGCCGGATAATATTTGAGTTTATTGATAACGGGTGAATTTCCGTAATAAATAATGGAAAGAACTTGATCGTTGTTTTTAACTTGCAGTGGTTCATTTTCAGAAGAAAACCTTTTAACAAGTTTAGCAATTTTTTCGGGTGAATCTGCTCTTTCTTCTTCCATATTTCGGGAAGTATAAACATCTTCTTTAACTGTATGCAACAACATTGGGGTGGTTTTATTGCTTTCAAGAATTTTAAATGCTGTAGAAATATCGCCTTCGCTCATTTCAACAGTTTTTTGGGCATCTGCCCAAATTGCCATCTTTTCCTGCTCATTATCTTTTAATTGGTTGAAAAAAACATACGTATTCCAAACAATTAGACCAATAATTATAAAAGAAACGCCAACTAAGGCCCAGCGGATTACCGCTTTGTTGTTTAGCATAAATTGTAGTAAAAAATTATATTTCCGCAGTAAACGAAAAGTTTAAATATAAAGTAAATATCTTGAAATTATTGTGTGGGCACGTTTTCAAATTTCGGCTAAAAGGGTACATTTGTAAGATATGATTTCAATTTCACCTGAAGATGTAAAAACATCAATCTTGCACGGTTATCTACTTGCTGCAGTTTCGCCAAGACCAATTGCCTTTGCAAGTACTGTAGATGTTGATGGTAACATAAATTTGTCGCCATTTAGTTTTTTTAATGTTTTTAGTGCAAAGCCGCCAATTTTAATTTTTTCGCCGGCAAGAAGAGTACGCGACAACAGTACAAAACACACGTTGGAAAATGTTTTAAATACAAAAGAAGTTGTAATAAATATTGTGAGTTATGCAATGGTACAGCAAATGTCATTAAGCTCTACCGAATATGCAAAAGGTGTAAATGAATTTAAAAAAGCAGGTTTTACTGAACTTAAATCTGATACGGTAAAACCACCCAGAGTTGCAGAATCGCCCGTTCAAATTGAATGCAAGGTAAATGAAGTAATCTCTTTGGGAAATGAAGGCGGCGCTGGAAATTTGGTAATATGTGAGGTTGTAAAATTGCATGTTAACGAAAATATTCTAGATGAAAATGGAACGATTGATCCATTTAAAATTGACACAGTTTCTAGACTCGGAGGCAATTGGTACGGTCGCCCAAAAAGCGGATTATTTGAAGTGCCAAAACCACTTTCAACTTTGGGAATTGGTGTAGACAGTTTGCCCGAGCACATCAGAAACAGTAAAATTTTAACTGGAAATGATTTGGGAATGCTAGGTAATGTTGAAAAAATGCCGACCAAAACTGAAATCGAAGATTATAAAAATTCTTCGGAAGAATTAAAGAAATTAATTACGGAAAATAATATAGAATCCCTTCATAAAAAGGCACAAAGCTTTTTAATTGAAGGTAAAATTGAAGAAGCTTGGAAGCTTTTAATTGCTAAATAATAAAATTGATTAAATTTTAATAAAAGGATAAAATGGAAATTACAGGAAAAATTAAAATGATAGATGAAACTAAAACCTATGGAAACAACGGTTTTAGAAAACGTGAAATGGTAGTAACAACCGAGGAGCAATATCCACAAGATATTATGGTGGAATTTACACAAGACAAAGCAGATTTATTGAACACCTATAAAGTTGGTCAAAACGTTAAGATTAGTATCAATTTACGAGGAAGGGAATGGATAAATCCGCAAGGAGAGGCAAAATATTTTAACTCGATTGTAGGTTGGAGAATAGAAAATGCAGAAGGTGGAGCAGCGGGAAATACAGATATGCCCCCAATGCCACCAGCATCTGCTTTTGAACCTGCTGACGATATTAATGAGGAAGATCACGACGATTTGCCTTTTTAAAATTACTTGCTTTTAGATAATCGTATGCAGAAAATCTTAATTTTTCTCATTTTGGTTAGTACATTTTGTTTAGGGCAAGATGTAAAATATCTTTCGCCAAATGATGAATTTAAAAATGGCGAAACTGCCTATTTATTTGGGGATGATGTTAAGTTACGATCAGAGCCTAGTACAAATTCCGAGGTTTTAATTCTATTGGAAATTGGAACAGAAATTACAATTCTAGAAAAGACTTCCCAAACGTTATATTTTGAAGGTATTGATTCTCCTTGGTATAAAGTGAAATTCAAAGAAAAAACGGGTTATGTTCTCGGTGGTTTAATTTCGTTGGATAGACAAAGTTTCAATAATTATATTTACTTGTCAGCTTTCAAAAAGGAAGGGGAAAAGTTATATCTAAAAACTAGATTAGTATCTTCAACAAATGAGTATGTTGAAAATATTTCAGAATTAGATACTTCGGTCGTTACCCTACATGCTAGTGGAAACAAAGGTATTGCAAATGTGGAAAGTATTTTTCTAATAGATTATATGGCTGAAGCTTGCGGCGTTAATGGTGGTGGAATTTATCTTTTCTATGATGGTAAAAACCTAATAAAAGCAATAGATTTTACACAAATTGGCGATGCAGATTTATATTCATTTATTGAAAATTATACTTTTCCCGATGATAAAGATGGGATTGCTGGTAAAATTGTCTACACGCGTGAGCATTACGAAAAGAAAGATGATGAAACCGAATGGACCGAAACTACGGTAAACCAAAGACAATTAGAGTGGAAAAATAATCAAATGCTTCCTAAAATTATTGCGAAAGATTATTAGCGCTATAAAAATTAAAATCTACAAATAATTCATTTTAAGGAATGTTGTTTTATAATTTCAATTTAAAATGAATTAATGGTTCACATTTTAAACGAACGGCTTTCTTTCCCAAACCCAAATTCTACAGATGAAGATGGTCTGTTGGCCGTTGGTGGCGACCTTTCAACTGAAAGATTACTTTTGGCTTACAACAGCGGCATATTCCCATGGTTTGATGAAAGCCAGCCAACACTTTGGTGGAGTCCAAATCCTCGGATGGTTTTGTTCTTAGAAGACTTTAAGATTAGCAAAAGTCTTCAGAAAATTATTGACAGGAATATATTCAAAGTAACATTCAATCAAGCTTTTTCTGAAGTAATTGCAAACTGCGCAAAGATTAAAAGAGCAGATCAAAACGGCACGTGGATTACTAATGAAATGGAAGAGGCTTACATAAAACTTCATAAACTTGGATATGCAATTTCAGTTGAAGTTTGGCAAAATGAAACATTAGTTGGCGGTTTGTACGGCATTGATTTAAAAGATAAGAAAGTATTTTGCGGCGAAAGTATGTTTACAAAGGTGAGCAATGCCAGCAAAATAGCGCTTTTTTATCTTGTTGAAGTCTTAAAAACACAAGATTACACTTTTATAGACTGTCAAGTTTTCACGGAGCATCTTTCAAGTTTGGGAGCAACAGAAATTGACAGAAATAAATTCTTAAAACTTTTGAATAGTTAATTTTCAGTCTCTTGCATATAGTATCTAATTAAATATTTACATTTAATGCCTTTCAAAATCTCTCTTATTATGAAGCATTTTTATAAATACTTTTCAGTTATTTTAATTCTTTCAATTTTTTCAGCAGTTTCTGCCCAAAACACAGAAGTACTTCCAAAAAATCTTACCAATAATGAAAAAGCATTAATTGAAAATTTTCAATTTCGTTCTTCATTCTTTTCAGACCCTCCAATCACGGCCGTTAGAGCAGCGGCGGAATGGGAAGAAGTTGAGTATTTGCTTATAACTTGGGAGCCTGCTTACAAAGGTATTTTACGCCAAATTGTTGCCGCAGGCGTTAGTGAATGTAACGTAGTTATTACAACACAAAACGCAGCTTCTGTAACAAACTACTTAACCGCAGGCGGAGTAGATCTTACAAATGTTAGTTTTTTAAATGTAGATTGGGACAGTATTTGGATTCGAGATTATGCGGGTAATACCGTTTATGAAAACGAAGTAGGTGACCGCGCATTGGTAGATTGGATTTATAACAGACCACGCCCAAATGATGATGTTATGCCAATTGCACACGCAGCAATGGCGGGCGTTCCGCTTTATACAACAAATTCTGGCATAAACGATTTGGTAAACACAGGCGGTAATTATATGAGCGATGGTATTGGCAATGCTTTTGCATCCAAACTTATTTTAAATGAAAATAGACCGGGAAATCCATACGGAGTTTCAGCCAAAACCGAAACGCAAATTGATGGAATAATGCAGCAATATATGGGTATAAACAACTTTATGAAAATGGAAGTTTTACCATTTGATGATATTCATCACATAGATATGCACATGAAATTGTTGGACGAGCAAACTCTTTTGGTTAGCGAATATCCGGCAGGCGTTGCAGATGGTCCGCAGATTGAAGCAAATATTCAATATATTTTGGATAATTTTCAATCGCCATTTGGAGAGCCTTATCACATAAAACGTTTGTCCGCGCCAGCAAGCACAACTGGAAGTTATCCGGATACTGGCGGTTGGTATAGAACTTACACTAACGCCGTTTTTGTAAATAAAACAATTATGGTGCCAACATATAGACCCGAAACAGATGATGCAGCGTTAGCATATTGGCACGAACTTATGCCTGGCTACAATATTGTTGGGATCGATGTTGATAATAATGATGAGCCATTAATTGCCTCTTTGGGTGCTATACATTGCGTAACACATACCATTGGTGTTGCAGATCCACTTTTAATTATTCATCAACCCGTTGCAGAAGCAATTACGGGAGAAAATGTGCAGATAGATGCAATGATTAAACATAAAATTGGTGTTGCGAATGCTACAATTTTTTGGCGCGAAAAAGGTACAACCACTTTTCTTGAAACAGCAATGAATAATTTTGCGGACGATAATTGGTCCGGCGTTATTACAATACCAAGTAACGAAGATGTTGAATATTATATTTCGGCGGAAGCAAATTCAGGAAAAGTATTATCAAGACCAATTGTTGCTCCGGCAGGATTTTGGACTATTGAAAACAGGATTCTTTCAACCCAGCAATTTGCATTGGACCACATTTCAAACCCATTTCCCAATCCAACAACAGGTGAAGTTACTTTTAAATTGAAAAATATTGAAGGAGAAATTAATGTTGAAATTCACAATATTCTAGGGCAGAAATTATACAGTAGTATTATTGAAAGCGGCAATGGCATTGTAACCTTAGACCTTAATCCAAATTGGAGAGGCACTTTGTTTATAACGTTGGAAGGTGATTTTGGGAAGGTCACTAAAAAAGTTGTAAAGTTATAAAGGTTTAAAGATTGAAAAAAACTACATATCTTCATATTTAAAACAAGTGCTAATATGGTCATTAACCAAACCGGTTGCCTGCAAAAAGGCATAAATTACGGTGGAGCCAACAAATTTAAATCCACGTTTTTTTAAGTCTTTACTTATGCTGTCGCTCAACATTGTATTCGCAGGAATATTTGCGTTTGTTTCAAAGTGATTTTGAATTTGCTGTCCATCAACAAATTGCCATATATAATCTGAAAAACTTCCAAATTCTTGTTGAACTTCCATAAATTTTTGAGCATTTATTACTGCAGAATTTACTTTTAATTTATTACGGATAATTCCCTCATTTTGAAGCAAGGAATCTATTTTAGCCTGCTTATATTTTGAAATTTTTTTATAATCGAAATCATCAAAAGCATTTCTGAAATTTTCTCTTTTCCGAAGAATAGTAATCCAACTTAAACCAGCTTGAAAAGTTTCTAATAGCAAAAATTCGAAAAAAGTTTTATCATCTTTCACCGGCACGCCCCATTCTGTATCGTGATATTCGATATATAAAGGATCATTTCCGCACCAAGTGCATCTATTTATTGTAGTTTCTTGTTTCAAGTTTCTGGTTCAAAATAGTTAATATTCAATAATAAAGGAAGGTAATTTTAAATCAACAATTTTATTTTTTTAACGTCTACTTAAATCTGTCCCGGAAAGTTAAAGGTAATCGTACCCAATTGCGATTTTTTTGAAAGATCTTTTGAGAAATCTGCATTTTGTGAATATTCAGTTGCTGCATCTATTAAGCAACCATTTGCGGTTGTAGAAGCTGCTTTGTTGTAGCTGGTTTTTACAACATTTCCCGAGCCATTCACTTCAATATTTATTACCACCTTACCCGAAGCTGTGCAAGTGTAAACTGGGTTTGGCAGTTCAATTGCTTTTCTATCAACTAATTGGTAGCTAATGGTTGTATTGCGATTGCCGCTTTGGGCCACCGTTTGAGTATTATTTTTTTCGCTGCCGTTTGATGTTTTACTTTTGCTTTCAGATTTTTTAATTGGCGAAATTCCTTCTTTATTGTTTCCGTCATTTTCAGAATTTGAAATGGCCTCATTCATTTCTTGCAGCTTACCTTCAGTTGTTTCGGTAAGATTTGTGTTCTCGTTTTCAAGTTTTGAAAGATACTTTTCTGCGGAATTATATGCTTTATTGGTTTCAATTTTAACGTTATCCATTGACAGCAATTTTTCTTCAACCTTATCCGGAATAACTATATTTTTTTCGGCTACTTCAACATCATATGCTTTTGTATTATCATCTTTTACGTTAGACATTTTTACACTGACTAATGTTAATACAAGAATACCCGTCAATAAAGAGGTAATCAAAAAAGCGCGATATGAATAGTCAAAATTCATTGGTGCAAGTACCGAAATTTTCAGCATAAAATCACGAAAAGTATTGAAAATTAGCCTTTTGTTAAGGAGTTTTTAACTTGGCAAAGTTTCTTCAAACTGCTCTATATTAATAGAATCGTTCACATTAAAATCGCCAATTTTTGTTCTGCGCAGTGCAGAAAGATGTGCACCATTATGTAGGGCAACACCAAAATCGTTGGCGAGAGAACGAATATAAGTGCCTTTGCTACAAACCACTTTAAAATTGATGTGTGGCAGATTAATATCGGTAATTTCAAAGGTAGAAATAGTTATTGTACGGGATGGTATTTCTACTTCTTCGCCTTGCCGAGCATATTCGTAAAGTCGTTTACCGTCTTTTTTTAAAGCTGAAAAAACGGGTGGTTTCTGTTGAATTTCACCAATAAATTGTTTTGTTGCTTCGTGTATTTTTTTCGAAGTTATTTCAGAAATATCAAAAGTTTGGTCAATTTCGGTTTCGAGATCGTAACTTGGGGTTGTTGCGCCAACTGTTATTGTGCCAGTATATTCTTTAATTTGAGCCTGAAAAGTATCAATCTTTTTTGTGAGCTTTCCAGTGCATATTATTAAAAGTCCAGTTGCCAAAGGGTCTAGCGTGCCTGCATGTCCAACTTTTATTTTTTTAATGTTGAAGGATTTTCTAATAAGCCAACGCACTTTATTTACAACTTGAAAGCTAGTCCAATTAAGCGGTTTGTCTATAAGTAGTATTTGGCCGTTTAGGTAATCTTCGGCGGTGAGATTTTCAAGGTTCATTTTGAAGGATTTCGAGAATTTGGTATTTGAAATCTAAAAGAGTCATATTTACTAGAAAATGTGAAAAATCTAGACAATAGTAAGTTCCAAAACAAAAAAGTGAATAAGCAAAATAGCTGCACCAGCGATAATTCGGTAATAGCCAAACATTTTAAAACCGTGTTTGCTTAAATAATCTATAAAGGTTTTAATAGCAATTAATGCTACAATAAAACCAATTACATTACCAATTATAAGCAAATTAACTTGCTGTCCTGAAAGTACAAAACCATCTTGATAATAGTCGTATGATTTTTTTACGGTTGCACCCAACATTGTTGGTACGGCTAGAAAAAACGAAAATTCGGCTGCTACGGTTCGCGATAATTTTTGAGACATACCACCAACAATACTTGCACCACTTCGTGAAACGCCCGGAATCATAGCCAAGCACTGAAAAAAACCAATTTTTAAGGCTGTTGAATAAGATATTTTAGTTTCTTCGCCATCGCCAAACCAATCGTCTACCTTCAACAATATAAAGCCGCCAATTATTAATGAAATGGCTACGGTAATTGGGCTTTCGAGTAAGGAATCTATAAAATCATTTAATAATAAACCCAATACAACCGCTGGTAAAAATGCAACAAACAATTTAAGATAGAAATCTACGGATTGAAAAAACCGTTTAAAATAAAGCACAATAACAGAAAGGATTGTCCCTAATTGAATAACAATTGTAAAAAGTTTCGTAAAATCTTCGCTTGCTATGCCGAAGAATGAAGAAGCAATAATCATATGCCCAGTTGAGGAAACTGGCAAAAACTCGGTTATGCCTTCAATTATTGCAAGTACGACTGCTTGTAAATAATCCATTAAAATTCTTCCTCCTTATTCGGATTTACCAAAATTGCATAAACCTCAATTCCAAAACCAATTAAAATTAATGCAGGCGCCAATCTTATACGTCTCCAACTGTAAATTTCTGGATTAAAAACGTTTGGATCATTACTGCCACCGCCCGTCATTACTATAAAACCTAATGCAATAAAAGCAACGCCAATGAGCATAAAAATATAATTTTTACGCTCGAAAATAAAGTTCGGCTTTAAGTTCTCTTTTCTTTTTTGTTCTCCCATATTAATTCCCCGCAAAGGCGGGTATCTTTTAAAAAGTGTTTCAGGTTTTTCTGAGGTCTAAAATCTCAAGTCTACAGTCTAAAATCTAGTAATACAAATCGTCCGTTCTTAGATTCAAAAATCGCTGTGTTGCAAAAAATGTGCTTAACCAAGTAATTATAACGCCCATTAAAAATATAAAGGCGAATAATACAATTAACATTAACTCGCCACTCAATAATTGCAATTGCGGAAAGTTTTTGTTCAAATAATAAAGGACAATTGCCATTCCTGCCATTGCGAGAATTGCTCCAATAATCCCTAAACGCACGCTGCTCCAAACAAACGGTTTGCGTATAAACTTTTTGGTTGCACCCACCATTTGCATCGTTTTTATTGTAAATCGCTTTGCGTAAATTGACAATCTTATACTACTATTAATAAGTAATACAGCTATAAAAGTAAAAATCCCGCTGATAACAAGAACCCAAAAACTGATACGTTTTACGTTTTCAGTTAGTTTTGCAATCAAAGGTTTGTCGTAAACAACGTCGTCCACAAAATCTTTATTTTTTAATTCGGTGGTAATTTCATCAACTTTTTCGGGCGTTACGAAATCTGCCATTAAATATACGTCGATGCTATTTTGCAGTGGATTATCGCCCAAATATTCAAGAAAATTTTCGCCGAGGGTTGCACTTTGTTCTTCGGCGGCTTGTTCTTTTGAAACGAATGTTGCTTCTTTTGTATATTCAGCCAATGCCAAGCTCTGTTTTAACTGCGTAACATCTACTTCTTTGGCAGTATCTTTTAAAAATATAGTTATTGCAATTTGCTCCTTAAAGTAATCGGCCACTTTTTTTGAATTTAGCACTAACATTCCTAACATTCCCAATAAAAACAATACAAGCGAAACGGAAAGCACAACCGAAAAATAGGAAGAAATCAATCTCCGTTTTTGATATTTGTCAAATTTGGAAGCCATAAAAATTTCAAGATTTACGCGGTAAAAATACAAAGGATTTTAAACCTACTACTAAACAACGTGTAAAGTTTCGAAATTCTTATATAAAGTTTAAATTTGGCACTCCTTTTCAAATAAAAAAAATCAAAAACCTACTCAAAGATCTTAAGATTTCCCGCCCTGGATTATGGTTTCCAACAATTTGGATATATCTAGTTCCATTTGGCTTGCGTTCACATTTTTGGGAAAAACCACTGTTTTGGGTTGGGCTATTATTTGTGACCTTCCCATTAAATTATTTAGTTTACGGCTTGAATGATTATAACGATGTTGCCGCAGATGCCGTAAATAAGCGTAAAGGAAATTTTATTTTTGGCGCAAAAGAAAGCTATACTTATTTAAAATCTTCTCCAAAGAAAATTGCGCTTGTCCTTCTTCCATTCATAGTATTTTTTTCAATTGTAAGCGGATTTAAAATGCTGATTCTCTTACTTGTTATGATTGTTGTAAACATAATCTATAATTTTAAACCCTTACGAATTAAGGAGCGTCCGCCTTTTGAAATTGCCATTCAAATTGGGTATGTGTTAACCGCTCTCTTTTCAATTTGGTTGAATGGTTCAGAAATGCTGCCTTGGCAAACTTTTTTATATCTTACATTATTTGCATTCCAAGCTCATATTGCGGGCGAAATAATGGATATTGAACCCGATAAACTTGCAAATAAAAAAACCACAGCCACAATTTTAGGCAGAAGAAAGACAAAATTTTTGATGTTTTCATTGCTGCTTTTTGAAGTTTATATTCTTGTCTTTTGGTTCCATGATTATGTTCTTTCAGGTTTTTTAGCCTGTTTTTCGGCTTGGCTTATTTTGGATGTTTTCGTTATTTTTAAATCGAAACCTTACACATTGCCACAAATGAAATTGTTCGGTTTTGCAATGAATCTTTCAGCAATATTGTCAATGATTTGGGTTTTATACTCTGGAAATTTATTGCATCCTATTTTCTAAATTTTCTTTTAAGAAACCTTAAATTTGTCCACAACTCCAAAGCTTCGGCATAGGAGTTCATTTTTTATTTGAAAAACGCATAATGAGCAAATATCACTTCAACGAAATAGAGGCAAAATGGCAGCAATATTGGAAAGAACACAACACTTTTCACGCAAAAAATCCTGAAGATTTTCCCAATAACCAGAAGAAATATTACGTCTTGGATATGTTTCCATATCCCTCTGGTGCAGGTTTGCACGTTGGCCATCCGCTCGGCTACATTGCCAGTGATATTTACGCGCGTTACAAACGCCACCAAGGTTTTAATGTTTTGCATCCGCAGGGTTACGATTCTTTCGGACTTCCGGCGGAACAATATGCAATTCAAACCGGTCAACATCCCGCGAAAACTACCGAGGAAAATATTGCACGTTACCGCGAACAACTCGATAAATTAGGGTTTTCATTTGATTGGAGCCGAGAAGTGCGCACTTCAAACCCCGAATATTACAAATGGACGCAGTGGATTTTTCTCCAGCTTTTTGAGAGTTGGTATGATAAAAACATAGATAAAGCGCGTGCAATAGAAGATTTGAAAAAGATTTTTTCTTCGGAAGGAAATACGAAAGTAAACGCCGTTTGCGATGAAGGAATTGAAAACTTTTCTGCTTCGGAATGGCTTGGTTTTTCAGAAATAAAAAAACAGGAAATACTTTTAAAATATAGACTTACATATTTGGCCGAAACCGAAGTAAACTGGTGTCCGCAGCTCGGAACGGTTTTGGCGAATGACGAAATAGTAAACGGCGTTTCCGAACGCGGCGGTTATCCCGTAATCCGAAAAAAAATGAAACAATGGAGTATGCGAATCACCGCATATGCGCAGCGTTTATTGGACGGATTAAATGAAATTGATTGGCCGCAACCTTTGAAAGATTCACAAACTAATTGGATTGGGCGCTCGAAGGGAGCGACTGTCAATTTTAAAGTCCTACCCCCAGCCCCTTCCAAAGGAAGGGGAGCAGAGAGTGCGGGATATTTAACTGGCAATTCTGCTATAATTGGCATTTTATTATCAAGAGCCAAAGAAATGCGAAAAAACCCAACAAAAGCGGAAGCATTTTTATGGAATGAATTACGAACAAAAAAAATTGAATATAAATTTCGGCAACAGCATCCCATTGATAACTATATAGTTGATTTTGTCTGTCTTTCAAAAAGGTTAATTGTTGAGGTAGATGGAGAAGTACACAAATATCAATTGGAAAAAGATGGCGAAAGAGAATTGTTGTTGAAAGAGAAAAAGGGTTTTAAAATATTACGTTTTTCAAATTATGAAGTTATAAATAATCTTCAAAATGTTGTGTCAAAAATTTATGAAACTTTAAACAATCTTCCACATATTGAGAATATAATCCCCCCTTCGGGGGTTAGGGGGACTATCCCCGTTTTTACAACTCGTCCCGACACAATTTTCGGCGTAAGCTTTATGGTTTTGGCGCCTGAACACGATTTGGTTTCAAAAATTACAACTTCGGAACAAAAAGAAGCTGTTGAAAATTACGTTGAGGCAACCGCAAAACGCAGCGAACGCGAACGAATGGCAGATGTAAAAACTATTAGTGGCGCTTTTACAGGCGCTTATGCAGAACATCCTTTCACCGGAAAACAAATCCCAATTTGGATTGGCGATTACGTTTTGGCGGGTTACGGAACGGGTGCGGTAATGAGCGTTCCCTGCGGCGATCAACGCGATTATGATTTTGCGAAACATTTCAATCTTCCAATTCCTAACATATTTAAGGGTGCCGATATTGCTGCGGAAGCGTATTCCGATAAGGAAAATACAATTATCACCAATAGCGATTTTCTAAATGATTTAAACTATTCCGAAGCAACTGAAAAGATTATTGCTGCGATGGAAGAAAAAGGGATTGGAAAAGGCAAGATAAATTACCGTTTGCGCGATGCTGTTTTCAGTCGGCAGCGGTATTGGGGAGAGCCGTTCCCAATTTATTACAAAGATGGAATGCCGCACGCAATCCCCATGGAAAATTTGCCGTTGCGACTTCCCGATGTTGAAAAATATTTGCCGACCGAAGAAGGCGAACCGCCTCTGGGCCGCGCCGCAAAATGGTATTGGAATGAGAAAAATATGGAGGTTGTCTCCCCTCCTTTGGAGGGGCAGGGGGAGGACATTTACCCTCTTGAATTAAACACAATGCCAGGTTGGGCGGGAAGCAGTTGGTACTTTTTCCGATATATGGAAGATGAAAAGCGCGACGAAGTTTTTGCCTCAAAAGAAGCTTTGGATTATTGGCAAAACGTGGATTTATACATTGGCGGAAGCGAGCACGCAACCGGCCATTTATTGTACAGCCGTTTTTGGGTAAAATTTATGCACGATCGCGGATTTGTAAATGTGGAAGAACCTTTTAAAAAGCTGATAAACCAAGGTATGATTTTGGGGGAGAGTGCTTATATTCATTTGCTTAGACCCGAAAAAAAAATTGATACAACCGGACTAAATGAAGAAGAAATTTTGGAGAAAGCCAGATTTATTCTTGATAATATTAATCCTGGAGACACTTATTTTATATCTGATAATATCTATAAAAAAATTCGAGAAGGTTCGATAGAGATAAATAATTTGGATGAAATAATAAAGAGAAAAAATTACTTAGAGGAAAAATCAGTTGAGTTTGGGTTTTCTATTGCTTATGGAAAAATTAGGAAAGAAGAATTAATAGATACACCTGTTTTAGTTGATTATGTGAATAATTCGAATGAATTAAATATAAAAGACTTTATTAATTGGCGGATAGAATTTAATAGAGCGAATTTTATAACTGAAAATGACGGTACTTTCAAAGTTTCCCGCGAAGTAGAAAAAATGTCCAAAAGCAAATACAATGTGGTAAACCCGGATGATATTTGCACTCAATACGGCGCCGATACTTTAAGATTGTACGAAATGTTCCTCGGTCCGTTGGAACAGGCAAAACCTTGGAACACCGCTGGAATTACTGGCGTGCACGGCTTCCTAAAAAAACTTTGGAAATTGTACCATTCGGGTGAAAATGAAAGTTTTAATGTTTCTGAAGAAGCCGCTTCCAAAGACAATTTGAAAACGCTTCACAAAACCATCAAAAAAACGCAGGAAGATATTGAACATTTCAGTTTCAATACTTCGGTTTCATCATTTATGATTGCGGTGAATGAGCTTATTTCCCAAAACTGTAATTCACGGGAAGTTTTGGAACCTTTGGCAATTCTTATTTCGCCTTACGCGCCGCACATTTCGGAAGAACTATGGCAGAAATTGGGACATTCGGTAAGTATTTCCACAGCTCCTTTTCCAACATTTGAAGCCAACTATTTGGTGGAAAGCAGCAAGGAATATCCAATTTCATTTAATGGAAAAATGAAGTTTACGTTGGAACTTTCTTTAGAACTTTCAAAAGCAGAAATTGAAACTGCCGTTATGTCAAATGAGAAAACAATTCAGTATTTAGAGGGGCGAACTCCAAAAAATATTATAATTGTACTTGGGAAAATTGTAAATATTGTTGGGTAAAAAGTTTGCACGCTATTTGCATCAAGTAATTTTATAACTTTGCTTTCGCTGCACATTTGTTTTAAAGAATAACCGCAGAGATACTAAGAACGAAGAGAAAAATCTAAAAAAAGAAACTATGTACGGATATTATATAATTGTAGGATTAATTTTCGCATTCAGTTGGTTTGTAAACTATCAACTGAAAAGTAAATTTAAAAAATACTCAAAACTCCATCTTCAAAATGGAATGAGCGGAAGGGAAATTGCAGAAAAAATGCTTGCTGACAATAATATAACTGATGTGAAAGTTATTTCAGTTGCGGGCCAATTAACAGATCATTACAATCCTGCCAACAAAACAGTAAACTTGAGCGAGGCTGTTTATATGCAAAGAAATGCGGCCGCAGCAGCAGTTGCGGCACACGAATGTGGTCACGCAGTACAACATGCCACGGCTTACAATTGGTTAAAAATGAGAAGTACGTTGGTGCCAATGGTAAGTGTAGCATCAAAATTCTCGCAATGGGTTATTTTTGCAGGCTTTATGCTTATGGCATTAAATTATGTTGGCCCAACAATTTTATTAATCGGAATTATTCTTTTTGGTATTGGAACAGTATTCAGTTTTATAACGTTACCAGTAGAATATGATGCAAGTAACCGCGCATTGGCTTGGTTAGAAAGCAGCCATATGGTTACACAGGACGAGCACGCAGCCGCGAAAGATTCTTTAAAATGGGCAGCTAGAACGTACGTCGTTGCCGCGTTGGGTTCATTAGCAACCTTATTTTATTTTATAAGTATCTTTTTAAGAAGGTAGTTTCAAATAATATTAGATCACAAAAAAATCCCGCGAACAGCGGGATTTTTTCTTTGCAATTTATATAGAATATTTGATTGAAAACCGGTAGTGTCAATTTTCGATTTCTATTTCAGTTTTAACTTTCTAAGAACAACTGAATACTGCGACTGCGACTGAGAATCCTCCTGCAACGATGGCAGTTCAACTCCGCTTAGTGACCGGATTAGAAAAGGATATTATTAATGTAAGTTATCGGGATTATATCCTAAATAAGGCACTTCGTGTTCGTTGAAATGGATACCGTATGTTTCCAATTCATCTAAAATTGGATTGTACACTTCTTTGCTTATTGGCAATTGCACGCCTGGCGTGGTTATTTCTTCGTTTAAAATTTTCAAAGCGGCTATTGCAACTGGAAGTCCTACGGTTAGCGCCATTGCGGTGTGCGTTTCATCTTCGCCCTTTACAACCATATCGCTATCAATTTGGTATTTTTTGCCGTCAAGTTCGTATCCAAATTTGTGATACATTACAATCATATCCTTATCTTTTGGACTAAGTGTCCACTGCTGTTCCAAAATTTTCTGAAGTGCCATTGCGGGCGTTGCATCTTTAATTCCAAGTTTTTTATTTGGATTGAAAATGTCAAGTTCTTCCAATTTGTCCCACATAAGATCATCTTGGTCTATTCGCAGGGCGTGACGCAGTTTTAATTCAACCGTGTCGCTTGGTGAATAAGGTAAAAATAAGTTTACATACTCGCGGTAACTTAAATTTTCAGAATTTGGGATTGTGTATTCATCATCAGTCATTCCCAACTGTACAAACATATTCCAAGCTTTGCTGTAACCTACTCGACGAATTGTTCCTCTATATAATGTCAAAATATTTTCAAGCCCGTAAATGGATTGATATTTTAGCGAATTTCTATTGGCATAAACTTCAAACTTGCCGTAACCTTCAATACTTATAAATTCAGTTCTTCTAAATAATCTGTGGTACGGAATGTATTTAAATTTTCCTTCCTGCACAAATTCTGCAGCGCCGCCTTGTCCTGCCAATACTACGTTTCGTGGATTCCAAGTAAATTTATAATTCCAAAGATTGTTGTCACTTTCCGGCGCAATCAAACCACCACAAAAGCTTTCAAATAAAATTATCTTTCCACCTTTAGCGCGAATCCTATCCATAACCCGCATTGCGCTCATATGATCTACGCCGGGATCTAAGCCAACTTCATTCATAAAAACTAATCCTTTTGCTTTTGCTTTATGATTTAAAGAAGACATTTGGTCGCTAATATAAGAAGCGGTAACAAGGTGTTTTCCAAATTCAATACAATCCTTTGCTACTTCAATATGATATTTTGCAGGTAGCATTGAAATTACAAGATCACTTGCATCTACTGCCTTCTTTCGTTGCACATCGTTAAAAACATCGAGCATTATTCCGCGCGCATTGGGATGATCGCCAGCATTTTTCTGTGCGGATGCCAAGCTAATATCGCCAATAGTCAGAAAAATTTCTTCTTCTTCGCTTTTATCCAATAAATATCGAATAAGACTACTTGCAGAGCGACCGGCACCAATAATTAATATATTTCGCATAGGGTGGAATTTTGTAAATTTGAAAAAGATTTTTTCAGAAAAACGAAATTAATAAATTAAGGCGGAATCTATGGTTATTTACGATAAAAAAATTGTTGTTACAGCTTGCGTGATGGGCGCAATAACTATTGCTTTAGGTGCCTTTGGCGCTCACGGACTTAAAACGGTTATTGGCGAAAATCAAATCTCAATATTTGAAACGGGCGTTCGCTATCAAATGTTTCACGTTCTTGCACTTTTGGTTATAGGTTTTGCCAACGCAATTACACCGAATCTTAGAAAATGGGTTTTTCTGTTTTTTCTCTTCGTCATCATTTTATTTTCTGGCTCACTGTATCTTTTAGCGTTGGATGAAGTTTTTGCTTTTAACGCAAGTAGCATTGGTTTTATTAAGCCAATTGGAGGTTTGTTATTGATTTTTGGATGGATGCGCCTCGCTTTTGGAATGTTCACATTACGATAATTATCCAATTTTTAATTATAGATTTAGTGAGATATGTTTTTGTTCAGCGTTAAATTCGCTATAAATCTGAACCGTTTTTCATTCCTTCTCTATTAGATTTCTTACTTTTGTCAAACAACAATTAAATAAAAGTATGAGCGATACTAATCAATCTACGAAATCGATTTCGTTAGAACAATATGGAATCAAAGATGCAGAAGTAAAGTACCAACTTTCCTCGGAACAACTTCATCAAGACACACTAAAACACAATCTGGGCACCGAATCTTCAACAGGTGCACTTGCCATAAATACAGGCGAATTTACAGGTAGATCTCCAAAAGACAGATTTATTGTAAAAGATGATATTACAAGAGATACCGTTTGGTGGGGAAATATTAACATCCCTTTTCCAACCGATATGTTTAGCTCACTTTATGATAAAGTGGTCGATTATCTTTCGGGACAAAAAATTTACGTACGCGATAGTTATGCCTGTGCAGACCCGCGATACCGACTTAATATTAGGGTAATAAACGAAATGCCCTGGAGTAATATGTTTGCTCTAAACATGTTTTTAAGGCCAACAGAAGATGAACTTACAGATTTTGATCCGGAATGGTTGGTCGTTAACGCACCGGGATTTATGGCAGATCCAGAAGTTGATGGAACGCGCCAGCAGAATTTTGCAATACTAAATTTTACTAAAAAAATTGCCTTAATAGGTGGAACCGGTTATACAGGTGAAATTAAAAAAGGAATTTTTTCTGCCTTAAATTTTATACTTCCGGTAGATAAAAACGTAATGCCAATGCATTGCAGCGCCAATATTGGTGACGATGGCGAGACAGCAATTTTCTTCGGACTTTCAGGAACAGGAAAAACCACACTTTCCGCCGATCCGGATAGAAAATTAATTGGTGACGATGAACACGGTTGGACGCCAGATAATGCAATTTTCAATTTTGAAGGCGGTTGTTATGCGAAGGTTATAAATCTTTCAGAAGAAAATGAGCCAGATATTTATAATGCAATAAAACCGGGAGCAATCTTGGAAAATGTTGTGATGAATGATAAAGGTGTGGTAGATTATGAAAATACTTCAATCACCCAAAATACGAGGGTAAGTTATCCAATTGATCATATTCAGAATATTCAAGTGCCTTCAATTGGGCATAATCCTAAAAATATTTTCTTTTTAACCGCAGATGCTTTTGGTGTTTTGCCTCCAATTTCAAAATTAACGCCGGGCCAAGCTGCTTATCACTTTATTAGTGGTTATACGGCAAAGGTTGCGGGTACTGAAGAAGGTATAAACGAACCAACCCCAAACTTTTCAGCTTGTTTTGGCGCACCATTTATGCCGCTGCACCCAACAAAATATGCCGAAATGCTAAGTAAGAAGATGAAGGATAGTGGCGTAAATGTTTGGCTAGTAAATACTGGTTGGACTGGCGGACCTTACGGCGTTGGTAGCCGAATGAAACTTAAATATACCCGTGCAATGATTACTGCCGCTTTAAAAGGCGAATTAAAAAACGCTAATTTTGAAGAACATCCTGTATTTAAATTGATGGTACCACAAGCTGTTCCTAATGTTCCTGAAGAAATCTTGAATCCAAAAAATACTTGGAAGAATAAGAAAGCCTATGATATTCAGGCAAAGGAATTGGCGAATTCGTTTAAAGAAAACTTCAGCAAATTTAAAGAGTATGCGAATGACGAAATTTTGGCTGGAGCTCCAGTTTCAGAATAAATTCCAAAATTTATAAACTCAAAAAGCGGAAAAGATTTTTAAATTTCTTCCGCTTTTTATTTACTATTCAATATTTTAAAATACTATTTTCCGCCGCGAGCGGGATAATCTTTGTTCTTTACAAAATCTATAGCTCCTAATAAATCATCAAAACCCGGCCGCGCAAAAGGCATTGTCTGGATTGAGGAACAATATAAAGTTCCATCTTTTCTAACAAGGAATAAACCTGGCTCAGAAAATACTTTCGGTTCTTTATCTGAAATTCCGTTTGAAATATAAAGCCCTAAATCGCGAGCCGTTTTTTCGTCCATTTCAAAACCAATTGGCAGCGATTCTGTATTCCATTCATCACCCGTTTTTTTGGCGCGTTCTTCACTATCCATACTTATGGCGATCACGTTTACGCCTCTTTCGCTAAAATCATCTAACTTGTTTTTCAAATCTTCAAGTTGCTTTTTACAAACAGGACAATGGTAACCTCTGTAAAATACTAAAAGTGTAAAATTTTTAGGATCTTGTTTTTCAAACTTCCAAATGGTGTCATTTATAAGTTTAAATTCTAAATTTGGAAATTTTTCATTTGGTTTCAACATAATTTTTTGTTTTAAAGATAATCTTCAGACATATTTAATCTTTCTTTTCAATACTAAATAGTTGTTAAACTTATTTTGAAGGAATTCCAATTTAGAATTTCAGCAACAATTCATAATTCATATTTCATAATTCTGAATTAACCTTTGCTATCTTTGTTTGATGAATGAAAATTTAGACCCGACAGACGAGCATTACTCTCCGCAGGAATTAGATATTGAAAAAAAATTGCGTCCGTTAACGTTTGAAGATTTTACGGGACAAGACCAAGCGTTGGAAAATTTACAAATATTCGTTCAAGCAGCAAATTTGCGCGAAGAAGCGTTGGACCACACTTTATTTCACGGTCCTCCAGGTTTGGGAAAAACAACACTTGCTTATATTTTGGCGAATGAATTGGGGGTAAATATTCGCGTAACTTCCGGCCCTGTTTTGGACAAACCCGGCGATCTTGCTGGCTTATTAACCAATCTTGAAGAACGCGACGTACTTTTTATTGATGAAATACACCGTTTAAGCCCAATTGTTGAAGAATATCTCTATTCAGCAATGGAAGATTACAAGATTGATATTATGATAGAATCTGGCCCAAATGCACGTTCGGTTCAGATTAATTTAAATCCGTTTACTTTAATTGGTGCAACAACCCGTTCAGGTTTATTAACAGCGCCAATGCGTGCCAGATTTGGGATTGCTTCAAGATTACAATATTATACAACCGAACTTTTAACAACAATCATCCAACGAAGCGCAGGAATTTTAAACGTTGCAATTTCAATGGAGGCAGCTATCGAAATTGCTGGAAGAAGCCGAGGTACGCCACGAATTGCAAACGCACTTTTACGCCGAGTTCGCGATTTTGCCCAAATAAAAGGAGAAGGACATATTGATGTAAAAATTGCCAAGTTTTCATTGAAAGCTTTAAATGTTGATGCTTTTGGTTTGGATGAAATGGATAATAAAATCCTTTCAACAATTATCGAAAAATTTAAAGGCGGTCCAGTTGGTATTACAACAATCGCAACCTCAGTTTCTGAAAGCGCCGAAACAATTGAAGAGGTTTACGAACCTTTTTTAATTCAACAAGGATTTTTGATGCGTACGCCACGCGGGAGAGAAGTTACTGAAGCTGCTTACAAACATTTGGGCAAGATAAAAGGGCCAGTTCAAGGCGGTCTTTTTTAAAGCTTGAAATATTTTCTTCGGAGGTTTTACAAAATATTTAGTGCACAAATTAATTTATATTTTGAAAAAATGAAAATCAGACAAGCTGAAATTTCAGACATAACGCAAATTCAAGTCGTTAGAAATTCTGTAAAGGAAAACATGCTCTCAAACCCTAATTTAGTGACAGATGAAGACTGTGCAGAATTTATTGCCAAGCGTGGAAAAGGTTGGGTCTGTGAAATTGATAAAAACATCGTCGGCTTTTCAATAATAGATTTAAAGGAAAATAATGTTTGGGCGTTATTTTTAAGACCCGAATTTGAAATTAAAGGCATTGGAAGAAAACTGCACGATATAATGATAAATTGGTATTTTGAACAAACAAAAACTACAATTTGGCTGGGAACTGCACCAAATACAAGAGCTGAAAATTTTTATAGAAAATCGGGTTGGACAGAAACAGGAGTGCACGGAAAAGGAGAAATTAAATTTGAAATGACGTATAAAATTTGGGAAAATTATAGCAGAAACAAAACTATTCCAACTACAAAAGAAATGTAACTTGACAGATATTTAAATTAAAAAAGGGTCTTCAAATAAAAGTCTCACATCTCACATCTCACAGCTAAAAATCTAATGTCAAAAACCAAAATCCCCGAAGTTTCAGTATTTCGGTTTTTACTTCATTCAACTCAGATTTTAAAAAATCCGTTGCCGTTTCACGCTACCAATTTTAAAAATCACGGCGATACTTTTCGCCTTAATTTGGGTTTTGGTAATTCTGTAATTTTTTCTAGAGATGCAGGTTTTGCGCAATATGCACTTCAAAAAAATCAGAAAAATTATACCAAAAGTGAAATACAAACCAAAGATTTAGCAAAATATGTTGGCAAAGGATTGCTAACTTCCGAAGGCGAACTTTGGAAAAAGCAACGTAAACTTATTCAACCGGCTTTTCATAAAAAACAGATGGTAAAATTGGTTGAAACTATAAATTCAGCCATTAAAACCGAGCTGGAAAAAATTATTCCAAATAAAGCTTTTAATGTTTTTCCAATCTTTAACGATTTGGCATTTCAAACAGTTGTAAAATCACTTTTCAGCAGTGAAGTTTCAGAAAAAGAGATTAATAGACTACAACGAATAACGGAAGATGCCCAAAAAATGTTGGTTCAAGAATTGCGTCAACCTTTTCTAATTTGGTGGTTTAACATAAGCGGAAAAATTGAACATCATATAGACGAAACCAATGAAGCGCGCGCTATTTTATTGCGAATTGTAAACGAACGCCGACAAAGCGGCAAACGCTATGAAGATTTGCTCGATATGCTTTTGGACGCCCGCTACGAAGATGGCAATGCGATGGACGATGCCCAATTATTGGACGAAATTTTGATTTTATTTACCGCAGGCCACGAAACAACATCAAACGCGTTGACTTTTACCTGCGAATTGCTAGCCAGAAATTTATCCGTTCAAGAAAAGATTTTTGCCGAAGTAAAAAATGCAAAAGAGAAAACTGAAAATTTAAGCGAATTTATCCGCCAATGCACGTACACAAAACAAGTTGTTGAAGAATCGCTTCGTCTTTATCCGCCAGCATATTTTATAGACAGAACTAATATTGAAGAAGATGAATTTAATGGAATGATAATCCCAAAAAACACAAGTTTGCTATTTTCTTTGCACGAAATACACAGGCACTCAGATTTTTGGGAAAATCCGGATGATTTTAATCCCGATAGGTTTGGGGGCGATAGTCAGTTACAATATTCAGAATATTATTATCCTTTTGGTGCAGGCCCAAGAATGTGCATTGGCAGTAATTTTGCGATGTACGAAATGATTTTGGCGATTGCTGAGGTGATGTTTAAATATAAAATTGAAGAAAAGAAAACGCCGATACAATTTAATCCGTTGATTACTTTGAAGCCTAAAAATGCGGTGCTGCGGTTTTTAGAGCGATAAAAATCTTGTAGAAAACCTTATATTTAAATTTTTGTAAATTTTGAACTTACGTAGCTTTTATTCTGAAAAAATTAAAACCGAAGCAAAACGCCTCGGTTTTATGTCTTGTGGTATTAGCAAAGCAGGTTTTTTAGAAGAAGAAGCGCCGCGATTGGAAAGATGGTTGAAGAAGAATATGAACGGCGAAATGAGTTATATGGAAAACCATTTTGATAAACGCCTTGATCCAACAAAATTGGTTGAAGGTTCAAAAAGTGTAATTTCATTATTGTTGAATTATTTTCCTTCCGAAGAACAAACTTCAAACACGTATAAAATTTCAAAATATGCTTATGGCGAAGATTATCACTTTGTTATAAAAGACAAACTGAAGCAATTACTTCAATTTATGCAAGAAGAAATTGGGGAAGTTCACGGTCGCGCTTTTGTAGATTCCGCACCGGTTTTAGACAAAGCTTGGGCAGCAAAAAGTGGTTTGGGGTGGATTGGTAAAAACTCAAATTTACTTACTAAACAAGTGGGCTCCTTCTATTTTATAGCAGAATTGATTGTAGATCTAAATTTAGATTACGACCATCCCGTAACCGACCACTGTGGCAGTTGCACAGCTTGCATAGATGCTTGCCCAACCCAAGCAATTGTTGAACCTTACGTTGTTGATGGCAGCAAATGCATCAGCTATTTTACGATTGAACTAAAAAATGAAATCCCAACATCGGTAAAAGGACAATTTGGCGATTGGGCTTTTGGTTGCGACGTATGCCAAGATGTTTGCCCGTGGAATAAATTTAGCAAATCGCACAAAGAGCCGCTTTTCAACCCAAACCCAGAAATGCTTTCTATGTCTAAAAAAGATTGGGAAGAAATAACGGAAGATGTTTTCAAAAGAATTTTCAAAAATAGTCCAGTAAAACGCACAAAATTTGAAGGTTTAAAGCGAAATATAAACTTTCTGAAAGATTAACGGTTAAAATTTTTCGGTTTGATTTTACCTTCTAACTTTGTAAGTTCAATATAATTCAAAATTAAATTACAAAGTTTCATTCTTTTGAAACACTTCAAAATATTCTAGCTTAAAACCCCAATAATTTATGAGCAAGCAAAGCCGTCGCAGAGAAGCCTTATTATATCACGCAAAACCGAGACCTGGTAAAACCCAGGTTGTTCCCACCAAAAAATATGCGACACAAAGAGATTTGTCATTAGCATATTCACCGGGCGTTGCAGAGCCTTGTTTGGAAATTGAAAAAGACACAAACAACGTTTATAAATACACCAATAAAGGCAATCTTGTTGCGGTAATCTCAAACGGTACAGCGGTTTTAGGATTGGGTAATATAGGACCAGAAGCATCGAAACCTGTTATGGAAGGAAAGGCGCTTTTATTTAAAATATTTGCAGATATAGATGTATTCGACATTCAAGTAAACACAGAAAATATTGATGAATTTGTTGAAACAGTAAAAAACATAGCCTGCACTTTCGGTGGAATTAACCTTGAAGACATTAAAGCGCCCGAAGCTTTTGAAATTGAAAGAAGACTTAAAGAAGAGCTTGACATTCCCGTAATGCACGACGACCAACACGGTACGGCAATAATTTCAGCCGCTGCTTTGTTGAACGCTTTGGAAATTGTTGAAAAAGATATTTCAAAAGTAAAAATCGTTATAAATGGGGCTGGTGCTGCTGCCGTTTCTTGCACAAGACTTTATAAAGCATTTGGCGCAAAAGATGAAAATATTGTAATGTGCGATAGTAAAGGTGTAATCAGAAAAAACCGTGATGAACTCACTCCTGAAAAAGCCGAATTTGCAACCGATAGAAATATTGACAGCCTTGAAGATGCAATGGCAAATGCCGATGTTTTTGTTGGACTTTCAGTTGCAGATATTGTAACGCCAGCAATGTTAAATAGTATGGCGAAAAATCCTATCGTTTTTGCAATGGCAAATCCAGATCCTGAAATAGAATATCATTTAGCCGTAGCAACAAGAGATGATCTTATTATGGCAACGGGTCGCAGCGATTATCCAAACCAAGTTAATAATGTACTCGGTTTTCCATTTATTTTTAGAGGCGCTTTAGATGTGCGGTCAACAAAAATTAACGAAGCTATGAAAATGGCTGCCGTAAAAGCTTTAGCAGATCTTGCCAAAGAACCTGTGCCAGAACAAGTTAACATTGCGTACGGCGAAACTAGATTAAATTTTGGGCGCGATTATATTATCCCAAAGCCGTTTGATCCACGATTAATTACAAGCATTCCACCGGCAGTTGCACAAGCCGCAATCGAAAGTGGCGTAGCAACTGCCCCAATAACAGATTGGGAAAAATATAGCGATGAACTTTATGAGCGTTTGGGCAGCGACAATAAAATAATTAGGTTACTAATAAACCGTGCAAAGCTAAACCCAAAACGCATCGTTTTTGCTGAAGCAGATCATTTAGATGTTTTGAAGGCAGCTCAAATTGTTTTTGAAGAAGGCATCGGTATCCCAGTTTTGTTGGGCAGAAAAGAAATAATTTTTGAATTAATGCAACAATTGGAGTTTGAGGCAGATCTTGAAATTATTGATCCAAAAAGTGATGATCAAACTGAAAAATTAGAACAATACGCACAAAAACTTTGGGAAAAGAGGCGAAGAAGTGGCATATCATATTATACGGCAACAAAATTATTACGCGAACGCAACTATTTTGCAGGAATGATGCTAAGTGAAGGCGATGTAGATTGCATGATTTCAGGCTATTCACGTGCGTATCCAACTGTTGCCATTCCGGTTTTTGAAACCGTTGGTAGGTTTGATGGCGTTACAAAAGCCGCAACTACAAACCTAATGCTTACCAAACGTGGGCCTTTATTTATAAGCGATACATCAATAAATATAGATCCTACGGCAAAAGAATTGGCGAAAATTGCACAAATGACCAATTATACTATGAAAATGTTTGGTGTAGATCCCGTAATTGCAATGATTAGTTATGCAAATTTTGGTTCGTCAAAAGATCCGAGGGCTACCAAAGTTAGTGAGGCTGTAAATTTACTTCACAAAAGCAACCCGGATATGGTTGTGGATGGCGAGCTGCAAACCGATTTTGCGCTAAATCAGGAAATGTTGAAGAATAAATTTCCTTTTTCAAAATTGGCTGGAAAGAATGTTAACGCGTTAATTTTTCCAAATTTAGATTCTGCAAATAGCAATTACAAGCTACTAAAAGAATTGAATGGAACAGAATCCATCGGGCCTATTATGCTCGGTATGCGCAAAGCGGTTCATATTTTACAACTTGGGGCGAGCGTTGAGGAAATTGTTAATATGAGTGCCGTTGCAGTTGTAGATTGCCAACAAAAGGAAAAACAAAAAAACGCAAAACTACCTCATGTGCAAGATAAGTTTACTATTTGATTTCTCTATTTCGCAGAACTGATTTTATTAGAAAACTTCAGCTGAAAATATAATGTGAGGAATTTTTTCAATAATAAAAAGGTTTTGATAAAATGATTCAGAATAAGCAATTTTGAAGCTCTTCGATAAGCTGCCGAAAATAACTTAAGTTAAAATATAATTTTCAACTTTGAAAAATTACCAATTGTTCTTTTAAAAACTTCGTTTTAAGCGTAAATTCAATTTTAAAATTTCCACAGCAATTAATAAAACCTCAAAATGGGCGGTTGCCAATAATTATATTATATTTGGCGTCTTAACCTTTCGTTAACAAATGATAACTCATTTACAGGGCAAGTTAGTAGAAAAATCGCCAACCCACGTTGTAATAGATTGTGGTGGTGTTGGTTATTTTGTTAATATCTCATTACATACTTTTTCACAAGTAAGCAATAACGAGAATATCAAATTATTTACGCATTTACAGGTTAAGGAAGACAGCCATACATTGTACGGCTTTAGTGGATTGGCGGAAAGAGAAATCTTTAGATTACTAATTTCGGTATCTGGCGTTGGCGCAAGTACGGCTCGAACAATGCTTTCGTCCTTATCGCCGACACAAATAATGGAAGCAATTGCCTCGGGCGATAATAGCACAATCCAATCCGCTAAAGGCATTGGATTAAAAACCGCACAAAGGATAATATTAGATTTAAAAGATAAAATAGTTAAAGTTTATGGCTTGGATGATGTTTCTTCGCCATCGCGCAATACGAATAAAGATGAAGCGTTATCAGCATTAGAGACATTGGGCTTTATGCGTAAACAGGCGGATAAGGTTGTAGACAAGATTGTCATAGCCAATCCGGATGCTTCGGTAGAAATGATTATTAAGCAAGCTTTAAAAAATTTGTAACAATTGGGAGCAAAAAATTACGATTACAAGGAACGCTTCGGCAAAATCCTTTTTATAGCATTATTAAGTTTCGGCATACAATTTACTGTATCCGCTCAAGACAGCACCAGTACTGGATTTTCCACCGGTAGGATAGATTTGCCAAATCCCACAAGTATTCAGGATTTATATACTTACGACCCAATTACGGATAGGTATATTTATACCCAAAAATTAGGAAGTTTAGACATAAACTATCCAATTATCTTAACACCAAAAGAGTATCAAGATTTAATACTGAAGCAACAAATAAAATCTTACTTCAAACAAAAAATTAATGCTGCAGACGGCAGAAAAGACGGAGCAGAAGAACTTCAGAAAAATTTACTACCTACATTTTACGTAAACAACGGGTTTTTTGAAAGTGTTTTTGGTGGTAACACGATTGAAGTTATTCCGCAAGGTAGTGTGGAGCTGGATCTTGGTGTACTTTTTACAAAGCAGGATAACCCAGCGTTTTCGCCTAGAAACAGAAGAAATACTTCTTTCGACTTTGACCAGCGAATAAGCCTAAGTTTATTGGGGAAAGTTGGTACAAGGCTTCAAATTACTGCAAATTACGATACTCAAAGTACCTTCGATTTTCAGAATCAGATCAAATTGGAATATACGCCGACTGAAGATGATATTATTCAAAAGATAGAAGTTGGTAATGTAAGTATGCCCCTTAACAGTTCGTTAATTCAAGGTGCGCAAAGTCTTTTTGGTGTAAAAACGCAACTCCAATTTGGTAAGACAACTATAACAGACGTATTTTCGGAACAGAAATCTGAAACAAGAACTGTAGTTGCCGAAGGTGGCGCGACAGTAACGGATTTTGAATTTTTTGCGGCAGATTATGATGAAAACAGGCACTTTTTCTTAGCACATTATTTTAGGGACAATTATGATAGAGCGCTTAAACAATATCCATTTATAAACAGCAATGTACAAATTACAAGGGTAGAAGTTTGGATTACCAACCGTACAAGTAGAACAGACAATGTTAGGAATATTGTAGCACTTCAAGATATCGGGGAGAGCGATATAAGTAATATAGGTCTTAACCAAGTTCCGGGCGGTTTCTTAAACAGACCAGCAAATTCATACCCAGACAATGGAAATAACGATTTTAATCCATTTGGTTTAAACGGTGGTGGCCAACAAACAATATTAACAAATGCAATACGCGATGTTGCCACTGTTAACCAAGGTTTTAGTGGCGTTCAAGTACAAGACGGAACAGATTATGTTACGCTAGAAAATTCTCGTAGGCTAGAATTAAATGAATATCAACTTAACACGCAGTTAGGGTATATAGATTTAAACCAACGTCTTAATAATGATGAGGTTTTGGCAGTTGCGTATCAATACACCGTAAATGGTAAAGTGTATCAAGTTGGTGAATTTTCAAATGATGGCGTAGATGCAACTGGCGGAACAACAACTGGCGGCGGCATTGGCAATCCAAATGGTGGTGATGTAATTCCAGGTATTTCGCAGAACTTAGTTGTAAAATTATTGAAAAGTTCTATAACAAGTGTGAATGAGCCAGTTTGGGATTTGATGATGAAAAATATCTATGCTTTGGGCGCTTATCAATTGGAGCGTGAAGATTTTAGAATGAATATTTTATATACCGATCCGCAACCACTTAACTATATTTCTCCGGTTGGTGGCAACCCATTTCCCGCGCCAGATCCAACAGATCCAAATGCCGTAGATCTTGCTGATGCGACTTTGCTGAGGGTATTTAATTTAGATAGATTAAATTTTAATAACGATCCAATTCAAGGTGGTGATGGTTTCTTCGATTTTGCCGATGGACTTACCGTAGATGCGCAAAATGGACGGATTATTTTTACAAGTGTTGAGCCTTTTGGTCAGTACTTATTTAACCAACTTGACGATAGGACTACACAGGCAGAAAACTATGACAATCCAACAACCTACAATCCAAATCAGGCTAAATACGTTTTCAATACCTTATATAGTTCAACAAAAACGCAAGCAGAACAACAACAGAGCGATAAAAATAAATTTCAGTTAAAGGGTAGGTATAAAGCTTCAGGTTCAGACGGTATTCCAATTGGAGCATTTAATATTCCGCAAGGTTCGGTAACCGTTACAGCTGGTGGAAGAGTCTTGGTTGAAGGCGTAGATTATACCGTAAACTACACGGCAGGAAAAGTTCAAATTCTTGACCCAGGATTGTTGAATAGCAACACCCCTATTAATATAACAACTGAAAACAACACACTTTTCGGTCAACAAACCAAACGTTTTACAGGTTTGAATGTTGAACATAAATTCAGCGATAAATTATTGATTGGCGCAACCTATCTTAATCTTAACGAGCGCCCATTAACTCAAAAATCTAATTATAATACCGAGCCAATTAACAACACGGTTTTTGGTTTTAATGCCAATTATTCTACAGGGGTTCCATTTTTAACTAGAATGGTTAATAAGCTCCCAAATATTGATACCGATGTGGAGTCAAATCTTTCTCTAAGAGGTGAATTTGCATATTTAATGCCCGGTGCGCCAAAAGTTTCAGATTTTGATGGTAAAACAACGGCTTATGTAGATGATTTTGAAGCTTCGCAAACAGCAATTGATATTAATTCGCCCTTAACTTGGTCGCTGTCTAGCACGCCAATTGGTTTTGGTGGCGATTTGGCGAATGACAATTTAGCATATAATTACAATCGTGCAAGATTAAGTTGGTACACAATAGATCCTGTTTTTTATAGCACAAGAAGACCGGACGGCATAACGGCGGAAGACCTTTCGTCACCATTTACACGTCGCGTTTTTAGAAACGAAATTTTCCCAAACCAAGATATTATCCAAGGTCAAACACAGGCTTTATTCACGATGGATTTAAACTATCAACCAACCCAACGTGGACCTTATAACTTCAATCCGGTGGCTGCGGGAACCAACGACCTGCCAAATCCTAATGATAGATTTGGTGGAATAATGCGCCAATTGAGCACTACAGATTTTGAAAGAAGCAATGTGGAATATATTCAATTTTGGGTGATGGATCCTTTCATATATCCTGAAAACGCTGGTAATGGCGGTGGTACAATAAACTTTGATTTAGGAAATATTTCTGAAGATATTTTGAAGGATGGCCGTAAACAATATGAAAACGGACTTCCGGCAGATGGCACTAACATTAACACAATACCTACTAATTGGGGTAAAGTACCTACAAATCAGTCTCTAGTTTACACTTTTGATACTGAAGGTATAGAGCGTACAAACCAAGATGTTGGATACGATGGTTTGAACAATATTGACGAATCGGCAAAATATCCACTTTTTGGCGGTTTGGCAGATCCTGCTGGCGATGATTATCAATATTTTTTACAGGCTGAAGGTAATATTCTTCGCAGATATGATAATTACAATGGTACGCAAGGTAACTCCCCAGTCGAGGTTACAAACACAAATAGAGGAAGCACCGCCCAACCTGATGTAGAGGATGTTAACCGTGACAATACTATGAACACGATTGATAGCTATTATGAATATAACGTTCCTATTTTTCCAGGAATGAATATAGACAACAATAACTATATTAGTGACATAAAGGAGATAGACGTTACTTTAGAAAATAATGATGTTATACCAGTAAGATGGGTACAATTTAAAGTGCCAATTAGCGAGCCTGATCAAACCGTTGGTGGAATATCAGATTTCAGAAGTATTCGTTTTATGAGATTGTTTATGTCCCAATTCGCACAAAATACCGTAGTTCGTTTTGGAACAATGGAATTGGTAAGAGGTGATTATAGAAGATACCAAAATACACTTGACGATGTTACAATGGATGATCCTGCAAATGACGACACCGTATTTGAGGTTGAAGCAGTAAACATAGAAGCTAACGAAACGCGCGAGCCAATTCCATACGTATTGCCTCCCGGCGTTTTCAGGGAAGAACTTAATAATAATAATAATATTATTCGTCAAAACGAACAGTCTTTGGCAATGCGTGTGTGTGGTTTAGAACCAAATGATGGTAGGGCAGTTTACAAGAATTTTAGTGTAGACATGCGACAATATGAAAATCTTGAAATGTTTATTCACGCAGAATCTTTGGTAAACCAAGTGCCGCTTCAAGATGGAGATATGGCTGCGTTTATTAGAATTGGAAATGACCTTTCAAACAATTATTATGAAATTCAAATTCCATTAAATCCTACTAGTTTTGGCAGTACTTCGGCGGAAGATATTTGGCCAGTTCAAAATAGATTATTGTTGCCTTTAAGTTTGTTACAAGAAATTAAAACCCGCGTGTTGGGTGATCCAAACATAGACCCAACCATTGTAACTTTCTTTGATCAAGCAGATTTAGATCCAAGTTCAATTGGTGGCTCGGAAAATGATTTAAGAATTGGGATAAAAGGTAATCCAAGTTTTGGAAATGTGCGCAATATAATGTTGGGCGTTAAAAACCGAACTACAAACGATATTTGTGGCGAGGTTTGGTTTAACGAATTACGTCTCTCTGAACTTAAAAATCGCGGAGGCTGGGCCGCTGTTGCAAGTATGGATGTTAACCTTGCAGATTTCGCTACAATGAGTGCAACTGGAAGACGAAGTACTATAGGTTTTGGCAGTATCGAACAAGGTCCAAACCAGCGCAGCCGTGAGGATGTGCAACAATATGATGTTGTAACAAATGTTAACCTTGGCCAATTATTACCTAAAACTTGGGGTGTTCAATTACCCTTTAATTATGGAAGAGGGGAAGAATTAATTACCCCACAATACGACCCAGATTATCAAGATATTGAACTCCAAAATAGACTTGACAATACGGTAGATGCAGACAGGCGTGACGCAATTAGAGAACGTTCGGTAGATTATACAAAGCGACAAAGCGTTAACTTTATTGGTGTTAGGAAAGAGCGAACGGAACAAAAGAAAAAGCCACAAATTTATGATATCGAAAACTTTACAGGTGCATTTTCTTACAATCAAGTAGATCATCACGATTTCGAAATTGAAGATGCGATTGATCAAAATGTAAGAGTTGGCGCAACCTATAATTATACATTTCTTACAAAACCTGTTGAGCCATTCAAAAAAAATGATTCAATATTTAAGAGTAAATATTGGCAATTGCTTAAAGATTTCAACTTTAATTATTTGCCTACAAATATTGCCGTTAGCAGTAATATAACAAGACAATATAATGCTCAAAAGTTTAGGGAGATAGATCTGGCGGCTGGCAACATTGGCCTTCCAACCCTCTATCAACGTAACTTTTTGTTTGATTGGCAGTATACTATAAATTATAACTTAACTAAATCACTACGCTTTAACTTTACGTCAACCAACAATCGTATTATTAGAAATTATATAGATGACAATGGTTTTACGGATAATGAAATTGGTGTCTGGGATGGCTTTTTTGATGTGGGAGACCCAAATAATCATTTTCAATCACTTCAATTAAATTATGATTTACCGCTTGCAAAAATTCCATTTCTAAAATTTGTACGTGCTACGTATTCATACACGGGAGATTTTCAATGGCAAAAAACGAGCGATTTGTTTAATGACTTGCCAATTACGCTGAGTGACGGCACTCAGGGAATTTATACATTAGGTAATAATATTCAGAATAGCAATACCCATAGGATAAATGGAAGTATTGATATGAATGGGTTTTATAGATATGTAGGTCTTGAAAAAGTAAAGAAAAGTAAAAATCGCGGCGGAGCAGAAGCAGGTAGTCCAGGTTCGAAAAATGCTGCCGGCATAGAAGATAAAAGAAGCGCCCGTAATGCTGAAGTAGGAACTAAAGATTCAAGTAGTGGTAATAAGCTAACTGATAAAGCAGAAGATAGAGGTGTAAATGGAGCAGGAACACCCGTTACTGATCCTTTAAATACAGGAGATAAAGCTGTAAATACGTTGATAGGTTTAATAACATCTATAAAAAGATTTCAACTCAACTATCAAGAAACAAACGGTATTTTCTTGCCTGGTTATTTGCCGTCAATTGGCTTTATTGGAACCTTAAAACCAACAAGCGGCTTTACATTTGGTAGCCAAGCAGAAATTAGAGAGCTTGCCGCACGAAAAGGTTGGTTAACGTTATATCCAGAATTTAATGAGCAATATACTGAAACCCGTACTAGACAGTTGGATATTCAGGCCAATTTGGAGCCATTAAATGATTTGAAGATAGATTTAAACGCAAACAGAGCATTCGCAGATAATTACAGTGAAAACTATATAGTTCGCGATGAGTTGTACCAATCCTTAACGCCTAATACCTTTGGAAGATTCAATATTTCTACAATATTAATAAAAACAGCATTTAGCACAAGTACCGAAACTTCTTCAGCCGCATTCGACGATTTTAGAGTTAATAGATTGGTTGTAGCAAATAGATTGGCTGAAGATTTTTACCAAGGTCAAGTTATACCGAGAGATGTAGATGGTTATCCTGTAGGTTTCGGTAAAACAAGTCAAGACGTTTTATTGCCGGCATTTTTATCTGCGTATAAAGGAAGTGATGCAGGCAGCGAGAAAACTGGCATTTTCCGCGATGTACCATTGCCTAACTGGGATATTAAGTACACAGGTTTAATGAATCTTGCTTGGTTTAAAAAACGATTTAAAAGATTTTCAGTGCAACACGGCTATCGCTCTGGTTATACGGTTAATCAATTTCAGTCTAACTTGGACTTTGATCGCAATAATCCTGGCGCAGTAGATCAGGCTGGTAATTTTAAGAGTAGGACATTGCTAACTAACGTAAACTTAACAGAGCAATTTTCGCCACTAGTGAAGTTGGATTTCGAAATGAAAAATTCAATTAAAATCTTAGCTGAGATAAAACGGGATAGAGCGTTGTCTCTAAGTTTCGCAAATAATTTACTTACCGAAATTAAAGGAACTGAATATATTGTTGGTTTGGGCTACCGTGTAAAAGATCTTAAAATAGCAACCAATTTTGGCGGTAAAAAATCTATTTTGAAAAGCGACCTTAACTTTAAATTGGACCTTTCAAAAAGAGATAACATAACAATTATTCGATTTTTGGACATTGTAAATAATCAAACAACGGCAGGGCAAACAATTTATGGCGCACAACTTTCAGTAGATTATGCTTTGAGCAAAAACTTAACGGCGCTATTTTATTACGATCACACGTTCTCAAAATATGCTATTTCTACGGCATTCCCTCAAACAACAATTAGAAGCGGGATTACACTACGTTACAACTTTGGAAATTAAACCATATATAAAATGAACATACCTGAAAACTTAAAATATACTAAAGACCATGAATGGTTATTAATTGAAGGCGACGTCGCTACAATTGGGATAACCGAGTTTGCACAAGGCGAGCTTGGAGATATTGTTTACGTTGAAGTAGAAACAGTTGGAGATACATTGAAAGCTGAAGATGTTTTCGGTACTGTTGAAGCAGTAAAAACGGTTTCAGATTTATTTTTACCGCTTTCTGGCGAAATAACTGAATTCAACGAAAAACTAGAATCCGAACCAGAAATTGTAAATGAAGATCCGTACGGAAAAGGATGGATGGTAAAAATGAAGATTCAAGATCAAAGTGAAATCTCAAACCTGCTAGATGCCGCAGCCTACAAAGAACTTATTGGGGCATAAGCTTTGGCTTATAATTGCTGTGGGATATACGCTTATCATTACAATTCTATTTTTAATGCCAGCTAGCAATCTCCCCAAACTATCTATTTGGGGAAAAATTCCATATTTTGACAAATGGATACATAGTAGCTTTCACGCCGCACTAGCTTTTCTATGGTTAAAATATTTGCTTCCAAAAAGAAATATTCCGGTTAAACGGATATTTGGTTTATTGATATTTTGCTGTTTGCTATATGGCATAATAATTGAAGTAGTTCAATACAGTTTAAATGATGGACGAAATGCAGATGGATGGGACGTTCTAGCCAATTTTACAGGAACATTAATAGGTGTGATTATTTTTGCACTGACCACAAAAAAATTAACGACATAAATTTATCAATTAGTTTTTACTCTAAGTGATAATTTATATATCTTAGCGACACATTTTAATACCTTTTATTATGGAATCAAAAAAAAATCCGAAAGCAGAAGTAGGACGCAGAAGTATGCTATTCTTTCAAATAGGAATGGTGCTTATGCTGCTAGTAGCTTGGATGGCCGTAGAATGGAAGTCTTACGATAAGCGTGAGGCAGACACATCAATGTTTAATGTTGATGATGAACTTGTTGAAGAAATACCTATTACAAATCAATTAACGCCACCGCCACCGCCACCACCACCGCCACCAGCACCTGAGGTTATTGAGGTTGTTGAAGATGAGGTAGAAATTGAAGAAACTGTAATTAAATCTACAGAAACAAAACCTGAAGAGAAAATTGCAAAAGTTGCTGATATTGTTGTTGTTAAGGAAGAAGTAATAGAAGATGTTCCTTTCGCAGTAATTGAAAATGTGCCAATTTATCCAGGCTGTGAGGGTGAAAAGACAAATCAAGCCAAAAAGGATTGTATGTCTGAAAAAATCCAAAAATTTGTATCTAAAAAGTTTAATACTGAACTTGCCAACGATCTTGGTTTAGAAGGTATTCAACAAATTTATGTACAGTTTAAGATAGATAAAAACGGAGACATTACCGATGTTCGGGCTCGCGCACCGCACCCAAGGTTGGAAAAAGAAGCCAAGGATGTAATTAATGCGCTTCCAAAAATGACACCAGGTAAGCAGCGAGGTAAAGCAGTAGGTGTTCTTTATGCATTGCCTATTAAATTTCAAATCGAAAATTAACTATACACATACCAATTATTTATTAAACCCAGTTTCAAATTCTTTGATGCTGGGTTTTTTTATTGCCGCTATTCCAAAAAAGGATTTGAAATTTAAACTCAATTCCCTACTTATTTAATTTAATACATTATAAGGATTTCAACTCAAAAAATATTTCGCAAACCTCTAGTAAAATGAAAAGTGAATATTGCATAAAAACTGTATCTTTCAGCCGTAAATCGTAAAATAAAATGTTGAGAAATCTTCTTCAAATTTTCATATTTATATTTTCAGCAAGTATAGCGACGGCGCAAATTACCAATTCGGAAATTGAAAAATATCCGGTCTTTTCAAATTGTAATTCGGTTGACATCTCTCAACTTCCTAACTGTTTCAATACAACTATACAACAATTAATTTTCGATAATTTTAAAATTCCCGAAGTAGTTTCAAAAGAAAATTATAAAGGCAAAACAAGTATATTTTTTGAAGTAGATAAAGAAGGAAATTTTAAAGTGCTTTATGTTGATGCAATGTACAAACCTTTAAAAGAAGAGGTAATTCGTGTTTTTAGTACTTTCCCAAAAATTGGACCGGCAACCTATAATAGTAATCCAACATACGCTCAATTTACTATGGATATTAAAATTCCATTGGAAAAACCGGGAAGTATAGTAATACCGGAAGTTAAAGAAATTTCAACCGAGCAAGAAGCAATTGTTCAATTAAAAAATGAATACGATGCTATTGCAAAAATTCCCTACGCTAATCAGGAATATCGTAGTAATATAAATATTCCACTTTCACACCACAACTACAGTCTTTTTGATCCTGCCTTAAACCGAGTTGGCCAAAATAATCACACTGCGCAAAAGCCTTATATATATAGTGAAGTAAATAAATATTACAATTTTGAAGCTGAAAACCAAAAGCTGCTCAAAAATAAAAGTTCGTGGTTTGGCCGAAAACTATGGAACGAACACTTAATTACACTTTCAAACGAGGACTATTGGCTAACCTTGGACGCTGGTGTAGATTTGCAAGTAGGAAAAGATTTTGACGCAGATATAAACACTTATAATAACACGCGCTTGGTTTATACGCAGGGCGGAATTGGTAAAAACCTTAGTTTTTTTGCTGTAATTTATGAAAGCCAAGGGCGTTTTGCGGACTATTTTAATAGGTATGCGCGCAGTATAAAACCAGATGGCGGTAATCCTGCAATCATTCCTGGACGTGGTATTGCAAAAAAATTTAGATCAGATAGTTTTGATTACCCAATAGCGACCGGCCATATTTCATACACGCCATCTGAACATTTTAATGTGCAATTAGGTCACGGCAAACAGTTTATTGGTGACGGCTATCGTTCTTTGTTTTTTAGTGATAACGCAAGTTCATTTCCTTTCTTCAAAATAAATACTACTTTTTGGAAAATAAAATATACAAATACGTGGACTTCGCTTCGCGATGTTCGCAGCGAGGTTACAGATAAGGGTTCATTTAGAACAAAATATCTAGCAAACCATTATTTAAGTTACAACGTTACCAAGCGTTTGAACATAGGTTTGTTTGAATCTGTACTTTGGCAAAACGACAACGACCGCGGTTTCGATTTTAATTATCTAAACCCAATAATATTTTACCGAGCTATTGAGTTTTCAACAGGTTCTCGTGGCGGAAATGCATTAATTGGGATAAGTGGGAAGTATAAAATTAATGATCGCGTAAATGTTTACGGACAGTGGATTATTGATGAGTTTTCAGGAAAGGCAGTTTTTAGCGGTAATGGTAGTTATCAAAATAAAACGGGTTATCAGTTAGGTGCAAAATATTATGATGCCTTTGGATTTAAGGGACTTTACTTGCAAGCCGAATACAATCGAGTGCGGCCTTTTACCTATTCTCATAATACAATTGTATTAAATTATGGGCATAATAATCAACCATTGGCACATACTTTGGGCTCCAATTTTTCTGAATTTGTTGGAATAGCAAGATATCAAACTGGCCGTATTTTTGGCGATCTTAAAATTATCTCTGCATTAAGAGGATTGGAATATAACACACCGGAAAATCCGAAGTTTTACGGTGGCGATATTTATGGTGACGAGCGAGATAGAATTAGTGATTTGAACAATAAAATAGGCCAAGGAAATACAACAAACTTTCTTCACGCTGAATTACAAGCCGGTTATCTTATAAATCCTGCTACCAACCTTAAAATTTACGGAAGTCTAATTTTTAGGGATTTTAAACCACTTCAAAATACGGTTGATGTTTTTGAAAATCAGACAACTTGGTTAAATTTTGGACTTAGGACAGATTTGTTTAATTGGTATTATGATTTTTAGAAATAGATTTTCTTTATAGGATAATATTTCAATTTAAGTTGGCAAAAAATAGCTTGTAACCGTATCTTTGCGCCGCTTAAGAAATTGAAAAATCTTGTCACAAATCCAAACTTTATCGCTTAAACCATCATTGGTTAAAACTTTTACCGAAATCACTAAATTTAGGCTTTCGGTAAGTGTGCTGTTTTCTAGCGTTGCCGGTTATTTGTTGGGCGCAGAAACTATTGATTTCTCTATATTATTCCTTTTGTGTGTTGGTGGCTATTGTATGGTTGGTGCCAGCAATGTCTTCAACCAAATTATTGAAAAAGATTTAGACGCACTTATGCTGCGAACTAAAGATAGGCCATTGCCGGCTGGTTATATGGCTGTGCAATCTGCCTTAATTTTAGGCATAGTCCTCACTATAATTGGATTGGTAGTTCTTTATATAATCAATCCACAAACTGCTATGTTTGGCGCTATTTCAATATTTATGTACGTGGCGCTTTATACACCTTTAAAAACTAAAACACCGCTTGCTGTTTTTGTTGGAGCATTTCCGGGCGCAATCCCGTTTATGTTGGGTTGGGTTGCTGCTACCAATAATTTTGGTATTGAGCCTGGAACATTGTTTATGATTCAGTTTTTTTGGCAGTTTCCCCACTTTTGGGCAATAGGCTGGTTTTTATTTGATGATTACAAAAAAGGAGGATTTTTCATGCTTCCAAATGGAAAAAGGGATAAAGGAACCGCAATACAAGTTGTGCTTTATACTATTTGGACGCTTTTAGCTTCGTTAATCCCGGTAATGGGTGTCACAGGAAGACTTTATTTAACGCCAATTTCAGGATTTATTATTGGTGTGTTGGGAGTTGGATTGCTTTATTATGCAATTCAATTATATATTAAGAAGACAGATAAAACTGCTAAACAATTAATGCTGGCAAGTGTTAGTTACATAACCTTGTTGCAAATAATATATGTTGCAGATAAATTCTTGAGATAGCAAAAGGAATTCAAAAAGTAGCTTTAATAAATGATAGAATTTTCACGATAATGGATTTAACAGAAGGATCTCACAGAGAAAAGGTAGCCAGAGCAAAAAAAAATATGCTTTGGTTTGGTTTAATAAGTTTAACCATGAGTTTTGCCGGTCTTACAAGTGCTTATGTTGTTAGTAGTGAAAGGCCAGATTGGATTATAGATTTTAACATACCAAGTGCATTCTATATTAGTTTGGCATTAATTGTTGCTAGTAGTATAACATTGTTTTTTGCAGTAAGACTCGCCAAAAAAAATGAACATAAATTTGTTGGCATCTTATTAATCACAACATTTTTATTGGGTGCGGCATTTGTGTATTTTCAATTCCAGGGTTTTTCTCAAATAATTGGAGATGGATATTATTTTACGGGTGAAGAAAGTAATATAACCACAAGTTTTATCTATTTAGTAGTATTGCTTCACGTTGCGCACGTTTCAGTCGGCCTTATTTGCTTGCTTGTTACAATTTATAATGAATTTAAACAGAAATACAACAACGGGAATACATTAGGTCTTGAACTTGCCGCTACATTTTGGCATTTTGTTGACTTCCTGTGGATTTATCTCTTCTTTTTCATCTATTTTATGTAAACTGAAAAGATGGTTTTAAGTAACTCATTTTCAAACTGCCACTAAAATTGGTGCTTTTCTAATAACAAAAAAATATTTTCGGGTTTCGTTACATAAAATAAATATGTATTTTTGAAACCTATTTAACACCAAATTATCTTTATGGAAACTACTGTTGTAAAAACAGGTACCGAAGGAAAAACCTGGGGAGGTGGTAACCACCCATTAAGAGCCAGTTATGGCAAAATGATGATGTGGTTCTTTATCGTATCAGATGCCCTAACATTTTCCGGTTTTTTGGCCGCTTACGGTTTTTCACGTTTTAAATTTGTTGATTCTTGGCCGGTTGCCGATCAAGTTTTTACCCACTTTCCATTTTTACATGGCGTAGATGCGCCAATGTATTACGTGGCATTTATGACGTTTATCCTTATATTTTCATCTGTAACGATGGTTTTGGCGGTAGATGCTGGACACAAAATGCAACAGGGCAAAGTTATTTGGTATTTGTTTTTTACCATTATCGGCGGTCTTATCTTCGTTGGCTCTCAGGCTTGGGAGTGGAATACTTTTATTAAAGGAGAATTTGGCGCAGTTGAAACCAACGGCGGTAAAATAATACAATTTATAAATGCCGAGGGCGAACGTGTAGCAATTGCCGATTTTGCCGCTACCAATGCAAGTGAGCGTATTGTGCAAGAAGACAATACAGGAATTTGGTATGAAGGCGAACCCATTACACAAACAAAATATAACATAGACCAGGTTAAAGCTGGTTTTATGACGCATCCGGAAGTGCTTATTAGAACTGAATTGAAAGATGAGCACGGCCACCCAATAGTTTTATCTCGTGCAGAGTCTGAAGCTACTTTAAAGAATGATGGCAAGTTGGTTGTAGAAGGTGCAAACCTTACGCACAACGAATATGGACATCCATTATTTGCCGACTTCTTTTTCTTTATTACAGGATTTCACGGGTTTCACGTTTTCTCTGGGGTTATTTTTAACTTCATTGTTTTCGTAAATGTAATTATGGGTACGTATGAGCGTCGAGGGAGCTACGAAATGGTTGAAAAAGTAGGGCTTTATTGGCACTTTGTAGATTTAGTATGGGTATTTGTATTTACATTCTTTTACCTTGTTTAAGATAAAAATTTCGATTTTATAAAATGGCACATCACGAAGAACATTCAGATCATCAATTAGCAATATTTAGAGGTAGGCTTAAATTTAGAAATAACGTATCTAAAATTTGGGGCGTGTTTTTCTTCCTTTCAATAGTTACTATTGTTGAAGTTACACTTGGTATTATTAGACCAGATTTCTTAGTAGATCATCACTTTTTAGCGATGAAATTGTTAAATTGGGTATTCATCGTTCTTACTTTGGTAAAAGCGTACTACATAACCTGGGATTTTATGCACATGCGCGACGAAAAAAGTGCATTGAGAAGAGCAGTAATTTGGACCGCAATTTTTCTAATTTCATATTTGGTGCTTATCCTTTTGATTGAAGGAGATTACATTTATGAAGTGTATAAAAACAATTACATAAAGTTCGATTTCTAAAAAACTTAAAAAATATATCTTTAAACAAAACCTCTGATTTTTCAGGGGTTTTGTTTTTTATTAAATTCCTAAATATTAGTCAAAATAATAGTAGCCGTTTGAATGAAAAATGGAAGAACATTGAAAAGTATCATAACCTTCAACATGCACAAAACCATCAAAAGTATTCATAGTATCATTTTAAACCTGATGCCTTAACGTAAAAATTAACGCAATAACATTGCTCAAACATCTATTCGACTGTATTTTTGCAGGGAATTTTATACGATGGAAGAAGCTAACAAAACCAAGAAATTTATAGTTTTAGGTGTTTTATTTATACTGCCTCTAACTGCTTATATGTTTTTTGCATCAGGCGTGAATAATTTTCTTCGATTGCCAATTTTGAAAAAGAATGTTGCTGAAATATCCAACTTTCAATCGCTTAAAGGTGAAGAAATTGAATTGAAAGACCACATTACAATCTTAGGATTTTTTGGAAGTAATCTTGAGGAAAACAAAGCCTACGCTTATAATCTCGCACACAAAATCTATAAAAAGAATTATCAATTTAAAGATTTTCAATTCGTAATTCTATTGCCTGAAATTGCTCGGGATCAAGCGGCAGTACTCGATAAAAAATTATCAGAAATAGAAAACACGAGTAATTGGCATTTCGCCTTCGGAAGTGATGCCGATATAACAACTGTTTTTAATTCACTTAATTCGCCATTCAAATTGGATAGCACATTTACAAGTCCGTATGTTTTTATAATTGACAAAGAAGAAAATCTGCGCGGTCGAAAGGATGACGGCGATAAAAAGGATGAAAAATTATATGGTTATGATAGCCGGACAATAGCCGAAATAAATGATAAAATGAATGATGATGTAAAGGCAATTCTTGCTGAATATCGGCTCGCTTTAAAAAAGAACAAAAACGCTTCGAGGCAGATTTAACCTTTAATTAATTAGAAGCGAATTATCTAATTTCAAATTTTAAATTAACAATTTTGAAAAAACAGAATTATTATATAGGTCTTGCTTTTATCCTGCTTGTCTTCGGAATTTGGGCGATTCCAAAGATTGTAAAACATCTTTCAAAACCGGACTTGGCTTACATTGTAAAAGATGACATAAAAGCAGAAGTGCCGCCATTTTCATTTTTGGACCAAAATGGGAAAACCATTACCAATAAAGATTACAAAGGAAAAGTTTATGTTGTTGAATTTTTCTTCACAAGTTGCACTTCAATTTGCCCTATTATGACTGAAAGCATGAAAACAGTGCAGGACCAATTTAATGCAAATGCGAATGTTGGGATTGCATCTTTTTCAATTGACCCACAGTTTGATTCGCCCGAAGTTTTAAAAAAATATGCTGAAATAAGAAAAATAAACAAACCGCAATGGCATTTATTAACGGGCGATAAAGACGAAATATTTAAATTGGCGAATGCAGGCTTTAATCTTTATGTAGCACAAATGCCAGATAAACCGGACGGTTTTGAACATTCAGGGTATTTTGCACTGGTTGATAAAGAAGGTTTTATTAGATCGCGAATAGATGAAAATGGAAATCCAATTATTTATTACGATGGCCTAAAAGATGAAGATGTTAAAATGCTGATTGAAGACATAAACAAGTTGCTATAAATATGGTAGAAGCAAAACTAAATAGTGCAAAAAAATATGGAATATGGATTTGGATTTTATCAATCGCAATTCCTGTAGTTGTAGCCATCTTGTTTTCGGTAAGAATTCCAGGAGTTGAAAGGATAGGATTTTTACCACCAATTTATGCAACCATTAATGGTATAACCGCAATTTTATTGATTTTGGCATTAATTCAAATTAAAAAAGGAAATGTAGAAGCGCACGAACGCATAATGAAAACCAACATTGTTTTATCTTGCATCTTTTTGCTCTTGTACGTGGTTTATCATATGACGTCAGATTCAACATCCTTTGGTGGTGAAGGTGCAATTAGATACGTATATTTCACGTTACTTATTAGTCATATTTTACTATCAATCACCGTTATTCCTTTTGTCTTGGTAACCTACGTTCGGGCAATCACTGGGAATTATGTAATGCATAAAAAAATTGCAAGAATCACGTTCCCAATTTGGTTGTATGTTGCTGTTACGGGGGTAATTGTTTATTTGATGATTTCACCTTATTATTAATTTTAAACTTAGTTGTAATTTTAGATAAAATGAAAATTACCTTAAGACATATAGTATTCTTCGTGTTTCTTATTATTGTAACATTGCCAGCCGAAGCCCAATGCGCCATGTGCCGCGCCGTTTTGGAAAGTGAAGATGGTGGCCACGCCGCAAAAGGAATTAATAATGGCATAATTTATTTAATGACTATTCCATATTTATTGATTGCCGCCATCGGTTTTGCAATTTATAGAAGCCGCAAAAAATTAAAGGACGAGCATTCAGAATAATCTCCGAAATAGAAAGTTTCTTCATCATTTTTGATTCTTAAAACTTCAAACTATTTTAGATTCTTGCATAAAATTTCAGCCAAGTTTCATTTCAAATACAACAATTCCGAAGAAAAACTGTAACGAATCCCACTTTCGTTAGTCATGTGTTCTAGAAAGCTTGATACCTTTTATGTCAAGTCTTAACAAGAATTTCACATTTTACAAAACCTATAAGTGTTATTTTGTAAAATCAATTTTTTCAGATGATAGAAATTAAAGATTTACATAAGTCGTATGTTATGGGAGCTAATTCCCTTCACGTTTTAAAAGGAATAAATTTTAATGTGAAAGAAGGCGAAATGGTTTCAATAATGGGTTCTTCGGGTTCGGGAAAATCTACACTTTTAAATATTCTTGGAATATTGGACGAAGCTGATGAAGGCACTTATAATCTTGATGGCGTGCTAATTAAAAATCTCAACGAAAAAATAGCGGCTAGATATCGCAATAAATTTTTGGGCTTTATCTTTCAATCCTTTAATCTTATAAACTATAAATCTGCCCTCGATAATGTTTCAATGCCTTTGTATTATCAAGGGATGAAGCGTAATTTAAGAGAAGAAAAAGCAATGCATTATCTAGAAAAAGTTGGACTTGCGGAATGGGCAGGACATTTGCCAAACGAGCTTTCGGGCGGCCAAAAACAACGTGTGGCAATTGCTAGAGCTTTGGCGAGCGATCCAAAAGTATTATTAGCAGATGAGCCGACAGGAGCTTTGGATACCAAGACTTCATACGGTGTGATGGAATTAATACAAGGCATAAATGACGAAGGCAAAACAATAATTATTGTAACGCACGAAGACGATATCGCGCATATGACCAAGCGAATCGTGAATCTAAAAGATGGCGTTATTATAGACGATTCTCCCGTTTCTCAAGTAAAAGCAAAAGCAGTAGATTATGCTTAGTATAGAACGTTGGCAAGAAATATTTGAAACCATCCGCAAAAATAAATTGCGCACATTTCTAACGGGCGTTTCTGTGGCTTCGGGTATTTTTATACTTGTAATATTATTGGCAATTGGGCAAGGAATGCAAAATGGCATTCAAAAGCAATTTGAACAAGATGCCACCAACAGGATTAGCGTTTGGACAAATGTAACTTCAGAAAGTTATAAGGGTTTAAACCCAGGCCGGATAATAGAAATGGACAATCGCGATTATGAGTTGGCAACTTTAAAAAATCAAGATAAATTAGAATATCGATCTGGCGTTTACAGCGTTTGGGGCGGTTTGACAACCTTTGGAAATAATAGTGGCAGCTACCGTATTGAAGGTGTACGCGGGGATTATCAATTTTTGGAAAATGCGAGTCTAACGGCCGGTAGATTTATAAACGAAAACGATCTAGACCAATACACAAAAGTTGCCGTAATTGGTAACCGTGTGAAGCAGGACTTATTTAAAGAGGAAGACGCCTTAGGGAAATACGTTGAAATTACCGGCATAAAATTTATGGTAGTCGGAGTTTATACCGATCCGGGCGGAGAACGAGAGGAAACGAGAATATTTATTCCACTTAGTACAGCGCAACGAGTTTATAATGCCGGAGATAAAATACGCTCAATGGCATTTACATTAAAACAGAATGACAATTTTGATGACGCTTTAAAAGAATCGACCGCGTTTTCGGAACAATTGGAACAAGACATAAAGAGCAAACATACCATTTCCCCAACCGATGTGAGCGCTGTAAACATTAATAACACACTCGAGCAAACAAAAAAGTTTTATGATTTGAATAATATGATTAGCTGGTTTTTTTGGGGCGTAGGTATTTGTACAATTATTGCAGGTGTGGTTGGCGTAAGCAACATTATGCTCATAATTGTGAAAGAAAGAACAAAGGAAATTGGCATTCGTAAAGCAATTGGAGCAGAACCTGCGTCTATTATTTGGATGATTTTACACGAATCTATTTTTGTAACTGCAATTGCAGGTTTTGTTGGTTTGTTAAGTAGTTTGGCTTTGTTGGAATTTGTAGGTCCTTTTATTGAAACTGAATATATTCGTAATCCGTCAGTAAATTTCACTGTTGCCATAACAACTGTTCTTATTCTAATTATAGCCGGCGCCATTGCAGGGTTTTTCCCCGCATACAAAGCATCAATCGTAAAACCAATTGTAGCACTTCGCGATGAGTAAACTTTTTAGCAGAGATAGTTGGAGTGAAATCATTGAAGCATTAAGCAGCAATTGGTTCAGAACAGTATTGACAGCTTTTGGTGTTCTTTGGGGTATTTTTATTTTAGTTATTTTACTTGCAGCGGGCAAAGGATTGGAAAATGGTGTAAAGCAAGGTTTTAACGGAATGGCCACAAACAGTATGTTTATGTGGGCGCAAGGTATTTCACAATCCTATAAAGGTTTACCAAAGGGAAGAAGTTATAATTTTAAGCTAGACGATGTCACGGCAATAAAAAACGAAGTTCCAAATTTGCAATACGTTTCACCTCGCAATCAGTTGGGCGGTTTTAGAGGAGCAAATAATGTTGTTCGCAATTTAAAATCGGGTGCTTACAATGTTTATGGGGATTATCCAGAAATTGTGCACCAACAACCCATGGATATTACTTCGGGTAGATTCATAAATTATTCAGACATAGATCAAAAACGTAAAGTTGCCATTATTGGGGAAGGCGTTGTAAAAGGACTTTATGAGCCAAATGAAAAACCAATTGGATCCTACATCAAGATTAATGGGGTAAACTTTATGGTTGTTGGCACCTACAAGAAAAAAGGTAATAACGGCGATGCTGAAGAAAATCAAAAAGAGATTTATGTTCCATTTACCGCATTTTCACAAGCCTTTAATATGGCAGATGTTGTAGGTTGGATGGCGATAACTGCTGAAGATGGAAGTTCAATAACCAATTTGAAACAACAAGTTTTCGATATTATTAAATCAAGACATACAATTGCGCCGGATGATGATAGAGCGGTTGGCAATTTTGATTTATACCAAGAATACAGCAAAATTAATGGCCTTTTCACCGCTTTGAATTTCGTCGCCTACTTCGTGGGGATTTTAGTATTGCTTTCGGGCATTATTGGGATTAGTAATATTATGTTGATTGTTGTGAAAGAACGAACCAACGAAATTGGAATTCGGCGAGCTTTAGGAGCAACACCAATGAGTATAAGATCTCAAATTTTGTTGGAATCTATTTTTCTAACAATTATTTCAGGAATGGCAGGTATAATTTTAGCAACAGCCGTTTTATGGATTATAAACAAAGTAATGAGCGGAATGGATACAAGCGAAATGATGTTTGTAAACCCAACCGTAAATATTGGCGTGGTTTGTATTGCCTTAGTAATATTGATAGTTTCGGGATTGTTGGCAGGTTTAATTCCGGCTCAAAATGCAATCAGAATTAAACCTGTTGATGCTTTAAGAACAGATTAAAAATTAAGTATAATTATTAAATTTCCAATAATAACTAACCTTTAGAATGAAAAGAACAAGAACCATCGTAATCCTAGTTTCAATTGTCGTTTTATTTTCAGCTGCAATGTATTGGTTATGGGCAAAAAATGCCGAAAATCCAATAGTTTATGAAACCGAAAATGCTAAAATTGGCACAATAATCAAAAAAACCGTAGCAACAGGTAGCATTGTCCCAATGGAAGAAGTGCTTATAAAACCAAATATTTCGGGAATTATTGATGAAATCTTTGTTGAAGCTGGAGATGTAATAAAATCGGGAGATTTAATTGCCAGAGTAAAAGTGGTGCCAAATGTTTCTTCATTAAATAATGCACAAAGCAATATTAGCAGTGTTAGAACACAAGTAGAAACGGCAAAGCTTGCTTTAACAAATCAAAAAAGTATCTTCGACCGGCAAAAATCTTTATTCGAAAAAGGAGTTATTTCGGCCAATGAATTTGATAATGCAACAATGTCTTACAACCAAGCTGAACAACGATTTAAGCAAGAGCAAGTTGGATTAAATGCTGCAAGACAGAGTTACGAAATTGTAAAAACAGGTACAACCAGTGGTTTGGGAACTTCAACAAATACTGAAATACGTGCAACAGTTGGCGGAATGGTTTTGGACGTTCCTGTAAAAACAGGAAATCAAGTAATTGAAGCAAACAACTTTAACGACGGAACCACAATTGCAACTTTGGCAGATACCGATAAAATGATTTTCCAAGGAAAAGTTGATGAAAGTGAAGTAGGTAAAATAACCGAAAATTTACCGTTGGAAATTACCGTTGGCGCAATAGACAATAAGAAATTCGACGCTATTTTAGATTATATCGCCCCAAAAGGAATTACCGAAAATGGTGCAATTCAATTTGAAATTAAAGGCACTTTGAACAAAGGCGATACAACATTTATACGTGCTGGTTTAAGCGCAAACGCTTCAATTATATTGGCAAAAGCAGAAAATGTACTAACCATAAAAGAAGGTTTGGTTCAATATGACGAAAAAACGCAGAAACCTTTTGTTGAAGTGCAAACGGGCGATCAACAGTTTGAAAAACGTAATGTTGAATTAGGAATAAGCGATGGGCTTGATGTTGAGGTGAAAAGCGGGATCACAAAAGACGATAAAATAAAGGTTTGGAATATTATTAAACCTGCGCAAGACTTTACACCAAAAGGATAATTTCGGTTTGTAAACTAAATTTTTGTAACAAATTCAAATTACAATATACCTATCAACAGTTTTCAATATAAATTTTAATAAATCAAGTTTTGAAAATTAGTAAGATGTTTTAACAAATTCTAATTTTCAAAATTGAAATAACTAACCAATGAAAAACGTAATAAGCATCTTTATTTTGCTAGTCGCATATTCCCAAATGCAAGCGCAAGAAAAAAAATGGACTTTGCAGGAATGTGTGCAGCATGCGCTCGAAAATAACATTTCAATTAAACAAAGTGAACTTAATGTTCAATTAACCGATGTGGACAAACTGGAAGCAATTGGCAATTTTTTACCAACCCTTAATGCCACGGGAAGTATTTCAAGCAACACTGGTTTAAGTTTAAACCCGACTACAAACAATCTTCAAAATACAACGTTAACCTCTGCTTCGGGTAGAGTAAATGTTGGTTTAACGCTTTTTGACGGACTTCGAAATGTGAGGCAATTACAACGCGCAAAACTTTCAAAATTGGCAGCCCAGTATAGTTTGACAAAAATGCAGGACGACATTTCACTTCTTGTTGCCAATTCATTTTTAAATGTATTGTTGAGCAAAGACAATCTTGAAGTTGCCAAAGCACAAAATTTGGTAACCTTAGATCAATTAAAACGAACAAACGATTTGGTAGATGCTGGAGTTTTACCGAGAGGCGATTTATTAGAAATTAAAGCAACAGATGCTGGCGAAAAAAGACAAATAGCTGTTTCAGAAAATGATGTTGAAGTAGCGTTGATAAGCTTAGCGCAACTTTTATTAATTAAGGATTACAAAAATTTCGACATCGCCAATTCAGAATATAATATTGTGCAGGGCGAAATAAAAGATAAAAGTGTTTATGAAATTATAGAATCAGCAAAGCAAAATAGGGTTGAAGTGAAATTGGCCGAAGAAAATGTAGCAATCGCCAAAAAAGATGTTCAAATTTCAAGAAGTGGATATTATCCAACGCTTTCAGGCTTTTTTGGATATGACACGCGCTATTCTGATAGCGATCCTTTGAATACTCCTTTTGTGGATCAATTATATTTAAATGACGGTATTGGCTACGGCTTGCAGTTAAATGTTCCAATATTTAATGGTTTTTCCGTTCGCAGTAGTGTTGAACGTAGTAAAATAAATCAAAAGAGAACAGAGTTTGAATTAGAGCAAGCCCAATTGGATTTAGAGTCTAACGTTTATCAAGCTTATGTAGATGCAAACGGAGCATTGAAAGCGTACGAAGCTGCATTGGCCGCTCAGGAATCGCAGGAATTGGCATACCAATATGGCAGAGAAAGATATGATGTTGGTCTAACAAATGCATTCGATTTTAGTCAATCTAAACTGCGTTACGATAATGCAAAAATTGAAGTAAACCGAACTAAATACGACTATATTTTTAAGCTAAAAGTTCTCGAATTATATTTTGGAGTTCCAGCTAGCGAACTAAAATTTTAAGTATGAAAAGAAAGACATTAATTTGGATAGTAGTTATTGTTGTTCTTCTATTAACAGTTTTAGTAGTAGGCAAAAAAGCGGGTTGGTTTGGTAAAGGTGGCGATTTTAAAGAAATTGAAATTACCAAGATAGAACCGATTGATATAATTGAAACCGTTCCCGCAACGGGAAAAATACAACCAGAAATTGAAGTAAAACTTTCTTCGGAAGTTTCCGGTGAAATTATTGAACTTCCTGTAAAAGAAGGTCAGCAAGTAACAAAAGGAGATCTTTTGGTAAAGATAAATCCAGATTTGGTACAAGCTGCCGTAACGCAAAGCCAAGCGGGATTGCAAGGTGTTAGGGCACAGCAATCACAAACGGAAGCAAGTTTAAAAAATGCTGAATCTAATTATAATCGTAACAAAGCACTTTTTGAAAAAGGCGTAATTTCAAAATCTGAATGGGATAGAAGCGTAGCCGATTTTGAAGTGGCACAAGCCAATGTAAAATCCGCTTATTACAATGTTCAAAGTTCCGCCGCCAATGTAAAACAGGCTCAGGATAACTTAAGCCGAACCAATATTTATGCTCCAATGAGTGGTACAATTTCAATGCTTTCTGTGGAGTTGGGAGAACGCGTAGTTGGTACGGCGCAAATGGCAGGAACTGAAATTGTGCGCGTTGCAAACCTCAACAATATGGAGGTCGTGGTAGATGTTAATGAAAATGATATTGTAAAAATAGCAATTGGAGATAATACAAAAGTTGAAGTAGATGCTTATCTTAAAAGAGAATTTAAAGGAGTTGTAACTGAAATTGCCAACTCGGCGCAAGCTGGTTTATCTGCAGATCAAGTTACAAACTTCAAGGTAAAAGTGAGAATTTTGCCAGAAAGCTACAAAGATTTAATGGAAGGCAAACCTGATAATTATTCCCCATTTAGGCCAGGAATGACGGCAACGGTAAATGTAATAACAAATACAAAAAATAAGGTAATTGGTGTACCAATAAGCGCAATTGTAATTAAAACAGATACGAGCGACACCAAAAAACCGATGGTTGTTGAAACAACTTCTGCAAAGGACGAAAAATTTGAATGTGTTTATGTAAAAGTTGGAGATGTGGCAAAATTACGAGTAGTAAAAACTGGCATTCAAGATGATAGCAATATCGAAATTTTATCTGGCCTAAAACCGGGAGATATTGTTATTACAGGACCTTACAATACAGTTACAAAATCTTTGAAGAGCAATGATAAGGTTGAAGTGTCTTCCCCCAAAAAAGTAACTTCTGAAGAAAATAAGTAATGGCTACAATATTATGTATTGAAACCGCAAGCACAAATTGTTCTGTAGCTATATGTATTGATGGTAAAGTTGTTGCGTTAAAAGAAGACCGAACGCCAGGTTATTCTCACGCTGAAAAATTACACATATTTATAGACGAGGCTTTATTACAGGCAAAAATAAAGTTGTCAAATTTAGATGCCGTAGCCGTGAGCAAAGGTCCTGGTTCTTATACTGGATTGCGTATTGGCGTTTCAGCCGCAAAAGGACTTTGTTTTGCTTTAGACATTCCTTTAATTTCAATTGCAACCTTGCAATCATTATCACTTCAAATTAACGAAGAATATCAATTTATTATACCAATGTTGGATGCTCGCCGAATGGAAGTTTACTCAGCCGTTTATAATTTTGAAGGAGAAGAGATTAGGGAAACGCGAGCAGAAATTTTAACAACAGATTCATTTTCGGAATATCTTCAAAAAGGAAAGGTTTGTTTTTTAGGAGATGGTGCACCAAAGTTTGAAGAAATTTGTAATCACCAAAATGCGAACTTCGAAAAAGATAAACAACCTAGCGCTTTGCAAATGGCAATTTTGGCCGAGCATAAATACAAAATAAGCGACACTGAAGATGTCGCTTATTTTGAACCTTATTATTTAAAAGATTTTGTTTCTGGCTAGAATTTAAAGTACAGAATTAAAATGATCAACGATTTTGGCAAGATCACTTTGTTTATCTACATCAAGATTATTTTTGCTTATGTAATTTTTCATCTCGTCTTTCTTTGCACTCATAACTTTCAGCATTTTGCTTTTTCCTTGTGGTAATTCGTAAAAGTTTCCACCTTTATCAACTAGATAATAAGTTACAGATTTTGTGAAACCTGCTGGCCTCTCTTTGTCATAAGTAGTTTTTGCAAGAGTTTTTTGATGGAATATGGCGGTCGTCTTTTTATAGAGATCATAAGTTTTTCCTGTAGTTACCACATTGAAATAGCCGCCTTTTTCATTAGAGCCTTCGAATGGAACAAATACATACGTTTCATTAGCAATTTTAGCATAAAGACCTGACTCTTTATTTAAGGCACTAAAGTCTTTCTTTTCTGTGCTATTTTTAATTTCTATTTCATCAGCACTAGCATTATAGCGGAGTAAAATATTTTTTTTAGCTAATTGGTCATCTTTAAAAATACTACCTGGTAAAAACGTGGTGTTATCGTATGCCTGCTCAATAAGGGCATTATATTCAGACTCAGAGAGACCAAACGCTCCCGTTCTATCATTAATGTCTATAATACGTGTAGTAATATTATAAGCATCATTATTTGCTTGAGAAAAACTCAAGGCAGAAATAGACAAAACTGCTAAAAGTAAAACAATTTTTTTCATAATTTTTGTTTTTATAATTTATTACAATAAATATACCACTTTCAAATTTAAGAATTTTTATTCTAACTTTCTAAATTAAAATGATGAACGTCGCGTTGCGGGAATGGTATTGATATGCCTGCACTTTCAAGGCGCATTTTAGATTCTTCCATAATTAAAAAGTGCAAATCCCAAAATTCTGCGTTAATAGCCCAAAAACGAAGGGAAAGATTTACCGAACTATCACCCAATTCTGCTACATAAACAACAGGCTTTTTACCTTCATCTTGTATCGTTTGCGGTTGCTCATTTACCAAATTCAGTAAAATTTCCCTTGCAAGTTTAATATCGCTATCATAACTTATTCCTATTGTTATTGCATCTTTCCGGATTCCTTCAACTGTGAAATTAATTATATTCTCATTCATAATTTTGCCGTTCGGCAAAATAGCAAGTTGATTATTAAATGTCAATAACCTAGTATGAAAAATGCTAATCTCCTTTACTGTACCATCTAAACCTTGCGCTTTTATAAAGTCTCCTATTTTAAAAGGTTTTAATATTAATATTAATACGCCGCCAGCAAAATTTGACAATGAGCCTTGTAATGCCAAACCAATTGCAAGGCCCGCCGCACCTAAAATTGCTACAAATGAAGCAGACTCAACACCCAATTGCGTAATTACAACTACAAATAATAAGATTTTAAGGCCATAATTTATTAAACTGGCTATAAAATTTTCTAATGTTAAATCGAATTCCTTCTTTTTAAAATACTTTCTAACTAAGCGGTTAACCATTTTTATTAGCCACCAACCAACAATCAATATGGCTATGGCACCGAGTAAATTAGGTATAAAATCTATCAATTTTTGTCCATATCTTTCAACATAAACATCTACATTATTTAATTTTTCCATGAAATTTTATTTCTTCTTTAGAGTTTCAATTATTTTCTGTGAATCTTTTTCTGGCAACTTACAACTATTGTTTTCGCATAAATAAAGTAGGGTTTCTCCGTTTATATATCTGTTTTTCAGTAATGGCATATCGCTTTCTTGCAAGCTTCCTGCCACTAAAATATTTGGTAGATACGCCGTGTTTATTTCAGCCAACTTTTTGGTAGCGACTTTACCAACAACAACCACTTCATAAAAATTGTCTTTGTAATTTGCCAATAAGTTTAACCAATTTGAGAAAGAGCTTGGGTAATTTTCCATTTCTGCCAAAACATTTTTCAGCATTTGGTGAGCGGCTTCGGCATATTTTGTTTCATCAAAATAATGCGATAGTTTAAACAAATTATTGGCCATTATTGAATTAGATGCAGGAATTACATTGTCCCTATATTCGAAAGTTCTGGTTATTAACTGTGCATCTAAATTGCTGGTAAAGTAGAACATACCCTTTTCAATATTATAAAAATGAGCCAAGGCATAATCTGTTAATTGTTTGGCTTCATGTATCCATTTTTGATCCAAAGTAACCTCATAAAGAGCAATAAAAGAATCAACAACACTTGCGTAATCTTCCAAATATCCATTTATATTGCTTTTGCCATTTTTATAATTGTGGTGCAAAGAACCGTCATTTTGTAATTGGGTTTTTAAAATGAAACTAGCGTTTTTTAAAGCTGCATCTAAAAATTCTTTTTCTCCAAATGCCTTGTACGCATCTATATATCCCTTTAACATAAGCCCATTCCACGACGTTAATGTTTTATCATCCAATCTTGGTTTTGGTCTTTTGTTTCTATAATCTAAAAGAATTTGCTTCCAATTTTCTTTCTTCTTCTCAATTTCTTCAACTGAAATAGCAAATTCCTTTGCAATCTTTTCATCTTCATTTTCACGAATTAAAACATAGGTATCTTCCCATTTTCCGAAGCTGTTTATATTATAGTAAGCCTTGAATAATGGAAAATCTGCCTTCAACAAAATTTCTAATTCTTTCTTTTGGTAAACATAATAAGCGCCTTCTTCCAATATTCCCACTTCATTTTTACTGTCGGCATCAAGTGATGAATAAAAAGCACCTTCATCATTAGTTAAATCTCGTGATACGAATTTCAGCGTTTCAAACACTACGTTTTTATAAAGATCATTTTTTGTCTGTGAATAGGCGTGACTATATAGACTTACCAATTGTGCATTATCGTACAACATTTTTTCAAAGTGTGGCACGTGCCATTTTACATCAGTGCTGTATCTTGAAAATCCGCCACCAATTTGATCATACAAACCGCCGAAAGCCATTTTTGTAAGTGTAAGTTTTACAAAATTGAGTAAATTTTGGTCGTTAGTTTGAACAGCTTGCCTAAGTAGAAACTCATAATTATTGGGCATCATAAATTTGGGAGCGCGATTATAACCACCAAATTTTAAATCGAAATCTTTAGACCAATTGGTAACTAATTTTGCAACATCAAATTTTTTGAAATCTATCTCTTCTGAATTTAAGTGTACCAAATCCATACTTTTTATTCCTTCTTCAAGCTGATCTGCGTAATCATAAAGCTTTTGTGGATTATTTTGATAAATTTCTTCAATCTGTTCAAGCGCATTTACCCAATCTTCTTTTCTGAAATAGGTACCCCCATAAATCGGTCTACCATCGGGCAAAGCAATGATGTTAAGCGGCCAGCCTGCGCTGCCTGTCATTAAGGTAACCGCGTTAATGTAAATTTGATCTATATCTGGGCGCTCTTCCCGATCAACCTTAATATTCACAAAACTTTTGTTCATAACGCTAGCTACAATAGTGTCTTCAAAACTTTCGTGCTCCATTACGTGACACCAATGGCAAGCTGCATAACCAATACTTATCACCATTAATTTCTTCTCTTTTTCTGCAACACTGAGCGTTTCATCATTCCAAGCATTCCAATTTACAGGATTGTGTGCGTGCTGAAGCAAATACGGACTTGTTTCAGATATTAGATTATTTGTATAGGGTCCATTTTCCAACGTATTTTTTTTTTGGGCGTTGCACGATATAAAAATTAATGTGAGAATTAAGAAATAGCTATATCGCATGAGAATTTTTGAAAATAAAAATACGCCCTTGAAAGCTCAAAAGCGCATTTTATTTGATTATCAATTTGTTTTATTGAACTTCGAATGAGATTTTTACATTTACTCGAAACTCGGAAACATCATTATCATTTACTGTAACACTTTGTTCCTGTACGTAAGCTGAACGAATATTCTTTACTGTTTTAGAGGCTTCCTGTACTGCTTTTCGTGTTGCATCTTCCCAACTTTTTGGTGAGTTTGCCATTATTTCTAATACTTTTAATATTGCCATTTTCTTGTTTTTAAATTGGTTATTAATTTCCTTGTAAGCCAATATACAATTTACATAGGCTAAATATCTGAAAATTAAGTTAAATGGCAATCTGCTTAGCCATTCACGGCTTCAACATAACTTACGCGACCTTGGAGCATATCGGCAAGCATTGTTTCAATTCCATTTTTTAATGTTATGGTTGAAGATGGGCAACCGCTACAGGCACCTTGCAAAATTACGCGGACAGTTTTGGTTTTTTCATCAAATGAATCAAAAGCAATATGGCCACCATCGCTTGCTACGGCTGGTTTTACATATTCGTTTAAAATACTTATTATTTCTTTTTCTATCTCAGTATAGTTTTGCTCTACAATTTCATTCGTATTATTCACAATTTCCGTTTTCTTTTGAAGAATTTTATCATTCAAAATAGGATTTCCGCTTTCAATGTATGTGCGTATAAATTCTCTAATTTCAAGGGTTATGTCATTCCATTCCGCAATGTTATATTTCATTACAGAAACATAATTGTCACTTATAAAAACTTCTTTTACAAAAGGAAAATTAAAAAGTGCAGATGCAAGTGGCGCATTTTGGGCTTGGTCTATATCTTTAAATTCAAAAGTGTCTGTAGCAATAGTTTTATTAATTACAAACCGCATAACGGTTGGGTTCGGCGTACTTTCGGCATAAACGCTTATGGGTATTTTTGTGGTAGTATTACTTTCTGAAATTACCTTTTTACCTTCGTTTAGATAATCTGAAATGGCTTCGGCAACTTCGTCTTGCACATCTTGCCACGCAACAATGTTATATTTTTCGATGGCAACAAAATTTTGAGAGATATAAACCGTTTTTACAAAAGGCAGATAAAACAATTGTTGCGCAATTGGGCTGTTTTTCGCTTCATCTATATTATTATATTCATAGCTCTGCGCTTGCGTTAAAAATGAATTTGAAACAAATTTGAGTATGTTTTCGTTACTTGTAGTTTCAGTATGAATGTTAAATTGAGACATTTAGTTTCTTTTTTTACAAAAATATAAAAAGAAACTCGATGTATTCAATATATTTGAGCCCTTGTGCGAAGAACTTTTTGAGGACTTAAGCACATACTGCTTAAAGAAATAAGATTTTTTCAATTTAAAAATTTATATATTTGGCAGGTTTCTGCTTTTTTAGAAACATTGAGCTAGAAAAAAAAGTTGTTAATTGTATATAAAATAATTGGCATTACTTGACAGACAAATACTTATGACTAAAAAAATTGTTTTACTCCTCTCTATTTTCGCGGCAACATTTGCTTACGCACAAGATGGAATTCCCGTATATTCAGACTATTTAGCAGAAAATTTATATTTATTGCACCCATCTATGGCTGGTGCTGCTGCACATAACCAAGTGCGACTTACTGCTAGACAACAATGGTTTGACCAAAATGAAGCACCAAACTTGCAGACTTTAAGTTTTAATGCGCGTGTTGGTGAAAATAATGGTCTGGGTTTTATAGCTTACAATGATAAAAATGGATATCATTCGCAAACGGGTGGATATTTAACGTATGCCTACCATCTTATGTTTTCTAGAACGCCTGTAGATTTAAACCAACTTTCTTTTGGAATAAGTGCAGGTCTTACCCAAAACAGGCTAGATGAAACCGAATTTGATTTAAGTGATTTCGATCCTGTAATTGCCGGTATTGTGCAAAGTAGTTCTTATTTTAATGTAGATGTTGGTGCATCATATAATTTTCTTGATTTTTCAGCTCATTTTACCATCAAAAATTTGCTATTTAGTAATAGAAATATTTACTCAGACGGTTTTGAGCCAAATAATCAACGGAGTTATATTTTTTCAACAGCGTATGCTATTGGTAAATTTGATAGCGATTGGTTGTATGAGCCATCTGTTCTCTTTCAATATGGTGAACGTACGGGCCAAAAAACGGTTGACATAAACTTTAAAACATATAGAAAATTCGAATTCGGAAATCTCTTTGGCGTTCTTTCATATAGAAGAAGTTTTGATGGGGCAGAAAGACTAAATGGCACTCAGATCACAAATCAAAAATTACAGTACATTACGCCAGTTGTTGGTGTAAATTATAAGAACTTTATTTTTGCTTATACTTATTCCTACTTAATAGGAAATGTAAAATTTGATAGTGGCGGCTTCCACCAAATTACGTTGGGTTACGATTTTGGCAGAAGAGCTGAATTATACGAATGTAATTGTCCTGCTGTAAATTAGCAATTATAAGTGTATTTCGACTACGCCCAATGTCCGAAACAAAAGCAGTTAAAGTACTTCATCTAATTTAAAAATTTAAAAAGCGCCAATTAAAAAAGGCGCTTTTTTCGTTCTAATAAATCTAGAAAATATACTATAAACTGCCACTGAAAACTGCGACTTATTTATCCCATATATAATTTTTGCTTTCTGCCTGTTTTTTAATTGAGTTTAGCATCGCACTTTCTAATCCATTACTTTCAGTAGTTGATTGTTCTGCTAGATATTTTCGTCTTTTTTCGTTTAAATCTGCAATCTCATTTTGTACTTTTTCCCTTTCAGCACTTTTTAGTGAGACATACCTCCTAATTTCCTTTTCACTTTTGTCTTGTAAATTTTCGGGTAAATCACTTTTTTTAAGTTTGGCATATTCAAAATCTTCCTCTTTTTCAGCATCTACCAAATCCCAACTTTCGTTTTTGTATAAATAAGAACTTTTTGAAACAGCTCTACTAACAGCATTTTCTTTGCTGTAGGTTTCTGCATTCATATCTTGTTCTGCTTGCATTGCCGCCTTATCTTTTCCGCTGCCGCCATACGGAATATATGTTGCGTTCAATTTAATATTCAGTTGAATAATTACATCATCATACGGAGAAGCAACATAAACCGTTTGTTGATTGTGGTCTATCGCCATATAATCGCCATAAGCCAGTTTTGCGCCATCTTGCCAATTGCTATTTATTCCTTCTTCGTAATTACCGCAAAAAATAGTGTTGACAACTACATCTTTTTCTTTTGCTTGCATTGCCGCATCTTTATAGCTAATTGCGCCTTGCGTGAAAGGTTCGTTTCCAGCTATAAAAATCATTTTCAAATCGTCAGCATCTTTTTGCCAATCTAATTTTTCAAGGGAGGTTTTAATTACCGTTCCGCAATATTCTTCGCCTCCGCGCGTGGTTAACGAGAAAAGTTCTTTTGAAACTTCATCTAAATCTGTAGTAAAAGCTAAAATTTTCCGCACGTAACCTTCGCGCGAAGAAAGATTATCATTGCCATATTCGTACAAAGCTATTTGAAGATTTGGCCGTTGGTTTTGGCATTTCGCATAACTTAACTCATTTACAAGTTCCCAAAGCTGGGCTTTTGCTTGGTCTATTAAACCATCCATACTATTACTGGTGTCCAATAAAAGTGCAACTTGAATATAATGTGGTTTTACGGGTTTTTCAATTTTAAGAGCTTCAACTATCGCAACTTCTTTTTTTGAATCTGCCTTGCAGCTAAAGGCAAGTAAAATACAGCTGCCGAGAATTATTTTAGATATTGTTTTCATATTTTTTGTTTTAAAATTCTCGTTAAATGTAAAATGAACCTTTTTCAAATAAAATAGAGAATGAGTATAGCTGAAGTTTCAATTAGTTTAGATAGACGTTCAATTAGTTAACTACTATTTTTAGACTAATTATTGTAGTATTTTAGAAAAGCGTAATTTTAAAAGTCCGCAAAACCGTGTAAGTTTACGCTTTTAAACTAATGAAGAAATTTTTGAAAATCTTACTAAACCTATTCTTCGTCGTTTTGGCGATTCAAGTTTCTGCGCAAGAAAATAAGCAAACACAGACCTTTCAAATAAAAGGTGAAGTAATTGATGATGAAACCAATGCGCCTATAAATAAGGTAAATGTTGAAATAAGCGGTGGAGACTACACAACCACAAATCTTGGCGGCAACTTCACGATTAAAGCAAAAGTTGGTGATCTGTTAATTTTTAAAAGTGAAGATTTTGAAACCGTTTACTACACTGTAAAAGATGCACAGCGCGTTACGGTTAAGGTTGAAAAAGCGCGAAATTCCCCAACGCTGGAAACCAGAAAATCTATTTCTACAAACACCGATATGTTTAAGGTTTACCTTGATTCTTCAAAGTATTTTTTAAAAAAAGATGCAAAGAAAAGTCTGGATTATGTTACAAAAGCGTTGGAATCTGCGCCAAACAAAATTGGAAACAACATTCAAAGCAGCCAAGCGTACGAAACCTTGGGCGATATAAATTTGTATTGGGCACAACCGGATTTAGCGGTAGATAATTTTAAGGAAAGCCTTTTAAAACGCTACAGCAACAATGTAAAAATTAAATTGGGACAAGCATTTATCGCCAATAATAACTACCAAGAAAGTATTGCGGCTTTTGAAAGTTTGCTCAGAAACAATTTGTCATATTATCAACAAGTACTCGTTTACGAAGGTTTGGGCGACACTTATAAAGCAATAAATGATAGCAAACGAAGTGTTTTAAATTATCAAAAATCGCTACAAATTGCCAAAGCGAAATTATACACGCCAAAAATTACCGATCTAAATGGTAAAATTGCTGAAGCCTACGCAATTTCGGGCGATTTAAACGAAGCGGAAGATTATTATAACAACTCACTTCAACTTGCAAAAAAGGAAAATAAACAACGTGCGGCAGAACAGAAAAATCAGGTAGCCGATTTTTACAACCAAAACCGAGATTTTGATAAAGAAATTCAATTGCGTACAGAAACGATAGAGGAAATAAAAAATCTGGACGATAAAAAAACGAATCAACCAATTTCAAATGAAGCGCTAACGCCGCAGCGCCAAAATTATAAAATTGCAAATGCATACGTCAGTCAAGAAAAATATAAAGAGGCAATTCCCTATTTGCAGAAAAGTATAGCGCAGGCAGATGCGAAGGAAGATTTAGTAGTTCAAAAAGATGCAACGCGGAAGCTTTCAGAAATTTACCGCGATATTGGCGAATTTGATAAAGCCACAAAAAGCTACGAAAAATATGTTGAGGTTGTTGATGAGCTTTATATTAAAAAGGAACAGGAACTTTCGCAAGCTGCCAGATTTAATAAGGAGTTCGCCCTAAAACAAAACAGAATTGCCAGCCTTGAAAATGAGCGCAAACTCAATGAAAGCAGATATAGATTGGCTTTTGAAAATCAAAATTTGATTGCTAAAAACAGCCGCGTGCAACAATGGGTAATTGGTTCGCTTATTTTTATTGCGCTTTTACTACTTTACACGGCTTATACCCAATATAAAAATGTAAAACAGCAAAAATATAACAACAATCTTTTGGCGTTAAAAGGATTGCGAACGCAAATGAATCCGCATTTTATCTTCAATGCCTTAAATAGTGTAAATAGTTTTATTGCCGGAAACGACGAGCGTGCAGCAAACAAATATTTAAGTGAATTTTCCCAATTAATGCGTTCGGTACTTGAAAATAGCGAAGAAGATTTTATTCCGCTACAAAAGGAAATTGAATTATTGGAGCTTTATGTTAAGTTGGAGCATTTCAGATTTAAGGATAAATTTGACTATAAAATTACGATTGATGAAAATTTGAATATCGAAGAATTTGTAATTCCACCAATGCTTTTACAGCCTTACATTGAAAATGCCGTTTGGCACGGATTGCGGTATAAAGAAGAAAAAGGACTGCTCGAAGTAAATTTTAAACAGTTGAATGCTGACACTATTAAAATAACAATAACCGATAATGGAATTGGCAGAAAGAAAAGTAAAGAAGTAAAAACAGATAATCAGAAAAAGCAGAAAAGTAAGGGAATGGGCAACATTAAAAAGCGAATTTCAATTTTGAACGAAATGTACAAAGACAAAGTAGATGTTACAATTGAAAATGTTTTTGATAATGAAGAAGGAACAAGAGTTATCTTACTTCTGAAAAAATAAAATTGAATTAGAATTGAAAGTAATATTGAAGAATTAAAACTAAAACAACCAAATGAATCTAAACGCGATAATTGTTGAAGACGAAGAAACAAGCAGGGAAATTCTTCGGAATTATTTGGCAAAATACTGCCCAAAAGTGGTTATAAAAGGTGAAGCAGCAAATGTTGAAGAAGCATTGGTACTAATCCGAAAATTTGAATTGGATCTTGTTTTTTTAGATGTAGAAATGCCTTTTGGCAACGCTTTCGATCTGTTGGATAAAGTTGGCGACCGTCAATTTGAAACCGTTTTTGTAACGGCATATAACAATTACGCGATTGATGCATTAAATGCGCACGCCAGCTATTACTTGCTTAAACCAATTTCAATTGATAAGTTAATAGAAGCTGTAGATTATGTTTATGAAATAAAAGAAAAGGAAAACAATTTGCAGAACACGGTTTTAAAGCCAAATACAATTCAAGGAGTTGGAAAAATAACCATTCCGTTGCAAAATGGATTTGAGGTTTTGCAAATTGAAGATATTTTATATTGCCAAGCAGACGACAACTACACGCGGATTTTTATGAAAGATTCAAAGAAATTGGTAAGTAAAACACTTAAATATTTTGAAGATATACTTTCTGAAAACGGCTTTTCCCGTGCGCACAAAAGTTATTTGGTAAACGTAAGCCACATTGTAGAATATAGAAAAGGCAAAGGCGGCAGCGTAATACTTTCAAACGGAAAAGAAGTAATGGTAGCCCCAAGCCGCAAAAAAGATTTGTTGGCATATTTTAGTTAAGCAAAAAAACTCTGTGTCCTTTGTGCTTTTTTCGTGCACTTTGTGGTAAAATTTAACCCCCAAATTATAAAGTATAAATATTAGTAAAGATAATATGATAATAAAACCCGTAAACGGAAAACACCCACAAATCCCCGAAGATTGTTTTATTGCCGAAAACGCAACAATTGTGGGCGATGTATCAATGGGCAATGAATGTAGTATTTGGTTTAACGCAGTAATTCGTGGCGACGTTCATTATATAAAAATGGGCAATAAAGTGAATGTGCAAGATGGTGCCATAATTCACGCAACTTACAAAGTTTCACCAACCACAATTGGCAATAATGTTAGCATCGGTCATAATGCCATCGTTCACGGTTGCACAATAAAAGACAATGTTTTAATTGGTATGGGAAGCATTGTAATGGACAATTGTGTCGTGGAAAGCAACTCAATAATCGCGGCTGGTGCTGTTGTAACAAAAGGAACAAAAGTAGAAGCCGGAACAATTTATGCTGGCGTTCCAGCCAAAAAAGTTAAGGATATTAGTGAAGAATTAATTTCGGGTGAGATAAATAGGATTTCCGAGAATTATGTGATGTATTCGGGATGGTTTAAATGACTTTAGTAATCACTTATCAGTGTGATTAGATTCTATTCTTACAAGTGCTTTTATCTCTTTTAAAACTTTTCTGATTTTCCAAACCATCTATTATACTTTCTAGTTTTTTATCAAGAACTATAATTTTTAACGCGTTATTTTTTTTATAATTTATATTTTCATTTTCACCACGTAATTTGAAATAATCAAAATCAACTCCAAATCTTAAGCTTTTATAATTAAAAATATAGCTTCCGTAGCAAGTATGAGAAACCTCTAAATATGAATTATCTTCTAATTTATATGGACCTATCATCTGATTTTGCAGGTCCTCGAAGTTAGTTTTTAAATATTGACTTGCATCAAAACCAGAAATTTCGACTATATTATATTCGCTACAAGTGTCAAACTTTTGTACATAAGAATTGCCATTTTCGCTCCAAAAAATATAAATATCCTTATAGGAATAACAATTTTCACAATCATCAACTCCATTCATCTGAAAGTCACTACCACTATTACAATATTTTTCGCTGCCAATATAATCTAAGTTTTTTGCATCAAAACTTTTCGTTATGGACTCAAAGTTTAGTTCAACACGATCTTTTAGCTCCACATTTTTTTGGGAAATACATGCGCTCGTAATAACAGAAAAAATTAATAGAAATAGATTCTTCATAAATTATTTTTAATCAAACATGAAAGTATGGAAAAATAAATAAAAAATTTTAACCTAAAAATCTTTTGCACTAACCGAAATATTTTCTTCGTACTCTTTCAGCAACATGAGAAGAGTTTCAACATTCCCATTCGTAAAAAACTGAAGTCTAGGTTTGGATGTTTTATCAGAAAGCAAATTCAACTCTTTCAACACTTTTTCAGTTTGTCTTGCTACTGCTTCGCCGCTGTCAATTATGGTTACGTTTTCGGGAAGTAGTTTTTTTAACTGCGGAATTAGATACGGATAATGGCTACAGCCCAAAACCAAGTAATCAATATTCGCATCAATCATTGGTTTTGTATATTTTTTCAATAAATCTGTTGTTTCAAAATCTTCCAGTTTTCCTTTTTCAATTAAAGGCACCAAACCTTCCCCGATTATATCAATGACTGAAATATTCTTTCTAAATTCTTCCGAAGTTTTAGAAAATAATGCGCTGCTCAACGTTCCTTTCGTCGCCAAAATGCCAATACTCTTCGTTTTGGTATTTAAAGCGGCAGGTTTTATAGCGGGTTCAATTCCTATAATTGGAAGATCAAATTTTTCACGTAAAGTTGAAATGGCATTTGTTGTAGCCGTATTACAGGCTACAACTATTATTTTGCAACCCATTTTGAGCAAGACTTCGGTGTTTTTAATGCTCAAAGAAGTAATTTCTTTAGAAGATTTGTTGCCGTAAGGTGCATTTTTACTATCAGCCAAATAAATAATATTCTCATTCGGCAAGAGTTGATGAATTTCCTTCCAAATAGAAGCACCCCCAACACCAGAATCAAAAACGCCAATAGGATTATTTTTTTTCAATTATATTTAATTTAACTCCGTGAAACTTCATTTTCTCTGCTAAACTCTATGTTATAGTTTTTTCGCAGAGTTACACTGAGTTTAAAAGAGATGGACGAAGAGTTTAGGAATAATCAAAAGATTATGAAATTTTTCTCAATTTCTTTTCCCATTTCCAAGCTGAGGAAAGTGACTGTTCCAAAGTTTTTTTAGCCTTCCAACCTAAAACCTCATTTGCTTTTGTGGTATCAGCGTAAACCGAAATTACATCACCAGCGCGCCTTTCCACAATTTTATAATTCAATTTTTCGCCTGTTGTTTTTTCGAATGTATTTATAACTTCAAGAACACTAGTTCCTTTACCCGTACCAATATTAAATACTTCAAAATTGCTTTTTTGGTTATTTTCCAACAAGCGTTTCATTGCGATAACGTGTGCATTTGCCAAATCTACCACATGAATATAATCACGAATGTTACTTCCGTCCGGCGTTGGATAATCGTTTCCAAAAACGGAAAGTTGCTCGCGCACACCTGCAGCTGTTTGAGTTATAAAAGGAACCAAGTTTTGCGGTACGCCAACGGGCAATTCGCCAATTTCAGTAGTTTCGTGAGCGCCAATTGGGTTAAAATATCGTAGAGCAATTGCTTTTAAAGTTGAAACTTTGCAAACATCTGTCAAAATTTCCTCGCTTATCTGCTTTGTATTTCCATAAGGTGATGTTGCAATTTTTATGGGTGCATTTTCAGTAATTGGCAAAGAATCTGGTTCGCCATAAACAGTACAAGATGAGCTGAAAATAAAATTATCGATACTTTGTTGCTTACAAGCTTGCAACATATAAATTAATGTATGCAAATTATTTTCATAATACAGTAACGGATTTTCTACACTTTCACCAACCGCTTTACTTGCGGCAAAATGTATTATGCCGTCAATGTTGCAGTGCTTTTTAAAAAATGCCTGCGTTTTGGGCTTGTCACGTAAATCTAATCTTTCAAAAATGGGCGATTTTTGTGTTATATTTGTAATGCCTTCCAACACATTGAGGGTGGTATTTGAAAGATTGTCTACAATAACTACTTCAAAACCATTATTTTGTAACTCAACAACCGTATGAGATCCAATATATCCCAAACCTCCTGTAACTAATATTTTTTTCATTGTATTATCCGCGAAGGCGGATATGTCTTTAATTAGTATGCTACTTGTCTAAAAACGCTAAAATCGTTTTGGTAATAAATTCAATCTGCTCGTCATCCAATTCGGTATGCATTGGCAATGAAATTACTTCTTTAACCAACCGATTGGTAACTTCAAAATCAGCCTCATCATATCTTTCGTCGGCATACGCTTTTTGAAGATGCAGCGGTATGGGATAATAAACGCCACACGGAATACCGTTTTCGCCCAAATGTTTAACCAACCCATCGCGATCGCAATTTATAAGTCTAAGTGTATATTGGTGAAAAACGTGGCAATCGCAGACATCACAAATACTCTTGCCGGCATTACAAAATCCGGTTGGCGTAATAATATTTTGATGTCCGGAAAGTGCAGCGGTATATTTACGTGCGGCATTTCTCCTTGCAACATTATAATTGTCCAAATGTGGCAACTTTGCTCGTAGAACCGCTGCTTGAATAGAATCTAATCGGCTGTTTACACCAACCACATCGTGATGATAGCGCTCATACATTCCGTGATTAACAATGCCTCTAATTATGTGGGCCAAATCATCATCATTTGTAAAAATTGCACCACCATCGCCATAACATCCTAAGTTTTTAGAAGGAAAAAATGAAGTAGATGCAACGTGACCGATGGTTCCAGCTTTCTTTTTCAAACCGTTTTTTGATGTGTAATTTGCGCCAATAGCTTGGGCGTTGTCTTCAATTACATACAGGTTATGTTGGTTGGCAATTTCCATAATCTCGTCCATATTTGCGGCAAGGCCGAAAAGATGAACTGGGACAATTGCTTTTGTTTTTGGGGTAATTGCCTTTTTTATTGCTTTAATATCTATATTAAATGTTACAGGATCTACATCTACCAAAACTGGAGTTAACTGCAATAATGCAATAACTTCAACAGTTGCGGCAAAGGTAAAATCTGCTGTAATTACTTCGTCGCCTGGTTTTAAACCTAAGCCCATCATTGCAATTTGTAGCGCATCGGTTCCATTTGCGCAGGGAATTACGTGCTTAACGCCCAAATAACTTTCCAATTCCTTCTGAAATTCGTGAACTTCGGGCCCATTTACAAAAGCAGTTGTTTCAATTACATTTAAAATTGACGAATTTACGCGATCTTTTATATGTTCGTATTGACCTTTTAGATCAACCATTTGAATTTTCTTCATAGTTTTGCCAGCAATATTGTGGATTTCAAAATTACAAAATTGAAGTTACTAATCGTGTACCAATCTTTAAGCTTCTTGTGCAAAATAGGCTAATTTTCAAAATTTATTCCTTAAAAATGCTACTTTAGCACGATATGCATATACTTTATAATGTACTGATATTTTTAGCCAGCTTTTTTTTGAGGATAATGGCCATTTTCAATAAAAAAATGAAGCTTTTTGTTGAAGGCAGAAAGAATGTTTTCAAAATTCTTAAAAGTAAAATTGGAGAAGCGGATAAAACTATTTGGTTTCACTGCGCGTCTTTGGGTGAATTTGAACAAGGTTTGCCAATTATGCAAGCCGTAAAACAACTATTTCCAAAACATAAAATTGTTGTTTCTTTTTTTTCGCCTTCAGGTTTTGAAATTAAAAAAAACACACCAATTGCAGATTGTGTAGTTTATTTGCCATTGGATACTTCGGCTAATGCGAAGAAATTTATTGTACTAGTTCACCCAACTTTAGTGCTTTTTGTGAAATACGAATTTTGGCCCAATTATCTTTTTCAACTGAAAGAGAAAAATATTCCAACACTTCTGATTTCAGCAGTTTTCAGGAAAAATCAAATATTCTTCAAAAGCTACGGAAATTTTATGCGGAAAGCACTTTTTACCTTCAACCATATTTTTGTACAAGACGAAAATTCTGAAAAGTTACTGAAAGAAATTAATTTTGAAAGTGTAACTATTAGCGGTGACACAAGATTTGACAGGGTTTCACATCAAATTGAACAAGATAACTCGTTGCCGTTTATTGAAGAATTTATAAACAATAAAATCTGCATTGTCTGCGGAAGTACGTGGACAGAAGATGAAACTGTGCTCATTGATTTTATAAATTCAGCTTCAACCGAAATAAAATTTATAATCGCGCCACATCAAATTGAAAGTTCAAAAATTAAAAATCTAACTGAAAAAATATTAAAACCAACACTTCTTTATTCAGAAATGGATGGAAAGGAATTGAAGAATTTTTCAGTTTTTATTATTGATACAATTGGTTTGCTTACCAAAATATATAGCTATGCTGACGTTGCTTATGTTGGCGGCGCAATGGGAAAAACAGGATTACACAATATTTTGGAACCTGCAACTTTTGGCGTGCCGATTGTAATTGGAAAGAACTATAAAAATTTTCCCGAAGCTGAGCGTTTGGAAAGTTTGGCTGGGTTATATTCAGTTAAAAATCCTGAAGAAACAGTGGAATTATTAAACAAATTAGTTAATAATAAACGTTTGCGTGAAGAAACGGGAATGATTGCCGGGCATTTTATTAATACTAATGTTGGAGCAACTCATAAAATTGTTGAATATATTAACGCAACTAAATTTTAGTATTAAAATTTTAGAAGATCTAAACCGTAACCGCCTCATTTAAATATCTTCTAAAAGATAGCATTTCCTCATAAATTTCTAATACGCGATCATCAAAATTACTATCCAAAATTTCTTTTTGTGTTATAGGACAAATTGCTGCATAACTTTTAAGACGCAATAATTCTATATGTTTATGATCTTGGCTAAAACCTTTTGGAGAAGTTTTTAAACTGTCCGCCTTGACCAAACCACCAAATGTTTTCTGAAATGAAGGTTTATGAATTATCTTTTTAAAAGCATCACCATTATAATCTATTGCTTGCCGGATACTTTTTAAATTTTTTGGAGACGGATGCCAATAACCGCCGCCAATAAAACTTTCAGCCGTACCAATTTGAATATAAAAATCGCCTTGTTTATTTTTTTGATCTAGGCCTGCGCCAAAATGATCTTTATAAGTAGGTTTGTTCGGATGATAAAGCAAGTTATTGTTGATTCTATTTATAGCTTTTTTGCCGGGCGTGTTACGATAGTCTTTATCAATTTTTGAAAGTTTTTCATTAATTTTATCAAGCCATTCAATATAAAAGTTGCGCGACTCCTCATATTTTTTACGGTTGGCGTCCATCCAATCTTTTGAATTGTTATTTTGAAGTTCCCTTAAAAATTCGAATAGGTCGTTAAAATTCATTTTATAATATTTCTATAATCAGATTGTAAATTATATAATTTTAAAAGAATTTTAGCCTGTATGTCGTTTAAAATTGTAGTTTTATTCCTTAAAGATAAAATAGTAGAATTATGAAAAAATCGATTTTAGTAGTTGCAATGTTCTCAATTTCATTATTCTCGTTTTCTTGCAGAGATAAGAAAACCGAGGTTGTTAGGGAAGTTAGGGTAGAGACAACAAAAGAAGTTACCCCAGAACCTGAGAAAGAAGGAATTTTAGAGCGCGCCGCTGGAAAAGTTGACGATAAGGTTAATAAGGAAGTGGACAAACAGATTGAAAAAATAGACGACAAATAAAATTTGCTGAAGAATATTTTACATTAAAAAATTATAATTAACCAAACACTAACTTAAATTTATAACTATGAAAAAATTAATGTTAACTGCCGTAATGGCAACAGTAATGGCTTTTTCTTTTCAATCTTGCCGAGAAAAAACTGCAGAAGAAAAAGTAGTAGATGAAATGAACGACGCAGGTGCTGATGTAAAGGTAAATGACGACGGCGACAAAATTAAAATGGAAACCGACGACAAAAAGGTGAAAATAAAAACCGACGATGACGGTAATACCACAATAAAAACTAAAGATAAAGATTAGTTTTTTTAATTTAATTTTTTTTATAAACCCGCGATTTTTATAATTGTGGGTTTTTACTTTTAAATTTAGTCACTAATCAAAAAACGAGATTCCTGGAGCCTGTCGTGTCATGCCAGCCATATATTTTGAAAGTAAGACAAAAGTTTGTTTAATTTAATATTTTTATTTTGCTTCAGAATTTATCGAAGAATCAAATCAAGTATTTAATTCTTTTATCTGTCCTTTTAAATCTTCCATAGATTGCTGAAGTTGTTTTAGTAATGTACTATCCGAAGTATCATCTATCCCAAAAGTCAATTTACTATTAACTTGCCAAAGTTCTTGTATTTCATTTATTTCGACATTAATTGGTAGATATTCTGGATTTAGAGAGATAAGCCTTACCATTTTAAGATTTGTTGGCACTTTTTGAAGTTTTTTCACTAATACGGAATCTTTTAAAACAACAATATAAATTTTACTGTCCGAAGCTTCAATAATACTTGGCACTGCGCGACCCAAAACCCATTCCTTAGGCCTTATGTTTGGCATCATACTATCTCCTTCAACTTGAAAACCTCTATAAGTGGCGTTTCGAAACTGCGGAAGTGGAATATTAAACGCTGGCAAAGTTTGGTACCAATCTACATCTTGAATATTATGGGGATAACCGGCCGCCGCTTTTTGGTTAACCAATAAAATTGTTTCTTCCTCATTTTTATCAATCGAAATAACTTTTGGACTAACATCTCCACCTTTCAACTTTATATATTTATCCAAGCTATCTCCAAAAAGCCAAAGTGGATTTATATTAAAAATTTGCATTAATTGCATTACAATTTTACCGGAAATTTTGGTTTTGCCACGTTCAATATCAGCGGTTGTACTACCAATTTCCAACAATTCGGCAAATGATTGCTGTGTGTGCCGCAATTCTTCACGAATTAGCTTAAACCTTTTCGCTTCAATTGAAATATCTTTTTCCATAAAGTAAATATAATCTTTTTTGGAATTATTCCTAACATAAAATGGATTATTTCCGTTTCATTTGGATATTTTCCATAATTTTGGCTTATATCCAAATTAAAAAATGAACTTCGAAAGAATTAAAGAAAAGCTTACAATCTTAGCAGATGCTGCAAAGTATGATGTTTCCTGTTCTTCAAGCGGGAGTAAGCGCACTAATAAAGGTAAAGGTTTGGGCGATAGTAGCGGGATGGGAATTTGCCATACCTATACTGAAGACGCGCGTTGCGTAAGTTTACTTAAAATTTTACTAACCAATCACTGCATTTTTGATTGTGCCTATTGTGTTACTCGTAAAAGCAATGATATTAAACGTGCGGCATTTCAGGTTCAGGAAGTTGTGGATTTAACCATCAGTTTTTACAGAAGAAATTATATTGAAGGCTTGTTTTTAAGTAGCGGCATTTTTAAAAATGCCGATTATACAATGGAAAGATTGGTGCAGGTTGCTAAAAAGCTGCGAAAAGAAGAAAATTTCAATGGCTACATCCATCTTAAAAGTATTCCCGGCGCTAGTGATGAATTGATGCGGGAAGCTGGTTTGTATGCAGATAGACTTTCTGTAAATATTGAAATACCTTCAGAAAAAGGATTGAAACTTTTAGCGCCAGATAAAAATAGGGCAGATTTTATAAAACCAATGCTCAAGGTTAAAAATGAAATAATTCAATATAAAAGCGAAAAGAAGCTAATAAAAAGTACACCTCTATATGCTCCAGCCGGCCAAAGTACACAAATGATTATTGGCGCTAGTGGCGAAACAGATGCTGAAATTATGTACACTTCGGCGTATTTCTATAAACAGTTTAATCTAAAACGGGTTTATTATTCGGGATACATTCCTATTAGTTATGATAGCAGGTTGCCGCAAATAGGGGCCGAAGTGCCAATTTTACGGGAAAACAGATTGTACCAAACAGACTGGCTTTTACGGTTTTATGGTTTTGATATAACCGAAATATTAAACAAGGATAATCCAAATCTTGATTCAGATATAGATCCAAAATTGGGATGGGCGCTTAGAAATCTTAACCAGTTTCCTGTAAATATCAATACAGCAAGCCGCAGTATGTTGGCGAGAATTCCCGGTGTGGGAATGAAATCTGTTGGTAAAATTCTGCAAGCCCGTAAATTCCGAAAATTAAGGCCAGAACATTTAAAGGCTATAGGAATTGCGTGGAATCGCGCACAATATTTTGTGAGTTGCGAAAATGGTCATTATGATCTAAAAGATAGAAGTGCCGCGGAAATAAGAGGTTTAATTTTAGCCGAGTCGCAGACTAAATATAAAAAAATGTTCAATTCTCAACTTAATTTGTTTGATAGCAATTTGCCGATAGCTATGTAAAATTGATTTTTTTATTCTGAAATAATATAAAATGCTAAAAATTTTAGTTTACGATGGTTCTTTTGAAGGATTTTTAAGTTGTGTATTCTATTCATATGAATATGGGCTGGAAAATGTATCTATTGAATCAAAACATGCTGTAACTGATAATTTTTTTGATGAAATAGTTGAAGTAACCACAAATGAAGAACAATCAGATAGAGTTTGGAAAGGTATTAGCAAAAAATCTCAAATAGCAAAGACGCTTATTTATAAGGCATTTTTGAGTGAAGCTTATGGTGTTGAAAATGATCTACTATTTTTTATTCAGCAGATATTTGAAGATAAAATGAATGATGCCATAGATTTTTCTGAACCAAGAATCTTAAACGTTTCTAAATTGGCGAAAATGGTAGGTAGGGAAAAGCACAGAATGGACGCTTTTGTGAGATTTCGACAAACAAAAGATGATGTATTTTTTGCTACAATCGAACCAGATTTCAATACGCTTCCTTTAAATATTGCACATTTTAAAAATAGATATGCTGACCAAAAATGGTTTATATATGACATTAAACGTAATTATGGAATATTCTACGATCTTGAGAAGGTGGAAATAATCAGTTTAGAAATGGTTGAAAAAAGTATTATTTTTGATTCGCCCGAAAGCGTTTTTACCTTGTCTGAATTAGAATTTCAACAACTTTGGTCAACATATTTTGAAAGCACTAACATTAAAGCCCGCATTAACAAGAAGTTACATACTAGACACGTGCCAAAAAGATATTGGAAATATTTATCTGAAAAAAGTGTAGGATTAAAAAAATAAATTACATTTGCGCCCTAATAATCACTATAAATATATCAACAATGAAAAAATTATTTTTATCTTTCGCAGCAGTTGCTTTAGTTTTATCTGTATACTCTTGTAGAGATACTAAAACTGAAGAAGCAAACGACGCAATGGAACAAGCAGCAGATGATACTGGAGATGCTTTGAATGATGCAGGAAACGCAGTTGAAAATGCAGCAGAAGACACTGGAGATGCTATCAACAATGCCGCAGAAGACACAAAAGAAGCAGTTGAAAATGCAACTGATGACAATAAATAGTCAGTAATTCTTTAAACATTTAAAACCCGTTCCAACTTAGTTGGAACGGGTTTTTTTATGATCTGATTTTAAATTTGTGTATTATTTAATATCAAGGTCCGTTTGCTAGTAAACAATTTATAATCAACTCTATTTCTAGAAGAATAAAAATGAGCTCCTCTAGTTTTTTATAAATATTGAAAAAAAAGCAAATAAAAAAACCTCGCTATAATTAGCGAGGTTTTAAGTACTCGAGGCGGGACTTGAACCCGCACGCCCAAATGAGCACAGGATTTTAAGTCCGGCGTGTCTACCAATTCCACCACTCGAGCTCCTGTAGTTGCAATTACAACTGGAATTAAACAAAAAATGCCGACCTAAATCGGCATTGTAATTAAATGAAAAACGGCCCCCAACGCTTCGGGGGAATCCGCAACCTCTTCTTAAAAAGGTTTTCATAACTTGAGCGAAAAACGGGATTCGAACCCGCGACCTCCACCTTGGCAAGGTGGCGCTCTACCAACTGAGCTATTTTCGCATTTTAATGAACGTTGCTTACCTGTTTAAGCGGGAGCAAATTTAAAACTTTTAGGCTAACTGCAAAGCCTTTTTGTAAAATTTTATTTGGAATATTTAAAACTTGAAAAGGATATCGTGGCTGCGCACAATTTCAATTGATTATCTCGCTTATTTATAATTCCCTAAGTCTTAAAATGCTCTAAATGCCATAATATATGTCGCGGATTACATCCAAATATTTTTCTAACCAAAGAAGTTTGTTATTTTTATAGAATGAAACGAATATTTTTTTCAGCCATTTTCTATGTAATAGCCACGGTTTCAAGCTTTGCGCAAAGCAGTCAAGCTATATATAATTGGTTTGATGCAAAAGTTGGTATTGAAAACATCGGTTTGTCTAATGGTATAGAATATATAGAATTTGAAAAGGGGTCAAATGGCTTCACAAAATTTTTATATCCTGACAATGTTTCTAACGGATTTGTACGTTATGATGGGCAGACATATTATGACGTTGCGCTGAAGTACGATGTTTATGACGATAAAGTAATAGTAAACATTGGTGAAAACTCTGGGAAGAAGGTTTTTGAAATCTTTGCGGCTAAAGTTGATTCTTTTGGTATTGACGATAGAAAATTTATACAAAGAAAAACTTTGGTCGGTAAGGATGAAGTAAATATTGACGGCTTCGCTGAACTTTTAGTAGATACTAAAAACCTTCGCCTTTTTAAAAAATTACACAAAAGCAAATCCAGTAAAATTAAAAACCGCGAAGTTCTTTTTGAATATAAATTTATTACACCAGACTATTATCTGTTGTATGAGAATTCATTATATGAGGTAAAAAGAAAGCAGGATTTTATTGAAATTTTTCCACAATTTAAAACGGAACTTAAAGAGTTGAAAATAGATAAAGAACGCAAAAAAAATAATCGTGATATTGAAGTGATTACGTTTACCAACAAAATAAATAGCCTTCTTTCTAACTGACTATGATTCAATTAAAAACTAGACTTTTCTTAATTATGTGTTTTTGTTTTCTTGCAATTCAAGCAACTTTTGCGCAAGATACGTTGAGCGCAAGATTTCAATTTGAGAATACGCCTCTAAAAGAGGCCATTAAAACCATCGAAAATAAAACAGATTATCGCTTTTTCTATTTAGATGAATGGCTTCAAAATTTTACAGTAAGCGGAAATTTTGATAATGAACCTATTTCAAATTTACTAGAATCTATTCTCAATAAAACTGTTCTAAACTTTTATATTTCTGAAGATAAAAAAATAATACTTACTCAAAATAGCATCATTTATAACGAATTGCCGGAAGGATTTTTTCCGAAGATGGCTGAAGAAACTACTGCAAATACAGTTTCCAAAACCCAAAATGTTGCACCGGTTTTTTATCAAAAAGAAATTTCGAAAAAGCGAAAATATATTGAAACGGTCCGGATTGGAAAAGAAACTCCGGACAGAAAACGAACTTATATTTTAAATGGGCGAATCATAAATACAGCAAACGGACAACCTTTACAAAACCTTGCTGTGGTTTTAAATGGTAATAGTTCAGTAGGAACTACAACGGACGAACAAGGTAAATATTCATTAACATTACCAAGTGGTACAACTCTTTTGGATTTTAAATTACTTGGAATGGAGACGCTCACCAAACGAGTAATTTTATATAATAATGGAAGTCTTGATGTAGGTTTGAACGAAGATTACGAACAATTGGGAGAAGTTGTAATTGCTGCAGACAGAAATAAAAACGTTGAAGACGCCCAGACCGGAGCAGAAACTGTTGATGTAAAAGCAATAAAAAATATTCCATTGGTTTTGGGAGAACGCGATATTTTAAAGGTCGCAGCTTTATTGCCGGGAATTTCAAAAGCTGGCGAAGGTGCAACCGGTTTTAATGTAAGAGGCGGAAAAGAAGATCAAAATCTTATTTTATTGGATGACGCTATAATTTATAATCCGTCGCACTTTTTCGGAATATTTTCCGCTATAAATCCCTTTACAACTGGCAGTGTAGATATTTATAAAGGTAGTATTCCAGCAGAATATGGTGGGCGTTTATCTTCGGTTTTCGATCTTAAAACACGCGATGCCAATACCCAAAAGTTTGCGGGCGAAGGTTCAATTGGTCCTGTAACTGGCAATCTTGCGCTTGAAGTTCCTTTAATTAAAGATAAAGCCGCGATTATAGTTGGTGCGCGCGCAACGTATTCAGATTATGTTTTGAAACTGCTTGATGAAGAATCGCTTAAAAACAGCAACGCTTCATTTTATGACGCCATCGTAAAATATAATTACAAGATAGATGACAATAATGATATTAAGGCAACTGGATATTACAGCAAAGATAAATATCGCATAACTTCAGATTCGATTTTTGGATATAGCAACAGTTTATTGTCTTTAAAATATACACATCGTTTTAATGATAAAAATGTTGCCTCGCTTGTACTATCGAACAGTCAATACAATTTCGACATAAAGTATGACGGACCAACAAATACCGATTTTAATTTAAATTATAAGATAAATGAATCTCAGCTTAAATTGAAGGTTGATAGTAAAATAAACAAAAAGCACGCGATTAATTATGGGTTGCAAGGCAAATTATATAACGTAGAACCGGGAACAATTGAGCCAAAGGACAGTCAATCTATTGTAATTAACAGAACAATTCCGAAGGAAAAAGGTTTTGAAGGTGGCTTATTTTTAGAGGATGAATTTAAGGTAACAGATGCTTTTCAAATAAATGCTGGAATTCGATATTCAATTTTTGCAGCTTTGGGTCCTGCAACGCAAAGGCAATATCAAGATGGCGCACCAATTACAGATGCCACTGTAATTGATAGTTTAAATTTTGGCAACAACGAAAACATAAAAACATACAGCGGTCCGGAAGCTCGGGTTTCTTTCCGCTATTTATTTACGCCAACTTTTTCAGTAAAAGCGGGTTATAATAATACGTATCAATACATTCATACGTTGAGCAATAACACAACTATTTCGCCAACTGACACCTATAAATTGTCCGATTTTAATATTGAGCCGGAAAGAGCCGAGCAATATAGTTTGGGCTTTTTTAAAAATTTAGATGAAGATATTTACGAACTTAGTTTGGAAGGTTATTACAAAAAATCGAAAAATAACTTAGACTTTAAAACTGGCGCGAATTTGTTTTTGAATGACAATGTTGAAACCGAATTGCTGCAAGGCGAAGGAAAAGCGTACGGAATTGAAGTTTTATTGAAAAAGAAAAAAGGAAAATTAAACGGTTGGTTATCATATACATATTCGCGGGCATTGTTGAAGTTAAATAGCAATTTCACGGAAGACAGAGTAAATAATGGCGAATTTTTCCCATCAAATTATGACAAACCCCACGATTTTAATGTGGTTGCAAATTATAAAATGACAGAGCGTTTTAGTTTTTCGGGTATTTTTGCATACCAAACAGGAAGGCCAATCACATATCCTGTTGGAAGTTATGTGCTTAATAATTCAGAATTTGTTTTGTATAGCGATCGTAACGCTTTTAGAATTCCGGATTATTATCGTCTCGATTTAAGTTTGAATATAGAAGGAAATCATAAACTAAAAAAATTGGCACATAGTTTTTGGAGTATTTCGGTTTATAATGTTTTGGGCAGAAATAATCCGTATTCCGTATTTTTTGTAGTTGAAAACGGTCAGGTTAAAGCCTTTCAAAGTTCTATATTTTCAGTCCCAATACCAACAATAACCTACAATTTTAAGTTTTGATGATGAGGAAGCCAAGAAATTACAAAATGGGATTATTCAAAAAAACAGTAATTGCAATTGTTTGCTTTTCCGTGCTTTTGAATTTATTTTCGTGTACCGAAGAAATTGCTTTTGAAACGGAAACTTTTGAAAGCGCATTGGTCATTCAAGCAAGTTTAACGAATGAGAATATAACACAAAAAGTACTTTTAAGTAGAACTTTTGCTTTTGAAGATAATGGGCCACCGCCGGAAAGTAACGCCACAGTTGTAATAACCGATGATGCCAACAATAATTATTCATTTCAAGAAAGTGATGTTTTGGGCACTTATAATTCCAATGAACAATTTGCTGCTGTTAATGGTAGAAATTACACCTTGAATATTACAACCGCAAATGGAAGAACCTACAAATCTGCCGCAGTGCCGCAAAAAGATGGAACTGAAATTAGTCAAATATATGCGGAACGTGATGCAAATTCTTTAAATGAAGATGGTGTTTCAATTTTTTTAGATTCGTATGATGCCAATAATAATTCAAAATATTATAGGTTTGAATATGAGGAGACATATAAAATAATTTCAGCATTTAGTTCTACACAAACATTTAGTTTAGACGAGAACAATCGAATAACGCTAATTCCGAAAATTGAAGAGGAAACGGTATGTTACAATTCAATACAGTCTAATAATATTGCTTTGGCAACAACTACCAATTTGGGTGAAGATAGATTGACAAGGTTTCCTGTTAGATTTTTAAATGTAGATAGTCCAAAGATTGGCAATAGATATAGTATTTTGGTAAAACAATATGTTATTTCTCGCGAGGCTTACACTTTTTATGAAACACTTCAAAATTTTTCCGGGTCGGAAAGTTTGTTTTCACAAGTTCAACCTGGGTTTATAACTGGCAATATCCAAAGTACTCAAAATAGTAATGAAAAAGTAATAGGATTTTTTGAAGTTGCCACAGTTTCTGAAAAACGTATATTTTTCAACTTTAGAGATATATTTACAGACGATTCTGTCCCTTCAAATTTTGCTGAAGGTTGTGAGGAATCTAGACCGAGCGGCGAATCACTGCCAAGCCTCATAAACAATAACGCAATACGTTTTTATTTTTTAGCAAGTCCAGACGATCCGCCAGAGTTTGGCGAAGGTCCGTACTATGTTTTACCACGACCTTGTGTAGATTGTAGAGCCTTTGGCAGCAATGTAGTTCCAGATTTTTGGGTAGAATAAACATTTTTAAAATGAATTTTAAACATATAGTTTTATATATAATAGCATTTGGCAGCATTAATTTAGCTGTTGGACAACAACTCGCTAAATCAAAAAATGCTATTTCTCCAGTTCCAAACGAAGAGGCTTATGTACACATTAATTCATCTTTATTTTTTGTGGGCGAATATTTATATTACAAAATGTATATTAAAAATGCGACTACAAATAAATTATCAACTTTAAGTAAAATTGGTTATGTTGAATTGCTTCAAGAAGATGGAACGTCAATTTTCAAGCATCAACTGGTTTTGGAAAATGGAATGGGTCAAGGCGATTTTTTTATTCCAACAACCGTTGTTTCGGGAAATTATAAACTTGTTGGTTACACGCTGAATATGCTTTCACAGAATACTGAAAATTTCTTTCAGCAAGATGTGAGTGTTTTAAACCCGTATCGCGGAAATCAAACTGCGATTAACAAAAGCTCAAATAATATTGATTCTTTAAACTTCAATTTTGTTGAAAACAACGTAAATTATCAAACCAATAATAAAGACTTCGCAGTTAGTGTAGATAAAGATAACTACTCCAAACGTTCAAAAGTTGCACTTTTATTTAATGCAAATTCTAAAAATAGTGTTGAAGGTAACTATTCAATTTCAATTCGAAAAAAAGATAATGTTGAAGTTTCCAATATACAAACTACGTTCAATTATATAAAAAATTCGAATAATATTAATTCGAATAAAACAGCTTCATCAGCAATTCTACCTGAACTTAGAGGTAAATTGATAAGCGGAAAAGCTATTTCAAAAACTGCAGGAAATTCAGTTAAAAGTAAAAAAGTAACACTTTCAATTCCGGGTGAAGATTATGTTTTTAAAGTTGCTGATGTTTCTGAAAATGGAAATTTTTATTTCAACATAGATAAACCTCATTCCCAAAACAACGCTTTATTCCAGGTAATTGGCGATAGTGGTGAAAATTTTGAAATACGGTTGGATTCGCTTCCATCAATAAACACGCAAAATTTGAAGTTCAATCAATTTACAATCACCCCAATAATGGAAAAGATGATTGTTGAACGCAGTGTAAACAATCAAATTGAAAATGCATATTATCGTGTAAAACCCGACACCATAAAGGCCAAACCTTTGGAGCAAACCTATTACGGTAAAACATTTACAACCTATATTTTGGATGAATTTACCCGTTTTCCAACAATGAAGGAAACAATGGTTGAAATTATTGATAATGCTTGGGTGCAGACTGATAATGACGGCCACAGTCAATTTATGGTTCGCGAGCCCGAAGGTTACGGCCGCACAAATAATCCATTATTATTGTTGGTTGACGGCGTATTCCTGCAAACGCATGATTTGCTGGCAAATTTTAAAGCTGCTAAAGTTGAAAGCATTAGTATTTTAAGAGATCGATATTATTTGGGTTCGCAGGTTTTTCAAGGTGTTATGATTGTGCAGACGAAAGAAAATGATTTCAACAAATATTTGGATGAAAATTCAATTTTGAAAAATGAACTTTTATCTAACCAACCTGCAAAAAGTTATTTTACGCAAGAATATACTGTTTTAAATAAAACTGAAACAGCTCACATTCCAGATTTGAGAAGGCAATTAGTATGGCAACCAATTATAAATTTGAAAGAAGGAAAAACTGAAATTAATTTTTACACATCAGATATTTCAGGTGAATTTGAAATTCGTATCGAAGGTTTTAAAGCTGATGGTTTGCCAGTTTCTATTTTGAAGAGTTTTGTTGTTGAATAATTTAAATTATCGCTTTATCTTCAAAGTCGCCGACCGCTGCAACATTCTTTTAATTTCATTTATCTTCATTAAAGCTTCAACGGGTGTTAAGGTGTCAATGTCAATTTGAAGAATTTCATCCCGCAATTCAACTAATAAAGGGTCGTCCAATTTAAAGAAACTTAATTGTAATTCGTCTTTTCCAACTTGATTAAGTTTATCGGTCAATTCTTCCGAAGCGTGACTTTTTTCTAACCTTTTTAAAATCTTGTTGGCTCGTTGTAAAACTGTTTGTGGCATTCCCGCCATTTTTGCAACGTGAATTCCAAAACTGTGATGACTGCCGCCGGGAACTAATTTCCGTAGAAAAAGCACATTATCTTTTAACTCTTTAACTGAAACGTTGTAGTTTTTAATACGGTCAAAAGTTTCAGTCATTTCATTTAACTCATGATAATGTGTGGCAAAAAGTGTTTTGGCGTGGCTTGGGTGTTCGTGCAAATATTCGCTAATTGCCCAAGCGATACTTATACCGTCATACGTACTTGTGCCACGACCAATTTCGTCCAATAAAATTAAACTTCTTTCAGAAAGATTATTAAGAATACTGGCCGTTTCATTCATTTCAACCATAAAAGTACTTTCGCCCATACTTATGTTGTCACTTGCGCCAACACGCGTAAAAATCTTATCAACACAACCCATTCGCACAGATTTTGCGGGAACAAAACTTCCAATTTGAGCCAATAAAACAATCAATGCTGTTTGCCTTAAAATTGCCGATTTACCACTCATATTCGGTCCGGTAATCATTATAATTTGCTGGTTCTCGCGATCTAAAAAAACATCATTTGCAATATATGGCGTGTCTGGCGGAAGTTGTTTTTCAATAACTGGATGGCGGCCTTCTTTAATATCTAAATCTGTAGTGTCATCAAGAATTGGGCGGGTATAATTAGCAAGTGTCGCTTGGTTGGCAAAACTGCCCAAACAATCCAATTGCGCAATTAAAGCTGCATTTTGCTGTACTGGCGCAATAAATTGAAGTAACCAATGCAACAATTTTTCAAAAATTTCCTGTTCTAAAGCCGAAATCTTTTCTTCGGCACCCAGAATTTTGGTTTCGTATTCTTTTAGTTCTTCGGTAATATAACGTTCAGCATTTACGAGGGTTTGCTTGCGTATCCAAGTTTCGGGAACCTTGTCTTTGTGTGTGTTTCGTACTTCAATATAATAACCAAAAACGTTATTAGAATCTATTTTTAGGGAAGTAATACCCGTACTTTTAGTTTCACGGGCAAGCATTTCATCTAAATATGCCTTACCGTTTGCACGAATGTTTCGCAAATCGTCCAAAGTTTCTGAAAAGCCTTCTGCAATTACTTTTCCCTTTAAAATATTTACGGGAGCTTCTTCAAATAAAGTCTCTTTTATTTTTAATCGAAGTGAGTTACATTCATTTAATTGTTCGCTAATTATCTTAACCGATTCATTTGTAGCCTGCGCTGTTATTGCTTTAATTGGAACAATTGCTTCCAACGAATTTTTAAGTTGAATTACTTCCCGCGGATTTATCTTTCCCGTTGCAACTTTAGAAATCAACCGTTCTAAATCTGAAATACGCTTGATATTTATTTGAATTTTATCAAGTACCGTTTTATTTTCAATAAGATAACTTACAACTTCTTGCCGAGTGATAATCGCATCTTTATTCTTGAGCGGCAATGCCAGCCAACGCTTTAAAAGACGACTTCCCATTGGCGAAATAGTCTTATCGATAACATCAAGCAAGGTTACTGCATTTGGGGAATTTTGGTGGTACAGCTCCAAATTTCGGATTGTAAATCGGTCCATCCAAACATATTCGTCTTCAGCAATGCGCGCGATTTTTGCGATATGCGCCAGTTTATTATGCTGCGTTTCGCTTAGGTAGTGCAATGCCGCACCAGCTGCAATAATGCCAGATTCCAAATGATCTATACCAAAACCTTTCAAGTTTTTTGTGTTGAAATGCTTGTTTAAAGCATCGTGCGCATAATCTTTTTGAAAAACCCAATCATCAAGATGAAAGACGTTGTAATTATCGCCAAAAGTTTCGGTAAATTCCTTTCGTTTTTGTTTGCTAAAAAGCACTTCCGACGGATTAAAATTTTGAAGTAGTTTATCAATATATTCCGTAGAACCTTCCGCAGTAAGATACTCGCCGGTTGAAACGTCTAGAAATGAAATTCCCAAGAGATTCCCGTTTTCGCGAGAACTGAAATGTATTGCCGCTAAAAAATTATTGCTTTTAGATTGTAAAATATCATCATTAAAAGCTACGCCAGGCGTTATAAGTTCTGTCACGCCACGTTTTACAATGGTTTTGGTAAGTTTTGGGTCTTCCAATTGGTCGCAAATTGCAACACGGCAACCGGCCATAACCAATTTTGGCAAATAGGTATTTAAACTGTGGTACGGAAAACCGGCAAGTTCAGTTTGCTCGCCGCCATTATTTCGTGCAGTAAGCGTAATATTTAAAATATTGGCCGCTTTTACAGCATCTGTAGAAAAGGTTTCATAAAAATCGCCCACTCTAAAAAGCAACATCGCATCAGGATATTTCGCCTTTATCGTGTTGTATTGCTTCATTAAAGGGGTAACTTTTGTTGCCATAAATTTTATTTTGATAATCTATAAAAATAGGGAATTTTGAGTTTTTATTTGAACGTAGGTCATTTAGATTATAGTATTTTATCAACATTTTAAACGGATATTTTTATCGCAAAGACATAAAAGGCGCAGAATAAACTGCAAACTGCAACTGGCTACTGCGACTTTACAAAGTATATTGATTTTAAGTATGTAAATAAATTTCGACTCTCCTAAATGCAGAAATGCCTAACTCTCTGCGCCCTATGCTCCTCTGCGGTTATCCTTCGAAGTTTACCTACTTTTGAAAAATGAAAAACAGAAAATTAAAAAACAGCGAGCTTGACCGTTTAAACACGGAAGAATTTAAAGCTTCAGACAAAACGCCTCTAATTATTGTTCTTGATAATATTAGAAGTCTTAATAATATTGGTTCCGTTTTTAGAACAGCCGATGCTTTTTTAGTTGAAAAGGTTTATTTATGCGGAATAACTGCAAAGCCACCACATAAAGATATCCAGAAAACAGCTTTAGGCGCAACTGAAAGTGTAGAATGGGAATATGTTGAAAATACTTTGGATGTTATCAAAAAATTACAAGATGAAGGTGTTGTAATCGCTGCAATCGAGCAGGCTGAATTATCAGTTTCGTTGGAAGATTTTAGCCTGCAAAAATTTCAAAAATATGCTGTTGTTTTTGGGAACGAAGTAAAAGGTGTGCAACAAAAAGTGGTTTCAGAAAGCGATTTGGTTGTTGAAATCCCGCAGCTTGGCACAAAGCATTCGTTGAATATTGCGGTAAGTGTTGGGGTTGTTGTTTGGGATATGTTTTCTAAGTTGAAGCGGTTGTAGGTTTTATGGAGCTTCAAATTCAATAATTCCTAAACCATTAATTTTCTGAAGTTTTTTATCGGCTGTTGCTAACAAATAGCCCAAATCTATTGCAGTCGCAGCAATAATTGCATCTGGAGTTTTTAATGCGTGTTCTTGTCTTAACAAAATTGCCAACTGTTTAATTTTTCCACTTATTGGCACAACATTCAAATTTGAAATTACTTCAGTTAGTATTTTATTTTCGGTTTTTGATAATCTGTGATAGCCTAATAGTTCAATTTCAGTAATATCTGAAATGAAAATATTATTTTCGGTTAGCAGTTCCATTGCCAAATGATTATTATAAACTGCTGCAAAAAGTATGATATTTGTATCTAATACAAGATTATTCGAGCCAGCCATCCCGTAGTTCTTTTTGCATTTCCATTGGACTCATTTTTAGGTGTGCCAATAATCCACCAAGTTTTTTAAGACTGGCTATTTTCTTCTGCCTTTTTTCTTGCCAAACTTTTTCCTGAGCCTTATCTAAAAGTGCCATGGCTTGCTTGGGTGTCATTTCATTTTTGATTGTTACAACCATAACTTTTTTAATCAAATTTACGAATAAAACATCTTAAAGATACTCAACCCAAAATAGTTTCAAGCACCAACAGATAATCTTTCCTATTTTTCACAAAATCTATATCTGAAACATCAATTAATTTTACCTTTTCTTTTGGCAAGGTTTTTATAAATTCAAGATAGCCATTATTTAATTTTTGAAGGTATTCAGCTTGTATGCTTTTCTCGTATTTTCTGCCACGTTTTTTAATATTTTCCAAAAGCCGCTCTGTATTTTGGAATAAATAAACGTATAAATCGGGCTTTGGCAGCTCTTTGTGCATTACGTTGAAAAGCTTTTTATATAGATTAAATTCCTCGTCTTGCAGTGTTACTTTCGCAAAAATCAGCGATTTGTAAACATCATAATCTGCAATTACACAATCGTTAAATAAATCGAATTGTCTAATATCGTCCAACAATTGTTGATAGCGATCTGCCAAAAAAGACATTTCTAACGGAAATGCATAACGCGCTGGCTCTTCGTAAAATTTGGGTAAAAAAGGATTATCCTTAAAACGTTCTAAAATAAGTTTTGCATTAAAATCGGTTGTCAATAAATTGGTTAAACTGGTTTTGCCTGCGCCAATATTACCTTCAATTGCTATATAATTAAATTTTGAAAAGTCGTATTGCTTTATTGGGTTTGTAAGCCATTTTCGTTGTTTTTCAATTTCGCTTTTATCTTCAGTTTCAGCTAATAATTTAATTGTGTTTTTTTTCAAAATAGGATGAAGGAATGATGAAGTAATTTCAGCCAAAGGTTGCAGCACAAATTTTCGATTTTGAATTTCGGGATGCGGAATTGTTAAGCCTTTCTTCTCTATAATTTCTTCATTATAAAATAGAATATCAATATCAATCGGTCTTGATTCATATCCTTCGGATTGTTTCTTTTTACGACCTAAATCCTTTTCAATTTTTTGAATTTTTTGAAGTGTTTTTGTGGCCGAAAGGGTTGAAGAGACCGAAATTACACAATTTAAAAACGCATCGCCGTCAAAGCCCATCGCCGGCGTTTCATAAACTGAAGAAATCTTTAATACACTTCCAATATTTTGAAATATCGCGTTAATAGCAGCTTGAAGATTTTCAAATTTATTGCCCTGATTGCTGCCAAGGCCAAGATATATGATTGATTTTTGTATGATTGGTTTATTTTTTTTGAAGTAGATATTTGATTAGCTTTGTTTTAAATTCAACTAAAAATTGCTACTATTTGTAAACGAAAATAGCGAAAACCTTTCTAACTTTTTTAATTAGCTCTTACCAATTATATTTTGGCAATACATACTTTAAAAGACCATTTATTGGCACAGCGCATCTATCTTATTTTAGCAGCGTTGTTTATTTGTTCGCTAGTCGTTTCGAACTTAATTTTTCAGAAATTTTTTTATTGGGATTTCTTCGGAATTTACCACTTTGAAATTTCAGTTGGAATTTTACCGTATCCAATCACGTTTTTGATAACCGATTTGATTAGTGAAATTTATGGAAAGAAAAAAGCTAACAATGTAGTAACTGCAGGCATTTTTGCTTCTTTATTTTCGCTTTTTATAATTACCATTTCCAACGCCGCGCCTGCAACTTCGTGGTCGCCAATTGGAGATACGCTTTTTACAACCGTTTTTGGCGCAACGGTTTTGGCTGTAGTTGCATCAATGGCTGCTTATCTTTTGGCTCAATATATTGACATTCAATTATTTCATTTTTGGAAGCGTGTAACCAATGGGAAACATCTTTGGGTTCGGAATAATTTTTCAACCTTCTTTTCTCAACTTGTAGATACAACCGCTGTATTGATCCTTCTTTGCGCTTTTGGAAAAATAAAATGGGAATTATTTACAACATTGCTCGCCGGCGGATTTTTATTTAAGGTACTCATTGCAATTTGCGACACACCTTTTGTGTATGCTGGCGTTTATTATTTCCGAAAAAGATTTAATTTGGCTGAGGGCGAAGAAATTAGAGAAATTGACGTTGTATTTAATACAAATGAGTTAATCGAAAATTAATGTACTTGTATTTGTACAACAAAACCTTCACTGCCGCGAACATTAAAAACCGTATCATCTTCAAAAATTAAATATTGGGCTTTTATGCCTTTTAAAACGCCTTCAAAAAAAGGATTTTTTTCAAGATTTAAGCTTTTCAATTTTTTTGGATATTGTAAAACTGGAAATTGAAGGTGTGTTTCTTTATTATTTTCAATAAAATAGGGTAGTGCTTCTTCGGGAATATATTTTTTTAGTTCGTCGCGTTTTGCTGCCAAATCTACATCTACAATATCATTCTTTAACATTGTGCGCCAATTTGTTTTGTCGCTTACGTAGTCTTTTAGGGCGATTTCGGTTATTCCGGCAAGGTATCTGTTTGGTACTTCAACAATTTCAATTGCTTCGTGCGCGCCTTGGTCAATCCAACGTGTTGGCACTTGTGTTTTGCGAGTAACACCAACCTTTACATCGCTGCTGTTTGCCAAATAAACAATGTGTGGCGTTAATTGCACGCGTTTTTCGTATTCTAAATCTCGGTCTTCAATACCTAAATGTGCTTTGCTATTTTCGGGGTTTATTATCCAATCGGCTGCTTGCGGTATTTCAAAAAAACAATCGTAACAAAAACCTTGTCTATATATTTTCTTTTCTTTTCCGCAATTAAGGCATTGATATTTTAAGAAATTGATGGAAATTTTTTTGTCAAGTAATTGGTTCATCTGTAAAAAATCGCTTTCAAAAACAAGATAATATTGAATTGGCGATCCAATTTCAGTTCTCATTTTAGTTAAAACGCCTTCGTAAATCATATTATAGTTTGAATTGTTTTTGGTATCAAAAAAGCTTCGAAATTTGAATTAGTTATTTTGAAATTTCAAGCATTTATTCTAAAAAGAATTTACCTATTTTTATGCCATAAAGATACTGCAACCTATGCCAATTCCCTTAGTAAATTCCATTGCATCGTGGTTTTTGAAAAAGCGTTTTCATCAAATAGACCTTTTTCTAAAATATCCAATTGAAGTGCAGGAGGAGTTACTTCAAAATTTAATACAGAAAGCGAAATATACTGAAATTGGGAGAGAATTCGATTTTTCAAGTATTTATACCTATGCCGAATTTGCTAATAGGATACCTGTTACAAGTTATGAGGATAATGAAAAACGCATACAGAGAGCTCGTAAAGGAGAAACCAACATTTTTTGGCCCACACCAATTAGGTGGTTTGCAAAAAGTAGTGGTACTACAAATGCTAAAAGTAAGTTTATCCCGGTAAGCAATGATTCTTTGGAAGATTGTCATTACGCTGCAAGTAAGGATTTGTTGTGTATGTACTTAAATAACAATCCAGATTCTCAATTATTTTTGGGCAAAGGATTACGATTGGGCGGCAGTAAGGAGTTGTACACTAAAAAAGGAACAGTTTTTGGCGATCTTTCAGCAATTTTAATTGATAATATGCCGTTTTGGGCAGAATTTAGCAGCACGCCAAGTAATGAAATTTCGCTTCTCGGGAATTGGGAAACAAAAATGCAGGCCATAGTTGATGAAACCATTAAAGAAAATGTAACAAGTTTGGCTGGCGTTCCCTCATGGATGCTCGTTCTTTTAAACAATGTTGTTGAAACCACAGGAAGAGGAAATCTGTTTGAGGTTTGGCCAAATTTAGAAGTTTATTTTCATGGTGGCGTAAGCTTTGAACCATATATTGATCAATATAATAATTTACTGCCAAAGGAGAATTTTAGGTATTATGAAATCTATAATGCTTCGGAAGGGTTTTTTGCCATTCAAGATAGAAATTCTAACAAGGAATTATTGTTGATGCTGGATTATGGAATCTTCTATGAATTTATCCCGATGGATGTTTATGGAACAGATAAAGAAAAAGTGATCGCGCTTAAGGATGTTGAAGAAGACAAAAATTACGCAATAATTATTACAACAAACGCTGGTTTATGGCGGTATAAAATTGGCGATACCGTACGTTTTACGTCTATAAATCCATACCGAATTAAAGTTACGGGCCGCACAAAACATTATATAAATGCTTTTGGAGAAGAGCTTATTATCGAAAATGCCGAAGCAGCTTTACGAAAGGCTACACAATTAACGGCGTCAGAAATTGTGGACTATACAGCCGCTCCCATTTTTATGGAAGGCAAACAAAAAGGCTCACACGAATGGATTATCGAATTTAAAAATCCACCGAAAGATCTAAAGATTTTTTCTGAATATTTAGACAAAGCATTACAAGAAGAAAACAGTGATTACGAGGCCAAACGAGCTAACAATCTTACTTTAAATGCACCGAAAGTTCACGTTGCACGCCGAAATTTATTTTACGATTGGCTGAAAAAAAAGGATAAATTGGGGGGACAGCACAAAGTGCCAAGACTTTCAAATTCCCGAAACTATATTGACGAGTTGCTGTTGATGAATTCCTAATAAAAAATGTAATTAAAGCCGCAAAAAAAACGCTGGCAATTTGCCAGCGTTTTTTAGAATTAGATTTTATTGAATTTGAAATGATTATTATGAAACTGCTTTCAATTTTTTAATCGTGCTTTTATTTAATTTAGCCTCAGCATATTCCCTTGTTACGTGTAATTCTTTTTCTCCGTTACTTGGCATTTCGTACATCGCATCAGTTAAAACTGCCTCGCATAATGAACGTAAACCACGAGCTCCTAATTTATAATCTATTGCTTGTTCAACAATAAAATCTAAGGCTTCTTCGGTAATTACAAATTCAATCCCATCCATTTCAAACAATTTTTTGTATTGTTTTATGATGGCATTTTTAGGTTCAGTTAAAATTGCTCGAAGAGTTTCTTTATCTAATGGATTCATATACGTTAGAACAGGCAAACGACCGATAATTTCAGGAATAAGTCCAAAATCTTTTAAATCTTTGGGGATAATATATTTTAGCATATTATCCTTATCCATAGTATTTTCCTGCTGCGCGGCGGTAAAACCAACTGCTTGCATATTCAATCTTTTCGAGATGTGTCTATTAATTCCATCAAAAGCTCCACCTGCAATAAACAGAATATTTTCAGTATTTACCTCAATAAATTTTTGGTCGGGATGTTTTCTGCCTCCTTTTGGTGGAACGTTTACTGTTGTGCCTTCCAATAATTTAAGTAGTGCTTGCTGAACACCTTCACCACTTACATCACGTGTGATTGATGGGTTGTCGCTCTTTCGGGCAATTTTATCTATTTCATCAATAAAAACAATTCCGTTTTCGGCTTTTTCTAGGTTGTAATCTGCTGCTTGTAATAATCGCGTCAGAATACTTTCAACATCTTCGCCCACGTAACCAGCTTCTGTTAATACTGTTGCATCAACAATTGCTAAAGGAACATTCAGCATTCTTGCAATTGTTTTTGCAATTAATGTTTTTCCGGTTCCGGTTTGCCCAACAATAATTATATTACTTTTTTGAATTTCAATATCATCATCACTTGGTGGTTGCAGCAATCTTTTATAGTGATTGTAAACCGCAACTGACATTACCCTTTTAGAAAAATCTTGCCCAATAATATAATCATCCAAAAAAGCCTTTATCATTTGCGGCTTCTTCAACATTAAATCTTTTGAAATTTCGCCGTTGTTAGTATGCAATGCTTCTTCGGCAACAATACCGTGTGCTTGTTCAATACAGCGATCGCAAATATGGGCATCCAATCCTGCAATAAGCAATTTGGTTTCGGCTTTTTTACGTCCGCAAAACGAACATTCTAAATCTTCTTTTGCCATTTTATAGCTTTATTTTTTTTGAGGGTTTTAAATACTCAAAATAATTTAAAAAGTGTTGAGATGTTAAAAACAAAACAGAAATCTATCTATTTATTTTTGTCTCCACGGGTTAAAATTTCATCTATCATACCATATTCAAGCGCTTTGTCTGCCTTCATCCAATAATCACGATCACTATCATCGTGAACTTTCTCATAGGTTTGGCCTGTGTGTTTTGCTATAATATCGTATAATTCTTTTTTCAAGCTTATAATTTCTCTTGCGGTAATTTCAATATCGCTGGCTTGACCTTGCGCGCCGCCTAAAGGTTGATGTATCATAACACGCGAATGTGTTAAACCACTTCGTTTTCCTTTTTCGCCTGCACATAATAAAACTGCAGCCATACTTGCTGCCATTCCTGTACAGATTGTTGCAACATCTGGCTTTATAAATTGCATAGTGTCATAAATCCCCAAACCTGCGTAAACGCTACCGCCCGGCGAATTTATATAAATTTGAATATCGCGCGCAGCATCTGTACTTGCCAAAAATAGCAATTGCGCTTGCACAATATTTGCAACTTGATCATTAATGCCTGTACCCAAAAATATGATTCTGTCCATCATTAACCGCGAAAATACATCCATAGCAACTGCGTTCATTTGGCGTTCTTCAATAATGTTTGGTGTAAGGCCAACGGGATTCATGCTGCTTATTATTTTATCATAATAGGTGCTGCTTACACCTTGATCTTTTATTGCGAAGTTTTTAAACTCTTTAGTAATATCCATAAATTTTTAACTTGTTTCTTGTTATAATTTTTTCTTCGGAAGTGGTTTTGAAAAATAACTTTTCCACAGAAAATGAAAAGGCGTTAAATATAAAAATTCAACGCCTAAAGATACTTATTTTTTGAAAGATTTATGAGTAGGCTTCTTTTATGAATGTTTCGTAGCTTACCTCTTTTTCTTTGATTTTTATGTTTTCATTGAAAAATTCAAGCAATTTGTTCGTGTTTAATTGGTCACTCAAACGTTTTACTTCTTCTTGATTGCTTAAAATACGTGCCGCAATACCATCAAGTTCTTCATCTGAAGGATCCATTTGACCAAATTGCGCCATCTGTGCTTTAATCATATTTCTGGAATATTCTTTTAGCTCGTCAAAAGATACTTGGAGTTTATTTTCGTTACGTAATTTTCCTTCAATTAATTGGTAGCGCAAACCTTTTTTGCTTCTTTCGTATTCAACTTTTGCATCTTCTTCCGAAAGTCTTTTCTCGCCGCCCATTTGTATCCATTTTTCAAGGAAAGTATCGGGCAGTTCAAATTTTGTATTGTCGATTAAGGTTTCAATTACTTCATCCAAAAACTTTTGGTCACTTTGTTGCTCAAATTGTTTTTCGGCATCTTCCTTGATTTTTGCTTTTAGTTCATCTTCAGAAGTAACCGCATCTTTTCCGAAAAGTTTATCGAAAAGTTCGGCGTTTAAGTCTGCCATTTTACGGGTGTTTACTTCTTCGATAGTAAATTCAACTTCAACATCTAAACCGTGTGCAGCCTCGTGTTCAACACCAAAATATTTTTGATTGTCGTGGTCGTTCTTAAACATTCCTTTGGTTGAAAGTTTCACTGTGTCTCCAACTTTTGCGCCTAGTAATGCATTTGCTTGTTCTTTGCCGTCAATCATTTCAAGGTCGATTGTGGTTTTTTTATTTATAGCTTTTTCTTCATTTGTAAAGGTTCCTGTTACTTCATCACCTTTTTCAACTTCATTTTTGCTCTCCAATTTTCCGTATTGTTTACGAATTGCTTTTATTTGGTTCGCAAGCATTTCTTCATCTGCAACAACCTTATATTTTTGTACAGGCTTTGCTTTTAAATCAATTTCAAAAGAAGGGGCAAGGCCTAAATCGAATTCAAATGTAAAATCGTCATTCTCCCAATTTACGTCGGCTTCATTTTTCGGCAATGGGCTACCCAAAACATCCAATTTTTCTTCAGTAAGAAATTTTTGAAGACTTTCTTGCAAAAGTTTGTTCACTTCTTCAACCAAAACCGCTTTCCCATATTGTTTTTGAACCATTCCCATTGGAATTTGTCCTTTTCTAAATCCTGGAATGTTCGCAGTTTTTTTGTAATTGTTAAGTACTTTAGCAACTTTATCTTTATAATCTTCTTTAACAATCGCAACTGTTATAACAGCATTTAAATTGTCTATTTCTTTCTTTGTAATATTCATTTCAGTAAAAATTTTACCCTTTAATTTGGGGATGCGAAAATACAATCTTTTGTGCGTGCAACCAAAACTTTAGAATTTTTAAAAGATTTACGTTTTAAAATCTGATACTTTTTTATTTCAATTTAAAAAATCCCAAAAAAAAATCGTCCCCAAGTTGCAGGAACGATTTTTAATATTACAGTGAAAAGGTATTAATTATTGTTTAGAGTTACGGTTGCATAATTACCAATGTTTACCATTGGAATTGTAGCACCATATTTTTCATTAATCGCACTCATAATAGCGTTTGCAGTAAAAGCATATCCTCTTGGAGTTGGGTGAACGCCATCTAACGAGAATGCGCCTCCAGTAACATATGTTGAGCTTAAAATGCCAGAATCAAACGCTACGCCGCTAGTTGCTATCCTTTGTAAAAATGCTTTAGCGTCTACAAATGCTAAACCTTTAGCATCTGCAATTGCACGTATTGTCGCATTGTAAGAAGCAGCTGCATTCGCAACGGCTTGTCTTTCAGTAGGTATTAGTACATATTGATCTTGAAGTGGGTATGTAACACCGTTTACAGACAATTGGCCTGCTTGTTCTTGCGGTACGCCAAACGCTACTAATTGTGCAACTCTTTCAAGATTTACTTTACCGATTACTGAAGAGCTGGGTAAAACCAATAAATCGCCAGAAGTTGCCTGTCTTGCTTGACCGTATTGTTGCCCATAAATAGCAGCTAAACCAGCAGGAAAACCAGCACCTTGTAAAACTTGGGTAAGTTGAGCTGATATATCAACTAAAGACTCATCTTGAACAACCACTGCACTTGCGGCATTTTGTGAAAATACTATGGATCTTTCAGGAACACCTAAAAATGCAAATGCTTGGTTTAATTGTCCAAAAGTTGCATTTAATGTAGGTATTTGTGGGCCAAAATTAGGGTCTAATGGACTTAAAGGTGCAAATGGAACCGTTGTGAAATATGGAATTGAAGTAACATCTGCAATGTTTATTAAAACACCTTTTGCTCCGTTTGCTGTTAAAGCCTCTACTTCTTGGCTGTAAACTTGAGCAAAGACATTTGGATCCGTAATATCATTTCCACCATAAGTAGAAGGATCAAAATTTCCTGTTTGGTCTACACCAACACCACCAGAAGTAGCGAAACTTAAAATGTCATTATTACCAATCCAAAGGCTAAAGAAAGTTGGATTTTTTGAAACTGCATCTGCAATAACAGAAGTTGACGGGCTAGTAGCAAATCTTACAAAATATGGATTTGAAGCACCGGTTGCAACACCAGCTACGTTACCATAACCCGGAGCCAATAAATGAAAACTTTTTGCTCCCGGAACACCCATATTATTAAATGGACCAACTTGTCCGGCAGTTATTTCGGTTGTTGGCATACCCTGTAAAACAACTGGACCAGGATTTCCGTTAGCGCCTACTGCAAGTACTAATCTATTTGCGGTAATTTGATTGTCATTTAATAAAAGACCACCAAAGTTGTCATTTACCAAAGGTTGCGTAAAAACTCCGCCACCAGCTAATGCAAACTGTTGAGCCATAATATTTGGATAGCTATTTTCTTGTCCTGTAAGGTATAAAGCTCCATCTGCGTAACCAGCAGTTAGTGAGTTTCCAACAGCTACGTAGTTGGATAAATCTGCTGTGCCACTAGAGTAAAAACCTACATCTGTAACAGGAGTATCAAATTCTGGGTCGCAACTTACTAAGCTAATCGCTAGAAATACGAATAAATATTTTATAATGTTTTTCATTTTTTTCTTTTTTACATTTTATAAGTAAGACCTAAACCAGGAACAAATGCGTTGCTTTTATAAGTACCGCTAAATGGAGCAGCAACACCATTTTCTAAATAGTAATCATACGAAGCATTAATTTCCTTAAACTTAACGTAAAGAAAAGAAGCATCTATCGCTAGTCTTTTCCCAACATTAAAACTTAAACCAGCAGTATAGTTATTGCTATCATTACGTGGTGTTTCTGGCGCAAAATAACCATCTTGTACTGGAGATTCATCAAAGTAGTAACCAGCTCGCAATGTAAACATATCGGTTGCTTTGTATTGCAAGCCAAAACGATATGTTGAAGCGTTTTTATAATTTCTTAAGTTTTTAGAATCTGGGATATTTGGATCGGCAAAATCTATATCCAAAGATTCATATACATCCCAAAAGGCACGGTTGTAATCAAATGCGAATAATAATTTATCGCAAAATTCATAAGAAAGGCCAACAGTCATTTCAGCCGGTAATGGTAATGATGCATTGAAGGTTGTATCTGCAAAAGGGGTTAAAGGAGAGTTTGGAATATTCTCAAAATCGGCTTCGCCATCTTCAGCATCTAAAATAATTTCAGAGCGGTAGGTTGCACCAATGCGAAACTTTTCAGTTGGACTGAACATAGCACTTGCTGTCCATCCCCAAGCATTTACACCTTGAGCGTCTATTGTAACTTCACTTCGGTTGCCATCAAGATCGGTTAGGGTTCTGTTTAAGTTTCTATTAAAGTTTACACCTCCAGTAACATAAATTGGGCCGCCACCAACGCTGAAATATTGGCTTAACTTTATAGAAACCGTAGGTTGTATATAAATTGCCTTAAGATCTATATTGTTTACTAAATGGCTTCCTGCCCAATCATCTTCATATTTTACCTCACTACCATAAGGAGTATAGATGCCTAAACCAACCGATAGCCAATCTGTAGCTTTATAAGAAGCATATAAATATAATGGAGTTCCAACAGGACTGTCTGTACGGGCATTTGCACCTGTTTCTGTATTTTGGTAAGCTACGTTTGAAAATACACCACTTACACCAACAGAAATATTCAATCTATCTTCAAGATAAACTAACCCTGCGGGATTAAAAAATACAAGCTCGCTACTATTAATTACGGCAACACCTGTGTGACCCATCGCTAGCGCTTTTTGTCCTTGAATACTTACGCGATAACCACCGGCAAAAGCAGAAGCGCATGAAAGTACTAGAACGGCAAGAAATAAAACTTTCTTCATAATTACGTTTTTTGTTAGGAGTTAAATTAATATGTGATAAAAATTGTGTCTCCAAATACCGAAACACAATTTGTTATGCATACATAAGAAATTATCATGCAATGTTATAAAAAATCCTTAACATTTTGATAAAATTCGGTAGGATTTTCTGCGTGCAGCCAATGGCCAGCTTTTGATATGGTTTTAATTATAGCTTGCGGAAAATGTGATTGTATCGTAACGGTATCAAAATCTACGATATAGCCTGACTTTTCGCCTTTTAAAAATAAAGTTGGTCCTTCAAATATTTCGGAATCTGTCAAGGGTTTTCCTACTTCTTCAATATTTTTCACAATTGCTGGAAGATTAAATCGTAATGAAAGCTCATCCTTTGTTTTCCAATACAAACTTTTCAGCAAAAATTGACGCGTTCCCAAATCCTTAATATAACTGGAAAGGTGCAAATCTGCATCTTCGCGCGTTTTTATTTCAGAAAAATTTAGTGATTGTAATGCTTTCAAAATATCTTGGTGATGTTGCGGATATTGTTTCGGTCCAATGTCTGCAATTATTAATTTTGAAATTACTTCAGTATTATTAACGGCATATTCCATAGCCGTTTTTCCGCCCATAGAATGTCCCAATAGCACGATATCATGCAACTTGTAATGATTGATGTATTTTTTCAAATCTTCAGCCATTATCTCGTAGTTGAAAATTTCTGAGTGAAAGCTATGTCCATGGTTTCTGAGGTCCACTAAATGAACTTCATAACCGTCTTCTGCAAACTGCCTTCCTAATGTTTTCCAATTATCGCCACTCCCCAAAAGACCGTGAAGTATGACAAACGGTTTTCCTTTTCCTATAATTTGTGAATGTAATATCATATTTTGAAGAAATAAAATGGAAATTAAATTTCAAATCGAAACCGAAAAAAAGATAATTTTATTTGAATTGTTTAAAATAATTGTTACGCTAATTTTTGAAGGTATTGCGAAATCACATTCTCCAATCCTTGATAAATAGATTCGCAAATAAGTGCATGACCAATGGAAACTTCTAACAAATTGGGCACATTTTCTTTGAAGTATCTAATATTTTCCAATGACAAGTCGTGACCAGCATTTATGCCTAAATTTAATTTGCGGGCAAGGTTTGCACATTCAGTGTATGGAATCACGCCATCTTTATTTCCTAAAGCATATTGTTCGGCAAAATGTTCGGTGTACAATTCAATTCTATCTGTTCCCGTTTGCGCAGCTCCTTCAACCATTCCTAAATTGGCATCAACAAAAATTGAGGTTCGTATATTATTTCGTTTAAATTCTGAAATTATTTCAGTTAGAAAACCCTTTTTTCCAACCGTATTCCAACCAGCATTGCTTGTAATGGCATCAATAGAATCTGGCACCAACGTAACTTGCGTGGGTTTTATATTTAAAACCATATCCATAAATTCTTGGATAGGGTTACCTTCAATATTATATTCGGTTACAACAACATCCTTTAAATCGTAAGCATCTTGATACCTAATATGCCGCTCGTCCGGTCTGGGATGTATAGTAATGCCGTGCGCGCCAAAATGTTGAACATCATTTGCAACTTGCAGTAAATTTGGCACATTACCGCCACGAGCGTTTCTAAGTGTGGCAATTTTATTAATATTTACGCTTAATTTTGTCATCTTCTATTTTTTAAAATAAAATTTGTAACGCACCTTTGCGTGAAATTTTGTTTAATACGTTACTTTCAATTAACAAAAATACAACTAGGCGTTGGCGTACCGAACACATTTTTTAAGTATTTTGCATAAAAATAGATAGCAGGTTGGATACACACAATTACATAATAAATGATATAAAAGCTTTTGGTTTAACTACTAAATTGAAGGAGTTACAATCTGTTTTTAAACAACTTACCTATAGCCACATTCCAGTTGAAAGCAATGGCGTTTATGAAGGTTGTATTTCTGAAACAGATGCGTATTGCTTTGATAGTGAGAAAATTATTGACGATTATAAATATACGTTGGAACGTTTTTTTGTTCGGGAAAACACAAATTGGCTTGATATTTTAGAAGCTTTTGCAATAAATAGCAGCAATATTATGCCGGTTTTAGGCGATGAAAATGTCTATTTGGGATATTTTGAATTGGGCGATATTATGAGTATTTTCAACAACACGCCATTTTTGAATGAAGCCGGCGGAATTTTAGTAGTTGAAAAAGGAACAAAAGATTACAGTTTCAGCGAAATGTGCCAAATAGTTGAAACTAACGACACCAAAATTTTGGGAATTTTTATTTCGAATTTGGATAACAATATTATGCAAGCCACGATTAAAATTGGCCACGCAAATATGAATAGCATTGTACAAACCTTTAGACGTTATAATTATAATGTTGTAAGCAATCATCAAGAAGATTCATTTTTAGATGAATTGAAAGAACGCTCCCAATATTTGGACAAATATTTAAATATCTAAAATGAAGAAAATAGGTATATACGGCCAATTTTATCACGAAAATTCTGAAGTTTATGTTCAGCATATTTTAGACGCACTTCAAAAGAAAGAGGTGAAAGTGGTAATTGAGGAGAATTTTCTGAAAATTATAAATCAACATAAGGATATTACCAAAAACTTTTCGCAACTAGAAACCTTTACATCCCTTGATGACAGTTATGATTTATTTTTTAGTATTGGCGGTGATGGTACACTTCTTAAAGCCGTAACCTACGTACAAAATCTAAAAATACCGATTGTTGGAATTAATACAGGAAGACTTGGATTTTTGGCAACAATTCAAAAAGAACAAATTGCAGAAAGTTTGAGTTTGATTTTAAATGGAAAATATACCTTGTCTGAACGTAGCCTATTAACAGTAAGGACTATTCCTGAAAACAAGGATTTGTTACCATTAAATTTTGCACTAAACGAAGTTGCGGTAAATAGAAAAAATACAACGTCCATGATTAAGGTAGAAACCATGATAGATGATAACTACTTAACATCTTATTGGTCCGATGGTCTAATTATTTCAACGCCAACAGGCTCAACCGGATATTCATTAAGTTGCGGCGGTCCTATTATTGAGCCGAGCACGGATAGCTTTGTTATTACCCCAATAGCACCACACAATTTAAACGCGCGCCCATTTGTGCTTCCAGACTCAAGTAAAATAACTTTGAATATTTCCGGTCGCGAAAAAAACTATCTACTTTCTATGGATTCGCGCGTTGCAACTGTAACAAATGAAACTACCGTTTTTATAGAAAGGGCGCCATTCAAAATTAATCTACTACAACTTTCTGAAGATAGTTTTATTAAAACCCTGCGCGAAAAACTGCTTTGGGGTGAAGATAAACGCAACTAAACAATAAAGTACTTTAAAAATTGTTAATGCATTGAGACAATCTAGCTTAGTTTATTGCTAAGCAAAGTTAATTGTTATATTTGCAAACTTTTAAAGTATATGAGGTATTTAGTAAGCCTGTTATTAATTGTTGTTTTCGCTATAAATTCAAACGCACAGACGTACGAAATTGGAGGAATTATTGGTGGTTCCAACTACATTGGCGACGTTGGTAACACTACTTATATTAATCCTGGCAAGCTTGCGGGAGGTATTCTTTTAAAATGGAACCGTAGTCCAAGACATGCATTTCGCTTCTCCTATATACATGCTCGTTTAAAAAGTGAAGATATTAGTGCCAAAGATAATAGGCGGGTACAAAGGGGTTATGAGTTAATTAGTTCATTAGATGAGGTTAGCTTAGGATTGGAGTATAATTTTTGGGATCTTGATTTGTATAGTGGCCAGTCTGTCGGCACACCATATTTATACACTGGACTCACTTATTTAATATATAGAGGCACATTGGATAAACCATTGCCAGATCGTCGCGTTTCATTTGGCACAGAAGGTACGTTTGCAATTCCAATAATTTTAGGCTATAAAACTGTACTGACAACTAATTTTATGGTCGCCGCGGAAATTGGTGCCAGATACACCTTTACTGATAATCTAGATGGAAGTGTACCTAATAAAAGTGACGTAACATTAAATTCCTTTGGTAATTTAAACAATAATGACTGGTATATGTTTACAGGCATTACAGTAACATATACCTTTGGACGCAAACCCTGTTATTGCAATTTTTAAACTGAGAATGAATTTATTAGAAAAAATAGATCTTACAAAGCTGCCACAGCATCTGGCCGTTATTATGGACGGGAACGGACGTTGGGCAAAACAGAAAGGGTTGTTTAGAGCATTAGGTCACGAAAATGGCACAAAGGCTGTAAGAGAGATTGTTGAAGCATGTGCAGAAATCAACATTCCATTTCTTACGCTCTATGCATTTTCAACCGAAAATTGGAATAGGCCAAAATTGGAAGTAGAATTGCTGATGAAGCTATTGGTTTCATCATTAAAAAAAGAGATAGCAACGCTGGAGAAAAATAACATTAAGCTTAATGCAATAGGTAATCTAGACGCCTTGCCCAAAAAAGCACAAAAGGAGCTATCTGAAGTTATAGAAAGAACACAACATAATAGTAGAATGACGCTTACTTTAGCCCTAAGCTACGGTTCTCGCGAGGAAATTACCAAAACCATTAAAGAGATTAGTCTTAAAGTTAAAAATAACCTAATTTCGCTCGATGATATTGACGAAACGGTAATTAATAATCATCTTTACACGCGAAATTTGCCAGATGTAGATTTGTTGATTAGAACAAGTGGCGAACAACGTATTAGCAATTTCTTGCTTTGGCAAATTGCTTACGCCGAATTGTTTTTTACTGAAACACTTTGGCCGGACTATACTAAGGATCACCTCTTTGAGGCAATATTAAATTATCAAAACAGAGAAAGACGATTTGGAAAGACCAGTGAACAACTTGACCAATAAATTAATATTGCGACCATCCCGAAAAATTTATTCAATAATAGTTTTTACACTATTAATTGCTTTTAGTGCCGCTGCACAACAAAAGGAAATGGATAGTGGTCAAAAATACACCATAAATAATATTACAGTAACCGGCGCTCAAAATTTTAACGTTCAAACAGTTATAGCTTTTACTGGACTTAAAAAAGGGGATCAAATTTACATTCCCGGAGAAAAGTTAAGCGCAATTACCAAAAAGCTTTGGGAACAAAACCTTTTCAGCGATATCGCATTTTACGTGACAAGTATCAGCGATGATGCTGTAGATTTAGAGTTGTATATTGTAGAGCTGCCTAAACTTAGTGAAGTTACTATTAATGGAGTGCGTAAGTCAAAAATTAAAGACATCCTTAAGGACAATGACCTTAAACCTGGTGTAAAAATTACAAAAAACCTACTTACAACTACCAAAAATTATATTACCAATAAGTTTAAAAAAGATGGGTATTTAAATACACAGGTCGCAATTTCAACAACACCAAATTTAGATTCCACGGGTGTTGAGGTATCTAAAAATATGACCATCAATATTGATAAAAACGATAGGGTTAAGGTTAGGCAAATTAAATTCGAAGGGAATAAGGAACTATCTAGCGGCAAATTGCGCCGAGCTATGAAGAATACAAAACAAAAAAACTTTTTCCACCTTTTTAAACGATCTAAATATATTGAAGCAGATTTTGAGGCAGACAAAGCTTCAATTATAAAAAAATATAAAGCAAGTGGCTTTCGTGATGCCCGTATCACAAGAGATACATTAACAATAATCGACGATAAGAATGTAGCGCTAAATCTTAAACTTGAAGAAGGAAAAAAATATTACTTTGGAGATATCAAGTTTATTGGTAACAGTATTTTCCCTGAAGGTTTGCTTAAGCAATTGTTAGGTATTAAAAAAGGTGAAGTTTACAACGGGGTGCTATTGCAGGAACGTATTGCAAATGCAGAAGATCCCGAAGCAGAAGATATTACAAACCTATACCAAAACAATGGATATTTATTTTCAAAAATAAATCCTGTTGAAACTGCTGTTAGAAACGACACAATAGATTTTGAAATACGTATTGTTGAAGGAAAGTTGGCACGTTTCGATCATATTTCAGTTGTTGGAAATGATCGTACAAACGATCACGTAATTTACAGAGAATTAAGAACACGCCCAGGCCAGATTTACAGCAAACGTAATGTAGTAAGAACATTGCGAGAATTAGGACAATTGGGTTATTTTGATGCGGAACAATTATCACCAAACTTTCAAAACGTAGATCCAAACAACGGAACTTTAGATTTGGAATATTCGGTTGTTGAAAAAGGTTCTAGCCAAATTGAATTGCAAGGTGGTTATGGTGGTGGTGGTTTTGTTGGCACGCTTGGTCTTTCATTTAAAAACTTTTCGCTTCGTAACATCTTCAATTTAGAAACGTATAAACCATTACCAATGGGCGATGGGCAACAACTTTCCATACGTGCGCAGGCAAGTAGTTTTTATCAAACGTATAGCCTTTCACTTACAGAACCTTGGTTGGGTGGTAAAAAACCCGTTCAACTAAGTACTTCATTTTCACATACCATTCAATATAGTTATGACCCGAGAACGAGAGATATTGATAAAACTAGAAGGTTTTTAATAACCGGAGGTTCGGTAGGTTTGGCTACAAAACTAAAATGGCCAGATGATTATTTTGTACTTTCTCAAGCCGTAAGTTATCAGCATTATAATCTTCAAAATTATAATATTGGATTATTTACATTCGGTGATGGGACATCAAATAACCTGGCATATACTATCGGACTTAGCCGAAATAATACAGGTATAAATCCTATATACCCAAAATATGGTTCAGATTTTAGCATAACTGCAAAAATGACGATTCCGTATTCAGCGTTTAATGGGGTAGATTATAAAAGTTTGGCTAATGAAAGAGCAACTTTGGATCCGCTAGATATTGATGATGGATTACGTCTTGGGCAAATAGATCAAGAGCGGTTTAGATGGTTAGAATATTATAAAATTAAGTTTAAAGGTACTTGGTACACAAAAATTTGGGGAGATTTGGTATTACGTTCTAATACAGAACTTGGCTATCTTGGAGCATATAATGCAGATAGAGGCGTACCACCATTTGAACGTTTCTTTGTGGGTGGAGATGGTCTTGGAGCTTTTAGTTTGGATGGACGTGAGGTTATACAATTAAGAGGTTATCCTAACCAAGGACTTTCGCCAAGGGATGGAAATACCATTTACAATAAATTTTCGTTTGAAGTAAGATATCCTATAACCTTAAAGCAATTGGCATCTATTTATGTCCTTGGTTTTGGTGAAGCTGGTGGTTCTTATGATGGGTTTAGAAATTATAATCCGTTTACACTTAAGCGTTCAGCTGGCGCAGGTTTGCGTATCTTTATGCCCGCTTTCGGACTATTGGGCATAGACTTTGGGTATGGTTTTGATCCTGCATTGGGAGATATTGGACCTCACGGATGGGAAACACACTTTATAATAGGACAGCAATTTTAAACTTGGCACGATATTTTCTTAAACAACCAACAAATATGAAAACCAAAAACGTTATACTATCTATTTTTGCCATAATGTGCTTCTCATTTCTGGGAAATGCACAAAGAGGCGTTCGCATTGGATATATTGATATGGAATATATTCTTGAAAATGTTCCCGAATACAAAGAAGCATCAATACAACTTGAGGGGAAAGTGCAACGCTGGAAACAGGATGTAGACAAAAAACAAAAAGAAATTGATTTAATGTCAACAACTCTAACTAACGAAAGGGTTTTGCTTACCAAAGAATTGATTGAGGAACGCGAAGAAGAAATTAAGATTAAACAAGATGAAATGCGTCAATACCAGCAAGACCGTTTTGGTCCGGCTGGAGATTTAATGATTCAGCGCAAACAATTAGTTCAGCCTATTCAAGATCAAGTTTTCAATATTGTGCAAGAAGTTGCAGAAAATAAAAAGTACGATTTCATTTTCGACAAATCGGCAGATGTTGTAATGCTTTTTGCGGCTGAAAGAAATGATATAAGCGATGTTGTCTTGCGCAGTATAAACCGAGCTGCAAAACGTGAGGAAGTTACTTCCAAAAGAGATAAAAAAGCAGTAGAAAACAGAGATGCGCTTTCAATGGAAGAAGATAAGGCTGTAACCGAAAAGGAGCAGGCTGTAGAGAAAAAACAAGAAGAACGCGCGCAAGCTGCACAAGAAAAAAAGGACGATCGTGAAAAAATTATGGCGGACCGCACCAGAACAAGAGATTCTATACGTGCTGTAAAAAAGGCAGAATTTGACGCAAGAAGACAACGTTTGATTGATGAAAGGGAAGCTCGAAAAGATTCTATTTTAAATGCTAGAAAGGATAAGGCCGGTCCACCTGCAGAAGATGGCGATGGCGGCGGAAAATAATATAATATTTAAAAGTTTGAAATAGTAGATTAATTATAAAAAAAAATAACACTTAAATTTAAATTTTAATACAATGACAAAAATGAAATCATTATTCGTAGCCGTGGTATTGTTTGTAGGAGCTACAAGTTTTGTAAATGCGCAGACTAAAGTTGCACATATTGAAACTTCAAAATTAGTTGATGCAATGCCAGAAATGAAGGCAGCACAAAGCCAATTAGAAAAAATTCAGAAAACGTATGACACTGAAATAAAGAATATGGCCAAAGAGCTTGATACAAAATACAAGCAATATGAGCAAGAAGCAGAAGGTAAGGACGAGGCAGAAAACACAAAACGTGTTCAAGAAGTTCAGACTATGCAAAATAATATTGCACAATACAGAGATTCAGCTTTAAAAGATCTTCAGAAAAAAGAAGTTGATATTTTACAGCCGGTATTAGAAAAAGCTCGTGCAGCTATTCAAAAAGTAGCTCGTGCTCAAGGTTTTCAATATGTGTTGGATTCTTCAACAGGTGGTGGTGTAATTTTAGCCGATGGTAAAGATCTAATGGTAGATGTAAAAAAAGAGCTTAAAATATAAGCAATTTAAAATATTTTAAAAATGCTCGCCAATTGGTGGGCATTTTTTTTGCTTTAAATTAATTTCTGAAACTATTATGATGCTTTCAACCAATTAGTAGTTAGAAATCTTAATTCAAATATTTTATCCTATCTTGTCTGATTAATAAAATAGATAATATGTATAAAATTTTTACACTATTCGCTTTTATTGTTTTATTCGGAAGTAATGCGCAAAACACCTATTTGCATTGCGGTAAAATAATAGATACCAAAAATGGAAAGGTACTTGGTAATCATACCATAGTTATTTCAGAAAATAAGATTGTTAGCATTTCCGAAGGATTTCAAAACCCAACCAATAATGAAGACAAGGTTTATGATTTAAAAAATAAAACCGTATTACCAGGCCTAGTCGATATGCACGTTCATATTGAAAGTGAAACTGGGCCAACGAAATAGTTGGATGAATTTACTCTTAACGAAGCAGACGTAGCATATAACGCTGCTGAAATTGCCAACAGAACGCTAATGGCAGGATTTACAACCGTGCGTGATTTGGGCGGAACCGGCGTAAATGTTTCATTGCGAAATGCAATAAATAGAGGTGTAACAATTGGTCCAAGAATTTTTACGGCAGAAAAAGCATTGGCAACAACTGGCGGCCACGCGGATCCAACAAATGGAAGAAGTAGACAATTAATGGGCGATTCCGGAACTTTGGACGGGGTTGTAAATGGAGTTGATGACGCTGCCAAAGCCGTGCGCCAGAGATATAAAAATGGTGCAGATTGGATAAAAATAACAGCAACCGGAGGCGTTTTAAGCGTTGCAAAAAACAGTAAAAATCCGCAATTTACTGAAGAGGAAATTAGAGCTATCGTAAAAACGGCAAAGGATTATGATATGAAAGTTGCGGCACATTGCCACGGTGATGAAGGCATGCAGCGCGCTATTCGCGCAGGAGTAAGTACTATAGAACACGGCACATTAATGAGCCCAGAAACAATGGAACTTATGAAAAAGTATAATGTGTATTTAGTTCCCACAATTTCGGCGGGAAAGTTTGTTTCTGAAAAGGCAAAAATTTCAGGTTATTACAATTCATTGGTAGTGCCGAAAGCTTTGGAAATTGGTCCTAAAATTCAAAAGATGTTTGGGGAAGCTTACAAAAAAGGTGTGCCGATTATTTTTGGAACTGATGCCGGCGTTTTCCCGCACGGAGAAAATGCAAAGGAATTTGGTTATATGGTTGAAGCGGGAATGCCAGCAATAGTCGCTATTCAGTGCGCAACAATAACTGCTGCCTTGGTTTTAGAAGCTCCAACAGAAATTGGACAATTAAATCCGGGATTTTTTGCAGACATAATCGCAGTAGATGAAGATCCAACACAAAATGTAAAGACGTTGGAAAATGTTGTTTTTGTAATGAAAAATGGAGTTGTTTATAAAAATTGAAATATGAAATAAACTAAGATTTTCAGTAATTGCTGATTTTTGAAATGATTATTTTATCATTATTCTTACTATTTAAAATTGTAATTATTTTCGTTTAACCTAGATTTAACGGTATTTCCTTGCCATTGGCATATCATCTTTGTTTATTTGCCACAAACCGAAAAGACAATATAATGAAGTTGATATCAATTACTAGAACAACAAAGAAGGAAAAACGATTTACCGAAAAAATGGGAATTTTCACGGCGAATGTAATTTACGTTAAGAAAAATTTCTTAAAAGTCCCATTCAAAACAATACACAAATATCGCGAGACTTATTATGGCGAAGTGAAAGCTTGTGAAGATTGTAGGCTAAGCGCATAAAAAATAGAAATATAAAGCATAAAAAAATCACCTCTGAAAATATTTTTCAGAGGTGATTTCATTTTACAAGCTAAATTCTATTTTGAAACTAGAAAATAGAAATTTCACCTTTATCCGTTTCAACCGAAGCATCAATCTTTTTAACTAATCCTTGCAATACATTTCCGGGGCCAACTTCTATAAATTTTGTCGCGCCATCTCCAATCATATTTTGTACGCTTTGTGTCCACTTTACAGGAGATGTAAGTTGAAAAATAAGATTTTCTTTAATCTCATTCGGGTCAGTTACCGCAAAAGTGCTAACATTTTGATAGATTGGACAGCTTGGCTCATTAAATGCCGTAGCCTCAATTGCCGCAGCCAGTTCCTCACGAGCTGGTTCCATTAAAGGGCTGTGAAAAGCACCGCCAACAGGTAAAATTAATGCTCTGCGCGCGCCAGCTTCTTTTAACGCTTCGCAGGCTCTGCCAACAGCGTCAGTCTCTCCACTTATTACCAATTGGCCGGGACAATTATAGTTTGCTGCTACAACAATACCATCAACATCTGCGCATATTGCTTCAACCAAATGGTCTTCAAGCCCTAAAACGGCAGCCATTGTAGATGGCTTTATTTCGCAGGCGTGTTGCATTGCCAATGCTCTTTTGTAAACTAATTTTAAGCCATCTTCAAATTCTAAACAACCATTGGCAACCAAAGCTGAAATTTCTCCCAAACTGTGTCCGGCAACCATATCTGGTTTAAAATGGTTTCCCATAACTTCAGCTAAAATTGTTGAATGTAAAAAAATTGCAGGTTGTGTAACTTTCGTTTCTTTCAATTCTTCTGCCGTTCCTTCAAACATAATTTTAGTAATATCAAATCCTAGAATTTCATTTGCTTTTTTGAAAAGTTCCTTTGCTTTGTCCGATTGGTCAAAAAGGTCTTTGCCCATTCCTGTAAATTGTGCACCTTGTCCGGGAAATATATATGCTTTCATTAAATTTTTTTTAAGTTGGTTTTTGTAAAAATAAGAATTTTATTTTCTATTTTTTGAAAGAATGGAATTTAGAAAGGAGTTTGTTTCTTTCGAATAAAATCAGAATATCATCAAAATACTTCAATTAAATCTAAAAAGCGAATGATGAGAAAAATTACTTCCGAAGAAAAGTTTGATATGTGAAACAAAAATTGTGCTTTTCATCTTTTTCGTGAAAAACCTCAGCTTCCAATTGCCAATCATTTTTCGGAATTTCAGGAAAATAAGTATCCGCCTCAAAAGTTCCGTGAACTCTGGTCAATTCAATTTTATCGGCAACTTCCATCGCTATTTTATAGATTTCGCCACCGCCAATTACAAATGGTTGCAAATCGGCGCTGGCTTTTATTAGTGCTTCGTCTAAATTTGAAACCACAACTGCTCCATCTTGTTTATAATCTTCCTGCCGTGTAATTACAATGTGCGTTCTATTGGGTAATGGTTTTGGGAATGTTTCAAACGTTTTCCTGCCCATAATTATATGATGGCCAGAAGTAAGTAGTTTAAAACGCTTAAAGTCGTCAGGCAAATGCCACACCAAATCTTGGTTTTTGCCCAATTCATTATTTTCTCCAGCTGCGGCAATTAATGTAATCATTCTACGTCTGGTGGTAATAATGAGCTTTCCGTGTTATTTTTTAGCTCGAAAGTATCTGTAGTTCTTGTATTTAATGCATCCGTTTCTCTCGCTGCTTTTACTTCAGCAACCGTAACGTCTTGTAGCGCTTGTTTTTTTAGTTCGTCAATTCTTGCTTGTTGTTGCGCTTTCATCTTTTCCAACTGTCCGTCTTCCCATTCTTTATCCATAAAGCGGTTCATTACAAAGACATTAAAAACGTGAACCACAAAAATAAATGCCCAAATTAAAATTGCCCAAACAAACCAATCTTTTATAAAAAAATCTTCGCCTACGTGCAATACTGGGTTTAAAATAATAAGAAATATACAACCAACAATAAATACAATAAAATGACGCATCAACTTCTTTTTCTGCTTTATGCGTTTACGTGCGTATTCATATTGCTCACGTTGTTCCCGTTGGTCTGGGCTAATTGTTTGCGTTTTTTTGGATTTTGAGAACATAGTTGGTTACTTTTAAGCTTTGTAAATTTACCTAATTTTGGGCTTGTAGCCTATTTCAAAATGATAGATTTTAAAGAAGAATTTCCGATACTTTCTAAATACACATACCTTAATACTGCTTCTGCAGGCCTTTTGCCAAAATCTGTCATGCAATGGCGGCACAAGCACGACGAGGTATTTGTTGCTGAAGCTAGCATTTTTAGAGATTTGCATAAACCTCATATGGAAAGTATTAAAGAAACAATTGCAAATTTTGTAGGTGCTAAAAAAAATGAGACTGCATTAGTTCCAAATTTTTCATTTGGTATGAACACATTTTTGGATGGGTTGCCAACAAAATCGAAAATTCTTTTGGTCGAAATGGATTATCCCTCAATAAATTGGGCAGTTGAAAGTCGCGATTTTGAGATTATTTATACAAAAATTGATGAAAATTTTGAACAAAATATTGAAGCGGCAATAGCCAAACACAAGCCGACTATTTTTGCCTTTAGCATTGTTCAATATTTAAATGGAATTATTATAGATTTCAATTTTTTGAAAGAATTAAAATTAAAGTATCCGGATTTAATGATAGTTGCCGATGGAACACAATTTCTTGGAACACAAAAATTTAATTTATCCCAAAGTGGGATTGATGTTTTGGGTGCTAGTTGCTACAAATGGCTTTTGGCGGGTTATGGCAATGGGATTTTTATTGTGAAAGAAGAAGTTCAAAACAGAATATTACCAAAAACAATTGGTTTTAATTCAGCTGAAGCCATGTTTAGCAAACGTGATGAAGTGGCATTTATAAAACGTTTTGAGCCGGGGCATCAAGACACTTTAAATTATGGAAGCCTTCAAAAGGCTATCCAATTAATTGAAAACTTAGGCATTTCAACTATTGAAGAAAAAATTTCGACTCTAACTAATAAAGCGAAAGAACTATTTATAGAACGAAATTTATTGGAAACCGCAGTTTTAAATCGAAAAAATCATTCAACCATTTTTAATATAAAAGGCGATGAAGTTCTTTTTCAGAAATTAAAAGATAATAATATAATCTGCAGCCAACGTGGTAAAGGCATTCGCTTTGGATTTCATTTTTATAATTCCGAAGAAGATTTGAATAAGTTAATAGCTGTTTTAGATGAATAAAAAATTTCAAATTAAAATTTAATTATTTACATAATTCATCAAATCTACATCATTGCCTAACAAAATTTCATTAGCTTGAATTCTATTTTCCAACGGTCCATTTTCTAATTTAAGAACGCCACGAGGGCAAACTGCCGAGCAAATTCCGCAGCCAACACAACTACTTCTTACAATATTTTCACCTTTTTGGGCATAAGCTCTCACGTCTATTCCCATTTCGCAATAAGTTGAACAGTTGCCACAGCTAATGCACTGTCCGCCATTAGTTGTAATTCTAAATCTTGATAATAACCGTTGCTGAAATCCTAATATTGCCGCCATTGGGCAACCCATTCTGCACCAAACCCTAGCGCCAAAAAGGGGATAAAAGCCAACACCAATTACACCGCTAAAAATAGCACCAATTAAAAATCCGTAAACTTTATGAAGTTGAAATCCTGGAAATAAAAATAGGGTTCCTGTACTATTTAAATGATTGTAAAGCAGCAATCCAATAACAACAACAAAATAGGAAACGGCTCCAATCTTTGCATCTTTGCCCAATTGCTCTCTCCTAAAAAGCATTGCCCAGCCAAAAACCAAGGTTAAAAGCCCAACTACCAACCAAATAAAAACTCCTTTATCTAGCCAAACATCATCATAAACCTGTGCGCCAACGCCTTTTTCAATTGCGATTTCTTTGTGAGCTTCTCCGGGCAAAAGCAATGTGCCTTGTTGATCTTCTTCTAACTGAGAAATAACTTGGGCATTATCTTTTTGGGAAATAACATTAAAAGGAATGCCAATACTTTCCATATTTTCAAATTGAAGTGCTTCGCCATTTCCATCCCTGTCAACAAAAATAAACCTGCTGGCACCAGCTTCGGCAGCTTTTTTGCCGCGTTCTACCAACGGAGTTCCCGTTTGTGAGCTTACAAAAATTGCTTTACCTTCAAAGTTATTCCACGGTCCAATGGACTCAGATTCTTTATTCTTGATGAAGGAATATACCATTGCAACCGTCATAACTGTTACAAATACCACAACACTATGAATTACCCAACGTTCAATTTTCCAAGCTTTTTGTGTTTTATCGCTAAGCTGTCTAAAAGAATCTCCGGCAGTTTCTGCTAAGCCTCCACAGCCACAAACCCAGCTACAATACCAGCGCTTCCCAAATTTATAAGTGAGAATTGGTGTAATTACAAATATTGAAATTATTCCAAAAATTAACATATAGGTGCCTATGCTTCCAAAATTAGTAAGTTCATCCAAACGTCCCGAAAACAAATCGTAATTAAGTGGCCAGATATTCTTTAAATCGTAAAATGGCAAGCTAAGCGCACTCATAATATTCGGAATCATAAATGCAAAACACAGCTGAAAAAACATCACGCTACACGTACGAATTATTTCATATCGATTATGTCTATATTTCCAAATAAACTTGATTCCAAATAATACAATTGCCATAGTGTATAAAACGCCATAAACAAACCATTGGCTTGCTGCGCCTCCCGTTAACGTTTCGCTTAAAGGATCGAACAAGGCGACAATACCAGTATTTTTACCACCTTCAACAACGCCCAATAATTTTGGGAACCAGTATAAAATTATATAAAATACCGTAAGGGCAATACCTAAAGCCCACGCAATAGTACCTCTTGATGTGAGAGATTTAAACATTATGCCATCATTTTTGATTCCCTCGTGCGTGTTTTTATACTGACCATAAACAAATATTAACACACCTGTAATTAGAGAAACAAACGCAATCCAAAACCAAATGGGATTATCCGGCAGTTTACTATTAAATGCTGAAAGCAATAAAATTAACAGGCCGGTAACACCTATTGCAAGTCCTACTTTTTGGAATAGATTTAAAGCTAACGGCGGTTGTCCGGAAAGGGACATATCTCTTTGAATGGTGCTCATAGTTGAGAAGTATTTTAGACTGTTTGATTTGTTTTTGAAAATGCTGCTTGAATTTCTTTACTTGGAGTTTTATAAAATTCAGGATCAAAATCGGCTTGTTTTAGATTGTTTATTACAAAATCCACATCCCTCTTTTCCGTAAGCCATTTGTCCAAAACTTCGTGCTTCATTCTAATTCCGAAGGTATTGATACCCAAAAATTCATTTGTATTTTTATTATAAGAAATGGTTACAGCGCGTTTATCACTTGGGCAAAGCCAATGGAATTGCCCTTCAAGATCTTTCCTTCTTTCTGCGGGCTGCACCCAACCATACGTTTGATATTCAATATCAAAAAATTTGGCGCTGTTAAACCAATGTCCGGGATTATAGGAAAATGATTTTCCGCAAATTGTTTGTGCCAGCGCTTCGCCCATCATTCTACCAGTGTACCAAACGGCTTCAATTGGCGGCCGGTTGCCAATTGCTTCGCGTTGTTCTGCACAATCGCCAATGGCATAGACATCTTTTACGTTTGTCCCTAACATTCGGTTAACCAAAACACCTTTTTTAGTTTCAATTTTTGAATTCTTCAGAAAAGAAATATTCGGTTTTACGCCAGTTGTTATGCCAACCATATTACAAGGAATTTCTTCACCACTTTTTGTAAGAATAGCTTTTACTTTTCCGTTGCCATCATCAAGAATTTTATCAAGTTCGGTTTCGTGCTTTAAATTTACGCCGTGGGATTTTATATGTCTTGAAAGCATATTTGCCTCGCCAGCTGGAAGCGCGTTAGTCCAAAATGCTTTTTCACGGACTAACATTGTAACATCAATATTTCGAGTGCGTAACATCTCGGCAAGTTCAACGCCTATTAGTCCGCCGCCAATAATTACTGCGCTTGGACATTCTTTATTATTGGATGCATATTTTTCAATATTTTCAAGATCTTTTTTGGTCACCATTCCGGTAACGCCTTTTAAATCTTGACCTTCCCAATCAAAAAAACTTGTTGTTGAACCAGTTGCAATTACTAATTTATCGTAATTAAGCTGTCCACCTTCTTTAAAATGAAGCGTTTTTGTATCTGTATCTACCGCTTCAACATAACTCTTTTTTAATTCAAGTCTATTTTTTTCCCAAAACCAATCTTCGTAGGGTTTAATATCGCGCCAATTCATATGTCCCATATAAACGTACATTAGCGCGGTACGTGAAAAAAAATGATCCGCTTCAGCAGAAATAATCGTAATTTTATTATTAGATACCTTCCGAATATGGCGAGCCGTTGTAATACCCGCAATACCGTTGCCTATTATAACTATGTGTTCCATAGGGATTTTTACTTTATAATTTTGAGTCGATAATTTTATTATGAACTTTCAAGATAGTTAATTTATGTGGTTGAAAATTTACAAGCTAATTTTTTCTGAATAATTTCAAATTTTAAAAATAAGTGATTAGCAAACTATTACTTTGGAATTTTTTTTTGATCATTCAAACTCCAATCATAATCCAAATACATAATTTTTGCATCCTCATTTATTTTAACATCCGAATATTCGTTAATAAACTCTCGAATTGTTTTTCCATCTACCTTAAAATCTGCTGGATAGAATTCGAAAATGGAACTAATTTTAGGTTCTTTTGCAGAAATTTCATTTTTTGGACCTTTCAAAAATTCTTTGGTGGCTTTGGTTAGCATCTCTTCCATACCTTCTGCGGTAAAGGCTTCTTGCTGCAGTTTTGGGCACGATTCACTCGCACAATTTATGGCAAAGTGTATGCGTGGTTCCTTCATAGGTTGTAAAATTCCTTTTTCTACGGTGGAAAGTGATACGGTTTTATCGCCAATTTTCACGAATTTTATTTCCCAAGGACCACTACCTTCAGAAATGTCTTTTATACTTCCCGGCATATTATTTCTGATTATTAATTGTACCGTTCCCGCATTATAAATGTTGATGTAATATGCCAATTGCTCTTCAATTGGCCAAGAATCTTTCGGTGCATTTGCAGCTAACATTTGGAGATAGGAATTTAATTTTAAACTATCTTTTTGAAAGCCCGGATAATCTACATATCCTTTATCATCAACATATTTTTTCAAAAGCGCAGTCCAATCAGAATGATCAATAATGTTTTTGTTTAAAGTGTCGGAAAGTTCACCTTCCTTTTCTTTCGCCGGCAAGCCTTTATCATTTTTGCAGGCAACAAAACTTGTAGCAATTAGTAAAACCATAACTATATATTTCATAAAATTCTTTTTTAAAATTATTTTAGTTGTTTAAATCTTTAAAATTTTCATCAATATATTCTTCTATTACAGGAATAACAAGTTCGGGAAAATTTCCTGTGAGGTCGTGGTCGTAACCTTCAAAAACTTTCACTTTAATGTTTGAAAAAACCTTCTTTGTATATTCCGTGTTAATAAAAGGCACTGTTTCATCTGCATCTCCGTGAAGGTGCAAAACTGGTACCGTAACTTTTTTCCAATCATATTCAAGTTTTGCCAATTCTTCTGCGTGTATTGTTTTTTCGTCACCTGCAATTCTGTAAGATGTTGGTACTAACCATCGCGTAATCCACCATTGTGTAAGGCGCGACCCCCAAATTTCCTTTTCATTTTTTGGGTCTATCGCAGGAGAAAGCAATATAATGCCAATCACATTTTTGTTGAGCACAGCCAATCTCGCAGCAATCGGTCCGCCGTACGAACTGCCAACAACTATCAAATTTTGAAGGTCAAGTTTATTAATTACCTTATTTATCAAGACTGCCTGATCGTTTATGCCGGGCAAAGCTTTTGCAAAGTTTGAATATCCGTAACCTGGCCTATCTATAGCATACATATTTGCTCTTTTGCGAAGTGTTGCGTTTGAAAGGTAGGATTTGTAATCACTAATTGATGATGGCGAACCGTGAATAAAAAGAATATTAAGTCTAGAATCTTCGGTTGAAGCAACTTTTTGAATTCTAATTTTATAATCTTCAGCTGAAACATATTGATATGAAATATCCGTTGGTACATTCAATACTTTGAAAAGGGCCGCCGTTTCCTCATCATTTTTTCTGAATTGCAAGTGGGTACACGAAAAAAGTGCATTACTTAAAACTACAAGTACAATTATTTTTTTGGTTAACGATGGGTTGAACGACACGAAAATATATTCGGTTTTGGTTGCAACTAAATGTACGAATTATTGTGAAGTGACGGTTTTTTGTAGGCTTAAATTATTGTGACTTTAGTTTTGGCTCGATTTTGGTAATTAGTAACCCGTCACTGTAAGTTTAAGCATTGATATTACGACTTTACCATTATGAAAAAATTAGTTTTTATTTTATTTATTTTCTTCGGAAGTATAAGCAATGCAGCATTTGCCCAATATCACGATATATTTTTTAAAAATGCTGATACGTTTTTTGCCGAATACGTTAAAAATGGATTGGTAGATTACAAAGCAATAAAAGAAAATCCCAAATCTTTGAACGATTTGATGACCTATGCAAGTAATATGCAAGTTGGGCCAAACAATAAAAATGAATATCAGGCTTTTTGGATTAATGCATATAATCTCTCCATAATTAAAGGAATTATTGATAACTACGGAATTAAATCGCCGCTTGACAAAGCTGGGTTTTTTGATAAAATCCAATATGATTTAGGTGGAACTTCAATCACCTTAAATGACATTGAAAATAAAATGCTGAGAGCAAAATTTGATGAACCTCGTTTTCACTTTGTCTTGGTTTGTGGCGCAAAAGGCTGTCCACCATTAATTTCGGAAGCTTACAAACCTGCAACTATTGAGAAATTATTAGAACAGCAAACCAGAAAGGCCTTAAATAATCCGTCATTTATAAAAGTTAATGATGGTAAAGTTGAATTATCTGAAATCTTCAAATGGTACAAAGAAGATTTTACCAAAAACGGACAAACAGAAATTCAATTTTTAAATACCTATAGAACCAGTAAAATACCAGCAACAGCTAGTTGTGGTTATTATTCGTATGATTGGAAATTGAATTCTAAATAAAATTTGAATTACATATTTTCCCGCAAGCTTTAAAGTTTTTCACAACTGTTAGACACAGAATGTGCTTAAATTTTTTAAAACGTACGGGATATTTTTTTCTGAGAATTCAAATTACTTGTAAAAGCATTAATTTAGCTTGCCAATTTAAAAATATAATGCTCCAAAAATTCCGCTTTCTTTTATTTCTTAGTTTTTGTGCTATTTCAATAAGTTGTGCCCAAAAGCCTAAAGATATTTCCAAAGAAATTTCAGAAGTAACATCCGTTAAAAATGAAACTAAAATTAACGGTTTAAGCTTTGTAGCTTCACCGTTGGTATTGGAGCAAAAATATATTGAGCCAGTTTTAAATATAAACGCTAATTACACTGCGATAATGCCATTTGGTTTTATTCAAAATTTAGAACATCCAAAAATTATTTACAATAGCGAAAGACAGTGGTTTGGAGAAAGCATGGAAGGTGCACGGCAATATGTAAAAGAGCTTCATAAAAACAACATTAAAGTAATGCTGAAACCGCAACTTTGGATTTGGCGAGGTGAATACACAGGTTTTCTTAAAATGAAGAATGAAGAAGACTGGAAAGAATTGGAAGATAGCTACCGAAGCTTTATTGTAGATTTTGCCAAACTAGCGGAAGATGAACATGTAGATATGTATTGCATTGGTACGGAGCTTGAAAATTTTATTAAAGAAAGGCCTCAATTTTGGTTTTCACTTATTAAAGAAATCAAGAAAATTTACAACGGAAAATTGACCTATGCGGCAAATTGGGATGAATATAAGCGCGTACCTTTTTGGAAAGAATTAGATTATATAGGTGTAGATGCTTATTTTCCTATTTCAGAAAATAAAACGCCAACATTTGAAGAATCTAAACAAGGTTGGGAAAAATGGAAAACTGAAATGAAAGAGATTTCAGAAAAGGAAAATAGAAAAATTTTGTTTACTGAATATGGCTACAGAAGTGTTGATTTTGCTGGAAAAGAACCTTGGCAAGCCTCGCGGGAACTGACTATTTATAATGCTGAAGCACAAAATGTTTTACTTAAAACGTTGTTTGAAGAAGTTTGGCAGGAAGAATGGTTTTCAGGCGGTTTTTTATGGAAATGGTTTTTGGAATACGATAAAATAAATGGAACTGAAGACAATCAATATACACCACAAAATAAACCAGCAGAACAGATAGTGAAGAAATACTATAAGGGTATGCAATAAAAATTATTTGTCCACAAAAACTTCTTGCTGCTTAAAACTTTCAACAGTAGGTTTGACCTTTTTGGAGCTTTTTATATTTTTTGCGTAATAATTATAAAGTTCATCTGCATCTGCCCCAAGCCACTTTTTTACATAAATCGCCAAAAAATGATATTGCAAGTACCAAACTCCTTTTTCGCGGTATAATCGTGCAGAAGATTTAAGCCATTTTTGTATGACCACAAATTTTTTGCGGGCGTAAAGTTCGCTTATTAGAATGTTATCTTCGTAAATAACGTAGTCTTCGTCATAGCCACCAATTTCACCGAACAATTCTCGGGTAATAAATTGACTTTGGTCGCCACCGCGACAGGCTCGCCAACTTAATTGAGTGAAATAACTGGCAAGACGCAACCACCAATGATTGCTGTCAAACCTCATTTTAAAACAGCCAGCGGGATTTCCTTTCTTTACTTCTTCAATAATTAGCTTGTCAAAATCTTTGGGGGGAAATGAGTCAGCGTGCAGAAAATACAGAATGTTGCCAGAAGCGTTTTTTGCGCCTGCATTCATCTGTTTTGCCCTGCCTTTTTCAGAAGAAATAAGTTTTATTTGAAATTGGGAAACTTGGGAAACTTGGGAAGACTCGCGAACTAAATTTTGCGTGCCATCAACACTACCGCCATCAACCAAAATAATTTCGGATATATTCTTTTGGGAAGCAGTTGAAATTAAATGCTTTAAAAGATTTTCAATGTTTTCAGCCTCGTTAAAAACCGGAACAATAATGCTAATCATAAACTTACTTTTTAATTCTGAATTCTGAATTCAGAATTAATTACTGTTCATTCAAACTCCAATCATACTCTTTAAAAGTATACGTAGTATTTGGATTGATCTTGGTTTTGCTGTATTTATTAATATAGCCAATTAAATCCTTTTTTCCATCTACCTTAAAATCTGGTGTGTAAAAATCGAAAATTGAAGATAATTTCGGGTTGTCTTTTGTAATATCGTTTTTATCACTGTTAATAAAATCGTTCGCTGCCGCTTCCAATTGCTCATTTATTTTTGAAGCAGTATAGGCTTCATTCAATAATTTTGGACAAGAAAATGAAGCGCAGTTAATAGCAAAATGAATTCTTGGCTCGTTCATTTTTCTAAGAACACCATTTTCAATTCCGCCGAGAGCTAGTTCTGTGCCTTGTACTTTTATAAAACCCTTGGTAAATGCTCCATCAATATCTTGAATACTTTTTGTTGGATAATTATCTAAAATTAATTGAACCGTTGATGCATTGTAAAGGTTAATGTAAAATGCCAATAGCTCCTGCACGCTCCAATTATTATTTGGGTCTTTTTCTGAAAGCATTTTCAAATATGCATCCAATTTTGAGCGGTCTTTTTGAAAACCTTTGTAATCAACAAAACCTTTATCATTTACGTGTTTTTGAAGCAATTTGGTCCAATCGCTGTGGTCTACATTTACTTCACTATTTGCAGTTGTTGAGGTTAACATTCCGTCAACTTGTTTGGTGGGTTGTCCTTGGCTCGTAATACCGGCAACGGTTGTAAGCCTACAACTATTAAGTGAAATAGCCAATAAACTTAAAATTGAAATTTTTAAAATTGATTTCATTAGAAGAGATTTTTTTGTTTAGTTAGATTTACGTAAATCGTTGTCCTTTGGTTTAAATAAAATATTCATTCAGTATTTAAAGGGTAGATTTCCTGTTGAATAAATGAGGAAGGAAATTTTTCGTCGCCCTGAAAACCCAATTCAATATCTCGACCATCGTGCGGAATGTGGTTGGTACGGAAAAGGTAATCCCAAATACTTAATGTAAGTCCGTAATTCACGCCATACTTTACATTTTTTGGCAAAACTTTAGCGTGGTGCCAAATATGCATTTTAGGATTGTTGAATATATATTTGAAAATTCCATAATCCCAACCCAAATTTGCGTGGTTTAAATGCCCAATGGCAAGGGCGAAAAAGTGCACAATAGCAACATATTGAATATTGAAACCCCCAATTATTGCAATAGGAATATACAATAACGATTTATAAACAACAGGTTCCATCCAATGATAACGGAGATGCGCCGCAAAGCCCATTTCTTTTACCGAATGGTGCAATTTGTGAAAATTCCAAAGAAAAGGCACGCGGTGCAAAAGCCGGTGCGTGTTCCATTGTACAAAGTCGGAAATGATAAAAAACACAAGCAAACCTGCCCAAAACGGGATTTTTGTTATGTCGAATAATCTGAAATTTGTAAAATCAATTCCAAAGAATCCTAAGATATCTTGAAATATAATTTCTACAGTATTTGATAGAAATATTAAGACGATTAAATTCAGCAGAAAAAAATTGAAGAACATATAAAATGTGTCAAGCCAAAAATCTTTTCTAAATATCTTTTGATTTTTACGCCACGGAAAAGCAATTTCCAAACCCCAAACAATAAGCGATACCAAAATCAAACCATAAAAGTAATTTTCCCAATGAAAACGGGTTATTTCATCTACCAAATAGTTGAAATAGCCTGTATAGGAATCTTTAAATATGTTTTGGTATTTTTCCACTTACAATTGCTTTATCAAATCCGAAAACAAGATTATCATTTCCGGCTCTGCCTTCATTGCCATTGCGATAATTTCTTGAATATTTACAGGTTTTAGATTATCTGGGTCGCATTCATCCGTTAAAACTGACACTGCCGCAACGGGTAATCCTAAATGGTTAGCAACAATAATTTCCGGAACGGTACTCATACCAACCGCATCTGCCCCAATAACTTTAAGGTATCTGTATTCTGCACGGGTTTCCAATTGCGGGCCAAAAACACTGGCGTAAACTCCTTTATGAAGCTTAATATTATTTTTTTTGGCAATTTCCTCAAGCATATTATTCATTTCTTGATCGTATGGAAAATTCATATCTACAAATCGTTCTCCCATTTGTTCAACACCCTTAAATGCCAACGGACTGCCGCCTTGTAGATTTATATGATCGTCAATAAGCATAATTTCGCCTTTTTTATACGTTGAATTTATTGCGCCGGAAGCGTTGCTTACCAATAATTTCTTAATACCCAATTGTTTCATTACTCTAACGGGAAAAGTGACATCGTACAAAGAATAACCTTCGTAAAGGTGAAAACGCCCTTGCATTACAATCACCTTTTTGCCTTCTAACGTGCCGTAAAGTAGTTTTCCTTTATGAAACTCCACTGTTGCAGTTGGAAAGTTGGGAATGTGGTTGTAGCTTACTTCACTTTCAATAGTAATTTTATCAATTATCTGGCCTAATCCTGTTCCGAGGATTATGCCTATTTCGGGTGCATCAAAGCCTCTTTGTTTTAAAAATTCAGCAGATTCTTCAATATATTTCATGTATAGATTTTGTAGTTCGAATTAAGATTTTAAATCTTAAAGATTCGTTTTCGGATTTTTAAATAAATTTTTGGAAGATGTCGATATGCTCAATATCTTCAAAAACATCGATATCGTTTTTTGTTGATAGTTTTGTTACCGATTCACCTTCTAAATCTTTCAAAGTATCATTTAAAACCGAATTTGTACCCCATTCTTTATTTTTGAAAAGTTCTGGTTTTAGGTTTTTCATTCCCAATAAATAATAACCGCCATCTTTTGCGGGGCCAATCACGAAATCCTCATTTCCCATTGCGGTGTAGGCATCTTCAACATCTTGAGCGGCTAGTTCGTAAATATCGCTACCAACAATTACAACTTTTTCATAGCCCATTTCAAAAAGTTCGGCAAAGGCATTTTGCATCCGTTCGCCTAGGTCATTTCCTTTTTGAAGTTTTTTCCTGAAAATATTATTATCCCACAAATCGTCTTTATGGATTGCTTCAGAATAAAAAACATAACGGTCTGCGGTTACTTTTGCTGAAAAATCAGCAGTGTGTTTTAGTAATATTTTATAAACTGACAGTGCATTCTCATCACCTATTGTTGCCGCCAATCTGGTTTTACCTTTTCCCAATTCTGGATTTCGGGTAAAAATAATTAGCGCTTTTTTGGAGGTTGGAAAGTGGAAATCGAAGGCTAGATCTTGGTCGCCGTCTGCATCATTTGATGTTAATAAAGCCATATTTTAGAAATCAGTTTTTTTAATTGTGGAAAAAAATTAGATAATTAGGTTACTTTCAATTATAAATTTTTATTCCTTTTTCAAGCCATTTTCCCCAAGGTTTTGAGAATGCGTGAACCTTTTGTGTTTCAATATTCAGCGAGTCGAAAACGGGATAGCCTTTATTTTTCCATTCAAAAATACCACCATAAAGATTTTCTACATTGGTAAATCCTTCATTTTTTAGTTTTTCGGCAACTTGCTCACTTCTAATTCCCAAAGAACAGTAAACTACAATAAGTCTGGATTTGTCTGCAATTTTTTCTGAGATTTCTTTGGGAGAAAAAGTGTTAAAACCAACAAATTCGGCATTTTTTAAATGACTTACATCATATTCTCCTTTTTCACGGGCATCCAGTAAAAGAATATATTCCTCCATTTGAAGCATTCTCAATTCTTCTACTGAAATATATGGAACACTGCGCGTATTGTACTTTTGAAGCAATTCGTCCAATGTTTTTTGCGCATTTCCAATAAAAGGGAACAACATCATAAATGCAAAAACTAATTTCATATTTTTTCTAAGGTTGCAAGTACGCCATTTTGATCGAAAATTTCATCTTTATGGCATTTCATAAAATGATCGCAGTACAGGCAAATGTTTTTTAATTCTTCATTTTTGGCACTCGCCTCTTTTTCTGAAACTCCAAGCGATTCCCCCATTTTCAATGGATGACCTTGATTAAGCATCTTAAAAACCGTATTTTGAGAAGCTCTTTGTAAAACATCCGCAACTTTTTCCTTTCGCCCATCTCCCATTGGGAAATGCGTGCCAGGACAACACGGATTTATACGCCAAAGTTGGATGCTAATTTCCTGTGGAATATCTTTATAACCGCCCAAAAAATTTCGCGCTCCAGAGAGTATTGTGCAAAAATTATGCGAAGGGTCTTTAAGCCAAATATCATTTTTGAATGCCTTGCCGCGCGCCCAATTGCCGCCCAGCCACATATCTTCACTTGCGCCCCAATAGCCCCAACTTAATCTACCGTCGGTTAGGTAATGTTCACCTTCAATAAGTGGATCTTTGTTGCTACCGGGCACGCCGCAGCTTTCAAAAATATCAGCAAGTTCCATTAATCTGCCACCAGCTTTTTTATGATATCGGTCAATACTGGCAATGTCAAATCTTCTTACACCTTTTTCAATTAAGGTTTCCAAAATTGGTACCGTGAGCAAATCTCCGTTTGTTTGTAGCATTATTTGCGTACTGCATCCAAATTTCTCTTGTATGTTATCTAATATTTTGTACAGTAATTTTTTATCTGCCAAAGGCTCTCCACCGCTCAAAATAATTCGGTCTATTTTCTCAGGTAGATTTTCAATAATTTTAATACAATCTTCTTTGCTAATGCGCTTTCCAAAAGGGCTGGAATCATTGTAGCAATGGTCACAATCATCATTACAAAGTTGGGTAAAAACCCAGTAGAGAGACTGTATGTGATTAAAATCTTGATTCATTATATCTTTTCAGAAAAATTTGTAGCGTCTTGAATATGGTTTTAATTTATTACAAGAAATATCATTTTTCTAAATGTAATTAATATATAACTATTTGCAAAATTGCAATTCCTTTCTAACCATGGCTTTTTGAGAAAAAATTCTAAATTATTTACTTTCCCTGCCATATAAACGTAAAATAAAACCGTTTGGATGGCTTTCAAATAAATTAAAGTGTGAAAAAAGTTATATTACTTCAACATTTTGAAGAAAATGAACAACTTTTTCTTCCGTCATTTCACACGGTTTTAGAATTTTATTGTCTGCTGTGCAATAAAAATTGAGGCTTATAAAATCCTTGCCGCGTAATTCTTCTGCATAAATCTTGAAGGATTTTCCAGTATTAAATGTCTGTTTTGTAATTCCATATTTTGAAGTGTTGAAAACACCTTCGGAATATCCCTCTGGAATTTTCAAAATTATTTCAAATATAGAGTCCATATATTTTATTGGATTTTAAACATCATTTCCCCAGTTTTCAATTTCTTCTGCAGACCAAATATTCGGGAAAAACTTGCGTTGTTGATATTTTGGATGAAGGTATTTTTTCCATTCACTCCCACCAGTTGCTGGTTTATTTTCACCTTTACTATTTAAAAAATGATCTGCGGTATCTAAATGAACCATCGGCCAAGCTACATTGTAAAAGTGGTCGAATTGTTTAAGCTTTTCCTTCAAGTCATTAGACATTGTAGGCATTTGTTGTATTCTTGCTTCGAGTGTTTTACCAATGTTGGATATTGCAAGTGCTTTAAAACCGGCTTCATATTTTGCGATAAATTGTCTTAGTGTAAGTGTTTTTTTACCGGTTTTACGATTGTAACCAGCATCTTTCCAATATATATTCTCAAAATAATCGTCTAAGTTTGGTTGGTTTGGCAAACGTTGCTTTCCGGGATGATTAACTAGATTTTCCAAACCTGTGCAGTACAATTCCAATACACGAAACTGCGCACTTTGGAAGCCGCTGGCAGGTGTTAATGTATCCCGAAATACTAAGTAATCCTCATAACTCATGCCGTCTTTCATAATATCGAAAGAAGTTATGAGCATGCGCGTATACCTTTTTAGCCTTTCTAATTTCGTAATCCAAATTTCTTCTGAGAGATTTTCGCCTTCGCTTAATTGTTTTATTTCGTGAACCATCATTTTCAATACCAACTCGGTGACTTGGTGGTACATTATAAAGATTTCTTCATCTTTGAAATTGGTTCGTGGTTTTTGAAGTGACAGCAGCGTATCCACTTCAATATAATCCCAGTAATTTATGGGCTTTGCCTGAAGCAAACCTTTCAGATAGGTATCGGGATTTTCGCCCATCGCCAGATATTTCTGGTTTATGGCGTCTATAATTTCCTGTTGATTCATTTTACGTAGATTGGTCTTGCAAATATACTTTTTAGGATTAAATAGAAATACATGCAAAACAAAAAACCCCAAACTTTGCAGGTTGAGGATAAATTGGTTTGTTATAAATATATATTTTGGGAAATTTTAATAAAACAAAAAACCCCAAACTTTGCAGCTTAGGGTTTAAGTGGTACCTCCAGGGATCGAACCAGGGACACATGGATTTTCAGTCCATTGCTCTACCATCTGAGCTAAGGTACCTTATTTGAGGTGGCAAATATAAACCTATTTTAGCTTTTGCAAAACAAATTTCTAAAAAAATGAAATTGATTGCGTTTTCAATTTAATACTTAATTAACAGTTACATTTTAATTCATTTGTATTTTTGGGCGTTTATAAATTGTAATGAACTTAGTAATAGACGTTGGTAATACATTGGTGAAGCTGGCTGTTTTCGCCGATAGCCAAATTCAGTTTAAGAAAGTATGTCTGAAAAAGGATTTTTTAGTTGTATTGAATGAGATCTTTATTAATTACACCAAGTTAGATTTTTGTATTATATCAATGGTTGGCAATCTTACAGAGCATCAATTGGGTAAGTTGAAGAATCGCATAAAAGTTGTAGTTCTAGACCAAAACACCAAAATACCATTCATAAATAGATATGCAACTCCGAACACGTTAGGCGTTGATAGAATTGCCTTAGTGAGCGCAGCCTCTCAACAATATTTAAACAAAAATGCACTTATTATAGATTGTGGTACGTGCATTACCTATGATTTTTTAAATGATAAAAATGAATATTTGGGCGGTTCTATTTCTTCTGGTTTTAACATGAGATATAAAGCGCTTCATACGTTTACAGCAAAATTGCCGTTATTGGATACAGGCCTACCCACCAAATTAGTTGGGGACACAACCGCATCTAGCATACATATTGGCGTGTTTAATGGCATCTCTTACGAAATAGATGGTTTTATAGCTGACTATAAAAAAGAGAACAGCAATTTAACAGTTATTTTAACAGGTGGGGACGCTCATTTTTTGCGAGATAGATTAAAAAATGACATCTTTGCCAACTCAAATTTTTTATTGGAAGGCCTTAACTATATTTTAGAATATAATAACCATTGATATTGAAGAAGTTAATATTAGTTTTTTGTGTGCTTGTTGGCGCATCGGCAATTGCTCAGGAAGGAACAACCTCACCTTATTCTTTTTTCGGTTTAGGAACCCAGAAATTTAAAGGTACTGCTGAAAATAGGGCAATGGCAGGTTTAAGTATTTTTTCTGATAGTATTCACTTAAATCTTAAAAACCCATCTTCAGTTGCAGATTTAAGGTTGGTTAATTTTACCGTTGGTGCAAGTCATAAAAGGCAAACACAAATTACTACTTCCGAAGAACAAAATACTACCACTACATCCTTAGATTATCTTGCTATTGGTATTCCAATGGGAAAGTTTGGTGCTAGTTTTGGAATTGTGCCATATACTGCAGTAGGATATAAGTTGCTTACGGCAAATGAAGATAAAAAAACAATTTATTCTGGTCAAGGTGGTCTTAATAAAGTGTTTTTAAATTTAGGCTATACTATTATAGAAGGACTTAATGTAGGTGCGGATATCAATTATAATTTTGGGAATATACAAAATAACAGTATTTCATCACAAGAAGATATACAATATGCGTCAGGTGAAAATAATAAGGCCGATATTCTAGGTTTAAGCTTAACCTTTGGTGCGATGTATAAAAAAATGATTACCGAAAAGCTGGAATTAACGACATCTATAACCTACACGCCTGCTACAAATTTTACTGCAGATATAAATAGGATTATAGGAACATACTCTATAACAGCTACAGGAAATGCAATACCAGTTGATGTGCGCAATGTTTCTGTGTCATCAACTACGTTTAAAAATTCAGCCCAAATAACCATAGGCGCTGGTATTGGTGCACCAAAATATTGGGGCTTGGGGGCAGAATTTACTGCTCAAAAGGCTCAAAATTTTAATTTAGGTAATCTGGCGGTGAGTGGAATTGCCTTCTCAAACTCATCAGAATATAAAGTAGGTGGCTATTATATTCCTAATTATAATGCCATTGGAAGTTACTTAAAACGAGTTGTTTACCGTGGAGGTTTTAGATATGAACAAACGGGCTTAGCCCTTAATGGACAAAACATAAATGAGTTTGGCATATCTTTTGGAGTAGGACTACCTGTTGGGAGATTGTTCAGCAATGTTAACCTTGGTTTTGAAATTGGTAAACGCGGTACAACAGACTTCGGTCTCGTAAAGGAAAATTTCTTCAACACAATTTTAAGCTTCTCTCTTAATGACAGATGGTTTGAAAAAAGATATTACGAATAAAGAAAATTAACACCCATATTATTTACATTATGAAAACAAAGTTTCTAATCCTTTCTACAACATTACTGCTTTCATTCAGCGGAAGCGTTCTTGCTCAAGCCCCAGATGATTGTCTAGTACTTTCATCTTTATTTACTGAACCAGCGAAAGCTGAAAATTATGAAGCTGCTCTTCCACATTATAAGGAATTGGTTGCGCAGTGCCCAAATTATCATATTACAACCTATCAATATGGTGCAAAAATGTTTCAGTATTTTATTGATAAAGGAGATAAGGCTAAGGTTGAAGATTTAATTCAATTATACAAAGATCGTCTACAGGCATTTCCAGAAAAAACACAGGAAGGTGAAGTTCTTGCAGATATCGCACAGTTAAAGTATGACAATAGTCTTGGTTCAAAAATGGATCAATTCAATGCTTTTGATGCTGCATATAAAAAAGATCCTTCAAGTTTTACAAGCCCTAAAAGTTTATATACTTACTTTTCATTGGCGGTAGATTTATATGATACCAAAGAAAAAGATCTTCAGGAAGTATTTGATTTATATGACATTGTTTACAGCAAATTGGAAAAAGAAGAAATAGATCTTGCTGGAAAACTTACACCTTTAATGGATAAACAAGAAGCTGGGACTGAACTTACTTCAAAAGAAGATAAGTATATGGCTGCTTACGAAACCAATTTGAAGGCTTACGGCCAAGTTAAAGAAAGTGTTGATGGTAAATTAGGGATTTTGGCAGATTGCCCAAACCTAGTGCCACTTTACGAAAAAGATTACGAAGCAAATAAAGATAATGTAGAATGGATTAAATCTGTAAGTAGCAGACTGGATGCCAAAGATTGTGATGGTCCTTTTTCAAACAAATTGGCTTTGCGTTTGCACGAATTGGAACCTAGCTCACAATCGGCGTATTTATTAGCTAAACAAGCAGAAGCTGAAGGTAAATCGGGTAAAGCGTTGGAATATTATAACCAAGCTGCAGATCTTGAAACAGATAATACTAGAAAATATAAAATTTACTTTGGTATAGCAGAAAACTATCGTAAGAAAAATAGTTATAGCAGCGCAAAATCATATTATAACAAAGCTTTAAGTGTAAAGCCTTCTTCAGGTATTTCATATTTGAGAATTGCACAGATGTATGCTGAAAGTGCTAACTCCTGTGGCAATACAGTTTTCGAAAAAAGAGCTATCAATTGGTTAGCTGCAGATATGGCTGAAAAAGCTGCCCGTGTAGATGCTTCTGTTTCAAGTTCGGCAAATGCGGCTGCTTCAACATACAGACAACGTGCGCCACAAAAAGCAGATATTTTTAGTGCAGATATGGCTGGAAAAACGGTAACATTTAACTGTTGGGTTGGTGGTAGCGTAAAAGTGCCTAACTTATAAGAATGAAAAATAGAATAACAAGTTTTAAAAACGTGATTGTACTCGTATGTACCATCACGTTTTTTGCTTGTCAAGGAAATTATAAGGAAGTGAAAAAAATGAGCCTAGCCGATAATGAACCTATCGCAGAAGGCATAAATGTAAATTTGAAATATACAGATTCGGGAAGATTGGTCACCAATCTTATAGCATCAAAGTTGTTGGATTTTAGAAATTTTGAGTATCCGTATATCGAATTTCCTGACGGTATCGAACTTCATTATTGGGATGCGGAAAACAAAGAAAGTATTATAACGGCAGATTATGCAATACAATACGATAAAAGTAATTTAATAGATCTTCGCAAGAATGTGCATTTAATTACAAGCGATAGTTTGCAGTTAACCACAGAACAAATGTATTGGGATCAAAAAGACGCTTGGATTTTTACAAACCAACCATATCAAATGACACTTAAGGACGGATCATATAATGAAGGACAAATGTTTGACAGCAATCAAGATTTTACCATATTTTTGTCACGTAAAAATTCAGGGGTGCAATTAATAGACAAAAAGGAAACCGATGGGCAATAAAATTTATAGATTATTCGAATATTTTTATTTGGCAATGGCGGCTTTTTCAATCTATTTGACTTTTGAAAATTGGACCGAAAACCCAAACCGAGCCTATATTTTTATATTTTTTACAATTCTGGCTATCTTTATGTTTTTCTTCAAAAGAAATTTCAGAAAGAAAATGGAGGAAAGAAATAAAAATTAATTTAGAGTTTAGAGTGATGAATTATGAACGAGATTCAAGCTAAGTAAGAAACATTCATAACTGCGAACTCATAACTAGTAACTAAAATAACTAAACTAATAAACGCAAAGACCAATTCTTAAACTCATAACTCATAACTAAAATTTGGATTACAGCATCATCATAATTTTACTCATGCTTATTCTTTCCGCGTTTTTCTCGGGAATGGAAATTGCGTATGTTTCTGCCAATAAAATCCACCTCGAAATCGAAAAAAAACAGGATAACTTTCTTGCCGGTATTCTTGAGAAAATTACGGTAAGACCTTCCAAATTTATTGCAACAATGCTTGTTGGCAACAATATTGCCCTTGTTATTTACGGTTTTTTTATGGGAGATTTGTTAATGGAATTTATCCCATTGGCAGGTTTTTTTGGCCTTTTGGTGCAAACAATAATTTCAACGTTGGTAATTTTATTGACGGCAGAATTTCTTCCAAAAGTGTTCTTTCAGATTTATGCCAACAGCCTCATCAAAATTTTTGCCTTGCCCGCTTACATTTTTTACATTCTTTTTTCGACGATTTCAGAATTTGTGATTTGGATTTCAGACTTGGTTTTAAAGCTTCTTTTTAAGACCGAAGGCGATATTGTTCAATTAAGTTTTAGTAAAATTGAATTGGGCAATTATATTTCAGAACAAATGGAAACGGCTGAAAAAGCTGACGATATGGATACTGAAATTCAAATATTTCAAAACGCATTGGACTTTTCCGAAGTAAAATCAAGAGAAGTAATGATTCCGCGTACCGAAGTTGTAGCAGTAGATATTTCAACTACTCCAAAAGATCTAAACAAACTTTTTACCGAAACCGGCCTTTCAAAAATATTAATTTATAAAGATAGTATTGATGATATTTTGGGGTACGTACATTCATTCGAGCTGTTCAAAAAACCCGCAACCATTAAAAAAGTTTTAATGAACGTTGTTTTTGTGTCCGAAACAATGTTGGCGAAAGATGTACTGAATATTCTAACAATAAAAAGAAAAAGTATTGCAGTTGTAATAGATGAATACGGCGGAACATCCGGAATTATTACGGTTGAAGATATTATAGAAGAACTTTTTGGCGAAATTGAAGATGAACATGACAACATCGCATTAATTGAAGAGGAATTGGGAGAAAACCATTATAAATTCTCTGCCCGATTAGAAGTAGATTATCTTATTGAGCATTACAAACTAGATTTTGAAGAAAGCGAAAACTACGAAACGCTGGGCGGAATGATAGTAAACCACACCGAAGAAATCCCCGATAAAGGCGAAATAGTAGAGATTGAAGGTTATATTTTTACCATTCTCGAAGTGTCAAACACAAAGATTGAATTGGTTGAAGTTAAAGAGAAAATTATAGATTAAGTATCTTTCGGTTATTTTTTTGATGTTTTTCAGTCTTCATAATTAGGGAAGCTTCCGCAAATAAATTAAAATTCTCAATTTCCTTTCATAAAACGCTTGTTTACGAAGCTTTAAAAATTTATAAATAACGTTGTAATAAATGGTTTGAAAATGGTATTTTCGCCACCTATAAAATTTTAACCGAAATGGCAATATTAAACAGTATTAGAAAAAGAGGTATTTTCCTTATTCTTATTATAGCATTAGCACTATTCGCATTCATCTTAAGCGGTGTTCTTGGAAAAGGTGGCAAAGGTCAAAAAGGTGAGGAAAATGTAGCCACCGTAAATGGTGTAGACATTAAAAGGCAAAGCTTTATGGAGCAGGTTGATGCTACTCAGCGTCAATTAGGCCCTAACGCTTCAAGTATGCAAGCAATGAATATGGTTTGGGATCGTGAATTGCGTAAAACGTTATTCAATGACCAGATTGAAAAGGTAGGTCTAACTGTTGAAAAAGCCCAATTAAACGCTGCAATCCAAACAAGCTTGGCTGCTAATCCGACATTTCAAAATGAAGCTGGCCAGTTTGATGAGGGAAAACTACAAGAATACATTGCAACCATAAAAGCATCATCGCCACAATTGTACCAACAATGGTTGGATTTTGAAGAAAGCACAGCGCAATCTGTATTGCAAAACACCTATTTAGCAATGATAAAGGGTGGAATGGTAAGCACAGTTGCTGAAGGCGAACGCGAATATAATTTTCAAAATGATAAAGTAACTTTTCAATATGTACAAGTTCCTTTCACCAAAATTCCGGATAATGAAGTTAAAGTAACTGATGATGAAATTAATAGCTACGTAAAAAAACATCCAAAACAATATGAAGCTGTTGCGCAAGCAGATATTCAATATGTGTTTTTAAGCGAAGAGCCTAGCGATGCTGATGTTAATGATGCAAAAGCCGGTATTGCTGCGTTGATGAATGATAGAGTTGAATTTAACAGCAACACCAAAGCAAATGACAGTGTAAAAGGTTTACGTAACACAAAAGATTACGAAGAATTTGTAAACGCAAACAGCGATCAAGGCTATCAAGATAGATATTTCTTCAAAAATGAATTACCTCCAACTGTTGCAGATTCAATAATTAATTTGAATGAAGGTCAAGTTTTTGGTCCTTTTCAAGTTGATAATACGTTGAATCTTGTAAAAGTAATTGGAGCAAAACAATTGCCAGATTCAGCTAAAGCGAAACATATTTTAGTTAGCTGGGAAGGTTTGCAAACTGCCGCTGGTGTAACAAGAACAAAAGAAGATGCAAAGAAATTGGCAGATAGTATTTTAGGTGCGGTTCAAAAAGATGGTGCTAAGTTTGAAATGCTTGCTGCAAAATATTCGGCAGATGGTTCTAATAAAGATAAAGGTGGCGATTTAGGCTATTTTGGTCCGGGAGCGATGGTGCCGGCTTTTAATGATTTCGTTTTTGACAACAGCACAGGTAAATTGGGCGTTGTTGAAACGCAATTCGGGTATCACGTAATTGATATTGAAGACCAAAAAAATATGCAGAAAGCCGTTAAGTTGGCAACTGTAACAAAAAAGATTGAACCTTCTGAAAAATCTTCGAATGATGTATTTTCAAAAGCTTCTAACTTTGAAGTAGATGTTCAAAAAGGAAAGTTTGATGAAGTTGCAAAAACCAATAATCTTGAAGTAAAACCAGTAAATAAAATTGGCGAATTAGATTCCAACATCCCAGGCGTTGGCGATAATAGATCAATTGTATCTTGGGCATTTAATAGAGAAACCAAAGTTGGTGATGTGAAACGTTTTAGCACGCCAGCGGGTTATGTAATTGCACAACTTACCCGTAAAAATGAAAAGGGCTTAATGAATGCGGCTGATGCTACGGCAACTGTATCACCAATATTAATGAACGAAAAGAAAGCCAAGAAGATACGCGAAATGGTAAAAGGAGCAGATATTAATCAAGTAGCAACAAGCCAAAGCGTAACAGTAAAAAATGCTGATGGACTTTCAATGGCTAATACATTAATTCCCGGTGCAGGTCAAGAACCAGCCGTTATTGGTGCAGCATTTGGAAAAAAGGCAGGGGAAACAACCAATTTAATTGACGGAAAAACAGGTGTATTTATGGTAAAAGTTACAAGTTTTGAAGCCGCCCCAAAACTGGATAATTATGCATCTTTCGCCAATCAATTAAATATGAAAAGTGCAGGAAGTGTAAATGGCGGAGTTTTTAATGCGTTGAAGGCTGAAGCGGATATCAAGGATAATCGTGGTGCTATTTATAATCAATAAAATTTCAAAAGTTTGAAGTAATGAAGCCATTCAAATCTAATTTGTGTGGCTTCTTTCTTTTAATTCCAGTGTCCTTTATGGATTTTTTTTTCTTTGTGTGTTGTTTGATAGATGCGACTTTAATATTAATAACAATACTTTTTAATTCAAAATCATTTTTGAAAAAGGAATAATAGTATTGTAGCCTTTATCTTTAAAATAATCCAGATCCTCTTTATTTCCAGTAACTAAAACAAAATCTCCGCCCCAAGCGCCTAAGCTTTTAATTGTATGTGGATATTCTCTAAATAGCTTTTTCTTTACAGTTTCAAGTCCAATAATTTCTGAAATTATTTGTTCGTGACTTTCAATTAATTTTTCAAAATCTTCAAGAATATAACATAGCAAAAGCTTATTGCTTATATCCGTTATTTTTTGAATTTGCTTTTGTGAAACCGCAGCTTTTCGATATTTAGCTATTCCTTCTTTACTATCTTGTTTTTCGTTAAGATGAACGAAGAAAAGTTTATCCGTAAACTCCCAAGGCAAATGTGCTTTTCTGAAATTAGGTTCGCCATTTTCAAGGTGATACAAAATTGGAAAATCATTTTGTGCGGCAGCAATATCATAACCACTTCCGCCGAAAGATAGTTTCAGTAATTTAAAAGCATCAACTTTTGCCCATTGCGCAATATTATTTAGTAAGGTTGAAGAAGTGCCAAGTCCCCAATTTCTTGAAAAATCTAAATGCGTTTCAACCAAGTATCCTTTTTCTGAAGAAAGAAAATTTGAATTTAATTTTTTGGCGGTATTTAAAATCTTCAATAATTTTTGTTCAACTGAATTGTTCAAAAGCGAGTTTGAAGTTTTATAAAATTCTTTAGAAACCAACCTATTTCCTTCAAAATAAAACTCGCAATCCACCCAAATTTGTCCTTTTTCATCATAACTTTTCCAAACTATAGATTTTGAATCGTCTTCAGTAATTGTTAACGATTGTCCATACTTTGTTGGAATAGCCAAAGCCGTCGCGCCGTCAAGTACTACGTACTCACCAGTGATCAATAGTTTTCCGTTACTTTTAATGTTTAGATTATTTTGCGTTTTGATTATTAAATATTTAAATTAGAATTTAGTTTCTTTACTAATAAGCAATTTGCCTGCGATAAATAGGTTTCGACTGCGCTCAACTTGACATTTTGAATAAAATATAATTATTTGGAGCTAAAAGCTTATGAGAATGTTTTATTTCGAAAACAAAATTACCTAAGATTTTTGATAAAACTTTCCACCGCATTATGGCTTACGGCAAATTCCCTAAAATGTTTAACAGCTTTTAACTTTTCTTCTTCCGAAGCATTTAAAGAATTCAAAATATTTTTAAGATGCATTTTCATATGTCCTTGTTGTATACCCGTTGTTACCAAAGACTTAACTGCGGCAAAATTCTGTGCTAATCCTGCCACGGCAACAATTTTCATTAATTGTTTGGCATTCGGTTTTTGCAATAAATGTAAAGCAAATTTGGTTAGTGGATGTAAGGATGTTAAGCCACCAACGGTTCCTAAAGCCAAAGGAATTTCGATCCAAAATGTAAATAGGTCGCCTTTAATTTCGGCTTGTGTTAGGCTTTTATAATCTCCATTTCGGGCAGCGTAGGCATGTATTCCAGCTTCAACAGCTCTAAAATCGTTTCCTGTAGCAATTACAACCGCATCTATGCCGTTCATTATTCCTTTATTATGTGTAACGGCACGTTTTCTTTCAGCATTTGCAATTTGTATCGCTCTCACAAAATTGTCTGCAAAGGTTTTTCCTTCAATATTCTTATAACTTAATGCTGAAATTTTACAGCTTACTTCAGCTTTTACTGTGCAATTTGGCACATAATTGGAAAGAATGCTCATTACCACTTTTGGAAATTTTTTCTCAATTTTAAAAGCCTCAAAATTTTGGGCTTCATTTTCGAAATTATGCGCCATTTCTTCCAAACAACTATTTATGAAGTTCGCGCCCATTGCGTCCAATGTTTCAAAAGTGCAATGCAATTGGTAATAACCTTCCAATTTTTCGGTTGCATCAATCAATTTTATAGAAGTAAGTCCGCCGCCACGTTTTTTCATATTGGCTTGAATACTTTCAATACTCGCCAAGAGCTTCGGTTTTATTGCTTCGAAATAGGACTTTATTGATTCATAACTTCCAAAGAAATCTATGTGAACCTGTCCATTTTTTTCTGTTGAAATTACTTCCGCCTTAAAACCGCCGCGTTCCAACCAGAATTTTGCTGCATTACTTGCAGCAGCAACAACGCTACTTTCTTCGGTAACCATTGGTATGGTGAAAAGTTCGCCATTTATAAGAAAATTGGGCGAAATGCCCAAAGGCAAATAATAGTTTGTTATGGTATTTTCAATAAAATCGTCGTGCAGTTGTTGTAGGGTTGAATCTGTATTCCAATACGTTTGAAGCAACTTTTTAGTTTCCGCAGGATTTGAAAAAAAGGTTTGCGAAAGCCAATCAATTTTTTCTTCTTTTGTCTTTTTTGAAAATCCGTATATCGGTTTGTGCATAGCCAAGTTTAAAGGCGTAAAGATAAAGTATATGGTTATTTTACTTCAAAATAATGTTGGATTATAATAAAGATGCTGTTTTGCTTGCTGAAGTTGGTTTTGGCAGTTTGCTTTTAACATAAAAACTGCCTTACTTTAATTAAAATTTAGTAAAATTGGCATAACAAAATTTAACACTTTGAATAAAATTCTTTTCCGCGGTATCATTACCCTGTTTTTGGCATCATTTGCAATAGCAACAGCACAACAAAAAAACATTACATTAGAAGAAATATGGAACGGCGATTTTAGGACTGAAGGTCTTGACGCACTACATTCCTTGAATAATGGCAAAGAGTATTCTGTGCTAAATTATGACCGAGCGACCAACGCTTCTACCGTTGATGTTTATGATTATAAAAGTGAACAAAAAGTAAAAACGCTCGTAAATTCTACAAATTTAAAAGATGTGCCTTATTTTATCTCGTACGATTTTAATAAAGATGAATCTAAAATATTATTGTCTACAAAATTGGAGCAGATTTATCGTCGCTCCTCGCTAGGTACATATTATGTTTATGATACAGCCACAAAGCAAACTACATTAGTTTCTGAAAACAAAATACAAGAGCCAACTTTTACCGATGACGGCAGCAAATTAGCGTATGCATATAACAACAATTTGTATATAAAAGATTTAAAAACGGGCGACACAAAACAAATAACAACAGACGGCAAAAAAAACAGTATTATAAATGGAACTACAGATTGGGTGTACGAGGAAGAGTTTGCCTTTGTACGTGCTTTTGAATGGAGCCCAAACGGGAAAACATTAGCTTATATAAAATTTGATGAAAGCGATGTACCTGAGTTTAATATGGATGTGTATGCAAAGGATTTATATCCTGTTTCAGAAGTTTTTAAATATCCAAAAGCAGGTGAGAATAATAGTAAAGTAAGTCTTCAAATTTATGATTTAGCAAGCGGTAAAACGCAGGAAGTAAATCTTTCAAATTATGAAAATTATTACATTCCACGTCTAAAATGGACCAATGATAACAATTTGGTAAGCGTGCAAGTAACCAACAGACACCAAAATATTTTGGATTTGGTTTTTGTTGATGTTACAAAAAACACTTCAAAATTAATTCTGAAAGATACTGACAAGGCATACGTTGATGTTACTGATAATCTTACTTTCTTAAAAGATGACAGCTTTATTTGGACCAGTGAAAAAGACGGTTGGAACCAAATTTATCATTACGATAAAAATGGAAAGCTCCAATCTCAAGCAACCAAGGGCGATTGGGAAGTAACCAATTATTATGGTTTTGATGAAAAAACAAACCAAGTTTTTTATCAAAGTACTGAGAATGGAAGTATAAATAGAGATATTTATTCGGTTGAAATTTCTGGAAAAAATAAAAAGCGCCTTTCTGAAAAAACCGGAACAAACGATGCCGATTTTAGCGCCGATTTTACATCTTACATCGGTACTTTTTCAGATTCGCAGACTCCATATGTTTTTACTTTGAACGATTCAAAAACTGGGAAGGTAATTAGGGAAATAAAGAGTAATGATGGATTAAAAAGCAAACTTTCCAGCTACAAGGTTTCGCCAAAACAATTTTCGACCATTTCAATTAATGGTGAAAATTTGAATATGTATATGATCAAACCGCTCAATTTTGATCCTAATAAAGAATATGCATTATTCTTGTACCAATATTCCGGGCCAGGTTCTCAGAATGTTTCAAATAGTTGGATGGGCACAAATGATTATTGGCACGAAATGTTGGTAAACACCCAAGATATTATAATTGCTTGTGTTGATGGCAGAGGAACAGGTTTAAAAGGTAGCGCATTTAAAAAAATGACCCAAAATGAATTGGGTAAATTTGAAGTTGAAGATCAAATTTCAGTTGCTAAAAAATTAGGAACAGAAAAATATATAGATGCGGAAAGAATAGGTATTTGGGGATGGAGTTATGGCGGATTTATGGCTTCCAACTGTCTCTTTCAAGGCGCAGATACTTTTGAAATGGCAATTGCCGTTGCGCCAGTTACAAGTTGGAGATTCTACGACAGCATTTACACCGAGCGTTATATGACGACACCACAGGAAAACCCAACTGGTTACGACCAAAATTCGCCTTTGAGTCACGTTGATGAGTTGAAAGGTAAATTTTTATTGGTTCACGGAAGTGCAGATGATAATGTGCACGTACAAAACAGTATGAGACTTATAGAAGGTTTGGTGCAGGCCAACAAACAATTTGACTGGGCAATCTATCCAGATAAAAATCACGGTATTTATGGCGGAAATACGCGTTTGCATTTATATACCAAAATGACGAATTTTATTAAGAACAATCTTTAAACAACCAATTTAATATATTTTAAACTATGTCAGAAGCACTGCAATACTCAAAACAAAAAGAACTATTTGGACATCCGGTAGGTCTTTACATTTTATTTTTCACAGAAATGTGGGAACGTTTTTCTTATTACGGAATGCGAGCAATTTTAGTGCTTTATTTAATTGCGGAAGCAACAAGTTTAAATCCTGGTTTAGGTTGGACCAATGCAGAGGCACTTTCGCTTTACGGAACTTATACAATGCTAGTTTACGTGGCATCAATTCCCGGCGGTTGGATAGCTGATAAGTTTTTAGGTCAAAAACAATCTGTATTAGTTGGAGGTATTTTACTTGTATTAGGCCACGGAATTTTATCAGTTGAAGAGATGTGGGCATTTTATACTGGCTTAGGACTAATTATTGCTGGTGTTGGTATGCTAAAGCCAAACATTTCAACAATGGTTGGTGGTCTTTATAAAAAAGGAGATATTAGAAGAGATAAAGGATTTACAATATTTTATATAGGCATTAACGTTGGTGCCTTCCTTTCAAGCTTAATTGTAGGTTATGTTGGCGAAGTTTATGGCTGGCATTATGGTTTTGGACTTGCTGCAATAGGAATGGCTTTGGGTTTAATACAATATTTGGCGGGACAAAAACATTTAAAATATGTTGGTAATAATACAAATAATTCAATGGATGAAGAGGAGCAAGCTGCAATGAAGCGACCATTGAATAAAATTGAAAAAGATAGAGTCATCGTATTGTTTATTTCGTTCATTTTAGTAATAATATTTTGGGGAGCGTTTGAACAGGCTGGTGGTCTTATGAATATCTACGCTTCAGAAAAAACAAATCGTTTGCTTATGGGTTGGGAAGTTCCAGCTTCTTGGTTTCAATCTTTGAATGCATTGTTTATTATTATTTTAGGAACAACAGTTGCCGCATTTTGGGCAAAACGAAAATTAAAAGGAAAACTTTCTACTTCCTTGTTCAAAATGTGTTTCGGCCTTATAATTATGGGAACAGGTTTCTTTTTTATGACAGCTGCCGCCGCACAATTTAATAGCGAAGGCTCTTCCGCAATGTATTGGTTAGTTTTAGCATATCTATTTCATACTGTTGGTGAACTTTGTCTATCACCAGTTGCTTTATCGTATATCACCAAATTAGCTCCTTTAAAATACGCATCATTAATGATGGGTGTTTACTTTGCAATGACTGGTTTTGGAAATAAATTGGCAGGTCTTTTAGGTGAATCTGCATCAAATTTGGGAGAATACACAGTATTTACAGAAATAGCAATTTTCTGCGTAGTCTTTGGTTTATTGGTTTTATTGATTCGAAAAAAGTTGGAAAAACTTACCCATGGTGCCGAAGATAACGAACGCGAGATCATAGACGATAACGAGCCTTTTGAGTTGGGTGATCCAGATTTCAACAAGGCCAATTAATTTTTTCTGAAATAATAACTAACATAAAAGACCATTTTATGGAAGCAAACTCAACCGAACAGTTTTTTAAAAACCCTGTAATTGGACATCCTGCAGGACTTTTTGTACTCTTCTTCACAGAAATGTGGGAACGTTTTTCCTATTACGGAATGCGGGCACTACTGGTATTATTTCTTACATCCTCTCTTTTTGATGAAGGTTGGGCTTGGCCGCGAGAGCACGCTTTGTCACTTTATGGCACTTATACATCCTTAGTTTATCTAACCCCGATTTTGGGCGGCTATATTGCTGATAAAATTATAGGCTACCGTAAAGCGGTTGTTATTGGAGCCTTCATAATGGTATTAGGTCACGCTGCGATGGCGCTGGATACGCATTTTGCCCTCTACACAGGTTTACTCCTTTTGGTTATTGGTAATGGTTTTTTTAAACCAACAATGACTTCAATTATATCTCAAATGTATGATAATCACGAGCACAAAAAAGATGGTGCTTATACTATTTATTATATGGGCGTGAATGCTGGAGCATTTTTAGGAATTCTACTTTGCGGTTATGTGGGAGAAATATGGGGCTGGAGTTGGGGCTTTGGTCTTGCTGGAGTTTTTATGTTTTTTGGAATGCTTCAATTTTATTTTGCACAAGGAATTTTTGCGCACATAGGCTTGAAACCTACTTTTGATGAAACTGAAGCTGAAAAGCAAAAGGATGAAAAGGCAGGTATTAAGCGAAATCCTTTTCTAAAAATTGATATTCTATTTATGATTGTAAGTGCACTTATTGGTGTAGTTTGGATTATTAACGATCCGGTTTCAAAAATTACGGGTTCAGATTTTTTTGATTTTTCGGTTGGCTCACTTTCAGGTTCAAATTTTATGATCCTTTTTGCTTTGCTCTTATTCATCGTTTTGATAATTATGAGAATTGCACGTTATGCTCCTGTAGTTCGTGACAAGATGATTGCTGTTGCTATCTTCGCATTCTTTACAATTTTCTTTTGGGCAGCTTTTGAGCAAGCAGGTGGCTCAATGACTATCTTTGCAAACGATTATACCGATAGGATTTTAACAGGAAGCTCCGCAAATATATTTCGAATTTCTAATACGCTGATTACAATAATCCCACTGGGCGTAATTACTTGGGTGCTTTGGAAGTTATTTCAACAGACTTTTGCAAAATACGCTTTGGCAAATATTATTCTCGCCTTTAGTTTTGTCCTTATTTGGGCGTTGGTTATTGTAATGTTGTATCAACAATATTTTGATGAATCTCCGGAAGTTCCAGCTTCTTGGTTTAGTGTATTGAATTCGCTCTTTATTATTCTTTTTGCACCACTTTTCTCCAAATTATGGGAAAGCAAGTACAATCCAAGCGCAGCTGTAAAATATGGACTTGGATTAATTCTTTTGGGCGTTGGTTTCTTGGCATTGGCTTATGGATCGTCCGACATTCCACAAGGAGCGCAAGTTGCAGCAGTGAGTATGATTTGGTTGATATTAGCATATTTTTTCCATACAATGGGCGAGTTGTGTTTATCTCCGGTCGGACTTTCATATGTAAGTAAATTGGTGCCTATTAGAATGATTGCGATGATGTATGGAGTTTGGTATCTTGCTATAGCTATTGGTAATAAACTGGCGGGAAGCAGCGGTGGAATGATTGATTCTATAACTGCCGAATATTCACTTTCAACCTTTTTTATGCTTTTCTTCTTTATCCCAGCAGGAGCAGGCGTTTTAGTAATTTTGATGAACCCACTGTTGAAACGATTAATGCACGGCATAAGATAATTGTTAAAATATTATTATATAAAAACGTTCTTGATTATGGAACGTTTTTTGTTTGTTCAATTTTAAATTAGTTGAAACTTCACAATGAAAAAATTCATATTTATACTCGCTTTTCTAACTATAGCAACCATAAATGCCCAAGAAGGTATAAAATGGATGACAATGAACGAAGCTGTTGCAGCCCAAAAGAAAAACCCCAAAAAGATTTTTATGGATGTTTACACAACGTGGTGCGGACCGTGTAAATTGTTGGATAAAAATACATTTGGAGATAAAAATGTAATTCAATTTATTAATGATAATTATTATGCTGTAAAGTTTAATGCCGAAGGTAATGAAGTGGTAGATTTTCAAGATTTTAGTTATACTAATCCAGGTTATGTTGAAGGTAGAGCTGGCCGAAATTCACAACATCTTTTTGCCCATGCAATGAAAATTACAGGCTATCCAAGCGTAGTTTTTTTCAAAGAAAATGGGGATTTGATACAAGCAATTACAGGATACAGAACACCTCCGCAAATAGAAATATTTCTAAAAATGATTTCGAATGATGACTATTTAAAAGTCACGACTGCCGAAGCTTGGGAAAAATATCAAGCTGATTTTAAAGGTACTTTTTAATAGGATTAATTCATTTAAAAACATAAGCTCCCATTTCAGCAGTATAATGAAATGGGATTTTTTTATGCTCGCACATTGCTTTCCATTTAGCAATAGAACTTTTATAATTGCTTGCATCTGCTATTACAAATTGTGGTTTTAAACTATCCAAAATTCTTTCAAAATTTATTTTTGGAGTTTGGGTTATTACCAAGTAATCTAGGTTTTCAACTGCAGTGTAGGCGCCAATACTATCTAAAAGTAAAACTGTTTTTCCATTGAATTTAAATATTGTAGGGATTTTTTCAGTTGAAATAAGTTTGCAATTTTCAGCTGTTGAATAGCTTTTTACAAGATTGTCCAAGCTTGAATTTGCTATTGAATCATTTCGAAACAACGTAAATTCTGAATTTTTTTTGTAGCCAATAATCGTTTCACGTGTTTTATTGAAAATAACAAGTTGGTTTGTTGAGGTATTCATTTTGTCCCATATAAATGTTGATGTGAATATGGCTGTTGCAAATAATGAAATAATAATTCGTTTAAATTCGAAGTTTTTCCAAAGCACCAAAATAGAAATCAATAAAAGATAAGCTCCCATAAGTTGAAGACCCGTAAAATGAATTCCTTGAAACAGAAATTTATCTTGTATGGCAACCCAATGCACAAAATTATTCAACTGTTCAACAAAAAAGTTATAGATGCCTGCAAGCCACTCGGGAAGTAAATTTGTGGCTGCTAAAAAAACAATCAAAATTCCGCCGTACATCAAACCAGCAATTGCCGGTAATACAACAATATTAGTTAAAAGAAACAAACCCGGAAATTGATGAAAATAATATAATGTTAAAGGTAAAACTCCAATTTGGGCTGCAATTGTTACTGTAATAATGCTCCAACCTTTTCTAAAAAGCGAGTATTTTGGTCTCACAATAATTTTTGAAAGCATGGGTTGCAACCATAAAATAAAGAAAACGGCAATGTAACTTAGTTGAAACCCAACTTGAAACAACCAATTTGGATTAATAATAAGCAAGGTCAAAAATGACAAAAACAATGTATTAATGTTGTTTGTTGGTCTATTCAACACTTGGGCAAACGCCAAAAAGGAAAACATGGTTACCGCCCGTGTAACTGAAGGTGATAAACCAGTTATAAAAGCAAAAACCCATAAACTGAGCACGATAATGATGCCTGTAATTAAGTTGCCACGTTTTAAATAGGTGAGTGGTTTGGTTAACCAAGTTAATAGAAAGAGTAAAATACCTACGTGTAATCCGGAAACCGCCAATATATGTACAGCGCCAGCCGCCGCATAATCGCTGTATAGCTCTTTGTCAATTCCGCGTTTTTCGCCCAAAATTAGTGCCATTATAATACCGCGTTCTCTAGGTTTTAATGGGCTTTTCTCAAGTTTTGCAAGTAGAAAGTTTCGAAACTTTTGAGCAGTTCCTTTAATTGTTGCAATACCCGGTTTTTGGATAAGAATGTTACGCCCATTAATAGTAGTCTGTCCATAAACTGACAGCGAAGCCATATATTTTTGATAGTTGAATTGATGCGGATTTAAGGGGGCATTTATCGGCTTAATTTCTGAAGATAGAAGCAAAACTTCATCAGGTTTTATTGAAGCTAAAGCTGAATCTTGTTTAATTGTTAATAATATTTTCCCTTTAACTTTATTTGAGTTTATTTGAAAAACTTCAGCTATGTACGTGTCATTATAGGAATCTCCTTTTAATTGCTCACTTATTTTCAATTGAATTAACTGATTTTCTTCCGAAGAAAAATTAGAAAAATGATCTTTTCGAAAATTTGGCAGACAATTTTGATAGCCTGAAAATCCAATCACAAAAAATGTGGTATACGTAATGACGGCAAAAATTAAATTTTCGGTGATTCTGTTTTTGTAATATAAGTAGAGAGAAATTAAAGCAACCAATAATATTGGAAGCAAAGAAAATATGGAAACCGCAAATGGAAATAAATACGCTGCAACAATGCCAAGCGCCAAGAAAATGGCAAATTTTACTATGGCAAAGTTAATAAACTTCATTGCCCGAAAATTTAAATTATCCGCCTACATTCTACAAAAGCATTTTTCCAATAAGCTTCTTCCAACGACGAAACAATTACGCCGGCACTTGTGCTTGAATGTATAAAAGTAATATCGCCGCGTTTGTTATCTACTACAATTCCAACATGATTTATTGCGTGTTTTCGGCTGGTTTTAAAAAATATGAGATCGCCTTCCTTAATATCTTTTAATGAAACAAGAACGCCCTCTTTTGCCATATCTCTCGAAATGCGCGGCAGTGTTATTTTTTCTTTCATAAAAGATGTGTAAACCAAACCTGAGCAATCCATTCCGGCTTCCGTTGTACCACCATATTTGTATTTTGTGCCTTCAAAGGTTTTGGCATAATCAACAACATTGTCCAGTACGTCTTTTGCTTTTATATCTTCTGGCAATGCATTTCCTGGGATAATTGCCACGTCACTTATTGCAGGTTCGATTATATTTTTATGTCTTTTAGCGCTCTCTTTTTTAATTGAAGATGCAGATTTTGCCGTTGTGCGGGAAGTTCCACAGGCGGATAAAAAACCTATAAGTAATAAAAGTAGGAATGTCTTTTTCATAAATTAACTAAAAGATTTCTATTTGACTAAGATAGTATTTTTTATATCGAATGTTCTCATCAATTTACAGAAGCACAAAATTTTGTTCGTAGCATTATTTTTGTCTCGCCTCTTCAACAATTAGTTTGGCCGTTTTTGCACTTGCACCTTTACCGCCCAGCTTTTTCTCTAAATCATAATAGTCCAAAAACATGGTTGCGCGTTTGTACTCATCCAAGATTATCGATAATTCTTTCTTTAATTGCTTTTTATTGAAGTCTGTCTGTATTAATTCTGTTACAACTTTTTTGTCCAAAATTAAATTTACAAGCGAAATATATTCAAGATTAATAACGCGCTTTGCAATTTCATAAGAGATTCTGCTTCCTTTATAACAAACAACTTGTGGCACCTTAAAGAGCGCGGTTTCCAAAGTTGCTGTACCAGAAGTAACAAGCGCTGCGCTGGCAATACTCAGCAAATCATACGTTTTATTTTCTAACAGATGAACATTTTCCTGCTTTATAAATTGAAGGTAAAACGCTTTTTCTTGGCTTGGCGCGCCTGCAATTACAAATTGATATTCGGGAAAATCTGCAACTATACTCAACATAACTTCCAGCATTTTGGCTATTTCCTGTTTTCGGCTTCCGGGAAGTAATGCTATAATTGGCCGTTTGTCCAATGCATTTTCTGTTTCAAAAATTTCAGGATCTACTTGTTTTCTATTTGCAATTGCATCAATAAGTGGATGACCTACAAAATGGACTGGATATGTATGTTTTTCTTCATAAAAATCTTTTTCAAAAGGAAGTATAACATACATTTGGTCTACATCACGCTTTATATCTTTTATTCTGCCTTCCTTCCAAGCCCATATTTGTGGTGAAATATAATAGTGTGTTTTATAGCCAAGTTTTTTTGCCCATTTCATTATCCTAAAGTTGAAACCGGGATAATCTATAAAGACAATAACATCGGGATTAAAGGATTGAATGTCTTGTTTGCAACTTTTAATATTCTTAAAAATGGTTGAAAGATTTACAACAACTTCCAAAAAACCCATAAAAGCCAAATCGCGATAATGTTTTACTAATGTTCCGCCGGCTTGCTGCATAAGATCGCCTCCCCAAAAGCGAAATTCTGCTTGTGGATCTTCCTTCTTTAAAGCCTTCATTAAATTTGCACCGTGCAAATCTCCCGAAGCCTCGCCTGCTATTAGATAATATTTCACTTTAAAAATTAACGATTAACAATTATTTATTTTAGAGAATTCAGACTAAAAATTTATTAGAACTTCGAAATTAATATTACCAACGCCGCTAAAACTGTTGCCATTACAACACCTCTTGCTCGGTAATATCTTTTCTTCTTCAGAAAAATAAAAAATACGCCTAAATTCAAAATAGCGCCAAGTGCGATTAAACTTCCTATAAAACCTTCTTCCCACGCTGCTTTAATCGTGGTTTCAAATTCTAAGTCCGAAAAAAAATAGATGTATAAATAAGTACCGGCTGCGTTTGCCGCAAGACCTATTAAAAATCCAATCACTATTTCTTTTACTATTGGTTTCATAAATTATTTAAAATTCCCACGTATTTAAATCCTTTATCGCGTGGTGTGCGGTAAGATCAAACTGAACGGGAACTACTGATATGTAACCGTTGTGCAAAGCCCACTCGTCTGTATCTTCACCTTTATCTTCATTTACAAATGTACCCGTAAGCCAATAATAATCTTTGCCCAAAGGGTTTGTGCGCTTATCAAATTTTTCTTCCCAATGTGCGTTTGCTTGTCGGCAAACTTTTATTCCTTTAATTTCTTTCTCTGAAAGTTTAGGGATATTCACATTCAACACAACTCCTTTTGGCAGACCGTTTTCCAAAGTTTGATTAACAATTGTTTTTATAAAATTTTTGGCGGGTTTAAAATCTGCTTCCAATGAATAATCTAATAATGAAAATCCAATAGATGGAATTCCCAAAGTGCCAGCTTCAACCGCCGCACTCATCGTTCCGCTATAAATAACATTTATGGAAGAGTTACTGCCGTGGTTTATGCCACTTACACAAAGGTCTGGTTTTCGTTTCAAAATCTCATTAACAGCTATCTTTACGCAATCTACGGGCGTGCCGCTGCAACTATGTTCTATTTGGGTTGCACCTTTTACAACTTCAATTTTATTGCAATACAATGTGTCGTTAATTGTAATTGCGTGACCCATTCCACTTTGTGGCGAATCTGGCGCAACAACGTAAACCTCGCCAATAGTATTCATTACCTCGATTAAAGCCCTAATTCCTGGGGCTGTAATTCCGTCGTCGTTCGTAACTAAAATTAAAGGTTTTTTCTTCGGCATAAAGCGATTATATTATTCAGCTAAAATACTTTTTTTAATGGTGAATGCCCAACGTTACGGCTTCAATTAAAACAGTTGTTTAACAAAAGATTAGTACCAACCACAATTTATGGCACAGTTTTTTGTATAATTTAGACGACTCATTAAAATAATATTCTTCTTATGCGATTTATGAAAAAGAATTTCAAAATATTGTTGTTGGCCGTTTTTGTTTCAGCAGCATCCTGCAGTTTTACAACCAAAAAATTTGAAGATCCCGATAAAGATAAGGTGCTTTTGGACCTTATTACATATGTACTTGAAAAAGGACATTATTCTCCAAAAGATATTAATGACGAATTTTCAAAGAAAGTTTATAAAGATTTTCTTAATGGTCTCGATCCTTTAAAAAGGTATTTTTTGGGATCGGATATTGCAGATTTCAAAAAATATGAAACTGAAATAGATGATCAAATCAAAAACAAAGATCTTACTTTTTTCGATTTGGTTTACACCCGTTTTAAGGAAAGAATGAAGGACGTTCAAGAAATATATCCGGAAGTTTTGGCGAAGTCTTTCGATTATACAAAAAACGAATCTATTAATGTAGATTATGACAAAACAGAATATCCTGCTAATAAAAAAGAGCTTAAAGAAAGATGGAAACAACAAATGAAGTTTTCTGCGCTTTCCGCTTATTATGATTCTATGGAAGACCAAAAAGGGTTAAAAGAGAAAGCCGAAGGTAAGAAAACGGATTCTGAAATAGTAGATGATGAAAGCAATGAAAATTTTGCAACTTCACCCAACGACAATAAAGTTGAAAAAGAAGAAGTAAAACCGCAAACGCCAAAAGAACTGGAAATTAAGGCTCGGGAAACTACTAAAAAATCGATGGATGAGTTTTTCGATTTTACAAAAGATTTAGAACGTAAGGATTACTTCGCAGTTTTTCTTAATACAATAGTTGAAGAATTTGATCCACATTCCAACTATTTTGCACCGCCCGATAAAGAAAGATTCGACCTTCAAATGTCTGGTAAATTGGAAGGTATTGGTGCAAGACTTCAAAAAAAGAACGATTATATAAGTGTAGTTGAAGTTATAAGCGGCGGTCCAGCTTGGAGAAGTGAAGAAATTGAAGTTGGCGATGTCATCCTTAAAGTAAAACAGGAAAATGAAAATGATGCGGTAAGTATAGTAGGTATGCGAATAGACGATGCCGTAAAATTGATTAAAGGACCAAAAGGAACAAAGGTTACCTTAACCATTAAAAATGTTGATGGTACAATTGAAGACAAAATACTAACAAGAGATGTTGTTGAATTGGAAGAAACGTATGCAAAATCTGCGGTGATTGATGAAAGCGGACATAAATTCGGTTTAATAAATTTACCTCAGTTTTATTTTGACATGGAAAATTACAAAAACCGAAACGCAGCAACCGATGTTAAAAAGGAAATTGTCCGATTAAAAGAAAGTGGAATGGAAGGTTTGGTTTTGGATCTTCGTGATAATGGCGGTGGATCTTTACGCACAGCGGTTGATATTGCTGGTTTATTCATAAAAAAAGGACCGGTTGTTCAAGTTGCTTCTCCCGAAGGAAAAGAAGTTTTAGAAGATGAAGATGCAGATATTACTTGGGATGGTCCGTTGGTTATTTTAGTTAATGAACTTTCAGCTTCAGCAAGTGAGATTTTAGCAGCTGCAATGCAGGATTATAAACGTGCAATTATTATTGGAAGTGAGCAAACATACGGTAAAGGAACTGTGCAAAACGTTTTAGACCTCAACCAATATCTCAGAAAAAATGAATTGGGAGATTTGGGCGCGCTTAAAATTACCACACAAAAGTTTTATAGAGTTAACGGTGGTTCAACACAATTGGAAGGTGTAAAAAGTGATGTAGTTATGCCAGATCGTTATAGCTATATTGATGTTGGCGAGCGTGATAATGAAAACCCATTGCCGTATGATAAAATAGATGCTGCAAAATATGATGTTTTTGATGGCTATTCAGACTTTAATGAATCTATTTCAAAAAGTAAAGACCGTCTTAAAACAAATGAGCAGTTAAACCTTATAAATGAAAACGCACAATATATTAAAGTGCGTAGGGAAGAGAAAATGGTTAGCTTAAATTACGATACATACGTTGCCGAAATTGAAAAAAGAAAGGAAGAAAGTAAAAAATACGAAGCAATAGATACCTATGATAATAAGTTATCTTACAATTCTTTGCCGTATGAGATTAACTTGATGAAACAAGATACTGTTTTGCAAGAAAAAAGAAAAAGATGGCACAAAAGCTTATCGAAAGATGTTTATGTAGCCGAGGCTGTTAATGTTTTGGAGGATTTAAAAATGATCAATTCAAAAACTGGCAAATTCGCAGATTCCAAAAAAATAGAACCAAAAGTAAAACAGTAAATTAGTATAAATCTTAGGCAAAGCCTGCTGGAATTTATTTCAGCAGGCTTTTTTTGTTTAATTTATTGAAAAGTCATTTCAATTGATAAATTAGAATATAAATTTCATTTTTTTCAAGATGTAATATTTTCAAATTCGGCATCTAAATACATACCTTTATGGCGTGAAAAACGCATCTTCATTAAGGCAAATCGCCCTAAAAAAATTCAAAAAGAACCTTTGGGGAATGGTTAGTTTTTGCTTTTTGATTTTGTGCGTTTTAGTGGCGATTTTCGCATATGCATTGGCGCCGGACAATTCTCAAAATGCAAACCAAATGCATTTGTCTATTCACTCAAAAAATCCCGGTTTTAAAGTTGAAATGTTAACTATTCCTGCTTCAGTTGAAAAGCAAGATGTAGTGTCGGCTTTTTTCTTCGGACAAAAAAATGCAGATACCGAAATTCCTATTTCGAAATATAAGGTAACCGAAAATTCCATTGAAATTACCGAATTTACGGCAGATGGCTTAAACGGAATTCAAAAGGAATACAATCTTTCATTTTTTCCAAAGGCAAAAAAAACATCACAAATTTCAGAAAATTATATAAAAAAGAGAACATTCTTGTTAGGCACAGACAAGTATGGTAGGGATTTATTGAGTAGAATGTTGGTTGGTATTCGTATCTCGTTGGCAATTGGTTTTGTCGCTGTATTTATTTCGCTGGTTATTGGTATAAGTTTGGGCGCTATCGCCGGTTATTTTGGCGGAAAAATAGATGCTGCCATAATGTGGCTTATAAATGTAACGTGGTCAATCCCCACACTTTTGTTGGTAATTGCTATAACATTGGCGCTCGGCAAAGGTTTTTGGCAAGTATTTATAGCTGTTGGTTTAACAATGTGGGTAGAAGTTGCCCGTGTAGTTCGCGGTCGGGTTATGAGCGTAAAACAAATGCAATATGTTACCGCAGCTAGAGCTTTGGGCTTTAACGATTGGCGCATTATTACTAAACACATTTTGCCTAATAGTATGGATCCGGTAATTATAATTTCTGCGGCAAATTTTGCTGGTGCGATTTTAATAGAAAGCGGTTTGAGTTTTTTGGGCATCGGAGCACAACCGCCAACGCCAAGTTGGGGCGGTATTATTAAAGATCATTACGCTTACATTATCTTGGGCAAACCATTTTTGGCATTAATACCGGGGCTTGCAATTATGAGTTTGGTTACAGCCTTTATGTTAATAGGCAATGCGCTTCGAGACTCTTTAGATGTAAGGGAAGTTTAAAAACTATAAATATGAATAGAAAAATAGTATATCCAATTTTAATTTTGGTTGCCGCTATGCTTTTTTATTACGGTGAAAGGGAAAAGGATAAAACAGAAGTTGAAGCAGTAAAAAAAAACACCACGGTTTTTACTTCCGAAGAATTTGACAGCAGTTTATTACCAACTTCAACAACTGGGCAAATTGTAAATCATAAATACTACACACTTTCATATTCTGAACCAAATGAACAGGCAGAATGGGTTGCTTATCCTTTGCTTCAAAAGGAATTGAGCAAAAATGAATTTGATAGACCGTATTTTGTAGAAGATGCAGCCGTAAAAACGAAATCGGCAGATTGGCGCGATTACAAAAATTCTGGTTATGACAAAGGTCATCTTTGCCCTGCGGGAGACAGAAGAATAAATTTTGAAGCTTATACTGAAACTTTTTTGACCAGCAATATTAGTCCGCAAAACAAAGAATTTAATTCAGGTATTTGGAATAGATTAGAACAAAAAGTACGGTTTTGGGCAGAAAAATATAATGGCGTTTACGTAATAACTGGGCCGATTTTGAAAACTGGATTGCCAAAAATTGGAGATGAAAAAGTTTCAGTTCCGGAAGAATTCTACAAAATAGTTTATGACGTAACCGATGGAAACCAAAAGGTGTTGGGTTTTATAATTCCCAATAAACCTTCAAGCCAATCATTTTATGAATATGTGGTACCAATAGATTTTATTGAACAAAAAACGGGCATCAACTTTTTTCCAAATTTATCTGAAAAGGTTCAAGAAAAAATTGAAAGTTCAGTAATGTTGAATGAATGGGGAGGAAAGTAGTTTTCAGTTTTCTGTCGATGTTTTTTTTCTTCCTTGGTTGAATGTCAGCAATTAAATTTTGATAAAGTTCTTACTTCTTGCAAAACTGTTCAAAAACCAAGTGTAATTTTTTTATTCTAAGATATTCTTAAAGTATCAGTAGTTTCAACTTCAATTAAACTCAAACCTACTAGAATCGATTTTCACAAAAATAAATAGCAAAATGGTAAAGCCCCAAAGTGCGGAGCCGCCGTAACTAAAAAACGGAAGTGGAATACCAACGGTTGGAAAGATGCCAGTTACCATTCCAATATTTACAAAAAAGTGCAGAAATAATATGGAGGCAACACTGTAACCATAAACGCGGCCAAATTGCGTGCGTTGTTTTTCGGCTTTTATAATAAGCCTGATAATTAGTAAAATAAAAAGTATAACCACAATCATACTGCCTACAAATCCCCATTCTTCACCAACCGTGGTGAAAATATAATCGGTGTGTTGCTCTGGCACAAAATTTCCTTTTGTCTGCGTGCCTTGTGTCCAACCTTTTCCCAACCAACCACCGTTACCAATTGCTATTTCACTTTGGTTGGTGTTATAGCCAATGCCGCGCGCATCTACTTCTTTCCCCAAAACAATATTAAAACGATCTCGGTGACGTTGTTCAAAAACATTGTTGAAAATGTAGCTTACCGAAAATGCGAAAGCCATACAACTAACTGCAATTATAACGTATTTTATAATATTGGGTTTTCTTCTTCGGCGCTTATAAAATACGATTGCCATAATAACCAAAACCGCAATACAGACGAACAAAACTCCAAATGCAAGAGTTGAAACAAATAGCATTACAGAAAATAAAATAAAAAGCAGATAAACCAAATGCAATCCTTCTCGATAAAGCGGAAAAATAAACGCAGCGTAAATTAATGCACTGCCGGGATCCGGCTGCGGTACAATAAAAAGCGCCGGAAGTGCCAAAATAATAAATGCGCCAACTTGATATTTAAGATCGCGCATATTGGTTTGAATATCACTTACATATTTTGCCAAAGCCAATGCAGTGGCTGCTTTTGCAAATTCACTTGGTTGTATGCTAAAACTGCCAAGAGCATACCAAGAAGTTGCGCCCGAAATATTTTTACCGAACACATATAAACCTAATAATGAAATGAGGGAAATAACATAAAAAACGCTGGCAAAACGTTCATAAAATTTAGCCTCAACCGCAAGTATAAATATTATCAGAATTACGCTAAGGATAATAAACATAAGTTGCCTCATGTAAATTTGGCTGAAATCCCAAAACCCTTCAGCAGAATCACTTAAGGAAGCCGAATAAATATTTAACCAACCAAAGCTAACTAAGCTTATAAAGATTAAAATTATTAACCAATCGTATCGAGGAAAGTTTTTGGTAAAAGCCATTAATGGTTTATTGTAAATGGAATGCCACTATACGGTTTTTCATATTCTGCCTCAAGACTTCCTTCCAATACATATTTTTCCATGTCTGTTCGGGTGATTTCGCCTTTTAGATATTTTTCAATCATTAAACCGGCAATTCTACCTGCCCAACGGCTTCCCCAATATCCATTTTCAACAAATACGGCAATTGCAATTTTAGGATTGTCCTTTGGAGCAAATGCTACAAAAATTGAATGGTCAGTCAATTGTGTTTTCTTCCCATTAATTTTGGTGTAATTTTCTGCAGTTCCAGTTTTTCCGCAAATCTCAATACCAGGAATTTGGATTGATGATGCGGTACCGCGCGTGTAAACTTCGTGCATACCTTCAATTACTGGTTCAAAATACTGAGGCTCGACAGTTGTAATGTGTTTGGTGGTGTAAGCTTTTGGTATTGTATCTGGCCCGTTAATATTCTTAATAATATGTGGAGCATAATAAAATCCTTTGTTTGCAATAGTTGCTACAAAATTTGCCATTTGCATTGGTGTTAGTGAAACTTCACCCTGTCCAATAGCATTGGAAATTGTTGCCGTTGCAAACCATTTATATTCCGGATATTTATAGGCTCGATTGTAAAATTTGGAACTTGGTATAAAACCTTTTCGACCAATTGGCATATCGCTGCCAAGATATTCGCCAAGACCGAAACTGCTTAAGTGCGCCTTCCAATGATCAATTCCTTCTTGCGGGGTTGGATATTTTTCTATTGTTCTTCTATAAACCGTGCAAAAATAGGCGTTGCAACTATTTGCAATTCCACCAATCATAGCCAAAGGAGTTGGGTGATGGTGACAACCTAATTTGTGGCTTCCTCCATAATTATAGCCGCCATAACAATATATTGGTTCTTCTGTATCAATCACACCTTCTTGTAACCCGATAAGGGCTGTCAATGTTTTAAAAGGAGAGCCTGGAGGATATTCACCTTGCAAACCTCTATCATATAATGGTTTGGCAATTGTATCGTAAAAAAGTTTTGTAAAATTTTTGGATCTATCTCTTCCAACTAAAAGTGCAGGATCGTAACTTGGTGCAGTTACTAATGCTAAAATTTCACCTGTTGAAGGCTCAATTGCAACAATACCGCCACGTTTGTTCACCATCAACTCTTCCCCATATTTCTGCAATTGCTCGTCAATGGTTAATGTAATATCGTGTCCGCGTTGTGGTAAAGTGTCAAAAATTCCATCTTTATAGGCGCCTATGTCGCGATTAAATCTATCTTTTTGAATGTGCTTAACCCCTTTAATACCACGTAAAACTTCTTCATAACTTGCTTCCGCGCCTTGCTTTCCCGTAAGATCGCCCATATTATAGTATGGATTTGCTTTAATGTTTGCGTCATTAACTTCAGCAATATAACCCAAAACATTCGCTGCGTTTTTAACGTGGTAATTTCGAAGTGATCTGCGTTGAATATAAAAACCTTCAAACTTGTACATTTTTTCTGAAAGGTATGCGTAATCGGCTTTGTTCAACTGCGGAATTACAACCGAAGGCAATCTTGGAGAATATGTTTTAGCCTTTGCCATAATATCCAAAAAGTCGCTTTTCTGAATTTTTAGCAATTGGCAGAATTCTAACGTATCTATAGTTTTTACATCTCGCGGAATTACCATTACATCATAAGATGGTTGATTTGTTACCAACAATTCCCCATTTCTATCAAACAGATAACCGCGTTGCGGATAGTCATATAAAACCTTTACCGCATTGTTTTCAGATAATTTTTGAAATGAGGTATCATAAATTTGCAAATAAAATAATCGCGACGCAAAAATTACTCCACTCGCCAACACCAGCGCAATTAATATTACTTTTCTCATGACTTTTTAGTACTGAATAACAATTGACTTATAAAAATTAGGAATAGAGTAAATATTCCTGAAAACACCGTTGATTTTAATATTAAAGATAGATGTTGAAAACTAAAAATCTCTAAAATGAATAACATTAAATGATGCATTAGCACAAGGCTTCCAAAATAGGCAAAACGTTCGGTTAAATTAGCCTTTCTAATTTTTATGGAATTATGCTCATAACTTACACCAAATGCAAACTTTAAAATATTGGGACGCATATATGCTATAAAAACACTTGCCGCAGCGTGTACACCGCCGGTATCCGAAAAAATATCAATACTCAATCCTAATAAAAAACTTAAGAATATCAACAAACCTTTATTACCATCTAACGGATAAAATATGATGAAAAGTATATATAAATACGGATTAATAAAGCCAAGGAAGTTTATGTTATTCAACAAAAATATTTGCAGGGAAAGCAAAAAAAGAAATCGCGCGGCATTAACCAATATCTCGTTATTGTTCATCTTCTACGCTTTTTTCCAATAATATAATTTCTTCAGACTCTTTATTTTTAACCATATATACGTGTGAGAGGCTCGTCATATCATTAAACAGCTTCACGTTTACCAAATAATAATTATCATCTTTATCTGAAGAAAAATCGATTAACGTTCCAACTAATAGTCCTTCCGGAAATATAGTGGATTTGCCACCAGTGACAATTGTATCACCCATTTTTAAAGGTGCGAGCCTTGGAATATCTACTATCTGAACAATATTAGGATTTTTCGTATTCCATATTAAAGTGCCAAAATGACTACTTTTTTTAAGCTTTACGTTTATTTTACTTTGTGTATTCAAGATAGATTGAACGGTTGCAAATCTTGCTGAGGTGCTATTTACAATACCAACAATTCCACTTGCCGTAACTACACCCATATCATTCTCAATCCCATCATTTAACCCTTGATTTAATGTGAGATTATTCTTAGATTTTGAATAGGAATTATTTATAACCTTGGCAGGAATAAATTTAAAAACTGAGGCTCTAATTAATGAATCGAATGAAGTAGTATCTATGGCTTTGAACCCGGTTTCAGCTTTAAGGCCTTCAATTATTTCGCGCAGTCTGAGGTTTTCTTTTACTAAAAGTTCATTTTCATCATCTAGCCCAAAATAGGATTGCACATTATTTCTCGCTGTGTAAACTTTACCCGCAACTGCATTTGCAGAACCTATATACTTATTTTTGTGGTAAGAATGTGCGTTAATTGTAAGCGCAACGGAAAGTGCAAACAGCAATGCAAACAGCAGGAAATTTTTATTCCTAATAAAGAAATATATAATCTGTTGCATGGTCGCTCTATTTTGGGGATGCCATTTTAATCTTTAAATACCGAGAAAAGTTAGTTTTTTTCTTTTGAATAAGGAAAATAAAACTGAAAGTTGGAGCTAATTTACTTCAACATTCCTATTTTATAAGAACACTTTTGTATCTAGCCAAATTCTTTAAACAAATTCCTGTTCCACGAACGACTGCTCTTAAAGGATCTTCTGCAATATAAACTGGCAAGTCTGTTTTCTGTGACAACCGTTTGTCTAAACCACGAAGCATACTACCACCGCCCGCAAGGTAAATACCTGTATTGTAAATATCTGCTGCTAATTCTGGTGGCGTTTGCGATAAAGTTTCCATAACCGCATCTTCAATTCTAAGGATAGATTTGTCCAAAGCCTTTGCAATTTCCCGAAATGAGGTAAGCGCTTGTTTTGGTTTTCCGGTTAACAAATCACGACCTTGTACGGCCATTTCGTCAGGCGGAATTTCAAGATCTTCGGTTGCAGCACCAATCTGTATTTTTATTTTTTCAGCAGTACGTTCGCCTACATATAAATTGTGTTGGGTGCGCATATAATAAACTATGTCGTTCGTAAAAACATCACCCGCAATTTTAATAGACTTATCACAAACAATACCACCAAGCGCAATTACAGCAATCTCGGTTGTACCACCTCCAATATCTACAATCATATTCCCTTTCGGCTGCATAATATCTACACCAATACCTATAGCTGCTGCCATTGGCTCGTGAATAAGATAAACTTCTTTACCATTTACACGTTCGGCACTTTCTTTTACTGCACGCATTTCTACTTCCGTAATACCGCTTGGTATGCAAATAACCATTCGTAAAGATGGTTTTAGCCATTTCTTTTTAAGCGCAGGAATATCATTAATAAACATATTAATCATCTTCTCACTCGCATCAAAATCTGCAATTACACCATCTTTTAGTGGCCTAATTGTTTTTATATTTTCATGTGTTTTACCTTGCATCAAGGCTGCTTCACGACCAACTGCAATAATTTTTCCAGTTGTGCGATCGCGCGCCACAATAGATGGAGCGTCAACTACAACCTTATCATTATGAATTATTAATGTGTTTGCCGTTCCTAAATCTATCGCTATTTCTTCGGTTAAGAAATCAAAAAATCCCATAGTCTTGTTTGGGTATTATGTTATTGCAGCTATAAAAATAATGCTACAAAATTAGTGTTTTTTTAGTGTTTAAAATGTCTTGTCCCCGTTAATACCATCGCAATGTTATTGGCATTGCAATATTCAATACTCAAATCATCTTTTATTGAGCCGCCCGGTTGTATTACCGCCGTAATCCCTGCGTTGTGTGCAATCTCCACACAATCCGGAAACGGAAAAAATGCGTCACTTGCCATAACTGCGCCTTTTAAATCGAAATTAAAAGATTTTGCTTTTACAATGGCTTGCGTTAGCGCATCTACTCTAGATGTTTGCCCTGTTCCGCTTGCACACAATTGCTTATTTTTTGCTAAAACAATTGTATTGCTCTTTGTGTTTTTGCAAATTTTTGAGGCAAATAACAAATCTTCTAACTCGGTAGCTGTTGGTTTATTGCCCGTGGCGTTGGTTAAATCTTGTTCGCTGTCTGTTTTGCTATCCTTGTCTTGCACCAAATAACCATTAAGACAAGTTCTTGTTATTGTATCGGAAAGTTTGCTAGATTTTTGAATTAAAAGAACTCTATTTTTCTTTCCTTTCAAAATCTCCAACCCTTTTTCTGAAAAGGCCGGCGCAATTACAACTTCACAAAAAAGTGAGTTTATTTCGGTTGCGGTTTCTTCATCAATTTCAATATTGGAAATTAAAATACCACCGAAGGCCGAAACTGGATCACCGGCCAAAGCATCAATATAAGCTTGATGAATTGTTTTTCGCTGTGCAATTCCGCAGGCATTATTATGTTTTAAAATTGCGAACGTTGGATCTTCATTTGTAAATTCATTCATCAAATTTACGGCTGCGTCAACGTCTAAAAGATTGTTATAGCTTAATTCCTTTCCGTGAATTTTGTCAAACATTGCTTCAAAATCCCCAAAGAAATATCCCTTTTGATGCGGATTCTCACCGTATCGCAAAGTTTGTCCTTTTTCTATTGAAATTTTTAAACTTTTATCAGTAGAATCTTCCTTTGAAAAATAATTAAAAATGGCAGTATCGTAATGTGATGAAACGTTGAACGATTTGGCTGCAAATCTTTTTCTGTCTTCTATAGAAATTGAACCGTTATTGCCTGAAAGTAAATCTACAAATTCAGCATAATCTTCAACCGAGGAAATACATAATGTATCTTTAAAATTTTTGGCAGCTGCACGAATAAGCGAAATACCGCCAATATCAATTTTTTCAACTATTTCTTCTTCGCTAGCGCCTGAGGCAACGGTCTTTTCAAAAGGATATAAATCTACAATCACCACATCTAATTGTGGAATGTTATATTCATCCATTTCAGCAACATCGGCTTCGTTTTCTTGTCTATTTAAAATTCCGCCAAAAATCTTTGGATGCAAAGTTTTAACGCGACCTCCTAAAATTGAGGGATAATCTGTAATATCTTCAACCGCAATGACCTCGATTCCAAGATCATTTATAAATTTTTCTGTGCCACCGGTTGAGTAAATTCGCACACCAAGATCGTTTAATTTTTTAACAACAGGTGCCAATCCTTCTTTATGAAATACTGAAATTAATGCTGTTGAAATCTTTTTATCTTGACTCATAGTTTCTTGTTGGATACTTTGTTTTTAAATGGAAGTTGCAAAAGTAATCATTTAGTGCAAAAACTGTAACATCTTGAACGTGAAAACGTCTTATATTTTAATGATTTTAAAGAATAGTTTTAAGCGGAATAGCAAAACCTTTAAATTGCGCCTTTTATCCTAAATTTGTATAATTACTGGTCTATTATATAGTTCTTAATTTGAAATTTTTAGAATTATTTTTATCAAATTCGAATTCTTACATCACCTATTGATTTTTAAAGAATGCTAATCTATTTACGAGTTTTAAGAGAAAGTTTCAACTTCGCAATTAATGCGTTAAAAAACAATAAGTTACGTACTTTTTTATCTTTAGTTGGTGTCACCATTGGAATATTTTCAATAATTGCGGTTTTGGCGGCTGTAGACTCACTTAAAAGAGAAATAAAAGGTAGTATAAGCTCATTGGATAATAGCACAATGTACGTTGGCAGATTTTCTTTTGGCCCAACCGAAGTTCCAAATTGGAAAAGAGAGCAATTTCCGGATGTTACCTATGATGAATTTCAATATTTAAAAAAGAATGTTCCAAATTTAGAGGCTGCTTCTTATACGTTAAATGTTGGTCAAGAAACAGTTAAATATGAAAACAAAACAATAAGTAGTGTAAATATTGGTGCGGTTACAGACGATTATTACCAAATTGAAGCATTACAACTTGCCGAAGGTAGATTTTTTAACGAAAGCGAATCTAACAGCGGTACGCCCGTAATTGTTTTGGGCGATGAAATTGCTAATGGTTTATTTTCTTCAGCAAAAGCTTCATTGGGAAAAGAAATAAGGCTTTATGGAAGGCGTTTTACAGTAATTGGCGTATTAAAAAAGGAGGGAAGCGGACTTTTTGGTGGTTCAAAAGACACATCAGTTTATTTGCCTGTTAATGTAGTGAGAAGGATTTTAGGTGATAATAATAAACAGACATTTCCATTTATAATTGTAAAACCGGAAAAAGGAGTAGACATTCCAGAATTTATCGCACTTATGAGTCAACGGTTACGTTCAGCGCGCGGTTTAAAACCCGATGATATAGATAATTTTTTTGTGAACCAATTGCAAGGTTTTGCCGATATAATTGATAAAATTACAAGCCAAATGAATGTAATTGGACTTATAATAAGTGGTTTTTCGCTATTGGTTGGCGGTTTTGGTATTGCCAATATTATGTTTGTTAGCGTAAAGGAACGGACTAACTTAATTGGAATTCAAAAATCCCTTGGCGCAAAAAACAAGTTTATCTTATTTCAATTTTTATTTGAAGCGGTTATCTTGGCAGTAATTGGAGGATTAATTGGTTTGTTCCTAGTATTCTTGGTTTCTATAGGCGCCTCGCATTTTACCGGGGATTTTAAATTTGTACTTTCTCCGTGGAATATGTTTATAGGTACAGCAATTTCAGCCGTTATTGGCTTAATTTCCGGAATTTTACCAGCAATTTCAGCATCAAAATTGGATCCTGTTGAAGCTATTAGAACGGGAATGTAAATCCCCCTAACACCAAAGGGGAAAACTCACTTAAAAAAAAGGCTGCAATTGCAGCGTTATTTTTTCTCAAAAGTGGAATTCCCCTTTGTGGGTCAGGGGGACGGAATTATAAAATTACCGAAATCTCTTTGTTCAGCCATTCCAAAAAACGCTCGTCTTCTACTGAAAATGGATCTGCGGTATTGCTGTCAATATCAATCTGCCCAATATTTTTACCATCTTTAAAAAGTGGCACAACAATTTCTGCCTTAACAGACATGCTGCACGCAATATAATTGTCCTGTGCTTTAACGTCTGGCACTACAAAATTTTGATTGCTTACGGCAACTTGACCACAAATGCCCTTACCGAATGGTATTTCTGTGTGATCAGTTTCTTCACCAGCATATGCTTTTAAATGTAGCGTTTGCTTTTCGTGATTTGCAAAATAAAATCCAACCCAATCATAATATCCAATAGTTGTTTGCAATAATTGGCAAACTTCGGTAAGTTTTTCATTTACCGAATCTTCTTTATTAGCAAGAATAGCTTTTATTTTTGGTTGTAAACTGCTGAATGGCATAATTATAAATTTTGGCCAAAAGTAATTCCAAACCATCAAAAAAGCATTGTTGAAATACTGTATTTTTGTTAAAAATATTCTACATTTTTTGAAAGAACTTCTTATAAAATATAAACCCGTTCTTAAATTCGTTGCACTTTTTTTGGGCACTTATTTTGTTTTGAGTTTGTTTTATAGTTTTTATCTAAATATTTCTGAAAACGGAAACTATTATCCAGATTTTGTGACCAATTTGGTAGCAAACCAAAGCAGTGGAATAATTAATGCAATTGGATATGCAAGTTTTGTAAAAGCTGATGTTGTTGAACCAATGATTCGTTTATATGTTGAAAACAACTATTTGGCAAAAATAATTGAAGGTTGTAATAGTATTAGTGTCATAATTTTATTCACTGCATTTATTATCTCATTTGCCGAAAAATTTAAAAAAACAGTGCTGTTTATTCTTGCAGGTTCTTTGTTAATTTATGTTGTAAATATTTTTAGAATTGTGTTACTTTCAACTATATTATACCATTATCCGCAATGCGAAAATATTTTGCATACCGTTATTTTTCCCTCAATTATTTATGGAATGACCTTTATTTTATGGATAGTTTGGATAAAAATGTTACCACCTATTAAACCCAAAAGTAATGGGTAAAAATCTTCGGATATTTTTAATTATAATTTTTGGAATGGTATTAATTGCAATACGTTATTTTGAAGCAAATCTGTTTTATGATCCATTAACAAATTACTTCAAAACCGAACATACCATTGAACCGTTACCAGGTTTTTACGGTTTTAAAATGTATTTCGATATTTTTTTTAGATACATATTGAATGCCTTTTTCTCTTTAGGAATAATTTGGCTTATCTTTCAAAACCGAGGAATTAATAAAGTTTCAGCATTGGTTTACGGGGTTTTGTTTCTATTTCTATTTTCAGCGTACATACTTTTAATTGAATTTTCAGCAGAATCTTCAAACCATCTCATACTTTTTTATGTGAGACGATTTCTAATTCAACCATTGTTACTATTCATTTTATTGCCTGCTTTTTATTTTCAGCGGAAAAAATAAAACGGTATTTTTGCGGAAAAATAATTGGTATGGAATATTTGAAAATCATTCTAGTCGCTTCACTTTCTATTCTTTCATTTTCTTGTAAAAATAGTAGCAATACAGAGCCAGAAGTTGTAACAGTTGATACTAATAACACAAGTATTGAAGAAGTTGCAACAACCGAATCTTCTTTTAAAGACGAAAAGATAGCACAGGTTTTTACAGATTATCTTGCAGTTAAAAATGCTTTGGTAGAAACAGATTCTAAAAAAACAGCCGATGCCGCCAAGACATTATTGGGTACCATAAAAGATTTTGATGCAGATAAAACAGCACAAACAGCTCTTTCAGAAATGGCAAATTCCACAGACGTTGAAGCACAACGCAAAAGTTTTGTAGCATTGACCGCGGCAATGGAGCCAATTTTAAACGGCGCTTTGGCGAGTGGGACAGTTTACAAACAATTTTGTCCTATGGCATTTAATAATGAAGGTGCATCTTGGTTTAGTAATACCAAAGAGATTCAAAACCCATACTTTGGTGATAAAATGTTAAAATGCGGTAGGATTGAGGCTGAAATAAAATAGAAGTGAACTTTTAATAATGCGTAAGATTTTAGCTATAAGTATCTTAATTCTCTTTGCCGCGCGTCCTTCGTATTGCGTTGGTTATTATATTTATTTTGAATTAAATTTAGATTATATTGTTAAAACATATTGTGTTAACAAAGATAACCCACAATTGCAGTGCAACGGCAAGTGTCACTTATCTAAAAAATTGGGGTTGGAAAATGAAAAATCTGGCGACAAGTCCACCACTGCACTAAATCTCTCCAGCGCATTTTTCCCACTTTACTTTCAGCCAATTTCAGAAACCGAATTTGCTTATAAAAAAATATATAAAAATCTTTTATTTTATTATTTGAATAAAGCTGAAATAGATTTCCAACATCGATTAGACAGGCCTCCACAATATTTTCGGTAAATCTCCTAAAAGAAAAAATCAAAATAATTTACCGCATTTCTCCAATTGCTTCAAAAAAATATTCTTTACGAAGCAATGTTGGCTATGCAATTAATTCAAAATTTCAAAAAATGAAAAATTATATCATTGCTGTTCTACTATTGGCGATTTCTAACGTCTTTGGTCAGCAAAATAATGAAGAAACAAATAACTGGAAAGGAAATAGGCCGGATGGTCACGCTCCAATATCAATTACTGCTGATCATATTCATGCAAAGGGGGAATTTATGGTTTCTTACAAATACATGTATATGACTATGCAAGATTTAAAACAAGGTAGTGAAGATGCAACCGTTGGTGAGGCACTTGCAAATTATATGGCAACGCCTTACAATATGCCAATGCAAATGCATATGGTAGGATTAATGTTTGCGCCAACAAACCGTTTAACGCTAAATGTTATGGGTAGCTATTTAGATAAAAATATGGACCACGTAACTAAAATGGGTAGTTTATTTACTACAAAGGCGAGCGGCTTTGCTGATACAAAAGTGAATGCTCTTTATAAACTTCATAATAAAAACCATACGCAATTGCACGCCAAGCTCGGTGTTTCATTGCCGACAGGAAGTATAGAAGAGATGGATAAAAACCCGGCATCAATGGGCAAAGATGTTATATTACCCTATCCTATGCAAATTGGTAGTGGTACTTTTGATGTGGAAGGTGGTCTTACATTTTTGTGGCAGAGTGGTGCCATTTCTGGTGGTAATCAAGTAAATGCAACAATCCGTACCAGCGAGAACAACCGTGGCTATACTTTGGGCAATCGTTACGATATAAACAATTGGTTTGCTGTAAAGGCTGCAGATGTTATGAGTTTTTCCGTAAGAGTAAAAGGTGAGAGTATTGATGGCATAAAAGGAATAAATCCAGACTTGAATCCGGCAATGGTAATTACTGCCGACACCAATAATAGCGGCGGAAAAATAATTGAAGGTGGTTTCGGGATAAATTTTTATGTGCCTAATGGAGCGTTAAAAAATTTACGTTTAGGACTTGAAATTTCCCATCCGCTTTATCAAAATCTTGATGGTATCCAATTAAAAAACAAAGAAAGTTTTGTTGCGGGATTGCAATATGCTTTCTAGCATTTAATCAAATTTGTTAAAACCGAAAGGCCTTTCAATTAATTTGAAAGGCTTTTTTGTATTTTTGCATTCTATGAAAAAAATAGTTTCCTTATTTCTTTCTGTCTTGCTTTTGGCGAGTAGTACAGGAATTGGATATGCCCAACACTTTTGTGGTGGTAAGGAAATGATGTCGGAAATAACAATTGGCCACAAAAATTTGTCATGTGGAATGGATGTTGAAATTGCAAATTGTGATGGAAAAACTAAAATTGTTGACGATCATAGTTGCTGTAAAAACCATATTACAAAGATTTCGACGGACGATACTTTTGCAAAAGCAACTTTTAATGTGTCCCTAAATAAAATATTTATAGCTGCATTCGTGCCAATCTTCGTATTGCAGCAAGTTCCCAATTACGACACATCAATTAATTATTATGCGGACTATAATCCGCCACCAATGGATAAAGACATTCCCGTTCTTTATCAAACCTTCCTTATTTGATTTTGAAAATCCCTGTGTGCTTTAAATTTTAAAGTTTCAGCAGGATATTGATTAATACTTCCGAAGAATTCGGAGGTAATTTCTATATATTTTCAAATAAAAATAATGAGATTATCCTTAATTATAATTACAATTCTTTTTTTCCGTGCAGGAGAAATCTTTTCTCAAGAAACAGATTCAATCCGGCCAATTAAGGAATACAACTTAACTATAGAGGAACAAACAATAAATATTACAGGTAAAAATGTGATGGGAATGGCTGTAAATGGAACAATTCCTGGGCCAACTTTAGAATTTATTGAAGGTGAGCAAGCCGTAATTCACGTTACCAATAATATGAAAATGGAAACATCTGTGCATTGGCACGGCCTTCTGTTGCCAAATTTTCAAGATGGCGTTCCCTATTTAACAACACCGCCAATTAAGCCTGGTACAACCTTTACATATTCATTTCCTTTAAATCAAAGTGGTACATATTGGTATCATTCCCACACTATGTTGCAAGAGCAAAGTGGCGTTTTTGGGAGTATAGTAATTAAACCGAAAGAGAAAACTATAGATTATGACACGGATTTGGTGGTCATGCTTTCAGACTGGACAAACGAAAAACCCAAAAATGTTTTACGCACTTTAAAACGAGGAACAGAATGGTATAATATAAAAAAGGGAACCGCAACACCATTAAATACGGTAATTGCCTGTGGAGCATTTGGAGCACAAGTAGATTTTTGGAGACAACGAATGGAAGGCGCAGACATTGCAGATATTTACTACCCCACATTTCTAACAAATGGAAGACCAACTCAGGAATATCCACAATTTAAACCTGGGGAAAAAATACGATTGCGCATTATAAATGGCTCCGCTTCCACACAATTTTGGATGACGTTTGGTGGCAAAATACCGGTTTTGGTTTCGGCAGATGGTTTGGATGTTGTCCCAGTTGAAAAAAATAAACTATTTATCGCTATAGCTGAAACATACGATGTTATTGTTACAATTCCTGAAAGTGGAAAGGTTGAATTAAGATCAATGGCTCAAGATGGGTCAGGTTTTACTACTGCTTATTTCGGAAATGGTAAAGTTATGTCCGCCGAGGTTCTTCCAAAGCCAGATAAAATTGCGATGATGAAGCAGATGGCAAATATGAAAATGAAAATGGGCGCGCACGCTTTAAAATTTCAACCCAAAAGGGATGAACGCTTTAAGATGAAGGAAGAATATGGAATGCAAATGGATGGAATGCACGATATGGGGAAAATGAAAATGAAAGATGAGGCAGCGCCAAATGGAAAAATGGAAATGGATATGACTACGGATGAGGAGGAAAAAACAAATCATTCCAAGATGAAATCGGAAAAGATAGATATGTCTAAAGATATAATAAAGGGAGAAAAAATGGATCATTCCAAAATGAATATGAAGAAAATGGATGATATGCAGATGGACAATATGCAGATGAATGCCCAATACAACTACGACTATCTTAAATCTCCAAAAAAAACAACCTTCTCCAAAGATGCACAAGAAAAGGAAATTCTATTAAATCTCACAGGAAATATGAATCGATATATCTGGAGCATGAATGGCGTTCCAATTTCAGAAACAGATAATATTCAAATCAAATCTGGTGAGGTTACTCGTATTACAATGAACAATCTTACAATGATGCATCACCCAATGCATCTGCACGGACACTTTTTTAGAGTGCTAAATAAAAACGGAGAGTATTCGCCATTAAAGCATACCGTAAATGTACCGCCAATGCAACAAGTAACCATAGAATTTTATGGAGATGCGTATGGCGATTGGCTGTTTCATTGCCACGTTTTATATCATATGATGAGCGGTATGACACGAATTTTTAGTTACGATACACCAAGAGACGAGCGTATGAAGGATTTCCCAGTTTCCAAACTTATAAATGAAATGGATAGCTGGTATTCTTGGGGAAAGGCAAATTTTGCTTCGCATATGGGTGATATTAATCTTACAGCCTCAAACATGCGTAATCAATTTAATGTGATGGCGGAATATGGCTGGAACAAAAACATTGAGGCAGAATTTACCTATGAGCACTATTTGCACGATTATCTCCGCATGTTTGGAGGTGTAAATGTAGAAAATGGTATGGTAGATAGTTTGGATGACATTGAAACAACGGCAATTGCTGGAGTTCGATATCTCACTCCGTACTTATTTGATCTTGATGTTCGGGTTGATAGTAAATTAAGACCTCAAATTAGTGTGGGTAGGGAAATTATGGTTTTTCCGCGCACTTTGATTTTTAGCTATTATGAATATCAGGCAGATTTTGGTTTGGTAAACACATTTGAAAATAATAGCACGTATGAATCTGACACAACGTGGAGTGCTGGGGTTGAATATCTCCTCTCCAAAAACTTTTCTGTAATAGCAAGCTACGACAATCGTTTTGGCGCTGGCGGAGGACTTTCAGTTAAATTTTAACGCCTAGAAATATGAAGAATCAAAAGAAAACAATGCATAAATATAGTTATACAAAATTCGTATTAATGCTACTCGCATCATTTATAGCAATGTATGTTACTATGTATTTGAACACGTACCAACTTAACCACGTATATTTTAGCCTAACTCGATTTTATATGTCTTGTTTGGGCATTTCTTGCATGGCAGTAATAATGTTGGTATTCATGTTGAATATGTATAATAACAGAAATAAGAATTTAGCCATTTTAGTTGGAAGCATATTAATTTTTTCGGGCGCCTTGTTTTTGGTGCGGACGCAAAAACCTGTAGGAGACGTGCTTTGGATGGAAGCTATGATCCCTCACCATTCCATAGCAATATTAACGAGCGAACGGGCAGACATTAAAGATCCTGAAGTTAAAGAATTGGCTAATGATATTATTGAAACCCAAAAGAAGGAAATTGCCGAAATGAAATTAGCTATCAAAAGGCTTCAAAATAAATAATGATGAAAGATTTTTTAACAAACTGGGGCGAAGCTGCCTACACTAGTACTGGATTTTTTTGGATGGCAGTTTGGGCGTTTATTTTAGGATATATAATAAGCAGTATCATTCAAGTTTTTGTGACTGAAAAGCGAATGCAGAAAGAGATGAATCAACACGAAGGCAAGAGTGTTCTTTTGGGTACATTTTTTGGCTTTATTAGTAGCAGTTGCAGTTTTGCCGCACTTGCTTCAACAAAATCGCTCTTTAAGAAAGGAGCAAGTTTTGTTTCTTCAATCGCGTTTTTATTGGCATCAACAAATTTGGTGATTGAACTGGGCATTATTATTTCAATATTTCTGGGTTGGCAATTTGTGGTAGGTGAGTATGTTGGTGGTGTCTTATTAATTTTGATTAGTTGGCTATTAATACGAATTATAAAGCCTAAGAAGTTAATTGAAAATGCGCGAAAAAACTTGAAAGCGGCTGAAAACAATGAAAACGCGAAAGAAGCATCCTTTATAAAAAAATTAAAATCCGCTGAAAGTTGGGCAAAAGTAGGCAAGCAATATAAGATGGAATGGGGAATGGTCTGGAAAGATGTTACGGTAGGCTTTACTATTGCAGGCATCATTGCAGTTTTTGTGCCCGACTCTTTTTTTCAATGGCTGTTTATAAATAGTGGAAATGGCAATACCGATTTCACATTTATAGAAATTTTGGAACATGTATTGGTCGGCCCAATAGCAGCTTTTTTAACATTTATTGGCTCAATGGGAAACATTCCTTTGGCGGCTCTCCTCTTCGGCAAAGGTGTTAGTTTTGCTGGTGTAATGGCATTTATATTTAGTGATTTGGTGGTATTTCCTATACTAAGAATCAATGCGAAATATTACGGTTGGAAAATGAGTCTTTTTATGCTGTTTTTACTTTTTGTCTCTTTAATTGGAGCGTCTTTGACATTACATTATGCATTTGATATTTTCAGCATTTTACCAAATCCATCACAAGTAAAAATTAGCGATACAGAATATTTTAAGTTTAATTATACATTTTATCTAAACCTTGCTTTTTTGGCAATTACAGTTTTTTTAATCTATTGGGCATTTGTCAAACACAAAAATGTTAAACGTAAAATGGGCGAAATGGCGCCAAAAGGCAAATTGCTGGAAAAAATTATGAAATATGCAGCATTTTTTTGCTATATATGGCTAGTGGCCGGATTAGTGCTTAAATTTTTTATTATTTAAAAACCTAAAACAGAATAATGAAACACACCTATAAAATAACAGGAATGACGTGCAACAATTGCAGGGCTTCTGTTGAAGAAAAACTTTCAGCAGTTGAAGGAACTTTAAAGGTTTCCGTTAACCTTGAAAAAGGGGAAGCTGAAATCTCAATGAAAAATCACATTTCAAATGAAAAATTTTCGAAGGCTTTACCGTCAAAATATACCATTTCAGAAAAGAAGGAAACTAATATTTTCGAAAATACTTCTGAAGTAAAAGTTGAGGAAAAATCTAAAATAGAACAGCTAAAACCGTTGCTCCTAATTTTTCTTTACATCGCAGTTGCTTCAGTTCTATTGAATTATAACCCTTGGAGCACAGCAAATTTTATGATGGATTTTATGGGGCTTTTCTTTATTGTCTTTAGCTTTTTTAAGATGTTGGATTTAAAAGGCTTTCCTGAATCCTTCCAAATGTATGATCCTGTGGCAAAATTAATTCCTGCTTATGGATGGATTTATCCATTTCTAGAAACTGCCTTGGGCCTTATGTTTTTAATGCATTTTAATATAAAAATTGCCTTAATTGTAACCATCATAATTCTTGGAATCACAACAATTGGTGTTACACAAACCTTATTGAGCAAGAAAAAAATAAAATGTGCCTGTTTGGGTACAGCCTTAAACTTGCCAATGACGGAAGCAACTTTTATTGAAAATAGTATAATGCTGATTATGTCAGTTTATATGCTACTAAAAATCTATTTATAATGAAAAGACTTCTCTATATATTATTACTGAGCCCGACATTATTTTTTGGGCAGCAGAAAGTTACAGGAACTATTTATGATCAAAATCCTGAGAATAAAAACATTCCACTTGCCGGTGCAAACGTATATTGGCAAAATACGCAAGTTGGTACGGTTACAGATTTTGATGGCAATTTTGAACTTCCATATAAAACTGAATATAAAAATTTGATAATCAGCTTTATTGGTTATACAACAGATACAATTTCGGTTAACGGTCTGAAGAAAATCACCCACTATTTAAAATCGACTGCCAACTTAGATGAGGTTACCGTTACGTCGCGTAAAAAAGCAACGTCACGTTCGTACTTACAAGCAGAAAATGTGCTGAACATAAGCAGCGCCGAACTTTTAAAAGCAGCTTGTTGCAACCTTGCAGAGAGTTTTGAAACCAATCCTTCAATAGACGTAAACTTCGCCGATGCTTTAACCGGAACGCGACAAATTAAAATGCTTGGGCTAACGAGTCCATATATTTTAATTACAACCGAAAATGTGCCAAGCATTCGCGGTGCTTCGCAGGCTTATGGTTTAAGTTTTATTCCGGGAACTTGGGTGGAAAGTATTCAAATTACAAAAGGTGCAGGTAGCGTTGTAAATGGTTATGAAAGTATTGCTGGCCAGATAAATGCAGAGCTTCAAAAACCATCAATGGACGATAAACTATTCGTTAATGCATACGCATCCGGCAATGGCAGGTTTGAATTAAATACACATCTAAATACAAAAGTTTCCGAAAAATGGCATACAGGTTTGTATGTTCACGGTAATTTACGAGAAACTGAATTTGACCAAAATAACGACTCATTTTTAGACGTGCCGTTAATGAAACAGGTAAACGTTATGAACCGTTGGCAATATACAGATGCTGAAAATGGCTTTGTAGGTTTTTTTAATGTTCGTTATTTAAATGACAATAAACAAACGGGACAAACCAATTTTAACCCAGATATTGACAGAGGAACAGCAAACGCTTGGGGCAGCGAGATAAAAACGGAACGTGTTGATGTTTCGGGAAAATTTGGATATGTAAATCCAGAGTTGTCTTGGCGTACTGCAGGACTTCAAGTTGCTTTTAGCCATCACAATCAAGAATCATATTTCGGGTTGCGTGATTATAATATTCAGCAAAATAGTTTGTATGTTAATCTGCTGTATAATTCAATAATTGGAGATTCAAGGCACAAAATTAAAACGGGAATTTCTGGAACGTATGATAATTACAATGAATATGTATTTTCTGAAGATTTCTCGAGAACAGGAAATTCCGTAGGTGCTTTTGGCGAATATAATTTTGATAATTTGGGAAATCTAAATTTCAGTCTGGGCTTGCGTGCCGACGTTCATAATACGTTGGGCGCGTTTATTACCCCACGTTTTCACTTGCGATACACACCTTGGGAAAAATCTGCCTTACGTTTTTCAGGCGGAAGAGGAAAAAGAAGTGCCAACATTTTTGCTGAAAATCAACAGATATTTGCAACTTCTCGAAGTTTGAATATTCTAAATACTGGCGGAAAAATTTATGGTTTGGATCCAGAAATTGCTTGGAATTATGGAATTTCATTTCTGCAAGGTTTCAATATCTTCGGAAGAAGAGGCGATATAACTGTAGATTTTTACAGAACCGATTTTCAAAATCAAGTTGTTGTAGATTATGAAAATCCTCGGGAAATTAATTTTTACAATTTGGAAGGTTCAAGCTATTCAAACAATTATCAAATAGAATTTAATTACAATGTTTTTGAGCATTTCGATTTACGAATGGCCTACAAATATTACGATGTTGAAACAGCATATCTAAGCGGAAAAAAGCAAGTGCCATTAACGCCAAGCAATCGGTTTTTTGCGAATGCTTCTTATGAAACAGGTATAACGGATAAAGGAAGTAATTGGAAGTTTGATGTAACGTATAATTATTTGGGCGAGCAACGTTTTCCTTCAACAGCAGCAAATCCAATTGCGCTAAGGTTGGCAGATTTTTCTCCGAGCGTGTCAACTCTGAATGCGCAGATTACAAGAGTTTTTTCACAGAATTTTGAAGTATATGTTGGTGGCGAAAATATTACGAATACAAAACAGGATAATCCAATAATAGCAAGTGATGATCCTTTTGGTGCAAATTTTGATACTACCTTTGTGTACGGCCCAATATTTGGAAGCTCGTATTTTGCGGGATTACGATATAGTATCGATTAACTTTAAATGATAGTTAACACGAATTAATTTAGAATAAAAATTAAAAATATAAAAGATGAAAAAAGTTATCATAATTATTACAGTATTCATGATGGGTTCGACACTGTTAGCCCAAAATAAAAATGCAAAAACTTCATTTGAAGTGGATGGCGTTTGTTTGATGTGCAAAGACAGAATAGAAAAAGCAGCCATAAAAGCGAAAGGAGTAAAAAGTGCGCAATGGGATGTAAATACACATATGTTAAGCTTAATTTATAATGATCAAAAAACCTCAATTGAAAACATTGAGCAAAGTATTGCAGACACAGGCCACGATACAAAAAGCATAAAGGCAAAAGATGAAGTTTACAATGGAATAGATGAATGTTGTAAATATCGCGATCCAAAAATCGTGGAAGATCACAACTAGAATTTACAAAGGCAATAAGGCTTTCAATAATTTTGTTGAAAGCTTTTTTATTTTGAATTATTGCAATATTATACTACGAGGCATCTTTGCCAACATTGTTGCTTAATGCAAAGACGATTTTTTTTATCCTTAGAGATGTGTATTGTTAAATATTAGCTAATGCGGGAATAAAAAATATTATTTCCTACCTACCTTTAATCTACAATAAAAAAATTTATTATGGAAAAGAAAAAAGATGCCAAAAAGCCAGAAGCAACTAAAGCGCAAGCTAAAAAAACAGATGCTAAAAAGGCTCCACAAGCTGCTCCTAAGAAGAAGTAGTTTGTGAAAATTGATTTACTTCGGTAAATTCTTTCTGAAATTTTTTCAGAAAAGTGAAAATCTGCTAATCCTAAAATTAGCGGATTTTTTTTGTAATAATTTTGTCAAATAATTTTTTATCAACGGGTTGAAAATGTTTTATAAATTCAGAAGCTACAATTCAAAAAATGTAAAAACCTCACCAAGTTTATAACTTGTGAGGTTTTTTTATATTAAATCAGAAGCAAAAAGTGCCAGCTTAAAAATAAATTTTACATCATTCCTGGCATACCGCCGCCCATTCCACCTGGCATACCGCCACCGTTGCTATCTTCCTTAATGTCAACTAAAGCACACTCGGTAGTTAATATCATTCCAGCAACTGAGGCCGCATTTTCAAGTGCAATTCTCGTTACTTTTTTCGGATCGATAATTCCAGCTTTCAACATATCTACATATTGATCTGTTTTCGCGTCGTAACCAAAGTTTTTCTTACCTTCCTGTACTTTGTTTATAACAACAGAACCTTCACCGCCAGCGTTTTCAACAATGGTACGTAACGGGCTTTCAATTGCTCTCATTATTATATTTACACCAGTTTTTTCATCTGCATTTTCAGTTGCAATTTTTTCTAATGAAGCTTTTGCTCTAACAAGAGCAACGCCACCACCGGCAACTATACCTTCTTCAACAGCAGCACGCGTTGCGTGTAGTGCATCATCTACTCTGTCTTTTTTCTCCTTCATTTCAATTTCGGAAGCTGCACCTACATAAAGAACTGCTACACCGCCAGCTAATTTAGCCAAACGTTCCTGTAATTTCTCTTTATCGTAATCACTTGTAGTTGTTTCAATTTGAGCTTTAATTTGACCAACTCTCGCTTTAATGTCTTTTTTATCGCCAGCACCGTTTACAACAGTTGTATTGTCTTTGTCTATTGTAACAGTTTCAGCAGAGCCTAACATATCGATAGTTGCATTTTCAAGTGTAAAACCTCTCTCCTCTGAAATTACGGTTCCGCCAGTTAAAACTGCAAGATCTTCCAACATTGCTTTTCGTCTATCTCCAAAACCTGGAGCTTTTACCGCTGCAATTTTTAAAGAACCTCTCAATTTGTTTACCACCAACGTTGCAAGTGCTTCGCCATCTACATCTTCAGCAACTATCAACAATGATTTTCCTTGTTGCGCAACTGGCTCTAAAATTGGCATCAAGTCTTTCATTGATGAAATTTTCTTATCGTAAAGTAAGATTAACGGCTTTTCCAATTCCGTCATCATCTTTTCGCTATCTGTAACGAAATATGGAGAAAGATAACCACGGTCAAACTGCATACCTTCAACAACATCAACATATGTTTCAGTTCCTTTGGCTTCTTCAACGGTAATTACGCCTTCTTTACCAACTTTTCCGAATGCTTTGGCAATTAAATCGCCAATCATATCATCATTATTCGCAGAAATTGATGCAACTTGTTTAATCATTGCACTGTCGTTACCAACTTTGGTAGTTTGTTTTTCAAGATCTTTAACAATTGCTTCAACAGCTTTGTCAATCCCACGTTTTAAATCCATTGGATTTGCGCCCGCAGCAACATTTTTAAGACCTTCTCTTACAATTGCTTGTGCAAGTACAGTTGCAGTTGTTGTACCATCACCAGCAAGATCGTTGGTTTTGCTAGCAACTTCTTTTACCATTTGAGCACCCATATTTTCCAATGGATCTGCAAGTTCAATTTCTTTTGCAACAGTTACCCCATCTTTTGTTACTTGTGGTGCACCAAAACTTTTACTAATTATCACATTACGACCTTTTGGTCCTAATGTAACTTTTACTGCGTTTGCCAAAGCATCTACGCCGCGTTTAATTGCGTCACGCGCTTCAATATCAAATTTTATATCTTTTGCCATAATATGGTTTTAATTTTCATTCCCGTGAAGACGGGAACCTCTTTGTTATTATATTATTTTGTTATTCGGGAAAGTCCCATATACCCTTTGGGCATCTTCCCAAAGGGAAGAAAAATCTGTAATGTTTTTGGAAATTATATTATCGCCATAATATCTTCTTCGCGAATCATCAAGTAATCTTTACCATCAAATTTTAATTCGCTTCCACTATATTTTCCGTAAAGAACTGTATCGCCAACCTTAACGGTCATTTTAATATCTTCTTTACCTTTTCCTACTGCAACTACTTTTCCTTTTTGTGGTTTTTCTTTAGCAGAATCCGGAATATAAAGTCCTGATGCTGTCTTAGTTTCTGCCTCTTGCGGCTCTACCAAAACTCTGTCTGATAGCGGTTGAATTTTTAATGCCATAATGTGTATTTAATTTTTGTCATTTCCGCAAATGCAGAAATATAGTTAAACTCCAAGTTTTTTACTGTATTCAATACATGACAGAAATGATGCCAATAACCAAAAACTGACATTACCACAAACAAAAATGTCAGCTTGTCATAAGCGGGCATTTTAAATTTGGAACTCTTGGGAACTCAAATTGTAATTATTTTAAGATTATAAATTTTTTAAATACCAACTGAATTAAGTGCAATAATTAAAAAAACTAAAATCGCCCCTACATTTATTATTGCTCCAAGCCCAATGGTTTTACCTGTAGAAAATTTACTAGTTTCAATATTCTTTACTTTATTGAAATCAACATCTTTTTGTTTGGATTTTTTATTTTTTTGAATTGTAACGCTATTTTCATTAACAGAAGCAACATAGCCGCGTATTTCCCTTTTGTCATTAGTATCTATTAAATAACGTTTGCCTACTATCATTTCCTGTGGTGAAATTGTTGTTGGTTTGTAGCTGTAACAGCTTGTTACTATGAAGGAAGCAATAATTAAGATGAATATATTTTTCATAATTTTTATATTATTTGTTTCGAGATACAAAATATGAGTTATTGACTTATGAGAAACTATACGGATTTAGCTACTCACGGTAACCATCCGTTAAGCTTGAAAAGAAGATTGCTAAGCCTACAACTGCAGCTACTCCTGATGCAATTATTGTTATCAAACCCACCGTTCTTCCCGGAGATTTTTTAGCAACTTCAATAGTCTTAATTTCTGAATGAGGGAATTTTGAATTTTTTTCCCCTACTTGACCGTAAACATAATTTTGGTCCAAAGAATCAATTAATATTCTGAATTCTTTTTTATTGGTAAGATCAAATTTATACAATTGTCCTATTTCCAACTCTTTCGAACTTTGGCTGAAATCCTTATAACCATAGCAGCTTTGAAATAAAATGCTCAAAGTAAAAAGATATATAATTGCTTTCATAGAACTGCGATTTTTACTAAGATTCATTAATTGATAATAGGAAATAAAAAAATTTGAAACAAAAAATGCCAACTTGAAGCTGGCATTTAGAAAATATTTTTTAAAAAACGCTACTGATTACTATCTGGAGTATCAGTAGGAGTTGTAGTTTGCGCTGGAGTATCTGTTGAAGCAGGGGTTGTAGTTGCCGGTATTGCATTTTGTAATTCTACATCATCAAAAGCCTTGCTTTGTGTAGCTTGACCACCCATAATTGGTATGTTTGACAACAAAATTAATGCTAACATTATTGTTGCCAACGTCCACGTACTTTTATCTAAAAAGTCTCCCGTTTTTTTAACACCGCCCAATTGTTGCGTCCCGCCGCCGCCAAAAGAGGTTGAAAGTCCGCCACCTTTTGGGTTTTGTACCATAATTACAATAACCAGTAAAAAACAAACGATCATTATTAAAACTATAAATATTGTAAACGTGCTCATCTTATTTTGTATTAATCAATTTTTCTATTGCCCGAATTTGGTCTGCAAAGAAACCACTTTTTTCGGGATTTTTCAAAATTAATATTTTATATGCTTGTATCGCTTTTTTGTAGTTATTTTGTTGCAGGTAAACCTTTGCCAAAGTCTCCGTCATCAATGAATCTGAGCTTTGGGTAAAGGGTGCTGCCAAGTTTTTGTTTTCGTAAATGTACGTTTCCTTCGGAATTATTCTTGGTCTATCTTGAATAAAACGATCAATCAATTCAATTTTTTTATTTATTTCGGATGAAGAAGTTGCTGATTTTTCTTCTTTTAATTCAGTTGAATTTGACGTATTTTGAATTTGTGGTTTTTCAGTTGAACTATTTTGAAGAGGATCGTTTCCTTCGGAATTACTTTCCTTTAAAACTTTTTCTTCTGAAGAATTTCTATCAATCGGCTTTGTTTTCGTTAATTGAAGCCATTCGCTAAAGCTATGTGTATCGGTTTTGGTAAAGGGAAGTGGTTTGTTTATTTCAAGTTCTTCCTCAATTTTTAGTGTTTCGGAAGTTTCAACTTTCAATTGAACTTCTTCTTCATTTCCGCTTTCAACTTCATTTGAAACTCTAATTTTTCGTTCAAATAACTTCGGATTTAAAATTGCTTCTGCTTTTCGTAATTCGGCTTTAAGTTGATTGTCAATATCAATACTAACAAGTTCGCTAACGTCTTCAGATTCTACAATAATTTCCTTTACAGCTTCGGAATGGTGTTGGATTAATTGACTTATTTCATTCTGAATAAAACTGTCTGACGTTATATATTCAAACAACATATCCCTTTCCGAAGTATAAGCGGCCGTAACTTTCAGCGCATCATTATACAAAAAACTATTTTGATTTTTTAAACCTTTTAACTGCAAAGCACGTGCACTTTGAAAGTAAGGATATTTTTCTATTATCTCACCAATTTCCACAAGTGCATTTCCGCTAATTTTCTGCGGATTTGCCAAAAGATATGTGTATTCTGAAATATTCATTCTTCTAAGGGCTTAAGAACCTTTTTTTACAATTAAAATTATTAATTTTCATTTTACGCCAACTTCAACTGTACTTAGACTCCGCTCTGCAACTGTTTTTTAAATGCTAATTGAAACTGCAAACTGCCACTGCGAATGCCAACTTTTTAAAATCTACCAATTTGCCAATGATTTATTAAAAACATCTTGCGTAATCCGTTCATATATTTCATCTATGGCGGCGTCCAAAGCTGCGCCGGTTAGCAAGGCTTGGCCGGCATAATCTTTATAAAAACTGAAGGTTTGCTCAAAATCTTTCTTTTCATCATTTGTATTATAAAAGCGAACCAAAATTACGATCGTCAATCTGTTTTGCGCAGCCGTACTTTGCGATGTCGCCGTAATTGGGGCGATGTAATATTGTGTTATTTCGCCATCGTAAACCAAATCGCCGTTATTAGTCACCAAATCCAAACTGGTTTGATTGAGTAATAAATCCTGCAATTTTTGGGTAAAATCTCGTGCAATTCCAGGTTCAACAATGGGCGCACTATTTTGAAAATAGTTAACCTGAAATGTTTTGGTCTTGCTGTAATCTATATCCGCGCCCGTAAATGAATAGAATTTACAACCACTTGCCATTATTGAAAGCGCGGTTAATGCAAATGCGAATATGCTATTTTTTATGATTTTCTTTTTATTCAAACTATTATTTTAAATTAAGAATGGTTAATCTTTTTTTAAATCCTACTGACTACCGTCTATAAATCGAATTGCTTTATTTTCCTATAAAGCGTGCGTTCGGAAATCCCTAATTCATCTGCCGCGTCTTTTCTTTTTCCGTTGTATTTTTCGAGCGATTTTTTAATCAACTCCAATTCTTTTTGATGAAGTGAGAGGTTTTCTTCTTCTTCGATTTCTTCGGCAAAATCGTATTTGTCACGTTTATTTTCAGTTTCAGAATAGTTGTTTTCCGGACGATTTTCTGAAAGATTTAAAACTTCAACAGCATTTTCTTCTTCAATTTCGGTTGAAGCGTTGGTTTCAGCATCATCAACATATTGCGCCAATTCTTCCTCGTGATTTTTTTTATCGGAATAAATTTTATTTATCAAACTGCTATTTTCCTCACGCACCTTTGAAGAATTTCCGGTTTTTATAAGCTCTAACGTTAGCTTTTTTAGATCGTTTACATCGCGCTGCATATCAAAAAGCACTTTGTATAAAATTTCGCGCTCATTCCCAAAATTGCTTTCTGCTTTTTTATTGTTTATTACGGCGGGCAAATTGCTGCCAACGTTTGGTAAATAATGTTTTAACGTATCGTAACTAATTTCTCTGTTTGTTTCCAAAACCGAAATCTGTTCTGCAATATTTCGAAGTTGTCTAATATTTCCGCCCCAACGATATTGCAACAACAACGGTACTGCATTATCTGCTAACCTAATGGTTGGCATTTTGTATTTCTGCGCAAAATCTGAAGAAAACTTTCTAAAAAGCAAATGAATATCCTCACTGCGAGAGCGTAACGATGGAATTGCAATTTCGACAGTACTAAGTCTGTAATAAAGATCTTCGCGGAATTTACCTTTGTCGATAGCTTCACCCATATTTACGTTGGTTGCCGCAACTATACGCACATCGGTTTTTTGAATTTGTGAAGAACCTACTTTTAAAAATTCACCGTTTTCGAGAATACGAAGTAATCTAACTTGTGTTGGTAATGGCAATTCGCCAACTTCATCTAAAAATATGGTACCGCCATCGGCTTCTTCAAAATAACCGCTTCTGGTTGCTGTTGCGCCGGTAAAACTTCCTTTTTCGTGACCAAAAAGTTCGCTATCTATTGTGCCTTCCGGCAATGCGCCACAGTTTACGGCAATATATTTACCGTGTTTTCTGTGTGAAAGTGCGTGTATAATTTTTGGAATACTCTCTTTACCAACGCCACTTTCGCCCGTTACCAATACCGAAATATCAGTTGGCGCTACTTGTATTGCTTTTTCTATGGCACGATTCAATTTTTGGTCGTTTCCAATTATGCCGAATCGTTGTTTTGTTGCTTGTATGCTTTCCATATTTTCATTCCCGCCCCGCGCAGGCGGGGATCTTTTTTTTAAGAATCACATTAGTTGTTCAATGCCTTCCCCAATTAAAGTAGCAGTTGTACAATCTTTAACCAAAACCTTCACAAATTCGCCTGCCTTAAAATTTTTCTTCGGAAAAACAGCTACATTATTATGTTCTGTACGGCCGCTCCATTCATCTTTGTTTTTCTTTGATTCTTTTTCAATTAAAACAGTCACGATTTTACCAACATACGATTTTGTTCTAATTGCGCTATGTTGTTGTTGAAGATCTACAATTTCAGTTAATCTTCGGCTTTTTGTTTCTTCGGGAACATCGTCTTCAAATTTTCTGGCGGCCATTGTTCCTGGTCTTTCAGAATATTTATACATAAACCCAAAGCCGTATTTTACATATTCCAATAAACTCAATGTTTCTTTGTGGTCTTCTTCTGTTTCAGTTGGAAAGCCTATAATAAGGTCTTGTGAAATGGTGCAACCGGGAATAATTTCCCAAATTCTGTCAACCAATTTCATATATTCTTCCCGCGTATGTTGGCGGTTCATTTCCTTTAGAATACGAGAACTTCCACTTTGAACCGGTAAATGAATATGATTACAAATATTATCGTGCTTTGCCACAATATGCAGTACCTCTTCATGCATATCCTGTGGATTGCTAGTTGAAAACCGAATCCTTAATTTTGGATGCGTAATTGCAACTAAATCTAACAGCTTGGCAAAATCAGTAGAAGTTGCCTGAGCCATTTCGCTGGCATTTTTGAAGTCTTTTTTAAGTCCGCCGCCGTACCATAAATAGCTATCTACATTTTGTCCTAAAAGCGTGATTTCCTTATAGCCATCTTCAACAAGTTTATTTACTTCCTCTAAAATGCTTTGTGGATTTCGGCTTCGTTCGCGACCTCTTGTAAAAGGAACCACACAAAACGTACACATATTGTCGCAACCTCTAGTAATACTTACAAAAGCTGTAATACCATTGCCGCCCAAACGAACGGGCGAAATATCGCCGTAGGTTTCATCTTTACTTAAAATTACATTTACAGCATCTCGACCTTCATCAACTTCTTGCAATAAATTTGGCAGATCTTTGTATGCATCTGGCCCAACCACTAAATCTACTATTTTTTCTTCTTCAAGAAATTTTTCCTTCAACCGTTCAGCCATACATCCCAAAACGCCAACTTTCATACTTGGGTTGGTACGTTTTACGGCGTTAAATTTTTCTAATCTTTTACGAACGGTTTGCTCGGCTTTATCGCGGATTGAGCACGTATTTACCAAAACTAAATCTGCTTCTTCTAAGATATTGGTAGTGTTATAGCCTTGGTCTTTTAAAATTGAAGCAACAATTTCGCTGTCGCTAAAATTCATAGCGCAGCCGTAACTTTCTAGATAAAGTTTGCGGCTGTTTTCAACTTTAGGAGTTAATGTTAGGGTTTCGCCTTGTATATTTTCGTCAATTGTCTTTTCCATTATTCAAGTAAGGGCAACTATTTATTTTGAATTTGTAAGCAAAGATACGATTATTTGAAAGGTGTGCCATAATGGCAGATTTGTTTTTGGGATTAAATATTTGGGTTGGGTGTAAAAAAGTTATCACGAACACACGACTATTTTCTTTTGAGACTAATGTCGAATAAAAAAACGTACCACAAATACACGAATATTATTGAAAAAACATTCGTGTATTCGTGGTAAAAAATAGCGCACAGATATACAACAACTATAGAAAAACATTCGTGTATTCGTGGTCAAAAACACATTCAAAAATTCAAATTTCAAACCTATAATAATTCGTATTAAAAATTTCATATACTTTTGCATTTCAAAAATATACCGAATGGCGAAGAATTTAGTTATTGTAGAATCACCCGCAAAAGCGAAAACGATTGAAAAATTTCTTGGAAAGGATTTCAAGGTTTCTTCAAGCTTTGGGCATATTGCCGATTTACCTTCAAAAGAATTGGGCGTAGATGTTGAAGGCGATTTTACACCTAAATATGTAGTAAGCAGCGACAAGAAAAAGTTGGTAGCCGAATTAAAAGCATTGTGTAAAACTGCTGAAATCGTTTGGTTAGCGAGTGATGAGGATAGAGAAGGAGAAGCAATTGCGTGGCATTTATCTGAAGAATTAAAGCTGGACAAAAGCAAAACAAAACGAATTGTCTTTCACGAAATTACGAAAACCGCGATTTTAAAAGCGATTGAAAATCCGCGAGATATAGATTATAACCTCGTAAACGCCCAACAAGCTCGCCGAATTTTAGATAGATTGGTTGGTTATGAATTGTCGCCCGTACTTTGGAAAAAAGTAAAAGGCGGTCTTTCTGCAGGTAGAGTACAAAGTGTTGCGGTACGATTAATAGTTGAACGAGAACGAGATATTGAAGCTTTCACGCCCGTTGGAAGTTATAGAGTTGATGCCGAATTTAAAACAAATGAAGGGAACAGCTTTAAAGCAAAACTGCCAAAGAATTTTGACACAGATGTTGAAGCCCGCGATTTTCTTGAACGTAATAAAGATGCAAATTACAAAATAGCAGAGCTGACCAAAAAGCCTGCAAAGAAAAGTCCGGCAGCACCTTTTACCACTTCAACGTTGCAACAAGAAGCAGCGCGTAAGTTGTATTTTTCGGTAAGTAAAACTATGACGATGGCGCAGCGTTTGTACGAAGCGGGTTTTATAACCTATATGCGTACCGATAGTATAAACTTGTCTAACGATGCAAAAACGGCGGCACAAAAAGAAATTACAAGTTCGTACGGCAGCGAATACAGCAAACCAAGAGATTATAAAGGTAAAAGCAAAGGCGCACAGGAAGCTCACGAAGCAATCCGCCCAACAGAAATGTCGCGACATAGCATTAGTGGTGATAAAGACCAAGAAAGATTATATGATTTAATCTGGAAACGTATGTTGGCGTCGCAAATGGCTGATGCACAATTAGAGCGTACAAACGTAAAAATTGATATTATTTCCCCTAAAAAAGTAAGCGAGCAGTTTACCGCTAACGGCGAGATGATAAAGTTTGACGGTTTCTTAAAAGTATATCTTGAAGGAACAGATTCTGAAGACGATGAACAAGAAGGAATGTTGCCAAATTTAACAACTGGCGATTCTCTTGAAAATAAATATATAACAGCAACCGAACGTTTTACAAGACCACCTTACCGTTTTACCGAAGCATCTCTAGTTAAGCAATTAGAAGAATTGGGCATTGGGCGACCATCTACATATGCACCAACTATTTCTACAATCATCAGTAGAAATTATGTTGAAAAAGGTACAATTGAAGGTGCCGAACGTAAATATTTACAGCTTGTACTTGAAAAGAATACTATTAAAGACAAAAATCTAACTGAAAACGTAGGCAGCGATAAAGGAAAATTAGTTCCAACGGATATCGGTTTAATTGTAAACGATTTTCTTGTTGAACATTTTAAAAATGTATTAGATTTCAATTTCACAGCAAAAGTTGAACAGGATTTTGATGATATTGCTGAAGGAAAAGAAGATTGGAAGCATATGCTTCGTGAATTTTATGGCAAGTTTCACCCAAAAGTTGAAGATGTTTCAGAAAATGCAGAAAGAGAAAGTGGCGAACGTATTTTGGGCGAAGATCCAGAAAGCGGCCGTCCAGTTTTAGTGCGTTTGGGAAAATATGGCCCAATGGCTCAAATTGGCGCTCCAGAAGATGAGGAAAAGAAATTTGCAAGCCTTCGCCCAGACCAACAATTGCACCTTGTAACGTTTGAAGAAGTGATGGATTTGTTTAAACTTCCAAAATCACTAGGAATTTATGAGGCTGAAGAAGTTGAGGTAAATAACGGCCGTTTTGGTCCGTATGTTCGTTTCGGCAAAACATTTATTTCGCTTCCGAAAGGAATGGATCCGTTGGATGTAGATATGAAGATGGCGAAGGAAATGATAGAGGAAAAGAAAAAAGCCGATGCACCAATTTACGTCTATGAAAAATTACCGGTTCAAAAAGGTGTTGGCAGATTTGGCCCGTTTCTAAAATGGAACAATATTTTTATCAATGTAAATAAAAAGTACGATTTCGATAATCTTTCAAATGAAGATATTGTTGAGTTAATTGAAGACAAAAAGCAGAAAGAAATTGATAAGCTTATTCAAGAATGGCCAGAAGAAGGCATTAAAATTGAAAAAGCACGATGGGGCAGATTTAATCTTACAAAAGGAAAAACAAAAGTTGAACTTCCAAAGGGAACGGAAGCAAATAAAATCACTCTAGAAGAGGCAAAAGATCTTATCGCAAAAAAATCGCCCAAGAAAAAAGCTGCGGCGAAAAAGAAAACCACTACAACAAAAAAAGCGGCTCCGAAAACTAAAAAAGTGACTGCCAAGAAAAAATAATGATAGAATTTTTTTCTCCATTCCCCGAGAGTTTTATCGCAGAAAAAGATGCGTTGCCCGCAGGTGTGCTCGGCCATTCAATAAATTGCTATAAAAATAGCAACGATTTCCCAACTATTAAGGGTGTAAAGTTTGCAATTTTTGGAGTTAAAGAAAACCGCAATCAGATAAATATTCAAAATAAAGAAATTTCATTTGAAAAACTTCGCTTATCAATTTATTCACTCTTCCCTGGAAATTGGAGCCATAAAATTGTAGATTTAGGAAATATTAATCAGGGAGAAACTGTTGAAGATAGCTTCTTTGCAGTAAGAACAGTCGTTGCCGCGCTACTTTCAAAAAATGTTATACCAATAATTTTAGGTGCAAGTCAAGATGTTTCATATGCACAATATCGTGGCTATGATACTGCAACTAAAATGATAAATATGGTTAACGTAGACCGTAAATTCGATCTTGGAAATGCAGATTTGCCAATTAATAGTACTTCGTATGTTGGCAAAATTGTGATTGATAAGCCTTACAATCTTTTCAATTATTCTGTTATTGGTTATCAGTCATATTTCAACGCACCGGAGGAGATTGCTTTGATGGAGCGTCTCTATTTTGATGCCTACAGATTGGGAGAAATTATCAGCGATATTACTGAGGTTGAACCAATAATGCGCAACGCAGATATGGTAACTTTAGATTGTACCGCAATAAAAAGTGCAGAATTGAGTTTAAACAATACGTTAGATAGCCCAAACGGATTTGACAGCCGTGAAATATGTGCTATTTCCCGCTATGCAGGTATTAGCAATAGAGTTTCATCTTTTGGTTTGTACGAAATTCCACCTTCTAAAAAAGGTAAAAGCACTTCGATGTTGCTGGCTCAAATTATTTGGTATTTTATTGAAGGTGTAAATTTTAGGGTAGAAGATGAAGATTTTAAGGACAAAGATGCCTACACTAGCTATAAAGTGCCTGTAAACGATGAAGTTTTACAATTCAGAAAAAGTAATATTACAGAACGTTGGTGGATAGAATTGCCATTTCAAACAAATGTTAATAATAAATTAAAAGACAAGACGTTATTACCTTGCACTTATGGCGAATATTTGAGTGCTTGCAATCAGGAAATTCCTGAAAGGTGGTTTAAAGCCCGCCGTAAAAATGAAATTTAGTATATAAAATCAATTATTGCCAAAGGGTTACCGATTTTTATAAAATAAGTTGCTTTTTAAGTATTTTATAAATAGGTTTACGCCCTTAAATTTTGGAAATTTAACCAAATATCTATGAAAAAATTAGTAGCACTGACTGCAATTATTGCCTTTTTAGCGAGTTGTAATTCTGGAGACAGAGGAGAATTGGTGGGTGTAAAGGGTAAAAAATGGTATCCTGAAAAGCCTTATGGTATGACCTTAGTACCAGGTGGTTCCTTCATTATGGGTAAAAGTGACGATGACTTTGTAGCTGTAAACGACGCGCCTACCAAAACGGTTACTGTCCGCTCTTTTTATATGGATGAAACTGAAATTACCAATAGTGAATATCGCCAATTTGTAAATTGGGTTCGTGACTCTACAGTTAGATTGCGTTTGGCAATAATGGCAGATGAAGAAGGAATTACGGGAGAAGAAGGCATTGGTCAATTTGCTTTTAAAGACGAAGAAAACGAAGAAAAAACACCGTATGACCAATATATGTATGATAATTATTATGGGATGGGCGAAGATTTTTATGCCGGTCGTAAAATAAACCATAAGGCAGAATTGATTTGGGATACGGCACAATATCCAGATGAATATTATTCTGAAGTAATGGATACTATGTACATTCCAATTGAAGAATCTTACAACGGTCAACGTACCATTGATGTTTCAAAACTTAAATTTCAATATACCTACATGGATATTGGTAATGCGGCAAGAAACAAAGATAAGAGCAGAAAAGATTTTATTAAAAAAGAAGAAGTTAGCGTATATCCAGATACTACAGTTTGGATTAGGGATTTCAATTATTCTTATAATGAGCCAATGCACAACGACTACTTCTGGCACGAGGCATACAGTGATTATCCAGTTGTTGGTGTAAACTGGAAACAGGCAAAAGCATTTTGCGCTTGGAGAACATTGTACAAAAATTCATATCAAAAATCTAGAAAAGGACGTCAGTTTGTAAACTCATTTAGATTGCCATTTGAGGCAGAATGGGAATATGCTGCGCGTGGTGGTCTAGAATCTGCAACATATCCTTGGGGTGGCCCTTATGCTAAAAATGATCGTGGTTGTTTTTTAGCAAACTTTAAACCTTTACGCGGGGATTATGCAGCAGATCAAGCTCTGTATACAGTTGAAGCAAAATCTTATGAGCCTAACGACTTTAACCTTTACAATATGGCAGGTAACGTGGCAGAATGGGTAGATTCTTCTTATGATGCTTCATCTTATGAATACGAATCTTCAATGAGTCCCAACGTTAACGATCCATCTAATCTGCGTAAAGTTGTAAGAGGTGGTTCTTGGAAAGATATTGCCTATTTCCTTCAAGTAAGCACTAGAGATTATGAATATGCAGATTCTGCAAGAAGTTACATAGGTTTCCGTACCGTACAGGATTATATGGGCACCGATGTTGTATTGAACGAACAAGTTGGCGATGCACGCTAATTACAGATATTTAAAATTTTAACACCCAATTAAACTAAGTAAAAACCAACAAACAACAAATTAAATTATGGCACAAGCGAGATCACAAAAAAAATTATTTAACATGGCTTATGGCCTTGGAGCATCTGTAGTAATTCTAGGAGCACTTTTTAAAATCCTTCACTGGGAGTTAGGCCCTTTAAATGGAGGTTTGCTTTTAGCAATAGGTCTTATTACCGAAGCAATTATTTTCGCAATATCTGCTTTTGAACCAGTGGATGATGATTTAGACTGGTCCCTAGTATATCCAGAATTGGCAGGTGGCGCATCTGTAAATAGAAAAAATGCAGTGATGGAAGCTGACGAAGCTCAAGGTTTATTGAGCAAAAAATTAGATGTAATGTTGAAAGATGCAAGGATAGATTCAGAATTAATGAATAGCCTTACAACAAGCATTCGTTCATTTGAAGGTGCAACAAAAAGTATGGCTCCAACTGCAGAAGCGATGAACTCTACTAAAAAATATAGTGAAGAAATGGCAATGGCGGCAGCACAAATGGAATCACTTAACAGTCTTTACAAAGTTCAGGTAGAATCTACAAGCCGTCACGCTGAGGTAAATGAGCAAGTTGCGCAAAACGCTACTCAACTTAAAGCGCAAATGGAGCATTTAGCAACTAACCTTTCATCATTAAATGGTGTTTACGGAGGTATGCTTTCTGCAATGAACACAAGAAACTAAGATAGTTTTCTCAACTACATATTAATCTAAAAAACAAATTAAAATGGCAGGAGGAAAACTATCCCCAAGGCAGAAGATGATTAACCTGATGTATCTGGTCTTCATCGCGATGCTTGCATTAAACATGTCAAAAGAAGTACTTTCGGCTTTTGGCTTATTAGACAATAAAATAGCGAAAGCGAATACTGCATCAGACCAACGTAACCAAGCATTTATTGCTGGCTTAGCTGAAAAAGCAAGTGAACAACCGGCAAAGTATCAACCACTTCAAGCAAAAGCGGAAGAGGTAAATACTATGGCAACTGAATTGGACACTTACATTACAAATTTAAAAGGTGAAATGATGTCTTCTTTAGGAGAAAAAGTTGATCCTAATGATTATGAAGTTCAGGATAAACCAGACTTTTTAGATACAAAATTCTTTGCCGGAGATAATCTTTCTCCAGAAGGGCAAGAATTTGTTACAAAAGTTAATAATTTCCGTGAAGGTATCGTGAAAGTTGTTGGTCAAAGCTATCCAAATATCGCAGCCGATGTTAAGGATAAATTTAAAACAACAGAAGAAACCAATCGTGATGGTAAAAAAATTGATTGGTTAAAATATAATTTTGAAGGTTTTCCTTTAATTGCATCAAAAACCAAGCTAACCCAGATGCAGGCTGATATTAAAACAACTCAAAATGAAATGTTGTCTGCACTTTTAGCAGGTGAACAGGTTAAGCAACTTTCAATGGCGAATTATCAAGCAATCGTAGTACCTGATAAAACTGCATTTTTTAGCGGTGAAAATTTCAAAGGAAAGGTAGTATTAGGTCGTTTTGATGGAACTATGAATTTTGAGAAAGTTATCATTAATGGTAAAGAAATGGACAAACCGTCTACAGGACAGGTAGTTTTAGATTTTCCAGCCGGTAATGTGGGAGAACAAACAATTAAAGGACAGTTGCAATTTAAGCAAGGCGATAGTATTGTTCCTTTAGATTTTGAAACATCTTACGCTGTAATTAGCCGTCCAAATTCTGCAACTATTTCAGCAGATAAAATGAACGTTGTATATCGTGGAGTAGATAACCCGATGACAATCTCATTTGCAGGTATTCCGGATAACAATGTAAATGCAAATGCAACGGGTTTAAGCCGTGTTTCAGGTAGCAAATATATGATGCGTCCAACAGCAGGTAGAGAAGTTGTTATAAATGTTTCGGGTAAATTACCTGATGGTTCTAATGTTGGAGATAAGAAAACTTTCCGTATAAAAGATATTCCAGCTCCAGTTGGTGCCATTCGTGGTGAAACAGGATCAGTTCGGATTGAGCGTGGAGGTTTAGAAATTTCTACTGTAAGCGCTATTTTAGAAGACTTCGATTTCGAATTGAAATTAAATGTGAGCGGTTTTAGTTTTAGAGTTTCGGGACAACCAACAGTTAAAGTTAGCGGAACAAGATTAAACGATGCTGCTAAAGCTGCTTTGAGAAGAGCAGGACGTGGTGAAACCGTACAGATTTTTGATATCAATGCGAAAGTTGAAGGAAGTGGTGTGTTAGTTAAAAAGGTTGCACCAATCATTATTGAATTGACAAACTAGTAAATAAACCCCAGTAATATGAATTGCAGGAATGTTGTTTTAACGATTTTTAGTGTTGTAATAGGTGTTACATCTGCAAATGCGCAGATTAACATCCTTAATGCAAAAACTCCAGAAGATATTGGCAAAAAGACCGAAGAACAAATTGCATACGATAACGATAAGCCTTTGCCATATGGTTATACTGCTGATCGCGATGTACTTTGGTCAAGAACAGTTTGGGAAATTATCGATCTTGATGAGAGAGTAAATTTACCTCTGTATTACCCAATTGACACGAACAATATTGGATCTGACAGGCGTTCCTTATATGATGTTTTGGTAAAAAACATTAAAAATGGAAACATAAAAGATATTTATGCAGATTCATATTTTACTGAAAAACGTACCCTAAAAGATATTGATGCGTCTTTAGTTTATAGAGATACAACCGATTTGGGGGTAGAGCAATACAATGCTGAAGGTAAGGTTGATGAACAATATGTGCGTCAATTTAGTTTAGATGGTGGTGATATTCAAGAATGGCACATACGGGGTTTTTGGTATATTGATAAGCGTCAAGGCGAATTAAAATACAGATTGTTAGGTATTTGTCCGGTTGCAAACGAAGCGCGCTCAAAAGCATTTGACGATAGTGGCATAGATAGCAAAGTTGAATTATTTTGGATATGGTTTCCCGGCGCAAGAGATGTTTTGCACGAGGCTCAAGCCTTTAATCGAAAGAATACTTCACAGACAATATCTTTTGATCATTTGTTGAATTCTAGGCGCTTTTCTGCCGTAATCTATAAAGAAGATAACGTGCAAGGCGACCGTGCAGTAGATGATTATATTAATGATAATGCGCTTATGCAATTATTGGAATCTGATAGAATTAAAGAAAGTATCAGAAATACCGAAATTGATATGTGGAATTATTAAACAAATATATTTATAGTAAAACCCTCTTTGTTTTTGCAAAGAGGGTTTTTTGTTTATTTCAAATTGAAAGATCGTTTTTGAAAGATGATCAAGAGTTTTAATTTGAAAAAACTGTCTATTTTGAATAAATTAAAAAAGTGTTTTGAAGAAAGTTGATTACATAATCGTTGGGTTAGGAATTGCAGGTTTAACTTTCTGTGAGCAACTAATTGCAAACTCCAAAACCTTTGTGGTTTACACAGGTTCTCAAAAACCGGCTACTGCAGTTTCGGGTGGTGTCTTAAACCCAACCGTTTTAAAACGCTTTACACTCGCTTGGCGCGGTAATGAATTTTTTAATTATTCAACAGACTTTTATAAAAGGTTAGAAGTAAAATTGGGCATCAATATAATCAATGAAACCCCAATATATCGAATTATAAAAAGTGTTGAAGAGCAGAATGATTGGGCAGTTGCAAGCGATAAAAACAAATTGGGAATATTTTTAGATCCAAAAATTCTACCAAATCAAAATCCAGCCATTAAAACTTCATTTGGTTTGGGAGAAGTTAAGCACACGGCAATTGTTGACACAGAATTAATATTAAAATCATATCGTGAAATGCTTCAAAATAATATGCATTTAATCGAAAATGATTTTGATTACAATAATTTAATTGAAAATGAAAACGGTAGTTTTTCTAATAATGAATTTATTGCAGATAAAATAATCTTCGCTGAAGGTTCTTCAGCCTTCAAAAATCCATTTCTTCCGAAGAATATTATAATAGGCAATAAAGGTGAATACATCATAGTAAAAGCGTCAAATTTAAATATGGACGCAATGTTGAAAGGGCCAATGTTTATAATCCCGTTGGGAAATTCGCACTATAAAGTCGGTGCAACGTATAAAAGAGATGATTATACTTTAACAATTTCCGAAGAGGCAAAACTTGAAATCGCTTCAAAACTAAGTCAAATGATAAATTGCTCTTTCGAAATTGTAGATCAAGTTGCCGGAATAAGACCAACAATAAAAGACAGAAAGCCAATTATAGGAAATTTAGAAGATAATAACAATATGTACTTTTTTAACGGACTCGGCACACGCGGATTAACAATGGCGCCACTTTTGGCGGAGCAACTTTTTAATTTTGCCGAACAGAATATCGCACTTGACGCGGATTTAAATATCAGAAGGTTTTTATAAATGATTCTATTTATACCTTCTCCGCATCATATTTCACAAACATATTAATCCAAATATTTCGGCTAAATCTAAGAATAATAGGTAATAAAAGTATGAGAGCAACAACTATACTTATAAAAATTTCAAATCTTTCAAGACCTATAAAAAAATACGTAATTATAAAAACAGCCACCGCAATTGCCACGCCAACACCGTAACTTACATACATTGCGCCATAAAAAAAGCTTGGTTCAATCTTAAATTTGAATCCACAATGTGAGCATCGCTCGTGCATTTGCAGAGCTTCGGTTAAGTGGTAGGGATTTTTGTTGGTGTACATTTTCCCATTATGGCAAACGGGACAAGTGCCAGTAAAAATGCTGTATAATTTTGTGCCTTCAAGCATGTTTTAGAATTCACTTTTATTAGTTCACAAATTTAGGCATCTTTGCAATCCATTTGGCAAAAATCCATAAAGTTTAATTATACGATGATTAACATTCACAACCTCTCAGTTTCATTTCAAGGCGAGTATTTATTTGAAAAAATTACGTTTCAATTAAAAGCTGGAGATCGTGTTGGATTAGTTGGAAAAAATGGGGCTGGAAAATCTACGCTGCTTAAGATTATCTCCGGTGAACAGGAATATGACGGCGGCCAAATTGCAAAAGATAAGGAATTGAGCATTGGGTTCTTAAAACAGGATATAGATTTTGTAATGGGCAGATCTGTTTTGGAAGAATCGTACGAAGCCTTTACTGAAATTAAAAAACTTGAAAAACAACTTGAAGGAATTAACACCCAATTAGCCGAACGGACGGATTATGAAAGTGAAATTTATCATCAATTAATGATAGATTTAAATGATGTTCAACATCAATATGAAATTCACGGAGGTTATAATTATCAGGGTGAAACGGAAAGAATCTTACAAGGTCTAGGTTTTCAAAGAGAAGATTTTACCAAACTTACCGAAACGTTTTCGGGAGGTTGGCGTATGCGTATTGAATTGGCGAAATTACTGCTTCAAAATAACGATATTTTACTTTTAGATGAGCCTACAAACCATTTGGATATCGAGTCTATTCTGTGGCTAGAAGATTTCCTAAAAGGCTACGCAGGCGCAGTTGTATTGGTTTCGCACGATAAAATGTTTTTGGACAATGTTACAAATCGAACAATTGAAATCTCGTTGGGCAAGATTTATGATTTCAACAAACCGTACTCGCAATATTTAATTCTTCGGAATGAGTTGCGTGACCAACAATTGGCTTCTCAAAAAAATCAACAAAAGCAGATTGAGCAAACCGAAAAACTGATTGATAAATTTCGCGCAAAAGCCAGCAAGGCAACAATGGCGCAATCTTTAATTAAAAAACTAGATAAAATTGATAGGATTGAAGTAGATGAAGATGATAATAGTGTGATGACGTTGCGTTTTCCAATTTCAGTAGTGCCAGGAAAAGTAGTTGTGGATGCGGAAAATATTGCCAAAAATTATGGTGATAAAAAGGTTTTATCTGAAGTAGATTTATTGGTGGACAGAGATAGTAAACTTGCATTTGTTGGTCAAAACGGACAGGGAAAATCTACACTTGCAAAAATAATTGTAGGCGAGCTGGAGCATACGGGAAAGTTAACGTTGGGACATAATGTACAGATTGGCTATTTTGCCCAAAACCAAGCAGACCATTTAGATGGTAGCAAAACGGTTTTGGATACAATGATTGATGCCGCAAACGAGAAAAACCGGAGTAAAGTGCGCGATATTTTGGGCTCGTTTTTATTCCGCGGCGACGAGGTTGATAAATATGTTCGGGTTTTAAGTGGTGGCGAGCGCAACCGGTTGGCTTTGGCAAAATTGCTTTTGCAACCTTTTAATGTTTTGGTAATGGATGAGCCAACAAACCACTTAGATATAAAATCGAAAAATGTATTGAAAGATGCGCTCAAAAATTTTGAAGGTACCTTATTATTGGTTTCTCACGATAGAGATTTTCTGCAAGGTCTTACAAGTATGATTTATGAATTTAAAGATCACCATATAAAACAATATTTGGGCGATATAGATTTCTTTTTGGAACAGCGTAATCTTGAAAATCTTCGAGAAGCAGAAAAGAGAACTGTTGTTGCATCAACATCTTCTAAAAAAAGTACGCCGGGCGAAGATTATGAACTTCAGAAAAAAATAAAATCTACCAAAAATAAATTGAGCAATGTGGAATCTTCCATTTCTTCATTAGAAAAAGAAATTGCAAATATAGATACAGAACTGCTTATTAATTATGAACAGACCATTGCCAAGCCCCAATTTTTCGATAAGTATCAAGAAAAGAAAAAGAAGCTAAAAAAACTGATGGAAGAATGGGAAGTACTTCAAGAAACGGTTGAATCCCTTTCTTAAGAAATTTGAGATTACTAAACAGTTTTGACAATTAAGTCGGAATAAAGTTTTTGACAGTTAGAAATCCATATTTTTACCTAACGCAAATATCTAGAATATGTTCGAACATTTTTTTCAATGTCCCTATTGCTGGGAAGAAATTTCGATGTTGTTGGACACTTCCGTCCATCACCAAACCTATATTGAGGATTGTGAAACCTGCTGCAATCCCATAGAATTAACTGTGCAATTTATTGATAGTGAACTTGCAAGTTTTGAAGCGAAAAGTATGGAGCAATAATTTTTTAATTTATCTTTATGGTGATAAACCCAAAAAATTTATGTTTACAGATTTCAGTTTTTCAAAACATACCGTTGGCTTTATTATTGAGGGCGTTTTCGATCTTGAATTAAGTAAAAAACTGCACGACCAAATTGAAGAAAAAATGAATGGTTTTGAAAAAATAAATCTCTACTTAGAGGATAATAATGTTCTAAACTTTACACTTCCCGCCGTGGTTGACGACTGCAAATTTAAAATTGAAAATTCGGACAAGTTTAATAAAGTAGCCATGGTAACAGATAGAAAATGGTTGAAATTATACGTAAATATTCAAAATCTTGTTACAACTGCAGATATTAAATGGTTTGCTACTGAAGATAGAATGAAGGCGATAGATTGGATTGCCGAGAATTAATTACTACGTCTAGCTTCTCTCCGCTCATGCCTTTCTGCCTTTCTCTGCGCTCTATTATCCTGCCGTTCTTTTTTCCGTTGTAAACTATTTTTATCTCTGTCAATTTGGTCTGGCAGGCCCGTTATACATCTTAAAAGTCCTTCCTTTACATTTAGCCATAAATAGTTGAAAAATGATTTTGTTTGATCTCTTTCAACGTGACCACGACCTTCCCTGAAAATATCATCTTTTTTTTCACTATCCTTTGAAAACAGTAAATTTGCAATCACACTAAGTACTTCATTCTTTTTCTTGCCGTCCTTATTTAAAATACTCACTTTAAAATCGGTGTATTTTATACGCATATTAATTACACTGTTGGCATAGTCCCCATTAATTGTAAAATAGGTTTGGTTGGTATCGCCCTCAAGCATTATTTTAAGGTTCGGTTTTGTAAAGCTATTTAATTTGTCTGATTGTAGTTTCCCCAAACGTCCTTTAAATTGAAATGTGTCTGTTGCATTGTTTACGTCAAAATCCCAATTTACGTGCAGTGGTGCGTCATTCATAAATATTGCATCAATATCAATTTCAGTTCTTACCGGAGATAAATAAGTATTGCTTACGTTGGAAATAGCTGCGTTCAGACTTGAAAATTCTATTGTGCCTCCATTATTTTCCTCTTTTACCTTCTCCGTATATGTGATTGAGGCATTTTTTATTTTTAAGGAATCTACTGTTAAATCTATTGGTAATTCTCGAAGCATCTTGCTATACAAAGGCTTAATCTTTGGGTCGTCTGCTACTAGTTTGTCCCGAAATATAGATGCGATAGGATTATCTAATTCTATCATACTACTTGTAGCAAAAAGCCTTCTATCTTTAAATCCAAAATCAATATTATGAATGGAAAATTTTGCCATTTCAACATCAAAGTGATCCCTTTCTACGGAAATTATATTTGAAAGCTGTGATCTACTATATTTTGTTTTTAAATGAATTTCAGAAAATACGGCATTCTCATCTTCAATATTTATATTGCCAATTGATAGTGTTTCGTAATTTCCCACTTTCATATAAACTGAATCTGAAGAAGCTTTATATTTTTCAAAATGAACTGGAAGCCTATTGCTAACAATGGAATCATTTAAGAGTATATCTCTAATTTCCATCGTCAGGTTTTTTGAATACATAAAAATACTGTCTTTTGTATTATCTAATATTGTTAGGTCGGCATCGTAAATTTTCAATTCTTCAATTAAAAAAGGCTTAAATAATTTAATAGGCTTGGTTCTCTTGACGGTGCTATCATTACTTACAAACAGCTTGTCTTTATAATAAACAATGGTTGGCTGCTTTATTTTAATGTCTTCAATGTCAATTTCTTCTTTGAATAAATAATTCCAATAGCTTACATTTTCAATAATAAACTTGTCCACATGTATTGTGGTATGCGTAACGTTATTGCTTTTATTTTTTATTGAAACTGCGGCGGAATCTATTGTTATTGTGCCTCCAAGAAGATTTATATTTAGACTTTTATAGGTTGGAACAATATTTTCGGGCATTCTTGTTGCAAGAAAATTTTCAACCTTGTCTTCTATAATTTGATTGATGATTATGGCCGAAATAAATACAACTGCCAATAAGGATAAGAATATAATAAGAAAAATCTTGAGACCTTTTTTCATTTATAATTGATTTTTATTTTCAATTGTCATATGCTCTTAGAATAATATAAGTGAGTTTTCAAAAGAGACTAAAGATATATAAATGACGTATGTATGTGCCATTTATTTTTTAATAAATTTTCTTCAAACTTTAGTTGCAAGGCATTAAAAGCTTTGTATCTTTGCAGTCCAATATTTCAGCCGGCATTATGAATCGGAAAGTTAAAAGCTAAAGTTGAATTTTTGGAATTTATATCGCGGGATAGAGCAGTAGGTAGCTCGTCGGGCTCATAACCCGAAGGTCACTGGTTCGAGTCCAGTTCCCGCTACTAGCAATGAGAAGGCTTCGCAGAAATGTGAGGCCTTTCTTTTTTATTATGGGTACAGAATAGGTACAGAATAACTCAATTTTCATTTGCTTATTTAATTTGGAATCTTTTGCGTCTATATAGATTTAAATTTTATTATTTTTGATATATGCAATATTGAAATAATATGATGATGTTATAATATTACAACAAGTTTCTTCTCCAATAATTTACAATTTTATAATTTAATCTTTGGGCTAGCCCTTAATCTAAAATTAGATATTTAGGGTCTAATAAAACAATTCAGCCTCCAAACATTCTAATTTCCTCTGCAAAGACACTTCCAGCCATTGGGTTGTGAATATGGAATTTATAATTTGTAAAATCTCCTTCAACTTTAATTTTGTTTTCCATCTCCTTTTACTAGGAGACTTATCGATATCTGCCAGTGTTTAAATGCCAACCTGATTATAACATTTCGAATAAAAACTATTCATGCGCTATTTTGAAGCGTTTGAATATTTTTCCTTAACCTTCTTACAGATTTTATTTAATAGAATGCTTACTTATACTCATTCTATCTGTCCAGCCAATATTTTGCATTCTCTTTTATCGCTTCGAGCACTGTCATCGGGTCTATCCTAAAAATTGTTATTATTATTACGTTGCATCATCTTTTCCAATCTTTGCGCCTACATCGGGTCTATCCTAAAAATTGTTATTATTACTACGGTAATTATTAATAATTTCCACCAACTCGGTAAGGTTAGTTGGATTTGGCTTTTATTCGTTTTGTTTTTATTCCTGCCCATAATAAGCTGTTTTTTAAAATTAATTTATCGTGTCCTTTTCATTGGTCAATTACCTAAGGTCATTCACTATTATTCGCTGTATTCCTGTCCTAGTATTTTATATGGCAAGACCAAATAAGTTTGATTTATTTCGCAAAAAAAAGGTGCTGCCTGCTAAGACTTTCCCACGAAGGTAAAACAGAGATTTCTATTAAGTGTATTATACTGATATAGGTTGACCTTTTTTCAGGTTTACTTTAGACGTTCAAATGATTTTTTTTATCCGTTTGAAGGCAAAAAAATAATTTGAACTGGGTTCGTGCTTAAATTGTCAGTTCAGGTAAATTTACATTATTTTTCCGATAGGATTTTATATTTCATATTTGGATCTAAATGTACTTCTGCCGATTTTCTTAAGTCCAGACTGAAATGCGTTCTCAGATTATTATAAATATATACAGCCTGATGGGCCATTTTTTTGAGCTAGATCTGTGTTTTTAATGGTTTGTTTTAGGCCATATTCGTATTTAAGGGCTCTATTAATGCGTTCTGCAACGGCGTTTTCGTAAGGGCCGTACTGTTCGGTCATACTCATTGTAATACCATTACTTTCAGCAAAGTCTTTGTATCTGGGATTACAGTACTGGAATCCTCTGTCGGAATGATGTATGAACTTTTGTTTGGGATATTTTCTGTTTTTAATGGCCATAGCCAACGCGTCTGCACAAAGCGATGTTCTCATATGATTATCGAGTTTATAGCCCATAATTTGCTTGGAATAAGCATCCGTGACCAGTGCTAGGTAATTATGGCTTTTTTCAGTTTTAATATATGTGATATCGCTTACCCAGAGCTGTTCTGGTCGATTGGGGACTTGGTCTTTGACCAGGTTTTTATATTTTTTGTACATATGGTTGGAGTTGGTCGTTGTGATGTAGTTTTTGGTTTTAGGTATCAAGAGTTTATTGAGTCTTAAAAATCGATAGAACTTGTCCCTGCCTATTTTAATATCTACGTTTATAAAGTCTTGTTTAAGCTCGGAGTACAGTTTAATACCGCAAGTTCTGGAGCCTACTTTTTTACGATAGTCCTTTACCATAGCCTTTAGTCTTTGGTGGTCTAATTGTTGTTTTTGTTTGACTCTGAGTCTTTTGTAGAAGGCTTGTTTAGATATCCCAAAACATCCATAGAACCACTTTCTTTTAAACGTTTTTTCTTCTTTAGCTCTATCTCTTTTGCTAATGTTTTGGGAAGGACTTTTTTGACATATCGACGCCTGTAATGAGTTCCATATCTGCTATGATATCTTGTTGGAAATCTTTTTGAAACTCTAGTTCTTCAATACGTTCTTTTAGTTTTTTGATCTCATCGTTTTTACTCATACCTGTGTTTTGTTGTACCAAGGTACTGTATTTTCTTAACCAATAGGAAATGGTTGTCCTGAGGACATCATAATTTTTAGAGGCAGAGTTTGTGGATATCTGACCGTTCAGGATTTGGTCAACGACTAAAAGTTTGGTCTCCAGAGTTACTTTTTGGCAGTTTTTTTTCACCAGTGTTCATTTTGTGTTTTCATAAGTGACTATAATTAATGGTTTAATTTTTAGTCAACCTATTTCAGGAAAGTACACTGTTTTGCTTGCTGCTGACGGTTTGTATATGAAACGTAGTGCAGAAAATAAGCAGTTTTGTTTCGGATAAGCACGAGCCGAATTTTTAAATTTTTCTAATTACCTGCCTGTCGTGCCTCTGGCAGGCAGGTCTTTCTTTTCTCGATTAGCCAAATTTAAAGATTTGGCGACCTCGTAAATATACCAAAATTTTCGGTTTATAAAAGACGAAGCTATTTATTACATACGTCTTAAGTTTGATTTCTATTAAATCAGTTAATTTTAAGTATTAACCAGAAAGAACAAAAGAGCGGAGTAAGGTTACTATATACGGTGAAGCTTTTAGACTTCGGCAACATTGATGATCCCCGCTCTTTTACTACTTATACCACGTTCAGCCTGCCTGTCGTGCCCTGGCAGGCAGGTTCTGTGAGGCCTAGACCTCGTTTTCAAGTTGTTGTGGCCCAAGTAGCTCGTTCTTTCATAAATTATTTTCCTGTGAATAAATATAAGGAAACTTTTGGAGCTGACATCAGCAAGGATGTCTTTGATGTGCACGGCGGTGCCAGTGGCCACAACCAGTTCAGGAACGATGAAAAGGGATTCGCTTCTTTTTTAAAGGTGCTCCCTGAGGATTCGCTGGTGGCAATGGAAGCCACGGGCTACTACCATTACAGGCTCGCACAGTTTCTTTACAAGAACAATGTGGTGGTATCGGTCGTAAGTCCCTTGTCCGTAAAACGTTTCATCCAGATGAGGCTGGCCAAGGTAAAGACCGATAAGAGCGATGCCAGGTTTATATGTGAATATGCACTGGCCAACGAGGTCCCGCTCTACAGCGCCCTGACCGATGTACAGGCGGAGTGCCTGCAGCTGTTCCGTTTAATGGACAGCTACCTTAAAAACGTACCGCCACCAAGAACAAGCTGCACGGTGAGGAGACCTTGTGCATACCTTCAAAGTTCGTGTACCGTTCACTAAAGCGGGATAAAAAACATTTGGACAAAGAGCTTGCCGCAATAGAGGAACGCCTGCTGGAATTGGTAAACCAAGAACAGCAGCACCAGCTGACGCTTTTGCAGACCGTTCCGGGAGTGGGCGCCAAGACGGCTTTGTTCCTGACCGTGGTGACCGATGGTTTTTCGAAGTTTGAGACTTCCTCACAGCTGTGCAGCTATGTGGGCATCACGCCAACCATACGCGAATCGGGCAGCAGTGTGCGCGGCCGCAGCAGGATAAGCAAGGTGGGCAACAAAAAACTGCGCAACCCATTGTTTCTCTGTGCCTTCAATGCCTGTAAGCACAATAAGGCGTGCCGTGAACTTTATGAGCGCATCGTCAGTAAAGGAAAGAGCAAGAAACTGGCGCTTATTGCCGTGGCAAACAAGCTGCTCAAACAGTGTTTTGCGATTGCAAAATCAGGTTTGCCGTACGATAGGCGCACGTTTCGCGGCTTAAAATAAAATAATTAGTATAAAATACTGATGGTGGTTATTGCTTGTTGAACTGGAAACCAATCGACAGAAGGAGCTTTGTTCCATTCCAACAATGCCGGGAAACCTTTTGCAAAATTTAATGGAGAAATTGCTTGTTTTTTACCTCAGTTCTTTGTTGTGCGTAGTAGTTTCTTCAGGTTAATTGTTTTATCAAAGCTCTAAAATCATTTTGTAAATATCCTAAACAATATACTTTTCTTGGAACAGAATATGAATAAAATTCCATTCTTCTGTGTTGAATTTGGTCGTAATCAATGCCTATGCAAAAATCACAATCATTGCAATCATATTCAATTGATGCGTATGGTTTGCCTTTACTTTTCCCGCTTTTCCAAAACTTTTTTTCTAAAGGACAATCTTCTACAAAATTATATTGACCCATTTCTTCCGATTTGAAAGATTTGACAACTTTTTCCTCCGCATAGTTTGATTTTAAGTTGGCCTTAATTTTATTGATTTTTGGATTGTGTTCCCAAAGTTTAAATTTAGTTCCATTTACAAGCTCATTTTGAAATTCGATATCTTTTAGACCAAAATCTTTTTTTAGATATAAATGTTGAAAAAGATACTTGGCATATATTGCAATTGTTGGAATATTTTTAGACTGTATTTTACTCAATTTTTTCCAATCAATTGGATTGTTAACCACAATTTCAATAAGCAAAATCTTTCCTTTGCTTTCGATTATTATGTCTGGAATTATTCCGCCCAGTTTTTTCTCAAGTCTAACATTATCAATCGGAATTTCCATTTCTGGATAAATCTGATATTTTGTGTTTGGATAATATAATGCTGGCGTTGTAAATGTTTTTTGACTTGCTATAATGTCTTTAGACAAAATGTGCAAAGCAGTTTCAAGTCCACCGTTGCAATCTGTTGTTTTGTAATGAGCGAAATGATGAATATTTATTTTTCCTTTTTTTGCAATCAGTTGTTTTTCGCAAGCTGGACAAATACAATCACAAGATAATCCGCTTTCAACTTCATCAATTGAAATCAAATTGTTGTCTTTTAATCCATATGGTAATTTGACATCCAATGTTTCTTTTAATGTCTCGTCCTGAAATATGGCTACAGGTTAAAATTGATTTTACGCTGTTAATTTATATACCATATTCGGTGTTCTGAAGTCTAAAGATAAATGTAATCTCATTTCGTTGTACAATTTAATTGCATTTTTCGCAGCTCTTTTGGCGTGTACCACGTTTGCAAAGGTCTGGTCGAGATAGAATTCGTCTTTTAAAATGCCATTTACACGTTCTGCCATTGCGTTTTCGTAACAATGATTTTCTTCTGTCATGCTGATATCTATCTTTTTTCTTTTAAGTATTTGAGTGTACACATTACTGCAATACTGGATTCCCCTGTCTGAATGATGAATAAGCTGTTTAATGTTTTTAGCTTGGTAAATGGCTTTATTGAGTGCTCTCACACATCCATTTAGTTCCAAGCTGTCACTTAGGTCATAACCGACTATTTTTCTGGAATACATATCGGTTATCAAGGCCAGATAACAAAATCCCTTTACTGTTCTGATATATGTTATATCTGATACCCAAACTTGATCGGCCCTTTTCACTTCAATGTCTTTTATGATGTTTTTATACTTGTAAAAACGATGATGGGAGTTAGTGGTCCTGGCACTATATTTTTTTCTAAGGGTTAGCATTTTGTGCTTTCTAAGAACATTGAACAAAGTATCCCTACCGACTTTTAGATTGGCCTTGGCAAACTCGTTGTTCAATGATTTTATAAGTTTTCGCACACCTTCCCTGGGAAGGGATTTGCGTCTTTTCTTAACCGTGTTTAGAATCTGTTGTTCCAGTTCCAAACGTTTATCATCTCTATTTTTAAACTTGTAATACGCATCACGTTTAAGTCCAAAACACCTTGATATAGCTGATAAAGAAACAAATCCCTTAGATCTATCCTTGGCTTTTATCAAGGCTTGATATTTAGTTTTTTTTTAAGCTGGTTTATGTTTTTGTAGCCTAATTTTTCGGCAGCAACTTCTAGATAGGACTCTTCAACCATAGCATCGAGATCCTTTTTCAGCAGTAGTTTTTTAAGCTGTTCAATCTCTTTTTGAAGTGATTTGATCCTGGATATTTCGTCTTTGGTTTCCACTTTTACTCTGGTATTCATTAGGTCGTCACGCTGGTACTTTCTGATCCACTCATTAACTGTTGTAGGTGCAATGGAATAGAGTTTGCAAAGTTCACTTTTTGTGTGCTTTCCAGTGCTAAGTTCGGCTAGAATTTTCAATTTGAAAGGTTCGCTGTAACGTCTGATTACTTTGTCATTTTTGTACATAATGTTTAGAATTATGTAGCCTTATTTCAGGACGGGTCAAAATGGTGTAGAACGTTTAGTATAACCGCAGTTACGGGATTAAATTTAATGTTTTTCGGATAAGCACCTACGATAGCAATTACGCGTGGATTCGGACGCAGTCGAATCCGCCGTAATTGCGGTTATACATTGATGCCACACGTTTTTATTCCGCTGTTTGTTTGATTATTCGATTAGAAATTTTCATTATTAATTCAGGCGTAAAGTTTTTGTCGTAACCGTAAGCTTCATTAGAATCGAAATCCTTTGGAAAACCAATTCCGTGCAATCCTTTGGGAATTCCTATCCTGATTTTCTGGTCAATTTTAATTCCGTTTTCAAAGTATAACATTGTCACTTTAATAGCATTTTCATACGATTTGAATTTCGTACTGTATTCCGTTGTTCTTATCATTAACAAATTGCCATTTTCTAAATAAATGTCCAAATCGATTGACTCTCCGCTTTCCTTAAACTTAATTTTGTTGGCAATTTTACTGTTATACCGTTCTGATTTTATTTTCACACTATCAATCTCAAATATATTTTTTAGTATCCGCTTACCCAAATCAAGGTCAACATAATAGGATTTGGTTTCAATTTGTTCTTTTATATTTTCACTCACTTGCGCAGATCCGCTTGCAGAAATTAAGAATATTATGATGAAAGACAGATTTTTAATCAATTTCGTTTTTTTTTCAAATGTGTGGCAACGTTTAGTATAACCGCAGTTACGGGATTAAATTTAATGTTTTTCGCATAAGTACCAACGATAGCAATTACGCGTGGATTCGGACGCAGTCGAATCCGCCGTAATTGCGGTTATACATTGTTGCCTGCTGGCTTTTTATTCGTATCGTTTTATCATTTTGGAATATGGATAATGTATTCCGTAAATACATCCTGCACAAGTATTTATTTCAGAATTCCTATTTTTTAAATGTTCTATAATTATTTTCTGTTCATTATTTACTTTAGCAATTTTCAATAATCCAATTGTTCCTAAAGTTTGTAATTCAGGTGAAAATGATTTAAGAAGTTCGTTTAATCCGCCTATATCTTTATTTTCTGAATAATAAATTGATTGTTCAGATTCCAAAGATGTTTCGTTTCCGCCAAAACCACAACCAAAACCAACAATATATTCGGCTAAAATTTGTTTCTCAAAAACTTTTTGGTCAAATTCAGAATTATAAAGTTCATTATGTTTTAAAGTATAGTTTTCTAAAAATCCTATTGTTCTTTTGAATTCCGTTAATTTGCTATGTTTTTCTTCATCTTCATCATATTCCGAAATCCAGCCATAAATTATTTTACCATTTTTGCTTATGAAATTAATTTTCAAATCCTGACCAGATAAATGCAATACTTTAATTCTGTGTTGTTCATAATCGAAGTCAATTTTTCTATTCAATTCGACATAAACTCCAATTAAGTCTAAGTTTTTGAAATTTTCCGATTTGATTTTTTGGTCGACAGAATCCGAGTTCTCGATTTTCTCTAAAAGTGATTTTAATTCTGTAAAGTAATTTTGACCTTTTACAGAATTTATATTAATCAAAAATAAAATTATAATTAAAATTCTCATTTTTTTAGCTTGCAGGCAACGGATTTGTATATGAAACGTAGTGCAGAAAATAAGCAGTTTCGTTTCGGTTAAGCACAAGCCGAATTTTTAAATTTTTCTAATTATCTTTCTTTTCTCAATTAGCCAAATTTAAAAATTTGGCGACCTCGAAAAAATGCCCGAACCTTCGTGTTAGCAAAGACTCGCACTATGTTTTATATACGTTGTTGCCCACAGTATTTACCGCTCAATTTGTTCAATCGGCGATAAATCCTTTTGCATACAAGGCACACAAACTGGTATCATTCCAGGTAACGGAAGAAAGTCATCCTCGTTTCCACATAAGAAACAAAAGTTCGCAAACTTTTCCGAAAAGCCTTGCCTATCTTCTTTCTTTTCGAGTATTTTCAGTTCTTTATAACAATCATTACAAACCCATTCTTTTTGCCAATCCATTGGGTCGTCGCCTTGAAGTTTTAGATTTTTTGATGGATGAATTGGTTCTCTACAAGAAGTACAGAAAACAGTTTTGCCTTGATTTTCGTAGGCTCTAATTTTATATTCGGTGATGCAATGGCTTTTATCCATTATGAAATCCATTTCATCTCTGACTTCGCTGTAATTTCTTTTATCCACACCTTTATATCTTAAAAGCACACCCAATTCAAAATTATTTTTCATTGAGTATTCGTACAAATTCATTGAGGTTAAAAGAGCCTTTTTCTCATTTAAATAGCATTTCGTGTGTAGATATTGATTTGCATACATTATTACATTTGGCAATTTATCAAAAAAATCAAAAACGTATTGGTGAATTTTATCTTGGAAAAAGACAAGATGGATTAGAACTTTATTTTTTTGATTTAAAAAAGCTTGTTTTATTTCAGGTGTAAGTCTAATATATGGTGAAACAATTATCAATTCCTCTTTCGCAGTATTAATAATGTCTAAAATCTCATTTGTAATTTCTTCTCGTTTTAAAATTTTCGCCATTTGTTTTTTTTAATATTGTGGGCAACGGTCTTCTTTACTTTACAACCAGCTAATTATAGTTGTTTAACTTTACTAAGAGACAAGAGGAGAACTAAAACGGTCTTTGGAATAGCAGTTCCTTTATACGTATCAGTCCTCTTGCCTTTCTTAGGTTGCTTTAGGACCATTTGGAATACCAGGAATCACTTCCTATTAAAGGTAATAGTCATTGCAACATTTATTAATCTTTCCTTTTTGAAAAGGAACAATATTTAAAAATATGAAAAAATATGATGACGTGGTCGGTATTGATGTATCTAAATTAACAATAGATGCTCATATCCATAAAAGATCAATCCATCGAGTGTTTTCGAACACTTCCAAAGGATATACAGCGCTGGTAAAATGGATAAATAAGAGTCTGGAGGAACATTGCTATTTTCTGTGTTTTGAGAATACCGGTCATTATTCTACAAATTTAAGTGTCTACTTATCCCAAAACGATATGGATTATGTGGAGCAAAGCCCATTGGCCATAAAGCGATCAGCAGGAATTGTGAGAGGTAAAACCGACAGATTAGACTCAGGAATGATTGCCAGATATGCTTGGTTGCATCAAGAAGAACTGGTTCTGAGTACGCCTAAGGAAAAGGATATTCAAGAGATTGGTAGATTATTGTCTTTAAGAGATCAGTTAGTTAGAGATCGTACAGGAAAGATGAGCACTCTTAAAGAAGCACAATCACTGCTTAACAGCCCATCCACAGACAGTTGCTGCAAGATTGCAACAAAGACCATTGCCTACCTTGCCAAGCAGATTGATGCTCTTGAGGATAGGATTAAAATATTGATGAGAAGTGAGGAAGAACTTGCTGAAAATTTCAAGCTTCTAAATACAATAAAAGGAGTAGGCTTAATATTATCCAGCCAGCTTATCTATCATACAAATAACTTCCAGCGCTTTGATAGTTGGCGGCAGTTCTCAAGTTATTGTGGAGTTGCACCGTTTGCGCATAGCTCGGGAACGAGTATAAGACGAAGAAATAAAATCCACCGCATAGGAGATAGAAAAATGAAGACGCTGTTGACAATGGCCAGTGTCAGTGCCATACAATGCGACAGCGAGCTCAAATTATACTATCAACGAAGATTAGCAGAAGGCAAGCCAAAACTGGTAGCGTTGAACAACGTACGGAACAAGATTCTGGCAAGGGCTTTTTCCGTAATTAAAAGAGGAACGCCGTACGTTGAACTACAGCGGTTTGCAGCTTAAAAATACTTGTATTTTAATTAGGATTTGACCTTGGAATACGTATATGGCTCGTAGCGTGCAAATTAGCGATAACTTTTCGGTTAAGCAAGAGCCGAATTTTTTAATTTTCTTATTATCTTTCTCTTTTCAATAAGCCAAATTAAAAAATTTGGCGGACTTAATAAATAAGTAAAAACCTTTCGGAAAGCCTATAATAGCTATGTTTTATACACGTTGTTGTACACAGTATTTTTAGCTCGAACCTCACAAATATACCCAAACTTTTTATTTAAACCTGTCCTTTTAATTTATCTAAAACTTCCTTTTCCATTCCTTATCTACAGTCTAATATAAATACAAATGTTCATCAAAAGTTTTCTTCTCAAATGTTCCTTTTTGTATGTAATGGAACACTCTTTTTTGTGTCGGCTGTAGCGTTGGCGTAAAAGTGTGTGGAATGGTAATGGTACTCGATGGCTTAATTTTATTGAGTTCTTTGAATTAGTTAGCATTTTTTCATCCGTTTCTATTCGCTCGATTGTCTAAAGAGTATAAACCACAAAAATATATTCAAGATGAAAGACAAAATGAAACAAATCCAAATGCAAGAGTATGGTTCGCCAAAAGTCTTAAAATTGGTAGAAACTGAAATTCCAAATCCAAATGCTGGCGAAGTACTGGTTAAGGTAAAGGCTATTGGTGTCAACTATTCCGATATACTGCGAAGAAAAAATACTTATTTTCAAGAAACACCTTTACCTTTTGTTTTAGGAACAGAAGCTGTTGGTGAAATTGTTTCGGTAGGCGATGGTGTAACAATTCCATACGTTTTAGGAACAACTGTATTGGCAATATTACCTCAAGCTACAGGATATTCCGAATATGTTACTGCGATTGCTCAATATTGTGTTCCATTACAACCAGAAATGGATTCGGAAAAAGCGACTGCGATTTTCGTTCAAGGAACTACTGCTCAATTGATGATTTCGCAAGTTGCAAAAGACCTAAAAGGTAAAACTGTTCTTGTAAATGCCTCTGCTGGTGGTGTAGGTTCACTTTTAGTACAATTGGCAAAATTGAACGGTGCAAAGGTCATAGGTGCAAGTAGTTCAGATGCAAAACTTGAAATTTCTAAAAAATTGTGTGCTGATTTGACCGTTAATTACTCAAAATCTGAATGGTCGAATTATGTCAAAGATTTAACGGACGGAAAAGGTGTCGATATTGTTTTTGAAATGGTCGGTGGCGAAGTGTACAACCAAAGTTTAAAAAGTCTAAAACAAGGTGGTCAAATTATTGTGTTTGGTTGCGCAAGTGGTATTCAAGGAACTGTTCATCCAGAGTTTTTTGTGGATGAGAATATTACACAATCAGGTTTCAATTTGGCATATTTTATAAACAATAAAATAGAACTATGGCAAGAGGCTCTACAAACTGTAATAGGTCTTTTGATGCAAGGACAGATTAAAGTGGAAATAGCTCACAGATTTACATTAGAAGATGCCTCTTCCGCACACGAGGCAATTGAAAACAGAAAAACAACTGGAAAAGTAATATTAACAACAAATAACTAAAATAAAATGAAACGAATAATCTTAATATGCACTTTGGCAATCTTTAGCGTTGCTTGTGCACAGAATACAAATTAAGAGGAATTAAAAACCCTCGATGGAACTTATGCGGATTTACAAGGCGTTGATTGGGGACAAGGTACATTTGGTAAACGAGAGTTTACATTTAAGGATGGTAATTGGTCACTAAAATTTATATTGGCTTTTGACCCAGAAATGAAAAATCAGATTTTTGTTTTTAGAACTGTTGGCACTTATTCTGTTTTAGATAAATCAAAAGTTGTAGATGGTGCTTACAACGCTCTTTTTATAGAAAATAAAAAATTTGTGACTTTGAAAACCGATATTCCAGATATAATTCAAGGATTTGGATTTTCAGGTTGTGATTTGACAAAAAATGTCGAAAAGGATATTTCTGAAAGCGGTTGTTCTTTATGGAAATCAGTTGCTGATTGCTCGGAAGACCACGATTTATTAAAAATGGATGTTGATGGAAAATTATATTTTGGTGTCCGTCCACTTGATAATGATATGTGTACTGCTGAAAAACGTCCAAAAAGTTTGACACCGGCAGTTGTTAAAATTCATTAATTTTATAAAATGAAAAAATCCAACGAAGATTTGTTATTGGATGCGTTGAATGGAAACATCAACGCATTTCAATCTTTGTTTGCGGAATTTCAACCGCAACTCAAATCGTATTTGTATCGCCTCTTGGCGAACCGTAATGATGCCGAAGATATTACGCACGACACGTTTATCAAGGCTTATGACAAACTGAAAAGTTTTAAGGGCGAAGCATCATTGAAAACTTGGGTTTTTCAAATAGCCACAAGTATTGCATACAATTACTTGAAAAGAAGAAAAAGATGGATTTCAGACGTTTCTGAAAAAGCAAAGCATTTAGTTCAGAATAATGCCAATTTAGCAAGTAGAATTGTAAAAGTTTCACAAACTTCTGAATATGGAAAATATGAAATAAAAGAACATATCGATACCTGTTTTACCTGCATTTCCAAAAATTTACCAATTGAAAATCAAATTAATTTGATACTCAAAGATATTTATGATTTTTCCGTACACGATATTTGTTTGATACTTGAAAAAAGCGAAGGAACTGTTAAGTACCTTTTACAAAATGCAAGAGGTTCAATGACCGATATTTTTGATAATCGTTGCGCGCTGGTAAATAAAAATGGTGCTTGTAACCAATGTTCAGAACTGAACGGTTGGTTTAATCCAAAACAAGACCAACAAGAAGCACTTTTAAAATTGCAATTGGTCAAAAAGTCTAAAAAGTATAATCGAGAAGAATTATTCAAATTGAGAACCAATTTGGTCAAAGCTATCGACCCATTAAAATCTGATGGTTTTGAATTACAGGCTATTTTATTGAAGTGCAATCAAATGGCTATGGGCGAAGTTCAAGTTGAATAAAAGTCAAGATTTAGTAAGTGTATAAAATTTTGTGGTTGGCAGATGTGTTGGGCAAAATTTTATACTCTTACGGGAAGTTATCCCAAAATTTTCTGAAAACTTTTATTGCACAATTTTTCTTAAAAAGGTTCAATTCCGATATGTAAATTTTTCGGATTGCGGTTTTATGAATATTGTGTACAACGTTCTTGAATATGGGCAGTAAGGGGCAAAGTAAATGATAATATTCCGCCATTTACTGAACTTGGCTGAAAGGTAATAACTTTGGGGTTATAAACAAAGCCCTTATTGCCTATATACGTTGTTACCCACAGGCTTTCCCACGTTCTGTTTTTCAAATTGTCCTCTTTCAGGTTAGTTCGGACGTGTGCGTTGGCAAGACATACTCTTTTGCAATTTTTGGTGGCGTGATGGCTTTGCGCGAATTGCAAATGTGTATGGCTTTAAGAGTTGGCAAATTCATTCCGTAATATTAAATCAATTTCGCCGATGTGTTTTTCATTTATAGTTTGTTTGTATTTGTAATATAATTCTAAAATCTCCTTAACTTTTGATTGAGGTAATATTGATAAGTCGATCATTTTGGATTTATTTAAGTCATTCGGTTCAAACTTCTTTAAACCGTTTCCATACTCTCTTCTGTTATCACTAAATATATCTTTTGCAACGTCTGTCAATAGATAAGCAAATAAAAGGTCAATGCTTACTTTTGAAAACAAATCAGAGTTTGTTGGATAAACACAATGAAAAGTTGTGAGATTTGAAATGTTTGCTTCATTCCGAATAAACTTGATACCATTTCTATTAAATACAGATACCCAAATAGGAGCAGGAGGACGGTTTTCTAAAGCAAACCAAGGCTTTCTGCTTTTAGTTAAAAATTTTTCATTTATTTCTTCTTGTTCTCCTTTTTGTATATAGTTTTCAACCTCTTCACTTTTTGCTTTCTGACCATTAAATAGATAGGTTAGCTCGTCATTTTTAACAAGTCTTTTAAAGTCATCATTTGAAAAGAAATTGGATTTTACGTCTTTTGCTTTGCAAATACACGGCAATAAATTTGCTTGTGGAATTGAGTATAGTTTTACTTTTGAAGTTCTAAATGTAAAATACTCATTTGCACCTGTGGCAATACCTCTAACAACTTTTGCATATGTTGAAAACGGAACAAGATTTTGATAATTAATTGAATTTTGTACTTGATAATATTTACGCCATTTAATATTTGGGTCTAAATCTTTTGGAGCAAATGAAAATTCTCCTTTACCTTTTGGATATGAATTAATATAACTTTTGATTAATTTTAAATCAGATTTAGAATCAATAGTTGAAATGTTTAATTCGCAATCATTTTTATCATTTGCGAGAAGTAAGATAGATGCAGTTGTCATTGCATCGTCAAATACATTCTCTTTAAAATCAATTACGAAAAGGTGCCTTAAAGTTTTTGTTTTTAGTAGATATTCTTTAACCAACTTTCCATAGTCGGAATTTAAAAATTCTGATGGAATTATATATGCTGCTCTTCCATTATTTTCTAATTGATAAATAGATTTTAGGAGAAATAATGTGTAAAGGTTTGTAAATCCATTAAACTTAAAATTTAAGTTTTTTTCTACTTCCTTTAGAATTTGTTTATTGTCATAATCGTGAAATTTAAAATATGGTGGGTTACAAACAACTCCATCATATTTGTTTTTCCAATCATTGAACATATAGTCTTCAAGATTCAATGTGACGTTTTGATTAGAATCAAAATGTTTTTTCGCCTCTTTCAAAATCGTTTCATCAACATCAAATCCTTTGATTGTCAAATTTGGCATTTTATTAAGTAAAACTCTCGAAAAAATTCCTAATCCAAATGCTGGTTCTAATACGGTTTTCACTTTTTTATTCCCAAGTATCCATTCACACATTAAATTAGCAATAGGCTTCGGAGTAAAGAATTGAGCAAATTCTTTTCGGTGTGCAATGCTAATTTTATTTGAATAACATTCTTCTAAAGTTTCAGTATTTTTATCAATAACTAACATTAAAAATCTTTTTTTTCTATTCCAAGAAGTTCTACTAAATTATCTACATTTAAATATGCCTGACCGCCTTTAAAAGTTACATAGAAAAGTAGTCCTCCTCTTGACATTTCTCTGCGAACACTGCTATGAATGGGTTCATCTATTTTATTTGCTAAAAGTAATCCGCTTTTAGACTTAATGTGAATTGTACTTTTATCTTGATTTTTTTTATTTTTCTCTGTATAAAATTCAATGTCTTCTTTATCAGTATCAGAAATAATTTTTAAAATATTTTCGTAGGAGATTCCATAAACTTTATCAAAGAATACTTGAAAATAAAAATGAGGAATATCAAAGGTTTCTATCCATCTATAAACTACTTGTAAATCTTCATTTTTTACTGTTACACTCAAAAAATCACGTTTTTGATTTTCCTTTACCGAATCTTTAAGTTTTCTAAATAATTGACTCAATTCGACAAGCCTATCACTTGAACGCCAAGAAGGGACTCTTGGAATACTGGATTGAAATAAATTTTCAAGATTCTTAAGATATTCTAAATATGAAATTCGTTTAGGATGATTTAACAAATCCGAATAATTTTCAATGATGTTATCTCTGACACTTAAAGCATTCTTTGTATTCTTTTGAATACGATTGGACATAAAATTCTCATACTGTTCAATTAAAAATGCACTTGACCTGATTTCCAATCCTGCAACAGATTTTTTTACATAATCTGTTATGGAATCGTGAGGTAATTTTGAAATATCATAACCTAATTCATAATCAAAATCGGTTTTCTTAAAGAGTAATAAATCAGGTCTTTTTCCTATTGTATCAAGTTCTTCTTGGAACTGCTTAAAAAACTTTTTAAAACCTGGGTCACCAGCAATTAAATCGTCAGATTTTCCATATCGAACAGCTACGTAATTTTCAGATGCTTTATTTATGGCTGTAAAAATTAATTCTTCAGCCCAATTTCCCTGTTGGATATTTGTAATGAAATTAGAAGTGGCTTGAGTTGGCGTTCTCGCAGGAGTTCTTTCTTGTTCAAAATCTACTATTGATGCTGGAACTGATTCTGTTAGTTTTGTTATTTTATCTACGTATGTCATATTGATTTTCCATATTTAATTTCTTGTTCGGCAACCTTTAATATTTCTATAGCCTGTTCTTCATCTTTAATAAGATAACAAATCTTATTAGCAAACCATAAAGTTTCCAAGTCTGAAAAAGAAGATTTAAAAATCTTACTGATTTTTAATAAGTGCTCTTTTTTCAAAGTTTTTTGATTATTTTCAACTTTGCTTAAGAAGCCATCTCCAATTTCAAGCTTTGAAGCCAATTCCCTTTGAAGCATTCCAGACTGTTCTCTTAATTCTTTAATTTTTTGACCGAGTGTCATTTTACCAAATTTAGACTTGACTAATTATGGTCAAATATAGTAATTTTTATTTGAAATTCTTTTTTTTGTGGTGGGAAAAAACAGCTCTTTTATTTTTTTGTGGCGTTGGCTTTGTGTGGTGGGTAAAAAATAAATGTGCTGTTTGCGCGGTGGCGTTTTTCAGGCGGATTTTTAATGGTAGTTACGATTTTTTTTAGCTTGTGGGTAACGGTTAGTATATGAAAAGTAGGCGATTACGAAGCACGGAACTTTCGATTGAGCACAAAGTTTGAAACAAGTCGAGAACCTTGATTTTATTACTGATTCGCCTATTTTTTATATACATTGTTGTAAAACGTTTTCTTCAATGCTTTGTTTTTAAAACAATTGTATCTGGCTTTTTGCTTAGAAATCTTTTGCCGCTGGTGTTATACCTATTCCATACGGTTTGCACAGTATCAGTTTCAAATCCATTTTTCTCAAAAATTAATCGCGAAACTGTATTTGGATTTTTTTCAAGTCTAAAATACCCTGTGCTATCTGTAAGAACATATTTTTTACCTATATTATCTTCTGTAACTCTAACATCAGTCAATGGTTGTTTTTTTTCATTTACAGTAATACCGTGATAATTTTCAGAGGGTTTACAGCTAATTGTAAAAAAGATTAAAATTAGAATAAATTTTTTCATTTTATTTTCAATTTTGATAACCAAATCAAGCCAAGAACATCTTTTGAATTTGCAATTCTTCTTTTATAAAAATCGTTTGGCAAATATCCTTTATAATACTTCATCAAATCAATCTCTCCCTCTTTGGGATATGAGTTTTCATTAGTTATATTTTGTAAAATATCAGAAGTGCCCTCGTGTTGTTTTGAATAGACTTGACCGCCATAAGCTAATAATATTTCGTGTCCAATTTCGTGAGCAGAAGTTTCAATAAAATCCTCGTCGGCATAATTTGATTTTTGAAAAGTCCAATCGTCATATTTTAAATAACCTATTTTGTAAAATAATTTTCTTGATAATTCCCAATTATGAGAACGTGTGAAATTTGTTTCTTTTGAGTTGGTGAAATAGATTATTTTAGGCGCAACCATTCCTTTTTTATCGGACTTTGCAATTACTGTTATTTCCCAATTTTCTCCATCTATAAGTGTTTCAACCTCGTCGCGTTTTCTGCTCCAGTATTTGTTTATACCGCTTAAAGCCATATTTTCAAGTTCTTTGAAGCTTTTTGTACGTTTGGAAATTGGCTCAAATCCTAAAACATCAATTACTTTTTTGGGAATGTTTTTGTTTTTGTCAATACCTTGTTCTCCTCCATCTCTCAAATTTACTTTCAAATAGATTATTATTTGTTTAATATTTCGCTGAATGTCAACATCTACCCAATCATATTTTTCTTCTTTAATATTGTCAATGAAAAGTAAGGAAAATTCTTCCTTGTCCTCAAACCAAACAGTAACTTTTAAGCTTAAGGGTTCATTCTTTAGAGAATAGGTATTTAGGTTCTCAGTATCGTCAAAACCATCCCATTTCCATTGGTGTTTTCCTATAGAGAGTATATCTCCTTGATTTATTTCCTCACGGTAAACCGTACTTCCGCTTTTTCTTACTTCTATTAACATACGCTCGGCTGTATTTTCCTTGACCTCGATATTAAAAACTATATTTCCCTTTTCTAGTTCACCGTTAAAATCCTTTATGCTCATTGGTACAAATGTTCCTTCCTGAAGACTAGCCTTTACTGAAATGTTATTTTCTCCTTCTTCGGTCTTTCTGATAGTTATCGGGATGTTTTCTGCGTTCAGGTCGGTTACCTTCCAATGTTTTTCGTGAATTAGCTTCCCGTCAAGTCTCAATATTGCTGGTGAAAGAGTGATATAGTTCTTCATCGGTTCTTTGTTTGAGCCATTGAAATGATTTTTGTCAAATATGCAATGGGTGTCTATAAGTTCAAACGTCTTACTCTTTCCGTCCATCGCTATTGGGGTTTGCACTATTTTGACGTGCTTCATCATCGTAGGGTGTGTTGCCCAAGCGGTAAAGAGGTCGTCCCTTGTGCTTTCTATAACTATGTTGAAAAGTCCGCCAAATACGTTTGGATGTGGCCTGCCGTTGCTATCGGTAGGTTGATTGTAACTCAATGTACTTTCCAACACTCCGTATACTTTGTCGTCAACGTAAAGTTTGGTTTGGATGCTCATTCTTCAATTTTTATTATAAAGTTACGGTTTTTCTTCAAAATGTTTTACAACGTTTATGTATATGAGCTGTGGCGTGTCTCGGCACAGACCTTTCCTGATAAAAACTGACTTTGGAAAATCCGCAGGATTTTCCAAGTGTGGACTGACCAAGCCATAGCTTATATACTGTGTTGTAAGCTGGCTTTTTCCGTTACAATTCAGCCATTTCTCGCTCAATTTTTTCTTTATACTTGATTAATTTTCTTTCGGAAATATTTCCACGATTCAATGCTGTATATTCATCAATCGTATCCACCACTTTTGGCATATAAATCAGTTTGTTGTCAATAATAAGTCCCAAATATGGATGTGAATTCAGCGCTTTTTTACTCGCAACATTTAATTTTTCCGCTCCATTTTCGTCAATCAAAATATTTAATCCAAATTCTCCATCTTTGGTTTCGTAAATCGAAAGCTTTTTAAAGTTTTCCACCGTTACAATTGGAATCGGATTTACAATAATTTTTTTACTCGAATTGTCGAGTTTTTTCTGAATTCCATTTTCTCCGTCATTAACGAAATACCAACCAGTTTTTAAATATTCAGTAGTTTGGTCATTCGAGTTTTTAATAGTCGAGCAACTATTAAAAAATCCAATTAAAATTCCAAATACTATAATTTTACGTATCATTTTTTAGCTTGCTTACGGTTAGTATATGAAAAGTTGCGTGCAAATATGTGCAAGTTTTTCGGCTTAACATTGACTTTAAAAATACAAAAAGACCTTTGAATTAAGAACTTAACAGCAATTTTTTATATACATTGTTAGCTGTAGTGGTTTCCGCGGTTCCTGTCAATTAAACGAATTCCGATATTCCAAGGGCGAAAAATCAGTTTTGTTTTTAAATAGTCTATTGAATGATTGTGGATGTTCAAAACCAAGTTGATAAGCGATTTCCCCAATCGATTTGGAAGTTGTTGTTAAATATTCTTTTGCCTTTTCCACAAGTTTAGAATGTATATGTTGCTTTGTGTTCTGTCCTGTTACCGTTCTCAACATATCGCTCAAATAATTTGGCGACACGTTCAGTTCTTCCGCAAGTTTTTTTACTGTCGGTAAATTTGAGTTCGGATTATCTTCAAAATAGTTTGATAGCTTATTCTCAAAATTGACCAATAAATCGTTGCTCGCCATTTTTCGGGTAATAAACTGTCTATTATAAAACCGATTACAATAGTTTAACAACAGTTCAAGGTTTGAAACTATGACATCTTGACTGAACAAATCTATTGCGGAACTATATTCTTGTTTTATGTTCTGAACCAAATTTTCAATGGTTGCCTCTTCTTTGTCGGAAAGATGCAATGCTTCGTTAACTCCATAGGAAAAGAACCCATATTTTTTAATGACAGTTGCTAAACTATAGTTTGCAATGATGTCTGGATGAAACAACAATGACCAACCATCATTATTTCTCTCGCCTTTTTCGTCAACTGTCAACACTTGATTTGGCGAAAGAAAGGACATTGTTCCTTCATCAAAATCATAATGGCTTTTACCATATTTAAGTTGACCTTGAAAACTTTTTTTGATGGTGATATTAAAGAAATTCAAAACAACCTGTTGATTTTCCAATTCCGATTGTTGCGTTTCTTCTGAATGGTCAATTAAAGTTATAAGTGGATGCGTTGGTTTTGGTAAACCCATAAGCCGATGAAGTTCGGTAACCGAATTTATGACTTTTGGGTTGTTTTTTATTTTCATAGGATTTGTTTAGGATAAAAAATCTTGTCCGCTACTTCTATCGGCTGTCATAATTTCCACGGCACTTTGAGGATATTCTGGGTTCAATTTACTGACATCATTCAACTTTTCAAGTTCTTTTTCGGTTAAAGTAACATCCACAGCTTTTAGATTGTCTTGAAGTTGGGACATTTTTGTGGCACCAATAAGCAAGCTCGTTACCGTAGGTTGGTGCAATAGCCAAGCTAAAGCCAATTGGGGGACGCTTACGTTTTTTTCTTCCGCCATTGGGAAAAGGACATCCAAAACGTCAAAAGCAAGTTCTTGGTTTGCGGGCGGAAAAGGAAAATCGTCATAGCGACCACCACCTTTTTCTTCATTTCTTTTATATTTTCCGGTCAAAAATCCACCGCTCAATGGACTATAAACCATAAGTCCAACTTTTTGGTCATTTAATAATGGTATAAACTCACGTTCCAAAGCGCGGTTGTCCAAAGAATAATTTGCTTGCAATGAAGCGAATTTCTCTACATTGTTATAAGTGGAATAGCCCAAGGCTTTCATAAAGTGCCAAGCCATAAAATTGCTCGCACCGATGTAACGGATTTTACCAGTACGTACCAAATCGTCCAAGGTCCTTAAAGTTTCCTCGATAGGTGTCAATGGGTCGGATGTATGAAGCTGATAAAGGTCGATGTAGTCCGTGTTCAGTCTTTTTAAACTTTCATCTACTTGCTGAATGATGTGCTTCTTTGATAGACCTCTGTCGTTTTCGCCCTTTCCCATACTTCCTCGCACTTTCGTGGCCAACACAAGGTCATCCCGTTTTAGGGAAAGGTTTTTAATCGCTTTTCCAATCATTGTTTCTGAAAGACCTGACGAGTATATGTTAGCGGTGTCGATAAAGTTTACGCCTGCTTCAACAACCGTTTTAATCTGTTCGTCTACTTCTTGTTGACCCAAGTCCCCCATATGACTGAAAAATCCTTTTCCGCCATAGTTCATTGTTCCCAAGCAAAGTGTTGAAACTTTCAATCCTGTGTTTCCTAAAGTTTTGTAGTTCATATTGTTTTATTTTGATTCCGTACAAATTTCAGGGTTTAATTAAAGCGAAATGTATCTATATTCAGCCAAGTTGTAACCGAAATGAAGTTTTTGGCCTTTCGTTTATTGGTCTGCAATTTTTTTTACCATTACAGCTAACGTTTATGTATATGAGCTGTGGCGTGTTTCGGCACGGACCTCTCCAGATAAAAAATGGCTTTGGAAAATCCGCAGGATTTTCCAAGTGAGGACAGACCAAGCCATAGCTTATATACGGTGTTGTAAAACGTACTTTATATCAGATGTCTATTGATATATTTACTTTTCCGCCAAGTCCTTTTTCTACGATGTCAAATAATGTTTTCAAAGTCAGATTACTGCCATTATTTTCCACGCGCGAAATATAAGTCCGTTTTTTGTCAATCAGTTCGCCAAGTTGCTCTTGAGTCAGATTTTTTTCCTCACGTGCATTTCGCAAAAGCAAACCGATTTTAAACGACTCAAAATCTCTGTCGAGTTCGTCTCTGCGTTCCGTCCCTTTTTTTCCGTAGACGGTATCTTTAATGTCTTTCCAGCTTTTAGTTTCCATTTTCTTTGTTTTTTTCTTCGTAATACTCTTTCATTAATCGGACTGCTTTGTCGATTTCTTTTTGCGGTGTTTTCTGCGTCTTTTTTGTAAATCCGTTTAAGAGTATAACTAACTTTCCTTTGTCGAAGAAGCAAAAAACCCGCCAAATGTTCGAGCCTAATTTTATTCGGGCTTCAAATAGTCCTTTGTGGGTTTTCATTGGTGCCAGATATGTTTTCGGCACGTGCTGATAGGTTTCGATTATTTCGATGACCTTAAATATTTTGTCCTGAACCTTTTTCGGTTGAGCAAGCAAAAACTCCTCGAAATAATGTTTGTACTGAATTACTTGCCTAACTTTTTCCATCTCGACAAATGTAACTTAAAAGTTACTATTTTCAAAATTTAGATGTGAATTTTTCGAAGACGGATTTTTCTTGGGTATGTTTTACAACGTGTTTGTATATGAGCTGTGGCGTTTTTTAGCACGAACTTTTCGGATAAAAACCGGCTTTGGAAAATCCGCAGGATTTTCCAAGTGTGGACAGACCAAGCCATAGCTTATATACTGTGTTGTGCAACGTATTTTTTATTCAGTCAATTATTTTCCAAATTCTGATATCAGTTTAGTTTCTGTTTTGTAGACACTGAAAAAAGCCCACAAAAGAGCACTAATAACTACAATTCCAATACTCCATCCAATGTGTTTTATATCAATGATAAATCCGATAACTGTAGTCAGAAAAGGAATTGAAGAATATTTTATCATATTTTTTGCTCCTAATTTTTGCGCAAAATCCCATTGTTCCTGATTTTTCATAGACCGTTTAGTCCGATATCCATACCACCAATTTATTTCTTTCGGTGGGTTCTTTTTAAAGAGTAATCCTGCGATAAGTGCTAATAGCCCAGTTAATAAACTTGATATAACTATTAAAATATTGAAAGTCATTTATCAAATATGTTTTTATATTGACCGTACTTTTTCGATATGTTGCACAACGTCGCGTGTATGCGCAGTGAGCGAAAGATACGCCATAACTACGGATTTTACCAAATTGAGCAAATGCGCGTTGAATTCCGAAGGAATTCGACAGCGCTCATTGCGTATACACATTGTTGCCCGACGTTTTTCTGAGTTCCTACTTCGTATCCGTTGCGTCCACCTTTTTTTATCTTTCACGGACTTTTGCAAAAGGGCAGTGGCTTTTGCTGGTTGACATTTCAGCTGTTTGGTCTGCCTAAAATCTTTTTTTTTGTGCGGTTCAAATTGGGTTCGGCTGAAAACGCATCAGCCGTAACTTTCTGCTTGGTTTTTTCTTTTTTTTTCCGCCACGAGAAAACGTCCTGCTGAAAACGCGTCAACCGTTCGTTTCTGCTTGGGTTCTGTTTTATTTTTACCTAAAAGACCGTTTTTTCAAAAAAAAATTCGACGCTTTTCCGCCGATTTTTGTTGTAATTTATTTTATCTTAAATGTCGGGCAACGTCGCGTGTATGCGCAGTGAGCGAAAGATACGCCAAAACTACGGATTTTACCAAATTGAGCAAATGCGCGTTGAATTCCGAAGGAATTCGACAGCGCTCATTGCGTATACACATTGTTGCCCGACGTTTTTCCTGCTTTCTAATTGCGCATCAACCGCGTGCACCTTTTTTTTCTTTCACGGACTTTTGCAAAAAGGGCAGAGGCTTTTGCGGCTTTTGCGCATCTGCCGTTTGGTCTGCGTAAAATCTATTTTTTTGCGGTTCAAATTGGGTTCGGCTGAAAACGCATCAGCCGTAACTTTCTGCTTGGTTTTTTCTTTTTTTTTCCGCCACGAGAAAACGTCCTGCTGAAAACGCGTCAACCGTTCGTTTCTGCTTGGGTTCTGTTTTATTTTTACCTAAAAGACCGTTTTTTCAAAAAAAAATTCGACGCTTTTCCGCCGATTTTTGTTGTAATTTATTTTATCTTAAATGTCGGGCAACGGTCGAGTATAAGAATAGTAGCGGATTAAAATGCACTAATTTTCGGTTAAACACAGACCTTATTTATATTTACATACTTTCGTTTTAGCGATAAATCCGCTATTATTTTTATACATTGTTGTAAGCTGGCTTTCCACGTTCTGCTTGGTCTTCCGAAGTTTTAATGTTTGTTCGGAAGTGTGCGTTGGCAAGACATACTCCTTTGCAATTTTTGGCGTAGCGTTGGCTGGTGCGAATTGCAAATGTGTATGGCTTTTTAGCGTTGGCTTAATTCATAATTTCTAATATTCTAACATATTTGTCTAATCCACCAATTTTCACAGTATCTCCAACAGATTTTCCTTTTAAAGCAACTCCTAAAGGTGTTTTAATATTTATTTTCTGAATACCATTTGATTTTTCAAGTTTTGACACAATTTGGTCTACTAAATGAACTTTCAAATCTTTATCAATATTCAAATATTTTACTTTCACTTTACTATTTACCGTAATGGTTTCTTTAAATAATGTTGTTTGAACTTCCTCTTTTTTACTTACAGCTTCAATTGTTTCTTTTAAATCCTTTTTAAGATGTGAAGAAACTTTAGAAATTTCATTTTCGATAATCGTAATATTATCTGTAAACGCTAACCCTGTTTTTGATTTATCTTCAAAAATTGAAGGACTGCTGTTTTCAATACTCTTTATAAATTCAACTAATTTTTTTGTTTCCTTTTGTGGGTTTCTCCACCAATTTGTACTCCATATTCTATGAAATACAAAACCGTGACCTTCAAGAATCTTTTGTCTGTGTCTGTCGTGCAAATATGCTTCTTGGCTAGAATGATAAGCAGCTCCATCACATTCTATTGCGATTTTTGGAAGTCCAATATGTTTTGTGTCGTAAACCAAATCAATTCTGAAACCTGCAAATTGAAGTTGAGGAATTATATTTTTTTCGTCAAAATGTTCAGTTAATGCTTCATAAACTTCTTCCTCAAATGGTGATTCGAGGTCTTCATTTAAGTTGTCAATTGTAGTGCTTTTCGTAGAATTTTCTGCTAGTGTATTTAAGACTGAAATTCTAGCTTCATTGTCTTGGTCACTAACAGCTTTTGAGTACGCTAAATAAGCATATAAAGCACCTCTTCTGTTATTTGAACCTTCATTTATTAAGTGCTCTTTGTAATTTAAAAACACATCTTCTGGGATTGAAGAACATACATATACTTTGTATTTTGCTCTTGTAACAATAACGTTTAAAAGCTTGTAACCTTTTTGATGATTTATTGAACCAAATCTTTGAGCAAATTTCCCTTCTTTGTTAATACCGTAAGTGGTTGAAAGAATTATTACATCTCTTTCGTCTCCTTGAATATTTTCTAAATTTTTGACGAAAAATCCGTTTTCTTCTAGTTCAATTATTTTGTCGTTAAAATCTTTATATTTTTCAAATTTTCTTCTTTCATTAATCTTACCTAAAATTAGGTTTCGTTGATTGATGTTGAAAGTTGCCACACCAACTGTTGGGTATTCTCCGTTTGGAAGTCTTGAAATGTTGTTATCTATAATTGAAAGAACTGTTTCAGCTTCTGCATCATTAGAATTATCGGAATATGTGCCATTTACGGGAACATAATTTATCGGAATATATTCAAAACTGTTTGGAAGTGGTTTTAACCGTTGATTATAAAAGGCATAATTTGAATAATCAATTAAGTAAGGATGTCTTGAACGATAATGAAAGTCTAAATGTTTTTTCTCAAAACCCAATTCGGATGCAAAATCAAGAAGTGATTCACAATCTGAAAGTGAATTGCTTATATCGTTTTTAATTTTATCTATTTCATCTTCAAACTCATCCTCATCATCAATTACACCGTCAAATATTTTGCTGAAATAATTTGAAGGTGGCATTTGGTGTTCGTCTCCTGCAATGATAATTTGTTTCCCTTTTAAAAGTGCTGGTAAATTATCTTCTAACTTTAATTGACTTGCTTCATCAAACATTACAATATCAAAATATTGATTTTTGCCTTTAAATAGATTACTTGCTACGTCTGGTGTTGTTAGAATTATTGGAAAGAAAGTAGTGAATAAATCCATATCCAACTTTACTATTTCTCGCAAGGATAATCGTTTATGTCTTTTTCCTGCTCGTTTGTTATATAGATTTTCAACAGCTAAATTTGGATTATTATTATCAAATTCTCTCGTTGCATCTATTTGTTTTGAAAACCAATATTCTCTAATATATTTAATCTGTTCTTTTTCAAGTTCAGATAAAGATTTTCCTAATTCAATATGGTCATTATCATTTGTTGGTAAATCTGTGTTTGCAGAATTTACAAGCATAGAATTAAGGTAGAAAATCAAAAATGTTTTTCTCCAATCTGTTTTTTCCTTTAATTGGTCAATTATTAGTCTATTCTCTTTTGATAATGAATTGTAAAATTGAAACCACTTAAACTCAATTGAAAAAAGGTCGTTTTCATTTGCGAAAAATTGTTCCTTTAAATCTACTAAAGCCTGAATTTGAGAGATTAAAACATTGTGAGAATCTCCATTCATTTCTTTTTTAGTCCAATTTTGCTCTTTGATTTTCGTCTTTAAATTGCTAAAGTTTGTTTTTATTGTTTGAAGTAGTTCTGTGTCAAATTCCTTTTCAGTTGATTTGAGTAAGTTTAAGAATTTGTACTCATTTTCTATTTTAGATTGAAATTCATTATTAATTCTCTCGATAATTAGCTTATAGTTTTTAAGAATGTCTTGATTCTCTTTAATTGAATTAGAGAAGTTAATGCTTTCAAAGTCCTTGTTATCAATGGTTTTTGATAAATAATCTTCAAAAAGTGAATTTATTGTTTGTTGGTCAGTAAGTGTTGTTTTCTTTTCTTTTGAGAAGATGGAAATTGTTTTAAATAAAAATCCATTTGTTTTTTCTTCATCAAAAAAGTCGTGGTTTGTTTCGTGGTTTGTTAGGATATTTTGGATAGAATTTTCAATATCGCTAATTGAGGATTTTTGCAAATTAAATTGTTCATTTCTAATTTTATAATATTCTACCTCATAGCTTGAAATGTCATCTAATATTATTTTCAACTCTTTTTTATAGATTGAAAAGTCTTCTTCAATCTGCTGTTCTATAATAAATGGATTGTCTCCAACTAATTTTGCAGAGTTGATAAAAGATAGATTTAAATGAGGTTTAAACTCGTCATATAAATTCTGTCCTTTTCTAATGAGTTCTAATAAGTGATTTAGTTCAGATGATTCATAACTGAATGTGTCTTTTGATAAATCAAGATTGTATTCTTCGGAATTGTCTTTTAATTCTGACAATAGTGAGCCGACAATATGAGTCCAATTTTTATTGCCAACTAAATTTGCTCCTAATTTTTTATGCCTCTTATTTATTGAATCAATTAAGTTTTTTGATTTTTCAATTATGTTGTCTAACGTTTCTTTAGAATGAGTGTATCTATATCTTCGATATGAGGAATTATCAACTCTATCTCTTACAGAATCAACTGCCACTCTTCTGTCTTTAACAATGTCTTTTAGCAGAACGCATTGATAATTAAGACCTTTTTCATTTAGGGCATTGTGAAGCACTTCTAAAGCTGTTCGTTTTTCACAAACAACAATTGTCTTTTTTTGATTCTCTAAAGCATTTACTAAAATCGCTGTAAGCGATTGACTTTTCCCTGTTCCTGGTGGTCCTTGAATTAAAATATTCCGAGATGCTTTTAAAGAATGTAAAATCCCTTGTTGTGAAGGGTCGGTTTCGACTGATGATATTGGTTGAAACGTATGTTCTTCCATATCCTCAAGGTCAATTGTTGCACTTGTAATTCTAGTAAATTCGAATAATCGTGAATGATATTTTGCTTCTGAACCTCAAAAATTGAAAAAAGTCCGGCAAAATCTATAAATGAATTATTAGATGTTAATGGAAGTTTTTCGTAATGTTTCTTTTCTGGAATAGATTTTATTTCATTCAGTTTTTTCTCAAATGTTTCACGAAGGTCATTTGGTTTCGAACTGTTTATAGATTCAATGATATTTACACAAATATCTAAAAGTTCACTTTTGTCAATTAAACCGTCATCCAATAAGTCCGTTGAAATTTGGTTAATCTCAATCTTGGAATCATTTTGTAAATGGTTAATTAGAACCTCATTTATATAAATTGGGTCATCTTCTGTTCGTAGTATCTCCCAAGTATTAAATTCTTTTGTCCTTCTTATTCTTAATGACCAAATTAAAATTGGTGCAACTGTTAATTTGTTGTCTGATTGGTCTCGTCTTACAAGTATTGGAAAGCCAAAACCAAATGTGTTTATTCCTTTTTCTGATTCTATTGCATCTGTTTGATTAATTAGATTTTCAAAGGACTTTGTTATTTTCACTAATTGTGTTTGGTCATCTTCAAAGAGTGAATTCAAATCGGGAACATTATCTTTCCAACTAATTTTAAATTTTAATGGCAACTCGGTCAGTAAGGCATTAATAAAATTTGCAGGAAGATTTTCGTCTATATGAGATAATCTCGTTAAGTCAAATTTGTATCTCGAACGTGCTGGAATGGCATTTAAATGAACTCCTCTTCGGCTACCAACTTTTAGTCGGTTTTGTAATTCAATCAGTAGCTTTTCGGTTATCTCCATTTTTTTTTGGTTGGTTTCAGTCGATTAAAATACGCTCTTTTTTTTAATTCAATTTACGGTTTTTCTCATTTCGTCCGAGCGTTGGCAAAAAACAGCTCTTTTGGTTTTTTCAGCGTTGGCTCGTGTGTCGGCAAAAACCAAATGTGCTGTTTGTGCGGCTGGTTTTTCAGCTTGCTTACAACGGTTTCGTATAAGAGCAGTAGCGGACTAAAATGCACCTACTTTTCGGATAGCAATATAGTAAAATTAAAGCAATAGCTATTTGGATAAGCACCCAAACCGCTATTGCTTTTATACAATGTTATGTGCCGTTTTTCTCCGCTATTTATATAACCACGGATTCAGTTTTTTCTTTAAAATCCCCAAAACTATTCCCATAATTGGAACTAATATAATTGTTAATATTAGCGTTTTCAAAAGATAATGTAAGTCGGTCATTAAGGGCATTAATATGACGAACAAAATGTTTAACAATGGATAAATGCAGAGCCAAGTGAGCACTGCCATTTTCCATTTTTTGGGTTCTTTATTATCCATTACATTTCCTTGATTGGTGATTTTTTGTTGATGATTTTCAGAAACAGTTTTGGATTAACTCTCGACCCAATTCGTAGGACTTTTACAATTCCAATAGGAACTTCAAGTTTGTTTTTTTTCAAGGCGTTGACAGTTTCTAAAGCCACTTTTTCTGCCGAAATTCCCCTGTCCATTTGTCCACGCTTGTCTCTCGCTCCTCGGTCTAAATCTGTATCAACAATTGGTGGTAAGACTTCAAATACTTTTACCGTTGTATTCGCTAATTGCTTACGCAACGAAATCGAGAATGAATGAAGTGCAGATTTTGTAGCTGAATAGATTGGAACTATTGCCAAAGGAACCAAGCCTAAACCTGATGATACATTGATAATGGCACTTTCTTGTTGTTTCATCAAATGTGGGGTAAACAATGCTGTTAAATGAAATGTCGCCTCCAAATTGATTGAAGTCTCACTATCTCCATTCAAATAATCTTCCTCGCCTTTTCTGAAATCTATTTCTCGCTGAATACCTGCATTATTTACCAAAATGCTGATATTTTTATAGTTTTCAACACAAAATTTAAAGAGTTCTCTGCGTTCATTCAAATTTGAAATATCACATTGTTTTGCAATTAATTTGGGTAAAAGCTCTTTAGCTTTGTCTAATTTATCTTGCCTTCTACCACAAATAATCACGGTTACATTTTCTGCGATGAACTGCTTTGCCAATTCAAAACCGATTCCAGTTGCTCCGCCTGTAATCAGAACGATTTTGTCTTTTAGATTCATTTTACGAATTATAAATGCGCAAAAAAAGCAACGTTATTTCCATCTGGGTCAAGCACTTGTGAAAATCGTTGTCCCCAAGGTGCATCCCAAGGTGCTTTAAACGATGTATAACCTTTTGAAGTAAGGGTTTTATAAGTATCATCCACTTCCTTTACGGAATTGCAAGCGAATTGCAAACTAATCCTATTGTCGCCTGTTGGCGCAGTCCAATTTGGATTTGTCTTTAACATAGTGGTTTCTGGAATGAAACCTATTGAATATCCTTCAATTGAGGTAAACTCAACGTGATATTCATTGTCTTGACCTTCTGGAATAGGAAGACCTAATGAACGATAAAATGAAAGTGATTTACCTAAATCTTTAACGGTCAAACCGATTGTGTGTAATGAAATTGCCATTCTTTTAATTATTTAAATTGAATGGCAAAGTTGATAGTTAATAATCGTAAAAACGTTGTCGCAGGTCAACGTTTTTGATTTACAACAAATTATATGATGCTTTTATAAATTTGAAGACTGAACTTTCAAGTTCTTCCAATTTGGAAATACGGATGTGATTTTCAAATTTTCCTGAAAAAGGAACGCATTTAATTATAGGAAATTCATCGTTTTCGTTCTCCGAATAGAATTTTAAGTCAATTTGCGTTTTCATTGGTCGGACGATGAGAAAGGTTTGTCGATGGACAAATACGATACAATTTTTTGTAGCACTTACAGCGGTATTTTCCCATTGAACAATTTCGGTTAAAAGGCGGTCAAAAATAAGTTCAAGTTCTGCTGGTTTGTTTTTAAAAAGGTCGCCAATATCAACCTTCACACAATTGTGCCATTGATTTGGATTTCTTAATTCCCTTTCGCATTTTGGACAAGTCCACATATCAAAGTTTCGATTTCAGTCGGCTTAAGGTCGATGGTGAAATTCCCAAATAGGATGATGCCATTTTATTGGAAACCCTTACCAAAAAATCAGGCTGATATTCCATAACCCATTTTACTTTCTGTAGGGCATCAAAACCTTGGAATCCATAAATCCGTTTTTGTGCGGTGATAAATCCACGCTCTAAAATCATACGATAGATTTTAGCAAATTGTGGTACCGTATTAACCAAATGATAAAAATCGGTTCTTGTAATTTTGAGCAATTCCGATTTCTCGATGGTCTGAACATTTTCAAATGCTGGTGTTTGGTCTATTAAACTCGGCAAGGCTGTTCCAAAAGCACCCTCAAAAGCGAAATATCGAGTCGTTTCAATTCCGTCATTGTTGGTAGTAAAAAGTCTCAAGCAACCTTTGTTGACAAAATAGTAGTGCTTGCAAACTTGTCCTTGTTTAAGTAGGTATTCATTTCGTTTAGCTTTAACTTTTTCAAAGTGAGAAGAAATATAGTCGAGTGTTTTTTCGTCAATATTGGTTCTTGATTTAAAATACTGGACTAATTTTTCATTCATTGCACGATGTTTGTTTTAAATGGCACATAACGGTTCGGTATAAGCGCAGTAAGGGGAAAGATAGCCATTACCTTTCGGATGATACTGAAACTTTACAGAAAGATAGGAACTTTGGGGTTAAACACAAAGCCCTTATTGCGCTTATACATTGTTAGCCACAGGATTTCCTGCGTTCTGCTTTTCAATTCCTATGTTTTAATTAAAGTTCGGATTGAGCGTTGGCAAGCCATACTCTTTTGCAATTTTTGATGGCGTGGTGTTTTTGCGCGAATTGCAAATGTGTATGGCTTTTAGCTTTGGCGTTGGTCAGCCAAATTATTCCGCAATAACTATAATTCCTTTTGCAGCAAATCTAATTCTAAATGAAGTTGTTATATTTCTTTTTGCAGTGCCTTTAATTCTAACTGAAGTTATTATATTTCTTTTGGCAGTAGGCTTAATTCTAAATGCAGTAATGATTATCTTCTTTGCGGTTTTAATATTTCCAACGCCAGTTAATTGTTTTCTAAATGCGAATAGCTTAATTCAAGAGGTGGCAGTAATATTTCTAGGCAGTTAGTTTATTTCTTTACTATCCTGAATTTATCGTTTTATTTGGCTGTAGTTTTTCTAGTGTTTCAAAATAATTTTATTCGTGCTTGTCCATACTTAGTGTAAATTTCCCCATATATTTTCCAGTAACACCATCTATTTTATAATAGGTTGTTTCGCCTATTTTATCGTCGGGTTCGGGCACTATGCCCACAGACCACATAGGTCTTTCGTTGGGGAATTCATTTAGGTCAATACGCTGCAATACATATTCTACAGAATCGTATTTGGAAAGTTTGTTTTTTAATTTTCGTTTGACAATTTCTATAGCTTGTGCCCAGCAGACTTTGTAGCCTTTTTCGTGGTCAATGGTTTTTATTACATTTCCTTGATTATCATAAAAAAACTCTAAACCAATATTTGTGCTACTTGAATTTCTAAGAAAAAACGCAACGGAAGAAATATTTTCATTTTCATAGTAGTTAATCCATTTAGTCAATGTTGTTTTTAAATCTGTTTTACCGATTACATTTCTTTGGATTTCAGTAATAATATTGTCATTTTTTTGGAGAATAACTCCTTCTATAGATAAAATACTATCATATTTATTTTTATCGAATTTTAATTCCTCTTTATTAATTTGAAATATTAAGTTGTCAAATTGGCAAATAGATGTGTTATTATTCCTCTCCTTTTGTGAAATACAAGACTGAAAAATTAGGAATATAAATAAATATAATTGGTACTTCATATTATCTCAATTTAGAATATTTGTGCAGTTTTTCCCATTGCCATTTCCACGTATATTGTTTGTTAGTTTTATAATCCATATAGTTTTTAGTTTTTTCATCTTCAAATCTATGTTTGGCTTTAGCATCAAATGTATGTAAGAGGCCTACCGCATGCATAATTTCATGCATAGTATTGTCGTCATCCAAACTATTGTCATCTTCAAGGGTCTTGTATGCTATTCCGTCACCTGTAGGAGTAATGCCTCCAGACATTTTAAAAGAACCATTTGGATTTATGTCGCTAGTATTGATGCTTTTTCTATCCATAAAATATATAGTTACTACATCATCCTCTGGTATGTGTTTTAAACCTATAGCACCAAACAATTGTGTTATTTTGTCCCTTTCAATATATTTGCCAATATTTTTGTCTAAGTCTTTTAAATATACCTTTCGGGTTTTAAATCCTTCTGTAAATTCAGAAATATTAACAATAGTTGCAGCAGAATTGCATAAATACACATCTATTAATGACGGATTTAAATTTTTTTTAAGCAATAAGTCTAAATCATTTTTATTAATTTTTCTTTCCAAATCTTTTTTGTCGCCACTTGATTCAGTCATCTCCACAAAACACCATTCTAGATCAAATGTTTTTGGTTTTACGTAAAAGAAATTTATTGCCCCAGCATCATCTCCATCGGCAAGTACCTTTACTTGCGCTGGGTTTTCATTTGTGTTGCTACAGGTAATCTTAACTTCTCTGGCACCCAATAAATCGTTCGGTTCAAAAGTAAAATCGGGATGGTCAGCAAATATTACCTCTTTATATTCCTTTTCGTTTTTAAATTTAGAGCTTACCTTTAATGTTATTGTTTGGTCTTTACGCATACTTACCCAAGGTGGAAAATAGTCTTCTCCATCTACTTTTATGGGGTTGTATTCTTTTTTGAGCTTTTCTTTGTCGGAGGTGCAAACCTTTAGTAAGTCTTCTGTAAGTTTATCGAAACCAAATTTACCTTCTTTAAATTCTCCGAAATTCGCATCAAATTCTACAATACATTTTTTTGGTTTTTCTTCCTTTTCTTCGTTGCTATTTATTGGTACAATGTCCTTTGCAGTCAAGTCTGTTACTTTCCAATATTTTTCGTGAATTAGTTTCCCGTCAAGTTTAAGTATTGCGGGCGATAGTGTAATGTAGTTCTTCATTGGCTGATTCCCTACACTTTTAAAAAGATTTTCGTCGTAAATACAATGGGTGTCTATAAGTTCAAACGTCCTGCTTTTGCCGCCCATAATTATAGGGGATTGTACAATCTTTACATTTTTCATCATCGTAGGGTGCGTTGCCCAAGCGGTAAAAAGGTCGTCCTTTGTGCTTTCCATAACGATATTGAAAAGTCCGCCGAACACGTGTGGATGTGGCCTGCCATTGCTGTCGGTATGTTGGTTGTAAGATAGTTTACTTTCCAATACCCCATAAACCTTATCATCAACATATAGTTTTATTTGGATGCTCATTTTGCAATTTTTGATATAAAGTTACAATTTCTTTAAAGCGCTGGCAAGGCTCTTTTGTTTTTTTAGCGTTGGTACAGAAGCCTCGGGATGTGTTGTCAAAAAAAACAAAAGTGCCTTTTTGGCGTTGGCTTTTATCTTGTGGCTAACGGTCTCGGCTATGAGTAGTAGCGTGGGTTAGCACTTAACTTTGCAAGTACAAACCAAACTGAAAATCCGCGAGGATTTTCAGAAGTAGGCGAGAACAAGCAATTACTTATAGCCATTGTTGGCACTCGTTTTTTATTCGTTCAAAGTCCAAATGAGAGCTTTTTCTTTTGTGGCTCTAAAAACTGTGTTATGTTGTTCTTCAGGTTCATCAGAATACTTCCAAACTAATCCTAGATTTGAATTTTCTAATTTTTTATTCAGTTCTCTCGTGTGAGTAGAAATATCAACTGCATCTGAACCGGCAAACCAAAGTTTCTTTTTTTGTCCGTAATCTTCTTTTGTCAGAGATTCAAAGTTTTTAACTAGATACTGTTCATTGTACCACAAAGCGGGATCCATTGCTATATAATAATCAAACATATCATTGTCTAAAAGAAATGTTTCTATCACAAAAATTCCTGCGGCAGATTCTCCAATTATTGCTCTTTTATCTGTTGTTCGATACCTATTGTTTATTTCATTAAAAAGTTCATTTTTTATAAAACTTCTAAATTTATTTGAGCCACCTGGATTGGGAACGTACTTTAAGTCATATTCAATTTCTGTTGGACCAGATAAGTCTCTTCGTCTTTCTGTGTTTTCAATTCCGACGAGAATGTATGGTGGAATTTTATTTTCTTGAATTAGTTTTGCTAGAGTATTGGCAATGTGAGGAAAATCTTCTCTTATTCCACCGTCAGGCATATAGAGTACTGGAAAATTTTCAATTGAATTTTTGTAATTTGGTGGTGTCCAAATGTTAATTACTCGTTCTTCATTCACGAATTTTGATGAAATTGTCAAACTGTCGTGTTTTGGGATTGGGTCATTATATTCGATTCCTTTGTTTTTACAACTAATTGTCAAAACTGTGACTAATAGTAGGAAGATTATTTTGTTCATAGTTTATTTCTTTTTCTTAAATGAGTGCCAACGGTTTTCTTTACTTTACAACCAGCTAATTATAGTTGTTTAACTTTACTAAGAGACAAGAGGAGAACTAAAACGGTCTTTGGAATAGCAGTTCCTTTATACGTATCAGTCCTCTTGCCTTTCTTAGGTTGCTTTAGGACCATTTGGAATACCAGGAATCACTTCCTATTAAAGGTAATAGTCATTGCAACATTTATTAATCTTCCCTTTTTGAAAAGGAACAATATTTAAAAATATGAAAAAATATGATGACGTGGTCGGTATTGATGTATCTAAATTAACAATAGATGCTCATATCCATAAAAGATCAATCCATCGAGTGTTTTCGAACACTTCCAAAGGATATACAGCGCTGGTAAAATGGATAAATAAGAGTCTGGAGGAACATTGCTATTTTCTGTGTTTTGAGAATACCGGTCATTATTCTACAAATTTAAGTGTCTACTTATCCCAAAACGATATGGATTATGTGGAGCAAAGCCCATTGGCCATAAAGCGATCAGCAGGAATTGTGAGAGGTAAAACCGACAGATTAGACTCAGGAATGATTGCCAGATATGCTTGGTTGCATCAAGAAGAACTGGTTCTGAGTACGCCTAAGGAAAAGGATATTCAAGAGATTGGTAGATTATTGTCTTTAAGAGATCAGTTAGTTAGAGATCGTACAGGAAAGATGAGCACTCTTAAAGAAGCACAATCACTGCTTAACAGCCCATCCACAGACAGTTGCTGCAAGATTGCAACAAAGACCATTGCCTACCTTGCCAAGCAGATTGATGCTCTTGAGGATAGGATTAAAATATTGATGAGAAGTGAGGAAGAACTTGCTGAAAATTTCAAGCTTCTAAATACAATAAAAGGAGTAGGCTTAATATTATCCAGCCAGCTTATCTATCATACAAATAACTTCCAGCGCTTTGATAGTTGGCGGCAGTTCTCAAGTTATTGTGGAGTTGCACCGTTTGCGCATAGCTCGGGAACGAGTATAAGACGAAGAAATAAAATCCACCGCATAGGAGATAGAAAAATGAAGACGCTGTTGACAATGGCCAGTGTCAGTGCCATACAATGCGACAGCGAGCTCAAATTATACTATCAACGAAGATTAGCAGAAGGCAAGCCAAAACTGGTAGCGTTGAACAACGTACGGAACAAGATTCTGGCAAGGGCTTTTTCCGTAATTAAAAGAGGAACGCCGTACGTTGAACTACAGCGGTTTGCAGCTTAAAAATACTTGTATTTTAATTAGGATTTGACCTTGGAATACGTATAAGAATAGTAGGGCTGAAAAAGAGCGCAAACCATTCGGTTGAACACAAGCCGAATTTTTAAATTTTTCTTATTATCTTTTTTTGTCAATAAGCCAAATTTAAAAATTTGGCGACCTCGCAAATGCGCTCGAAACATTGGGTTTTGCTACAATTACCCTATTATTTTTATACATTGTTGTAAATAGTGCTTTCCGCAATATTAGTCACGTGACACTTTTTTATCTGTAACAATTTAATCAGTTTTTTCGGAACAAACCGAGATATAATAATTATCTAAATCGCGAATTGAAAATTCCATTCGTCCAGAATTTGGATTTAATTTAGGTTCTTTTTCAATTCTTGCATTTAGTTTTTTCGCATTTTCCCACATCGGTTTATAATCTTCCACAACAAAATATAAAATCAATCCGTTTCCAGCATAATTAGAATTGGTAAATGTTGGATGTTCGTGTTCGTCCCATTTATGCAACGATAAAATTTGTCTGCCAATTTTGTCTGTTAAAATCTCGAATACAGTTCCTCCGTGTTTGCTTACGCAACCCAATAATTTTTGATAAAATCTCGAACTTTTTTCCACATTTTCTACCGCAATTATTGGTTCTGTTTTCAGCATTTTATTCCACTACGTTTTTAGTTTAGTTATTCATTCCGTATTTCAATAAGTCGGATTTATATCGTTTGCACGATGTTTTTTTGCATTATTTACAACGTTTCTTGTATATGAGCTGTGGCGTGTCTCGGCACAGACCTTTGATGATAAAAACTGGCTTTGGAAAATCCGCAGGGTTTTCCAAGTGTGGACTGACCAAGCCATAGCTTATATACTGTGTTGTGCGTTCGTACTTTTATTCAGCTTATTATTTTCTCCTTCTTTTTCTTTTATAATTTTTCGCAAAAAACTTTGGTTTAGGTAATTCATTGTCCACAATTTCAATTCCTTTATTTCTTAAAATCATTTCAATCAATTCAGGTGTTTGGTCAAATTGCATTGACAAATCTTTGATGGTAACGCCTTTTAAATAACGTTCTTGAATTTTTTGTTGTTCAGAATCTGTTATGTGTTTGTTTTTTAAATCAGATGTGTTTGGAATTTTTGCTTGGTAATTCTGAAGAACCTTTATAATGTCAGATAAAACAGTTGGATTGATTTTAATTGAATTGTTTTGATTTTTTGAGTCTATAATACTTTGAGTAATTTCTATATACAATAATCCTTTTTCGTGTTTAACCAAGTCAATTAGAAAATCACTTTTATCAAATTCAAGTTGAGTGGTTTCTAAAATTGTTTTCATCGTCTTGGTCAATAATTATTTTTAATATTCCACATTCCATTTTGGTAGCGAACCATAAATTTCGTAAAATCTTTGCATTAAAGTTCCCTCAACAAAATTTGGAATATCTCGATTTTTTTTGTCGAAGGTTTCATACCAATAAATATCTAAAGCCTCAATATTTTCTGAAATCAGTTTTGTTTTCCAAGTTCTTTTCCGAGCATCTCCAAATTGTTTGCCATTAATTAATCTATCGCACATTCCTCCCAAACGTACTTTTGTATTTCCGTTTTGCATTACTTTTCCAGATGAGCCGATGTAAATCAACTCAATTTTTCCGCCTTTTAGAGCATAAACCACGTAAACTCCAATTCCGTTATTTGGCGCGTTGCAAACTTTTTTTAAATCGTCTTTTTCTGAAAAAAAGAAATGACCATTTGATTTGTATTTTTCTAATTCATCAAACATAACGATTGGTTTTTTGTATGACGCACAACGGATTTGTATATGAAACGTAGTGCAGAAAATAAGCGATTTCGTTTCGGATAAGCACAAGCCAAATTTTTAAATTTTTCTAATTATCTTTCTTTTCACAATTAGCCAAATTTAAAAATTTGGCGACCTTGCAAATATGCCCGAACCTTCGTGTTAGCAGTGGCTCGCACTATGTTTTATATACGTTGTTACCCACCGTTTTTTTCGCTCTGTCTTTTCAATTCCGCTATTTTCTTTTCAAATTCTTCTTGAGTTATAAAGTCATTTTCTAATGCTTTTGATAAATCTTGATATTTAGAACTATTCTTTAAATTTATGTCGGTCTGTTCCGATTTAAGTTTACTCAAATTTCGGTTATATTGTTCTTCCGTAATTACTCCACTTCGATAAATGTTTTCTAATTCGAAAACTTTTTGGTTTAATCCTGTTACCTTTTGGATAGTTTTTTCCTTTGCGATTAGTTGCCTTTCTGTGCCAATTATTCCAATAATCATAAGAGTTAAAGGTGCAAGAACAATTCCTGCCAAATACCAAATAATGGCAAATTCGCCAGTTCCTCTTTTTGAAATATAGACATACATAATTGACAGGAATAATATTGGTAAAGCTCCAGGTATATGATATAGGAATTCTAAAATATCTTCACTCGGCATATCTTGACCTTCAAGAGATTTTTCCCAATAAATAAAAAAGCTTGTAAATATTATAGAGAAGATAATTGCCTCTGGATAGTATTTTCTTGGATACATATATTTTGAGAGATTTGTTAATGAGCTGAATATTCCGTAATTAATTTTGAAGTTGTGTTTAAATTATATCACTTGAATTTTCATTCCGCAAGCTCATATATTTTAATTTGTGTTTCAATAAAAGGTATTAATTCCTCTAAAATTTCGCCAATATGGAATTGTATTCTTTTTATTTGATTTTCAAATATTTGAATTGTTTCCGATATTTTTTTAGCTTTTCCCACACTTAAATGTTTGATTAAATCTTTTCCCATTATTTCGGTAATCAAAGGACTAAAAATATTTGAATCTATTTCGGATAATTCGTTTGATTCAAAGTTACCTTGATGAACTATTTTATTTCTGCCTGTTTTCATTTCTTGAAATTCCTTATCAAATGCTTTTAATTTCGTTGATAAATCTGTGCCTTTGAAATTAGTATTTTCGGTAATACTATAAACGCTACAATTTCTGTTTGGAATTCCGATTTTCAAACTATGATTTAAAAGCAGAGTTGTATAATCAATATTAGATATGCACTTTACGTGAAAGTTTTCGATATGGTATCTATAATAATCAATTTCTTCAATGTCGTTGTCTATATAATGTTTTGGTATATCATCAATTGAAAGATATGTTTTTACTTGACTCAATTTTTCAACCGATTCCTGAATAGTTGTAAAATAAACAAATAATTCTTTTAGATATTTCTCTTTATCGGTTCCTAATTCTTCAAACTTGACATTACTTTTACTTGCTAATTTCCAATGTGCAGAATAAATGGGTTGAACCTTTTGAAATATAAATAAAGCGAAATCCTCAATTTTAGTCATAATCTGTTTTTTTTAAATGGTGGGTAACGTCTCTGTATATGGCTCGTAGCGTGCAAATTATGAAAATATTTTCGGATGAAGCACGAGCCGAATTTTTTAATTTTTCTTATTATTTTTTTTCTCAATAAGCCAAATTAAAAAATTTGGCGGACTAGCAAATATACCTTAACTTCGATTAAGCAACTAACTAGCTATGAGCTATATACGTTGTTACCACACGTTTTTATTCCGTTCTTATTTGGTCATTTATTCTTTTCGCATTCAATTTATTTATCGCTATTTTACTTTTAACCTTGATGTCAAGATAAGAAACCAATTCAAATCCATCTTCTCGACTATATGATTCATACTCTTCAATTCTTTTGATAATTCCATTTTTATCGTAATTGATGCCTGTTCGTTTTTCAATTCCGTCTTTGGAAATTTGCAACTCTTTTATCTCAATTAAACGACCTTCTTTGTCGTAAGTCCTAATTTCCTTTTTCGAGTAGTCTTTTCCGTCATTGTAATATGTTTGGAATATTCCAATTCTTTTGTTATCGACATAATTATATTTCCATTCCCATCTTAATTGGCTTTCATAAATTTGTCCAAGACTTATTAATTTTTCGTTCTCGTATTCTCTTTTATAATAATAGGTAGAATCAAATTTCACTCCTTGATATTCTCCGTTTGCGTTATACCAATAATCAGTTTTTGTGAAAAGAGTATCGGAAACCTTATCAAACATCTTTTCTGAAATAAGTTTTTTGTTTGCGTCCAGATTAAATACTTTGTAGTATTTGTGAGTTAAGTTCTTTTCGTAATCAGTTTCCCAAATATCTTCTCTTATTTTTTTCCCACTATCATTGTATTTTAATAGACTAATTGTGTTTATAAGTCTCAAATCTGTATTGTGGTGTTTTCCGAAATTTATGGATTTTAGCAGATTTCCATTTGAATCAAAAAACATTTTGGCAAAAGGTCTATTCCGCTTATTGGTTTTTCTTTTGGTCAAATCGTAGTCCGAATTTCTTTTAAAATTATGGTTAATTAATTTGACTTCAATTTCTCCAACTTTTTCCGCTGGATTTTGCCCGAATAAATTCAAGGCGAAGAGTATTGTTAGTATGCTAAAAGTTTTTCTCAAATGTGTGGTAACGTTTAGTATAAAAGAAGTAGGGCTGTAAATAAGCAATTAACTTTCGGATTATCCACAAGCCAAATCTTTTGCATTTTGTTTTATATTTTTGTTCTAAAAGCCAAATCAAAAGATTTGGCGACCTCGCAAATACGCCTGAAACATTGGGTTTAGCACTTACTTGCCCTATTTTTTTTATACATTGTTAGCACACGTTTTTTATCGCACTTTTTTAACCAAATCATTTATTTTTGGATTTTTAAAAGGAACAGGTTTACTTTCAAAAGATTCTTTTTCGCCTTCCCAATTTTGAAAACTCGAAATAGGTTTTTGTACGATTCTTTTCTTTTCAAATTCGTTTGACTCGATTGTCGATAATCTATCTTGAACGTGAATTACTTTCCCAAATCCTTTTACAATCTCTAATACACCTAATTTTTCCTTAGTGTCAGGGTCAATTAATTCTTCTTTGTCAAGTTCATAAACGAGACAAATTTCCCCGACTTTTACATTGTCATTCGAGCCTTTACTTATTACTAAAGTATAGGGGTCAAGAATTTTTATGACTTTTGCTATTTTCATTCTTCTAATGTTTTTGTAGTAACGAAAGGTTTAACTATAATATCAGCTTTGATTTGATTTAAATCCTTGTATTTAGTTTCGTCAACTAATTTCTTAATTAGTATTTGAATTTTTTTATCATTTTGAATATTAATGACTTCGCCATATCCCACAAAATCTTCAAATTCATCATTGAAATGAAATACTGTTACCAAACCTTGAATTTGAAACATTTCGCTGTATTCAGTTAAAATTATTTTTTCATTATTACGTGTTAATACTTTTATTATTCGCGGTGACTTATTTAAAGATTCTTTAAAAAAATGGATTGATAAGTCAAATAGAGTTAAAACGAGAATTAAGACAATAAAAAATATAATTATTAGCCAAAAATTTAAACCAATTTCATTTTCATATTTAATTGATAAAATTGTAGCGAGTGTTGCAACAACACCAATAATAAATCCACCAACCGACTTAAAACTCTTATAAAGTTGATTGAAATATCGAAAATTAATCATTCTGGTTATTGTTTTTTTTTAAATGTGTGCTAACGTCTCCGTATATGAAACGTAGCGTGTAAAAAGACGCTATCGTTTCGGATTATACACGAGCCGAATTTTTAAATTTTTCTTTTTATCTTTATTTTACTAAAAGCCAAATTTAAAAATTTGGCGGTCTTCGCAAATACACACAAACCTTTCGTAAAGCCTATAATAGCTATGTTTTATATACATTGTTGCCAGTAGTACTTTATCTTCTAATTCTATCCCAAATGAACTTTTCGGTGTATTCCGCAATCTGTTTTTGAGAATATTTTAATACTGTTGAATCATCATTTCCAACAAGTCCTTGGATATATTCTCGTTTTATTTGGATTGGTGGAAATCCGTAAAACATTCTCTGCCATATTAAGTCAAAAGACTTTTCTAAAAAGCTCAATGACTGTTTTACTTTTTCTGTTGTAATTATATTGTTTAATAATTCTTTTCTGCTAACATTGGAAAGAACTTTTATTGAAAAAACTTCCTCTTCTAAATTTACACATTGTGCAAAATCGGCTGTGTCATTTAATCCATAAAACTCTTCGTAATTTATAGAATCTCTATCTTCAAAAAACTGGACTACAAAATCATTCATAAAAATGATATTCGGATTTCTATCACTTGTCGAACCAACGTAATTTTCAGTAAAAGCTATGTCTCCTCCTAATGTTTCCAAATATGTAATGGCTAAAGGAAAATGATTAATGTTTTCAGTTTGTCCGTTTAAAATTATTAGACGTAGTTCTTCTTGTACTTCTGGACTTAATTTGAATATCTCTTCACAAATAGAATTTCTCCAAATTTGGATGTAGAAAAACATTCTTATTAATGAGGTTTCCTCGAAAGTCAGATTGCTAATACCAGTAAGGTCTACATTCCGTAATTTTGGAATAATATCATTGGAAAATTGCGATTCAAATTCTGTAAATGATTTTTCACATACACTACAGAAAACATAATCAACGGAAAATGGTATTTGTCGAGCGTTTTCAAGTTCCTCTTCTGTTGGTGCTCTGCCTAATCCTTTTTCTAAATTTACTTCGTCTATTCTCTGAAAATTAAATTCAACAAAAGGATTCCCATTTGAAATGTCAAAGTAATATCCGCGTTCTCTTTTATTCGTTCCACCAATATTTAGACATTTTCTTATTACACCATCCGATAAATAATGTGTATTTTTCTTGTTAGCTTCTCTTTCTTGGCATAAAGCACAATTCATATTGGTTAGTTTTTTCGTATTACTGGCAACGTTTATGTATATGAGCTGTGGCGTGTTTCGGCACAGACCTTTCCTGATAAAAAATGGCTTTGGAAAATCCGCAGGATTTTTAAAGTGAGGACTGACCAAGCTATAGCTTATATACGGTGTTGCCAACAGTTATTCGGATATTATTTATCATATTTTTTATCTCAATACTCAAAGGTGGTTTTTTATATTTTCCAGTAACTAGTTCGGCGTGATAACTTTTCTTTGGTTGAAAAAGAATAAATCCGTCTTTCAACGTTATTTTATCAATTAATGAATATAAATCTTCGTAATCCAATATATCTAAAACTCCTTGATGAGTATTATTTTCCCTTTTGTCGATGTAGTCAATAATCAGTTCAGACTTATCATTTTCTGGTCGTATTTGAAAATTAAGGTCAATCCTATAATCCTTCGTTTCTTTTGTTTTATAATTAATCTTTAAACGCTTATTATATTTATCCAACAAAGTTTTAACATTGGAAATCAATTGTATTTTTAAATCATCACTTTTATAAATCCAATGTAATACCTTAAAAGTTATCTCTTTGATTTTTGTGTCTTTTTCAAAATCAGGTAAGTTATTGAATTCACTAATTTGAAATCCATAATCAAGAACCTTTATTCGTTTATCCAAAATCACATTGCTCTCGCTAATTTTGTTATTCTCAAGTTTAGGTGAAAGTGTTATATAAATATGGTCAAATTCTCCTGAAATAAATCCAAACTCATTTAGTTTTCTCGAAATTCTTTGTCCAATGTATTTTGTGTCACGTGAATTTTGATAAACATTTCCAAGAATTCCATCAAATTTTCCGTGATAGTTTTCAGGTTTCGTTTCTAAATATCTAATGTCTTTTATAATCCTATTATCCATTTAGTACGGATTTTTTTTAATTGTTGGCAACGTTTAGTATAACCGCAGTTACGGGATTAAATTTAATGTTTTTCGGATAAGAACCTACGGTAGCAATTACGCGTGGATTCGGACGTAGTCGAATCCGCCGTAATTGCGGTTATACATTGTTGTGCACAGTATTTTTATTCAACTGCTCAAATTCATAGTCCTTTTTCCAAATAAAAATCAGACTCGCAAAACAATTAAAAATAACGAGTAAAACTGTCCACATAGTTTTTTTGTCTTTGTCGATATTTTTAAAATTCCAAAGTCTGTAAATCAAATATGCGATTTGGATTAAAATCAGTCCATTTACAATTTGTACTTGATATTCGAATCCGATTACGTTATTCGTTATCCACTTAAAAAAGTCAATACTCCAGAAAGTAATCAAATATAAAATTCCCACAATTGAAGGAATTGTTAGTAGTATTTTAGTCAGTTTATTCATTTTCTATAAAATCCCAAGGAATTTTACTTTTAAAAATTTCTATACTTTTTTCTATTAATTCGAGAGAAATATTTTGATTAAAAGTATTAACTGTTCTTGTTTTTTTAGTGTCATCCCGAAAAATTAGGATTAGTAATTCATCATTTCTCCAAATTTCTATTCCAATTCCATCATTACCTTGGCTAACATTACTGGCAATTATAATCTCGTAATCTTTCAAGTTCATTTGGATTCAGTTATATTGTGCACAACGGTTAGTATAACCGCAGTTACGGGATTAAATTTAATGTTTTTCGGATAAGCACCAACGGTAGCAATTACGCGTGGATTCGGACGCAGTCGAATCCGCCGTAATTGCTGTTATGCATTGTTGTGCATAGTGTTTTTACGCCATCCATAGATTTATTTCCGTCACAATTTTCCATTTCCCGGCAACCTTTTCAAAGATAACAATGTTTCCAGCTCCGCATAATCCTCCACAATGAATTGCATAGTAAGTTGACGCAAATTGTCCGCAATAATTGACTTGAGAAAATTCTAAAACTTTATCAGTTCTGTATTTTCTTTTTATTCCATTCCATCCTCGATTTATCAATCTAAATTTTTTAAAATATCCGTTGTATTTTTTGTCCGTTATTGTTTCAATTCCAATTTTTGGTTTTTGCAATAACTCCGCATTAATTTTTGGATGTTCACTTTTGTCCGAAGTCAGTTTTACAACCACATTTCTTAAATCTTTTTCTTTTGTCAATCTTTTTAAAAACGTTGTGTCTTTATAGGTCATACTGTAAAGCAAACTTAAATCAGATTTGGTGATTGTATCATTCACGTGATTGAAGACGTGATAAGTTCCATCAAATTCGTCCATAAATTGTTCAATCAATACAAACTTATCTTTTTCGGCACTTTTTCCCAATTCCAAACGCTCGGACAAAATCAGAGAATACATTTCGTAATCCTCTTTTTCCGATTGAGAAAATGACAATTGCGAAATCAATAATATTAATGTGAGCAGTTTTTTCAACATTATGCACAACGGTTTTGTATATGGCTCGTAGCGTGCAAATTAGTGATAACTATTCGGTTAAGCACGAGCCGAATTTTTTAATTTTCTTATTATCTTTTTTTTCAATAAGCCAAATTAAAAAATTTGGCGACTTTCCAAATATACCTTAACTTCGATTAAGCAACTGATTAGCTATGAGCTATATACGTTGTTGCCCACTGGCTTTATCGCAATTCTTTTAATGCTTTAACAATATCGTCAATCGTATGTATTGAAGTGTTCAATGCCATTTTATCTGCTAATGATGGACTGTATTTCAGAACTTCGTTTTTGGATATTTTATGCCAAATTGGTAATATAACTTTATGACCATTCATTTCTCTTGCAACCATTCCATTCAGTTCATATTCCGTCCAGTTTTTACTTATAAAATTCTGAGATATAATTACGATTCCATATTTAGATTTGGAAAGCCCATTATCAATTTTCTTTCTTAAACTGTCTCCAATTTTTAGTTCAAATTCATCATACCAAACCTCTAAAGATTCCGCTTTTAAAGCTTCAGCTAATTCTCTTACAAATTCATCTTTGTCCTCAGACGCGTGTGAAATAAAAAAATCATACTCCTTATTATTTGGTTGTTCCTGTATAGAATCTCCATTTTGATTTGAAGAGTAATTTTGATTTACTAAAAAGTCTAATTGTTCTTTTTGTTTATCAATTGTTCGTTGTAAGTCACGCTGAAAATTCAGTTGATTTTCTTTGGCTTTTTTGAGTTCCTTTTCTTCGGCTTTTCTTAAATCAATTTTCTTTTTTCCAAGTTCAGCGGATTTTGTTGCAATCTTCTTTTGATAATCCGCAACTTTCTTTTTTGAATCAAAAATGGCTTTTTGATATTGTTGAATTTGTCTGTTTTTAGACTGTAAAGATGAAACTGAGGTATTTTTATTGATTGACCGGTTTACAGTATCGATACTCTTACTTTTATCAAATTCTTTTTTGGTTTCGTCAGCTATTTTTTTCTGCAAATCAGCAATTTCTTTTTCTAAGCGATTTACTTGATTTTGATATGTTGAAATACTCATTCGTATTTTGTTTTAGCTTGTGGGCAACGGTCTTGTATATGGCTCGTAGCGTGCAAATTAGAAAATTATTTTCGTATTAAGTACAAGCCGAATTTTTTAATTTTCTTATTATCTTTTTCTCTCAATAAGCCAAATTAAAAAATTTGGCGGACTTGCAAATATGCCTTAACTTTGAATTAAGCAACTAATTAGCTATGAGATATATACGGTGTTGTGCAACGTTTTTTTATCAGTTAAACTCTATTCCGTTAACGTAAATCTTTTCAAATTCTTTCGTTTTCGGTTTTAGTTTTTTATTTACGTATTTATCCATATCAAAATCCACAAATTTACTTTCTGTAGCTTTATAAAGTGGATGTCTTGGATGTCCTTTTTGTGTCGGCTCTCCAATTATTTTCCATTTTAGATTTAGATGACTCAAACTTGTATATAAACTCGACATACAGAAAGGAAGATATTCGCGAGATTCAATCAAATCTCCATAAGCAATCCAAATTGTGTCAATACCTAAATGTTCAATTGATTTTATTAAAACTCCAATATTTGTTAGTCGTAAATCGTGGTCGATTTCTCTTTCTAAATTATTGGGGTCAGTTGCTCTTTGTGGATAAACATTGTACATAATCCAACCGTTAAATCCGTTAAATTGCGATATTCTTTTTACAGATTTTAGCGTATTGTCAAGTTCATTCGGTCTTGCTGTACTTGGATTAATTCCAATGCACGCAACCATATTATCAGTTTTCTCTCCCAAAACATAACGAACAGTATCGGTGGAATTATTGAGATATAACCATTCAATTGGATTTTCCATTTTTTTATTTATTGTCAATCATTATTGATATTTCGTAAGACCAATCGCTTTCTGCGTAATCCATATTGTTTATGCCAGCTTTTATCATCATTCCATTTCCTCCTGAAAATAAATGTCCTTTTTGACCTGAAACTTTTTGAAATTTATAGCCCATATTTTCAAATTCAGCAACCCATTTGTCAAATTCAGTTCCGTTTGGAAGTTTGATTGAGGTTTTTTGAATTTCTGTTGTTGTTTGATTATTCGTCAAAAATTCAAGGATTATGTAATACTCTTTACTTGAAATTTCTTTGCCATAAAAACTCAATTTGGTTTTAATTCCGTTGTCCGTTTCGGTGGATGTTGGTTGAAGTAATTCCCAACCATTGGATTTTAGTTGAGATGATTTTGAAGTAAAATTTTGTTTTGAGAATTTTAAAAATTCAGTCGCATTTTTAGTTTGTCCGATAATGGAATTGGAAAAAGTAAAAAGACAAATTGTCAAGATTAATAAGTACTTTTTTTTCATTAAGTTTAATGTTTTGTTCTAAAGTTCAATTTTTGGTCAAATGTTGCACAACGTCGCGTGTATGCGCAGTGAGCGAAAGATACGCCATAACTACGGATTTTACCAAATTGAGCAAATGCGCGTTGAATTCCGAAGGAATTCGACAGCGCTCATTGCGTATACACATTGTTGCCCGACGTTTTTCTGAGTTCCTACTTCGTATCCGTTGCGTCCACCTTTTTTTATCTTTCACGGACTTTTGCAAAAGGGCAGTGGCTTTTGCTGGTTGACATTTCAGCTGTTTGGTCTGCCTAAAATCTTTTTTTTTGTGCGGTTCAAATTGGGTTCGGCTGAAAACGCATCAGCCGTAACTTTCTGCTTGGTTTTTTCTTTTTTTTTCCGCCACGAGAAAACGTCCTGCTGAAAACGCGTCAACCGTTCGTTTCTGCTTGGGTTCTGTTTTATTTTTACCTAAAAGACCGTTTTTTCAAAAAAAAATTCGACGCTTTTCCGCCGATTTTTGTTGTAATTTATTTTATCTTAAATGTCGGGCAACGTGTTTGTATATGAGCTGTGGCGTTTTTTAGCACGAACTTTTCGGATAAAAACCGGCTTTGGAAAATCCGCAGGATTTTCCAAGTGTGGACAGACCAAGCCATAGCTTATATACTGTGTTGTGCAACGTATTTTTTATTCAGTCAATTATTTTCCAAATTCTGATATCAGTTTAGTTTCTGTTTTGTAGACACTGAAAAAAGCCCACAAAAGAGCACTAATAACTACAATTCCAATACTCCATCCAATGTGTTTTATATCAATGATAAATCCGATAACTGTAGTCAGAAAAGGAATTGAAGAATATTTTATCATATTTTTTGCTCCTAATTTTTGCGCAAAATCCCATTGTTCCTGATTTTTCATAGACCGTTTAGTCCGATATCCATACCACCAATTTATTTCTTTCGGTGGGTTCTTTTTAAAGAGTAATCCTGCGATAAGTGCTAATAGCCCAGTTAATAAACTTGATATAACTATTAAAATATTGAAAGTCATTTATCAAATATGTTTTTATATTGACCGTACTTTTTCGATATGTTGCACAACGGTTTTGTATATGGCTCGTAGCGTGTAAATTAGCAAATAATTTTCGGTTAAACACGAGCCGAATTTTTTAATTTTCTTATTACCTTTTTTCTCAATAAGCCAAATTAAAAAATTTGGCGGACTTGAAAATATGCCTTAACTGCGATTAAGCAACTAATTAGCTATGAGCTATATACGTTGTTATGCCACGTTTTTTATTGCGGTGGATTTATCAGATTTTGTATAAAAGTCAACGCGTATCCTACAATTAAACCCAATAAAAAGGTAAAAGTCGAACCGTCTATTTTACCTTCGTAAGTCAGCCAACCAGCACTACCCACAATTATTAAAATAATTAAAGATGCGAATAAAGACATTTTTGTATTAAATCCTAAAGTTGTCTTTTTTATCTCAAGCCATTTGTCAGCAGTATTTTTAATTAGAGAAATCAAATTATCCGCATTATCTGATAAAACGTGAATAGGATTACTTCGTTGCTTTAGTTCGTTTTCAAGATATTGAATTCTATTTGCTTGCTGATATATAAAATCAGCTCTTTCTTCTTTACTCAAATCCTCAACGATTACTGGTTTTCTTTCTTGAACTTGTTCAGTTTTTCCCGAGTCATTTTTCTTTTTTTTATCTGCCATATTACATTGAAGTTAAAAAACCATCTATTAATTGGTTCAGTTGAGTTGTAATAGTTTTTATTGTAATCGCTTTTGAAACTTCTTTAATAGATTTGAGAGTTTCTTTGACTATATTTTTTTTGGGTTTTGGTGATTTACTTTGCGAAATTAAGGTTTCATTTTCTGCAACTAATTCTTCTTTTAAATCACTTTCTTCAAGTTCAGATATAACCTTTTGTAGTTCGCTGATAATTTGTTTTAATTCCGAAAGTTCATTAGTATCAAAATGATTGTTTTGAGTTGAATGAATTGTTCCTTGTTGTATTGAGGAATTATTCATATTCTCGATATTTATGACATTAATTGGCATAAAATGTTCAGTTGGCTCATTTGGATATTCGTATGCTTCTTCTATTTCTTTTATTCCATAATGAGTAATTGCTATTCCACCACCCAAAGCTCTTGGAACAGGTAAATCTTCGCCTTGTAGATATTCCACGATATTAGAAGTAGTTTCTCTGTCGTATTCAAGTTCCTTTCCTAATTCCCACATATTTACCATATAAGATTCACTCCCGTTCGTCTCTTTATATAGCTTTTCTAAAAATTCAAATCTCTGTTTTTTCTTTTGTTCTATCATTTTTTCTCAAATGTGGCATAACGTGTTTGTATATGGCAAGTAGCGGGCAAATATAAGAGTAACTTTCCGCCATAAACCAAGCCAAATCTTTTGTGTTTTGCTTTTATCTTTACTTTTCAAAAAGCCAAATCAAAAGATTTGGCGGTTTACCAAATATACCGAAATTTCCGGTTTTTGCACAATCCCCGCTATTTGCTATATACGGTGTTAGCCACAGTATTTTTATTAATAATCTTGAATTAATACCTCAGTTGGAATATGAAGTTTAGTGTTTAAATTTCTAACCATTTCCAATGTCAGTTTTCTTTTCTTATTTAAAATTTCGCTTACTCGACTTTTAAATCCAAAAATCTCCGCTAAATCTTTTTGTTTCATTCCCATTTGTTCCATTCTAAATTTTATAGCCTCAATTGGGTCTGGCATTTCTATTGGGAAATGTTCATTTTCATATTTGTCAATTAATATTGATAATATTTCAAGTTCGTCTCCTTCTTGAGTTCCCATTTTTGCATCAAAAATTTTCTCAAGTCGATTGAGTGAATTTTGATAATCCTTTTCGTTTTTTATTGGTGTGATTTTCATATCTAAATTTCGTTAGCGTCTATTTTGTCATATTCTGCGTGAGTTCCAATAAATCTTATCCAACAGATTTGATACTCAAAATTGAACTTCACTATTAACCGATAATTATTTCCTTTGATGTCAAAAACAATCCGATTATCTTTTAAAATACTTGCTTTCGGATAATCTTTTTTTAAATCATTTATTGTTTTCCAAGACGTTTTTTCTGTTTCCCTAAACCACGATTTTAATTGTTGTTCACTATCGGCGTGTTTTTTCCAGAATTCACGTAATGTACTTTTAGCAATAACTCTCAATTCATTTATTTTTTACAAATATAATCAAAAAAGTTACCGATTTGGTATTTTATTGCGATTTTTATATTGTGGCTAACGTTTGGTGTATGAGCTGTGGCGTGGGTAAGTTACGGATAATTCCAAACAGAAACCTGACATCGGAAAATCCGATGGATTTTCCGAGTAGGCGAGGATAAGCCATTGCTTATACACAATGTTAGCTAACGTTTTTTATTTAATTCATAAATTTCTATTCCAATGTTGTGGGTTTTTGGTTTATTGTCAACGGCTAATTCAGTCTTTACAACTTCCAACATATCCTTTCCGTTTTTATCAAAAAATTGAATAAATCTTAATTCCGACATTATTCCAACTAATTGGTCACTTTCGTAATTCACAAGCTCAAAAACTACTTCGTTACTCGCTGTTGATTCGAACTTTTGGTAATAAGAACTGTCTCTTGATTTTTGAAAAATCGAAAGACTCAAAGTCTTTTCTTTATCAACATTCTTTGGATTCGAGTCGTAACCAGAGTAGAATTTAAAAATTCCGCTGTAAGTGTCGGGCATTTCAGATTTCACAAGATTAAATTCAAAAAAACGACTTTTGGTCGAGTCAATTATTCCGTTTTTTAGATTTATTACTTGATTAAGTATTGTATCGTTTTCTTTGGAAACATAAACCTCTACTTTTTCACTAAAGTTATTCGGATACTCATATGTAATCCAAAATCGGTCATATTTATCTTTGTCAACTGTCTTTTGGGATTCGACTTTTTTTAATTCCGCTTTGTCCTTTTTTCCAGAACAGGAAATTAGTCCAAAAACGAGAATTAATATTAAGATACGGAAGTTTCTCATCAAATGTTAGCTAACATGGGAATAAACACTATATAGTGTTTATTCCCATTATATAATCACAAATCTAAGGGATTTTTAATTGAGGTAAAATTTTTAGTTGATACATGTGTGTAAATTTCCGTTGTTTTGGTTGAATTATGTCCTAATAGAAGTTGAATATGCCTTAAATCCGTGCCCGACTCTAGCAAATGTGTCGCAAAGCTGTGACGAAGGGTATGGGGCGTTACAACTTTCTTGATGTTTGAATTTTTTGAGGCTTTTTTAATAATCGCACTAACACTCGTTGCGCTGTACTGAACATTTTTATCGCCTTCAAACAAATATGTCTTAGGCCTATATTGCTTAAAATATAACCGTAGGTCTAATAGTAAAGTTTCTGAAAGCAAAGTATATCTATCTTTGTTTCCTTTTGCATCCCTAACATTAATAACCATTCTTGCACTGTCAATATCTTTTAATTCTAAATTTAAAAGTTCACTCCTTCGAAGTCCACCAGAGTATAATGTACTAATTATGCATTTATGCTTTAAATTTTTTGTAGCTGAAATCATCGTTTTCATTTCAGTCTTTGAGAGTACTATGGGAAGCTTTTTCCTTTTTCTAGGTCTTTCAAGATTATAGTAGGTATTCGGCATATTTAGGACTATTTCATAATAAAACTTTATACTATTTATTGCCTGATTGATATATGAATCCGAAATATTATTTTCAATTAATGTTGAAAGGTATTCTCTAATTTTTTTGTCATCAATATTTTGTATTTCGATATGACCAAAGTGGTTTAAAAATTTTTCAAAACACGAGACATAACTTTTAACGGTGTTATTTGAATATTTCTTTAACTTGAGTTTTTCAACATACTCTTCAGGGCAGGTTCTATATTCTAAAGGTAAATCTCTTTTTTTAAACCATTCAGCATCAAATACTTCGTTCAATTGTTTAGATCTGTTTTTTTCAAAAAAATAGTTGCAGTTTATCCAAGCAACGCCTTTAAACAAGCTAAATATTGCGTTAATGTTTTCATTGGTATTGGCGATTAGGTATTTCGAAAGTTCTTCACTCCAAAATGCGTTTGGCAACGTCTTGACCATTGCATCTAAAACTTTATCCATTTTAAAATCTATTGCCACATATTTATTATTGGAGATAAAAATGTGTCTTAAGGTTATAAATTTTTCCAATTTCATAAAAATAGTTTCGATTAAGGTAGTTTTAATAAAACTGGTAGCTGTTGATTATGCGTATATTATACGTGTAATGTTCACTTAAGATAGTTTTATATGAAATGCCTTTCCTGCGGAAAAGAAATCAGCGGTCGCTCGGACAAAAAATTCTGTGATGTTTATTGTAAGAGCACTTACCATTATCAAAAGGAAAAAGAACAAACTCCGAGCTTCTATAGACAAGTGGAAAAACAGTTAAAGCTGAACCGGAAATTATTGAAGAATTTTAATAAAGCAGGCAAATCAACCATAAGAGCAACGCTTTTGGTTGAAGAGGGCTTTAATCCAAACTATTTTACCCATTTCTGGAAAAACCAAAAAGGGGAGGTTTATCTTTTTGTATATGAATTTGGTTTTCTGCGAATTTCGGAAAATGGCAAAGACAAATATATTTTGGTAAAATGGCAAAATTATATGGAAAAATAGCTTGCAACTGCATTAGTTGAATAGTAAAATTTTTATATTGCAGTCTAAACAAGTATTAACCGAGTGGACACGAAACTGAACAGGTTTTTGAACACACGCCATAATATATAGGTTTACGAGCCCTTCAAAATTCACGAAAAATGAATTAGTTGAGAACTCATAACCCGAAGGTCACTGGTTCGAATCCAATTCCCGCTACTACAAAACCACGCCAAGAGCGTGGTTTTTTGGTTTGTATAGTTTATGCCTTATTCTAAGGCCTTCCTTTTAGCCTAATCTCAATTTTTTTCTTTTTCTCTGTTAGGCGTTTCATCAAATCCATGTGTTCGGGATTTTTACTTTCTTTGTAAATTTCGTTAATTCCTAGAATAAGACGTTTTGCTTCGCGGGAAGCCTCAACACGGTCGCTGGTGGACATGTTGCTCATGCTTGATTGTTCAAATTCGATTGCTTCTTCTATAAGGTTCATTCTGATGTTTTTGCTATAAATATATTAATTAATAAAGGATGTTTCTAAAATTTCTTCAGTCTAATTAGCAGGATTGCATTTAAAGGCTCTAATTTTCAAAGACATAAACTTTTTAATGGACCAAAAATTCAATATTCTTTTTTTTGGTATGATTTTCCTATTTTTCAAAAATAATTATAAACATCAAAAATAAAAGAACTTTAGTCTTTAATTTAATCCGTAAGTTTAACCAAACCTAAAATCTTTTAATTGGACTATTTTCTAATCATTACAATTCTCGTTTCATTGGCCGCAGCTTTTGGATATATAAATGTCCGTTTTTTAAAGCTGCCTAACAGTATTGGGCTTATGCTCGTTACAATTTTATTTACATTGGCGGTTTTTCTGTTAGCTTATGTGGATGATACTTTGTTAAAGGCAGAAGTGCACATTATAAATAATATAGACTTTAAGAGTGTTTTGCTGGATATTATGCTGAGCTTTCTGCTTTTTGCAGGAGCTTTACATACCAATTTTCAACAGTTGAAAGTGCAGCGTTGGCCTGTTTTGATATTCTCAACTCTGGGCGTTTTGGTTTCTACATTTTTGGTCGGAATATTGGTTTACTATCTTTTATTTATTTTAGGTTTAGATGTGGCTTTTGTTTATTGCCTCTTATTTGGTGCGCTAATTTCTCCAACAGATCCAATTGCGGTAATGGGCATTATGAAAAAAGTAGGAATTCCAAAAAAATTAGAAGCCAAAATTGTAGGTGAATCGCTCTTTAATGATGGCGTTGGCGTAGTAGTTTTTCTTTCAATATTTAAAATTGCAAGCTTTGATGGCAGTGATGTTAGTATTGGTTCGGTAATGGGTTTATTTGGGCAGGAAGTAATTGGTGGCATTGCCCTTGGTTTGGGGCTTGGCTTTTTCACATACAAACTCCTAAAATCAATTGACGATTATGATATTGAAGTAATTATAACATTGGCAACGGTTATGGGTGGTACTGCTGTTGCGCAATACTTGCACGTTTCGGCGCCTTTGGCAATGGTTACGGCAGGTTTGGTGGTTGGTAACGACACAATTAGAAAAGGCTCAATGAGCGACTTGACTGAAACATATGTGGATAAATTTTGGGAACTTATCGATATCCTTTTAAATACCATTCTATTCGTATTAATAGGAATGGAAATGCTCGTTCTCGATTTTGTTGGTAATTTTATTTTGGCAGGATTTCTCGCCATTCCAATTATATTAGCGTGCCGTTATGCTTCTTTAATTGTCCCGATAAAATTTTTCTCAAAACGCCTGGAATTTGTTCCCGGAACTTCGCTTATTATGACTTGGGGCGGACTTCGTGGTGGTATTTCAATAGCATTGGCGTTAAGTTTAACCGAAAATATGCACCGCAATCTTTTTTTGGTTATAACTTATATTGTTGTTGTTTTTTCAATATTAGTGCAAGGACTCACCGTTGGGAAATTGGTTGAAAAACTTAAATAAATTAATATTCCAACATCTAACATCCAGCTTACAAGAACAACTGAATAATCGACAAATATTCATAATTCATAATTCATAATTCATAATTAAGAAAGCTATCTTTACCGAAACACAAAAAAATGACCCACAAAGCAGGCTTCGTAAATATAATTGGCAACCCAAATGTTGGTAAAAGTACGTTGATGAATGCCTTTGTTGGAGAACGTTTATCCATTATTACCAGCAAGGCGCAAACCACGCGGCATCGGATTTTAGGCATTGTAAATGGTGAAGATTTTCAGGTTATTTTAAGTGACACTCCCGGAATTATAAAACCATCCTACGAGTTGCAAGAGCGAATGATGGATTTTGTAAAAAGTGCTTTTGATGATGCAGATGTCCTTCTTTATTTAGTTGAATTGGGGGAAAAAGAATTAAAGGATGAAGCATTTTTTAACAAAATCCCGAATGCGAAAATCCCGGTTTTATTACTAATAAACAAAATTGATACAGGAAATGAAGCGCTACTTTCCGAATCTGTAGATTTATGGAAGAGCAAAGTGCCAAACGCTGAAGTTTTTGCAATTTCAGCGCTCCAAAACTTTGGAGTTCCGGAGGTTTTTAATCGTATAATTACTTTGTTGCCTGAAAGTCCGCCGTTTTATCCAAAAGATCAGTTAACCGATAAGCCCGAACGTTTTTTCGTTAACGAAATAATCCGCGAAAAAATCCTAATTCATTATAAAAAAGAAATTCCATATTCCGTAGAAATAGATACGGAAGAGTTTTTTGAAGACGAAAATATCATACGAATACGAAGTGTGATTATGGTAGAACGCGAAACGCAAAAAGGCATTATAATTGGCCACAAAGGTAGCGCCTTAAAAAGAGTGGGAGTAGAGTCGCGTTCAGATTTGGAAAAATTCTTCGGAAAACAAATACATATCGAATTGTATGTAAAAGTCAACAAAAATTGGCGAAGCAACGAAAGACAGTTAAAGCGGTTTGGATATAATCAGTGATAAGAAAGTCGCAGTTTACAGTCGCAGTAAATCAGTTAGAAAATTAAAATTCAAAATATAAATTGAAAACTGCGAATCTTCTTCCCTTTCCAAATAATATGTAATGAGAATTATAATATAAACTTTCAAGGGAAGCCTGTCTGCCTTATTTTGGCAGGGTAGCCGCCTAAAAAAAAGTTGAATTGAAACCAACATAACTCAAATCGGCGGACGGAAGGTTCAATTCATTTTATATTAATTTTTAGTCAATTCATAAATTCTTAGGTAAATAAGTCTTCCGTCAAACCGTCTAAATATAAACCGTCCCAATTCAATTCTACACAATAATTTCAATTTAACAAATACTTCACAACCCTTTTTTTAATTTTACCTTTTCTCATTAATTAAAAGTTTCAAAAAACATGCAAAACCTAAAGCGCAGCTTGCTTTGTACGCTGCTTCTCGCTCCATTTTACTTTGTTGCGACCGCACAAACAGTAAATCCAGATAACCAACAACTTTTCAACGATTTTACTTACCGTAATGGCAACGTATATCGAACTGCTAGTGGTAAACCAGGTCCGGAATATTGGCAGAACCAAGCGGATTATAAAATTGAAGCTACTTTAAACGATACTGAAAATAGTATTACAGGAAATGTAACGTTAACCTACACCAACAACAGCCCAGAAACATTGGACTTTATCTGGCTTTATTTAGAACAGAACAGGTTTACCCCAGATTCTCGCGGTACATTAACAACTCCTGTTCAAGGTAACAGATACAACGGCGATGTACAAGGCGGTTATACGTTGAATAAAATTCAAATTGATAATTCATTTACGCCAAAAACGATTATCAGCGATACAAGAATGCAGGTATTTTTTAAAGAACCGTTGAAGACAAAAGGTGGTAAAGCTGAAATTAGTATGAATTTCACCTACAAAATTCCTAAAGAGGGAATGGATAGAATGGGAATGTTGGATACAAAAGATGGCACCGTTTACGCCATTGCACAATGGTATCCGCGCGTTGCGGTTTTTGATGATGTTGTAGGTTGGAATACCGAACCTTATTTGGGAGCAGGCGAGTTTTATTGCGAATATGGAGATTATGACTATAAAATAACCGTTCCTGCAAACTTCACTGTAGCTGGATCTGGGCAATTGCAGAATCCGAAAGATGTGCTCACCAAAACCCAGATTGATAGACTTGATCAAGCTTCGAAAAGTGACAAAACCGTTTATATTATAAAGCCTGAAGAAGTTGCATTGCCAGCTTCACACCCAAAGACTTCGGGTACGCAAACCTGGCATTTTAAAATGGAAAACACACGGGATGTTGCATGGGCTGCAAGCAAGGCATTTATTTGGGATGCCGCAAAAATTAACTTGCCCGAAGGTAAAACGGCAATGTCACAATCGGTTTACCCAATTGTGAGCGATGGCCAAAAAGCGTGGTCTCGTTCTACCGAATTTACAAAGGCTTCAATTGAATTTTATTCAAAAACATATTATCCTTTTCCGTATTCAAATGCCGTAAATGTTGGTGCAGATGTTGGCGGGATGGAATATCCGGGCCTTAGCTTCTGCAGTTACAAAAGCAAAGGTGGCGATCTTTGGGATGTTACCGATCACGAATTTGGCCACAATTGGTTTCCAATGATTGTAGGTAGCAACGAACGTCGCTATGCTTGGATGGATGAAGGCTTTAATACTTTTATTAACCATTATAGTACCCTTGCATTCAATAATCAAGAATTTCAATCTACCTTAAACAAGACTAGAAATACAGTTAGATATTTAACTTTTGAAAATAGGGAAGGGATTGATACGTATCCCGATGTAAGTAATGACTTCAATTTAGCATACGTGGCCTATTACAAACCAGCAACGGGTTTGTATTTGTTACGTGAATATATTCTCGGACCAGAGCGTTTTGACAATGCCTTTAAAAGTTACATAAAAACGTGGGCATTCAAACATCCGCAGCCAAATGACTTTTTCAATCACATGGAAAATGTTGCAGGCGAAAATTTGAACTGGTTTTGGAAAGGTTGGTTTTACGGCAATGGAAATATTGATATTGGAGTTGAAAGTGTAACTCAAGAAAAGAATGGTAACGTTATTACTGTTGAAAATAAAGGTGAAATCCCAATGCCAGTAATGCTATTGGTTACTTTTGAAGATGGCACAACAGATCAAGTAGATTTGCCAGTTGAAATCTGGGAAAAAGGTGACACCGCAAAACATTTAATTGATAACGGAAAAGTAATCTCAAGAGTTGAATTTGACCCTAATAAAATGGTGCCAGATATTAATCCGCTGAATGATGTTTGGATAAAAACTCAATAAGAAATCAAACTTTGGATACGTTCAGTAACCATGATTTTGAAATATATATATTATAAATAAATTTTGGAAAATCCCAAACTTCAATTTTTTGAGTTTGGGATTTTTTTTATGGATTTCTTTAAGTTTAAATTTCAGAGTGAATCAAATCTTCATGATTCAAAACGTCAATTTTTCGAATATTCCACTTTTAAACTATTTCCCAAACCATAACCCATTATCAACATCTTAGCCCTATTTTTGCAGCCTTAAATATAAATAAATGAGTATAGTAGCTGTTGTAGGAAGACCAAACGTTGGAAAATCTACCTTTTTTAATAGATTAATCCAGCGCCGTGAGGCAATTGTAGATGCAACAAGTGGAGTTACGCGAGATCGCCACTACGGAAAAAGCGATTGGAACGGAAAGGAATTTTCACTTATTGATACAGGCGGATATGTAAAAGGAAGTGATGATGTTTTTGAAGCTGAAATAGATAAGCAAGTAGTTTTGGCTATTGAAGAAGCCGATGCCATTATTTTTATGGTTGATGTGGAAAGTGGCGTTACCGGAATGGATGAAGAAGTTGCAAAACTTTTAAGACGTTCAAAAAAGCCTATTTTTCTTGCCGTAAATAAAGTAGATACGGCAAAGCGAGTGAATGATGCAATGGAATTTTATAATCTCGGTTTTGAGGAATATTATAATATTTCAAGCATAAGCGGTAGCGGAACGGGCGAGCTTTTGGACGATCTTGTAAAAGCCTTGCCGGATAGAGATGAAGTTGACGATAGCGCATTGCCACGTTTTGCAGTAGTAGGCCGTCCAAATGCAGGAAAATCTTCCTTTATAAATGCGTTGATTGGAAAAGACAGATATATTGTAACAGACATTGCAGGAACAACCCGCGATAGTATCGATACAAAATACGACCGTTTTGGCTTTGAATTTAACTTGGTTGACACTGCCGGAATCCGTAAAAAGAGTAAAGTAAAAGAAGATTTAGAATTTTATAGCGTTATGCGAAGCGTTCGAGCAATTGAACATTGTGATGTTATAATTTTAATTTTTGATTCAACTCGGGGTTTTGATGGTCAAGTTGAAAACATATTTTGGCTTGCACAGCGCAATAACAAAGGAATTGTAATTCTTGCAAACAAATGGGATTTGGTTGAAAAAGATACCCATTCTGTAAAAGAATTTGAAAAACACATTCGCGAACAGATTACGCCGTTTACCGATGTGCCAATTATATTTATTTCGGTTTTGAACAAGCAGCGAATCTTCAAAGCAATTGAAACTGCAGTTGAAGTGTACCACAACAAAACCAAAAAAGTAAAAACCAGCGAGTTAAACGACGTGATGTTGCCAATTATACAAGCATATCCCCCGCCAGCGCACAAAGCTAAATATGTAAAGGTTAAATTCTGTACGCAGTTGCCAACACCATATCCAGCTTTTGCTTTTTTCTGTAACCTCCCACAATATGTAAAAGATCCGTACAAACGTTTTATTGAAAATAAAATGCGCGAGAATTTCGATTTTAACGGCGTGCCAGTAACTATTTATTTTAGGAAGAAGTAAATTTTATCACTTTAAATAAATAAAATTCCCTAAAAGTTTAAAATTTTGGGGAATTTCTGTTTTTTGAAATTTCTATTGAAAAAACTGAAGACTGCATACTAAAAACTGCGTACTTCGTACTGAAAATTACCAGCCACCGCTAGCGCCACCGCCTCCAAAACCGCCGCCGCCGAAGCCGCCGCCAAAACCGCCGCCGCCACCAAAGCCGCCACCGCCACCAAAACTTCCGCCACCGCCAAAACCGCCGCTTCTGCCAAGACTGCTAAGGATTATCATATCAAGTAAGCCGCCACCACCTTTTCCGCCTTTACCGCCTTTGCGACTTATTATAATAATAATGAAAATAAATACGATGAATATAATAATGCCATATTTTGAGCCTGCATTTTCATCTTTTTTAAAATCGCGATCTTCTTTAAACTCACCATTTAATGCAGAAAAAATTGCATCACTACCTTTGTCCAATCCACTGTAATAATTTCCAGTCTTAAATTCAGGAATCATCACGCGGTTTATAATTTGTTCAGACATTAAATCGGTTAGTCTATATTCTATTCCATAACCTGTGTTAATGTCTACTTGTCTATCATCCTTTGCTAATAATATTAGAATGCCATTATCTTCTTTTTCTTGACCAATGCCCCATTTTTGTCCCCATTTTGCACCTAAAAAACTGATGTCTTCGCCCTTAGTTGTTGGTATTATAATGCATACAATTTGGGTAGAAGTAGAATCTGCGTACCGAATAAGTTTATTTGTAAGCGCATCTTTTTGGCCAGCATCCAGTAAATTTACATAATCATAAACCGATGTTTGAAGCTCAGGTTTTTCGGGAATATTAAATTGTGCGTTGGCAAAGTGTGATATAAACAGTGCCAAAAACAACAAAATAATTGAATGATATTTTATAAGAGATTTGATTATTTTAATTCTTTAATAATAATTAGTGAAAAAACGCTGAGCGCAGCTTTGCATTCATTTTTATAATTCCCCCTTTTGGGGCTAGGGGGATTTTAACCCACCGAAATAGTATCCGGCAATTCGTTTGTATCGTCCTCTTCGAACGGGAAATGTTTTTTAAGTTGTTGTCCAGCGTTTAAAATTCCTTCTACAAGACCTTTCTTCATTTCACCATTTTTAAAATGATTGATAATTGTATCTTTCGTGCTTTCCCAAAAATCTGTCGGGACAACATCATTTATACCCTTATCGCCCATAATAACCAATGTTCTATCTTTTACAGCAACATAAAGTAGAACACCATTTTCGTGTTTGGTGTTTGCCATATTCAGCATTTCGAAAACCTCTTCGGCACGGTCAAAAGCATCAACCTCAATTTCTTTTTTATTTTCATCCATAGAAACTGACTTAGCTTCAAGATGTACTCGTATTTCACCCGAGGTATTTTTCTCTGCAATTCTAATTGCTTCAACAACTTCTTTCTCTTCTTCAGAAGAAAGAAAATCTTCTACTTTAGACATCTATTCTTTTTTATATTTTAAAAATTCAACTTTGACAAAATTGAAAGCTTCGTCAAATCTAAACTGCAAACTGCCACTGAATACTGCGACTATTTTTTATCTTTCCCAAAATCAAATTCAACATCTGGCGCGTTCTCACTTCCTTCGTCCGCTTTGTAATATTCCATTGGCTCAAACTTGCCAACAAAGTTGTTTATGATGTTATTTGGAAACTTTTTAATGTGCTGATTAAATGGATTGATAGATTCATTATATCTATTTCTTTCAACATTTATGCGATTCTCGGTACGTTCAAGTTCATTTATTAATTCCTTGAAATTTTCATTCGCTTTCAATTCCGGATATCTTTCAACCGTCACTAATAATCGTGAAAGGGCGCCCGAAACTTGGGATTGTGCTTGTTGAAATTGAGCCATTTGCTCCGCAGTAACATTCGTAGGATCTATTGTAATTCCTGTTGCTTTACTTCTAGCTTCAATAACTTTGGTAAGAGTTTCTTGCTCAAATTCTGCATAACCTTGCGCAGTTTTAACAATATTTGGAATTAAATCTGACCTTCGTTGATAGGCACTTTCTACATTACCCCATTGTGCAACTGCATTTTCTTGTAGCGTTATTCCTGTATTATAAAATTTTGGGCCCATTGTGAAAGCCGCGATTGCAACAATAGCTATAACAACCACTATTGCAATTATACATCCTAATCCTTTTTTCATAATATTATTGGTTTAAAGTTGGTTTTTGATTTTGATCAGTTCGGTTTTTACTGTTTCTAATTTACGGATTATTTCAAATGTATCCAGCGTTTTTTGCTTATTCTCTTTTAAATGCGTTTTGGCACCTTCCAGCGTAAAGCCACGTTCTTTAACCAAGTGAAAAATTAGTTCCAGATTTTTAATATCGGCAGGTGTAAATTTTCGGTTGCCCTTCGCATTTTTCTTTGGCTGCAAAACGTCGAATTCCTTTTCCCAAAAACGAATCAACGAAGTATTAACACTAAAAGCTTCAGCAACTTCGCCAATACCGTAATATCTTTTTTCAGGAAGGTTTATATGCATTTTTTTAAATTATGAATTCGGAATTTAGAATTATGAATTTTTACTGATCAATTTCGAATTCCAATATATGTTTATTAATACTACAGTTCGTTACAAGAAAAAGTAAAAATCTATTCAATAAATTTTGTTCTCACATCTCAAGTCTAAAATCTCATATCTCATTAATCCAAACTTTGATTCTCTAGTTGCGATTTTCTTAAAATTTCAGCAAATTCTTCAGCTGTTAAATTTCCGTAGTAAAAGTTTATTGGGTTAATTCTATCGCCATCCTTAAAAATTTCGTAATGTAAATGTGGCCCTTCAGATCTGCCGGTACTGCCAACAAAGCCAATTAAATCGCCTCTTTTCACAATTTGTCCAGGCCTAACGTTGTATTTATATAAATGTGCATACAAGCTTTGATAGCCATAACCGTGATCTATTACTATGTGATTGCCGTAGCCGGTTGCCGTATTGTCAGCCCGAGCAACACGCCCATTTCCCGATGCATAAACAGGTGTGCCGCGAGGTGAGCTAAAATCCATTCCATAATGAAATTTTGAAACCTTTGTGAAAGGATCGGTTCTATAACCATAACCGGAAGCAATGCGGGTTAAGTCTTCATTTTTTACTGGCTGAATTGCAGGTATAGCTTCCAATAATTTTTCTTTGTCTGTTGCCAATTTAGCAATTTCGTCCAAACTTTTACTTTGCACTACAATTTGTTTGGTAAGAATATCTACCCTTTTTGTGCTGGCGATTATGAGTTGGCTATTGTCATAACCTTCTAGGTTTTTATATCTGTAAACCCCCCCAAATCCTGCTTTACGCTGCTCTTCGGGTATTGGGTTTGCTTCAAAATAAACACGGTATAGATTGTTGTCGCGTTCTTCAATTTCAGAAAGAACGGCTTGTGCTTGGTCCATTTTTTTGTTTAACAAACCAAACTGTAATTGGGTATTATCTAGCTCTCGCCGCAATGCTTTTTCTTTGGGCGTTTCAACAAAAGGTAGATTTATGTAAATTAATAGCAGTAGAAATCCGCTTAAAATCATACCGACAAGGCTAAGAAAGAAAATACCCAATTTACGGCCCTTCTTCTTTTCTATTTTTTGATAAGACAGCGTGTCGCTATCATAGTAATATTTAACCTTACTCATACGTTAAAAAATTGCTATTTTTGCCCGTTATTAGTTAGCGTTGGCCAAAGGTAACGCTTTACAAATATAGAAATTGTTTTTAGACACACCACAACCATCAACTTTAGCATAAATTTATAATAATGAAGTCTCGCGAAATACGTTCAAAATTTTTAGAATTTTTCCAAAATAAACAACACGAAATTGTTGCCTCTGCGCCAATGGTCGTTAAAAATGATCCAACGCTTATGTTTATTAATAGCGGGATGGCACCTTTTAAGGAATATTTTTTGGGCAACAATACTCCTAAAAATCCGCGTATAGCAGACACCCAAAAATGTCTTCGTGTAAGCGGAAAGCATAATGATTTGGAAGAAGTGGGTAAAGACACTTACCATCACACTATGTTCGAAATGTTGGGCAATTGGAGTTTTGGCGATTATTTTAAAAAAGAAGCAATTAATTGGGCGTGGGAACTTTTAACCGAAGTTTACGGAATAGATAAAGATATTTTATACGTTACAATTTTTGAAGGAGATGCTTCCGAAGGACTTGAAAGAGATACCGAAGCGTACGATTTATGGAAACAATTTGTTCCCGAAAACCGTATTTTAAACGGAAACAAAAAAGATAATTTTTGGGAAATGGGCGACCAAGGTCCGTGCGGACCGTGTAGTGAAATTCATGTAGATATTCGTTCTGCTGAAGAAAAAGCTAAAATTAATGGAGCAGATTTGGTAAACAACGACCATCCACAAGTTGTTGAAATTTGGAATTTGGTTTTTATGCAATATAACCGTAAAGCCAATGGTTCGCTTGAAAAATTGCCAGCCAACCATGTAGATACAGGAATGGGTTTTGAAAGGCTCTGCATGGTTTTGCAAGGCACACAAAGTAATTATGACACCGATGTTTTTACGCCAATTATTAGGGAAATTGAAGCCGTAACCAATTCAAAATATGGGGAAAATCTAGAAACCGATATTGCAATTCGGGTAATTTCAGACCATATTCGGGCCGTTTCTTTTTCAATTGCTGACGGACAATTGCCAAGTAATACGGGCGCTGGCTATGTAATTAGACGTATTTTAAGAAGAGCAATCCGTTACGGCTTTACTTTTTTAAATACCAAAGAGCCTTTCATATTTAAATTGGTTGAAACGCTGAGCCGCCAAATGGGTGAAGCTTTTCCGGAGCTTATTAAAGAGAAAAACCTTATTATAAATGTTATTCGGGAAGAAGAACAATCTTTTTTAAGAACATTGGACCAAGGTTTGGTTTTGTTGGAAAATGTAATTAATGATGCAGATTCAAAGCGCCTGCCCGCCGATAGGAGGGAAATTTCAGGAAAAAAAGCTTTTGAATTGTATGACACTTTTGGTTTTCCAATAGATTTAACTGCGTTGATTTTAAGTGAAAAAGGATATTCTTTAAATGAAAAGCAATTTGATGAAGAACTTCAAAAGCAAAAAGAGCGTTCCCGCTCGGCAACCAAAGTTGAAACGGGCGATTGGATAATTTTAAGTGATGATGCGGTTGAAGAATTTGTAGGCTATGATTATCTTGAAACCCAAGTAAAAATAACACGTTACCGCCAAGTTGAAAGCAAAAAAGAAGGTACAATGTTTCAACTTGTTTTCAATTTAACCCCGTTTTATCCAGAAGGTGGCGGCCAAGTTGGCGACAAAGGTTACCTTGAAAGTCCCGATGGCGGCGTGGTTTATATTGTTGATACAAAGAAAGAAAATAATCTGATTATACATTTTTCAAAAAGCCTTCCGCGAAATGTAAATAATACATTTAAAGCTGTTGTAGATACAGAACAACGGGACAGAACGGCTTCAAACCACACGGCAACGCACCTTTTGCACCAAGGTTTGCGAACTATTTTGGGCGAGCACGTTGGCCAAAAGGGAAGTAGTGTACACAGCCGAAATTTACGTTTCGATTTTTCGCATTTTAGCAAATTAACCGACGAGCAATTAAGAGAAATTGAAGATTTTGTAAACGCACGAATTCAAGAAAATTTAGCGTTGGAAGAACGTCGCGGCATTCCGTATCAACAAGCGCTGGACGAAGGTGCAATTGCGCTTTTTGGCGAAAAATATGGCGATAGCGTTCGGGCAATAAAATTTGGTAAATCTATGGAGCTTTGTGGTGGAACACACGTGCCGAATACTTCAAAAATTTGGCATTTTATAATTACTTCGGAAGGCGCTGTTGCCTCTGGAATTAGACGTATAGAAGCAATTACCGGCGATGCTGCTAAGGAGTATTTTATTCAAAAAAGTAATGCTTTTAAGGAAATTCAATTAGCGTTGAATAATAATCCAGACCCAATAAAAGCTGTTGAAAATTTACAGGAAGAAAACAATAATCTTCAAAAACAGATTCAGCAATTGTTGAAAGATAAAGCGAAGAATTTAAAAGGCGATTTTAAAACTGAAATTGAAGCAATAAACGGTATAAACTTTCTTGCAAAGAAAATAGATTTAGATGCTGGCGGAATGAAAGATTTAGCTTTTGAAATTGGCGGCGAAGTTGAAAATCTTTTCTTGGTTTTTGGAAGTGAAAATGACGGAAAAGCTTTGCTAGCTTGTTATATTAGTAAAGAATTGGTTGAATCTAAAAGTTTGGATGCTGGTAAAATTGTCCGCGAATTAGGAAAATACATTCAAGGCGGCGGCGGCGGACAACCTTTTTTCGCAACAGCCGGCGGCAAAAACCCTGACGGAATTGATGAGGCTTTGGAAAAAGCCAAAGCGTATCTATAATCTCTCTGTGAAACTCTGCGTTACCTCTGCGTAACTCCGCGATATAGCTATTACACAGAGTTTCACGGAGATTCACAGAGTTACGCAGAGAATTTATTAATAAAATGAAGTTACAAACCCAAATACCACTAAACCCACAAAATCCTAAAATAGACTACACTTCAAAAGTCTTATTATTAGGAAGTTGTTTCAGTGAAAATATCGGGGAAAAGTTTGAGTTTTATAAATTCCAAAACCTTCAAAATCCGTTTGGGATTATTTTTAATTCTGTTTCAATTGAAAAATTGATCATTCGAGCGATTGAGAATGTTTTATTTACAGAAAATGATATTTTTCTTCAAAATGAAATCTGGAAATGTTTTGATGCACATTCAGAACTTTCGGCATTAGATAAATCTGAAATTTTATCGAATCTAAATTCAGCTCTTCAAAATTTACGGGAAGCATTATTTACTTCAACGCATATCATTTTCACGTATGGCACTTCATGGGTTTATAGAAATTTGGAAAGTGACGAAATTGTAGCTAATTGCCATAAAGTTCCTCAAAAAAACTTCAATAAAGAGTTACTTTCAATTGAAACTATTTCAAAAAGTATTCAAACTACAATTGAAAAAATTTCAGCAGTAAATAAAAAGGCGGCATTTATTTTTACAGTTTCGCCGGTTAGACATATTAAAGATGGTTTTCAAGAAAATACACTAAGTAAAGCGCATTTAATTTCGGCAACACACTATTCATTGTTACTTCGAGCGCAGTCGAGAAGCTTCTATTTTCCATCTTTCGAAATTATGATGGATGAGCTTAGAGATTATCGTTTTTATGGTGAAGATATGCTGCATCCAACTAATACGGCAATTGAAATAATCTGGCAAAAATTTAAAGAAGTCTGGATTTCTTCAGAAACTGAAACCCTTCAAAATGAAATTGCTTCTATCCAAAATAGTTTAAAACATAAACCTTTCAACCCAAAAAGTGAGGAGCATATTCAATTTCAAAAAAAACTTCAACAGAAAATTGAAAAGGTAAAATCCAATTTCCCAAACATAAAATTTTAAAAAATCTACTGCCAACTGCAACTGTAAACTGCGACTCTTTTTTAATTATACGTCAATTGCCTTATTGATACAACTGCCAAAACTTCCCAAATTTGTATCCAACAAAATAACTAAAACCTATAATTATGAAAATTCTAAAAACAATTACGCTTGCTCTTTTTGTAAGTCTTGCAATTACATCATGTAAAAAAGATGACGATGGTGGAGATCAAGGTCCAGCTGGATCGGGAACAGTTGTAGCCAAAGTTAATGGTTCAGACTTTCAATCTTTAGACATCGCCTCTACCGCGAGCCAATCTAGCGGCGGCAGTTCAACAACAGTTACTATTCAAGGATCTGATGCATCTGGAAAAGGTATTTTTATTATATTAAATAACTTTACTGGAGTTGGTACATACGAATTTAGCGACTCTAATGTATTCTTTGTAGCTACTTATGTTGAGGCAAACATTTCAAACCCGCAAAATTCACAAACTTGGTCTGCGCCTTATCAAGATAGCGGTGTAGTAGGTCAAGTTCAAGTTTCTGAAAAGACTGACACTACAATAAAAGGAACATTCAGTTTTATGGCAAAAAATTCAAACGGCGATCAATCTATCCGAAATATTACGGATGGATCGTTTAACTTGAATTTTTAGTAAAAAATAAATCACATTAAAGAAAATCTCAAATGTTGGGGTTTTTACGTGGGCCGAGAGTTGAGCATTTGCTTGGCTCTCGGTTTTTTTTATTAGAAAAGTCGGTGAGTTGATAACGTTAAAAGTTTAGATGCACCAACATTAAACTGATTACTGCGCAGTAATAACTTCATACTATAATTTATACGTCAACTGCCCTATTGATTTCACTTTCAAATACTTCAATATTTGAATAAACAATTTAAACACACGATTATGAAAATTTTTACGCTTTTAAAATATGTTGGTTTGCTACTTTTCTCTGTAACCGTCTTTGCCCAAAGTGCAGAGAAACCAGATTTTCGTTATGATGTTGGTGCGAAAATTAATGAAATGACACTTACCCAAGGCGGTACTTTAGTAGTTGCCACGAATGACGGATTAGTCGGTGTAAAACCTGGCAGTAACGAGTTGCTTTTCAACTTTAAAGAATATGGCAGAGTAAAGCCAGAAGAGTTAACCTACGTACCAAATGCGCCTTATGTAATTGTATATCAAGGCGGTTTTGCCAATCTTAGTTCTAAAAAAACGGTGATAGATTATATTTCAGGCAAAACATTATTTAGTACTGAAGGTAATGGCTGGAAAGATGTAATAACCTGCGATGTTTTTATGCCGCAAAATAAATTGATTGTAAGCGGTAATCGTACTTCAAAAGAAAAATATGCGCCACAAGTTGCGGTTTACGATCTAAATACTGGAAAAGAAGATTATAGATTTGATATTGGCGAACCGGGCAGGGTTGGCATTGCAAAAACATATATGGTTACTGGACGTCCGCTTTTATTGAAGAATAGCTTGGTTTTGCCAACTTCACAGGGCGTTTTTAATATGGAAGCAAACACGGGAAAATTACTTTGGCAAAATGATATGAAAAATATGAATTGGCTTGTAGCCGATGAAACCGAAAAGGAAATTTATGCCTTTGAAGGTGTTAACCAAGGTAAAAATACGCGCGTTCATAAATTTGGAATTAACGGTGCCGAACTTTGGAAAGATGATCATAAAGTAAAAGGACAGATTTCAAATTTTCAAATTTTACCTAACGGAATTGCAGTTGTAAGCGACACGAATGATGGTGGCAGCGATAGCGTTTTCGCTGCAAAAAATGAATCTAACATCGCTTTTTTAAGTTCAAGTACGGGTGAAGATTTGTGGGATAAAGCACCAAAAACAAAAGGCTACGTTCAACATTTTTATATAATGGAAGATGGTATTCTCTTCGGAATTTATCAAGGTGGAATTAACAAAATATCTTTTGATGGGCAAACCTTGTTCAAAAAACCATTGAAGACTGGCGAAAATATTTTAACAATGGCGCACACGCCACAAGGTTTAATCTACATTACTTCTGAAGATGCAAATATTGTAAACCTGAAAACTGGTGAACAAGTTTGGAATAAACCATTAAAATATAAGCGCGCAGATGCAGTTTCTTCAACTTTCGATAAAGACAGAAATCGCTATTTAATAAGTGTAGATGAACAACTTTACGCAATAGATGCTACTAGCGGCGACGTAAAAGCGCTTGCAGAATCTAAATTTGAAGGCAAAGAAAATCCAACACACCTAGAAGTTAGAAACGGTGGATTATTGTTAACAAGCGATCAAAATATGATGTTATTAGACTGGGAAGGCGGCAAACAATGGAACGAATATTACCGCGCTCCAGGAAAAAGCGCAATGGGCTTACTAATTTCAGGTGTTACAGCTATTGCAACAGCAACCACAGCAATGGCCGCTGCAAACAGCTCTATGCAAAACAAATTGGCTGGTTATGATCGTGAATCTGAAATAGATGCAAATTTAGCTGGTGGTATGGCAGCAGCTTCAGGCGCATCTGTTGCAGAAATGTTCAGAAGGTTTACTGCTACTGCAGCTACTGAAAACAATCAATTCGTATTAACGAAATTGGATGATGGTGTTGGTTTGGTAAAATTGAACAAAGATACCGGCGCAAAAGAAAAAGAAATTGTTTTAAAAGATAAAAAACCAGAATATCAAGTTGATGAAATTGGTGGTATTCTTTATTATATGGCAGATAGTAATTCAATTTTTGCTTACGATCTTAAAAAATAAATTTTAAAGTGATTTGAAATTAATTGTGAATTGTTGCGCCTGTCCAATTTTCGGCAGGTGTACCAATTTTAACAACTATATTTTTTTTAAAATAAGCACGACTTCTCTCAAATATTTCGAAGTAAAAGCCACTGCAAAAAAATTAATTATTTATGTTGAAAAAATTACTACTACCAACAAGGGACAATGCCTTAGTTTGGGCAAATGCGTTGTTCTTGCTTTTATTATTATTCCTTAAAATTGTAGATCCGTTAACAATCGTATTTGCATATTTTCTGGAAACCATAATTATTGGGATAATCCATTTGTTAAAGTTGTGGTTAGTCAATAAATATGGCAAGCCGGATGCCGAAAAACCTAACCAGATGAAGGGAATTGGAATGCTAATTTTTTTCGCTTTTCATTACGGTTTCTTTGTTGCAATCCAATCAATTTTTGCATTTACAATGTTTGAAGGTTCGGTTTCTGGTTTAAAAGACGGCTTTCACTTGATAAATAATTATTCTATTATTTTGAATAGCGCTGGAATATCATTTATTTTAGCATCAATTCTAGCTAATAATCTAGGTTACTTCTACACCAATTTTTGGCGAAATGAAAAATATAAAGAGTATGCTCCAAACGATATTTTCTTTAAGCCTTATGTTCGCATTTTTATTCAGCAATTTGTGGTTATTTTTTCTTTCTTCTTTTTCATAATTTTTAATAGTGGTATGACGGCTGCAGTTGTCCTTATATTTTTCAGATTGTTTATAGATTTAGCATTATTCTCAATAAAAAAAGACAGCAAAATGCTTGATATGTTAGCAAAAAAGTTGGCAAAACAGCCGGAAGATTATTCTGAAATTAAAAAGCAACTTCAAGAATTTTCAGAATAGAATAAGATGAAAAAACCAGCCCTTATTTATAATATAATTGCGCTTATAATTTCAATTTTCTGTATTCTCATATCTTGGGTATGGATTTATTATATAGCCTTAATCCTTGGTTTGCCGGCATTGGTAGTAGGTTTATATTGTTGTAAAATGGCGAACAAAAAAGAGTTGGGAAATAAATTTACAAAGACAAATTATTGGTTGTTTGCCGCAAGTGTTTTGTTAAGTTTATTTTTTTTGGCATTGTTTCTAACAAGAAATTAAAATACGACAAATGCCCTATAAACCTTTTTAAGTTGTTGCCCTATATTTGATTACACGTAAAAATGGAAAATGTATGAAAACAAAATATCGATTTACTTACTTGTGGTCCTTCTTATTTATGCTGCAATTGGGTTTTGCCCAAACCCCGATAATCAATAAGCCCACAAAACTGGAGAATACTATTGTAAACGGTTGCATAAAGGGAGATTGCCAAGATGGTTTTGGTATTTATCAATATGACAATGGTTCTTACTATGGTTTTTTTAAGGATGGAAAGAAAAATGACTACGGAATTTATGTTTGGAGTGGAATAGGGACTTATGTGGGTAACTGGAAGAATAATATAATGAGCGGTTATGGTGAATTTCTTGAAGATAATGATGACAACTCAATCGGGATTTACCAAAATGGTGTTTTAAACGGAATGGGATATTCTGTAATTGAAGACGTTTGGGAACAAGGCTTATACGAAGAAGGATTTTTAAAAACGCCATATCCATTTGAGAAAAATAACGTTGATGTTGGTTGCACTTATGGTGATTGTAACAATGGTTACGGCTATTTTTTGTATGAAAATGGCGCCAATTTTACAGGTTTTTTTGAAAATGGAAATTTTAAAATGGGCATATATGTTTTTACAAATGGCGATAAATATTACGGACAATTTAATAGCGGAAACCAACTTGATGGTTTTGGAAGGTATTTTTACACAGATGCAGGCACAACCTATTCGGGGTCTTGGAAAAATGGACAAATGACAGGAAGAGGCTATTTTACAGCTGTAAATGTGGAAGATGATTTAATCGGGGAATTTAGCAACAGCCAACTTGTTAACAATATGGCTCCCAAATAAATAATTTAAATTAATTTTTGAAACTGCTTGCCAAAGTTATGGGGATATACAATGGCTGGTTAGTTTATTTAAAACACGGCTCTGGTCGTGTTTTTTTCTTTTTACGAAAATACGTAAGTTTTGAAATCATTTTGTATTTTCCTAAATTGAATCAGCAGTTATTTAACTTGAGGTTTAATTATATTTATTTATAAAGTCTATTTTAACTTAACCTTTTTTCAATTTTAATTCCAACGTAAGACTCGATTTCGATATATAAATAGGGCAACTGCCCTATAATTTTGCCTTATATTTTTCGTCATCTTTACAGATAATTAAATTTTGAAAATAGGTTCTATTGGTTAAGCTTTTTAAATAATTCACCTTCAGTTTTATAAATGAATTTTATACTCTATATATTGTTTGGTTTTTTCGGTATTTTGGGCTTGGTTCTATTCTGTTTTTCAAAAGAGAATAAAAAATTAGCCTTACATCATACTGAAAATATCATCGCATTAAAAAAGGATATAAAGTGCAACAAACAACAAATGGTTATCCGCGACAATGGATTAAATAAATATCACTTTTTAAAGTATAATTTAGATGAGGCTCTTGTTTTGCAGCCAAAAATATAGCCACAGTAGTGCTTCAAAATCAATGGAATGGTAAAAAAAATTATCCTTTTTCTTTTCACAATTCTTTGTAGCATCGTCCATTCACAGAACAGAAAAACTGTAGATTCCCTTAACAACCTGTACGTCCAAGGTCTAAATATTCCACAAGATTCTATTATTTCCCTTTACAAAAAAAACGTTGCAAATGCCCAAAACTTAAAGTATGAAGAAGGTGAGGCAGACGCCTTATCAAAACTTTCATTGGCTTACGGTTATCAAGGAAAATATGAGGAAAGCGCAAAATATGGTATCGAATCTGTAAAATTATATGAAAAATTAGGCTTACTTGAAAAGGTTGCATATAGGTACGCTGAACTTGGTTACAGCATGAAATACAAAGATATAGATATGGCAAGCTTATATATGCAGAAAGGAAAAACGATAGCCGAAAATAAAAATAACGACACGGTTTTAAAGGATATTTATAATAATTATGGTGTGCTTAAAGAGATAAAGAATGAATTGGATAGCGCTATTTTTTATTACAATAAGAGCCTAATCATAAAGCAAAGAATTAACGATACAATCGGCATTCCTTATTCTTACAGCAATTTGGCCGGAGTTTACGGAATTCAAAAAAACTTTGACAAAGCCAGGAAATATTTCAACTTGGCGCTACAACAAAGATTGCAATGGAAGGATTCCACCACAATTGCTGAAAATTATACACAAATTGGAGAAGTATATTTAGCTGAAAAAGACTATCCAAAAGCCATCGCTTGGATTCATAAATCGCTTCCGTTGTCAATAGCAAAAAAATATCAAAATTTAACGCAGTATAATTACAAATTGCTTTCAGATATTTTTAAGACCGAAAAAAACACAGACTCAGCCTTATTTTATTTCGAACAGTTTTCAGCCATAAAAGATAGTATTCACAGTCTAAAAATTGAACAAAGCATTGCAACGCTAACAATAGAATACGAAACCGAGAAAAAGGAAAACCAAATCCTGCAACAGCGCAACCAATTGGCAAAAAATGAAATTGAGGCTAAGCGAAAAAATGTAATGATTTTTGGCAGTTTGGCATTTGCCATCCTTTTGGGATTAATTGGTTTTCTATTTTTCAACCAACAAAAATTAAAAAATAGGCAACTTCAAAAAGAAGGTGAGCTTAAAACTGCACTTGCAAAAATTGAAACCCAAAACCATTTACAGGAACAAAGACTTCGCATTTCTAGGGACTTGCACGACAATATTGGTGCGCAACTTACCTTTATAATTAGCAGTATAGACAATATTAAATATGGTTTTGCAGATATTGGCGAAAAGCTGGAAACCAAACTTAACGGCATAAGCAACTTTACACGCCAAACCATTTTTGAGCTGCGCGACACCATTTGGGCGATGAACAAAAGCAATATTACGTTTGAAGATCTGCAAGCTCGAATATCAAATTTTATTGAACAGGCAAAAGAAGCTTCGGAAAAAACGATTTTTTCTTTTGAAATTGCTTCGGAAGTAAATAAAAACCATCTTTTTACGTCGGTTGAAGGAATGAATATTTACAGAATAATTCAAGAAGCGGTGAACAATTCCTTGAAATATGCAGATGCATCAAAAATAAATGTGACTATTGATGGAAAAAATTCAGCTGAGTTAATTCAAATTTCAGACAACGGCAAAGGCTTCAGCTTTTCAGAAATTGAAATGGGCAACGGCCTAAATAATATGAAAAAAAGGGCAAAAGTAATAGGAGGGAAACTCACAGTATCTTCAGAAAAAAATATGGGAACCACAATTTTGCTAAAGCTTTTAAGCTAAAATAATTCATCTTTAGTTTCGTTTCGATTTCAGTTTCGACATCAGAAATACGTCAATTGCCCTATATAAATTCAATCAAAAAAATACTATCTTTAAAATTCAGCCTTTCAGTTTATTATGAATTTAAAAATAGCCATTGCAGACGATAATTCGTTTTTAATACACGCCATTAAAGAAAAACTTTCTTTTTTTGAAGATGTTGTAATAAAGCATACTTCGGGAAACGGTAGCGAATTGCTTACAAAACTAGAAGAAAACCACAACCTCGATTTAATTTTGATGGATATTGAAATGCCCGTTTTAAATGGCATTGAAACAACGCAGATAGTTAAGCAGAAATATCCGCACATCAAAATAATTATGCTCACCGCTTTTGATAATGACGAGCATATTTTTAATGCCATAAAAGCCGGCGCCGATGGCTATTTACTGAAAGAAATAAATCCAAAAGAATTATATGAAGGAATACGGGAAACGCTAAAAGGCGGTGCGGCGATGAATCCTTCCATAGCAATGAAAACCTTGAAGTTGCTCAGAAATCCGATAGACATTCAAAACCCGAGAGACCAAGAGGAAATCTCCCTTTCCAACCGCGAAGTTGAGGTTTTGGAGCAATTGAGCAAAGGTTTGAGCCATAGCGTAATTGCAGACCATCTTTTTATTTCGCCCAGCACCGTTAGAAAGCACATCGAAAACATCTACAAAAAACTACAAGTACACAGCAAGATTGAAGCAGTGAACAAGGCGAGAAACCACAATATTATTTGAAATGTGAAATCAGAAAACACAAATCTCAAATTCCAAATAAATATCAATAAAAAATTTCAAAATTATTTATATTTTGAAGTCTTAGCTTCTCTATTATTTGAGTTTTTTATTTTTTTGAAATTGGAATTTATTTGTTATTTGTTATTTGGAATTTGGGATTTGAAGTTTATGTGTTATTTGGAGCTTAAGATTTGGAATTTAAATTTCAAATGCTTCTAAAAAGCACATTATTTTGAATACCCCGAAGGCGACTTTCTAACCGGGTTTTCCATTTCAAAAGCACGTGCCAATTCAAGCAATTTTGCTTCCTGAAAAGGAGCACCAATAAAAGTAAGCCCAATCGGTTCGCCAGAAGATTTATAGCCCATCGGCACTGTTAAACAAGGATAAAATGCAACCGCGGCTTCTGCGGAATGATAATTGTTTATGGATAAAATAGCATCAAGGTTGTTTTCTTTCATCGGTTTTTGAAAGAAATTAGTGCCGTTTGCTTTCAAAGTTTCCTTGATTTTCTGAAAACTTGCTTCTGAAGTTGTATCCGCAATAATTCCGTCAAAAAGCTCTTGATTGTATGGCATTCTACTTAGACTATCCTTTGTGTTGAAAGCCATAATATCCTTAAGATTTTTGAATTTTATATTTTGGGAAGCATGCATTTTCAGATAAATTGGCAAATCTTTTTTCATATCAAGATTCAACAATGTCAAAAAACTCGGCAGGTCAATTTCTTCCGCAGTATATTCAATAATTACAGCGCCTTCTTTTTTCAATTTTTCTACCGTTTGAGCATAAATGGAATCTGAGAGTAACGATTTCATAACGCCCAGACGTTTTCCTTTTAACGTGGCATTTTTTATTTCATCAAAATAATTTGTCGAAACTGCAACGGATTCGGCATCGGCATCATCTTTGCCTTTCATAGCATCCAGCAAAATTGCATTGTCAATCACATTTTTCGTCATTGGACCAGGCGTATCGAGCGTGTGCGAAATTGGAACAATACCCGAACGGCTCAAAACGCCAATTGTAGGCTTTAGTCCCACTACAGAATTTTGGCTGGATGGCGAAATAATGGAGCCTGCGGTTTCGGTTCCAACTGCTGCCACGGCATAGTTTGCAGCAACTCCAGTTCCGCTGCCCGCACTGCTTCCGCCGGTTTCAAAAACCATTCTGCCATACGGATTGAGCGTTTGTCCGCCTACCGCACTGTAACCAACCGGACAACCATCACAGAAAAAATAAGCCCATTCGCTCAGGTTTGCTTTTCCTAAAATTAAAGCTCCATTTTCCTTTAATCGCTGAACGATAAATGCATCTTCTGTTGGAGTGTTGTCAATTAATGCAGCAGCGCCAGCGGTGGTTTTCATTTCTTTTGTGTCAATATTATCCTTTAGAAGTATGGGCATTCCAAAAATTGGATTGTTTTTTGGGGTTTTGTTTTTATCGCAATCACGTGCTTCATTTAGGACATTAGGATTGATTGCTATGATTGTGTTTAATGTTTTTTCAGGATCAAGTTCGTATTTATAAATTTGTTTTAGGAAAAACAGGGTGAGTTCCTCATAAGTAAATTTTCCTTTGGAAATTTCGCTTTGTAACGTTGGAATATTTTTATTTAAAATCAACGGCAGCAAAACTTCATAGCGTTTTTCAGAAAAACCTTTTACATCGGCATAAAGCGGTTGAAAAACCTGATTTTTGTCCAAATATTTTGAAGCTATAAGTTTATAGCGCATCCGTTCCATAGGATGTTTTTGTTGTTTTTGGATTGCTTCGGTTTCATCCTGTTGTTGCCAAAGCGTATCTTGGGAAAACAATTGAAAATTTGAAAGGCAGATAAAAGTGAAAAGAATTACAATTTTTTTCATAACGGTGAATTTCTATAAATGTAAAAAACCATCCCGATATTTCAGGATGGTTTTCAATTTCATTTAAAGGAATGGTATTTATAAATTGAATGCTTTTTTTACCGCATCCACATAATCCAACTTCTCCCAAGTAAAAAGCTCCACTTCTCTTGTAATTTCTCCATTGTACGGACTTTCAAAAGTTTTGGTAATAACTTGTGGTTCCCTTCCCATATGTCCATAAGAAGCAGTTTCTGAGTAAATAGGATTTCTCAATTTCAACCTTTTCTCAATTGCTGCCGGGCGCATATTAAAAATTTCCGCAACCTTTTTTGCGATGTCGCCGTCAGAAATTTTAAGGTGCGAGGAATTGTAGGTATTTACCAAAATTGAAGTCGGTTCCACAACGCCAATTGCGTAAGAAACCTGAATTAAAACTTCATCAGCAACTCCTGCAGCAACCAGATTTTTTGCTATATGTCGAGCTGCATAAGCGGCGCTTCTATCCACTTTACTCGGGTCTTTTCCACTGAAAGCACCACCACCGTGTGCGCCCTTTCCACCGTAAGTGTCAACAATAATTTTTCTTCCGGTTAATCCCGTGTCTCCGTGCGGGCCACCAATTACGAATTTTCCGGTTGGGTTTATATGATAAGTAATATTGTCGTTAAACAATTTCTGAACGTATTCCGGAAGTTGTTTTTTTACTCGAGGAATCAATATTTCAAGAATATCCTTCTTTATTTTTTTCAACATTGGCTCGTCTTCATCAAACTCATCGTGCTGTGTAGAAACAACAATTGCCACAATCTTCTGCGGAACATTGTCGTCGCTGTATTCAATAGTAACTTGACTTTTTGAATCGGGACGCAAGTATTTAATTTCGTTATCTTCTCTGCGTAGCGCAGCTAATTCAATCAAAATTTTATGCGAAATATCCAATGCCAATGGCATATAATTCTCAGTTTCCTTAGTAGCATAACCGAACATCATTCCTTGATCGCCCGCGCCTTGTTCTTCCTTGTTTTCGCGGTCAACACCTTGGTTGATATCTTGTGATTGTTCGTGAATCAACGAAATAACACCGCAAGAATCCCCACTAAATTTATAAGCTCCCTTTGTGTAACCAATTTTGTTGATTACTTCACGGGCAATATGCTGCACATCTAAATACGTATTGCTTTTCACTTCACCCGCCAAAACAACTTGTCCGGTGGTAACAAGTGTTTCACAAGCAACTTTCGACTCTGGGTCAAAAGCTAAAAAATTATCTAAAAGCGCATCGCTAATTTGATCCGCAACTTTGTCTGGGTGTCCTTCAGAAACACTTTCCGAAGTAAATAAATAGGCCATAAAATGGTTTTAAAAATTTATATTTTTCAGAAGATTTGACGAATGCCGACGAGGGAGTTTTCACTGCCTTTAGCATTTTTTATTGAGGTTGCAATCAGTCAAATCTTTCCTCTTAATTTGTCTTGGGCAAAAGTAAAAAAATTAAATGAACCGCAATTTTATTTAAAGTTTTTTGGCGAAAAATTTGGTTATTAAATTTTTCTGACGCTATATTTGCGCTCACAAAGTTCAAAACTTTATTGAAATGTTATCAAGAAAGGCCGAGGGAATAGACCCTTTGACGCCTTAGCAACCCTTTCTCTGGAAAGAAGGTGCTACATTCTACAACGATTCTGAAATTTCGGGATTGGCGATAGATAACGACAAGACAATTTTTTCATTCCCGAAAATATTGCTTTCATTCTTTTTAACATTTTTCTATTGTTCCGAATTTACTTCGGAATTGACTTTTGGTTTAATCTATTTATTAACTCAAAAAAATTAGAAAAATGAGTGCAACAAAAATTATCCATTCCATTCCAAGTGATCCGTTAACGGGAGCTATTTCCGTTCCGGTTTACCAAACATCAACCTTTATCCAAGAAGCGCCGGGCGTTAACAAAGGTTTTGATTACGCCCGTAGCAACAACCCAACTCGTAAAGTGCTGGAAGACGTTGTTGCCCAACTTGAAAACGGACATTCCGGTTTTGCCTTTGCAACGGGTTTGGCTGCAATTGATTCGGTTTTGAAACTGCTTTCTGTTGGAGATGAAATTGTCGCGGTGGACGATATTTACGGTGGCGCGTACCGACTTTTCACCCACGTCTATGAAAAACTGGGAATAAAAGTAAACTACGTGGATGCTACCGAAGTTGAAAACGTAGCAAACGCCGTTTCAAATAAAACAAAACTGATTTGGATTGAATCCCCCACAAATCCAACCTTGAAAATTTCAGACATCGAAGCCATTTCCAAAGTTGCTAATAGTGTAAACGCACTTTTGGTTGTTGATAATACGTTTGCTTCGCCAATTGCACAAAAACCAATTGATTTGGGTGCAGATATTGTTATTCACAGCGGCACAAAATACATCGGCGGCCATTCCGATTTGGTGGCCGGTTTGGTAATTACAAAAACGCAGGAACTTTCAGAAAAGATTAAGTTCGTCCAAAATGCTTCTGGCGGAATTTTAGGTCCGTGGGATTGTTTCTTAACAATTCGCGGAATTGAAACGTTGGACATTCGTTATAAAAGGCAATGCGAAAATGCGTTAAGAGTAGCGTTGTTTTTGGAAAGTCAAGATGCAGTTGAAAAAGTACATTACCCAGGTTTGAAAACCCACAAAAATCACGAAATCGCCAAAAAACAACAAAATGGTTTGTTCGGAGGAATTGTTTCTTTCACTCTAAAAAATGATACACAGGATGCTGCAGTAAAATTTGTAACCAGTACGGAATATTTCAAATTGGCCGAAAGTCTTGGTGGCGTTAAAAGCTTACTTTGCCATCCTGCACAAATGACGCACGCTTCCATTCCGCGCGAAATCCGTTTGAATGCTGGAATCAACGATTCGCTAATCCGACTTTCCTGCGGAATTGAGGATGCCGAAAATTTGATAAACGATCTTTCCGAAGCTTTTAAAATAATTGAAAAAGCAGAATTGATTCCTTCAAATTAAAAATTAATAAATAATCAGACGTAAGACTAAATGACGTAAGACTTAAAACTAAGAAAAAGTTTTGTCTTACGTCTTAAGTCCTACCGTCCTAAGTCAAAAAAATTATGAGTGCAGCAACAGTAGAAATTCCTTTGGAACAATTGATAAATCTGGAAAAGATTAAAAAGAAGAAAATAAACATCGCCATTTTCGGCCACGGAAATGTGGGAAGCCATTTGGTGAACCAAATAATTTCCTCTAAGGAAGAAATTTCCCGAAGACGCGATTTGGAACTGAATATTTTCGCAATCGCAAATTCAAAAACCGTTTTACTTCAACAAAATGGGTTGAGCAAAAATTGGATTGAAGAAAAAATAGAATCGGGAGTTTCATACAATCCTGAGGAAGTAATTTCCTTCGCAAAAAGCAACAATTTTCAAAACCTGATTTTGGTTGATAATACCGCAGATTCCGGCTTTGTCCAAAATTATTCAGCCTTTGTTGAAAACGGTTTCCATTTGGTTTCCTCAAACAAAATAGCGAATACATTGGATTTGAATTTTTATAAAGAACTTCGCGAAAAGTTGATTTCAAAAAAGCGTCTGTATTTATATGAAACCAATGTAGGTGCCGGACTTCCCTTGATTGATACCATTAAACTTTTGCATCTTTCGGGTGAAAATATTACGCGAATTCGCGGTGTTTTTTCAGGGTCGTTGAGTTATATTTTCAACACTTTTTCGGAAGAAGATAGAACATTCAGTTCGGTTTTAAAATCTGCAATCGACAAAGGTTTTACAGAACCCGACCCGCGGGAAGACCTTTGCGGCAATGACGTTGGACGGAAATTGCTTATCTTGGCTCGTGAATTGGATTTGCACAATGAGTTTGCGGATATTTCCATTCAAAACCTGATTCCGAAAGATTTGCGAAGTATTTCAAAAGAAGAATTTTTAACTCGGGTGCAGGAATTGGACGTTCCCTTTCAAATCAAAAAGAAGAATCAATCGAAAGATTCGGTTTTTCGTTACGTAGCCGATTTACACGGCGATTTATCCCAAGAAACAGGCGCGCTTTTGGATGTGAGTTTGATTTCGGTTCCCAAAAACAGTATGTTGGGCGCACTTAAAGGCAGCGATTCAATTTTTGAAATTTATACCGAAAGTTATGGAGATAATCCAATTGTAATTCAAGGCGCTGGAGCAGGGGCGGCCGTTACGGCTCGCGGCGTTTTCGGGGATATTTTGAGGATAAGCGACAAAGAAAATTAAACAGAAAAAAATGAAAGTTTCACTGAATAGAATAAACGACAACTACCTTTTCGAAGCAAAAGGCGCTTCCGGCGTTCCCATTTTAATCGACAACAAAACCGACGAACCCTCAAAAGGCGCAAGCCCGATGGAACTTTTGCTGATGGGCGTTGGCGGTTGCAGCGCGATAGATGTTGTTATGATTCTGAAAAAACAAAGACAGGAAATCACTTCCTATAAAATGGAAGTGAAAGGCCAGCGAAAGGAAGTGCGCGATGCTAAACCGTTTGAGGCAATACACGTAGCGCTGTATTTGGAAGGCAAAATTGACGAGGCGAAAGCCATCCGCGCGGCGCAACTTAGTTTTGAAAAATACTGTTCGGTTTCCATCACGCTGGAAGCTTCGGTGAAAATTACGTACAGTATTATCCTTAACGGAAAAAAAGTGTCTGGTTGAGCGCAGTCGAAACCTAATTATACAACAAATGGCATATAAATTTTGCATTGCGAATTTTATGATGTTACTTTGCATCAGTTCATATTCATAGTTAAAAGTTATCAAGAAAGGCCGAGGGAATAGACCCTTTGACGCCTTAGCAACCTCCCGAACTTTCGGGGAAGGTGCTACATTCTATCCTTTTTTTCGGAATAGATAACAACAAATAGGTTTTTCCTTCACCTTTTCTTGATATAATTTTTTTATGGCGTGCCCCTTCGGGTCGGGCTTTCCGCTGCAATCTTTTTTTCGTTTCTCAAAAAAGGATTTCCGCTGCAATCCCTCACGCAGATTTGAACTTTAATCAAAAATCAAGAAATGAATAAAATACAACAAGCACTTCAAAACCGAATATTGATCCTCGATGGCGCAATGGGCACGATGCTGCAACACTATAAATTTTCGGAAGAAGATTTCCGTGGCGAACGCTTTAAGGATTTTCATAAATCGGTTCAAGGCAACAATGATTTACTTTCCATTACACAGCCAAAAGCAATTGCAGAAATCCATTCAAAATATTTTGCCGCAGGTGCCGATATTGTAGAAACAAATACTTTTTCCAGCACCACAATCGCAATGGCCGATTACGATATGCAGGATTTGGTTTACGAATTGAATTACGAATCCGCTAAAATCGCGAAAAAAATAGCGGATGAATTCACCGTAAAAGAACCTCACAAACCCCGTTTCTTAGCCGGAGCCATCGGCCCAACAAACAAAACCGCAAGTATGAGCCCAGATGTTAACGATCCAGGTTTTCGAGCAATTTCTTTTGAAGAATTGTGCGTTGCATACAAACAACAAGCTGAAGCCTTGATTGTTGGCGGCGTGGATATTCTTTTGGTAGAAACTATTTTTGATACATTGAATGCAAAAGCAGCACTTTTCGCAATTGACGAAATAAAAGAAGAACGAAATCTTGACATCCCTATAATGATTAGTGGAACAATTACCGACGCATCCGGCAGAACGCTTTCCGGCCAAACGGCAGAAGCATTTTTAATTTCAATTTCTCACATTCCACTGTTGAGCGTAGGTTTCAATTGTGCTTTGGGCGCCAAACAGCTCACGCCACATTTAGAAGTGATTGCAAACCGCACCAATCTTGCCGTGAGTGCCTATCCAAATGCAGGGTTGCCAAACGCATTCGGAGAATACGATGAAAGTCCGAAGCAAATGGCTGAGCAAGTAAAGGAATATTTAGACAAACAATTGGTAAATATAATAGGCGGCTGTTGCGGCACCACGCCCGAACATATAAAAGCGATTGCAGAAATGGCTTCGCAATACGAGCCGCGACCAGTTTTTCAATCTGAAAATCTCGCTATATGATTCCTACAAAACAAGAAGTTGAAGAAGCGTGTAGTCGTGTAAAACCTTATGTTCACAATACGCCCGTTCTGAAATCGACTTATTTAAATGAACTTTCGGGCGCTGAAATTTTCTTCAAATGTGAGAATTTTCAAAAGATGGGTGCTTTCAAAATGCGAGGTGCAACTAATGCTATTTTGCAACTTTCTGAAGAACAAAGAAAAGCTGGAGTTGTAACACATTCTTCAGGAAATTTTGCGCAGGCACTTTCGTTGGCCGCGAAAAATCTTGGTGTAAAAGCATATATCGTAATGCCGGAAAATGCGCCGCACGTAAAAAAGGAAGCGGTAAAGGGTTACGGCGGTATTATTACAGAATCAGAATCAACTCCCCTTGCGAGGGAAACCGAAGCAAGCTCTATCCAAAAAAACACCGGCGCCACCTTTATTCATCCATCAAACGATAGAAATGTGATTCTCGGAAATGCAACTTCCGGTGCGGAATTATTGCAATCGCATCCCGCTTTGGATTATGTTTTTACGCCCGTTGGCGGCGGCGGCTTAATTGCAGGAACTTCACTTTCTGTAAAATATTTTGGCACTAATTGCAAAACAATCGGAGGCGAACCTTTTGAAGTTGACGACGCTTTCCGAAGCCTTCAATCGGGAAAAATTGAATTCAACGAAACTACAAACACAATTGCAGACGGACTTAAAACATTCCTCGGAGATATTAATTTTCCGATTATTAGAGAATTGGTTTCAGAAATAATTAGAGTTGAAGAAACAGAAATAATTTCAGCGATGAAGCTTATTTGGGAACGAATGAAAATAATTGTAGAACCGAGTTGCGCTGTTCCATTCGCGGCTTTACTCCGTGAAAAGGAAAAATTTAAAAATAAGAAAATAGGAATCATTATTTCCGGCGGAAATGTGGATTTAAAAAAGTTGCCATTCTAAAAATCTTTACGCCTTAGCGTCTTTGCGAGAAATTATGCACGCAAAGCCGCAAAGCCGCCAAGAAAATCAATAAAAAATGAAAATAGAAAATAAAAAATATTTGAAACTATCAGGCCTCGAGCCACTAATCATAACCCCAGAAAGCAATTTCATAAACGTGGGTGAGCGTACCAATGTGGCGGGTTCCAAAATGTTTCTTCGCTTAATTAAAGAAGGAAATTTTGAAGCAGCACTTGCTGTAGCTCGCGATCAAGTTGAAAATGGCGCGCAAATCATCGACATAAATATGGATGATGGTTTGCTAGATGGTAAAGAATGTATGGTTCGTTTCCTAAATCTAGTAATTGCAGAACCCGATATTTCCCGCGTTCCCATTATGATTGACAGCAGCAAATGGGAAATTATTGAAGCTGGCTTGCAGGTCGTACAGGGAAAATGTGTTGTAAATTCCATCAGTTTAAAGGAAGGCGAAGCAGAATTTATCCATCACGCAAAGCTCATAAAACGTTACGGTGCCGCAGTAATCGTAATGGCTTTTGATGAAACGGGCCAAGCAGATAATTACGACCGAAGAATAGAAATCGCAAGTCGCTCGTATGATATTTTGGTGAATCAGGTGAAATTCGCTCCCGAAGACATCATTTTCGATTTAAATATTTTCCCAGTAGCAACTGGAATGGATGAACACCGGAAAAACGCAATCGATTTTATTGAAGCCACACGTTGGGTTCGTGAAAATTTACCGCTCGTTAGCGTTAGCGGTGGCGTGAGCAACGTTTCTTTTAGTTTTCGCGGGAATGATCCTGTTCGAGAGGCGATGCATTCGGTGTTTTTGTATCACGCCATCCAAGCTGGAATGAATATGGGTATCGTGAATCCTGCGATGTTGGAAATATATGATGATATTCCAAAGGATCTTTTGGATCGAGTTGAAGACGTAATGTTCGATCGTCGTGAAGATGCTACAGAGCGATTATTGGATTTTGCCGAAACGGTAAAAGGAACTACCAAAGAAAGTAAAATTGATTTGTCTTGGCGTGAAGAACCACTGCAAAATAGAATCACGAGAGCTTTGGTAAAGGGAATCGATGAATTTATTTTAGAAGATATTGAAGAAGCACGACGAAACGCCGATAAACCAATTGAAGTAATTGAAGGCAATTTAATGACAGGGATGAATGTGGTTGGCGACCTTTTTGGAAGCGGAAAAATGTTTTTGCCGCAAGTGGTGAAAAGTGCTCGCGTTATGAAAAAAGCTGTGGCATATTTACTTCCATATATTGAAGAAGAAAAATTGAAAAACCCGCAAGCCGGTGACTCCAAAAATGCAGGAAAAATATTGATGGCAACCGTAAAAGGCGATGTTCACGATATTGGGAAAAATATTGTCGGCGTTGTTTTGGCGTGTAATAATTATGAAATAATCGATTTGGGCGTAATGGTTCCACCGGAAAAAATAATCGCAACCGCAAAAGAACAAAACGTTGATGCCATTGGTTTGAGTGGATTAATTACGCCATCTTTAGACGAAATGGTTTTTTTAGCGAAAGAAATGCAACGTCAAAATTTTAAAGTGCCGTTATTGATTGGTGGAGCAACAACAAGTAAAGCGCACACTGCGGTAAAAATTGATCCGCAATATGAATGTGCCGTTGTTCATATAAATGATGCTTCGCGTGCCGTTACTGTTGTTGGCGATTTACTGAAAAAGGAAACTTCACATTTATATAAAGAAAATTTAAAGAAGGATTACGACATTTTCAGAAAAGACTTTTTAAAACGTCAACGTGTAAAAACTTACATTTCAATTGAAGAAGCGCGAAAAAACAAATATAAAATTGATTGGAATACTTCTGAAATAACCAAGCCGAAACAATTGGGTGTTCAGGTTTTAAGAAATTTTGATTTAAGTCTTTTGGAGGAATTTATGGATTGGACGCCTTTCTTCAGAAGTTGGGAATTGCACGGCAGATACCCAAATATTCTAAAAAATGAAATTGTAGGCGAACAAGCTTCCGAATTATTTGAAGATGCAAAAAAGATGCTTCAAAAAATAATTTCAGAAAAGCTATTGGAGGCACGAGCTGTCTTTGGGATTTTTGAGGCGAATACTGTTAATGATGATGATATTGAATTAGTCCCCCTAACCCCCAAAGGGGGAGCTAATGCGCCAAATAATTCCTCTGCAATGGCTCCCCCTTCGGGGGTCGGGGGGACTTTCCGAACCCTTCGCCAACAATCCAAAAAAGCAAAAGGCAAACCAAACATCGCTTTGGCAGATTTTATTGCGCCAAAGAAAAGCGGAATTCAAGATTACATTGGCTGTTTCTGCGTAAGCACAGGGTTTGGAACGGCAGAATTGGCTGCGAAATATGAAAAGGAACACGACGATTACAATTCAATAATGGTGAAAGCGCTTGCAGACCGTTTGGCAGAAGCGTTTGCGGAATATCTTCACAAAAAAGTGCGTACGGAATATTGGAGCTATGCTTCCGAAGAAAATCTTTCCAACGAGGATTTGATTTCTGAAAAATATAAAGGAATCCGCCCCGCGCCGGGCTATCCCGCTTGTCCGGACCATTTGGAAAAACTGACAATTTGGGAAGTTTTAAAAGTAAAAGAAAACATTAATGTTGAACTTACCGAAAGTTTAGCAATGTGGCCGGCAGCTTCGGTTTCGGGTTATTATTTCGCCAATCCTGAAGCGCGTTATTTCGGCCTTGGAAAAATTAAGGAAGACCAAATTGAAGATTTCGCACAGCGGAAAAATATGAATTTAGAAGAAGCTACGAAGTGGTTAAAAACCAACATCGCTGATTAATCTTCTCCCAGCCTCCCCAAAGGGGAGGAGTTGGGGAACGATATAATGAAATTAATAATTTAAAATCCCAAAAGCTCCCTCTCTACTGGAGAGGGTTGGGGAGAGGACTTATGAAAGTTACAGAACACATAAAAAACGGAAACGGAAAAACACAGTTTTCGTTTGAAATACTTCCACCATTAAAAGGTGAAAATATAAATGCTATCTTCAATAATATTGATCCGTTGATGGAATTTAAACCACCTTATATTAATGTAACCTATCATCGGGAAGAATATGTTTTTAAAGAATTGAAAAGTGGCTTGCTTGAAAAAAAAGTAGTTAGAAAGCGTCCGGGAACGGTTGGTATTTGCGCGGCTATTCAAAATCGATACGAGGTTGATGCCATTCCACATATATTATGTGGTGGTTTTACGAAAGAAGAAACAGAAAATTTCCTAATAGACATGGGCTTTTTGGGGATAGACAACGTAATGGCTTTGCGCGGCGATGCGGTAAAGAGTGAAACTTATTTCACACCTGAAAAACACGGTCATCAATATGCTTGCAACTTGGTTTCGCAGATTTCAAAAATGAACAAGGGTAAATATTTAGATAATGAAATGGACCATCACGCACAAACTGATTTTTGTGTCGGCGTGGCAGGTTATCCCGAAAAACACATGGAAGCACCGAGCAGCGAAAGTGATATTCATTTCCTAAAAGAAAAAATTAAAAATGGTGCCGAATATGTTGTAACCCAAATGTTTTTTGATAACGACAAATTTTTCAAATTCGTTGAAAAATGTAGGGAAGCTGGCATTACTGTCCCAATAATTCCTGGTTTAAAACCAATCGCTGTAAAAAAACACCTTAATGTTATTCCGCATCGTTTTAAGGTAGATTTGCCAGATAATTTAGTGAAAGAAGTACTTAAATGTGCCGACAATAAAGCGGTTAGACAAGTTGGTATTGAGTGGTGTATTGCGCAAAGTAAAGAGCTTCAAAAGGCTGGCGTGCCGTTCATCCATTTTTATAGTATGGGAAAAAGCAGCAATATAAAAGCTGTAGCGTCTAAAATATTCTAAAGTTTATAGTATTTTTCGCCGATGTTATTTCGGGTATTGTTTTTACTGTTTATTACAGCTTCCTGTTTTTCACAAGAAAAGTCCGAAGCGAATACTTTTGTTGACGTAAATTATTTCTACGGAAGTATTTTGCGGCACAATAAAGACATTTCGCATTTAATAAAAAATCATCCCGACGGTTTAATTATTGGTTACAACCACAAAACATTTGGAAATAAGCGTTGGGAACGTGCTTATAATATGCCAAGTTGGGGCGTTAGTTTTATAAACCAGAATTCGCACAATGATATTTTAGGTGGCAATTATGGACTTTACGGTCACGTAAATTTTTATTTTTTGAAGCGGAATATGTTTTTTAGAATTGGTCAAGGTATTGCCTACAACACCAATCCCTTTAATCTTGATACGAACCCTAAAAACAATGCGTATGGCAGCCATTTGTTGAGTTCTACGTATATAATGTTGAATTTTACCAAATCAAATATTTTTAAAAACTTCGGTATTCAAACTGGTATTTCTTTACTTCATTATAGCAATGCAAATGTAAAATCGCCAAATAGTAGCACAAATGCTTTCTTGTTTAATATTGGCGCTACGTACCAATTTGAGACTTCAGAAATTACTTCAAAAGACAATTCAGAAAATGCCGCAGAAACTTCAGAAGGAAAATATTCAGAGCCAATTCATTATAATTTAGTGGTTCGTGGTGGCGTGAATGCCAGTGATTATATAGGTTTGGGACAACAAGGATTTTTTGTGTTTTCTGCCTTTGCCGATAAGCGCATTAATTATAAAAGCAGTTTACAGTTGGGTGCAGATGTATTTCTTTCAAAATTTCTTGAAAATGAAATAGCTTATGAAGCTGCTGCATTTCCCGATTCTGGCACAACCGGCGACGAAGATTATAAACGCGTTGGTATTTTTGTAGGTCACGAATTGCATATGAATAATTTAGCGCTAGTAAGCCAAATAGGATATTATGTATATTATCCGTACGATTTTGAAGGTAGAACCTACATTCGCGCAGGTTTAAAATACTACTTTTCATCGAAATTATTTGCAGCCACAACACTAAAATCTCACGGTGCAAAAGCTGAAGCAATAGAATTTGGACTTGGAATTAGATTATAAAATGAAAAAGATAGCCTACATATTAATAATACTGCTTGCTATTTCCTGCAACAGCGATAAAGGTTGGGATTGCTTTAAAAGCGCTGGTAATATTGTAACGAGAAATTTTGAAGTTGGTAGCTTTTCAAAAATTAGAATTGAAGGTGAAGTAGCTTTGAATATAAAACAGAGCGAAATTCAAACCATAACCGTTGAAAGTTGCGAAAACCTTTTCAGTAATATTTCCGTAACTGTTGAAGGAGAAACGCTCGTGATAAAGGATTTAAACAAGTGTAATCTCGTTCGGGATTACGGTTTGACTGTTGCAAATGTTTCGGTTAGCAATTTAACCGAAATACGAAATAGCAGTTCTTTTGATGTTAAAAGTGACGGTATTTTAAATTTTCCAACTTTAGCTTTAGTTAGCAATACAACCGGCGGAATTGATGATGTTAGAAAAGGCGGCGATTTTTATCTGAATGTAGTTTGCGAAAATTTTAGTGTTTCAGCAAACGGACAAAGTATTTTTTATATTACGGGAAAAACACAAAATGCAAACATTCTTTTAACCGACGAGCAACCTAGATTTAATGGAGAAAATTTTATAATTGAAGATCTAACGTTTGTACAAAGAAGTGCTAACAAAATGATTGTTAACCCAATACAAAGCATACACGGAATTATTTATGGCACGGGCGATGTTGTAGCCGTTCACCGACCCCAACTTATTGAAGTAGAACAACGTTTTACAGGTACTTTAATAATTCAAGATTAGTGTATATTTACCGTCCATAAAAAAATATATGAAGCACATTTATACCGTTATCGCCCTTATTATTTCATTTGCGGTATATTCTCAAAACGACACTTCAGAAGAACTTCAACAAACCGAAGTGAAACCATATTCAATCGAGGCAGATTACATTTACGGTAGCATTCTTGAGCACAACCCAGATATTTCACATTTAATTACGGGACATCCAACGGGTTTCTTCCTTTCTTTTAACCGTAAAACGTATGGTTTTAATGAGTGGGAACGCCGTTATCACTATCCAGATTGGGGTTTTACAGTTGCTTACCAAGATTTACATAACGAATTTTTGGGGCGAAATTTAAGCGCTTACGGCCACTATAACTGGTATTTTTATAATCGAAATTTAGTAATTAGAGTCGGTCAAGGTATTGCCTACGCAGACAAACCGTACGATGCCGAAGATAATTTTCAAAATAACGCCTATGGAACGAGATTGCTAAGCACAACTTTTCTGAAAGCCAATTTTGTTCGTGAAAATGTTTGGAACGGTTTGGGTTATCACGCAGGTTTTACCATAATTCATTACAGTAACGCCAACTTTAAAGCGCCCAATAATAGCACAAATAGCTGGTTGTTTAACGTTGGTCTTTCATATCAACCCGAAGCTGAAAAAATGCCAGAATTTATCCCGCTGGAAGATACGCCAAGTAGCGATCACGCTGAAAAAATACATTATAATTTCGCTTTTCGCGCCGGCGTAAATGAAAGTGATGTAAGAGGTCAGGGACAATATCCATTTTATGTTTTTTCGGCTTATGCAGATAAGCGCCTTAATTACAAAAGTACGTTGCAGGTTGGAACAGATGTTTTTGTGAGCAAATTTTTGGAAGAATTAATTAAATATCGCTCCATAGCTTATCCCGAAGATGGGCTTACGGGAAATGAAGACTACAAACGTGTTGGTATTTTTGTGGGACACGAGCTTCGTTTTAACCAAGTTTCTTTCGTTTCGCAAGTTGGTTATTACGTCTATTGGCCGTATGCTTTTGAAAATAGGGTTTACAATCGTTTAGGACTATTGCGCCACTTTTACGATGATAAACTATTTGCAAGTATCACTGTTCACGCGCACGGGGCAAAGGCTGAAGCGGTTGAGTTTGGTGTTGGTGTGAGATTATAGCCTTTTCATCGGCTTATTACGAATTGAAAATTTATGAAAAAAATAATTTTATTTATATCGATTGTATTCGTTTTTGGTTGCGATTCCGAAAACGGATTAAACTGCTTTCAAGCGGCAGGCAATATTGTACAGAACGAAGTTACGGTAGCACCTTTTTCAAAAATATTGGTTTGGGAACGTACCCAACTTTTTATTGAAGAAGGGCCTGTTCAAAAAGTTGTAATTGAAACCGGATCAAATTTGATGAACGATATAGATTTACAGGTGGTTGAAGGCCGATTGAATATTTATAATAATAACGGCTGTAATTTAGTTAGAGATTATGGTTTAACAAAAGTCTATGTAACAAGCCCAAATATAACTGAAATCCGAAATAGTTCTGGTCTAGCAGTTGAAAGTATTGGTACATTGAGATATTCAAATTTAATCTTGCTTTCTGAAGACCAAGAAAATGAAGACGAATATCATACTGACGGTGATTTTAATTTGGATTTAGATGTAAATAATTTGAGCATTATTGCCAACGGCTTGTCCAAATTCTTTTTAAGAGGAAAAGCACAGGCTGCGGACATTGGTTTATTTGCAAGTGATTGTGGGGTAGAAGCAGCAGATCTTGAAATTCAATTTTTGCAGGTTTTCCATCGCAGTACTGCGCCAATTGTGGTAAGACCAATGCAATCTATAAAAGGTACTATTTTAAGTATTGGAGATATAATAGCAAAAAACCATCCGCCAATTGTTGAAGTGGAACAATTGTATCGTGGGCGTCTTATTTTTGAATAAATTTCGTTGTATTATTCCAAAGTTAACTCCACAAACAACTTCTCAAGCGTAGTATTTTTTTGGTCTAATTGCAGGATTTTAAGTCCATTATCGTGGGCAAAATCAAAGACTTTTCCACGCATATCTTCTTTGGTTTCAAAGTAAAGTTCATACACAAAACCTCCAACATTCTTAACTTTTTCTAGCTTTGGTAGGCGTTGCAGCGCAATTTCTTCAACTCTATAATCAAAAGTTACTTGTATAATTTGTTGTTTGTTATCTTTAAGTTCAGACAACTTTTTATCTAAAACAATTTTACCTTTATTAATGATGATTACGCGATCGCAAATCGCCTCAACCTCTTGCATAATGTGTGTTGAAAGGATAATTGTTTTTCCCGCATTCCCATCCGCATCCGCTTTACCGAGATTTTTTATGAGTTGTCTAATTTCAATTAATTGGTTAGGGTCTAAACCTGTTGTTGGCTCGTCAAGAATTAAAACTTCAGGATTATGCAACAACGCATTTGCAAGCCCAACACGTTGCCGATATCCTTTGGAAAGTTGTCCAATTTTTTTATTAGCTTCGAGCGAAAGCCCTGTTTTTTCAATTACTTTTTCAACTTCAGCAGATTCGACTTTATAGATATTCGCATTAAAACGTAAATATTCCCGAATATACATATCTAAGTACAAAGGATTATGCTCCGCCAAATAACCAACACTTTTCTGTACTTTCATATCATCCACCGAAACGGTAAATCCGTTTACAGTTGCAACTCCAGCTGTTGCAGGTAAAAACGTGGTCAGAATCTTCATCAATGTAGATTTTCCAGCGCCATTTGGTCCCAAAAACCCAACAATCTCTCCTTTTTCAATAGAAAACGTAACAGAATCTAACGCTTTTTGTGCACCGTATTCCTTTGTAATATTTTCAACAGTTATAGACATACATTCAAATTTTGATAAAATTACGGTAAAATAAATCGAAATCGAAATCGAAATCGAATTTGAAGAAGAATATGAAATTAATGTAATTTAGGATAATTTATAAATTTTCAAATTTTAGGCTACAATAGCAAAGTCCATTAACCCGCAGCGGCGGGAAATTATGATTCGGAATTAATTTAGCAAAAGTTTCAATAGCAACGATAGCATCAACAGTATCAACAGCATCAACAGCATCAACAATAATAAAATATTTCAAAAATCTCCAATAATCGTTTCGCGCTTAACAAACTTTCCCTAAATTAGCCATTCGAAAAAACAACAAATGACTACATTTTATAGCTTCTGGTTTTATTATTTCCGAATAGGAACTGGGCAGCTTATGTAATTATTTCAACTATAATTTACTTAAAATCCCGGTAGCAATATCGGGATTTTTTTTGTTTAAATATGGATAGAAAAATAGCAATACAAGGCGTAAAAGGCAGTAACCATCACAAAGTGGTTGTAGAAAATTTTATGGAACCTTACGCGATTTTGGAGTGCAACACTTTTGATGAAATGGTGCAGAATATTATTGAAAACAAAGTTTCTGAAGGCGTTATGGCATTGGAAAATAGTATTGCTGGTTCTATTATTCCAAATTATGCGTTGATAGATTCGAATAACCTTCACATTATTGGCGAACATTATTTGAGCATCAGCCATAATTTAATGGGCTTAAAAGGTCAAAAATTAGAAGATATTTCTGAAGTTCATTCGCACTATATGGCGCTTTTGCAGTGTAATGATTTTTTCAAAAAATATCCTCACATTAAGTTGGTTGAAGACGTAGATACGGCATTAACGGCCAAACGGATTCAAGAAGATAATTTAAAAGGAATTGGCGCTTTGGCAACACCAATTGCAGCGCAATTGTATGATCTAGATATTTTTGCAGAGGATATTCAAACTATTAAAAACAATGCAACTCGCTTTGTAACCATTTCAAAAGAAGAAAATGGAAAGGAAATTCAAACAATTGATAAAGCATCATTAAAATTTGAACTTTCTTCAAAACGGGGAAGTTTAGCTTCGGTTTTAAATATTTTAAGCGATTGCGAATTGAGTTTAACTAAAATACAATCATTACCAATTATTGAAACACCTTGGAAATACGCCTTTTTCGCTGATGTAATTTTTGATGATTTCGAAAAATATGCAAAAGCAAAAAAAATAGTTTCGTTAATGGCTGAAAACTTTAAGGTTTTGGGCGAATATAAAAACAAGAACGTATGGTAAGTTTTAAAGAAAAAGGAGGTCGCAGTCACAGTCACAGTCACAGTCACAGCTTTGCGTCTTTGCGTCTTTGCGAGAAAATTAGTTTTAAATAAGTATCAATGCAAAATATGATTATTACAAGCGCAGACAGATTAAAATCTACAGAAGAATACTATTTCAGCAAAAAACTGAAGGAAGTCCGAGCACTTGCAGCTGCCGGAAAACCAATAATCAATATGGGAATTGGCAGTCCAGACCTAGCGCCACCACCAAATGTGGTGAACGCATTAATATTTTCGATGACTGATGAAAAAGCACACCAATATCAAAGTTATCAAGGCTTTTCAGAATTTAGAAAGGCGATTGCAGACTTTTATAAAACGCATTATTCGGTAACCGTAAATCCTGAAAATGAAATTCTGCCATTAATGGGAAGCAAAGAGGGAATTATGCATATTTCATTAGCTTTTTTAAATGAAGGTGATGAAGTTTTAATCCCAAATCCGGGCTATCCAACGTACGAGGCAGTAACAAAATTGGTAGGTGCAAAACCAGTTTTTTTCGATTTGGTTGAAGAGAATAATTGGCTTCCAGATTTTGAAGCACTTGAAAAAACAAATTTAAGCAATGTAAAATTAATGTGGGTTAACTATCCAAATATGCCAACAGGCGCAACTGCTTCCGAAGCATTTTTTTCTGAATTAATTGCCTTTGGAAAGCGAAACAATATTTTGATAGTAAATGACAATCCGTATAGTTTTATTTTGAATAAAAACCCGCTTTCAATTTTAAAAACTGAAGGAGCTTTTGAAATTGCTTTAGAATTAAATTCTTTAAGCAAGTCCTTTAATATGGCAGGTTGGCGCGTGGGTATGGTTTTAGGAAAAGCTGAATATTTGAACGCGATTCTGCAAGTAAAAAGCAATATGGATAGCGGTATGTTTTACGGCATTCAAAAAGGTGCAATTGAAGCATTGCAAACAGATTCTGATTGGTTTTCAGAATTAAATAAAATCTATGAAAGCCGAAGAAAAGCAATTTGGAAACTAGCGGATTTGTTAGAATGCACTTACGATAAAAACGCCACAGGTCTTTTTGTTTGGGCAAAGCTTCTTGATGGCATTTCTTCCGAAGAATATATTGATAGAATTTTATATGAAAAATCAATTTTTATTACGCCGGGAACCATTTTTGGCAGTAATGGCGAGGGTTATATTCGGTTTTCGCTTTGTGTGAAGGAAGATGAAATTGAGGAGGCGATTAGTAGATTTTAGATTTACGATTTACGATTGATGATTTTTAAAATACAATAAAATATAGTTTGTGCGATCATTGAGTATTTAGGCAGGCTCAATAATTGGTTTGGTTAAAATTGTTTTGTGCGTCGGTCGCTGAGCGGAGCCGAAGCGCCCATTCAAAATTAAAATAAAATTTATGAAAAAAATACATATAATAGGAACAGGATTAATTGGTGGATCGATGGCTAAGGATATAAAAAGTTTATATCCAAACGCCAAAATCTTCGGAATTGATTCTAATTCCAACCATATAAAAACTGCTTTGGAAATTGGTATTATAGATGAAGAAGCAACGATTGAAAATTTATCAAATTCAGACTTGACAATTATTGCAATCCCAATAGATTCAACTATTTCAATGGTTTCAGAAATTTTGGATAACGTTGGCGATGATACATTAGTAATGGATATGGGCTCGACAAAAACCAATGTTTGTGAAGTAATAAAAACACACAAAAACCGTCGTAACTTTTTGGCAACACATCCAATTGCCGGTACTGAATTTTCAGGTCCGCAAGCTGCCATCGAAAATTTATTCAAAAACAAAACAATGATTATTTGCGAAGTTGAAAAAACAGCTTTTAAACTTCAAGAAAGAGCGTTAAAACTTTTTGAAGGTTTGGGAATGCGAATTAGATATATGGACCCAATTTCGCACGATCGGCATATTGCCTATGTTTCGCATCTTTCACATATAAGCAGTTTTATGTTGGGCAAAACGGTAATTGAAAAAGAGAAAAATGAACGTGATATTCTCGATTTGGCCGGAAGCGGTTTTGCTTCAACAGTAAGACTTGCCAAAAGTAGTCCAGCAATGTGGACACCAATTTTCAAAGAGAACAAACAGAATATTTTAGATACGCTTTCAGAATATATCGCAAACCTAAATCATTTCAAAAACTTGATGGAAAATGATGATTTTGAAGCAGTTTTCAACGAAATGGAACAAACAAATCACATCAAAAATATTTTAAACGGAATATCATAACAAACACATTAAATTTGCAAGCTATGAAGAATACAAAAGAATTAAGAAATTGGTTGAACGCTTTCGGATTACAACATCCACTAGTAATTGCTGGTCCTTGCAGTGCGGAAACTGAAGAGCAGGTACTAAAAATTGCACACCAATTAAAAGATACAGACGCCACCGTTTTACGAGCCGGAATCTGGAAACCAAGAACACGCCCAGGAAATTTTGAAGGAGTAGGAGCTTTGGGCCTAAAATGGTTACAAAAAGCAAAACAAGAAACGGGAATGCTAACAACTACGGAAGTTGCCAACGCAAACCACGTAGATTTGGCCTTAAAACACGATGTAGATATTCTTTGGGTAGGCGCGAGAAGTACCGTTTCGCCATTTATCGTTCAAGAAATTGCTGATGCTTTAAAAGGATCTGATAAAATTGTATTGATTAAAAACCCAGTGAATCCAGATTTAGCTTTGTGGCTTGGTGCGGTTGAACGTTTTTACGAAGCTGGCGTTAAAAATTTGGGTGTAATACACAGAGGTTTTTCAACCTACGAAAAAACACGTTACAGAAATAATCCTGAATGGCAAATACCAATTGATTTGCAAACACAATTTCCAGATTTGCCGCTCATTTTGGACCCTTCGCATATTGCAGGGCGTCGCGATATTATTTTTGACCTTTGCCAAACTGCATTAGACTTGAATTATGACGGCTTAATGGTAGAAACTCATTTTGATCCAGACAATGCGTGGAGCGATGCAGCTCAACAAATTACGCCAGCAACATTGGACCAAATGACGGTTGATTTGCGCATCAGAAAAGAAGAAGGCGAAGCAGTTGAATTTAAAAATAAACTTTCAACTTTAAGAAATAAGATTGACGTTCTTGACCATCAACTTATTGAAAGTTTTGGTAAAAGAATGAAGATTGCAGACGATATTGGAATGTTGAAAAAGAAAAACAACGTTGCAATTTTACAAGCCAAAAGATGGAACGAGATTCTCGGAAAAATGATTTTGGAAGGCGAAGAAAATGCTTTAAGCGAAGAATTTATTTTGAAGGTTTTTAAGGCGATACATCAAGAATCTATAAATCATCAACAGAAGATTGTGAATGATTAATAATTTGTGCAAATTTAAAGGATGAAGGGAACCGTTTATAAATCTACCGGAAGTTGGTACACCGTAAAATCTAAAAATGGAGATTTTTACGAGTGTAAAATAAAAGGTAAATTCCGGTTGGGCGGTATAAAAAGCACCAATCCGGTTGCAGTGGGCGATACTGTTGAATTTGAAGTTGAAACAAAAGGCGACGAAACCATTGGCATTATCAACAAAATTGATGAACGGGATAATTATATAATTCGAAAATCTGTAAACCTTTCAAAACAAACGCATATAATTGCTGCAAATATTGATGTTGCTTTTTTGCTTGTAACGTTAAATAATCCGCCAACTTTTACCACATTTATTGACCGTTTTTTGGTTACTGCGGAAGCGTATCATATAAAAGTTGTCATTCTTTTCAATAAAATCGATGTTTATAATGAAGAAGAAACCTTAGAAATTAAGTTTTTGGCAGCTCTTTATAGAAATATTGATTATGAATGTGTTGGTATTTCAGCTGAAACAGGCAAAAATGTGGATAAAGTGAAAGCTTTAATGAAGGATAAAACCGCCATGTTCTCTGGCCACAGCGGCGTTGGTAAAAGTACGTTGGTAAATGCGCTTCAAAATGGACTAAATTTAAAAACCGCAATAATTAGCGAACAACATAAACAAGGCCAACATACTACAACCTTTGCCGAAATGTATGATCTTGCTTTTGGCGCAAGAATTATAGACACGCCAGGAATTAAAGGTTTTGGCGTGGTAGAAATTGATAAGGAAGAATTAGGAAATTATTTCCCAGAATTTTTTGAATTAAAAAGTAAGTGTAAATTCAACAATTGTTTACATGTTGAAGAACCACAATGCGCTATTAAAGAAGCGTTGGAAGATGAAAAAATAGCTTGGTCGCGCTATAAAAGTTACCTTCAAATTTTGGAAGGTGAAGAGGAGCATTTTAGAAGGGATAATTACGAAGAGAAGAGTTAGTTTGAAGTCGCAGTCTCAGTCGCAGTAAAAAAAGTAGCAGTAGGCAGCTGCGGTTTGCAGTAAAAAACGTAGGAATCTTTTTTTCAATAATTAATAATCACGGGACTAATGGTAAGGAACAGGTTGATTATTGTGTAATATTAATATTCAAGATTTTAAAAATTATAACAAAACAGTTCTCCCCTTTGGGGAGTTGGAGGGGACAATGCGAGTAGTAATTCAACGAGTTAGAAATGCTTCAGTAACAATTGATGGTACTATTACATCTTCAATTGAAAATGGCTTACTCATTTTATTAGGTATTGAAGATTTCGACAATCAAGAAGATATCGATTGGTTAACTCGAAAAATTGTTAATCTCCGCATTTTTGATGATGGCGATGGTAATATGAATTTATCAGTTTTAGATATTTCGGGAGAAATCCTACTTGTAAGCCAATTTACACTTCACGCTTCAACAAAAAAGGGAAATAGGCCATCTTTTATAAAGGCTGCGAAACCTGATATTGCTATTCCACTTTATGAAAAATTTATTAAAACCTTATCTTCAGAAATGTGTAAACCTGTTAAAACAGGCACTTTTGGAGCAATGATGGACGTAGAATTTATAAACAACGGACCAGTAACTATTATAATGGATTCAAAAAATCGAGAATAATTTTCTTAACTTTTATTTAACAACCACATTTTTTATTATATTGCTAAAAAAATTGAGCTTATGTCCAAATGGTTTTTGTACGCGCTGCTATTTTTTTGTGCCCATTCTTTCGCACAAGAACAGTATTCTATATTAAGCATTCCTTCAGATTTAAAAGAAGGTGTAAATAGCGTAATTATTAATGAACTTATAGAAAGAGATGTAACAAATCCTCAAAAAATGACTGTGCAGCAAACACGCGTTGTAGCCGTGTTGAATGAAAAGGGGAATAATGCTGTAGATGCTTATGAAATGTATGATGCTGGCACAACAATAAAAAATGTTGAAGCCTATGTTTACAATGCGCTCGGAAAGGAAATTGAGCATTTTAAACAAAGAGATTTTAAAGATCAAGCAATTGCAGATGGCAATATGTACACAGATAACCGCATTTTATTGCTAGACTACACGCCAACAACCTATCCTTATATTGTAGTTTATAAAAGTGAATCTACCAGCGGCGATACTGCGTTTTTGGCTCCTTGGCTTCCCATTAATAATTACTATCAAAGCACTAAAAAAAGTGTTTCGATACTAAAATTCGATCCACAGAACAAGCCAAGATTTATGTCTTTCAATATTGAAGGGTATGATATAAAAATAGTAGAATCATCAAACACAATTACCTGTACCGCCACAAATTTGGAGGCGATAAAGTATGAAAATTACAGTGCAGCTTTCAAATTTATTGCGCCAAATATTCGCTTCGCATTAGATAATTTTTATTTAAAAGGTAGTCAAGGAAGAGGAAAAGATTGGCAACAATTTGGAAGTTGGATGGATAAAGCTTTATTGCAAAACGTAAGCGATTTGCCAGAAGGTACTGTAAACAAGGTGAAAAATATGGTTGCCAATGAGACTACTAACGAAGGTAAAGCCAGAAAAATCTATCAATACGTACAAGATAAAGTTCGCTATATAAGCGTACAAATTGGCATTGGCGGTTGGAAACCAATGTTGGCAAGCGATGTAGATAAATTGTCTTATGGAGATTGCAAGGCGTTAACCAATTACACAAAAGCGTTGCTGGATATTGCTGGAATACCTTCATATTATACTATAATTTCAGCTGGTGAAGATGAAAAAGATATAACTTCGGACTTTACCGCAATGCAGGGCAATCACGCAATTTTGGGCGTGCCCGAAGGGGATGATATTATTTGGCTAGAATGCACATCGCAAGATGCTCCTTTTGGTTATATGGGTACTTTTACAAGCGATAGGGACGTACTTATAGTAACCAAAGAAGGAGGAAAAATAGTGCACACTAAAAAATATCCTTCGGTTGAAAATACCCAAACAACCAGCGCAACTGTTTCTATTTTACCAAATGGCGACGCAGCGGCAACATTACAAACAATGTCAAAAGGTTTGGAATACGGCGATATTTATGAAATTGGAAAGCAAAAAAATGATATAATTGAACGCTATTATAAAAATAAATGGGGTTACATAAATGGTATTGATATTAAAAAAATAGATTTTGATAATAATAGAGAAGATATTTATTTTACCGAAAACCTAGATCTTAATCTTCCAAGTTATGCCAATAAAGTTAATGACGGTTTAATATTGTGCCCAAACGTTTTCAGCTTAACGCAAGATATTCCGCCACGTATTACTTCTCGTAAACAAGATATGTATATTCCAAAAGGCTTTGTGCATACTGATACAATTACCATCAATATCCCACAGAATTTTAAAATTGATAAGTTACCGGAAAATGCCGTTCTTGAAAGTAAGTTTGGCACTTATAACGTAACTTTTTCTAAAATTGAAGAAAATAAAATTGAATACACGCGCAAGCTTCAAATTGATAAAGGCACTTTTCCGCCGGATGATTATGAAAAATACCGTGATTTTAAAAGACAAGTAGCAAGAATCGATAAAACGAAAATTTTAATTCAACCTTCCAATTAAAATAATTTATGAAGACAAAAATATCCCTTTTACTTGTATTTGTTATAATTCAAAATGTCTCTCTTTTTGCGCAGGATTTTCGTTTTGGCAAAGTTTCAAAAGAAGAAATTTCAGAAAAAACAAACGCTCAAGATCCAACGGCAGATGCTGCAATATTATATCGGGAAATAAGTAGTGCATTCGATTATAATTCCGCAGATGGTTTTTATATGACAACAGATGTTTTTGAAAGAATAAAAATTTATAGCCCAAAAGGTTTTGATTGGGCAACAAAGGAAGTGGATTTATACCAAGCCACCAGTGGTTCCAATGATGAAATTCTGGGCCTTAAAGGGTACACGTATTATATGGGTAGCGATGGTAAAATTGAAGAAGTAAAGTTAAAAAGCGACGGTATTTTTGAAGTAAAAACCAATAAATACGTTCATAAAACTAAATTTACCATGCCAGATTTAAAAGAAGGTTGCGTAATTGAATTTAAGTACAGCTTACGGTCACCCTTTATTGGAAACATAGACGAGTTTAGATTTCAGGAAACGATACCTGTAAATAATGTTTTGGTAAAGTTTTCGGCGCCAGAATATTTTAACTTTCAAACGCACCAGCGTGGTTGGATTCCCTATAAAATTCAGAAAGACAGCAAAGAACGTAAGCTTAATTTAGGTATGACAAATTCCATTACAGGCAGTGGATTTAGCACTAACCGCCAAGCGGAATCTAAAGATCTTACATTCGTAGAAAATATTTTTACGGTAGAGCTAAAAGATGTACCGGCTATGAAGGAAGAGGCTTTTGCTGGCAATATTAACAATTACGCCACCGCTATAAAGTTTGAACTTTCATATACGGATTTTCCCGGTTCTGGCATAAATACGTATTCAACAACTTGGGAAGCAGTTTCAAAAACAACCTATGACAATCTTGCAGAAGATATAGACCGTAAAGGTTATTTTGAAGATGAACTAAAAGTCGTAACTAAAGACGCTACAACGCCGGACGAAAAAATTGTTGCAATCTACAATTTCGTAAAGAGAAAAATGAATTGGAACGATAACGGAGGTTTTTATTCAGAAGAAGGTGTAAAGGATGCATTTAAAAAAGGTGTTGGTAATGCAGCAGACATAAACCTAATGCTAATTGGTATGTTGCGGGCGGCAGGCTTAAATGCAAATCCGGTTTTGTTAAGCACAAAGTCGCACGGTATTCCGCTATTTCCTACGCGCAATGGTTTCAATTATGTAATTGCCGCAGTAGAGCGTGAAAACGATGTTGTACTTTTGGATGCGACCAATAAAAATGGGGAAATTGGTTTATTAGATCCAATACTAATAAACTGGCAAGGCAGATTAATTAGGAAAGATCGTAGTTCAACTTGGGTTCCATTATCTCCAAATGCACCTGCAACGCAAAGTTCACTCGTTAATATTGAATTAAAGGATGACTTTTCAATTTCTGGAAAAGTGCAAAATAGGTTTACGGGCCATTATGCTTGGAATATGCGTGAGAGATATAAAAACATAAATGAAGATGCCGCCCGAAAAGCACTTGAAACCGAAATGCCACAAACCGAACTATCCGACATTACGTTTGAAAACTTAAGCGAAACGCAACAACCGGTAACATTAAATTACAATTTTGAAGCTTTTGATATGGCTGAGGATGTAAGCGGAAAAATATACTTTTCGCCAATGGCATTTTTATCTGAAAAGGAAAATCCGTTCAAGCTTGAAAAAAGACTATATCCTGTGGATTTTAGTTACGCCCGCAAAGACAGATTTATTGTAAATATTGATGTTCCCGAAGGTTACACAATAGAATCTTTGCCGGAAGATGCAGTATTAAGTTTGGGCGAACGCTCCGCAAACTTTAGATATGCAATAAAACAAGTAGGAAATAAACTTCAATTATCGGTAGAAATGGCTTTAAATGAAGCCTACATTGCGGCAGAAGATTATAGCAATCTAAAAAAATTCTACCAAATGGTGGTAGATAAAGAAAATGAAAAGGTAGTTTTGGTTAAAGGTTAAATTTCAACACAAAACTATTGTATAATGAATATAGAAGATGCCCAAAAAGCGGTAGATAGTTGGATTAAAGAACACGGCGTTCGCTATTTTAACGTGCTTACCAATATGGCGCAACTTACCGAAGAAGTTGGCGAAGTTGCACGTATAATTGCCCGCAGATACGGCGAACAAAGTGAAAAAGAAAGCGACAAAAATAAAGATTTAGGGGAGGAATTGGCAGATGTTATCTTTGTAGTTTTATGTTTAGCAAACCAAACCGGCGTAAATTTGCAGGAAGCGTTCGATAAAAAATTGCAGCTTAAAACCAAGCGCGACCACGACAGACATCACAACAACGATAAATTGTGCTAATGTTTCAAAAAATAATAAATTTTCCCGGTTTCTGGAAATCGGTAGTAATTCTTAGCGTTGGCTATCTTGTTATTCTTGTATTGGTGCAGTGGATGTTCACCAGTTTTGCTTCAGAATTCTTTAAAAGATTTACACCATTTGCAATTATTGCCTTTTTGGCAGGTGGTTTTATCGTTGGTTTTTTGGTTACTTACGGCAAATTTTGGGGCAAATTGAAGCAAGAAGAATATAAAAATAAATGACGGCTCATCTTTTTAGCAAAAACGTAGAAGTTACTTCAGTTAAAATAAAAATCACAGGTTCTAAAAGTGAATCGAATAGGTTGCTAATTCTGCAAGCTTTATATCCAAACATTAACATTGAAAATCTTTCCAATAGCGACGATACCAAAACATTGCAACAGGCTTTAAAAAAGACAAACGGCGAAGTTAATATTCATCACGCTGGCACGGCAATGCGTTTTTTAACCGCTTATTTCTCTAGTCTTGCTGGTGCGAATGTTATTTTAACGGGCAGTGAAAGAATGCAGCAAAGGCCTATAAAAATTTTGGTTGATGCACTAAAACAATTAGGGGCAGAAATTGAATATTTAGGGGAAGAAGGTTTTCCGCCGTTGAAAATTATTGGAAAAAATATTACAAAAAATCAAGTTGAAATAGAAGCGAATGTAAGTAGTCAGTTCATTTCAGCACTTATGTTAATCGGCTCCAACTTACCGAATGGTTTAAATATTCAATTAAAAGGTGAAATCACCTCTATTCCTTATATTGAAATGACACTTCAGCTACTTCAAAAAGTTGGTATGGCAGGAGTTTTTTCAGAAAATCTCATTACAATTCCTTCAACTTTACATTTAGATAAGCAAACAATCTATGTAGAATCAGATTGGAGCTCGGCATCCTATTATTTCAGTGCAGTTTCTTTACATAAAAATCTTACGGTAACCTTATCAAATTATTTTAGGGATAGTCTTCAAGGCGATTCCGCAGTTGTTGATATTTATAAAGAATTAGGGGTTGAAACTAAATTTAATTCAGCAGAAAATTCTATAACCCTTTCAAAAAATAATAAACCTCTTCCGAAGAAAATTGAATTAGACTTAAACAAAACACCAGATATTGCACAAACAATCGCCGTTACTTGCTTTGGGCTTAAAATTGAATGTATTTTAAAAGGTTTGCATACGTTGAAAATTAAAGAAACAGATAGGTTACAAGCCCTTAAAACTGAACTGACAAAGTTGGGTGGAAAAATTTCAATTACTTCAAATTCATTGTATTTGGAAACTTCGGAAGTTATAGAAAAAAACATTGCGATAGATACTTATCAAGATCACAGAATGGCGATGGCTTTTGCTCCGCTGGCTTTTTTAACCCCAATTTCAATAAATAATGCTGAAGTTGTCACGAAATCCTACCCAACTTTTTGGGAAGATATGAAGGAAATTGGATTTGATACTATTTAGAAAAGTTTTTTTGAAAGCTTATTTTGAAAGAAAAAACTTATTTTCAATAAGCGTTGTTACAAGTTGATTATAGGGCAAAGCCATAAATAAATGCCGTTTTACTTGACAACGCCTATCGCGAAAGTGTATCTTTGCAACCTCAAAAAAAACGCACACTTATGGGAATGAAACTCTCCAGCTTCAGTTTTAACCTGCCAGAAGAACTTTTGGCAGAATATCCGGCAGAAAACCGTGACGAATCGCGTCTTATGGTTTTAAACCGTAAAACCAAGACGATAGAGCACAAAATGTTTAAGGATTTAATAGATTATTTTGAAGAAGATGATGTATTAATAACCAATAATACCAAAGTTTTTCCAGCTCGCTTGTTCGGGAATAAGGAAAAAACCGGAGCAAGAATTGAAGTATTTTTACTACGCGAACTTAATCCAGAAACCCGCCTTTGGGACGTTTTGGTAGATCCAGCACGTAAAATAAGAATAGGTAATAAATTATATTTTGGTGATGACGAGACGTTGGTTGCCGAAGTAATAGACAATACAACATCTAGAGGAAGAACACTGCGTTTTTTATTTGATGGTTCTTACGAGGAATTTAGAAAAAAGCTTACTGATTTGGGTGAAACACCACTTCCAAAATATATAAAAAGGGAAGTAGAGCCGGAAGATGCAGAACGTTACCAAACAATTTTTGCAAAAATTGAAGGGGCTGTTGCGGCACCAACTGCTGGTCTACACTTTTCAAAACATTTGATGAAACGTCTTGAGATAAAAGGCGTAAATGTGGCTGAAGTTACGCTTCACGTTGGTTTGGGAACATTTAGTTCTGTTGAGGTTGAAGATCTTTCAAAACATAAAATGGATTCTGAAGAAATGGAAGTTGATGAAACTGCCGTGAAAATAATTAATGAAGGAATTGCTAAGAGAAAACGTGTTTGTGCCGTGGGTACAACTGCAATGCGCGCCATTGAAAGTACCGTTTCTTCAAATCATACCTTAAATGCTTATAAAGGTTGGACCAATAAATTTATTTTTCCACCATACGACTTTAGTATTGCAAATGCAATGGTTACCAATTTTCACACGCCAAAATCTACTTTAATGATGATGGTATCAGCCTTTGCAGGTCACGATTTTATGAAAGAAGCATACGCAGAAGCAATAAAAGAAAAATACAGATTCTATACATACGGAGACGCAATGTTGATTATCTAAAGTGATGTAATATTTCTAATAAACAAGAAAAACCGTCAAGAAATTGGCGGTTTTTTTGGGTTTATATATTTTTTGGGTTTTCTATTTATACTGTTTGTCCCGTCCTGAAATAGCGATACACTAAAACCTTAGTGTAATGAAAACATCAGTAAACAGAGGTTATGCAAAACGAACCCAAAAAGACTACTCGCTTTCTTTTAAGCTTCAAGTCGTAGATGAAATCGAGTCGGGAGCGTTAGATCGACTTTCGGCTCACCTTAAATATGGCATCCAAGCTAGATCGACAATAACCTCTTGGTTGCGCAAATATGGTACCTTTGATTGGGAAAACCTATCCGTTGTAACCGTGGCAAAGACACCAGAACAAAAAATTATCGAATTAGAGGCCAAAGTAAAGCTTCTTGAAAAGCAAAAAGCTAGAGCAGAACATCTAGCCGAGAGAGCAGACAAGAAGGCAATCATTTTTGATATGCTCGTTGATATGGCAGAAAAGGAATACGACATTCAAATCAGAAAAAATTACACGCCCGAGTTATCGAGATCTTCAAAGAAGAACACAAGGAAACACTAGTTTCTACCTGTAACTTACTCGGGCTGGATAGACAGGTATATTATCGATCTATTAGGTCTAGAAGACATAATCAGTCCATAGCAAAACAAGTCATAACCTTAGTCAGGGGTGTGCGCAATGTTATGCCAAAAGTTGGTGCCAGAAAATTATATCATATCTTAAGAGAAGAACTCTCTGGCTTAAAAGTAGGGAGAGACAAGCTTTTTAGAATACTCAAAGTAAATCACATGCTTATAAAACCTAAGAGAAGTTATCACATAACTACAGACTCACATCACCGATTTAGAAAGCATAAAAATATAGTTAGCAATGTTGATATTATACGTCCCGAACAAATCTGGGTCAGTGACATCACCTACGTAGGAACTAGGATTAACCCGTCATACCTAGCCTTGATTACAGATGCCTACTCAAAAAAGATAATGGGATATAATGTATCTAACACATTAGCAGTAGATGGTTCTGTTCAAGCGCTGGATATGGCTTTAAAACACAGAATAGATAAGGAAAAACCTTTAATACACCACTCCGATAGAGGTTTGCAATACTGTTCTGATGACTATCAAGAGTTATTGAGCAAAAACAATATCAAGGCAAGCATGACAGAGAAGTATGATCCCTATGAGAATGCGATAGCAGAAAGAATCAATGGAATACTCAAGCAAGAATTTAATATCGCTAAAAGCATCAACGATATTGAGCTGAAGAGCCAATTAATCAAAGATGCAATCGAAATCTATAATAACCAAAGACCACATTCATCCAATCATATGCTAACTCCAAAACAAATGCATCAACAAAATAAACTCAAAAGAAAACAGTATAAATCAAAAAAGCTTAACGATGCTAGCATCGTTAAGCTTTAAGTTATAAATTTAATCCTTTAATAATCTGTATCGATTATTTAGGACGGGACAGTTTGAATAAAATTTTAGAAAGAAAACTTCAAGACTATCAGAGATCTATAACTTCATTAACTCATTATCCATAACTTCAAATATCTAACTCTTTCAACACCTATTCAAAATTAATTGTCTACTTTAGTAAGATTGTTCAAGTAACTAAAATGCAATCGATTAGAAACACAATTACTTTTGTTTACTTTATTATACTATTCACATCTGTTTTCGCACAACAAAATAGGGCAGAATTACCTATTGGCGTGCAATATAATTTACGCCCAACTCCAATTGAATTACAGGCATTGGACCTTTCCGAAGTGGCAGCACAAGACAGCTTAAACGATCTGGACAAAACGATGCCTTGGCGTTATGGCATTACTAGAGATATTACGATAGATTTAGAAACCCAAGGTGAGTGGACAACTTTGCCTAGCGGTGGGAGGATTTGCCAAATTGCAATACACTCACCCGATGCCTTAAATTTAAGTATCAACTTCAACGACTTCTACCTTCCCGAAGGAACAAGAATGCAGCTTTACAATGAATCTCAGTCAGATTATTCTAAAGTTTACACATCAGCAGAAAATAGGACAAGTAAACAATTAGGTTCTTGGTTTGTTAGTGGTGAAGTTATTTATATAGAATATTATCAGCCTTTTGCTGTACAGGATTCCGTCCAGCTTAAAATTGGCAGCGTAATACACGGCTACAGAATGGGCGAAGTGAACAGATTAGTAGCTGAAACGCGCGGTTTAAATGACTCTGGCGATTGTAATTATGATGTTAACTGTCCAATTGGTGCCGACTTTGATGGTAAGAAGGATTTGGTGAAAAAAGCGGTTGCTTTGCTTAATCTAGGTAACGGTTATTTGTGTTCTTCAGTTTTGGTAAACAATACAAAATCAGATAAAACTCCTTATTTACTCACCGCAAATCATTGTTTGGACAACGGCGACCCAGCATTCTGGTCCGTACGATTTAACTGGATGAGTCCAAACCCAATTTGTGGTACAGGCGAGGAAAGCCAAGATTTACTTACTAATTTTACGATGAGCGGCGCACAAGTTAGAGCAAATAATGTGCTTAGTGATTTTGCTTTGGTTGAATTATATACAGCAATCCCACCTTCTTGGGATGTTGCATTTGCCGGATGGGACAATTCTGATACACCTCCAACGTATGCTGTTGGATTACATCATCCCAACGGCGATATTATGAAAATATGTAGAGATGATAGTGGCGCTGTTAAAAGAAATGCAGATGGAACTGAAGTTTGGCTCATTGGCGGAACTTCTGTAGGTACAGGTAACGGTTGGGAAATTGGCACAACGGAAAGTGGCTCCTCGGGCTCACCATTATTCAACCAAAGCGGAAAGATAATTGGGCAATTATATGCCGGTGCATCTTTTTGCAATGGTATTGAAAATAATCACGATTATGATATTTACGGGCGTTTTGGCGTTTCTTGGAATGCTGCAAGTCAACCCGAAAAGAATTTGAAAAGTTGGTTAGATCCCGATAATCTAAATGTAACATCGGTAGAAACTTTACAAAATCTTTTGAATACGCCAACTTTTGAACAAACTGGAAAATTGGAAATATTTCCAAATCCCGCATCTACTCAAATTCAAGTAATAAATAATCGCTATCCGCATTTGCGTTTTGAGCTTTATAATCTCCTCGGTCAAAAATTGGATTCTGGCAATATGTACACTACAATGAACACGTTAAATGTTTCGGCGCTTTCAAATGGTGTTTACCTACTTCACCTAATCGATGAAGACAGCAAAGCAGATCTCACGAAAAAGGTTGTGATTTCGAAGTAAGAAACTGTTTCAGGTTTTAAGTTTTTGATTAATAGCCGTTTTATACTTGTAAGCAAATTATATTTTATTAATTTCAACCCTTGACAAGCACAGTAACTGTCGCCCTTTGCATCACGTCAAAATAATATTAAATACTTTAATTTCTTCAGCATCCATATACAATCATTAATTTTCCAGCATCCAGCAGCATCCAGCAGCATCCAGCAGCATCCAGAATCCGTCAAATCTGTCGTCTAAAGTCTATCGTCTAAAGTCTATTCCGTACTTTTGCAAACTTATGATTTCAGAAAAAAGAGATATTAGAGCATTGTCAAAAGAAGAATTACGTACTTTTTTTGAAAGTATAGGCGATAAAGCCTTTCGTGGCAATCAGGTTTATGAGTGGCTTTGGAGCAAGGCAAGTCATAATTTTGACGATATGACCAATATCTCTAAAGAAACCCGACAACACCTAACTGATAATTTTGTAATTAACCATATAAAGGTAGACAGTATACAAAAAAGTAACGATGGCACTATAAAAAATGGCGTGAAGTTACACGATGGTTTGGTGGTTGAATCTGTTCTTATTCCTACAAAATCTAGAACAACAGCTTGCGTTTCATCACAAGTTGGGTGTAGTTTAGATTGTCTTTTTTGCGCGACGTCAAGGCTAAAAAGGATGCGAAATTTAAATCCGGACGAAATTTATGACCAAGTTGTTGCCATAGATAATGAAAGCAGATTATACCATAGAAGACCGTTGAGCAACATCGTTTTTATGGGAATGGGCGAACCGCTTATGAATTATAAGAACGTTTTGGCTTCAATTGAAAAAATAACTTCGGAAGAAGGTTTGGGAATGTCGCCAAAACGTATTACAGTTTCAACTTCTGGCGTTCCAAAAATGATAAAGAAATTGGCTGATGATGAAGTTAAATTTCATCTTGCCGTGTCGTTACATTCTGCAATTCAAGAAACGCGCGAAAAAATTATGCCTTTTGCCACAAATTTTACTCTGGATGATTTAAAGGAATCGTTACAATACTGGTATGCCAAAACCAAACGTAGAATTACATACGAATATGTAGTTTGGGAAGGTATAAATGACAAATTGGTAGATGTTGATGCTTTAATCAAATTCTGCAAATACGTACCGTGCAAAGTAAATTTAATAGAATATAACCCGATTGATGATGGCCATTTTCAGCAGGCAAATGAAAAAGCAATTCAAATATACATTAACGGCTTGGAAGCTAACAGTATTCCAGTAACCGTACGCCGAAGTAGAGGTAAAGATATTGATGCTGCTTGCGGGCAGTTGGCGAATAAGCAATAATTATTTGAAGCATTAAAAAAGAGCGGCTTTTTGGCCGCTCTTTTAAATAAATAAAATTCAAATTAGTTTTTAGCTATTTTGAAAGTTTTCTTTGTACCTTCAATAGTCACTGTGGCTAAATATACACCAGTACTAAGTTTTGATAAGTTCACAGTTTCGTTATTAGATGAAAGTTGTTGCGTTATAACTTCTTGACCTAGCAAAGAGTAAAGCTGTACGTTTTGCATCGCACTAGATGCCTTTAAAGTCAACATATTGTTTGAATCAACAAAATAGTCGAAGCCTTTAAAAGTGTTGTCTGCCACGCCTAAAGCTCCATCACCAGCAGATATAGCTGTATCGGGAGTAGATTCGTAAGCAAAATCCTTTATTGTCATTGATGATGCATCTGTTGATAAATCCAATCGTACCCAACCATAATGTGTATCACCATTAAGCTTAAATACTAAACCGATAAATCCATCAGTAACACCACCGCAAAATTGACTATTAGTGTAAGCACATCCGTAGAAATTAAGATCACCTCTCACAGAACTTCCTGCGGTAGCATTGGAATCAATTATAGCTCCACTTGAAAGATTGGAAGGATAAAAATAGGGTCCAGCCGCATTACCTACAACACTATTAGAGTTGAGAGAGCCGTTTATACCAGTAAAAATAACCGCACCTGCTCCACCAGCAGCGTCAAAAATGTCCAAACTAAAGTCGTCCGTTCCATCATTGTTAAGATCAAAAGGAAAAACACCTCCCGTAGCTTGAGTAACATCAGGGTCAAGATCGGTATAGACTATTTGTCCAGAAGCGTCTGCCACACCGGCAATTGCTAGAGACAAAGCGCCATACTTTGCTAGTTTTTTTGAAAAATCGTTTTTTGTAATTTTTTTCATGATTTTTAGGTTTTAACGATTAACTTTTTGTTTTTTTACAAATAATTAATTTTGATTTATAAATATAGAAGGTAAATATAAAGAACAAAAGTTTAATTTTCAGCCTTCTAATAAATAAATTCAAACAATACTTATAAAATGAAAAGCAATAATAAAAAAATTTTAGATTTTTCAAAAATACCTATTGATAGTTCATTAGGATTATTGGCCTACGGAGATATTGCATTTACAGCGTGGAGAAAATTGAAAAAAGATTTGAATAAAAGGAAAAATGAAGAAGAATAAATTATTGCTTATAGGTTGGGATGCAGCAGATTGGAAGATAATAGGTCCTCTGTTGGCAAAGGGACACATGCCCTCCTTAAAAAAATTGATTGATAATGGTGTTTATGGTAATATGAGCACGATGAATCCTCCTTTTAGCCCAATGTTATGGAGCTCTGTGGCGACAGGTAAAACTCCTGATAAACACGGTGTTTTGGGTTTTATTGAAACCTTACCTAATAAAAAAGGGATAAGACCCGTTACTACTAACTCTAGAAATTCGAGGGCTATTTGGAACATATTACACAATCAAGGATTGAGAAGCAATATTGTAGGATGGTGGCCAAGTTTCCCTGCTGAACCAATTAATGGAGTAGTGGTTTCAGATAAATTCCAAAAAGTAAATCCCGACCCTTCAAAGCAAAGTCCTATGATGGAGGAGTCTATTCATCCAAAAGCGATGAAGCAAAAACTAAAGAATCTTAGAATGTTTCCCTTTGAGGTAACTAAGGAGCATATACTTCCTTTTATGCCTAAAGCTGCACAGATAGATCAAGAAAAAGATAAGATGTTAGGGGTCTTTGCAAGACTTTTGTCACAAAATGTTTCGGTTCACAATGCATCAACTTATTTATTACGTGAGACAGAATGGGATTTTATGGCAATTTATTTTGATTTAATAGATCATTTTTGTCATTCTTTCATGAAATACTTTCCACCAATGTTAACCGGTGTAAATCCGGGACAGTATGAGATTTACAATGACGCAATAAATGGCGCCTATCGTTTTCAGGATATGATGCTTGGCAGGGTGATTGAACTTATAGATGAAGATACCACGATAATGATTATGTCCGATCACGGATTTGAAACAGGTAGAAAAAGATTAATAAATATGCCCAAACTTCAAGCGGCGCCAGCCTTAGAGCACAGGCAATTTGGAATTTTTGTTGCAAGCGGACCAAATATTAAAAAGAACGAGAAAATATTCGGTCTTGGATTAATAGATATAGCTCCTACAATATTGCATCATTATGGACTTCCAGTGGGTAAGGATATGGACGGAAAAGTGATTTTGGATATATTTAAGGAAACAGAATCTCCTAAATTCATAGAAAGCTGGGAAGATATACCAGGCGATTTTGGAGAACTAAAAAAGGAAAAATCGGATGACGCATTTTCAGATGAAGAAACTATGGAGCAGTTGATAGAATTAGGATATATTGACCGTCCTGATAATAAAATTGAAGATGCAATCGCTAAAACCAAATGCGATCTCAAGCATAATTTGGCAAGAGTATATTTAGGTAAAAAAGATTTTGAACGCTCCCGTGAAATATTACTCGAATTGCTGGAAGAGAAAGAACCAATAGATCTGGCTCCATTCTATATGGATTTAATGACTATAAGTCTTAAGACAAGGAATTTTGAAGAGTCTAGAATGTATCTAAATAAGTTGAAAGATACAGATACCAAAATAAAATATAATTTATTCTTCTCAGAAGCTTCAATTCTTGTCGGAACTGGAAAATCTTTGGAAGCATTAAAAATTCTTGAAGAAAAGGCTAAAGTAATTAGTAACCCTGAAATTTGGTATAGAATAGGAAATATTAAATACAGCTTGGGTCAATATGAAGGATCAAAGACTGCATTTGAAAATGCGATTGAACTAGAACCAGACAAAGCTAAGTTTAATAGGGGTATGTCCGAGGCTCTCTATATGTTGGAAGAATATGAAGAAGCAGCCGAATATGCACTTACCAGTATTGAACTAGTAAAGTTTTTCCCCGATGCACATTATATTTTAGGAAAAGCATTAGAAAAAATGGGCGATCTCGAAAATGCAAAAATAGCCTTTAAAACAGCAGCAAGTTTAAAACAAAAAACATTTCATAGAGCTGAAAAGGCACTAGAAAATATTGAAGAGAAACTAAACCATCCAAAAGATTTTGAAGATAAAAACAATTTTAAATATAGAAAGGATCAGATAATTGTCGTTTCCGGTTTGCCCCGTTCGGGAACTTCCCTTATGATGCAAATGCTTGATAAAGGCGGAATTGATATACTTACCGATAAAAAACGAAAAGCAGATGAGTCTAACCCCAAAGGTTATTATGAATACGAACCTGTAATGTCCCTTCATAAAGACAATTCCTGGCTTGATAAGTCAAAGGATAAAGCCGTTAAGATTGTAGCTCCATTATTAAAACAAATGGATTTTCAATTTCGATATAAAATAATATTTATGATAAGAGATTTGGATGAAGTGATAAAATCCCAACAAAAAATGATAGGTAGAGATCCAGATATTTTTCCTGTAAAATTATATAATGCCTACGTTGAGCAATTAAAATTTATCGAAAAATGGAAGGAAAAGGAGCCAGGCGTAGAATTAATTTATATAGATTATAAAGATGTGCTCAATAAGCCCCAAGAAGCAATCAATAAAATTGAAACATTTTTGGGTGTACCACTAAAAAAAGAAGAAATGGCAAAATGTATAGACAAATCCCTCTATCGAAATAAATTAAAAGAGGAAATTAAATAATTCCAACAATTTTGAAGAGGAGCAATATTTTGATTGCTCCTTTTCTTATTTACAAATTTTCATAAAGCTAAAAGCCTTCCCCATTTTATTTATCTTTGAATCTTTATGAAAATAGTCTCCCAAATAAAACTTCCCATTGAAAAGGAAATGGATCTGTTCGAGAAAAAATTCTCGGGAGCTATGGCGTCTAAAGTTTCGCTTTTAAACCGTATTACGCATTATGTAGTAAACCGAAAAGGCAAACAAATGCGCCCAATGTTTGTTTTTCTTATCGCAAAAATGACCAATAATGGCGAAGTAAACGAGCGTACCTATCGTGGTGCGTCGGTTATTGAACTTATACATACCGCAACTTTAGTACACGATGATGTTGTTGACGATAGCAATAAACGTCGCGGGTTCTTCTCCATAAATGCTCTTTGGAAAAATAAAATTGCCGTTTTGGTTGGCGATTATTTACTGTCCAAAGGACTCTTACTTTCAATAGATAACAACGATTTTGATTTGCTTAAAATAATTTCAGTCGCCGTTCGGGAAATGAGTGAGGGCGAATTACTTCAAATTGAAAAAGCCAGAAAACTAGATATTACAGAAGAAATTTATTTCGAAATAATTAGACAAAAGACGGCTACTTTAATTGCCGCTTGCTGTGCGATGGGCGCCAAGAGTGTAAATGCAACAGATGAGGTTGTTGAATATATGCGCAAGTTTGGGGAATTAATTGGCATCGCATTTCAAATAAAAGATGATTTGTTTGATTACGGCGAAACGCAAATTGGAAAACCAACAGGCATTGATATTAAAGAGCAAAAAATGACGCTTCCATTAATTTATGCTGTTAATAAAGCATCCGAAAAGGATAGAAGATGGCTTATAAATTCTGTTAAAAATTACAACAAAGACAAGCAAAGAGTAAAAGAAGTAATTAGTTTTGTGAAAAATATTGGAGGGCTGGATTATGCAGTTTCAACAATGATAAAGTACGAAGAACAAGCGGAGGAAATTTTAAAGAAATACCCTGCTTCAGAATATAAAGATGCATTATTGTTGATGATTAATTATGTAATTGAAAGGAAGAAATAAGTTTGCAGCCGCAGTTGGCAGTCACGCTCTCTGTTGCGGAGCTTAGCCGAAGTGAAGTATTGATCACTAAGCGAAGCCGAAGTGCTTCATTTAAATTGAAAAAAGAAAAAGAATGATACGTTGGTTATTGGCCTTTGTTGGTTATATGGTTTATAGATTTCCCGGAGCAATGGCAGGTTTTGTTTTGGGCAGTATAATTGATAGTTTGGCTGGCAATAAAACAAAGTTTAGCACCACTTTTAATACGGGTGGCAACCAAGTAACCCCAGCAGATTTTGAACTGAATTTACTGTCTTTGGCGAGTTTGGTAATTAAGGCAGATGGCAGCGTTACGCAACAAGAATTGGATTATGTCCGTCAATATTTTGTGCAAAGTTACGGTCGCGATCGTGCAAATGCAACCTTCAAGGTTTTTAATGAAATGGTTGATAAACGTGAAATTTCAGCTGAAAGAATTTGTAGCGTTTTACGGCAACGAATGCGTTATGAAAGTAGAATACAAGTTATCCATTTTTTATTTAGTATCGCAAATGCCGATGGCACCGTTTCAACACTTGAGGTTGAAGAAATTAATAGAATTGCAAATTTCTTGGGTGTTAATTATCGCGAATATGAAAGCGTAAAGGCAATGTTCTTTAAAAATCCTGACAGCGCTTATAAAATCTTGGAAATTGAAAGCACCGCAACCGAAGCCGAAATTAAATCTGCATACCGCACAATGGTGAAAAAATACCATCCGGATAAGCTTCAAAATTTGGATGAAGCGTACCAAAAAGGAGGCGAGGAAAAATTTAAAAAAGTTCAGGAAGCTTATGAACAGCTTCAAAAAGAGCGCGGGTTTTAGCTTTAATTCATCTCGTTGGTAAATGCTCTTACTCAATTACCAATTTATTGTATTTAACTTTTAAAAATTGAAATGATCGGGTGCCAATCTTTTAATTACTTCTAAGAAAAGCAAGCGACTCAGTAAAAAAAATCAGAAGATGTTCAATCCATTTAATTGAGATGTTAATATAAATTTAAACTATTTAAAATTTAGCCTTGTCTAAAAATTAATAATAGGCAAACAGAAATATATTTTTATATTTGCCGAATGTTTACATTAGCCGAAGAAAATTATCTTAAAACCATTTATCATTTAGAATTGAAGCAAGTTGCGGAAGTAAGCACCAATGCAATTGCCGATAGTATAGATATAAAACCATCATCTGTTACAGATATGGTGCAAAAACTTTCAGAAAAAAAACTCCTTACCTATAAACGTTATAAAGGCGTAAAACTAACCGAAGCAGGCCAAAAAGCCGCCACCAAAGTAATTAGAAAACACAGATTATGGGAGGTTTTTTTAGTTGAAAAGCTAAATTTTCATTGGGATGAAGTGCACGAAATAGCAGAACAATTGGAACATATACATTCTGACGAGCTAATTATAAGACTCGATAAATATTTGGGAAGTCCAGATTTTGATCCGCACGGCGATCCAATTCCCGACAAAAATGGTGTTTTAAAACGTACCGAGAAAAAGTTGATTTCAGAATTAAAAATAAACCAACAGGGCATTTGTGTGGGCGTAAAAGAAACAACTGCAGATTTTCTTCAATATTTAGATTCCAAAAAAATAAGTATCGGTACTAAAATAAAAGTTTTGGGAAAAGAGATTTTTGATGGCTCAATGTCTATTGAAGTAAATAGCGATCAATTTTTTATTTCAGAAAAAACTGCTGAAAATTTATTCATTCAAATACAATAATTTAGATGGATAGAAGCAGACATAAATCGTTGGATCAAGTTCACGGAACAATAGAAACATCGGGGAAAAAATCGCCGTGGAAACGGTTATTGGCATTTATAGGTCCAGCCTATTTAGTAAGCGTAGGCTACATGGATCCCGGAAATTGGGCAACAGATATTGCCGGCGGTAGCCAATTTGGCTACAAACTTATTTGGGTATTGCTAATGAGCAATATTATGGCGCTTTTATTACAAAGTCTTTGCGCGCGTTTAGGCGTAGTTCGCGGGCGAGATTTGGCGCAAGCTTCCCGCGAAGCTTACAATCCATTTGTAAATTTTATATTGTATATTTTGGCTGAAATTGCCATAGTAGCCTGCGATTTGGCTGAGGTAATTGGTATGGCAATTGGTCTAAACCTACTTTTTGGATTACCGATGGTTTGGGGCGTTTGCATTACCGCACTCGACACTTTTTTATTGCTTTTTCTGCTGAATAAGGGAATGCGAAAAATGGAAGTTTTTATCATCGGTCTTATTTTTATTATCGGCGGTTCTTTTATAGTTGAAATGTTCTTGGCAAAACCAGATGTGGGCGATTTGCTTACTGGTTTTATCCCATCACTTCCAAACAGCGCCGCATTATATATAGCAATTGGTATTATTGGGGCAACGGTTATGCCGCACAACCTCTATCTGCATTCCTCACTCGTGCAATCGCGAAAAATTGAACGCACTAGAAAAGGAATAAAACAGGCTTTAAAATTCAATTTTATAGATTCTGCTATCGCATTAAATCTTGCTTTTTTTGTAAATGCTGCAATTCTGATTCTGGCAGCAGCTGTTTTTCACAAAGCTGGAATGTATGAAGTTGCCGAAATTCAAGATGCTCATGCTTTATTGGCACCGCTTTTGGGCTCAAATATCGCACCTACATTTTTTGCAATTGCGCTAATTGCTGCCGGACAAAGTAGCACATTAACAGGTACGCTTGCGGGCCAAATAGTAATGGAAGGTCATTTAAATTTACGTATCCAACCATGGGTGCGCCGTCTCATTACCCGAATGTTGGCGATAATCCCCGCACTTTTTACCGTGATTTATTTTGGTGAAAGCGGCACAGGAGATTTGTTGGTTTTAAGTCAAGTAGTACTTAGTTTACAATTGGGCTTTGCCATTATTCCGCTTATTCATTTTGTGAGCAGCAAAAAATTGATGGGCGAATTCAGCATCAAATGGCCACTGCGTATTGGCGCTTGGCTGGTCACTATAATTATTGTTGTCTTAAATGCAAAATTGGTATATGACGAAATAAATGGCTGGCTTGAAACGGTTGAAAGCCCAATTTACATTTGGATATTTGTGGTTCCAATTGCTATTGGCGCCGCTGTTTTGTTAATTTACATAACGTTCAAATCTACCGAAAGGGCTATAGATACTGAAAAACGCAAAATGGTTCCACATATTTTGAATGCAAAGGTGAGTGAATTAACAAGTCCTATTTCATATAAAAAGATAGCTTTGCCTGTAGATTTTTCCACCTCAGATGAAAAAAGTATCGCTGCGGCACTTCAATTGGGTGGAAAAGATGCACATTATACACTTATTCATATTGTTGAAACGCCCGGTGCAATGCTTTATGGAGAGGAAGTTGATGATTTTGAAACAGAAAGTGATGAAGCATTTCTTAACGAATACAGGAAAAAGTTGGAGGCAAAAGGATTCGCAGTTTCGATTGAATTAGGTTTTGGTTCTCCAAAAAAACAAATTCCGAAAATAGTGAATTCGGGAGAATTTGATCTCTTGGTTTTGGGTGGTCACGGCCACAGCGGATTTAAGGATTTACTATTTGGAACAACAGTAGATGCTGTGAGACATAAAATAAGTTGCCCTGTTTTTATTATTTAAAATTTTATAATGTGCCGTTGTCAGATTCAATTTTTGAAGTATTTTTAAAATAAAAAAACATGAAATACATAAATGCAGAAGATAAAGAAGTTGTAGTAGAATATAATTTTGAAGGCAATGATGCCAATTCCATAAAATTGCTTTCGGATGATTACTTTATGCGAAACGGTTTTAAAAATTTGGGAATTGTAGGCAATAGATGCTCTTACGAAAAAGGCAGCCGCGTAATGCGAATGCTATTTGGTGCTTTTGTAAGCTACCATAAACACGACTTGCTTTTTGAAAGTTCGGACAATCGGGTTCGAGTAAAATTTATAAGTGGATCTAGCGGGATGTCCGGCGGATTAATTGGTATAAATGCAGTAAAACAAGAATTTAAAAGAACGGCCTTTAGCTTGGACGAATTCTACAAAACACAAACCGTTTAATTTCTTCCGAATTATTGCCAATATATTTAAATGTAGTGTTCAAATTGAAGATTGTTGTCAGTAAATTTTTCTTACTATCTTTAAATTCTATATCAATCTTATGAAAAATTCCATAGTTGTAATATTTCTGTTTGTTTCATCTGTAATTTTTGCGCAAACCCCAAAGACAGTTACGCCTGCAATTGTAATTAAAGCTCCGCTAGATAAAGTTATAGTTATCGATGGAATTCAAGTTTTGTTTAAGACCGTTATTTCTGATAGTCGTTGTCCAAAAGATGTGAATTGTATTTGGGCGGGAGAAATAAAAATTTTGGTGAACATAAAACAAACAGATAATATTGTTGCCAAAGAGATCACTTTCGGAGGGCTATATAAAGAGAACGACCCTGAAAAAGTATTGTTTGAATCTCAGCAATTTACACTAAGAGCCGAAACTGTTGATCCGTATCCAGCTAAAGATACTGCATCAATCGGAAATAAGTATGTATTGATGATTCGGAAAGTTAATAAAGGATAATCTATTGAAAGTTGTTAATGACAACCGCAATCTTTCTTCCCACATTTGGTATTGCCGCCATCCAAAGTGCCCAGCGGTTTTTTAGAATTTTCAAAAATAGGAGTCCACAAGAACTTTCTAATTAAAAAGCCAGCAGCAATGGTAAAGACGATAACAACAAGTAACGTTTGCATACAACAAAGATAGCGTTTTTATTTTAACATTTGATAAGCAGCCAATGCAACTACGTATGCAATAGCACTCATCACAAATAATTGCCACGCGGGCCATTTCCAAGTATTTGTTTCCCTTTTAACAATGGCCAGCGTACTCATACATTGCATTGCAAAGGCATAAAATAACAGCAGCGATACGCCACTTGCAAAGTTGAAAAGTGGCCCGCCCAAAACAGGATTTACTTCTGCTGCCATTCGGTTTTTAATAGTTTCTTCCTGCTCGCTGCCAACACTGTAAATAGTTGCAAGCGTGCCTACAAAAACTTCGCGAGCGGCAAACGAGCTTACAATTGCAATCCCAATTTTCCAATCGTAACCCAAAGGTCTAACGGCTGGCTCAATAAAATGGCCAACGTGGCCAATGTATGAATGTTCAAGTTTATATGAATCGATGTGCATTTCAATTTCTTCCGAAGATAGATTTTGAGATGCATATTCTTTTTGAATAATTTTTTCGGCATCATTAAAATTACCCGGGCCATAGGAAGCCAAAACCCAAAGTATTATTGATATGGCGAGAATAATCTTTCCTGCCCCAAAAACGAACGCTTTGGTTTTTTCAATTACAGTTATAATTACATTCTTCGGAAGTGGTAATTTATAATTAGGCATTTCAACCACAAAGAAACTTTTGTTCCTAATTTTAAGAATCTTATCCAAAATATAGGCTGAAAAAATTGCAGCCCCAAAACCTAAAACGTACATAAACATTAATGTTAAGCCTTGTAGACTAAAAAGACCCAAAACCCGTCTATCCGGAATAACCAACGAAATAATAATAAGATAAACCGGTAAACGTGCCGAGCAAGTTGTAAATGGCGTTACCAAAATGGTGATTAATCTTTCCTTCCAATTTTCAATATTTCGCGTTGCCATAATTGCAGGAATGGCGCAGGCTGTACCCGCAACAAGTGGAACAACACTTTTTCCGCTCAGCCCAAAACGTCGCATTATTCTATCCATTAAAAAGACAACGCGGCTCATATAACCCGTTTCTTCCAAAATTGAAATAAAGAGAAATAGAAAAGCAATCTGCGGAATAAAAATTACAATGCCGCCCAAACCAGGAATGATACCTTCAGAAATTAAATTGGTGAAATCTCCTGCTGGCAAACTAGTTTTAGCCCATTCGCTTAAATTGGCAAATGTGCTGTCTATAAAATCCATTGGATATGAGCTCCAATCGAAAATTGCTTGAAATATGAGTAATAAAATTCCGAAGAAAATTACGTAACCCCAAACTTTATGGGTCAAGATTCTATCCAATCTGCTTCGCAAATCCTTAGCTTTACTGGGATCAACAGCCAAAGTTTCTTTTAAAACGCCATTTATAAATTGATAGCGTAAAATGGTTTCTTTTTGTTGAAGCCTTTTAAGATTGGTTGAAGATTCTGTCTTAAAACTGGCAATTCCTTTAAAATCTTTTCTGTCCAGTTTTCCAAAATTTACATCTTGGGTTATTACAAGCCACAGTTTGTACAAGTCTTGCTGCGGAAAGGCTTTGCGCAATCTATTAAAATAATCGGGAGAAATAACAGAGGCATTTACGCAAGGCGAAGTAGATAGCAGATTATGATTTATAATCATTTCTTTCAAGCCTTCAAACCCGTCATTTTTTCGAGAACTTATAAGTGCTATTTTTGTTTCTAGCTTTTTTTCCAACAAGGCAACATCCAGCGAAATGGCTTTTCGTGACATTCTATCTGCCATATTTATTGCCAAAATTGTTGGAATACCCAAATCCTTAATTTGGGTAAAGAGAAGTAGATTTCTCTTTAAATTTTCGATGTCGGCAACAACAATGGCGACATCGGGAAAGTCTTTATCGTTTTTGTTTAGTAGAAGTTCAATTACAACATTTTCATCAACCGAAGAAGCGTTAAGGCTGTACGTACCCGGCAAATCTAAAATATGTGCTTTTACGCCGCGCGGAAGTTTACAAACGCCTTGTTTTTTTTCAACCGTAATACCGGGATAATTGCCAACTTTTTGGTTTAAGCCAGTTAACCGATTGAAAACCGAAGTTTTACCGGTGTTAGGATTTCCAATTAATGCAACATTTATCTGTTTTGACATATTTCGACTTTATTTTATCCTAAGCCTGTCGAAGGACTCAGCAACTAGTATTTTTCAATTGGCGCTAACTTGTGAAGAGGTTTTTATTTAATTAATTCAATTTCAATCTGTTGGGCGGTTTCTCGTCTAATGGCTAAATGGCTTCCATTTATATTCAAATAAAGTGGATCATTAAAGGGTGCTATTTGTACCAAACTTACTTCATTACCTGGCAAGCAGCCCATTTCCAAAAGTTTTAACGGCACAACTTCTACCGAGAAATCCTTTATAATTGCACGTTGGCCTTTTTTTAATGATGCAATTGTAAGCATGCTGTTTATTTAGATTGATTTTAAACAACGCAAATGTAATTGAATTAATTTAGAATGTGGAATTCTAAATTCAGAATTATTCGCCCTATAAAATTGAATGAGTAATGAGGCTAGAAAAAATTAATTGTCTTCTTTCTCCAAAATTTTTATTTCATCTAAGAGCCTTTCAATATCTTCAGGTTTTGTACCGTCATAGAATCCGCGAACACGTTTTTTTGTATCTACCAATACAAAATTTTCAGTGTGTACCAAGTCATAACTATTATAAGCAACATCTTTCGCAGCCATATAACTTTTGCGGGCAAGGTCATAAATCTGTTTTTTGTCGCCTGTTACAAGATTCCATTTTGTATCGTTAACTCCTTTTTCAATCGCATATTTTTTAAGTTGCGCAACACTATCAACTTCGGGCATTACGGTGTGTGATAGCAATAACACATTGTTGTCATTTTTCAATTTTTCTTGAACTATAGACATATTATCCGTCATAATCGGGCAAATTGTTTGACAGGTTGTAAAAAAGAAGTTTGCAACATATATTTTGTCATTGTAATTTTTCTCGGTAATGGTGTCGCCATTTTGATTTACTAATTTAAAGGGCGCAATGGTGTGATATTTATTTTTGAATTGAATTGTACTATCTACCAAAGCAGTGGCAACGTCTGTTGGTTGGTAAATGTTAAGCACTTTAACAGGCTTTAAAACTGAATAAATAATAGCAATTATAATTGCAGAAAGCACAAATAAGAAGATTGCAAAAAATTTATATTTGGAAAAAAAGGAGAGCATAATGTTAAAGTTTGAAGGCGATGTGTAATTTTGGCACAAAATTAGCGTCTAAAAACTTCAAAAGTTATAGTTTTAACATTCAATTTTTTTTGATTTTTTCACTTAAAAACAAGGTTCTTAAAATTATAGGAATAGGCCTTTAATTTTTATTTTCCCCTATTTTCAAATTCGTCATTATGAAACAATTTTTATTTTTAGTAGCCATTCTTTCTTCACATTTATTAGTAGCACAAAATTTTCGGTCGGAAGATATAAGCGAAGCAGAAGCAAAAGCTGCGACAGGTTATTTTACCAGCAACCGAAATATGAACACGGGTAATTATGATGTTACGTACGCTCGTTTAGATCTTACCGTGAATCCTGAAGTTGCTTTTATTACAGGCACAATTACCACGCATTTTGTGGCGAAAGAAAACTTAAACAATATTACGTTCGAGCTTGCTAATAATATGACTGTTTCGCAGGTTATGCAGCACGGCTCGGCAATTTCTTTCAGTCAAAATAGCAATGATGAGGTTGTAATTAATTTGCCACAAGTTCAAAATCAAGGTGTGTTGGATTCTCTGAGTATTAGTTATTCCGGAAATCCGATAAGCAGTGGTTTTGGTTCTTTTGAACAAACTACACATAACGGTGCACCAATAATTTGGACACTTTCGGAACCTTTCGGCGCAAAAGCTTGGTGGCCTTGTAAACAGGATTTGATTGATAAGATTGAAAAGTTGGATGTTTACGTAACCGCACCGAGATATAATGATACTAATGAAGAGTATTTTGCTGTAAGCAATGGGCTTGAGTTAAGTCAAGTTGTGAACGGAGCGAATAAAACCACTCACTTTCAACATAATTATCCAATTCCCGCCTATCTTGTTGCGTTTGCTATCACAAATTATTCTATATATTCTCACGAAGTTGCCAACAATGGACAACCGTTTGATGTTGTAAATTACATATATCCGGAGGACTTGGCATATGCACAAGCGAGAACACCGGTTACTGTAGATTTAATTAATTTTTATGCGGATCATTTTGGAACCTATCCTTTCGCAAACGAAAAATATGGCCATTGTGAATTTGGTTGGGGAGGCGGTATGGAGCATACTACCGTTTCTTTTATGGGCGGATTGGATCGTGGATTAATTGCGCATGAATTAGGCCACCAATGGTTTGGAGATAAAGTTACCTGCGGTAGCTGGCAAGATATTTGGTTAAATGAAGGCTTCGCAACCTATTTGGCTGGAATGGTAATTCAAAATTTTGATGGTGAAGCTGCTTTTAAAAATTGGAAGCAAGGCCAGACTGGCTCTATAACTTCAGATTCTGGTGGGTCAGTTTATATTCCGGCTCAAGATTCTACATCGGTTAATCGAATTTTTAGTAGTAGACTTACTTACAATAAGGGAAGTATGGTTTTAAATATGCTTCGAAAAAAAGTGGGAGATGATGTCTTTTTTCAAGGTTGTAGAGATTATTTAAATAATCCTGCGCTGGCTTACGGTTATGCAAAAACGGAAGATTTTAAAGCTGCAATGGAAAATGCAAGTGGATTGGATTTAAACGAATTTTTTAACGATTGGATTTATGGACAAGGCTATCCAAACTTTACAATAAGATGGAACCAGCCGGACGATAATCACATTTCAATTAGAGTGGGGCAGTCGCAAAGTAATTCGTCAGTTTCTTTTTATGAAACTGCGGTGCCAATTAGGTTAATCGGGACGCAAGGCCAAGTGGCAAATATCGTTTTAGACAATACCCAAAACAACCAGCAATTTTTAAACGATGTTCCCTTTACGGTACAATCTGTTATTTTTGATGCAAATGCAGATTTGATTACAGGCTTTAATTCTGTAGTTTTGGGTACAAACGATTTCGATTTGATTAACGATGTTTCAATTTATCCAAATCCAACAACCAGCGTTCTTCACATTAGTAAGCCAGATGCATTGCAAGTAGATGAAATACGAATTTACAATGCGCTCGGACAACAATTAATGTCTTCAGAATTTAAGGAAGAGTTAGATTTATCTACATTTTCAAAAGGTATTTTATTTCTTCAAATAACTACTGAAAATGGTGTTATAAATAAAAGTATCATTAAGAATTAATTATCTACAGATTAATTTATTGGAAGTCTTTCAGCAGTTTATATTGTTGAAAGACTTCTTTTTTCTTCAGAATTGAAATGCTTTTTAATTCAAAATAATTGATATGAAATCTACATTTTCAAATTTTTTTAGCACGTTTTAAAAGGTTACTTTTGTGCGCTTAATTTTTCAGCCAGTATAATGAGATAGCTGACAAATTGGGCAAGGTTATTTTTGGTATTATAATTGCCAAATCAACTTTCATAACTAAAAATTTACAACACGACTATGAGTCCATTTGCTGTTAAAGCTATTCAGCTTCTCTTAAGCCTTTCCATATTAATTGTGCTTCACGAATTGGGGCATTTTATTCCCGCAAAAATATTTAAGACAAGGGTTGAAAAATTCTTTTTGTTTTTTGATGTAAAATTTGCGCTTTTCAAAAAGAAAATTGGTGATACCGTTTACGGTATTGGTTGGTTGCCACTTGGCGGTTATGTGAAAATATCAGGAATGATAGATGAGAGTATGGACAAGGAGCAAATGGCGCAACCGCCGCAACCGTGGGAGTTTAGAAGTAAACCTGCTTGGCAGAGGTTAATTATAATGTTGGGCGGCGTAACAGTAAACATTCTTGTTGGATTTATAATTTATATTGGCTTGCTCTATTTTTATGGGCAAGACATGTTCACTGTCAAAGATTTGCCAAACGGTTTTAGTGTAGACCAGCAATTTAAGGATTATGGCTTTAAAGATGGCGATCAAATTTTACAGGTGAATGGTGAAGATTTTGAGAATGTTTATCTCATAAACAAATATCTGTTTTTAAGGGATGTGAAAACCATAAAAGTAGCGCACGCAGACGAAACCGAAGAAACTTTAAATGTGCCCGAAGATGCTGGAACAACAATGTTTAAGCGTGATGTTTTAAAACCTTTTGAACCAAATAGAGCAGCCGTTATAGATACAGTAGTTGCCAAACTCCCGGCAGAACTTGCAGGCTTTAAAAAAGGCGATAAGATTATTGCGGTTAACGATGAAAAGGTTAATTATTGGACGGATTTTACAGAAAAAGTAAAGCAAAACAAAGACAATACCATTTATGTAAGCGTAATGCGTAACGGTTTTGAATCTACAATGATGGTAAAACCTGATACTACCGGCATCATTGGCGTTAATAATTATGCTACAGATATAAACCCTAGTCACAAAACCTACGGCTTCGGCGAAAGCGTTACGGGCGGCGTAACGTATGGGTACAACACTTTGATGGATTATATAAAGCAATTTAAATATGTATTTACCCAAAAAGGTGTAAAACAAGTTGGAGGCTTTGGTGCCATCGGAAATTTATTTCCTGACACGTGGGATTGGCAGAGCTTTTGGGAAACCACGGCACTTATTTCAATCATCCTAGCTTTTATGAACATTTTACCGATACCAGCATTGGACGGTGGTCACGTAATGTTTCTACTTTATGAAATTGTAACAGGCAGAAAGCCGAATGACAAATTCATGGAGTATGCACAAATGGTAGGCTTCTTTATATTAATTGCGTTGGTGCTTATGGCAAATGGAAATGATATTTATAAATGGATTTTTAAATAAAAGAAAATATATAATTGGTATTTAGCCTTGTTTTTTACGAGGCTTTTTTTTGTGATTATATTTTTTATAAAAATTTATAAATACCTTGCAATTAGTTGAATATATTTTTCTTTTAAATAATTTGATGACATTTTTAAAGTATTACGATGTTCTATAAATACACGAATACTTATAAACCACAATTCCTAAAGCTTATATTATGAGAAAAATACTACTTCTTTCATTTGTTCTTGTTCAAACCTTTTCTTGGTCGCAAGAAAAAAATTATGCCGAAAATAGCATCATTGTAAAATTGAAGGCTAATTTCAATAATAATGATCTTTCAACTGAAGAAAAATTTATGTTGCCAATTCTTCAAAATGTACAAACTCAATTTGAAGTGGAAAAAATTGTAAGAACTGGAAATCCGGCACTTCAAAATACATACGTTATCACATTTTCTTCTACTGAAGATATTGATGCAGTTTTAAAAGAATATTCAAAAACAAACATTTTTGAATTTGTAGAACCAAATTACACGGGTACGTCTGGCGGCCAATGTATGGATGAGGTAGAATTTCTACCAAATGAACCCTTATTTCCAAGACAATGGGGTTTAAAAAACAACGGAACATTTCCCTTAGCAACGGCGGTTGAAGGTGCGGATATAAAAATAACCGAAGCTTGGGATATTGAAACTGGCGATCCAAATATGATAATTGCCGTTTTGGATAGTGGCGTAAATTTAAACCATCCGCAACTTGCCGGGCGGCTTTGGAAAAATTCAGGAGAAGTTATAGACGGTATAGACAACGATAATAATGGTTATATTGATGATGTAGATGGGTATAATTTCGCTTACGGCACAAACAACGTGGCAGACGATTGGGGCCATGGCAGTAACATTGCCGGACTATTGGGTAGCATCCCGAACGATGGCGTAGGTTATGCGGGCATAAATTGGGCAAGTAAAATTATGCCCGTAAAAATGCTGAATCAAGATGGAGTCTATCTTACCGCACAATGGGCGATAGATGCGCTGTATTATGCCGTTAATAATGGTGCCAAAGTAATAAATATGAGTTTTGGTGGTAGTGGAGATTCTACCGCATTTCACGAAGCAGTGCAATTTGCTCATAATGCCGGATGTGTTATGACGGTTTCTATGATGAATTTTAACAACGATACACCATATTATCCAGCCGCTTATGCAGAAACAATAGCCGTTGGTAGTATAGATCCTGACGGTAACCGCAGCGATCCATTTTTTTGGGACCCAAGTAGCGGCAGTAATTATGGCCCGCATATAGATTTAATTGCGCCAGGCAATTATACCTATGGTATATCGGGCAACTCAAATACTAATTATGGCATATATTGGGGCGGCACCTCACAAGCTGCACCACACGTCGCGGGAATAGCTTCTTTACTATTAGCAAGAAACCCAACACTTACGCCAGAACAGGTAAGAACGATTTTACGCGAAACTGCAGACGACCAAACCGGCGATCCTGCAGAAGATGGTCAAGGTTTTGATGTTTATTATGGCTACGGACGTTTAAATGCTTTAAGTGCAATAAATAATGTTTTGGGAGTTGAAGATTTTGTTATTACTACAAATGAAGTAACTATGTATCCAAACCCAATAAATAGTGAAGGTATTTTGAATATTAAAAGTATTTCAGAAAACATTGTTTCATTAAAAATTTACAATGTTCTTGGTACATTGGTTAAAACTGAAACTTTAAATAATGCGAGAATACAAGCTACCTTTAACCTATCGCAATTGGCGAATGGTGTTTATATGGTTGAAGTATTTGCAGAAAAAAACAAACAAATTGCGGTTAAAAAAGTTGTAGTTAACAAATAGGGGGTTTTACCTACTATAACTTTTCGCTCAAACCCTTCATAGCCTTTTTAGGAATGAAGGTTTTTTTTATTTGAATTTTTGAAGTTATATTTAAATATTACTTCGAACGAAATGTATTAAAATCAAACGACGCTTAATTTTTCCGAAAAAAAATAAAATATATTTTGAAGAAAACAAAAATTGGGTATATTTGCACCCGCCGAAGTAACATATAAGGCTATTTAACGTAAACCAATCGTTAATATAAGACATAAATTCCTCCTTAGCTCAGTTGGTTAGAGCATCTGACTGTTAATCAGAGGGTCCTTGGTTCGAGCCCAAGAGGAGGAGCAAAAAGCCTGGCATAACTGCTAGGCTTTTTTGTTTATATTAAAACTTCTTTAAATATGAAAAAAATACACATTCAAATTTCGGCGATACTTATTTTTCTCTTCGCATTTAATCTTTCCACGTTCTCCCAATCTCTAAATACATCACAAATAGACAGTTTGGTTACCATTACAATGAAAACCTTTGACGTTCCTGGAATGGCAGTTGCGGTTTTAAAGGATGGAAAAGTGGTAAGTATGAAAGGGTATGGCACAAAGTCTTTGGCAAATGGTGGAGATGTAAATAAGCAAACCATGTTTGGTGTTGCTAGTAATACAAAGGCTTTTACAACCGCAGCTTTGGCGCAATTAATTGATGCCGGAAAGTTAACTTGGGATACAAAGGTTACAGATATTATCCCCGAATTTAAATTGTACGATGCCTATGTTACAAGCCAATTTACGGTTCGTGATCTTGTTACACACCGCAGTGGCCTAGGTTTGGGCGCAGGCGATTTAATGGTTTTTCCAGCTTCCAATAGAACCACAAAAAACGAAATGATTCATAACCTTCGGTATTTAAAACCCGTTTCTTCCTTCCGTTCAAAATTTGATTATGACAATCTACTTTATATTGTGGCAGGTGTTGTTATTGAAAGAATTTCAGGTAAAACATATAATGATTATATAACCGAAAACTTCTTTAAACCGTTGGGCTTAAATCGCACAACACTTTCATTACCCGAAATAAAAGCAGACAAAAACAGAATTGATGGCCACGCTCCGGTAAATGGAAAACTGGAAATTACCGGTGATACCTTTACAGATATTGCCGCACCAGCAGGCGGTATTTATAGCTCTATTGAAGATATGAGCACTTGGGTACAAGCGCAGTTAGACCACGGCAAATATGGAGCTAAATTACAAGATAGCCTTTTCAGCCAAAACGCGCAACGTGAAATGTGGTCGCCACAAACGTTGTTAAATGCTAGAAAAGCTCCTTATAATACCCACTTTTCGGCCTACGGCTTAGGTTGGTTTTTAAGCGATGTAAATGGCTATTTTCAAGCAACTCACACGGGCGGTTTGTTAGGTATCGTAAGCCAAGTTACCTTGATTCCTGAAATGGATTTAGGTATAATCGTGCTTACCAACCAACAATCTGGCGCAGCGTTTAACGCTATTACCAACTCAATAAAAGATGGTTATTTTGAAATAAAAGGCGAAAATAGGGTGAAGCAATACAACGACTCACGTTTAAAATCTGAAAAAGAGGCAGACGAAATTGAAAGTGAAGTAAATGCTTCAATTGAAATGCAACTTAAATCAAAAGAACCAAAACTAGATAGTAAAAATGTAGTAGGAAAATATAATGACGTTTGGTTTGGCAATGTCTTAATTTCCCAAAATGGCAATTCTTTGGATTTTGAAGCGGCTAAAGTTCCTGATTTAACCGGAAAAATGACTTTTTACAAAGGTACAACCTACGTTGTAAGATGGAACGACCCATCGTTAAAAGCAGATGCTTTTGTAAATTTTAGCTTGGATACTGAAGGTAAAGCAAAAGGTTTTACAATTGAAGCAATTTCACCATTAACCGATTTTAGCTACGATTTTCAGGATTTAGATTTTACGCTAATTTCAAATTAGAAAAATCACATTTCTTATTTAATAGTTAAAACGGTAATGTTTTTAATTTTTAAACACTAATTTTCATAATTTAGAGCTCAAATTCAACTGCTATGAAATCCCTTTCCCGTTTAGACCAAGCTATTACCAAATTATACACTGCATTTCACAACGGCACCTTAAATCCTGAATGTTGCAAGAGCTGCGCCGTTGGCAATATATGTGATAATAAAGATGCCTGGAAACATGTAACAGATGCACACGGTTCTACAATTTTAAATTATGTTGGAAAAATAAATGAAGCCTTCGGAAAACGAATAAACGGTTACACACCATCAGAATTGTTGGATATTGAAGCTATTTTTTTGAAAGCTTGTGGATACAATATTCCATTTATAAATAAAGGTGGCAAGCAAATAAAAGCTTTGGATAAGGATGTTTTATTCAACGGTCTTTCGGCAACGGTGGCTTATCTTTGCGCCTTGGAAGGTGTAACTAATGTGATGGATTATTCAAAACTCTTTGAATTTGAAGTAAACAAGCCTGTTTATTCTCTTGAACTTCCTGTTTTAAGTAATTAAAGAAAATTCAACTTATTTAAGAATTTTTAAATATTTCAGAATTTAGATTAATCGGTTCTACTTCTCCGCTATTAGTTGAAAGTTTAATTTCCCCAATCCTAACGCGCACCAAACGCAAAGTAGGAAAACCAACGGCAGCCGTCATTTTACGTACTTGCCTAAATTTCCCTTCAGTCAACGTTACCGAAAGCCAAGATTTTGGCCCGTGCCTTTCGTCGCGAACATTTCTTTCAGCAATTGGATAGTTTAGTGGTTCTTCAATTTTACTTGCTTTACACTCTTTTGTTAGATATTTTCCGCCATCTAGCCCAATTTCAACGCCATTTTTTAAATTTTCAATAGCTTCGTTTGTTACAATGCCGTCAACTTGTACATAGTATTCTTTTTCAACTTTTTTGCTTCTAACGGTTTCGCTCATTTTTCCATCTGTTGTTAGCAGCAATAAGCCTTCGCTGTTTTCATCTAATCTGCCAATTGCCATTGTACCTTCGGGAAAATCATACAATTCGCCCAATAATCTTTTATTTTTTTTACGTTTACCTTCATAAATAAACTGGCTTAAACAGTTGAAAGGTTTATGCATCGCAAAATGTTGATGGTTTTTCTCAGACATTAAGCGAAAATAAAGCTGATCTATCAGAAATTGCTTTGAAATAAATTATATTTCCGAAGAAAATGTAATTCCGAATAAAAAGTAGCTTTATATGCTGAACTATAAAATTGAATAAAGGTTTAAAACATGAAAATTAGAATCGCAAAACCATCAGATTACAAACAAGTTGCGCCATTAATTTTGGCTGCGATGGACGACTTGGGTGGTCTTTTGGTAAATTCAAAAAATAACCAAGATGCCTTGCCTTTATTTGAATATCTTTTTAAACAGAATCTAAACCAATATAGCCACCAATTTACCTTGGTTTTTGAAGAAAACAAAATAATTAAAGGATCTGTAACCGGCTATAATGGCGCTCTGTTAGAAAAATATAGAGATTTTGTATTGAAGTATATTGAAGAAAAATACAACGTAACCAATTTAAATTTTGAAAACGAAAGCAACCCAAACGAATTTTATATTGATACATTAAGTGTAAATCCAAATTTTCAAGGAGAAGGAATTGGCACAAAACTAATTGAAGCAATTACCGAAAAAGCAAAAGCTGAAAACCACAAAAAAATAGGACTTTTAGTAGCAGAAAAAAACCCAAACGCCAAGAAATTATACTTGCGTTCGGGTTTTAAAATAATCGGCTCAAAAAATCTGGGAGCTCATTTTTATGACCATCTTCAAAAGCAGATTTAATCTACTTCATTAGTACGAAATTTACTTTTTCGCTAATCTCATAATTGCTTTTGCATTTACAAACTCCATCATACCAAAACCGCCGTGTTCTCTGCCGTAGCCAGAATCTTTTACACCACCAAAAGGCATCATAGGTTGCGCTAACCCAAAGCCGTTTACAAATATCATTCCTGTATCAAATTGTTCGCTTGCCATTTTAAAGGCTTTATCTTCATCTTTAGAAAAAATTCCACCACCAAGACCAAACTTACTGTCGTTTGCAATTCGCATAGCATCTTCGTTATTTTTGGCTTTTATAAGTGAGGCGACAGGGCCGAAAAGTTCATCATCGTAAGCGGGTTGTCCCTTTTTCACATTTTCTAAAACTGTAGCTGGATAATAAAATCCTTTGCCTTTTGGCATTTCGCCACCGCATAAAATTTTGGCACCTTTTTTTACGCTTTTTGTAACTTGTTTGTGCAAATCGTCACGTAAATCTTCACGCGCCATTGGTCCCATTTTGCTGGCTTCTTCAGTAGGGTCGCCGTGTTTTATATTTTTCATTCCTTCAACAAAACCTTCCTTAAATTGGTCATAAACTTTGTCTACAACGATAAAACGTTTTGCAGCAACGCAGGTTTCGCCATTGTTGTAAATTCTTCCTTGCACACAAGTTTTAACAGCCAATGCTATATCTGCATCGTCTAAAACCAAATATGCATCATTCGATCCTAATTCCATCACTGTTTTTTTAAGAACGGCTGCCGCTTTTTGTGCAACTTTTCTTCCGGCGGTAACGCTACCTGTAAGGGTTACCCCGCGAACTAAATCGTTTTTAATTATTTTATCACTTTGGTCGTGGCTAATTACAAGAACCGTAAATAAATTTTTCGGAAGACCTGCGCTTTCAAATATTTTTGCAAGCATCAAAGCGCAACCAGTCACATTTTCAGCATGTTTTAGCAAGACGCCATTACCTGCCATTAAGTTGGCAATTGCATAACGTATTACTTGATAGGTTGGAAAATTCCAAGGTTGTATTCCATAAATAACGCCAATAGGCGAGTAGGCAATTACACCTTTTCCGCCGTTTGGCAATTCGCGTTCCTCATTTTTTAAATGTTCCGGACCATTTGCTGCTGTCCAATCACAAATACCTGCACAAAGATCTACTTCTTGATGACCTTGCTTTATAAGCTTGCCCATTTCTTGGGTCATAAGTTTTGCAAGTTCTTCTTTGTTGTTCTTAAGTTCCTTTCCAATTGCTTTTATAATTGTTGCACGGTTTTTTGGAGTTTGCGTTTTCCAATCTAGAAAGGCTTTATGACATTTTTCGATAGCTTTTTTCGCTTCGTCGTTGGTCATAAATTTATAACTTTTTATTTTTTTACCTGTGGCAGGATTTATTGTTTCGATCGTATTTTTTTCTTCTTTAGGCATATTTTTAATTTTTTAAATTCTTTTTGTTGAAAGTACTTTCTTCCAAACAAAATCTATCATAAAGAATTGTTATACTTTTTTTGAAAAGAAAAACGGTGAATTAATTTTTTAAAAAAGGAATTATATTTGCACCTGATAATTATGGCCTCATAGTTCAATGGATAGAATAGAAGTTTCCTAAACTTTAGATCCAAGTTCGATTCTTGGTGAGGCTACTATAAAAAAAAATTGTAATCGCCAAGAAGAGAAGTTTATCCTGAGCGACGGCGAAGGGAATTTTGGTGAGGTTACTAATATTGAAGATAAAAAAATTTATTTAAACTAAAAACTAAAAACTAGTTCAAATATTTTACCCTAAATTCTTCAACATAATCTCGGTCATTTCTTCCAAAGAGAAATCTTTATGCCAATGCCAATCTTTTTTTGCTTCGGTATCGTCTATGCTTTGTGGCCAGCTATCGGCAATTTCCTGCCTAAAATCTGGCTCATATTCAATTTTAAAATCGGGAATGTGTTTTCTGATGCTTTCGGCAATTTCTTCAGGATTAAAACTCATTGCCGCAAGATTGTATGAATTTCTAATCTTTATATCTTTTTTGTCTGCTTCCATAATAGCGACGGTTGCTTTAATTGCATCGTCCATATACATCATTGGCAGTGTGGTTTCAGCATTTAAAAAGCAGATGTATTTTTTGTGTTTTAAAGCTTTATAGTAAATATCTACTGCATAATCTGTAGTGCCGCCGCCGGGCGCAGTTGTATAACTAATTAAGCCAGGATATCTGATACTGCGAACATCTACGCCGTAACGGTTAAAATAATATTCGCACCAACGTTCGCCCGTTTGCTTGCTAATGCCATAAACCGTACTCGGCTCCATAATTGTATGTTGTGGGGTGTTTTCTTTGGGAGTTGTCGGTCCAAATACAGCAATACTAGACGGCCAGAATATCTTTTCAATTTTCTTATCTTTTGCGATATTTAAAATATGAAAGAGCGAATTCATATTAAGATTCCACGCTTTCATTGGGAATTTTTCTGCAGTTGCCGAAAGCATTGCGGCCATTAAATATACATCGGTAATTTCGTGTTTTATAATCAGGTTTTCAACTGCTGTGTAGTCTTCTGCATCTACCAATTCAAATGGGCCAGCGTTCATTAAATCTGAATCACCAGGCCTAATATCTGCAGCTATTACTTTATGGCTGCCATATTTTTTTCGCAAATGTGCTGTTAGTTCAGTACCAATTTGGCCACAGGCTCCAATAATTAAAATACGTTTCTTCATTGTGTAAACATAAAAGTTGTGTTCGAATTAATAAAATTTACCATGCTAAATTTTTACCAAAGTTATCCTCTCAAATAGCATTTATTGGTATATTCGCACGCGATGAAGTTTTTAGATTTTGCTAAATAAGTTGTTAATATATCCAATTCAAACCATTTTATACAAGTTAATAACATCAGATTTTATCTCTCTCAAAAGTATAGTATTTCTACTTTTGACGAGCTGTTCATTTTTCAGCTGCAAAAAAAATTTGGAACAAGATACTGTGGCAATGGCAGTTAACGAAAATGGTATTTATGGAGATAAAACTATTCAGTTTCCAAAATTTACACCATCGGCCAGTTATCAATTACTTAACTGGAGTATTTACAATGATTTTATGCTAGAAGTGGAGCAAATAAACCGTTCCAAAGTAAGCAATCTAAAAGACCGAACGGAACGATTGGTAACTTTTGTAGATTCTATGGGAAAAGTTATTCCAGACACCCTAAAGACAATGCAAATATTAACACGTATTAAAGTTGTGAACACACGCGCTAATTTGTTGGCGCAAGATGTTAATAAATCTAGATTGGATAGTAGTTTTTTAAAAGAAAATATCTCTGAATTAAACAATGCTGCTACTAACCTAATCTCCCAGATAAATGACAAATTTAAAAAGGACGATATAGATTTTCAACAAAAGGAAGGTGAGGAAAGCGAGTTGAAAAAACAACAAAAATTTTTAGATTCCGTTCAAATTGAAGAATTAAAAGATTTAAAAAAAAGAAATTAATATGTTGCGGTAGTCGGGGGAAAATTTCCGCAAATCAATATGTAACTCCCAATAATTAAATGAATATTTTAAAATGAAGAAAACAATTTTTAAATCCGCAATGGCCGCTACAGTTTTTGTAATTGCCGTAAGCGCTTGTAAAGACAAGGAAAAAGAAACAATGGCTGTAGCAGATACTGAGCCACACGGTCTTATTATGGCAAACATGGACACAACATTAAGTCCTAAAAATGATTTTTACAACTACGTAAATGGTAGTTGGATGAAAACAACCGAAATACCGGACGATCAGTCTAGTTGGGGTGGTTTTAATGCATTGCGCAAATCAACAGATCGCGATGTATTGGGTATTTTAGATAAAGCTGAAAAAAGTAACAAGTATGCTGAAGATACCGACCAAGCAAAAGCGATGATGGTTTATGCTTCTGAAATGGATACAGTGGCAAGAAATAAGGCAGGGATTACGCCTTTGCAACCAGCTTTGGATAAAATTGCGAGTATAAAAACCGTTGCAGATTTTCAGAAAGTAACTTCTGAAAATGCGTATGAAATTTCTCAACCTATTTTTGGCTTGGCTGCCTTTAGCAATCCTACAAATAGCGCTATGAATTCGGCATATATCGCGCCGGGCGGTTTGGGCTTGCCAGATAGAGATTACTACACAAATACAGATCCTGCATCTGTAAAAATCCGTCAACAATATGTAGATCATATTACAAGAATGCTACAGTTTTTAGGTGACACTGAAGAAAGTGCACACAAACAAGCTGAGACAATATTAGCTTTTGAAACAAAATTGGCAACGCCAAGATTGGATAAAGTTGCAAGTCGCGATTTTAGAAATTTCAATAATCCAAAAACGGTTGCTGAGGTTCAAAAAATGGTTCCTGCGGTTAATTGGGAAAATTTCTTTAAGGAATTAGGTGTTACCAAAACAATGGATACGGTTTTGGTTATGCAACCAAAATACATGGATGTTGTACAAAAAACCCTTGCTGCAGGCGATGTTGAAACTTGGAAAATTGCTACACGTTGGTCAACATTCAATTCTGCATCGGGAAGTTTAACAACTGAAATTGACAAAGCAAATTGGGATTTTTATAACAAAACCCTACGTGGTGATAAAGCGCAAAGACCAGCAGACGAACGTGCTCTAGCTACAGTAAATGGTAGTTTGGGTGAAGCTCTTGGTAAATTGTATGTTGATGAAATGTTTCCACCAGAAGCAAAAGAGAAGGCAGCAGATATGATTAAAAACATTATTGAAGCTTACAAGGTAAGAATAAATGCTTTGGATTGGATGACTGCTGAAACAAAGCAAAAAGCTATTGAAAAGTTAGATAAATTCACTGTAAAAATTGGATATCCTGACAAATGGAAAGATTATTCAGATATGGATGTGAAAAAAGGAAATAGCTTTTACGAAAACATGATTGCAGTAAGCAAATGGAATCAAAAAGATAATCTTGATAAAATTGATGAGCCTGTAGATCGCACCGAATGGGGAATGTCTCCACAAACTGTGAATGCATATTTTAATCCATTCAATAACGAAATTGTATTTCCAGCGGCAATTTTACAACCACCGTTTTATGATTACAAAGCAGATGAGGCAGTAAATTATGGTGGAATGGGTGCTGTAATAGGTCACGAAATTTCGCACGCTTTTGATGATAGCGGCGCACGTTTTGACGCTAATGGAAATCTTTCAAACTGGTGGACAGATAAAGATTTGGAAAACTTTACTGCTCGCGGTAAAAAATTAGCAGATCAATACAGCTCTGTTGAAGTTTTAGATAGCGTTTACATAAACGGTGCTTTTACCTTAGGTGAAAACATTGGTGATCTTGGTGGTGTTTTAGCTGCCTATGATGGTTTACAAAGCTTTTACAAAAAGAATGGCAGACCAGAAAATATTGATGGTTTAACGCCAGAACAACGTTTCTTTATGAGTTGGGCAACAGTTTGGCGTACAAAAGTGCGTGACGAAGCTTTAGCTACACAAGTTAAAACGGACCCACATTCTCCGGGACAAGTTCGTGCAACACAACCATTAAAAAATGTTGATGCATTTTATACAGCTTTCGATATTAAAGAAGGCGACCCGATGTTCGTAAAACCTGAAGATAGGGTTCGTATTTGGTAAGAATTAGATAATTTTATAATTGAAAATCCCACAAATGAAATTTCGTTTGTGGGATTTTTTTATTTAGTTGATGTCCCGTCCTGAAATAGCGATACACTAAAACCTTAGTGTAATGAAAACATCAGTAAACAGAGGTTATCTAAAACGAACCCAAAAAGACTACTCGCTTTCTTTTAAGCTGCAAGTCGTAGATGAAATCGAGTCGGGAGCGTTAGATCGACTTTCGGCTCACCTTAAATATGGCATCCAAGCTAGATCAACAATAACCTCTTGGTTGCGCAAATATGGTACCTTTGATTGGGAAAACCTATCCGTTGTAACCGTGGCAAAGACACCAGAACAAAAAATTATCGAATTAGAGGCAAAAGTAAAGCTTCTTGAAAAGCAAAAAGCTAGGGCAGAACATCTAGCCGAGAGAGCGGACAAGAAGGCAATCATTTTTGATATGCTCGTTGATATGGCAGAAAAGGAATACGACATTCAAATCAGAAAAAATTACACGCCCGAGTTATCGAGATCTTCAAAGAAGAACACAAGGAAACACTAGTTTCTACCTGTAACTTACTCGGGCTGGATAGACAGGTATATTATCGATCTATTAGGTCTAGAAGACATAATCAGTCCATAGCAAAACAAGTCATAACCTTAGTCAGGGGTGTGCGCAATGTTATGCCAAAAGTTGGTGCCAGAAAATTATATCATATCTTAAGAGAAGAACTCTCTGGCTTAAAAGTAGGGAGAGACAAGCTTTTTAGAATACTCAAAGTAAATCACATGCTTATAAAACCTAAGAGAAGTTATCACATAACTACAGACTCACATCACCGATTTAGAAAGCATAAAAATATAGTTAGCAATGTTGATATTATACGTCCCGAACAAATCTGGGTCAGTGACATCACCTACGTAGGAACTAGGATTAACCCATCATATCTGGCCTTGATTACAGATGCCTACTCAAAAAAGATAATGGGATATAATGTATCTAGCACATTAGCAGTAGATGGTTCTGTTCAAGCGCTGGATATGGCTTTAAAACACAGAATAGATAAGGAAAAACCTCTAATACACCACTCCGATAGAGGTTTGCAATACTGTTCTGATGACTATCAAGAGTTATTGAGCAAAAACAATATCAAGGCAAGCATGACAGAGAAGTATGATCCATATGAGAATGCGATAGCAGAGAGAATCAATGGAATACTCAAGCAGGAATTTAATATAGCTAAAAGCATCAACGATATTGAGCTGAAGAGCCAATTAATCAAAGATGCAATCGAAATCTATAATAACCAAAGACCACATTCATCCAATCATATGCTAACTCCAAAACAAATGCATCAACAAAATAAACTCAAAAGAAAACAGTATAAATCAAAAAAGCTTAACGATGCTAGCATCGTTAAGCTTTAAGTTATAAATTTAATCCTTTAATAATCTGTATCGATTATTTAGGACGGGACATGAATTGGATAAAAGTAAAGTTAAAAAAATTATATTTTGTTCAGTTAAACTAACTCGCTAAAATTGAAATCAAGTAATTTCCCAATCTGAATACTATCTACTTTTTTAAAAACTTCGTTGGTTTCTTCCGAAGAAAATGTTGGGGGAATTAAACTTAAATCATTCGCTTTTTTTACGTAATAATCTTTCTTTAAAGGATGCTCAGGATTTACGGCGTTGAAGATAAAACCGAATTTCTCCTTTTGAATTATTTTAGAAAGTATTGAAAGACAATCTTTACGTTGAATAAGATTTACAGGCGCTTCGCCATCATTCAAATCTTTTCTGCCAGCCAAGTATTTAGCGGGATTTCTGCTGCCGCCAAAAAGGCCACCAAAACGCACGATGGTTGTTTTTAAGTTGTCACTCACAAAAAATAATTGTTCAACTTGCAAAAGTTGCTTGCCAGAATTGGTAGTTGGTTTTGGTTCGTCCTTTTCAGTAACTTCACCTTGCCTATCGTCATAAACAGAAGTACTGCTAACCAAGATTACATTTTTCACATCACTTTTAGTAATAGCTTCTAAAAAATGTGTCATTTTCAAAACGTGGTCTGCGCCATTATTGCGTCGCAAACCTGGCGGAATTAAAATTACAAGACAATCGGAATCTTTTAAAAAACCTTTAATATTACCATCTACACCGCTTTCGCCTATTTCAATATCAAACGTTTTTATTCCTTTTGAAGAATAATCTATCGCTTTCTTTTGCGAAGTTACCGAACCTTTTACGGTATAACCTAACATTTCCAGACGTTGCGCCAAAGGCAAACCCAAATATCCCAAACCTGCAATTGCAATTGTTTTACTCATGGCTATTTGGGTTTATAATTAGATTTTTATCAGCTTTCTTCTCTTCGAAGTTTTCCATAATTTTTTCTTCTGAAATTTTTCCAACTGAAAAGCTTTTTTCAACAATAATAGCATCAGTAATTACAAATGGTTTTGGCATTCTGTTTTTTGGTCTTTCAGCAATGTTAAAAGCTGCATTTGTCATTAAATCGAACGAATATTCTTGGATTGAAAAGCTTACATCTTCACTTTTTTCAACTGAATATTTAACTTGTAAGCTATCGTTATCACTTACAATATATCGTAATAAAAATTGAGAATTTCGGTTTGCGAAATAGTTTTTTGTACTGTCTTTCATTGTTGAAATTCCATTAAAATCCAAAGTCTTAAATTTTGATGTATTAGAAGATAAATTCAATTGACTAACCTTTCGGTTGAATTTTATTGTAAAAGTAACTTCTCTAATATTTCCAAAAACAGAATCTTTATTTACTTCAACCGTAAAAGGTTTTATTTCAGATTTAAAATCGGTTGGTTTTGCGAACGTATATTTTCTGCCATATTTGCTGAAGGAAGCTTCTGTAAAATAACTATCGGCATTTTCAGGTTTTTTGCCTAAATATTGTCGCGACCAATCGTCTAATTTTTTATCGTATGTTAACCAATAACTTTTTTGTGAATCTAAATTTTCATAATAAACCAAGCTATTCGGTTTCGGTGTTTTCTCTGAAAATTTACTTGTAAAATGAGCATTCAGAAAAAAGAAGATTGAAAGTAAAAAACAAATTGCAGCCAGAATATTTTTTATTCGATAAAAACCGATTATTGGCAATAATAAAATAAAAACTAAAACTGTGAAAACACAGCTAATTACAATCATTTTCAACCCTAAAGCAATCGGAAAAAACTTGATTAATGGCACAAATAAAATAATTGCCGGCAACGCCAAAAGCGACATTGCCAAAACATTTGGTCGGCGAAATCGAAGCATTATAAATAAGGAAATCAGTCCGAAATAAACTGGAATTATAAAAAATCCGGCGCCTTCAAAATATAAAGCAATCAAAATATTTATAACCAACCAAAAGAATAACGGTACAATATACATACTTGCTATTTCTTCTTTTCGGCAGAAATTTCTGTAGGTTTTAAAAAGAATGGCAAGCGACAAGAAAACAAAAACGGCAATATAGCTATGCCCATTATAGGTAAACCCTTGTTGAATTTCAGCATATTGCGGATACAACCAACTTACAAATTGCCAACCATAAAAACCAAGCAATCCACAAAGAATCAGCGAAATAAAAAATGGAATGAAGCCTCTAAATACAAAGCTTGCAATTAAGGTTTTCTTGTAAATTCCGTAAATTAAAAGCGCGATAAAAATTACAATTGCAATAATGGCAAGCGGAAGAATCCAAGAAAATGGATAATGAATTAAATGCACAATTGGAAAATTAAAAAAGACATCGTCATTTTCAGATTTCAACTTCGATAAATCAGTATTTGCAAAATAGGTAAGTAGCGGCAACAAATAACTACCTTGATGCTTAAGCGAATTTTTATTCAGATTTTCAAAGGTGTCCAACGCCGTATGATAATTGTAATGATTGTCTATAAAGGCGAAGAAAAAACTGTCTATATCGCCATCTTCCCTAAAAACAGTGCTGTCTGTATCATTTGGCAACATTTTATAAACACTGTAAATTAGCGAAGAAGCCATCGGAAATTTTGGATCTGCTTCTGCAAATGCTTTTACCAAATTGGCGTTGCCTTGGTTGGTTTCCAAAATTGTGTTGCTGGGGCCACTTGTGCCGCGCGCTTCAAAATTGAGCACTAAAGCAGCATTTTTTGCCCATTTATGTTTGTTCACAAATAATCGTGCACCGTCCAAACTTATTTCCTCAGCGTCACTAAATACAACGATAACATCATTTTTGGGTTTGACTCCAGTTTCCAAAAAAGCCCTTAAACTTTCCAAAATTGTAGCCACGCCACTGCCAGCGTCACTTGCTCCGTAACTTGGTACCAAAGCACTATCATAATGAGAGAGAATTACTAAAGATTTTCCGTAGCCAGTTCCTTTTAACCGAGCGATAATATTTTTTGGTTTGTCCAATGTTCTATCTTCGGCATTTAGCACAAAACCCTCTTGCGTTTCAACCTCCAAACCTAGATTTTTAAGTTGTTCAACTAGATAATTTTTGACTTCTTCGTGTGCTTCGGAACCTACGTAATGTGGTTTTTGGCTTATTTGTTTAATGTGTTGTAAGGCTTTTTCGGTTGAAAATTCGGCTTTGCCAGCAGTTATTTTATCATTCTTTGATGGCATTAAACTTCCAAAACTCCAAAATATGAATACCGTTAAAAGTATTATTGAAAGTATAGACCAAATGCTTCTCATAAATGATAGTAATTAAGATAAGAAAAGGGTTTAAAAATACACTTTTTAAAATATAGGCTAAGCGCAATTGAAATGAAATTGAAACTAATTGAATAATTGCCTATCTTAGAAGACTAAATCTAGCAATTATGGGTATCAAAAGTTTTATCGGTAAAAGGGCAAAAGTAGAAAATTCAACTAGCCAAGCTACCGTTTCAGATTATATGACGCGCAATCTCACTACTTTTAAACCTGACGATTCAGTACTGCAAGTGATGGAATTACTTATAAAAAACAAAATTTCTGGCGGTCCTGTTGTGAATGAAAAAAATCAACTTTTGGGAATAATTAGCGAAGGCGATTGCATGAAACAACTAAGTGAAAGCCGCTATTACAACCACCCAATGGAAGATAAAAAAGTAAAAGACCATATGATTACAAATGTTGATACAATTGATGGATCTATGAATGTTTTGGACGCGGCGCAAAAGTTTTTGGACAGCCACCACAGGCGTTTCCCAATTATAGAAAACGGAAAATTGGTTGGGCAAATAAGTCAGCGGGATGTTTTAAAAGCAGCTTTGGCTTTAAAGGGACATACTTGGTAATAGTTAATAATATTTTTTTCAATTTTAAATTAATTACCGCCCTCGCGTTTAACCAACAAAAAATAGTCATTATCCAATGCCAAATAGCCTTGGTCATACAAATAGTAATAAATACTTCCAGTTTTTGTAGTGTAAATACCTGTAAAATAATCAAAACTGAAACCTAATTGAAGCAGTTTGTTTTTTGTTGTTTTGGTTTTGTCTGTTGTATTTAAAGTTTCTAAAATGCGGTAATTTTTGCGAAGTGCGTTATTAATATTGCGCACCAAATTTTTACTATCCTTGTTTAAATCATTGTTATGTGCATTGCGGCAGCCATCGCTGCAGAACTTTTTGTCTGCACGACCAATTATTTTATTGCCACATTCTGGACAGTTTTTAACCATTACTGTTTGGGAATATATTAAACTTTAATCTCGATCTTTTATATTGAATCTATAAATTAATTCTAATTTAAAATAAGCGCTACCGCTTATTTTTGGATTTAATTGTGTTCTATTATCTCCAAAATTAAACGCTGCGAGGCCAAAGTCTATTTTGTCATTAGTATCATAAACTTCATATTTGCTCGTGGTGTAGCCCAATTTTCCTCTTAATTCAATGTGCTTTACCAATTCAATTTGTGAATATCCCGCAAAATTTAAGGTGCCTACACCTACATATTTATTGTTCAAATTTTCTTTGTGCAATTTGTAACTTCCACCAACACCAAAGAAATCTACTCCCAGTGTTAATGCACCTACTTTATAATTAACATCTGCTGCAATGGGCAATGTCATATCCATTTCAAATTTTTTATTCGGGCTTAAATAATACCATCCAATGATAGGTGTAGTAAAAAAGCCGTAAGCTTCTTGAGATGCATACAAGCCAAATTTATATGCTAAGTTCTCATTCTTCTTATATTTTAAAATTCCAATACCGCCAATGTAATAATCGTCGCTGGAAACGTTCACGTAATCTGAAGTAATTTTCGGCAAAAGCACAATAGTTGAGCTATATTTTTCAGAAAAGGTTGTTGCCAATCCAATTTTTAATACGGTTCTATTCAAAATTACATTATCATCTTCAGGAAAAACTTGCAGCCAATTTCTGGTATAAATTACACCCGTAATTAATGCGTTGTTTTCATTTATTACAAGTGGAAGCGTTATGTCTGCTTCAAAAGTACCAATATCAGTACTACTATTTGTATCCTCAAAATTGTTCTTAAAGGTGTTGCCATAACCAAGGCGTAAAATATCTACATAATTTTGAGCGTTACAATAAAAATTGGCGAGCAATAATAATAATATGAAAATGTTTTTCAAGACTTATTTTTTTAGATTTTGATTATCAATTTAGTACAAATTTTAATTTGCAAATAAAATATTAAAATAAATGACTGTTAAAGTAATTCATTTTATATTCGCCGCCTATAAAACAAACCTTTAAAAATAAAAAAAATGAAAATTACAAAAATGTTAGTAATTATGTTTCTTGCGGTTGCTGCCGTAAGCTGTAACAAGGATGATGATGGACCAGAGCCATTTGTTTTATCTAATGCAAATTTAGCTGGAACTTATAAAATTTCTAGTCTTAACGCAAGCAGCACATCAACAACAAATGTTTCTGGAGCTACAGTTACTGTTGCAACGGCTACTGTCGTTGGAGATACATTTCAAGTGAATATAGTGTTCAATACGAATGGAACCTACACAGCAATTGGAAATTATCGTATTACATCAACAATTACACCTACCGGTTCAGACCCAATCGTTGAAACAGAAATATTAACAGTTGATAGTAGTGGTTCGTACTCTGTTAATGCAACTACTCAAAAAATTACTATGACTCCTAGTGATGATTCGTTTGTAGATGGAACTTTTGAAGTTACCTTATTCAATCAATCAAATGTTAATTTAGCACAAGAAGACGTATCTGTAGAAGGTGGTATTACAACTACCACTATTGGAACAATTAATTTGGTTAAACAATAGACTAAATTTTATTTAATACAAGAAAAACGTGGACATATGTCCGCGTTTTTTGCTTTTAATACCATCCAAAGTAGTGTGAAGTTATTAAAATTTCGTTCAAAAAAACCGTACTTTTGCACCCTTATTTTAAGAATATTATTTTATGAATACCAAGTTTAAAGAATACAAAGGCTTAGACCTCCCAAAATTGGGTGAGGACGTACGTGATTTTTGGAAACAAGAAGGCATTTTTGAAAAAAGTATTGCCATTCGCGAAAACAATGAGCCATTTATTTTCTTTGAAGGTCCACCGTCAGCAAACGGACTTCCTGGTATTCACCACGTTATGGCACGCGCTATAAAAGATATTTTTTGCCGCTACAAAACGCAAAAAGGTTTTAAAGTTGAACGAAAAGCAGGTTGGGATACCCACGGTTTACCAATTGAATTGGGCGTTGAAAAAGAACTCGGCATCACAAAAGAAGATATCGGGACAAAAATATCAGTCAAAGAATACAACGAAGCCTGTAAAAAAGCGGTAATGCGTTACACCGATGTGTGGAACAAAGTTACTGAAGATTACGGCTATTGGGTAGATATGAGCGACCCGTACATTACCTACAAGCCAAAATATATGGAAACGGTTTGGTGGTTGTTAAAGGAGATCTACAATAAAAAGCTGATGTATAAAGGTTATACAATTCAGCCATATTCGCCAAAAGCAGGTACCGGTTTAAGTTCGCATGAACTTAATCAACCTGGTACCTATCAAGATATTACAGATACAACAGTAGTTGCTCAATTTAGAGCAATGGCAGAAACGTTGCCCGATTTTCTTGCTGAAGAAAGCAACAATATTTGGTTTTTAGCGTGGACGACAACTCCTTGGACATTGCCAAGTAACACAGCATTAACCGTTGGCGCGAAGATAGATTACGTTTTGGTTAAGACATTTAATCAATATACTTTTCAACCAATTAACGTTGTTTTAGCGAAGAATTTGGTTGCAAAACAATTCGGAAATAAATTTGAAGAAAAGCCAAACGAAGAAATTCTTGAAAGCTATAAACAAGGCGAGATAATCCCTTTCTTTATTGCAAAGGAATTTAAAGGAGCCGATTTGTTAGGAATTAGATATGAGCAATTATTAGATTATGCCAAACCTCACGAAAATCCAGAAAATGCTTTCCGCATAATTGCTGGCGATTTTGTTACAACCGAAGACGGAACGGGAATCGTGCACACAGCCCCAACTTTTGGAGCAGATGATGCGAAGGTTGCAAAAGAAGCTTGGCCAGAAGTTCCACCCTTATTAGTTGAAGATGAAAACGGAAATTTAGTTCCGCTTGTAGATTTGCAAGGAAAGTTTAGACCAGAAATGCGCGAACTTGCTGGCAAATACGTAAAAAATGAATATTACGAAGATGGCGAAGCACCCGAAAAAAGTGTTGACGTTGAGCTTGCCATAAAATTAAAGACCGAAAACAAAGCTTTTGCGGTTGAAAAATACTTGCACAGCTACCCAAATTGCTGGCGAACCGATAAGCCAATTTTGTACTATCCATTAGATTCTTGGTTTATAAAAGTGCCAGAATTTAGAGATAGAATGCACGAGCTAAACCAAACCATTAACTGGAAACCTAAAGCAACTGGTGAAGGCCGTTTTGGCAATTGGCTTGCAAATGCAAACGATTGGAATTTAAGCCGAAGCCGTTATTGGGGAATCCCCTTACCGATTTGGCGAACAGAAGATGGCAAAGAAGAAATAATAATCGGTTCTATTGAAGAATTAAAGACTGAAATGCAAAAATCTGTTGCTGCTGGAATTATGTCAAAAGCAATTTTTGAAGATTTCAAAGTAGGCGATTTTTCGGAAGAAAATTATGATAATGTAGATTTACATAAAAATATTGTTGATGATATAATTTTAGTCTCATCAAGCGGAAAACCAATGAATCGCGAAGCAGATTTAATAGATGTTTGGTTTGATAGCGGAAGTATGCCGTATGCACAATGGCATTATCCTTTTGAAAACAAAGAGAAAGTAGAAACAACTTGGCGCAAAGCCGATTTTATTGCTGAAGGTGTTGACCAAACAAGAGGTTGGTTTTATACACTTCACGCAATCGCAACTATGATTTTTGACGATGTTGCTTATAAAAGCGTAGTTTCAAACGGACTCGTTCTAGACAAAAACGGTCAGAAAATGAGTAAGCGTTTAGGCAACGCAACAGACCCGTTTGCAACTTTAGATACGTATGGTCCAGATGCTACGCGTTGGTATATGATTAGCAACGCAAATCCGTGGGACAATTTAAAGTTTGACCAAGACGGTATTGGCGAGGTTCGAAATAAGTTTTTCGGAACTTTATATAATACGTATAGCTTCTTCAGTTTATATGCCAATTTGGATAACTTCAATTATCAAGAAGTAGATATTGCATTAGAAAAACGACCAGAAATAGACCGTTGGATACTTTCAGAATTAAATACCTTAATTCAAAATGTTGACGAATATTATTCAGATTATGAGCCAACCAAAGTTGCTCGTGCTATTTCAGATTTCGTTCAGGAAAATTTAAGCAATTGGTATGTAAGACTTTGTAGAAGACGTTTTTGGAAGGGTGAATACGAGGAAGATAAAATTTCTGCCTATCAAACATTATTCACTTGTTTAAAAACCGTTGCCCAATTAAGCGCGCCAATCGCCCCATTTTTTATGGATAGATTGTATATAGATTTAATGAACGGTACGGTTTTAGAGAAAAAACAATCAGTTCACTTAACAGATTTTCCAAAAGCGAACGTTAGCTTTATAGATAACAAGTTGGAGCACAAAATGCAAAAAGCGCAGATAGTTTCATCTTTGGTTTTATCGCTTCGTCAACGTGAAAAAATAAAAGTAAGACAACCGCTTCAAAAAATAATGATTCCGGTTTTAGATGAAGCCGAAAGAGCCGAAATATTAGCCGTTCAGGATTTAATAAAAAGTGAAGTAAACGTAAAGGAAATTGAACTTATCGATGAAAATTCTGGCTTACTTGTAAAGCAGATAAAACCTGATTTTAAAGCGCTTGGCCCGCGTTTTGGAAAAGACATGAAAGCCGTTGCATCAATAATAAATGGTTTTGGGCAAAAAGAAATTAAAAATCTTGAAAAAGAGGGGGAAATAACTGTCCAACTTAATGGAAAAAATGTTACTTTCGGCGCCGAAGACGTTCTTATAACATCGCAGGATATTGAAGGTTGGCTAGTTGCAAACAATGCAGGAATTACGGTAGCATTAGATATTACCTTAACACCAAAATTAGCTAAAGAAGGTATTGCAAGAGAGTTGGTTAACAGAATTCAAAATATGAGAAAGGATTCTGGTTTTGAGGTTACAGATAGGGTAGAAGTTTTACTTATAAAAGAGCCAAAACTTCAAGCTGCAGTTTTAGAAAATATTGATTATATTAAACAAGAAACATTAACAGAGGTATTGCGTTTTGAAGAAGAATTGAGCAATGGTACAGAGATTGCTTTTGATGATATCGAAACAAAAATAACCATCAAAAAATACTAGAATGATGACAGAACAAATAAAAACAAAATTTAGCGATAGCGAATTAGACGAATTTAAGACACTTATAAACGAGAAAATTGCAAAAGCAATTGAGCAATTAGACCTTATAAACAGCAGTTTTAAGAACGATAGCAATAACGGTACAGACGATACATCGCCAACATTCAAGGCGTTTGACGAAGGTAGCGAAGTAATGAGCAAAGAGGCAAATAGCCAATTGGCAATACGCCAAGAAAAGTTTATTCGCGACCTTAAAAATGCATTGGTTCGTATAGAAAATAAAACATATGGTGTTTGTCGCGTTACTGGAAAGTTAATAAACAAAGACCGTTTAAGGCTTGTTCCGCACGCAACATTAAGCATTGAAGCAAAAAATATGCAATAATTTTATAGATAATTTTTGTAATTATAATAATAATTGAGCCTCAACAATGTTGAGGCTTTTTTAATTTTGAAATTTAACAGTTGAAAAATTTGCTGTAATTTCATTTAATTTAATCGGTCACGCTGAGCTTGTCGAAGCACAAGTCCTGCTTGATATAGCAAACGCTCATTTATTCAAATTTCACTAGCAAATCATCAAAAAAGCTAACAATTCTTCGTCAAGCTCAGAATGACTTTCATAGAATTTAAGTAAATAAAAATTTATCTTTGATTGTTAATGAAACTCCTACTCACAATTATTTCAACAATTATTTCCCTTTCAGCTTTTTCCCAAAAGAGTATTGAAAAAACCATTTCATCGGAAGGTATTGAGAAAATTGAAATTGTTTCTGATGAAATTTTTAAAATAAACATTGAAGCTAAAGAAGTTTCTGAAATCAATTTTAATTCTACAATACAAGGCGAGCATTTTCAAGATATTGTAGTTTCAACATCAATAGAAAATGGAACACTAAAAATTAGTACGGCGTATTCGCCATTTTATGTTGCTGATAATGATAAGCTGGCTGCCCATAAATTAATTTCGGTTGAAGTAAATTTAACAATTCCACAAAATCTTCAGATATTGGTAAAATCTAAAATCGCATCGGTTTTTGCTTCGGGAAATTTCAAAAATATTGAAGTTGGTTTAGAAAACGGCAATTGCCAATTAACTGATTTTCTTGGAAACGCCAATTTGCAAACCAAAAACGGCTTTATAAATGTTGACGCAAAACCAAATGTTAGCGGCAAGGCAACTTCAAAACACGGGAAAATTGAAAATAATCTGCCAAAAATTGGCAAATATTTAATAGTGGCAGAGAGTATAACGGGTTCAATTTCGCTACAAGAAACCAAATAATATTGTTATTTTTACCGCCGTTGTTCAACACCAATTTAATAATCAACCACGTGACTTTCAAAAAATCTGTTTTACTGATTGTTCTTATTCTTTTGGTAGATCAAATTTCCAAGATTTATATAAAAACCCATTTCACATTAGGCGAAGATGTTGAGGTTGCTAGCTTTTTTCGAATATTATTTGTCGAAAATGAAGGTATGGCTTGGGGTGCAAAAATACCTGGACAATACGGCAAACTTATTTTAACCCTATTTCGTATTTTAGCAATTGCAGGGATTGGTTATTGGCTGTACGATTGCGCAAGAAAACACGCACCAAAAATTTTAATTTTAGCCGTTGCGCTAATTTTTGCAGGAGCATTCGGCAATATTATAGACTCAGTTTTTTACGGTTTAATTTTTAATGACAGCCATCACGAAGTTGCAAGCCTTTTTCCGGCAGAAGGTGGTTACGGAACATTATTTCACGGTAAAGTAGTAGATATGTTATATTTCCCACTTTATAACGGTTTTCTGCCTGAATGGATACCAATTTGGGGCGGCAAATACTTCACATTCTTCGACCCAGTTTTCAACATCGCCGATATGGCAATAAGTACTGGAGTTGGAATTTTAATTTTCTTCAACAAAAAAGCATTTCCTAAAAAATAAGTTTGCAGTCGCAGTCGCAGTTTGCAGTTGTGTTCAAAACAATGTTTACAATTTAATTTGTTGTAAAAATGTAAAAGTCATAATTCCAGTTTTACCAATACAATTTTAAAAGTTATAGTGGTTCCTTCCCTTTCTAACTAATGGAAAATAGACAAACTATCTATTTCAAATTTGAGGGAAGGTGTTTTGTTCTCCATAGCTTTTAGCGAAGGAGAAGCCAGCGCATGAAGTTTAAATGAAATATTAACAATTAAAACCGCTTGACAGAAGGATTAATTAGAGAGTACGCAGTAGGCATTACGCCGTAATCAGTTAATAAACTCTCATTCGCATTTTAAACGCATTCGTAAATGCGCATCAATTCCACAAATTCTCAATTATTTATAATAATTTTAAATCTTGAACCTTAAATTTCGAATTGAAAAACCGCGACTGCGACTGAAAACTGCGACTATTTAAAACTGCGACTGCGACTGAGACTGAAAACTTTTTTAAACCCAGGCAACCATTTTAAACTAAATTGCGTCTATAAAATAGAAGGCATTAATAACGCAACAGTTGAAAATAATTTCACTACATAAAAATTACTCAACCCTTATTGCAAAAGCAGCAAAAGGCGAACGTTCTGCGCAATGCGAAATGTTCGACATCTTTTCGCCAAAAATGTTGAGCGTTTGCAGACAATATGCAAATAGCACCGATTTGGCTGAAGAAGTAATGTTAACGGGATTTTTTAAAGTTTTTGAGAATCTTAAAAACTTTAAAAATGAAGGAAGTTTTGAAGGTTGGATCCGCCGGATTATGGTTAATGAAAGTATTTCACAACTTCGGAAAGAGAAAAATTTTAGGTTTGATGACGACGGAAAAATTGAGAATTCAATAGAACACTCAGATTATAATGAAAATAAATTGGAAGTTGAAGATATTCAAAAAATGATTGATACGTTGCCCGAAGGTTATAAAGCAGTATTTGTACTATATGTAATTGAAGGTTACAAACACGGCGAGATTGCCGAGATTTTAAATATTACCGAGGGTACTTCAAAATCGCAACTTTCAAAAGCAAGAAATATGCTTCAGCAAAAAATTACTAATCAAAATACAGCTTATGGCACCTTATAAGTTTGAAGAAAATATTCGGGAAAAATTTGAGGCCCGTGAAATTGAACCCAGCAAAAATGCTTGGGAAAAGCTCAGCGCACAATTACCGGCAGAAACTAAGAAAAATAATTCCCGTTTCATTTGGATGGCAGTTGCAGCAAGCTTTGTCGGCATTTTGATACTTGCATCTTTTCTATTTAATGATAAAGTTGGTTCTGAAAAAAGTGATAAGAATAATAATATAGTTGAAAATTCAGTAAAGTCTAAAAAGGAAAATAATTTTGAAAATGAGGCAATTGTAATTGCAGATAATCAGAATGAAGTTAAAAATATCAAAACCAATTCCGAAGAAGAAATGCCGCAGAAAATAGTTTCTAAAGCTAACATTTCAGAAGAGAAAAAGGAAATTGCAACTACTCAAAAAGAGAAATCGAACAATACGGAAATAGCGATTTTAAAGACTTCGAATCAACAAATTGTTGACACCAACAAAATTAAGCCAAACGGAATTGAACAACTAAAAATTGATGAGGTTGTTGCTTCTATTCAAAAATTGAAAGCAGAAAACAGCAATGTTTCGGTAGTAGAAATTGATTCTTTATTGGCAAAAGCGCAGCGCGATATTAGAGCTAATAGAATTTTTACGGGAAATTCAGCAAAATTTGATGCCGCTTCATTGTTGCAAGATGCTGAAATACAATTGGACAGAACATTTAGAGACCGAGTTTTTACAGCACTTGGCGACGGATTTCAAAAAATTAAAACCGCTTATGTAGAGCGAAATCAATAATATTTCAGTTGAAAAGATTTCTAGGGTTTTTTCAGCCGAAAGTTACCAATCAAAACTAAAAAAATCATTCATCAATCAGGTTTAAAGCTTCTCCCAAATTTCGGGAGAAGCCCAAAAACCAACAAAAATCAAAAAATCATGAAACTAATTACAATAAGCATAGCATTGTCTATGTGGGCGCTAGCATTCACTACAAGCTACGCACAGGAAACCAAAACAAATGATGAAATTTCGAAAGAAAAATTTGCCGAAGATCAAATTGAAAAATTGCAAAAAGCCCGCCAAAGCTTTATAGAAGCTGAAAAGGACGATTTGCTAAAAAAGGTTGAAAGTATAAACAAGAGACTGGACAATAACCAACTTACAAGTGAAGAAGCGGAAAAACTAAAAACCACCTCCGCCGAGAAAGCCGCCCTAAATATTGAAAACAAAACCGCCGTTATAGATAATGAAATTGAATACGTAAAACGAAATGGCTACTTGGAAAAGCCTTCTTATGGAACTAGAATTATATTAGGTTGGGGACAAGAAGATACGGATAACGACAGGATTTTTGGAGTTAAAGTACAATCTAGTGATGAAATGAAGCGCAGACAAGACCAAAAGACGCGCCGAACAACAAACGAATTTGTCCTAGCTTTTGGATTGAATAATGCAATAATAGAAGGCCAATCTTTAGACGATTCGCCTTATAAAATTGTAGGAAGCAAGTTTTTTGAAATTGGAATGGCGTGGAAAACCCGTGTTTTTGAAAACAGTAATTGGGTTCGGTTTAAATATGGAATTTCATTTCAATTTAATGGTTTAAAAGTAGACGATAATCAATATTTGGTAGATACGGGAAGCCAAACTGAATTGCAGGAATTCCCTTCAAATCTTGATAAGGCAAAATTTAGAATGGATAATTTGGTAGTGCCAATTCATTTTGAATTTGGACCTTCAAACAAAGTTGAAAAAAATGGTTTTACAAGATACAATACTGCAAATAAATTTAAAATCGGGATAGGTGGCTACGCTGGTTTAAATTTAAGCACGCGCCAAAAGTTGAAGTTTGAGGATAATGGAGAAGATGTTAAGCAAAAAAGAAAAGCTAATTATAACACCAACAATTTTGTTTACGGCTTGAGCGCTTACGCGGGTTTTGGCGAAACTTCAATTTATGTTAAATATGACTTAAACACAATTTTTAAAAACAACGTTACAGACCAAAGAAATGTTTCTTTAGGTGTCCGTTTCGATTTGAATTAGCCCTTTTTGTTTTGTTAAGTGTGTTACTGCAACCTGCAAGGTTTTCAAAATCTTGTAGGTTTTTTTATGCACAAACTTCATATCACATCTCGATTTTGTATTGATAAGCTTTAAATTTACCACAATTTAAAAATCGATCCCGAAGTTTCGGGAGAAATCAAAATAGAAAGTTTGACGTCTGAAAAAAATTGAACGTTTAACATCTAACACTTTTTTTTTGAATATTAATTTTTTTCAGCTTTAACTCATAACTCATAATTTGATAAGTAGAACAACAATTGATGCCGTTTTTGATGCTGCCCGAGTAGAGGAGGTTATTGGCGATTTTGTGCAACTCAAAAAAGCGGGCAGTAATTACAAAGGCTTAAGTCCCTTTACAGATGAGCGTTCGCCAAGTTTTATGGTAAGTCCCGTAAAGCAGATTTGGAAAGATTTTAGTAGCGGTAAAGGCGGAAATGCCGTTGCATTTATTATGGAGCACGAGCATTTTACATATCCCGAAGCCATAAAATATTTGGCACGAAAATATGGAATTGAAATTGAAGAAACAGAGCAAACCAGCGAAGAAAAAGAAAGTGCGGAGGAGCGGGAAAGTCTGTATTTGGTAAGCGAGTTTGCAAAAAAATATTTCCACAACACACTTTTAAAAACCGAACAAGGCAAAGCCATCGGTCTTTCTTATTTTAAAGAAAGAGGTTTTATGGCTGAAACCATAGAGAAATTTGAACTCGGTTATTCGCCCGAAACTTGGGACGCTTTTACGGTTGAAGCAATAAAAAAAGGCTACAAAATTGAATATCTTGAAAAAGTAGGCCTTACGATCGTAAAAGAGGAAAAGCAATTTGACCGTTTTAAAGGTCGCGTAATGTTTCCAATTTTAAGTATGAGTGGCAGAACCCTCGGTTTTGGCGGAAGGATTTTAACAAGCGATAAAAAAGCAGCCAAATATCTTAATTCGCCAGAAAGCGATATTTACCATAAAAGTAAGGTGCTTTACGGTATTTTTCAGGCGAAGCAAAGTATTGCCAAAGAAGATAATTGTTATTTGGTTGAAGGTTATACAGATGTAATTCAATTCCATCAAACGGGTATTCATAATGTAGTTTCTTCCAGCGGAACGGCTCTAACTTCTGAGCAAATACGATTGATTAACAGGCTTACCAAAAATATCACGCTGCTTTTTGATGGAGATGAAGCTGGACTGCGCGCCTCGATGCGTGGGGTAGATCTTATTTTGGAACAAGATATGAATGTGCGCATCTGCACATTTCCAAAATGGGAAGATCCCGATAGTTTTGCGCGTAAAAATACGGTTGAAGAGCTCACGTTATATTTAGAAGAAAACGCTCAAGATTTTATAGCCTTTAAAGCTTCTATATTGGCTTCGGAAGCAAAAAATGATCCTATAAAAAAGGCTGAAACCATTCGGGATATGGTTGTGAGTATTTCAAAAATTGCGGATGTTATCAAGCAAGAATTATATTTGAAGGAATGCAGCCGAATTATGGATATTTCGGAAGATGTTCTTTTTAATACGTTGGCGCAAATTTTAAAGAAGGACAGAAAGGAAAACGAAAAAAAATCTGAGAGAATAAGCAAACCTTTCGATGTAATTTCAGAAGAAAAACAAAATTTTGAAAAGGTTGATATTCAATTTCAACTTGAGCGGAAAATAATAGAATTATTGTTGCTTTACGGCACTTCCGAAGAAGAATTTGAAGACCTTATTCTAGAAAGAAATGAAAAAGGTGAAATTGGTTTTGTTCCGGAAGTTGTTTCAGCAAAAGTCTTCGAAAAAATATATTTAGACCTTCAAGAAGATGAAATTGAATTTACGAATGAAAATTTTAAAGAACTTTATTTTGAAATAATAAACAAATTAAATGCCGGAGAAGAGATAATTGCCGAGACTTTTATAAATACCCTACAAGCAGATAAAGCCACAGCCGTAACCAATATTTTTATGGATGAAGAGCAGCACCAACTGCACGATTGGGAGCGAAAGGAAATTTATGTAAAGGACAAAAAATCTGTAGTTGCACAAGTTGTGAGCGAAACTATATTAAATTTGCGACGGTTTTTGGTTTCAAAAAAAATTATTGAACTTTCCGAAGAAGTTAAAACTGAAATTGAGCAGGAAAGCCAACATAAACTTCAGGAAATTGTGGATTATATTTTACTCAAAAAAATTATTTCAGAAAAATTAAACCGCGTGCTGTAAGGATTGTATTTGCACCATCCTAGCATGGTTTATTAAATCTGCCAAGCTCTTTGCTTCTAGCTTTTTAAGCAATCTGGTTTTATAGGTGCTTACTGTTTTTTCGTTTATTTCCAAAGCTTCTGCAATATCCTTATTTCTTCTACCTTTTGATAATAAATTTAAGACCTCCGTTTCTCTAGTGGAAAGTGTTCTAAAAGCAGGCATTTTGTTTTTATACGTTTTACTTGATGCTATTCTAGAAATAGTGTCGTTCAAATAAATTTTTCCGTCTGCAACCAGTTGTAGAGCGTGATAAAGTTCTCTGGATGAGGATGTTTTGCTAATATATCCTGAGGTGCCACATTTTATGGTTCTAAGAGCATAAATTTCTGCCGGTTGAGATGAAAAGATTAGAATACTCATTTCTTTGTAATCTTCCTTTAATGTGCGAAGGCAATTAATGCCGTTCAACTCCGGTAAATCTATATCCAACAATAAAATATCCGGTTTGTGTTTTGCTAATTTTTTATATAGTGATTGCGCACTTTTTGCTTTGCCAATAACTTTAAAATCATGGTCCTTCTTAAGTAACTGTTTAACACCTTTTCTGCAAAGAGAGTGGTGGTCCGCTATTAGAATATTAGTCATGATTAAAAGATTTATAAGATTAAACGTCACATAATAAGGAAAAATCTCTTATTACTATTACAAGTTTAATATTACAAACTAACTTAACCTCAATTTCTTAGCATAAATGTTGGTACTTTCGATTAACGACAAATAAACAACGCTTAACGTTTATTTTAAAAATGCAGATGGAATATTGCAAACGGGAATTGGCATCATTTTGTGCTGATTGGCTTTATTTAACTTTGTGTAAATTTCTAAAACCAATTTCTGTCTTCCTTCAAAATCGGTAGAACTTTTTCCTTCATCAATTTGTGCCATTGCCCATTCAAATTCATCATAACTTGCGCCAAGTTGGTCTTCATCTGTGCGACTGTCACCAAATAATCCGTCTGTCGGTGCGGCTTTTTTAATTGAAGTGGGCACACCTAAAACTTCGGCAATTTTATATACGTCGCTTTTCATTAAATCTGCAATTGGGCTTAGATCTACCCCGCCATCGCCGTATTTTGTGTAAAAACCAACACCAAAATCTTCAACTTTGTTGCCGGTGCCACAAACTAAATATTTATGCAATCCAGCAAAATAATATAAGGTAGTCATCCGTAAACGTGCGCGCGTATTGGCAAGTGAAAGATCTACCAAACTGTTGCTGTCACTTGGCGGTAAATTTGTTTTAAAGGCTTCAAAGGTTGGAGTTAAATCTACTTCAACACTCGTAACATTTATGAAATGTTCTTTAAGTTGCTTTATATGTTCCCGACCGCGTGAAACTTGGGTCGCAGCTTGATGAATGGGCATTTCTACACACAGTGTTTTAATGCCAGTTTTCGCACAAAGTGTAGATGTAACAGCGCTGTCTATGCCACCACTTATTCCAATTACAAAGCCTTCCATTTTTGCATTTACTGCATACTCTTTCAGCCAATTTACTATGTAATCTACTACTTTTTGTGCTTGCATGTTTTCTATTCTTATTTATTGAATAATCCTTGTATGCTAAAATACTATCTTTGCGCAACAGAGCAATAGGACTACAGATTAATTTAAGATAAGTTTGCAATCAATTATATGAAAGGAATAAAAATTAATACGAAATCTTTTTTGATATACTTTCAATTAATATTTGTTATTCTTTTTATGTCAAGCTGTAATAGCAAGAGCAAAATTGAAAAGGAGAGTGAAACAATTGCAATTCCTTTAAATATTGTACGGTTCGATAAAATATTTGCAACTGCCAATGAAGATAATCTTTCAGATTTAAAAGCTACATATCCAATCTTTTTTCCTGCCGAAACAAGCGATTCTACTTGGTTGGCAAAAAGTAATGATACACTTCAAAAGCAATTGGAAGTTGAGGTTGAAAAAGCCTTTCCGAATAATGATAAATTGGAAGATGATTTGTTGCCATTATTTCAACATATAAAATATTATTTTCCGCAGTTTAAAGCTCCGCTGGTTTATACGTCAACTTCCGATGTAGATTATGGGAATAAGGTTATTTTGGCGGATTCTGTAATGGTAATTGCGTTGGATACTTATTTGGGTGAAAAACATGAATTTTACCAAGGTATTCCTGCTTACATAGCAAAAACAATGAACGCAAACCAAATTGCGCCGGACGTTGCAGAACAATTTGCGCGTAGTTTTGCGATGCCGGCCAAGGATAGAACTTTTCTTTCACAACTAATTTATTTTGGTAAGGAATTATATTTAAAAGATCTTTGGTTGCCCGAAACAAAGGACGAAGATAAAATCGGATATAGTGCTGAACAATACGCTTGGGTAAAAGAAAATGAAGAGCAAATGTGGCGCTATTTTGTAGAACAAGAACTTTTATACAGTACAGACCCAAAATTATACGAACGCTTTGTTGCACCGGCGCCTTTCTCTAAATTTTATTTGGAAATTGATAACGATTCTCCCGGAATGGTTGGCCGTTACTTAGGTTGGCAAATTGTGAAAGCATACATGGAAAACAATAATGTCTCTATAAACCAACTTATGACGGACAGTGCAGACGAAGTATTTAAAAATTCAAAATACAAACCGAAAAAATAATGGCAATAAAAAACACTTCAGAAATAAATATAAAAGTAGCAGTAGACGAGAATAAAATTCCCGAAAAACTACAATGGTCCGCACAAGACGGCGGTATTGTAAATGAAGCTACAAAAGCGGTTATGTTGTCTGTTTGGGATCACAAAAAAAAGGAATCACTGCGTATAGATTTATGGACCAAAGATATGCCGGTAGACGAAATGAAGATTTTCTTTCACCAAACCCTTTCAGCAATGGCAGATACTTTTGAACGTGCTACAAACGATGAAAAAATGAGTGCTACAATGCGCGATTTCTGCGAATACTTTGCAGACAAATTAGAGTTAAAAAGAGAATAATGAAGTTAATATTTGTTTATAACGCAAACGGCGGCAAGTTTAATGCGTATTTAGATTCCGCGCATAAAATTTTTAGTCCGAGTACGTATGCCTGCAGTCTTTGCGCGATAACGTACGGTGTTTTTAAAATTGAAGAGGTTTGGAAAGATTATAAGAACCAATCTACAGACGATTTGGTTTTTCTACACAAAGACGAATTCTTAAAAGAATATAAATCGAAGTTTTTGCCGAAATTTAAACTACCAATAATTCTTACCGAAGCGGGAGATAATCTTGAAATTTTTATTAGTGCGGAAGAATTGGATAAAATGAAAAATGCCGAAGAATTAATAAAAACTATTGCTGAGAAAAAAGCTCATTATTAACAGAGCCAATATAACTTAAAAGCTCTTCTCTGCCCATATTGTTACTAGCCGAAGTAACAAAATATGAAGGCATTTCTACCCAAGTTTTTAGCATTTCCTGCTCATATATTTCAAGATTCTTTTTCAGTGGATTTGGTTTTAACTTATCTGCTTTTGTAAAGATGATACTGAATGGCACACTATTTTCTCCAAGCCATTGCATAAATTCCATATCAATTTTTTGAGGCTCGTGGCGGCAATCTATTAACACAAATGCTTGTACTAATTGCTCTCTCTTTTTAAAATAATCTGTAATAAATTTTTGGAAAACCTTTTTGCTACTTTTTGAAACGCGCGCGTAACCATAACCCGGTAAATCTACCAAATACCAATTTTTATTAACTAAAAAATGATTTATAAGTTGCGTTTTCCCTGGCCTTCCAGAAGTTTTGGCAAGACTTTTACGCAGCATCAACATATTAATTAACGAAGATTTCCCAACATTAGAACGACCGATAAAAGCATATTCCGGAAATCTATCTTTTGGACATTTCGCAACATCGCTGTTGCTCATAACAAATTCTGCAAATTTTATGTCCATTTTTTAGAAAGCGTTTATGGGTTTAAAAGTCGATGCGTTTAGAAAAGTTTATAAGTTTAAAAGTTTGGTTTACTTTAGATAAAACAAACAATAAATTTTATCCTTTTTGCTTAATACCTTTTACTTAATTTGGGTGTCTGAGTGTTTTGAAAACACAATTACATTGTAATCAATTTCAGTATTTCAATTTGCTTTTAAAATGTACCGAAGACCTACTGCAAACTGCTACTGAAAATTTCTTTTAATCAGCCAATCATAAAGCAGCTCGTTAAATTTATCGGGGTGTTCCATCATTGCGGCGTGACCACATTTCGGTATCCAAAACAAATCGCTATCCGGTAATTTTTCGTGAAATTCTGTAGCAACTTCCGGGGGAGTTACATTATCATTTTCACCCCAGATTATGCAGGTTGGGGTATCCATTTTGGGCAAATCTTTCCCCATATTATGTCGTATTGCACTTTTTGCAATTGCCAAAGTCCGAATGAGTTTTATGCGGTCGTTTACAGTTGCATACACATCGTCCACAATTTCTTTGGTTGCTACCGCAGGATCGTAAAAAACGTTTTCAGCCTTCTTTTTTATGTATTCGTAATCGCCTCTTTTTGGATAACTTTCGCCCATTGCGCTTTCATAAAGACCAGAACTTCCTGTAATCACCAATGCTTTTACTTTTTCAGGGGCAAGCTTTGTTGCCAACAAACCAATATGACCTCCAAGGGAATTGCCTAATAAAATAACATGTTCCAGCTTTTTATGCTTAATAAATTCAATAGCATATTTAGCAAAACTTTTCACATTGGTCTTCAATATGGGCATTTTGTAAATAGGCAATTCAGGAATTAAAACTTTATAGCCTTTTGCGGGGAAAAAATCTGAAACACCATCAAAATTACTTAGACCTCCCATCAAACCGTGAAGAATAACAATTGGGGTGCCTTCGCCCATTTCAACATAAGAAAATTTGCCTTCTTTTTTTAAATCTTTGGTCATAAATGGTAAAGGTTGTACGTGGTAAAAGTACACAAATTTATAACATACAAATCTATTCTTTCCGCGGTTGTTCACTAAAAATTAGTCTTGGTGTTACACTTTGAAGTGATAAAACTTATCAACAAAGTGGGAAATAGTGGTAAAAAGTGGTAAATCTTATATATATTTGAACTTACATTTTTAAAAAAGTTTCAAAAGTTAATGCTCAATCTAATAGGTACATACGACTGTAAAGCGGATCAAAAAGGCAGAATCATGATTCCGTCTCCGCTTAAAAAGCAGTTAGCGCCAATGGCAGAAAACGGGTTTGTGATAAAGCGAGCCGTTTTTCAGCCTTGTTTAGAAATGTACCCAATGGCAGAATGGAATGCGTTGATGGAGAAAATGGGTGCGTTAAATCGCTTCAACAGAAAAAACAACGATTTTATTAGAAGATTCACCGCTGGCGTTAAAATGGTGGAATTGGATGCTGCGGGAAGATTGCTGATACCCAAGGATTTAATGGCTTTTGCGGGGATCGAAAAGGAAATAGTAATCTCTTCAGCAATCAATATTGTTGAAATATGGGATAAAGATAAATACGAAAAAGCCATTGACGACGCTGCAAGCGATTTCGCAGATTTGGCTGAAGAAGTAATGGGAAATAAAAACGAGGATGAGTGAATATCATAATCCAGTTTTATTAATCGAAACCGTTAAAGGCCTAGCAATAAAGCCAAACGGAGTTTATGTTGATGTAACATTTGGAGGCGGCGGACATTCAAAAGAAATATTGAAACATTTAGGTGAAGAAGGAAAATTAATAGCCTTTGATCAAGATGTTGACGCATTGGAAAATACAATTGATGACGACCGATTTTTATTGATAAATGAAAATTTTAGACACGTAAAGCGGTTTTTAAGATTTCACGGTTACAAACAAGTGGATGGAATTTTGGGCGACTTCGGTGTTTCGTCTCATCAATTTGATGTTGCAGAACGTGGATTTTCCACACGTTTTGAAGCGGACTTGGATATGCGAATGAATCAAAAAAATACATTTTCAGCATATACAGTTGTCAATAAATATGAAGAAGTACAAATAAAAAATGTGTTAGCAGATTATGGCGAATTACATCAAGCCGCGAAAATGGCGAATGTAATTGTTGCGGCAAGAGCCAACGAGAAAATAAAGACAAGCGAGCAACTTAAAAATGTGCTGTCAAGATTTTTGCCACCGCACAAAGAACACAAAATTTTGGCTCAAATTTTTCAAGCGATTCGTATTGAAGTAAATCAAGAGTTGGAAGCATTAAAGGAATTTTTACTTCAAACTGAATATTTATTAAAACCAAAAGGAAGGTTGAGTTTGATAAGCTATCATTCTTTGGAAGATAGGCTGGTAAAGCGTTTTATGCGTAGTGGTTTATTTGAAGGCGAACCAGAAAAGGATGTGTTCGGAAGGTTTGAAGTTCCGTTTAAAACAATTGGAAAATTCAAAATTCCTTCAAAAGAAGAAATTAAAGAAAACAATAGAGCAAGAAGTGCCAAACTGCGAATTGCAGAAAAACTTTAAAAAAGTAAAGGATTCAAATGAACGCGAATTTTTACGATCTCATAAAAGGAAAATTCTTGGTAAGTGATGATTCGCTCAAAAACTGGCGCTTCATTATTTTCCTATCCGTTTTGGCTTTGATTATGATTGGAAGTTCGCACAGCGCCGATAAAAAAGTGCACAAAATTTCAAAAATGATGGCGGAAGTAAAAGAGTTGAAAAGTGAATATGTAGATGTACGAATGATTTTGATGCAGAGCAAAATGGAAAGTAAAATTATAGACCAAATGACAAATCGCGGCATTGTGCCATCAACAACGCCGCCGCAAACCATACGGATTACTAAACTTGAGAATTAACGCTATGAGAAAAAAGCGAAATTGCACCTCGAATCCGCCTGCCTGCTAAGGCACGACAGGCAGGCACGGCAACCGAAAATTTGAAAGTTATAAAAAATAGATAATTATTAAAAACTGCATACTGACTATTAAACACTGAATACAGAAAAATGGCAATTGAAGAAAAAAACATATTAAACAGACTTTACATAGTTGCTGGCTTTATGTTTTTATTTGCTTTCGCGGTAGCTTTCAAATTATGTGATATTCAATTTGCGGATGGCGAAAAATACAGAGACCTCGCAAAAAAGAATACGGTAAAAAACTTTGTAATAGCTGCAAATAGAGGTAATGTTTATGCAGATGATGGTAGTTTATTGGCAACTTCAGTTCCAAAATATGACATTAGGTTTGATGCTGTAACTGTTTCAAAAGAAGATTTTAATGAAAACTTAATTCCACTTTCTGATGGGTTAAGCAAACTTTTCGGGAAGCCTTCTTCATATTATCAAAATCTCTTCAGAAAAGCAAAAGCAGATAAAAATCGGTATTTACCCGTTGTAAAAAACTTGGGTTACAGTAAATATATTGAAGTTAAAAATCTTCCACTTTTCAGAAAAGGACCTTATAAAGGCGGGTTAATTGTAGAACAACGCACCATTCGCGAACATCCAATTGGTGAGATTGCCCAAAGAACCGTTGGCGACGAAGCCTTTGACCGACCAGGTTATTATGCCGTTGGTTTAGAAGGTGCTTTTGATGAGCTACTTAGAGGTAAAGAAGGACATAGATTAAAGCAAAAAATTGGTCCAAACCAATGGAAGCCAGTTTATGATGATAACGAAGTTGAGCCGCAAGATGGTTATGATATTGTTTCAACCATAAATGTGAATATCCAAGATATTGCCCATCACGCTTTATTGAAGCAATTGGAATATTACGAAGCCGACCACGGCACCGTAATAGTTATGGACGTAAAAACGGGCGAGATAAAAGCAACTTCAAATTTAGGAAGAGCAAAAGACGGCAAATATTACGAAAAATTAAACTACGCAATTGGAGAAAGTCACGAACCAGGATCTACTTTTAAGACAATGGCAATGATGGCAGCTTTAGAAGATAAAGTGGTAGATACGAGTACAGTAATTAATACGGGAAATGGTCTAAAAATGTTTTACAGAAGGCCAATTCGTGATTCACATCGTGGTGGTTTTGGAAGTATTTCTGCAGCTAGATGTTTGGAGGTTTCTTCAAATATTGGGCTTGCAACAATAATAGATGATGGGTATTCTAAAAACCCTGACAAATTTATTAAAAGACTTAAATCTTGGCACCTAACTGAAAAAACGGGCGTTGCAATAAAAGGAGAAGCTACGCCATTTATCCCAGAACCGGGCGGAAAAAATTGGAGTAAAAATGCGTTACCATCTTTGGCGTATGGTTATGGTCTAAAAATTACACCATTACAAACACTTACCTTTTATAATGCTATCGCCAATAATGGCGTAATGGTAAAACCCAGATATATTAAAGAAGTAAGAGCTTGGAATGATAAGGTTGAAAATTACGATACGAAAGTTATAATGCCTAAAATTTGTAGTGACGAAACCTTGAGTGAGATTCACGAAATTTTAAAGAATATCGTAAAACGAGGAACTGCAAAAGGACTTTATTCTCCATTTTTCTCAATGTCCGGAAAAACAGGAACTGCTCAGACAGAATATTGGATGGATGGATGGGCACAAAATCCACGATATATTTCATCATTTGTGGGTTATTTTCCATCAGAAAACCCAAAATACTCATGCATAGTTATCATCCATAAACCAAGTACGAAAAAAGGATATTATGGTGCAGATGTTACAGGTCCTGTCTTTACGCGAATTGCCCAAAAAATATTTACAGATTCGCCGGTAATCGCGACTGTAAATAATATTGACACGCCAGATTCAAAAATGGAAAAAGAATATGAAGCCTATTATCCAAATCTTCAAAAAAGCAATTCAATAATTCCAAATGTAAAAGGAATGGCTGGAATGGACGCTGTTCCGTTACTTGAAAAATTAGGCTTGAAAGTCAAAATTATCGGTAATGGTGCAGTTTCAAATCAATCTATAAAATCTGGTGAAATCCTTAAAAAAGGACAACAAATAATATTAACGTTATCGTGATTCTTTTAAAAGACATATTATATAAGGTTAAAATTGAAACTGTAATAGGTAATACTGCCGTGGCAATTACCAACATACATTTCGATTCTCGTTATGTGTCCTTAAATGATGTTTTTGTTGCAACACGCGGAACAGTTGTAGATGGTCACGATTACATAAAAATGGCGGCAGACCAAGGTGCTATCGCTATAATTTGCGAAACGTTACCAGCCAATACTGTAAACGGAATTACATATATTCAGGTTGCCGATAGTCATTCCGCCTTGGCAATAATGGCTTCCAACTTTTACGATAATCCTTCGGAAAAATTAAAGCTTGTAGGCGTTACGGGCACAAACGGTAAAACTACAGTTGCTACTTTATTGTATCAATTATTTACAAAAGCTGGGTTTGAAGCGGGACTTATTTCAACAGTAAAAGTTATGGTGGGCGAGGCACGCTTAATGGCTACTCATACAACTCCAAATCCAATTGCTTTAAATTCTTACTTAAATGATATGATTCTCGCAGGTTGTGAGTATTGTTTTATGGAAGTAAGCTCTCACGGAATTGCACAAAAACGTACCGAAGGTCTTTATTTTGTTGGCGGAATTTTCACCAATCTCTCACATGACCATTTAGATTACCATAAAACGTTTGCTGAATATCGAGATGTAAAAAAATCTTTTTTCGACCATTTGCCAAAAAACGCTTTTGCACTTTCAAACATTGACGATAAAAATGGAGCGGTAATGCTTCAAAATACTTCGGCTAAAAGATATTCGTACGCGCTAAAAACGGTTGCAGATTATAAAGCGAATATTCTTGAAAATCAATTTTCAGGCTTGCTTTTGAAGATAAATAATAACGAATTATGGGTACGTTTAATTGGCAGTTTTAACGCGTATAATCTCTTAGCGGTCTTTGGCACTGCGGAATTATTAGGTTTGGAAACCTTGGAAACACTTCGAATAATGAGCACTTTGGAAAGTGTTGACGGAAGATTTCAATATTTTATTTCAGAAAAGAAAATTACCGCAATTATTGATTACGCACATACGCCCGATGCTTTGCAGAATGTGTTGGAAACCATAAATAATATTAGAACGGGCAACGAACAATTAATTTCAGTAGTTGGTTGCGGCGGCGATAGAGACAATACAAAACGCCCAATTATGGGCAATATAGCTTCCATTTTAAGTACAAAAGTAATTTTCACAAATGATAATCCACGTACCGAAAATGCAGAGAAAATTATTGAAGCAATTGAAAAAGGAGTTTCTCCAGAAAATTATAAAAAAACACTTTCAATACCAGATCGAAAGCAGGCAATAAAAGCAGCTTGCCAAATGGCGCAGGAAAACGATATTATTTTAATTGCGGGCAAAGGGCACGAAACCTATCAGGAAATTAATGGCGAACGCTTTGATTTTGATGATTTTAAAATTGTAAACGAACAACTTAAAAACCTTCAAAAGTAATGCTGTACTACTTATTTAATTATCTCGAAAAGCACTACCATATTCCGGGAGCTGGGTTATTTGAGTTTATCACATTTCGTGCAAGTTTAGCTGTTATTTTTTCGTTGATTATTGCAACAGTTTATGGCAAGAAAATAATTAAAATACTTCAGCGCAAGCAAATGGGCGAGACCATTCGCGATTTGGGTCTTGAAGGTCAAAATGAAAAAGCGGGAACCCCAACAATGGGTGGTCTTATCATTATTTTGGCGACTTTGGTTCCTGTTTTTCTGTTTGCCAAATTGGCTAATATTTATGTGATTATGCTAATTGTAACCACCATTTGGATGGGAATGATTGGCTTTACAGACGATTATTTAAAAAAATTTAAAAACGATAAAGCTGGACTTCCGGGAAAATTTAAAGTTTTTGGGCAGGTAGTTTTAGGCATTTTTATTGGCGCGGTAATGTATTTGCATCCCGCAATTACAATAAAGCGCGAAAAGGTAAATCCGGTAAATAGCACAGAGCTTATTACGCAAAACTCGGTACGGGAATTTTATCCCGAAGAAAAGGCGTTGCTTACAACAATCCCTTTTACCAAAGGCAACGAATTTAATTACGAAAGCTTAATAAGCTGGGCTGGAGATGAATGGAAAAGCTACATCTGGCTGATTTTTATTCCAATTGTAATTTTTATTGTCACCGCAGTTTCAAACGGCGCAAATCTCACGGATGGAATAGATGGTCTCGCAGCAGGCACATCGGCCATAATTGTTGTTACGCTTGCACTTTTTGCGTGGGTTTCGGGAAATTTGGTTTTTTCAGATTATCTCAATATTGTTTACATCCCAAATACGGGCGAAATGACCATTTTCATTATGGCATTTGCTGGAGCGCTCATTGGTTTTTTATGGTACAATACCTATCCGGCGCAAGTATTTATGGGCGATACGGGCAGTTTGGCAATTGGTGGAATTATAGCCGTAATCGCAATTAGCATTCGTAAAGAATTACTTATTCCAATTTTATGCGGTGTATTTTTTATTGAAACACTTTCGGTAATGATGCAGGTTTCTTGGTTTAAATATACCCGAAAGCGATTTGGTGAAGGTCGGCGTATTTTCAGAATGTCGCCACTACATCATCACTATCAGGTAAAGGGCTTTCACGAAAGCAAAATAGTTACACGGTTTTGGATTATCGGCATTTTTCTAGCAATCATTACGATTGTAACGTTGAAAATTAGATAGAAAAGTCGATAAGGATGATGAATTTAAAAGTTTAGTGTTTAAAAGAAAAATTATTCAAAAGTAAAATAGTGCAGTCAACAGATTCAAATATAAAAGCTAAAATCGTCATTCTCGGTGCGGGAGAAAGTGGTATTGGCACTGCAATATTGGCGAAGAAGGAAAAATTTTCGGTATTGGTTTCGGATGCGGGAATTATAAAAGAGAATTATAAAAAGCAATTAATTGAAAATGAATTTGATTGGGAAGGAGAAAGCCATCAAAAAGTTGAAAAGCTACTTGCTGAAATTACTTCCGAAGAAATTGAAAGTACAATTGTAATGAAAAGTCCGGGAATTCCAGACAAAGCACCAATTGTAAAACGGTTGAAAGAAAAGGGAATAAAGGTTTTATCTGAAATTGAATTCGCTTCAAAATATACAAAAGCGAATATCATCGGGATTACGGGAAGCAACGGGAAAACAACCACCGCAACCCTAACTTTTGAATTGCTGAAACACGGCAATCTAAATGTTGCGCTCGGTGGGAATATTGGTAAGAGCTTTGCACAATTGGTTTCGGAAGGTAAGTTCGAAAATTTTGTTTTGGAAATTTCAAGTTTTCAACTAGATGATATAGAAAGTTTTAAACCGCACATCGCAGTTTTAACAAATCTGTCGCCCGACCATTTGGATAGATATAATTATGAATATAAAAACTATATCGAATCAAAATTTAAGATAATTCAAAATCAAACAAAGGACGATTATTTTATTTACGACGCTGACGATGAAGAAATTACAAAATGGATTTATTCCCATAAAATAGAATCGACAATGCTTCCTTTTTCACTTGAAAAAAGCTTTGAACAAGGCACATATATTAAGAACAAAGAAATAGTAATAACCATAGATAACTCAACATTTACCATGCCAATCGCAAGCTTAGGAATACAAGGACAACACAATTTAAAAAATGCGATGGCTGCAAGCACAGTTGCCAAGCTTTTACAAATTCGGAAAGCGACAATTCGTGAGTCTTTAGAAAATTTTCAGGGTGTTGAACATAGACTTGAAAAAGTACTAAAAATTAACAATGTGCAATACATTAATGATAGCAAAGCTACAAATGTAAACGCTACGTTCTACGCGTTGGATAGTATGCAAACGCCTACAGTTTGGATAGTTGGCGGTACCGACAAAGGCAATGATTATACCCAATTATTGCCGTTGGTAAATGAAAAAGTAAAAGGAATTATTTGTTTGGGCGTTGATAATGAAAAGATTAAAGCGGCCTTCAGCAATATAGTAGATACAATTATCGAAACCCAATCCATGGAAATTGCGGTTCAAATTGCCTATAAAATGGCTGAGCGATCCAACACAGTTTTACTTTCACCAGCCTGCGCAAGTTTCGATTTGTTTGAAAATTATGAAGATAGAGGAAGACAATTTAAAGCAGCAGTAAGAAATTTATAACTGAACTTAATATTTTAAATAAAGAAAAAGTGGGTAATATTTTTCAATATATAAAAGGTGATAGAGCAATTTGGGGCATTGTAGCCTTTTTGGCGTTGCTCTCATTTTTACCCGTTTACAGTGCAAGTAGCAATTTGGCATATTTGTATGGCGATGGTAGCACATTACCATATTTATTTAAGCATTTGGCACATTTAACATTGGGGTTTATAATTCTGTATGGCATACACAGACTCCCATTTAATTATTTTAAAGGTCTGTCAGTCATTGGTTTGCCCATAATATTTATTTTATTAGTAATAACCATTGCGGCAGGCACAACAATAGATGGCGCAATTGCAAGTAGATGGATTCGTATTCCTGTTGTGGGCGTAACATTTCAAACTTCAACTTTGGCGGGCGTTGTTTTATTAACGTATGTCGCAAGATATCTCTCTAGAATTAAGGATAAAACGGTAACATTTAAAGAAACTATTTTGCCACTTTGGATGCCGGTTTTTGTGATATTGGTATTGATACTGCCCTCAAACTTCTCAACAACGGCTATCATATTTGCAATGGTAATTATGCTAGTTTTTATAGGAGGTTACCCTTTGCGTTATTTAGGAATCATTTTAGGTGCCGGCATAATTTTTTTAACCTTATTTATTGTTTCGGCGAAGGCATTTCCGGGCGTTTTTCCAAACAGGGTTGATACGTGGATGAGCCGGATTTCAAACTTTACGGACGATAAAGATACCGATGCAGATTATCAAATTGAAAAGGCAAAAATTGCAATCGCATCTGGCGGAATTGCTGGTGTAGGTCCAGGAAAAAGTGTGCAGAAAAACTTTTTACCACAATCCTCATCAGATTTTATTTACGCTATTATTATTGAAGAATTTGGTCTTGTTGGCGGCGTCTTTCTAATGTTTTTATACTTGCTTTTATTATTTAGAATTGTAGTTGTTGCACATAAAAGTCAGTCGGTTTTCGGAAAATTATTGGTAGTTGGTGTAGGTCTCCCAATCGTATTTCAAGCACTGATAAATATGGCGGTTGCGGTAGAATTATTTCCAGTAACAGGCCAAACACTCCCATTGATAAGTAGCGGCGGAACTTCAATTTGGATGACGTGCTTGGCAATAGGAATGATTTTAAGCGTAAGCGCAAAAAGAGAAGTTATCGTTACAAATGAAGAAGATGAAAATCCATTGGATATTTTGAGCGAAGCGCTTTGATAATTATGAATTCGAAATTCATAATTATGAATATAAAAAATACCGAATAACGAATGTTGAAGTGCTGATAATGTATTGAAAATTAAAAAGAAAACAATTAAGACCGAATACGAAAATATTGAATTTTTAAAACTCTAAACTCTGAACTCGAAGAATCCATACAGGTTTATAATTAGTGGCGGCGGCACTGGCGGACATATTTATCCTGCTATTGCAATTGCCAACGAGTTAAAACTGCGCTATCCAAACGCCGAATTTTTATTCGTTGGTGCAAAAGATAGGATGGAAATGGAAAAAGTACCACAGGCAGGTTATCAAATAAAGGGACTTTGGATTTCGGGTATTCAGCGAAGTTTAAAGCTTCAAAATTTAGCTTTTCCCTTGAAGTTGGCTTCAAGTTTGGTTAGATCACGTCAAATTTTACGGGCATTCAATCCAGATGTTGCAATTGGTACGGGCGGTTATGCAAGTGCTCCCTTATTGCGGGTTGCAACACAGCGAAAAGTGCCAAGTTTAATACAAGAGCAAAATAGTTATGCTGGTGTAACCAACAAATGGTTGGCAGGAAGAGTTCAGAAAATATGTGTTGCGTATCAAAATATGGAAACGTTTTTTCCAGCGAACAAAATAAAAGTAACTGGAAATCCTGTTCGACAAGATTTGGTAGCTGTTTCTGAAAAAAGAAAAGAAGCTATTCAATTTTTTAAGTTGGATAAATCGAAAAAAACGCTTTTGGTTTTGGGTGGAAGTTTGGGCGCTAAAAGAATAAACCAATTAATTGAAGAAAATAAGGAATTTTTTGAACAGTTGAATGTGCAGGTTATCTGGCAATGTGGCAAGCAATATGAAGAAATATATAAAACTGCGGAAAGCAAAATTGTGCAGATTTATCCGTTTTTGAATAGAATGGATTTGGCTTACGCAGCTGCAGATATTGTTATTTCAAGGAGTGGTGCGCTATCGGTTTCAGAGCTTTGTTTGGTTGGTAAACCTGTCATTTTGATTCCGTCGCCAAATGTTGCAGAAGATCATCAAACCAAAAATGCAAGATCAATTTCAGAAAACAAAGCTGCCATTTTATTGCCAGAAAATGAATTGGAAAATAAATTTCAGCAGCAATTTGAAATGTTGTTAAAGGATGATTCACTTCAAAAGAAGTTATCTGAAAACATCAAAAAACTAGCAAAACCAAATGCAACAAAAGATATTGTTGATGAAATTGAAAAATTATTGAAAAGATAAAACGTCAAGGATTCGAAGCGTTTAGAAGGTTTAGATGGTTTATAAGTTTAGTATAAACTGTAAACAAATAAATAAGCAAACTAAACTCATCGACTTGTAAACCTTTTAAACTAAAAACTAAAAACTATAAACCACAAACTCGAAACATTTAGAAAAAATGAACAACCTAAAAAACATATCAAACTTCTACTTTGTCGGCATTGGCGGGATTGGTATGAGTGCGCTGGCGCGTTTTTTCAAAATGCAGGGAAAAAATGTTTTTGGTTATGATAAAACTCCAACAGATCTTACAAATGCTTTGGTTGAAGAGGGAATTTCAGTTTCATTTGAAGATGATGTGGCTTTGCTTCCAACCAAAATTAAGGATAAAAACAATACATTAATAGTTTACACGCCAGCAATTCCGAAGGGGAATAAAATCTTAATCCATTTTTTCAAAGAAAATTACGAAGTTGTAAAACGAGCCGTTTTATTGGGTGAAGTTACCCGAAACTCCCTTTGTTTGGCTGTGGCTGGAACACACGGAAAAACTACAACTTCGGCAATTTTGGGACATTTGCTTGCAGAAACCGGAATGCCGGTAACCGCATTTTTGGGAGGAATTGCTGAAAATTACAATTCAAATTTCATTTATAAAGGAAACGAAATTACGGTTGTTGAAGCAGATGAGTTCGACCGAAGCTTTTTGCAATTGCAGCCAGATATTGCTTGCATAACATCAATGGATGCCGATCATCTTGACATTTATGGCGACAGCGAAACCATTGCAGATGCTTTCCGGGAATTTTCAAAGCTCGTTGCTGATGAGAAAAAAGTACTTATTTCATTACATCTTCCATTGGACGGCCAAACGGTTGGCATAAATGAACCTGCCGATTATATAGCAAAGAACATTACAATTGAAGACGGCAAATACAATTTCGATTTAATTACACCTGAAACTACCATTAAAGATTTACACTTCAATTTACCGGGTCACCATAATTTGAAAAATGCCGTAATGGCTTTGGGAATGGCACTTTTGGTGGGTGCTCCAATTGATAAATTAGGTAACGCATTAGCAAGTTTTAAAGGTGTACAACGTAGATTTTCGTATAAAATAAAAACGGACACATTAGTTTTAATTGATGATTACGCACATCACCCAACCGAAATTGATGCATTGGCACAAGCGGTAAATGAAATGTACCCGAATGATCATAAATTGATTGTTTTTCAACCACACCTATTTAGCCGAACCCGAGATTTTGCGGTGGAATTTGCAAAAAGTCTTTCCCAGTTTGATGAAGTTGTTATGTTGGATATTTATCCGGCAAGGGAAGAACCAATTGAAGGAATCACATCGCAATGGTTGATGGATATGATAATTGCTGAAAATAAAAGACTTGTCTTTAAATCTGCTTTGCCAGAAATATTATTGCAGTCGCACTGCCGCATAAAATTGTTGGTTGGCGCCGGCGATATTGGGACAGAAGTAGCACATATAACTAAAATATTGAAACATGAAAATTAATTGGATGCTCGTAAAGTTCGTTCTATTGATTGTAGTTGTGATATTTCTTTTCAGCTTCAGTAAAAAACGGAATGAAGCGAGAAATATTAAAAATGTAACGGTAGAGTTTATTAACGATTCTAGCCCGTTTATCACCGTAAATACAGTTAATAAATTGTTGATACAAAGTAACGGCAAGGTTAAGAACATAGGTAAAGAAACTTTAGTTTTGAAGGAATTGGAGCAGCGATTGGTGGAAAACCCTATGGTTCGTGATGCTCAGGTGTTTATAACCATTGACGGAACGCTTGGCGCAAAAATTGAACAAAGACAACCCGTTGGGAGGATTTCAGGTTCGCCAGATGTTTATTTGGACGAAGATGGAAAGGTAATGCCGCTGTCTGAAATTTATTCAGCGAGAGTGCCATTAATTTCTGGTATTTCAAAAACTGGTTTTAGTGAAGTTACACCCGTATTGCAGAAGATTAATGAAGATGAATTTATGAAGACAAGCGTAATAGGTGTTGAAGAATTTAAAGACGGCTCAATGTCTTTAAAATTAAGGGAACACGATTTCGATGTTTTTATTGGAAAGCCGAAAGCTTTGGAAAAAAAGTTTCAAAATTTTAAGGCATTTTATGCCAAAACAAAACAGGATAGTAGTTTATACACTTACAAACGCATCAATCTGCAATTTGAAACACAGGTTGTTGCAACAAAAAAAGATAAATAGTGAATTCGGATGGCTTCGGTTTATTCAGTTCAAAATAAAATAAGTAACTGTTGATAAAATTTTTTCAGCAGAAAAAAGGTTAAAAGAATAAATTTTGACCAATTAATTGTAGCGTATGAAAAACGACAACATAGCAGTAGGATTGGATATCGGTACCACTAAGATAGTCGCAATGGTGGGGAAGAAGAACGAATATTCCAAAATGGAAATTTTGGGTATTGGCAAAGCAAAAAGTTTGGGAGTACATCGCGGTGTGGTTAATAATATCACTCAGACAATCCAAAGTATCCAACAAGCTGTGCAGGATGCTGAAACTGCTTCGGGAATGAAGATTAAAGAGGTTGTTGTAGGTATTGCAGGCCAACACATTAGAAGCTTACAGCACAGTGATTATATAACCAGAACAAATAGCGACGAGGTAATTGATGAAGCCGACATTGAAAGACTTTGCAACCAAGTTCACAAGTTGGTTATGCTTCCGGGAGAGGAGATTATACACGTGTTACCGCAAGATTTTAAAGTTGATGGGCAAGCGGAGATTAAAGAACCAATTGGAATGTACGGCGCAAGATTGGAAGCAAATTTTCACGTAGTTGTAGGTCAGGTTTCCTCGATTAGAAATATTGGGCGTTGTGTAAAAAGTGCAGGTTTGGAGCTTTCTGGTATCACGTTAGAACCTTTGGCTTCGGCAAATGCGGTGTTGAGTCAAGAAGAAAAAGAAGCTGGTGTTGCATTGGTTGATATTGGTGGTGGCACCACAGATTTAGCAATTTTCAAAGATGGAATTATTCGTCATACAGCGGTAATTCCTTTTGGTGGAAATGTTATAACTGAAGATATTAAAGAAGGCTGTTCAATAATTGAAAAGCAGGCAGAATTGCTAAAAATTAAATTCGGTTCAGCTTGGCCAGGAGAAAATAAAGACAACGAAATTGTTTCAATACCAGGTTTACGAGGTCGCGAGCCAAAAGAAATTACATTGAAGAATCTTTCAAAAATTATTCACGCAAGGGTAATTGAAATAATTGAACAGGTTTATCTAGAAATTAAAAATTACGGTCACGAAGATCAAAAGAAAAAGCTTATTGCAGGTATTGTAATTACTGGCGGTGGCGCACAATTACAACATATAAAGCAGTTGGTAGAATACATTACGGGAATGGATACTAGAATTGGCTATCCAAACGAACATTTGGCGGGAGATAGCGACCCAGAAACTACGAGCCCAATGTATGCAACCGCGGTTGGTTTGGTTTTAAATAGCCTTCAAAGTAAGGAGAAACCAACCTTAATGAAACATTTTGATAACAGTGAAACAAATGAAGAAAAAGTAGCTGAGGGAGAAAAACAAAAATCGGCGCCAAGCACCCCAACGGTTGATGATGAGGTTGAAGAAATGCCAAAAGAAAGAAGAAGATTTTTTGACAAATGGGCAGAAAAATTCAAAGATTTCTTGGACAACGCAGAATGAAGGAAGTAACCAGTTTTCAGTAACAGTTTTCAGTAAAAAAAAGCATAAAAGAAAAAGTTTAAAATTTCACAAACAAAAGAATATGAGCAGCAAAACAGAATTCGACAACATTTCATTCGATCTGCCAAAAAACCAATCCAACGTAATAAAAGTGATTGGTGTTGGTGGTGGCGGCAGCAACGCAATTAACCATATGTTTAGCCAAGGCATAAAAGGGGTAGATTTTGTAATCTGCAATACAGATGCGCAGGCGCTAGAAAATAGTCCGGTGCCAAATAAAATTCAACTTGGTCTTTCGTTAACGGAAGGTTTGGGCGCAGGTGCAAACCCAAAAGTAGGGGAGCAAAGCGCGGTTGAAAGTATGGAAGAAATTAAAAGAATGCTTACCGCTAGCACTAAAATGATCTTCATTACTGCCGGAATGGGCGGTGGTACAGGAACTGGTGCCGCACCAATAATCGCAAAGATGGCGAAGGATATGGATATTTTAACGGTTGGTATCGTTACAATTCCATTTCAGTTTGAAGGAAAAATGCGTAACGACCAAGCATTGATTGGCGTTGAAAATTTGCGGGCTAATGTAGATTCTTTGGTAGTAATTAACAATAACAAATTACGTGAGGTTTATGGAAATTTAGGATTTAAAGCCGGATTCTCAAAAGCCGATGAGGTACTTGCCACAGCTGCTCGTGGTATTGCTGAAGTAATTACACATCATTATACCCAAAATATTGACCTTCGTGATGCAAAAACAGTACTTGCAAACAGCGGTACGGCAATTATGGGAAGTGCAACTGCAAGTGGAAATGAGCGTGCACACGTTGCAATAACAAAAGCGTTGGATTCGCCATTATTGAACGACAATAAAATTAAAGGTGCTAAAAACGTATTGTTGCTTATCGTTTCTGGGACTGAGGAAATCACGATCGACGAAATTGGCGAAGTGAGTGATTATATTCAAGCAGAAGCTGGAAACAGCGCAAATATAATTATGGGTGTTGGGGAAGATGCAACCCTTGAAGGAGCCATTGCAATAACCGTAATCGCAACGGGTTTTAATGTTGAACAACAGAACGAAATAGTAAATACTGAAACCAAAAAAATTATACACACGCTTGAAGATGAGCAACGTGCAGACCAAGTTTTAACGCCCAGAGCAACTGCAAGTCCTATTTCATTTCCTGCACCAAAACCTACTGAAACTATCGAAAACACGGTAACAAAACACACATTGTTTGATGTAGAAGAAGTTGCCGAAAGACCAACATATACAAAACCCCAATTTTCAAAAGTTGAAGTTTCGGCTCCAAAAGCAATTCCTTTTGAAGGTTATATTGAAACATCACAACTTATTCAAAATATTGATGTTGTTTATGAGCAGATTTCAGGTAAATCATTTTCTGAATTCAAGGCCGTTGATGTTAGAAATATTGATGTAAATGATTTTGTAATTATTTCAGCAACCAATCATATTGAAGAAGAAATTGAATCGAACAATTTTGAAGCTGAAGATAGAGACGATCAAATGCTAATGTTCGATCTTCCAATAAATCCAGTTTCAAAAAGTGTAGAAACCTTGTCGGTTGAAGAAGAAGCTGACAATGAGGATGAATTAGAATTTAAATTAAATATAAAGGCTGAAAACATAGAAGTTCGCGATGCGGTTGAAATTATTCCTATCACGGAATCAAAAGGCGGGCAGGTTAAAAGATATTCTTTAGACGATTATCAAGAGGTTGAAAATATGCTGAACAGCGCAAAACCTAAAAAAGTTGAAGAAATTGTAGATGAAGAAATAGTTTTTGAGCGCACCACAAAACCTGAAATACAAAAAGATTTGGTTGAAACAGATGGTCCGATAGATCCAATGAATTCGCCAATTTCACAGTTGTTGAAAGATAGAACAGAAGAGCGTCGTCAAAAAATGAAGGAGTTTAATTATAAGTTCAGAAATAGCCATAACAATGTAGACGAAATTGAAAAGCAACCAGCATACAAACGTATGGGAATTGATCTTGAAAATGCAAAAAATGAAGGAAGTAAACTTTCTCGAACCTCTGTAAATACAAATGATGATGAGATTGAATTAAGAAAAAACAATTCATATTTACACGATAATGTAGATTAGAAAATCTACAGACCATTTTGCTGTAACACTAATTGCTGAAAGTCCGAAGTTTTTATAAATTTCGGGCTTTTTCAGTTTTTATATTGAATTAATTTATAAAAATCTTTAGTAAGTCGTTTCGGTTTTTAAAAGCATAATTAAGTATCTTCGCCATTCAAAATAAATCTGGAAAAATGACGCTTCAAGAAAAAGTAATGGACGCAATGAAAACAGCAATGAAAGCAAAGGACGCACAGACGTTGGAAGCTTTAAGAGCGGTAAAATCTGCATTGTTAATTGCACAAACAGAAACTGGTTCCAAAACTGAAATAAGCGAAGAAGAAGAAATTAAGATTTTGCAAAAACAAGTAAAGCAACGCAAAGACAGTGCAGTAATTTATTTGGAACAAAATAGAAAAGATTTAGCCGGGCCAGAATTAGCGCAAGCTGAAGTGATAGAGCAATTTTTGCCAAAGCAGTTAAGCGAAGAAGAAGTTGCTAAGGCAATTGATGAAATTATTGCGGAAACCGGAGCAAAATCAATGGCAGATATGGGCAAAATTATGGGATTGGCAAACGCAAAATTAGCAGGAAAAGCAGATGGCAAGACAATTTCAACAATTGTAAAAACAAGACTTTCGTAACAAAGTTTTTGGTTTAAAATTTTTGAAGATTATAGATTACTAATTACGGCCGCGTGGCGCAACTGAATAGCGCATCAGATTTCGGCTCTGAGGGTTGGGGGTTTGAATCCCTTCGCGGTCACGAATAAATTAAAAAAGCTGTACGTCAAATCAAGCTCGCTTGAATTTGTAAGTACAGCTTTTTAATTTTCAAAGCGGAGCTTTATGGGATATTTAATCCCTTCGCGGTCACAAAAAAAGCCTTCTCAAATTTGAGACGGCTTTTACATTATTGAATAATGGAAGGAGATTTAATTTTTCAAAACTTTAAAATTCTTTACTAACCCTTCAGTTTCTAATTTCAAAATATAAGTTCCTGCGGCTAAAGTAGAAATATCAATCTTAGAAGTATTATCAATTTCAATATTCATTTCCTTACCCAACATATCATAAACTTTCACATTATTGATTGATGCTGCCGAAGAAATGTAAATAAAATCTATTGATGGGTTAGGGTAGATGGTCAAATCATCAGTAGTAAAATCACTATTTGAAAGTAGTCCACATTCAGGATTTACGCCATCAACCATTGTAAAATTACCATTATCTATAGACCAATTTTCCCAAGTTCCGCCAAGGCCGGTTTCCCAATCGGATAAGTCTAGATAATTTGGGCCGCCGTATGTTCCAGGTACTTTATATACTTTTATTGCTTCCGCATTTCTATTCCAAGTAACTGGTGTTCCTGCCACGACGGTTTCTGGTTGGTAATTGTCAACACAATTGGCTTGCAGGAAATAGGCAAATTCCGGATAATCAGGATATTCGCCATAAACATAAGCTTTGCCATCAGGTTCTATGCAAACTGTTGCATAATCATTGCAGGCAATACCATAACTTCTCGGTCCATTGTCTTGAATAAATCGGGCCAAAAACACACTCAGTCTTCCTTGTCTATCTCGGTCTGCAAAATGTGTATCGGTAATAACATTTTCCATAAATGGCACTTCCAAAAAGTCATTGTATCCCAAAGTTACTCGTGGATGGTATGGATTGCTAAGCGCTACATCAGAATCTAATGTTCCAAACTGGGCAGTAAAGTAATAACTTCCCATTATTGCCATACCTGCGCTTGTGCCGCCAACTACTCCCTTTTTTACATTTATAAAATTATTTAGGGCGTCTTCCATCGCGTTATCTTTAAAGTATGAAACGTAATCATATTGATCGCCACCAGCAAACCAAATTGCTTCGGCATTTGCTACTTTTTGGAGGACTTCCGGTTCTAATGCGCCGGACGCATTATTAATTACCAAAGTGGTTACAGAGTTTATCGTAACTCCTAATTCAGAATAAAAGTAGTTATTGTAAGCGTCGTCGCCCGTTGCTCTTAAAACCAGAACATCGCCGCCATTTGCCTTGTTTAAAAACCAAACCATAGCTTCGTCATTTTCTGTTGCGCCGCCCATTATACAAACTCCTTGTTCTTGGTTTGTTGTAATATCTGTGGTGCTTCCTGTGGTATATTCGGTAAAGTTTTGGGCAAATAGTAGTGTGTTACTGAATATTGCCGATAAGAGTACAATTTTTTTCATAGTTACTTTTCTAAATTCTTAATTCCTTTTTTCATTAATCTATACATTAAAACTGCGGTAATCTTAGCTTGGGTGTGAACCGTATCTAGATTTCCTACTTCGTCTATAGTATGATCGCTGGAACCGCCTGTTAGTCCTAATCCATCCAAAGCCATATCTACATATCCCGAAGTAAAAGAAATATCTGCCGCACCAGCATTTCTTGGGTTTACAGCTTCAACACTTCCAAATCCTAAATCTTGGCTCACTGTGTTGTAATCTCCCAATAGTTTCACGTTTCCATCCGTTTTCGCCAATGGCGGATATCCTTCATTGTCGAAAATTAATTCTGCCGATGTGTGCGGATAATTTTTTGAAACGATTTCATTCATAATTTTTTTGGCCTTCATTAATTGTTCCGGAGAAACGGCACGAATATCTCCGTGTACAATTGTTTTTTGTGAAACAACATTGTTTTTTCCGAAAGCGCGACCACCTGTTTGTTCTTCATTTGGTTCTAAATCTGTTCCGCCAATAATAAAACCAGGATTAAAGGTAAGGTCTTTTTCATTTGCCAGTTGAAGATAAAAGTCGTTTAGAATCCGTGACGTTTCATAAATTGCACCTGCGCCAATTTCATCTGTAAAAATTTGTGATGAATGTGCGGGCTTACCAGTTACAGTAAGTTTCCAATCTTCAGAACCTCTTCGGGAAACTACTATGGTTTTTGGATTGTTATCGCCGTTTTCAAAACCTAATGCAATATCGGCTCTTTTTGCACCATCAATTAAATCCTTCTTTGATAATTCAATGGGAGAGCCGCTTTTTTCTTCATCGCCTGTCATAATTATTTCAATAGACATATCTTCCAAAACGCCAGCTTCTTTTAAAGCTTTCATCGCCAAAATTATAATTACATCACCACCTTTCATATCTGCAACGCCAGGACCTTTCATTATCGTATCGTCCAGCATTGTAAATTCTTGAAATGGACTGTCCAATTCAAAAACCGTGTCCAAATGGCCAATCAATAAAAATTTTGGTCCTTTTTTACCTTCGTGTTTCGCAATTAAATGGCCTGCTCTTCCGTAAGCTTCACCATTTGTAAGCTCCGTTTTGAAACCTAATTTATCCAATTCAGCCTTAAAAAGTTTTCCTACTTTTTTTACTCCTTCAATATTTAACGTGCCGCTGTTTATAAGCACGGCTTTTTTGAGTAAATCTATTGACGCTTTTGTATTGTTATCAACCGACTTTACAATGGATTTTTCAATTTTGTCATTTTGTGCCATACCAAGATTAAACATTATGAGGCAACTTAGAATTAGTATTTTATTTGATTTCAATGTCATTTTGTATTATTCTAATTTATAGTGAAAGTGTCGCCGGGCAAATAGATATTCAGGCTTAAACCTTTTGCTCCCAGTTTCCCATTCTTTTCAATTTTTGAATTTTCAGCATTATTGATAACGATTACTTGAGAGTCGCCCAAAACTTCAATTTTATTGCCAATTACTAAAAGTGCGGTAGATTCATCAATGCCAATTCCCACTAATTCCGGATGCTCAATTACGGCGCTTATAAGTCTGTTATAACGACTTCGTTTTACAAAATGTTGATCAATAATTACACCTTCAACCATTCCTAAGCCAGTTCCTATTTCAATATTATCTGTTTCAATATTTTTGAAGGTTGAAGAATATTCTTTATGTTTCAACTCATTTCCCGTAATCATTTTTTTACTCATCACGGCCGCACCTGCGCTTGTTCCAGCAACTAAGCTACCATTTTTAAGGGCTTCGTGGATTGCTTCTTCCGCATCTGTGCCAGAAATTATTTCCATAAACCGATTTTGGTCGCCGCCCGAAATATAAATCATCCGTGCATTTATAATTGAATCAATTTTGGATTTCTTCAATTTTTCGTCTTTTACAAATGAAATGCCGACCACGTTTTTAAGTCCAGCTTCCAAAAACTGCTTGCTTGCATAGTAAATAGCAGAATCCGGTTCAGAACTCGCCATTGGTAAAATTATTCCGTAACCACCTTTATCGAGTTGGGCTTCTTTGATAATGCGTTGCACCAATTCTGTAGATCTTGATCCGCCACCTATAATTACAAGTTTCCCTTTGGCTTCGGTATTCTGTGCAAAGCTTTGAAATGGTATTAATGCAAGAATTAAAATTGCAATTATAAGGTGTCGATTTATAGATTTCATAGTTTATTAATTTCCGATTACAATTCCGCGGGTATCACTTTCAGCCTGATAGTACAATTCTATATTTGAACCATCCAAATTGGCACGCATCATTGCATCTGTTGCTCTGTCGCCCCAATAGATTTTATTTGCTGTAGCGTCAAACCCAATGCCGTAAACAACGCGACCAATTCCTGTTGCAATTGTGGTAATATTTGTACCATCCAATGCGGCAGATTTAATTCTGATATCGCCAGAAGCAACATATTCATCATAATAAATTCGATCTTCAAAAACTGCCATACTTCCGGTTTCAATATCTGCCAATACTAATGTTTCACCAGTTCCATCCAGATTTTTTGACCAAATACCACCATTGTAATTACCCCAATAAACTTTACTGGTTGCAGCGTGAATTGCAACACCTTCGGGATCATTATCCTGTCCGGTTGCAAAGTCTTCTTTGGCATTTACGTCAGTATTTTCCAAATCTGTTCTTTGAATGCTGTTGCTTGTTGTCCAATAAATTTGGTTTCCAACATAATCTATAGCCATTCCGATAGGTGCATCTAAACCACTTCTAAAATCTTCAAATTCACTTCCATCTAAGTTTGCACGGTAAATTTTTCCGCCATCACTATCACTTATGTACAATTTATTTTGAAGACTATCTATAACCATTCCGTAAGAAGCTTGAGGCGCAATGCCAGGAATTACAGAAAACACAGGAGCTTGATCATTAATTAATCCTCTGTAAATTGCTGAACCATCTGTGTAAAAAATTGGTACGCCAACCGCATTTGCATCTTTAACTACAATTGTTTGAGTTGCCTGTTTTACTTCTAACGAACCAGAAGTGCTAACCACCAATTTTACAATATATGCGCCCGGTTGGTTATAGGTAAAAGTAGGATTTGCTGCTGTTGAAGATTCACCATTTCCAAAATTCCAATAATAAGAAGCTTCGCCAACAGTTGCCGGAACAATTGATGTATTGGTGAAAGTAACGGTTGCTGGGGCAAATTCATCATTATTTATTGTATATGTGAATTGTGGAACGGTACTCGCTGCAGGTACTGGGAAACTATCATCTGTACAAGATTGTACAAAAGTTCCCAACCCGAAAAGTAATACGAATGCTATTAAGTATTTCATAATTTTCTTATTTTATTAAAGCAATTCCTCTTGGGCTTGCAATTCCTGTTGCCAAAATTTCTCTTTCAGAACCATCAAGATTTGAACGGTACAATTCGCCTGTGTCTCGACCTGAATAGTATAATTTATTAGCTTCATTATCTATTTGAATACCGTAAATTCTAGTTCCATTCGCATCAATTGTTTGAATGTTGCTTCCGTCTAAATTTGCTACCCCTAAAATTGCTGCGTTTTGATCGTCAAAATAAATTTTGTCGTTAACTGTATCTATCGCAATTGCGTAACCGTAAATTCCTGAAATCAAAACCTGTGGATTGCTTCCATCGAGATTTGCCGTATATAATTGCTCTACGTTTACTTCATAGGCATATAATTTGTTGTTTTCAACATCCAAAGCAATAGCGCGCCATTGTGCGCCGGCAACATTCACGATACCTATTTCTGGAGAAGAGCCATCCAAATTTGCTCTTGAAACATTGCCTTCATCATCAACCCAATATACTTTGCTGTTCACTTCATCTACCGCAACTCCGTAAGGATCGCCTATATTACTTACAATCATTTCCGCACCGCTGCCGTCAAGATTCGCTCTCCAAATATTCCCGAATGGATTGGTATCAAAATCACTAAAATATATTTTTTGATTTGTAGCATCATAAGCCAACCCAACGCCAGCTTTGCCTACAAGGTCTAAAATATCGGTTGTTGTCCCTGTTCCGTCCAAGGTTAGACTTCTTATAAATTCATCGCCGTAAGCTATATAGTATAAACTTGCAGGAGCTTCAGCGCCCATTGCTACCACAATTTCTTTCGTAGTTGTATTTGAACCATAAATTGTTGTCGCAGTTAGCGAAACGGTATATGTTCCATCTGAAGTATATGTAAATGTTGGGTTTTCTTCTGTTGAAGTTGAATTGTCGGCATCACCAAAAGTCCAACTGTAGCTAGTTGCACCAATTGAAGTATTGGTGAATTGAACCGGAATACCCGAAATTAAATTATCTACATCTTCAACAGTAAAAGAACTTGCCGGCGTTACCGTAATTTCCATATTTGAAATTGTAGAGCCTCCCGAACCTGTAGCTACAAGGCTTACCAAAAATTTGTTGCTGCTTGTGTACGATTTTGTTGGTGAAACTTGGGTTGAAATGGTTCCATCTCCAAAACTCCATTTAAAGGCAGTTCCGTTTTGAGAGTTATTGGTAAATTGAACCGATTCGCCAATGGCTACAGTTGTTGCGCTTGCGGTAAATTCTGCTTGCGATTGTGGTTGTAATACTTCGTCATCCTTTTGGCAGGAGAATAAAGCAAATGTGAGAATTGCCAAAAAACTATATTTGTAAATGATTGTTTTCATAATATGTATGTTAGTCTGGTTAGTTTATTAATATCCTGGATTTTGAACCATTCCAGGATCAAGGTTTGTCTGTAATTCGTCAAAAGGTATTGGAAATAGGGTTTGATTTGGGCTGGTAACATTGAATAAAACTTCAACAGCTCTGCCAGTTCTTACAAGATCAAACCACCGCTGACCTTCAAAAGCAAATTCTACTCTTCTTTCTTTTTCGATTGCAGTAATAAGTTGGTTAATGTCATTTGAATTGAAGTTAGACAAGCCAGCTCTGTTTCGAATTATATTCAAATCTGCTTTAATCTGCGTTACGTCTCCCGAACTTTTTGCGAGTGCTTCGGCTCTAATTAAATACATATCTGCCAAACGTATTACTATAAAATTGTCTGCGCCTAGATTTAAATCGTCGTATTTAATTGCGTACGCTAGCGTACTTGCAAAGGCAAGACTAGCATCAAAACGTTGGTCGTTTTCTTCAAAAGCATCCAACAAATCCTGTGATGGTTCAACTTCGCGTCTGCCGTTTAAAGACTTTGGGAAATTATATTCCGCAATTCGGTTTCTTTCTAATTGTGAAAAGGATATTTCAAAAATAGATTCAGCATTTTCTTCAGTTGCAAAAACGTCCGCATAATTTGGGAGTAGGGTATAGCCGCCATTAGTTATAACGTCTGAAGCTGTTGCGGCTGCCATTTGATAATTTTGTTGATATAAATAAACCCGAGCCAACAATGCTTTTGCTGCATTTTGGGAACCTCTAATTTTTGAACCGGAGTTTGCAAGATTTGCCACCGCAAAGTTTAAATCTGAAATTATCGATTCGTAAACTTGAGCTACGGGAACTCTTGGGGCATCCAAACCGGTTGTGCCAATTGTTGGTTCCAATCGCAAAACGATATCGCCATAATAACGCGTTAAGTTAAAATGGTTTAAAGCTCTAATAAAATATAGTTCTGCCAAGGCCGCGTTTTTTTTCAGCTTCGGTCATATCTACTATTGTCGGAACTTTGGTAATAATATTATTTGCCACGTTTATACCGTCATAACAAATAGACCAAATATTGCTATTGCTTCCGTTTTCCGGTAACATATTATTATTGTCCACCTCAGCATAATCTGTAGCTGTAGCATCTATGGGATGTGAAAGATTATCTGCGGCCAAATCTGCAAAAATACTGTAGGTCCTGCCATAATAACTTAGGCTTTGAAAAGAAGCGTATGCTCCCAAAATACCTTTGTCAATATCTTCTTTAGTTTTAAAGGCTTGACCAGCATCAATTGAATTCTGTGGTTCGGTATCTACAACATTACAAGAAAACGCTGCAAGACAAAATATTGAAATATATAGTAACTTTTTCATCTGTTATATTTTAAGATTAACGCCTAATGTAAAGGTTTGTGCTTGTGGATAGGTAAAGAAATCTGTGCCAATAACGGCATTGTCATCGCCACGATAATTAACTTCAGGATCAAGACCGGAATAATTTGTAAACGTGAATAAGTTTTGCGCGCTTACGTATAATCTGATTGAAGTGAAATATCGATTTTTCATATTGTTTTGGTCTAACGTATACCCTAACGTAACATTCTTAAAACGAAGATAGGAGCCGTCCTCTAAAAACCTGGAAGAAACACGTTTGTTTTGCGCGGCCGCAATTGGATCTGTCGTTGCTCGTGGAATATCAGTAATATCTCCCGGTTGTTGCCATCTTCTTGTTACGGCTTCAACTTGGTTATCGCCGCCTTGAAGCGATTCTAAAAACAATCTAGAACCGTTAAAAACATCATTGCCATAAGAGCCTTGTAAAAATACACTTAAATCGAAATGTTTATAGGAAAAATTATTTGTCAAACCACCAATAAAATCTGGGTGCGGATTGCCAACTACCGTTCTATCTGTCGAAGTTATTTCTCCGTCAAAATTTGTGTCTGCGTAAACAATATCTCCCGTTGAAGGATCTACTCCCAAAGATTCAAAACTGTAGAAAATACCGATTGGTTGTCCTTCCATTATTCGGTTTCCACCACGACCAATATCGTCAATTGGTTGGCCGTTGTAAAGTTCAAGCACTTTATTGCGGTTTCCTGCAATGTTGAACTGCGTATTCCAAGAAAATTCGCCAATTAAATTTTGTGTTGAAAGGGTTATTTCTATCCCTTTATTTTCAACGCGGCCTACATTTTCAGTTATTGCTGAAAATCCTGAACTTGTCGGTAATGGTCTGCTTAACAATAAATCTTTTGTTTGTTTGTCATAATAATCTGCGGTAATAGTTATACGATCATTAAAAAAGCCAAAGTTTATACCAAGGTTAAGTTGCGATGTACTTTCCCATTTTAAATCTGGATTGGGAATATTGCTCGGATAGATTGCTGGCGAGCCGCCGTAAGATCCATTTCCGTATAATTCTGAAAATAAGAAAGGGCTAATGTCGTCGTTACCGGTTAAACCATAACTTGCACGTAATTTTAAATCTGAAATTAGTTTACTATCTTTTAAAAATTCTTCTTCAGAAACACGCCAAGCTACAGATGCTGCCGGGAAAAATCCGGTTTTGTTATTTGAACCAAATTTTGATGAAGTATCAAATCTGCCAGTTAAGGTTAATATATATTTGTCGGCAAAATTATAGTTTGCTCTTCCAAAATAGGAACGAATACCTTCATCGCTAGCACTTGCACTTGCCGAGACAATTGTAGCTGCGGAGTTAATATATTGCAAATCATCATCGGCAAAGTCTTGACCTCTTATAAAAGAAGATCTATATTTTCTGCTTTCAAAACTATAACCTACCAAAGCTTCAACTTTATGTTGATTGAAACGTTTTTTATACGTCAAGAAATCGTTCGAAACAATATTTGAAATGTTGCTGTAGGTTTCAAAACCAAGTCCGTTATATTTTGCACCTTGTACGGTTCGCGTACTTTCGTAACCATGTTCTCTAAAATTCAAGAAATCTACTCCCAATTTGGATGACAGTGTTAAATCTGGTGTGATGTTATAATCAATATAAAAGTTAGAATTTGTTCTATATGAAAAGTTTTCGTTAATCGCCTCTCTCGCAATGGAAACCGGGTTTGAGTAAGGTCCATCTTGGTTATAAGATCCGTCCGGATTAAAAACGGGGAAAATTGCAGGCGTTGAAATACCATTTGGTAGAGGTCCGTGCAATGTTTGGTCGCTTTCAACCCTGTCTGTATGCGCATAGCTTAAACCAATACTGGTTCCTATTTTAACTCTGTCGGACAATTCGTGATCCACATTTACCCGCGTATTAAAACGGTCGTAATCTGTACCTATTAAAATTCCTTCTTGCTCAAATAAGGTTCCACTTATAAAAAATTGCGTTTTATCTGAGCCGCCGGTCGCGGAAATTTCATAACTATTTATAGGAGCTGTTCTAAAAATAACATCTTGCCAATCTGTATCAATTGTAATGTTATCCATTTGCTCTTGCGTAAAAACGGTTGAGTTTGTAAGATCGTTACGATAATCCATCCACTGTCTTGCGTCTAGCAAATCTATTTTATTCCAAACCCTTTGTAAACCGGAATAAATATTAACCGCAACGGCAGTTTGCTGTTTCTTACCACGTTTGGTCGTAATCAAAACAATTCCGTTTGAAGCTCTTGCTCCATAAATTGCAGTTGCCGAAGCATCTTTGAGGATACTTATAGATTCAATATCATTTGGGTTTAGATCGGTTAGCGCACTTGCACCTTGACCAGAATAACCAATTTGTCCAAAATCGCCAGTGGTTACTGTTATTCCATCAATTACATATAAAGGTTGGCTTGAACCACTTATTGAGGTTAAACCACGAATACGAACAGACATTTCGCCTCCTGGAGTTCCAGAATTTTGACTAACTTGCACGCCGGCCGCTTGCCCTTGCAATAACCCATCAACAGATGATACGGGAATATCCTTAAGTTGTTTTGCGGTAATGGACGATAAAGCTTCACTTACTAAAGCTTTCTTTGTTGTTCCATAACCTATAACTACAATTTCATTTAAGGAATTATTGTCTTCAGCCATTGTAATATTCACATTTGTAAGACCAACAATAGAAACCTCCTGCGCTTTGTAACCCAAATATGTAATAACCAGAGTGCTTGCATCGGAGGGAACATTTATTTTAAAATTACCATCAAAGTCCGTTGCTGTTCCTTTTTGGGTTCCTTTAATAATTATTGTCGCGCCAGCCAACGGGACACCTGTCAAATCTTTTACATTTCCGTTTACTTCTCGTTCTTCCTGAAGAGATGATTGTGAATTTTTGGTTTCAGAAATTTTATTTTTAATAACAATCTGTCTATCATTAATCATGTAAGACAAATTGGTTTGTGATAAGGCATTGTCCAAAATTTCAGAAACGGTAGATTCTTTCATTGAAACTGAAACCTTGTAATTAGGCACATCATCTTTATAAAAGAATATAAATTCGCTCTTTTTTTGAATTATTTTGAAGAGTTTTTCTAAACTTACATTGTTTACATCAATATCCAGTTTGGTTTGCGCATTGCTAGTGTTAGCGAATGAGGAGCCAAGACCAATACTTATTAATAATACCAAGGTTCGTATTAATTGCCCTAGATATTTACGTAAAGATTTTGCCCTTGGCAATAAGGAAAGGTTCTCGTTTTTATTCATAATTGTGTTAGGTTGGTTAATATTGCAGTGTTTCAGAGGTTGTTTTTAGTTTTAGAAAACATTGTTGCATTTTCTATTTTAAGCTATTCGTTATTTAAGAGTATTATAGTTTTAATTTATAATCAATTTATTTTCAATAAATCTATATTCAAAACCTAATGGTTCAGTTTCTTTTATTGTTTTCAAAACAGTTTCAATATTATCAGTTACATCTAGGTATCCCGAAAATGTTTGTTTTGCAAGATCTTCGTTTTCAATACGTATTGAAATATTGTAATAACGCGACAATTTTTTCATAATAGAAGTAAAGGAGTCATTTTTAAAAATGAATATTCCGTCGCGCCAAGAGAAATATGGATCAACATCTACTACTTTCTCACCAATAGTTAATGCTGTTTTGTTAAATGAAGTCTTTATTCCTGGCTTTATTGTTACACTTTTTTTTGAAGATAAAAATGCTTCGGTTTTATAATGTATTTTGATGCTTCCAGTTTTGAGGACGGTTTCAATTGCCTCGTCGTCTTCGTAATTACTAACGTTAAAAACGGTGCCTAATACTTCAATTTCGTGATCTTTGGATTTTACAAAAAACGGCTTATTTTTGGAATGTGCAACTTCAAAAATTGCTTCACCTTCTAAGTAAACTTCTCTTTTTTCAATAGCAAATTTTGCGGGAAAAATAAGTTTTGAACCAGAATTCAACCAAATTTTGCTTCCGTCGGAAAGTTCAATTTTAGATCTTTTTCCAAAAGGTACAACCAATGTATTGAAGTGGGAATCATCTAATTTCGAATTATCTTGAGTTACAGCTTTCGAGTTATTTATATTAACCTTCTCTCCATCTGTTGAATAACGTACTTGTGCATTTTCATCTTGAATGGTTAAACTTGCATTATTCAATATAAGTTCAATATTATCCTTTTTTGAAGAAATAACATTTTGTGAATCCGCAAATTTTTCAATATCGCTAGATTCTGATGAATTCTTACTTAATAGAAGTGTGGAAAAAATGGCAATAGCTATTGAAGCAACCGCAAAAACTTTTAATTTCTGAAATCTCCGCTTACATTTATAACCATAAATTGAACTAAAGATTCGGTTTCTTAAAGTAACCTTTTCCTTTTTTGAAAGCGATTGAAAGTTGATGTCATTTTTTTTACCCATAAACCAAATGCATCCTTACTTTAATGAGATTAACTAGGTGCTCTATAACTATAAGTAAGAATGTACTACTATATAGACAGAAATTTTAAAATATTTTAAAATAAGATTGATATTAGCATTCCCATTTGGATTCTAAGCGTTTTGATTGCCCTATAAACTAGCGTTCTAGAGGAATTTACCGAAATATGTAAAGTTTCAGCAATGTCATCGTATGATTGATTTTCGGTAAATCTCAATTTTAAACATCTGCGTTGTTTCTTGCTTAATGTTGCAATTGCTTTAGAAAGTTTAAAATTACGTTCATTTTCTAAATCTGTTGCTATTAGTGATTCTTCAATTGTATTGTCTTCGGATTTTTGAAATTCGTTAATTTCAGTAGGATATCTGGAATCTGCCTTTTGTTTTCTAATTATGGTCGTTTTAAGCGAATAGAGGAGATAATATGTAACATTTGTAGTGTCTGCTAAATTCTCTTTATACTTATAAATGGTAAGAAATAGATCGTGAATACAGTCCATAACCAAATCTTTATCTGGAGAAATTTGGATTCCGTATGTAAATAATTCGTCTATATACAGGTCATAAAGCTCACCCAAAGCCTGAACATTACCTTTTTGCAGCGTGGACCAAAGTCTAAGTGATATATGTTTCTTTTGACTCAAAGTATTTTTAGGAAATTAGTAGTTGCTAGTGAACTACTGAAAATTAAAAATTATAGTTTCAATCTTACTTCTAAGTACTGAAAATTTTTAAAACACTAAAATACGAAGGATTTTTTGCAAAATTAAATATAATTAGAAGCGGTGATTGCCTTTAGTTTTAGAAGAAAAAAAACGTTCAATATTTAATTTTCAAGTGATTTACTTTTCAAATATTTTGAATTAAATTAGAGGTAAAATATATTTTAACTAAACTTTAAAATTTCAAGTAGTAGCCATAAACCCTTTTTTAGCGACCTTTAAAACAAAAACTAACAATTATGAGTAAAGAGAATCTATTTTCAGAAGAAGCAAAGTCGAAAGTGAAGGAATTAGCAGAATCAATTGATTTTGCCATGTTCACTTCAAATTTAAATGTACCGCCTTATCACACCATACCTATGAGCACAAAAAAGGTAGATGAAATGGGGAATATTTGGTTTTTGAGCGGCAGGACAAGTGATCATAATAAGAATATCGAAAAGGATAGTAATGTTTTATTAAATTATAGTAAATCTGGCGATATGCAATTTTTGTGCGTATATGCAACGGCATCTATTGTTTTGGACAAAGCAATTATTAAAGAATTATACGGAAGCACAGACGATGCATGGTTTGACGGAGTGGACGATCCAAATGTTTCTGCACTTAAAATTTCACCGCAAGAAGCACATTATTGGGAACCAAAAAACGGTAAAATTGTGACATTGTTAAAAATGGGTGTTGGAGCCGTAACCGGTAAAAAACAAGATCCAGGTGTTGAAGGTGACTTAATGGTTTAAATTAGTTATCCATATAAGCCATAAAATTTAGTTGACTTTTTTAATTGAAAAAGTTTTAACTTTAAATACCCAACAAACGCACTAATTTGTTGGGTATTTTTTTTGAATTAATTAAACCAATTTATGAAACAGATATTAGGAATAGGATCTCGAATAGATCATCCAGAATTTGGAAAAGGAGTTGTAACAAATGTAAATTCGAAAATGTATTGGGTTACATTTATTGAAAACGGATTGGAAACAATTGCCATTGATGACACTTTTGATATTATTGAAGTAGCAGAAGCGGAGGTAGATTCCATCAGCTTTTTTGAAGTTGAAAATACGCTGCGGTCGATACTTAGAAAATGGAGTGATGTTTCTGAAATAATCCCAATTGCAGATAAGTTTAAAAATGGAACTATGATATTACAACCAAAGGACACTAATCTATCAAACAAGGAAATGCCGATTGATACATTTTTCCATAAAATTGTAATGTTACGAGATAGATTAAGGGTAATGGAGCAAAAAATAAATGCAAGCAAGACTTTGAAGGAATCAGACAAAATTGATCTTCAGCAATATATTACAAGATGTTACGGTAGCCTTACAAGTTTCAATATTTTATTTAAGAATAACGCACAATATTTTAAAGGAGAAGGAAGAGAAAAGGATTGATAGGTTTTAAAACGTTATATTATATATCCTTAAATAACAAATATTTAGAAATAAAAAACCGCCCCTAAAGGCGGTTTTTGTCATTAAATAATAGGATAAAATTAGTTATTATCCCAGAATAGTTTACTTAAAATAGTATCACCATTTGGTAGTCTGCTAACAGCATCTGCAAGGTTGGTACCATTTAAAGTTTGCAAAGTTTGTGGATAGCGTATTCTAAATGGTAAATCAGTTGAACCTGGAGCTGCCTCAAAAGTGTAGCTTGGAATATCTGATGCTGCAGCTTGATCTGCAGGTAACGTATACGTTTCACCAGGAAGCAAAAGAACATCAGTATCAGGGAAACCTGTTCTTCTATATTCTGCCCAAGATTCATGAGCTTGCATATAAAGAGCAACATATTTTTGAGTCATTACATTCTTTGCTGTAGCAGCTGGTAATCCAGCAACAAAAGTATCTGCATCAGCAGTTGCAACTCCCCATTTGTCAAGTGAAGCACGAACACCGCTTTCATAGAAAGTTTGATCCCAATTATTAATTTCTGATCGGATAAACTCAACTTCTGCATACTCCATTAAAACAACTTTATAGTCAGGTCGCAAAACCTTACTACTTGGGTATGAATATGTGGTACGAGGTAATAAGTTAGTAGCCCTGAATGCATATGGAATACCTTCATAATCATCAAGGTTATCACTCACGTCATATGTATTTGCTTTTACGTTTACAATAGATACCGCTTTTGGTGCGGCCATCTCAAATAATCTAGGATCTGTTCCAAAACCTCCAGTTTGTCCTTTCAACAAATTAATAAAAGGCGCAGCAACGGCAAAATCTGTTCTACTTATGAAAGCAACCCAAAGAGGTGAAGCATTTACATCAGCTGTTTCATATTGTTGCGCAGCATTATCATCATTAGATGTAAAAACACCAGAGGCAATTGCAGCGGATATAGCACTGTTTGCAGTACCAGCATCAACAGAACGAATTCTATTTGCTACTCTCAATATTAAACTGTTGGCAAATTTTTTCCATTTCAAAGCGTCACCATTAAAAATATTGTCTCCAGCAGTAAAAACTGGTTCTCCAACGACAAGCATATCGGCAGATGCTCTCAATTCTTTTAATATGTCTGCATATATTTTTTGCTGCGTGGCAAACGTTGGTGATTTAATATCATCAACCTGCAAAGCTTGAAAATCTGGATCTTCTGTACCGTAAGAATAATATGGAACATCTCCAAAGAAATTGGTAAGATCGCTAAAAATATAAGATAACATAATTCGACAAGCAGCAATCTGGTTTGCATTATTTCCAACTGCAGCAACTAAGGGGGCTGTTTCTGGATCAATATTTAGATCTATGATTGATTTAAATTCTGTTGCAACCAAGTAAGAATTTTGATAAATACTTTGCGCTGAGGTTTCACGATATAAATATCTGTCTTCATCTGCATAAGCAGTTTGTCCCCAATATTCCATCCAGTTAAGGTCCAATCTACCAAGGTTAAATCCATCTCTGGAGAAATCTGTAAACTGTTTGGTACCGCTGTTAAAAATTGTATTTGTTAATACAAATTCAGGTGAGTTGGGGTTTGCATTCAAATCTTCCAAGCCCTTGTCACAAGACGTAGTCATTGCAAAGGTGGCTAGGGATAGTGTTATTAAAAATATTCTTTTCATAATTTTTTAAAATTTTAATTCTACATTAAATCCTATTGAGCGTGTTGAAGGTAATGATCCACCTTCAGATCCTTGAATGTTACCACTACCACCCGTTGTAGATTCTGGGTCAAAGTTGTCATTAGCTAAGCCCCAAGTTGCTAAGTTTCTTCCAAAAACTGAAAGAGTTACAGCTGCAAAATCACCTAAAACTTTCTTTGGTAAAGTATATCCTAAAGTAACTTCTCGAAGTTTTACGTAACTCGCATCAAAAACGTTTTGAGCATCATTTCCAAAATAGTAATCTTCAGCCCAAGCTTGTGCAGGTATAGCAGTAGTATTTGGCGCCGTATTGCTTACGGTGTAAGTGCCATCATCATTAAATGTAACATCACCAGTAACACCTTCATTAACAACGCCGTCAACACGAATATTGTTTTCTGCAGTGTCCTCTAAGATACCAGAATAATGACCCCAAAGATTTGTTAACGATCTGTAAACACCACCTTCTTGAACGTCCACTAAAAAGCTTAAGTTTACGCCTTTATAAGAGAATGAATTTCTAAAACCCATATTATAGTCAGGCAACACAGAACCTAAGTTTTCAACTTTCGCAGTTTCAAGATAATGGCCATCTGCATCAACAACTTTGTTTCCTGCAGAATCAAATACGAAGTTAGTACCTCTAATCTGTCCATAAGATTCACCTACAACCGCGTTTAAAGTAACACCATTGAAAGGGTAAGAAGCAAGTTGTAATGTATTTACCCCTGGAATTAATTCCAACAATTCATTTTTGTTTTTTGCAAAATTGAATGTGAAATCCCAATTAAAGTTGTCGTTGGTAATTGGTGTAATATTTACCAATGCCTCTATACCCTTATTAGACTGTCTTCCACCATTTGTAAAGATTGAGTTGTAACCAGTGGCAGGATCTAATTGCACAGAGGTAATAAGATCTGTAGTTGTCTGTTCGTAATAAGTTACATCAAAACCTACTCTTCTTTTAAAGAAAGACATCTCAAGACCAACTTCATAAGTATCTGTAAATTCAGGTGTTAAATTTGGATTTCGCTTTATAGAGCTATTTTGATACTGTATTATTGAAGAGGCAGGTCCAAATGGTACTCCTGCAACAAAGGTATCTCTAAGTTGATAAGGATTCGTATCACTACCAACACTTGCCCAACCGCCACGAACTTTACCAAAACTTAACCAATCTGCATCAATAAGTTGTGAAAACACAAAACTTCCATTTAATGAAGGATAGAAATAAGAATTATTTCCTGCTGGTAGGGTAGATGACCAGTCATTTCTAAATGTACCAGAAACGAATAAGATGCCGTCATAACCGAAGGAAGCAGAGCCAAATACACTGTTTATCCTTTTGCGTGTATCAAATTGAGGTGGAAGTTGAAGGATACCAGAAATAGGATCGCTTGAATTATTTAGTGAATACAATCCAGGTGTCGCTAAGCCACCATTTGTCGTCAAAGCAAGTTCATGAAATTCATTATCTCTTCTGTTTACACCAACGAACGCGTTCAAGCTTAATTTATTATCAAAGAAGTTTTTGTCATAGTGCAATCTTCCCTCGTAATTTATCTCTTGAAAAGTTCTATCAGTATTTTCGAAAAAAGAAGTATCTACAGAGCCAACTGCTCTTCTGCTAGTAACACGGAAACTATATGTATCAATGTATAAATTACCAACTGCGTAAAGATTATCGGTAAAGTTATATTGACCACCAAAATTTCCGTACCATCTTGTTCTCTTATCAGTTGAAGTATTCTCATTTAAAGTCCAGTATGGGTTGTCGCTATATAAAGCTGAACCATCATCAACAGAAACCCTATTCCACGGCCTTTGACTACCATCTGCTCGTAAATATTTTTTCAATCTTTCATAATCTAATTGTGTTTGTCCAAATTGATATAATTGCTGAACAACACCTTCACCAGTATATCCAGTAGCGGGTCTGTTAAAACCGTCTGTAATGGTCAAGTTCACATTTCCATTTACTTTTAAACGATCACTTAGTTGGGAGCTACCATTCATGTTAACGGTAGTCCTATCTAATTGTGTATTTGGTACAATACCTTCTTGCTGAGAATTATTTACAGCAAAGCGTAAATTAGATTTTTCGTTGCCTTGTGTAAAAGCCACGCCAGTATTAAGAGTTACTCCAGTATTAAAGAAATCATTTTTATCGTTTTTAGGGTACATCCAAGGTCTTGGATTTAAATAATCTGCAGCAAACTCAGGATCTAAATTGTCCCATTGAAGTACTAATTGATTGTCATAAATTGGCCCCCAAGATTCATCTGTACCATAATCAGCCACATTGTATTCAACTCCATTAATTGTTGCTGTGTCGAAAGTAGACTGCTCGAAAGTTCCTGGGTTACCGGCACCGCCACCATACAATTTTTGTACTTTAGGCAAAATGCTTACGTGGTCAAAAGTCACACCAGAATTAACAACAACTTCAGATTTTCCATTTTTTCCAGATTTGGTAGTAATTAAAATTACACCGTTTGCGCCTCTAGAGCCATAAAGGGCTGCTGCTGCGCCACCTTTAAGTACACTTACATTTTCAACATCATTTGGGTTGATGTCAAAAGCTGCATCTCCATAATCTCTACCACCACCACCGTTTTGAGCGGCTGTAGAGTTGTAGTTACTGTTATCCAAGGGAATACCATCTACTACAATAAGTGGTTTATTTTCTCCAGTTACAGAAGTAGCACCCCTCAATAAAATACGAGTAGAACCACCTAATCCACCGGTAGGGGTAGAGATAGTCACACCAGCTACTTTACCTGATAATGAATTAAGGGCATTTGTAGGTTTAGTTTGGTTAATCTCTTCACTATTCAAATCTTGAACAGCATAACCAAGAGATTTTTTCTCGCGGCTTACACCAAGGGCAGTAATTACAACTTCATTTAAACTTTCACCTTGTTTAAGGGTAACGTTAATTTTGTTGGTAGTACCTACGGGCACTTCTTTTTCAGTAAACCCAACATAACTGAATACAAGTGTTTGACCTGTACTGGCAGTAATGCTGTAATTTCCATCAAAATCACTTTGGGTACCTGTTGCGGTTCCCTTAACGAGAATATTAACTCCCAACAATGGTATACCAGAGTCGTCGCTAACAGTTCCTGAAATTTGCTTTTCTTGCGCTAATGATATCTGTACAGTCAGGACTGTAAGTACCATCAACATAAGTTTAAATCTTTTTTTCATAAAGTTAAGTTTTTGTTAAGTTTTGGGCAAAGCTATTCAAATAATTAGTTCTAATAAAATTTAACAAGTTAAATTTATAACTACCTAAGCTACTGCCGTCATTTTAAATTGTTTAAGGTAATAGTTTAAATCATACTTTGTTTAAAATTTTAATATTTCACCCAAATGTATGTAAAATTTCTGTTAAATTTAACGTAGCGATTAATTATTTGAAAGTTCAAAAATTTGGTAAGGTTTGATGCATCAGGCGATGAGCGTTCAATTACAACGGCTTAAATACATTTTTTGAAAAAGTGTAATATAGTTAAAGTAGTTTTTTCTTTAAAACAATATCTTCAACAATTATGTTGGCGTGTATTCTACTATTTTCAATAAACCATTTGTGGGTTTCCATTCCTCCGCAAATAACTCCTGCCAAATATAAATTAGGAATATTACTCTCCATAGTTTCTGAATTGTATTGTGGAATGTAAGTACCATCATCAGAAAGGTTAACTCCCAAATTTTCTAAAAATGTAAAATTGGGTTGATATCCCGTGAGCGCTACCACAAAATCATTTGCCAGCTTTTTCACTTTTGATGTCATTTGTATTTCTATGCCATCTTTTGTGATTCTAATAATCTCAGAATCAAAATAGGCTTTTATACTTCCTTCATCAATTCGATTTATAATATCTGGGCGCACCCAATATTTTACGCGCTCGCCAATCTCACTGCCTCTTATGATCATTGTTACATCGCCACCTTTTCTGTAGATTTCTAGCGCGGCGTCAACAGCGCTGTTGCTTGCTCCAACAATCGCCACTTTTTGCAAACTATAAGGATGCGCTTCTTTATAATAATGAGACACTTTTGGCAAATCTTCGCCGGGAATATTTAATTTCTTCGGAATATCATAAAAACCGGTAGCTAAAATTAAACTGGTAGCAGTATAAATTTCTTTATCTGAAGTAATTCTAAAACCATTTTCTTTTTTTTCTATTGAAAGAATTGATTCATATAATCTAATATTCAGTTTGTTTGAAGAGGCAACTCGACGGTAATATTCCAGCGCTTCATTTCGCGTAGGTTTTGGGTTAATGCTTATAAACGGAATATTATCTATCTCCAATTTTTCTGAGGTTGAAAAAAAAGACATATTTAATGGATAATTGTAAATTGAATTGGTTAGCGCACCCTTTTCAATCACAACATATTTTAATCCTGCTTTTTTACATTCCAAAGCGCAAGCAATACCAATTGGCCCTGCACCTATAATGACAATTTCTATATTCAAGAATAATTTATTAGTGTTAGAAAAGAAACCTTGCTACATAATCAAAAATTGAAAGATATATAATTTTATTAGTTCCCAATTAACTTTTGAAGATCTTGAATGGTTTGGGGCGGATTCGTAGATCCAAAAACATAGCTTCCGGCAACCAAAACATCGGCTCCTGCATCAATTAATTTCTTGGCATTCAAATTTGTTACACCGCCGTCTATTTCAATTTTTGTAGAGGCATTATTGCCAGCAATAATCTTACGAAGTTGAGTTACTTTTTTATATGTATTTTCAATAAAACTTTGTCCGCCAAAACCAGGATTTACGCTCATCATGCAAACCAAATCTATATCGCCAATACAATCTTCCAATAAGGAAACGTTGGTATGCGGATTTATAGCAACGCCAGCTTGCATTCCTTCTGCCTTTATAGCTTCTAACGTTCTGTGTAAATGCGTGCAGGCTTCATAATGTACACTCAAAATATTTGCTCCTAATTCAGCGAATGTTTTAATGTACTTATCCGGCTCAACAATCATTAAGTGCACGTCTAATGGTTTTTTTGTATGCTTGGCGATACTTTTAATTACCGGCATGCCAAAAGATATGTTGGGTACAAAAACGCCGTCCATTACATCTATATGAAACCAATCTGCACTACTTTCATTAATCATTTCAATATCACGCTGAAGGTTTGCAAAATCTGCTGCAAGAATTGATGGCGCCACTAATTTTGAACTCATATTTTTTGTGTTTTCTGTAATTTTTTCAAAGGTACTAAGAATATGTTTCTTAGGAAGCAATGAAAACTTTCAACATATTTTCAATTACGGCACGCGTTTGAAAATCTTTTGTAGTAACGTGCGCCATATATTCCGTGGTGCTTTCTTTTATTTTATTTGCATTACTTACAAAATCTGATTGGTAACCATCATATTTATATATTTCTATCTGTTTACCAAATATTTTGAAAATAGCAGTGTGACGATCGTCTTCTTCTATTTTGGTGAACAGACTTTTTACAACAGACTCTTCCCCTTCTAAAACCTGAAAAAAATTCCCTTCGGAATACAAAAGCACTCCAGTAATATTCTTTTTCATATTACTAATCTGGCTTTTTTGTAGCAGTTGCTCTATATTTTCTTCACTAACATTCTTGGCGACATGACTAACGTAGCAAATGGCATATTTTTTTTTCATCGTGAATTTTTGGAAATAATTTATTGGCAAATGAAACTATAGGTAAGTTAAATAATTTTAGGCTAAAGTGCATTTTATTGCCCAGAATATTTAAAATTCAAATTTCTAACATTTATTAAAAAAAACCTCCGGTAATCAGCCGGAGGTCATTCATCAATCAAAAAACGAACAGTTTCAATTACTGCCAAAGCAATAATGTCATACTGTAAGTTGCGTTTAAGGGATTATCCCAAATAAGTTTTCAAAATTTTGCTGCGTGATGTATGTTTCAATCTTCTAATTGCCTTTTCTTTAATTTGGCGAACGCGTTCTCGGGTTAAATCAAAAGTTTCGCCAATTTCTTCCAACGTCATTGGTTGTTGGTCTGCGAGGCCAAAATATAACCGTATAACGTCTGCTTCCCGTGGCGTTAATGTTTCCAAAGAGCGTTCAATTTCTACCCGTAAGGATTCGTGCAACAAAGCACGATCCGGATTTGGACTTTCACCGCTTCGCATTACGTCGTACAAATTGCTGTCTTCCCCATCAATTAACGGCGCATCCATTGAAATGTGGCGGCCGCTATTTTTCATTGACTCCTTTACGTCATTAATAGTCATTTCCAACTCTTTCGCAATTTCTTCAGCAGTTGGTGGGCGTTCGTTGGATTGTTCAAGAAAAGCATACATTTTGTTAATCTTGTTAATGCTTCCAATTTTATTTAAAGGTAACCGCACAATTCGAGATTGTTCTGCCAGTGCCTGTAAAATAGATTGACGGATCCACCAAACAGCATACGAAATAAACTTAAAACCACGCGTTTCATCAAAACGTTGAGCGGCTTTAATCAAACCTAAATTTCCTTCATTAATAAGATCGGGCAACGTAAGACCTTGATTTTGGTATTGTTTTGATACCGAAACAACAAAACGCAAATTCGCTTTTGTAAGTTTTTCAAGCGCATTTTGGTCGCCGGCTTTTATAAGTTGTGCCAATTCTACCTCTTCATCGGCAGTTATAAGATCAACTTTGCCAATTTCCTGAAGATATTTGTCTAATGAAGCAGTTTCCCTATTGGTTACCTGCTTAGTAATTTTAAGCTGTCTCATTTTACGGTTACTAAAGTTAGGTTTTTGTTTGTGTATTTGGTTATACGTAAAATGTTGGGAAAAGGTTACAGAAATTTAAAATAAATAATAAGGAGAGAAATTGAACAAACGTGAAAAGAAATTCAAAATAGGATTAAAACTGAAATGAGAAAGGTTTATAAATAGTTAATCTAGATGCAAATTATTGTAATGAATTAACCCTTCCAATTTTTCAAGTTGAAAGGGTTTTACTTATTAAAAAAATATTTATTTTAAAAATCACTCAGCAATAATCTAAAGTGAATCTTGTACACTTTTTGATGCCCGCACCAAACTATCAATTACAGTTTTATCGTGCGTTTTAATATGTTTGTTGTTATCACTGTTGTAATAATAATAGGTAGATTTTATTTTATAATCTTCCATAGAATCGTGTTTTGATTTCTGCGTTTTTTTTGAAATAACTTTTGAAGTTTCAATTTTTTCTGAACGACTTTCAGCTATAATTGAAGATTTTTCGTCTTCGTCTATTTCAGTTGCTGCATTACTTTCTAAATTTTTATTTTTCTGTTGAAGACTATCCGAATTTGAAAAATAATTTTTTGAAGCGTTATTTTCATTTTTCACTTCCGAAGTTATTGTTTCTTTCCCGTTATTAATGGTTTCACTTTCCTGTTTTCCATCCAATTGAATGAAGATAAACACCAATAAAAGCGGAATAAATAAACCAAGCGCCAATCTAAAATAAAATAATTTTTTACGCTTTTTGGCTTCTTTATCCAAAGTTGAATTTACCTTGTCCCAAAGTGAATGACTTGGAGATTTAGCACCGTTTTTTAGCGCATTTTTAATTGAATCTTCTACGTTATTTCTATTTTCCATCACTCGAATAATTTATTTTTCTGCATTGTAACTGGTAATTTTATCACGCAGTAAAGCCTTCGCGCGATGGTAATTGGATTTTGAAGTGCTTTCTGAAATTGAAAGCATTTTTGCAACTTCTTTATGGCTAAAACCATCCAATTGAAATATGTTAAAAACCAAGCGATACTGATCCGGCAATTGTTGAATTATCTTAAGTAAATCGTTCAAACAAATATTCAATTCTTCATTATAATCTTCAGTTGCTACAAGAATTTCTTCGTTTATTTTAACTGAAATTTCTTTTCTGTTTTTATATTTATCAATTGCTTTAAAAATGGTAATTCGCTTCATCCAACCTTCAAACGAACCTTTATTTTTAAAGGTTTTAATTTTTTCAAATATTGTAATAAAGGCATCGTGCAAATTGTCTTCTGCATCGGCATCGTTTCGGCAATATTTCAAAGAGGTACAATAAAGCGTGTCTTTGTACATTTCGAAAAGTTCTTTTTGAGCTGTCCGGTTGTTTTTGCAACATTGTTTTATTAATGATTTTTCGTTCAATATTTTTTAAGATATTACATTTTAAATTAACCACCACAACTTACCGCAATTAATAAAATGGGCAGCGAAGTCAAAAAATTGCCCGTTGCGGCATCTTCAATCCGCACATAAATTACTTGCGGGTTTTGGGTATTTACAAACGGTGAAATAATTTCATTTTCATCATTTGTCAAATCTTGACTGTTTAGAAAAAAACTAAATACAATACTATCTGTATTGGTAATTCCTGTAAAGGGTAAAAAGCACTCTATATATTCCGGCAAGTTGAAAGATGCGTTTTCTGAGCCAGTTTCTATTTCGCATTCTTCAAAAATATATTTTATACAATTTGGTGTGCACTCACTGTTCAATACATACGTATCGATATTGTTGGTAATTGTAATAGATGCGTCGGCATATTCTATAATTTTCCAATCAAAATTCCAATCTTCACCAACAATGCCGTTGTCGCCCAAATTTATATTTAAATGTGGTTCGTTTTCTATTGCGTAGGTAATCCACGAACCAAAATAGATTTCATTATTATAATTAAAACCTGCGTTTCCAAGTTCTGTTATTTCAAAATAGGCATCTGTATATTCAGTATTTGGGCCAGAAAGATGGTTTATTTTCCAAACGCATAATTGCTTTACCAATATGCCGTGGCACGTTTTTACTTCATCTTCTACAGCACATTTTTTTATGGCTTCAAGCAATTCTTCATTATTGTTTATTTGATAGATATCGCCATTATCTAAAACACTTGTTATCGGGTAACTCATTGCGATGTTTAAACCTTCTTCAAGATTTTGAAGTATGCGCACAAACTCTGCATCATTAGCAATTGGTTGATAATACAGCAGATTTAAATCGTCATCAAAAACTGCTAAATTGAAAGGATAATTAAAATCTATACAGGTTATTTCATTGTCAAAATCGCTACCTGCGGCTTTGTCAATTAAATTATATAGCGGTGAATTTACTGCGATTACTTGATCTCTATCCGCTTTTTGAATGGGTTCATTTTCACACGAAAATAATAGGAATAATAACGTAACTACTGAAAATTTGACAATTGCTTTCATACCTTTCTTTTTTTGAAGCTTTCTTATTCTATAGTCTGAAAAGCTGTTGAAAGGTTGCGTGGATGTGAAAATTTTTATAGCAATAATAAATTCTTATCCAAGCTTAATATAGTTTCAATGGGACTTCAATTGCAGGTTAACGTAAATTCTGCGCAAACAATTTTTACATGGGGTATAATTTTATAGTGGGACCGAAAGCGGAAATGGTGTCCCGTCCTAAATAATCGATACAGATTATTAAAGGATTAAATTTATAACTTAAAGCTTAACGATGCTAGCATCGTTAAGCTTTTTTGATTTATACTGTTTTCTTTTGAGTTTATTTTGTTGATGCATTTGTTTTGGAGTTAGCATATGATTGGATGAATGTGGTCTTTGGTTATTATAGATTTCGATTGCATCTTTGATTAATTGGCTCTTCAGCTCAATATCGTTGATGCTTTTAGCGATATTAAATTCCTGCTTGAGTATTCCATTGATTCTTTCTGCTATCGCATTCTCATAGGGATCATACTTCTCTGTCATGCTTGCCTTGATATTGTTTTTGCTCAATAACTCTTGATAGTCATCAGAACAGTATTGCAAACCTCTATCGGAGTGGTGTATTAGAGGTTTTTCCTTATCTATTCTGTGTTTTAAAGCCATATCCAGCGCTTGAACAGAACCATCTACTGCTAATGTGTTAGATACATTATATCCCATTATCTTTTTTGAGTAGGCATCTGTAATCAAGGCTAGGTATGACGGGTTAATCCTAGTTCCTACGTAGGTGATGTCACTGACCCAGATTTGTTCGGGACGTATAATATCAACATTGCTAACTATATTTTTATGCTTTCTAAATCGGTGATGTGAGTCTGTAGTTATGTGATAACTTCTCTTAGGTTTTATAAGCATGTGATTTACTTTGAGTATTCTAAAAAGCTTGTCTCTCCCTACTTTTAAGCCAGAGAGTTCTTCTCTTAAGATATGATATAATTTTCTGGCACCAACTTTTGGCATAACATTGCGCACACCCCTGACTAAGGTTATGACTTGTTTTGCTATGGACTGATTATGTCTTCTAGACCTAATAGATCGATAATATACCTGTCTATCCAGCCCGAGTAAGTTACAGGTAGAAACTAGTGTTTCCTTGTGTTCTTCTTTGAAGATCTCGATAACTCGGGCGTGTAATTTTTTCTGATTTGAATGTCGTATTCCTTTTCTGCCATATCAACGAGCATATCAAAAATGATTGCCTTCTTGTCCGCTCTCTCGGCTAGATGTTCTGCCCTAGCTTTTTGCTTTTCAAGAAGCTTTACTTTTGCCTCTAATTCGATAATTTTTTGTTCTGGTGTCTTTGCCACGGTTACAACGGATAGGTTTTCCCAATCAAAGGTACCATATTTGCGCAACCAAGAGGTTATTGTCGATCTAGCTTGGATGCCATATTTAAGGTGAGCTGAAAGTCGATCTAACGCTCCCGACTCGATTTCATCTACGACTTGCAGCTTAAAAGAAAGCGAGTAGTCTTTTTGGGTTCGTTTTAGATAACCCCTGTTTACTGATGTTTTCATTACACTAAGGTTTTAGTGTATCGCTATTTCAGGACGGGACATGGTAAAAAACAAAAACGCCCTCATTGCTGAAGGCGTTTTTATAATTCATAATTCTTAATTCAGAATTATTCTCTCTTTCTATCTCTATCACGGCTGTTACGATCGTCACGGCCACGGTTGTCGCGACCACGATTGTCTCTGTCTCTAGAGCCACTTCTGCTATCATCGCGTGGTGGTCTTTCTTTGTAACCTTCAGGTTTTTCTAAAAGTGCTTTTCTTGAAACTTTTTCCTTACGTGTTTTTGGGTCTGTTCCCATATATTTCACCTCAAAAACATCACCCATGTTTACAACATCAGTAACATTTTCTGTACGTTCCCAAGCAAGTTCGCTTACGTGAAGTAACGTTTCATTACCTGGAGCATCCAAATATTCTACAACCGCACCAAAGTCCAGCATCTTGATTACTTTTACTTTGTATGCATTACCAATTACTGGCTTGAAAGTTAAAGAATCTATCTTCGCCAATACAGCATCGATACCTTCTTGTCCTGTTCCTAAAATTTCAACAATACCTTCTTCAGTTACCGGATCTTCGTTTATAACGATTGTAGTTTTGGTATCTTTTTGAAGTTGTTGTATCACTTTTCCGCCTGGCCCGATTAATGCGCCAATAAATTCATTCGGAATACGTACGCTAACCATTTTAGGAGCATACGGCTTCACATCTTCTCTTGGTGCCGCAATAGTATCGGTTAATTTCTCAAGGATATGTAATCTACCATCTCTTGCTTGCTTTAACGCACTTACAAGTATTTCGTAGCTTAATCCTTTTACTTTAATGTCCATTTGGCAAGCGGTAATACCATCTGCTGTTCCGGTTACTTTAAAGTCCATATCGCCTAAGTGATCTTCATCACCTAAAATATCTGAAAGAACTGCATATTTTCCAGTTTTTGCATCAGAAATTAATCCCATTGCAATACCAGAAACTGGTTTTATCATTTGTATACCTGCATCCATCATTGCCATAGTTCCTGCACAAACAGTTGCCATAGATGATGAACCGTTAGATTCTAATACTTCAGAAACTACTCTTACTGTATAAGGGCAATCTGCTGGTACCATTCCTTTTAATGCGCGTTGCGCCAAGTTACCGTGCCCAACTTCTCTACGTGATGTTCCGCGGATTGGTCTTGCTTCACCTGTACAAAAAGGAGGGAAGTTATAATGAAGATAGAATGTTTCTTCACCTTCATAAGATGGCATATCTATTTGGTTTGCTTCTCTTGAAGTTCCCAATGTTACAGTTGCCAACGCTTGTGTTTCGCCACGTGTAAATAGGGCAGAACCGTGAACAGATGGTAAATAGTCAACTTCACACCAAATTGGGCGGATATCAACTGTTTTACGACCATCTAAACGTAAACCTTCGTTTAAGGTAAGGTCTCGTACGGCAGCTTTTTCTGCCTTACGGTAATATTTTGAAACAAGTTCGCCGAAATCAGCTAATTCTTCTTCTGAAAAAGTTGCTTTTATTTCTTCTTTTATTTCAGCAAATGAAGCGCTACGTTCGTGTTTTGCTGAAGCAGATTTTGCAACCGCATACACTTTATCATACGCCATATCGTGAACTTTTTGCTGCAAATCTGCATCTTCACGTTCTGCTGGATATTCTCTAACTTCTTTTTTTCCAAATGCTTCAGCCAATCTTATTTGTGCCTCGCATTGTTTTTTAATGTGTTCGTGTGCAAACTTGATGGCTTCAGTCATTTCTTCTTCAGAAATTTCTTTCATCTCGCCTTCAACCATCATCACAGAATCCATAGAAGCGCCAATCACCATATCGATGTCTGATTCTTCCAATTGTGCTCTTGAAGGATTAATGATGAATTCACCATTTATTCTTCCAACACGTGCTTCAGAAATAGCACACTCAAAAGGAAAATCTGAAAGCTGGATAGCTGCAGAAGCTGCTAAACCTGCCATTGCATCTGGCATAACATCATCATCATGACTCATTAACTGAATCATAACCTGAGTTTCTGCGTGATAATCTTTTGGGAAAAGTGGACGTAAAACTCTGTCCACCAAACGCATTGTTAATACTTCGCCGTCACTTGGTCTTGCTTCTCTTTTGAAGAAACCACCAGGATAACGTCCTGAAGCTGCGAATTTTTCGCGATAATCTACTGTTAATGGTAAAAAATCTAAGTCTTTTTGCTCGTAGTTTGAAACTACGGTACAAAGCAACATACATTTTCCAGATTGTACAACTACAGAGCCGTGAGCCTGTTTTGCCAATTTTCCGGTTTCGATGGAAATTTCTCTTCCATCACCAAGGTCTATGACCTCTCTAAATACTTTAGGTATCATTTGTTTTTCATTATGCACGCCTAGACGTGCGGTTAAAAATGGTCAACGACTGAGTCTCAGCCGAATGTTGTTGTGTTGTTGTGGTTGACCAATGAAAAACCTTTTGGGTAGCTCTTCCGAGCGCAGCGAAGGAATCTGTTGAATAAAATTCCTGAACTTTGCCTGTAAAAAAGAAAGCGAAGCATTCATATTTAGAATACTTCGCTTTGCTTGTGCTTTTTATTTTCGTAAGCTTAATTCCTTAACAATTTCACGGTAACGAACAATGTCTTTTTTAATTAGATAATCTAATAAAGAACGTCTTTTACCAACTAATTTTACAAGCGAACGCTCGGTATTGTAGTCTTTGTGATTTCTTTTAAGGTGTTGGGTTAAATGCTCTATTCTGTAAGTGAAAAGTGCGATTTGCCCTTCAGCTGAGCCGGTATCAGATTCTGATTTACCGTGTTTTTTGAAAATTTTTGCTTTTTCTTCTGGTGCTAAATACATGCCAATATTAATTTAATGATTTTTATGTATTGACTATGGTTTTCATAATCAAGCGGCAAAATTAGTGAAAATTATTAAAAGTTTTGATAATAACATTTAAAATTTATGGTGTCTATCTTGTCATTTTAAAGTTTAATTACTTTTTTTTGGTAATAATTATTTTTCGTAAAAAAAGCCATCCACAAAAGCGGATGGCTTCAACAAAAAAAAGATAAGTAAAAATTATTTTTTAATAACCTTATACGTTCCTGTTTCTCCGTTTATAGAAACTTTCATAATATAAGTACCAGTTGCCAGTTCTGAAATATTAACTTGAGAAGTAACGGCATTTATATTTTTGGAGATAACACTTTGGCCCAATAGGTTATAGATAGAAACAGACTCTATGTTTTCTATAGCCTTAAGGTTAATTGTTGTGTTTGCCGGGTTTGGAAAGTAAGAGAAACCAGCAAGGGCATTGTCGTTAACTCCTAGAAGCTCAGTGCCAAACTCTAGTTTTCCTATAAGTTCATAATTGCTAGTTGCTGCTTCCAATTCAATTTTGCCAATTGGTTCATTATCAGAAATTATTCCAAAGAATGTATCTGTGTTATTTATTAATTCTACTTGAATTGTATCTATCAAAATTCCGTCGGCATTATAAATGCGTGCCATACCAACAGGAATGCTGTTAAGAAAAAAATCAAAACCAACAGCATAAGCGGGGTTTGGCGTAAAAGAAAGTATTGTTATACCAGCAAAAGTTATTCCACCCACCATTTGTGTTAGGGATGGTGAAGCAGCAAAGACAGTTGTAACACCGGTTGGTTCTCCATTTAAATTTTTTGCAGTAATGGTAAACCCATCAACTAATTCTCCTGGTAGGTAGCAACCATCTCCCGCACTACTAATTATAGGGCCACAATTAGGCAAGTCTCCCTGATTATAATTTCCAAAAAAATCTTCAAACGCCAAAGTTCCTGAATAGGCATTTTGGAATGCTACTCTGTCTGTAAATTGCGTTAATGTTGTTATTTCTCTTTCGCTAGAATCTGCAGTTGTATTAGTAGTTATTTTTGAAGAGTGCTTTTTTACAGTATTAAAAACTGATAAATCTTGTGCAGTAATTATTCCTGAAATGGATAGAATTGACACTAAAATTATTATATTTTTTTTCATTTTTCTCTTTGTTAATTAAGAATGTTGTATAAATTTTAAATATTCATAAATTTTTAAAGCTTTAATATCATTATTTTTTTAAATAATTTTAAAATATCAAAATTAATAATAAGTTTCTAATCTTACTTTGAAACCACTAACCTTTTATTTATAATTGTATCAGCTGTATTTACCTTGATAATATATACACCATTTGATAGGTTAGAAACATCAATATCAAGCGGATTATTTACCGTTTTTATTAAACTTCCACTTAAAGAATAGATAGTTATACTTTCTACATTAGCATTTATAGAAGATTGTATTGAAAAGGTGGTTTTTGTAGGATTTGGAGTTAACGTTATGGTATTGTCATTAAGCGAAAAATTGTTTATTCCTAATATATCTTCTGTTATAAAACATAAGTTAAAATATCCAGCAGGGGATGAAAACTCTTTATTTGGTGTTAAACCTAAGTCTGAAATACCATCGCCGTCCAAATCTCCAACAACAATTTTTGAAGCCAACCTTACATCTGTAGACTCTCCTTGAGCGAAGATAATGCCAGACTGGTTTGAGGTTGTGCTGGCAGTAGGGCCAGAAAAAAGATAAGCACGACCAAGGTTTCTATCAAATGAGTTTGGATTAATTGAATAATTAGGAGCACCTACAATTAATTCGTCCTTGCCATCGTTATTTAAATCGGGAAATCCAGCAATAGATCTTCCAAAATCATCACTACTGTTGCCCGAAATGTTGATGGCGTTTGTATAATTATATTCTGGCAGGTCAAATGGGCCATTAAATATATATACATCATTTTGTGCAGAAGTTATTGCAAAATCTGCCTCGCCATCTCCATTAAAGTCGCTTCCATAAATTGCTTCTCGTCCAAATTGTATATACGTTTGATTGTTTGATGGAATGTTTGCATTTCTGAATAGAATATCGGCGTCGTCCAGAGTAAAGTTTCCTGCAACAATGGGACTGGTAAAAACTGCTATGGTTCCAGATTGCCTGTTGTTGAAAAATACACAAAGTCCTGTTGATTGATCTATTTCACCACATTCCCCATACTCTGATGCATAGACCGAAATATCATTAAGGCCATCGCCGTTAATATCTGTAATAACGCCACCTGAAGAACCAAAATAATCACCATTTTGAGCACCCCTAAATTCAGCAAATGGGGCTATTTGGCTTAAGTCTTGAATGCCATTAGTAAAAGGACCCTCAAAAATTTGCATTGTTCCGGTTAAATCAATATTGACGTCAGTAGCAACACCTGATTGTAATACCATTATATCTGAAAATCCATTGCCTGTAACATCGCCAACTGGTATTATTTCATCAATAAAAGACTCGTCACGTGCAAAAATGATGTCTGCATCTGTATCTGAAAGATCTGCTGTTATTGGACCAAAAAAAACATAGGCTCTGTTATATTGAATTAGAAAAAGATCTTTTATGCCATCATTATTTATATCTTCAAGTAGCGGTTTGGTGTAATAAAATTCTGATATGTCGTTTGTAAAAAATGGGCTTATGGAAATAAAATTGTCAGCCTCTGTTACAGAAATATCTGTAGTTGCACCTATAGGCCCATTTATTATATAATAAAAATCTACTTCATTAATACCACCCGCCATTTCGTGGGTTATTAATAAATCATTTGCTCCGTCGTTATTTAAATCGCCAATTAAGGCGTTTTTAGCGTAGCCCCAAGAGTTTTCTGTTGTTGGATCATCGGTGATATTAATACAGTTTTGGCCATATACCATAGCTGTAAAAAAAATAAACAATACTATAATTGGTTTAGTAAAAATTGTTTTCATTGTTTTCATTGTTTAAGTTATTATAATATGTGTCGAATAAAATAGAAAGGGGATTACAACATTTATTTTATTTAAAACATTGAAATTTCAAAACATTTTTATTTAAAATTTACTGACAAATGAGATACGCTTTTAACTACAGACATCTATAATTTTAAATTAAATAACTTATAAATATAGCGTATTTTCTTAATGCTGATTTTAAAATTAAGGTGCTTATAACTGCTTATGCTTACAATTACGCAGTTTTTTTACGTAAAGGTCTATTCAAAACTAAATCTAAGTATAAATTTAGCTTTTGTTTTAATTCTTTTCTAGGCGTGATAAAATCTAAAAATCCTTTTTCTAAAACAAATTCTGCTGTTTGAAAACCTTCGGGAAGTTCTTTTCCCGTGGTATCTCTAACAACACGAGGACCTGCAAAACCAATTAATGCGCCCGGCTCACTAATGTTAATATCGCCCAACATTGCGAAAGATGCCGTTGTGCCACCCGTTGTAGGATCTGTGCAAAGAGAAACATACGGAATTCCAGCATCACTTAATTGTGCCAATTTTGCACTTGTCTTTGCTAATTGCATTAAAGAAAGCGCAGCTTCCATCATACGGGCGCCACCACTTTTTGATATTATTAAAAATGGTATTTTATTTTTTAACGAATAGTCAGCAGCTCGCGCTATTTTCTCTCCAACAACGCTACCCATAGAGCCGCCAATAAAACTAAAGTCCATACAGGCAATTACTAAATCGTTGCCGTTAGATTTACCAACACCACAACGAATGGCATCTTTTAATCCTGTCTTATCTTGAGCGTCTTTTAATCTGTCGGTATATTTTTTCTTGTCAACAAAATTCAAAGGATCTTTTGAAGTCAAGTTTTTATCTAATTCTTTAAACTTATTGTCATCAAAAAGAATTTCAAAATATTCGTTACTGCCAATGCGAACGTGGTAACCGTCTTCTGGGCTTACGTAAAAGTTTTTTTCTAATTCATCAGAATCTATGATTTTACCGGTTGGCGATTTGTACCACAAACCTTTCGGCACATCTTTTTTATCTTCGGTTGCGGTCTGTATTCCTTTTTTTGTTCTTTTAAACCAGGGCATATTTGCGTTATGAGTTATTAGTTATGAATTCAGATTATTTAATTATGATTTTTGAAATATATTCAGAATTCTTTTTATTTTAAAAATTTGTTGAATTGAATTGAATGGCATTTTAAGTAAGTAATTTAATTATTGGAAAATTCAATTTATAATTCTTAATTCTGCATTCAGAATTACAAAGTATTTACATTATTCAAATCATGAAAAGCTTGGGTCAATCTTTTCTTGAAGGTTAATTCACCTTCTCTCAGCCATTTTCTTGGGTCGTAATGTTTTTTGTTTGGCGATTCTGGGCCGTCAGGGCTTCCTATCTGTGTTTTTAGATATGGTAAATATTCAACCATATAATCACGGATACCTTCAGTAAACGCAAATTGCATATCGGTATCTAAATTCATTTTTATAACACCGTAACCTATTGCTTCTTCTATTTCAGCTTGGGTAGAACCGCTTCCGCCGTGAAAAACAAAGTCTATTGGATTGTTTCCTGTATTGTATTTTTTTTGAACATATTCCTGAGAATTTTTCAAAATCTTAGGTGTTAGCTTTACATTTCCAGGTTTGTAAACGCCGTGCACATTTCCAAAAGCCGCTGCAATTGTAAATTGATCGCTTATTTTGCTAAGTTCTTCATACGCATAAGCAACTTCTTCAGGCTGTGTGTACAATTTTGAACTATCTACATCGCTATTATCTACTCCATCTTCTTCTCCGCCAGTTATTCCCAATTCAATTTCAAGTGTCATACCCATTTTGCTCATTCGCTCAAGATATTTTTTTGAAATTTCAATATTTTCTTCAATTGGCTCTTCAGAAAGATCAAGCATATGTGAACTATACAGCGGTATTCCATTCAACTTATAAAATTGCTCTCCTGCGTCTAACAAGCCATCTATCCACGGCAATAATTTTTTTGCACAATGGTCTGTATGTAAAATTACAGTTGCGCCATAAACCTTTGCGAGTTCGTGAATATGTTTTGCGCCCGCTACTCCGCCGGCAATGGCAGCTTTTTGATTTTCGTTTGAAAGACCTTTGCCAGCATTGAAATGACAACCTCCGTTAGAAAATTGAATAATTACGGGACTATTCAATTCAGCAGCCGTTTCCATTACTGCATTTATAGTATCACTACCTACAACATTAATGGCAGGAAGGGCAAATCCTTTTTCCTTTGCATATTTATGAATGGCTTGTACTTGTTTACCCGTGGCAACTCCTGGCTTTATTGAATGACTCATAATTTTATTTACTTTTTTATAGTTTCATTTTATAACTTTCAGTCGCAGTTTTCAGTGGCACTAAAATAAGATCTATAGTGTTTAGTTGCAATCATAACCCTACAAAATGAAAATTGAATAAGCAACTATTTTTTAAAATATAACAACAATTCAAGCAAAAATACAAATTTAAAATTGGTTAAAAAGGATAGTTAATTCCTATGTTGTAAACAGCTTTTCTTAGATTATATTCATTAAACCAGCGGTTTCCAATTTCATTTGCTGGATTGTGGGTTTTAAAACCAACATCAAATCGTAGCACAAAAAAACCAAAATCGTAGCGAATACCAAGTCCGGAAGCTATTGCTATTTCCTTTAAATCTGCGATTCCTTCAAATTTTGAAGCAGGATCGTTTACATTATCCAAAGCATTCCAAATATTACCGGCATCTACAAAAAATGCTCCCTTAAAAGCTCCCAGAATTGTATATCTATATTCCGCATTAAAGGCAAGTTTAAAGTTGGCTTCGTTAAATTCATTTGGTCCGCCGCTGCTGCCCGGTCCTAAATCATAAGCACGCCAACCTCTGTTATCATTGGCGCCACCTGCAAAATAACTTCGCGTAAAAGGAATGCTATTACTATTATTATAGGGTATTGCGATACCGCCAAAAGCCCTTACGGCAAATACATTGTTACGGCCCACAAGCCAGTGTTTTATGTATTCGCCTTCAAATTTTACATATTGTGAAAAAGCAACACCCAGTGTTTCATAATTTCCCGCATCATTTTTCTTAAATCCTGAGAGATTTGCAATACCGGCGAGTAAATTGCCAGCTGTTTCAACTTTTCCACGAACTATTGAAAAATTATTGTCCTTCAAATTTTCACGCGTATCACGTGTAACTTGAATATTTGAAGCAAAAATCAAGTTGTTTTCGGTAAGTCTATCTTGTCTTTCAAAGATGTTGTTAACGGTATTTGTATTATCTGATGTTGGATTTATAACGCCATTTTGAACATCGGCAATAAACATGTCTGCACCTTCGGGAATGTTTAAAAATAGATTGTTATTGTTTAAGGTGTAATAATCAGGATTAATACTTCCCGGATTTGAACTTTCGGTTTGTTGCGCGATATCATTAAGTTGGTTAAAGGAATTTTGAAATACATTGAAATAATTATCAATATTTAAATTCCGTACATATTGAAGATTGATTAAATCCAGTTGATATTGTACAATTTTCTTTGGTTTCCAGGTATAGCTAAAAGCTGCATTTGTAGTCTGCCTGTCCAAACCAATGTTGTTTTGTGCACTTGCCCCAAAACTAATTGTGGTTGTTGGCGACATATACTTTGGAATAATTTTTTCTGTATTTATAGGAAAAAGGATTCTCGGAAAACTCAATTTTAAATCGCCACCAATTTCTGAAATATTAAAGAAACTACTTTGGCTATCTGCCGCATCTTTTGAAGAACCTACACTGCCACGGCCAGAAATTTGAAGTATTTCGGCACCTCTAAAAATATTTCGTATAATTAGATTACCGCTAAAGCCAATTCCAAATTGTTGGATTTGTGACGTGTACGTATCAAAATTTGCACCTGCTGTAAAACGTTTTCTCGGCGTTAACAAAATTGTGCTAATTAAATCTGTATTTGTAGTATCGGTGGGATGTTCTTGGTAATCTATATTAGGATATTTAAAAATTTTTAAATCGCTAATTCCATTGTAAGTTAGCGATCTATCAATGTCTTTAAATACTTTTCCTGCTGTAATTGCAACGGCATCTGTAATAGCCTTTGGGCGATAGCGCATTTTACCATAACTGTAAAGATGATAGCCATTGTAAAAAATTGAATCTTGGAATTTTTTGTCTTTATTAGCGTACGAAAAATCGGTAATTATACGCACTTCCTTAATTTTGTGAATTTGAAAAGGTGTGGTTGTAGCACTATCTGCTCCTTCAATTTTTCGATCAGGTATAATGTAGGTAAAATTTGCTTTGTGGTTTGTTTTTACTGTATCTCCCTCAAAAGTGATATAGTCTTTATCAAAATAGTAAACGCCAGAATTTCTAAATTGAACCGTAAGCCTATCCCTTTCATTTACAAAATCGTTAGCTTCATATTGCTTTCCGGGTTTTAAAAAACTTTCATATTTTGAACTCTGAAAAAGGCTATCAATAATAGGAGAACTAATTTTTTCTGCTAAAGAATCTACAAAATAAGGCTCATTTCTGGTAACATTGTAAACAATTTTTGCCCTTTTATTTTTGCTGCTATCTACAATAACCTGGTAATCCGCAACAGCATTAAAATAACCAAAGCTGGAATAATATCGTTTAATCCTGTCCAACGATTTTTCTGTCCTATCTTTTCTAATTATAACAGGTGCTTCACCCGATCGTTTTAGCCAATTGTTTAAACCAACATAACTATTGCCAATTTCATCAACTTGTTTTTTAGAGATAAAACGTATAAGTTTTTCTTCCCTTTTTGGGTTGCGATGTAACCAATTTAAATAGGTTGAATCTGCTTTTTGATCGGCAAGATTGTAAATATTTAAACCAACAGGAAAATTTATAAAGGGAATCGTGGTATTTGGCTTTTGAACAATCTGGCTATTTACACCGGTTTCGGTAGATTTTTCGCCGTCCGTGATTATGCTATTTTCGGTTAATAGATATTCGTCTTCCGGCACATTTTTTACAGCGTTGCACGAAATAAAGATGACGATGATGACTAAAAATAATGATATTTTTGTGAAGAAGATATTCAAGGATTTTTCTTTACTCAATTTCATTTGTTGTTCTTCGGAAATAAATAAATTCTTGAAAAGGAACTATTTTAGTTGAATAAAGTAAGGTGCCTTTTTTAGTGCCGTTCAAAAATACTACATTTTGGTAAGCAAAAACGAAATTAAGTTAATAAGCAGTTTGGGGCAAAAAAAATATCGTGAGAAAAGCGGTCTTTTTGTAGCTGAAGGTTCTAAAATTATATCGGAATTTATAGCTGAAGGTTTTAAAATACATCGCTATTTTTCGGTTGAAGAATCTTCAGAATTAAAAGAAAATTTCGCAATTATTTCAGAAGCAGAACTTAAGAAAATTAGCTTTTTAAAAAATCCGAATACATCAATGGCTATTTTTGAAATTCCGAAGAAAACAAAAACCACTTCCGAAGAATTTTCAGTTGTGTTGGATACTATTCAAGATCCGGGAAATTTAGGAACCATAATTAGGCTGTGCGACTGGTTTGGGGTTTCGCAACTAATTTGCAGCGACAATTCCGCAGATTGCTACAACCCAAAAGTAGTGCAAGCAACAATGGGATCTTTGGCGCGCGTGCATGTTATTTACGCGGATATTTTGCAGATTTTATCTGAAACCAACTTACCAATTTATGGTGGATTTATTAACGGTAAATCCATTTATAATGAGAGTTTACCAGAAAAAGCATTTCTAGTTTTGGGAAATGAAGGCAATGGAATAAGCGAAGCAGTAGAAAAATTAATAACCCAGAAAATTACAATTCCACAATTTGGAAAAGCACAAAGAACAGAAAGCCTAAATGTGGCAACGGCCTGCTCAATACTCTTAAGTGAATTTAAAAGACCTACTGAAAAGTAAAATTTAGAAAAAGTCCCCGAGATTTCATACTACCAACATTTCCTGTATAAGGACTATTTGTGGTATTATCCGGCACAAGTTCGTCCGTCATCGCAAACACGCCTCTTATGGATGGTGTAAATTTAAAGTAGTAAAAATAAAGATCTATACCCACGCCAAGTTCGTAGTAATTGGTCGCTTTTTTCTGCCTAAATTGTCCTTCAAGATTATCTTGAGGATTATCGGCATTACTAGAAAGATTAAAACTTGTTGAAACGCCTCCGACAATAAATGGTTTAATATTATTTAATCTGTTAGTTGAAAACTTCAACAATAATGGTACGTGAATATAGGTAGATTTTACTTCGCGCAAATAGTCTTTTTCGGCAAAAATATTTTGGTCAAAAGCTGGAAATGTTAGGTTTCTTTGTGTAAATGTTAAACCAGGTTCCAGCCGTAAATTAAGATGACTGGTAAGCCGAACGTCCCCAATTAAACCAACATTGAAACCGCCCAGTTTTTCTACTTGTATATCCGTATTGCTGTCTGTAAGCTGCTCTTTATAGGTAAATTTATAGTCGTAACTGTTATAACCTAAAAAATAGCCCCACGTTAATCTGCGATTATCTATATCTCCTTTGCCGCCGGTTGCGTCGTTTGCTATACGTTCTTTGGTAAAAAACTGCGCATAACTGCTTTGCGATAAAATACTTAGTAGTAAAACAAATACTATATTCTTCATAAAATTACTTAGTCGCCTCGTAAATTGTTGCAACACCAAAGGTTTGCGGTTTATTTTTCACTTCTTTAAACCCAATTTTACGCAAAATATTGTTCAACTTTTCTCCGTGCGGAAATTTCGCGGCGCTTTTACTTAAATACGAATATGCAACTTTATCTTTGGAGAAAAGCTTGCCGACCATTGGTAATATTACATTACTGTACAATTTATAACCTTGTAAAAACGGAAATTTAGAAGGTACTGAAGTTTCTAAAATAATAAAAAGTCCATTGGGTTTTAACACACGTAAAATTTCGGCAAGACCTTTTTCTAGATTTTCAAAATTCCGAATGCCGAAAGAGACTGTTATTACATCAAAACTACTTTCTTTAAAAGGAAGTTCTTCAGAGTCGCCGACAATAAATTGTACTCTGCTTTCAATTTTTTTTCCGTCAACTTTTTTTCGGGCAACGCTAAGCATTCCTTCACTAATGTCTAGTCCAACTATTTTTTCGGCTTTGGTTTTATCTGCAAATTGGATGGCAAGATCGCCCGTGCCCGTTGCAATGTCCAAGATACTTTTTGCATTGAAAGCTGCAACAGACTTTACAACTTTCTTACGCCATTTTATGTCTAAACCAAACGAAATTACTCTATTTAGATTATCATAATTACCAGAAATGTTATCAAACATTTGCGTAACCTGAACTTTCTTTCCCTGATGGGAATCTTTATACGGTGTAACTTTTTCTTCCATTTTTATAATTGGCAAAGCTAAACTAATTCGCTTAGATATAATAGGCACGTAAAAACAAATTGGAGCGACTTAACTACTAATTCAATACGAATCTAACTGCCATTAAATGCGGGTTTTATCTTCAGAATATAGCACAAATGCCTTATATTAATTTTCGGTACATTTGCAGCACTTATGTTAAAAAATTTATGAGAATTATTATTGCTGGCGCAGGTGAAGTTGGTTTTCACTTGGCAAAATTACTTTCTTTTGAATCTCAGGATATTACTCTAATAGATAATAATAGGAGTTCTTTGGAGCGTGCCGATACACATCTTGATATTCGAGTTGTAAAGGGCGATGCAACTTCTATTTCAGTATTAAAAGATTGCAAAGTAGAATCTACAGATTTAATTGTGGCCGTAACCTCTAGCGAAACAACAAACATAACTGTTTGCGTAATTGCAAAACAATTGGGAGCAAAACGAACAATTGCGCGGATTTCAAATACCGAATTTATCGAGAAAAAAGATGAAGTTGGCTTTTCAAAATTTGGAATAGATGAACTTATCTCGCCAGAATCACTCGCTGCAAATGAAATTGAATTACTCCTTAACCAAAGTGCTTTTAACGATACGTACGAATTTGAACAAGGCGCACTTACTATGATTGGACTAAATCTTTCACGCACAATTCCATTTGTTGGAAAGACCGTGAAAGAAGTTGCACAAATTTATCCAGACTTAAAATATGTGCCAATTGCAATACAACGATTTGGTACGCAATACACATTAATCCCACGCGGCGACACGCAGTTTAAAGAAGGCGACCAAGTTTATTTTACAACCACAAAAAGTGGGGTAGAGCAGGTGCATAAATTAACGGGAAAAGCAAAAGAAGACATTAAAAATGTGATGATTCTCGGCGGAAGCAAAATAGGTTTCAAAACTGCCAAAGATTTATGCGAACATAAATTTAGGGTGAAAATGGTGGAAAGCAATAAAGAAAAAGCTTTCGAAATTGCTGATGAAATTCCTAAATGCTTAGTTATAAATGGAGATGGCCGCGATGTAGAATTGCTACTTGAAGAAAATTTGGCGGATATGGATGCCTTTATTGCCGTTACCGGAAATAGCGAAACCAACATAATGTCTTGCTTGGTTGCAAAGTCAAAAGGTGTTAAGAAAGCCATTGCCCTTGTTGAAAATATGGATTATTTTCAGTTGTCACATTCCTTTGGGATTGATTCTTTAATCAATAAAAAGCTGCTTGCTGCTAATAATATTTTTAGATATGTCAGAAAAGGTGAAGTTGTGGCAATGACGAGGCTTAACAATATGAATGCGGAGCTGTTGGAATTTATAGTTACCCAATCTTCAAAAGTGTGTAACCAGCAAATAAAGGATATAGATTTTCCAAGATCTGCCATAATTGGTGGCGTTGTAAGAAACGGAGAAGGTATTATCGCGCTCGGCGATTTTAAAATATTAAATGGCGATCGGGTTGTTATTTGTTGTCTTCCGCAAAGCATTTCTAAAGTTGAAAAGCTTTTTGTATAATGAGTTATATTTCCAAAATAAACTTTAAGATTATCATCCATTTAATGGGCTTATTGTTGGTCGTTAACGGATGTTTTATGCTTTTATGTTCCCTTGTGAGCCTATATTATAATGATGGTGTAACGGTTCAAATAATTATTGCCGGAATGATTGCCGCTATCTTCGGGGGGATTTTAATGTTCCTAACTCGCAATCACCGTAAGGAAGTTGAAAAAAGAGAAGGTTATATAATAGTGACTTTCGGTTGGATTTTTATGGCACTTGCCGGAACGTTGCCGTACATAATTTCTGGAGCAATACCGAGCTTTACCAATGCTTTTTTTGAAACAATGAGCGGTTACACCACAACAGGCGCTTCAATTTTGAGTGATATTGAAGCTGTGCCAAATGGTATTTTGCTATGGCGAAGTGTAACACATTGGATTGGCGGTATGGGTATAATCGTACTCGCAATAGCAATCTTACCATTATTAGGAATTGGAGGAATGCAACTTTTTGCGGCTGAAGCTCCCGGCCCAAGTAGTGATAAATTGCACCCTCGAATTACCGATACGGCCAAGCGACTTTGGCTTATTTATTTTGGGTATACATTGCTTGAAACCATTCTTTTGAAAATAGCAGGAATGAGTTTTTTTGATGCAATAAATCACTCAATGGCTACATTGAGTACAGGTGGTTTTTCAACCAAAAATGCGAGCGTTGCTTATTGGAACAATCAACCAATTATACAATGGATTATTATTGTCTTTATGTTTTTGGCGGGCAGCAATTTTGTGTTGAGCTATTTTGGATTTAAACTGAAATTTTCAAAAATATTTAAAGATGAAGAATTCAGATTGTATGCTATTTTTGTAGTAAGTTTAAGTTTAATTGCTGCTTTATTTATTTATTTTCAGGCTGATGTTACTATTTCAAGTATAGCACATCCACAAGTTTGGGGTGCTTGGGAAAGTTCGCTTAGGCACGCAACTTTTCAGGTATTAACAGTTATTACAACCACAGGTTTTGTAAGTGCAGATTATACATTATGGACACCGTTGTTAACTATTTTCTTTTTTGGACTTATGTTTTTAGGTGGCTGCGCAGGCTCAACTGCTGGCGGCATAAAAGTGATGCGCCATTTAATTATGATTAAAAACGGAGTTTTGGAATTCAAAAGAACGTTGCATCCGCGTGCTATTTTGCCTGTTCGTTATAATAATAAAGCGGTGCCGCAAAGTATTGTTTTCAATATTCTTGGTTTCTTTATTCTTTATATGTTGACTTTTATTGTTGGTACATTGGTTTTTTCATTATTAGGATTGGATTTTAGTACTGCGCTTGGTGGTGCGGCCTCAACCTTGGGTAATGTTGGTCCGGCTTTAGGCGATTTGGGTCCCGTTGATAATTATGGCTATTTGCCAGACGGAGCCAAATGGTGGTCAAGCTTTTTAATGCTTGTTGGAAGGTTGGAACTTTTCACTGTATTAATCTTGTTAACCCCATTTTTTTGGAGAAACCGTTGAAATTAATAAGCAGTTTTAAGTTGCCAATAAGCAGTTTTCAATATAGTACTGCGCGACAACATTATTAAAAACATTGTTTTTTATAAACTATCTTAATAGCCTGAATTACCTGAACTAATTATTTCTCTTTTCCAATAATTTAGGAAATATCATCGTTTAGATTTCGTGATGTGATAATACGCCCATTTTTCTGTTTGGGCGGGAAGTTTCTTTTCCGAACATTCTAAAATCTGTTTTTGCTGTTGAAGCAATTTTATCTAATCCAGAATTAGTAAAATTGTCTGAAATTTCAGTTCTGAATATCACTTCACTAACATTTTTTTTAAAATAATTTCTGGAATTGAAATATTTAATATTGCTCGAAGATGTAATTCAAATTCGTGGAAATTCTTTCCTTAAATCACTACTTCAAAGTAACAATAAATTGTCATTTTTCATTCTTGTGTTTTAAAATAGATCAAAATTTAAACAATAAAAAAAGACCCAAAACTTTTGCTTTGGGTCTTTGCATTAAATCAATATAAAATTATTTTACAATTAACCTTTTCGATTTTTTTAGCTCTTGATTTCCGAGAGTTACAATGTATACTCCAGAGGCTGCATAACTCATATTCAAATCATATTCATAACCTGTACCGTTATTGTCAAGTCTGTAACTTAAAACTTGTTGGCCCAACATATTTGTTACTGTTAACGTAAGTTGTTCTGTAATTTGCTGAGTTGGTAATTGAACTTTAAATTGGTCATTAGCCTGCGTTAGGATAATCATATCTGTATCTTCTACAAAATTATCTGCAACGCCTAAAGGAATGTCGCCACATAGCTGAAGTGTCCAATTAAATAATGTACCTCCATCTTGTCCTGCATTATCAGTAATTATTAAACTCCAATCGCCCGAAGATTGTTCATTATTGAAGTTTGATAGAGGCTCGTCCGGCACAAATGTTCCTGTAAATGGAGGTGTACCTGAATTTATAGTGTTTGTACCTTGGTCGTCAAAAGTAGTATCGGTATAATTGGCACCACTACCTCCGTTACGATTACTTAAAATTACTTGAGTTCCTGTTGGACTTACTAATTTAATATCTATATCTCCATCAAAAGTATGATCTAGGTTAACTGTAACATTGGCATCATTTACTGTAAAGGAATCCGTAACGTTAATTATAGAAGTTGTAACAGTTCCAGCATCCGGTCCAATTGGAAAGCTGTTTGAATTTGTGTTAGATTGGCAAGAAACATTTACAATATCTTTTGTTGCTGAATCATTTGTTGGGTCTTGGTCATTTGTTAGTAAGGTTCTCGCAACAACGGTATGTGTGGTAACTGCAGAAAAATTGCCTTGTGTTGCAAATGTAAAGTCTAAAACGCTTCCGCCAGCTACCGTTGCTGTAACTGTTTCAACTACTGGAGCTGCACCGTCTAGGACGTAGCTAACATTAAAGTTAGATTGATCTGCTGTTCCAAAATTTTCTATTTCAATGGAAATACTTTCTTGCCCTAAGCTTTCACCGTTGGATGGTGCAGTAATTTGCGTTACACCAATATCATTGGAAAATACGTTTGTGACGCTTTTGGTGATGCCATCATTACTATTATCTTCATCACCTGTTAAGTTTGTGGATGATGAAATACTATATATTTGGCCCTGCACATTTAAATTGGCGGTCGCCGTAAAAGTATAAGAGGCTGAAGTTGCTGATGCTATTGTTCCTGTAAATGTTTCTGTTATTAAAGCGCCACCGTCAACTTGAAAACGTACGGGAAAATTGGATGCGTTGTTCTGGCCAAAATTAAATATAGTAACTGTAACAGGAGTTGTAGCGGTCAAAGCTCCTGTTGCAGGAGAATCTATACTTACAACACCTACATCGTTATTGAAGTTTGGTGCTATTTTGAAAGCACCAACAACATTTTTACGCCCGCCGTGCATATATTCGTCATCAAACCAAAATGTTTTATCATCGCTTGGATCTACATCTAACTTGCCATAATCTCCATATCGGGTTCCAGGAATATTTGCATCTCCCGCTGCAATAATTTCTTCAGCAATTGTCATTGTATTTAACGGGTCGCTTGCAAAACGGCCTGTGTAATAAGAGCTTACTCTTTTTGTTGTTGGGTTAGGCGTTGTAGGACCTGCCATGGCAGTATAACCCATACCTATATTTCCTTGAATGTCCATTGCCATACTTCCCATCCAAGCGTGTTTTCCGTCTGGGGAAGTATAAGTTCCTTCTTGATAAATGGACCAAGGTTGGCCGTCGCCAGCTTGTCTAAATTCGTACCATCTAATTCCAGCTAACTTTCCACCGCCAGCATCAGTATCTACTACAAAATTGAAAACTGCTGAGTTGTGATCTCCAAATTTTCTAAATTGTGCTTGATTCATAATAGTTGCTTGAAGCGCATCAATTGAAGCTCCTCCTCCTGGCTGAGCCAAATTTGAAAAACTACCACCATCAAAAACTGAAATAAATGGTGTTGTTGGAAATTGTTGCGGTGCAGACATTAATGAATTTGAAGGTGTTGCATAATCTACATTTAGCAACCACATTTTAATATGATCTTGTGAAATACCTGCGTAGGCATCATCTTGTAAGAATACAAATGGCACATTACCTGCCGCCGGCAAGTTACTGTTTGTAACATTAAAAGCTTGTGGACTGAAAAATCCGTCTGTAACAATTCCTGGTAATGGAAAACCTTGTATTGAAGCTGTTGGATCTCCCAAAAGCATTTTTGCGCGTTCCAAAGCCCAAACTCTGTTAGTACCGCCTGTATTCTCTGTTATATAATAACCATCGCTCCAAACTGAAAGTTTTTGGTAATCGTTAATTTGGGCAATGTTGTAAACAAACCAACCATCATTTACTGGATCTGGACCATCTGAAACTGCAATCTGTGCTCCGTTTCCTAAAAATGAAAGTACAAATCTATCTGCTGCGTTGTCATAACTGACTGTAAGATCACAACATCCACCACTTGGAAAAATAGTGGGATTAGGTGATAACTGACCCGTTAGTGGGTTTCCAGATTTATCAAAAATTCTAAAACCTGTGTTGAAAATTGCCACAATATGGTTTGGACCAACACCTATTGATGGATCTGTTGGTTGAGAATCAGACGAAGCAGCATCAAAAACTACTGTCGGCGCACGCCCAGGAATTTTGCCAGCTAGTGGGTTTGGGTTTCGTACGTAATAGTCATCTTCCGTTTGTTTGTCTTTTCCTATAAGCACTTTTATTTTGGAAGATCTGCCGTCTTCAGCTTCTTTTAAAGTGTTGTCCGCTGGCTTTAAATTGGTTTGAGATGCAATTGAAGGTACGTGGATCATTGAGGTAACTTTGCCTACATAATCAGCTTTGGCTCCTGTGTTATCTTGTGCTTTTGCCGAAAAAATTATGGCAAAAAGTAAGATTGCTAGTGTAAATTTTAATTTCATAAATTACCGAGAATTTTGGGGTTAAGAATTGAAATAAGTTAAGAATTGAAATAAGTAGAAAGATTCCAAATTTTTTAAATCTATGCCGAATATAACAAATAATTCTTTAAATTGGAAGTTTAAAATCGGATTATTTATGTGTAGAAACAAAAAAAAATCTAATGTATTTAATTGTATATCAAATGTCTCTAATTTTTAGGATAGTGCATCCTTTATCCGCTCAATAGCTTCCTTTATATCACTTTCCGAAGCTGCATACGAAATTCGAATACAGTTTTTATCGCCAAAAGCTTCGCCGGTAACAGTTGCTACTTTAGCTTCTTCTAAAAGATATAGCGAAAAATCTTCAGCCGTATTTATAGGTTTTCCGCGTAATGTTTTTCCGAAGTAATATGAAACATCCGGGAAAACATAGAAAGCTCCTTGCGGTTCATTTGTTTTAAAACCTGGAATAGCGTTAAGTAAGTCAAGTATAATTTTTCGCCTTTGTTTAAAGGCATCAACCATATATTTAATTTTACTCGGTGAATTTTCAAGAGCGGTAATTGTGGCTCTTTGTGCAATGCAGTTTGCGCCACTTGTAATTTGACCCTGCATTTTGTTGCAGGCGCGTGCTATATATTCCGGTCCACCAATATAGCCAATACGCCAACCGGTCATGGAAAATGCTTTTGAAACTCCGTTTACAACTACAGTCCTGTCATACATATCCTCAAACTGAGCCATTGAGAAATGGTTGCCAGAAAAGTTGATATGCTCATAAATTTCATCACTAATAACAATAATTTGAGGATATTTTACCAGTACATCTGCAAGCGCTCTAAGTTCTTTTTTTGAATAGACAGAACCACTTGGATTACAAGGTGAGCTATATATAATAAGTTTAGTGCTTGGCGTAATAGCTTCTTCTAATGCTTGAGGCGTTATTTTGAAATCTGAATCAATAGTAGTTGGGATTTCTTTTGGTACGCCTTCTGCCAATTTGCATATATCGGCATAACTTACCCAATATGGTGCTGGCAATAAAACTTCATCGCCTTTATTCAACAAAACCATTGCCAAATTAGCCAAAGACTGCTTAGCGCCGGTTGAAACTACAATCTGGGAAGGTTTATATGTAAGTTCGTTATCACGCTTAAATTTAGTGATTACTGCATTTTTCAAATCGCCGTAACCGTCTACTGGTGAGTAACTGTGGTAATTATCATCGATAGCTTGCTTTGCAGCATCTTTAACAAAATCTGGAATATTAAAGTCTGGTTCACCTAAACTTAATCCAATTATGTCAATTCCTTGTTCTTTTAATTCTCTTGTTTTGGCCGCCATTGCCAAAGTGGCGGATGTTGCCATGTCGTTAACACGCTGTGAAAGTCTAGAATCCATATAAAATTTTATGCTGCTAAAGTTGGGTTAAGGCCCATTTCCCGTAAATATTTGAAGTGTGCTATAATTGCCTTTCGTGTGGTTTTATATTCGTTGTAAGGCAAATTACATTCCAAAGCTGTTTGTTTAACAATCTCAGAAATTTTGGTGTAATGAATGTGGCTAATATTGGGAAATATATGATGCTCTACTTGGTGGTTTAAGCCACCGGTAAACCAATTCATAACACGATTTTTAGTCGAAAAATTTACGGTAGTGAATAATTGATGTATCGCCCACGTATTTTTCATAGAGCCAGAATTATCTGGTAGTGGCATATCCGTGCCTTCTACTACGTGAGCCAATTGAAATACTACACTTAAAATAACACCTGCAACATAATGCATAATGAAAAATCCTATTAAAATTTTCCACCAAGCTATGTTGAAGAATAAAAGTGGAACAACGATCCAAATGGCAAAATAGATAACTTTAGTAATAATAAGAGTGGTCCATTGGGTAGATTTTTTTGGCATTTTACCGAAAGATAATTTACGCTTTAAATATCTATATGTTTGTTGAAAATCTGTTGTTATTGCCCAATTAAAGGTTAATAGACCATAAAGGAATACGCCGTAAAAATGCTGAAACTTATGAAACTTATACCATTTAGCGTGCTTAGAAAATCGAAGTACTCTTCCAGCCTCAAGATCTTCATCGTGGCCGTGAATGTTTGTGTATGTATGGTGCAAAACATTATGTTGTACCTGCCAATTGTAGGTATTACCGGCAAGAATGTAGATGCTACTTCCTAAAAACTTATTAATCCATTTTTTTGAAGAGTATGCGCCGTGGTTGGCATCGTGCATTACATTCATTCCAATACCTGCCATACCAACGCCCATAATTAGAGCAAAAAGTAGCTGTAGCCAGCCGGGCACATTTAATGTTAGTAACAAAAAATAAGGCACCAAATAAATTAAAAACATAACAATTGTTTTTAAGTGAAGGCGCCAGTTACCATTTTTGGAAACGTTGTTTTCTTTAAAATATAAATTGACCCTTTTATTAAGGGTTTTAAAAAAATTGGCAGAATCTATACGAGAAAAAGTTATTTGCGTATTACTCAAGTTGTCAAGTATTTGCAGAAAAAAATTATTTTTCTTCTAAAGTGCAAAAATAAGAATCTATTTCAAGTAGTACTGCCATTTTCAAGTTAAAATTATCCTCTTCTTCAATTTTGAATAAACAATGTTTAAAATAATTTAATTACAAGTAGTACAACTATTTTCTATACACATACATTTGTCAAAAATTTTGACTACCGATGGATATTATTTTGAAGTATTTTCCTGATTTAACCGAAATTCAGATAAATCAATTTGAAATGTTGCAGGATCTTTATAAAGATTGGAACCTCAAAATAAACGTGGTTTCCCGAAAAGATATTGATGAGCTTTATATTCGGCACGTGCTGCATTCACTTGCAATTGCTAAAATTCAACCTTTTAAAGCCAAAGCGAAAATTTTGGATGTTGGCACTGGCGGTGGATTTCCGGGGATACCCTTGGCCATTTTGTTTCCTGAAACCAAATTTCATTTAGTTGACAGTATTGGAAAAAAAATATTGGTAGTAAAGGAAGTTGCGGCAGGCTTAAATCTCGAAAATGTAAAAATTTCAAATGCACGTGTTGAAACAGTTAAAGGGCAATACGATTTTATTATAAGTAGGGCAGTTGCACAAATGGATACGTTTGTGCATTGGGTAAAAGACAGAGTTGAAAAAAAGTCTAACCACATACTAAAAAACGGAATTTTATATTTAAAAGGTGGCAATCTAACCGAGGAATTAATGAATTATCCAAAAGCCACCATATATCCATTGAATTCTATTTTTGAAGAAGAATTTTATGAAAGCAAAAGTTTGGTGCATTTACCATTAAAATATAAGGGATAATTAAGTTTCAATAAAAATTTGCAGTCTTAATTTTGAGGGAATCAATTTGTTTGAAAAAAGCAAAAATTTTTCTTTCAAAAATTCAAATCGGCAGTGCATCTTATTTTTGAAGAAGAAACCATTGAAGTGCGATTAAAGTTTTGGCGTCAATAATTTCAGAAATTTTATTGCCAATTTCAGCTATCGGCCATTTTTCAATTTTAATATCTTCAGCTTCTGATGCCTTTCCACCACCTATTTCAATTTTGTCTTTTGAAGTTACTTCAGCATAAAATAAAAATATCTGTTCTGTACAACCGCCGGGCGAAGTGTAAAATTGATGGATTAATTTTGGATTTTTTATTTTGTAGCCAAGTTCTTCCATCACTTCTCTAGTAATACAGGTTTTTGGTTTTTCTCCTTTCTCAACAATTCCGGCAGGTATTTCTGTGAGCCAGCCGTTGTCATGCTTGCAGGTTGGAAACCTAAATTGTGAGATTAGTAATATGCAATTGGTATCTTTTTCAACCAACAGGATTGCCGCTCCGTCACCTCTTTCAAAAACTTCACGCGTTGCCTCAATATGCTTTCCCGCAAAGGTATCGTGTATTATTTTTGCCTTTTTTATTTTAAAAAAACCATCGTAAACTAATTCTTCTTTTTCAATTTGAAACTTCATAAGTGTAACTTTCATTTAAAAACCTATTAATAACGTCTACTAAACTCATATTGACAAAGATTGTAAAACGAAAAATTATAGATAACTTTTCAGCCATAAAAATTTTAATGTAGAAATTTAAAATAAAAAAACCCTTGCTTATAAAAAACAAGGGTTTGAAAAATTATTTAAAAGTGATGATTATCTGCTCACAATAAATCTTTCAGTTTTAGAATAACCGTCTTGCGTAATTTTAATTACATACGTTCCAGTTTGTAATCTTGCTACGTCTAGTTGCTCATCAAAACCAATGTTAGTTCTTGTAAGTACTAATTTACCTAACATATCATACACTTCAACATTGCTACGTTCTGCGTTGCGAATGTTTAAAGTTGTATTTGCTGGGTTTGGATAAATTGCAATAGCTTGTACATCATTACTATCTACGCCCAAAACGCCGTCAGATCCAAAATTGGTTGATGCTCCTGCACCGTAGTTTCCTGTTGTGCTGTAAATAACAAGACCGTTAGCATCAGTTAAAGAAACTGGACCACCACCATCACCATACGTGTCAATCACGTTGAAAGTATAACAATCTGCGGGTAAATCAAATGTTTTTTCAATTGTAGTATTGTTAGGAAATGGACCACCTTGGTAAATAGTATTACCGTCAGCATCTTTTACATTGTAGCGAGCTTCGCTGCCATAAGCATCTGTTCTAAAGCTCATATATGAGGTTCCACTTGCTTGAACAGCTTCACTAAACGTGGTTGATGCCGTATTGTTTGTGTTATCGTCATCATTGGCAATCGCTATACTAACCGTGTTCGTGCCTTGAGGTGTGTAAGCTATACCTGGCAATGTAACGTTGGCATTTTGTAAAGAGGTAAGTTCACCAGTCCAAGTGTACGTAGCATTTGCGCCACCGTTTACTGAATAATTAATATCTAATGATGTAATAGTATTTTGTCCAGTATTTTGAATATTTACTACAGGAGAAAGCGTTGGTGAACATTGGTTTGGAATTTCTGCTACAGAACGCAAAAATGCATCGTTTTGGTTTGTGATACCTAAGAACTGTGGAAATGAATCACCAGCTGAAGCCATATCTTTATTAGATTGGTTTACGAAAGCAACAATTTCCATGTCAGCAAGTTCAGTTGGAACATTATTATACATAGCTGGAATTGTGTAGGTATAAGTTCTATCTACAAATGTACCAGCAGTAGTAGTTGTAATATCCTCGCCCCATTGTCCAGTTAAAAGATAAACAAGTCTGTGTTGGTGAACATAATTATTTCCCATATTACCACCAGTTTGTGGGCCTTTGGTATTATTTTGCAATAGTGCAACATTTAATTTGTTAGTTGCCTCTGTGCTATTTCCAGTGTAATAAGCTTCTACGTGAACTGTAAGTTCGCTTGTTTGAACATTAAGTGTAGATTCCACAGCAACATTTACAAAAGATGCTTGGGCTAAAGTTTCGTTAGATGATTGTACCCAAAAGTTACGATAGATTGCGGTTTTGCCAGGAGTGTTTTCTCTACCTGGAAAAACGGTACGGCTTATTGAGCCGGATGGATATCCGGTAACACCTGCAAAATTGTCTAATGCAGTTCCGAATGGAGTTCTAAAATCAGGTTCTCCACTTGCGGGTGTTGCAAAACCTCCAACGTGTACATTTATAAGAAAAACACTTTCTGGATTGGCGTCGTGCATTCCTTGTGCAATTGCATGACCTTGAGGACAAAATACACAATGAAGACCTGTATATTCTTCAAGAACAACTTTTTTGTTTCCTGGTGTTGTTGAAACAATTGTTTGTGCTGTAAGACCTAAAGATACTAGACCTAGCACATAAAGTGGGAGTAATTTTTTTAACATAATTATTTTTTAAAGGGGTTAAATGATTAGTAATTAAACAAATGTAGGCATCTTAAGATAAAATAAATAGAAATTTTGAAATTTAACACTTTATACTATTCGTGCATAATATTGTCACAAAATTAAATTTCAAAATATTGAAATTTTTTAATTGAATAATTTTTAGCTTTCTGAAAGTACAATGTCAAAAAAATTAATTATGTTAATACTCACTTAAAAACCAACTAGTTAATTTCTATTAGTTGGAGAAAAGAATTTTATAACCTATTTTTGTATTTAGTTTTATATTTAACCCCTTAATTAATTCATAATGAAAAAGACACTACTTTTTTTATCATTTTTAATCTGCGGTATTTGCGCTAACGCGCAATATACTGTTTCCGACCGTTCTGGAAATTTGCTGAGTGACGGTGACGTACTGGAATATAGTACATTAGACTTTGAAAATAGCGCTTACCAATACTATGTAACAAATACTTCGGGAAGCAATATTAATATGCGTATTGAATTTTTAAGTTCTGAAAATTCTACAGGTAGTGGTTTCGAAGTTTGTTTTGGCCAATGTTACACTGGTATTGCAGTGGGACAGACTATTCCTGAAGCTCCAGAATTTGTAACGTTGACTCCTGGTGAAGTAACGTTGGATGGTAATCATTTTTACAATAATGATCCGGGTAGTGGGTCTGATATTTTAAATTTTGTTTTCCGCTTTTACCAAGTTGAAGCAGATGGCGTAACTGAAACTGGAACACCTTTAACTTTTACATACCGTTACAATCCACTTCTTGCAACTCAAGATTTCAATAAATTGAACGTTTCTTTAAATTCTACATTAATTGATCGAGAAATGACAGTTAATGCTGTTGAAGATTTAGATCTATCAATTTATAGCATTCAAGGAAAATTGGTTAAGACTGCAAAAATTGAGGCGGGAACAACTACTATTGATGTTAACGATTTAGCTTCTCAAGTTTATTTAGTAAAATTCAACAACAACCAAGGTGTGACCGAAACTACTAAAGTTGTCATTAAATAATCTAAAAATTATTGAATCAAAAAAAATCCGATGGCTCGAAGCTTTCGGATTTTTTTATGTTTCAAATGTCCCGTCCTGAAATAGCGATACACTAAAACCTTAGTGTAATGAAAACATCAGTAAACAGGGGTTATCTAAAACGAACCCAAAAAGACTACTCGCTTTCTTTTAAGCTTCAAGTCGTAGATGAAATCGAGTCGGGAGCGTTAGATCGACTTTCGGCTCACCTTAAATATGGCATCCAAGCTAGATCGACAATAACCTCTTGGTTGCGCAAATATGGTACCTTTGATTGGGAAAACCTATCCGTTGTAACCGTGGCAAAGACACCAGAACAAAAAATTATCGAATTAGAGGCCAAAGTAAAGCTTCTTGAAAAGCAAAAAGCTAGAGCAGAACATCTAGCCGAGAGAGCGGACAAGAAGGCAATCATTTTTGATATGCTCGTTGATATGGCAGAAAAGGAATACGACATTCAAATCAGAAAAAATTACACGCCCGAGTTATCGAGATCTTCAAAGAAGAACACAAGGAAACACTAGTTTCTACCTGTAACTTACTCGGGCTGGATAGACAGGTATATTATCGATCTATTAGGTCTAGAAGACATAATCAGTCCATAGCAAAACAAGTCATAACCTTAGTCAGGGGTGTGCGCAATGTTATGCCAAAAGTTGGTGCCAGAAAATTATATCATATCTTAAGAGAAGAACTCTCTGGCTTAAAAGTAGGGAGAGACAAGCTTTTTAGAATACTCAAAGTAAATCACATGCTTATAAAACCTAAGAGAAGTTATCACATAACTACAGACTCACATCACCGATTTAGAAAGCATAAAAATATAGTTAGCAATGTTGATATTATACGTCCCGAACAAATCTGGGTCAGTGACATCACCTACGTAGGAACTAGGATTAACCCGTCATACCTAGCCTTGATTACAGATGCCTACTCAAAAAAGATAATGGGATATAATGTATCTAACACATTAGCAGTAGATGGTTCTGTTCAAGCGCTGGATATGGCTTTAAAACACAGAATAGATAAGGAAAAACCTTTAATACATCACTCCGATAGAGGTTTGCAATACTGTTCTGATGACTATCAAGAGTTATTGAGCAAAAACAATATCAAGGCAAGCATGACAGAGAAGTATGATCCCTATGAGAATGCGATAGCAGAGAGAATCAATGGAATACTCAAGCAAGAATTTAATATCGCTAAAAGCATCAACGATATTGAGCTGAAGAGCCAATTAATCAAAGATGCAATCGAAATCTATAATAACCAAAGACCACATTCATCCAATCATATGCTAACTCCAAAACAAATGCATCAACAAAATAAACTCAAAAGAAAACAGTATAAATCAAAAAAGCTTAACGATGCTAGCATCGTTAAGCTTTAAGTTATAAATTTAATCCTTTAATAATCTGTATCGATTATTTAGGACGGGACAAAAGTTAAATCTTCAGTTTTAAAATGTGACCGCTAAATTTGCTGTTACACCCGTATTTTCTGGTACAAATCTACATACACCACCAACACAAATTAAACCACCGCGTTGACGGCCGTAATTAATCTGAAATCGGGTAATGCCTTTGGTGTAGCTGCCGCCAACATTGTAATAATGAAGTTTACCTTCACCACCATAATTATAAGAGTCCGCTGCGTAAATAGTAAAGGTTGAGTTGAAATTATATTCCAAAACACTCGCGGCCCAGTTTTTTCTATCTTTTTCAGTCCACAAATGCTGCAGCTCCAAGCGTAGCGCTCTTGCTCCGCCAAAACGGTAGGTTCCTTCCGCAGCAGCAATCTGTGCACGGATATCCCCTTGTATCCCTAACGGACCACCTAAAGAAACACCTTTATCAATTATAACATCTTGAAATAGAACAACTGTGCTCCAAGTTTCATCCCAACGGTTTTTTATTTCAACATTTAAATCTCTAAAATAACGATCGCCTTTTCCTATAAATTTTTGTTCGTATGTTTGGTCTGCAAGATTGAATGTAGCATCTATTCCTGCCCAATAGGAGAAGTTACCAGCTACTTTAGTGCCGACTTTCCCTAATGTAGATTCTTTAGGAAAAGAGAAATATATATCAGATTGCATACCAACTTCACCTGCTCTATTTTCAGTAGTTCCATTTAAAAGCAAACGAGGTTGTGCATTGTAAACATAAATGTTGGTAAGTAAAAAATCGTGCTGTTTGGTTAGAGCCGGAAGATAATTTACAACTTGTTCGTTATATAAGTTTCCTTCACGATATCTATCTGAATAAAAAGTAAAGTTTTCCAGTCTTCTAAAAGTAGCATTTAATCCAAGACCTTTTTGAGCGTAGCCCATATTTACCTGTAAAGCGGTTCCGTCAAATAATTGGTCCGAAACTATCAAACCTTCATTAACCACTACGTCAGGATCTTTTGTATATGCTTCAACACCACCATAAAAATTGCCAGCTACCAAATCCAATCTTCCGCCGTAAACATTAACGTTTGCTGGTATAGAATCGTTTCCTCCATTATTTTGGTATCGGCCAACATAACTTGCGCCAAGCGTAATAGATACATTTTCTAATTTTGCCAATTGACTAACATCTAAATTAGCGTTTAATCCTTGAATGGTTCCTTCCGAAACCTCAAAACCTACACGTTGCTGTCCAATAAGTCCCGTAAATTCTAGTTCTTTAACAGGATTCCATTTTACTCGCAATCCGCGTATAGCATTATTTATTCCTAATTGTCTATCTTCCCAAGAACGTAAAATAAGACCGCTACCAAACTGCTCGTAAAAATATCCGCCTGTAACATCTAGTGTTTCATTTTTAAAGTTTAAAAAGTAAGTTCCTATTCCATTACCGTTATCTAACGATGGAGAATAGCCTAGTAACGCCGATGGTAAATAGGATTCATATTGGACACCAGCCGTAAACTTGCCGTAGTTGTAGTTAAGCAAGAAATAATTATTAGACCTAAATTGATCGTCAGGAGCTGTGAAATCTAACCCATTATCGTCTAGCAACCATTGTGAATTAGATTCTAGACCTCCGTAAAAATAGCCTTCTTGTGGTTGTTCAGTTTCTTGTGCAAAAGCAATTGCACCCATAAAAATACAGGTGCAAAAAAGTAATTTTTTCATGTAGTAAAGATTGGTTGGTAGTTTATTTATTTAGAGTATTCCTTGATCTTGGCATAAAGTTCATTTTCAGCACCAGGACTATAACCAGAATGTCTGTAAACAATTTTATCTCCTTTAACTAAAACTGTTAAGGGTACAGATGCCGCTCCTAAAGCGCGCTTAAGATCATTATTGGTATCCAGCAAAACTGTGTAATCCCAACCTTTTCCGTTTGCTAAAGGCTTCACTCGTTTCGCAGTTCTACTATCGTCTACAGATACAGCATATAAATGAACTTTAGTCTCCTTTTCCCATTGGGGATAAACTTCACTTATGGCATCTAATTCTTTAAGACAAGGAACACACCAAGTAGCCCAAAGTGAGATAACATAAAGATTATTGTCTTTTGAAAGATCTTTAGTATTTACAGTTTTACCATCCATTGTAGCTAAATCAATTTTTGGTAAATCATTTTGTGAAATGCAAAGGCCATAAGCCATTAAAAAAAGTAGAGGAATAATTTTTTTCATAATTTAGGGGTGTATTTGTTATTATTTACGCTGATACTGACACAATATTATGTATTTTAAAGATAACTTACATATTTTGAATCATAAAATTAATAGTTTAACATTCGAAAACCATACCAAGTTTTATTTTTCAATTATATTAGCCAAAAATATATAGCTACCCCATAATTCTATGAAAATGAAACACCTATCAAAATTCATCGCATTCTTATCCTTAATATTAATTACATCTTGTAGTAAAGATGAAAAACCGCTGGAACAAATTCAACAAGCAAATTTCACTTCGCTTATCTTGACAAGTTCTGCCAACGGAAATATTTTATTAGCTTCTGATGTAGCAACTTTTACGGTTATGGGTGATGATGGAGTAGATTATACTGCACAATCTACAATTTCGGTTAATGGCACTCCAATTAGTGGTAATGATTATACATTTGGGGAAGGCACCTATAATGTACAAGCAACATACTTCAACATAAGCAGTAATACGCTTAATTATGAAGTTATCTCAAATGCAGGAAGAGTAGTTACGGTTGAAAGGAATAAATCTTTACGTAACCAGCCATTAAGTTTTAAACTTTTTGATACCAATAATACAGATTATACAAGTGAAGCTACATTCTATGTAAATGGAAATGCTATTACAGGAAACACTTTTACATCTCCCGATGCTGGTATTTTTGAAGTTTATGCGACGTATGATTTAGCGGGAAATACAGAGTCTACATCTACCAAAAATTTTGAATATTATATTCCAAAACGTAAAATTGTTTTAGAAGATTATACGGGAACTTGGTGCGGTTATTGTCCTCGAGTTTCGGGTTCTATTGAAGTTGTGCATGGGCAAACAGATCAAATTGCAGTTGTTGCTATTCACAAAACTGGCGGAAGTTTGCCAGATCCTATGGATTTTGTGGATTTGGAAATTCTTGAAAATGAATTTAACGTTAGCGGATATCCAGCAGCGCGCATTAATAGAACAACAAGATGGTTAGACCCACAAAATCCGCAAGTTGTGATGGATTTAATTGGTCAGGATTCTCAAGTTTCTATGGCTGTAAACTCATCAGTGGCTGGCAACAATCTTTCCGTTCAAGTAAAAATAGTTTCAGAAAACGGTATTGCAGCAGGAGATAAATTGGTTGTTTATCTTACTGAAAGTAATATTATTTATGCCCAGACCAATTATTACAATGGCGATTCAAACAGTCCGTTTTTCGGTTTAGGAAATCCAATTCCTGCATTTGTACATAATGACGCATTGCGTAATTCGTTATCAGCTGTTTTGGGCGACAATTTACCGGAATCTGCCGCATTTGGCGAAACAGTTAAAAACTATTCGCTTGCACTTCCTTCAAATTATGTAAACGACAATCTTAAAGTGGTTGTTATGGTTGTGTCGGCAGATAATACTGCCATTAATGGCCAATTTGCAAAGGTTGGTGTTAACAAAGATTTCGAATAAAACTTCAACAATTTTATTAATAAAAAAAGCATCCGTTAATTTTGGCGGATGCTTTTTTAGTTAATTTTAGAAGTTATTATCCTAAAAATGGATATTTATAATCTGTCGGCGTTACAAAGGTTTCTTTAATCATTCGTGGAGAAACCCATCTGTATAAGTTTAATTTGCTTCCAGCTTTATCATTTGTACCGCTTGCTCTCGCACCTCCAAAAGGTTGTTGTCCTACAACTGCGCCAGTTGGTTTATCGTTAATATAAAAGTTGCCAGCAGCATTTTGAAGTATTACCATTGCTTCTTCAAGCGCGTATCTATCTTCAGATAAAACTGCACCTGTTAAAGCATATTTGCTGGTTTCATCGACTTGATGCAAGGTTTTTGTCCAATCTTTATCTTCAAAAACAAAAATGGTTACAACTGGTCCAAAAAGCTCAGTTTCCATTGTTGTATAATATGGGTCTGTAGTAACAATAACAGTTGGCTCAATAAAATAACCTTCACTTTTATCATAATTTCCACCTGCAATAATCTCGGCTTTCTTATCTTTTTTAGCTTGGTCAATATATTTAGCCAACTTATCAAAAGAAGCTTCGTGAATTACCGCTGTTATAAAATTGCCCATATCTTCTGGAGATCCCATTTTAAACGAACGGATATCAGCTTGAAGTTCTGATTTAACTTGCTCCCAAATACTTTTAGAAACATAACATCTACTTGCCGCGCTACATTTTTGACCTTGAAATTCAAAAGCTCCGCGAGCAATGGCTGTTGCAACTTGTGCAGGATTTGCGGTTTTATGGGCCACAATAAAATCCTTACCGCCAGTTTCCCCGACAATACGTGGATAGGTTTTATAGTTATGGATATTGTTCCCAATTTTTTTCCAAATATCTTGGAACACGTTTGTAGAGCCCGTAAAATGAATACCAGCAAAATCCGGACTTGCCAAAATAGTATCGGTTATCATAACAGGATTTCCCATTACCATATTTATAACTCCAGCGGGTACGCCAGCTTCTTTAAAAACATCCAATATTATTTTTGCTGAATAAACTTGGCTATCGCTTGGTTTCCAAACTACAACATTTCCCATTAAAGCGGCACTTGCTGGTAAATTACCGGCAATGGCTGTAAAGTTAAAAGGTGTGATTGCATACACAAATCCTTCAAGCGGTCTATATTCCAATCTATTCCAAGCGCCCGATGTACTTTCTGGTTGCTCAGCATAAATTTCGGTCATAAATTGAACATTGAATCTCAAAAAATCAATGAACTCGCAAGCTGCATCAATTTCAGCTTGATAAATATTCTTTGATTGTCCCAACATTGTTGCTGCGTTAATCTGTGCTCGGTAAGGTCCAGCTATCAGTTCGGCAGCACGTAAAAAGATTGCAGCACGCTGTTCCCAAGGCATTGCCGCCCATTTTTTGCGGGCATCAAGCGCTGTACTTATTGCTTGTTCAATATTTTTTTTAGTTGCTTTATGATAGGTACCCAATACGTGTTTGTGCTCGTGCGGGCAAGTCATTGTACCTGTATCCTTTGTCTTTACATCCTTGCCATTTATGTACAATGGCACATCTACGGTATTCCGATGCATTTTTTTGTACATTTCAAGTACTTCCTTTCGTTCGGGTGAGTTTGGCGCGTAGCTTTTAACGGGTTCATTAACAGCAAGCGGTACTTCAAAAAATCCTTTTCCCATGGGTAAAATTTTATGGTTTTTATTCAAATTATAAGATGTGCGAAGGTACAAAATTTAGAGTATGCATATCTTAGCGAAATATTAAAAAGCGTTGCTGTAAAATTCTGAAACAATTAAATTTGAAAGTAAAAAGTTCTTTCAGCTGAAATAAAAGGTAGCTTCAATTTCAATAAATTTATTTTTGAAAAACTTCAAATTCAATATTTGTTATTTGCTGCTGAAGTATTTTGTTATAATTTGACTACTTTACTTCAGAAAAATAAAAGAAAAATTTAATGTGCACGGTAACATTTATACCAAAATCAATTGATGGTTTTATATTAACTTCGAATAGGGATGAGGCGCCCGATAGAGAAACCATTCAACCAAAAGAATATTTAGAAGAAGGTGTTAGGTTACTGTATCCAAAAGATAAAAAAGCTGGCGGAACTTGGTTGGGCGTAAGTGTCAAAAAAAGATTGGTGTGTCTTTTGAATGGTGGATTTACGGCTCACAATAGAGAAGATGAATACAAAATGAGCCGAGGCATTATTGTAAAGCAACTTTTAACAAGTGAAAATGCAGAAGAACAAATAAACAATTTCGATTTTAATGGAATTGAACCTTTTACCATCATTTTAATTGAATGGCAAAATGAACTTCAAATTTTTGAATTTGTTTGGGATGGACAAAATGTGCATTTTTCCGAAAAACCCCTTGCACCACAAATTTGGTCTTCATCTTTATTATATACTCCTCAAATGAAAAAGAAACGTGAAGTTTGGTTTTCAGAATTTCTCTTTAAAAAGTTGCAACCCACCGCAGAAAAATTACTGGATTTTCACAAAACTGCCGGCCAGCCTGATAAAAATTCAGCATTGATTATGGATAGGGTTTTTGTAAGGACCAAGAGTATAACGCAAGTAATAATGAAGGATGAAAAAACAACAATGCGCTACGAAGATCTTGTGACAAGCGAAGTAAACAACGCTACATTATAAAAAATTTTGAATTTTGGCTTGAACTTTAATTCATACAAAATGGTGCGCTAAGCTTAAATAACGGCACCGAAACCTTAAAGTTTTTTGTAGTAGTAAGATTTACCATTTGATAATGACCTTGCATACTACCAAATGGAGAAATAAGCAAACAGCCACTTGTATAGGTATGTTTTTGTCCAGGTTTTAAAACTGGTTTTTCTCCAATAACGCCCTCGCCTTTTACAACTTCAACATCATTTAAGGCATCTTTTATCATCCAATATCTAGAATTTAATTGAACAACATCTTTGCTTTGGTTTTCTATAGTTATAGTGTAGGCAAAAGTATATTGCGTTTTTTGGTGTGAATAAAGTGTACCTTCAAAATTGGTAAGTACGGAAATTTTTATACCCTGTGTAATTTGTTGTACCATTATTAATAGATTGCTGCAGTGCCGAAAAAAAATGCCATCATTGCAAAGCTTGTTACTATAAAAAAAACGAAATTTAAAAGTACAAATTTTATTATTGTTTTCCAACGTGATTGTTGGTAGTAGTTGCGCATTGCCTTATATGTATAAATTGGCCCGACTATTGTAAACAGTAAACCTGCTAGAATATCCTGCCCAATAAGTAAGTCTGGTAATTTCGCAATTAATAAAACTAAGAACAGAAACGTAAATATGTGGAACAAAAATATAAGATGTTCAGTATACTTGTGTTTGCTTCTAAAGTATAAAAGCCAAACGAAAAAGGCATAGATTGGTGCTAAAAAAAATAAAAAGAACGGGATTTTCGAAAACAAATATTGCGCATATTCTTTCGGGTTTTTTTGAATTGCCTCTACACGCAACGCTCTTTTGTACAACCAGATATTGGTAGAATTTTTTTCCTGCTTTAAACTATCCAAAGCCTGCTTAGTTGTAAATTCTTTATGATCTTCTTGAAAAGAGTTATACATTGAAAATCTACTAAAAATCCGCTGTGCAATTCCCATCTTACTTAGAGAGTCTTCCGATATAAAATAATCTTCAAATTTTGCTTTAACCTTAGGCTGTTGCCCATTAATTTTAATAATGCCGTTGTCATAATTTATCCCATCCGTAGCTTTCTCATACTTTTCCGAATCTGTTATTGCTGAATTTACACTATCATTTTTAATCTCTTCAATATCAAGATCAGATGAAAAATTTAAAATGATGCCATTCAACAAAAAATAAATTATTGAAACACTCAAAAAAAACCGAAACGGATTTGCATAACGCACTCGTTGTCCTTCAATATATTTTTTTGTAATCCTACCGGGATGGAAAAGTAAATCTTTGATGGTGTGTCTAAATCGGGAATCGTAACTTATAATACTGCCCAAAAATTCGTTTAGAAAATCTTTTAAAGAAAGTGGTTTTGTACTATTAAGCTGAGAACAATATGGGCAGTAAACATCACTTAAATCTAATGGTTGACCACAATTAAGGCATTCGGCACTTCTGTATGTAAAGTGCTTCCGGTTTGTCGTGCTTACTCCTTTATTTGTTGTGTTGATTTCGTTATTAGCCATTGGTTAAATTTAAGAATAATATTTACGATGAAATAAATAAAATTTGAAGTTTGTAGAATGTAGATTTTATTGATATTATATGGTTTCAAAAGGGTTGGAAAGCTCCCTAAATCCCCAATGAGGACTTTTTTCTATTGATTCGTAAATATTGAATAAGTCTATTTATTTAAAAACTGAGAACCAACTTCTCTCTTTGTGTGTTAGGGGGACTTTCTTACTGTTGAAAAACTTCTGGCTGTTTTAAATTTGGGTGAGATGCAACAAAGTTTTCTATTACGTTGAAGAAATTAAGAATATCCGAATTGCTATTGCCTGAATTTATGGTTACAAGTCTAACAAATTGAACATTGTTGAAGGTCCCGAAACCTATCATTAATTTAGCCTTTTTATACAACTTTGTGCATAATTGCTGCGCAGGAATATTCTTATAGTTAAAGCAGATAGAAATTGAATTATCAAAACTATACAATTGATAATCTGGATTGTCCTTAATATAATTTCTAGCCGTATCAGCCAACTCAAATTGTTTGTTTACAATGGTTTCCAATCCTTTTGAGCCAACTGATTTCCAAAGCATCCAAAATTTCAAGGCATCATTTCTTCGGCCGCATTGAATGGAAGTTTTCCCCAAGTTATAATCATCGCCATCGGTTTGATACAAGTAAGCTGCATCATTACTAAATGATTCAAAAAAATGCTTTTTGTTTTTGGCAACAATAATAGAACAGGTAAGTGGCGTGCCCAGCATTTTATGGGCGTTCACGCTAAAACTGTCCGAAAGTTCCAAACCAGAAACCAAATGTTTGTATTTTTCGCTAAAAATTACACCGCCACAATACGCACCATCAACGTGTAGCCATAATTTATATTTTTTGCAAATTTTGGAAAGTGTTTTAATGTCATCAAAGGCGCCTAAAACAGTTGTTCCGGCTGTAGCATTTACGAAGAATGGTGTATAGCCTTTTTCTAAATCTTGTTCAATTGCCTTATTGAGCTTATCTGGTTTCATTTTACCAACCGAATCACAATCTATATAGCGCACATTTTCTCTGCCAACGCCAATAAAAGCAGCGTTTTTAGGAATGGAGTAATGGCTTTCAACCGAAGTGTACAACGTTAATTTTTCAGAAATTCCATTTTTTTTAATTTTTGGGTTTTTAGCATCGCGCGCCATCAACATAGCCATAAAATTACTCATTGAACCGCCGGGAGCAAAGGTGCCATCTCCACTTTTTTCGTAACCGATAATGTGGCAAATTTTGTGTAATATCTCTTTTTCAACGCCTACCATTGGACCCGCAACTTTGTAGGTGTACATACTGTTATTTAGCAAAACAGCAAGTAAATCGCCTAAAGTAGCTTTCGCATTTCGGCCACCAAAAAGTTGGTTAAAGAATAAATTTGAAGCGGTTTTAGGGGTACTTTCAATAAGTTGAACTAAAATTTTTTCCAAATCAGATTCGGAAATTGGATTTTCAGCCAAACTTAAATCTAGTGCTTTAAATAACTTTGAAGGTAAAATAGGTTGTGCTACGGGATTGGTTTTTTCCGTTTCAATTAAAATTTTAGCGAGCTTGTTGAATAAAGCTAATTCGTCTTGCATCTATTTTATATTGCTTGAAAGTTGCAAAAGTATCTCGAAAAAGTAAATAATATAATGAGTTAGTTGTTAGTAATAATTTGAGAGTTTGCGCTGCCCATACCAATTATACGGTCGTATCGCGCGCCCAAATCCCTAAAGTAAACTATAACTGTATAATCATTTTCAGTTTGCCAAAAATTTCCACTCACCGCGCCATCATCAATTGTTCCATCTCTATTTACCAAAACATATTTGTAATTATAAAACCCTTGTTTAAAAAGCCTTTCATTTCGGTATGTATCGGTTTTTGGGTCGTATTTCATATAGGTTGTTCCATCAATTGTCCAATTGTTGAAGTTGCCATATACGTGCAATTCCTTATCGCCAATATCGTCCAAATATTGAAGGTTGAAAAACATCCGCACATATTCTGCCTCAATATCTGCATTATTTGAGTCTATATTCCTTACTACAAAATTCCCATTTACATCTGGATTGTAAGTGTATGGTCTGTTATATCTTGCAATATCCGTGAATAAATAATTTTCGTATAAATCCGTCACTTCAACCTTTCGAACTCCGTTGGTTGCCGATCGTTCATCTTTATTATCAAAAGCCAAAAATTCGTTTCCACCACCAAAGGCAGATTCTTTGTCATATCTATAAATAAGTTCACTACCAATTGTATATTGGGGTACAAGATCTGTAATTGCACCTTTCAAATTGCTGTTTTGTATTACAAGTGTTTTCACAGTTTGCTTTGGATTGACCAATAGAAAATTTGGACTGTTAATCACAAAATTCACTACTTGTCTTTCTTCAACATATTTTAGATCTCGACTTCGCTTTATTTCAACCCCAACATTTGCGAGGTTTTCAACAACCATAAATTTTCGTGAAAAAACGAGTTCACCGGAATCATTATAGATGCTAATTAAATAATTTCCACTTTTTTGAATTGCCCGCGTTTCCCTGTTTGGGATACGCAATGTGTAATGTGAAAAAAGTTGAAGTGTATTAAACGAGTTTTCATAAGTCTCAATCCGCACATCATCAAAACCATCAAGATATTCGCCTTTGCTGAGGTCGCTTGGGCTCCAATCAAAATTATGATGTGTTATTTTATAGTAATAATCTTCTTCGTCTCCGTGAATATCATCAAATGAAAGTTGCAATTGCTGCCCTAATTGAATAATAGGTAATTCGCTAAACTCGGTATTGCCCCTAAATTGAATAGTTTTTATAAAATCTGGTTCAATTTTTTCATTTGCTTGACCAAAAATTGCGAAAGTAGTGAATGTAAAAAATGCTAAAAAGAAATATTTTTTCATAAAAGGTAAAGGTCTAAAGTAGGTTAAAGATAAACAATTTTTATGCCTTAATATTGTTGTCATCGTTTTCGTATTTGTTCAACAAAATTAACGGTAAAACATTGTGAGTTGATAGTTTTAATTTTTAAATTTGCACGCCCTAAATTTATGTTGAAGTTTTCATCAGAAATATGCGGTATTTTTAAAAGACAATTTTAACACCCAATATCCTATGTCCCAAGACATTAAGATTAAAAAAGGTCTTACCATTCGTTTAAAAGGCGAAGCTGACAAAACACTATCAAACGCGCCTAGGTCACGTACCTTTTCAATTAAGCCTGCAGATTTTCATTTAATTACGCCTAAAATGGTTGTAAAGGAAGGAGCCAAAGTAAAAGCCGGAGATACCCTTTTTTACAGTAAAAGCAAAGAGCCAGTTACATTTGTTTCGCCTGTAAGTGGAATTCTTACCAAGGTTGAAAGAGGGGCAAAACGTGTTATCAATGAATTAATTATTGAAGCAGATCCACAGGACGATTTTAAGGATTTCGGAATTTTAAATGTTGAAACGGCAAGCGCAGATGCAATAATCGCGCGTTTGTTGGAAAGTGGTTGTTGGCCATTTATAAAACAACGTCCGTATGATGTTATTGCAGATTTTGACAACCCACCAAAACATATATTTATTTCTGCAAACGCAACGGCGCCACTTGCAGCAGATTATGATTTTACCCTTCAAGGCAAAGAAAATCAACTTCAGGCGGCGGTTACAGCGTTAAGCAAATTAACTGAAGGCAAGGTTCACATTGGCGTAAGTTCTAAGGGAAATTCGCCTGTAAAAAATCTTAAAAATTGTATAGTATATAATGTTTCTGGCCCACATCCCGCAGGAAACGTTGGTACTTTAATAAATAAAATAAGTCCGGTAAATAAAAATGAACAAGTCTGGACCATTGCACCGCAAGATTTGGTGATAATGGGCGATTTGTTTTTAACGGGAAAATTTAATGCCGAACGTATTATAGCATTGGCAGGTTCATCGGTTAAAACTCCTAAATATTACAGGACCAAAATAGGCGCAGAGGTTTCAACCTTTATTTATGATGCTGGTTTAGACGAAGAAAACGTGAGAGTTATAAGCGGAAACGTTTTAACAGGAAAAGGAGTTTCGCTAAAAGGACACTTGGGATATTATGTAAATGAAGTAACCGTAATTCCCGAAGGTAACGATTATGAATTTTTTGGCTGGAATAAGCCTGTTTTTAATAAGATTTCAATTACGAGAGCACTTACCTTTTCGTGGTTATTTCCAAAGAAGAAATTTGAATTGAACACCAATACAAATGGCGAACACCGCGCATTTGTTGTAACGGGTAACTATGAAGAAGTTTTTCCGTTGGATATGTTTCCTATGCAAATGCTAAAATCGTGTATGGTACAGGATTTAGATTCTATGGAAGCTTTGGGAATGTACGAAGTTGCGCCAGAAGATTTTGCACTTACCGAATTTGTATGCATAAGCAAGCAGCCGCATCAAAAAATTATTAGAAACGGGTTAGATCTAATGTATAAAGAAATTGGATAATAATTCATTTTGAAAAATGAAAAATACGTAGTATATGGGATTGAAACAAAATTTACATAAGCTTAAAGAAAAGTATACAGACACAAAAATGGCGCCTGCCTTTAATGCGCTTCATACTTTTTTATATACGCCAAATGAAACTACACATTCCGGCGGCCACATTAGAGCAGCAGACGATTTAAAGCGAACGATGAATACAGTGATTATATCACTTATTCCTTGTCTTATTTTTGGAATGTTTAATGCAGGTTACCAATACAATGTACAAGTTGGTGTTGTTGAAGCAGTTCAACACTCATTTTTCAGCGGGGCTTTTTGGAATTGGGATAACTTAGTTATTGGTCTTTGGAAAGTTTTACCACTAGTGATTGTTTCATATGCTGTTGGTTTAGGGGTCGAATTTCTTTTTGCAGTAATCAAAAAACACGAAGTTGAAGAAGGTTATTTGGTAACTGGAATGTTGGTGCCATTAATTGTACCGATAGATATTCCACTTTGGATGTTGGCAGTTGCCGTAATTTTTGGAGTAATAATTGGTAAAGAAGTTTTTGGAGGTACAGGAATGAATATTTTAAATCCTGCCCTTACAATTAGAGCTTTTCTTTTCTTCGCTTACCCAACTTGGATGAGTGGTGATAAGGTTTGGGTGCACAATGCAGTTGCTACCGCAGGCCAACCAGATGCAATTTCTGGAGAGACCATTTTAGGGACATTAGCTCAAAACCACGATTTAACGTACAGTGCTTGGGATATGTTTATGGGCTTTATTCCAGGTTCGGTTGGAGAAACTTCAACATTATTGGTTATTATCGGGGCTTTATTTTTAATCTTCACTAAAATAGGAAGTTGGCGGATTATGCTTTCAGCCGTTGTTGGTGCCTTAGCAATGGGTCTTATTTTTAATGGAGTTGTAGACCAAGGTTGGATTGAACAAGGTAGTAAATTTTACGGCCTTATGAGTACCAAGTTTTGGATGCAGCTTATAATAGGGAGCTTTGCCTTTGGCGCAGTATTTATGGCGACAGATCCAGTTTCGGCGGCACAAACCAATAAGGGAAAATGGATTTATGGATTCCTAATAGGTTTTGTAGGCATATTAATTAGGGTATTCAACCCAGCATATCCGGAAGGAATTATGCTTTCAATATTATTAATGAATGTATTTGCTCCAACAATAGATCATTATGTGATTCAAGGAAATATAAAGAAAAGAGCAAAACGTTTAAAAGTTAAAACAGCTTAATTATGTCTAAACTCACAGATAAAAATTCATATACAATCATATTTGCCATCATTATGGTTTTGGTTGTAGGTAGTTTGCTAGCCGGCGTTGCGCAAGGTCTCAGAAGTAAAATAAGCTTAAACGAACGTTTTGAAAAACAACAGAACATTTTATACGCGCTTGGTGTAAACAATAACACGGGAGATGGCGATGTGGTTTTCGTACCAACAGATAAAGTAGAAGCAGAATTTGCCAAATACATTAAAAAACAAATAGTAATTCAAGGCGATAAGGTTACTGAAGATCCCGAAGCTTATTTAATAGATCTTAAAAAAGAAGAATCTAAAGCGGTAGCCGATAAAAATTACGAGAGAAGATTACCTTTGTTTATAGGAGAAAAAGACGGGCAAACTATGTATATAGTGCCAATGAGAGGAAAAGGTCTTTGGGATGCAATTTGGGGTTTTGCTGCAATAGACAAAGATTTCGTTGTTGAAGGTGTTTATTTTGACCATAAAGGAGAAACGCCAGGTTTGGGAGCAAATATAAAAGAGCGTTTTTTTATGGACGATTTTAAGGGTGAAGAAATTTTAAATGGAGATGCCTTTGAAGGAATAAAAGTTGCCAAAGGAAACAATGATCCTTTAAATAAAAGAAAAGACGATTATAAAGTTGATGCAATGGCAGGAGCAACTATTACAGGTAACGGCGTTACGGCGATGATTAAAAAGGACGTAGGTTTGTACATACCATATCTTGAGAGTATAAAGGACAAATCGGTTTCAGAAGTTCAAGAAACGACTGTAGTAAATGACTCTCTTCAACAAAAAAATTAGTTTTGTATAACGACTAAAAGAAAATTAGATGGCAATTTTATCAAAAAAAGATAGCAGATTATTATTAGATCCATTGGCAGATAATAATCCAATTACAATTCAGGTCTTGGGAATATGTTCAGCATTAGCAATTACAGCACAACTAAAGGCTAGCATTGTAATGGCACTTTCTGTTATGGTGGTTTTGGCAATGGGTAACGTAGTCATTTCTTTACTTCGAAATATTATACCTTCAAAAATTAGAATTATTGTTCAACTTGTAGTTGTTGCAGCTTTGGTAATTGTAGTAGATCAAGTTTTGAAAGCGTTCGCGTATGATTTAAGTAAATCGCTTTCTGTTTTTATTGGTTTGATTATTACCAATTGTATAATCATGGGACGGTTTGAAGCCTTTGCTTTAGGTAATGGACCTTGGCGCTCATTTTTGGATGGGATTGGTAATGCCGCAGGTTACGGTTTAATACTTGTAATTGTAGGTTTTTTTCGTGAACTTTTAGGATCTGGTACATTATTAGGTTTCAAAGTTTTAGGTGATCCAATAAACAAAACAGGATTATACGCAATTGGATATGAAAATAACGGTTTTATGCTCTTGTCGCCAATGGCGCTGATAATTGTGGGTATACTTATTTGGATACAAAGATCTAGAAACAGAGCATTAATTGAAGAAAATTAATAATTAATAATTCATAATACTGAACTCAGAATTCATAATTAAAAGACATGGAACACGTAGAATTATTTTTTAAGTCCATTTTTATAGACAATATGGTATTTGCCACTTTCCTTGGGATGTGCTCATTTCTTGCAGTGTCTAAAAAAGTGTCGACGGCAGTTGGGCTTGGTGCGGCTGTTATTTTTGTACTCGCTGTAACGGTACCATTAAATTGGTTGTTGGATCAATACATATTAAAAGATGGTGCATTGGTTTGGTTAGGACCAGAATATGCAAGCTACAATTTGAGCTTTTTATCGTTTATTCTATTTATAGCGACTATTGCTACAATGGTTCAGTTGGTAGAAATTGTTGTTGAAAAATTTTCACCGGCTCTTTATAATTCATTGGGGATTTTTTTGCCATTAATTGCCGTTAACTGCGCAATTTTAGGCGGATCGTTATTTATGCAATCTAGAGATATTCCAACATTAGGTCTTGCGTTCAATTACGGATTAAGTTCAGGAATTGGATGGTTTTTAGCTATTTTGGCAATTGCGGCAATTCGTGAGAAAATTAGATACTCAAATGTTCCAGCACCTTTGCGTGGGTTGGGTATTACATTTATTATTACGGGCTTAATGGCAATCGGCTTTATGAGTTTTGGGGGTATGTTAACTGGTGGAGACGAGAAAAAACCTTCATTAGATAGTGATCCAACAAATGTAGGTATGCAGGTTGAAGAAAACGCGCCGTCAAATTTGAAGGAAAATACAGAAACTGAAAAAACAGTTTCAATGGCAGAAGTTGTAACACCAAACACTAAATAATATGTTTCTAGCAGTTAGTACACTTGGCGTAATTATGGTAACAGTAATTTCACTGCTAACCTTAACCTTGGTTTTGGTCGCGCTGTTATTATTTACCAAGCAAAAATTATCTCCATCAGGACCAGTCAAAATAACCATTAATGGCGAAAAGGTTATTGAAGTTGCCTCAGGTGGCACTTTACTTTCAACCTTAGGTGGTGAAAAAATATTCTTGCCATCCGCTTGTGGCGGTGGTGGAACTTGTATACAATGCGAGTGTCACGTTATGTCCGGCGGCGGTTCTGCATTGCCAACAGAGACGCCTCATTTCAGCAGAAAAGAATTAAAGGACGGCGCTCGTTTATCTTGTCAGGTGAAAGTTAAACAGGATATGAATATTCAGATCCCTGAAGAGGTCTTCGGAATAAAAAAATGGGACGGAACAGTTGTTAGAAACTGGAACGTAGCATCTTTCATCAAGGAATTTGTAGTTGAAATTCCTGAGGATATGAATTATAAAGCTGGTGGATATATTCAAATTGAAATTCCGAAGTGCGAGGTAAAGTTTTCAGATATGGACATTACCGCACACCCAGAAGAACACGAAAGACCTGATAAATTTCAAGACGAGTGGGATAAGTTTAAATTGTGGCCACTTGTAATGAAAAACCCTGAAACGGTTGAAAGAGCGTATTCAATGGCTAGTTATCCAGCTGAAGGTCGCGAGATTATGTTGAACGTTCGTATTGCAACACCACCTTTCGATAGAGCAAAAGGTGGATGGATGGATGTAAATCCAGGAATTGCATCTTCATACATTTTCAACTGTAAAAAAGGAGATAAGGTTGTAATTTCAGGCCCTTATGGCGAATTCTTTATAAACCCTTCAGAATCTGAAATGCTTTATGTTGGTGGTGGAGCTGGTATGGCGCCGATGCGTTCTCACCTATATCATCTTTTCAAAACCCTAAAAACCGGTAGAAAAGTAACTTATTGGTATGGTGGTCGTTCTAAAAGAGAATTGTTTTATCTAGAACATTTTAATGAACTTGAAAGAGAATTTCCAAATTTTAAATTCTTTTTAGCGTTAAGTGAGCCAGCGGAAGAAGATAATTGGAAAGTGAAAAAAGATATTGAAGATGAAGCTGGCGATGGTTTTGTTGGTTTTATACATCAAGTAGTAATTGACAATTATTTAAGTAAACACGAAACACCCGAAGATATTGAACTGTATTTCTGTGGACCACCACTTATGAATCAAGCCGTTCAAAAAATGGGTGAAGATTATGGTATTCCAGACGAGAATATTCGTTTCGATGATTTTGGCGGATAGAAATCCATTTATAATTTTTACAACCGATGCTACAGAGCATCGGTTTTTTTATGCCTATTTTAAAAAAGTTTAAATTTACTTCAACGTTTTAGCATTTCCTTTTTAATCTTACAAAAAATTCAAGACTTCATTTACATGTATCGACTTACATTACTTCTATTATTCTTTTATGCATTTGGAATCGCGCAGAATGAAGAAATAGGTAAAAATAAACGGTATTTAGATTCTGCCGAATATCACGGTGTAGATAATATAAAAAAAGCGCGACTTTTTTTCGACTCTATTCAAAATCCTGAGATTACTTTAAAAGGAAAATTAGCAGAATATTATGCTGTACAAGCCCAACTTTATGACAACGAAAATAATCAAGCGGCTTTATACCAAAGTTATCTGAAGGCATTAAGTTATGCTGAAAAGGAGAAAAAATATGAAATAGCTGGCAACTCCAGTCTTATGCTTTTTTCAAATATTTACTATGTTAATCAAGATACCCTTGCGTATTATTATTTAAGGTTGGCAGAAAAGTATTTTTCTAAAATAGAAGATAAATATAGATTGCTCGAGGTTAAGCAAATGCCGGCTTATGCCAAATTCCTAAATGGAGAATATGAGGAAAGCAACAAATTATTACTTAAAAATTATAAGTTATTTGAAAACGCAAAGAAGGATCAGTATTATTTCCTCTTTGCAAATTATATACTCACATCAAACTTTTTGTCCTTAAATAATATAGATGAAGCAAATAAATATTACAAAGTCTTTAAAACTCTTAAAACGGATTCAACCATATTTATAGGAAACTATAATCCTTATAATGTGGCTTTGTTGGTTGATTTGTCCTATTATCATTTTCAAAATAAAGAAATGGATTCAACATTCTATTATTTGCAAAATGCATCTTCAAGTAGGGAGTTTATGAATATTCCCGTAATAAAAAACTATTTTAAAATCTATTCTGAAGTTTATCAAAAACAAGGTGATTTGCAAAAAAGCGAAGATTATTTAGATTCCTTAAAACATTTTGAGCTCGCTATGTTGGACAATACAATACACGAAAGTTATAAAATACACACTGCCCTAAATGATTCTGAAGAATTAATAAAAAAACAAGATAAACAGAGTAAAAATAGGACTTTTTATATAGTTTTATTGGTATCGCTTCTGTTTGCACTTACTATTTTTATCGTTTGGCTTTCAGGGAGATATAATTTAAAAAATAAACTTTTTACAACTCAAGAATTTGATTTTACTAGCTTAAAAACCAAACACGAAAAACTAAAAGTAAAAACTGTAGAGTTAGAAAATTACATAATTCAGATAAAGTCTGAAATTAAGAAAATTGAAGCGACCGATTTACCTTCCGATGAAAAAAACAAGTTAAAAGAACTTTATACTTCAATTAATATAGATTCAGGAATTTTGCTTGAAAAAGGAACAAACCATATTGACTTATTAGATTCTCTAAATGCCGAATTTTTCGATAAACTAAATACAAAACATCCCGAGCTTGATGATTTAGAAAAAATTATCTGCTATTATTTATTTATGGATTTTAAAAATAAAGAAATAGCAGTTTTTCTGAACAGATCGATCCGTTCAATAGAAAGTAAAAGATATCGTGTTACTAAAAAAATCGGTTTAGATAATAATTTAGAATCTTTAGTAAATTATTTGAATAGAACTTTTAAAAGAAATTCATCTTCTTAATTGAGTCTCCTTTAAACTCGAATCATTTTTACTAATTTATTTATTAATTTTACTTTTTGTAAATGAGTAGTAAATGCGTAGTTAATTTAAATACCTAAAAGCAAGTTTATTACGTATTTATGTTTGACGCTAATTATATAGAATTATTTTTGCGCCAGCTAAAAATCAGAAATCACTTCGTTATCCCTCAACAAAAATTAATTATGAAACAAAATGACTTATCGGCAAAAAGAGTTTCAAGTTTGAAATATTCTATTGCATTTTTAATGGTTGCTGCTGCTATTGCATCTGCATTTTATTTTTATGATTTTTCTACTACAAAAAATAAAGCCCAACTTACCGGGTCTGAGCAGTTAAGAGCAGAATATGCAGATTTCTTGCAAAACCATCCTTTTGGCAAAAACGGAAAATTGAGCAAAAAGAAATTGCACGATTTGGGACTGCCTCCCAACAAACAGTACCTACACGAATATTTATTGACCAGTAACCCTGCAACCAAGCGGCCTTATCCTGAAAAAATTCTTGAACTTCAACAAGAACTTAGAAACAATGGACAATTACGGGCTCCCATAGGTACGGGAATTAACAATTGGCAAGAAAGAGGTCCTAACAACATTGGCGGTAGAACACGCGCCCTTATTTTTGCGCCCGGCAGCTCCACAAAGGTTATTGCAGGTGGTGTAAGTGGAGGCCTTTGGATAAACAACAATATTACAAATGCCTTCTCTGAATGGCAACGCGTTACTGGTGTGCCAGAAAATATGGCAGTATCTTCTATAACAGTAGATCCACTAACGCCAACTACAATGTACATAGGTACAGGCGAGGTTTATACTGCTGGTATTGTAAACGGCAATGGTGTATATAAATCTGTAGATGGTGGTAATAACTGGACCCATATTTACGGGCCAACATCTGGACCCGTTGAAGATCGTATCGCTTTTATTCAAGATATAATTGCTTGGGTAAATCCTGTTACAGGAACAACTGAAATCCTTTTTGCTTCAGATTCAAGTTTTTACAAGGAATCTTTAGGAAATTATGTTTTCTTAGGGCAAAATACTATTGGTGTATATAAAAGTACTGATGGTACCAATTTTAATAGAATAACTGATGCTGTTTTACAACAAACACCTGGCAACTATTATGCACCCAATACATTTGACGTTAACTCTAATAGTACTAAAGTTTGGATGGGTACAAAGCCGGATGGCAATGTTGGTACAGGCGGAGGAACTGTGTTTTCTTATGATGGTTCTACTTGGGCCAATATTGTGGATTTAAATACAGGCGGTAGGGTAGAGATTGTATGCTCTAAGCAAAATGCCAACAAAATATATATGTTATGTGAAGATAACATAAGCGCCACACAAAAAGTTCAGATTTTTAGAACTACAAACGCTTTTGCCACGCAAGCTACGGCATTACCAATACCTGTAGATATTGATCCCGGCACACCGGCAAACGACTTTACACGTGGTCAAAGTTTTTATGATCTTCAAATAGGGGTTGACCCTTTAAATGATGCTACACTATGGGTTGGAGGCATTGATATTTTTAGATCAACAAACTCAGGTGATGTTTGGGTACAAAAAACCCACTGGTTTAACTCTACGTACGGTCTTCCAATTGTGCATTCAGATCATCACAGCATTGCTTTCAACAGCTCTAACCGTATAGTGTTTGGTAATGATGGAGGAGTTTATTTTTCAGATGATGGAGGTACAAATTTTGGAGTAAGGAACAAAGGATATAACGTAACCCAATACTATAAAGGAGACATAAACCAAGGTGCGGGTTCGGTAAAATTAATGGCCGGTGCACAAGATAACGGTGTTCAACTTATGGACAATGCACAATCCGGCATAAATCCCGGAGCTACAATATCTGGTGGAGATGGCGGTTGGGTCTTTTTTGACAAAGATTCACAATACCTTATTACTTCATATACCAATAATCAATATTACGTGCACGACATAAACGGTGTGAAGAAAAATGATTTTGACGGTAATACTGGTGCAGACGGAAGCTTTATAAACGAATGCGGCCTGAATAGTAGTACAAACCATTTTTATTCAAATAAAAGCACTGGAGCACCCTTTGGTATATACAGATGGACTATAGATCCAGTTGCATTTACCGCAACAAATAGAACAACTTTAACGAACGGGTTACTTACTAGTCAACCTACATTTTTTATAGATAGCCCTTTTGTGGCAGATAGAATGTTGGTGGGTACTGCAACTGGTTCAATCATTCAAATGGATAATGCAAGCACAGGCTCTCCAACTTGGACTAATAAATCAATTCCAGGAATGGTAGGTGCGGTGTCTGACATACGCTATGGCCAGACGGTAAATGATATAATGGTGACCTTCCATAACTACGGTGTAGTAAGTGTTTGGACTACAACTAATGGTGGTACTTCATGGGTAAGCAAAGAAGGAAATCTTCCAGATATGCCTGTTAAGGCAATTCTTCAAAATCCATTGAACCTTGACGAAGTTATGTTAGGAACAGAACTAGGTATCTGGACTACATCAAACTGGAATGATGCAACACCAACTTGGGCACAATCACAAAACGGAATGAGCAACGTGAAGGTAATGAACCTAACTTACAGGGCCGTGGATAACACTGTACTTGCCGCTACACACGGTAGAGGAATGTTCACAGGGACTTTTGAATCTAATAATGTATATTGTACTTCTAATGGAACGACCGTTGCAACAGGAGTTACCAATGTAACGATGAATACCATCAACAATTCTGATACAGACAATACAAATGCTGGCTACGAAGATTTCAGCACCCAAATTACTGAATTAAGACAAGGTAAAAATTATGACCTATCTGTAAAAGTAAACACAAACGGTGCCAACACCGTAAACGTAAAAGCTTGGATAGACTGGAACAACAATGGTGACTTTACCGATGCAGGTGAAGAATACGATTTAGGAACAGCAAACAATGTTGCTAATGGTGCTAGTACATTATCACCTTTATCAATTACTGTTTCTCCAACCACACTATTTGGAAATAAGAGATTGCGCATTTCGGCCAAAAATAGCGCTGCACCTACTTCTTGTGAAACAGGCTTTGATGGTGAAGTAGAAGATTATACCGTAAAAGTAATTTCACCTATATTTTATTGTCCAGCTGGCGGAACACAGAATTCTACCGATTATATTGCAAATGTAACCTTGGGAGCAATAAATAATACTACAGGTCCTGAAACCAATGGATATGGAGATTATACTGCCTTAACACCAGCAATATTAACGGCTAATAGTACGGAATCCATTTCGGTTACTAAAGGAGGTGGCGATGATGAATACGTAGGTGTTTGGATAGATTATAACGGCGATGGTGATTTTGATGATGCAGATGAAGTTATTGGACTTAGCCCACATTCTACGGTTCCAACTATTACACTTCCATTTACTGTTCCTGCCAATGTAACAGCTATTAATACAAGAATGCGTGTAATTGTACAATATAAAAATGACCCGCCAATGGTTTGTGGTACTGTAAATTACCGAGATGTTGAAGATTATACCGTAACACTTGTACCAGCTTCACTTTGTGGTGGAGCAACCAAAACGTGGACAGCTGGCGCTTGGTCTCCTGTAGGAGCACCAAATGATAGCAATGCTGTAATTATTGCAAGTACTTATGACACTGCAGTAAATGGTAACTTAGATGTTTGTTCAATTACCGTAAATAGTGGCGTAGAACTTATGGTTAAAAATGCCAGTTTTGCAAAAGTTAAAACAGATATCACTGTAAACGGAACATTAACAGTTGAAAACACAGGTAGCGTTGTACAAGTTAACGACGATGCGGTTGTAAACAAAGGTGCATCTGGCGTAATAAATGTTAAGAAAACCACTCCAAGCTTAGGTGTGGGCGGATTTATGATTATGGGTAGCCCAATGACAGCGGAAACTAGAACAGGTGTATTTGGCTCTTCTATAATGGTACGTAACCACATTACAACCAACTTTGTGTTGCATCCTGGTGTAGAAGCTATATCTCCAGGCCTTAACAACTGGGCAGATGATGACGGTAACAACTGGATAAACTACACGGGAACAATTAATCCGGCTGAAGGTTATTTAGTACGCCCTTATGCTACTCAAGGCGGTAGTGGTGTTACCAACTTAGTCTTTACTCAAGGCACACTTAACAATGGTATTATTTACCGTGATGTAATTAAAAATGCTACGGGTATAAACAGCAGCCCGAATATGGTGGGCAACCCGTACGCTTCGGCAATAAGCGCTAATCAATTTTTAACTGATAATGCAGCTTTTGCAGATGCAGTTTATTTCTGGGAACATCTTACGGCTCCAAGTATTGGTTATCCGGGTTATCAAGTTTCAAACTGGAGTATGGGCGATATATCTATGTACAACAGCATGGGAGGCGTTGCAGCTGCAAATGGTGGAGCAGTACCTTCAGGTTTTATAGCCTCAGGTCAAGGTTTTGGATTTAAAGCAAAATTATCAGGATTGGGAACTAATGGTTTAAAATTCAACAATGCGATGCGTGTAACAGGTAACAATGATACCTACCACCGTCAAGCTTTTGATAAGGACAGAATTTGGTTAAGCGTAACCAATGAAACCTATAACCTAGGAAGTAACATACTTATTGGTTTCTCTGATGTTTCAACAGATGGTTTTGATAACCAATTTGATACACAACGCATGCCAACGCCAGTATCTTTTTATTCAAAATTAAATACGGGTGAAGAACTTGCAATTCAAGGTAGAAGTGCCTTTAATGAAGATCAAGAAATTCAGCTAGGTTTCTCTACACAAGTAGAAACTATGGAAAAATACACAATTTCACTTGCTAATTTTGATGGTGCAAATTTAAACGGCGTAACGGTTTACCTAAAAGATAAGGTTTTAAATACCATTACAAACCTTTCGGAAGGAAATTACAGCTTCTTTGTGAAAGCTGGCAATAATGATAACAGGTTTGTAGTAATATTTAGAAACCCGGAATTAAGTGTTGGCGACTTCAATGTAGGTAATGTAAGTGTAGTGCCAAACCCTACAAATGGTATGGTAAGTTTAATTTCACCAAAAGCAGCAATAACCGCTGTTGAGGTTTATGATATTCGTGGTCGCAGAATAAATGATGTAACCTTAAATCTACAAGGCGAATATCTGTTAGACTTATCTAGATTGCAATCTGCAGTGTATTTTGTAAAAATTAAAACAGATAAAGGAGATGTAACAAAACGTATCATTAAAAACTAATTTTATATCCCCAATAGTATTCAATTCCTCTTTTGAAAGTTTTCAAAAGGGGAATTGTTTTTTATATATGTTCATCTTAAAATTTCTACCTTTGACATTACTTTTCTCACGATTATGAACGAAAAACTAACACCACAGGAACTCCATAACCTTGCAATGAATATTGTTGGCAAAGACCTAGAAGCACAAGGTTTTGAATTCTTGGGAGTAAACAGCAAATTAAAACGCGACCCACAGTTTGTAGCCTTAAAAGATAAAGATCTTCATTTTGTGATAGTTCGTGCAATTGCATTTCCCGAAGATGCCAATAAGATTGATGAAGCCTTAATGAAAAATATAAAAGACCACGCAGATAAATTTGACGCAAAAACATATTACGCCGGCGTTGGTTTGGGCCACGGTAGCGATTATGGAAAAGCTGTTTTAAAAGATGAAGATTATACAATGATTTATAATGGAATGCAGGAGATTAAATAACATTTTGAAGCTACATTTTATGAAATATTTACTACTTTCTATAATTTCTTTTTTTGTAATATCCTGTCAAAAAGACGCCCCAACAGCAATAATGCTTCAAGGTAACGCATTCGGGACAACCTATAATATTCAATATTTTTCTGATGCAGAATTTGATGCAAAAAAAGGCCTCGATTCTGTAATTGAAGCGGTAAATAAATCTGTTAATACGTACATTCCCGATAGCGATATTTCAAAAATTAATAAGGGAGATTCAACCATAATTGTTGATGATATTTTTAAAGAAGTCTTCAAACTTTCAGATGCCGTTCATAAAAAATCTAACGGTTATTTTGATCCTACAATCGGTGTTTTAAGAAATGCCTACGGTTTTGGCGATACAAAACCAATTCAAAATCTAAATCAAAAAACCATTGACTCATTAATGCAATTTGTGGGTTTTGACAAGGTAAAATTGAAGGAAGACGGCACTATTTCAAAAGCAAATAAAAACATCTATTTCGATTTTAACGCCGTGGCAAAAGGTTACGGAATTGATTGTTTAGGCAGATATTTAGAAAGCAAAGGAATAACAAATTATCTAATTGAATTAGGTGGCGAATTGCGGGCAAAAGGCAGGAATATTGAAAAAAAATCAGATTGGTTGGTCGGTATAGAAAGCACCGAAAGCAATCTTGAAGACCGAAGTTATGAAGCTACCGTACAATTGGAAAATATGGGAATGGCTTCCTCAGGTAATTACCGAAAATTTAGAATAGACAGTTTAACGGGCAAAAAATTTGTTCATACCTTAAACCCTTTAACTGGTTCAGCCGTAAAAAGTGATGTTACAAGTGCCACGGTTTTAGGTGAAACCTGCGCAATTGCAGATGCCTATGCAACAACTTTTATGGCATTGGGTTTAGAAAAATCTAAAAAATTGCTAAAAGATTTACCAAATATTGAAGCCTACTTAACCTACAATGATTCCCTAAACAATCATCAAGTATTTATAACGGATGGTTTTAAAAAGTTTATGCCAAAATAATTGCTGTATTTATTTTACTACTATTTTAAGCGTTTCTCTTATGTTATTCTCAAGGATAACAGTAGCAAAATACAAGCCTGTTTCTTGAAGTACAATAGTAATTTCAGATGTTGGATTTTTAGGAAATATATTTTGAACTTCCTGCCCCAATACAGAACTAATAATTATATTTTGAATATTACTTTCATTTGTTTTGATAGTAAAATTGCCGTTAGTCGGGTTTGGATAAGCGGCAACTTTTTTGATCTTTAAATCATTTACCGACAAAGGCACTGGTTGTAATTTTGTAATAAAAATATTTGCAAAGCCATCCAAGGTGCTTCCTGGATTTTCAATATAATTTGGTTGGTAACTTCCCGAAGTTGTAATACCTTCCATGCTAGTTGTTTGTCCAAAAAGATAGACATTGTCCCCATCTACCAAAGGTTTTGAACCATATTCATCCCCATTGCCGCCAAAATAAGTACCATATTGCAATTGCCCTGCGGGATTAAATATAGCGAGAAACATATCATTTAATGTATTTTTTTCTGGTTGAAAAGCGGTTGAGGTACTTATATGATCTTCAAAACGTGTAAAACCATACATATAAATATTGCCATTACTATCTTTATCCAACATAGCATATGGAAACCCACTAGGGTTAACTTCTATTAAATTAAGACCAATATAGGTTCCCCATTGCCGTACACCTAAACTATTAAAACTTACTAAATAAGATGTAAATTGAGGTTCAGAATCCTCTTGATAGCTTCCTGGTGTGGTTATATTAATGTGGTTTCTTGAAATTCCAGAAAAATATAAGTTATCCCCATCAACTAAAAGAGCATTTCTTCCTGAAAATTCTTGATATGTATTACCGTAATACGTACTCCAAATCCTGTTTCCATCCAAAGAAAATTTAGTTATAAAATTATCCTTACAATTTCCCGGTTCTATCTGGTGGCTTCCTGCGGTAGCAAAATAGGTATTTGCTGATCCAAATGGAGGGCAATCACGTGTTTCACCAGAAATATAAAGCCCTTCTACCCCGATAGCGATACTATGTATATAAGAGGTATTAATACCATAATACGTTGCCCAGATGCGTTCCCCATCCGTGGTAAACTTTGAGATTATACTGTTTCTTTCTTGTCCAATATTGGTTTGAAATGTACCATTAGTAGCTGCATTTGGGTTTGAGGTTCTATTATGAAAATATATATAACCCTGATTGTCTGCTACTATGTCAAATCCATTAGTAAATATAGAAATAGGATTGTCACTATTTACATCGGGATAATAGGTTCCCCATTCCAGTAACCCTTCAGAAGTAAAACGGGCTACAAATGTATCAGAATTTCCGTCAATTACTGGTTGGTATGAATTTGGAGTTGAAATGCCCGCACTGCTTGACGTATTACCAACTATGTAAATGGCATCGTTGTTGTCAATGGTAATTCCACTTATAATATCAAATCCTTCTCCGCCAAAATAAGTAGCCCAAATAACCTGTCCTTCCGGATTCATTTTTACCATAAGCCCATCATGACTACCACCGCCATACGTAGGTTGAAAACTGTTTGATGTTGTGGTAAAATTACTTGTGGCATCCAAATACCCTACAAAATAAAAGTTTCCTTCACTGTCAATGGCATTATCTGAAAACCGAAAACTTTCATCTCCAAAATAGGTTGACCAAGCTATCTCAAAAGTATAAGATTGGGAATAGCTAGATGCAAAACCCAGTAATAAAAATAGATACAATAAAGTAAATTTATAAAATGTTTTCATCACAAATTGGTTTTTTGTTAATCCGAGATAATTATATAAGTTTCAGCAGGAATAGTATCACCAGTTGGCGGTAATCCTGTAGTAGCATCAATCATATCTAATGAAACTACTCCTGTTCCAAACGTGTACAAGCAAGTATAGGTGAAAATGAGGGTATTATTTTTTTAAAAATACAAATAAGTTTATATAAATCAAGTACATAAATTTAATTAAAATTTCATAATAAAGAAATGAAATTATCTAATTCAAATTAATCCCCTTAACAATCATCAAGTTTTTATTACGAATGGTTTAAAAAATCGATGCCCGAATAAATTATCTTTTTAGGGAAAAATGACCTCGGTACTGTGGTCTGTCAGGAATATCTATGGTAAACCAATAGTCGTTAGATGCCAACACTTTTCCTTCTAAATTGCTGCCATCCCAACCGATGGAACTCGGACTTATTTGTTTCAAAAGTTTGCCAAATCGATCGAATATTTTAATTTTTGTGCCAGGATAATTTTCTATGCCGATAATTTTCCATGTATCGTGATAACCATCGCTATTAGGAGTAAAATAGAGTGGATAATCTAAAATTAACACTTCTTGCGTAGCGATTCCGCAACCATTTTTATCTCGTACATAAACAGTAAAATATCCATTGCCCAATCCATTAAAAATAGGGCTTTCTTGATATGGGCCATTTACATTTAGCGCATATTCATACATTCCTTGTCCTTCAACAAATATTTCAATTTGATTATTGTTGCCGCTAAAATCTATTGTTTTAATATCTAAAATTGTTGCGGTGTTTGATGGTAAAACTTCAACGCTAGCGATACCTTCGCAACCAAATGAATTTGTTACTGTTACTGTATAATTTCCCGGTGCATTAACGTTTATTGAATTTAAAGTTGCTCCTTGTTCGCCATTGCTCCAAATATAGTTTTCAAAACCTGTCTGAACAGAAATGGTGACAGGATTATCTAAATTTAAACAATAATAATATTTTGCTTGATCAAATACCGGTAAGGCTGGTGGGTTTATGCTAACCGAAAATTGTGTATAATCAAAACAACCCGTGGCATTTTCAACCATAGAAATATATACTATTTGTGGACTTGATGAAACAATCAAATTTCCGTTAACGGCATTGGTTTCATTTAATCTATCTTCTTCAGATAAATAATACAAAACACGAAAATCTGATGCGGACAAACCTTGCAAGACTTCAACGGTCTTTTGGTTTAAATTAACGATAATCTCACCGTCTAAATCATCATCACAACCCAATATATTTTCAGGTTGCGTAGCTTGGGTTATCATATTTACATAAGCATCAAAAGAGGCGAGCCCATAACAATTAGCTTCATCTTCATCTTGAATACGAACATAAATTGTTGTTGGTGTTTCAGTAAGTGTAATTATTGCTGGTATGTTATTTACATTATTATTTGCGTCATTTTCGTCTAAAAAATAAAGAATAACATAACCTTGTGTATTGGCAATAATATCTGGAATCACGGAATTTAGATCAAAGTTTTCAGTTGTATTATAGGTGCAGATTGCTACATCGTCAGGATTTGTAAGTTGTATGCTTCCAACCTCTATAGTAAAAGAAGTAATTGCAATACAGCCACTTAAATTTTCGGTTCGGGCATAAATTGGCTGTGGGTTAGCAATATTTGTATAAGGGCTAACCAAGGCATTGTCACCAATTGTCGCATCATTTAAAGAACTATGATAGGTTACAACAACATCTGTTTGTACGCCGATTATTGTGCTATTCTGTGTTTCAAGATTAAAAGGTGTAAAACCATCTTGCGTTCCATCTACATCACAAGACATTAAATTGGGGGCTTGGTTTGCAAATACTGGATTTGGTAAAGTTGCCTCACCAGTATAAAATAAACTTAAGGGACCAGACCCAACTGCTCTATCTACCAAAAGGTAATATATATCGCCTGCAGTTGCATCTATAAATTCTAAATAGCCATCCCCATCCTCGCCCGGACCTTCTTCAAAATCGGTCGCGGTTAAGTTTAAGCCAGTTGCGGCAGGAACGCCGGCCGCTTGCGGATTTGTACTTGAACACCTAATTGAATTTCCTAAAGTAGTACACGTAACATTTGGTCCATAAATTGCAAAATCGTAATCGTCTTCGCCATTATCGGGAATTAAATCGAATGTGAATGTGCCAGATTGCACAATTTCAAATTTAAACCAAATGGTGTTGGAGTCGAAGGTGTAACAAGGTGGTGTAAAATTGCCAGGTAGCGAAAATTCATCAAAACCAATCCCATCGGGATCTATGGATAGGCTAGAGTCGCCACAAATTGAAATAGCATTTGTACAATCATTGGGACTTTGCCCAAATGTAGAAAATGTGATTAATAAAAATAATAGTAGTAATTTTTTACTCATTGAAATAACTTAGAATTTAAAACTACTAAATTATTTCTTACAAACCGGTATTAATTCGCCGTTTGGCAATCTAAATCTGTCAATCTCTTCATTTGAAAGCGTTTTAGTGTAATCTACCGCTTCAACCGTAAAACCTATTGAAGCTAATTTTTCAAAATAATCCATTCCATAAACCCGAACGTGGTCATATTGGCCGAAGATTTTGGCTCTTTTTTTTGGATCTGTTATTGTGTTGTCTTCAAAAGTAATTTTTCTATTCGCTTCGTAAGGCACCTGTAAAATCGCAGTTGCGCCATTTGCCATAACGCGATAAATTTCCTGCATTGCTTTTGTATCGTCAGGAATATGCTCTAAAACGTGGTTACAAATTACAAAGTCGAATTGGTTATCTTGAAATGGAAGATTACAGATATCTGCTTTAACATCGGCGATTGGCGAGTTTAAATCTGTTGTAGTATAGTCAAGATTTTTCATTTTGCGGAAGCGTTTGTAAAATGCTTGTTCGGGAGCGAAATGAAGAACTTTTAGGTTTTTGCTGAAAAACTCAGTTTCATTTTGAAGATACAACCAAAATAACCGATGTCTTTCCAATGAAAGAGTACTCGGCGAAAGCACATTTTCACGCACTTTCTCATAACCATACGGCAAAAATTTCCTGAAAGATTTACCATCTATCGGGTCTGTAACTTTATTTCCTTTTAAGAAAAAAGCTAAGATTGGGCGGCCTATTATGCTTAATCTAATAAGTAAAGGTCGAGGGATAGCATGTAATATTTGGGACACTAATTTCACGGATTGGCACGAATTATATGGGACACAAATTTCACGGATTTTCAATAAAATAATTATAAAATAACTCTTTTATATTTTAAGCTGTCTTCTCCAAAATTGACTAGAAGTCCAAGTCTGAGTTTAGACGTTGCCAAATAATTCAAGGTTTGTTTAAGATGACCACTTGTGAGATATTCGATAGCTTTTATTTCTAAAATTATTGAATCTGAAATAACAAAATCTGGTCTATACAGTCTAGGTAGCTTTACACCTTTGTAAAATATTTCAAAACCTTCTTCTCGAGAATATTTAACATTTTGTTTTTTAAATTCAACTTCAAGCGCATCGCCATAAACTATTTCTTGAAATCCTTTTCCCAATTCATTATGAACCTCCATACAAGCCCCAATAATGGAGTATGATGTTTCCTTAAAAAGTAATTTCGTACTCATATATAAATAATCTATTGAGTTGTGTTAAAAAAATTAATGAAAATCCGTGAAATTAATGTCAATAAAATTCGTGTAAATCCGTGTCAAAAAATTCGTGAAATTAGTGTCTAAATTCTAACTCTTCATTGCTAACAATCCCCAAAGCCTCATAAATATAATCAAACGTAGAAAGTAATTCAGGTTTTCCATTTACCAACGCAATATTATGTTCAAAATGTGCGCTTGGTTTACCGTCTTGGGTTACGATTGTCCAGCCATCTTTAAGTTGCCTTACTTTATAAGTTCCCATGTTTATCATAGGTTCCAAAGCAATCGTCATACCTTCTATAAACTTCTTGCCACGACCGCGCCGTCCATAATTTGGCATTTCTGGGTCTTCGTGCATTTTTTTGCCAAGACCGTGACCAACAAGTTCTCTCACAACGCCATACCCTTCCTTCTCACAATAATTTTGAATAGCAAACCCAACATCGCCAACACTGTTGCCGGCTTTAAACTCCCTAATGCCAACGTAAAGTGATTCTTTGGTAATTTTTAAAAGCTTTTTTATTTCCTCAGCAACTTCGCCAACTTGAAAGGTGTAAGCGTGATCGCCATAAAATCCGTTTTTAATTGCACCGCAATCTATTGCAACAATATCACCTTCTTTTAGCGGAACATCGTTTGGCAAACCGTGTACCACAGCTTCATTAATGCTTGTAAGTAATGTTGAAGGGCAATCATACAAACCTAAAAATCCAGGAATTGCATCTTGACTTCTAATATAATCTTCCGCCAATTTATTAAGATGGTTTGTAGTAACACCAACTTTTACCTCTTTTGCCAACATTCCCAACGTTCGGGAAACTACGAGCGCACTTTCGCGCATTAATGCTATCTCTTCTTTTGTTTTTTGAATTATCATATAGAAATTTTAAAAAAGTCTATAAAGCCTTTTTTCTTTTTATCAATTTTTATTTTTTCAGGTTTTTTCTCGCCGAAAAATTGTTTGTAAATCTTTCCCCATTCTATCAAACCACCAATATTTCGATCATCGATAAAATAATCGGCTTTTATTTTTCTACTGTATTTTTCGTCGAATATTTCTTCGGGAAAACTTTTGTTTACTGCATAAAAATGAATTCCTTTTTCTTCACAAAATGCAACGGCTTCATCCAATTTTCGACCGCTTCTGTACGTCCATAAAATTAATCGATACCCTTCTTCCTGAAATTTTTGCAAGGTTTCAAAAGCAAAAAGTACAGGTTTACCAATATCTGGGTAACTATCTTCAACGATAGTACCGTCAAAATCTATGGCGATTGTTTGGTTTTCTGCGTGCATTATTTTGCAATAAGTGTGCAAAAATACGAAGAAATATTGGGTTTAATGTTTTAAGGTATTTCAAAAATTTCCCGCAGATTTCGCAGATTTACGCTGATTGGTTTCTGCGAAAATCTGCGAAATCTGCGGGAGAAATATCATCTTAAATCAAACTTTCCAAATCCATCACAGCAGGTTTTTTAACGCCCAACAATTTTAAAACTGTCGGCGCTATATTACCTAAAACTCCATTTTTGACCATTTTAATTTCTGGATCAACAATAATTACAGGAACCGGATTTGTAGTATGTGCCGTATTTGGTGAACCGTCTGGATTTCGCATAGTTTCGCTATTGCCGTGGTCTGCCAAAACAATGGTGGTGTAACCATTTTCCAACGCAGTTTCTATGATAGATTTTGCGCAACTATCAACCGTTTCGCAAGCTTTTATGGCAGCTTCCAAAACGCCAGTATGACCAACCATATCTGCATTTGCAAAGTTTAGACAAATAAAATCTACCGTCTTATTTTCAATTTCTGGAAGAATTTTATCACGGAGTTCGTACGCACTCATTTGCGGGTATAAATCGTAAGTTGCAACTTGGGGCGACGGACATAAAATGCGCTTTTCGCCTTCAAACGGAATTTCCCTTCCGCCAGAAAAGAAGAATGTAACGTGTGGATATTTCTCGGTTTCGGCAATTCGGATTTGTGTTTTACCGTTTTTCTCTAAAATTTCGCCAAGGGTTTCAGTTAGATTTTCTTTGTTATAAACAACTTTTATGTTTTTGAAGGAATCGTCGTAATTGGTAAGCGTTACAAAATAAAGAGGCAGCGTTTTCATCCCAAAATCTGGATGGTCTTTTTGGGTAAGAACTTCCGTAAGTTGGCGACCGCGGTCTGTTCTAAAGTTGAAGAATATTACTACGTCATCTTCAGAAATTGTAGCGATTGGTTGATTGTTTTCGTTTAAAACGATTGGTTCAATAAACTCATCGGTTATCTCATTCGAATAACTTTTTTCAATACTTTCAATCATATTTGTTGAATATTCTCCTTTTCCAAAAACAAGTAAATCATAAGCCTTTTTAACGCGTTCCCAACGTTTATCGCGGTCCATCGCAAAATACCTTCCAATTACCGAAGCTAATTTTCCAGTAGTTTGTTGCATATAATTTTGAAGATCAGCAATAAGGTTAACGCCACTTTTTGGATCAACATCACGGCCGTCCGTAAATGCGTGAACAAATACATTTTCAACATTTTCTTTTGCGGCAGCTTTCAACAAACCTTTTAAATGGGAAATATGCGAATGCACGCCACCATCCGAAACCAAGCCTATAAAATGTAGCTTTTTGTTATTGGTTTTGGCGTAAGCAAACGCATCGGCGATCTCTTTTTCTTTACCGATAGTTTCGTTGGTAACCGCTAAATTTATTTTTGCCAAATCTTGATACACAATCCGGCCAGCGCCAAGATTCATATGTCCAACTTCACTGTTGCCCATTTGCCCTTCGGGAAGACCAACATTCATTCCGTGGGTTAATAGTTGAGCGTGCGGATAGTTTATGTAAAGTGAATCTACAAATGGCGTATTTGCTTGTGCGATGGCAGAAACTTGCGGGTCTTGGGTTATTCCCCAACCGTCAAGAATCATTAGGATTACTTTTTTATTCACTTTAATTCAAGATTTAAGGTTTAAAATTCAAAATTATTATTTGAAATCTATATATTATTTCAACTTCAACTTCAACTTCAACTTCGGTTTCAATTTCATTTTCTAAAGCAACTCCGGATTTATATCCAAAATATTCTCTTTCAAATACTTCGCAATAAATTCATCCGAAAAATGGGTGCTGCCTTTTATCTTTTCTTCGTTCAGCATTTTTTTCACATCAATTTGTTCTTTGTATGCTTTTAGCATTGGTATAGAAACTGGCGCGTAGCTAAAGTGCCAAGGCTCATATTTAAAGCCTTTTCGGTTTGCATTGTCTGTGTAAACTTCATAAAAGCCGTATGTTTTTGCGTTTGTATTTAACCAATCTTTTAGTTTGCAAAAAGCGCCTTTCCCGTGAAAATTTTCGGGTTGTAGAACGTTGGCAGGTTTTGGTACATTTGCATCAATAATATCTATATCCGTGCCCCAATGGTGGCGTGATGTTCCTGGGATTGTGCTGTAATCTATAATTTTTTGGATTGCTTTTTCGGGCGATAAACCTTCTGCCGTAAACTTGGTGTATTTACCTTCAAAAATTTCTGTTTGCCTTTGAAAACTGCGATACGCACTAACAACTTCAATATTTATATTTTCTTTTGCCACGGCTATCTTCATTTTTAAGAAAGCTGCCTTTGCATCTTTGTGCATTTTTGAGGTATAACTATCGCCAATAATATCAGGATTTCCTTTTCCAATCATTTGGTTTCGGGTAAAATTTCCTTCAAAAATATTAAAAGATAATTGTGGTAAAACGGCTAAACTTATTCCGGCAAGTCCGGTAATTTTTATGAATTTACTTCTTTCCATTAAATTGAAAATTTCTTTAGGTGCTGTTTGAAATGTAAAGTAACACTATTTTTTTGATGGCAAAATTAAATTATATTCACATTTTAATTTTCAATAACTGCTGAAGATTAAAATCTATTGATTTTTTATATGAAAGATTTTATTAAAATAGACTTCAAATTTATACCGCTTTCGGATATTTTGATAATTACGCCTTTAGTTGAAAAATTGGGAAATAACTCGGTTGAAAAGGGATTATTACAAAAACGGATTCTTGAAATGAGCCAGCAAAATTATAGTTGCATCGGCATGTATGATGAAGAAAAACTAATTGGCTGCTGTGGTCTGTGGACGCAAACCCGCCATTATGCTGGCAAAAATATGGAGGCCGACCACGTTTTTATAGAGGAAGCTTACCGAAACAAAAAAATAGGTGATCAACTTTTTAAATTTGTTGAAACCTACGCAAGAGAAAATAACTATGACTGGATTGAATTAAATACATACGTTGAAAACTTCCCTTCGCATAAGTTTTATTACAATTTGGGTTTTGTGGCGAGAGGGTATCACTTTATTAAGAAGCTCAACTAATTCAATATTTAAAATTCAAGGTTCAAGGTTCAAAGTTCTATGTTCAACCTTTCGACTGCGCTCAAGGTGACGTTCAAAAATCAAAAATCGCTAATCAGCAATCGTTAATCGCATTCCACTTTCAAGTTCAACCGCATCCTTATCTTGTTCAAAAACACGCGCTTTTAACTCGCCTTTCAATACAATTTTATAGCCATTTACCCGAAGCCAACTTCCTTCGCGAAGCCCAATAACAGGCTGTGTATTTTGGGTATGAAATTCTTTTATGCGCGTTTCCCGCGTTTCGCCCATATGTTTACTGTCTGTATTAGGGTCTAAATAATGCGCGTTTATATTAAATGGGATTACGCCCAAAGTTTTAAAAGAAGGCGGATACACAATTGGCATATCGTTAGTTGTTTGCATTGTTGGCCCGCAAATATTACTGCCCGCACTTGTGCCTAAATACGGTAAACCGTTAAATATTGCTTCTCGAAGCGGTTGCATCACCTCATTTTTATACAATTGTTGCACTAACAAAAAAGTATTGCCACCACCTGTAAAAATGCCTTTTGCGTTTTTAATAGCTTCAATTGGATTTTTGAAAGTATGCAAACCAATCAGTTTTTTGCCAATTGCTTCAAAAGCCGTCGAAGCTTTTTCTGTGTATTGGTCGTGCGTAATTCCACTTGGTCTAGCGTAGGGTATAAAAATTATTTCATCGGTTTGGCTAAATAATTCAGCCATTTCTTCAGCTAAATAATCTAAATATTTCCCGCCATAAACGGTTGAGGTGCTTGCTATTACTAGGTTTTTCATGTTTTAAGTTCAGAGTCGATTAGTTTATGAGTTGAGAGTTTTGATTTTGGGAGTTTAAATATTTGTTTTTTACCTTTAATAATCGATACTTAATTTTCGAATTAATTTTGGATATTGAAAATAAAAGGTTCATTTTGAATAGAATCTTTCAAAATTTTATGTTGATAAAATTAATATAACATACAAATTCATCTTCCCTCCAAAAATTTATTTCTAAACTTTTTTACTCATAACCTCATAAACATTTTTTCAAATTTAACAATTACACCCCAACACTTTAAGATTTCCATAAGAAAACAAAGCGTATTTTTAAAAAATGGTTAAAACAATACTTCTACTATTTTGCTTAACTACTTCAACATTACTTTTTGCGCAAGATGTTGTGCGCGTTGCGGTTGCTGGTATTATAAAGGTTCCAAAAGATGACTACGCCGAAGGTGTAACCATATATAACAATACATCCCAAAAAGGAACTACCTCTGCGGCAGACGGTACATTTACAATAGAAGTTGCAGAAAATGATCGTCTTTTAATAGCCGCTATTCAGTTTCAAAGTTTTACGGTGATAATCGATAATGGTGTTGTAGATTCTAAAAAACTTTCAGTTAATTTATTTACAGCCATCAATACGTTGGCCGAAGTAATTGTAAGACCGTACGATCTCTCGGGCAATGTAAGGGCAGATGTTGGGAAGATTAAAGTGAATAATGTAGGGATTGGTTGGGACTTAAGTTATGAAACATTAGAATATCGTTCGGGTTTTACGGATGATGCCTTTAGTAAAGTAAGAGGAAATGCCGCACAAGAAGCTTTGAATGACCATACGTTAATAAACGGTGTTAACTTTGTCGCCATTTTTGCTGGCTTGGCAAATGCAATATTTCCGAAAAAAACCAAGTCTAAAGAGGAACAAATTGAAGAAAGCACCTATTACGCCGCAAACTTAAAACACCGTTTTAGTAAACCATATATTGTTTCAACGTTTAATATTGAAGAAGATAAAGCATCAGATTTTTTATATTTTGTTGAAGAAAATGGAATCCCGAAGAATCTTTTAAAGTCTGAAAACGAAATGGAATTATTGCAATTGCTTTTAGTAAGAAGTGAAGAATATAAAGCTTTAAGTGAAAAAAGGTAATTTTATACTATATCTCTTATTTCTAGCTGCAACCTTTTCAATCCAAGCGCAGGAGCAAATACTACAAGGTAAAATATTAAATAAAATTGATGTTGAAGGAATTCATGTTTTAAATACAACTTCCCATTACAATACTGTGACCGACGAAAATGGTAATTTTTCGATTCGTGCTAAAGTTTACGATACGTTAGTTTTTTCATCAATTAGTTATATGCCAGATAAATTTTTAGTTACAAAAGAAATTTTTGATAGTAGAATTTTTACTATTAAATTGAGTGAATTGATAAATGAACTTGCTGAAGTTTTTATTCGCCCAAATCTTAGCGGTAATATTTTAACCGATTTAGAAAAGATTAGAACTAAAAAACCGATAGATTTTGAAGAAGCGGGTTTGCCGGGTTTTAAAGGGAAGCCCGAAGAAAAAATTGTGCCATTAGGTTCTGCGCTTTTTCCAACACAGATACAGTTGGAACCACTTTACAAATATATTTCAGGCTATTATAAAAAACTTAAAACATGAAGGAAATGGGATACTGAAAACACAACATTACATAAAATAACTGAATTTTATTCGCCTGAATTATTATTTGAGCTTTATAAAATTCCAATAGATAGACAGTTCGATTTTCTGTTGTTTTGTTTAGAAACTACTACATTGCAAGACGATTTTAAAAATGAAAATTACATTGCTGTTCTTTCTATATTTGAAGAAAAAGGGAAAGAATATGTTTCAAGACTTCAAGTTGAAAAAGAATAAATTTTAAACAAAAACATTAGATGAAAAAATACCTTTTATTAATACTTTTTTTTCCATTACTTACTGCTTCGGCGCCTCATAAATTCTACGTGAGCATCACTAAAATTGAATATGTTAAAGAAAAGCAATCGCTACAGGTAATCACAAAAATCTTTACAGACGATATTGAGAAAGCACTTCAACAACAGTACGACCCTTCAATTAGCATCGGCACAAAGAAGGAAACCGAAAAAGATACCGATTTTCTTAAAAGTTATATACTTCAACATTTAAAAATTTCAGTAAATGGAAAACCTGCAACGCTTAATTACATTGGACAAGAATATGATATAGATATGGTAGACGCCTATATTGAAATAACAAATGTGAAAGATTTAAAATCGTTAAAAGTTGAAAATAAAATGCTCTTCGACATTTTTGAGGAACAACAGAATATAATTCATTTAAAAACCCCAACCACCCGCAGAAGCCTAATATTGGAACGTGACAAACCAAACGGCGTGTTAAACTTCGAGTAAATTATGCGGGTATCACTTAGATACCTTACTTTTAAAAACTACAAAACCAAATCTTAATATGAATATTTTTAAATCCTTACTTTTTATTGCTGCAATTGCAGTTTCAATACCAACGCTTGCTCAAGATAAAGATAAAAACGAGCGCGATCCCGGCCATGAAAATACCAATCGTTTTAGGCAAATGTATCAAGAATTTGCTACTCCAAATCAATATAGGTCTGCAAGCGGCGCGCCCGGACCAAATTACTATCAGCAGCAAGCAGATTATGTAATGGCTGTGGAATTGGATGATAAGAATCATAAACTTTCTGGGGAAGAAACCATTACGTATTCAAATAATTCGCCAGATATTCTCAATTATCTTTGGGTACAATTGGATCAGAATGTTCGCGAAAAAAACAGCAAATCTCCATTAATTGAACCTGCGAGCGCAACGGCTGCAAACCAAGTTAAAACATTTGTTGATACGTATATGGAAGAACCTTTTGATGGCGGTTTCAATATAATGGAAGTAAAAGACGCAAAAGGAAACAATCTTACACATACCATAAACCAAACAATGATGCGGGTTGAAATGCCGCAACCGCTAAAGCCGGGCGAGAAATTTGGGTTCGCAATAAAATGGTGGTACAATATTAATAATCACGTAGTGGACAGAGCGAGAAGTGGTTATGAAGAATTTGAAGATGGTAATAGAGGCTATGTAATCGCACAGTTTTACCCAAGAATGGCAGTTTATAATGATGTTGAAGGATGGCAAAATAGTCAGTTTTGGGGTCGTGATGAGTTTGCTTTACCCTTCGGAAATTTTGATGTAAGCATAACGGTACCAGCAGATCATACACTTGATGGCACAGGAGATTTGCAAAACAGAAAAGAAGTTTTTAGCAGTGAAATGATGAAGCGTTATGAGCAAGCTAAAAAGAGTTATGACAAACCCATTATAATTGTGACGCAAGCTGAAGCAGAAGCTGCTTCTAAAGGATTTTCAACCCAAAAGAAAACTTGGAAATTTAAGGCGGAAATGGTACGCGATTATGCATTTGCAACGTCAAGAAGATACATTTGGGATATGATGGCCGTGAAAATGAAAACTAAAGATGTTATGGCCGTTTCTTTATATCCGCCGGAAGGAAACCCACTTTGGGAAGATTGGAGCACGCGTGTTGTGGCAAGTACATTGCAATCTTACAGTCGTATGACATTTGATTTTCCGTACCCAAAGGCAATTTCTGTAAATGCAAAAAATCAAGGAATGGAATATCCTATGATATGCTGGAATTACGGTCGCCCAGATAAGGATGGAACCATTTCCGAACGTACAAAATATGGGATGATGAGTGTAATTATTCACGAAGTTGGGCATAACTATTTTCCAATGATTGTAAATAGTGATGAGCGCCAATGGACGTGGATGGACGAAGGTTTAAATACATTTGTACAGTATGTAGCAGAGCAGGATTTTGGTGAAAAACATCCCGATGCCATCGCGCCAAATAAAGAATATCCTTCCCGTCGCGGTCCAGCTAGAAATATAACCGATTATATGGGTGGCGACCAGAAATTTTTGGAACCAATAATGAGCAAAGGATTAAATGTGTATGCCTTTGGAAGTAATGCCTACGCAAAACCCGCAACTGGCCTTAACATTTTAAGGGAAACAGTAATGGGTAGAGAACTTTTTGATTATGCGTTTAAAACCTACGCCAACCGTTGGATGTTCAAGCACCCAACGCCTGAAGATTTTTTCAGAACAATGGAAGATGCTTCTGCGGTAGATTTAGATTGGTTTTGGAGAGAATGGTTTTACACCACAGATTATGTAGATATAGGTGTTGAAGATGTGAAAAAATATTTCGTATCATCAAAAATGACAAAGGAAGTTAAAGAAATGATGGCGAAACGAAATATAAGCGAAGCCGATATACCGCCAATGGTTTATATGATTGAAGAAGGAGCTGAAGATTTTGATGAAAGCATGCGCAATGCAAAATTGGATGATGTGCAAACGTTGACAGATTATATAAACAAAAATGTGCCAGATTCTGAAAGACCACTTTTAAAAAGACCGAAGTATTTTTATCAAGTAAAATTTACAAAACCGGGCGGAATTCCAATGCCAATTATTGCAGAATATACGTATGCTGACGGTAGTAAAGAAAGAATAAAATATCCAGCCGAAATTTGGAGAAAAAATGATACAGATGTTAGCAAAACATTAGCAACAGACAAGGAATTAACTGGTGTTGTGGTAGATCCGGACGAAGAAACTGCAGATATTGACACATCAAATAACTCTTGGCCACAACGTAAAAAATTGGGCGAATTTGACTCTTTCAAGAAAAAAGAAGGTAAAAATTAAAAAATTTAAGTTTTGAAATAATTTTTTTGTGGTGTAATTTTTTTTGATTTAAATCTCAAGAAGGGTTAAAATCAGAAGAAATTGCAAAGCAAAATTTGCTGAGATTATTAAATAGAAATTCAATGATGAAATTTAAGATAATAATACTTATAACTATTTTCTTCTGCATAAATGAAACGAAGGCACAGAATGCAAAAACTTTAAAACCAGCAACGCAACTTTTGGATAACGCTTACAAAGTAGCCAGTTCAGAAAATAAAAAAGTCTTTGTTTTTTTCCACGCGTCTTGGTGCGGTTGGTGCAAAAAGATGGACAAGCAAATTAAAGATGCTGAAGTTGCAAACTCTTTTAACAAAAATTACGTATTTGTTCATTTAGATGTTAACGAACCGGATAATAAAAAGGATTTGGAAAATCCGGGCGCCGATACTTATTTAAAACAATTTGGTGGCGATAAAGCTGGAATGCCATTTTGGTTGGTTTTGGATACAGATAAAAAGGTGATAACGGATAGTTTTATAAATAATGAAAATCTTGGATGTCCTTCTTCGGCTGATGAAGTGTCAGAATTTTTAGTGAAACTTCAAGCAACATCAAAGTTGAATGCTAATGAATTAGCAACTATATCAGAAGTTTTTCTTCGAAAGTAATTCTAAATTATGTTGTATTAAAGTAGATTCTACATAACTACTGACTATCGTATTCTTAAAATAAGCCTAAATTATAGCCTATTCGCGTAAAAAATATTCTATTAAAAATTCAATTACGAAATTAGCATTTATATTTGCACTATGATTTTTCAAGCATTCTTCTTATTTATTGGTGGTACCGAAATTGGTTTTATCCTTTTTATCGTGCTGCTTGTTTTTGGTGCGGACAAAGTGCCGGAAATTGCCAAAAGTTTGGGGCAAGGTTTGCGCCAATTAAAAGATGCAACCAATGACATTAAAGGAGAAATTACCAAAAGTGCTGAAAAAAACAATCTGAATTTTGACATCACCAAAGATGTTAGAAAGGAAATTGACGCCGTAAAGGATGATATTGAAGATATTTCAGGTCCCGTAAAGCGCAACTTCTAAATGCTTGAAACCCTAAAAGATTGGGATAGAGATTTATTTATTTACCTTAACAATCTTGGCATAGACAACCTAAACGGTTTTTGGCTTTTTGTTACCCAACCACAAAATTGGATTCCACTATATATCTTTTTCATCTTTTTAATTTTCAGATATTATAAACTTAAAAGAGGATTAATTGTGGTTCTTTGTATGTTATCTGCGCTGGCAGTAACTGTTTTAGTGACTGATTTAACCAAAGATTACGTTTCTCGCCTAAGACCAAATAATGTTGAAGCACTTTCAACTTTAATTCGAATTCTTCAAAAACCAACCAACTATAGTTTCTTCTCAGGTCACGCTTCAAGCAGTTTTGTGGTAACAGTTTTTGTAGTTTTAGTTATTAAAAAGTATAGCAGATATATTTTTCTTGCTTTTTTATGGCCTCTTCTTTTTGTGTCGAGCAGGATATTTGTTGGTGTCCACTATCCAAGCGATGTTTTTGTGGGTGCGTTAGTTGGAACTTTAATTGCTTTTTTCTTGTATTATATTTGTAAGTTCTTACTAGAAAAAAATTCGAACTTCAACTGCAAAACTAAATTATAAAATAACTATTTCATTCTGCTTATAGTCAACCCATCGCGAATAGGCAATAAAACGGTTTCTAAATTGGGATGTTCGTTTATTGTTTTATTATACTTCAATAGCGCTTTTGTATCAACATCATCATCTTTTAAACCTTCCACAACCTTGCCACTCCAAAGTACATTGTCGCTTAAAATAACCGACCCTTTTTTTAACTTCGGAAGAATTATTTCAAGATAATTTGGATAGTTACTTTTATCGGCATCAATAAATACCAAATCGAATGTTTTTTCTAACTTCGGAATAATCTCCAACCCATTTCCTAAATGCTGAAAAATCTGATTTCCATATTCTGAAGCATCAAAATATTTCCGTTGAAAATCAAACAATTCTTCGTTAATATCTATTGTATGAAGTTCGCCATTTTCCTGCATTCCCTCAGCTAAACAAAGGGCTGAATAACCAGTATATGTTCCAATTTCCAAAATATTTTTCGGTTGAATTAATTTTGAAATTATACTTAAAATCCTGCCCTGCAAATGACCGCTCAGCATTCGTGGTTGAAGCTGCTTTTGCCACGTTTCCCGGTTTAATTGTTGAAGTAATTCCGGCTCGGGTTGCGAATGATTTTCAACGTAATCATTCAAATCTTCAGATATAAAATTCAAAATATAGTAGAGTAGTTTTGTTATATCAATTATAATTTTGAAGTGTTCATAAAGCTATTGTATTACTCTCCCAAAATCCTATCAACTAACTTCTTTTTCTCAGCTTCATCATCGCCACAAAGCCATTTTATTACGTTATCGTCCCAAATGGCATCGCATTGTTCAGTTGTCAAAATTTTTCTGTCTATTGCTAAATCCAAAATTTTTCCGGGATAGGAAGATTGTACGGCGCTTTCCATTTCGCCCAAAGGATACGGATCGTCCAAGCCCATTAAAACTTGTTTAAATCCTTGATTTCTTACTAATAATTCTAATCCGCCGGTATCGTGAAGCAACGTATCAAAAAAGATGTTTTTATGTCCAACCGCTTTTCGAGGATGGGATTTTCCTTCAAATAAATCGGGACGGCCATCAAAACCTTGTATTCTTCTGCCTAAATTTATTTGAGCCAACTGTCCGCCGTGTGCAAAACAAGTTCGCATTCCGGGATATTTATCTGCATAACCATTTAAAGTTAAGAAATGATAAGCATCTGCACATTGTGCCAACATCCAAATAAGGTGAAAACGCCACGACGTATTTTCAAGTTTTATAAATTTTTCGCCATCGTACGGATGTATTTCAACCGCAAGATTATATTTTGAAGCAAGTTCAAAAATGGGTTCATTTTCTTCATCAAAAATACAACGCCACGTGCCGATGGTGTCCATATAATGCGTTGGCAAACAGAGTAATCTCAAGCCTAAAGTTTCAACGCAACGTTCCATTTCCCACAAAGCACCGCGAACAAAACCTGGATGAACAACAAAGCCACACGTAAATTTAGTTGGATTTTCGTGTTGAACGCGCGCATTAAAATCATTTTGAAAACGCAAAGCCTGTTTCATTTCTTCAACTCGTAAACCGTTGCCGTATAATTGGGAAAGATTTAAAACAACAGCGTGGTCAATTTTAAAACGCTCCATCCATTCAAGTTTCTCCTTTAAGAAAAAACTAGAATCGGTAACCGGACGGCTCCAATCTTTTTGAAGCATAAATTTACGGTCTTTATCTACCCAAAAAATACCTTTATCCTGCATAAACTGAGGGATTTCCTCGGGATATGGAAGTAGGTGTGAATGTCCGTTTATACGTAGTTTGCGTCTCATTATATAAAATATTTTGTTGGCTGTGGCATTTTGATAACTATAAATATTTGGGCGTGTCCCTAAACGGGCCGGGCTTTCAGCGCTACATGGTAGCGTCTTCAATCCCTCACGCAATTTCGTAAAAACTTATAAACTTTTGGTTCTTCCACCGTCAACAGGCAGGTTTATTCCATTTATATAACTTGCTGCTTCGCTTGCCAAAAAGGCTACTGCATTTGCAATTTCGCCAGGTTGCGCAAAACGTCTTGCGGGAACTAAGCTTTTCATAAAATCGCTCGCCTCCTTTTCGCTTTTATCCATTCGTTTCGCAGCATTTCCCACAATATCCTCCAACCTATCGGTTGCCGTAAAGCCGGGCAAAACATTATTAACGGTTATGCCGAATTGTCCCAATTCATTTGCCAGCGTTTTACTCCAACTTGCAACGGCACCACGAATGGTATTGCTAACGCCAAGACCATCAATGGGCTGCTTTACTGAAGTGGAAATAATATTAATTATCCGCCCGTAGTCTGCTTCTTTCATTCCTGGAACCACAGCTTGAACCAAAATTTGATTGCAAATTACGTGCATTGAAAATGCTTTTTCAAACTCATCAGTTTCCGCAGAAAAAATAGGACCACCTTTTGGACCACCTGTATTATTAACCAAAATATGAATTGTCTTTTCTGAAGCCGCCATTTCAGCCTTCTTTTTTACTTCGTCCGGATTGGTAAAATCTGCGACAAAATAAGAATGTTTTTGTCCCTTATCAAAAGGCAATTCAATTAAAGTTTCCCGCAATTTTTCTTCATCACGTGCTACCAAAGTAATAGTCGCTCCCAATTTTGCTAATTGAATTGCTGTTGCTTTCCCAATTCCTGCCGTACTTCCGCAAACTAATGCGTTTTTATTTGTTAAGTCTAAATTCATATTTATTGCCTCGCTTTTTAGCGGGGTATCTTTTTTATTATATTTTCAATTTTTGAAAAACTTCGAATTCAATTTCAGTTTCAATTTCAGTTTCGATTTCATTCATATTTAATACAAACATTTTTAGTTTCAGTAAAAAAGTTTAACGCTTCAAAACCACCTTCACGACCAACGCCGCTATCTTTCATTCCGCCAAAAGGGGTTCTTAAATCTCGATTAAGCCACGTATTTATCCATACTATTCCGGATTCTAAATGCTTGCTCAGTCGCATACTTCGGTCGAGATTGCTGGTCCAAACGGTTGCTGATAGTCCATATTTTACGTCGTTTGCCATTTTTATCACATCTTCTTCTTTTTCAAAAGACATGATTGTTACAACGGGGCCGAAAACTTCTTCTTGGTTAATTCGACAGTTGTTATCGATAATTTCGATGACAGTTGGCTCTAAATAATAACCGTTTTCCAGACCCTTAATGTTTACACGATTGCCGCCGCATAAAATTTTTCCTCCTTCTTTTTCAGCAATTTTAATGTACGATTCAACTTTTTCAAGATGAGGTTTGCTAACCAAAGCTCCCATTGTAGAATCGGCTTGCATTGGGTCGCCCACTTTCATTAAGTTCACAAATTTAACGAAGTCTTCTTTAAACTTTTTATAAAGCGAACTTTCAACAAAAATACGACTGCCGCAAAGACAAATTTGACCTTGATTGCTAAAAGATGACTTTAACGTTGTTGCCATCATTTTATCATAATTGCAATCTGCAAAAATTATATTTGGGTTTTTACCACCAAGTTCCAATGATAATTTTTTAAACATTGGTGCCGCAGTTCTGGCAATATGTTCGCCTGTTTGTGTGCCGCCCGTAAAGGATATTGCTTTAATGTTTTTATGTTCAACAATTGCTTGTCCAGCTTTTGTTCCTTCTCCGTGAACTATGTTTAAAACACCTTTTGGTAAACCTGCTTTGTTGCAAATTTCGCCAAGCATTGATGCTGTCATTGGCGTTACTTCGCTGGGTTTTGCAACAACACAATTACCGGCGGCGATGGCTGGCGCGATTTTCCATGTGAAGAGATAAAGCGGCAAATTCCATGGCGAAATACAGCCAACAACACCCAAAGGTTCTTTTATTGTGAAGTTTAACGTATTTAAACCAATACTTTCGTGGGCTTCGCTTGAAAATTGCGTAATAGCATTTCCAAAAAAACGAAAATTTGCCGATGCTCTTGGAATATCTACTGACAATGCCAAACTCAACGGTTTGCCGTTATCAACAGATTCTGCCGTGGCAAGTTCAACGAGATTTTCTTCAATTAAATCGGCGATTTTAAGAAGGATTCTACTTCGTTTTTCAATAGGTGTTTTTCTCCAATCTTCAAAAGCTATTGCTGCAGCTTCGTATGCCATTTCAATATCATCAATGTTTGAATTGGCTATTTGCGCATACAATTCGCCATTTGATGGATTATAGTTGTCCAACCATTTTTTTGAAAGTGGTTCGCGGTATTCGCCGTTTATAAAGTTTAGGATTTTTTGCATTCTCAGTTTAATTTTAAGCTGTACAGCATCAATTGCTCATTACTTTCTTTTTCAATCACCAACTTTTTATATTTGAAACTTAATTTTATCAGCAGTTTTTGTGAGCTTAAATTATCTACTGCCGTAATTGCCAATAATGTTTTTAATTTAAATTCTGTCTTTGCAGCTTCAACCAAGGTCGCATTACTTTCAAATGCATACCCTTTATTTTCGAAGGCTGGCAAAAAAGCAAAACCTAAATCTATACCATCTAAACCGTCACGATCATACAAACCGCAGGAACCTACTTTTACATTGTCTTCTTTTCGGATTACAATATAATTTCCATAACCCAAACGCTCAAACTGCGGCAACATTCGTACAGTTATATACTTTGCAGCATCTTCCAATGTATTTACTTTTCTATCACCAATAAATTGTTTCCATTTTGGAGTGTTTAAAAGTTCTAAAACAAAACCAGCATCTTCTGTATTTGTTGGTTTTAGGATTAGGCGTTCGGTTTCCATTATTTTATATTCTTGCATCTGATTGAATAAGATTGTCTAGCAGACCTGCCTGCCAAGGCACGCAGGCAGGTTGAGCGGATTTTCGCAGAAATGAAATTTTAAAAAGTTTCATAATTCATCTTTCTTAATTGGAGAATAAGCCATCGCCTTAATTTCAACCACCAAATGCGGATGCGGTAATTGATGCACGGCAACAGTAGTACGCGTTGGGCCAGTTTCTTTGTTGAAAAATTTTGCGTAAACTTCATTATAACCCGCAAAGTCATTCATATTTACCAAAAAGCTGGTAACATCTACAACGTCTGCCATTGTTGCGCCTTCTGTTGCTAAAAAGTCTTTAATATTTTCAAGAACCGCACGAGTTTGCTCTTTTATATCAAAATGCATCGTGCCCATTTCGTCAATTTTATGAACGCCTGCAAAGGTATTATCCGCCAATCTTGAACTTGTTCCGCTTATAAATATAAAATCTCCAACGCGTTTCACGTGCGGATATGCACCTCGAGGAGTTGCTTTGCCTTCTATTACTTTTCCGCGAAGGAGAGAATCTTTTTGTTTTTCTTCCATCATTTTATTTTTTTCCAAAAGCAATTTCGTCATCGTGAAGAATGGCTTCGGTTTCTTTTTTCACCAATTTAAACTTATCTCTTAAATCCATTTCTTCAGGTAATCTTTCATCATCCAATAAATTTAAGATTGCTTTATCTTGTGCTCTGCCGCGCTTTAAGGCTTCGGAATATGTTATTGTTTCTTTAAATGTTACCAAGGCATATTTGCTGTAATATTCTTCCGGAAATTCAGCTTCAAAAGCAGTTTCCAACTTTCTTTTTCGTTGAAAAATTTCCATCGCGGTGTGTTCTTTCATTTCGTGGAAATTATCCACAGCTAAATCGGCAATTGCATCTGTATCTTTCTTCCGAAGCTTTTCGTATTCCTTAAAAATCATTTCCCAATCTACTCCTTCCCCTTGGGAAGGCTGGGATGGGAAATGATCATCCAAAATCTCATCAAAAACAACAACATCTTCAAAGCTTGCATTCATTCCTTGGCCATAAAATGGTACAATTGCGTGGGCTGCATCACCCAAAAGAAGTGTTTTTCCAAAGGCGTTCCAAGGAGAACATTTTATCGTTCCCAAAGGTCCGGTTGGATTATTAAAAAATTCTTCGGAAAGGTTTGGAATCATTTCAACTACATCAGGAAATTCTTTGTTAAAATATTCTTCAACCATCTCGGGCGTTGTCAAATTTGCAAAGCAATAATCGCTGTTTTCATACGGTAGAAATAAGGTTACGGTAAAGCTTCCGTCCAAATTTGGTAGTGCAATCAACATATCTTCGCCTCTTGGCCAAATATGCAGCGCATTTATATACGTTCGATACCCTTTATTTTCTGAATTTTTTTCATGTTCAGGAAGTGCGGGAATTTCAAGTTCCTTGTAACCGTGCGATAACCATTGCTGCGAAAAACTGAACAAAAATTTATGGTTTTCATACATTGTTTTTCTAACTGAAGAACCTGCGCCATCTGTCCCAAAAATTGCACCTGCCGAAATTGTGATTTCTTCTTTGGTATTATAATCTCTAAAAATTGCAGAACCGTTTTCTAAATCTACAGATTCACAAGCGTGATTAAAAATTAGATTTACATTCGGCATTTTTTCGGCTTCGTCCAACAAAAGCATGTTTAAACCTGGCCGCGAAATGGAATTTATATATTCATCTTTTCTACCGCTGTATTTACTTAAAAAAGTATTGCCAGCTTTATCGTGAATCATTCTGCCGTTCATCGGGATGCACAATTTTTTTGCTTCCTTTTCAACACCTGCAAGCCGTAAACCTCTTAAACCTCGATCGCTTAAGGCTAAATTTATGGAGCGTCCGGCATCTTGTGTGGTTTTTCTTAAATCGGGACGTTTTTCTACTAAGGTTACTTCAAAACCGCGTTGTGCCATTCGCAAGGCAAGTAAGCTGCCGCAAAGTCCGGCGCCGATTATTAGGATATTTTTATTCATATTATAAATTTGAATGTTGACATAAGACGAAATGACTTACGGCGTAAGAATAATTCTTTTAATATAGTCAAATTCCTTCGTCAAAAAGTCGTGTCATTTTTTTAAAACTTCTTTCAACTTCTGTGAAAACGTAAACACATCTTCAAAACTATTATAAAGTGGGGCAGGAGCAACCCTAATAACATCGGGTTCGCGCCAATCGCTTATTACGCCTACTTCGGTAAGCTTTGAATGTAAATTTTTGTCGGCATTTTTTACTTGTATGGAAAGTTGGCAGCCGCGTTCTTCTGCTTTTTTTGGGGTAATTACGGTTATAGATTCGTTTTTCATTTCATCTAATAGAAATTCTAAAAAACCAGTAAGTTTTTCAGATTTTGCCCTAATATTTTCAAAACCTGCTTCTGCAAATGTATCCAGCGAAGCTCTAATTGCTGCCATTGATAGTATCGGCGGATTGCTTAATTGCCAGCCTTCTGCGCCCGGCAAAGGATCAAATTCGTGGCGCATATTAAAACGTGTTTTTTTGTTATGTCCCCACCAACCTGCAAAACGGTTGAGGTTTTCATTATTCGCGTGCCTTTCGTGTACAAAACATCCGCCCAAACTTCCTGGGCCGCTGTTTAAATATTTATAGGTACACCAAACGGCAAAATCTGCGCCTGTTTCGTGGAGGTTGGGTTGAATATTTCCCGCGCCATGAGCCAAATCGAACCCAACTAAACAATCATATCGATGCCCGAGTTCAGTAATTTTTTTCAACGGAAAAGATTGACCTGTGTAATAATTGGTGCTGCCAATCATCAATAATGCAATTTCATTTCCGTGATTTTTCATTATTTCTTCCAAGTCTTCAAATCGGCAGATATCTTCACCTTTTCTGGGTTTCCATTGTATTAATCCATCTTTTGGGTCGATACCGTGAAACTTCAGCTGACTTTCAACCGCGTATTTATCGCTTGGAAATGCGTCACTTTCAACTACAATTTTATATTTCAACTTTGTGGGCTGAAAAAATGAAACCATCATTAAATGTAAATTGGTTGTAAGCGTATTCATTACAACGACTTCAGAAGATTTTGCGCCAACAATTTTTGCCATATTTTCGGTAAGAAATTCGTGATAAGGCAACCAAGGATGTTTTGCTTCAGTGTGACCTTCAACCCCATAATCTGCCCAATCTTTTAAAACTTCTTTTATATATTGTGAAGTAATTTTTGGTTGCAATCCGAGAGAATTTCCGCAGAGATAAATTTGCGTTTCACCATTTTTAGTAGTTGGTAAATGAAATTTGTTTCTAAAGGAGGCTAAAGAGTCTTTTGCATCTAATGATTTGGCAAATTCTAAGGAGTTTTTGTACATATAAGGACATAATTGGTCGAATGCTAACAAAAATAGCAATTTAAATCAAGTTCCAAGTGTATTAATAAAGTACTATCTTACGTTTATGCAAAAAATAATAGGATTATAGAAAGTTTTAAATGAATAAATTTTTAAGTTCTTAATTTCAAAATCATTATGTTAATACGAAGTTAAATTGTTATTTTTGAATGACTTTTAATAACTTGAAAATCAGATCAAAAATTTGAGTCATTGCTTACAATCATTAATTAATTCAAAAGTTTTTTATGATTAAAAAACTACTTTTCCTTTTATGCTTATTCGTGTCCGCTATTTCCTTCAGCCAATCTGTCGCAAGACTTTGGAACGAAGAAATTTTAAACGGAATTAGAAAGGATTTTGCAAGACCAACAATTCATGCTCGAAATTTATTTCACAGTTCGGTAGTTATGTATGATATGTGGGCGGTTTTTGATGATAGGGCAGATACCTATTTTTTGGGAAAAGAATGGAAGGGGTTTAATTGTCCGTTTGAAGGTTTTAAACCAACCGAAAATATTGAAGAAGCAAGAAAAAAATCTATTTCTTTCGCAGTTTATAGATTGATGTTACATCGTTTTGCGAACGCCCCGGAATTTGACGAAATTTTGGAATCCATCAATAATTTGATGACAAGTTTTGGATATGACATTAATTACAATTCAACAGATTATCAGAGCGGCAACGCGGCGGCACTCGGAAATTATGAGGCCGAGAAAATTATTGAATTTGGGCTTCAAGATGGCTCCAACGAAGAAAATGGATATGCCAACCAACATTACATTCCACTAAATGAACCTTTAAATACTGATATTTCCGGAAATCTTACAATTATGTATCCAAACCATTGGCAACCTTTAAAAGTGGAAGCTTATGTAGACCAAAGTGGGCATATTGTTCCGGGAGGTCAACCACCATTTTTAAGTCCAGAATGGGGCAGAGTTGCGCCATTTGCAATGAAGGATGAAGATAAAACTGTCTATACAAGCGGCGATTATGATTATTGGGTATATCACGATACCGAGTTAAAACCATTCTTAATACAAGATGGTTTGGGGATTGATGATGCATATAAATGGACTTTTGCACTGGTTGCAGCTTGGGGTGCACATTTAAGCCCGGCCGACGGTGTTACGTTGGACATTTCACCAGCTAGTTTGGGAAACTTATCTACCAATACTTTTCCAAAAACATTGTCTCAATTCAAAAGCTTTTATAATTTTATAGAAGGTGGCGACCCAAGTCACGGACGGTCTTTAAATCCAAAAACGGGTGCGGCATACCAACCACAAGTTGTTCTTCGTGGCGATTACACCAGAAGTTTAGCAGAATTTTGGGCAGATGGCCCCAATAGCGAAACGCCGCCAGGCCATTGGTTTACAATTTTAAATTATATAAATGATAATCCGGCTCTTGTAAAAAAATATAAAGGAAGAGGTCCAATAGTTCCTGATTTGGAATGGGACGTTAAAAGTTACTTTGCACTTGGCGGCGCAATGCACGACGCTGCAGTTACGGCTTGGGGGATAAAAGGCTATTACGATTACGTGCGACCAATAAGTGCAATACGGTATATGAGTGAAATGGGGCAGAGCAGTGATAGCAACTTGCCAAGTTACAATCCCCACGGTTTGCCATTAGTTGAAAGTAGAATTGAATTGGTTGAAGAAGGAGATAGTCTTGCAGGCGGCTTTAATGAAAACGTGGGAAAAATAAAATTATATACATGGCGCGGACATCAATTTGTTGTAAATCCTTTGGTTGATGAAGCTGGTGTGGGTTGGATTTTGGCGGAAGAATGGTTTCCGTACCAACGCCCATCTTTTGTTACCCCACCATTTGCTGGTTTTATTTCCGGACATTCAACGTATTCTCGAGCTGCGGCCGAAGTTTTAACAGCCTTTACGGGTGATGAATATTTTCCGGGCGGAATGGGTGTTTTCGATATTGAAGCAAATGAATTTTTAGTCTTTGAAGATGGTCCAAGCACGAATTTAGAATTGCAGTGGGCCACCTATCGAGATGCGAGCGACCAATGCAGTTTGTCTAGAATTTGGGGTGGAATCCATCCGCCTATAGATGATATTCCCGGTCGTATTGCAGGTATTGAAATTGGCCAAGATGCCTTTGCTTTGGCAGATAAATATTTTATTGGTAAAGTTACTGAAGAAGGAATTCTTTTTCCAAATCCATCAGTTAATGAAGTTACCATTTTATATAAAACCGATAAAAGTTTGATTGCTTCAATATTTGATGTTAGCGGAAGACTAGTTTATCAAAACGCAGCGAATTTTAACGATGCCAACGAAATTTCAATTAATACGTCGGCATTTAGCAGCGGCCTGTATTTTGTCGATTTATTTGACGGTAAACAGAAAGTTTGGACTCAGAAAATGCTAAAGCAATAAAAAATCTGCTGTTTACTCAATTTACAATTATAAAAAACGTCTTCAATTAAGAATTAAAACTTCCTTATTTTACAGCTATACCTGTGAAGTAAAGTTTAAAATCACCTGTTGCATCTTTATGCATTTTGGCAATATTCAAGCCATTAAAGTCGGAGAAATCTTCCCATGTTGTGCTCATTGAAGGCGTTTCACTATTGCTTTGTCGGTAATTCCATTCCTTAATTTTATAATCGTCCCTGTAGTAATAATCGTATGCATCACCAGGTGTATAGCCACCTTCATTACTATAGACTATAGTTAGTTTATTCATTTTTTCTTTTGAAATTGGTGCAATTTGATCTTTACTTTCAGTAAAAGTTGTGCCAGAGTCCCATGCTAAATTATAAGGCGCCAACAACCAATATTTATCATTTATAAATGCTGCATCGGTTTTTTTGGTTTCTTCAGTTAAATTATTTCTGTTATATTTTACTGTATCTTTTGCAGTTGTCATAACTACATCTTCCGTTTTTGGCATCCAAACCCAAGAACGTTCGCTATGGTTTCCACCACGATCTACGTTGAATGTAAATTGAATTTCATTCACATTTTTCCAATTTTCCAAACCATTGGTGTAAGCTAATTTCTTTGCGGTTGAAAGATTTTCAAAATCTACAGTTTCAGATTCATTTGTAGAGATAGTATCTGCGTTGCCTTCTTCTGAAGAATTTTTCGAATCTTTACAGTTAACGAAAATTAGGCAAATTATAAGTAAAAAAAATATTCTTTTCATTTCGATTTAATTTGAGACAGTAAAAATACAGAAACAATTTTTCAATCCTATTTTTTCGTAGCTTTATACAATGGAAATAACGAAGAAATATTCCAATGATGAAGTTACCGTAATTTGGAAACCGAAATTATGCATACATAGCGGCAAATGTGTAAAAGCGTTGCCCAATGTTTTTAAACCAAAAGAAAAACCTTGGATAAATGTTGATGAGGCAGATTCTGCAGATGTTATAAACACTGTTAAGTCTTGCCCAAGTGGCGCATTGTCCTATTTTATGAATGAAATTGGCGAAGCAAATGTTGACATTGAAAACGAAAAAGAAATGACAAAAATTGAAGTCTTAAAAGATGGCCCCTTAATGATTTATGGCGTTTTAAATATCCAAAAAGTTGATGGTACTGAAGAAAATAGAAGTAAAGCTACTGCATTTTGTAGATGTGGTAAATCTGATAATTCCCCTTTCTGTGATGGAAGTCACGCTAAATAAGCAACTATGAAAATATCTGACAATAAAGAAAAAAGTAGGTTTGAGACAGAAGTTGATGGCCAAATAGCATTTATAGAATATAATGTAATGCCGGGCATTATCATTATTACCCACACCGAAGTTCCGAAGACCTTAGAAGGAAAAGGAATTGCGTCAGATCTTACAGAGCAAGTTTTGCTCCAAATTGAAAGGAGAGGTCTTAAAGTTGTACCGTCTTGTGGTTTTACCAAAAGCTATATAAGCAAGCACAACGAATGGATATCAATATTAGCTGATGGACAAAGTGTATAAATAAAAACGGTCTTCCAAACTATTTTGGAAAGACCGTTTTATTTTGAAGTTAACAAAAATTAATTTGTTGCATCTTTTACATCATCAACTACGTCTTCTACTTTATCTCCAACAGTTTCTTTTTTCTCTCTACAACTTGTAAAGCTTACGCTCATTAAGCCTGCTACGAATAATAACATAAATAATTTTTTCATTTTTTTCATTTTTAAGATTAGTGATTGTTTAAAATTACATTCTACGACCGGTTGCTAGTCTATAGAGAATACCAATAACTGCCAATACCAATAAAATATGGATAAGGCTACCCACTGCATCGGGAAAACCTACATATCCTATTAACCATCCAATAATAAGCAGTACAATAATTAGCCAAATAATATCGCCCATAAAATAAATTTTTTTAAGTTAGTGGCACTAAAATAGCATTTTAAACGGAATTAAAATAATTTATTTGAAAGTGTGGAATAATTTTCACAATTATCAACTAATTGTGTTATTTCAAAAGTCATTTACGTTATCAATAATATGTTGCGCTCTATTTTTTAATTCATTTAATTTCGAAGTGGGCATTTTTTCCAATAAACTCATCATCATCGTCATTCGGTGGTTATCTTTAAAGTATTCCTTTTTCTCATCTAAAAAATTCCAGTATAAACTGTTGAAGGGACAAGCATCATCAGTAGTTTTCTTACTTACTTTATAATGGCAATCTTTACAATAATTGCTCAATTTATTTATGTAGTTTCCACTTGAAATGTAGGGCTTGGTTGCAACTTTTCCGCCATCTGCAAATTGCGACATACCTCGCGTATTTGTAATTTCAACCCACTCAATTGCATCAATATAAATTCCCAAATACCAGGCATCAACTTCGTTTGGGTTACATTGGGTTAATAACGCAAAATTTCCAGTTACCATAAGCCGTTGGATATGGTGCGCATACGCATTTTCCAAACTTTGGCTTATTGAAGTTTTTAAGCAATTCATTTTCGTATTCGCGGTCCAATAAAATTCCGGCAGTTTATTATAATTTTTTAATTCATTCAAGTTTTCATAATCTGGCATTTCTTTCCAATAAACGCCACGCATATATTCTCTCCAACCCAAAATTTGCCGCACAAATCCTTCAACTTGTGAAATATCTATCTCGTTATTATTCTCGTGCCAATATGAAATTACAGTTTCTATAACCTCCAACGGACTCAACATTTTACTATTCATAGCAAATGAAAGTCTGGAATGGTATAAATAATCTTCATTTGTATGCATCGCATCTTGAAAATCGCCAAAATGCTTCAATAGATTTTTGCAGAAATAGTTAAGCACAGAAAGCGAATCTTCTCGAGATGTTGGCCAATTAAATTTCTTGGCGTCAACAAATCCCATTGTTTTTATTTCGGCTGTTTTTATTCTATGGAAGGTTTCAGTCACATTTTTTCGAAAGCCACGCTCATCCGGAATTTCGGGTTTACCATTCCACTTTTTGCGATTGCTTTTATCGTAATTCCATTTTCCACCTTCGGGCTTTGTCTCGTTACCCATCATTATATTATATTTCTTTCGCATAAAGCGATAAAAATATTCCATCGTCATCTCCTTTTTTCCTTCGTAAAAATCTTTGAGATCTAATCTTTTGGCAAGAAAATGTTCGGTTTCAAAGCTTTCCGATTTAACAGATGTACTTTTACAGAATTCGTTTAATTGCTTGTTCAACCTATATTCATCGGGTAATTGATATTCAAATTTTTCAATTTTATGTTCTTCAATTAAATTTTGAATATTTTCAACAAGGTTTTGCGTATTGTTTCTATCTTCAAGTTTATAATAAATTAAATTATGTCCGCGACTTTTTAACCAATCTCCAAAGTTGTGCATGCTTTCAAAAAACGCAATCACTTTTTGAATATGATGCACAACATAATCTGTTTCCTGCCTCATTTCAGCCATAAAATAGAATACTTGAGCATCGTCATCCTGAAACCAAGAATGTTGCTGATTAAGTTGATCGCCCAAAATAAGTCGAAGGGTTTTCATTAGTAAACTTTATTTATTGAGCCACAATTCAGTATATTCATTTTTCGGGTCGTATCTGTCTGCCTGACTTTGGATATTAAATTTTCTATCTCGCGGGTCGTTGCCAACACCAGCATTGTAAGTCCAATTTCCCCAATTACTGTGCACGTCATAATCTACTAGCAAGCTTTCAAAATAACTTGCGCCAATGCGCCAATCTTGTTCCATTTCTTTACTAAAATAGCTCGCCACATTTTGCCTACCGCGATTGCTCATAAAGCCTGTTGCCGCAATTTCATTCATATTTGCATTTACAAAATCATATTTGGTTTTGCCTTTTATCCAATTTTCAATTACGGTTTCATCACGTTTCCAATTATATTTTTTTTGAAGAATTCCATTTAACTTAAAAATGTTTGAACCATTTTTTAAAGAAATATATTTGAAAAAATCACGCCAAATAAGTTCAAAAATCAGCCAATACGTATCCTCGTTTTTTAAAATCTGTTTTTCAAATTTAGTGACTTCAGCGTATATTGTTTTTGCTGAAATACTACCATTTGCTAGCCAAGCGGAAAACTTTGAACTATAATCTTGACCAATCAAACCATTTCGTGTCTGTTTATAATTTTGAAGATTTTTATCTTTCCAAAAATAATTTTGTAATCTCTCGGTTGATGAATCTTCGCCGCCTATAAACGGAAATGCGGAACGTTCATCTACTTTAAAATCATCGTGACCCAAATCTTGAAGCGTTGGTATTTTATCTTTAAAATCTAAAACTTCAATGTTGAAATTTTCGAAATTTAATTTCTTCGGAATTAATAACGGTGGCAAAATTGCAACGGATTTTTCACAAGCTTTTCTGAAATCTGTAAAAACGCGCGGAAATTTTTCTATTTCGAAAGGAATTGCGGAAGGTTCATATAGAAACTGATTGTATAAAGAAATCATATCTACATTTTCGGAAAGTTTACTTTTAATATTATTTTCAACTTTTCTTTCTTCTGAAGTCCATTCTTTTTGAAAGAAAATTTTTGAAATATGTAAATCTTCAACCAACTTCGGAATTACATTTTCAGGATTTTCATAAATGACAAGAAGCCTAATACTAAGTAATTGCAGATTTTTTTGAAGATTAGCAACAGTTTCTATCAAGAATTTAGCCCGAAACTTATCCGTTTTTGGAAAGCCAAAAGCAGTTGTACCAAATGCAGCTTTATCAAAAACATAAATTGCGACTACTTTTCCATTTTCACAAGCTTTTGAAAGTGCTATATTATCTGCCACTCGCAAATCATTCCGAAACCAAACTAGATTTACGCTCATTTAGAGGTTGTTTTTTTTACATTTCTCACTACAATATAAAACCGAATCCCAATCCCGCTCCCATTTTTTTCGCCAATTAAACGGTTTTTTACAGCTAGCGCAAATTTTTTCGGGTAAGTTTATTTTTTTGTGTGCCAATGAAGTTTTACACTATTGTTTAACTAGAATGTTATAAAGATAAACAAAAGAGAAATGATTGTCCCGTCCTAAATAATCGATACAGATTATTAAAGGATTAAATTTATAACTTAAAGCTTAACGATGCTAGCATCGTTAAGCTTTTTTGATTTATACTGTTTTCTTTTGAGTTTATTTTGTTGATGCATTTGTTTTGGAGTTAGCATATGATTGGATGAATGTGGTCTTTGGTTATTATAGATTTCGATTGCATTTTTGATTAATTGGCTCTTCAGCTCAATATCGTTGATGCTTTTAGCTATATTAAATTCTTGCTTGAGTATTCCATTGATTCTTTCTGCTATCGCATTCTCATAGGGATCATACTTCTCTGTCATGCTTGCCTTGATATTGTTTTTGCTCAATAACTCTTGATAGTCATCAGAACAGTATTGCAAACCTCTATCGGAGTGGTGTATTAAAGGTTTTTCCTTATCTATTCTGTGTTTTAAAGCCATATCCAGCGCTTGAACAGAACCATCTACTGCTAATGTGTTAGATACATTATATCCCATTATCTTTTTTGAGTAGGCATCTGTAATCAAGGCTAGATATGATGGGTTAATCCTAGTTCCTACGTAGGTGATGTCACTGACCCAGATTTGTTCGGGACGTATAATATCAACATTGCTAACTATATTTTTATGCTTTCTAAATCGGTGATGTGAGTCTGTAGTTATGTGATAACTTCTCTTAGGTTTTATAAGCATGTGATTTACTTTGAGTATTCTAAAAAGCTTGTCTCTCCCTACTTTTAAGCGAGAGAGTTCTTCTCTTAAGATATGATATAATTTTCTGGCACCAACTTTTGGCATAACATTGCGCACACCCCTGACTAAGGTTATGACTTGTTTTGCTATGGACTGATTATGTCTTCTAGACCTAATAGATCGATAATATACCTGTCTATCCAGCCCGAGTAAGTTACAGGTAGAAACTAGTGTTTCCTTGTGTTCTTCTTTGAAGATCTCGATAACTCGGGCGTGTAATTTTTTCTGATTTGAATGTCGTATTCCTTTTCTGCCATATCAACGAGCATATCAAAAATGATTGCCTTCTTGTCCGCTCTCTCGGCTAGATGTTCTGCCCTAGCTTTTTGCTTTTCAAGAAGCTTTACTTTTGCCTCTAATTCGATAATTTTTTGTTCTGGTGTCTTTGCCACGGTTACAACGGATAGGTTTTCCCAATCAAAGGTACCATATTTGCGCAACCAAGAGGTTATTGTCGATCTAGCTTGGATGCCATATTTAAGGTGAGCCGAAAGTCGATCTAACGCTCCCGACTCGATTTCATCTACGACTTGCAGCTTAAAAGAAAGCGAGTAGTCTTTTTGGGTTCGTTTTAGATAACCTCTGTTTACTGATGTTTTCATTACACTAAGGTTTTAGTGTATCGCTATTTCAGGACGGGACAGAAGATAAAAACAAAAAACCTCAAAAATCACATAAGACTTAAGGTTTTTTGGGAAAAGTAGTATTTAATTTACGCTTTAATGTGTACCAGCACTTTTTAAAAGTTGTGGAAATTTTTCTTTAAATTTATTAATTCGAGGTATTGAAACATGTTGGATATATGGATTTTCTGGATGGCTTTTCTCATAATTTTGATGGTAATCTTCCGCATCCCAAAATTTTTGGAATGGCACAACCTGCGCTGCAACTGTACCTCCGTCTAATGTTTTAGTGATTTCAGCAATCTTTTTTTCGATTATTTTTTTCTGCTCATCATTTTGATAAAAAATGATACTTCGGTAAGAGGAGCCATTATCTGGACCTTGACCATTAACCTGGGTAATATTTTGAGAGCCAAAATAAACATCCAACAATTGCTCAAAGCTCACAACAGCTGGATCGTAAATTACCTCTACAGATTCTGCATTATCACCGTGATTTTCGTAGGTTGGGTTTTGCATTTTACCGCCGCTGTAGCCTGATATTGCTTCCTTAACGCCAGTTACGCTTTCATAAACAGCCTCAACACACCAAAAACAGCCACTCGCAAAATAGGCTCTCTCAAGTCCATTTACTGGTTCTGTTTGAACGGCAGTTTCTTTTTGTGCCATTGCTTCGGCTTCTTTATTTTTTTCGTTTGATGGCTTGCAAGCGCCAGAAATAGTTATCAACGCAGTAGCAAGTACAATTATATATTTTTTCATTTTATTGAATTTTGTTTTTTAATTCTGTCGACGCAATTTCTATAACATTACGGAACGTTTAGTTAAAATTAAAACAAAAAAAAGCCCCCACAGGTGTGAAGGCTTTATTATAATAAGAAGTTGAAATTATATTTTAGAGAAAATACTTTCCATTTTTGTACGTTCTTCTGTTGCTAAATCTGGATCTATTAAGATACGACCGCTATGTTCGTCTGTAATAATTTTTTTACGACTTGCAATTTCCATTTGTACTTGTGGTGGAATTGTAAAAAATGAACCGCCCGATGCGCCACGTTCAACAGGAACAACCGCCAAACCATTTTTTACACTACCTCTAATACGCTTGTAAGCATTAATTAATCGGTCTTCAATTTTCTTTTCGTAAGCTGCAGATTCTTTCAAAAGACTTTTTTCTTCCTTTTCGGTTTCGGCCAAAATTTCATCCAATTCGCTACGCTTGCCTTTTAAGTGCGCAGAACGTTGCTCATATCTTTCTTTCGTATCTTCAACAACACTTTTTTTCTGATCTATTTGCGCTCTAAATTCTTTTATATTTTTTTCTGAAAGTTGCATTTCAAGTTCCTGAAATTCAATTTCCTTACTTAAAGAGTTGTATTCTCTATTATTTCGAACATTTTCTTGTTGTTCGCTATATCTTTTTATTAAGGTTTTAGATTCTTCAATCCCGTTTTTCTTTTCCTTGATTAAATCTTCAATGCTGTCCAAATCTGCAGTTAATTTGCCAAGTCTTGTTTCCATTCCTGTAACTTCGTCTTGTAAATCTTCAACTTCCAACGGCAATTCGCCTCGAACATTTCTAATTTCATCAATTCTTGAATCTATAAGTTGAAGGTCATAAAGCGCTCTAAGCTTTTCTTCAACAGTAATTTCAGTTTTTGTGGCCATATATTATAGATAACTTATAGGATTGGTATTTATTTCTGATAAAAGGACTGCAAAATTAGTGATTTTTTTCTTAAGGAACGACACTAAAAGATCTTTTGTAAATTGTTCACTTTCAAAATGTCCAATATCCGCAAAAAGTATTGTGTTTTCGGCCTTAAAAAAGTCGTGATATTTAAAATCTGCAGAGATAAAAACGTTTGCACCGGCATTTTTCGCAGCTTCAATTGCGAATGCCCCGCTGCCGCCCAATACGGCAACTTTTTGAACATTTAAATTTAATAATGCTGAGTGTCTAATACCTTTCGCATTCATAGTTTTTGCTACGTGTTTGAGAAAATCTAATTCTTTCATAGGCTTATTTAAATTCCCAATCATTCCCATTCCAATATGCTGATTTTTATTTTCGAGCGTTGTTATTTCATAAGCAACTTCCTCATACGGATGATTCTTAAAAAGCGCTTTCAAAATTTTTGATTCATTATGTTTACTGTATGTCAAACCAATTTGCATTTCTTTTTCAAAATGCGTTTCGCCCTTTTTACCAATCACAGGATTTGATTGTTCATTACCCATAAAACTTCCCGTGCCTTCAACGGAAAAGCTGCAATTACTGTAGTTGCCAATATTTCCAGCTCCCGCTTCAAATAAAGCATGGCGCAAATTTTCGGCATTTTTAATAGGTACAAATGTTGTAAGTTTTTTAATAGTGGAAGATTGAGGTATTAAAATCTCACAATTTTCAAGACCTAGTTTCTCGCAGATTTTAGCATTTACGCCAACAGTGCTATTGTCCAAAGCCGTATGAATTGCAAATATGGCGATATCATTTTTGATTGCTTTTAAAACCGTACGTTCCACATAATTTTTACCGGTTATTTTTTTAAGGCCTGTAAAAATTATGGGATGAAAGCTGACGATAAAATTACAATTTTTCTCGATAGCTTCCTCAATCACGCTTTCCAGCGTATCTAAGCAAACCAAAATGTTGGTAACTTTAGTATTTGAATCGCCAATCAATAAACCTGTATTATCAAAATCTTCAGCATAGGCTTGTGGTGCCAACTCTTCTAAATACTTGATTATCTCTTTAATTTGCATAATTTTTTATTTGTGATAAAGATAAATTTTAAAAGGGATAATTTGAAAGGGGAAATCACAAATCACAAAATGGGCAAATTCCAAATAAATAGCAATTCAGCAAATTTCAAAAAGGAAAATTTAAATTTACTTCTAAACTTCTAAACTTCGATTTAACATTCATTTAGAATTGCTATTTTCGTTTTATGAAAAAATTGCGGATTTTGCTTTATCCTTTCTCACTAATTTATGGTTTTGTTACCGCTATCAGAAATTTTTTATACGATAAAGACTTTTTCAAAAGTGAACGTTTTGACCTTCCCGTAATTTGTGTTGGCAATCTTAATACTGGCGGCACGGGAAAGTCGCCAATGATTGAATATTTAATTCGGATTCTCTCGCCAACATTAAAAGTTGCAGTTTTGAGCCGAGGATACAGACGGAAAACGAATAATTTTATTGAAGTTGAAACGGAAAATTTAGTTGAAGAAGTAGGTGATGAACCTTTACAATTTAAAACAAAATTTCCCGAAATAACTGTGGCCGTTGATGCAAATAGGGTCGAAGGAATTAAAAAGTTGAAATCTGGCGCAGATGTAATTTTGCTTGATGATGCATTTCAACATAGAAAAGTTGAAGTTTCCTTAACTATTTTGCTGACAGCCTTTAATGATCTTTATGCTCATGATTTTGTTTTACCCGCCGGAAATCTGCGAGAAGTGAGAAGTGGATCAAAACGTGCGGATATTGTTGTTGTAACAAAATGCAAACTTGATATTTCTAAAAATGAAATGGTGAAAATTACAAATAAACTTAATCTACAATCCCATCAAACTCTTTTTTTCTCAGGAATTTCTTACGACCAATTTGCATATTCAACCAATACAATTAAAGATTTGAAAGAGTTTTTAGGACAAGAAATTGCAGTTGTTACAGGAATTGCAAATTCAAAACCTTTTGTGAGATTACTAACTGAAAAAGGAGTAAAATTTGAACATCTTTCATTTCCCGATCATCATAATTTTACGGAAAATGAATTAAAGAATCTTTCAAAAGAGAAAACAATTCTTACTACTGAAAAAGATTATATGCGTTTAAAAAATAATTTGAAACATGAAAACTTATATTTTCTGCCAATAAAAACGGTTATATTAGATAATAAGAATATAGAATTAGAGAATATAATTTTAAAGCACATTCAAAACTTTTAATTTAAACTGTAGGTATATCAACAATTACAGCTTTATAAATTTTCTCAAAAAAGTCTTCAGGTTTAAAAGGCTTCGGAATAATGTCATTAAAACCAGCTGTGTAAAAATCGTCTAAATTTTCATCTAGCGTTACTGCCGTTAGTGCCAAAATTGGCACATCTTTATTAAACTTCCTAATTCGTTTTGTTGCTTCAATACCACTAATTCCTGGCATATGAATATCCATTAATATAACATCAAAACTGCCCGATTTAACAGCTTCAATAGCATCTAACCCATTACTTGCAACTGTGCTCAACATTTTATTCTTTAGAAGAATTTTTTTGGTAACCATTTGGTTTATATTGTTATCTTCAACAATTAGCACTTTTAGGTTATGTAATTTGGTAGTATCAACGGTTATGATTGGCGTTCTTTTACGTTTTTCCAATTCCGAGGTTTCTGGTAAATTTAAAGCGAGGTTAAATGAAAATTTTGATCCTTTACCTAGATGGCTTTCAAGAAGTATCTTGCTATTTAATAATTCAAGTAAATTTTTAACAATTGCCAGGCCTAAACCAGATCCTCCAAATTTTCTATTTATTTTGGATGAGCTTTGTGAGAAATTTTCGAAAATAATGAGTTGTTTTTTATCTGATATACCGACACCATCATCTTCTACCTCAAAGTGAAGGTTTATTGTATTATTTGTGCTTGAGAGTTTTTTCACTCTCACCCAGATGTTACCGTTTTGGGTAAATTTTGTCGCGTTGCCAACTAAATTTATAAGTATTTGGCTTATGCGCAACGTATCTCCATTTATATATCTTGGAATTGCCTCATCAAATTCAAAATGAACTATATTTTTTTGATCGTCTGCAGATTTTTTTAGTGCAACTAAAACGTCGTTTATTCGTTTTTTTAAATTGAACGTAGTGCTATCTAATTCTACTTTTTTTGCTTCTAGCTTATTTATGTCGAGGATATTATTAATTAAAGAAAGAAGGTAATCACCAGAAAATCGAAGTGATTCTAAATGCTCTTTCTGAACAGGTTTTGGATCTTCTTGCATAAGCAAATGAGTAAGTCCCGTTACTGCATAGAGCGGAGTTCTTAGCTCGTGCGTAATAGTTGAAAGAAATTGTGCCTTTGCGGCTGAAGCTTTCTCGGCTTTATCTTTTGCCAGAATAAGTTCTGTGTTTTTGTCTTTCAAAAGATTATTTGCTTTTTTACGCAATCTATTATTTTTATATAATGAAAGAGTTAAAAGGGATAATATCAGCATTAACGCTATACTCAAAGATGTTGTTGCTTGATTGAAGGTTAATGTCTTTGCTTGTTTAACAATATCATTTCGCTGTGTTTTTATTATTTGTTTTAGGTCGCCAATATTAGATTCTATATCAATTTCTGTAGCTATGGCAGCTAGATAAACTTGACTAATTGAATCTTTTTTGTCTAAATACTTGTTTAAATCAATTTGTGCCTTTTGCTTGTTGCCTTCCATCAACTCGATTTGTACATTAATTTTTAAGGCGGTTATCTTTAGACGATAAAAATTGTTACCATCAATTATTGCTTTTGCTCTTAACAAATTAATTTTGGCCTTAGAGATATCTTCTCTAGTCTTTGCCGATTGAATTATGGCATCCGCCTTGTAAACTTGTGTAAAAGCTTGATCATACAAACGGTTATTGTCATAAAAATATATGAGACAGCTATCAAAATACTGAATTGCCGTGTAAAAATTATTTTGTTTTAATGCTAAAATTCCTTTTGCCAATTCTACGCTGGCCGTACCATATTCTAAATCTAGATTGTCATAAATATTATCTGCCTCATTTAAAAAAGTATTGGCACTTTCAAAATCGCCAAGCCTTGTAAGTATCATCCCGTTTAGTAAATATGCATTGCCCAACGTTTCTTTTTGGTCTGTTTTGCTTAAAACTAAAATTGCGGTTGCAGTCTTCTCGGCAGCTTTTGAATAATTTTGAAGATAATAATTGAGGTTGGCAGAACTCAACATAACCTCAGAGCTAAGAATTGAATCTGTAGACTTAGATACCATCTTTTTTACCCCATTCATATACTTTATCGCACTAATAAAATCTTGGTCGGAAATGGCAGTGCCAATAGCCACTTGTAATCGTTTTACCGATGCAATGGTATCTTGCTTATCAACTTGGGCGTACGCAAAATTTATTGCCAAACACAAGCTGAATATGAAAGTGAGGGGATATGTTTTTTTTCTAAAAATCATTCATAAAAATAAGACTATCAAATAAATATAAGTTATTTATCTAGTAACGTATTGTATTAAATCTACTAATCTCGATGAATAGCCAATTTCATTGTCGTACCATCCAATAACCTTTACCATTTTACCAATTACCGATGTCATGCCACTATCAAAAATGCAGGAATGTGGATTGCCAATAATATCTACAGAAACAATCGGATCTTCAGTATATTCTACAATACCGAAAAGATAGTTTTCTGAAGCAGATTTGAATGCAGCATTTACTTCATCTATAGATACTTCACGTTTCACATTAAAAGTAATATCTGTTAAAGAGCCATTTGGCACTGGTACTCTAATTCCACAACCACCAATTGAATCTGAAAGTTCGGGAAAAATTTTTGTCAATGCCTTGGCTGCACCAGTTGTAGTTGGCACGATAGATTGTGCTGCAGCACGTGCACGGCGTAAATCTTTATGGGGTTGATCGTGTAAACTTTGGTCTGTTGTATAACTGTGGATTGTTGTTATATATGCCTCATCAATGCCACAAAGTTCATTAATTACCTGTAACATTGGCGCTGCATTATTTGTAGTACATGACGCGTTCGAGATTATATTTTCAGTGCCGTCCAAAATGTTTTCGTTTACCCCCAAAACAACTGTTTTTATTGAATCGTCTATTGGTGGAACACTTAAAATAACTTTCTGCACACCATTTTTCAAATGTTTTTCTAAAAGATCGCGACTTTTAAATTTTCCAGAACATTCAACAACAACATCAATAGTATTCCAATTTATATCCTCAATATTTTTTTCTGAAGTAAATCGAGTAGTTTTACCTAATACGGTAATTGCATTTTTACCGACTTCAATCTTATCTTTTAAGACGCCATGAATACTGTCGTATTTTAACAGATGTGCAAGCGTTGGCAAATTGGCGATATCATTTACGGCAACAACGTGAATATTTTGATGATTAAGCAATAATCTAAAAAGGCTTCTACCTATTCGACCAAAACCGTTAATTCCAATTTTAATATTTTTTTCCAAAGTAGGGGGAAAATTTAGGTAAGGTGTTTTTGTGCTTTATATGAAGAACGCACCAAAGCGCCACTTTCTACGTGTCTAAAACCCATCTTCAATCCAATTTCTTCGTATTTTTTAAATTGATCTGGATGAATAAATTCTTTTACGGGCAAATGTCGTTTTGAAGGTTGTAGATATTGGCCAATGGTAACAATGTTCAATCCAACATTCCGCAGATCTTGCATTGTTTCAATAACTTCAGCTTCTGTTTCGCCAAGACCCAACATAATGCCGCTTTTAGTTCTTTCAATGCCTTGTTTCTTCAAGTAATTTAAAACTCCAAGACTTCTTTCGTACTTTGCTTGTATGCGCACTTCCCTTGTTAAACGCTTCACAGTTTCCATATTGTGCGAAACTACTTCGGGTTTTACGGCTATAATTCTATCTATATTTCGAGTATCTCCTTGAAAATCTGGAATTAAAGTTTCCAAAGTTGTTTCAGGATTCATCCGTCTAATTGCCTTTATGGTTTCTGCCCACATTATGGAACCCATATCTTTTAAATCATCACGATCTACTGATGTGATTACAGCGTGTTTTATGTCCATCAATTTTATGGATCGCGCAACTTTTTCGGGTTCTGCCCAATCCACAGTTTCCGGTCTGCCGGTTTTTACCCCACAAAAACCGCAGGATCGTGTGCAAACATTACCGAGAATCATAAAAGTTGCAGTGCCTTCTGTCCAACATTCGCCCATGTTTGGGCAACTGCCGGACGTACAAATTGTGTGAAGATTGTATTTATCTACCAAACCTCGCAGCTCGGTGTATTTTTTACCCATTGGCAGTTTAACGCGCAACCACTTTGGCTTTGGCGTTCGGTTACTACTTATTTCTGGGCGTTCTAAAATTTCTGTGCTCATTGTCCAGCAAAGATAATGAATTCAATAGTCAATATATAATATTCCCGGCTATAGGTTTAACAAGAATTTGAGGCTAATCTATTTGATTTTCAGCAATTATATCTGCCAATAATTTTCGAGCTCGAAGCAATCTGACTTTGATGTTATTTAAGGGCTCATCAAGATTTTCGGCAATTTCATTGTAGCTCATTTCTTGAAAATAACGCAAATTTATAACCTTTTGATATTGCGGTTTCAACACTTTTATAAACTGAAGTAACTGCGCTAAATTTTGTTCTTTAATTAGTTTTCCTTCCGGAGAAGGCGCGTGATCTGCAATTTTTTGAATGTGATATTCTGAAGAACTTGTGGAATTTCTATATAAGGATGCGTTTTTTTTCCGCGATTTATCTATTTGAATATTCTTCGAAATCGTGATTAACCACGTTGCAAATTCATATTTGGAATCGTACGTTTCAATTTTGTCGAATGCTTTGCTAAAGGTTTCAATTGTAATATCTTCCGCTTCATATTCATCTTTTATCTGCTTCAGTTGAAAGCCATAAACAGTATTCCAAAATGTATCCAATAAAAATTTAAACGCGGCTTGTGTATTGTTTTTAGCAGCTTCAATTTGAGTTCTAATTACAGTATTCTCTACTTCCAATGTTGCTTTTTTGATGTCTTTGAATTAATAAAGATACCAAATTGAAAGAAAACCAAAAATAATTCTAAAATAAAGACGAACGGAACAAGATCATATTCATTCAATTTTTTTGCGGCTTTACCAACAATTATATATTGAAATAAAATTCTAAAAACGAAAATGATAAGCGTAATTTTCCAATTGCCAGATAATAAAGACGCAACGAAAAATAGCCAAAAAAGCAGATTCGCTACATAATAAAGTCCCAACCAAATCTTGTGTTCTTTTTTATACATTTTTGAAGTTGAAATATGTCGCTGTTTTTGCTTCCTCCAAGATTTAAAAGTAGTTTTAGGTTTCGAAATTGTGAAGGCATTTTGATTTATGCACAAAGCTGTATTATTTTTATTCGCCGCTTTATTCACAAATAAATCGTCATCGCCCGATAGAATTTTAATGTGGCTCATAAAACCTTGATTGTCATAAAAAAGTTTACTTGTGTACGCCAAATTTCTGCCAACGCCCATATAAGGTTTGCCAATTGCAGCATACGAAAAGTATTGAATGGCAGTCATCGCAGTTTCAAAACGAATTAATTTATTCAAAAAGCCCGATGTTTTTTCATAGGCACCGTAACCCAAAATCAGCTGTTTTTCAACTGAAAAATTGGAGCTCATTATTGCTAACCAATCGTTGCTTGCAGGTATGCAATCTGCATCTGTAAAGACCAAATAATTGTTAAGCGCTTTCTTAATACCTAAAGTAAGCGCATACTTTTTGTTACCATAAAAGGCCTCATTAGATTTTACATCAACAATTTTTACACGATGATCAATTTCTGCGAAATGCTCGATAACGTCTAAAGTTTCGTCTATTGAAGAATCGTTTATTAAAATAAGCTCAAAGTTGGTAAATGTTTGTTCAAGAATTTTTGGAACAAGAATTTTTAAATTTTCAACTTCATTTTTTGCGCAAATTAGTACCGAAATCGGAAATTTATGGACAGGCTGCAAAGAAGATTTTAAAGAAAGAAACTTTGAAAAGAGTAGGTAGTAAAAACAATTTATTGCCACGACCGCGGCAAAAATGTAAAATAGAATCATACTTTAAATTGGGTAATTTTTAGTCGAATAGATTATGAAGACTTAGAAGTTTTTTATCTGGAAATTTGAAAATTATGTATTTAAGAACTTTATTCTTTTACAATTTCAGATTCGCAGGTATCAAATTGATCGGGTGTTTTGCCACAAAAACCACAAGCTGCGCCATCTTTATTTAAGAATGGACTTTGGCTAGCGCAGGTGCCCGCGAACTTGCCATCTTTCTTGCCCCAAATTTTTATTGCGATGCCGCCAACGGCTAAAAGTAGAAGACCTATGGTTAAAAAGAATAATGTCATAATCTTAATTTGAATATTGAACAGCAAAAGTACAATGTTTAAGACTGAAAACAGATAGATTTAAGCTATTTTTATGGCTTTGGTTTACGAACAATTAATCCGTAAACTTCTCATTTTTTCTTGTCTAAACGATGATTTTCAAAAATTTCTAAACCTGTTTTTAAAAATCCTATTAGTCCAATCCCTAAAACTATTATTCCGAATGAAAGTTGAATTATTTTTTCATTTTTAGAGAAAAAATATCCAAAAAGTCCAAAACTTAATGTGGCGAAAGTTAAAATTGTACTATATAAAATATAGATTTTGCCCTTTTTAGGATTCTCCCACACTCTCTTTGAAAATGTGTTTTGTGTTTTTGTCGTGTCCTGCAATGTCGAAAAACTAATCCCGAGTCCAATAAATATTAAAGCATTATTGAAGTTTTCAAAAATTATATCGGGGTTTGTTTTTAAATATTCCAATCCGTTGAAGTAGGGTTTCATTGAAAAAAATAATCCCAAAAACATTAATGGATATTGTAAATAACTTAGTATTTGAAAGTATTTTTTGGTTTTCATTTTATAGAATTGATGAAATTGTTTTTCAAAGAAGTAAGAAAATTTACATGTTTTGCTATTGAAGTAATTTGAAAATAAGATTGACTTTTAATTTCTACTTATTTGAAGCAACATCAAAAAACATTCACTTCCGGCTCAATTAAAATACCAAATTTTTCTTTTACCGTTTGTTGAATTTTCATTGCCAAGTCCCAAATTTCTTCGCCTGCAGCATTACCATAATTAACCAAAACCAAAGCTTGATTTTTATGAACGCCTGCATCGCCAAATCTGCTTCCTTTAAAACCGGCTTGTTCAATTAACCAACCTGCTGGAATTTTGAACTCGGTTGCAGAAACTTCATAAAATGGTGCGTTTTCGTTTTTCTTTCTGAATTTTTGAAATGTTTCAAAATCAACCACCGGATTTTTAAAAAAACTGCCGCTATTTCCCAACACTTTTGGATCTGGAAGTTTAGATTGCCGAATTGTTATCACAGCATCTGAAACATCGGTAATAGTTGGGTTTTCAATATTTCGTTCCTTCAACAAATTTTGAATATCACCATAACCAATATTAAGTTTGTGGTTATTCTTTGAAAGATTAAAAGTAACACTCGTAATTATATATTTGTCCTTCAATTCATTTTTAAAAATGGAGTTTCGGTATCCAAAATTGCATTGGTCTTTTGTGAAGATTTTCTCAATTCCTGTAGCAATTTCTACAGTTGTGCAACTTTCAAAAGTGTCTTTTAGCTCAACGCCATAAGCACCAATATTTTGTATGGGCGCACTACCAATATTTCCTGGAATTAACGATAGATTTTCAAGTCCGCCAAAATCATTTTTCAAACAATTTAAAACGAATTCATGCCAATTTTCGCCAGCCATTGCTTTGACCGAAACATTGTTTTCCGTGTCAGAAATCATTTCGATTCCCTTTAAATTCAAGTAAATAACAAGTCCTTCAATATTTTTGGTTAGCAACATATTGCTGCCGCCACTCAAAATAAATAGTGGTTTATTTTTGTTTTCGTGAAGAACTTGTTTTAATTCGGCAATCGTTTTTACTTCAACAAAACGTTCAACAAAACATTCAATACCGAATGTATTAAAGGCTTTTAAAGATTTGTTAGCTTCAATTTCCATTAATCTTTGTATTGCTCTAAGGCTACCTTTAAAATCTCAACCGCCCTAACCAAGCTATCTTTGTTTAGCACATAAGCAATACGAATTTGATTTAAACCAACGCCCGGCGTAGAGTAAAAACCGCCAGCAGGCGCAACCATAACAGTTTCGCCGTTAAGATCGAATGATTCCAGCAACCATTGTGCAAAATGATCACTATTTTTTACGGGTAATTCTACAATACAATAAAAGGCGCCTTTTGGTACACCCACTTTTACGCCAGGAATTTTATGTAAACTTGCTACCAAAATATTTCGGCGTTCTTGGTATTCTTCAATAACTTCATCAAAATAACTTTGTGGCGTTTGTAAGGCAGCTTCACTCGCAATTTGTGCAAATGTTGGTGGACTTAATCTTGCCTGTGCATATTTTAATGCTGTTTTTATAACTTCTTTATTTTTTGAAACCAAACAGCCAATACGTGCGCCACACATACTGTATCTTTTTGAAACAGAATCTATTATAATTCCATTTTCCGCCAAATCTTCTTCTTCTAAAATTGAATAATGTTTAAAACCGTCGTAGGTAAATTCTCTATAAACTTCGTCAGAAATCAAAAACAGATCGTGCTTTTTTACGATAGCAGCCAATTTTTGAATTTCTTCTTTTGAATAAAGATATCCGGTAGGATTGCCGGGATTACAAATTAAAATCGCCTTCGTTTTTGAAGTTATCAATTTTTCAAATTCTGAAATTGGTGGAAGTGCAAAATTGTTATCAATTTTTGAAATTACGGGAACAATCTTTACACCGCTCGCAGTTGCAAATCCATTATAATTTGCATAAAAAGGTTCTGGAATTATAATCTCATCATCAACATCGGCAACGGTTCCCATTGCGAACAACAATGCTTCACTACCGCCCGTTGTAACAATTATGTCATTTGCTTCAACTTTAATATTGTTGTTCTTATAATAAACTGCAATTTTTGCACGATATTCTTCAGAACCTTCCGAACGAGTGTACGCCAATATTTCCAAATGATGGTGCGCAACCGCTTCCATCGCTACATTTGGCGATTTAATATCGGGCTGACCTATATTTAAATGGTAAACTGTTTTGTTTGCTTTGTACGCTTTTTCGGCGTAAGGAACCAATTTTCTAATAGGAGATTCGGGCATTTCGGCACCTTTGTGCGATATTTTCGGCATAATTTTGGGAATTTGGAACAAAGTTGCAAAATTAATCGTTAATATAAAATTGCGTGTTACATTTTACCTAATTTTTGTATCTTCCATTTAAATTAAATGCACACAAAAATCCTTCAATTAGTTCATTGCTCTTTACTTTGTCTGAGTCCTTTAATGGGTTATTCACAGGCAGGATTTCGCTTGCCCGAAAATCAGAAAAAAGATAAAATTGCAGTTCAAGTAATCAACAATCTGCCAATAATTCCTGTTGAAATAAATGGCGCTAAACTTTCATTTATACTTGATACGGGCGTAAGCTCGACCATTTTATTTAGTCTTTCAAAAACCGATTCGCTTCAAATTAATAATACTACACAAATTGAATTACAAGGTTTGGGAACTGGTGGCACGGTTGAAGCGATTAAAAGTGAAAATAATATTATTAAAGTAGGAAATGCAATAGATGTAAACCATACATTGTATGTTATATTCGATCAGAACATAAATTTTTCGCCAAGAATGGGAATTCCAATTCACGGAATTTTGGGATCAGATTTTTTCAAGAATTTTATTGTTAAGTTGAATTACACTACTAAAAATGTAACACTGTATAATCCGAGATTTACTTCCCCAAAAGCTTGTAAAAAATGCGAAGAAGCACCTTTACGTTTTTTTAACGGAAAACCATATTTGGAAGTTGGAGTAAGTTCCGAAGAAAGAAAATTGAAGCAGTTGTTACTTGTTGATAGCGGAAGCAGCGACGCCATTTGGTTGTTTGATGAAGCTAATCTACTTACTGAAAACCCAAAGAATTATTTTGAAGATTTTCTCGGCCTAGGTTTAAGTGGTGGTATTTTCGGAAAACGATCAAGACTTGACCAAGTTGAGCTTGGCAATTTTAAGATGAAAAAAGTAAATGTTGCCTTTCCCGATGCCGAGGCAATAAGCTTTGCAAAAACCATTAAAGAGCGTGATGGCAGTTTGGGCGGCGCATTTTTAAAACGGTTTACTGTATTTTTTAATTATGGGGAGAAAAAAGTTTGGTTTAAAAAAAACCGTGATTTTTCCAACCCTTTTTATTATAATATGAGCGGGTTAACTATTGAGCACGGCGAAATGGATGTGGTTAAAGAGCTTAAACAATCCAGCAATTTTGCCCGGAGAAGCAGAACAGCCGAGCTTGCAAACCCAGATAGCGGCGTTACAGTTTCAAGCTACGATTATTATTCAATTAAACTGGTGCCAAAATATATTGTGGCCGAAATTAGAGAAGGATCGCCAGCACAATTAGCTGGTATTGTAGAAGGTGATGAGATAATTACTATAAATGGAAAACAGGCATATCATTTCACTTTAAATGAATTGATAGAAATTTTTACCACTGAAGAAGGTAAGAGAATAAGCTTAGAGATACTTAGAAATGACATTTCATATATAATAAAATTCAATCTAGAACGAGTATTAAATTAGCTGTGCTAATTCACAACCTACTATTTTCAACAAAAAAAACGGCTTCAAAATTTTTGAAGCCGTTTTAAATTAAAAGTAGTAGTTTTATTTTGTTTTTTCAAGTACGCTTTGGTTTTCAGCCATCACCTCGCCATTAATTTTTAAAGCCAAAACCGGCTCTGAGGCATTACTGTAAACAGTTATTGTTTTTCTAATTGGCCCAACACGATTGGTATCATACTTTACCTGAATAGTACCAGTTGCTCCAGCAGCAATAGGGCCATCGGGTTTTTTTGGCACGGTACAACCACAACTAGATTTTACATCGGTAACAACTAAAGGTGCGTCGCCGGTGTTGGTGAATTCAAAAACACGTACGCCGTCGCTTCCTTTTGCAATGTTACCGTAATCTACGGTATCGCTTTTAAAAGAAATTTTTGCTTGTTGTGCATTAACTGCAAAACCAATTAACGCGATAAGCACAATTGATAATTTTTTCATTTTATTGGTATTTATGTTATTGTTTTGGAAGATTTTATGCCCACAAAATATCTTCCGTGAAATAAATTAAAGGTGGGTATTTAAATTTTAATAGTCCGCTAAAATAGTGAACTTATAGAAACTCTGCAAAATTACTTATTCACTTTTATGCTATTACAGTTATTCCTACTTTTGCAAACTATAATTCAAAAACCAGACCAAAATGGCGATAGGCGAAAAATATGATGCAAAATCTGTTGAAAATAAATGGTACAGCCATTGGATGCAGCATAATTATTTTCATAGTGAAGTAGATGGGAGAGAGCCTTACACAATCGTAATTCCGCCGCCAAATGTTACGGGCGTTTTACATATGGGGCATATGTTGAACAATACAATACAAGATGTGTTAATCAGAAAAGCGCGTTTGCAGGGTTTTAATGCGTGTTGGGTTCCTGGCACAGACCACGCCAGCATCGCTACTGAAGCAAAAGTTGTGGCGAAATTGAAGGAAGATGGTATTTATAAAGCGAATCTCTCGCGGGAAGAATTTTTAGAACACGCTTGGGAATGGACCCACAAACACGGTGGTATAATTTTAGAACAACTTAAAAAATTGGGCGCTTCCTGCGATTGGGAACGAACCAAGTTTACAATGGATCCAGAAATGTCTGCTTCCGTTATAAAGGTCTTTGTAGATTTATACAACAAAGGCAACATTTATCGCGGTTACAGAATGGTAAATTGGGATCCACAAGCAAAGACTACACTTTCTGATGAAGAAGTTATTTTTCAGGAAGGTCAGGGAAATCTGTATTATATAAAGTATAAAATTGAAGGTTCCGAAGATACTTTAACCATAGCAACTACAAGACCTGAAACCATTTTGGGCGATTCTGCAATTTGCATAAACCCAAATGATGAACGGTTCACACATTTAAAAGGTAAAAAAGCAATTGTGCCAATCTGCAATCGCGTAATCCCAATTATCGAAGATGAATATGTAGATATTGAATTTGGTACAGGTTGCCTAAAAGTTACACCCGCACACGACGAAAACGATAAGATGTTAGGTGAAAAACACAATCTTGAAATTATCGATATTCTTAATGAAGACGGAACTTTAAACAGTTTTGGCCTTCATTATAACGGAAAAGATAGATTCGTAGTTCGAAAAGAAATTTCTGCCGAATTGGAAAAACTGGGAGCTCTTGAAAAAACCGAAAGTCATATTAATAAAGTTGGAACAAGCGAACGCACAGGCGCAGTTATAGAACCAAGATTAAGCGACCAATGGTTTTTGAATATGAAAGAATTGGCAAAACCAGCGCTGGATGCCGTTCTTGAAAAAGATGTAAATCTTGTTCCCGAAAAGTTCGTAAATACGTACCGTCATTGGATGGAAAATGTGCGCGATTGGAACATTAGCCGTCAACTTTGGTGGGGACAACAAATACCAGCCTATTTTTATGGTGACGGAAAAGAAGATTACGTAGTTGCCGAAAATATTGACGAAGCACTAAAATTAGCGCAAGAAAAAACAAAGAATCAAAATTTAAAAGCTACAGATTTAAAACAAGATCCCGACGCTTTGGATACGTGGTTTTCATCGTGGTTATGGCCAATAAGTGTTTTCAATGGAATTTTAGAGCCGGATAATAAAGAAATAAATTACTATTATCCAACAAACGATTTGGTTACGGCGCCTGAAATTTTATTCTTTTGGGTAGCCAGAATGATAGTTGCCGGTTATGAATACAGAAACGAAAAACCGTTCAATAATGTTTATTTAACGGGAATTGTTCGTGATAAGCAACGCCGAAAAATGAGCAAAAGTTTGGGCAATTCGCCAGATCCTATAGATTTAATTGAACAATTTGGTGCAGACGGCGTTCGTGTTGGAATGTTGTTAAGTTCTCCCGCAGGAAACGATTTAATGTTTGATGAAGACCTTTGCAAACAAGGTAGCAACTTTGTAAATAAGATATTTAATGCCTACAGATTAATTAGCGGTTGGGAAATTTCCGACAGTCAGCCGGAAACTGATACGGCTACGATTGCCATAAAATGGTATAAAAATAAATTCCAAAAAACGCTGGTTGAAATTGAAGACCAATATAGTAAATACCGTTTGAGCGATGCTTTAATGGAAACGTATAAATTAATCTGGGACGATTTCTGTTCTTGGTTTTTAGAAATGGTAAAGCCAAATTACGGCGATCCCATTTCAGCCAAAACCTTTGCGGCGATTATTGAAATTTTAGAAGATAATCTTAAAGTACTTCATCCGTTTGTTCCATTTATTTCCGAAGAAATTTGGCAAGATATTAAAGAGCGAAAAATTGAAGAAGCGTTGATTATTTCAAAATGGCCAACAAAAGAAAATTTTGATGAAAAATTAATTTCCGATTTTGAATTTGCCTCAGAAGTAATTTCAAGGATTAGAACAATTCGAAAAGAAAAGAATATTTCTTTTAAAGATTCAATTGAAGTTTCAGTTATTAATAATGAAAATATTTCAAAGGAATTTGATACCGTAATTTCAAAATTAGGAAATGTTTCAAAAATCAGTTATTCAACAGAAAAATTGGATGGCGCTTTGACATTTCGTGTAAAAAGTAACGAATATTTTATCCCAATTTCAGGGGCAATTAATGTAGAAGAGGAAATTGAAAAGTTGCAGCAAGAGTTAAAATACACCAAAGGATTCTTAAAAAGTGTACAGAGCAAATTAAGCAACGAGCGTTTTGTAAACAACGCGCCAGAAGCGGTAATTACTTTGGAAAAACAAAAAGAAGCAGACGCACTTTCTAAAATTGAAACAATTGAGTCTAGTTTAAAGGGACTGAAATAGGCTTCGACTCCGCTCAGCCATCGAATCTTCGCATTGAGCGGAGTCGAAATGTGTGATGTGACTTCGGCTTCGCTCAGCCACCGAATCTGGCCATTGAGCGAAGCCGAAATGTCAATCTTCAAAATTAACTATTAGTCTTGAATCTTACAGTCGTCGTTCGTGGGTCAATAAATTTAATTCGTCTTAATAAACTCTGTAATTTCCCCAAATCTTTTACTCCAAGGCCAAAAATATTGTAAAATCATAGGAACGTGATGCTTGTTTGGGCGGATAGTTTCCACATTCGGTTGTAGCGGCAAAAGTTCTTTTAAAAAACGGACGTTCGCAACTTTTATGCTTTCGTAGGTTTTATTACCAACATAAATTAAAAATAGCGGCGTGTTTTTATTCAAAAAGTAAATGGGGCTTGCTTCGCGCCAATTTTCAGGATTGTCCGTCCACGTTGTTAGATAGTTGTTTTCAGTTGTTGGCGGATTTCCCTCCAAATAATTTTTCATATCCAATCCTGCAGCATCGTTCAAAATTATTCCTGAAATCGATTTTTCATCAATCCCATATTTTGGATTCATAACTGCAAGTGCAGCCAAATGTCCGCCGGCACTATGTCCAGTCATAAAAATATTATCAGGATTTCCGCCGTATTCCGAAATATGTTTTTTCGTCCAAGTAATTGCTTCTGCAACTTGTTTCGCCATATCATCATAATTGGCATTTGGACTTAATGTGTAATCCGGAATAACTGTTATTACATCTTTCTTTGCAAAATTTCTTCCGAAAAAACCATATATATCTTTATTTCCGCTATTCCAATTTCCACCATAAATATATATGAGAACGGGCAAATCTTTTTTATCTGAATTTCTGGGAACAAAAATGTTGAGTTTAGGCTCAGCTGCATTTGCAATTTTGAAGCTATTGAGATACGGAATATCCTTAATTTTTTTGGTGGCGCAGCTGAATAACATAAATGATGACAGGACGAGTAGAAGTATTTTTTTCAATTGTAATTTTTTATGCAAAGTAAACCTTTGAAGTTTATGGAAGGTTAATGATTTTATAAATTAAAAGTCATTTTCAAAGATTTACGGAAAAAAGAAGCTTATGGATTCAGAGGTGGCATTTAATTTAAGAAAAGAACTAATAATAAATCTGCTACGTTATGTAATGAAAATTAATTCTATGCCGCCTTTAACAATGTATCATTTGAATTTTATATAAATTTACGAAATTCAATTTTACTCCAAACTGCAACTGCAAACCGTGACTAATTCAATAACAATTTAAAAATGAAAAATTTAATATTCTCAACTTTTATTCTACTTGCTTTCACGGCTTGTAAGGATTCAAAAAAAGAAAATTCAACCGAAAAAAATAACACTGAAATGAATACTGATTCGTCTGAAAATCCGTTACTTGTTGAAAGCACTTTGCCATATTCGGCTCCCGATTTTTCAAAGATAAAAGTCGAAAATTTTAAGCCTGCACTTCAAGAAGGCATTAAATTGCAGCGAAAAGCGATTGATGAAATTGCAAACAATACCGAAGAACCAACTTTTGACAACACCGTTTTGGCGCTCGAGAAAAGTGGAAATACGTTGAATAGTGTAAATCAGATTTTTGGCGCTTTGGTTGGCGCAGATACAAATGATACGTTGCAGCAAGTTGATGAAGATATGTCGCCAGAATTCGCTTCCTTAAACGATGCTATTTATTTAAATGACAAACTTTTTCAACGTTTTAAAACTTTGTACGATAAAAAAGAATCTTTAAATTTAGATGCGGAATCGCTTAAATTACTGGAAGAAAATTATAAGGATTTTATAATAGCTGGTGCGAATCTTTCCGAAGATGATAAAAATAAGTTGAAGGATTACAATACCAAGTTGGCAACGTTAACTACCAAATTTGGTAAAACACTTTTAGCTTCAAATAACGACGGCGCTGTAACATTTAACGATAAAGCAGATTTGGCAGGTTTAAGCGAAACAGATTTAAAAGGTCTTGAAAATAAGGACGGCAAAGGTTATACCGTTGCATTGCAAAATACTACGCAACAGCCGTTGTTACAATCTATGGAAAATAGAGCGAGTCGCGAAAAGCTATTTATGGCAGCGTGGATGCGCGCCGATGGAGGTGCAGATGATACGCGCGGACTTATAAAAGAAATTGTTGAAACGCGCGCTCAAAAAGCGAAACTTCTGGGTTTTAAGAATTATGCTGAATGGAGTCTTCAAAAAACGATGGCTAAAACGCCGGAAAATATCACTTCATTTTTTGATCAATTAATTCCATCTGCAACTGCAAAAGCGCAAGTTGAAGCAGATGAAATACAAAAAATGATTAAAAGTAAAGGAGAAGATTTCACTCTAGAACCTTGGGATTGGAACTACTATGCCGAAATGGTAAGAAAGCAAAAATACGATTTAGACGAAAGCCAAATTAAACCCTATTTTGAATTAAAGACTGTTTTGGAAAAAGGAGTTTTTTACGCCGCTGAAAAACTATACGGAATAACCTACAAACAAAGGACTGATATACCAACCTACAATGACGATGTTTGGGTTTACGAGCTTTTTGAGGAAGATGGTACGCCGCTTGGTTTATTTTATGCAGATTATTTTAAAAGGCCAAGCAAAAGTGGCGGCGCTTGGATGAGCAATTTTGTTACGCAGAGCAAATTGTACAATAAGAAACCAGTAATTTATAATGTATGCAATTTCAACAAACCTGCAGATGGCGATCCCGCCTTAATCACTTTTGATAATGTAACTACTATGTTTCACGAGTTTGGTCACGCTTTGCACGGCTTTTTTGCAAACCAAATGTATCCTTCACTTTCAGGAACATCGGTTGCTAGGGACTTTGTGGAGTTTCCATCACAATTCAACGAAAACTGGGCAACATATCCAGATGTGCTTAAAAATTATGCCGTTCATTATAAAACAGGCGAAGCAATTCCACAGGCATTGTTGGATAAAATTAAAAAATCTGCAACTTTCAATCAAGGTTACAGCCTAACCGAAAATCTTGCAGGTTCAAATTTAGATATGCAATGGCATACTGTTAATGACGATAAAAAGATTGATGACGTAGATGCTTTTGAAAAAGAAGCGCTGCATAAAACAAAGTTAGATGTAGTACACGCTGTCCCACCAAGATATAGAAGCACTTATTTTTCCCATATTTTTGCCGGCGGTTACGCAGCGGGATATTACAGTTATTCGTGGACCGAAATGTTGGATCACGACGCCTACAATTGGTTTGAAACCCACGGCGGTTTAACCCGTGAAAATGGCCAACGCTTTAGGGATATGGTTTTATCGCAGGGCAATACGCAAGATTTAGAAAAAATGTATGAAACGTGGAGAGGCAGCAAACCGGTAATTGCGCCAATGCTAAAGGCGAGAGGAATAAACTAAATTTAAAAAGGAAAGAAGGAAATTCATATTGGACACCTTCCTTCCTTTTTAAATTTATAAAATTCTAAATTATTTAGAATCCTTGGAGCAATTAGTAAGCGGTAATTAAAATTAAGTTGCTATTTAATACGCTCAACAATTTCAATGATAAATGCTAAGCCTAAGCATAAAATAATTGTTCCGATAACCATTGCACCAACGCCCATAATATATTTCTTTAAATTTCTGAATGGCAAAATTACTAAATTTTCTGCTGAAGCAATATAATTGTAGTTTTAAATGTAGAATACAAATTGAAGTAGATTTTTTTTCTTCAACTAAACCTCAAAATCTTCAGCCGTTTAAATTAATGTATCTTTAATTTTCTAAATTCTGATTAAATCGATGAGATATTTTACTATAATTTTTCTTTTATTTTGCCTATTTTCGGCCTGTAACGAAATAAATCCGAAGGGAGAAAAGGAGATTAAAAAATTTGTTTTAGAATGGAATCAAACCCATACCTCTGTTAAAAGCGCATACTTAAAACAGGATTATATGGATAGAGTTCAGTATTATGGATCAGACCTGACAAAAGAACAAGTTCAAGTTGACAAGAATAGACTTTTTGCGCAATTTCCAGATTATCAACAAAGTGTAATTGAAGACAATATAGAAGTTGAAAAAGAAGATGGAAATTTTCTTGTAACATTTATTAAGAATGTAAAATATGGCGAAACGGAAGCTTCCTACCCATCTTTTTTATCGCTTATTTATAAAAATGGTGAATTTAAAATTTTGCGGGAAGGACTTCAAGAAAATGCCGAAAACCAGGATGCGCCCATTTTTCCGAATAAAAGTGAATTGAATCAACTAGAAAATAAATCGCCAAGATTGTATGGCGATTTTAATGGCGACGGTTTGGCTGAATATGCTTTTATTGAAAATCCACAAATAATTGAGGTTGCCGAAGGTTCACAAAAAACAGATTCTATTTCTTGCAAAGATGGTTGTAAGAGTATAATTTATTTCAGCAATAAAGAAATTTCGCCGCTTACTGTTGACAATTCCTACAATTCAAGTTTGGACAATCTAAAAGATTTAAACGGCGATGGCTCAGACGAGATTGGGTTTTGGAGTTACAAACCAACCTCAAAAAGTCTATACGTTTTTGATGCCGAAAACAACAAATTGTTGCTACCAGCTTTATATATAAATACGGCAGTCCATAAAAATATGAAGTTGATAGATGTGCTAAAAAAGTCTGGTCCCAATAAATTACGCGTCACCGAAAGTGTAAATGTTGATGGTAAATGGAGTTTAAAGAGTAGGGTTGTAGAGCTTTAAAGAAAAAAAGAGTTTTTTATTTAAAGATTTCTTCAAAAAAAGTTTTCATTTCCTGCCACGATTTTTCATCAGCTTCTTTATTATAGGCAATTTTCATATCGAATTTTTTCCCAACTTCTGTGGAAGCAGGATTTGTAAAGGAATGAACGGCATTAGGATAATTAATGAATTTGTAATCTATTTTAGAAGAATCCATTTCTTTTTTGAAAGAAGCAATCTCCTCTTTCGAAACAAATGAATCATCCTCACCATTACAAACTAATATTTTCACGGAATTGTTATTTGCATTTACGCCAGTTTCAAGATTTCCGTGAAAACTTACCGCACCTTTCAAATCTGTTTCTTGTCGAGCCATATTTAGTGCTTGTGCACCTCCAAAACAGTAACCAATAACAGCCATTTTATTTTTATCAATATTTTTAAAACTCAACACTTTTTCCTTTGCAACATCAAAAACCTGTTTTGCCAATTGTGGATTTTCATAGAATGGCGTTGCCAATTTTTCTGCTTCATCTGGCGTTGTCACAACTTTTGCTTCACCATAAAAGTCTACAACCATTGCAAAATAACCTAGTTTTGCTAACTCTTTAGCCCGAAACTTCGCATAATCATTTAATCCCCACCATTCCGGTAGTACAAAAACAATTGGTTTTGCAGCATTTGAATTTTCATCATATGAAGCGAAAGATTTAATTTATATTATATAAAACATCTTCTGTCTTAATTTTTTGCTCAATGATATTTTCTGAAGTGTTTTCATTTTGTTCTTTACATGAAATGTAAAAAAGTAGAATTGGAATTATTAGAAGTTTAAAATGTCTCATTCTGAAAAATCATTTAGAATTAATCCTTGTATTTATTATTTTGAATAACTCACCTTCCAAATAACCCCTCCAGAATCGTCATTAATCAACAAATCGCCAGCTTGGTTAAAGGTAACGCCAACCGGTCTGCCATAAACATCGCTTTTATCTAAATCAGATATAAATCCTGAAAGAAAATCTTCGGGTTGTCCAGAAGGTTTTCCGTCTTTAAAAGGAACAAAAACTACTTTATAACCTGAAAGTACCGCACGATTCCAAGAGCCGTGTTGCCCAACAAAAACGCCATTTTTATATTTTTCCGGAAACATTTCGCCAGTATTAAAAGCCAAACCTAATGAAGCTGTATGTGCGCCAACCGGAACATCTGGAACTATTGCCTTTGCAACCAAATCTGCACCTTTGCCTTCCATTCTTGGATCTAAAAGTTGTCCGAAATAAGAATATGGCCAGCCGTAAAAACCGTCTTCCTTAAGACTCGTAATATAATCTGGCACTAAATTGTCTCCCAATTCGTCACGTTCATTAACGGCTGTCCAAAGTTCGCCGGTTGTGGGATTCCAATCCATTCCAACTGGATTTCGTAATCCAGATGCAAATACTTTTTCATTTTTCCCGTCAAGATCTGTTTGAAGAATATTGGCTCGTCTAATTTCGGTATCCATTCCGTGTTCTGCAACATTACTTGCCGAACCAACTGAAATGTAAAGTTTATTTTTTTCTTTATTCGTAATTATATTTCGTGTCCAATGATTGTTGTATCCATCTGCAGGCAAATCAACAATTTGAGTGCCTTTAACTTTATCTAAACTTGTTTGACCCAGTTTATATGGATAAATTGAAACACCACTTTGATTGGCAACATAAAAATTATTGTCAATAATCAACATTCCAAACGGTCTGTCCAAATCTTCCAAAAATGTTTCACGCACTTCAAATTGCCCGTCATTGTTTGCGTCTCTTAAAATTAAAATTCTATCTTTTTTACTTTCAGCCACAAACATATCGCCGTTTGGTCCAACATAAGTCCATCTCGGTTCTTTAAGATCTTCAACATATTTTGTTACCGTGAATCCTTCCGGCACGATTGGCATTTTGTCTTTTGGCCAATCTTTCATTCCATTACTGTTTCTAACAGATTCAGTTGCGTACGGTTTTGGAAGCACCAAAGGACCAATTGCGGTTTGTACGGTATCATTAATTTGTGATTGGCTATTTAAGGCGGTTTCTTCTGCTTTTTTTTCTTGTTTATCTTTGCAAGACGTTAGCGTTGAAAAAAGAATTATGGCAGATAGGAAGAATAGATTTTTCATAGAATAAAGATTTTCACTAAATATAGACAAATCAAAAATGTAGCGGTTATACCTTATAAAAGTTTAATTTATATTTAACAGAGATGCTAGCGTCCTGCAACATAGCGCGCTTTCCATCTTTTCTAAAAGTGAATTTTTTTCTTAATTTTAAATTTTTAATAATTTCAATTAACTAGATACTTCAAATTAAAACCGCCGTAATAATTTACTGGAATTCCGGGATAATAATATCGAGGTTCCGAATTGCCGAAACCCACTGCATTTATTAATACGGATGAAGCATATTTTTTATCAGTAAAATTATTAATTCCTGCATTTAATTGGAGTGAAAAATTTTGAGCCAGTTCCTTTTGAAACATAATTTTGGTATTGAAAACAGTGTAGGCAGAGCTAAAAAGTATATTTGCATCATTTAAGGGAATTTCTCCAATATGAAGAAAATTAGCATTTAGCTGAAAACTATAAATAGCGAAACGCAGTCCACCATTCATCTTTAAATTTGGAACTCCCGTAAGTTTATTTCCCGAATAATCTGCATCATCATCTACAAAATCTATAAATTTATGATGGTTGTATTCAAAATTGAAATAGGGGACAAATTTTATATTTTTAGTTATGTTAAGATTATAATCTGTACTAAATTCTGAACCTAAATGTCTTGTTTTTCCTGCATTTCTACCAATATATTGATCTTCCGCCACACGTTCTGCAACCAATTTGTCAGTTATATTTAGAAGATAGAATGATGTTTTAATACTTAATTTTTCGCTGAAAAAAGTTGAATTATTTCCAACTTCATAATTAAAACCTTTTTCCGGTCCAAGCTCTCCATTTATTACACCTTCGGGCGTTAGCGTTTCTTCAATTGAAGGAAAATTAAAGCCACGGCCAAAATTGAAATACAGTTCACTATTATTTTCAATTTTATAATTCAACGAAAAAGTTGGTGCAAGGATTGGATCAAAATTTCTTTTTGCACTTTTATCTATTTCATCCAAAAGAAATTTATCTTCAAAATCATACATTGTTTGATTAAAATTAATCCCAATTTGTCCGCTTAATTTTGTAGAAATTGGAATAAAAACTGACCCAAAAATATTCAGATTATTTCTTTTTTCGCGATTATCACTTAGCAATTCACCTTCCAAACTGCCGTTTCCATTATTGTCTTCATATCTATTTTCAATTGTTTTCCAATTGTAATAATCATTGTAAATTTCAGCGCCAAAATCGAATTTAATATTCTTTTCAAATGCTAAAATTTTAGAATTGAAAAGGGTTCGAGCGCCAAAACCATTTGTAAATTCATCTAAAATATTAAAAGGTCGTGGTTCATAGTGATCTAAATATGTGTAGAAAATAGTGCTGCTGTTGTTTAATTTTTCTGAAAATTTGTGCGTGTATGTAATTCCAGTCAATGTGTTTTTATTTGCTTCAAAACCTTTTGCCTGCGCCCACGTAAATGCTGCTTTTGTGGGATTTTTATTAAAATCTGTAATGCCAAGCGAACTTGGAATTTGGGCAAAATCATCAACATATTGCAATACTAATCCTACTTTATTATTGGCATTTAGTCGGTAATTTGAAGTTAGCAAAATCCCTTCTCTGTCATATTTACTATTTTGCCTAAAACCGTTTGTTTGTAGCTTATTGTAACTAACATTTAATGAAAAATTTTTAAAACCACTTGCAATATTTACTGTATTTTTTAATAAATTATAAGAACCAAAAGTGCTATTTGTTCGAATTTCGGTTTTGCCATTTTCAGCAACTTTTGAACTTAACAGAATAGTACCACCCAAACTACTGCCATAAAGTGAGGAATTTGGACCTTTTAAAATTATAATTTCGTTGAGATTTTCAGCATCGTAATGGTCAATCGAAGTTTCACCGGCGCCGTTTGTAATTGGTATTCCGTTAAAGTAGGCACGTATTTTATTGGTGCCAAAAGGCGTGCGCGCGCCAACGCCTCGAATAGTAATTCGATTGGTATTTATCGCGCCACTTTGAATATAAACTCCGGGCGTTTCATTAATGGCCGCAACCACATCTACCGGGCTGTATTCGTTCAATTTGGCTGCTGAAATTACAGATGAAGAAATTAGAGTGTCTTTTTTTTGCTGATATAAGTTTCTATTCGCGGAAATTATAACTTCATTTAAATTTTCATTTTGAAGTAATTTTGAAAGGATAAAAGTTTGGAAATTTTCAGTTATATTAATTTCTTTTAAATAAAAATTTGGATGTGATAAAATTAGATTTAAGGGAAGTTCAAAATTTTCGGAGATTATAAATTCACCTTTATCATTTGTTTCTGCAATAATTTCTCGATTGTTGAAAACCGAAACATTTGCTACAGGATTTTCCATTTCATCGGTTACAAAAGTTTTTACATTTTGAGAAAATGCAATACTAACATTACATAAAACAAATACTATAATAGTAAAAGTATTTGCGATTTTATGTCTTTTAAAGTTGAATTTTTTTACCTTTTTGTAAACTTTCATAGCTAGATAAAAGTAGCTATTTCTAATAATCATAATGAAGTTCTGTTTAAATAAATCGTGTTGTTCTTTTTTATTTTAAATCCATAATTTATAAATAGTAAATTTGTCGGCTTTTTAGGATTATGAAAAACGCTATTACTAAATTTATTGACACGTTCTACTTTTTGTTTCGGCGCGTTATGCCAATACAGACTTATAGATATGCTGTTTGTGGTGGTAGCAATGTAGTTTTGGATATTTGTTTGTATTTTATTTGCTTCAATTTTATATTACAAAAGGAAAATATCGATTTACATTTTGTGGTTTTAAGCGCACATATTGCTTCACTTTTTATCGTTTTTCCAATAACATTCACCACAGGTTTTTTGTTGAATAGGTTTATAACCTTTCACGAAAGTAACTTGCATTGGAAAGTACAAATTTTCCGATATTTTATTGTTGGAATGGGCTCGTTGTTGCTCAGTTATATTTCCATGAAATTGTTGGTGGATGTTCTCACATTTTATCCAACACCTTCACGTTTTATAACAATTATTGTTACTATTGTTTACAGTTATTTACTTCAGAAAAAGTATAGTTTTAGGTAGAAGCTATTTTTTAAAATAGTTTTTTTTCAAAGCAAATGCTTTCATTAACTCCAGCATATTGGCCGTAGTTTTCAGTAATAATGTAGTTGCATTTTTTGTAAAGTGCAATGGCTTCGGGTTGTCTAATTCCTGTTTCCAGAATACATTTTTTTGCGCCAAGTTCTTTCGCCCAAATTTCGAGATTTTGTAATAGTGTAGAAGCAATCCCTTTTCCACGTTGACTTGCAGGTACAAACATTCGTTTTGCTTCCATAACACATTCGGAAAATTGTTTAATGGCACCGCAACCAACGGGAACGTTATTTATATAAGCAACAACCGCATATTTTATTGAATCCAATTTATTGAATTGGTCATAAAATGCGTGATCTTCTCCATCACGAATGGCAAGTTCAGCATCCAATTGTTTTACCAATACTTTAAAATCTTCGTTTTTGGAATCTGTTCGTATAATAGATATTGCCATAATGGTTTTAGATTACTTTGTATTAAAAAATCAGCATCAAAAATAGGAATTTGGAATTGAAATTTTTCAAATGTAAAGCTTCTTTACTATTAGCAATATTAAGATGGATAGATATTGCCAACAATTAGTATTTTTAACCGAGATTATTTTTCAATAACTATAAGTATCAATTGAATATTATGAAATTTTTCTTTTCATTAAAATTTGTACGTTTATGTTTCATAATTATTTGTATTGATTCGGCGCTAATTGCCCAAAATGATGCGATTTACGATGCAATAGAAGCAAACAGTTATATAGAAAAATTTCCAGATGCCATCACCGTCCGCTTCGAGTTTAACGACCATATCAATTCGTTTAATATAAACGATAAGGATAACGATTTACAATATTCTGTTATTCCAAACTTAGAGGCGAGAACAGCGTTTTCGGTTCAATTTAGGGCCATTGATGTCGAAATTGGTTATACACCAAAATTCTTACGCTTTACAAAAGTTAAAGATGTGTTCGGTAAAACAAAAACGTTCGATTTAGTTTTCAAAACACTAATTGGACAATGGCTGCAAGGCGTTCAATTTTCAAAAACAAAAGGCTATTATGTTGAAGATATAAATATCGACCTTGGTGGCGAAGTACTTACATTTCCAGATTTAAAAATCACTTATATTGGTGGAAGTACTGGTTATATTTTCAATAAAAATTTTTCTTACCGAGCAACAACAACCCAAACCGAATGGCAGAAAAAAAGCGCGGGCAGTTTTGTGCCAAGCGTACAATATTTTTACACTCGATTTTCTGATGTAGGTAGTGACAATACAACTTCGTTGGATTTTATTGTAACACCAGCTTACTTTTATAATTTTGTTTTTAAGGAGAATTTTCTATTTGCTCTTGGTGCAACAGGAGGAATTGGGATAAACATCAGTAAAACTGAATTTAAGGAAGAAAATTTTAATGAAAGTATTACAAGTCTATCCACAAGTGTAGATTTTAGTGGAGGTATTGGCTACAATTCAAATAAATTTTATTCAGGTATTTCGGCAAATTTACAGGTTAACAATCACAATGATTCTCGCCATAGCGGATTACAGGATAATCAGTTTTTCGGCGAATTTTTTGTAGGCTACCGTTTTGATGCGCCGAAAATCGTTTTGGAAACTGCCGATAAAGTGAATACTTTCTTGAATTTAAAATAAGTTTCTAACCTTCAACATTAAATAGCCGGATAATAAATATAACTTCATAAATAATAAAAAGTACGGCTAAAACTTTGTGAAACAATCTATTATTAATGAAAAATGCAATTGCGCAAAGTAATATGTGGCTAATTATTCTAATGTAATATTCGCCATTAAGTAATAAAGAGTAATCCGGTCCTTTAATATAGGTGTCCATAATATCTGCTAAGAAGGTTAGTGCCAAGATCGCAAAAAACCATTTTTTCCTTGAATAAAAGTATTCTTTATAGCCTTTATAACCATCTAAATCGTCTGGATAGAGTAGGGCGCAAAGGATAAAATAAAGGATTACGTAACAAACTAAAAAAAAGTAATCAAGGAAATACCATTCTGTGATGTTTTTTAAAGTGAATTCCCACCACCAAAAATGAACCAACAATAAGAAGACATAAAAAACCCAAAGCAGATGTACCCAATAGTATTTAGATCGTCCTGGATGTTGTATAAAACTTACAGTACCTTTTATAAGATGGGTTAAACCAAGACCCATAATAATTGCAATTACAGTTTTTATATGTGCAAAAACTTCCATATTTTCTATTTGAGGCGATGCTAATTTCGAAAAGTGAATTTATCAAAAAAATTAATTAATATAAAAAAATGAATTAGGAATTTCTCAAATATTGACTATAAATCAACAATTTAAAATTTTAAATCTTTTTGCTTACAATTATTTACCGAACATTTTGATTGTTTTTTATCGTTAAAAACTGTACTTTCATCTAAAAATTAACCAAACAAAAAAATTATGAAAACTAAATATTTTAAAATATTTGCAGCAATATTATTTCTGTGCATTGGTTTTGTGCCATTAACAATCGCCCAAAATGATATTGTTTTAAAAACCAACGGCGAAGAAATGGTCGGTAAAGTGATGGAAATGGGCGCAGACAATTTAAAATTCACATATAAAAATGAGTCGGTTGAATACACGGTTCCAAAAAAGGAAATTATTAAAATAACCTTTGCATCCGGGCGAATTGAATTTATGGACGGCACCCAATCTTCAGCCAAAACCAACATTCCCAATTTAGCCGACCACCATAATAAAGTAGCTATTTTACCTTTTGTGTATATTAAAAATCAAGGTGATGGCAGTAATGAGATGGCACAGAAAATACAGAGTGAAACCTATGCTGTATTTAATAAGAAAAAAGTTAATCTGCAGTTTCAAGACCCAATGACCACAAATAATTTATTAGCAAAAGCTGGTGTAAATAATAACAATTCTGCCGGTTTTACAATGGGCGAAATCTGCAATATTTTGGGGGTTGAATATATTTTACAAGGCACCGTTTCGGTTGAAAAAGACGCTAGTTATACCTATTCCAACACAAACGTAGATGCAAAACAAGAACCTACAAAAAACAAAAAAGGATTAATTGGGCAAGTTTTATCTGCCAATACCAGCACGTCAAGTAACACATCAGACACTTTTAATTCTGAAATTACAATGAATATTTATAACGATAAAGGTGATAATATTTTTAACCAAAATCATTCTTCCTTTTGGTATACTGAAGATGCCTATAAAACGACATTAAACTATTTGGCAAAACGCACACCTATTTATTTGAAATAATTCAATTTAAGACCTTTCAACCTTAAATAAAACTATCGATTTTAATAACCAGGATTTTTCAACTGCTTTAAATCTATCAAATCATTTAGAGTACAAATTTTTCTTAAAGCTTATTTTTTTGAGCATTTAGAGTTGTAAATTCGGGTATAAGAAACCAAACAAAAAACTATGAAAAATCTAAAATCAATTTTTGCAATTGGAATGTTGGCATTAGTTACTGCATGTGGTACAACCAACAAAACAACAAGTGATACCAGCAATACTTCAATAAGAAGAGGCGATACGCCAACTTCAAGAACAAGCACCAATACAGCAACAACTACCAATGCAAACAGAAGTACAAATGTATCGGGAACTAGAGGAAACTCTAACATGCAACAAAAATCTGCTGAAGAAATGAAGGCGTCTACCGCTGCAAATGAAGCCTACAAACAAAAAATGGCAACAGATTTAAGTTTTACCGAAGCACAAATGAATAGCTATGAAACAAATTGGAACGCAGAAAATGCAAAATGGTTGCGTACACACCGAAATAAGGAAATGACTTTATATGAGCGTGTTGAAACACAAGATAAAATCTTTAAAAGTATTTTAAACCAATCAGACTTTGCAAAATATCAAGCTTGGGTACGAGATAATCCAGAGAAAATTTAATTTATAGTCTCAGTCTCAGTTGCTGATTTTTAGTATTGGTTGATAAATCTGAAGTTCATTTTATCAAAATTTTTAAATCTGCAAGTAATTCGACTAGAATTACTTGCAGATTTTTTATGTTTTAAAGTATTTGAAAAGTTAAACCGTTTTAATTATTCAGTCTTTTCAAAAAAACATTTTTTTCAAATTCTTAATATGAAATAGCAACCACATTTACAATCCTAGTTTCGCCACACAAATTGAAGGAAACGTCATCGCCAACGTTATGGCCGGTTAATGCTACCGCAATTGGTGCCACAAAGGCAATTTTATTTTTCGTAATATCCGCCTCATCAACGCCAACAATTTGAAAGGTTACCGGAAATCTGGCAGTTGAAATTTTATATGTAACGGTTGCCCCAAAACGAACTTCATCTTTCGGTTGATTTTCAAGTTCCAAAACTCTAGCAGATGCAATACGTTCATTCAATAAATCTAATTTGCCATTTAAAACTGCCAATTCAATACGTCTTTGCTGCTCGTGCGCTGTGGCGAGATTTGCGCGTTCATTTTCCAATTGCTCGCGCTCTTCAGTAAGTAATTGTAGACCATTTTGGGTTACATAGTTGATTGCATTTTCCGGCAGCGCGGCGCGAGGTGGGATTATGGGCATTTCCTCTTGATCTCCTTCTTTTACAAAACCTCTACTCATAATTTTTTATTTAAAAGGGAAGATAAGAATTCAAATTTTATTGGTGAAATTGAATTGGGAAAATTAGCATTCCTTTAATAATTATGGGTATTTTGGTTTCTATTCGGTCGTTATCAACGTTTTAAAAAATTCCGACTATAAAAAATAATTAAACAATGAAAATAACGAACAGCACAATGGGCGATATACCTGAAATATTTAGGCTTTATAAATGTGCGACGGATTATCAAAAAGTTGCATTTCCCGGAAATGTCTGGCCAGAATTCGATCAAGAAATTGTAAAAAATGAAGTACTTGAAAAAAGGCAATTCAAATTAATGATAGAAAATGAAATTGCTTGCGTTTGGGTTGTAACCTATTCCGATTCGCAAATTTGGGAAGAATCAGATAAGGATAAAGCTATTTATATTCATAGAATTGCAACCAATCCAAACTTCCGCGGAAAAGAATTTGTAAAGCAAATAGTAGTTTGGGCCAAAGATTATGCAACAAAAAACAATAAAGAATATATTAGATTAGATACTTGCGGGGACAATAAACGATTGATACAGTACTACGAAAAAAGCGGATTTAATTTCTTGGGAATGAAAAAAATAAAACACTTTTCAGAACTCCCAGCACATTATAAAAGTGCAGATGTTTGCTATTTTGAAATAAAAGTTTGAAAGTACATTTGGTTGGAATAAAAAATACCTTACTCATTATTCAACAATAGCAACTTCCTCGCCGTGGGAATCTAATTGCTTTTCAAGATAGTAAAGCCCATTTAATTCGGGTTCATAAAAATATTCTGCTACTCCATTCGTATCTTCCGTTAAATTGCTTTCGTCGTCGTAATAGGAAATGCGCAACGTTCTACCACTTTTATCTATTTGATAAACATAATCTGCAATGCCATCTGCATCGTTTTTTAGTTGTTGGTCTTTGCCGTACGTTGAGATTCTAACAATTTCGTCATAATCATTATAGTAATATGTCATTTTGTGAAAGCCATCAGGACCCAACGCAGGTTTATTATTCTGGTCTAAATAAGTATATGTAAGCACATTTCCAAGTTCGTTCAACTTCATTTCTATCCGTGCGTAGCCATCTGTACCATTTATGCTTTCGCCATTTTTTCCGAAATAGGCACTGCCGATATATCTGTCAAATTTGTCGTAATTGTAAACAGTTTTGTGAATGCCTCCACTATTTAAAATTGGTTTATTTTGTTTATTATACGCACTTTCCGAAAGTAAAAGACCTCTGGGATTGTACGCATATTTTGTAACTCCGCCAATCGCCAATATTTGATTGTTAACATCAAAACTGGTAACAATGCTGTCTTTTCCAAACTTGTTGACAATGCAGCTTGTCTTAAAAACGTTGCCTACCAAACTTGGCTTCATTGCTTTATCATAGTTTGTTCGTTCTAACAAATTATTGTTTGCATCATATTTGTAAAAATTATACGTTGTGCCTTCAACCGCATTTGCCAATTGATTGTCAACAGTAAAATAAGTAGTTTTTATCTTATTGTTTTCATCATATTCCCAACGCGTAATTGCAACATCTTCCTGCCAAGCGTGCGGTTTTCCAAGGCTATCGAAAGCTGCCATTTCTGTTTGGTTTCCTCTTTCATCATATTTGTAATTATAGGAAACAGCATCTGTTTTTGTTTTTGCCCAACAATTTTCTGCTCCAAAAAATTCTTCCCTGACTACCTCTTTTTTCTTATTTAGAAATTGCTTTGTTACCATTATTCCTAAATCGTCTACACCTTCAAAGCCATACGCATCAACGTTTGTTAGGATTTTTAAAAAATCTCCAACGTATTCATATTTAATTGCGCCTACTTTATCATCTGTAAACATTAAAACATAATCGGGATAATATTTTGCTGTGAAGGTATTCCTGCCCAATTCATCATACAGGTTTACATATTGATGATAATCATTTACGCCTTTTGTAGGGAGATTGCGGATATTGAATTTCCGAACATCCGTACAATTTTCATAAATGTCGTAACTATAGGTGTATTTATGAACGCCGTCTTTATCTGCCGCCTTTTTGTCTGATTCATCAAAATAGGATGCGGATTGCGTATTGCCCCTTTCATCATTTTCATATTTAATATTATAGCCATCTATTGCAACTGCAAAATTTCCATCCACATCAAATTGCTTTACGCTGGTTGTTGTAAAATTAGTGTCAGATTGAAACTCGTAAGTGGAAACGAAATTTTGGTCGCGCATTGGTTTGTCTTCAAGATTAAAATAAGCTATTTTATTTGTAATCTTATTTTTCCCCAATGTTCTGCACTCTTTAAATGCTCCTCGGCGTTTTACGGGTTTATCTTCTTTGTTAAAATAACTGGAATACATACTTTTCTCAGTTGCATTCCAAATTCCTTTTAATGTGTAAACTCCTTCCTTTTCAATCTGCTCGCCATTTTCATCAAAATAGGCTCGGGTAATATTTCCATTTGCTGCCGTTATAGTTTTTGTGATATGCGCTTCGGTTTTAAGGGAATACGGTTTGTTGTCGCCATCAAAAAGTTTAACCTCTCGTGTATTGGTATCGGGATAGGTAATTGTAGTTATTGCAGCTTCAAAATAGCCACCATTTGTTGGCTTTCCATTTTGATAAAATTTTACAATTATACTGTATTGCTTCCGCAGGACATTGTATATTTTTCCGTTGCTACTATTTTTAGCTTTTTCGGGAAAGGAAGTAAGTATTTCGCCTTCCACGGTATTATATAATTTTCGGAACCACTTCGTATTTCCACCCGTAAAAGCTTGATAGGAATACAGATTTTCATTTTCATAAAAAGCAGTTTCCCGAAGCAAACCTGCAACGTGCAATTCCCAATATCGCTGAGTTGGCCACTCGCCGTTGTGTTTGGATTCTGTATCATACTTTTCCTGCATTATCTCTGCCTGCTCCGTATATTTATTTGCTAGCCGCTGTAATTTTGTATTTGTAAGTTCCTCTTTTCCCAATGCAACAGCTTCTTTTCTGAAGAGACGTGCAAAATATTCAGTAATGTTGAAATGGTTTTGCTCGTGAATAAGTAGTTGTACCGACTCATCATCATCATCTTCAATAACACGTCCGGAAAGTCGCGGTATCATTTGCGCGTAAATATTGAGATGTTGGTTTTCTTCATTATTCTCAAATTGAATATCTGAATAAACCATTGCATCAAAATCTCCCGGCACATTGTTTATTTTGGGAAAATCATTCCAAGTAAGCGACCTTTCCTGCCAACGGATGTTTGCCACAACTTCCGTTCTGCTAACATACGCCAACATCGCCAAAAAGGCCATTGTAACAAGCGCAATTGTGATGTGTTGTTTAGGCTTCAACGGCAGTTAATTTTGGTTTTTTCCGCCTCTTATAAAAATACAGCGGTACATACGTGAGTAAAAAGAAGGAAATTATATAAATGATATCTCCCCAAATTGCAGCAAAATTAATATTGTTTATGTTGTTGCTATATACTTCATAAATGCAAAATACCACATAATATGCCACGCTAAAAACTGCCCGATGAACAACAAAGTAAACAGGCAAATTTGATAACGGTTTTTTATTAAAACTGAAGAGCAGAACAGTAAAATAACCGGCCATAAAAATTATAGTTTCAATTATGAAATAGAACCAATTGTCTGTATTATAAAATAATTTAAAAGCACAATACACAAAGCGGTAATCATAATACCGCTTAACATTTCACTGCCCGAAGCTATCAATGTTTTTTCTTCGGGAAATATAAGTTTGTTTGCGGTTGAAGGTTTTTTTCCTTCTCTATCATAAAGTTCCAAAAGTTTTGGATCTTGACCATACATATTGGTTCGGTTATGACCTTCACTAAAAATAAGTGCGAAAAAGTAAAAAGGAATTAATTGATAAAAACCACTATTTCCAAGATCGTGGCAACGTTTGGCACTTTGCGCAAGCAGAAACCAATAGCCAGTACAAAAAATAAGGACTACTTGAAACCCAACAAGATTCAATTCTTCTATCATAAATACGAACATATAAAACAAGAAAATGAAAAGAACATAACTGATACCAAATTCGGTTCTGCGGATTCTTCCATTAAATGAAAACGGATTTTTGAACATTATTAAAGTAAATGAAATTGCAATATAAAATATTGATGTTTAATATTCTAAATTGAAGTAAGAAAATTTAAAAAGCAAATGGATGAAGTAAAATTGATTTTGTGATTTATTTCAAAATAAAAAAACCTTCCAAACTCCAATATAAAATTGAAGTTTGAAAGGCTAAACCGAAATAAATCTTTCAGTCTAAATAAAATATATCTAATTAATTGCTAATAACCAATTTATAAACCGCTCGTTCGTTGTTATTTGATAGATAGATAATATAAATTCCCTGTGAAAGCGATCCTATGTTAACCGTGTTATTTGCACCACTTTCTAAATTCACTTTCATATTTTTAACTTGTTGGCCTAAGTAATTTACAACAGTCAAATCATACGTGCCACTTTTTGAAGAATTGATAGTGATATTACCATCAGTACTTGCAGGGTTTGGATATATTTTAAAGGTTGAATTGGTTTGTTCATTCACGCCCAATAAATTGATTACTTCAACCGTCCATTCTTGTGTGTCTGTGCCGTTTTCTGCAGTAACGGTATAAGTTACAGGACCGCTACCTGAAAAATCTACTGTGTCGCCTGAAGCTGGATTTATGGTAGCGCCATCCGAAACTGTTATAGTAGGAGTAAGCGCAGAAATATCTGTACCGTCTGGAACTGCTATGACGACAGTATGATTTACTGCATTAATGTCTGTTGGACCTTCTTGTTCGGCTACCATAAAAGTTAAAATATCAGTTTCAGTATTGGCAGTTGTTTGTTCTTCCGGAATTTGATAAATCTGGTTAATTGCTGGATTTAAAATAGTTTGTATAATTCCCGAAGGCCATTGTATTTCAATACTTTCAATTGACGTTGCGGCACCAATTCCGAAGGTTTGAACCAATGTGCTGCCGGTATATTCGCCAGAGCTTGAAGCAACTTCTCGGGTTTGTACTATTCCATTTGCAGTGCAATAAATACGAGCGCCAATTGCAGATTTGTTGGAAATTATACCTTCCAAACGTAGGCTGATCCAATTATTGGAGCCTCCATTATTTTTATAAAGTCCATGAACTAAAGTTGTTGAATAAGAGGGTGTAAAAATATCAGAATAGCCGTCGTTATTATAGTCTGAAACAGTTGTGCTAAAATCGCGAAGTGGTGTTAACGTTACATCATCCGTTGTTTGATTGGTAAACGTATCATCACCATTATTTTTATACAAACTATTAAGTCGTGCTGAAGAGCCGCCGTTGTTTGAAACGGTAAGATCCAAAAAGCCATCATTATCCATATCCAGCCAAGCTGAACCAAAAGCCGCGCCACCATCAATAGACGGAGCTGCATTTACAAGTTCAAAATCGCCATTGCCTATGTTTTTATACAAAAAATTATGCGTTACATCGGCAAAGTTATTTACTGTGATAAAAACGTCTAAAAGACCATCATTGTTATAATCTCCCCAAGAGCAACCTTGGGTTAAAGCGGCATCATTTGCAATAATTGAAGTTGTATTTTTTGTGAAAGTACCATCGCCGTTATTGTGGTATAAATTGTTGTTCTGCCCAGGTAATGCTGAAAAATAATAGTTTACTACATACATATCCTGAAAGCCATCATTATCATAATCTACCCAATTTGCACTATATGTATTAAAATTGTCCGTAACAATTTCGCCCACAAGAATTTTTGTAAAAGTACCGTCGCCGTTGTTGTGATAAAGTCTATTTTCTTCGGTAAAGTTGGCAACGTACAAATCTAAAAAACCGTCATTATCATAATCTGCCCACGAAGCACCCAAGGACCAATCTGTATCTGTAACAATATCACCAACTAAAATGCGGGTGAAAACACCATTTCCGTCATTTCGGTACAGAAAATTTACAGCCATTGCATCGCCACTGTTTTTTGTGTTGCAAATATAAAGATCTATATTTCCGTCATTGTTATAATCGCCCCAACTACAAGCAATTGAAGGTCCCATTGTGTCATAAATAACATTATCAATCTGCTCGGTAAACGTGCCGTCGCCGTTATTGGAAAATAATGAAGTGTGAAAGTCGGTATTGTCAACTATCAGCATATCGTCAAAACCGTCGTTATTATAATCTGCCCAAGAAGCGCTGTATGGTTTTTTTGGGGTTTCAACAAGTGTGCCTGTACTTATTTTAGTAAAATACTGCGCGCTAATTGGCTGCACAGCAAAAATAAATAAACCGATAAGCAAGAGTTTTTCGAAAGAAGATTTGCACTTTATCTTCAATTTTGAAAAGGATTTTTTCTTCATAATAATTGGTTTTTGTGTTTAGAAAATGTTGGAAATTGAATGTTATAGTGTAATTATTCTAATTTGAATGACTTCAAATTTAAACTATTCATTTGAAGAATAAAGGCTTAATTAATTTGATTTTGTTATTTTTCTTTTGAAGCATTTAATTGCTTCACAATTTCAATATTCAAAAGATTTTGAATAACTTCAAAAATAAGTTTTTGAGATTCCGAAGTATTTTTTAAAAGAAAATTTGACAACCAAAAAGAGAAACAATCACTTTTCCAACGCCTTTAAAATCAAATTAATACTACGTCCCCATTTCTTAAAAATCTCAACAGGTTTTGGATAACCATTAATGCTAATTTTGGAAAGATCATTGGTTGATTCACGGTCACTAATCGCAGAAGAACTGCCGACTGCAACTGCGACTGCGGTTTTTTCAAAAACCCACGGAATATAGATCCTTTCATCATCAACATCCGCCAATTCTGGAATCCATGGCTGTATAAATTCCTTCGATTTATATTTCATACTTTGATGGATTGGGTTGGTGTACCAAATTTCATACGCCTGCATATGCCAGTTCATCCAATTTGCGCTAACATCATAATCTATTAGCCGGCTTTCAAAATACGCCGCGCCCCAAGTCCAATCTATTTTATAATCGTGCACCAAAAAGCTGGAACAATTTACGCGGCCTCGATTGCTCATATATCCTGTTTTGTTTAATTGCCGCATATGAGCATCAACAAAAGGAATTCCGGTCATTCCGTTGCACCATTTTTCAAAGAGGTTTTTGTTGTTTTTAAAATCGATTGTTTTATTTCTGAAACCTTCCGTTTTAAAGATCGCGGTACCCATTCGCATTCCTTTAAACGTAAAATAATCGCGCCAAACCAATTCAAAAATCAGCCACCACGTGCTTTGGTTCTTTTTTATCATTTGCTCGTACTGCTTCACTTTTTGGTAAATAGCACGCACGCTCAAACTACCCAAAGCCAAATAAGGTGAAAACTTTGAACTATAATCCAATCCCAAACTTTTGTTGCGAGACCAACGATAACCTGTTAGCAGCTCGGTTTCAAAAGTGTAATGGTGTAAACGTTCCAAAGCTGCAGTTTCTCCGCCCGGCATAAAAGGTTTTGCATCGGCAATTTCTGCCGTTGAAAAACCAAGAGATTTATAACTCGGAAATTTGGTAGATTTAATTCCGGCCAAAGCATTTGCTTCAGTCGGCGGCATAAAAGGTTCGCGTACGTCAGTCTGCTTGCCGGTTGGAATTCGGTATGCTTTACTGGTCAACGGAATTTTATCAATGCTAAACGGAATATCATCAATATGATAAAGAGTCTTTCCCCAATACGTTATTATTTCTGCCTTTCCAGTAATTCGCTCTTTTAAATTTGCCATCATTTGCAATTCTTCCCAAGCATATTCTTCTTCGCAATAAATTTTTGTGGTGTTGAATTCAGCTACATAATCTGCTACTATTTCTTCCGGAATTCCGACTTCAATCCGCAGATGCCCGCCGATTTCTTCTAAGTTTTTTTGAAGATTTAAAACCGTTTCTTTTAAAAAAATGGCACGATTGGCATCCGCTTTTCGAAAACCCAATGGCAGTTTTTCGAATAATCTACTATCCACACAAAATAGATAAATTACTGCTTGCTCAGAAGCAATTGCATTACAAAGCGGCTCATTATCGTGCAGCCGCAGATCATTTTTAAAGTAAAGTAGCGTGGTGGGCGTCGGGGATTGTGGCATTACGTAAATTGTTGATTTGTTTAGTTTGGGAACCTACAATTTAGGATGATATTCTTTTATAGCGTTTTAAGTAAAAGTTAATTTTTAACGAAAGGAGATATACCTATTTTATTTTTTAAAATGGTTATTTGTTTCATTGTTGTATGGCCTTTGTAATAAAAAAATCTTTTTATTTTAATAGTATCGAACGGATTTTTGAAATACTTGTATTGCTTAAATCTTAAAAAGAACTTGCAAGTTTCATTTCGGCATTTAAAATCTGCGCAACCGCCTGCCTATATTTTATAGGATTTGAAGCTTTTTTTATGGCCTTATATGCTTTCTGCGGATTTGAGGTTGCCTGCGAAAAGAACTCCCAAAAACCGAGCATCTTCATTTTGATGGGCGTTGGCCCAGATAAATATTCGTCGTATTGTTTGTAGATTGTGTCGTGAAATTCTGAAAAGATTTCCCATCTGTTTTCGGGATATTCCGTAGTGTTGTTCTTAATCATATTTGGCAGAAAAGGATCGGCAATCAAGCCGCGGCCTATCATAAAATGATCGATATTCGGAAAGCGTTCTTCAATGGTTTTGAAAGCTGCAACGCTGGTAATATCGCCGTTATAATACAACTTGTGTTTGGTGCTGCCAATGCACTTTTCAAAAGCGTCTAAATCCACCGGGCCTTTGTAGAGTTGCTTTCCAATACGGGCGTGAATGGCGATATTTTTAAGCGGATAGTTGTCTAAAATTTTAAATGCTTCGAGGATTTCTTCAGGATTTTCATAACCCATTCGCATTTTCATAGAAACCAAAATGTCGGTTTCGTTGTGGGCTTTGTGCAAAACGTCGTTGATTTTATTCGGATTGCAAATTAGACCCGAGCCCATTCCAGATTTTGCAACCATTGGGTATGGACAACCTAAATTCCAATTCAATTCTTTATAGCCTAGACTTTGCACGTATTTGGCAACATATACAAATTCGTCGGGATCGTTGGTAATTATTTGTGGAATTACTTCTAAAGTTGTGTTGTTTTCTGGTAGAATATCGTTTTGATAAGATTGTTTTATTATCAGCTTTCCATTCAGCCGAATATATGGCGAATAGAACGTATCAATCCCTCCAAAATAATGATTAAAGGCGTTACGAAATCTAAAATCCGTAAAACCTTGTAATGGAGATGAAAGTAAGGTGAAAGCCATTTTGTTGTTTAGTCTGGCAAAGATAGGAGAATTGAGAAATGTTATGTGGTACAATTTCGATTAGATAAACGCTATCTGTTTTATCATCCCAATGATTGTGGTTTTATTTAAGACATTGAAATGGAGCGTCGTTAAAAGTACCTTTTACATTTCCTGGGTTTTTATCGAAAGAGTTAGCTCCAGAAAACTCGAATGACCCCGAAATGGTTCCGTAAACAATATTCCCATATACTTCAGCTATTTCCAATTTTGTAATTACGAAGTTACCAGAAGCTGCATGTATTTCTATTCCTTCATCTAAGGGTATATCTTTATTTTTTGCATCGTCATAAATGGCACTTCCGCTGCCAATGCAAGATATTGGTGAATCAAAACAGGTATCTTTAACGGTAATCAAACTAATAAGATTATAATTTAATTTTATTGATTTATCTTGAATTGTACCGTCAGAATATACGCTCATTCCAACGCTTCTTACGGTTGATCCATCTTCCAAGACTTTTTTCAGTTCAAAACCCAAACCTTGAACTCCATTTTCATCTGTAGGTAATTGTGTAAACGAAATGGGCAAAACTTCCTGTGTTCCTTCATAAATGGTATCCATCCACTCGGAATGTTCCCCACGTGCATCCAATGTGTATTTTGCAAGCTTGTATGGCCCTAAATCATATTCTTCATCTTGCGATGATACTTCATCCTCGTTATCCTTTTTTTGTTTTGAATTGCAAGCGGTTAGCGTTAAGAAAGCTGCAAATATTAATAAAATTAAGGTTTTTTTATTTTTCATAGTTACACAATTTGGGGATGTGAATATACCTTTATTTTGAAGAAAATAAAATTCAATCATAAAAGTTTGGATGAAATTTAAGAGGGTTTTAAGGAAGTAGTTTTAGTTAAGCACATCCAATTAACCATACATTTATCCCTACTTTTGTCTTCTATAATTTATACTGAAACATGCAGCATTTAGCAGAAAATTCAAAAGACAAAAACAAAACAGAGCATAAAGTTACGATGCTTCAGGCTTTTAAAACGATCATTTGGCCTAGGCGAAAGTTGGTTTTTATAGGGTTGTTCCTGATTGTTATTAAAAGTTTGTCCGCTTTGGTTTTGCCATGGCAGAGCAAGGTATTGCTGGATGAGGTTGTTCCCAATAAAGATTACGCGCAATTGTATACGTTGATTGCCATCGTAATCAGCGCCATCACCATACAGGCGGTAACCTCCTTTTTACTCACCCGAATACTAAGCGTACAAGCGCAATATTTAATAAGTGAACTGCGCTCGCAAGTTCAGAAAAAAGTACTTTCACTACCCATCAGCTTTTTCGATAACACCAAATCCGGCGCCTTGGTCTCAAGAATAATGAACGATGTGGAAGGCGTTCGGAATCTTATAGGTACAGGCTTGGTACAATTGGTTGGCGGAACCTTTACGGCTGTAGTTTCCTTGGTTATTTTAATAAAAATAAACGCTTGGATGACACTTTTTGTATTTGTACCGCTGTCTATATTTGGGATTGTTGCCTTAAAGGCTTTCAAATTTATTCGTCCGGTTTTTAGAACGCGCGGTAAGATTAGTGCCGAAGTTACCGGAAGGCTAACCGAAACCCTTGCGGGCGTTCGTGTTATAAAAGCCTTTAATGCCGAAGAACAAGAGAATACGGTTTTTGAAAAAGGCGTTGATCAATTATACCAAAACGTAAAAAAGAGCTTAACGGCAACCGCTTTAATGACCAGCTCTTCCACGTTTTTAATTGGAGTGGCCACCACGGGAATTATGGGAATGGGCGGTTATTATATGATAATTGGCGAAATGACCACGGGAGATTTTCTATTCTTCACCTTAATCCTTGGGTTTATGATTGCGCCCATTATTCAGATGAGCAATATAGGAAGTCAGTTAACCGAGGCCTTGGCGGGTCTGGATAGAACCGAAGAACTGATGAATATGACTGCCGAGGAAGACAACCAAAACAGGACTATTAAACTGAATACCATAAAAGGTGACATCGAATTTAACGACGTTTCATTTTCGTATGAAGAAGGCAAACAGATTCTGCACAACATTACCTTTAAAGCAGCAGCGGGTTCCGTAACCGCTTTGGTGGGAAGTTCAGGTTCTGGGAAATCTACCATTGCTGGGCTTTCGGCTACATTTTTAACGCCGCAATTGGGGAAAGTTACCGTTGATAACCAAGATTTGTCGAAAGTTAAATTAAGCAGCTACCGCCAATATTTAGGCGTGGTTCTTCAGGATGAATTTTTATTTGAAGGCACTATTCGTGAAAACATTATGTTCCCAAGACCCAATGCCACGGAAGCTGAAGTACAAAACGCTGTAAAGGCAGCCTATGTAAATGAATTTACAGACCGATTTGATAAAGGTTTAGAAACCTTAATTGGCGAAAGGGGCGTAAAGCTCTCTGGTGGACAAAGACAACGATTGGCGATTGCCCGCGCTATTTTGGCAAACCCAAAAATCATTATTTTAGATGAGGCCACTTCCAGTTTAGATACACAAAGTGAGGCTTTAATCCAGAAAAGTTTGGCGGAATTAGTTAAAGACAGAACCACCATCGTTATTGCGCACCGTTTGAGCACTATTAGAAAGGCCGACCAGATTTTAGTAATTGAAGCTGGGCACATCGTAGAACGCGGCACCCACGACCAATTGATTGCGAAGGAAGGTCGGTATTTTGAATTGTATACGTATCAGGCGAAGATTTAAGTGCGAAGGGCACGAAAGGAACGCCCGTGCAAAATAGAGGAGTTCAAAAACCCCAATTTCTATACACAATCTAACTATATGTATAGAAATTTCAAAAAACAATACATAAAACAATAATGTGTAAAGAAAATCTAATTATCTTTACATATTGAATTTCGTATCTTATCAATTTATTATGAGTTGGAAACCACAAAACCTTCCCTATACGCATGCGTTGGAGAGCATTAAAGTGCTAAAGCTTTTGCCGGAAGCACATAGGGCATTGGCGGAGTTAAAGGGTGTGGCACAATCCATACCGCGGCAAGATATATTGATAAATACACTTGCCATACAGGAAGCAAAAGACAGTTCTGCCGTTGAGAATATTGTAACTACCCACGACGAGATTTATAAAGCCAGTATGGGTATTGAAAATATTACCTCCAGTCAGGCCAAGGAAGTGCAAAATTATATTGCAGCAATGAAAAAGGGTTTTGCTCTTGTGGAACAACATAACTTTTTAACGCTGAATCATATCAAGGAAATTCAAGGCATATTAGAAAACAATAATGCAGGTTTTCGAAAAGTTTCTGGAACAACTTTAAAGAATCAAGACACCAATCAAGTTGTGTATACGCCACCACAGCATAAGGATGAAATTGACGGGCTGATGCAAAACCTGGAAAGATATATCAATAATCCTGAGCTTTTGCCCTTGGATCACTTAATTAAAATGGCGGTATTCCATTTTCAATTTGAAAGCATCCACCCTTTTTATGATGGTAATGGACGCACTGGCAGAATTTTGAATATACTGTACTTAATACAATACCAGTTGCTGGAAATTCCCATCCTCTATCTAAGTAAATACAACATACAGCATAAAAATGATTATTATCGTCTGCTTCAGCAAGTACGTGATGCTGGAGAATGGGAAGACTATCTTTGTTATATGATTACGGCAGTTACAGTAACGGCAAAAGATACTTTACAAAAGGTGAAAAATATAAAAGCCGAAATGGCGAACTATAAAATCATTTTACGAAACAACTATAAGTTTTATAGCCAAGATTTGCTCAATCATTTGTTTAAACAGCCTTATACAAAAATTGAGTTTTTACAGCAGGAATTAAATGTCTCCCGAATTACGGCAGCCAACTATTTAAACCAATTAGCTAAAGATGGCCATCTTAAAAAACACAAAATTGGAAGAGCAAATTATTATGTGAATGGTACCGTTTTGAATGCTTTAAATTAAAGACAGAACCACCATCGTTATTGCGCACCGTTTAAGTACCATTAAATTTTAGTTATTGAAGTTGGGAATATAGTAGAAGGTGTAACCCACGACCAATTGATTGCGAAGGAAGGTAGGTATTATGAATTGTGTACTTATCAGGCGAAGATTTAGGTAGAAAAAAATGGAACGCCTGCGTCACAAGAAAAAATAATTATTTTATTTCATGTTATTCCTATCTTCATCCAATATTTTAGATGGGTTTTGGCGTACATCAAAAACATCATTTATAAATATGGTTTGCTTTTCAACCCTGTAGATTATTTTGTAATTCCCACTCAAAACGTATCTGTGGCTTTCATTCAATTTTTCCAAATAAAATTCTATTTGACCGGATTCTGGATACTGAATAAGTTGTTTCGTTGATTCAAGAATTTGTCGCCGAATTTTATGGGCAACTTTTTTACTTGCCCTGTCTTTATAGTAATCGAAGATGGTTTTTAGGTTTTCAATGGCGAAGTTTGACCAAATAATTTGCATAGCAAGTACGTTACCATTTCTCTGAAATCTTTTCTAATTCGTCCTGATTTTTAAACTTTCCGTCTTTAAAATCCTGTTCAGATTTTTCGATTCTATTAATGAACTCCTCTAATGTAAAAGGCTTTACTGTGGTTTTAGTATCCTCTGTTTTTCCTTTAAGAAGAAAGCTTTCAATTTTGTTTAAAATGCTTTCGTCTTGAATCTGTGCCAAATAGGCGATTAGATTTAATTTTCGGGTCTGGAAATCCATACTGAAATAGTTTTATTCAAATATACAAATTTGCTTTTACACTATATACGATACTTTAATGGCAAGCTAGTGCGAGCGTCTCGCTCGTACCGTTAAAGTTTGGGTCAATCTGTGCGGAGGACACGGGCGGGACGCCCGCGCCAGCGGGGGATTTGCTGCCATTTGCAACTTTTTGCGTGCAATTGTCAATAAGCTTAAACCCGACATTTGCGTTTTTTACGGTACAGTTGTTCGGGAATTGTTCGAGTGTTGTTCGCGAATTGTTCGCGAAATGACACTTTTTGCGAACAAGGGGCGAACAATCGTGGAAGGAGGGTGGGGGGAGTGTGTGGAGGGCATGGGCGGTACGCGCACGTTAGCAAGGAATATTTACTAAACAATAAAAGTGCAAAACCTGTTGATAAAAAAAATGTACCTATACATTTTTAATGCTATTTTAAGATTATTTTTGGCTTACGCATTAAAAAGAAATATGAGTAATAAGTATTCAGATAGTGATGAGATATTAAATAGATTATTCGAGCCTAAACCTAGGAAAGTTAAGGATTCATTGGATGAACTGTTTAATAAACGTGTTGCAAGTTTAAATATAAAAAAAACAACTGCATTAAGTATAATGAAGATGACAACTCGCACCTTGGATGGAATACTTACGGGCGAGCAAAAAATGTTAGATTACACACAATTGTTAAAACTGGCTGACTTTCTTGAAATTGAAATTGAACAGATTGCAACCCTTTATTTAGAAAAACTAAAAGAAATACATAATGATGAAAAGGAAATAAAGCGAACTAATGAAATGGTTGATTTTGTTAATGAAAACTTTAATCTGGCAGAACTGCGTAAAGTTGGTCTTGTTGATTCATTAACTGATTATGAAGGTATGATCCAGTCCATTTGTAAGTACTTCGGACTTAAAAATATTTTTGAATATAAAGAGCCTGAAATGAATATTGCTTTTAGCTCTGGTAAAAGAGCAATAAGAAATTGTGGGGTTAAAAATTGGATGTATCTGGCTGAGCAAATTTGTATTGAATTACGAAATCCAAATGAATATAATTCAGAGAATCTTATTAATTATTTTCCACAAATTCGATGGCAATCTATAGATGTGGATAATGGTTTAGTTAATGTTATTAAACATTTATATCAACTTGGAATAACTGTGGTTTTTGTTCCATCTTTTCCATCCTCTCATATTAGGGGCGCAACGTTTTGCGTGAATGATAAACCTTGTATAGCTTTAACAGACTATGTGGGTTTTTATCCTACAATATGGTTTGCCTTGGTTCATGAATTATATCACGTCTTATTTGATTGGGAAGAAATATTACTAAACAATTATCATATTTCTCAAGAAAATAAATTGAATTTTGATAGCGAATCACAAAGTGAACGTGATGCAGATAATTTTGCTCGAAAATATTTGTTCTCAAAAGAGAAAATGCAAGAAGTACAATCATTTATTAATAATCCTGAGTTAGTCAGACATTTTGCAATATCGAATAATGTCGATCCAAGCTTTGTATATGTATTTTATGCTTTTGATGCAATTAAAAGTGATAAATATGCGTGGGGTAGGGCAAGAAAAAACAATCCAAAAACAGATAAATTAAAATCTAAACTACAACATAATTTTAAATCCAAATATTCCTTTGCTGAACACGTAAAAAAAATCAGAAATACAATTTATAATTAGATATATGAAAGCATCAAAATTAAATTCGGAAGAGTTAAAGCAAGCAAAACATTTACAGGAAAAGAAAAATGCTCAATCAATTAAAAAATTAATTTTTGACCAAACCGAAGCACAGGTAAAAGATAAGTATTCCGACAAGGAACTTGATGCTGAAAATTTAAAGAGGAAATTAGTTGATACCATTGATTTATGGAAGATGAAAAATCTCGATGTAAAAATTCGTAGGAAGCCTATGGAATATGAAGCGATTTTTACTCAAGACTATTATCAAGAAATGTTTCGCCTAAATAATTGGGAATATAAAGGTATAATAGCTGAAAAGCCTTGGCAAGCAGGGCGATACACAAAGCAAATCATTTATTATAGGTTTTCTCACGAAGTATTGCCTTTACTTCAAATTATAAACCCTTTCATTATTACAGGATTTAGAAAGTATAAGCATCATCAGTATCTTACTCCAGGTTCAAGGATTGAACTCTCGAAATTTATAGCTCAGGCAGTAGATTTAATGAAACAGTGTTCTAATTGGAATGAATTTAGAATTAAATATTGTACTATGTACAATGTGCCTTATCAGCTGAAATTAATATTCTAAGAATATTTGTAGGTTTAATTACCGATTTCCTTTATAGTAGTTGTGTTTTTTCCATAGTACATCCCAGTTTATAATATCTGCCGCTCGGCTTTTATTCCAACCAATTATGTGGTAAGGTAAATTTATTATTTTCCTTTTTTTTCTGACGAAGATTTTTCTTCATAAGTGCTTTTCATTTCTTCTTCAAATTCAGAAATCCAAGATGTTCTAAATCCGACAACTTCGATTTTACTATTGTAATTTTCAAAAAAATCAAATTCTAATTTTTCTTCTGAATTTTTAATTTGTTTGTTTGTCATCTTCGTTTATTTTTATTTGTAACCATTGTTCTAGTAAATCAGACATTCCATCGGCAAGTCCTAATAGATTATGAACGTCATATCTTTTGTGAAAACCATCTATTTCATTACAATCTACACATAGATAACCGAAAAAAAGGTTTTTTCTTTCATCTGATTTAAATAAAATAGGCGAAATAGGAACAACTATTTCGCTTTTATAAGGTAAAGTCCAATACTTATTTTTGTCTTTATCGTCAATATCTGGAGGTACTGAACCATAATCTTTAACACTACTATTACTGTAGTTCGTTGAATTAACTAAATTATTTGAGAAGAAATATGATTTATTTGGAGATTCAATATTTTTTAGAATTTCATTAAAACAGGTATTTTCCTTAATGATGTGTTTATTTCCATTTCTTGAGTTATCTCTTCTATCAAAATAACTTTCTTCATCTCTAATTAAAGTGATTATTTCAGAGTTTTCAGAAATAGGAATGTTCTTTTCTTTTAGGATTACTTTTATTGAAACAGAGTAGGTTTTATTGAGTCTTTTTTCAAATATAGATTTTAATCTGTTTGAAACTCTAATTAATTGATCGCTTATATCTTTTTTTGTTGTGTTCTTATTCCTTTTTAATTTATTAATCTGAGAAAAAATATCTTTGAGAGATATTAATACTTCCCCGTAATAGTTATGCTTTTTTATTAAATCGCTTTTTACTGTACTATTTTGTAAAATTTCTAGTTTTTGTTGTTTTTGATTTACTGTTTTTTCAAGCTCGTCAATTTTCAAAATGTATTGAATAAATGCCCTAATAATGAATACAAGCAGGAACATACCAACTGCATACCGGATTGAACGGAATCTTGTAAATTCTAAATATTTTTCGAAAAAGAAAAATGTCCCAATTGCGGTAGAAGAAGAACCAAAATACCATTTTAAACTCCAATGAAATGCTTCGGTTAACGCTCTTTTAAACATATATGGTTTTTAGTTTATGTTTTCTATAATTTTCAACATATATCAGTTTATAAATCTTTATTATATCTATACCATACATTTTTGAAAATTTATCTTCGAATATAAATTAAAGTAAAACTTCTATTTTACGGTAAACCGTAAAGCGGCAAATTAAGTGAGCCCTCCGTCGCTAAAGCTATTGAGGACAAAGGGGAGAAATTCAAATATAGAAATTAAATTAACATTTAACAAAAACATTTATCAAACCTAATTCCACCCACCATATTTCAAAGAACCATACCTTTGCCCCATGCAATCCAAAATCCTCTTTATAACGCCCCCGTTTACGCAGTTAAATACTGCTTATCCGGCATCGGCTTATTTAAAAGGGTTTTTGGAAGACCATAACATTGCCGTGCAGCAATGCGATTTAAGTATTGAGCTTTTTACCGCCATTTTTACGGGCGATTTTCTTCGCGAAATATTTCAGGAAGCGCAGGCCTTAAAGCATTATGATTATCCGGAAGTTCGTAAAATGAAGTCGCTGTATATTGCGCGGGTGGATGTGGTTATTGCCTTTCTTCAAAAGCAGGATATTGCAACAGCGCATAAAATTTTAGAGCCTAATTTTTTACCGTTGGGCCATCGATTGGCTAAGGTAAACAAGGAGATTAAATGGGCGGCTGGCGACATTGGTATTATTGATAAGGCAAAGCACTTAGGAACGCTTTTTATTGAAGAGATAGGCGATTTTATTCAGGCCAATGTGGATGAGTTTTTTGCCTTTACAAAATATGCCGAGCAAATTGCCACTTCTGCAAGTAGCTTTAATGAAATAGATGAATTTTTAAGTTTTCAGCCAACGCTTATTGAAGAGAAAATGCTGGATATTTTACTGGAAAAGATTAAAGAAGAGCAGCCACTTTTGGTTTGCTTTACCATTCCTTTTCCCGGGAATTTGTTTGCAGCCTTGCGTTGTGCGCAATTTACCAAACAGTTTTTTCCAGACATACACGTTGCTTTTGGCGGCGGCTATTGCAATACGGAACTGCGTTCACTTACCGATCCTCGGATTTTTGAGTTTGTTGATTTTATTTCGTTGGACGATGGGGAAGGGCCTTTGCTGAATATAGTTCGCTATCTGGAAGGGAAGATTTCTATAGATGAATTGGAGCGGACGTATGTGTTGGAAAATACACAAGTTGTTTATAAGAATAAATTTCCCAACACCATTTACCACCATAGCAAATTACCGGCACCCGATTATTCTGGTTTGCCTTTTCAGAAATATGTGTCCTTTTTGGATGTTGTAAACCCCATGCACCGTATGTGGACGGATGCGCGGTGGAATAAAATGACCATTTCGCACGGCTGTTATTGGAAACAATGTTCGTTTTGTGATGTGAGCTTGGATTATATTGGCAATTACCAAAACACCACGGCTAATGATTTGGTCGATAAAATTGAAAAAATAATAAAGGATACCGGCATTACGGGCTTTCATTTTGTAGATGAAGCCGCGCCGCCTAAAATGCTACGCGCATTATCGCTTGCTTTAATTGAACGAAATGTAAAAATCACGTGGTGGACGAATATTCGTTTTGAGAAGACCTTCACTTTTGAACTGTGCGAATTAATGTCGAAGTCGGGTTGTATAGCCGTAACTGGCGGATTGGAAGTAGCTTCGGACCGTTTATTGGCGAAAATGAAAAAAGGCGTTGATATTGCCCAAGTAACCCGCGTGACCAATAATTTTTCCGAGAATAATATAATGACGCACGCCTACCTAATGTACGGCTTCCCCACCGAAACCGAACAGGAAACCATCGATTCGCTGGAGGTGGTGCGGCAGTTGTTTGAACGCAATTGCATTCAGAGTGCCTATTGGCACCAGTTTACTACTACGGTGCATAGCCCGATTGGCAAAAACCCGGCTGAATTTGGAATCATAGTTACTGGACCCGAATTTGAAGGTTTCGCCCAAAACGATTTATGGCACGAAGATCCGGAAGGCGCCGACCATCCACAATATACCAAGGGTTTGAATCTTGCTTTGCACAATTATTTAAATGGAACTGGGTTTGACGAACAGTTGCAACGTTGGTTTGAGTTTCCGGTTGTTGCTTCTAGGCATCATGCGGGGTTGATTGATGGGTTTTTGGGGGAGGTTGAAGGCAGTAGGATTTAGTTTGTTAGCTCTGAACGCTAGCGCGGGCGTGGTGCTCGTGCCTCTACAGTTTAGGAAATAATTAGTGACCAAGCTCATGCTATTTCATTTAAGAGATTGATGGTTTCGAGACCACGATTGTGAAGGACATGAACGGGACGATCGCCCCAGTGGGGGTTGCAAGAGTTGATAATTCAGCTATGTCATTAAATTATAACTTTCACTCGGCGGAAACAGTAATTCAATTCCTTTAGATTCAATTTTAAAGAAAGGACCTTTTTCTTTTCCACTTCCATTAGCGGATCTTTTTATCAAATGGTCAAGAGTAATTATTCCTTGTTCTATTAACAAATCAAATTGGGATGTAATCGGTTTTCTAGTGTGTTCCACAAATTTATATTGGAAGTGCTCAAGTCCATTTATTCTTGTACTTTCAGCTTCAACCCAAAACGTTTCCTTATGTTTAGATTTTAAGCGATTGTGAAGTTTGTCTAATGTCCAGACTACAAAATCTCCAACTTCTGGTTTATCAGAGTTTTCAATTACTTGCTTGATGTCGTTATCGATTCTCAAATTCAAACCTTGTGAGTTCCTAGTAATTGCAGAAACTGTACAATATAATTTGAAATCATCTCCTCGATTATAACCAAAATTATCTAATATCTCTGTTGAACTTTTAAATTTACTTAACTTCCAATTAGGGACTTGAGCAAATAGGTTTTTTCTATTTTGTTTAGTTGAAGATATCTTTTTCCTAAAGGATTTTAATTCAATTCCTTTATAATCTGGTTCTTTTGAGGAATTGATATTGATTCCAAGTGCGGTTTCAAGTGTTCTGCCAACAGAAGTGTCAGCGTTAACCATTGAAGGAATTGGGCCAGCATTTGCAATTTTTCTTAACATAGCCAAAAGCTCAAAAGCGACTTCATTCTCAGTCGTATTAATTGCACTAACTAATTCCTGAAATGGATTTAGAATTGAATAATTAATCAATTCTCTGATGTTTAATTTTGTCAAGTTGAAAACTTGAAATTCATTATCAAAATATGTTATTGCAATAATATCGTTTGGGTCTGAAATTTTTGTTAAGTTATATATCCAAATTCTCGGATCTCCTTTTTTAGTTGGAGGCCGATATAATGAAGTTTTAGTTTTTATAGTTTTATAGCCTGTATAAATGACAGTAGGAATTATTATCTTGCTTTCTGATCCTTGTAATTGTGTTTCGTAATCGTGTATATTTTCACTTTTTAAAAAACTACGCACCGATGCAGTTGCATCCATTATGGATTTTCTTAATCCTGTTTCGGTTGGTTCAATTAATGCAAGAGAAACTTGGTTTTTAGTAAGTAATTTTATTTTTTCTTGTTCTGCGTCTGTAAGTTTTCTCACTTGATATGTTTTAAAATTTCACTTGCAACTGCTCTTGCCAATAAAGGTGGAACAGCATTTCCAACCAAGGTATATTGTGGTACTTCGGTTTTTCTATTATTCCCACCTGTTGAACGTTTACCTTGAAAAACGAAAGAGTCGTCAAACGATTGCAAGCGTGCCATTTCCCTAACGGTTAAAGCTCTTGGTGAGTTGTAATGAATATAATCGTCTGCAATTGTCATTATTGTAGAACTTTGTTCTTCTGGTTTTAAAACATTGTAGTTACGCTTATTTGTTGAAAGACCTAATTTTTTAAGAGCTGATTGAGATTTTTTATAATTTCCATTTTTTAAAATCACTTCAAGTCTTTCAACAACGGTTTCATTTTGATTACTTGTTTTATGGTTGTTTAGTATGTCAAAATATTTTTCTCCATTCTCAAGACCTTCTGTATTTTTTACATAAAAAGGTTTTGTTTGCGGTTGGTAGCGTTCAATTAGTCTTCCTTTTTTTGACCATTCCGCAAATGATTTTCCATTTGAAGATGGTTTTCCATCAATATTCCTTTTCTTAAGAAGTTTAGCCATTTTCTTCGCAGTTCCATTGTATTGAGCTGAAATATCAACCAGTTCATAACGATGTGCTTCTTGATTATTACCAACAAAATCTAAATCGTACAATGCCTCAAAAATGGTTACTTTTTCTTCTTCAGAAACGGTTGCTGGAATTTCAGAAATATACTTCTGGTCTTTGCGACAACCAATAAAAAGTACTCTTTCTCTATTTTGTGGAACTCCGTAATTTGATGCGTTTGCAACAAATGGTTTTTCTATTTTGTAAAGCCTAATACTTACAAGAATAGTCTCTAATTCTTTTTTTTGTGATGTGTTGCAATGGGATTTTAAAATTTCAATAGATTCATCAAATGATGTTGTGTAGATTTTCAAAGCTGTTATAATATCCTCACAATCCTTTTTGTAATTGGTTGGAACTTTTAAAGCTTTGAATGAATTCTCAATTTTTGAAATGACATTTTCAGAGCTTATTTCTGTTAGAAAATCTGTAAATGCATTTGCAAAGTTGTCACTATCAATATTGCAAAAATCTTTTTCTTTGATAATGTCACGCTTTAATTTTTCCCATTGTTTTGTTCGTGCCAGAAGATTAAAACCGTGACGAATCGTATTAAAATTTTCGTCCGTCTTACTAGTTTTGTAGTCAGCGATTTTCGGCGTTAGTTTCTTAAATCTATTTTCTACAAAACTGATGAAATCAGCTTTTCCATTTTCTTTGTCTTTTTCAAGTAGTTTTTCAAGTTCAACCTTTTTTACAATACTATCGAAAAGGAAAGAATTCGATTCTTTTCGTATTTTTTTGATGAAAGTATTTAGTAACGGAATTTCTTTGGTGTCAACGATAGAATTGATTTCCTTAATAATCAATTCTTTTATTTTGCCACCTTCTTTGGTCAAAATACCTTTTACATTTTCCATCACAAAGTATTTAGGTTGTAAAACCTTTATAACTTCTAAATAATGAGAAAAAAGGTCATCTTTTTTATCGAATTTTTTTCGTTTTCCTGCAAGACTGAAACTTTGACAAGGTGGTCCACCACAAACAACGTCAATTTTTCGACCACCAATTTTTGCTAATAAATTGTCTAAAAAGTCCGGTTCAGTAATATCCTGTTTTAAAAATTCAGCTTCCAAACCCAATTGATGATTGTAACGAACAATGTGAGTTAATTCGCAATTTTCATTTATATCGTTGGCAACAACAAAATCGAAGAATTTATTGTTATGTTCAGCTTGCAAAAATCCCTCGCTAAAACCACCTGCTCCAGCAAATAAATCTACAAAAGTGAAAGGTTTTCCATAAAGTGCAACCTGTTCCTTCACGATGTTTACATTATTACTTTTTTTGTAGTTTTCTATATGCTCGTTTAATACGCTTTTAACTTCATCTTGGTTGAAAGTTTTTTTAATGGAATGGTGTAAAAGTTCGTCTGCTCTTTCTTTAAGAAAATCTAAATAATGATTGATTTCGTGGGATTCTACACTCAATCCCATCGCTTTTTGTTTGGATCTATTAAAGTTTTTAGGTTCTATTTTCTGTCCCGTTGAAACCTTTACCTGACTTCCATTGCAGTTTATTCTTAAATGAATTGGTGCAAATCCTTTTTTATCGGGTTTATCTAAATAGAAATTTATAGTTGCCATAATTTTTCACGGACGTTTTTGCGTTCACGGACAAATTTACGGACATTTTTTTTAATTTTCTAATATAATTCTAAGCAAAACACCCTCATTACGGAAATCCGCAAAGCATCAAATTATTCCCCCTTCCCCGAAAGACCATCAAATTTCTCCGTCATTGTTGGGTTTCCTCTTGTCAATTTTTTAATAGTCAAATCTTCCGCCTTATTATTGGCAAGGCGTAGGTTGTTTACCGATGCCAAAAGATTGTCTTTCGTTTTTTGAAGATGATCCATTGTTTTGTCTATTTCCTCAATTGCCGTTTTAAATTGGCGGCTGGCCAATTCATAATTTTTGGCAAAGCCCGTTTTGAATACATTTATTTTTTCCTCAAAATTGGTAATGTCCACATTTTGGTTCTTTATTAAACTCAGCTCTGCTTTGTATTGCATGGAGTTCATTGCAGCATTGCGAAGCAGGGTGATAATAGGAATGAAAAATTGGGGCCGCACCACGTACATTTTTTTAAATTTATAGCCTACATCAACGATGCCTGTGTTGTAAAGCTCATTTTCGGCTTCAAGTAAAGAAACTAACACTGCATATTCACATTTCTTATCTATTCGGTCTTTGTCCAGTTTTGCGAAAAAATCATCGTTTCTCTTTTTTGTGGTGGTTTCGTCGTTTTCATTTTTCATTTCGAACATAATGGAAATGATTTCATTACCGGATTCATCGGTTTCCCTGTAAATAAAATCACCTTTGTTGCCGCCCCGTGCATCGTTGTCTTTTTCAAAATAGGCATTTTGAAAAGCCGTTGCGCGCAGTTTGTTGAACTCGGCTTCGCAATGCTGTTCCAAGGTTTCGCCAATCATTTTTGTGGAAAGCTTTTGCTTAAAGTCTTTTAAACGATCAATTTCATCATCCTTCATTTTGATGGTTTCGTCCTTTACCTTGAGCTTATCGCTGAATTTTTCGTTTATGGATTTTTCTAGTAACTGTGTTTCAGTTTCCTTTATTTTTAAATCGCTTGCAAGATTATCGCGTTCCTTTTCAATTGCCCGAATAGCCTCTCCAACGGTAAGTTTTTTGTCAATCTCCGCATTTTGGATTTTCGATTTCATATCAGAAATCTCAGCTTCTTTCTTGGCCAATTGCTCCGCAAGCGAGCGTTCACTTTGTGATTTAAGCGCGTTTATTTCCCTATCTTTTTGGGTTAATTTCTCGGCGAGTTCACTATCACTTTTAGCTTTTAATACCGTTAACTCGTGATCCTTTTTTGAAAGTTGCTCTTGTAATGCATTTTTTATGTTGGCTTCCGCGAGCTTTACGGCACTTTCTTTTTCCTTTTCTGCAAGGGTTAGCCGATTGTTTAACTCGTGTTCAAATTGATGGTCGCGAACTTGCTTTAATATATCGGCAAATCCAGCTTCATCAACTTTAAAGGCTTTTTTGCAGTTTGGACAGATAATTTCGTTCATATTTTGTTTTTAATCCATTACAGAATCCACATAAATGCTTTATCGTATTTATTCAAATTATAAATGTGGAACTTAATTTAAATATACTTTAAATGCAAAGATAATTCAAACTCGCAATTTACGAAAAGCAGTAAGGTAAACAGCAATAGGCTTTAGGCTTTAAGCTTAAAGCTTTAGGCTGATTTTGTGAATAAGTGAATTTGTGAATAGGTATTGCAATAGCTATTACGATTGTGAATATGAAAATATTAACTTACTTCCACAACTACAAGCCCAAAAGCTTCATCACTATTGATAGCAATTGAATAAACGCTGAGGTCTTCAATAACCAATAAGTTTCCGGTTTCAAGAATGTAATTTTCATTCATAAGCTGCAAATGGATAGTTCCGGAAGTTGAGTATAAAAATACCGTTTTGCAGGTTTCTTTTAGTTTTAAGGTATAAATGCTATTTGCCTCAATCGCTAAATAATATAAATCGCTTTGTTGCCCGCCAGAAGTCATCACATTAAAATCGGTACAGGTTTCTTTAGCAGTAGTTTTCCAATCTCCAATAAAAGTATCTACGTCAAAAGGTTTTAAATTTTTGCTGTATTGGCCTTCGTGCGTAATGTTTATTTCTCCCTCCAAAATCATGAGCTTACGATCTATTCTTGGCAAGGCCGTGAATGTTGATTCTGGAACTTCTACTTTAGCGGTGCTTATTCTTAATTCAAAGTTTCGTTCGGCATATGTGGCGTTGGTAGGAAATATATAAATTTGGGTGCTGCTTCCACCAGACCATTGACTGCTTACGAAATGCTGAGGTGTGAGAATTGAAATTTTCAAAATTTGGTAGGTTTTATATTCAACAAATCAGCAACAAACGCACCTCGCCATCTTTTTCTTTGGGCGCGCGATGCAGACAAGGAAGAACGTTGCTTTCAGGATGATCAATGGCCAACTTCCATAGATTGCCCATTCCTAGACTGATGGGTTTTGCATTGGGTAAAGCTAGATAGTGTAGATCAAAGAAGTATTCACTCAAAAAATCTTCAAAACCGGCATCATCTGAGCCGTCGTAAAGTTTTTTGAGTTCGGAGCGTATTTCAGGAATTAGCACTTTTTGTATGCCTTGAATATTGGGCAATATATCACTCGGTTCACCAAAATACGTGCATAAAAAGGTATCGGTCGGTATGAGCGAGCGATCTACGTGGAAAGAATAAACATCGGTTGGGAAAAATGGGAAATCATCATCTCTGTCATAGTATTTTATAATATTTAGGGTTGGTGAAGCGCCGTGAGCGGTCAAGAGTTTTAAGTCATTCAGAAGAATTTCACGAGCAATTTGCCCTTGTTCACTCAACTTTAGCCCGCAAAGCTCGGCTTCATTAAGTGTCGCTATATTTTCGTTTAGTGCTACTTGTTTAACAATCTCAGAAAAATCACCAGTTAGTTTTCGCTTCCAACAGATCGCGTTTATTTCTCCTTGGAATGGCGTGGAAACGAGGTCTTGAAAATTGGTTACACGGTGAATTTGCTTTGTAGCGGAAAATAATTCTATCATTGGAAAATTTACGTTTCAGTTTTGTGTAAAGTAACTTCAAAGTTAAAGATAATTCTATCGTGCAAATTATAGAAATACACATTTACGAATTACGAATCCCAAATCACGAATCACAATTACCGATTTTTTACTTCAAATTTTTATAACTTTACATTTAGGGAAAGATTGTTATTTTTCATGTTCTCCCAAGCGTCTTTCTTGATGCTTGTACAATTCAAATAAAGGATATGTCTCCAGATTTATTGCTCATACTTTTAATAATTGCCATAAGTTTTTTAATTAGTTTCTTCGGCTCTATTGTCGGCTTTGGCGGGGGTATTTTTATGGTGCCTATTCTTATTACCGTTTTTCATTACAAATTGGATGCAGCGGTAGGAGCGGCGATGGTTTCGTTGATTCCATCAGCGCTTTTAAGCACTTATTTGAATAGGAAAAAGGGGAATGTAGATTTTAAAATGGGTATGCTTTTGGAGATGCCAACAATGGTTGGCGTGGTTTTGGGCAGCCTTTTAATTACCTATATTTCTGCCAGACGGTTGGAAATTCTTTTTGCATTAATGGTGCTAATTTTAGGGACGACTTTCTTTGTGAAATTGAAAAAATATAAAAACCACGAACTTGGTGTTTTCTATCGTTTAAATAAACTTAAACCGCGATTTGTTTTTAAGAACAGCCGAAAGAAAGTAGCTTATCGCATCAGCCTTTATATGGTATTGCTCTTCGGAATGTTATCCGGAACTTTGGCGGGATTGTTTGGCGTAGGCGGTGGCTTTATGAAAACACCAATTATGCTGAAGGTTTTTAAAATACCAGCAAAAATTGCTGCCGCCACTGCACTTTTTATGATAGTAATTACAAGTATCACTGGCAGTATAAGCCATTATTTACAGGGCCATATTCATTGGGACAAAGCGTGGCCCGTAATGTTTGGTTTTGCCCTTGGTGCCATTGGCGGACATAAATTAAACACCCATATTAAAGATCCAATGCTTGAAAAAATGATTGGTTTTGCACTCATCCTCGCCGGACTTATTATGATGAGCAATTTTGTTATTAATGGTTGAAAGTTGGCGTATTAATTTGAATACGTAAGCTTTCCAATTGTAAATAAACTATAAAATAGTATTGCTTATTTGGAATTGCCTTTTTTAGTGGAAGCTTTTATTTTTAAGCTCAAAAATGAGGTTTGCTTTGTTGTCGTCATCTTTTCTGTTTTCCATTAATTTGAAGTTGTTCTTTTCCAATAGTTTTATGGAGCTTTCATTGTCCTTATTCGTAAATGCTTCAATCAACTCTAAATTTAATTCAGAAAAACCGAATTGAACAATGCTTTTTAAAGCTTCATTCATAATACCTCTTTTTTGAAATTTCGGATTTAAATCATAACCAACCTTAGCAGTTTTTCGGTCTTCGGAAAAATTCCATAGACAAATAGTCCCTATTATTTTAGTGTCATTTTTCAACGTAATTCCCCAGGCAATTGAGGTGTTTGTTTCGAGATAATTGGTTATTTCCGCTATAAACCTTTTGGCATCAGCTATATTTTTGGTCTTTCTGCTTTCCGGTCTTTCAATGTATTTATTTACAACTTCATCCGAACGTAGAAACAGAATGACATCTGCATCTGTCAATTCAATTTTCCGTAGAATAATTCTTTCGGTTTTCAATGCTGGAAAAGGTTTAAATTTCATAGGAGAATTATTGGTTATGTATAATTAAAATAGTGCCGAGCGGTCTTATTTTACGTTTGGCAGAACTTTAAAATCATATTGTTACCTTAAAAATAATAAAAAAATATAGTCGCATATCGTGATGTATCGACATTAATTGTATGGACTCATTTTTGGTCAAATATTACTTACACAAATTTGTGTAGCAAAAAAAACACCGCCTTTATTAGAGGCGGTGTTTTAATCATAAATCAGTACTTTTCATTACATTTTCTTTTCCATCATCTTACCGTCTTTGTCAAGAACATTACCTTCTGCATCCATCATCATACCGTCCTTCATCATTATTTTTTTGCCATCTTTCATCATAACGTTGCCATCCATCATTACTTTGTTTCCATTGCTCATTGTCATCTCTTTTTCTGTCATCATCATCATTTTACCATCTTTCATCATCATCATTTTACCATCTTTCATCATTACCATACCGTTTTTCATCATACCCATCTTTCCTGACATTCCATCGCTGTCCATCATCATCATCTTGCCATCTTTATCCATCATGTTTCCTTTAGCATCCATCATCATACCTTCTTTCATCATCATTTTCTTTCCGTCTGTCATCATAACGTTGCCGTCCATCATAACTTTATTTCCATTATTCATTGTCATTTCTTTCTCGGTCATCACCATCATTTTACCATCCTTCATCATCATCATTTTACCATCTTTCATCATTACCATACCGTTTTTCATCATACCCATATCTGCCGACATTTTACCATCTTTCATTATCATTTTACCGTTTTTGTCCATAATATTTCCTTTGGCATCCATCTTCATGCCATCTTTCATCATCATATGGCTTCCGTCCGCGTACATTACATCTCCGTTTTTCATTACTTTGTTGCCGTTTGTCATGGCCATTTCAGTATCCATCATAACCATTTTACCATCTTTCATCATCATCATTTTACCGTCTTTCATCATAACAGTACCATCGGAAACGTCCGATTTCATAGAGCCGCCATCGGCAGCAGTTTTGCAAGCAAAAATTGAACAAGCAATGCCCAGAATTAATAATAACTTTTTCATATATTTTTTTGTTTATTTGAATGCACCATGCAGACTACGCAATGTAGTGAAAATTTTGAATGGTTTTACGAGCGGCATTTAAATTGTGGTTAATAATAACGCAAAAACAGCACGACATCGAAATTTGATAATTCAATTTTAGCACGAAGAATTATTTTGCATTATAATGCTTTGAAAGGGTTTAATTTCAGTGTGATTGTCGGTTTTTAATTCTACTTCAAAAGCATACTTACATCACTTTAAAAAATAAAGTACAAATTATGAATATATTGATATACGTTTTTGCGTGTTTAAAAAAAATTAATCCTTTGCCAAGTTTCATACGAAGTTATATGATTCAATACCATTCAAATTTCAAAACATATTACAACTGAATAAAATTTCACATATTTCAAGTTGGCAACAATCTTCAACATTGAATTTTGTATTTTAATTCGATTTGTATCTACAAAAAGCTATATTCGCACCAAAATAAATTTATAAAGCTATGAAACACATTATCTTACTATTATTTGTGACGGCAGGAATGTTTACTGTACAAGCGCAAGATTATAAAATTTCCAACTTTTATGAAGGTTATATTATAAAAAAGGATGGAACTAAGGAGCGAGGTTATATTATGTATAATGACGAATCTGTCCGCTACGAAAAAGTAATTTTTAAAAAGGAATTAAAAGGCAAAAAAGAGAGTTATAAACCAAAGGATATTGCAGGTTACAAAGTTGCCGACCAAACATATCACGCAGTTCAATACAAGGATATTCCCTTTAAAAACAACAAGTTTCTTTTATTGGTAAAGGATGGTTGCCTAAAACAATACGCGTTACGAACGCTCAATAATGGCGCTTGGGATACTACCATGATTCTTCAAAATGACGAGGAAGCTGTAAATACGCAAACTTTTATTATTGGCTACGCAGATAAAATGGCCAATATGGTTAAAAATGATAAGGAATTGGCGGCCAAAATAAAAAGTAAGGCAAAAGGATATTCCATTTTAAATATGGAAGCTATTGTTGATGAATATAATGCCAACTGCAAATCTTAACTAAAATGAAAAAAAGTATCTTCTTTGCCATTATCAGTTTTATAACGTTTGCCGTACACAGCCAAACCTTTAGTTGGGGCTTTCCCTTTGCTATTCCCGACGAAACGGATAAGGAAGTAACCCACGTAATTGCAGACCAACTGTACAGAATTTCTTCTTATTATGATTTGGCGGTTTTTAACCGAAAGGTAATAGTAGATCAATTTTCGCTTTCTGAACTTGAAAAAACAAAAACGATTGACCTTTCTGTAGAACAACCGCCGATGGGTCTTGCAAGTTTAACCTTGCACAGTTTATTTCAAAAAGAAGGCACACAGTTTGTTTTTTTCTACACTGAATTTGACCGAAGCGATAAAAAATATAAACTACTTTCCAGAGAAGTGGATATACGAACAGGGAAGATGGGCACGCTAAAACCTATTGTGGCAATGGACGATAAAAATGCCAACTTTCTGGTATCCCAGAGTGATGATCATTCTAAATATGCAGTTGTTGAAGAACTACCTTTTGAAAAGAAGGCAACTGAAAAAATTGAATTGATATTGTTGGATGCCAATCAAAACATAATGTCTCAAAAATTGCTGGAATTTCCATTTGAAGATAAGCGCGATAAGCAACACACTCTTTTTGTTTCAAATAACGGACAGATTATAGTTATTAAAAAAATAGATGAAAAAAAGGAGAAGCCCTATCTAAATATGTATGTTTGGAATAGCGACAAGGAAAATGTGCAGACGCATTCCTTAAAGCAGGAAGATAATTTCCAAATTCCGCAATTTCAAGGTAAATTTATAGGTGATAAATTTTATTTTATGGGCGTACTTACCCACGAAAAATCGGGTACGTTCGGCCTTAAAATAGATATGAACGGACGAAATTCCGGAGTGCCGGGCAATGGCATATTAATTTCTCAACTAAACGCGGACGGAAATGTAGATTATACCCAACGCAACGATTTTGATGTGGTTACCAATCTAAATTTAAAGAATGTAATCTTTGGAAAAGACCAATTTTATGCCATTTATGACCGGATGTTTGTTGAAAAGAAATCGAAAGGATCAAACATTGGGCAGCAAGGATTTAGTTATGACTATACTTATCTTAATAACGGCTATCTAATACAGGGTTTTGATGTGGCTACAGGTAGTTTGCAATGGTCGCAAATAATTGATACTGCAGAGCCGAATACGACAAACGATAACGGTTCATTTTTATCTACCCTATCGTATCTTGACGGGGATAATTTGGTATTGTTGTACAATGAAACGCGCGACCTTAACAAAGGGAAAATCCATCAGGTATTTAATCGCCGTTTCCCTATTAAAGAAGTTATTTCACCAACTGGCGAAACGCTGAGCCAAGAAGCATTATTGGCTGCGGGAATAGGTGTAACCAAGGAAGAACAGTTTGAACTTGATACACAATTTATAATTCCAGTAACTCCCAAAAAATATATTATCCGCGCAAGTAACCGTACAGAATACAAATATGGTTTTATGCAGCTTTAGCTAAGCTTTCTATTTTGTGGAGTGCCAAGAACGGTTTTTAATTTAGAAAGAAGGTTGACTGGATATTATTCTTGACCATTTTTATATGTAAGTTCTTGTTTTTTGTTATCGCGAATTTTAGTTTTTCGTGATCTTTTCCAAAATCTTCATCATATCTGAGTTTGTAAAATACTTATATCTTTTGCAATTTTTTATGGCGTGGTGGCTTTGCGCGAATTGCAAATGTGTATGGCTTTGAGCGTTGGCGTTGTTCAGGCAAATCTTTCAGCTATCGCCAGTATTATAGTTGCAGATGCGAGAAATGTTAATGCGGAAGCGAGAATTGTTAAAGCGGTCGCAAGAAATGTTAATGCGGTAACGAAAATATAAATGGCGGAAGCAAGATTTGTTAATGCGGAAATGAAAATATAAATGGCGGACGCAAGATTTGTTAATGCGGACGCCATTATTTAAACTGCGGATAGAATATTTATACTTGCGGATGCTCTAATTTAAAATGCGGTCGCAAGATTTGTGAAAGTTCTAACGAGAATATAAAGGTTTCGACTTCGCACAACCTGACAACTCGTTAGATTATTTTTCTTTCTTGAATTTAATACCTTTTATCTGCCCAAATTCTGGACTTGTGGCTCCAAAAACGGACTTTACGTATTTCTTAACTTCTCCTGCGGTGTCAACCAAGCCGCTGTCATCTGTATATAATGTTTTGTTTCTTTCGATTCTTGCGTTACTAACTGCGGTATATGCATCAGCCACTTTGTTGTTGTTGTCTTTCAGGTCTTGTAATTTGGATTGCAATGCGGTAACCTTTAAATCCGATTCGTTGGGTGTGTAGCTTGGTTCGGATTCGAGGACGGAAATCATACCCTCGAAATGTTGAATCATTTGGTCGTAGGATTGTTGGCTCGAACTTATTGTTTTGGGTGCTGGTTGGTTTGGGTCAACTGGTTGTTCTTTTTTAGTTGCTCTTTGTCCTTGCATCTTGCGGTTAAAACCTTTAGCGTCATCAACTTTTTCCTTACTTGCATCGGTAGTTTCCAAAGCGTTTACCAAACGGGTTGAAAGGCTACGCAAACCATCGAACGCCTCAATGCGGTCGTTTACAGCATTATTATACCCTGTGTTTTTGCTTGTAACACCATTTAAGTCTGCGTTTGCTTGTGTGTAAAGCGAATTGAGTTGCGGTAATTTTAGGCTGTTTTTTGATGGATTGTAGGTTGCGCCATAGCCTTGTGCAAAGCTAATAAGGTCGTAAAAGTTTGCTACATTTTTTGCGTGCCCTACTTCTGATGTTGATGCCATAATTTTAGGTTTTAACGATTAAATATGTTAAATGTAATGAAAAAGTTAATTTGGTTGCCTTTTTTTTGTTTTCTATTTAACATTCATTCATTTTGGTTAACCAAGTTAGATGGCTTTTTTAGGATAATATTTTTTCCGCAACCAAAAGGAAACCCGAACCAAAAAAATCAAGGCAGGAACTTCAACCAACGGTCCTATAACTCCTGCGAATGCTTGTCCGGAATTTAACCCGAAGACTGCAATTGCAACTGCAATTGCCAATTCAAAATTATTTCCTGCTGCGGTAAACGCAACTGAAGCAGTCTTGTCGTATTCTGCACCTGTTGCCTTGGTAACGAAAAACCCGATGATGAACATCAATGTAAAATATATGAGCAACGGAACTGCAATAATGAGCACATCCATTGGTATTTGAACGATTAGTTCGCCCTTGAGCGAAAACATAATCACGATTGTAAATAACAAAGCTATCAACGTTATTGGCGAGATTGTAGGAATGAACTTTTGTGTGTACCATTCTTCGCCTTTTAGTTTTACCAAAATCAGCCTGCTGAATATTCCGAGTAAAAAAGGAACACCCAAATAAATTGCTACGCTCTCAGCAATGGTGGCTATTGAAATATCAACGATTGCTCCTTCAAACCCAAAATAGGGCGGAAGTACGGTGATAAATATCCACGCATAAAAACTGTAGGCAAAAACTTGAAAAATACTATTCAATGCCACTAAACCTGCGCCATATTCGCTACTGCCTTCTGCAAGGTCGTTCCAAACCAAAACCATAGCGATGCAACGTGCCAGACCGATTAAAATTAAGCCGACCATATATTCGGGATAATCACGTAGAAACGTGATTGCCAAAGCGAACATTAAAACTGGGCCGATTATCCAATTTAGAATAAGTGATATAGAAAGGATTTTTATATTTCTAAAAACTTTTGGCAATAGTGAGTAATTGACTTTTGCCAAAGGTGGATACATCATCAATATCAAACCGATTGCAATGGGAATGTTTGTAGTTCCGCTACTGAATGAGTTGACGATATTAGGAACGGTTGGCACGAAGTATCCAAGCGCAACGCCGAATGCCATTGCAATAAAAATCCAAAGTGTTAAATAACTATCGAGGAAACCTAATTTTTTGTTGGTCATTTTTAAGCATTTAATTGAGAGAAAACGTAAAACAGTTCTGTTGCAATTTGCAGACTTCTTTCATTGTATTTTTCTGCCTGTTGCGGTGTGTTGTCAAACGCTTTTGGGTCTTCAAAAGTTATTGGAATACGCTTTTCTGCACCTGCAATAAAAGGACAACCACCATCCGCTTGCGAACAGGTCATAATTGCAACAAATTGGGATTTTGGGTTAAAATCATCATCCAATTTTTTTGAAAAGCCTATAATTGGTTGCTCGTTGTCTGCATATTTAATACTGTAAATTGGGTTGTTGCCGTCTGAAATTGTTTTTATTTCAAAGCCTGACTTTTGCAAGGTTTCAGCGACCATTGGAAAAAGTGCTGTTGCCTCTGTGCCGCCCGAATAACAAAACACCTTATCAATATTGAAATAATTTGCCATAGTTTGTGCCCAAACTTGAGCTAAATGACTTCTTCGCGAATTGTGGGTACAGATAAATTTGATGCGAGTTTCTTGGTTGTTTGAAACTTTAGATTGCAAATAATCGGTTAATGGTCGTAAAACCTCTTTGCGCTCGTCTGAAATGGTTTGGGGATTTAAACCTTTGATTAGCTTTTCTATTTCTGTAAATAGCGTTGATTCTGTTGTTATCATTTCTGTAGATATTAAGTTGTTTAGCAACAGTTTCCGTCTGGGGAACAGCAAGGTTCATCATTTAATTCGGACATTTTTACTTTTGGTTTTTCCTTTGGAATACCGCATTGGTCTTTTGCCAAACAATCTGTCTGCTTTGTGGTCAACAAGAAGTTTGATCCGTTAAAATCGATTCCAAACTTTTCTATGGTCTGCCCTTGATATTCCACCTCGATTTCTAAATCTTCTATGTCCAAGAGTTTTTCGGAAAGTTCGATGATGTTCAAAAGTTTTTCGGGATGTAATCTGTGGTCGAAGTCGTTTGCGTTCCAAAGTTGGAAGTTTGCGACGACTTCTTTTCGTATCGTTCCGCCACAATCTATGAAGTGTTTGGTTACTTTGCCGACTTCTGTGACGTGGAAATGGTTAGGCACTAATTCGCCATTTGGCAATTGGAAAGCGATGTAGTCCAATTGAGTAAGTTTTTCTTTGACTTGTGATAGTTTCATAATATATGTTTATTGCAATAAAGCGATTAATATTTATAAATTTTTTAGCAGCAATCTTCTTTAGAAGGTGTGTCTTGATTTAAAAATTTGTTCATTGTTTCTTTCATTTCTTTCCAATTATCGGTATCAATACAGTAACAAACACTTGTGCCTTCCACGATACCTTTTATCAGGCCTAAATATTTAAGTTCTTTTAAGTGTTGAGAAATAGTTGGTTGTGCGAGACCAATTTCGTTTACTAAATCGCCACAGATACAAGAATCGGTTTTAAATAAGTGTTGCAAGATTGCAACCCGAGCTGGATGACCGAATGCCTTGGCAAATATTGAGACTTTGTTTTGTTCGTCGGTAAAGATTTCGGTTTTGGATAATCCCATAGCTTATTAATTTATTGCAATATTACGATTAATGTTTGTAATTTCAAAACGGATTTGAGTGCAAAGGCAAAAAAAAACAGCTATTTTTTTTTGCGTTGGCTTTTTGGTGGCGTTGGCTAAAAAATGAAAGTGCTGTTTGCGCGGGGGCTTTTTCTTTGCTTGTTGCTAACGGTTTTGTATATGGCTCGTAGCGTGTAAATTAGCAAATAATTTTCGGTTAAACACGAGCCGAATTTTTTAATTTTCTTATTACCTTTTTTCTCAATAAGCCAAATTAAAAAATTTGGCGGACTTGAAAATATGCCTTAACTGCGATTAAGCAACTAATTAGCTATGAGCTATATACGTTGTTATGCCACGTTTTTTATTGCGGTGGATTTATCAGATTTTGTATAAAAGTCAACGCGTATCCTACAATTAAACCCAATAAAAAGGTAAAAGTCGAACCGTCTATTTTACCTTCGTAAGTCAGCCAACCAGCACTACCCACAATTATTAAAATAATTAAAGATGCGAATAAAGACATTTTTGTATTAAATCCTAAAGTTGTCTTTTTTATCTCAAGCCATTTGTCAGCAGTATTTTTAATTAGAGAAATCAAATTATCCGCATTATCTGATAAAACGTGAATAGGATTACTTCGTTGCTTTAGTTCGTTTTCAAGATATTGAATTCTATTTGCTTGCTGATATATAAAATCAGCTCTTTCTTCTTTACTCAAATCCTCAACGATTACTGGTTTTCTTTCTTGAACTTGTTCAGTTTTTCCCGAGTCATTTTTCTTTTTTTTATCTGCCATATTACATTGAAGTTAAAAAACCATCTATTAATTGGTTCAGTTGAGTTGTAATAGTTTTTATTGTAATCGCTTTTGAAACTTCTTTAATAGATTTGAGAGTTTCTTTGACTATATTTTTTTTGGGTTTTGGTGATTTACTTTGCGAAATTAAGGTTTCATTTTCTGCAACTAATTCTTCTTTTAAATCACTTTCTTCAAGTTCAGATATAACCTTTTGTAGTTCGCTGATAATTTGTTTTAATTCCGAAAGTTCATTAGTATCAAAATGATTGTTTTGAGTTGAATGAATTGTTCCTTGTTGTATTGAGGAATTATTCATATTCTCGATATTTATGACATTAATTGGCATAAAATGTTCAGTTGGCTCATTTGGATATTCGTATGCTTCTTCTATTTCTTTTATTCCATAATGAGTAATTGCTATTCCACCACCCAAAGCTCTTGGAACAAGTAAATCTTCGCCTTGTAGATATTCCACGATATTAGAAGTAGTTTCTCTGTCGTATTCAAGTTCCTTTCCTAATTCCCACATATTTACCATATAAGATTCACTCCCGTTCGTCTCTTTATATAGCTTTTCTAAAAATTCAAATCTCTGTTTTTTCTTTTGTTCTATCATTTTTTCTCAAATGTGGCATAACGGTTTTGTATATGGCTCGTAGCGTGCAAATTTGAAAATTATTTTCGGATTAAGCACAAGCCAGATTTTTAAATTTTACTATTTATTTTTTTATTGGAAATCGTCAAATTTAAAAATTTGGCGACTTTACAAATATGCCTTAACTTCGATTAATCAGCTAATTAGCTATGAGCTATATACGTTGTTGCCACACGTTTTTATTCCGCTGTTCTCGGTTTATTCCTTGTAACTATTTCTTTTGCTATTTCAGCGATTCGTTTTGTTTCTTTTATGTATGCAAATTCGATTAATTGCTCTAAAATTTCATAAGCGTCTAAAACATCCTCCGTTGCTACATTTCCAACGTGACTTCCTTCGTTTCCAATTATCTTTAAAGCGAGTAAATGATTGGCAATGTTTTTGTTTCTTTTTCCATAATGTTCTATTCTCTGGTGAAGAACTTTAAATTTATGAATTTTTCCAGCGTTTGTTTTTTTCCATTTAGGTGCTTTTAAGTCATCTAAAATCAATTCAATTGAGTTTCTTATTCTGTTCGCACAAGATGATAAATCATCAAAGTAGTTAGAAAAGGATAAATTTATTTGTTCGGAAACATTCGCAGGAATTTTGTCAGAAAGTCTGAATAATCTCAAATTTGGATAAAAGTATTTTGGAAAGTAATCTGAAAATCGGTCTTCAACTAATTGTCCGTCTGGTAATTCTTTTCCAAAAACGATGTCTTTTAAACATTGTCCGCTGATAGTTACTAATTCTTTGCAATCAGCATTTTTGCATTGTAAAATTCCACTAAATACGTGTTCAATTCCTTGGTCATAATTGTAGTATTCCATTTCTTTTCCCGTTGGCGTAATTTTAGTCAAAATTCCATTCAGGTCTAAAATTCCTACGTTGCAAGTTGGGCAAGGATAACTTTTCGGATTGTTGTTATTAAAATTTCTTCTTGTCCAAATTTCTCTATTCATAGGGTTTTTCTCAAATGTGTGGCAACATGCGAATAAAAACCATATAGCGTTTATCCACATTATATTATTATCAAAACCAAATATAAACAAAGTAAAATTTAAAAAACCTATTGTGCAGTTAGTTGCAAAAAGATATTGCAAACTATCACCGCACAAAAGGTTTTAGTAATTTGTATTTATAGTATTGCCCAGCAATATTTTTAGTAAGCTTTCTAATTTGATTTAGACTTTATTGTTTGGGTCAAATTCTACCATCCATTCAATGCCGTATTTATCTCTAAACATGCCAAAATAAGTTGCCCACGGACTGTCGCCAATTGGCATTTCAATACTTCCGCCCGCTGAAAGGCCGTTAAATAATTTGTCGGCTTCTTCACGACTTTCTGCGCTTAGGGATATTTTAGATCTGTTTTCATTTTCATTTACGCGGCCCATAAATTCGGGAACATCGTTTGCCATCAACATGTTTTTGCCAATTGGTAATGCAATGTGCATTATTTTATTGTTTTCGGTTTCAGGTATATTAGGATTTGGCATATCGCCAAATCGCATAAGGATTGCGAACGCTCCGCCAAATACAGATTTGTAAAAATTGAATGCTTCTTCAGCATTTCCATTAAAGTTGATGTAAGGATTAATAGTTGCCATATTATTGTTTTTTGAAGTTAGTTGATTATTGAATTAATTTTGTGATATGAACTATAAGAAGCTATTAAAATACCGAAAAAGATAAGCGGGAAAAACGATTGAAAGGTTATTCCATCAATTGCAAAATGACTGATACTTGCAAAAATAAAATCAAATGCAAAACCTGCATAAGCCCATTCTTTTATATGTTTTGATACTTGTGGAATAATTAAAACCAAAGCTCCCAATACTTTAAAAACGACCAAAGCATTTCCAAAATATAGCGGATAGCCCAAATGTTGGATGCCTTCTTTTGCAAGTTCAGTTTGGGAGGTTAATGCAGGAAGTAATCCTTCCATTATAAAAATTAGTCCTGTGGTTACCCAAAAAATGATTTTAAACTTCTTCATTATTATTTGTTTTTTGATGTGAATATTAAACTGATAAAACTATGCGTCAGGGATATTGGGCTCAACTAATTTTTTCAATTTTTCCAAAGATTCCTGCCATCCCAAATAACACATTTCTACGGGTATCATTTCAGGAATACCTTCTTGTGTAATATTTAGTTCTGTGCCACATGTTACTTGTTTTATTTTTACAGTCATTGTCATTTCTCCCGGTAAATTTGGGTTGTCAAATCTATCGATGTATTTTAAAAATTCATTGGGTATAATTTCTACATATTCCCCTCCAAAAGATTCTGTTTTTCCTGTAGTAAAATTTGTAAAAGACATGTTATAAGTGCCACCTATTTTGGCATCCAAATGATGAACTTTCCCTACAAAGCCATTAGGTGGCATCCAAGAAGCAAGCGCATCCGCATTCGTAAAAGCACGAAATACTTTTTCCGGACTTGCTGTAAAAACTCTGTGTAAGATTACATTGTTGT